>NZ_JAHVDX010000002.1:0-1038514 GCF_051486945.1 Stutzerimonas chloritidismutans | reverse complement strand
AGGCGTCGAGATGGTTATGCCGGGTGACAACATCAAGATGGTCGTTACCCTGATCAAGCCGATCGCTATGGAAGACGGCCTGCGCTTCGCTATCCGCGAAGGCGGTCGTACCGTTGGTGCTGGTGTGGTCGCCAAGATCGTCGAATAATTCGATCGGTCTCGAAAAGGGCCCCTCGGGGCCCTTTTTCTATTGTTGCTCATTTATTGACACCCCTAGGGCGCATCCGTACAATTGCGCCTCCTTTTACCAGGCGTATGCGTTTGGTAGGGATGGCTAATTGGAGTCTGAGGTCAAAATGCAAAACCAACAAATCCGTATTCGGTTGAAGGCTTTTGACCATCGCCTGATCGATCAATCAACCCAGGAAATCGTGGAAACCGCGAAACGTACTGGTGCTCAGGTGCGTGGTCCGATTCCACTGCCGACCCGCAAGGAGCGGTTCACTGTTCTGGTTTCCCCGCACGTCAATAAGGACGCGCGCGACCAGTACGAGATCCGTACTCATAAGCGAGTGCTGGACATCGTTCAGCCCACCGACAAAACCGTCGATGCGCTTATGAAGCTTGATCTTGCGGCCGGCGTGGAAGTGCAGATCAGCCTCGGCTAAAGCTCTAGCTTTGGTCGTGTAACGCTCTGAAATGGGCGGCCATAGCGGGTGAAAGCCCCGTACACTCAAGAGGTTACAACATGACTATTGGTGTAGTCGGTCGTAAGTGCGGCATGACCCGCATTTTCACCGAGGAAGGTGTCTCTGTTCCGGTTACGGTCATCGAGATCGAGCCGAATCGCGTCACTCAGTTCAAGAATGAAGAGAGCGATGGCTATCGCGCCGTGCAGGTTACTGTGGGCGAGCGTCGTGCCTCTCGTGTTACCAAGGCACAGGCTGGTCATTTCGCCAAGGCGAATGTGGCTGCTGGTCGCAGCGTTTGGGAGTTTCGCCTCGATGGCGAGGAGTTCCAGGTCGGTGATCAGATTAGTGCTGAGATTTTCCAGGCTGGGCAGATGGTGGATGTCACCGGGCAGTCCAAGGGTAAAGGCTTCGCTGGTACCATCAAGCGCTGGAACTTCCGTGGTCAGGACAATACCCACGGTAACTCCGTATCCCACCGCGTCCCGGGTTCCATTGGCCAGTGCCAGACTCCGGGTCGTGTTTTCAAGGGCAAGAAGATGTCCGGGCACATGGGCGCCGAGCGCGTAACCGTGCAGTCCCTGGAAATCGTGCGTGTCGATGCCGAGCGTAATCTCCTGCTAGTCAAGGGCGCAGTGCCCGGGGCCACTGGCGGTGACGTTGTCGTGCGTCCGGCTGCCAAGGCTCGCGGGTAAGGGGGAGTTCACATGCAATTGAATGTTAATGGCGCGCAAGCCATCGAAGTCTCCGAGCAAACCTTTGGTGGTGAGTTCAACGAGACGCTGGTGCACCAGGCAGTCGTCGCCTACATGGCTGGCGGGCGTCAGGGTAGCAAGCAGCAGAAGACTCGCTCCGATGTGTCCGGTGGCGGTAAGCGCCCCTGGCGTCAGAAGGGCACAGGCCGTGCACGTGCTGGTACTTCGCGTGGCCCGATCTGGCGTGGCGGTGGCGTGACCTTCGCGGCTCGTCCGCAGAATCACGAGCAGAAGCTCAACAAGAAGATGTACCGCGCAGCCCTGCGCTCCATCCTCTCCGAGCTGGTTCGCTCCGAGCGTCTGGTCGTGGTTGAAGACTTCGCTGTCGACAGCCCGAAGACCAAACTGCTGGCCAACAAGCTGACCGGCATGGGCCTGAACGACGTACTGATCGTTTCCGATGCCGTCGACCAGAACCTGTATCTGGCAGCTCGCAACCTGCCGCACGTCGATGTGCGCGATGTGCAGGGTTCGGATCCTGTCAGCCTGATCGCCTATGACAAGGTGTTGATCACCGTGTCGGCTGTGAAGAAATTCGAGGAGCTGCTGGGATGAACCAGGAACGCGTATTCAAAGTCCTGCTTGGTCCGCACGTCTCCGAGAAGGCAACCATGCTGGCTGATACCAAGAGCCAGTTCGTTTTCAAGGTTGCGACCGACGCGACCAAGCTGGAAATCAAGAAGGCCGTCGAAAGCCTGTTCAACGTGAAAGTGGCCAAGGTCAGCACCCTGAACGTTCAGGGCAAGACCAAGCGCACCGCTCGCGGTCTGGGCAAGCGCAATGACTGGAAGAAAGCGTACATCGCGCTTCAGCCGGGCCAGGATCTCGATTTCTCCGGCAATGCTGAGTAAGGAAGGGGTGCATCATGGCAATCGTTAAATGCAAACCGACTTCCGCGGGCCGCCGTTTCGTGGTCAAGGTGGTCAATCAGGAGCTGCATAAAGGCGCTCCTTATGCTCCGCTGCTCGAGAAGAAGTCGAAATCCGGTGGTCGTAACAACAACGGTCGCATTACCACTCGTCACGTTGGTGGTGGTCACAAGCAGCATTACCGTCTGGTCGATTTTCGCCGCAACAAGGATGGCATTCCTGCCGTCGTCGAGCGCGTCGAATACGATCCGAACCGTACTGCGCACATCGCGTTGCTGAAGTACGCCGATGGCGAGCGTCGTTACATTATTGCTCCGAAGGGCGTGACTGCTGGCGATCAGCTGCTCTCTGGTGTCAATGCACCGATCAAGGCTGGCAACAGCTTGCCGCTTCGTAACATTCCGCTGGGTTCAACCGTTCACGGTGTCGAGCTCAAGCCGGGCAAGGGGGCTCAGATCGCTCGCTCCGCTGGTGCTTCGGCTCAGCTGGTTGCGCGTGAAGGTGCCTATGTAACGCTGCGTCTTCGCTCTGGCGAGATGCGCAAAGTGCTGGCTGAGTGCCGTGCGACCCTGGGCGAAGTCTCGAACTCCGAGCATAGCCTGCGTTCGCTGGGTAAGGCTGGCGCCAAGCGCTGGCGTGGCGTTCGCCCGACCGTCCGTGGCGTGGCAATGAACCCGGTCGATCACCCCCACGGTGGTGGTGAGGGTCGTACCTCCGGTGGTCGTCATCCGGTGTCGCCGTGGGGCTTCCCCACTAAGGGCGCGAAGACTCGCTCTAACAAGCGCACCGATAACATGATCGTCCGTCGTCGCAAGTAACTAGAGGGATACGACAGTGCCGCGTTCTCTGAAAAAAGGTCCTTTTATCGATCTTCACCTACTGAAGAAGGTCGAAGTGGCGGCTGAAAAGAACGATCGCAAGCCGGTGAAAACCTGGTCGCGTCGTTCGATGATTCTGCCGCAAATGGTCGGTCTGACCATCGCTGTGCATAACGGCCGTCAACATGTCCCCGTTCTGGTGAGCGAAGACATGGTCGGTCACAAACTCGGCGAGTTCGCTGGTACCCGCACCTATCGCGGGCACGTAGCGGACAAGAAAGGCAAGCGCTAAGGGGTAAGGAAAGATGGAAGTAGCCGCTAAGTTGTCGGGCGCTCGCATCTCCGCCCAGAAAGCCCGCCTGGTCGCCGACCAGATCCGCGGGAAGAAGGTGGGCGAAGCGCTCAACCTGCTGGCTTTCAGCAGTAAGAAAGCCGCCGAGATCATGAAGAAAGTGCTGGAGTCGGCCGTTGCCAACGCCGAGCACAACGAGGGCGCTGACGTGGACGACCTGAAGGTATCCACGGTCTTCGTCAACGAAGGGCGTTCGCTTAAGCGCATCATGCCGCGAGCCAAAGGCCGCGCTGATCGCATCGTCAAGCGGTCTTGCCATATCACTGTCAAGGTTGCGGACAAGTAACGGAGTCGATCAGATGGGTCAGAAAGTACATCCCACTGGCATTCGCCTGGGAATCGTCAAGGAGCACACTTCCGTCTGGTACGCAGACGGTCGCACGTACGCCGATTATCTGCTTGCAGATCTGAACGTGCGTGAGTACCTCCAAGACAAACTAAAAAGCGCGTCCGTAAGCCGTATCGATATTCATCGCCCGGCTCAGACAGCACGCATCACCATCCACACCGCTCGTCCCGGCATCGTCATCGGGAAAAAGGGCGAGGATGTCGAGAAGCTGCGTCAGGACCTGACCAAGCAAATGGGTGTGCCTGTGCACATCAACATCGAAGAAATCCGCAAGCCGGAACTCGATGCAATGTTGGTAGCACAGAACGTCGCTCAGCAGCTGGAGCGTCGTGTGATGTTCCGTCGCGCCATGAAGCGCGCCGTACAGAACGCGATCCGCATTGGTGCCAAGGGCATCAAGATCCAGGTGAGCGGTCGTCTGGGTGGGGCTGAAATCGCCCGTACGGAATGGTATCGGGAAGGTCGTGTGCCGCTGCACACCCTGCGTGCCGATATCGACTACAACACCTACGAAGCGCACACCACCTACGGTGTGATCGGCGTCAAGGTCTGGATCTTCAAAGGCGAAGTTATTGGTGGTCGCCATGAAGAGCTCAAGCCGCAAGCGCCTGCGCCTCGTAAAAAAGCTGCCAAGTAAGGAGTACGCCAAATGTTACAACCCAAGCGTACAAAATTCCGCAAGCAGATGACGGGCCACAACCGTGGCTTGGCTCAGCGCGGTAGCAAAGTCAGCTTCGGCGAATTCGCTCTGAAGTCTGTCGCTCGCGGTCGTCTCACCGCGCGCCAGATCGAGTCCGCACGTCGTGCGTTGACCCGTCACGTAAAGCGTGGCGGCAAAATCTGGATCCGCGTATTCCCCGACAAGCCTATCTCCAAGAAGCCTCTTGAAGTGCGGATGGGTAAAGGTAAGGGTAACGTCGAGTACTGGGTAGCCCAGATTCAACCGGGCAAGGTGCTCTATGAGATCGAGGGTGTTTCCGAAGAGCTGGCGCGTGAAGCATTCGCCCTGGCTGCTGCAAAGCTGCCACTCGCCACCTCCTTTGTTAAGCGGACGGTGATGTGATGAAAGCGAGCGAGCTTCGTGAAAAATCCGCTCAGCAGCTGAACGAGCAACTGCTCGAGCTGCTGCGCGACCAGTTCAATCTGCGCATGCAGAAGGCAACGGGCCAGTTGGGGCAGTCTCACCTGCTCTCGCAAGTCAAGCGCGACATTGCTCGTGTCAAGACTGTGCTCAACCAGCAGGCAGGTAAGTGATCATGGCTGAAGTTGAAAAGACTGTCCGCACGCTGACTGGCCGTGTCGTCAGCGACAAGATGGACAAAAGCATCACCGTACTGATCGAGCGTCGCGTGAAGCACCCGATCTACGGTAAATACGTGAAGCGTTCGACCAAACTGCACGCGCACGACGAAACCAACCAGTGCCGCATTGGTGACAAAGTCACCATTCGTGAGACTCGCCCGATGGCGAAGACCAAGTGCTGGATGCTGGTTGATGTCGTCGAACGTGCCGTCGAAGTCTAAGGGTTAGGGGTCGGAGAAATTATATGATTCAGACTCAATCCATGCTCGATGTGGCGGACAACAGTGGCGCGCGTCGCGTCATGTGTATCAAGGTCCTGGGTGGTTCGCACCGCCGTTACGCCGGCATCGGCGACATCATCAAGGTTACCGTCAAGGAAGCGATTCCGCGTGGCAAGGTCAAGAAAGGCCAGGTAATGACTGCTGTTGTAGTCCGTACCCGCCACGGTGTTCGTCGTCCGGACGGCTCTATCATCCGCTTCGATGGCAACGCTGCTGTTCTGTTGAACAACAAGCAGGAGCCTATTGGCACCCGTATTTTCGGGCCAGTGACGCGTGAGCTTCGTTCCGAGAAGTTCATGAAGATCGTCTCGCTCGCGCCTGAAGTGCTGTAAGGAGAAGCCGCATGCAAAAGATTCGTCGCAACGACGAGATCATCGTCATCGCCGGCAAAGACAAGGGCAAGCGCGGTAAGGTGCTTCGGGTTCTCGCTGATGACCGTCTGGTCGTCGGTGGGATCAACCTGGTCAAGCGTCATACCAAGCCGAACCCGATGTCGGGCGTTCAGGGCGGTATCGTCGAGAAGGAGGCGCCATTGCACGCCTCTAACGTTGCTATCTTCAACGGTGAAACCAACAAGGCTGACCGCGTTGGGTTCAAGGTTGAAGACGGTAAGAAAATTCGTGTCTTCAAGTCGACCCAAAAGCCGGTTGAAGCTTGAGACTGCTAGGTAGATAACCATGGCACGACTAAAAGAAGTTTATCGGAAGCAAATCGCTCCCAAGCTGAAGGAAGAGCTCCAGCTTGGCAACGTGATGGAAGTTCCGCGCATCACCAAGATCACCCTGAACATGGGTCTCGGCGAGGCGATCGGTGACAAGAAGATCATCGATAACGCCGTCGCTGATCTGGAAAAGATCACCGGCCAGAAGGTCGTCGTGACTCACGCTCGTAAATCCATCGCTGGCTTCAAGGTCCGCGAGGGATGGCCGATCGGCGTCAAGGTGACCCTCCGCAGCGATCGTATGTACGAATTCCTGGATCGTCTGCTATCCATCTCCCTGCCTCGGGTCCGCGACTTCCGCGGCCTGAATGCCAAGTCGTTCGACGGCCGTGGCAACTACAGCATGGGCGTGAAGGAGCAGATCATCTTCCCGGAAATCGATTACGACAAGATCGATGCCCTGCGTGGTCTGGATATCACTCTGACCACTACTGCTCGGACGGATGAAGAAGGTCGCGCGCTGCTGCGTGCCTTCAACTTCCCGTTCCGTAACTGATTGGAGTAGGTGCATGGCTAAGCAAAGCATGAAGAACCGCGAGCTGAAGCGTCAGCAAACGGTTGCCAAGTACGCTCAGAAGCGTGCCGCGCTCAAAGCAATCATCGCAAGCCCGGAATCATCTCCGGAAGCGCGTTGGGAGGCTCAGGTTGCGCTGCAGAAGCAGCCGCGTGACGCCAGCGCTTCGCGTCTGCGCAACCGCTGCCGTCTGACCGGTCGTCCGCACGGTGTTTATCGCAAGTTTGGTCTTGCGCGTAACATGCTGCGTCAAGCGGCGATGCGGGGCGACGTTCCCGGTCTGGTCAAGGCCAGCTGGTAAAGCTGAGCCGGCTTGCCGCCGGCTCGGTGTTGTTCGAATCAAGCCCCTCATGGGGCTTGATTCGTTTCTAGGGTGTCTCTAGAATGTCCGGCTCGCCAGAGTCACGCCTGTGTGCGTTAGCTCGTTCTGTAGGCGACACGAGCCCAAACGGGCTTATTTTTTTGTATTAGGAGCCAAGAGCCCATGAGTATGCAGGACCCGTTAGCGGACATGCTAACTCGTATCCGTAATGCCCAGATGGCCGAAAAGTCCGTCGTAAGCATGCCGTCTTCCACGCTGAAGGTGGCTGTAGCCAACGTTCTTCAAGGTGAAGGCTATATCGCAGGATACAACGTCAGCAGCGACGCCAAGCCGCAGCTGTCTATCGAGCTGAAGTACTTCGAAGGCCGTCCGGTCATCGAGGAGCTCAAGCGTGTAAGCCGTCCTGGCCTTCGCCAGTACAAATCCGTTGATCAGTTGCCGAAAGTTCGTGGCGGACTGGGTGTCTCGATCGTGTCCACCAATAAAGGTGTGATGACTGATCGTGCTGCTCGTGCTGCCGGCGTTGGCGGCGAAGTGCTCTGCACTGTGTTCTAAGGGGGGATAAGCATGTCTCGCGTTGCTAAGAACCCCGTCAAGCTGCCTGCCGGTGTTGAATTCAATCTGTCCGGCCAGCGGCTTTCGGTAAAGGGTGCCAAGGGCGCTCTCGAACTGAACGTTCATTCTTCCGTTGAAGTGATTCACGAAGCGGGTGAGTTGCGTTTCGCTGCTCGTAATGGCGATCAGCAGAATCGTGCGATGGCCGGCACTACCCGTGCGCTGGTCAATAACATGGTGATCGGCGTCAGCCAAGGCTTCGAGCGCAAGCTCCAGCTTGTTGGCGTTGGTTATAAGGCGCAAGCCAAAGGTCAAGTGCTGTCCCTGGCTCTCGGCTTCTCGCATCCGATCGAGTATGAGCTGCCGCAAGGCGTTACCGCTGAAACTCCCAGTCAGACCGACATCCTGATCAAGGGTGTGGACAAGCAGCTGGTTGGTCAGGTGGCCGCTGAAATCCGTGATTTCCGTCGCCCAGAGCCTTACAAGGGCAAGGGTGTTCGGTACTCGGACGAAGTGGTTCGTCGTAAAGAAGCTAAGAAGAAGTAGGGCATAGCAAATGAGCGTAAAGAAAGTTACTCGTCTGCGTCGCGCTCGCAAGGCACGCCTGAAGATGCGCGAGCTGGAAACGGTACGCCTTTGTGTGTACCGCTCTTCCCAGCACATCTACGCCCAGGTCCTCTCCGCCGATGGCGGCAAGGTTCTGGCCAGCGCCTCGACGCTCGACAAAGAACTGCGCGGCGGTGCCACTGGCAACGTCGACGCTGCCAAGAAGGTTGGTCAGCTGGTCGCTGAGCGGGCTAAAGCCGCAGGTGTCACCCAGGTGGCGTTCGACCGTTCTGGCTTCAAGTACCACGGTCGTGTGAAGGCACTGGCTGATGCTGCTCGTGAAGGCGGGCTGGAGTTCTAAGTTATGGCATATAACGAGCAAAAGCGCGACGAAGGCTACATTGAGAAGCTGGTTCAAGTTAACCGCGTCGCCAAGACAGTAAAAGGTGGTCGTATCTTCACTTTCACCGCGCTTACCGTGGTGGGTGATGGAAAGGGTCGTGTTGGTTTCGGTCGCGGCAAGTCCCGTGAAGTGCCAGCGGCGATTCAGAAGGCCATGGAGGCGGCGCGCCGCAACATGATCCAGGTCGACCTGAACGGCAGCACTCTGCAGTACGCGACGAAAGCGGCTCATGGCGCTTCGAAGGTTTATATGCAGCCGGCATCCGAAGGTACCGGTGTCATCGCCGGTGGTGCAATGCGCGCCATCCTTGAGGTGGCCGGTGTTCAGAACGTTCTGGCTAAGTGCTATGGCTCTACCAACCCGGTGAACGTGGTTCATGCCACTTTCAAGGGTCTGAAGGCCATGCAGTCGCCTGAGTCGATCGCTGCTAAGCGTGGCAAGAGCGTCGAGGAGATTTCCTGATCATGGCTAACACCGTCAAGGTCACGCTGATCAAGAGTGTCAGCGGTCGTATCCCCAATCACAAGCTTTGCGTCAAGGGCCTCGGCCTGCGTCGTATCGGTCACACCGTAGAAGTTCAGGATACGCCTGAAAATCGCGGCATGATCAACAAGGCTTACTACATGCTCCGTGTGGAGGGCTAAGCCATGCAACTGAACGATCTGCGTTCCGCGCCGGGCGCTCGTCGCGAAAAGCTGCGCCCGGGCCGTGGTATCGGTAGCGGTCTGGGCAAGACTGGTGGCCGTGGCCACAAAGGCCAGACTTCGCGCTCCGGTGGCAAGATTGCCCCTGGTTTCGAGGGTGGTCAGCAGCCATTGCACCGTCGCCTGCCAAAGTTCGGCTTCGTATCGCTGAAGGCTATGGATCGCGCTGAAGTGCGCACGTCCGAGTTGGCCAAGGTTGAAGGCGATGTCGTTTCTGTGCAGAGCCTCAAAGACGCCAACATCATCAACCAGAACGTACAGCGTGTGAAAGTCATGTTGTCGGGCGAGGTTGGTCGGGCGGTCACCCTCAAGGGTATCGCAGCCACCAAAGGTGCGCGTGCGGCTATCGAAGCAGCTGGCGGCAAGTTCGAGGAATAAATGGCTAAGCAAGGTGCTCTCTCCGCGCTGAGTAATGGCGGGCTTTCTGAACTCTGGGCTCGTCTGCGTTTCTTGCTGATGGCGATCATCGTCTATCGGATAGGGGCGCATATCCCGGTGCCGGGTATCAATCCCGACAGGTTGGCCGAGCTGTTCCGTCAGAACGAAGGGACCATCCTTAGCCTGTTCAATATGTTCTCCGGTGGTGCGTTGGAGCGTATGAGCATCTTTGCTTTGGGGATCATGCCGTATATTTCGGCGTCGATCATCATGCAGCTCATGACCGCTGTTAGCCCACAGCTGGAGCAGTTGAAGAAGGAAGGCGAGGCTGGCCGTCGCAAGATTAGTCAGTACACGCGCTACGGTGCGCTGGTGTTGGCGATCGTGCAGGCGATTGGCATGTCTGTCGGCCTTGCCGGGCAAGGCGTCGCGTTCAGCAACGACTTCGGCTTTCATTTCGTCGCGATCACTACCTTCGTAGCGGGTGCGATGTTCATGATGTGGCTAGGTGAGCAGATTACCGAGCGGGGCGTTGGCAATGGTATATCCATGCTGATCTTCGCTGGTATCGTCGCTGGTCTGCCGGGGGCGCTTGGGCAATCCTTCGAATCGGCTCGTCAGGGTGATATCAATATCATTGCTCTGCTTGCGGTTGGTCTGTTGGCGGTCGCCATCATTGGTTTCGTCGTGTTCATCGAGCGCGGCCAGCGCCGTATCGCGGTGCACTACGCCAAGCGTCAACAGGGCCGTAAGGTCTTCGCGGCGCAGACTAGCCACCTGCCGCTTAAAGTCAACATGGCAGGCGTGATTCCAGCAATCTTCGCCAGTAGCATCCTGCTGTTCCCGGCTTCGCTGGGGCAGTGGTTTGGCCAGTCCGAGAGTATGGGCTGGCTGGCGGATATTTCTCAGGCAATTGCCCCCGGGCAGCCCTTGAATATTTTGCTGTTCAGTGCCGGGATCATATTCTTCTGCTTCTTCTATACGGCGTTGATGTTCAACCCGAAAGACGTCGCGGAGAACCTCAAAAAATCCGGTGCCTTTATTCCGGGTATTCGTCCTGGTGAGCAGTCCGCGCGTTACATCGATGGCGTGTTGACTCGTCTGACCATGTTCGGAGCTCTGTATATGACGGCTGTTTGCCTCCTGCCGCAGTTTCTGGTGGTGGCTGCAAACGTGCCGTTCTACCTTGGCGGGACATCGCTGTTGATTGTGGTTGTGGTTGTCATGGACTTTATGTCTCAGGTCCAATCGCACCTCATGTCTCACCAGTACGATTCCCTGATGAAAAAAGCCAACCTGAAGGGTTATGGCAGCGGCATGCTCCGCTAACTAGCCCGTAAGGTTCCAGGAGTTGTCATGAAAGTTCGTGCATCGGTTAAGAAGCTGTGCCGTAACTGCAAAATCGTGCGTCGCGATGGCGTCGTTCGGGTTATTTGCAGTGCAGAACCGCGTCACAAGCAGCGCCAAGGCTGAGTGTGAGCTAAGGCTCGAGCCCGGCAGCTAGTGCGCTGTCGGGTTGATTATTTGTTATTACAGCGTTAGTATCTCGCGCCCTTTTCTTGGCTTCCGGGGCGTTGGGTAGCTGTCAATTGGAGTTTCACTGAATGGCCCGTATTGCAGGCGTAAACATTCCAGATAACAAGCATACTGTTATCTCGCTGACCTACATCTATGGTGTTGGTCGCACTCGTGCGCAGGAAATCTGCGCGGCTACCGGCGTGAACCCGGCGGCTAAAATCAAGGATCTCTCAGACGAGCAGGTAGAGCTGCTGCGTGGCGAAGTAGGCAAGTTCATCGTTGAGGGTGACCTGCGCCGTGAAGTCAACATGAAGATCAAGCGCTTGATGGACCTGGGTTGCTACCGCGGCCTGCGTCATCGTCGTGGTCTGCCGGTTCGCGGCCAGCGTACCAAGACCAACGCTCGCACCCGTAAGGGTCCGCGTAAGCCGATCCGCAAGTAATCGCATTAGCGCATCGACAGGAATCTAATCATGGCTAAACCTGCTGCTCGTCCTCGTAAAAAAGTCAAAAAGACGGTGGTTGATGGCATCGCCCATATCCACGCGTCTTTCAACAACACCATCATTACCATCACCGACCGTCAAGGCAACGCGTTGTCCTGGGCAACTTCCGGTGGTTCTGGTTTCCGTGGCTCGCGTAAGAGCACCCCGTTCGCTGCCCAGGTGGCTGCCGAACGCGCCGGTCAAGCGGCACTGGAATATGGCCTCAAGAACCTCGACGTCAACGTCAAGGGTCCGGGTCCGGGTCGTGAATCTGCCGTTCGTGCTTTGAATGGCTGTGGTTATAAAATCGCCAGCATCACCGACGTGACGCCTATCCCGCACAACGGGTGCCGTCCGCCGAAGAAGCGTCGCGTGTAATCAGGAGACAGTGAGAAATGGCTCGTTATATTGGTCCCAAGTGCAAACTGTCTCGCCGTGAAGGCACCGATCTCTTCTTGAAGAGTGGTGCGCGCGCGCTCGAATCCAAGTGCAACATCGAAACCCCACCGGGTGTTCACGGTCAGCGTCGTGGTCGTTTGTCCGACTACGGTACTCAGCTGCGTGAAAAGCAAAAAGTCCGTCGTATCTACGGCGTTCTTGAGCGCCAGTTCAGTGGTTACTACAAAGAAGCAGCCAGCCGTAAGGGTGCTACCGGCGAGAACCTGCTGCAGCTGCTCGAGTGCCGTCTGGACAACGTCGTGTATCGCATGGGCTTCGGCTCCACTCGTGCCGAGTCGCGTCAGCTGGTATCGCACAAGTCGATCAGCGTTAATGGTCAGACTGTGAACGTCCCGTCCTACCAGGTTAAAGCCGGTGACGTGGTGGCTGTTCGCGAGAAGTGCCGCAACCAGCTGCGTATTGCTCAAGCCCTCGAACTGTGCGTACAGCGCGGTCGCGTTGAATGGGTCGAAGTAGATGCCGACAAGAAATCTGGTGTTTTCAAGAATGTTCCGGCTCGCAGTGATCTGTCCGCCGACATCAACGAAAACCTGATTGTCGAGCTCTACTCCAAGTAAGGGCTAGAAAATAGGTGTATCCATGCAGAGTTCGGTAAATGAGTTCCTGACCCCCCGCCATATCGATGTGCAGGTGGTCAGTCCGACCCGTGCCAAGATCACACTCGAGCCTCTCGAGCGTGGTTTTGGCCACACCCTGGGCAACGCGCTGCGTCGCATTCTGTTGTCCTCCATGCCTGGCTGCGCTGTGGTCGAGGCTGAGATCGACGGTGTGCTCCACGAGTACAGCGCAATCGAGGGCGTGCAGGAGGATGTAATCGAAATCCTGCTCAACCTCAAAGGTATCGCCATCAAGCTGCATGGCCGTGATGAAGTAACCTTGAGCCTGGTGAAGAAGGGCGCGGGCGCTGTTACCGCTGCCGATATCCAGCTGGATCACGATGTCGAAATCGTCAATGGCGATCACCTGATCGCTAACCTGGCGGCTAATGGCTCGATCAACATGAAGCTCAAGGTCGCTCGCGGCCGTGGTTACGAGCCTGCTGATGCGCGTCAGAGCGATGAAGATGAGAGCCGTAGCATTGGCCGTCTTCAGCTCGACGCCACCTTCAGCCCGGTTCGTCGCGTGGCTTATGTGGTTGAGAATGCTCGTGTCGAGCAGCGTACCAACCTGGACAAGCTGGTCATCGACCTGGAAACCAACGGAACCTTGGATCCTGAAGAAGCGATCCGTCGTGCCGCGACCATACTGCAGCAGCAGCTGGCCGCGTTCGTCGACCTCAAGGGTGACAGCGAGCCGGTCGTCGTCGAGCAAGAAGACGAGATCGATCCGATCCTGTTGCGTCCGGTTGATGACTTGGAATTGACTGTTCGTTCGGCCAACTGCCTGAAAGCAGAAAACATCTATTACATCGGTGATCTGATTCAGCGCACCGAAGTAGAGTTGTTGAAGACGCCGAACCTGGGCAAGAAGTCTCTGACTGAGATCAAAGACGTTTTGGCTTCCCGCGGTCTGTCCCTCGGTATGCGCCTCGATAACTGGCCGCCGGCAAGTCTCAAGAAGGACGATAAGGCTACGGCCTGATCGCCCCTAGTCACCGAACATATCGTTTGGTAAGGAATTTCAATCATGCGTCATCGTAAAAGTGGCCGTCACCTCAGCCGCACTAGCGCACACCGCAAGGCTATGTTCCAGAACATGGCGGTGTCGCTGTTCGAGCACGAACTGATCAAGACTACCCTGCCCAAGGCCAAAGAGCTGCGTCGCGTTGCCGAGCCGCTGATCACTTTGGCTAAGGAAGACAGCGTCGCTAACCGTCGCCTCGCTTTCGACCGTACTCGTTCGAAGGCCATCGTCGGTAAGCTGTTCAACGATCTTGGCCCGCGTTACGCGACCCGTCAGGGTGGGTATCTGCGTATTCTCAAGTGCGGTTTCCGTGCTGGTGATAACGCACCTATGGCCTATGTCGAGCTGGTCGATCGCCCAGTTACCGGCGAGATAGAGGCTGCTGAATAAGCCTCTCGCTTGTATAGAAAAGCCGGACCCTTGGGTTCGGTTTTTTTATGCCTGGTTCATTAGTCACAGACTATCGATGTTGTCAGGCCAATAAATTAGAGCTTATTCACCGTCTCGCTTAATGTTTTCCTCAAGCCCATTGAACGGTTTTCAGGAGATACAACATGAGCGAGACCAAGATCCTCACCACTGCTTCCGGCGCCCCGGTTGCTGATAACCAAAACTCTCGATCCGCTGGCGCCCGCGGCCCGCTGTTATTGGATGACTTTCATCTCGTCGAAAAGCTTGCGCACTTCAACCGGGAAGTCATTCCGGAGCGTCGAGTTCACGCAAAGGGTTCAGGCGCGTACGGCACCCTGACAGTAACGTCGGATATCACTCGCTACACCAGCGCCAAGCTGTTCGATACCGTCGGCAAGAAGACCCCGTTGTTCTTGCGGTTTTCGACGGTTGGCGGTGAGCGCGGTTCAGCCGATACGGAGCGGGACCCGCGCGGTTTCGCAGTGAAGTTTTACACCGAGGAAGGCAACTGGGACATCGTTGGGAACAACACGCCGGTTTTCTTTATTCGCGATCCGCTGAAGTTTCCCGATTTCATCCATACGCAGAAGCGGGACCCCTGGAGCAATCTCAAGAGCCCTCAGATGATGTGGGACTTCTGGTCCTTATCTCCCGAAGCGTTGCATCAGATCACCATCCTTTTTTCCGATCGTGGCATTCCAGATGGCTATCGGTTCATGCATGGCTTTGGTAGCCATACGTTCAGCATGATCAATGCCGAGGGCGAGCGCGCCTGGGTGAAGTTTCACTTCAAGAGCATGCAGGGCATCAAGAATCTCGCGCCGGACGAGGCTGCGCGGCTGGCTGGTACGGATCCGGACTACGCACAACGTGACCTGTTCGATGCGATCGAGCGTGCCGAGTACCCGCGCTGGCGGATGTGTATCCAAGTCATGAGCGAGGAACAGGCTGCGGATCGTGCGGAGAACCCGTTCGACGTAACCAAGACTTGGTCACAGACAGAGTTCCCGTTAATCGAGGTGGGCATCCTCGAGCTGAACCGTAATCCCAGCAACTACTTTGCTGAAGTCGAACAGGCGGCATTCGCACCAAGCAATGTCGTGCCCGGCATCGGGTTGTCGCCGGACCGGATGCTCCAGGGGCGCGTCTTTGCGTACGCTGACGCGCATCGCTACCGTGTCGGTACGAACCATCAGCAGTTGCCCGTCAACGCACCGCGTTGTCCTTATCAGAACTACCAGCGTGACGGAGCCATGCGGTTCGACGGCAATGGTGGGTCTGCGCCGAACTACGAGCCGAACAGCTATGCGGGCGCGCCGAAACAAGCGCCGCGCTATGCCGAGCCAGGCTTGACGCTGAGCGGCGCGGCAGGCCGCTACGATCACCGCGTCGATGAGGACTATTACAGCCATGCCGGCGCACTGTTCCGCTTGATGAATGCCGACCAACAGGCCTTGCTGGTCAGCAATATCGTCGGTGCAATGCGGTCGGTGACACGCCCGGTACAGCTGCGACAGTTGGGCCACTTTTTCAAGGCCGATCCAACTTACGGAGCGGGCATTGCAAAAGGGTTGGACATTGACGTCAGCGAAATCGCCTGACGCGGTCCCCAAGCCGGGCGCGCAACGTGCTCGGCTTGGGGCATCGGCGTGTTGTTCAGCCTCGATCCCTTTCAAGTAGCGGTTTGAGGAAGTGCCCGGTGTGTGACTGAGGCGCTGCCGCGACTTCTTCGGGTGTGCCTGTGGCGATAATCTGGCCGCCTTTCGATCCGCCCTCTGGACCTAGATCGACGAGCCAGTCCGCCGTCTTGATCACATCCAGGTTATGTTCGATCACTACCACTGTGTTGCCGTGGTCGCGCAATCGATGTAACACGTCGAGCAGCTGTTGGATGTCCGCGAAGTGTAGACCTGTCGTCGGCTCGTCGAGGATGTAGAGCGTCTTGCCAGTATCACGCTTGGACAGTTCCCGGGACAGCTTGACCCGCTGTGCCTCGCCGCCAGACAGCGTGGTCGCACTCTGCCCTAGTTTGATGTAAGAGAGGCCCACATCCATGAGCGTCTGAAGTTTGCGGGCGACGGCAGGGACTGGGTCGAAGAATTCGCGCGCCTCCTCGATGGTCATGTCGAGCACTTCGGTGATGCTTTTGCCCTTGTACTTCACTTCCAACGTTTCACGGTTGTAGCGCTTGCCTTTGCATACGTCGCACGGCACGTAGATGTCCGGCAGGAAATGCATTTCTACTTTGATCACCCCGTCGCCCTGGCAGGCCTCGCAGCGTCCACCCTTGACGTTGAACGAGAAGCGGCCTGGGCCGTAGCCGCGAGATCGGGCTTCAGGCACGCCGGCGAATAGCTCGCGGATTGGCGTAAACAGACCGGTATAGGTCGCGGGGTTCGAGCGCGGGGTGCGGCCGATGGGGCTTTGGTCGATGTCGACAACCTTGTCCAGGTGCTGTAGCCCATCGAAGCTGTCGTGAGCGGCGACTTCCAGCGTGGTCGCGCCGTTGAGCGCGGTCGCGGTGATGGGGAACAGCGTATTGTTGATCACGGTGGACTTGCCCGAACCGGACACGCCGGTAATGCAGGTCAATAGACCGACCGGAATCTCGAGATCGACGTTGCGCAGGTTGTTGCCCCTAGCCCCCTTGAGCTTTAGCAGGCGGGCAGGGTCGCGGGGCGTTCGCTGCGCGGGGTAGTTGATCCTGATCCGTCCGGACAGATAGCCTCCGGTGAGCGAGGCCGGGTCGTTCATAACTTCATCGGGCGTGCCCTCGGCAACGATTTGCCCGCCGTGCACACCCGCACCAGGGCCGATATCGACGACATAGTCGGCCAGGCGGATTGCGTCTTCGTCATGCTCGACCACGATCACGGTATTGCCGATGTCGCGCAGGTGCCTGAGGGTGCCGAGCAGGCGTTCGTTGTCGCGCTGATGCAGGCCGATCGAGGGTTCGTCGAGGATATACATTACGCCCACCAACCCTGCACCGATCTGGCTAGCGAGGCGGATGCGCTGTGCCTCTCCGCCGGAGAGCGTATCCGCGCTGCGATCAAGGGTGAGGTAATCGAGCCCGACGTTCACCAAGAATTGCAGGCGTTCGCGAATCTCCTTGAGGATCTTGTCGGCGATTTCGCCTCGGCGGCCCGTTAGCGTCAGGTCCGCGAAGTAATCCGTCGCATCGCCTATAGGCAGCGCGGTTACGGCAGGCAGGGTCTTGTCGCCCACCCATACATGTCGCGCTTCGCGACGCAGCCGCGTGCCGCGGCACTCCGGGCAAGGTTGTGTGCTGAGGTATTTGGCAAGCTCCTCGCGCACGGTGTTCGACTCGGTTTCGCGGTAGCGTCGCTCGAGATTCGGAACGATACCCTCGAACGGATGCGAGCGTTTCACGATGTCGCCGCGGTCGTTAAGGTAGCGGAACTCGACGTTTTCCCTACCGCTACCGCGCAGGATGACTTTCTGCTGATCGGCAGTCAGCGAATCGAACGGCACGTCGAGGCTGAAGCGGTAGTGAGACGCCAGCGAGCCAAGCATCTGGAAGTAGTAGACGTTGCGCCTGTCCCAACCGCGGATGGCGCCTTCGGCCAGCGTCAGCTCGCCGTTGACCAGCCGCTTGGCGTCGAAGAACTGCTTGACGCCGAGGCCGTCACAGGTTGGGCAGGCACCGGCCGGGTTGTTGAACGAAAACAGCTTGGGTTCGAGTTCGCTGATCGAATGGCCGCAGACGGGGCAGGCGAAGCGTGCGGAAAAGACCATCTCGTCGTGGCCGTCGTCGTCATCCATCGGGGCGACCAGGGCAAGGCCATCGGCTAGCTTCAGCGCCGTTTCGAAGGACTCCGCGAGACGCTGCTGTAGATCGCCTCGTACCTTAAAGCGGTCAACGACCACGTCGATGGAGTGCTTCTTCTGCTTGTCCAGTTTGGGGAGCTCGTCCAGCTCGTGAAGGCGCCCATTGATGCGTGCGCGGACGAAACCCTGCGCGCGCAGCTCGTCGAAGACCGCCAAATGCTCGCCCTTGCGCTCGCGGATGACCGGCGCGAGTAGCATGAGCTTGCGGCCTTCCTCGAGCGCCAGAACCTGGTCGACCATCTGGCTGACCGTTTGGGCTTCCAGCGGCGCGTCGTGGTCCGGGCAGCGAGGGGTGCCGACGCGGGCATAGAGCAAGCGCAGGTAGTCGTAGATCTCCGTGATGGTACCGACGGTAGAACGTGGATTGTGAGATGTGGATTTCTGCTCGATCGAAATGGCCGGCGATAAGCCTTCGATGGTGTCCACGTCCGGCTTTTCCATCATCGACAAAAATTGCCGGGCGTAAGCCGACAGGGATTCGACGTAACGGCGCTGGCCCTCGGCGTAGAGCGTGTCGAAGGCTAGCGAAGACTTGCCGGAGCCTGACAAGCCAGTGATTACGATCAGCTTGTCGCGCGGCAGGGTCAGGTCGATGTTCTTCAGGTTGTGGGTACGGGCCCCACGAATCAGAATCTTGTCCAAAGCAGCCTCGCGTGGCGGGCGGGAAACCCGAAATTATACGGCCGGGGCGACGGTGCGGCAAAAAGCGTGCGCCTGTGCCGAGCAGGGGATGGCTGCTAGAATCGCCGCCGGTTCATTCAAGCGAGACCCCACATGCAGGATCCCTACAGCGAGCGCATGAGCGCGAGCGAAACCCGTGCTGCTTCCGGTCTGGCCCTGGTTTTCGCGTTCCGCATGCTCGGCATGTTCATGGTCTTGCCGGTACTGGCAACCTATGGCACGGAATTGCAGGGGGCGACGCCAGCGCTTATCGGTCTCGCGATCGGTGCCTATGGTTTGACCCAGGCGGTGCTGCAAATTCCCTTCGGAATTTTGTCGGATCGAATTGGCCGGCTGCCAGTGATCTACTTTGGTCTGCTGATCTTCGCCGCTGGCGCAGCCCTCGCGGCCACGGCTGATTCGATCTGGGGCGTGATCGCTGGGCGCATCCTGCAGGGCGCTGGGGCGATTTCTGCCGCGGTGATGGCATTGTTGTCCGATCTGACGCGGGAGCAGCACCGGACCAAGGCAATGGCGTTGATCGGCATGAGCATCGGCGTCTCTTTCGCGGTAGCGATGGTCGTCGGGCCTTTAATGACGCGCGCGTTCGGGTTGTCAGGCCTCTTTTGGGCTACGGCAATCATGGCGCTAGCCGGCATCGGCGTAGTCGTGACCTTGCCCCGCGCCCACCAGCACCTTCGCCATCGGGAGTCGGGGGTGGCGGGCCAGGCGCTTTGGCCCACGCTGCGTCATCCCGATCTGCTGCGTTTGGATTTCAGCATCCTGGCCTTGCATGCAATCCTGATGGCCAGTTTCGTCGCGCTTCCTCTGGCGCTGGTCACCGAGGCCGGCTTGCCGCGGGACGAGCACTGGTGGGTCTACTTGTCGGCCCTGGTAACGGGCTTTTTCGGAATGGTGCCGTTCATCATCTACGGCGAAAAGAAGCGGCAGATGCGGCGGGTCGTGCTGGGTGCCGTAGGGGCGCTGTTGCTCACCGAGCTGTTCTTTCTGGCGCTGGGCGATCGCTTATGGTCGCTGGTGGCAGGGATGATCCTGTTTTTCACTGCCTTCAACCTGCTCGAAGCATCGCTGCCCTCGCTTATCAGCAAGGTGGCGCCAGCGGGCGGGAAAGGCACCGCAATGGGCGTCTACTCGACGAGTCAGTTCCTCGGCGCGGGCGCTGGCGGGATTCTCGGCGGCTGGATGTATCAGATAGGCGGCCTGGAGCTGGTGTTCGGCGGTTGCGCAGTGCTCTGCGCGCTCTGGCTGCTCGTCACCTGGCGCATGCGCGAGCCGCCCTACGTGACCGGCCTGCGGCTGCCGCTTTCGGCGCAGGCGGTGGATAACCCCCGCCTGGCCGAGCAGATGCTCGCGGTGCAGGGTGTCTCGGATGCGCTTGTCATCACCGAAGAGGCAGCGGCGTACCTGAAGGTCGATATGCAGCTGCTAGACCGCGCGGCACTGGACGGGCTCGTCGCCTAACTGGCCGTGAGCGGCGTCACGCTTGATGCCTTGCGAGGGCATCGCCTTGGCCGGCCACGGGCGGGTGGGGTAAGATTCGCGGTCATTGGCTTTTCCTGTCAGCAGGATCCGCTCCAGTGAGCCAACCTAAATTCGTGTTTCAGAAAGGAGTTACCCATGGCCAGAGGGGTGAATAAAGTCATCTTGATCGGCAATGTCGGCGGCGATCCGGAAACCCGCTACATGCCCAATGGCAATGCGGTGACCAACATCACGCTGGCCACCACCGACAGCTGGAAAGACAAACAGACCGGTCAACTGCAGGAACGCACCGAGTGGCACCGCGTTGTGCTGTTCGGCAAGGTTGCCGAGATTGCGGGTGAGTACCTGCGCAAGGGCTCGCAGTGCTACATCGAAGGGCGCCTGCAAACCCGCGAGTGGGAAAAGGACGGCGTCAAGCGCTACACCACTGAAGTCGTCGTGGACATGGGCGGCACCATGCAACTACTCGGCGGCCGTGGCGGCAGTTCGGACGACTCCCCACGTCAGTCGCAGCCTCGCCCGCAGCGCGAAGCGCAACCGCAGCAGTCGCGTCCGCAGCCTCAGCCGGCGCAGCAGCCGGCACCGGACTACGACAGCTTCGACGACGATATCCCCTTCTAGAGTCTTCTCGATGCGAATGCGCCTGATGCTGTTGGGCGGCGGCAATGCCCTGGGTCAGGCGCTCATCCGCCTGGGTGCGGAGGAGGACATCGGCTTTCTCGCGCCGCGTCCTCCGTCTCAGGGCTGGGATGCGGCCAGCCTCACCGAATTGCTCGACGGCAACCGACCGGATGTCGTCATCAACCTCGCCTATTACTTCGACTGGTTCCAGAGCGGCCACGTAGAGGACGCCCAACTGGCGCGTCAGGAGCGTGCCGTGGAGCGTTTGGCCGAGCTTTGCCAGCACCACGATTTCATTCTCGTTCAGCCGTCCAGTTATCGCGTCTTCGACGGTGCTCGCACGACTGCTTACAGCGAGAAGGATGAAGTGGCTCCCCTGGATGCCCGTAGCAAGGCGCTGTGGCGTACCGAACAGAGTGTACGGACGCTGTGCCCCCGGCATGTGCTGTTGCGCTTTGGCTGGCTGCTCGACGACAGCGCAGATGGGTTGTTGGGCCGGTTTCTCCACCGGCTTGAAACGTGCGAGGCGCCGAGCCTGGCCGACGACCGGCGAGGCAATCCGACACCAGTCGAGGACGCCGCGCGGGTCATGTTGGCGATCCTCAAACAGCTTGATTGTCAGGCGCCGCTGTGGGGCACCTACCACTATGGCGGTCATGAGGCCTCGACACCCTTGGTTGTTGGGCAGGCATTGATGGCGGAGGCTGCGCAGCATCGGCGGCTCGCGGTGGAAACCCTGACCCCCGTCGCGCATGCGGACTGTCCCGATGCTGCGGACGAGCCTCAGCATGGGGTGCTCGCCTGCAAGAAGATATTCAACACGTTCGGCATAAAGCCGCGCGCCTGGCGCGCCGGGCTGCCGGGCCTTCTGGAGCGATATTATCGACATGGATAGATCACCCGTTCTGGTTACCGGTGGCGCTGGCTTCATCGGCTCCAACCTGGTCGATGCCCTGGTCGCGCGCGGCTACCGGGTGCGTGTTCTGGACAACCTCTCAATGGGCAAGCGCCGCAATCTGCCGACAAGCGAGTGCGTCGAGTTCATCGAAGGTGACGTGGCCGATGCACACCTGGTGCGTCACGCAGTGCAAGGTTGCTGCGCCGTGGTACACCTGGCGGCAGTGGCCTCGGTGCAGGCGTCTGTCGACGATCCTGTCGCTACGCACCAAGGCAATTTCGTCGGCACCTTGAACGTTTGCGAGGCGATGCGCGATGCCGGCGTTCGGCGGGTGGTGTTTGCCTCCAGCGCGGCGATTTATGGCAACAATGGGGAAGGCAAGGCGATCGACGAGGACACGCCCAAAGCACCGCTGACCCCTTACGCGGCGGACAAGCTCGCCAGTGAGCACTACCTTGATTTCTATCGTCGCCAGCATGGTCTGGAGCCAGCGGTGTTCCGCTTCTTCAATATCTACGGGCCTCGTCAAGACCCGTCTTCACCGTACTCTGGTGTGATCAGCATTTTTACCGAGCGCGCGCGGAAGGGTTTGCCTATCACGGTATTCGGTGACGGTGAGCAGACGCGGGACTTTCTCTTCGTCGGCGATCTGGTCGAGCTGTTGGTGCAGGCGATCGAGCAGGACAAGGTCGAGGTCGGTGCTGTCAATGTCGGGCTAAATCGCGCGACCAGCCTGAACCAGCTGCTCGCGGCAGTTGGCGAGGTGATCGGCGGGTTGCCTCCGGTCAGCTATCAGGCGGCGCGAAGCGGGGATATCAGGCATTCTCGAGCGGACAATTCTCGGCTGCTGGCGCGTTATCGCTTGCCAGAGCCCGTGACCGAGATGCGCGACGGGCTTGCTCAATTACTGGCGTGTTAGTTCGTCGTAGTCCAACGGCTGAAAGATGAAACCCCGCCAGTTGGCGGGGTTTCATCTTTGGTTCCGGTTTTGCTCGGTCAGAACTTGTAGCCGAGGCCGACCATGTAAACCATCGGGTCGACATCTACGTCGACTTTGACCTTGGCTCCACCAAAATTCGTGGTGCCGGTGGTATCGATGTCGATGTAACGCACCTGGGCGTTGATCATCAGTTTGTCGGTGAGCATGTAGTCCATGCCTACCTGTGCGGCCAGCCCCCAGGAGTCCTTCATGTCCAGCCCGCTGAAGCCCTTACCTTCGGCCTCGCTGGAGAGCTTGTCATCGAAGAACCAGGTGTAATTGATACCTGCGCCCAGGTAGGGCTGAAATGCCGATTTGCTGTCCAGTGGGTAATAAACGACGCTGAGCGTCGGTGGCAGATGCTTGAGCTCACCCAGCTTGCCATTCAGGCCGGAGAAACCACCGGGCATTCCTGCTACGCCAACGTCGTGGCTGAACGGCGTGGCAGCAAGCAGTTCGATACCGACCTTGTCGGTGACCATATAAGCAAAGTTGAGACCGAGCTGGGTGTCGCTGTCCAGCGTGGCCTTGGTTCCCGCGACGCTGGTTGAAAGCGCACCGACGTAGATGTCGCTGCTGTCTTCTCGCGGATCGACGGTCACCGCACCGGCTCGAACGATCACATCACCTGCCTGATGGGCCTGGGCGAAAGGGGCGGCGACGGCCAGGGCCAGGACGGACGCGGTAAACAGGGTCTTGCGCATAGTGGTACTCCATCGAGACAGGATGTGTTGCGATTGGTGCCCATGGTAGGTCGCTGCTCCGGGCCCATTTTGATCCAGCTCAATAAAGCCAACCGCAGCGGAACAGAGCCTTCGCGCTGGTTGCTTTGTCCTCGACTTGCAGATGATAATGTTTCTCTTTCTGAATCCGCTGCGGCAAGACGCATCGTGGCTCGCCTTGGGATAGGCTGCCTCGTGCATCGTAAAAGTGTTATAGCGTAACACTCTAAAGCTGCTGTGAACTGAGGGTCCACTCCGCATGAATCCGCACCCGACTCGCTTGCTGGCAGGCGTGCTCTTGTCGTTATGCCTGCCCCTGCAGGCCGCCCCATTGGATGAGGCGCTGAATGAAAGCCAGCGCCTGGCCAGCGAAGCCCAGGCCTCGCAGGCGCGCATCGAGCAACTCGATGATGCGACCCGGCAGATGCTCAATGACTACCGCAACGCTGTGCAGCAAGCCGAAGCGCTGAAGGCGTACAACGCCCAATTGACGGAGCTCACCGCAGCGCAGCGCAAGGAGCTGGAAGGATTCCAGCGTCAACTCGATAGCATTGAGCGGACCCAGGAAGCTGTAGCCCCGCAAATGGGTCGCATGATCGACGTGTTGGAAGAATTCATCGCCGCCGACCTGCCGTTCCTGCCGGAAGAGCGGGCCGACCGCCTGGCCAGCCTGCAGGACATGGAGGCGCGCGCGGATGTCAGCTTGGCGGAGAAATATCGCCGCATCCTCGAGGCCTATCAGATCGAGAGTGATTACGGGCGGACGCTTGAAGCCTGGCGCGGGGAGTTGCCGACCGAGGGCGGCAGCCGCAGTGTCGAATTCCTCAGGCTGGGCCGCACGATGCTCTATTACCAGACCCTCGATGCGCACGAGAGTGGTTGGTGGAATCCGCAAACGCAGAGCTGGCAGGTGCTGGACGGCAGCGCGCGTCGGCCGCTCACCAAAGCAATCGCCATTGCTCGCCAGCAGCAGGCTCCGAGCTGGCTCGAACTCCCCGTGAAGACCCTGGCCAAGGAGGCTGCGCAATGACTCGCCTGCTGACATCGTTGCTCATCGGCTGCCTGCCGGTGTTCGCCATGGCTGCCGAGCCGTTGAGCCCGGACCAGTTGCTGCAGCGCATCCGTAGCGAGCGCGCAGCTGAGGTCGAGGCCATGCAGGCGCGCGAACAACAGTTCATCCAGAACCGTGGCGAGCAGGCGCAACTGCTGGCTCGGGCGACGGCTGCGCTCGAAGCGCAGAAAGCCGAGGCCGAGCGTCTTAAAGCGGAATTCGATCGCCAGGAGGCCGAGCTGGCCGAGCAGGAGAAACTCCTGGCGCAGCGCGTCGGCCATCTAGGCGAGTTGTTTGGCGTCGTTCGCCAGAGTGCAGGCGATATCGCCGGTCAATGGCAGGACAGCCTGCTGAACGTGCAGTACCCCTATCGCGTCGAGCGACTGCGCACCCTAGCCGAAAGCCGTGCGTTGCCGTCGGCCGAAGACCTTGATGGCTTCTGGATGACGCTGCTCGAAGACCTCGCCGCGAGCGGGCGCATCGAGCGGGTCGAACTGCCCGTCGTGCACGCGGATGGCCAGCGCGGTACCGAGCAAGTGCTGCGCGTCGGCGGGTTTGCCGCTTATACGGATGATGCCTTCCTGCGCTACGACAGTGACGCGGGTGAATTGCTGGCACCGGCGCGCCAGCCTTCGGGCATCGGGCAGGTCAACGATTACCTGAGCAGCAACGATGCATTGGCGACGCTGCCGGTCGACCCCAGTCGCGGCACGCTTCTGGCGCAGTTGCAACGCCAGCCCCAGCTTTGGGATCGGGTACAGCAGGGTGGGCTGGTTGGCTGGGTGATTCTGGCGCTCGGCGTGGTGGGCTTGCTGCTGGCTATCTGGCGCATGGTGTACCTCTCAGGCGTCGGTCGGGCGGTTGGTCGGCAGATGCGTGAACTGGGTACGCCGCGCGATGACAATCCATTGGGCCGCATCATTGGCGTGCTTGGGCCTAAGCCGCAGCTGTCCGATCTGGAGACGCTGGAGCTGAAGCTCGATGAGGCAATCCTGCAGGAGACACCCCCGCTCGAGCGCGGCCAGCCGCTGCTCAAGCTGCTCAGCGCCGTTGCACCGCTGCTTGGGCTACTCGGCACCGTTACCGGGATGATTGTCACGTTCCAGGCGATCACTCAGAGCGGTGGTGGCGACTCGCGCCTGATGGCAGACGGTATTTCTCAGGCGCTGGTGACGACGGTGCTTGGTCTGGTGGTAGCAATTCCGCTGCTGTTCCTGCACAGCCTGCTCGCCAGCCGCAGCAAGGCGCTGATCCAACTGTTGGAGCAGCAGAGCGCTGGCCTTATCGCCCTTCATCTGTCGGGGACGCCTCGCCGTGACTGATCTGCATCTGCGCTGGCTCAGCCTGGTCGACGGCGCCTACGCGCTGCTCGACTTCATGGCCGCAGGCGGTGCGGTCATGTGGGCGCTGGCCGCGCTGTGCGTGCTCTATTGGACGCTGGTGTTCGAGCGCCTCTGGTTCATGCGGCAAGTTTTCCCGCGCTGGGTCGAGACGCGCCGGCAGGCCTGGGCTCGCCTCGATTCGGAACCGGGCAGCTGGCAGCGAGCCATACGCAGCGCCTGGCTCGCTGAAGCACAGCAACAGCTGGCTGGGCCGCTGCGCATGAGCAAGACCCTCGTAGCCATGTACCCGCTGCTCGGCCTGCTCGGCACGGTGACCGGCATGATCGCCGTGTTCGATGTGCTGGCGCTGAACGGCACCGGTAACCCGCGCGGCATGGCAGCGGGCGTCTGGCAAGCCACTCTTCCAACCATGGCGGGGATGGTTCTGGCCATCACTGGATTGTTCAGCCTGGCGCGTCTCGAACGTATTTCGCGACAGGCTCTCGACCGGCTGGCCGACCAGCTGCGTCACGATTGAGGATTACAGGATGCGTATGCGTCGTCACCACTACCAGCAGGAAGAAGACACCGGCATCGACCTGACGCCGATGCTCGACGTGGTCTTCATCATGCTGATCTTCTTCATCGTTACCAGCTCCTTTATCAAAGAGTCTGGTGTCGAGGTCCAGCGCCCGCAGGCCGAAACAGCCAGTGCGCAGGACAAGGGCAACATTCTGATTGCCGTGACCGCTGACGGGCAGGTCTGGATCGACAAACAGGCGGTGGACGTACGCAGCGTGCGTGCGCATGTCGAAC
This sequence comes from Stutzerimonas chloritidismutans, assembly GCF_051486945.1. Taxonomy (GTDB): domain Bacteria; phylum Pseudomonadota; class Gammaproteobacteria; order Pseudomonadales; family Pseudomonadaceae; genus Stutzerimonas; species Stutzerimonas chloritidismutans_B. Next base: position 1,012,096 of record NZ_JAHVDX010000002.1, on the reverse strand, counting down.
GGTTGCGCGTCGACCAGCCGGAAGGCGCCGTAGTCGTGCAGGCGGACCAGGACGCCCGCACCGGTTTGGTCGTGCAGGTCATGGACCAGGCGCGGCAGGCTGGTGTTCAAGACGTGGCGCTCGCCGCCAGTTCGGGAGTGCAGTGATGGTAAACGGACTGACCCGGGTCGGGCTGTCCTTCATCGGCGCCTGCGTGGTGGCGGTGCTGTTGTTCGTGTTGATGCTGAGCATGGTTAACCCTCCGCGCGACGACGTGGTCGAGGATCCGATCGCGATCGCCAATTTCGTGCGTATGGACACTCAAAACGAGAGCACCGCTACGCGCTCCCGGCAGCAAGCACCGCAACCGCCGCAGCCCAAGACGCCGCAGCCACCGACCCCACCGACGCCAGACATGGCCACTCCTAACGCCAGCCTACCCAAGCTCGACCTGCCGTTGCCGAACATCGACACCGGCATGGCAGTGGCCAGTGCCCCAGCGCCGAGCCTGTCCGGCCTCGCGGCTGCTGAAACCGCACCCGCTCCGCCAGCGCCTGCGCCTGCCGCAGCGGATGCCGGGCGTTCAGGTGGGCCGGAGCAGGAAGTGATGCCATTGAACGATGTCCGCCCCGAGTATCCCTATCGGGCCCGGCAGCGTGGCATCGAAGGTCATATCAAGCTGGCCTTCACCATCACCCCGGCTGGGCGGGTGGAGAACATCCGTGTGGTAGAGGCTTCGCCACCCAATGTCTTTGATCGGGAGGCTCGCCGTGCTGCGGCGCGCTGGCGCTTTGCCCCGCGTACCGAGAACGGTGCGGCGGTGGCACGCGAGGCTGTCAAGACACTTCATTTCCGACTGCAAGGAGATCGCTGATGCGCCCTTTACTGCTGTTGGCTTCTTTGTTGTTCATGGCTTCTGCGCATGCCGCGCAGAGTATCGATCCCGCGGTGTTCAAGGCGTTAGAGCGCGCCCGAACTGCACAGGACAAGGGTGAGTACAGCGCGGCGCGCCAGGCACTGAGTGGGGCTGAGGCGAGGGCTGGCAGCCTTGAAGAGGCTTTGTTGTGGCGCAGCCGTGCGTACTTGGCTTGGGCTGAAGGTGACAACCGACAGGCGCTGGAATTGCTCGAGAAGGCAGTCAACAGCGGCAAGCTCGACGACACGATGCTGCCCAACGAGCACCTGAACCTTGCCAAGCTGAACCTCGTCGAGCGGCGCTACGCGAAGGTGGTCAGCCTGCTGGGCGCGCAGGCCAAACCGAGCGAAGAGGTGCTGCAGATGCTTGTGCAGGCTTATCAGGGCCTCGGTCAGCATCCCAAGGCGCTGCCACTGGCCGAGCGCTATGTGCAGGCGAATCCGAACGCCGGTGAAACCTGGATCCAGTTCCTCGTCGGTGCCAACGCCGAGCTGAAGCGCTACGAGGCGGCTGAGCGCTGGCAGCGTCGTTTGCTGGAGAAGCACCCTAATGATGCTAAGAGCTGGCGCCAGTTGGCAGGTTTGCAGCAGCTCGCCGGCGACGAAGATAAGGCGTTAGCGACGCTGCGGGCCGCCCATACCAAAGGGCTGCGCTTCAGCGAATCGGAGCTGGATAACCTCGTCCTGCTCGCGGGCGCAACGGGCCAGCCTTGGCAGGGCGCCAAACTGCTGCAGGGCATGCTCGACTCGCAACTGCTAGCCATGACCGCTGCCCGTCGCGAGCGGCTCGGCCAGCTCTGGTGGCAGGCGCGCGAGCGGCAAGCCGCTGCGGGAATCTACCGTGACTTGGCTGCGCAATCCGGATCGGCAAAGCTCTGGCTCAACGTGGCGCAACTCGAACTGGAGCAGTCGCGTTGGCAAGCCGGCCTTGATGCGTTGCGCCAGGCCGAACGCGCTGGTGCTGAACGCCGCAAGGTCAGGGCATGGCGCGAATGGGCCGAGGGTGAGTTGAACTTCGAGCGCGAACGCCAGGTCGCCAGTGTTCGCTGATCTGTTTCAGTGTGCGCCGTGCGCAAGGCACGGCGCATGTTCCGTAGCCGCTAGTTGGGCTCGCCAGGCTTAGCTCGGGTTCGAGCGCAGCGCTATTCGAGTTCGTATAGATAGATCTTCTGCGCGGCCATGCGATAGCCCGCTTCGGCGAGTTCGCTGCTGGCGTGCTCGACCCTGAGCGGGCCCTCGATCCAGAACGGCTGGTAGAGCGCGTCCATTTTCACGCCGAGCTCGCTGGTGGCATGCACGATCTGGTTCGAAGGCGGTGGGGGCACATGAATGCAGGCGCCGAAATAAGGCACCAGCAGGAACTCCGTAACGCGGCCGTCTTCAGTCATGTCCAGCGGCACGATATAGCCTGGCAGCTTGACCTGAACGCCATCGAGCGCTCCGACCACCGGCTCGGCTGGCGACTGTTGGGCGGCTGCAGGACCGGCTTCGGCGGCCAGTGCATCGGCCAGTTGCGACATATCATGCATGGCCACCGGCGGGGGTGGCGGTGGGGCATCGGCAGGAATCAGATCGGACCATTGCAGCTCCCGTACCTCGGCCGAGGCAAACGGGACGATTAGCGCGAGCAGCGCAGCGGACAGCAGGCGTGGCATGGTTTACCTCATAGTCGGATCGACAAGCCATCGGCAAGGGATTGGCGGTAAGCGCGCCAGGCTGGAACCGCACCCATCAGTAGCCCGGCCAGCAAAATGCCGCTCAGCAGCGACCATTCATAAAGGCTCGGCCAGGCCAATGGCAGATAGAGCCCATAATGGGCCTGCACCGGTTCCTGCGCCAGGATCAGCGCTACGTAGAGCAGGGCCAGCCCCAGCAGAGCACCGGCGAGCGCGAGGGCGAAAGCCTCGAGCACCAGCAGTGTCGCGACATGCCAGGGGCGTGCGCCGACTGAGCGCAGTATCGCCATCTCACGACGACGCTCGTTGAGGCTGGTAAGGATCGCCGTGAGCATGCCGATCAAACCGGTCAGCACGACAAACAGCGACACCACGAAGAGTGCTTTTTCCGCTGTTCCCATGAGACTCCAGAGCTCCTGAAGCGCCACGCCAGGCAAAATCGCCAGCAGCGGCTCGCCCCGATAGCCATTGATTTCACGCTGCAAGGTAAAGGTCGCAATCTTGCTGTTCAGGCCGAGCATGAACGCCGTGATCTGGGCGGGCTGCAAATTCATCTGCCTGGCCTGTTCCGCGTCGATCCGTGCAGCGCCGCGTGCGGGCATGCCGTTCTGCCAGTCGACGTGCAGCGCCTCCATGCCGGCGAGGTTGATGTGCAGGGTCCGGTCCACGGGTGTGCCGGTGCGTTTGAGAATGCCGACCACGCGAAAGGGCTTGTCGTCGTGTTGCACCAGGCTGACGGTAGAGACGCCGTGTGCCAGAACGAGCTCGTCGCCGAGCCTGTAGCCGAGTGCCTGCGCCACCTCTGCACCGAGCACGACGTCGAACGGGTCAGTGCCGAAGGGGTGCCCCTCTGCCAATTCCAAGGGCTGTTTGCGGCCGTAGCGGTAGTGTTCGAAATAGGCGGCGCTGGTACCCATGACGCGATAGCCACGGTGCGAGTCGCCTAGGGATATCGGGATTGCCCAACTGACGCGCGGGTGGTTGGCGAAATGTTCAAAGCTGTCCCAGCGGATGTTGTTAGTCGCATTGCCGATACGAAACACCGAATAGAGCAGCAGGTTGATCGAGCCGGAACGGGCACCCACGATGAGGTCGGTACCGCTTATGGTGCTGGCGAAGCTGGCGCGGGCTTCGGTCCGAACACGCTCGACGGCCAACAGCAGGCACACCGACAGGGCGATGGCGAACACCGTAAGCAGGGCGGTGAAGCGGCGATTGTTCAGGCTCGCCAGGGCAATACGCAACAAGGGCATGTTCAAATCTCCGCCGGGCGGGCGGCTCGGTTGAGTTCGGCGAGCGACAGGTTGCGGTCGAACAGCGGGGCGAGGCTTTGATCGTGGCTGACGAACAGCAGGCTGGCCCCCGCCGCGCGACATTCGGCGAACAATAGCTGGATAAAGGCTTCGCGGCTGTCGGCGTCAAGTGCAGACGTGGGTTCGTCGGCAATGACCAGCTCCGGCTGGCCGATCAACGCACGGGCCGCGGCGACCCGTTGTTGCTGGCCGATCGACAGCGCATCGGCACGCCGCTCAAGCAGGGCCGCAGGCAGTCCGAGATGCGCTAGCAGGTGTGCAGCCGCCTGATCGACGCTTCCAAAACGCGCCTTCGCCCGGGTCGCACGCAAGGTCGAAAAGTGACATGGCAGTCGGACGTTTTCCGCCACCGAAAGGAACGGAAGCAGGTTGAACTGCTGGAAAATGTAACCGGTGTGGTCGACGCGGAAGCGATCACGCGCACCGGCTGGCAGGGTGCCGAGGTTGGTGCCCAGTAGGCGCACCTCGCCACGTCCAGCCATTTGCACGCCGCCAATCAGGCCCAACAGCGTCGTTTTGCCGCTGCCAGAAGGCCCTCTCAAAAACAGGCTTTGGTCCGCCTCCAGGCGAAAACTTGGTATGTCGAGGAGCTCCGGCTGGCCGGGCCAGGAGAACCCGAGGTCGTGGAGTTCGAGAAGCGCTGTGGTCATCGAAGGCCGTCTTTCGTCAGGTGGCGCAAGTGTACTGCCTGGACGGGTGGCCAGGCAGGGGCGGGCTTAGAAAGGCGCGTTAGCGCCGGCTTTGGTCAACTGAACACCGCGCTGGCCGTTGGGGCCGATCAGTTGGGCCTGGATTTTCTCGGTGCCCGGGAAGGCTTCGAATAGGCGGGCCAGGTCGAGCGCCTCAAGCGCGGCCGGCGTAGCGCAGTCGTAGCGGTATGCTGCGTGGATGTCGCTATGTTCATGTTCATGTTCATGTTCATGTTCATGTTTATGGTCTGCATGCGCGTCCTCGAAGAGCGGGCTTTCCAGCTCGGTCTTGGTCAGTGAGCAACCCGCGCTTGCCGGCAGGCCGAACAGGGTGTCGGGCTGCTGCAGCTGGCGTTGTGCGTCCGCAACGGCTTTCTTGTCGGCGTCGCTGCTTGGCATGTGCTCGAAACCGACCAGGTTCATTGCCGGGGTCCGCAGTTCGATTTCCAATGTCGAGCCATCGAGTGCGGCGTCCAGCTCCGCGGCGCCATGCTCATGGGCCCCTAGGCTGCCATGTTCGTCGTGATGGGCATGGTCGTGATCATGGCCATGCTCATGATTATGCTCAGCAGCTACGGCGAAGCTGGACAGCAACGCAAAGGGCAGGGCGATCAATAGCGGGCGCATGTATAACTCCAAAACGGGGGTGGAGTTACGTTATAACAAATGCGAGATCCGGCTGGCCAGCGTGGCGCAGCCCATGGGAGCATTCTGGTTCGCCGATGGGAGGGTTGGGATGATCAGAATACGCGGGCGGATTGGTGATTGGCCGGTGGATCTGGCTGTGGAGCTGGATGAGGGCGATTGGGATGAGCTGGCGCGACGGTTGCCGGCAAGCGCATCTCAGCCTGCCGAGCCAGTGAGGGCAGAGCCCGATCCGCTGTGGGCCGGTGCACAGCGGGTATTGCGTGAGGCTGGGAAAATGGACGGCCCGCAACTGCTGGCCGAGCTGCAGGCGCTAGCGGGGAGCCCGCAGGCCGGTAAGCGACTGCTGGTCCGCTTGCGCCACGCTGCCCAGGTGAAAGTGCACAACAGCGGCGACGCACCGCTGTACCAATGGCTCGAGCCGGAGACACCGGCTGACTAGAGCTGGCTGGCCTGGAAGGTATCGCAGCGCCCCGGCTCGCCGCTGTTAAAGCCGGTACGGAACCAGCGCACTCGCTGCGCCGAGGTGCCATGGGTAAAGGCATCCGGGACTACCCGACCTTGCGTCTGCTGCTGAAGGTTGTCGTCGCCGATTGCGTTGGCTGCGTTCAATGCCTCCTCCAGATCGCCTTCTTCGAGCCAGTCGTGGCGCTGCTGCGCATGATGCGCCCACACACCGGCTAGGCAGTCGGCCTGTAGCTCCTGGCGAACCAGCAGGCCGTTATCACCCTCCATGCGCTCGCCGCGCTGGCGGGCAGCCTGCATTTGTTGCGAAACGCCGAGCAGGGTCTGCACGTGATGGCCGACTTCATGGGCGATGACGTAAGCCTGGGCAAAATCGCCGGATGCTTGAAAGCGTGAAGCCATCTCATCGAAGAACTGCAAGTCCAGGTAAACCTGTTGGTCGCCCGGGCAATAGAAGGGGCCCGCCGCGGCATTGGCGAAGCCGCAGGCAGAATTCACGCCGCCGCGAAATAGAACGAGCGTGGGGTCGCGATACTGCTCGCCACCTTGTTTGAATAGCGCTCGCCAGGTGTCCTCCGTGTCGCCAAGAATGGCCTGGACGAACTGAACCTGCGGGTCGTCTCCAGCCGCCGGGCGCTCCTGCGTGGGCGGCGCACTGCCCTGGCTGGCCAACTGGCCGAGGATCTGCATCGGGTCCTGACCCGAAAGCAGGCCGATCACCACGACGATTGCTACGCCGGCGAGACTCAGCTTGCCGCCGCCGATTCCGCTGCGGCCGCGGGCGTCCACTACGTTGTCGCTGCGCCGAGCCTTGTTCCAACGCACGTCACGAATCCTTCTGTCTGAACGGTCCCTACTTCAGACCCGGCGGGCTGCCAGCAAATTCAGCTTGCCGGTAACTTTGCGCGACGAACGTTCAGCGGGCGGGATAGTCCGCCAGCACCTCTTCGGTGCCGTCCTTACCGAGGCCAATGACCTGATAGGCGTCCTGGCGGCCACCCATCTCCATCCCCGGCGACCCGGCCGGCATGCCTGGGACCGCTGCGCCGATCAGGTCGGGCTCGGCGCGCAGCTTGAGGATGTCCTGCGCTGGGACGTGGCCCTCGACGAACTTCCCGTCGATCACTGCGGTATGGCACGAGCCCAGGCGATGCGGTACGCCCAGGCGCTGCTTGACGGCTGCCATATCCGTTTCGACGTGATCCTCAACCACGAAACCGTTCGCCTCCAGATGCTTGATCCAGGAGGTGCAGCAGCCGCAATTGGCGTCGCGGTGCACGTCGATGGCAATGGGCTCGGCGGCCTGGGCGAGGCTGGTCAATAGGCTGATGACTAGAAGCAGGCGGCGCATGAGATTTCTCCATCGACAGATGCGCGCAGCTTACCTGCGCACCGGCCGTTACCCAAGCCGCGCCGGACGGACCGGCGCGGCGAACCAACGGCCTGAGATCCGGTCCGATTACCGTCGTGCTGAGCAGCCGTCATCAGGAGTGTTTTCGATGCGATTCGCCCGTTTCGTTCTCATCGCCCAAGCGCTGATCATGCTGGGTTTCAGCATCGCGTATTGGCTGCGTCCGTACGAAATGGCCAACCTGAACGGCATGCTGCTGATGGAAACGGCGTCGGTTAGCCACATGCGCGTCTATTACGGTGGGCTGCAGCTGGCGCTCGGGCTGTTCCTGCTGTGGGCGATACGGGTGCATGAGCATGCGCGGGCGGCGCTGGCCATGTTGGTGATCGTCATGCTCGCGCTGGTCGCCGGGCGCCTCGGCTCGTTGTGGCTCGACGGCGGCGACCTCGTTGGCTTTGACCTAGCCTCGCTCATCTATCGAGTGATCGCGGCGCTGCTGGCAGGTTTCGCTTTGCTGAAGCTACGCGCTGCCGCCGGTCCTGAGGCGGAGCCCGAACGCATCGAACCCGCAACGCGTCGGCTCGCGACCGAATCGCCCAAGCCCTTCCAGGTCGGCGATGTCCCATCTTCGCTCGATGCCGCCGAGCCTGCGGCGATCCCCGCTGACACCAGCCCGCAACCCTTCCGACGTGGCGACCCAGCGGGCTAGCGTGCCCCCTCAGCCAACTGCTCGTAGTCATGCGTTAGCTGTTCCATCTTGCGCAGCAGCGAATCGCTTGTAGTAACGATCACGGTCGGCACGAAACGCGACTGGTCCGCCAGGGTGAACCCCGCCCGCGCGAATCGCCATTGCGCCTCGACCTGCTCCAATTGGCGGATGACCGTTTGCGTGTTCTGCGGGGCCTGGCGCAGCTCATCGAGCCCGCGTTCGAACTCGCCGACTGCCGCCTCGAACTGCCCGGGCAGCGCCTCGTTGGGCAGCTTCCAGGCCATGGCAAGGTAAAGCATGGCGATCCGCTGGCTCAGCATGCGCTGACGGCCACTCCGGTTGACGAGTCGAGTAGATTGGTTGCCGCTCTCCCTTTCGATTGCCTGGACCAATGCTTCGCTATCGCCCAGAAAACGCTCGGCCAGCGCCAGCAGCTCGGCTGAGCGCGCCGGGTCCGGCGTTGTGAGCGCAAGCTGGCGATATTGCGCCCAGGTCTCGTTGGCCTTGGCCAGGGCGCGCTTGGTGCTGTCGCTGTTGGCATAGTCATCCAGTAGAAGCGCATTCTCCTCGACGGCTGCAACGCTTGTATCGAGTTGGTTGGCGGCCAACTCGACGCGCGTCTCGGTGCCGAGCATCAGGTAGCTACGGGCGATGCGTTGGCCCAACATGCGCTGCATGCCGGCGCGGTTGACGGCTTCAGCGTCGCTGATGGCGGCGTGTGCCGGCGCGCTGGCGAACAGCAGCGGCAGCAGAAGCGAGGCGGTGGCGAAAGTCTTGTTCATGACGTTGGCTCGTGTACATGACCGGGCGGTCGATGGGGCGGGACGATAGCCCCCCACGCCGTTTCGCCCTTGACGATGGTCAAGGGGCGTCGCTCGGATACCGCTGTTGCGCGTTCGCTCACAGCCCCGTTCGATGTACGGCTCGCGACGCGTGGTCGCAGCGGGGTGCGTATGGCCCCGAGAGCAGCTAGGGTGAGTTCCGACCCGGCTCCGCAGCCCCCTGGCGACGAGCCCTTCCCCTCGGAGAACACGCATGCCTCACCAAACTACGTCCACCAGCAGTTGTGGTTGCGACGGCACCGACCTGCGGCCCGTCGATGCGGCGATTACCGAGTTGCTTGGGCGCGTACCGGCGCCTCCACCGGTAGAACGGGTCGCTTTGCCCGACGCCCTCGGACGGGTGCTTGCCGAGCCGCTGGTCGCGCCCTTTGCCGTGCCTGCCTGGGACAACAGCGCGATGGACGGCTATGCCCTGTGCGCTGCTGATCTGCCGGCGGAGGGCGGCGCCCTGTTGTTGGCAGGCCGAGTCGCCGCCGGGGATGCAGCAGACGCCCAGCTACCCCATGGCCATGCGGTACGGATCTTCACGGGTGCGCCGTTGCCGCCAGGCGCCGATACGGTGGTCCCGCAAGAAAACTGCCGCCTCGAAGGCGATCGGGTGCTGTTACCGAGTGTGCGCGTAGGCGAGCACGTGCGGCGCCAGGGGGAGGAACTTCAACCTGGCAGCCCGGTGCTGGCTGCGGGGCAACGCATCCGCGCGCAAGAACTCGGGGTGCTCGCCAGCTTTGGTATCGACCGGGTCGCTGTGTATCGCCGCCTGCGGGTGGGTCTGCTGTCGAGCGGCAATGAACTGAGGGAACCTGGCGAGCCGCTGGCGCCTGGGCAGATCTACAACGCTAACCGCTACAGCCTGCTTGGCGTGCTGCGCAGCCTCGGGCTGGAGGTCCACGATTATCCGATCCTCGTCGACGAGTTGGCGGCCAGCCGTGACGCTTTGTCGTTGGCTGCTTCGGAATGGGATGTGCTGATCACCTCGGGAGGCGTGTCGGTTGGAGAAGAGGATCACCTCAAACAGGCCATCCGCGAGCTCGGCAAGTTGCACCTGTGGCGGCTGGCGATCCAGCCCGGCAAACCGCTTGCCTTCGGCGAAGTAGGGGGCAAACCCTGGATCGGCCTTCCTGGCAACCCGGCGGCAGCACTGATCACCGCGCTGATCGTCGCTCGGCCCTTTCTGCTTCGCGCTCAAGGGCGGCGCGACGTGCTACCGACGCCCATCCCGATGCCGGCGGGTTTCACCTGGCGCAAGGCCAACGGGCGCCGGCAGTACTTGCGAGCACGGTTGGAGGAGCGCGCGGGTGAGCTGCGTGTGTGCCTTCATCCAGGGCAGGGCTCGGCAATGCTGGCCTCCGCATGCTGGGCCGAAGGGCTGGCAATCATCGATTGCAACCGCACCCTGAACGAGGGCGAGCCGGTGGGTTACCTGCCATTCAGCGAGCTCTTGGCTTAAACCGTGACGCGGGTGCTTCTCAGCGACGCACCAACAAAACGCCCGACTCCATATGGTGGGTGTAGGGGAACTGGTCGAACAGGGCGCAGCGCTCGATGCGGTGGGTGTCGTGCAGCTGGGCAATGTTCTGCGCTAGGGTTTCGGGGTTGCAGGAAATGTAGAGGATGCGCTCGAAGCGGCGCGTGAGCTCGCAGGTATCCGGGTCCATGCCAGCGCGTGGCGGGTCGACGAACACGCTACCAAAGCTGTAACTCTTGAGATCGATCCCGGCCAGGCGGCGGAACGGCCGCACCTCGTTCAGTGCCTGTGTCAGTTCCTCGGCCGACAGGCGAACCAGGCTGACATTGTCGATGCCATTGTCATCGAGGTTAGCCAGCGCGGCGTTTACCGAAGACTTGCTGATCTCCGTGGCCAGCACCTTGGGAACACGGGTCGCCAGCGGCAGGGTGAAGTTACCGTTGCCGCAATACAGCTCAAGCAGGTCGTCGCTGCGTTCGCCTAGCACCTCAAACGCCCAATTCAGCATCTTCTGGCAGACCTCACCGTTGGGCTGGGTGAAGGCGCCCTCTGGCTGCCGGTAGCTGAAGGTGCGGCCCGCAACGGTCAGCTGCTCAGTGACGTAGTCGCGGCCAATGACGATGCGCTTGCCCTTGGAGCGCCCCACGATACTCACGCCAAGCTTCTCGGCGAGCTGTTCAGCTTCGGTCTGCCACGCGTCGTTCAACGGGCGGTGGTAGGCGAGGGTGATCAGCGCGTCGCCGGATAGGGTGGTCAGAAACTCGACCTGGAACAGCTTGAAGCTCAACGTCTCGCTGGCCTGCCAGGCGGCTTTTAGCTGCGGCATCAGCTCGTTGATGCGGCGGCTGGCAATGGGAAAGCTATCGATCAGGATCGGTGTGTGCTTGTCGCCCTGCTCGAACATCGCGTAATGACGTTGGCCGTCTTCGCGCCAAAGACGAAACTCGGTGCGCAGGCGATAGTGTTCACGTGGCGAGTCGAATATGTCTGGTGCGGGTGCGTCGAAGGGTGCCAGCAGTTCCACCAGCCGCGCGGCTTTCTCGGCGAGTTGGGCGTCGTAAGTGGCGGGGTCGAATTGCGGTGCGCTCATGAAATCTCTTGGAATGGTAGGTAAATCGTCGGGTGGATCGGGGCGCGCAGCTGGCGCGTGATCCATCCACCGTCGCCGTGTGAACGAGGTGGATGAAAAAGCGTCATCCACCCTACGGAACGTCAGCCGGTAAACCAGCCCAGCTTGACCACGAACAGAACCGACAGCACCCACATCGCTGGGCTCAGCTCGCGCCACCGGCCGGCCAGCAGCTTGATGGCGGTCCAGGCAATGAAGCCGAAGGCGATGCCATTGGCGATGGAGAAGGTCAGCGGCATCGCCAGCGCGGCGATGGCCACCGGCGCGGCGACGGTGAGGTCGTCCCAGTCGATGCCGGCCAGGCTGCTCATCATCAACACGGCGACGAACAGCAGCGCCGGTGCCGTGGCGTAGGCCGGGACGGCGCCAGCCAGCGGCGCGAAGAACAGGCTAAGCAGGAAGAGCAGCGCGACCACACAGGCGGTCAGGCCGGTGCGGCCACCGGCGCTGATGCCCGCCGCCGATTCGATATAGCTGGTGGTGGTCGAGGTGCCCAGCGCGGCGCCGGCCATGGTCGCGGTGCTGTCGGCCAGGAGGGCGCGGCCCAGGCGTGGCATGTGGCCGTCCTTGTCCAGTAGGTTGGCCTTTTGCGCCACGCCGATCAGGGTGCCGGAGGTGTCGAACAGGTCGACGAACAGGAACGCGAAGATCACGCTGAGCAGGCCGATGTCCAGCGCGCCGGCAATATCCAGTTCCATGAAGGTCGGCAGCAGCGAAGGCGGCATCGATACCACGCCTTTGAGCTCCGACAGGCCAAGGGCGATTGACAGCACGGTGACCAGGATGATGCCGATCATCACCGCGCCGGTTACGCGCAGATAGGCCAGCGCCGCGATCACGAAAAAGCCCAGGCACGCCAGCAGCGGACCGCCAGCGGTCATATCGCCTAGGGTCACCATGGTGGCCGGGTGGGCGACGACGATGCCCGACTTCTGCAGTGCGATGATCGCCAGGAACAAACCGATCCCCGCGGCGATGCCCGCGCGCAAGGCCAGCGGGATGCTGTGGATGATCCACTCGCGGATCTTGAAAATCGATAGCAGGAAGAAGATCGCGCCCGAGAGGAACACCGCACCCAGCGCGGTCTGCCAGGTGTAGCCCATGGTCAGCACGACGGTATAGGTAAAGAAGGCGTTCAGACCCATGCCCGGCGCCAGCGCGATTGGGTAGTTGGCGATCAAGCCCATCACGGCCGAGCCGATGGCAGCGGCCAGGCAGGTAGCAACGAAGACCGCGCCGTGGTCCATGCCCGTTTCGGCGAGGATGCTCGGGTTGACGAACAGGATGTAGGCCATCGTCAAAAACGTAGTGAGACCGGCGAGGATCTCGGTGCGCACCGTGGTGTTGTGCGCCTTGAGTTGGAACAGCTTCTCCAGCATGGTCAATCCTCTCGTGTGCCGGTCGTTGGCGGGCGGCGTTGGCTGCCTCTGGCGGGCAGTGGTTCGTTACAGCAAAGCCCATCGGGGCGTGTGCCGCAAAAGCCGCGCATCTTACACCGCCCCCGCGGCAGGTTGAATTTCCGAGCGGCTGACCGGCCGGTTCCGCAGCAGATCGGGCCTGTGGCTCGGCGTCGCAGCGCGAACTAACCCATTGCGGAGCCAGTCATTGAAAGCATGCCGGTGCATCCGGCACCTGTTGCGATTTCACGAGGAAGACGATGGACAGTGTCGATCTGGGCGTGCTGCGCCGCGCCCGCGACTGGCTGCGTGACGGCCACCGCGTGGTGCTTTACACGGTGCTCGAGACCTGGGGCAGCGCACCTCGGCCCGTCGGAGCGCTGCTGGCGCTACGTGAAGACGGCCGCGTCGAGGGCTCCGTCTCAGGGGGGTGCGTCGAAGACGACCTGCTGGCGCGACGCATGGCGTCGACTGAGCGTGGCGAGGGCTGCCAACTGGTCACTTACGGGGTGAGCAAGGAAGAGTCGGCGCGTTTCGGGCTGCCCTGTGGCGGCACCTTGCGCCTGCTGGAAGAGCCGCTCGTCGACGCGCATTGGCTCGATGAACTGCTGCAACGCTGTGCCGCTCATGAGCGGCTGGTGCGTTGCCTGGAGCTGGCCACCGGGCACGTTCACCTGGAGCCGGCCGAGCGAGGCGCCCAGCTGCAGTTCGACGGCACGACGCTGCACGCGCCCTTCGGTCCTACCTGGCGGCTGCTAATGATCGGCGCCGGCCAACTGTCGCGCTACACCGCCGAGCTGGCGGTAAGCCTGGGCTTCGAGGTGCTCATCTGCGACCCACGCGAGGGCTACGACCACGACTGGAGCGACACGCAGGTGCGCTTCATCCCGGGTATGCCAGACGATGCCGTGCTCGCCATCGAGCCGGATGCGCACACCGCCATTGTCGCGCTCACCCATGACCCTCGGCTGGACGACATGGCACTGCTCACCGCGTTGCAGTCCGATGCCTTTTACGTTGGTGCGTTGGGCTCGCGGGTCAACAGCGAAAAGCGCAAGTCGCGCTTGCTCAGCCTCGGCCTCAGCGAACGAGACGTCGCCCGGCTGCACGGCCCGATCGGACTACCGATCGGCAGCCGCACACCAGCGGAAATTGCGTTGTCACTCATGGCTCAAGTGGTGGCAATCAAGAACGGTGTGCGCGTCGCGCCCGTGGCCGAGGCGCGCCGTTGTGCCTGAGGCCCTCTGCACGCTGGTTCTGGCGGCCGGGCAGGGCAGCCGCTACCGCGAGCGCAGCGACGAAGACAAGTTGCTCGCCGGCTGTACATCAGCGGCCGATGCCGAGCCGATCCTGGCGATGACGCTTCGCGCCCTGTCCGGCATTGCCGAGCGCATGCTGATCGTCACGCGCGCAGACAACCATGAGCTTCGCGCGTGGCTCGAGCGCGAGGCACCGGCCTACGGTGCCAGCGTGCTCGTGATCCGCAGCAATGGGTTGGGACACAGCCTGGGTCAGGCCGTGTCGAGTTGCGAGACTCGCCGTGGTTGGCTGGTCGCGCTCGCTGACATGCCCTATGTCCGGCGAGACACCCTCGAACGCCTCGCCGCCGCGATCCAGCCTCAGCGCCTGGTCGTGCCGGTGTACCGGGGGCAACGGGGCCATCCGCGAGGCATTGGGGCTGATTTTGGTGCGTTGCTGCGGGTGTTGTCTGGGGACCGGGGCGCGCAGGCGCTGTTCGATAGCCCTTCGGTAATCGAGATCGAGGTAGACGACCCGGGCGTATTGCACGATATCGACCGACCTGAGGATCGCCTGCCCGGTTGATACACATGCTCGCGCCAAGGGTCAGCCAGGCAGGCTGAACGTTTTTTCCGCCAGGGTAGTCGTACCCCTAGGCGCACGGAAAGCGCATCGAATGCCTGAGGTCTTCGGTGATCCTGCACAGAACAGGCGCACGAAGCCCCCCAAACCGTGAGGCTGCCATGAGCGAAACGTCTACCGCTGCAGGTGGGATTTCCGCCTGTTCCATCACCCTCCAACTGAACGGCCAGCGCCGGGAAGTCGAGGTCTATCCCTGGACCACACTGCTCGATCTGCTGCGTGAGCAACTGCACCTCACCGGCACGAAGAAGGGCTGTGACCACGGCCAGTGCGGTGCCTGCACCGTGCTGCTCAACGGCAAGCGCATTAACAGCTGCCTGACGCTGGCCGTGATGCATGACGGCGCCAAGCTGACCACCATCGAAGGGCTGGCAGAGGGCGAGGAACTGCACCCGATGCAGGCCGCCTTCGTCAAACACGACGCCTTCCAGTGCGGCTATTGCACGCCCGGGCAGATCTGCTCGGCGGTGGGGATGGTGGCCGAAGGGCGCGCAGAATCCCGCGATGACCTGCGCGAACAGATGAGCGGTAACGTCTGCCGCTGTGGCGCCTACCCGAACATCGTCGCAGCCATCGAGGAAGCGACCGAGGAGACGCGTGAACGGCTCGCGGGTGCGAAGGAGGTGACGCCATGAACCCCTTCAGCTATGCACGCCCAAGCAGTGTCGTAGAAGCCATCGGGCAGTTCCGCCCGGACAGCCGTTACATCGCCGGTGGCACCAACCTGCTCGACCTGATGAAGGAAAACGTCACGCGTCCGTCGCAGCTGATCGACATCACTCAGCTGCCCCTGGCCGACATCGAAGAGACTGACGACGGCGGCCTGCGTATCGGGGCGTTGGTCAGCAATGCGGATCTGGCCTGGCATCCGCTGGTGGAAGCCCGTTACCCGCTGCTGTCCCAGGCGATCCTGGCCGGCGCCTCGCCGCAGTTGCGCAACATGGCCACCACGGGCGGCAATTTGCTGCAGCGCACCCGTTGCTATTACTTCTACGACGCCACTACGCCGTGCAACAAGCGCGAGCCCGGCACCGGCTGCTCGGCGCGCGATGGGCTCAATCGCATCCACGCGATTCTCGGCCACAGCGACGCCTGCATCGCGGTGCATCCGTCCGATATGTGCGTAGCTCTGGCGGCGCTGGAAGCCGTGGTGCACGTACAAGGGCCGCACGGCGAGCGGCGTATCCCCATGGCCGAGTTTCATCGCCTACCGGGCCAGACGCCGGAAGCCGACAACACGCTGGTCGACGGCGAGCTGATCACTGCGGTGGAGCTGCCGGCACAGGATTTCTCTGCACACAGCAGCTATCTGAAGGTTCGCGACCGGGCCTCGTACGCCTTTGCGCTGGTGTCGGTTGCGGCTGCATTGGACATGGACGGCGGGAACATCCGCAGCGCCCGCATCGCCATGGGGGGTGTGGCCCACAAACCCTGGCGCAAGACCGAAGCGGAGTCCGTGCTGGTCGGCAAGGCGGCTGACGAAGCCGCGTTCACCGCCGCTGCCGATATCCTGCTCCAGGGTGCCAGTGGCTTCGAACACAACGCGTTCAAGATCGAACTGGGCCGGCGCGCCATTGTTCGCGCCCTGACCGACGCCGCCAAAGGAGCCGCCCAATGAAGCCAGCCAATTCCCCTTTCGGCCAACCGCTCAACCGCGTCGACGGGCCGCTCAAGGTGACCGGCCAGGCGCACTATGCCGCCGAGTTCGATGTGCCCGGCCTGCTCTACGGCAGCGTGGTCAACAGCAGCATCGCCCGCGGGCGGATCGTCAGCATCGACGCCAGCGCAGCTGAAGCCGTCCCAGGCGTGGCGCTGGTATTGACCCACCAGAACCGTCCCCCGGTCGCCAGTTATGACGACCCCTACGAGGACGACGATGCCGCAGATGGATCGCCGTTCCGCCCGCTGTTCAACGATCGCATCCTCTACAGCGGCCAGCCGATCGCCTTGGTGGTTGCGGAAAACCTCGAGCTGGCGCGTTACGCCGGCAGCCTGGTACGTGTCGAATACGAGCGCGAGCCCCATCGCACCGATCTGCTCAGCGAACTGGAAACCATGCACAAGGCGCCGGCCGAGCTGCCGCCGCCCCGTGGCGACGTGGACAGTGCCTTGCGCAGCGCAACCGTGCGGGTCGATGTCGAATACACCACACCGGTCGAGCACCACAATCCGATGGAGCCCCATGCCTCCACGGTGCATTACCTGCCCGAAGGCAATCTGGAGATCTACGACAAGACCCAGGGTGTGCAGAATTGCATGCGCTACTTGGAAAACGTGTTCGGGATGGAAGGCAAGATCCGCATCCTCTCGCCCTTTGTCGGCGGTGCTTTCGGCTCCGGTTTACGTCCGCAGTATCAATTGCCGCTGGCGGTAATGGCTGCGCTCAAACTCAAGCGTTCGGTGCGGGTCGCGCTCAAGCGCCAGCAGATGTTCACCTTCGGCTACCGGCCGCGCACGGTGCAGCGCCTGTCCATCGGTGCTGGAGCGGATGGCCAGTTGCAGGCGATTACCCACCAGGCCATCGGCCAGACGTCCTCATTCGAAGACTTCACCGAGCATGAGGTGGAGTGGTCAGGGATGCTCTACACGTGTCCGAATGTGAAGCTGGATTATCAGCTGGTGCCGCTGGACGTCTACACCCCGCTGGACATGCGCGCACCGGGCGCAACGATCGGCGTTTTCGCGCTGGAGTGCGCCATGGACGAGTTGGCGTACGCCGCGAAGGTCGATCCGCTGGCGCTGCGTCTGACCAACTATTCCGAGCGCAACGGTAATGAGGACAAACCCTACTCCAGCAAGGAGCTGCGTAAGTGCTACGAGCAGGGCGCCGAGCGCTTTGGTTGGTCGCGCCGCTCCATGGAGCCGCGCTCCATGCGTGACGGCAACCAGCTGATTGGCTGGGGCATGGCGACCGGCGTCTGGGAGGCCATGCAAATGCCAGCCGCCGCCAAGGCCTGCCTGGGCCCCGACGGGCGGCTGGTGGTTAGCAGCGCGACATCGGATATCGGCACCGGCACCTATACCGTCATGACGCAAATTGCGGCTGCGGCCATGGGCATGCCGATGGAGCGCGTGGAGTTTCGTCTGGGCGATTCGAGCCTGTCGCAGGCACCGCTGGAAGGTGGCTCCTTCACGGTATCTTCGGTCGGCACTGCGGTGGAACAGGCTTGCGAAGCGTTGCGTCAGAAGCTGCTGGACGCAGCCCAGCAATCGCCTGTCTCGCCCTTTACAGGGGCGAAAGCGGAGGACGTGGAGTTTGCCGATGGGCAGATGCGTCTGAAAGCAGCGCCTGACAAGTGCGTCGACCTGGAACAGATCGTTGCGGTCAGCGGTGAGCTGGAGGCTGAGGTCAGCGCCAAGCCCGGCGAAAAGCGTAACGGCTACTCGACGGCGACGCATTCGGCCATCTTCGTTGAGGTGCGGGTGGACGAATCGCTGGGCACCGTGAAGGTCAGCCGGGTGGTGAGCGCGGTTGCTGCCGGACGGGTCGTCAACCCGAAAACGGCAGGCAACCAGATCGCCGGCGGCGTGGTGTGGGGCATCGGCCAGGCGCTGCACGAGGAGACCATGATCGACCACAACCTGGGTCGCTACATGAACCACAACCTGTCCGAGTACCACGTGCCGGTGAATGCCGACATTGGCGAGATCGATGCCTTCTTTGTCGAGGAGAAGGACGAGATCGTCAACACGCTGGGTTCAAAAGGCGTGGGTGAGATCGGCATCGTGGGTGTGGGCGCTGCGGTGGCCAATGCGATCTACCACGCGACGGGGAAGCGGGTGCGGGATCTGCCGATCACCATGGACAAGCTGTTGTAAGCAGCCGCTCGGGGGCGGTTGGCCGAGCGGACAGCTCCGCCAACTGCCCGTTGGGCCTAGTCAAGATCTCGATGCAGTTGGTCGCGGTTGGCCAATGTCGGAAAGAGTTTCATCCAGGTACCCGTTATGATCAGCGTGCCAACGCCGCCGATCACCACTGCCGGTACGGTGCCGAACCAGTGTGCGGTGAGGCCCGACTCAAACTCACCGAGCTGGTTCGACGCGCCGATGAACAGGCCGTTCACGGCGCTGACTCGACCGCGCATGGCGTCGGGTGTTTCCAGCTGAACGAAGGCGCCGCGGATGACCATGCTGATCATGTCGGCCGCACCCAATACCACCAGTACGCCCATTGACAGCCAGAACGAAGTCGACAGCCCGAAGGCGATGGTCGCCAGGCCGAACACCCCAACGGCGGCAAACATGACGCGACCCACCCGGCGGTTGATCGGGTAACGCGCCAGCCAGAACGACATCAGTAACGCACCCACTGCCGGCGCCGAACGCAATAGACCAAGCCCCCAAGGGCCGGTCAGCAGAATGTCTTTGGCAAACACTGGCAACAGCGCAGTGGCGCCACCCAGCAGCACGGCGAACATGTCCAGCGAGATGGCGCCGAAGATGTCCGGTCGGCTACGGATGAAGCGCATGCCGGCGAGCAAATTGTCCATCGCCGGGCCGGTTTGCTTGGGCGGAGCCGGCCGTTTTGGCAGGCTCAGCATCAGGCTGCAGGCGAGGGCGAAGAGCAGCGCAACCGGGCCATACACCCACAGCGGGCCGATGGCGAAAAGCAGGCCTCCCAGTGCTGGCGCAACGATCGTCGCCGTCTGCATCGCTGAAGAGGAAGCGGCCACGGCAGCGGGGAACAGGGACGTCGGCACCAGGCTCGGTAGTAATGCCTGGGTCGCCGGCCCCTCAAAGGCGCGGGCGGTGCCCAGCAGAAAAGCCAGCACGAAGATTATTTCTCGCGTCACGCCCAGCCCGCCACTGCCCAGCACCAGGGCCAACGCAATCAAACCCTGCAAGCCTTGGCACAGCGCCGCGACCCGACGTCGGTCGAAGCGGTCGGCGACATGCCCGGTCCAGAGAATGAACAGCAGGCGGGGGAAGAACTCAGCCAGCCCGACCAACCCGAGATCCAGCACGCTCCCGGTCAGTTCGTACATATGCCAGCCAATGGCCACGGCAAGCATTTGAAAACCGCTGGCGGTAAATACGCGAGCAAACCAGAACTTGATGAAAGGGTGTTGATGGCGCAGCAGGAGTTTGGCGTGGGTCGACATCAGGCGGGCGCAAGAACGGCAGGGTCGGCGAGATTAGCACGCCGCCTAGGGACAAGCAGGGTGCGCTCGATTTCGGGTTCGCTATTCGCACCGATTCGGGCGGTTCACTAATGCTGGCTCAGCCCTTAATCGCTCTGAGGATGACGAATTTCGGCGTCGCGGCCACCTGCTCGACCTTGCCGAACAGGCGCTTGAGCTTGAGGTGATAGCCGAGGTGACGGTTGCCGACGATCCATAGCTCGCCACCTTTGCACAGCGCCGTCTTGGCCTGGGTGAACATGCGCCAGGCGAGAAAGTCGCCGACGACTTGCTGCTGGTGGAAGGGAGGATTGCACAGCACCAGATCAAGCGAATCCATCGGTTGCTCCGCCAACCCATCGCCGGCTCGGATATCGGCGGGGCGGTCGCCGAGGATGGCTTGCCAGTTTTCCTGCGCCGATTGCACCGCCATGTAGCTCTCGTCGACGAGGGTCAGCGACGCCTGCGGATTGCTCTGCGCGTACACAATGCCCAGCACGCCGTTACCACAGCCCAGATCCGCTGCGCGCAGGTTGCCGAGCGCGCGGGGCAGGTGCGGAAGAAAGGCGCGGGTGCCGATATCGAGATCTTCGCGGCAGAACAGGTTGGCGTGGTTGAGGAGCTCGATTTTTTGCTGGTCGAGGCGATAGCGCGTCGGATAGGGCGAGCGGGGCACTGGCTTGTCTACTGGTGTTGCGGTCAGCAGACGCGCCTTCTTGATTGCCAGCGAGGCTTGCACGGGGCCGATGTATTTCTCCAGCAAGTCGCCGGCCGCACGCGGCAGATGCTTGATCATCGAGGCTGCGATCACTTGTGCATTTGGCGCCAGCTGACCGTGCAGGCGGATCAGCTGTTCCTCCAGCAAGGCAAGGGTCTTCGGCACACGGATCAGTACGCGGTCGAACGGGCCCTGGACCGCTTCGCTGGCGGGAATGAACGTCACGCCGTCGTTGGCCAGCGCGTTGCGCTGCAGGTTCTTATCCAGCGCCATATGTGCCAGGTGCGAATCGCCACTGCTGGTGACCTGTGCATGCTGTGCCAGCGAACAGGCGAGGGCGCCGAAGCTGTCGTTGAGTACCAGCACGCGGCAATCCGCCGCCAGCCCCTGATCATGGAGCTGTGCCAGCAGGTATTCGTCCGCCGCATCGAAGGCCTGCAGTGGCTCGTTGGGCTGCTCCGGCTGGCGGACCAGGTCGAGGCGGGCGTAGGGCGTTTCGAGAATAGGCATAAGAACTGGCGGTGTTTGTGAGCGTCGGAATGGAGTATCAAGGGGTAGTCCGTGGCAGAACCAGCCCTCGAACCCGCAGATGTCCGCAAAGGGAGCGAAGTATGACCGCCAGCGAAGAGAAGTTCACCCGTCAGCGCCTGCTCGAGGTGCAGACGCTGACGCCCAATCTGTTCACCTTGCGCACCACCCGTGACCCGGGGTTCCGCTTCACCGCCGGACAGTTCGCGCGCCTTGGCGTCCGTAAGCCGAGCGGTAGCATTGTCTGGCGCGCTTACTCGATGGTGTCCGCGCCGCACGATGAGTTTCTCGATTTCTTCTCCATCGTGGTGCCAGACGGCGAATTCACCAGTGAGCTCAGCCGCCTCGAACCGGGCGACGAATTGCTGGTGGACAGACAAGCGTTCGGCTTCCTGACGCTCGACCGTTTCATCGACGGCCGCCATCTCTGGCTACTGGGCACCGGCACCGGCATCGCGCCGTTTCTTTCGATCCTGCAGGACTTCGAGGTCTGGCAGCGGTTCGAGCGGATTGTGCTGGTGTACAGCGCGCGCACCGCATCGGAATTGGCGTATCAGCAGCTAATCCATGAACTCCCGCAGCGCGAGTACCTGGAGGGACTGGGTTCGAAACTGACCTACCTGCCGGTGGTGACCCGCGAGGCGGTGCCCGGTGCCTTGAGCGGCCGCGTGACCACGCTGATCGAGAGCGGCGAACTGGAGCGGGCCGCCGATCTGAAGCTGGAGCCCGAGCACTCGAGGATCATGTTGTGCGGCAACCCGCAGATGATTGAGGACACTCGCACCCTGCTTAAAGCGCGCGACCTCAACCTGAGCCTTACCCGGCGGCCTGGGCAGGTAGCGGTAGAGAATTACTGGTAGCGCAGGCCCGGCGTCCTTGCGTCAAACGCTCCCGACCGTGTTCTCGCTGCGGGATGAGGAGGAGCGGGCTCTGCCCGCGGCTTGGGGCGTGGTTCGGAAACCGCGGTCGCAGGCAGAGCCTGCTCCTACAAGTGCGGCGTGAGGGTGGTGGGAGGGATTAGCGTTTGCCCCTGTAGGATTCGGGCTCTGCACGCGACTTGGGGCGTGGGCGGAAACCGCGGTCGCAGGCAGAGCCTGCTCCTACAAATGCGGCGTGAGGGTGGCGGGAGGGGTTGGCGTTCGCCCGGTAGGAGCGGGCCCCGCTCGCGACTTGGGGCGTGGTTCGGAAACCGCGGTCGCAGGCCGAGCCTGCTCCTACAAGTGCGGCGTGAGGGCGGCGGGAGGGGTTGGCGTTTGCCCCTGTAGGAGCGGGCTCTGCTCGCGACCTGGGCGTGGTCGGAAACCGCGGCCGCAGGCAGAGCCTGCTCCTACAAAGGCTGCGTGGATGCCGGTGCTGCGACGAGGCATTAAGGCGTCATCCAGGGGTCGTGGCGGCAGTGGTCGTCAGTCCGCCAGTTCGTAGCGGTTGCGGCCGTTGCGCTTGGCGCGCATCAGGGCGGCGTCGGCGCGGTTGATGGCGTTGGCATAGCTCTCGTCCGCGCGCAGTTCGGCCATACCCAGGCTCACCGTGACTGACAGGGTACGGTCGCCAATTGTCACCTTGAGATCAGCGACTGCGCGGCGCAGCCGTTCCATCACGGGGATTGCGTTGGCTGTCTCAGTCTCTGGCATCACCACGAGAAACTCCTCGCCTCCCCAGCGCCCGCAGAGGTCGTGCTCACGGATTTGCGCCTCCATCACCCGCACCACTTCGACCAGCACGTTGTCGCCTATTTCGTGGCCGTGATCATCGTTGATGACCTTGAAGTGATCGATATCGACGACCGCGACGCACAGTGGGCGCCCGTAGCGGCGCGCCCGTTCGGTTTCCTCGCGCAACCGCTCGGTGAGCAGGCGCCGATTGGCGATGCCGGTGAGGGCGTCGTGGGTTGAGGCCTCCCGGAGCGCGATGTTCAGGTCTTGCATCATCATCTGGTAGCGATCAGAGATGCGGGCCACCTTCTCCAACTGGCGCAACTGTTTGTCGAAGCGCGCGGAGAGCGTCATCTCCCGGTCGCGGGCAATGCTCTGGTAACCATCGGAGACACGTGCAATGCGCTCGATGCGGTTGAGCAGTGCGTGGTGCGCCTCCCAAAGCTGGTGCAGCGTCTCGTGCAGTGGATGGCCATGGTGCGCGGGGTCGGCGAGCGACTCCACCACCTGGGCTTCCAGCGGATTATGGCCGCGCATAGGGCACCTATTGGTCGTCGCTGATGATCAGGAAGGGGAAGCTGCAGTCTTCCTTGAATTCTTCGGCCAGCTCCATGACGCGTTCGTTTCGGCGATCGTAATGCCAGTTGACCGCCACAGGTTGGCCGGCCTGGTGAGCGGCTTCGAGTAGATCGAAAATATCCATCATGGCCTTGATGCTGCTGGTGTTGAGGTACAGCAGGTGCAGATCCAGGCGCAAAGGGCGACCTGCCTCGGCGAGGAAGCGCTCGATCCACTCGATGACGTGATGAAAGAGTTCGTAGGAATTTTCCGGATAGGAGTCGCCCTGCATGACGAGCACGCCGTTTTCCCAGTCGGAATCGATGGCAGGCGAGGATTGGCTGCCGGCGATAGAGAAGTCATTCATGTGCATTGGCTCTTGTCTGTCAGATGACCGCGCTCAGGCTGATGAAGGAGCGGCCGTTGGCGACGGGTTGCAATGAGGCTTTCAGCGGTTCGCTGGATTTGCGCGCGATGTCGATCAGGCCCAGACCGGCGCCCGACACGGTGTTGTCTTCGCGCGGTTTGCGCAATTGTTCTTTGTACCTGGCCTTGAGCTGCGCCTTGTCCAGGCTGGCAAGCTCTTCAATGGCGGCGATCAGCGCCTCGCCATCGGCCGTCTCGATCAGGTTGCCTGCCGAGACCACATAGCGGCCATCAGCATCGTTACGTGCAACCACCACCGTCGCGCCAGCTTCCTGATCGGCCCAGTTTCGGACCTTGGCGTAGTGGCGAATGTTCTGTGTCATCTCGATATAGACGGCAAACACATCCATGGCCGACGACGGGTTGGCGTGGTCGGCAGCCAGGTAGTTGCGCAGTGCGTTGCCGATTTCCTCGATCAGGCTGCGCGAAATCGGGCCGTTGAAGCAGAGCATGATCTGCTGCCGGTTGTAGCTTTCGCGCATGGCGAAGAGGTCAAGGTTTTCCATGGGGCAACTCGACTCCGGTGGATGGCGCTCAATCGAAACGGAAACACAGCATGGTGATGTCGTCGCGCTGGGGGTAATCACCCTGATACTCCGCCAGCGTTGCCTTGAAAGCCTGCCCTTGCTCTGCCAGCGGCAGGCGCGCGTGGCGCAGGATCATTTCTGCGAAGCGGCTATTGCCGAAGCCGTAGCCTAGTTCACCTCCGGCCTGATCAAGGAAACCGTCGGTGGCCAGATAGAAGGTACGACCGGGCTTTAGTTCGGCCTCGGCATTGGCGTACTCGCCGACGCGTCGATCGCCGATCGCCCGGCGGCCGGCCGGGAGCTCGTCGAGCGTCTCGCCATCGCTGAAATAGAGCGAGATTTTTGCGCCGGCGTAGATCACGCGGCGGCTGTCGAAATCGACGTAGGCCAGGCCGACATCCATATTGGTCGCCAGCGCATGCCCGCTGCTGTCGCCGTGCAGCATGCGGCGGACGATGCTGTCGGTGCGGCTGAGGATCGCGGCCGGGTCGTGCATGCCCGCATCCGCGATGGCCTGCTCGATCGCGGCATGGGCGAGCATGGTCATCAACGCACCTGGAACGCCATGGCCGGCGCAATCGACAACGCCGAGCAGGCAGCCTCGAGAGGTGGCGCGATAGACGTAAAAGTCGCCGCCAACCACGTCGCGTGGGTGCCAGAGCACGGCATGCCGCTCGTCCAGGTCGGCAACCAGCTGGCGCTTGGGCAGGATGGCGTGCTGGATCAGGCTGGCGTAATCGATCGAGTCGTCAATCTTCTTATGCGCGGCGGCCATGTCGCGGTTGGCCTGCTCGAGCTCGCGGGTGCGCTCTTGTACGCGGCTCTCCAGTTCCCCGGTATGGCTACGAATCTTCTGCGCCATGCTGCGAAAGGCGGTGCTGAGTTCGCCGATTTCGTCGTCGCGATCAGTTGGCAAGGGTGCGTTGTACTGGCCAGCCGCGATGGCTTGCGCACTCTTGCGCAGCTGGCGCAACGGACGTAGCACCCGGTGATCGACTAACCAGGCGCCAATCAAGATCAGCAGCAAGAAAAGCAGGACCACTGCCGTCAGCGCTGGTAGCAGCGGACGGATCTCGATGACTTGAGCGGTGCGCAGGTCCACCGCGCTTGCCACGAACCACTCGAGCTCTGGTATCCAGGTGAGCGCCAGTAGGCGGGGCTCGCCGTCGAGCTGCAGCGTCAGTGCCGTTGTTTCGTTCGGGTGCTCCCGGGCGAAGGCCATCCGTTCACGAAGGGCGCTGGCCTGCTCGATGTCATCGAGCAGGCCTAGCACGTTGGTCGCCAAAGAACGCCCCTGGGCCGTGTCGGCGTTAAGGGTGACGAGCGTTTGGTCCGGGTGAACGAGGATAGAACCGTGGGCGTCGAGCACCATCGACTCGACCCCGGTTTTGTCGACGTTGATGAAGTCGTCGATGAACGATTTCAAATTGATGCCTGAGCCAACGATGCCGAGCGGTTGGTCGCCATCGCGCACGACAATGTTGAACCAGATCTTCAGGTCGCCGGTGACGGCCGAACGGTCGACGTTGAGGTGATAAGGCGCAGGCGAACGCAGCGTGGTGAAGAACCACTCGTCGGCAGGGGCGTCGGGTGACATCCGGTAGCGCAGCGATTGGCTGGATGGCTGGCTATCGTCATTGGAATAGTAGGCATGGCTGATTGCCGAGGCGGCGAAGTACGAATGATCGCTCAGCGCTCGCTGATAGCCGGCAGCCTCGCGAAAGAACAGGTCGCGTTTGGTAACGTCCTGTTCGTCGAGCAACCAGGCCCGGGTGAGCTGGGATTCGGCCAGGCGTTGGGCCAAGGCTAGCTCGCGAGTAACCGGAGCGAACAATCGTTCACGGTTGAGTTGCACCACATTACGCGCATAGGCCTCACCGAAACGTTGCTGCACGCCGATCAGGGCTTCGCGCCCCACCAGAGCCGTCACGCTGATCGCCAGAAAGAATGTCAGCAACAACGCCAGTAAGGATTTACCGCGTAATCCCAACGCCGCCATGTGGATGTCGTCCTAATCGCGTTATCGCCAAATAGCCGCAAAGTGCATGCCAGGCCGGCAAAGTGCGCGATTATCCGCAATCCGGCACTTTGCCACCAGTGGCGGTTGGCCGCGCAAAAAAGAACGGAGCCCGAAGGCTCCGTTGGTGGTGTTGCGCTTACTGGGCCAGCTTTTTGTACTTGACCCGGTGCGGCTGCGAGGCGGCATCGCCGAGGCGCTTCTTGCGGTCGGCTTCGTACTCGGTGTAGTTGCCTTCGAAGAACACGATGTCGCCGTCGTCCTCGTAGGACAGGATGTGCGTGGCCACGCGGTCCAGGAACCAGCGGTCGTGGGAAATCACGATGGCCGCACCGGGGAAGTCCAGTAGCGCTTCTTCCAGCGAGCGAAGGGTTTCCACGTCAAGGTCGTTGGAGGGTTCGTCGAGCAACAGCACGTTGGCGCCTTCCTTCAGCGTCAGCGCCAGATGAAGGCGGCCGCGCTCACCCCCGGATAGGTCTTTGACGAACTTCTGCTGATCGCCGCCCTTGAAGTTGAAGCGCCCCACATAGGTGCGCGACGGGACTTCGTAGCTGCCGATACGGATCATGTCGGCGCCGTCGGACACCGCTTCCCAGACGGTCTTGCCTCCATCCAGGTCTTCGCGGCCCTGGTCAACGCAGGCGACCTGAACGGTGTCGCCAATTTCGATGGTGCCCGAGTCCGGCTGCTCCTTGCCCATGATCATGCGGAACAGCGTGGATTTGCCCGCACCGTTACCGCCGATCACGCCAACGATGGCGCCCTTCGGCATGCTGAAGGACAAGTCTTCGATGAGGATGCGATCGCCGTAGCCCTTGGTCACGTTCTTGAAGTCGATAACCTTGTCGCCCAGGCGCGGACCGGCAGGAATGTAGATCTCGTTTGTTTCGCTGCGCTTCTGGAATTCCTGCGATTGCATTTCTTCGAAGCGTTGCAGGCGCGCCTTGGATTTGGCCTGGCGGGCCTTGGCGCCCTTGCGCACCCACTCGAGTTCTTCCTTCATCGCTTTTTCATGGGCCGACTGCTGTTTGGATTCCTGCGCCAGTCGTGCGGATTTGGCTTCCAGCCAACCGGAATAGTTGCCCTCATACGGGATGCCCTGGCCCCGGTCGAGTTCGAGAATCCAGCCGGCAACGTTGTCGAGGAAGTAACGGTCGTGGGTGATCGCGACGACGGTGCCGGTGAAGTCATGGAGAAAGTGTTCCAGCCAGGCCACCGAGTCGGCGTCCAGGTGGTTGGTCGGTTCGTCCAGCAGCAGCATGTCCGGGGCCGACAGCAACAGGCGGCAGAGCGCAACGCGGCGCTTCTCGCCACCGGATAGGTGTTCGACTTTCGCGTCCCACGCCGGCAGACGCAGGGCATCGGCAGCGACCTCAAGTTGGCGCTCGAGGTTGTGACCGTCGCTGGCCTGCAGGATGGCTTCGAGCTTGGCCTGCTCGGCGGCAAGCTTGTCGAAGTCGGCATCGGGCTCGGCGTACGCGGCGTAGACCTCGTCCAGGCGGGCTTGAGCGTCCTTGATGCCACTGACCGCTTCCTCGACGACTTCACGCACGGTCTTGCTCGGGTCGAGCTCCGGCTCCTGCGGCAGGTAGCCGACGTTCAGCTCGGGCATGGCGCGGGCTTCGCCATCGAACTCCTGGTCGACGCCGGCCATGATCTTCAGCAGCGTGGATTTACCCGAGCCGTTGAGGCCGAGGACGCCGATCTTGGCGCCCGGGAAGAACGACAGGGAGATGTTCTTGAGAATTTCGCGCTTCGGCGGAACGACCTTGCTCAGCCGATGCATGGTGTAGACGTATTGAGCCATGGAGACGAATGCCCGTGACAGAGGAAATAGAGGAGGCGAATCCCGCCGCCGCGGGCGGGTCGAGCCGGATTGGCAAAACTACCGGAATGCTCAGAGCAGGGCAAACTGGCCCATCCTGCAGTGCTGGCGCTTTAGTGGCATCCGAGGCATGCTTGACGCCGTTTCGGCGCCTGGCATTTGGCGCCGCACGTAGCCTTCACGAAGGGACTTCGACGCTTGGCCGGTTCAGATCCTTCTTCACTTATGCTCATCCTTTATCGCCGGCTGGCCCGTTGGCTGGCGCGGGTCGGCGTCTGCGTGCCTGTGCCGCGCCGCCTGGCGATGCACTGGCGTGCGTTGCGCTATTCGGCCGAAGCGCTGGGCGCCATTGAAGAGCGCATCCTGATCAGCGATTTTGCCGGCCGGCTGCAGTTTCTCAATAACCGGGCCGAGGTGATGTTCGGCATCGACAGCCGTTACGCCCGCCGCTACCGCCTGCAGGAGCTGCTGCCCGGCCTCGATGCGCTGGCATTCGATGCGACGAACACCAGCGTCGACCTCTGCCTCGAAGCGGTGCGGCTGCTGCAGGACGGTGAAGAGAGGCTGTTTTCCATCACCCGGCGCACGCTGCGGCTGCTTGGCGCGTCGCAGCCCTCGGGCTTCGTCTGGGTGATGCGCGACATCACCCGCGAGCAGCAGGCGCAGGCGGCGCTGATCGAGCGTGAGCGGTTCTGGTCCGAAGTGCTGCGTGCGGTGCCCGATACCCTGTATGTGCAGGACCTGTCCACCGACAAACTGCTGTTCGGCAACAGCAACCTTGCGGCCCGCCTGGGCTACAGCGAGGAGGAGCGGGGTAATGATGGCAACCTGTTCTGGCGCCGCATCAGCCATCCCGACGACCAGGAGTACATCTGGCGGTTGCTGGCGCTGCGAGGCTCCATGCGCGATGGCGCCGAGCAGGAGGCGTTGCTGCGCTGGCGCCACCGCAACGGCAAGTGGCACTGGTTCTGCGTGACCGAGCGGGTGCTCGCGCGCGATGCTGACGGTCGGGTGCAGCGTCTAATCGGCGTGGCGCGGGACGTCACAGCCAATATCGAACACAGCCATTCGCTGCGTGACAGCGAGCGGCGTTACCGGATGCTCGCCGGCAGCCTGCGCGATCTTATCTTCACCACCGACAGCTCGGTGCGCATCGACTACATCAGCCCCTCAGTGCAGACGATGCTTGGTTACAGTCCCGAGTGGGCGGCCCGCCATGGGCTCAATGGCGTCGTCACCAAGCCGCGGCAGGCCGCGCGCTTCTACGATCTGATGCGACGCGTGCGCAAGGCATCGGCCAACCCGGCGGCGCTCGCCGAGCTGGGGCGCAACCTGCAAGGCCAGACCCTGTACTTCGACTGCCGCGCGGCCGATGGTCGGTTCGTCGCGATAGAGCTGCGCATCATGCTGATCTGGGACGAGAACAACCGGTTCGACGGCGCGCTGTGTATCGGTCGGGACATCAGTGAGCAGCGCCAGGCAGAGAAAGAACTGCGCCGCGCCGCGACGGTGTTCGATCACTCCACTGCCGCCATCGTGGTGACCGACCCGGCCGGGCGAATCGTGCAGGTCAATGCCGCCTTTGTGCGCATCACCGGCTTCAGCGGCGAGGAGGTCTACGGTCAGTTGCCCATGGTGCTCAGCGCCGACCGGCAGCAGGCCAACCAAATGGATTACGTGCACAGCCAGGTCATCCAGACTGGCAGCTGGGAGGGCGAATTCTGGTTAAAGCGCAAGGGCGGCGAAACCTACCCCTGCTGGGTCGGGATCACTGCGGTACGCGATGCCGAGAACGAGCTGGTCAGCTACGTCTGCTTCTTCAGCGACATGAGCGAGCGCAAGGCCAGCGAGAAGCGCATCCACCGCCTGGCCTACTACGACAGCCTCACTCAGCTGCCCAATCGCACCCTGTTTCAGGACCGCTTGCACAGTAGCCTGCAGCTGGCCGCGCGAAGGCGCGGCTGGGTGGTGCTGATGTTCCTTGATCTGGACCGCTTCAAGCCGATCAACGATTCGCTCGGCCACGCTGCCGGTGACCGCATGCTCAAGGACGTCGCCGTGCGGCTGGCGTCTTGCGTCGACGAGGATGACACCGTCGCGCGCATGGGCGGCGATGAGTTCACCTTGCTGCTGCATCCCGGTGGCGATCGTGACGAAGCCCTGACCCGCGCCATCCATGTCGCCGAACGGATTCTCGAAAGCCTCGCGGAGCCTTTCGTGCTGTCCGGACGCGAATTCTTCGTTACCGCCAGCATCGGTATTGCACTGAGTCCGCAGGATGGAAACGATCTCAGCCAACTGATGAAGAATGCCGACACGGCCATGTACCACGCCAAAGAGCGCGGCAAGAACAATTTTCAGTTCTATCAAACAGAGATGAACGCCAGCGCGCTGGAACGTCTGGAGTTGGAAAGCGATCTGCGCCACGCACTGGAACAGGGCCAATTCGTTCTGCATTACCAGCCGCAATATCGGGTCGATGGCCGTACGCTGACCGGTGTCGAGGCGCTGTTGCGCTGGCAACATCCGCGACGGGGGCTGGTGCCGCCTGGTGAGTTTATTCCGGCGCTGGAAGAGCTGGGGCTGGTCGTGGAGGTGGGCGACTGGGTGCTGACCGAGGCCTGCCGGCAGATCGTCGCCTGGGAGCGCGAGGGTATTTACGTGCCGAAGATGGCGGTCAACCTCTCGGCCCGCCAGTTCGCCGACGGCAGGCTTGGCCAGCGTATCGCCGCTATCCTGGCTGCGAGCGGCATCGCCCCGGGCCGGCTAGAGCTTGAGCTGACCGAGAGCATCCTCATGCAGGACGTCGGCGAAGCCATGCGCATCCTCGAAGCGCTTAAAGAGCTCGGACCGTCCATCGCCGTCGACGATTTCGGCACCGGCTATTCCTCGTTGAATTACCTCAAGCAATTCCCCATCGACGTGCTCAAGATCGACCGCAGCTTCGTCGATGGCTTGCCCGAAGGCGAGCAGGACGGCCAGATCGCCCGGGCGATCATCGCGATGGCGCACAGCCTCAGCCTGTCGGTCATCGCCGAGGGCGTCGAGACGCAGGCGCAGCTCGCGTTTCTCCGTGAGCATGGCTGCGACGAAGTGCAGGGTTTCCTGCTCGGCCGGCCGGTGGTTGCGCAACAGCTCTGCCGCGCCTGAGCGCGCCCGGCGGGGCCATGTGCTTGGCCTGGGCTCATGCGCCACATGACCAAGGCTCATACCCGCTGACAGCGGGATGGGGTAGAATCCGCGCCTCTCTTTATTACCGCCAGCTGATCTCAGAGGACTGCCATGTTCAGCCGTGATTTGACCCTCGCCAAATACGACGCCGAGCTTTTCGCTGCCATGCAGCAGGAAGCCAAGCGCCAGGAAGACCACATCGAGCTGATCGCCTCGGAGAACTACACCAGCCCGGCGGTGATGGAAGCCCAGGGTTCGGTACTGACCAACAAGTACGCCGAAGGCTACCCGGGCAAGCGCTACTACGGCGGTTGCGAGCACGTCGACGTGGTCGAGCAGCTGGCTATCGAACGTGCAAAGCAATTGTTCGGCGCCGACTACGCCAACGTCCAGCCGCATGCCGGTTCCCAGGCCAACGCCGCGGTCTACCTGGCCCTGCTCAATGCCGGCGACACCATCCTCGGCATGAGCTTGGCCCACGGCGGTCACCTGACTCACGGTGCCTCCGTTTCCTCCTCCGGCAAGCTGTACAACGCCGTGCAGTACGGCATCAACGACCAAGGCCTGATCGACTACGACGAAGTCGAGCGCCTGGCCGTCGAGCACAAGCCGAAGATGATCGTTGCTGGCTTCTCCGCCTACTCGCAGAAGCTGGATTTCGCTCGCTTCCGTGAAATCGCGGATAAGGTCGGTGCCTATCTCTTCGTCGACATGGCTCACGTGGCCGGCCTGGTTGCCGCGGGTGTCTACCCGAACCCGGTGCCTTTCGCCGATGTCGTCACGACCACCACTCACAAGACCCTGCGCGGCCCGCGCGGTGGCCTGATCCTGGCGCGCGCCAACGCCGAGATCGAGAAGAAGCTGAACTCCGCTGTATTCCCCGGTGCCCAGGGTGGCCCGCTGGAGCACGTCATCGCCGCCAAGGCCGTATGTTTCAAGGAAGCGCTGCAGCCCGAGTTCAAGGCCTATCAGGAGCAAGTGGTGAAGAATGCCCAGGCCATGGCCCAGGTATTCATCGAGCGCGGCTTCGATGTGGTCTCCGGCGGCACGCAGAACCACCTGTTCCTGCTCAGCCTGATCAAGCAAGACATCACCGGCAAGGATGCGGACGCCGCCCTCGGCCAGGCGCACATCACCGTGAACAAGAACAGCGTGCCGAACGATCCACGCTCGCCGTTCGTTACCTCGGGCCTGCGCATCGGCACCCCAGCCGTGACCACCCGCGGATTCAAAGAGGCTGAGTGCCGCGATCTGGCCGGCTGGATCTGCGACATTCTTGGCAACATGGGCGACGAGTCAGTAATCGCTACCGTACGCAGCAAGGTCGAGGCGATCTGCGCCAAGCTGCCTGTTTACGGCCAGTAACACTGTCGTTGTACCGAGAAGCCCGGCCCAGTGCCGGGCTTTTTCGTTTCAGGCGAACCACAGCGATTACGGCAAGATGCCATCAGATACTGTGCGTGTCGGCCGGGGTGGGTTAACGTTCACGCCAGTTTTCGCCCGAGGCCGGGCCGATGGAGGGCTCGATGCAGCTCAAGCACAAGATCGCCGCGCTCAGCATCCTGCCGCTGCTGTTGGCCGTGGCGGTGGTATGCGCGCTGGTGCTGATCCAGAACCAACGGCTGGGTGAGCAGCAGGCAAAGCTGATCGAGCGCAGCATCCTGGCGAGCAAGCAGGCCGAGCTGAAGAACTACGTCGAGATGGCGCTCAGCACCACTGCGCCGCTTTATGACAGCGGGCGTGACGATGAGGAAACCCGTCAGAAGGTGCTCGCAACCCTAGGGCGCTTCAGCTTCGGCAGTGATGGATATTTCTTCGTCTACGACCGCGACGGGCGCAATCTCATGCATCCGCGCCAGCCTGAATTGGTCGGCAAGCAACTGTGGAATATGACCGACCCCAACGGGCTGCGTGTGATTCAGGCGCTGATGGACAGCGCGCAAAGCGGTCGCGGCTTCCAGCGCTACGCTTGGCAAAAGCCGTCCACGGGGCAGTTCGCTGAAAAGCTGGCCTATGTGGTGATGCTCGACCGTTGGGGCTGGATGCTCGGGACGGGTATCTACCTGGAGGATGTCGACGAGGCGATCCAGCAAGTGCGCGAGGAAGTTGCCGGTGGCATCCATACCACGATGCTGGCCATCGCCGGTGTGGCGCTAGTCGCCGTGCTGCTCGTGTTTGCCAGCGGCCTGACCCTCAATGTGAGCGAGCGGCGCCTGGCCGACCGCAAGCTGCAGTTGCTCACCCAGCGCATCGTCAGCCTGCAGGAAGAAGAGCGGTCGCGGGTCTCGCGTGAGCTGCACGACGGCATCAGCCAGCTGCTGGTATCGATCAAGTTCCAGTTCGAACTGGCCAGCCACGAGCTGTCCAGTGGCAATCCCAAGGCGCAGCAGACGCTCGATCAGGGCACTGAGCGCCTCGCCGGGGCCATCGGTGAGGTGCGACGTATTTCCCATGACCTGCATCCGTCGTTGCTCGATACCCTGGGCTTGCCGGCGGCCATTGGCCAGCTTGTGGCAGAGTTCGAGCAGCGCAGCGGGTTGAAAATGCTATACACCGACGGTTTGGGCGATCAGGCGCCGGACGACGCCGTCGCGGTCGCACTTTTCCGCGTGCTGCAAGAGGCACTGACCAATATTGAGCGTCATGCCCGAGCGCAATCGGTGCATATCAGCCTGGACGGTAATGGCCGCACGGTGCGCTTGCGGGTTGCCGACGATGGCGTGGGCTTCAATCCGCGACGGCTCGATGCGATCAAGGGTGGCGGCATCGGGCTGCGTAACATCCGCGAGCGGGTCGAGCACTTCGGGGGACGCTTCAACCTGGCGTCCGCTCCCGGCGGCACCGAACTGGACGTGACTCTGCCGACGCGCTCGAGCTGACGGCGCACCGCACAACGAGAGGCTTTGCTCCATGCAACGATCCATCAAGGTGGCATTGATCGACGACCACGTCCTGGTGCGCGATGGCATTCGCGCCTTGCTGATGGCCGTGCCCGAGCTCGACGTGGTCGGCGAAGCCGGCAGCGGTGAAGAGGCACTGGCATTGCTCGAGCGGGTCGAGGTCGACGTGGTGCTGATGGATATCGGGCTGAAGGACGTCAATGGCCTCGAACTGACCCAGGCGCTGCGGCAGCGCTTTCCCACGATCCGCGTGCTGATCCTGAGCATGTACGACAACCAGGAGTACGTGAACACCTCGCTGAAGGTGGGCGCCTGCGGCTATGTGCTCAAGGATGCGCCGTCCCGCGAGATCATCGTGGCCATCGAGGCGATTGCCGCTGGCGGCACCTACTATAGCCAAGGCATCGCCGAAAAACTCGCCAGCCGCGGCGCCGAAGAGCGCGAGCTAACGCCTCGCGAGCGCGAGGTGCTGCTCATGCTTGCGCAGGGACATAACAACAAAGCGATGGCCCGTGCGCTGAAGATCAGCGTTCGCACCGTCGAAACGCACCGGCTGAGCATTCGTCGCAAACTCGATATCGACCGCCCGGCCGACCTGATGAAGCACGCCATGGTGCACGGCTGGTTGCCGGGGCAGCATTGAGGCCGCGCCATGGCGTCAATCGCCTCTGCGCGCTATCGACCATCACGACTCTTCCATGGAGATGCCATGTCCGCTCGCAACGCCGGCCTGATTCCGCCGCCACCGCTGGTCTATCTCGCCTTCATCGCTTGCGGCTGGTGGCTTGCCGGCCGGGTGCCGCTCGACCTGCCGCCACACGCTGCGACGGACCTGGGCGGATGGGTGCTGATGCTCGTCGGTGTAGCCCTGATGGGCTGGGCGGCGCTGGCAATGCATCGGCACCGCACAACGATCAATCCGTACGGCACCCCGAAGCGGCTATTGCAAACCGGCCCGTTTCGGTTCTCGCGCAACCCGATCTATCTGGCCGACACGCTGGTCTACTGTGCTGTCGCGTTCTGGTTGGATAGTCTCTGGCCTTGGTTGCTGTTGCCGGCGCTGATTCTGACCATGCAGCGCTCGGTAATTGTGCCGGAGGAGCGCTTGCTCTCGCGGCTGTTCGGCGATGAGTACCGGCGCTACCAGGCGCAGGTGCGCCGTTGGCTCTAGTGCCAATCGGTTCCGCCAAGCGTGGCCTATAGTGTCCTAACCACCCCAGGAGCCTGACCGATGAGCGAACACCCCAGTGACCGTCGACGTTTCCAACGCTTCGCCTTCGACGCGGCTACCGAGCTCGTGCAGGGCGAGCGGCGCTGGACGGTGCAGTTACATGACCTGTCCCTGAAGGGCCTGCTGATCCATCGCCCGGTGGGTTGGGATGCCGACCCCAGCGTGCCATTTCAAGCCCGTATTCGCCTGGCCGACGATGCCGAAGTGCTGATGGAGGTCGAGCTGGCGCATGCCGAAGGCGAGCTGATCGGCCTGGTTTGCCGACATATCGATGTCGATTCGATCAGCCATCTGCGGCGCCTGGTCGAGCTGAACCTGGGCGACGAGGCCCTGCTCGAGCGTGAGCTGGCTGCGCTGAGCGCCGAGTGACGTTATTCGAATAGCGCGTCGAGTGCCTGCTCGAGCCTGGTCACAGCAATGATCTGCAGGCCGGCCGGCGATTCTTTTGGAGCGTTACCCTTGGGCACGATGGCACGCTTGAACCCGTGCTTGGCGGCTTCCTTCAGACGTTCCTGGCCGCTCGGCACCGGGCGAATCTCGCCCGACAGGCCCACCTCGCCGAACACCAACAGGTCGGTGTCCAGCGGCCGGTTGCGCAGGCTGGAAATGACCGCGGCCATCAAGGCCAGGTCCGCTGCTGTCTCCAGCACCTTCACGCCGCCCACCACGTTAATGAACACATCCTGGTCATAGGTTGGGATGCTGCCGTGGCGGTGCAGCACGGCGAGCAGCATGGCAAGGCGGTTTTGGTCCAGGCCCAGAGTGACGCGGCGCGGATTGGCCAGGTGGCTGGTGTCGACCAGCGCCTGCACTTCAACCAACATCGGTCGGGTACCTTCCCAAGTCGCCATTACTACGCTGCCCGGCACTGCCTCCTGCGCGCGGGTGAGGAAGATCGCTGACGGGTTGGTGACTTCTTTCAGTCCCTTGTCAGTCATGCCGAACACGCCGAGTTCGTTGACAGCACCGAAGCGATTCTTGACGGCGCGCAACAGGCGCAGGCGGCCGTCCGACTCACCTTCGAAATAGAGCACCGTGTCGACCATGTGCTCAAGCACGCGTGGGCCGGCCAGTGCGCCTTCCTTGGTCACGTGGCCGACGAGGAAGATCGCCGTGCCGCTCTGCTTGGCGAAACGCACCAGTAGCGCCGCGCTTTCGCGGACCTGGGCGACGCCGCCCGGCGCTGACTGCAGCTGCTCGGTGAAGATGGTCTGGATCGAGTCGATCACCATGACCTTGGGCTTTTCCAGCCGCGCGGTCGCGATGATCGATTCGATACAGGTTTCGGTCATTACCTTGAGCTTGTCTTGGGGGAGGTCGAGCCGCCGCGCACGCATCGCCACCTGCTGTTGCGATTCCTCGCCGGTGACGTACAGCGCCGGGAAGCGCTGAGCTACGGCGCAAAGGGTCTGCAGCAGGATGGTGGACTTACCGATGCCCGGGTCGCCGCCAATCAGCACGACCGAGCCGTCGACCAGGCCGCCGCCGAGCACGCGGTCCAGTTCGCCGGAAGCGGTGGAGAAACGCGGCACTTCCTCGATGCTGACCTCGGCCAGGGTCTTGATGTTGGCCTGGTCACCGGCCCAGCCGGCACGCCCGGAAGGCGGCGGGGCCCCGTCGATGACGGTTTCGACTAGGGTGTTCCAAGCGCCGCAGTCGCCGCATTGGCCAGCCCACTTGGGAAAGGTCGAGCCGCACTCGGTGCAGCCATACATGCGCTTGGCCTTGGCCATGGGGAACTCCGGGTCGCGTAGCGGGAGTCGCATGATAGCGGCTGACTTGATCGCCATCAGCCACAAGCGCGCAGCGAGCCCCCAGACTGTAAACAAATCGAACAGGAGCCAGACCATGCGGTACGTGCTGTTTCTTCATCTTTTTGGGGCCAGCGTCTGGGTTGGCGGCCATTTGATCTTGCTATTCAGCGTCTTGCCGGGCGCGCTGAAGCGACGTGACGTACAGCCTGTCCGCCAGTTTGAACGGCTGTACGAGCGGGTTGGCATTCCTGCCTTGCTGATTCAAGTCGTGTCCGGTTTCTGGCTTGCTGGGCAGTGGCTGCCCCATGGGCAATGGCTCGGCGACTCGCCGGTCGCTCACCTGATACAGGCGAAGCTGGTGCTGTTAGGCGCCACGGTGCTGATGGGCGTGCATGCTCGGGTGGCGCTGATTCCTCGGCTAGATGAGCAGCGTCTGCCTCATCTGGGCGCGCATATCCTGCTGATCACCCTGACCGCTGTAGCATTCGTCTGGGTTGGAGCCGGGTTTAGGTTCGGTGGGCTGTTCTGACGATGTCATTGACAAAAAAGCCCGCTAAAGCGGGCTTTTTCTATAGGCGGGGCTATCAGCCGCAGCAACCGCCGCAGCAGCTGCCACTGGCGCGCTTGAGGTCTTTGGCGATGGCGTCCTTGAGCGTTACGCGCTCGAGCTTCAGCGCCGTCAGCGCATCCTCGTCGAGACGCTCGACGCCGTCCTCGACGCGGCAGATCTGCTTGTCCAG
Source organism: Stutzerimonas chloritidismutans (assembly GCF_051486945.1). GTDB lineage: Bacteria > Pseudomonadota > Gammaproteobacteria > Pseudomonadales > Pseudomonadaceae > Stutzerimonas > Stutzerimonas chloritidismutans_B. The sequence continues at coordinate 974,473 of NZ_JAHVDX010000002.1, read as the reverse complement.
CGCTTCGTATGCTTCGGCTTTGCGAGCAAAGGCCGGGTCTTGCTGGCGGAGCATCTGCAGTTGCTCGCGCTTCTCGGGGAAGTCCTTGATCAGAGGGTGATGTTCGACGTGCATAGACGGCTCCGGAGGTGTGCTTGGGTGCTGTACCTTAGCCGCGCGCATGCGGATTGCTGTTGACGGCGATCAAGCCAGTTGCATCGGGTTTCTCCGCTCGTCTTTCTGTGCGTTTAGCTCAGCCATTGAACCCGACCTATGCTGCTCATTGTCGAAGCGGGACGGTGGTCGCCCGGCACCGCGAAGCGACGGCCGTGTTCGTGGCAGTTCTTTGCGGCCACCTGCGGCCAGGCTTCTCAATAGTTAGAGGAAACACACAGATGGGCATGCTCAGCGAGTTCAAGGCATTTGCGGTCAGGGGCAACGTAATCGACATGGCGGTGGGGATCATCGTCGGTGCGGCATTCACCAAAATCGTTTCGTCGTTCGTCGCCGACGTGGTGACGCCGCCACTTGGCCTGTTGATCGGCGGGGTGGATTTTTCTGACCTGGCGATTGTGCTCAAGCAAGCCGTAGGTGACACACCGGCGGTCACGCTGAGCTATGGGCGATTTATCCAGACGGTGTTCGATTTCACCATCGTCGCCTTCGCCATCTTCCTCGCGGTCAAAGGCATCAATCACCTCAAACGCAAGGAAGCCGAAGCTCCCTCCGCGCCGCCGGCGCCGAGCAAGGAAGAGTTGCTGCTGACGGAAATTCGCGATGCGTTGCGCGAGCAGAACCGCCGCCCCTGACGTTGAGGTTGCCAGGGGCGGTGCGACATCATTCGGGCCGCGGGGTGTCTGCCGAGCTCGGCGGCAGGACGGGGTAAGCGACCTGCGGCTGTTTACCGGTCAGGCTGCGCAAGAATGCTGCGATTGCGCTGGCTTCCTCCGGCTTGAGCGTACGCCCGAGCTGGCTATCTCCCATGATCGCCACGGCCTGCTCTAGCTCCCAGACCTCACCGCTGTGGAAGTAAGGCGGAGTCAGCGCAACGTTACGCAGCGGCGCGGCGCGGAATACGTACTCATCGGTCGCGGTATTGGTTACGGTGAAGCGGCCCTTGTCACCCGACGGCAGAATCTCCGCGCCGGGCTTCTTGATCACGCCGAACGGGAAGTAGCCTTGGCCGCCGACATTCACGCCGCTATGGCAGGCCGAGCAACCGCTGTCCATGAACAGCGCCAGGCCCTCCTTTTGTTTTGCATCGAGCGCCTTGTCGTCACCCTTGAGGTAGCGATCGAAGGGGGAGCCAGGCGTAGTGAGGCTGACTTCGAAGGCTTCCAGGGCATACGCCATGTTGTCGAAGCTGACCGGCTCCTTGTCATGTGGGAAGGCTTTTTTGAACTCATCGGCATATTCCGGAATGCTCTTGAGCGTCGCAACAACGCGCTCGGGCGTGTTGTTCATTTCGACTCCCGCCTGTACGGGGCCCTTGGCTTGGGCCTGTAGGTCCTCTGCGCGGCCATCCCAGAACTGCGCGGCGTTGAACACCGCGTTGAGGACAGTCGGAGAATTGCGGGGGCCTTTTTGCCAGCCATGGCCGATCGAGGTGGTGACGTTGTCGCCGCCGCCCAGGCTGAGGTTATGACAGGTATTGCAGCTGATCACGTGACTGCGTGACAGACGCGGATCGAACCAGAGCTTGTGGCCGAGCCTGGCCTGGTCTTCGCTGACGGCTTGGCCACGTATCTGGGTGACCTCCGCGGGCACGGGTTTGAAGATCGCATTGGCGCGCTCGCGCAGTTCGTTGGCGACAGCTCCATTGGCCATCAGCATCAGTCCGCTAAGCAGAAAGGGAATAGGGCAGCGCATCACGGGATTCCTTTTTCGATGTTGGCTGCTCTAGGAGGCGCCTGGCGGGCGGCTGGAGGGTTGATCTGAATCAAGGTGAGCCAGGCTTGAGCGTGGTCCTGAATGTCGCACCCCTCGCGCCGCGACCCGGCGCGGCCAGCCTTGCAGCCCGGCATGGGCATCGCCAGAATGGCGGCATCATTCGTGGCCGTGCGGCCACCTCCAGCAAGGATTTCCGATGCCCGAAACTGTCGCTCCCGGCCTGCGCCTGGCGCCCGATGCGCTGACCCGTCCCTTCGAACCCAGCCAGTTCAATTTCAAGACCACCGACGAGCTGGAGCCCTTCCTTGGCGTGCTCGGACAGGAGCGCGCCGTCGAGGCGCTTCAGTTCGGTGTAGCCATGCCGCGTCCGGGCTACAACGTCTATGTGATGGGTGAGCCGGGGACCGGCCGCTTTTCCTTCGTGCGCCGGTACCTCAAAGCCGAGGGCAAACGGCTGGATACGCCGTCTGACTGGGTCTATGTCAACAACTTCGACGAGCCACGTGAACCACGGGTCGTGGAACTGCCGAAAGGCGGGGCGGGCGAGTTCATCGCCGACATCGGCCAGTTGATCGACAACCTTATGGCGACCTTCCCTGCGGTGTTCGAGCACCCGAGCTTCCAGCAAAAGAAGAGCGCCATCGACCGTGCCTTCAATCAGCGCTACGACAAAGCGCTCGACGTCATCGAGAAGCTGGCGCTGGAAAAGGAGATTGCCCTCTACCGCGACAGCAGCAATATCGCCTTCACGCCGATGAAGGACGGCAAGTCGATGGACGAGGCTGAGTTCGCTCAGCTGCCGGAAGCCGAGCGCGAACGCTATCACGAGGATATTTCCGCGCTGGAGGTGCAGCTCAACGAGGGGCTCGCCAGCCTGCCGCAGTGGAAGCGTGAATCGAGCAATCAGCTGCGCCAGCTCAACGACGAAACCATCACCCAAGCGCTGCAGCCATTGCTCGCGCCGCTCTCGGAAAAGTACGCCGAGAACGCAGGGATCGAGGCTTACCTGCAGGCTGTGCAGGTCAACTTGCTAAAAACGGTGGTCGAGCAGCTGGTCGACGAGAACCGCCCCGACGCCCAGACCCGCCAGTTGCTCGAAGAGCAATACAGCCCCAGCCTGGTCGTAGGGCACCCGTTCGACGGCGGCGCGCCGGTGGTATTCGAACCGCATCCGACGTATGACAACCTCTTCGGCCGCATCGAATACAGCACGGATCAGGGCGCGCTTTACACCAGCTACCGCCAGCTTCGCCCCGGCGCGCTGCATCGCGCCAACGGCGGCTTTCTGATGCTCGAAGCGGAGAAGATGCTGAGCGAGCCCTTTGTCTGGGAAGCGCTCAAGCGCGCACTGCAATCGCGGCGCCTGAAGATGGAGTCGCCGCTGGCAGAAATGGGCCGCCTGGCGACGGTCACGTTGAACCCCGCAGTGATTCCGCTCAACGTAAAAGTCGTGATTATCGGGTCGCGGCAGCTCTACTACACCCTGCAGGACCTGGATCCGGACTTCCAGGAGATGTTCCGTGTGCTGGTGGATTTCGACGAGGAAATCCCGCTGGCCGAGGACAGCCTCGAGCAATTCGCCCAGTTGATGAAGACGCGGACCTCGGAAGAGGGCATGGCGCCGCTTACCGCCGCTGCGGTGGCACGCCTGGCGACCTACAGCGCGCGGCTGGCCGAGCACCAGGGGCGGCTGTCGGCGCGTATTGGCGACATCTTCCAGCTGGTCAGCGAGGCGGATTTCATCCGCCAACTGGCGAAGGACGAAGTCACCGATGTTGGCCACATCGAGCGTGCGCTCAAGGCCAAAGCCACCCGGACCGGGCGCGTCTCGGCGCGCATCCTGGAGGATATTCTCGCCGGGGTGATTCTCATCGACAGCGAAGGCGCGGCCATCGGTAAGTGCAACGGGCTGACGGTGCTGGAAGTCGGCGATTCGGCGTTCGGCATGCCGGCGCGCATCTCCGCCACCGTTTATCCAGGCGGTTCGGGTATTGTCGACATCGAGCGCGAGGTCAACCTGGGGCAGCCGATCCACTCCAAGGGCGTGATGATCCTGACAGGCTTCCTTGGCAGCCGCTACGCGCAGGAATTCCCGCTGGAAATCTCGGCAAGCATCGCGCTGGAGCAGTCCTACGGTTATGTGGACGGCGACAGTGCATCGCTTGGCGAATGCTGCGCATTGATCTCGGCCATCTCCCGCACACCTCTAAAGCAGTGCTTCGCCATCACCGGCTCGATCAACCAGTTCGGCGAAGTACAGGCCGTCGGTGGGGTGAACGAAAAGATCGAAGGCTTCTTCCGCCTTTGCGAGGCGCGGGGGTTGACCGGCGAGCAGGGTGCGATCATTCCGTTCGCCAACGTCACAACCTTGATGCTCGACGAGCGCGTGCTCGAGGCTGTGCGCCAGCAGCGCTTCCACATCTACGCGGTGCGTCACGTGGACGAGGCCCTGTCGCTGCTGGTCGGCGAACCGGTCGGCGCGGCGGACGAAAACGGCCACTTCCCCAAGGGCAGCGTCAATGCGCGGGTCGTCGAGCGGCTGCGGGATATCGCCGAAATCGAACTCGAGGACGACTCGAGGACCGATGCGGCTTCGCCGGAAGAGGTGCTGGCAACTGCTGCGGCGATTGCGGGTGAGAAAGGCTGAGGAACTCTGCGCTGACGATTATTTGAACGGAACGATACGGCCACCGGCGGGTCTGCACTGGAAGAGAGTTCCCACTCTTTTTCCACATGATTATCCACAGCCTTTGGGGATAAACAGGTTGACCTGCCGCTGCGTTCAAAAGCGACGCGGCGCAACCGAGCGCGAGGACCGCCGTCATGTCACATACACTTTGCCTCAACCGCCAGTGCCTGGGCCTGGTCACCCGAATCGAATGCGTTATTCGTCCGCTTTCCGGAGGCAACGGTTTGTGGACCTTGCTCTGCGCGGCCGGACTGGATGACGGTCAACCTACGGCGATCAAGGCGCAGGGCCCATTCCACGGGCCTCGGGCGGCTGAGTCGGTACTTGAGGCTATCGCCAATAATCTCTATGGGCAGGGCTACAGCCAGTCGGACTCGCCTTCGATCTGGCAGCTGCACATGCAGGCGGAGCTGCGTAAGGTCAACGCCAACCAGGCGCGCTACCTCGGTGGTTGGGAGTCGCGGACCTGAGCCACTTCAAGGCTCGATAGCCAGGGTCGCGCGTGCTGCTTGCACGGCTGCTGGAAATTGTTATCCACACATTTCATCCGCCGCGAGGCGCCTTGAATGGCGCGTTGCGCTGCGTATACTCGCCGGCGAATAACACACTCCCACAGTGAGATCAGATGGAACGTTTCATCGAGAACGGCATGTACGCGGCGCGCTGGTTGCTTGCGCCGATCTACTTTGGTTTGGCGTTCGCGCTGCTGGCGCTCGCCATCAAGTTCTTTCAGGAAATCTTGCACATCCTTCCGTCCATCCTCTCGCTAAGCGAGGGCGATCTGATCCTCAAGTTGCTGTCGCTGATCGACATGGCCCTGGTCGGGGGGCTGCTGGTTATGGTGATGCTGTCCGGCTACGAGAACTTCGTATCGCAGCTGAACGTCGACGAAGGCAAGGAGAAGCTCGACTGGTTGGGCAAGATGGATTCCGGCTCGTTGAAGATGAAGGTTGCCGCGTCGATCGTAGCCATCTCGTCGATCCATTTGCTGCGGATGTTCATGGATGCCCAGCAGCTCGAGAGCGAGCAGCTGATGTGGTACGTGATCATCCACTTGACGTTCGTATTCTCGGCCTTCGCGATGGGTTATCTTGACAAGCTCACCAAACACTAAGCCACGGACGGGGTCTGTGCGCGCCTAGGGCATAAGGCGCCTACGGTTGTAATGCGTTGGGCGTGCGTTGTACAAAAGAAGTCGTCTTGTAAAGGAGGCTTCTCGATGAACCTGCAGGTATTGCTTCAAGAGGCGCAGGCGTCGCGTGTCCAGTCGCTGGATCTGGTTTCGCTGGAGGGCGGGTTCTATCTGCTAAGCGTGCAGGCCCAGGGGCGCTCGCAGGTTTTACGCGACGAGCATGGCGCAGTCATTCATGTGCGGTCGGTCGAGCATGCGCGTGATTTGCTCAGCGAGGTTCCGGTAGTCCCCATGTACCTCGTGCATAGCTCGGCTTATGACGAGATGTGTGGCCTGGCGAGCGGTACGAGAGAGCCGTTGCGGGTAGCGGTCGGCATGCGCTCGGCCTGGTGAGCACCGGCTTCGGCGGTCAGGTCGGCGACGGCTGTGCTAGGCTGTGCGCCCTTTTTCCAGCGGAGCCCAGGCATGACCGATCTCAACTTAAACACCGACGAAACCCGGGTCAGCTATGGCATCGGTCGCCAGCTGGGTGACCAGTTGCGCGACAACCCACCGCCCGGGATTAGCCTGGACGCCGTCATTGCAGGCATCCGCGATGCATTTTCCGGTGCGCAGAGCCGTGTCGATGCCCAAGCCTTGAATGCCAGCTTTGCCGTCATCCGCGAGCGCATGCAGGCTGAGGCGCAGCAGAAAGCCGAGGCGGCGGCGGGTGAGGGCAAAGCTTTCCTGGCCGAAAACGGCAAGCGCGACGGCATCACTACCCTGGCGTCCGGTTTGCAGTACGAAGTGCTGAACGCAGGCGACGGCGCCAAGCCGAGTCTGCAGGACCAGGTTCGCACGCATTACCATGGCACCCTGATCGATGGCACCGTCTTCGACAGTTCCTACCAGCGTGGGCAGCCTGCCGAATTCCCGGTTGGAGGCGTCATTGCAGGCTGGACCGAGGCGCTGCAGTTGATGAGCGTTGGCAGCAAGTGGCGACTCTACGTGCCGAGCGAACTGGCGTATGGCGCGCAGGGCGTTGGCAGCATTCCGCCCCACAGTGTGCTCGTCTTCGATGTCGAACTGCTTGCCGTGCTCTGATACCTCTGCTCAGGGGCGCAACGCCCGGGCATAGGAGAACAGGAACAGGTTGCGCACCTGTTCCTTGAGCACACAGGGTTCGCTGGTGCTCAACTCCTGCAGATCAAGGTCCCCTTGCTCCCTCAATTCTTCGAGCGCGTCACCGTCGAGCGAGACGCATACTGCGCCCGTGTGGCGGTCGAGAATGCGCAGGTAAGGGTGTGGGCGGTCCAGCCAGGCGTCGATCAGATAAGTCATGAGAGCCTCCAATTAATCTCGTTAATGAGAATAATTGTTATTTGCAAACATGCAAGCGTAAAAGAAGGCGCGCCGATCGGTGGGATCGGCGGTGGGCGCTGGGATTTGTCAGTGGGTGCGTGCGACGGCGAAGCGGGTCAGTTCGACTAGAGCGTCACGATAAGGGTTGGCGGGGATCAGCTCGAGGCAGGCAATCGCCCGCTCGGCATAATCGCGAGCCAGGCGCGCGGTATAGTCGAGCGCGCCGCAGCTTTCGACAGCCTTGCGAATGTCTTCGAGATCTTCGATGCCACCCTTCTGAATCGCGCGGCGAACGAGCGCGGCCTGCTCTTCGGTGCCCTCGCGCATCGTGTAGATCAGCGGTAGCGTCGGCTTGCCTTCGGCCAGGTCGTCTCCGACATTCTTGCCGAGCGTCTCGGCGTCGCCCTGGTAGTCAAGCAGGTCGTCGACCAATTGGAAAGCGACACCCAAGTGGTCACCAAAGGTGCGCAGCGCCTCGCACTGTTCGTCACTGGCGCCGGCCAGTGTCGCGGCGCTGTGGGTGGATGCCTCAAACAGCATCGCGGTCTTGCCGCGAATTACCTCCATATATATGGCTTCGGTGGTGCTGGCGTCGCGCACCTTGGAGAGCTGGAGCACTTCGCCTTCGGCGATCACACGCGTCGCTTGGGAAATGATGCGCATCACCGGCATCGAGCCGAGGCTGACCATCATTTCGAACGAGCGGGCATAGAGGAAGTCACCGACCAGCACGCTCGGTGCGTTTCCCCAGAGGGCGTTGGCGGTCGAGCGGCCGCGCCGCATGCCGGACATGTCGACGACGTCGTCATGCAGCAAGGTAGAGGTATGAAGAAATTCGATGATCGCAGCCAGCAGGCGAAGCTGATCGCCCTTCAAGCCAAGCGCATTGCCGCTGAGCAGTACCAGTAGTGGGCGCAGGCGCTTGCCGCCGGCCGAGGTGATATAGTCCCCGATCTTTTCCACCAGCGGCACGCGAGAAGTCAGCTGATTGCGAATGATGCCGTCAACGGCGGCGAAATCATCAGCCACGACTTGGTAAAAGGCCTGGGGTTGCATCGGGGAAGCGTACTCCTCGGAGATTGCGCGGCATGCTATGGGGCGGGTCAGGCACTGTCAAGGCGAGCCCCGGCGGCTCTTGCGTCTCTGCTGGGGCATGCGTACAATCGCGGACCCTGAACTTTCCCCCTGGGCATTTCCCTGCCTTACGCAATTGCAAGGGCGTCCCTTCCGGCCCCGAGCAGCCATGCCAGCCCCTAACTATTTCGCTAAAGCGCTGGGTGAGCAGGATCAACGGAGATACACGATGTACGCAGTTATCGTTACTGGCGGCAAGCAATACAAGGTTGCCGAAGGCGAATACCTCAAGATTGAAAAACTCGAAGTTGCGACTGGCGAAGCTGTCACCTTTGACCGCGTTCTGCTCGTTGGCAACGGCGACGATGTGAAGATCGGCGCTCCGGTGGTCGATGGTGCCAAGGTCACTGCCGAAGTGATCGCTCAAGGTCGTCACGACAAGGTCAGTATCATCAAATTCCGCCGTCGTAAGCACCACATGAAGCGTCAGGGCCACCGTCAGTGGTTCACTGAGGTCAAAATCACTGGTATCCAGGGCTAATCGGGCCTGAATGCCCCAATAGGAGTATTGAACTCATGGCACACAAAAAAGCTGGCGGTTCTACCCGCAACGGTCGCGACTCAGAAGCCAAACGCCTTGGCGTGAAGATGTATGGCGGCCAGGTCATCAAGGCCGGCAACATCATCGTGCGTCAGCGCGGCACCCAGTTCCATGCCGGCTACGGCGTAGGTATGGGCAAGGATCACACCCTGTTCGCGAAAGTGGAAGGCGTGGTCAAGTTTGAAGTGAAGGGCGAGTTCGGCCGTCGCTACGTGAGCGTTGTCGCGGCCTAATCGCGACCTCGCTGGAAAAGCCCTGTCATGCGACGGGGCTTTTTTGTTTCTGTATCCTCCATAGGGCTCTTGCGCAAAGCTGCTGCGCCCCGGCTCCGCTGGGTTTCGCAAGACCCTTATTTCTGTTTCTAACCCGTCGTCGCGGCGGGAGGCGTTCCCATGAAATTCGTCGATGAAGTATCGATTTTTGTAAAAGCCGGCGACGGCGGTAACGGCATGATGAGCTTTCGACGCGAGAAGTTCATCGAAAAAGGCGGTCCCAATGGTGGTGACGGTGGAGATGGCGGCTCGGTATTTCTCGAGGCCGACGAAAATCTCAATACGCTGGTCGACTACCGCTATACGCGCAGGTTCAATGCCCCCAATGGCCAGAAGGGCGGCAGCACTGAGTGCACGGGCGCGAAAGGCGATGACCTGATCCTGCCGGTCCCGGTCGGCACGACGGTCATTGATGCGGCGACCCAGGACGTCATTGGTGACCTCACGCAGCCGGGGCAGCGCCTGTTGGTCGCGCAGGGTGGCTGGCACGGGTTGGGCAATACTCGCTTTAAATCCAGTACTAACCGTGCGCCGCGTCAGACCACCCCGGGTAAACCCGGCGAGGCGCGTGACCTCAAGCTTGAGCTCAAGGTGCTGGCTGACGTGGGCTTGCTGGGGCTGCCCAATGCCGGCAAGAGTACGTTCATCCGTTCGGTGTCGGCGGCCAAGCCAAAGGTGGCCGATTACCCCTTCACTACCCTGGTTCCTAATCTCGGCGTCGTCAGTGTCGGTCGTTACAAAAGCTTTGTGATCGCCGACATCCCAGGTTTGATCGAGGGTGCATCGGAAGGTGCAGGTCTGGGGATCCGCTTTCTCAAACACCTGGCGCGCACCCGTCTGTTGTTGCACCTGGTCGACATGGCGCCCCTGGACAACAGCGATCCGGCCGAGGCGGCTGAGATCATCCTCAACGAGCTGGAAAAGTTCAGCCCGGCCCTGGCGCAGCGCGACCGTTGGCTGGTTTTGAACAAGGCTGACCAGCTGCTCGAAGAAGAGCGTGAGGCGCGTGTGCGTGCGGTTGTCGAGCGCCTGGAGTGGACTGGCCCCGTGTTCGTGATCTCTGCGCTGGAGCGCGAGGGTACCGAGGCGCTTGCCCAGGCGATCATGCGCTACTTGGATGAGCGTACGGTGCGTATCGCTGAGGAGCCCTCATTTGCGGAGGCGCTCGCTGAGCTCGATCAGCAGATCGAAGACGAGGCGCGGGCGCGTCTTCAGGAGCTGGATGATCAGCGAGCGCTGCGTCGTGCGGGCGTGAAGTCGTCAGACACCGAGGATGACGATTTCGATGATGACGACGATGACGAAGGCGGCGCTGAGATTTTCTACGTTCGCTGATGATGCCCGCAGGGGTTGTTGATGTCCGAGCGAGTGGTTGGTGGGCGGGACGCGTGAGCTCACCGATGTGGTTTGGCCTGTTACGGAATTGAAGGCGGGATCGATGCGGGACAAGGTGAGCGGCGCGCGGCGCTGGGTAGTGAAGATCGGGAGCGCATTGTTGACGGCCGATGGTCGGGGGCTGGACCAGGACGCGATGGCGGTCTGGGTCGATCAGATGGTGGCCTTGCGCGATGCCGGCATCGAATTGGTGCTGGTTTCGTCCGGCGCTGTTGCTGCTGGCATGAGTCGGCTCGGCTGGGCTGCCCGGCCCAAGGCGGTGCACGAGCTGCAGGCGGCCGCTGCGGTCGGGCAGATGGGGTTGATCAGGGCCTGGGAGAGCAGCTTTGCGCGCTGCGGCCAGCAGACGGCCCAGGTGCTGGTTACCCATGACGACCTGTCTGACCGTAAGCGCTATCTCAATGCCCGTAGCACGCTGCGCACGTTGATCGATTTGCAGGTGGTTCCGGTGATCAACGAAAACGATACCGTGGTCACCGACGAAATCCGTTTCGGCGACAACGATACCCTCGCTGCGCTCGTGGCGAATCTCGTCGAGGCGGACCTATTGGTCATCCTCACCGACCGCGACGGTATGTTCGATGCCGATCCACGCAACAACCCCGACGCTAATCTCATAAGCGAGGCGCGCGCCGACGATCCGACCCTCGATGCCGTTGCCGGTGGCACGGGAGGAGCGCTTGGCCGTGGTGGCATGCAGACCAAGCTGCGTGCGGCCCGTCTGGCGGCGCGCTCCGGGGCTTATACAGTGATTGTGGGTGGCCGCATCGAGCAAGTATTGGCTCGTCTACAGGCGGGTGAAAGACTGGGGACGCTGCTGGCGCCTGAGTGCACCCGGCATGCCGCACGCAAGCAGTGGCTGGCGGGTCATCTGCAGACACGCGGCACCGTCACGCTGGATGAGGGGGCGGTGCACGCTTTACGCCAAGGCAATCGCAGCCTGCTGCCTGTAGGCGTCAAGGCGGTGCAGGGCGGTTTCAGGCGCGGCGAGATGGTGGTCTGCGTTGGCCCGGATGGTCGAGAGGTTGCCCGTGGCTTGGTCAACTACAGTGTGGCTGAGACGCAGCGGATCCTGGGGCGGCCGTCCGACGAAATCGAGAAGTTGCTTGGCTACGTCGACGAGCCTGAGCTGATCCATCGCGACAACATGATCCTGGTTTGAGGAGTTTGTCTATGCGCTTGGCGGGAACCCTGATGCTCCTTGCGGCGTGGCCATTGATTGGCATGGCACGTGAAGTCGGAGAGGTCGATACGGCGTTCAAGTGGGTAGGGCCGAACCACAAGATCGTCGTGGAGGCGTTCGATGATCCCAAAGTCGAGGGTGTTACCTGCTACCTGTCTCGTGCCAAGACAGGTGGGATCAAGGGTGGGCTTGGGTTGGCGGAAGATCGTGCCGAGGCGTCGATTGCCTGTCGGCAGGTTGGGCCGATACGCATGAGCGATACGCTAGAAGAGGGCGAGGTAGTCTTCAAGGAACGGACGTCGCTGGTGTTCAAGACAATGCAAGTGGTGCGTTTCTTCGACGAGCCGCGGAATACGCTGGTTTATCTTGTCTACAGTGATCGCGTTATCGAAGGCAGTCCGCAAAACGCGGTCACGGCGATTCCAATACTGCCTTGGGGTTCTGTTCGCTAGTTGACGGTGTTGTGGTTGCCAAGCCCTGGGATTCAGGCACAAAAAAACCGGCGCTAGGCCGGTTTTTTTCAAGAACGAACAGCTTAGGCAGCAGCGGCGCCGAGAGCCTTGATGTGGCCGTTCAGGCGGCTCTTGTGACGAGCGGCCTTGTTCTTGTGGATGATGCCTTTGTCGGCCATGCGGTCGATCACGGGCACGGCTGCGGTGTAAGCAGTACGAGCTTTTTCCAGATCTTTAGCATCGATGGCCTTGACTACATTTTTGATGTAGGTACGAACCATGGAGCGCAAGCTGGCGTTGTGGCTGCGACGCTTCTCAGCCTGAATTGCGCGTTTTTTGGCGGAAGGGCTGTTGGCCACCGTCGAACTCCTCGAAAACGTGGGATACAAAGCAAATAAGGCCGCGAATCATGCCGATGCGGCCGGGGGTTGTCAAGTGCGTTGAGGCTGTGATGAGCACTGGCCGGACAGGAGGCCTGTCGCTAAACTCGCCGCCTTTTCGTCTGTCGTATTTGCCCGTCGATCCGGTGGCGCAGGCCTGGCCGGACCTCTGCATCCCCATCTAGGAACCTACATGTCCGAGACATCCGGAAAAGGCGGATTGCTGCGCTCGAGCGCGGTAGTCAGCGTGATGACACTGCTGTCGCGCGTGCTGGGCATGGTACGCGACATGGTGGTGGCGAGCTACTTTGGCTCCGGCGCGTCTGCCGACGCCTTTTTCATCGCCTTCAAGATTCCAAATTTCCTGCGTCGGCTGTTCGCTGAAGGTGCCTTTGCCCAGGCATTCGTCCCGGTGCTGTCGGAATACCGCACCCAGCGCACCCTGGCCGAGGTGAAGCTGCTGGTGGATCGGACGGCTGGCATGCTTGGGCTGATCCTGACCGGCATCACGGCGATCGGAGTATTGGCGTCGCCCTATGTCGTGATGCTCTTTGCGCCCGGTTTTCATGACGAGCCAGCGAAAATGGCGCTCGCCGGCGACTTGCTGCGTATTACCTTCCCTTACCTGCTGCTGATCTCGCTGACAGCCTTCACCTCGGGTGTTCTCAACAGCTACGGGCGCTTTGCCGTACCGGGCTTCACGCCGGTCCTGCTGAACGTTTGCATGATCACGTCTGCGATCTTCCTGACACCTTATTTCGACGAACCGATCAAGGCGCTCGCCTGGGGCGTATTCATTGCTGGGTTCGCGCAGCTGGGCTTCCAGTTGCCCTACGTGGCGAAGCTCGGGCTGTTGCCGCGGCCGCGCCTGCGCATCGGGGACGAAGGCGTACGGCGCATCATGCTGCTGATGGTGCCGGCGTTGTTTGGCGTATCGGTCAGTCAGATCAACCTCCTGCTCGACACGGTTCTGGCGTCTTTCCTGCAAACCGGCAGCGTGTCTTGGCTCTATTACGCTGATCGCCTGTCGGAGCTGCCGCTGGGTGCCTTCGGCATCGCCATTGGTACCGTCATTCTGCCGAGCCTGTCGCGGCAGCATGCCGGAGCGGACCCGAAGGCCTTTTCCGATACGCTCAACTGGGCGCTGCGCATGGTCCTGCTGGTCGGCGTGCCGGCGGCGCTTGCGCTCGGCATTCTTGCCGAGCCGCTGATAGCCAGCCTGTTTTTCTACGGCGCCATGACCGAAGAGGCCGTGCTGCAGTCGGCCCGTGCGCTGGAGGCATATTCCCTAGGGGTCCTGGCATTCATGTTGATCAAGGTGCTTGCGCCGGGATTCTTTGCCCGCCAGGACATGAAGACGCCCGTGCGCGTGGCGGTGACCTGCATGATCGCCAACATGGTGATGAACCTGATCCTGATCTGGCCGCTCCAGCACGTTGGCCTGGCGCTGGCCACTTCGTTGTCTTCGATGCTCAATGCGGTCCTGCTGTTCTGGGGGCTGTACCGGATCGGCGTGTTCCGCCTCGCGCCGGGCTGGGGGCTCTTCCTGCTGCGGCTGTGCGGTGGTTGCGCTGCCATGGTCGCCGCGGTCTGGTGGCTGAACGTGCCAACAGCCGACTGGTTCGCTTGGGGTTGGCAGCAGCGCGCCTTGCAGCTGGGCATTCTTGTCGTGGCCGGCATCGTGGCCTTTGTCGCAGGCTTGGTGGTCTTGGGGCTGCGACCCAGGCATCTGCGGCATTGACGAGCCCGTACCGGGCAGCGCAAACCTGTCCGGCATCCGCTGCTCATGCGTATAATCGGCGCCTTTCCAAGCAAGAAGTGCGGTATGCAGCTGGTTCGAGGTCTTCACAACCTGCGGCCCCGGCATCGGGGCTGCGTCGCCACTATCGGCAATTTCGACGGGGTTCACAGAGGGCACCAGGCGATCCTGGCGCGCCTGCGTGAGCGTGCGGCCGAGTTGGGGTTGCCGAGCTGCGTGGTGATCTTCGAGCCACAGCCGCGTGAATTTTTCGCTCCGCACAGCGCGCCGGCCAGGCTGACGCGGCTGCGCGAAAAGCTCCGCTTGCTGGACGAGCAAGGCGTCGACCTGGTGCTCTGCCTGGCCTTCAATCGTCGTCTGCGTGAGCTGAGCGCAGCCGAGTTCGTTCATGCCACGCTGGTCGAGGGGTTGGGCGTCAAGCATCTGGAAGTGGGCGATGATTTTCGCTTCGGTTGCGATCGAGCGGGGGATTTCAACTTCCTGACGCAAGCTGGGGCGCTCGAAGGCTTTAGCGTTGAAGCGGCGCGCACCATCGAGGTGGCAGGCGAGCGGGTCAGCAGTACACGTATTCGCCAAGTGTTGGCCGCGGGTGAGCTGGCATTGGCGGAAAAGCTGCTCGGGCGCCCCTTCAGCATCACCGGGCGTGTCATGCACGGCCAGGCCCTGGGCCGCACGCTGGGTGCACCAACCGCGAACATCCAGCTCAAGCGCAAGAGCACACCGCTGAGTGGTGTGTTCATGGTCAGCACCGAAGTCGATGGCGGGCTCCAGCCTGCCGTGGCCAACATCGGGCTGCGGCCCTCCGTCGACAGCGATGGTAACCCTCATCTCGAGGTGCACTTGCTGGACTATCAGGGCGACCTTTACGGTCGCCTGCTGCGTGTGACCTTTCACCGCAAGCTGCGTGACGAGCAGCGCTTCGCCTCCCTCGAGGCTCTCAGGACGGCAATCGAAGCCGACATCGCCGCGGCTCGCGACTACTGGCGGGCTTCACTCTCTACCACGAGTCAGGACTGAAATGACCGATTACAAAGCGACCCTCAATCTGCCGTCGACGGCATTCCCGATGAAGGCCGGTCTGCCCCAGCGCGAGCCGGAGATCCTGCAGCGCTGGAGCAGCATCGACCTCTACGGGAAGCTGCGCCAGATTGGCGAGGGTCGTCCGAAGTTCGTCCTGCACGACGGCCCGCCCTACGCGAACGGCAGCATTCACATTGGGCACGCGGTCAATAAGGTGATCAAGGACATCATCGTTCGTTCCAAGACACTGGCCGGCTTCGACGCGCCGTACGTGCCAGGCTGGGATTGCCACGGCCTGCCGATCGAGCACAAGGTCGAGATCACCTACGGCAAGAACCAGCCTGCGGACCTGACCCGCGAACGCTGCCGCACCTATGCTGCCGAACAGATCGAAGGGCAGAAGGCTGACTTCATCCGGCTCGGCGTGCTGGGAGAATGGGACAACCCCTACCGCACCATGGACTTCGTCAACGAGGCCGGGGAGATCCGTGCACTGGCGAAAATGGTCGAGGGCGGTTTTGTCTTCAAGGGCTTGAAGCCCGTCAACTTCTGTTTCGACTGTGGCTCCGCGCTGGCTGAGGCAGAGGTCGAGTACCAGGACAAGAAATCCGATGCCATCGACGTCGCCTTCGAGGTTGAGGACGCCGACAAACTGGCCGCCGCCTTCGGGCTCTCTAACCTGCCGAAGTCGGCCAGCATCGTTATCTGGACTACCACCCCTTGGACGATCCCGGCCAACCAGGCGCTCAACGTCCATCCTGAGTTCATCTATGCGCTGGTCGACGTCGGCGACCGTTTGCTGGTGCTGGCCGAGGAGCTGGTCGAGTCGTGCCTCTCGCGCTATGGCCTGCAGGGCGAAATCATCGCCCGTTGCGAAGGGCAGGTACTTGAACTGATCCGCTTCCGCCATCCCTTCTACGAGCGTTTCGCGCCGGTCTACCTGGCCGAATACGTGGAAACCGGGGCGGGCACCGGCATCGTCCACTCCGCGCCGGCCTACGGTGAGGACGACTTCCGTTCCTGCAAGCAGTACGGCATGGAGAACGACGACATCCTCGGCCCTGTGCAGAGCAACGGCGTGTACGTACCGGACCTGCCATTTTTTGGCGGCCAGTTCATCTGGAAGGCCAACCCGAACATCGTCGCCAAGCTGGACGAAGTCGGCGCGCTGCTCAAGCACGAAAGCATCCAGCACAGCTACATGCATTGCTGGCGGCACAAGACGCCGCTGATCTATCGCGCCACCGCCCAGTGGTTCGTCGGTATGGACAAGGTCGCCCACGACGGCAGCTCGCTGCGTCGCCGCGCGCTGGACGCGATCGAACAGACCGACTTCGTCCCCGCCTGGGGCCAGGCGCGCCTGCACGGCATGATCGCCGGGCGCCCGGATTGGTGCATCTCGCGCCAGCGCACTTGGGGTGTGCCGATCCCGTTCTTCCTGCACAAGGAAAGCGGCGAGCTGCATCCCCGTACTGTCGAGCTGATGGAGCACGTTGCCCAACGTGTCGAACAGGGCGGTATCGAGGCTTGGTCAAGGCTGGAGCCGGCCGAGTTGCTGGGTGACGAGGCGGCGCAGTACGAGAAGATCAGCGATACGCTGGACGTCTGGTTCGACTCCGGCACCACCCACTGGCACGTGATGCGCGGCTCGCATCCGATGGGCCACGACAGCGGCCCACGTGCGGACCTTTATCTGGAAGGTTCCGACCAGCATCGCGGCTGGTTCCATTCGTCTCTGCTCACCGGCTCGGCGATCGATGGCCACGCGCCCTACAAGGGGCTACTGACGCACGGCTTCGTGGTCGACGAGAACGGACGCAAGATGTCTAAGTCGCTGGGCAACGTCGTGGCGCCGCAGGAAGTCACCGACAGTCTGGGTGCGGACATCCTTCGCCTCTGGGTGGCCTCGACCGACTACTCCGGCGAGATGGCGGTCTCCAAAGTCATCCTGCAGCGCAGCGCGGATTCCTATCGCCGCATCCGTAACACCGCGCGTTTCCTTCTCTCGAACCTTGACGGCTTCGATCCGGCGCAGCACCTGGTGCCCGCCGATCAGCTGATCGCTTTGGATCGTTGGGCCATCGACCGCGCTCTGCTGTTGCAGCGCGAGATCGAAGAAGCCTACTCGACTTACAAGTTCTGGAACGTCTATCAGAAGGTGCACAATTTCTGCGTTCAAGAGCTGGGTGGCTTCTACCTCGACATCATCAAGGATCGTCAGTACACCACCGGCACCGACAGCCTGCCTCGCCGATCCTGCCAGACCGCCCTGTACCACATCGCCGAAGCGCTGGTGCGCTGGATCGCGCCGATCCTGGCCTTCACCGCCGACGAAATCTGGCAGTACCTGCCGGGCGAGCACAACGAATCGGTGATGCTCAATACGTGGTACGACGGCCTCGTCGAACTGCCGACGGGCGCCGAGCTGGATCGGGCGTTCTGGGATCAGGTCATGGCCGTCAAGGCGGCCGTGAACAAGGAGCTAGAAACGCAGCGTGCCGCCAAGACGATCGGTGGCAACTTGCAGGCTGAAGTGGTGCTCTACGCCGACGACGCGCTTGCCGCGACCTTAGCGAAGCTGGGCGGCGAGCTGCGCTTCGTTCTGATCACCTCAGGGGTGCGTGTCGCTCCGCTGGCTGAAGCGCCGGCCGCGGCGGTCGTCAGCGAACTGGCTGGCCTCAAGTTGGAAGTCGTGAAGACCGCCGATCCCAAGTGCGGCCGGTGCTGGCATCACTTGCCTGACGTTGGCTCCAACGCGGCGCACCCGGAAATCTGCGGGCGCTGCGTGGAAAACATCGAAGGCGAGGGCGAGGTTCGTCACTATGCGTGACGGCATGATTGGCAGGGGTGCCCTGGTGCCCCGTGGGACGCATGCAATGACCGCGTGGTTTCAATCATGACTGCGCGTTTCGGCAAGCTTGCCTGGCTGTGGCTCAGCGTGCTGGTCATCGCGCTGGACCAGGCAACGAAGCATTATTTCGAGGCCCGGTTCGAGCTTTACCAGACGCTGGATGTCATCCCCGGCTATTTCGCCTGGACGCTGGCCTATAACACGGGCGCGGCGTTCAGCTTTCTGGCTGATCATTCGGGCTGGCAGCGCTGGCTGTTCGCGCTGATCGCTATCGGCGTCAGTGTCGTGCTGGTGGTCTGGATGAAGCGCCTCAAGCCTTCCGAGACCTGGCTGGCAGTGGCTCTGGCGCTGGTCCTCGGTGGTGCACTGGGCAACCTCTATGACCGCATGGTGCTTGGCCATGTCGTCGATTTCATCCTGGTTCACTGGCAGTACCGCTGGCGTTTTCCGGCGTTCAATGTCGCCGACAGCGCGATTACGGTCGGCGCCGTGATGCTGGCCCTGGACCTGTTCCGTAGCAGTAATACGAGAGAAACGGCAAATGAGTGAGCAGCGCATTGGGCCGGAGACGCAAGTGACATTGCATTTCGCCCTCGGTATCGAGAACGGCGAGCAGGTCGACAGCACCTTCGACAAGCAACCGGCCACCTTCAAGATCGGCGACGGCAGCCTGCTGCCGGGCTTCGAACAGCAGCTCTACGGCCTCAAGGCCGGAGACCGTCGTACCTTCCAGATCGCTCCGGAGCAGGGTTTCGGCCAGCATAACGAGCAGAACGTACAGGTGATGCCGCGGGCCCAGTTCGAGGGCATGGAGCTGTCGGAAGGCCTCTTGGTGATCTTCAACGATGCCGCTAAAACCGAGCTGCCCGGAGTCGTCAAGCGCTTCGATGAACGCCAGGTGACGGTAGATTTCAACCATCCGCTGGCAGGCAAGGCATTGACGTTCGAAGTGGAGATTTTCGAGGTCAAGCCGGTCTGAGCAGTCAGCTTATCCCTGACGAGGCGTTACAAGCGCTAGGGATAGGGGATCCTGGCTGGCAATTCATGCCGTAGCATTTCAGGTCACTGCTGGAACAGTCGGTACACTCACAACTTACCCGCTCTGAGCGTCGAGAATTCATATGCAGATCAAACTCGCCAATCCGCGCGGCTTCTGTGCCGGCGTCGACCGCGCCATCGAAATCGTCAACCGTGCGTTGGAAGTCTTCGGCCCGCCGATCTACGTTCGCCATGAAGTGGTGCACAACAAGTTCGTGGTTGAAGATCTGCGCGAGCGAGGGGCGATATTCGTCGACGAGCTGGACCAGGTGCCGGACGGTTTCATCGTCATTTTCAGTGCTCATGGTGTGTCTCAGGCCGTGCGCATGGAGGCTGAAGGGCGCGGGCTGAAGGTGTTCGACGCAACCTGCCCGCTGGTGACGAAGGTGCACCTCGAGGTGACCAAATACAGCCGCGAGGGCCGCGAATGTATCCTCATCGGTCATGCCGGGCATCCGGAGGTCGAGGGCACCATGGGGCAGTATGACACCGCAAACGGCGGCTCGATCTATCTTGTCGAGGACGAGGAGGACGTGGCCCGGCTACAGGTCCGCAATCCCGACGCCCTTGCCTTCGTCACCCAAACGACGCTCTCAATGGACGACACCAGCCGAGTCATCGACGCCCTCCGTGCGCGCTTTCCAAGCATCGGCGGTCCGCGAAAAGACGATATTTGCTACGCCACCCAAAATCGCCAGGACGCCGTCAAGCAGCTGGCTGCCGAGTGCGATGTAGTGTTGGTGGTCGGCAGCCCGAACAGTTCCAATTCCAACCGCCTACGCGAGCTGGCCGAACGCATGGACACGCCGGCTTACCTGATCGATGGCGCACAGGATCTCAAGCAGGAATGGTTCGGCGCGAGCACTCGTGTCGGCATCACCGCCGGCGCCTCGGCACCCGAGGTGCTGGTGCGAGGCGTGATCGACCAGCTCCGTGAGTGGGGCGCCACCGGAACCAATGAGCTGGATGGCCGGCCGGAGAACGTGACGTTCTCCATGCCGAAGGAGTTGCGGTTGAAGGCGGTTTGAACGTATCTGAAAGCAAGAAGCCCGGCATCTCGCCGGGCTTCTTGCTTTCAGGTTAGCGTTTCCAGCATTCGGCAAGGGTCGACGCACTTTGTCCCTTGGCACCCGTGTTTGACAGCGTCAAGGTGCCACATTTGTCATTCGCCATGCTTCCGGTCGGTACGGCCTGCAGCACATAGGCGGTAGCTGAGGTGCTGGCCGCGACCAAGCTGATGTCGTAGGCCTTGGTTCCGCCATCCTTGGGCGCTTGCGTAAAGGGAAGGTCGGGCTCATCTCCATTGCTTTCGTCGTAGCGCCCATTAGCGGTGTAGTAGCGCTCCATGAAGTGCGCCAGTTCCATCAGGGCGGTTTCGGCGTCCGCGCGCTTAGCGGCGCGGACGTATTCTTGATAGCTGGGATATGCGATCGCGGCGATGATGCCGATGATGGCCACTACAATCATCAGTTCAATCAGAGTAAAACCACGGCTCGACCGCCGAGTCGATAAGAACGTCTTCAAAGGTTTTCCCTCACTTCATGCCAGGACAGGCGATTGGAGTCGTTGTTGTCTCCCATGACCTCGATGCATACCGGGGTTACGCCATCCTCGTCGGTACTAGATGCCGAGCTGGCATAACACAGGTAGCGTTTGCCGGTTGTCTGGTCGTTAAGTCCGATGGTGCCCTTGACCGCACCCTCATCCGGGTCGGCAACGCCGCTTACCGGAACCTTGGTACCGTCTTCCAGCTCGATGTAGTCGTTCTCATCGATATTGCCGTCGCCGTTGTAATCGAAGTACGAATAGGCAAGGCGACTACCGGTTGCCAGATCAAGACTCATGATCCAGCTGGTGCCCCCAGCATCACATGGGTTGGCTGAGGGAATCAGGGTGCTGAAAGTGACGCGGTTGCCGCCGAGTTGAGCTTGGGAGATTACCCGCTCGCCCTTGGCACCCGGTCCGCCTTTGGAGGTTTTCCACAACAGATCCAGGTACCAGCCCTTATGGCTGTCGGTCATGGTGCTCCCGCTGACTGCTCGGCCATTGAGTTCAGTACCGGTTACCTCTCTGAGAATCTCTTGCTCCAACAAATTGCTGCGTCCATCGATTTGCTCGCCGCTATCGATAATGCCGTAGAAGGACTGGACTTGAGGGGAGGTCGGAATCTCGTTGTCCGTGGTTTGGTAGAAGCTGCCGGTTCCAAATACGAGCATTAACTGGCGGTCTTTCGTGTAGGCGGCATCCAGCGGGGCGGTGATCGGTTGCGCGGCGCCCGCGGAATCTTTAGCGAGGAACAACGGAGCGATATTTCCGCCTGACTTCAGATCGCTCGGCGCATCCCAGCCACTGGGTGTCGTGCCGTTGATGTCCAGGCGCCATACCTTGCCCAGCGTGTCGGCTACGTAGATGCGATCCGCTACACGGTCGTTATCCAGGTCGACCGTCAGCGGTGCGCCCAGGTCGCCGCTTTCTGGCAAATCGAAACGTTTGATCACGCTGCCGTCCGAGGCATCCAGTATCCATACATAACCAGCAGCGGTGTCAGTCGGGCGATCATAACCGCTGGTTACGATAACGCCGAACTTACCGTTGTAGAGCGGAACCAAGCTGGGACGGCCGAGGCTGTAGCCCATTTCCGCGTGGGTGAATTCCCAGAGAACATTGCTAGCGGACATGTTGTTTGCGTTCGAAATATCCAATGCGAAGATGCTACGACCTCCCGCGCCGGACGAGCCGACCACAAGCGTTTTCCAATGGCCGCTGACGAGTGCGTCACCGATACGGGGCGTACCGTCCACATAGTAGCGGTGCGCATAGGTCGGGTCCGTCAGTTCGTGAAGTTCGTCAATCAGGTCATTCGGGACATAGGCGAACAGTTCTTTGCCGCCTGTGGTGCCGAGACTCGCGTCGAAGCCGTGCAGCATGCCGTCGTTTGCCCCGACAACCACAAGCGGTGGACGGTTCTGATAGGTGCTTTGCGAGCGGAAGGTGGTGTATGCGCTTTTGATCGTGCTCGTGAATCCGGCGCTCTCGGGTAGCTGTGAATAACCGAAGTTCGGTTTGTAGATGTACTGCGGATCAGAGTTGGCAATATCACCCAGCCGGCTGTCACGCTGCCGGAACGGGTTGTTGGGCGCAGCATCGGTGCGCTCCTGGCTGCGGTCACCCCGAATGAAGGCGAGTCGCTCCTGACCACGTTGTTCAGTCACCAAGGTTCCGCTGGCGGTGGCGCGAAGAGCGTTCTGTTGTGCAGTGTCAAGCTGGCCCCAGAGAAAGGTCCGGCCTGTGTTCGATACCCGAGCGCCTGTCGTGGCGTCAGCAGTAGGCGGTGTGGATGTCAGGATGACGCGATCCGACGTTTGGGCGTTGGTCAGGGCATCGAGCTTCTGTGCAGCCTTCCAAGTAGGGGTTTCGCTCACGGTGCCGTTGCTCGAAACTGCCTTGGCCAGCAGGTCCCCACTCCACTTGGAGCTGTCGAGCATCGACTGAAATACGACAGTATCGGTTTCCAGCTTAGTCGAATTAGTCGAAAGAGCGGCCGTGGTGCTACGAACCTCTTTTGCGATTTTGGCAAACGCGATTTTCAAGCTTTCAACCATCTTGGTGGCGTCGCTTGCTACATAAAAATTACTAGGACGAAAATCTCCGCTCGAGAGTATCTCACCGGTATTCCAAGATTCGTCTGTAAGTGCGTCCCCGAATTTATAATCGTCGGGTACGTCAAAACCACCATATTTAGCGGCAAGCCAATACTGATTGGAAGCCTTTGGTTCGAGCGTCTGGCTTTCCCGCACGTCTACCCAATGAGTGGAGACGGTCTGATCTCCTGCTTTGTCCTCGCGTAAGTCCGAGGTGTTAGCATAGTAGGCCAAACCAGCAATATAGGCGGAATTGTCGCGACCAGAAAATTCATTTGATGCAGTCTTAACGATACCTTCAAGATCGAAGACCTTCTGGGTCCAAAGGTTCACGTTAAGATTATCCCCGGCGACGGGAAGATCACGATCAGCGTGCGTGTACACGTCGCCAATACCAAGGATAACGTTCTTTTGACAAGCGTACTGAATCGGGTCTGTCCAATCCGTAATGACTGGGAATTTATCTCGCTGTGCTTCATTGGTTATGTTTGAGTAGCCGGCTACATCGCCTAAATTACGAAAGTAACGAAGCGCGGCATAGTAAAGCTCGCTCACCGGATCTCTAGACTTGTGCTTGTTTGTTAGCTCGCCAAACTTGTTTATGTAGTTGATGACTCCGCTATTTCCGATACTGGAGCTGCGCGGATTAACATGGAGAATGCCCGTATCGGCTGACCACTCGCTGAGGCTGTTCTCTAGTTCATTCGGGTTGCCCGGTACACGTTTAGTCTGTCCCACGTAGTCTTGTGGCGCGCGCATTACCCCGCCGTTACGCCCATTGCCATCTTCGTTAACGTAGCTAAAAACGCTGTAACGAATGTCCTTGGAGTACTGCTGGATCAGGCCTTCAGGTTTCCATAGGTTGTCTCGGTATTTCGTACAGTTACTTTCTAACAAGCCAGCTTTGCAAACTTCAATCCTGACAGTAAAGTATTGAGTGACTGTGGCGTTGTTTTTCGTGTACGTGAAACGAACGGTTTTGTTTTTCTGAAAGTCAGTGCCGCTTGTAACTGAGCTGGTGAGTGAAATACTCCCAAAAGGCGTTGTTTTGTTTGCGTTTGTTCCGTTGATTGTACGGTTGGGAAAGTAGCTACTGCTGCCTCCGCGAGTGGCCTTTTCAAGTATCGTCATGGAGTCAGTGTCCACAACGCGGTATCCGCCAGTAAGGGCCTTTCGAAACGGGTCGATAGTCTGAGTTGTCGCCCAGTTTAGGTAGTTTCCGCTCCATTTTGCTTCGCTGTTTCCAGAGCAATCTCTAGCAGTATTCATCTCCGTCATTGGGGTGAAGTACCCGCCCCCTGATGCGGTTGTAACTGATCCAAAATAAGGATGGGTGAACGCTTCTGATATAAATTTATAGCACTTCCCGGAATCAAAGTAGCCAGTGTAAGTGGTGGTATTACTATAATCGCCTAAGTTGGCTACGCTGATGACTGTCGGGTGCTCTACGGATGGGACAAGTGCAAGATTGCCCGGAACATTTCCGCCGCCGAGAAGCAGCGGAGTTTGCGATACGTCGGCAACAGCCTGGCTGGCGCATAATGTCCAAGACAGTGCAGTTCCGGCCAGAAGCAACGGGCGCCACGTAGCGGCAAGGCCGTTCCAGGGCATGCGGCGATGGTTGAGCGGCATCATGTCACTCCTCTACGAAATACAGGGAACGAAGGGTTACCTTCGAGTCCGGGCTGGCGCCGGTGCCGGTTGCTTCGATGCGTACCAGAACGAAGTCGAGAATCAGCGACTCGCCGGCGGCGAGCGAGTCGCCGCCAGCTGTCATGGGATTGACCATGTTCTGCATATCGAGCTGTCCCGGATGGGGCAGGCGTGTAACGGTATACTTCGGGGCTTCGTATACGTTTCCGTTAAAGCCAGAAAAGGTCACGACGTCTGGAGATTCATCGTTGACCGGATAGAGCGTGTCGTTGATCAGATCTGAGTAGTCTGTCTTGACCTCTTGTTCGGCGAAGCGAAGGGCCGCCTCCGCCGCCTGGAATGCGAGTGCATGATCGCGCATGTTTCCCGCCATCCGTTCCTGCAGGTTGGTGTCACGCATAGCCGCAGCACCAAGAATGGTAAGGAGCAGAAGCATGATCAGAGCGACGAGCAGTACTGCGCCTTCTTGTTTGGATGGGCCGAAAGTTCCTTTTTTCATGGCAAGCGATTCCGGATGGCGACGGTGGCTGTGTAGACCTGAGCGACGCGGTTGTCCTTGATGGTGACGGTGCCGTCGTCCTCATAGAGAGCGAATTCGTCATCCCGGTCGATGCCGACGATGGCTGGAAAGACGAATTTCTGCGGTTCCTCAAGTACATTGGTTTCCGGACTTATCGCGATGACAGATATACGTGCCGAAACGACCTTGTCCCAATCGCCCTCTCCGGTGGAGACAAGATTGTTCGTACCAGCCTTTACATACTCATCCGCCAGCCGATCGCCGTCCTTGTCCAGGCCGTAGGTGACTTGCATCTCGATGATGCCCTCGACGAGCTCCTCTACAGTCGGGTTTGGACTCAGTACGCGGCGGTAAAGAGACGGAGGGCGGTCGTTATTCTCGCGGATGAAATAGGTATGGCTGCGCAGGACATGGGCCATGAATTTATTGCTGTACGCTTGGCTCATTCCAGTACCGTCGTTTCCAGGGGTAACGTTATTTCCCGCTGTTTGAAAAGTGTTAGCGTTTTGGTTGTTCGAGTTTTGAAAGAGATCGCAGCCAGTCGAATTGGCAACCATAACTACTTGGCCGCTATAGGCGCCTGTTGCACTTTTTACGCCGATGTTTTTATCTCCGGCTTTATTATTTCCGTTTGGTTCGAACTCTGCGCCATCGCCAGCGTACTTCACGATAAATGTATCCGTATCTGGGCGTACAGTATCGGCGGCATCGAAAAAGACCGGTTTACTGTTCTCCCAACCTTGGATTGCCGGAGTCGTGCTGTAAGCATTTTTAAGATCAGTTGAAGCAGCGGCAAGATTTAGATGGTTGACTGGCTCGCTTAAGCACTCGCCCTTATACCCCGCCTGCCTTACATCGAACGCCATGAAGTCAGTCGCAAAGCGCCCCGCTTCCTGAACACGGGCGACCGCCGTATTGGTGCGATACATGTCCTTGCTGGAAAGGAATACCTGCAGAACGCCGCCTAGCAGGATCAGACTGATCAACATGGCGACCATCAGCTCGACGAGCGAAAGGCCCGCCTGCCGGTAAAAGGAGACTGGTTTCATAGCTGCGTCCGGTAGACAAAGGTTTCGCGATCGTCGTCATCGGCTTCGTCGATGCGCCCTCGGTTGTCATTCCACTCGATGGAAACCGTGAACACTCTATCGTTACGGACGACACTGCCTTGCGCGTCCGCCGAAAGCAGGCACGAGAGCGAGTTCAGCCATTCGGCCACGTCTCTCTTGGCAAGTGTGCCGCTGGGGGCGATATCCGGATCACAGGTCTGGTTCTGAAGCGCGATGTCGTAGACGCCATTGAGCGCTTCGGTGCGATTGGCGCGCATGCGGTCGATGATGTCGTAGGCGAGTACCGTGGCTTGGGAGCGGTAGTAAGCGCTCTGGTTGCTTTTCAATGCTGTCATCTGCATGCCGGCCAGGCCTAACAGGCCGACGGAGAGAATCAGCATGGCCACGAGCACTTCGATGAGCGTCGCGCCTCGCTGGAGAGAAGAGGGAGGAAGGGGGCTTCTCATGGGCACGTTCCTTTTGTGCTCGTCACTCGTCCTGTGGCGGTGAGGGCGATGGTGTACTGCGGCTTGCCAGTGCAATTATCGAAGGCAACGGTGAAGGCGGAGTCGGTGGTCTTGGTCAGCAAACCATTGGGGCGGTACGTCAAGGTTTCATTGGGCCCAGAGACCGAATCCCGATCGCCTACCGCTTCCCATACGCGAAGTACGTCGCCACCGTTTACCTTCACCAACCACCCGTTGCCCCAATCGACGGCATCTGCGCATGCGTTCGCGGCGCGGCGGCAGATATCCACTCTCACACCTCGCTTGACCGCTTCGGAGCGAGCGAACTGCAACGCTGTCGTCAGGTCGTTGGCAATGGTCTGGGTTCGGTTGTTCTGAATGGTGTCTCGGAACGAGGGCGCCGCGATCGCCAGCAAGATCGCGAGGATCGCCAGCGTAATCATCAGCTCGATCAGCGTAAAGGCTCGGGAGTGATGCATGGTTTTTCTCAGTCTCAGGGTCATCGAATCATCCCGTTTTGCCGTTCGGCTTCCCACGTTGCCCAGATGTCCGGTCGGTTTCCGGGGCTGTGCGGCATGTTAGGTGCAAAGGTCGTCAGCTTCGGGTGCGTCAAGTCTCGCGCGGCCTGTGAGGTTGATCACAATCTTCTTTAGCGGCGTATTTTGTCGGCACAGAATGAAGGTGCCGTTGAGGCTGTGCGTCGTGCCATCGGGTTTGAAGGTCATATATCGCTGCTGGCGAAAGTTTCGCCATTTCCAGCTATGGCTCGCCGTGACCGCAGTGGTACGTAGCGTGGAGTCGCTCTCGTCGATCGCGCCGTTGCCATCCACATCGTCGAATATCAACACATGGCCACTCCACATCGCCTGGTCATCGCAGCCGGCCGCTCCAGCGCAAATGCTGACCGGCTGTCGAGTGGTTATCGCCCTGTTTCTTGCAAAGTTGAGGTCCGCTAGTAGCTGGTTGACAAGCGTGCGCTGGCGAACCGATTCGAGGGACGAGTTGAAGGTTGGGATTGCGATGCTCAACAAAACGGCCAATACCGTGAGGGTGATGAGCAGTTCGACAAGCGTGAAGCCTTGATCCTGATTCGGCATGGTGCGGTTCCTTTGCACGTATGATTGCGCCTTCCTGGCGGTGTCGCCTTGCTTCGCCAGCCCGTGGCGAAGCGGGCTTTTTAGATCAGCGCGGCGGCCAGTCCAAGAGTCAAAGCCCAAAAATGTGAACCTGAAGCCGGAGGCGGAGTGAAGCATCGGACGATTGTGGTGGGAGGCGGCGTCATCGGTTTGCTGTCGGCGTACACGCTGGCGGGCTTGGGTGACGAGGTGGCTGTGATCGAGGCGGGCGAGTCCGGACGCGAAGCCTCCTGGGCGGGCGGTGGTATCGTTTCGCCCCTTTACCCCTGGCGCTACAGCGCGGCGGTGACGGCTTTGGCGCATCCATCGCAGGACTTCTATCCACAGCTGGGCGCGGCGCTGGCCGAGCAGACTAGGATCGATCCGCAAGTCTACGAGACGGGCCTTTACTGGTTGGATCTGGATGACGAGGACGATGCACTGGCCTGGGCCCAGCGGGAGGGGCGGCCCTTGCGGCGATCGGCGATGGAAGAGGTGCGCGCTGGGGTGCCCTCGCTGGGCGAAGGCTTCTCCAACGCTATCTACATGCAAGGCGTGGCGAACGTACGCAACCCAAGGTTGCTGCAGGCGTTGCGCGCAGCACTGGCGGGTATGCCCAACGTGTCGCTCATCGAGCAATGCCCGGTCGAAGGCTTCCTGCAGGAGGAGCGCAGGATCGTAGGCGTACGCACGGCCCGCGGTGATATGCGCGCCGAGCAGGTCGTAGTGGCGGCTGGCGCCTGGAGTGGCACGCTGCTCGCGACGCTTGGGCTGTCGCTACCGGTCAAGCCGATGAAGGGGCAGATGATTCTGTTCAAGTGCGCCGAGGATTTTCTGCCGAGCATGGTGCTGGCCAAGCGGCGTTACGCCATCCCGCGGCGTGACGGTCATATTCTGGTCGGCAGTACGTTGGAGGATGTTGGCTTCGACAAGACGCCGACCGAGGACGCATTGGCCAGCCTCTGGTCAACTGCCATCGAGTTACTGCCCGGGTTGGCCGATGCCGAGGTGGTCAAGCATTGGGCTGGTCTGCGCCCGGGCTCGCCGGACGGGGTGCCTTATATAGGCCCGGTGCCGGGTCACGAGGGGTTGTGGCTCAACTGCGGGCATTTCCGAAACGGGCTCGTCCTGGCGCCGGCGTCCTGTCAGTTGCTGGCGGACCTGATGCTGCGACGGCCGTCGCGCATCGATCCAACCCCCTATGCGCCTGCCGGTCGGCTCTGACGGCGCGGCGATCACTGATGCTGGAAGGCGGATCGCTTCCAATGGCTGGCGATCCGAAGGGCGGGGCCCCTACGTCCAGGGCGCGTTTGCTGTTAAATTGCCCCCCTTTGTGGCATCTGGCGCGACAGCGATTTGCTCGAGGTTTCCGTGGTCAAGAAAACCAACTCCTTTTCCGGCCTTGGCGGGCTGGTGTTTTCCACCGACGCCGGGCGGCACTGCCCTGAATGCGGTCAGCCGCTGGGCGCCTGCGTGTGCAAGCAGGCTGCGGTACCAGAGGGTGATGGTGTCGCCCGAGTTCGCCGCGAGAGCAAAGGGCGAGGCGGTAAGACGGTGACGACCATAACCGGGGTGCCCTTGGCTGAGGCCGAGCTCAAGGAGCTCGCCAGCGCGCTGAAGCGACGTTGCGGCACGGGTGGTGCCCTAAAGGAGGGCGTCATCGAAATTCAGGGTGACCATGTTCAATTGCTCATCGACGAGCTGACCAAGCGCGGACTCAAAGCCAAGAAATCGGGCGGTTGACAGCCGCTTCAACCAAACTCGAGCCCTTGCGCTTATTTCTTTCCATCCCGGCGGTCCAACCCGGATAGCCTTATCGTTGCGCCCGCAACGGATTCATCCTTTTATCAGGAGGCCTAGATGCCCGTACGACGCACACGTAAAGACGACGGCAGCCAGTGGACCGCAGCGGACAGCCGCAGCGTATACGGTATTCGCCACTGGGGTGCCGGCTACTTTTCGATCAGCGATGACGGGCACGTCGAGGTGCGGCCGAAGGGGCCCAGCGGTGACGCCATCGAGTTCACCGGCCTGATCGAGCAACTGCGTGACGCTGGCCTGACCCTGCCGTTGCTCGTTCGCTTCCCGGACATCCTGCAGGACCGCGTCCGCCGGTTGACCGGCGCCTTTGACGCAAACATCGAGCGGCTCGAATACCAGAGCCAATACACCGCGCTGTACCCGATCAAGGTCAACCAGCAGGAAGCGGTGGTGGAAAACATCATCGCTACCCAGAACGTTGCCATTGGCCTGGAAGCCGGCTCCAAGCCGGAACTGATGGCCGTGCTGGCGCTGGCGCCCAAGGGCGGCACCATCGTCTGCAACGGCTACAAGGACCGCGAATTCATTCGCCTGGCGCTGATGGGGCAGAAGCTCGGTCACAACGTCTTCATCGTCATCGAGAAGATGTCGGAGGTGGGGCTGGTGATCGAGGAGGCGGCCGAGTTGAAGGTCGTCCCGCAGGTCGGCTTGCGCGTCCGGTTGTCGTCGCTGGCGTCGAGCAAATGGGCCGACACTGGTGGTGAGAAATCCAAGTTCGGTCTTTCGGCCGCCCAATTGCTTACGGTTATCGAGCGCTTCCGCGCCGCGGGCGTCGACCAGGGCGTGCGCCTGCTGCATTTTCACATGGGCTCGCAGATCGCGAACTTGGCTGATTACCGCGACGGCTTCCGCGAGGCGATCCGGTATTACGCCGAGCTGCGTGCACTGGGTCTGCCGGTCGACCACATCGATGTTGGTGGCGGCCTGGGCGTCGACTACGACGGCACGCACTCGCGCAACGCCAGTTCTATCAACTACGACATCGATGAGTACGCCGGTACGGTGGTCGGCATGCTCAAGGAGTTCTGCGACCGCCAGGAGCTGCCGCACCCGCACATCTTCTCCGAAAGCGGCCGGGCGATGACGGCGCACCACGCAGTGCTGGTCATGCAGGTGACCGACTTTGAGCGTCACAACGACCAGGCGCCCGAGATTGAGAACTATGAGGAGCTGCCGGACATCGTCCAGTCGCTGGCCGACCTCCTCGGGCCGACCGATCCAGAGATGGTCACCGAGACCTACTGGCGCGCGACCCATTACATGAGCGAGGCTGCCGCGCAATATGCCTCCGGCAAGCTCAGCTTGGCGCAGAAGGCATTGGCCGAGCAGAGCTACTTCGCCATCTGCCGCCGGCTGTACAACCAGCTCAAGGCCCGGCAGCGTTCGCACCGTGCGGTCTTGGACGAGCTCAACGACAAGCTGGCCGACAAATACATCTGCAATTTCTCGGTGTTCCAGAGCCTGCCGGACACCTGGGCGATCGACCAGATTCTCCCGATTGTGCCGCTGCAGCGGCTGACCGAGGAGCCGGTGCGTCGCGCTGTGCTGCAGGACCTAACCTGCGACTCCGACGGCAAGATCAAGCACTACGTCGACGAGCAGAGCATCGAGAACAGTATGCCGGTGCATGAGATCCAGGCGGGGGAGGAATACTTCCTCGGTGTATTCCTGGTCGGTGCCTACCAGGAAATCCTCGGCGACATGCACAACCTATTCGGCGATACCGACTCGGTGAACGTCTACCAGCGCGAGGACGGCACCTTCTATCACGCCGGCATCGAGACGCACGACACCATCGAGGACATGTTGCGCTACGTGCACCTATCCCCCGAAGAGCTGATGACCTACTACCGGGACAAGGTCTCCAGCGCGCGGTTGAGTGCCAAGGAGCGGACGCAATACATCGATGCGTTGCGTCTCGGGCTGACCCGGTCCTCCTATCTGACGCCTTGAGAGGTCAGGTGCAGCGGCGCGGTTTGTCTCGACGACGGCCGCTTCGCAACGCGTTTCTAGTCCGTCATTGAAGAAGCCAGCGTGCTGGGGATCGGCACGCTGATCTGTTGATCACCAGCACGCTGGCTCCTATAGCTGCGCTCTGTGCGTCATACCTTTCTGACGAACTCGGACTTGAGCTTCATCGCACCGATACCGTCGATCTTGCAGTCGATGTCGTGGTCGCCGTCCACCAGGCGGATGTTTTTGACTTTGGTGCCAACCTTGACCACCAGCGAAGTGCCCTTGACCTTCAGGTCCTTGATCACGGTGATGGTGTCGCCGTCCTGCAGGGGGTTACCGACCGAGTCCTTGATGACCGCGGCGGCGTCCTCCGACGTCATGGCGGCATCAGCCGACCACTCGTGTGCGCATTCCGGGCAGACCAGCATCAGGCCGTCTTCGTAGGTGTATTCGGAGTTGCAGTTAGGGCAGGCGGGGAGCGTCACGGTAGAGCCTCGGCGTGGAAAAGCCGCGGATTGTAAAGGGTTTTAGCGATGGGCGCGGAGCCGGCCGTGTTTGGCTCCGCGTCGATGGGCAGTGGGCGATCAGTACTCGTCCTTGATGGCGCGGTAGCGCTCTTCCAGTTCGCGGCGGATCTGCCGGCGTTGCTGCGCCTGGGCGAAGCGGCGCTTCTGGTCGGGAGTCTGCGGATGCAAGGTCGGCACATTGGCCGGCCGGCCATCCTCGCCCATGGCGACCATGGTGAAGAAACAGCTATTGGTGTGGCGGACAGTCTTTTGACGAATGTCCTCGGTGATTACCTTGATGCCGATTTCCATCGAGGTGTTGCCGGTGTAGTTGACCGAGGCGAGGAAGGTCACCAGTTCGCCGACATGGATCGGCTGGCGGAAGTTGACCTGATCGACCGACAGGGTGACGACGTACTGGCCGGCGTAGCGGCTGGCGCAAGCGTAGGCCACTTCGTCGAGGTATTTGAGCAGCGTGCCGCCATGAACGTTGCCGGAAAAATTGGCCTTGTCCGGCGTCATCAGTACGGTCATGGTCAGTTCGGCATGGGCATCTAACATGTTGCGCGCGGCTCGTGCTGGCAAAAAGGGCCGCTACTTTAGTCGAATACGCGGCGGTTGTGTTCGCCTATTTCAGATTTCCCTTCAGTTTTTCATTGCCTGGTCAATGCGGCATTAGCGCGCAGATGTTTCAAAGCTTGCGTGTGTCGGCGGTGTCGTCTGGGTATTCATTGACCTAGGCCAGTATCGGCGGGAATTTTCTCCCTATATTCGCGCCTGTGCCCGTCATCAGGATCATCCGGAAATGCCCATGCATGTCGCTGTGTTCGCCTTGTTCTGCTGCCTGACCTCGGTCGTTCATGCCGACGATGAGGCTATGACGCGGTTCAATTACCTGATGGAGGATGCCGGGCGCCGCGAGGCGGCCTATGCCGCCGGGAAAGAGCGCGCCCTGTTTTGTGGGTACTGCCATGGGGAAAACGGCAATAGCAAACGGGGGCACATTCCCAACTTGGCTTCACAGAACCCCGTCTACCTGTTCCATTCGTTCGAAAAGTTCGCCAAGGGCGAGCGCATCGACTACGTGATGTCCAACCTGGCCAAGAGCCTGACCCTCGAAGACCGCGTCAACATCGCGGTTTACTTCAGTCAGCAGACCGTGCAGCCGCATGAGGAAACCATCGAGCCGGGCTTGGCCCAGCAGGGTGCCACGTTGTTCAAAAGTACCTGCGTCGGCTGCCACGGCGACCACGCCCAAGGTATGGAAACCATGCCGAGGCTCGCCGGCCAACCTCGCGAGTACATCCGCAAGGCCTTGACGCGCTTTCGCAACAACGACCCGAGCCGCGCCGGTTCGGTGATGATCAGCATCGCCAGCAAGTTGTCCGAACCGGAAGTCGAGGCGCTCGCTGCCTACCTGAGCCAGCTTCGGCTGAGCACGGCGCAAGAACGCAAGGCCAGCGCCGAGCTGATCGGTGCAGCGGCTCGCTGACAGGGCCTGACGCCCGGCTTGCGAAGCGCTGTTCAAAGATCGCCAGGCGACACACGGCCGTGTGAGGCGGCGATGGAGCTTAACCATCTACCGCCTTCGGGCAACAGAATATGTCTATGGCGCCGCTTCGCTTATTCAATTGGGGCGGCGCAGCCCGTGCTTCTAGTCTTCCCGTCGCGCTCCGGACGCATCAAAAAAACGAGAAGAGGACGTGTAGATGACCCGTTACCTATCAGGCTCCCTGCCTGCCCGCACGCTGTTTGGCGTGCTTTCCGCCAGCCTGCTGACCTTGTCGGCCCATGCCGCTCCGCTGACCCGTGACAATGGCGCGCCGGTCGGCAACAACCAGAACTCCCAGACCGCCGGCGCCAACGGCCCGACCCTGCTGCAGGACGTGCAACTGCTGCAGAAACTGCAACGCTTCGGTCGCGAGCGCGTGCCCGAGCGCGTCGTGCACGCGCGTGGCACCGGTGCCCACGGCGAATTCACCGCCACCGAGGACATCTCCGACCTGTCCCTGGCCAAGGTCTTCGAGAAGGGCACCAAGACCCCGGTCTTCGTGCGCTTCTCCACCGTGGTGCACGGCCTCCACTCGCCGGAAACCCTGCGCGACCCGCGCGGCTTCGCCACCAAGTTCTACACCGCCGATGGCAACTGGGACCTGGTCGGCAACAACTTCCCGACCTTCTTCATCCGCGACGCCATCAAGTTTCCGGACATGGTCCACTCCTTCAAGCCGGACCCGCGCACCAACCTGGATGACGACAGCCGCCGCTTCGACTTCCTCTCGCACCATCCGGAAGCCACACGCACCCTGACTCTGCTGTACTCCAACCAGGGCACCCCGGCCAGCTATCGGATGATGGACGGCAATGGCGTACACGCCTACAAGCTGATCAATGACGAAGGCGAGGTGCATTACGTCAAGTTCCACTGGAAGTCGCTGCAAGGCCTGAAGAACCTGGATCCGAAGGAAAACCAGGAGATGCAGGGCAAGGATTACAGCCACCTGAGCCGCGACCTCATCACGGCGATCGACAAGGGCGACTATCCGAAGTGGGACCTGTACATCCAGGTGCTCAAGCCGGAAGACTTGGCCAAGTTCGACTTCGATCCGCTGGATGCCACCAAGATCTGGCCTGACGTGCCGGAGCGCAAGATCGGCCAGATGGTGCTGAACAAGAACCCGGACAACATCTTCCAAGAAACCGAGCAGGTCGCCATGGCGCCGGCCAACCTGGTGCCGGGTATCGAGCCGTCCGAGGACCGCCTGCTGCAGGGCCGTCTGTTCTCGTACGCCGACACCCAGATGTATCGCGTCGGTGCCAATGGCATGAGCCTGCCGATCAACCGCCCGAAGGTGCCGGTCAACAACGGCAACCAGGACGGCCAGCTGAACGCCGGCCACACCACCACCAGCGTCAACTACCAGCCGAGCCGCCGCGAGAACCGTGAGGAAACGCCACGCGCCGTCTACTCCAAGCTACCGCTGAGCGGGACCACCCAACAGGCGCCGATCCAGCGTCAGCAGAACTTCAAGCAGGCCGGCGATCTGTATCGCTCGTTCAGCAAGAAGGAGCAGACCGACCTGATCAACACCCTGGGCGGCGAGCTGGCGAAGGCGGACGAGGAAGCGCGCTACCACCTGCTGTCGTTCTTCTACAAGGCCGACGCCGAGTACGGTGCAGGGCTGACCAAGGTGGCCAAGTCCGACCTTGACCGGGTCAAGGCACTGGCGGCCAAGCTGCAGGATTGACGAAGCACCGGGCCGCTGCCACGCACGGCGGCCCATCGACCCGGGCGCCGCTCGGGTCACCTTATTTTCAGGAGCAGAACATGAAGCGCCTTTTCCTACTGGTTGCCTTGCTGCTCGGCGGCGGGCCGGTCTACGCCGAAGCGGAGCTCGCGGGCGTTGCCAGCGACACCGAGCAGGTCCAGAGCCAGCTGCGTGACTACTTCTTCAACGCTGCGCGCTATGGCGATAACGAAATACTCGACGAATTCATCCAGGCCGGTTACGACCTGAACACCGCTGACGACAAGGGATACACCGCGTTGATCCTGGCGGCGTACAACGGCAACGCGGACACCGTGGAGCGTCTGCTCGCCGCCGGTGCCGACGCCTGCGCCAAGGACAAACGTGGCAACACGGCGCTGATGGGCGCCATCTTCAAGGGTGAGCTGCGCATCGCCAAGCGTCTACTGGCCACCGAGTGCGACCCCGACGCGCGCAACAACGCCGGCCAGACCCCGGCCATGTACGCGGCACTCTTCCAGCGCGACGCCCTGCTCGAGGCGCTACGCGAACGCGGCGCGGATCTCGAGGCCAGCGACCCGCTGGGCAATCGGGTCGAGACGTTGGCGCGTGGCGAAATCCGCACCCGCTGATCAGTAGCTCTTGTACGGCAGGAACTTGCCCGACATCACCACCTTGACGCGGTCGCCCTTGGGGTCCGCTTCGCGCTGGATGTCCATCGAGAAATCGATGGCGCTCATGATGCCGTCGCCGAACTCCTCGTGGATCAGCTCCTTGATGGTGCTGCCGTAGACGTTGACCAGTTCGTACCAGCGGTAGATCAGCGGATCGGTGGGCACGGCGGTCGGCAGCGACCCTTTATAGGGCACGATCTGCAGCCAGGCGATGGCCTCGTCCGACAGTTCGAACAGCGTGCCCAGGCTTTCCGCTTGGACTTTGTCGAAGGCCATCTGGCCCAGGCAGCCGGCGGTGGTCCATTCCTTCGACAGGCCGATGGTTTCGGCCACCTGGCTCCATTTCAGGCCTTTGCACACCTTGGCGGACAGGATCATCTCGGTGACTTGGCTGCGGCACGTAATCATGGCGGGTCCTCTTTATTGGGGGGCGTGCCGCGGGTGGCGGCGCTCGGCCATGTGCAATGCAGAGGCTATGCCAGGCTGCGCTCAGTCGTACTCGGCGGCCTCGTGGTCACCGAGCAATCGACGCTGGCGCGGCGTGGCGGCCGCGATCACGGCCGGGTTGAACTGCCAGCGGAGATAAGGTGAAAACTTCTGCGCCACCATGCGTCGCCCGTAATGCACCTGCAACAGGTAGCGGCTGCGGTCGGCGGTGCGGTTGCGACTGCCGGCGTGCCAGAGGTCGCTGCGAAACAGCAGCAGGTCGCCGGCATTGCACAGCACCGGTTCCGGCTCGCGGCCCTGCCACCGGATTTCGCCAGGCCGCGGCTTGCGCCCGGCGCGGTGGCTGCCAGGGATCAGCAGGGTAGGGCAGAGGTCGGCATCGATGTCGTCCAGGTAGAGGTGAGCGGTGCAGACCTGCATTGGCAGTTCGAACGCCGGGTCGGCCAGCAACCGCTCGGGCAGCTCCAAGGCCAGGTAGTCCGCATGGAGTTCGCCGCCGACGAAGCCGGGGTGGCTGCGCCAGGCCGTCTGGCCGATGACGTGGCAGTCTTCACCGAGACAGGCTTCGACCAGGTCGATCACGGCCGGCAGGTCCAGAAGCAGCAGCCAGAACGGGTCCCGATTGAATACGCATTTGTAGTGGTCATCGACCATCCCCTGATAATCCCAGTGAATGGGTTCGAGCCGGTCGATGGCCGAGCGCACCGCCTGAACCTGTGCCGGCGGGATAACGCCGCGCAGCAGCACGAAGCCCTGCTGGTGCATGGCCTGAAGCTGAAGGTCGAGGGGGCTAGGTGGGTTCATGTCGTCGCTCACGGTAGCTGGTCAGTCGACAGCTGGATGAAAGATTGGGTTCGTATCCTGCTGCGGCTCGCGGCGATCCGCTCGGCGAGCAGGCGCGCGGTCACAAGCGGTGCGCTGGCAACTCTCCTCCCTGTGTGAACCTCGACGACATGGCCACAAGCGATGTCTGGCAGGTTCGCTTTTATCGTGCGTGCCCCGCGATTGCTCGTCCGGCAGCCGTCTCCGTTGCCCGTTTCGCCTGATTGCGCGTTCGTCGCCGCAACGCCAGGCATGCTTGTCTTCGTATCGCTCAAATGATAATTAAACTCATTAACGGAGCGACGCTAGCGCTCGCGCCGTGAGCCGTGCACCTTCCATCCTGCCGAAGCCTCGCGCTTCGAGGGAGGCAACCCGTGGAACACTGGAAGCGGACCATCGAGCTGGCCAACCGGTACTTTGACCAGGGCGAGTACATCGATGCGCGAGAGCACTACCTGCAAGCCCTGGCGCTAAGCCAGGTGCTGTTCGAACGCTGGCGTGACGCCGACGAAGCGGTCGCCGCCTACGTCATTTCCCACCACAACCTGGCCGACGTGCATCTGCGGCTACGGCAGCCCGAAGAAAGCGCCGAATACCTGTGCGCCATCCATGAACACCTGCTGCGCTGCCTGGCCGACCCGCGCCTGAAGGCCGAACTGAGGCAGGCCTGCCTGCGCCACAGCCGGCACAGCCATGTCGAGCTGCTGCACTTCACCACGGCGCATGGAGAGACGGCGCGCATCCGTCGCCTGCTCAAGCGCAGTGCCCACCCCCCGGCGGCCCGTTTGCAGCAGGCCCTGCTGCATGAAGGCCCCTATCACGGAGTTCACTGACATGCCCCATACGCTACCCCCCTTGCCCTACGCCTACGACGCGCTAGAGCCGCACATCGACGCCCAGACGATGGAGATCCACTACACCAAGCATCACCAGACCTATATCAACAACCTCAATGCGGCACTGGAAGGCACCGAGTGGGCCGAGATACCGGTCGAGCGCCTGCTGACGATGGTTGGGCAGTTGCCAGCTGAAAAACAGGCGGCCGTCATCAACCAGGGCGGCGGCCACGCCAACCATTCGCTGTTCTGGACGGTCATGGCAGTCAACGCCGGCGGTACGCCGGACGGCGAATTGGCCCAGGCGATCGACGCGCAACTCGGCGGGTTCGATCAATTCAAGGAGGCGTTCACCAAGGCCGCGGTGTCGCGCT
This sequence comes from Stutzerimonas chloritidismutans, assembly GCF_051486945.1. Taxonomy (GTDB): domain Bacteria; phylum Pseudomonadota; class Gammaproteobacteria; order Pseudomonadales; family Pseudomonadaceae; genus Stutzerimonas; species Stutzerimonas chloritidismutans_B. Next base: position 936,288 of record NZ_JAHVDX010000002.1, on the reverse strand, counting down.
TCGGCAGCGGCTGGGCCTGGCTCAGCGTTACGCCGGAAAAGAAACTGGTGGTCGAGCACACCGGCAACCAGGACAGCCCGCTGATGAACGGCAACACGCCGATTCTCGGGTTGGACGTCTGGGAGCACGCCTACTACCTGCGTTACCAGAACCGCCGCCCCGAATACATCAATGCCTTCTACCAAGTCATCAACTGGCCCGAGGTGCAACGGCGCTATCAGGCCGCCATGGGCTGACAGCAAGTACCCATCCATCGCGACGCCCCTGCATGACCAGACGTGGAGGCATTGCCGTCTGCTCCGTAGGGGCGAATTTATTCGCCCGGCTACTGGCCGGACGTGCAACGGCGCTATCAGGCCGCCATGAGCTGACGGCAAGTACCTATCCATCGCGACGCCCCTGCATGACCAGACGTGGAGGCATTGCCGTCTGCTCCAGCTACTGGCCGGACGTGCAGCGGCGCTACCAGGCCGCCACGAACTGACGGCAACTATCTATCCATCGCGACGCCCCTGCATGACCAGGCGTTAAGGCATTGCCGTCTGCTCCGTGGGGGCGAATTGATTCGCCCAGCTACCTCATCCTGAGCACGCCATCTCGTCATTCATGTAGCGCCTGCCAAGCTTCAAAGCCCGCCCGCACCCACGATCTTCAATGCGCTCTGGCCGTTGCCTTGGCGCTGCACCTGGATTTGTACCGGGATGCGCTCGTGCATTTCGGCGACGTGCGAAATCACCGCGACCTTGCGCCCCTGAGCCTGCAGCGAATCCAGGGCGTCCATGGCGATTTGCAGCGACTCGGGGTCGAGACTGCCGAAGCCTTCATCGATGAACAGCGATTCGATCTTCAGCTTGCTCGACGCCATCGAGGCCAGGCCTAGCGCCAGGGCCAGCGAGACGAGGAAGGTCTCGCCGCCAGACAGCGAATGCACTGAGCGCAGCTCGTCACCCATCTCCGTGTCCATGACCAAGAGCCCCAGCGGGCTGCCGCCGCGCTTGAGGCGATAACGCCGGGCCAGCTGGCGCAGCTGCACGTTGGCGTGCTGCACCAGCAGGTCGAGGTTGTAGGCCTGGGCAATCTTGCGGAAGGCGCCGCCATCGCTTGAGCCGATCAGTGCGGCGATGCGGCCCCAGCGCTGGCTTTCAGCCGTGGCGTCGGCGATCTGCCGAAGCAGCGCCTGGCTTGCGCTGCGGCGACGATCATCATCGAGCAGCCTCGCGCGGGTATCGGTACTGCGTTGCTCAGCGTTGTCGCACTCGGCTTGCGCCGCGTCCATTTGCGCATCCAACGTCTCGGCATCGGGTGCCTCGGGCTGGGTCGCCTGGTGCGTGGCGAGCCGCTGCTCGCAACCCTCCAGGCGTTCGCGACAACGGGCAAGCTGATCGGTGTTGGCGCGCAAGCGTTCGCGTGCTTCGGCCAGCAGGGCGTCGTCCAGCTGCAGCAGCTGCTCGAGCGTCGTATCGTCCAGGTCAGGATGCGCGGCGCGCCAGTTGGCCAGCTCTTCCGTCAGCGCGTTGCGTTCGGCCAGCAGTTCGTCGCGGCGCGCGCTGCAATGCTGTTGCTCGCCAGCGAGGCGGGTCAGTTCGACCTTGGCTTCGTTCAGCTGCCGGTCGACCTCAGCCTGGCGTTGCCGTGCGGCCTGGATGGCCCCATCGAGCTGCTGTTGCCAGGCGCCGGCGCTGGGCTGCTCGCCAAGGCTGGCACGCAGAGCCTCGCGGCAGGCCTGCTCGCGTGTTTGGAGTTCGGCGAGGCGGGTCGTGCAGGCTTGGTGCTGATCGTGGCGATGCCGTTGCTGCAGTTGCTCACGCTCCAGCGAAGCCTGTCCCTGCTGCTGCTCCTCGAGGAGTGCGGCGTGCTGGTCGACCTGCTGGCGCCGGGCCTCGACTTGCGCATCCAGCGCCATGAAGGTTTCGGCGGGCCGGGCCCGCCAACCGGTCAGCAGCGCGGCAGGGATCAGGTCGGCAAACGCTGCGAGTTCTTCGTCCAACCGCGCGTCATCGCGAGCCATGGCGTCGCGTTGCGCGGCCAGTGCCTGCGTGGCGTGGGCGCATACCTCTCGGGCACGCTGCCAGGCGCCGTTCAGCGTTTCGGCGCGTTGCTGCAGGCTGAGCAGCTCGCGTTGGCGCGCCCCGTCCTGCGCGAGTTGGGCCTTGAGTGCCGTCACGCGGGTATCGAGCCAGGCGCCGCGTGCGGCTTCGGCTTGTTCGACGAGTTCAGCATGGGCTGGCAGCGCAGCCAGGCGGGGCGCGAGCGCGGCCAATTCATCGTCGAGTGCTGCGCGCTGCTGAGCGTTCTGCTTCAGGTGAGTGGTAAGCGTAATGTGCTGGTCGCGCAGGGTTTGGAGCTTTTCATCCTGGGCCTTGAGCCGTTGCTGCGCCTGCACCAGCTCCTGCTCGTCATGGCCGCCCAGTGCGGCGAGCAGCGTTTCGCCCTGATGCCAAGGATGTTCGGTGCTGCCGCAGACGTTGCAGGGTTCCCCCGGGATCAGCGCGGCGCGCAGGGCTTCGACAGTAGCGCTGCGGGCCAGGCGTTGGCGATCGAGCAGGTCTTGTACGATCTTGAGCGCCTTTTCGGCATCGTCGCGTTCGGCGCGGGCGAGTTTGCCGGCTTCGGTCAGGGAGACGAGGGCAGCCTGGTCGCGAGCGTGCTCTGCCTGCAGGCTGTGCAGACGGGCGTCCAAGTGCTGCTGGCGCGACCAGAGCGTGTGCAGATCGTCGAGCGCCCGCTCGGTTTGGCGTGCGGCGTCGAGGTGGGCGGTCAACTGAGCCAGTTGCTCGCCAACGCCGGCTTCGCCACCGATCTGCGACTGCAAGGCATCCAGCGCTTGGCGCGCCTCGGTCTGAGCCGTTTCGGCGTCGCGGGCGGTGGTTTCCAGTGCGGGCAATTCTTGCCGGCCCTGCTGCAGGCGAGCGGCGATCTGTACGGCTTGCTGCAGCCGTGGGCGGTAGCCGCTCCAGGCCGCGCAGAGCGGTTGCAACCCGGCGCTTGCAGCGAGCGGTTCGGCGAGGGCGGTCAGCTGGGCTGCGGTCTCGGCCTGGCGTTCTTGCAGTTGGGCCAATTGCCTCTCGCCGGCCTTGTGCGCGGTGTCGGCCTGGTCAGCTTGGTCGCGGGCCTCGCGCAGGTCGTTGCCTAGATGCACAAGGCGTTCTTCCTCACGGCGTGCGTTGATCAGCGCGGGCTCGGCGGCCTTCAGCGCCTGCTCGGCAGCCCGCAATGCCGCCGTGGCATCCCGGCATTGCTGCGTCAGGGCGGTGAGCCGTTGTTCGACGGCACTGTGCTCGCGCTGGTGGCGGGCGAGGGTCTGCTCGACCTTCTCCAGCAACGGCGGCAGCTCGCGGGCACGAACGAAACGATGGCGCTCCGGCGCCAGCTGCTCGAATAGCGCAAGGATGCGGCGGGCATCGGCCAGGCCTTCCCGTTCCTGTTCGGTGGCGGCGAGGTGCTCCCGGGCGCTGTCGCGTTCGGATTGCAGACGTGTCAGGTCGTGCAGCCATTGGCGCTGCCCTTTGAGCGTGTCGAGCCGGTGCTGCAGGGTTTTGAGCTCGGCCTGCTGCTGCTGGTGCTCTGCCTCCAGCGCCGTGCGTGCTTCGGCATCTAGCGGCTCCAGGCCGCCAGCCTGCTGCTGCAAGCCCGCCAGGGTCTCACGGGCGCGCTTGGCCGCGTCAAAGGCGGCCTGCCCCAGGCGGCTGTAAAGGCCGGTGTCGGTGAGCTTTTCCAGCAGGGTGCCGCGGTCGTTGTCGTCGGCCTTGAGGAAGGCGGAAAACTCGCTTTGCGCCAGCAGCACGGCGCGGGTGAATTGCGGCAAGGTGAGGCCCAGGCGGGCCTCTAGCAACTCTTTGAACTCACGCTTCTTACCGCTGGCTAGCAGCTGGTCGCGGTCCAGGTCGAGCAGGCTCTGGCTGCTGGCCTGGAGTTTGCCGTCAATCTTCTCCTTGGCGCGCCTGACTTCCCAGCGTGCGCGGTAGCGGTGGCCGTCGACCCCGACGAAGTCCACCTCGGCATAGCCGCTGGCGCAGCCGCGGCGCAGCAGGTTGCGCTCGTCGCCGCTGCCGATCTCATCCTTGCCGTCCGGCACCTTGCTCAGCAGCGATGCGCCGTCGAGACGAGGCGTGCTGCCGAACAGCGCCAGGCACAGGGCGTCGAGAAGCGTGCTCTTGCCGGCTCCGGTCGGCCCGGTGATGGCGAACAGGCCTGCGCTGGCCAAGGGTTCGGCGGTGAAGTCGATGACCTGTTCCCCGGCGAGCGAGGCGAGGTTTTTCAGGCGGATGGCGAGGATTTTCATGCGGCGTCTCCTTCGCCGGCGAATTCGACACCACGCAGCAGGCTGGCGAAGTCATCCAGCGCCTGTTCGTCGGGCGGGTTGCCGAACTGCTCTTCCCAGGCGCGGGCAAAGAGCTCCTGCGGGGTGATCTGATCGAGGCCGAGTAGCACCTCGGAGTCGGCCTCGCCTCGTGCGCCCCGGTATTCGCTGGCGATGCGCACCAGCCGGCAGGCCTTGCCGGTGATGGCGGCCTCGATGCGCTGGCGCAGGTCCGGCAAGGGTTCGTCGAGCTGCACGCGCACTTCCAGCCAGGGCAGGTGTTCGGCGAACAGGCCCACCGGCGGCAGCGCTTCGAGCTCGCCGATCACCTCCGGCAGCGGCGCGCGGCCGATGCGGATCATCTCCACGGCGCGGGGCACGGGCAGCGCTTGGACGGTGTCGAGCCGGTCGCCCTCGAAGCTCACCAGCAACACCTGATGCGGGTAGTTGATCTCGCCGAACGAGAGCGGCAGCGGCGAGCCGCTGTAGCGGATGCGTTCCTGCCCGGCAACTTTCTGCGGCTTGTGCAGGTGGCCGAGGGCAACGTAGGCGATGGGCTCGGGAAACAGGCTGGCCGGCAGTGCCTCGGCATTGCCGATGACGATGTTGCGCTCGGAATCTTCCGACACCGCACCGCCGGCCATGTGGGCGTGGCTCATGGCGATTAGCGCCTGCCCCGGCTGGCGCCTGGCTTCGGCGGCGGCGATCAGGTGCTGGTGAACGTGGCGGATGCCAAGCATGTAATCCTCGCCCGCGTCGCCTCCGGTCACTTCCGCGGGCCGCAGGAAGGGCAGGGTGAGGCACCAGCCAGCGATCTTTCCCTCGGCGTTGTGCAGTGGAACCAGCAGGCGGTCATGGTCGAGCTGGTTTTCGGCGATCCAGCTGATGCGGCCGATCGCGTGGGCGTTGAGCCGCTTCATCAGCGGCCCAGGCAGTTCGATGCGTCCCCCAGAATCGTGGTTGCCGGCGATCATCACGATGTCCAGCTGCGGCAGCGCTTCGTGGGCGCAAACTATGAAGTCGTACAGGCGTTCCTGCGCTTTGAGCGGCGGGTTGACGGTGTCGAAGATATCGCCGGCGATGAGCAGGGCGTCGGGCTGATGCTGGACGAGTTGGTCGAGCAGCCAGGCGAGGAACTGGGTGTGTTCGTAGTCGCGGTCCTGGCCGTGGAGGGTCTGGCCGAGATGCCAGTCGGAGGTGTGGATCAGGCGCATACGAGGGGTCTTTTTTGATTGGAGTCGCGGTTAGGCGCGACCAGATAGAAGCTTATGGGGCGCAGCGCCCACGTGGTTCTTTGGCAAGGCGGACGTAGGTTGGCGAGATTGGGGCGCCGAGTCCTCAGTTGCGAAGGGTTTTGCGAAGCAAGCCGGGGACGCCCAGTCCGGATGCAGGGGTGGCCTTCTTTTTGGTTACCTTTGCTTGGTCCGGGCGGCGCTCCGCACACAAGAAAAAGTGACGCGCTGTGCAAGGCGCAGCATGCAGGTCGGGCTGAGAACGGCGCGGCGTCGCATGTGCAGGTCTGTGCCAGTATCTGATCGCGAGCAAGCTCGCTCCTACAACTGGCCACGTTACGCCTCACCCTCATGCGTACAACCATGCCTTCAGTCCCTGCAGATTTCTCACCTGAATCTGCTGTGCCGCCGCATTTGCCAATACCGTATTTGGATCGATCTGATACCGCTGCAACACGTATTGCACCAGCGCGCCACGCGTGGCGATGCGCAGCTCGCCATCCTGCATCCCGTAATCGGTTTCGATGATCGCCTTCTGCTCGGCGCTCAAGCGGACATCCGGCTCGATCACCACTTCCACCGGCGTGTTCCAGGCCTCGTCCTGCTCGACCCGGTTTTCGCTTTCATCCATCAGGTCCGGTTCGCCGCGGAAGCGACTCAGAACGAAGTCGCGGTATCCGCGATTCTTCTCGCAGTAAGCCCGCAGGTGCCAGCGCATTCCGGTGAAAACAAGCGTATGCGGCGCCATGACACGAATCTCTACTTCCGGATGGGCGAGCGAGACGTACTCGGCTTCCAGCCGCAGCCCTTCGCGGCAGGCCTTGAGGATCGGCCGCAGAACTTCGGGGCGGATGCTCCGGTCGGGGACACGCAAGACTTCAGTGTGGGCGTACGCCAGCGCCAGACCCTCGATGTGCGGGGCGCGGTCGCGGTTCTGGTCGAGCAGGTGCAAATAGGCGCTGGCGCTGCCGTCGATAAAGAGCGGCTCGAAGGCCTTGGTAGGCTTGTAGCCCTTCAGGTGACGGTCATATGTAAGGTTTTTCGGCGCATGGTCGGCCAGGTAGGTGTTGATGTCCTTAGAGGCCTGCTGACGGCTGATGCCGAAGCTCTGCATCAGGTGCCCCGTGGTCAGGCGGCCTTCCCACCAGGCAATCGTTTCGATCAGGCGGTAGCGCAGCGCCAGGTCCCAACGAATCTGGCTGATCGATTGCTTGCGTTTCATGCGAGGCCCCATCTGGTGGAAAACTTTACATGCGACTATCCGGTCGCTCGACGTGTCGCGCGAAGCTACATATATTCGGGGCGTACATCAAGTGAGCGAAACGAGGAGCACACCATGGGCCTGTTGTTGAACGCGCTGCTGATCTCGCTGACCGCCTTCGCCGCAATCGGCGTGCTTGCCTGGCTCGCCTACGGCATGAACGAGGGCGGGTGACCCGTTGGTCAGGATGACAATTTGGTGGCAGCCACCAGTCATCCGATGAGTGGTCGGGAATCTCCCAGCGCGTCGCAAGGTCTTTTTGTCAGACCCCGTGCAAGAGGCCCCCATGAAAACCCTGTCTCGTTACCTTGCGGACAATTTCCCGTCTGAATACAACACCCGCGTCGAGCCGCAGGATGACGGCTATCTGGTCGTACGAGTGGGGTACCCGATCAATGGCACCGAAGCCATTCGCATGGTGTCTGGGCGCCAGGTGCAGAACGGCCTGTTGGTCGAAACCATCCTGGAAGACATGCGCAACGAGTTGGCCCGTCCGCAGTAATCCTCGCTTCATCCCCCTCATTTCTCGCTCTGCATGCCGCGCTTGTGCGCCGGCAGGTGGATCTCCGCACGCAGCCCACCGAGTTCGCTCTCGCCCAGCGTAAGCTGACCATGCCAGGCCGCCAGAATGTCCCGCACGATGCCGAGCCCCAGCCCGTGCCCTTCGGCGCGCTCGTCCAAGCGGATGCCGCGCTCGAGGACCGCCTCGCGCCGCTGTTCAGGTATGCCGGGCCCATCGTCTTCGACCTGAATCAGGTAGCCGTTGGCCGTCGGCGCGATGTGCAGCGAGACGGTCGAGCGGGCGAACTTGCAGGCGTTGTCCAGCAGATTGCCGAGCAGCTCGAGCATGTCCTCGCGATCCCAAGGTAGACGGCAGCCCTCATGAACGTGCCAGCGCAAGTCGAGATCGCGACGGTGAATCATGCGCAGGGTATCGAACAGCGGCGCCAGTTCCTCCTTGCATTCGAAATAGGAGCCCGGCAGTACATCGCCGGCCAGGCGTGCACGGCCCAGTTCGCGGGCGACGCGCTGCTGAATCTGGTCGAGTTGTTCCGCGAGGCTGGCCTGTAGGGCCGGGTGTTGGGCCAGTTCCTCGCGGCGGGTGAGGCTGGCGAGCACGGCCAAAGGCGTTTTAAGCGCATGGCCGAGGTTGCCCAGCGCGTGGCGGGAGCGCTTGAGGGTGTCGTCGGTGTGAGCGAGCAGGTGGTTGATTTGATCGACCAGAGGCTGCAGTTCCACCGGGGCGCGAATGTCCAGTTGCTGGCGCTGGCCCTGCTGAAGCTGGGCGATCTGCTGGCGGGCCCGTTCGAGTGGCCGCATCGCCAGCTTTACGGCATAGCGCTGCAACAAGAGAAACACCAGGAGCGCGACGCCCACCAACCCCAGCCCGCCAAGGCGCACCTGGGCAAAGCTTTTCAGGATCGGGGTGTAGTCACGCGCCACACTGATAGCGATGGCCTGGCCGTTGCGCCGGTACTGCGCGCGATAGCTGAGCAGCCGCTGGTCCTGCGGGCCGTCAACCAGCTCATCTGCCAGGCCGGTCGCCGTCGGCCAATCGGGTTCGGCGTCCCAGACCGAGCGCGATCGCCAGCTGCGGTCCGGTAAGTCGATGCGAAAGTAGTGGCCGGAGAACGCACGCTGGTAGCGTGGATTGAGACGGCTGGAATCGAGTTTGAAGCCCTCCGGGCCTTGCACGAGTGCCAATAGCAGGCCTTCGGTTTCGGCCCGCAGATCGCTCGCCAGGTTGCGTCGCAGCCCGGCTTCGAATAACCAGAGGCTGGTTTGCACCAGGAGCAGCCCGACCAGTAGAAGTACCGAAATCAGCCCCAGGCTGAGGCTCCGCTGGATGGACTTCAAGGCGCGCCGCCGAAGCGGTAGCCCTGGCCGCGCCGGGTTTCGATGAGCGACCGGCCCAGCTTGCCGCGTAGGCGGTTGACGTGTACTTCAATGACGTTGGAATCGCGTTCTGTTTCGCCGTCGTAAAGATGCTCAGCCAACTGAGTCTTCGATAACAACTGACCCGGGTGCAGCATAAAGTAGCGCAGCAGGCGGAACTCGCCGGCGGTGAGGTCGATATCCTCGCCGTCTTTGCTGCAGCGCTGACGGGTTTCATCCAGCGACAGGCCACCGACTTGCAGGAGCGGTTGGTTGGCCACGCCATGCGCACGCCGCAGCAGCGCCTGGATGCGCAGCAGCAGCTCCTCGGGGTGAAAGGGCTTGGTTAGGTAATCATCCGCGCCGGCTTTCAGGCCCTCGATGCGTTCAGCCCAGGAATCACGTGCGGTGAGGATGAGCACGGGCGTCGCCACGCCCCGTGTGCGCCAGTCGCGTAATACGTCGAGCCCCGGCTTACCGGGCAGACCGAGGTCGAGCACGATCAGGTCATAGGGCTCGCTGCCACCCTGGTAATCGGCGTCGCGGCCGTCGGCCAACCAATCCGTTGCATAGCCTTGCCGGTTGAGGCTGGCGACCAGTTCATCGGCGAGCGGGACGTTATCTTCGACCAGTAGCAGGCGCATCAGTCTTCTTCATCCTTGAGCAGACGGCCGTCGCCCGCGTCGATTTCGATCTCTCGGGCTACGCCATCGGCTGTGAGCAATTCGATTTCATAGACGTAGAGGCCATCCTCTTCTTCCAGTTCGGCTTCGAGCAGCCGGGCGCCCGGATAGCGCGACATGGCCTGCTGGAGAAGCGTCTCCAGCGGCATGATCTGCCCGTCCCGGCGCAGGCGCAGGGCCTCGTCCTGGTCAAGGTCGCGGCTCGCCACCGGCATGGCGGCGAGCAGCAGAGCCAGGGGGAAGGTCAAGAGAATGGCGCGGCGCATTAGTCGTCCTGATGATCCTTGAGCACTTCGCCGGTCTTGGCGTCGAGCTCCATGTCCCATTGCACACCTTTGCCGTCACGCAATTCAAGCTGGTAGATGTGGCGGCCATATTCTTCTTCGAGCTCGGTTTCCTCGATGGTGGCGCCAGGATGCTTGGCCAGCGCGGCTTCGTTGAGCTTCTCGAAGGATTCGATGGTACCGGCATCACGCAGACGCATCGCTTCATCGGGGCCGAGGTCACGAGCCGTCGCGATGTTGGCGCCCAGGGCGAGGGTGGCAGCGGTAAAGAGAGTGGCGAATGTTTTCATGATGAGTCTTCCTGTGTGGGTTTCGACGATTCACAGGTTACGGGTGATGCCTTACGCCAAGCTGAACGGACGACGTCATGAGCCCGATGGGCGTGAGCAGCAAGACGGATGCACGGGTTGTCCAATACGCGTGTGTCCACCGTATACCGGAGGCCTGCCATGAAACCGCTGCATTGCATGACGCTCAGCCTGTTGTTTTTCGCCCACCCAACCCTCGCCCAGGATCTGTTGAAACCGACCGAGCCCGCTGGTTCGTCAACGATCAACGGCGGGCCGGCGACCGAAATCGTTTCCGAACCTGTGATGCGTGCGACCGGGCGCATCGAGTCGATCGACCGTGAGGGCGGCCGCGTGACCATCGCTCACGGGCCGGTGCCGACGCTGAAGTGGCCGGCCTCGACCATGGCGTTCGAGGCAAGACGAGAACAGCTCGAAGGGCTGTCCGTCGGGGATTCCGTCAGTTTCACCTTCCAGAGCGAAGGCGAGCAGGCGGCGCTGGTTTCCATCGAAACGCGTTGATACAGACCGCTCCGCTCGTGGTCGAGCGGCGGTGAACCTCTCGTTGCATGGGGTGCTCGTATTCGTAAGCGCCGCGTTACCGGCGCGCCCTTCCAACAGACGCGAGGATCACCGTATGTACAACAAGACGCTCACCGCCGCATTGGCCGTTGCCGTTCTTGGCGTCAGTCACGTCGCCTTGGCCGACAAGCCCGGCGCCGACTGGATCACCCTCGAGCAGGCAGTCGAAAAGGCCAAGGCCGCCGGTTACACCGCCGTTCATGCGATCGAAGCAGACGACGGTGCCTGGGAAGGCGAAGGCGTGAAGGCCGATGGCAAGGTTTGGGAGTTCACGATCGACGGCCGCACCGGCGAAGTGACCCGCGACAAGGAAGACTGATCCCCGCGCCGGCGGCGTTTGCCGCCGGCAGGTTCGGCGGTGCGTTAATCCTTCTTACCCGGCAGCACCTTGCTCAGCACCTGCTTGGCGGACTGCACGATGATCCCGCGCTCGTCGGGGTCGCCTTGCAGCAGCGCCGAAGCGTACCTCTTGATCTGGCCTGGTTTGATATGCGGCGGCAATGGCGGCACGTTCGGGTCGGTCTTGAATTCGATTAGCACTGGCCGGTCGGCGGCGAACGCTTCATCCCAGGCGGCAGCGACGCGCTCTTCGTGATCGACATAGATGCCCTTCAGCCCGATGGACTCGGCGAAGCGGTGGTAGGGCACGTCAGGAATATCCTGCGAGGCGGCGAATTTAGGGTCGCCCTCCATCACGCGCTGCTCCCAGGTGACCTGGTTGAGGTCTTCGTTATTGAACACGCAGCAAATCCATTGCGGGCTTTGCCACTGCCTCCAGTATTTGGCGACCGTGATCAGCTCGGCCATGTTGTTCATCTGCATGGCGCCGTCGCCGACCATGGCGACCACCGCACGCTGCGGATGGCAGAACTTGGCAGCGATCGCGTAGGGCACCGCCGCGCCCATCGACGCCAGCCCGCCGGAGAGCGAACCCATCATGCCGCGGCGCAGTTTGATGTCTCGGGCATACCAGTTGGCGCATGAGCCGGAGTCGCTGGTGACGATGGCGTCGTCGGGCAGGCGCGGCGACAACTCGAAGGCGACCCGCTGCGGATTGATCGGCTCTGCGGTGACCATGGCGCGTTTTTCCAGTAGCGCGTCCCATTCGGCCCGGGCTTTCTCGATGCTGTCGCGCCAGCTCCGGTCGGGCTTGCGTTCGAGCAGAGGTAGCAGGGCGCGTAGGGTTTCGGCCGAATCACCCTGCAGGTTGACCTCCATGGGATAGCGGATGCTCAGCATCTCGGGCTTCAGGTCGATCTGCACGCCGCGCGCCTGGCCTTCCTCGGGCAGGAACTCAGAGTAGGGGAAGCCCGAACCGACCATCAGCAGGGTGTCGCATTCGCTCATCAGCGTGTAGCTGGCCTCGGTGCCGAGCAGGCCGATCGAACCGGTCACCCAAGGGAGATCATCCGGCACTGCCGCCTTGCCAAGCAGCGCCTTGGCTACGCCTGCGCCGAGCGCATCGGCCACGGCGATGATTTCATCCGTGGCGTGCAGGGCGCCGGCACCGACCAGCATCGCGACCTTCTTGCCGGCATTGAGCACCTCGGCGGCGCGCTGCAGGTCGGCGTCATAAGGCACGATCCGGGGGCGGACATAACCGATACCTGAATGCACGGCGCCGTGCTGACGCGGCGGCTCGCTGTATTCCGCTTCCTGCAGGTCGTTGGGCAGGATCAGCGCCGTCACCCGGCGTTCGCCGACGGCGATGCGCACGGCACGGTCGACCAGGTGCCTGACCTGCGCCGGCGCGCTGGCCTGGTGAACGAAGGCACCGGCGACGTCCTTGAACATTGCAGCCAGGTCGAGTTCCTGCTGATAGTGGGAGCCCATGGCCGTACGTGCCTGCTGGCCGGCAATGGCCAGTACCGGCATGTGATCCATGCGGGCATCGTAGAGGCCGGTCAGCAGATGAGCCGCACCGGGGCCTGAGGTGGAGATGCAAACGCCCAGGCCGCCATTGAATTTGGCATCCGCTGCGGCCATGAACGCGGCCATTTCCTCGTGCCGCGCCTGAATGAACTGAATCTTGCCCTCGGCGCGTTGGAGCGCACCGAAGACACCATTGATGCCATCGCCCGGGTAGCCATAGATACGCCGTACGCCCCATTGATGGAGTCGCTCGACGAGGAAATCACCCACTGTCATTGCCATCGGACATCTCGCTTGATGAGGACTGGAAACGGCCGTGACGACTTGGGTTGGCAACACGGCTGTTCTTGTCTGGACCGGGCCCATCAGCCAGGGTTCGTCGGTCTCTGCTCGATGGGCCTGCCGTCGGTCAATGGCAGCAGTCGGTATCGCCAGGGTCGGCGGGTTGCACGCGGCCGCTGTCATCGACCCGGTCATCGCGGCCGTACCGATCGTGGTGGCGCACCCAGTCGGTGAGGTTGCGCCGCGGGCCGGTCTCGTTGCGCCCGTGCGGCGTCATGTCCAACAGAACGTAGGTGCCCAGCAGCTCCTCGGCGCCCCGGCCAAACGCGGAAAAGGTATGGAAGATGTGCCCCTCGTCGTCGCGCATGAATACGCTGAAGCCAGACAGCTCCTCGCAGATGAACGGTTGCCAGGCGTAGTTGTAGAAGACCTTGCCATCGACGACATCCTGCGGCTCGAACGAGACATGAAAGTCCCGGTTGAAGGTGCTGCCGGCCGACGACACCCAACGACAATGCCAACCCATGCGCCGGCGAAAGGCGTCGAGCTTGGCGAAGGGCGCGCGCGAGACTGCAACGACATTGACGTCATGGTGGAGCAGGTGAAGCAGCGCGCCTTGGATATGGTCCATCTCAAAAGAGCAGCCGATGCATCCTTCCTCCCAGTCAGGCGCGAACATGAAGTGCTTGATGACGAGTTGGCTTCGCCCCTCGAACAGCTCGCCCAGGCGCACCGGGCCTTGTGCGTCTTGAAAGACATAGTCCTGCTCTACAGCTCTCCAGGGGAGTTCGCGTCGCGCCGCGGCAAGGGCGTCACGCTGGCGAGTCAGTTCCTTTTCGTTCTTCAGGTGTTCGGCGTGCGCCGCCAGCCAGTCCTGGCGGGAAAGGATTGGGTGGGTCATCTCGAGTCTTCCTATGTTGGCGGTGCGCATGGCCGAGCACCTCGAAAGCTGGTCGAACGGCACGCAGGAGAATAGACAACCGCTCGCCGGCCATTGGCCAACTGGGGTGCCCGCCGGGGCTGCGTTATCATGCCCGGCCCCGAGTCGACCGAACCCTTGCCATGTCCGCTTCCAACGCTCGCAGTACGCTTCATCTGCCTCAGGGCGACTGGGCGACGGTGCTCGACTGCCTCTGTGCGCGATTTCCAGCCATCGAGCGCGCTACCTGGGTTGACCGCTTCGCCCGTGGCCGGGTGCTGGGTGCCGATGGGCAGCCGCTTTCGGCCGGGCATCTCTATCAGGTCGGTTTGAAGGTGCACTACTTTCGCGAAGTACCGGCGGAAAAGCCGATCCCCTTCGAAGCGAGCGTTCTCCATCTCGACGAGCACCTGCTGGTAGCGGACAAGCCGCATTTCCTGCCGGTGATGCCGGCGGGTGAGTACGTCAACGAGACGCTACTGGCACGGCTGAGCAGGCAGGTCGGCAATCCCGATCTGGTGCCGATCCATCGTATCGACCGGCTGACGGCCGGGCTGGTGCTGTTCTCAACCAACCCCGGCAGTCGCGGTCGCTACCAGGCGCTGTTTCGCGAGCGGCAGATCGACAAGCGCTACGAAGCGATTTGCCCGGCGCTGCCCAGCCTGACGTTTCCTCGTACGGAGCGCCTGTGCATGGTCGACGGCGAGCCGTTCTTCCTCATGAAGCAGGGCGACGGCGAGCCCAACAGCGAAACCCGTATCGAGGTGCTCGAACGCCGCGGCGAGCACTGGCGCTATGCGCTCTACCCGGTCACCGGACGCAAGCATCAGTTGCGGCTGCAAATGGCGACCCTCGGCGCGGGCATCTGCAACGATCCCTTCTACCCCGAGCTGCTGGAACGCGGCCGCCGCGATCAGGACGATTACGCTAACCCACTCAAGCTGCTGGCCCGGGCCCTGCAATTCAACGACCCGCTGACTGGCGAAAGGCGCCAATTCGAGAGCCGCCTGCAGCTGGAGTGGTAGCCCGTTTCGCTTCTTGTATGAACCTGGCGTAGTGGTTTTCTAGTGTCGATTCGATCGCCAGCAAGCTGGCGCCTACGGGCAGCGGTTCGATAGCAACGTACCGCCTGCGAACCATGCTGCTGCAAGTCACGCCGTCAGTGTTACTGCCACAGGATGTCGAGTCGCCGCCAACCCGTAGGAGCCAGCTTGCTGGCGATCCGGGCTGCCTCGATGGTGGGTTGAACGCCGGCAGCCGTCATATCTCGCAGCCCTGAGCGAGTCGCACCTTCTCGGCCGGCCTCAGTCGATATCGTTAACGCCCCAGCTGAAGTGATATCGCCATGCCTGAAGGTCCGTCGATTGTCATCCTGCGCGAAGAAGTCTCTGCGTTTGCAGGCAAGACCATCGAGCGCGCCGAGGGCAGCGCGAGGCTCGACAAGGCGCGGCTAGTCGGGCAGTCGGTGCGGTCGTTCCGCAGTTGGGGTAAGCATTTTCTGATCGAACTGGACGACGTCTCGCTGCGTGTCCATCTGCTCTTGTTCGGTAGTTATCGAATCAATGAGCGCAAGGAGTCCACGCCCCGCCTGAGCCTGGGATTCGTAGATGGCGAGCTGAATTTCTACGGTTGCTCGGTGCAATTTATCGAAGCCCCGCTGGATGAGGCGTATGACTGGGGCGCGGACGTGATGAGCGATGCCTGGGACAACCGGGCAACGCTGAAGAAGCTAAGGGCGCGCCCGCGCTTGCTGGCGTGCGATGCCCTGCTCGACCAGACGCTGTTCTCCGGTTCCGGCAACATCATCAAGAACGAGGTGCTGTTTCGCACCCGTATCCATCCGCTTTCGCTGATCGGGGATTTACCAGCGCCCAAGCTCAGGGAGCTGACACGCGAGGTTCGGGCCTACAGCTTCGAGTTTCTTCAATGGAAGCGCGAGGGCACGCTCAAGGCGCACTGGCTCGCGCATACCAAGACGACCTGCCCGCGCTGCAAGATTCCCTTCGTTCGGGCCAAGTCCCTAGGCCGCAGCAAGCGGCGCAGCTTCTATTGTGAGCGTTGCCAGAAGCGCTACGGTGACAGCGAGCAGGTTGCGGTCGAAGCCCCCGCTGCCAGCGAGTGACGTGCTGCGTTGTATGCTTTGCCCGATCCGACACCCTGCGCTTGACCCATCCGAGGCAATCATCGATGCGTACCGCTTTGCTGCTGTTTCTTGTTGCGTTGGCCGGGCCGGCTGCCGCCCAAGCTCGCGAGCCGTTGCTGAGTCTCCAATTAGCAGGCGCAACGATCGAGGCCGAGTACGCGCACTCGCCCGCCGAGCGCGAGCGCGGCCTGATGGAGCGCACCGAGATGCCTGCAGACCACGGCATGCTGTTCCGATTCGATGATTTTCGTCGCCACTGCCTGTGGATGAAAAACACGCCCTTACCCCTGTCGGCGGCGTTCATGGACGAGCAGGGGCAGATCGTCGACATCATCGACCTCGAACCATTGGATACGGCAATTCGCTGCTCGAGCGAGCCGGCCCGTTATGCGCTGGAGGTCAATCAGGGCTGGTTCGAGCGCAACGGAATCGAGCCCGGCGAGCAGGTGCTCGGGATACCCGAGCAGTAGCCTGGGCGGGATGGGTTGAGGGCCGGGTGGGTATCGGCGCTCGCCGATGGCCCGGTCATTCGGGCGCGACGGTTTTCAATCCAGCGGTAGCTCCGTGGTTCGTTTCACTTCGCTCATTGCGATATGCGAATGCGCTTCCTGCACGTGCGGCCGCTGCAGGAGCTGGTCACGCAGGAAGCGTTCATAGCTGTCGATATCCTTGGCCACGACCTTGAGCAGGTAATCCGATTCGCCTGCCATGGTGTGGCATTCCAGCACTTCGGGGTAACCCACTACGGCGCGTTCGAACTCATCGAGATTGCTGCGCCCATGGGCGGACAGCTTGATGTTCACGAACACCGTCATGTTGAGCCCGAGCTTCTTCGGGTTGAGCAGCGCGACCTTGCGTTCGATCAGCCCTTCTTCCTGCATGCGGTGGATGCGCCGCCAGCACGGCGATTGAGACAGCTCGACCTTCTCGGCAATCTCCGCGGCGGAGAGGTCGGCGTTGTGTTGCAGCAGTAGCAGAATCTTGCGGTCGATGCCGCTTAGCGGGGTCTGCATGGATGTACTCATTTTGTTGTTGTTAGTGAATGGATCATGCACGCGATGGCGCTTACATCGCAAAAGTAGAAAGAAAATCTCTCTTCGTCACGGCCAGACTCTTACCAACGCGTAACGGTGGGGTGATCCCCTTGCCGGTCGCTGGCGTGGGACGGCTTACCGTGCGGCTGCCCACGACTGTTGCAGAGCGTTGAAAGACGTTAGCGATAGCCAACGCAGTATTGGCAACGCAGGTAGCTTTTCAGCGTTCTGCTAGGCGGGATGTGAAACCCACATCCCAGACTCCGATAAAAACAAACAGGAGCGCCACATGTCTCTGGCCGAGATCCGCCTGGATGACAAGTACCGGCTCGCAACCGGACATCTGTACCTCACCGGCACCCAGGCGCTGACCCGCCTGCCGATGCTGCAGCATCAGCGTGACCAGGCCCGCGGCCTGAACACCGGCGGCTTCATTTCAGGCTACCGCGGCTCGCCGCTCGGCGGGCTGGACAAGAGCCTCTGGGAGGCCCGTGACTACCTCAAGCAGAACGCCATTCATTTCCAGCCTGGCCTGAACGAAGAGCTTGCTGCGACCGCTGTATGGGGCAGCCAGCAGACCAACCTGTTCCCCGGTGCCAAGTACGACGGCGTGTTCGCTATGTGGTACGGCAAGGGCCCGGGCGTTGACCGCGCCGGCGATGTGTTCAAGCACGGCAATGCGGCCGGCGTATCGCCCAATGGCGGTGTGCTGCTGCTGGCCGGCGACGACCACGGCTGCAAATCCTCGACGCTGCCGCACCAGAGCGAGCACGCGTTCATCGCCGCTTCGATTCCTGTACTCAATCCGGCCAACGTTCAGGAAATTCTCGACTACGGCATCATCGGCTGGGAGCTTTCGCGCTACTCCGGCTGCTGGGTGGCGCTCAAGACCATCGCCGAGAACGTCGACTCCTCTGCCGTGGTGGAGGTCGACCCGCTGCGCATGCAAACGCGCATCCCCGAAGATTTCGCACTGCCCGAGGATGGCGTGCACATCCGTTGGCCGGACCCACCACTGGCCCAGGAAAAGCGCCTCAACCTCTACAAGATCTACGCGGCGCGCGCGTTCGCCCGTGCCAACAACCTCAACCAGGTGATGCTTGATTCACCTAATCCGCGCCTCGGCATTATCACGACGGGCAAGAGCTACCTCGACGTGCGCCAGGCGTTGGATGACCTGGGCCTCGACGAAGCCCTGTGCGCGCACGTTGGCCTTCGCGTGCTCAAGGTCGGCATGAGCTGGCCGCTGGAACCGGTCTCGGTGCATGAATTCGCCGAGGGGCTGGACGAGATCCTGGTGGTCGAGGAAAAACGCAGCATTCTCGAGGACCAGCTCACCGGGCAGCTCTATAACTGGCCGCTGGACAAGCGCCCACGGGTGGTAGGCGAGTTCGATGAGCAGGGCAGTTCGCTGCTGCCCAACCTGTCCGAACTGACACCCGCGATGATTGCCCGCGTCATCGCCAAGCGCCTCGCGCCGATTTACACCAGCGACAGCATCCAGACCCGCCTGGCCTTCCTCGACGCGAAGGAAAAGGCACTGGCCGCGCGCAGCTACAGCACCGTGCGCACGCCGCATTACTGTTCCGGCTGCCCGCACAACAGCTCGACCAAGGTGCCGGAGGGCAGTCGCGCCTCGGCCGGTATCGGCTGTCACTACATGGTGCAGTGGATGGATCGCCGCACCGAGACCTTCACCCAGATGGGCGGGGAGGGCGTTAACTGGATCGGCCAGGCACCGTTCACCGAAACGCCGCACATGTTCCAGAACCTCGGCGATGGGACCTACTTCCACTCCGGCAGCCTGGCCGTTCGTGCGGCGGTGGCCTCTGGCGTCAACATCACCTTCAAGATTCTCTACAACGACGCGGTGGCGATGACCGGCGGCCAGCCCATCGACGGTGAACTGCGCGTCGACCAACTCAGCCGGCAGATTGCCGATGAGGGCGTCAAACGTATTGCCCTGGTCAGTGACGAGCCTGACAAGTACCCGAGCCGCGACACCTTCGCGCCGATTACCAGCTTCCATCATCGTCGTGAGCTGGATGCCGTGCAGCGCGAGCTGCGCGAATTCAAGGGCGTCTCGGTCATCATCTACGACCAAACCTGCGCCACCGAGAAGCGCCGTCGGCGCAAGCGCGGCAAGCTGGAAGACCCGGCCAAGCGCGTATTCATCAATGCGGCCGTGTGCGAGGGCTGCGGGGATTGTGGCGAGAAATCCAATTGCCTTTCGGTATTGCCGAAGGAAACCGAGCTGGGACGCAAGCGTGAAATCGACCAGAACGCCTGCAACAAGGATTACTCCTGCGTCGAGGGCTTCTGCCCCAGCTTCGTGACCGTACATGGCGGCGGGTTGCGTAAGCCCGAGGCCGTAGCAGGCGGTCTCGAGGCGTCCTCGCTACCTGAACCGCAGCATCCCTCCCTGGACCGGCCGTGGAACGTGCTGATTCCGGGCGTTGGCGGTAGCGGCGTGACGACCCTGGGTGCCTTGATCGGCATGGCCGCGCATCTGGAAGGTAAGGGCTGCACGGTGCTCGACCAAGCTGGCCTGGCGCAGAAGTTCGGCCCGGTAACCACGCATATCCGCATCGCGGCCAAGCAGAACGACATCTATGCCGTACGCATCGCTGCTGGCGAAGCCGATCTGCTGCTCGGTTGCGACCTGATCGTGGCGGCGGGTGACGAGTCGCTGACCCGCCTCAATGAGCAGATCAGCAACGCTGTTGTGAACAGCCACGAATCGGCTACCGCCGAGTTCACCCGCAACCCGGATGCGCAGGTGCCCGGCGCGGCCATGCGCCAGGCCATTAGCGACGCGGTGGGTGCCGAGAAAACCCATTTCATCGACGCTACCCGCCTGGCCACCCGGTTGCTCGGCGACAGCATCGCCACGAACCTCTTCCTGCTCGGATTTGCCTATCAGCAGGGGTTGTTGCCGGTTTCGGCTGCCGCCATTGAAAAGGCCATCGAGCTGAACGGTGTATCGGCCAAGCTCAACTTGCAGGCTTTCCGTTGGGGCCGCCGTGCGGTGCTCGAGCGTGAAGCGGTGGAAGGGCTGGCGCGCCCGGCCGAACTGGTCGATCCGCTGTGCAAGACCCTGGAAGAGATCGTCGACTGGCGCGTGGATTTCCTCACCCGCTACCAGAATGCTGGGCTGGCGCGGCGTTATCGCCAGTTGGTCGAGCGCGTACGCGAGGCCGATACGGCCGATGATCTGGCGCTGTCCAAGGCCGTCGCGCGGTATTACTTCAAGCTCCTGGCCTACAAGGACGAGTACGAAGTGGCGCGCCTTTATAGCGAGCCCGAGTTCCGCCAGCAGCTCGAGGCGCAGTTCGAGGGCGACTACAAGCTGCAATTCCACCTCGCCCCGGCCTGGCTGGCCAAGCGTGACGCTGTCACCGGCGAGCCGCGCAAGCGCGAGTTCGGCCCGTGGATGCTCGATGCGTTCGGCGTGCTGGCCAAATTCCGCTTCCTGCGCGGCACGCCGCTCGATCCGTTCGGCTATGGCCACGACCGCCGCGTCGAACGCCAGTTGATCGGCGAGTACGAGAAGACCGTGGACGAGCTGCTGGCCCAGCTCAAGCCGACCAACTACCGCACCGCTGTGGCCATCGCCGCGCTGCCGGAACTGATCCGTGGCTACGGCCCGGTGAAGGAACGCTCCGTCGCCAAGGCGCGTCAGCAGGAGAAGCTGCTCAAGGAGCAGCTCAACCGCGGCGACGAAGTGCAGACCGTGCGGCTGTTCGAGCCGGCGGCGTAGGGCCGGCTCGAGCGAGGTAGGAGCAGGCTCTGCCTGCGACCAGGGCGGTTGCGCTGACGCGGTCGCGGGCAGAGCCCACTCCTACAGCGTCTTGAGGTCGGCGGGCAGCGTTCTGCTTTAGCCGACCGTCGGGGCACGCCGCCGCTCTGATCGCCGAGGGCCAGATGAACCCACCGGGCCCATCGCCCGTTGATAACCCGACAAGCAGGCCCCGCCTGCCTCGGGGCTTCAAACTAACAAGAACGAGGAATTCGCAATGTCCGTTTTCACCCATCCCGATTTCGACGCCCACGAACAAGTCGTGTTCTGCCATGACCCGGCCAGCGGCCTGAAAGCGATCATCGCCATCCACGACACCACGCTCGGCCCGGCGCTGGGTGGCTGCCGTATGTTTGCCTATGCGAGCGACGATGATGCGTTGCGCGATGTGCTGCGGCTGTCGCGCGGGATGACCCTGAAATCCTCGCTGGCCAGGCTCAAGCTCGGCGGCGGTAAGGCGGTGATCATCGGCGACCCGCATACCGGCAAGAGCCCGGCGTTGCTGCACGCCATGGGCGACTTCGTCGACAGCCTCGGCGGGCGCTACATCACCGCGGCGGATTCGGGTACCGGTGAGCCGGAGATGCAGGCCTTCGCGCAGCGCACCCGGCACGTGATCGGCGCCACGCCTCGCGCGATGCTGGATGGCAGTATTGCCAGTGGTGATCCGTCGCCCTCCACCGCGCTCGGTGTATTCGTCGGGCTTAAGGCTGCGGTTCGCCATCGCCTCGGGCGGGACGACCTGATTGGGTTGAAGGTGGCCATCCAGGGCGTCGGTCATGTCGGCCTCGGCCTGGCCCGCCACCTAAAGGAAGCCGGAGCTCAGCTCTGGGTGAGCGATATCTTCGATGCCAACGTGCGCACCGCGGTGGAGGAGCTTGGCGCTTGCGCCGTTCGCCCGCACGACATCTACGGTCTCGATGTAGATGTCTTCGCTCCCTGCGCCATGGGGGGCATTCTGAACGCAGAAACGCTTTCGACACTGCGCGCCCCTGTGATTGCCGGCGCAGCGAACAACCAACTGGCGAGCCCGGAGATCGGCACCGAGCTGCAGCGCCGCAACTGCCTCTACGCGCCGGATTATGCGATCAACGCTGGCGGCATCATCGACGTCTACTACCAGCGCATCGGTGGCAGCCCCGCTCAGTCAGACGCCCACATCCGCGGTATCGCCGACACCTTGCGGCAAATCTTCGAACGCGCTGCCGCCAGCGGCGAATGCACGTCGGTGATCGCCGACCGGTTGGCTCTGGAGCGGCTACAGGGCCGCGAGCCATCGCAGGTGGCGCAACCGCACCGGCTGCACGCGTAGCGCCTACAGCCGGTCTTTTCGGCCCGGCTGACGGACGCTATCAGCCTTCGGCGTGGACCTGCCGTCATGCAGGCCGCGCCACCCAACCGGACGGCTGGCTGCCGTCCCGGACCCTCCCTGAAAACAACAACAAGCAGGAATCCGCAATGACTGAAAAAAGCCTGGCCGCCGGCACGCTCGGTGGTGCTTCCGATCATGCCCAGCAACGCGCGGCGCGCGGCCTTTGGTCCTCCCGCTGGGTGTTTTTCCTGGCCGCCACCGGCTCGGCGGTTGGCCTCGGCAATATCTGGAAATTTCCTTACATCACCGGCCAGAACGGCGGCGGCGCCTTTGTGCTGGTGTATCTGGGCTGCATCTTGCTGATCGGCATTCCATTATTGATGGCCGAGGTAATGATCGGTCGGCGCGGGCGACAGAACCCGGACGGCGCGGTGTCCCGGTTAACACGCGAGGCCGGCGCGAGTCCGCGTTGGCGCGCGGTCGGTTGGCTGGGTGGGCTGACTGGTTTCCTGATCCTGAGCTTCTATCTCGTGGTGGCCGGCTGGGCACTGGCCTATGTGCCGGCCACGCTTGGCGGCTCGTTCAGCGGCATCGGCGGTGAGGCCAGCGGCGCGCTGTTTGGGGCATTGCTCGCCAGCCCACTGCGGCTGGTGATCTGCGGCACGCTCGTCCTGGTCGCGACCATGCTGATTGTCGGGCTCGGCGTGCGCGGCGGGCTGGAACGCTCGCTGCGCTTCCTTATGCCTGGCTTGTTCGTCCTGCTATTGGTGTTGGTTGCCTATGCCGGGCTCAACGGCGAGTTCGCCCAGGCGCTGCAATTTCTGTTCGTCCCGGATTTCTCGGCGTTGACGGCCAAGAGCGTATTGATCGCTCTCGGCCACGCCTTCTTCACGCTCAGCCTCGGCTGCGGCGCGATGATGGTTTATGGCTCCTACCTGCCAGAAGGCACCTCCATTGCCAAAACATCGATCCTCGTTGCACTCGCCGACACCGCTGTCGCGCTGCTGGCTGGCCTTGCGATCTTTCCTCTGGTGTTCGGCAACGGCTTGGAGCCGGGCGCCGGGCCAGGCCTGATTTTCGTGACCCTGCCGATCGCCTTTGGCCAGATGCCGCTGGGGCAGGTGGTTGGCGGGCTGTTCTTCGTCATGCTGGTGATCGCGGCGCTGACCTCGGCGATCTCGCTGTCCGAGCCGAGCATCGCCTGGATGACCGAACGCTTCGGGATGAGCCGTCTCAAGGCTGTGCTGGTCAGCGGTGCGCTGTTGTGGCTGCTGAGCCTGGGGAGTGTGTTCTCGTTCAATCTCTGGGCGGACTACCAGGTGTTCGGCAAGACCTTTTTCGACAGCCTGGACTACCTGACCACCAACTGGCTGATGCCGCTGGGCGGGTTGGGCACGGTGCTGTTTACCGGCTGGGTGATGAGGGAGGCCACGGTGCGCGAAGCCATCGGCCTGAAACAGGCCGGGGTGTTCCGCGCCTGGTGGCTGCTGCTGCGCTTTGGCACACCGCTGGGCATCGTGCTGGTGTTCCTGAACCTGGCAGGGCTGATCTGAGTGCGGTACGACAAGCTGCCGCATCAAGGCGTCAACTATTCGTTACGCCTGGCGCGCCAGGCGCTCGGAAACGCTGCCGCTACAGCTGCTGTAAAGAAATACTGACGCAACGGGCCGGTTGGCTGCGTTTCGGAGTGCTGTGGCGCGCTTGTCGCACTGTGCGCCCTGGTTTCAGATGGCTCTGCCTGGCGCGGCCCGCAGACGACTGCCGGCCCGAGCCGCGCCGGGCAGGTATACAATGCGCGCCGTTTTGTCTGTGACCCCCGCTGCGTACCGCGCAGCTGCGAGTCGGTTGCGCATTGCTGGGGCCAGGCGGCGCCCTGCGTGCAGGCCGCTCGTCCCGGTGTTTTCCGCTTTCACTCCGCCGCGTCACGAGCGCGGCGGGTTCGATTCTCGTCACAGATAACAACAAACAGGTGGCGCATGACCCGTGAAAAACCGAAGAACCTCTGGCTGTCCCGCTGGGGCTTCATTCTTGCCGCAACCGGCTCGGCCGTCGGCCTCGGCAATATCTGGAAATTCCCCTACATCACCGGCCAGTACGGAGGCGGCGCCTTCGTCCTGATGTACCTGGCGTGCATCCTCGCCATCGGCATCCCGGTGATGATGACCGAGATCGCCATCGGCCGGCGTGGCCGGGGCAGCCCCATCGACGCCATCGGACGTGCGGCGCGTGAGAACGGTAGCAGCCCCTTGTGGAAGGGCGTTGGCGGCATGGCCATGGCGGCCGGTTTCTTGATCCTCTGTTTCTATGTCGTCGTGGCCGGCTGGGCCTTCGCCTACACCGTAAAGATGCTCGACGGGTCGCTTGCAGGCGGCTCGGTCGATGCACTGGCCCAGGTGTTCGAAGCGCACAACGCGAACGCGGTACAACTTGGCGCCTGGAGTCTGCTGGTGGCGCTGCTGACGCTGTGGATCGTCGCCAAGGGTGTGCAAGCCGGCATCGAGCGCGCCGTACGCTGGATGATGCCAGGGCTTGCGATCATGCTGTTGATCCTCGTCGGCTACGCCTTCACCAGCGGCGGTTTTGACCAGGGCTTCGCCTTTCTCTTCAGCTTCGATACCTCCAAGTTGACTGGCGAGGCGCTGTTGGCCGCGCTCGGGCATGCCTTCTTTACGCTGAGCCTGGCGTCGGGCGCGATCCTTACTTACGGCTCCTACATTCCGGATGGCCAGTCCATCGCCCGCACCACCTTCATGGTGGCGATCGCCGATACGGCCGTCGCACTGCTGGCGGGGCTGGCGATCTTCCCGATCATCTTTGCCAATGGCATGGACCCGAGCGCTGGCCCAGGGCTTATCTTCATGAGCCTGCCGCTGGCCTTCCAGCAGATGCCATTCGGTACGTTGTTCGGCGTGTTGTTCTTCGCCATGGTCTCGATTGCCGCGTTGACCTCGGCCATTTCGATGATCGAGGCCACGGTCGCCTACCTCAATGAAAAGCACGGCGTCAGCCGGCTCAAGGCCGCCATCGGTGCGGGTGCGGTGCTGCTGGTGATTAGCCTGCTGGCGATGCTCTCGTTCAACCTGATGGCGGGCTGGACACCGTTGGGCAAGAACTTCTTCGACTGGCTCGACTACCTCACCTCGCGCTGGATGATGCCGCTTGGCGGGATTTTCATCGTGCTGTTCGCCGGCTACGCGCTGCGCAGCGACATCATGCGGGACGAACTCGGCCTACCCCCGTTGGGCTACGCACTCTGGTTGTTCATGGTGCGCTACGTTTGCCCTGTGTTGATCACCATGGTGTTCCTGCATGCACTGGGCTGGCTCGGCTTTGACCCGCTGGTGCGCTGGTACTGGATTGCCGGTGCGGTCGGTGTATTGACGATTCTCGGCGAGGGGTTTCATCCACGCGTATGGCCGGTGCTGGCACGGCGCTAATCTGGCGGCGCGTCAAGGAGGCGCCTGGACCTGATCGGTCCAGGCGCCTTTTTCGTTTCGGATTGATGGCAATGCGCTACACCGTCTGTCGGGTCATGCCTTCCGATACGCTGGAGCCCCTGGTTTCCTAGGGCTGAGCGCTGTTGTGAGGGTTAAAGAAAGGCCCAGCCAAGCCGACATCGGTGTCACGCAGCGGACGCTTGATCAGGCCAGGGATTGCCAAGCCCGAATCAGAACAATCCGGACACGCGCCCATGCCTAGTCGCCTCAAGTTCAGCCACAAGATTCTCCTGGCCGCCTCACTGGTTGTGATGGTGACCTTCGCCCTATTTACGCTGTTCAACGATTACCTGCAGCGCAATGCCATTCAGGCCAAGTTGGAGAGCTACCTCCACGAAATGGGTGAGGTGACGGCGCATAACATCCAGAACTGGCTTTCTGGCCGACTGGTGCTGCTGGAAAACACCGCGCAGACCATCGCCCGAGACAGCTCCGGTGAGGCTGTCGAGGCGCTGGTACAGCAGCCGGCGCTCAGCTCAACCTTCGCTTTCACCTATCTGGGCCGTAACGATGGCGAGTTCATCGTGCACCCGCGCTTCGAGCTGCCTGCCGGTTACGATCCGCGTCAACGGCCCTGGTACAAGGATGCGGTGAATGCGGGCAAGACCACGCTGACCGAGCCCTATCAGGACGCGGCCACTAACGAGCTGATCATTACCGCGGCGACCCCGGCCAAGGCGGGGAGCCAGAACCTGGGGGTCGTGGGGGGCGATTTGAGCCTCAA
This sequence comes from Stutzerimonas chloritidismutans, assembly GCF_051486945.1. GTDB lineage: Bacteria > Pseudomonadota > Gammaproteobacteria > Pseudomonadales > Pseudomonadaceae > Stutzerimonas > Stutzerimonas chloritidismutans_B. The sequence continues at coordinate 910,202 of NZ_JAHVDX010000002.1, read as the reverse complement.
GGTGCTGGTCGACATCATCAACGCACTCAACTTTGACGGCATGGGCTATGCGTTCCTGGTCAGCGGTGACGGCAAGATCCTGGTTCACCCGGACCAGAGCAAGGTCATGAAGACGCTTGCCGAGCTCTACCCGAAGAACACCCCGTCGTTGACGAGCGGCTTCGCCGAGGCCGAGCTCGACGGCCAACAGCGCATCCTCAGCTTTAGCCCGGTGCCGGGTCTGCCATCGGTCACCTGGTACGTGGGCATCTCGGTCGATAAGGAAAAAGCGTACGCAGCACTCACCAGCTTCCGTACCTCCGCCCTGGTTGCGGCCGTGATCGCGGTGATGTTCATCCTTGTGCTGCTGGGTATGTTGATGCGCGTACTGATGCGTCCGCTGACCGACATGGGGCGTGCCATGGCCAATATCGCCGAAGGCGAGGGCGACCTGACGCGTCGACTCACGGTGCAGTCGCAGGACGAGTTCGGCGAACTGGCCAAGGCCTTCAACCGCTTCGTCGAGCGTATCCATGGCTCGATCCGCGAAGTGTCGTCGGCGACGCAGCAGGTCAACGAAGTGGCGCAACGTGTGCTAGCCGCCTCCAACTCATCGATGGTGAATTCCGATGAGCAGGCCAGCCGGACCAACAGCGTTGCGGCGGCGATCAACCAGCTCGGTGCCGCCGCCCAGGAGATCGCCCGCAACGCGGCCGATGCCTCGCAGCAGGCCAGTGGCGCTAGCCATCAGGCCGAGGACGGGCGCAAGGTAGTCGAGCAGAACATCCAGGCGATGAAGCAGCTGTCGAGCAACATCAGCGCCTCCTGCGCGCAGATCGAGGCGCTGAACAACCAGACCGTCGGTATCGGCCAGATCCTCGACGTGATCAAGGGCATCTCCGAGCAGACCAACCTGCTGGCACTCAACGCAGCCATCGAAGCCGCTCGTGCCGGTGAAGCCGGGCGTGGTTTCGCCGTGGTAGCCGATGAGGTGCGCAGCCTGGCGCATCGCACCCAGACCTCGGCGCAGGAAATTCACGGGATGATCGAGAAGCTACAAACCGGCGCTCGTGATTCGGTCAGCACCATGACCCAGAGCCAGCGCCAGAGTGAGGCCAGCGTGGGTATCGCCAACCAGGCCGGCGAGCGGCTGAGCAGCGTGACGCTCAGCATCGGTGAGATCGATGCGATGAACCAGTCGGTGGCCACCGCTACCGAGGAGCAGACGTCGGTGATCGAGTCGTTGAATATGGATATCACCGAGATCAACACGCTGAACCAGGAAGGGGTTGAAAACCTTCACTCGACATTGCGGGCTTGCGGGGATCTGGAGCAGCAGGCGGCGCGGTTGAAGCAGTTGGTGGGGAGTTTCCGGATCTGATCCGGGGTTGATGAAAAGGGCGCTTCGGCGCCCTTTTTTATTTTTCAGGGGTTATAGGCTCGTTTTTCGTAGGAGCGAGGGGAACGCCAAGTTCTTGCTCGCGAAGCTCATGGGCTTTGAGTTGGCAATGATCCCTCTTCCGCGAGTTGGCTGAAGCACTGGTTTCGCCCTGCTGGGCGACTCACTTTTTTCAGTCGCGAAAAAAGTAAGCAAAAACGCTTGCCCCTGCATCCGGCCCCGGCTGCACCGGGGTTCCCTCGCTCCGGCGACGTTCCAGGGCCCCGCCGCGAAGGGCCATCCCTGGCCCATCGCGGCTCTCGCGGCATCCATGCCGCTCAACCCCTTCCACGCCACCTGCGTTCGGCCTCCTGAAAGGGGCGATTCGGTGGTGTCTGTTGGGCCGTACAGTGACAGTTTTCCACCCTACGAAGCTTTACCAACAAGCAAACCATTAGCGCCGCCGAACGCCCCTTTCAGGAGGCTGAATGGAATCGCTGCGTAGAGGGGCGAGCGGCATGGATGCCGCGAGAGCCGTGAAGGGTCGGGGCCGCCGTAGGTATGGATGGCCCTTGCGCGGCGACCCTCGGAGCAGCGATGGAATGAGGGAAGTCGAGCGCAGCGAACCGGGGACGCCTAGTCCGTATGCAGGGGCAAGCGTTTTTGCTTACTTTTTCCCCGGCCGGGCAGGCGCGTTTGAAAAAAGTGAGTCGCTCAGCAGGGCGAAACCAATGCTCCAGCCCGCTCAATAATCGCCTAAGCATCAAGCGTGGCCACCGGCTTCACGGCTTTGGCCGCCGCCAATGCCAATTGACCGAATCCCCCCTCCCATGGTCCAGATAAACCAAGGCCCCGCCAATCCGGGCCACCAGACCACAGGAGACCCTCATGAAAGTCCTCATCGTGCTCACCTCCCACGACAAGCTGGGCGACACCGGCAAACCCACCGGCTTCTGGCTCGAAGAATTCGCCGCGCCTTACTACGTATTCAAGGATGCCGGCGCCGAGATCGTGCTGGCCTCGCCCAAGGGCGGGCAGCCACCGCTGGATCCAAAAAGCGATGCGCCGGATGCCCAGACCGAAATGACCAAACGCTTCAAGAACGATGCCGAGTCACAGGCGCTGCTGGCCAACACTCGCAAGCTGGATGAGGTATCGGCGGCTGATTTCGATACGGTGTTCTACCCCGGGGGGCATGGCCCGCTCTGGGACCTGACCAGCAATCCAACCTCCATTGCGCTAATCGAAGCGTTCATCGAAGCGAAAAAGCCCGTCGGTGCGGTCTGCCATGCGCCGGCAGCGTTGGTTCAGGTACGCGGTGCGGACGGCGAATACCTTGTCAAAGGCAAACGCGTCACGGGGTTTACCAACACGGAGGAGGAGGGCGTGCAGCTCACCCAGGTGGTGCCCTTTCTGCTGGAAGACAAACTCAAGGAAATTGGAGGCGACTACAGCAAGGGGCCGGACTGGTCGTCTTATGTGCGGGTTGATGGCCTGCTCGTTACAGGCCAGAACCCGGCGTCCTCGGAGGCGGCCGCACGCGAGTTGCTCAAGCTGCTCAAAACGGGCTGAGTGCGTTTTTAGCCCGTCAGTCCGGTCGGCCAGGTCAAGCTGTTGGCCTGGCTGCAGGATTCGAACAGCGGCTTGCTGAACAGATACCCCTGCATCAGCCCAATCCCCAGGTCTCGCAAGGCACTGCACTCATCTGCCGTCTCCACCCCCTCGGCGATGACGTCGATCCCCAGCTCGCTGCAGATACCCACGGTGCCGCGCACGATCGCCTGCCGCGAGCGGCTCTGGTCGATACCGCGGATCAGTTCCATGTCGAGTTTGATCAGATCCGGCTGGAAATCGGCGAGCAGGTTGAGCCCGGCGAAACCGGCGCCGAAATCATCGATGGCGGTGAGAAAGCCAATGCGCTGGTATTCGCGGAACACCTCGGTCAGCCATTTCGCGTCACTGATGCGCTCGCCTTCGACGGTCTCGAAAATGATCTGGTCGATCGGAAAGTTGTGCGCGCGGGCGGCTTCCAACGTCGAGCGGATGCACAGCTCCGGCCGATAGATGGCGTTGGGCATGAAGTTGATGGACAACCGGCTCTGCATCTCGAGCTTGGCGGCCGTCTTGATGGCTTTGACGCGACAGGCCTGGTCGAAGCGGAAGCGGTTCTCGTCGGTCACGTTGGCCAGCACGCTCGGCGCTGGCTCACCGCCGACGCCGCGCACCAGCGCCTCGTGCGCGTAGATGTCGCGGGTACGGATGTCGACGATCGGCTGATAGGCGTAGCTGAAACGAAAGCCCAGTCGCTCGCCGCTGGCGCAGCTGGCACAGCCGCCATGCTCGCTGGCTGAGTGGCAGGCGTATTGATCTGGCTTGGGGTTACCGGCGGTGTCGCGTTGTGTCATGGCAAGCTCGTCTGAAACGGTGGCTGAAGCGTAGCGGCCGCGCTGGCGGGGGCTGGAGCCCATTCGTCACCGGACTGGTCAGTCACGTCGAAAAAGATGTACTGACCATAGTAGGCCAGAAAACTACTCGCAGTGATGGCAAGTTGCTATGACTTGGTGTGGCCAAGAGAGTTCCGGCCTGTGCGGGGAAAGTGAAGCAGGGCGCATCTGGTACCGATACGCCCGGCTAATCCTCAAGCGGTGACGCGGGCGATGGCGGCCGCCAGTTGATCGAGCCGCGCCGCATCCAGCCCGGCGATGTTGGCCCTACCGCTTTCGACCAGATACACCGAATCCTCACGGCGCAGTCTCAGTACCTGCTCGGCGGTGAGACCGGTGTAGGAAAACATGCCGCGCTGCTGCGCAATATGAGCGAAGCGTTGGGCCAGACCGTGCGGCGCGAGGGCTTCCACCAGCCCCTTGCGCAAACCGGCAATGCGCTCGCGCTTGGCGGCGACTTCCTGTTGCCAGAGCTGACGCAGTTCGGGGTTGGCCAGAATGGTCGCGACCACCGCAGCACCATGCGAGGGCGGTGTCGACCAGAGGTTGCGCGCCACCGAGGCGAACTGGCTGCGCACGTCGATCAGCGACGCCCCATCGGCGGCGACGACGATCAGCGCACCGGTCCGTTCGCGGTACAGGCCGAAGTTCTTCGAGCAGGAACTGGTGATCAGCACTTCCGGCAAGGCTTCGACGAACAGGCGGACGGCCCAGGCGTCTTCGTCCAGGCCGTCGCCGAAGCCCTGGTAGGCGAAATCGAACAGCGGCAGCAGCTCGCGGCGGCGCACGATGTCCAGCACCTGCCGCCAATCATCCTGGCTCAGGTCGTAGCCGGTGGGGTTGTGGCAGCAGGCGTGCAGCAACACCACGTCGCCGCTGGGAATCTGCTCCAGCGTGGCGAGCATCGCCGGCACATCCAGCCGGTTCTGCGCATCGACGTAGGGATAATGCTCGACCTTCAGGCGCGCCGCGGCGAACAGGGTTTCGTGGATCGGCCAGGTCGGGTCGCTGAGCCAGAGGCTGCGACCGGGCAGGCATTTGGCGATGAAATCGCCCACCAGCCGCAGCGCGCCGGTGCCGCCCGGCGTCTGGGTGCAGCCGGCGCGGTTGCCAACCAGTGCGGGCGAGCTTTCGCCAAGCACCAATTTCAACAGCTGCTCACCGAACAGCGGATCACCATGGCCGCCGATGTAGCTCTTGGTCTGTTCGCTGTCGATCAGCCGCTGCTCGGCCTGCTTCACCGCCTTGGGGATTGGCGTCAAGCCCAGGGCGTCCTTGTAGACGCCCACACCGAGATCCAGCTTGGCCGGATTCGGGTCAGCGCGATAGGCGTCCAGCAGCCCGAGGATCGGGTCGCCCGGGACGCGTTCCACCTGTGCGAAATGCTTCACTTGCGGCCCTCGGCAGTCTTGGCCACCTCGTCGGTACGCGCAGCCATGATGAAGTCGTTGCGGTGCAGCCCTTTGATCGAGTGGCTCCACCAGGTCACGGTAACCTTGCCCCACTCGGTGAGCAGGCCGGGGTGATGACCTTCGGCTTCGGCGATCTCGCCGACGGCATTGGTAAAGGCCAGGGCATGTTTGAAGTTCTTGAACAGGAAAACCTTTTCCAGCTCCATGTGGCCGTCACGGGTTTCGATGTTCCAGTCCGGGATCTGCCGGATCAGCTCGGCCAGTTCGTCATCGGACACCTTGGGTGCGTCGGCGCGGCAGGCTTCGCAGTGGGCTTGGGTCAGGGCGGTCATGGCTTCGGTCCTTGTGGTGAGGTTGATAAGAGTTAAGCAGCGTCGGGTGGACAACGCCGCAGGCTTGTACGCGTATGACGTTCGACAGGGCTCGGCGCAGAGAGGCTTCGTCGGGGATGAGCCTTCCACATCATCCATACTGCGAGCGACAGCACTTCGCGGCCGCGGCCGCTTCCACAAGGTGGCCCAAGGGGCAGATCTCGTGGGAGCGGTCTTGACCGCGAATCGGCCTCGTCGCCACGTCGGATGCCTCACGCGCCGTCATTTCGACAGTGATCAGGCCGCTTTCGGCGGGAACTTCGGCTGGTGCAGGCCCAGCTGCATGGCGGTGCGGACGTGGCCCATGATGTCTTCATGGGCCACGTCGAACAGCCGCTTGAGCTCCGGCAGGACGAAGTACACCGGCTGCAGAATGTCGATGCGATAGGGCGTGCGCATCGCCTCCACCACGTCGAATGCCTGGTGCTCGGGCTCTTCGGACAGGCTGTAGAGCGTTTCCTTGGGCGAGGAGAGGATGCCGCCGCCGTAGATGCGCCGTCCGGCGGAGGTTTCCACCAGGCCGAACTCGATGGTCATCCAGTACAGCCGCGCCAGGTAGACGCGTTCTTCCTTGGTCGCCTTGAGGCCGAGCTGGCCGTAGGTGTGGGTGAATTCGGCGAACCAGGGGTTGGTCAGGAGCGGGCAGTGGCCGAAGATCTCGTGGAAGATGTCCGGCTCCTGCAAGTAATCAAGCTCTTGTGGCGTGCGGATGAAGGTGGCGACGGGAAACCGCTTGCTGGCCAGCAGCTCGAAGAAGGTCTGAAAAGGGATCAGGGCCGGCACGCGCGCCACCTGCCAGCCGGTGGTGGCTTGCAGCACGCGATTGATCTCGTCCAGCTGAGGAATGCGGTCGCGCGGCAAGGCGAGCTGTTCGATGCCGTCCAGGTATTCCTGGCAGGCACGCCCGTCGAGCAGTTTCATCTGCCGTTCGATAAGGGTTTGCCAGACGCCGTGCTCGGCCTCGGGGTAGTCGATATAGCCGTTCGCGTCCGGCTCGCGGGCTACGTACTGGGTAGTTTTCATCTGACCTCCTGAGCGGGGCGGCCGCCTGAGCCTGTTGTTGTTATCGATGCCTCATCTGATCGCGAGGGGAGCTCCGACGCGAGAGCCGCAAGCAGTTCTAGGTGGGAGGCTAGGCGCTGCGCTCGTAACGAAATCATTACATATCTACCTTTCGGCATGGGTTACGCCTTGATCGCGCCTACCGCTGTCAAATAATCTTGACGAAAATCAACGGTCGCCTGCCGAAAATCTGCGCCGTCTACAACAACAAGCCCTGAAGGCGCTGTTTTCATGCGTATCAAGATTCTCTGCCAGAACCGCGTTGGCATCCTCCGTGACATGCTCGAGCTGCTGGTCGACTACGGCATCAACGTCGCCCGTGGCGAAGTGGGCGGCGAGCACGGCAACGCCGTTTACCTGCATTGCCCGAACCTGATGAACCTGCAACTGCAGGCGCTGCGGCCGAAGATCGAGGCGCTGCAAGGCGTCTTCGAGGTGCGCAAGGTCGGGCTGATGCCCAGCGAGCGGCATTCGCTGGAGCTCAATGCGCTGCTCGGTGCACTGGAGTTTCCGGTGCTGTCCATCGACATGGCCGGCGCCATCGTCGCGGCCAACCGCGCTGCGGCGCAGCTGCTCGGGGTTCGTGTGGACGAGGTGCCCGGGATGAGCCTGTCGCGCTACGCCGAGGATTTCGACCTGCCGGCGCTGGTGCGGGCGAACAAGGCGCGGATCAATGGATTACGCGTTACGGTGCGCGGGGACATTTTTCTCGCTGACATTGCCCCGCTGCAATCGGAGCATGACGACAGCGAGGCCTTGGCCGGTGCGGTGCTCACACTGCACCGTGCCGACCGCGTTGGTGAGCGCATCTACAACGTGCGCAAGCAGGAGCTGCGCGGCTTCGACAGTATCTTTCAAAGCTCAAAGGTCATGGCCGCCGTGGTGCGCGAGGCCCGTCGCATGGCGCCGCTGGATGCGCCGCTGCTGATTGAGGGCGAGACCGGCACCGGCAAGGAATTGCTGGCGCGCGCCTGTCATCTGTCCAGCCCGCGCGGACAATCGCCGTTCATGGTGCTCAACTGCGCCGGCCTGCCTGAATCCATGGCCGAAACCGAGCTGTTCGGTTATGGCCCCGGTGCGTTCGAAGGTGCGCGACCAGAGGGCAAGCTCGGCCTGCTCGAACTGACCGCTGGCGGCACGCTGTTCCTCGACGGCGTCGGCGAAATGAGCACGCGGCTGCAGGCCAAGCTCGTGCGCTTCCTGCAGGACGGCTGCTTCCGCCGGGTCGGCAGTGACGAGGAGGTGTACCTCGATGTGCGGGTGATCTGCGCCACGCAGCTGGACTTGTCGGAGCTTTGCGCCAAGGGCGAGTTTCGCCAGGACCTGTATCACCGCCTCAATGTGCTGTCGTTGCACATCCCACCCTTGCGCGAATGCCTGGACGGGCTCGAGCCGCTGGCGCTGCACTTCATCGACCAGGCCAGTCGGCAGATCGGCTGCGCTTTGCCAGGCCTGTCCCCCGAGGCGCTTGCGCGGCTGGCTGGTTACCACTGGCCGGGCAATGTACGGCAGCTGGAAAACACTCTGTTTCAGGCGGTTTCGTTGTGCGATGGCAAAGCGATCCGGCCGGAACACATCCGTCTGCCGGACTACGGCACGCCGCCGCCACTGGGTGATTTTTCTCTTGAGGGAAGCCTGGACGAGATCGTGGGCCGCTTCGAAAAAGCGGTGTTGCAGGACCTTTACGCCCGTCACCCCAGCAGCCGGCAACTGGGCAAGCGGCTCGGGGTCTCCCACACGACGGTGGCGAATAAGTTGCGTGACTACGGGATCGGCAAAGAGGGCTGATCGCTATGGGTGGATAGATGCCCAACACTGACCTGTAGGCGCCAGCTCGCTGGCAATCAACCGTGGCGCTGAGGAGTGCCTGATGCGCCGCGGATCGCGAGCGAGCTCGCTCCTACGAAGGGCGGCGAGCAGCTGCCGGTCAGAGAAGTGCCAATGCAACACCGACCTGTAGGAGCCAGCTTGCTGGCGATCGGCCGTGACGCTGAGTTGTGCCTGATGCGCGGAGGATCGCGAGCAAGCTCGCTCCTACGAAGGTCAGCAAGCAACTGCCGGTCAGAGAAGTGCCAATGCAACACCGACCTTGTAGGCGCCAGCTTACTGGCGATCAGCTGTAACGCTGAGGTGTGCCTGATGCGCCGCGGATCGCGAGTAAGCTCGCTCCTACGAAGGGCAGCGAGCAGCTGCCGGTCAGAGAAGTGCCGATGCAACATCTGCCTGTAGTAGCCAGCTCGCTGGCGATCAGCCATGACGCTGAGGTGTGCCTAATGCGCCGAGGATCGCGAGCAAGCTCGCTCCTACGAAGGGCAGCGATCAGCTGCCGGTCAGAGAAGTGCCGATGCAATACCGACCTTGTAGGAGCCAGCTTGCTGGCGATCAGCCGTGGCGCTGAGGAGTGTCTGATGCGCCGGGGATGGCGAGCAAGCTCGCTCCTACGAAGGGCTGCGAGCAACTGCGGTTCCGCTTATTGAACCGCCTGTGTCACCGCATCGATCAACGCCTGCAGGTCGATGGGTTTGCGCAGGTGGAGCGTGAAGCCTGCGGTCCGGGCTTTCTCGACGTCGCGCAGGGTGCCGTAGCCGGTCAGGGCGATGCTGGGTGTGTCGGTGTTGGCGCCGTGCTCGCGGATCGCAGCCATCATTTGATGGCCGTCCATGCCTGGCATGCCGATGTCGGAAACGATGGCATCGAATTCGGTGTGTTCGGCCAGTTCGACGGCTTTTGAACCGCCGTCGGCGGTGGTGACGACCGCACCCTCGCTTTCCAACAGCTCGCACATGGTTTCAAGGATGTCCGGCGAGTCATCGACCAGCAGGATGCGGATGCCGGCAAGGCCACCGATAGCGCCATCCTCGGAGCGCGCGCCGAGTTCCAGTTCGGCCTGCAGGTGAATGGGCAGCCAGACGCTGAACCGAGCGCCTCTGCTAAGCCCTTCCGAAAACGCTTCGATGCGCCCGCCGTGGGCTTCGACCAGTTGTTTGACCAACGCAAGCCCGATACCCAATCCGTGCTTGGAACGGTGTGCATGCTGGATATCGGCCTGACCGAACAGATCGAAGACCTTCGGCAGAAAGTCAGCGCTGATGCCTTCCCCCGTGTCGATGACATCGAGACGGGCCTGGTCGTCCTCCCGCTCGAGTTGCATGCAGATGCGCTCACCGCCTTTGGTGAACTTCCAGGCGTTGTTCAGCAGATTCCAAATGATCTGGTCCAGGCGTGTCGGGTCGGCGTGGACGTATATCGGCTGATCGGGTTTGGAGACTTCGAAGATAACGTTTTCGCCCTGTGCCAAAGGCGCGAACACCGCTTCGATGCCGCGCAGTACATCCTGATAGTGCAGGGTGGCGAATTGCAGCTTTAGCTTGCCGGTGCGGATGCGCGAGACGTCCATCAGGTCGTCGATGATGCGCGACTGGCTGCGTACGGCGTTCTGAATCGATTGCGTCGCCTTGCGCAGGTTCGGGTTGTTCTTCGCGGCCTGTGAGCGGGCAACCAGGTCGGTGTTGAGCTGGATGAGGTTGAGCGGGTGCTTGAGTTCGTGCGATAGCACGGCGAAGAACTGGTCCTTCTGCTGGCTTGCGGCCTGCACACTCTCCAGGGTGCTCTGCTGCTCGGCGTTGCGCTGTCGGTCCTCGGTAAGATCGCGCGCGATCTTGGCGAAGCCAGTCACCTGGCCGCTGGGGTCGACGAGGGGATTGACCAGCCCGCTGAAGAAAAACCGCGAGCCGTCCTTGCGCTGATGCCAGCGCTCATCGGATGCCTGCCCGTGCTCCAGTGCGCGCTTGCGCTCGGCAACGGCAACGCCTGCCTGGCGGTCCTCCGGGGTGTAGATGAGTTCGATGGGTTGGCCCAGCACCTCGGCCTCGGTGTAGCCGAAGATGAGTTCGGCTCCACGGTTCCAGGCGGTGATGAGGCCGTTGCAGTCGAGGGTGATGATCGCGTAGCCCTTGGTGCTCTGGGCAAGCAATTTCATGTGCGCTTCGCCGGCCCGCAGCTGGTCTTCGACGCGGCGCCGGTCGGTGATGTCGATGAACGTCAGCACCGCGCCCTGAATGCGGTCGTCCAGGGTGCGGTAGGGCAGGAAGCGCGCCAGGTACCACTGCGTGCGGTCCTTGCTGGCGACCTCTTGCTCCACCAGGCGAAGCTCCTCGAACGCGGCGGTGGCATCGCCATAGAGCTGCGAGTAATCCAGCCGATGGGTGATATCCAGCAGTGAGCGCCCGGCATCGTTTTCGATGACATTGAAGATCTGCTGTACCCGCGGTGTGAACCACTTGATGCGCATGTTGCGGTCGACGAACAGGGTTGCGATGTCCGTCGAGGAGATCAGGTTCTGCAGGTCGTCATTGATCTTGCTGGTTTCGTCGACCTTGGCCTTGAGCTCGTAGTTGACGGTCGTCAGCTCCTCGTTGATCGACTGAAGCTCCTCCTTGCTGGTTTCCAGTTCTTCGGTGGCCGAGCGCAGCTCGTCATTGATCGCATGCAGCTCTTCATTGGACGCACGCAGCTCCTCGGTCGACGTCTCCGAGTGCTCCATGGTGATCTGCAGCTGTTCCTTGGTTTGCTGCAGTTCGGATTCGAGCTGAGCGAGGACGCTGTCCTTGGTCAAGGCCTGGTCGGTCAGGCCCTCTTCCATGCAGGCTTCGACTTCCTCGAAGAGCACCAGCATGTAGTCGCTGTCGGCCTCCTCATCATGGAAGGGGCGAACCACCATATTGACGAAGGAGGTGCGCTCATCACGCTCCATGCGTACCCGCCGCGCCTCGACACTCTTGCCCGTGTACGACGCCTGATACAGCGCAGTGCGCAGCTCCAGACGCAGTTGTGGGTGCACCAGGGTGGTCAGGCTCAGGGAGGGCTCGCCTCCAACGTAGCGCAGGAAGTTTCCGGCGCGGTCGGACATGTGCACGATCTCGCCGTTCTGGCTGACGATCACGCTCGGCGGCGCGTAGTGCTCGAGCGCCCGCTGATGGATGTCGGCAAAGGAGAACTTGCGGTTGCGCCGGCCCCCGTCGTGTAGCGGCGGGCGCGTCGGTACGGAGGGGGAGAAGCCTTGATATGGGCCCGTGGGCGCTCGACGCAAGTGCGCGCTGACTTCACGGGCGCGGTAGATGCGATTCTTCTTGTCGACCACGGTGAACAGCTGGCTGCAGGCGTCGGCGGTTTCCGAATTGCCGAGAAACAGGTAGCCGCCGGGGTTGAGCGCGAAGTGGAACATGCGCAGCACCTCGATCTGGATGTCGCGGTCCAGGTAGATCATCAGGTTGCGGCAGCAGATCAGGTCCAGCCGTGAAAAGGGTGGGTCGCGCAGAATGTTGTGCTGGGCGAAGAGAATCAGCTCGCGCAGGCTCTTCAGGGTGCGGAACTGGTCTTGCTCCTGGGTGAAGTATTTGCGCAGGCGCTCGGGCGTGACGTCAGTCATGATCGCGTGCGGATAGGCACCCGTGCGCGCCGTCTCCAGCGCATGATCGTCGATGTCGGTGGCGAACACCTGCAGCTTGAGCGTGCCCGTGCCGCTCTGCTCAGCGTGATCGGCAAGCAGCATGGCGAGTGAATAAGCTTCCTCGCCCGTCGAGCAGGCCGCCGTCCACGCGCGCAATACGGTATCGCCAGCGCCGGCCTTTTGTTCGAACAGGGCCGGGATGATCTCGCGCTCCAGGGCATCGAAGGCTTCGCGGTCGCGGAAGAAATGGGTGACGCCAATGAGCATGTCGGCGAGCAGTTCGGGCGTTTCCTCAGGATGATCTTTCAGGTAGCTGGCGTAGGCGGGCAAGTCGCGCAGCGAGACGATCTGCATGCGTCGCTCGATCCGTCGTAACACCGTGGCTTTCTTGTAGTGGCGAAAGTCATGCCCGGTGCGTGCGCGCAGCACCGCAAGGATTTCTCGCAGCGCCAGTTCGGCGGGTTTCGCCTGGCTGTGCGCCTGCGCGTACTCCACCTCACCCTGCGCTTCACCGGCTTGCTCGGTGTTGCCGGGCGATTCGATCGGGATCTTCTGCGCAACAAGTGCTTGAAGCGTCTGGCCCAGTTCGATCAGTCGTTGGGGCATCTCGGCGACGGGCAGCACGATGTCCACTACGCCTTTGCGGATGGCGCTGTAGGGCATCGAATCGTATTCGGCATCTTCAGGCGCCTGCGCCAGCGTGACGCCGCCCTGTTCCTTGATGCGCGACAGCCCGACCGAGCCATCGGAGCCCGTACCGGACAGCACGATGCCGATGGCGTGCGTGTGGTGCACGTCGGCGAGGGTGCGGAAAAACAGGTCGATAGCCACCAACGGGCCGCGGGTACGCGCGGAATTACTCAGGCGCAGGTAGCCGTCAAGCATCGACAGGTCCATGGCCGGCGGGATGATGTAAATGTGGTTGCGTTCGATCGGAACCGGCCGAGTTACCTGCTTCATCGGCATGCGCGTCACGCTCTGCAGGATGCGATCAACGTTGCTTTCGTGCTTCGGCGACAGATGCATGATGACCACGAAGGCCATGCCGCAATCGCTGGGCATGTGCTCGAAGAAGGTCAGCAGCGCCTTGAGCCCTCCGGCCGAGGCCCCGATCCCGACCACCGGGAATTCCAGTGTGCTGCGGGCGTTAGCCTGGTTCTTGGGCGCGGATGGCGCGTGGCTGATGCTCATTGCTTCCTCGACGTGCGTGACGGCGGTTCCCTGCTAAAGGGAGACAGCGGAACGGCAACGGAGATTCAACCCGGATGCCGCGCGAGGGGCCGATGATACGGCTTTTGTCTGGCAGGTGATGCGCGGCGGTTAATTCAGCACTCGATGATGTTGACCGCCAAGCCGCCGCGTGCCGTTTCCTTGTACTTGCTTTTCATGTCCGCCCCGGTTTGGCGCATGGTGCGGATGACCTTGTCAAGCGAGATAAAGTGGCGGCCGTCGCCGCGCAGGGCCATGCGTGCAGCATTGATGGCTTTTACCGAACCCATGGCGTTGCGCTCGATGCACGGCACCTGCACCAGCCCTCCGACCGGGTCGCAGGTCAGCCCCAGGTTGTGTTCCATGCCAATCTCTGCGGCGTTCTCGACTTGCTGCGGCGTGCCACCAAGCACTTCGCACAGCGCGCCGGCAGCCATTGAGCAGGCCACCCCCACCTCGCCCTGACAGCCGACCTCGGCCCCGGAGATCGAGGCGTTTTCCTTGTATAGAATGCCGATCGCGGCGGCCGTAAGCAGGAAGCGAATGACCCCCTCTTCGTTGGCCCCTGGTACGAAGCGCACGTAGTAATGCAACAGCGCCGGGATGATGCCGGCAGCGCCATTGGTGGGGGCGGTCACGACGCGGCCTCCGGCGGCGTTCTCTTCGTTGACGGCCAGGGCATAGAGATCGACCCAGTCGAGCACTGTCAGGCTGTCGCGTAGATTGGCTTCCGGATTTTCGCTGAGCTGCCGGTACAGGGCGGCGGCGCGGCGCGTGACTTTGAGTCCGCCCGGCATCACGCCTTCGTTCTGGCAGCCTGCGCGGACGCAATCCTGCATCACCTGCCAGATCACCAGCAGCCCGGAGCGCGTTTCGGCCTCGGGGCGCCAGGCCGCCTCGTTGGCCAGCATCAGCTGGCTGATCGACAAGCCATGTTCGCTGCACAGCGCCAGCAGCTCGGCAGCGCTGCGGAAGGGGAAGGGCAGGGGCGTGCGATCCTCGACGATGCGGTCGTTGCCAGCCGCCTGCTCGTCGACCACAAAACCGCCGCCGACCGAATAGTATTCCCGGCTGCGCAATTGCAGGCCGGCCTCGTCGAAGGCGCGGAAAATCATGCCGTTGGGGTGGTAGGCCAGCGGCCGGCGGATGAACTTGAGGTCTTCGCCGACGGCGAAGCGCAGCGGCTTTTCGCCCAGAAGGTTGAGCTGGCCGGTTTCGCGCATGCTTGCCAGGCGCTGCGGAATGCTCACGGTATCGACCGCTTCGGGGCGCTCACCCTCCAGCCCGAGCAGCACCGCCTTGTCGCTGCCGTGACCCTTGCCGGTCGCGCCGAGCGAGCCATACAGCTCGACCTTCAGCCCTGCCGTCGCCTCCAGCAAGCCGTCGTCGCGCAATCCTCCGGCAAACCGCAGCGCAGCTCGCATGGGCCCGACGGTATGTGAGCTGGAGGGGCCGATACCAATTTTGAACAGGTCGAACACACTGAGGGACATAAGGGCTCCGGGGCGAACAGATCTCTGTAGCCTAGACCGGAAAGCACCCTGACTGTCTCATCAATGAGCGAAAGCGCACTAGCGAAGGCTAAACCCCGAGCCGCCCCAGGGGTTGGCCTCCAAGCTGTTGTGCACGGCGGTAGCCGCTTGCGCGGCCTGGCCGATCGCGACGCTGATCTGCTTGAGCCCCAGGGTGACGTCGCCGATCGCGTAGAGGCCGCGAAGCGTGGTTTGCAGATGGTCGTCGACCGCGATGCCGCCGCACTCGTCGCATTCCAGCCCGAGTTGAACGGCCAGCTCTGAGCGGTAACGTGCGCCGAGGCTCGGGTAGATGATGTCGAAGTGGTGCCAGTCACCGCTGCAGGTCAGCAGCTCGATGCCGGTTTCGCAGGGCCGGAGCGACTCGACACGGTCGCTGATCAGGCGGATGTCATAGTGCTCGGCGAGCGCAATGGCCTGCTCGCACGCGTTGGGTTCGCCGTGCACCACAACGGTCACGTGGCTGGTGAATGTGCGAAGGAACACGGCATGGGTGATCGCATTTTCCGCCTCGCCATATACCGCGACCTTGTGGCCATCCACTTCGTAGCCGTCGCAGATGGCGCACAGCCGCAGCTTTCCATCGCCGATCGCCTGCGCGACGTCGGGCATGTCCGGCAGCGTGTCCTCGATGCCAGTGGCGAGAATGATGCGCCTCGCCACGCAGTAGCGATCGCCGTAGCGCACGCTGAACCCTTCGACATGCGGCTCGATGTGCTCGACCCGGCCATGCTCCAGGCGCGCACCGTAGCCCTCGGCTTGCTCACGCAGCCGGGCCAGCAGGTCGTTGCCGTTGATGCCCGGCGGGAAGCCCGGATAGTTATGCGAGCGTGGAATCCAGGAGGCCCGGCTCGAGCCGGCGTCCACGACCAGGCAGCTACGGCGAAAGCGCGCCAGGTACAGCGCTGCGGTGAGGCCGCCGGGGCCGCCGCCGACGATCAGGCAATCAATGGCTGGCAGTGCTTCGCGTGTGTGGGTCATGGACGATCAGGTATCGGTTGGGTGTTGCCTGTAGAAGGGGTGGCGCGATCGAAAGTTTCCCCGGCCCGATGAGCGCAAGGTCTCGTTTTGAACGCTCAATTGGGCTTGAACCCTTGTGCCAGAGCCTTCGATGGCCAACACTGCGCCGCGCTGACCGGTGGGTCCTACCCGTACCCGGCGGTCATCGCCATTCCAATAAAGGCCAGCCCGTGACGTTGTCACCGTGCCCTGGCCGCCTCGCTGCACTTTCAGCACGCCCCCACACCGGGCGCCAGCTGAACCACATCCGAATGCAATACACCACCCGAACGGTGCTCACGAGGCGCCGGCTCGGGTCTATGTCCCGTGGGGGTAAAAATGTTCAAGTCGTTGTGTATCGCGCCCTGTACGGCGCTGTTGCTGCTGCTGGCACCGCTGGCCGTCGAAGCCGCCGAGCCGATCGTCATCAAGTTCGCGCACGTCGTGGGTGACGATACGCCGAAGGGCAAGGGGGCCTTGCTGTTCCAGAAACTGGTTCACGAGCGCCTGGCAGGCGAGGTGAAGGTCGAGGTCTACCCGAACTCCTCGCTGGTCGGCGACGCGGACGAGATGCAGGCGCTGCTCGACAACAAGGTTCAGATGCTGGCGCCTTCGCTGTCGAAGTTCACCGAGTATTCGCCCAAGCTGGAAGTCTTCGACTTGCCATTCCTGTTTGATGACGAGGCCGCGGTGGCGCGCTTCCAGAAGCGTGAAACCAGCCGCGAGCTGCTGCGCTCGATGGCCAGCCGCGGCATCTATGGCCTGGCCTACTGGAACAACGGCCTGAAGCAGCTTTCAGCCAGCCAGCCGCTGCGTAGCCCCGCGGATGCCGCCGGCCTGGCGTTCCGCATTCAGCCCTCGCCGGTGCTCGAAGCGCAGTTCACTGCGGTCGAGGCCAAGCCTGTAAGGCTGCCATTCTCGGAAGTCTCCAAGGCCATGCAGAGCGGAGTCGTGCAAGGCACCGAAGGGCCCTGGTCGAACATCCGTGGGCAGAACGCCGGAATCAAGCAGAGCTTCGTCACCGAGACCAACCATGGCGTGCTCAACTACATGCTGGTGACCAATTCGACGTTCTGGACGAGCATCCCGTTCGCCATACGTTCGGAGCTGGACAACATCGTGCTCGAGGTCACTCAGACGGTGAATGCCGAAGCCGCTGCGATCAACCAGCGCGAGCGTGAACAGTTGCTGGCCAGTGGCAGCACCACGTTGGTCACCTTGACGCCGCAGGAGCGCCAGGCGTGGCGCGCGAAGATGCAGCCGGTGTGGAAATCCTTCGAAGCGCAGATCGGCACTGACGTGATGCGCGCCGCACTTACCGTCAATCGCCGCTGACCAGACCTCCGTCGGCGTTCCCCGGCGCGTCTAGCCCGAACGTCGGCGCGCATCAACCCCGGCCATCGCCTCGTTTTGAGAGCTGGTTGGGGTTTCCGGCCTTGTGCAGCGCACGGTGATAGCCAAGACTTCTTCCCCGGTTGGCCCTGGCCCCAATGGCCATCGGTTGCCGACCGCATTTCAATAAAGGCCAGCCACCGACCGCCGCAATCGGGCTGATTTGGCCATCCAGACACACAAAAAAACGGACCGGATGCGCGCCGAAGCAGCCCGGCCCTATCGCCATTGTTAAACCACTCGAACGGTGCTCATGAGGTGCCGTCGGGCTTTTCCTGTTGGGGGTCAGATGTACAAGTCTTGTGTTGCTGCGCTGGTCGCAGCCCTGTATTGGTTGAGCGCCCCAGCGATCGCCGCCGAAGGCGAGCCGATCGTCATCAAGTTCGCCCACGTGGTGGCCGACGATACGCCCAAGGGCAAGGGCGCGCTGATGTTCCAGAAACTGGTCGACGAGCGCCTGGCCGGCAAGGTGAAAGTCGAGGTCTACCCCAACTCGACCCTGGTCGGTGATGCCGACGAGATGCAAGCGTTGCTCGATGGCAAGGTGCAAATGCTGGCGCCCTCGCTGTCGAAGTTCGACAAATACACCAAGAAACTGCAGGTCTTCGACCTCCCGTTCCTGTTTGATGACCAGGCTGCGGTGCAGCGCTTCCAGAATCGCGAGACCAGCCGTGAACTGCTGCGCTCGATGGCCGACTCGGGCATCTACGGCCTGGCGTACTGGAACAACGGCCTCAAGCAGCTTTCGGCAACCCGTGCGCTGGTCAACCCTGAGGACGCCGCCGGCCTGTCGTTCCGTATTCAGCCTTCGGCGGTGCTCGAGGCGCAGTTCAATGCCGTCGGTGCCAAGCCGGTCCGGCTGCCCTTCGCGGAGGTCTACAAGTCCCTGCAGAGCGGTGTGGTGCAAGGTGCCGAGAACCCTTGGTCGAACATCGCCAGCCAGAAGATGAACACCGTTCAGCCATTCATCACCGAGACCAACCACGGCGTGCTCAACTACATGCTGGTGACCACGTCGAAGTTCTGGATGAGCATGCCTTTCGCCGTGCGCTCGGAGCTGGAGAACATCGTGCTGGAAGTCACCCAGACCGTGAACAAGGAAGCGGCAGCGCTGAACCAGCGTGACCGCGACCGCATCCTCGCCAGCGGCACCAGCAAGCTCATCACCCTCACCCCGGAACAGCGTCAGGCCTGGCGTGAACAGATGATGCCGGTGTGGAAAGCCTACGAAACGGATATCGGCGCCGACGTGATCCGCGCTGCGATGACCGTCAATCGCCGCCGCTAACCCTACCCCAGGCGCTCGCCGGCATAGCAGGTCGGCGAGCTCTGATCCCCCCGCCGCTCGAGCGCGTCTTCCAGCCATTCGGCCAGTACCACCGCATTGTTCTGCTGCGGGTCACGCGCGGCGTACACCAGCGTCAACGTTCCGTTTTCCGCCTTTTCCAGCAGTGGCCACCAGTGTGCCGGCTGCGCTGCGAGCTCTTCGCGGTAGGCGTGCCGGAACGCAGCGAAGCTCTTCTCCCCCGACTTGAATGCCCGCCGCAGCGCGCTCGAAGGCGCCACCTCGGGCAGCCATTCATGCAGCTCAAGCTGGTCCTTGCGCCTGTTCCGCGGCCATAGACGGTCTACGAGCACGCGCTTTCCATCCTCAGCCATGGCTGGTTCATAGGCGCGTTTGCAGCAGATCATCGCGGGCTCCGTTTCGGTTCATGATCGATATACCTGAGCGTATTGGTTGGGTATTTATGACTTGAGCAGGTGTAAAAAATACCGTTATGACCTGGGTCATAAAAACCTTATTGCTTTCAAGTTACTGATAAATAGGAAATAAATAGTCGGTACGCTTTGTGATTGTGTTTGCCTCACACACACACAGCGAGGACACCCTATGAAGACTTTAGCCACCTGGATCGCGGGTGCGGCATTGATTACAAGCGGTTGGGCGGGTGCGGACGAGATTGTGGAGGCGCGACCGGATCGTGTCGTAGGAGGCGGTTTCGGCGGGCTCAGCGGTTTCATGCTGGGTGCCGCGGCAGGTGGGCCGATCGGTGCCTTGGTCGGCGGCGGTGCTGGCTATCTGCTGGGGCAGCAGGTGCAGGGTGCCGCTGGCCTCGAGCAACGGCTCTACGTGATCCGCACGGCGGATGGCCGTCTGCTGCGTGTGCGCCGGTCTGCTGAGGAAAGCGCCGAGGGGGTTGTCACTCCCTGAGCACTTGATCTGCCGGCCTGATATGGCAAGGTTCGCGGGGTTGCGACCGGTGGGTCGCAACCCCTGCACCGGATTCGAGGAGCCGAGATGAGCTATTCCCTGTTGCACGTCATCCATTTGTTGGCAGCGATCTTCTTCATCGGCACGCTGTTCGTCGAGGTGATGCTGCTCGGCCGAGTGCGCCAGCAGGTCGAGCCGGAGCGTATGCAGCCGATCGACAAGGCCATCGGTGCACGTTCGCGGGTGGTGCTGCACTGGGTGGTTTTGTTCGTCTATGGCGCCGGCATCGGCCTGGCCTGGTTTCATCGCCAGGCGTTGGCCAACCCCTTCGCCAGCAGCTTCGGCATGCTCCTGACGCTGAAGATCTTGCTGGCGATCGGGGTGTTCTTCACCTTCGGCATGGTCGCAATGCTGCTGCGCTCGGGCCGGATGACCCCGGCGCGCTACCGGCGCATCCACTGGGCGATATTCCTGCAGATGGTTGGCATCGTCCTACTGGCCAAGGGCATGTTCTACCTCCATTGGTGACGGGCGCTGGCGAAGCCATTCCGGCCGTTTGCGAGCGGCATGCTTGGGTAGGGGGAACTGTCGCGTCCGCAGTGCTGCCCTTAGCAGATTTGCCGCGTGTGCCGATGATTTCGATCAAGCAGGGCGTCGTTTGCTGGATGGCTGATGAGCACCGATTCAGCCGCGTTAGGCTCGTTTGCTTGCCCTGGCGCTCGGCTTAAGGTGCAGGCACCAGAGCGGCCATCCACCGAGGTTCACATGCATTTCGCCTATACCCCCCGCGTCCAGGCGCTGCGCCAGGAAATGCTCGCGTTCATGGAGCAGTACATCGTGCCGCGCATCGGCGCCTGGCATGCCGAGGTTGCGGCGGGGCAGTACCCGGTGTCGTTCATGGAAGACCTCAAAGCGTTGGCGCGGGAGGAGGGCCTTTGGAACCTGTTCCTGCCTTCGCTGGGCCAGGACGAGCCGGGCACCGGGCTGAGCAATCTCGAATACGCCCCGCTGGCCGAGATCATGGGCCGGGTGCACTGGGCCTCGGAGGTGTTCAATTGCAACGCTCCGGACACCGGCAATATGGAGTTGCTGCACCTGTTTGCCACGCCTGAGCAGCGCGAGCGCTGGCTCAGGCCGCTTCTCGAAGGGCAGATCCGCTCGGCCTTCGCCATGACCGAGCCGGACGTGCCCTCGTCGGATGCCACCAATATCCAGACGCTGATCCGCCGGGACGGCGACGACTACGTGATCAACGGCCGCAAGTGGTTCATCACCAATGCCTCGCACCCCAACTGCCGATTGCTCATCGTGATGGGCAAGACGGATCCGAATGCCGAGACGCACTGTCAGCAGAGCATGATTCTGGTGCCGTTCGACACGCCCGGTGTGGAGCTGGTGCGCAACATTCCGGTGATGAATCACCTGGCGCCGGAAGGCCACAGCGAGCTGGTCCTGCGTGACGTGCGCGTGCCGGCAAGCAACCTGCTCGGTGCCGAAGGCGATGGCTTCGCGATGGCGCAGGCGCGGCTCGGGCCGGGGCGTATTCATCATTGCATGCGCTCGATCGGCATGGCCGAGCTGGCGCTGGAGCTGATGGTCGAGCGCTGCCAGGAGCGCAAGGCGTTCGGCAAGTATCTGCAGCAGTATTCCAACATTGCCGACTGGATTGCCGAATCGCGCATCGAGATCGAACAGGCGCGCCTGTTGGTACTCAAGACCGCCTGGATGATCGACGAAGTCGGCGCCAAGGGCGCCCGCAAGGAGATCGCCATGATCAAGGCGCTGGTGCCGCGCATGCAGACAACGGTGGTCGATCGTGCGATGCAGGTCTACGGCGCCATGGGCCTTACGCCGGACACGCCACTGGCCGACATGTGGACGGGTGGCCGCGCCCTGCGCTTCGCCGACGGCCCGGATCAGGTGCATCTTCGCAGCATCGCGAAGATGGAGATCAAGGCCAGCGAAGCCAACCGTGGCGCGACGGCCGCCTACCTGACGCCGCCCGGCGGCGATAGGGCGCCACGACGTCGGGTGTGATGTTCGGTGAACGCCGAAGCCCGTCTTATCGCACGATGGCTGCGTTCGTAAGCGCGACTGTTCGCGCTCGTGGGGTCGGCGTGGCGTGGATCGCCAGCAAGCTGGCTCCTACGGATAAGGGGGCTGCTGTGGTTAAGGCTCGCCATCACGGTTTTTGTAGGGGCGGTCTTGCTCGCGATCATGGGGTCGGCGTGGCGCGGATCGCCAGCAAGCTGGCTCCTACGGATAAGGTGGGGCTGCTGGGGGCAAGGCTCGCCATCACGGTATTTCGGTGCGGCTGCTGATCGTCCACAGGGCGCCCATGGCTCGTGTGCTTGGCGGAACGGGTCGCGTTGATTGATATGGCTCAATGGAATCGCCCGCGCGAGGTCGAGCTTGATATCCGTCAAGGAGAGCGAGTAGCGGCGCTCCCTACCATGGCTGCACATTCAGCCGTGAAGTGGGCCGTCCATGAAGCCGCAACCTCATCTCCGCACAGGCCTTATCCGTGCATGGGAGCAAGGCTTCGCCATCGTGCTGGCGCTGCTGCTGATTGCATTTCCGACTCAAGCGCGGGACTACGACGTCGAACAGCAACGCATCGAGCACTTCTTCCCTCAGGCCGAGGTCTCCGAGCCCGAGGGTGAATACCAGCTACGAACCCTGCGCAAGGGTGACGAAGTCCTCGGCTATGCCTTCCAGACCCTCAATGTGGTCGACATCCCTGCCTATTCCGGCAAGCCGATCAACCTGCAGGTGCTGCTCGATCGCGAAGGTGCGATCGTCGATGCCTATGTGCTCGAGCACCATGAGCCGATCCTGCTGGTCGGCATCCCCGAGCAGAAGCTGCACGACTTCACTGCCAAGTATCAGGGCGTGAAGGCCGACCAACGCGTGGTGGTCGGCCATTCGGGCGACAGCAATGCGGTGACCATCGATGCCGTAACCGGCGCCACCGTGACGGTCATGGTGGTCAACGAGATCGTCATGCGCGCCGCCCATGAAGTGGCCGTCTCGCTCGAGCTCGTCGAACCGGCCGCGGGTGGGCGCAGCAAGCCGGCGACGATCCGCAACGATGTCTACGCGCCGGCGAGTTGGGCCGATTTGACCGGTAACGGCGCAATCCGCCGCCTGCTCCTGACCTACGGGCAGATAGATGACGCGTTCAAGGGCACCGAAGCCGAGGGCATCGACGAGGCGGCGCCGGAGGAGAAGGGTGACACCTTCATCGATCTGTACGCGACCGAACTCAATCCACCGACCATCGGCCGCAACCTGCTCGGCGACGTTCAGTACGCCGACCTGATGAGCACCCTCAAGCCTGGTGAGCACGCGATCGCCGTGCTCGGCAGCGGTGACTACTCCTTCAAGGGCTCGGGCTACGTGCGCGGCGGCATCTTCGATCGGGTGCAGCTGCGTCAGTTCGGCAACATCATCAGCTTCCGCGACCTGGACTTCATTCGCCTGTCGGACGTCTACGCCGACGGCATCCCGGAATTCCGCGAGATGGCGATCTTTATCGTCCGCGAACACGTGGCTTTCGATCCAGGCTCACCGTGGACGCTAGAGCTGCTGGTACGCCGTCAGACCGGCCCGGTATCAGGGGTGTTCACCAGCTTCGAGCTGCCCTACCAGATGCCCGAGCAGTACATCGAGCGGCCGCAGCCGACCGCCGAGGAGTTGGCCGCAGCGGAGGAGGCCAACCGGCCAATGTGGCTGAACATCTGGTACCAGAAGAGCTTCCAGATCGGCGTGATCGTTGCGGCGCTCCTGCTGCTGACCGTAATCCTCTTCTTGCAGGATTCGCTCACCCAACGCCCGCGCTTCCTGCACTGGCTGCGTCGCGGCTACCTGATCTTCACTGTGGTGTTCATTGGCTGGTACGCGTTGGGGCAGCTGTCTGTGGTCAACGTGCTGACCTTCGTCCATGCGCTGTTCCAGGACTTCCGCTGGGAGCTGTTCCTCACCGACCCGGTGATCTTCATTCTCTGGACGTTCACCGCCGCCAGCATCCTGCTCTGGGGTCGCGGTGTGTTCTGCGGCTGGCTGTGCCCCTTCGGCGCGCTGCAGGAGCTGATCAACGAGGCCGCGCGCAAGCTCCGTATCCCGCAATACGAGCTGCCCTTCGCTGTGCATGAACGGCTTTGGGCGATCAAGTACATCGTCCTGCTCGTGCTGTTCGGCATCTCGCTCGAGTCGATGATGGCGGCTGAACAGGCCGCTGAGGTCGAGCCGTTCAAGACCGCTATCACCCTCAAGTTCGACCGCCAGTGGTGGTTCGTCGCCTACGCCGTGTTCCTGCTGGTGATCAACGTGTTCACCCGCAAGGTTTACTGCCGCTACGTCTGCCCGCTGGGCGCGGCGCTGTCGATCAGCAGCAAGGTCCGCCTGTTCGACTGGCTCAAGCGCCGGCCGGAGTGCGGCAGCCCCTGCCAGCTGTGCGCCAAGGAATGTGAAATCCAGGCCATCCATCCGGACGGGCACATCAACCACAACGAGTGCCACTACTGCCTGGATTGCCAGATGACCTACCACAACGAAAACAAATGCCCGCCGCTGATCCTGAAGAACAAGCGCAACACGCGTGGAAAGAAGGCACCAGCCGCGCCGCAGTTGATTCCTGTGCATGTGGTGGAACCCGAGTGAGCGCGCATAGCGAATCGCTCGAAATCGGTTGTTAGAAATCGGTTGTTAGAGATGTCCCAAAGGAGCAGAACCCATGAGCGACAAAGAGGTTAAGAGCAATCCGAATGCGCTGGAAAAGACCGGCCTGAGCCGCCGCAATTTCCTCGGCGCCAGCGCCCTGACCGGCGCGGCGGTGGCAGCAACGGCGTTCGGCGGCGCAGTCATGAGCCGCGAGACCTGGGCAGCAGCGGTCAAGGACGCACAGCAGAAGATCCACGTCGCACCAGGCGAGCTGGACGAGTATTACGGCTTCTGGAGTGGCGGCCACCAGGGCGAGGTTCGGGTAATCGGTATTCCGTCGATGCGTGAGTTGATGCGCATCCCGGTGTTCAACGTCGATTCGGCCACCGGCTGGGGCCTGACCAACGAAAGCCGCCACATCATGGGCGACAGCGCCAAGTTCCTGAACGGCGACTGCCACCATCCGCACATCTCGATGACCGACGGCAAGTACGACGGCAAGTACCTGTTCATCAACGACAAGGCCAACAGCCGCGTTGCGCGCATCCGCCTGGACATCATGAAGTGCGACAAGATGCTGACCGTGCCGAACGTCCAGGCCATCCACGGCCTGCGTCTGCAGAAGGTGCCGCACACCAAGTACGTGTTCGCCAACGCCGAGTTCGTGATTCCGCACCCCAACGATGGCAGCTCCTACGACCTGCAGGCGGAAAACGCCTACACCATGTTCAACGTCATCGATGCCGAGAAGATGGAGATGGCTTTCCAGGTCATCGTCGACGGCAACCTGGACAACACCGACGCCGACTACACCGGCAAGTACGCCGCGTCCACCTGCTACAACTCGGAGAAGGCCTACGACCTGGGCGGCATGATGCGTAACGAGCGCGACTGGGTGGTGGTCTACAACATCCCGCGCATCGAGGCGGCGATCAAGGCCGGCAAGTTCAGCACCATTGGCGACTCGAAAGTGCCGGTGGTCGATGGCCGCGCCGGTTCGGAATTCACCCGCTACATTCCGGTGCCAAAAAACCCCCACGGCTGCAACACCTCATCCGACGGCAAGTACTTCATCGCCGCCGGCAAGCTGTCGCCAACCGTGACCATGATCGAAATCGCCAAGCTCGATGACCTGTTCGACGACAAGCTGAAAGACCCGCGCGACGTGGTCGCCGCCGAGCCTGAACTGGGCCTCGGCCCGCTGCACACCACCTTCGACGGCCGCGGCAACGCCTACACCACGCTGTTCATCGACAGCCAGGTGGTCAAGTGGAACATGGCCGACGCGGTGCGCGCCTACAAGGGCGAGAAGGTCAACTACATCAAGCAGAAGCTCGACGTGCAGTACCAGCCGGGCCACCTGCATGCCTCGCTGACCGAAACCAGCGAAGCCGATGGCAAGTGGTTGGTGGCCCTGTGCAAATTCTCCAAGGACCGTTTCCTGCCGACCGGCCCGCTGCACCCCGAAAACGACCAGCTGATCGACATCTCCGGCGAGGAAATGAAGCTGGTGCATGACGGCCCGACCTACGCCGAGCCGCACGACTGCATCCTGGCCCGTCGCGACCAGATCAAGCCGCAGAAGATCTGGAAGCGCGATGACCCCTTCTTCGCACCGACGGTGGAAATGGCGAAGAAGGACGGCATCAATCTGGAAACCGACAACAAGGTCATTCGAGACGGCAAGAAAGTGCGTGTCTACATGACGTCCATGGCGCCGACCTATGGCTTGACCGAATTCACCGTCAAGCAGGGCGACGAAGTCACCGTGACCATCACCAACATCGACCAGATCGAGGACGTGTCCCACGGGTTCGTCATGACCAACCACGGCGCCAGCATGGAGATCAGCCCGCAGCAGACCTCATCCATCACCTTCACGGCTGATAAGCCTGGCCTGCACTGGTACTACTGCAGCTGGTTCTGCCATGCGCTGCACATGGAAATGGTCGGCCGCATGATGGTCGAGCCGGCCTGACGCGCTTGGGGGGAGCAGAGGTTGGCTCCCCCATTTCACCTGCCTGGAAGCTGAAGAGGAATAATGCAGTGCTCAGATCTCAGGCGTCACCTTCATATTCAACGCTGGCAGCGCTGCTGCCGGCCATCTTCTGCGGTGCGGCCCTGGCGGCACCGCAATCGATCACCACCTTGCCGCTCGAGCCGCAGGGGGAAAATGTCTGGACATTGCCGGCGGGCGATTATCACGGTCAGTTCATCATCGACCAGCCGATGACGCTCACCTGCGCTTCAGGCGCCGTGCTGCACGGTGACGGCGAGGGCAACGGGCTGCTCGTCACCGCCGAGGATGTCCGCATCAAGGGCTGCACCCTGGTCGACTGGGGCCGCGACCTGACCGCGATGAACGCGGCAGTCTTCATCCAGCGCCAGGCGCATCGCGCCCGTGTGGAGAACAATGACCTGCGCGGTGCAGGCTTCGGTATCTGGGTCGATAGCGCACGCGATGTGAGCCTGATCGGCAACCGCATCGAGGGCGACGCGAACATACGCTCGCAGGACCGAGGCAACGGCATCCACCTCTACGCTGTGACCGGCGCGCGGATCATCGACAACCAGGTGCGCCATACCCGCGACGGCATCTACATCGACACCTCCAACGGCAACCACATCGAAGGCAACGTGCTGGAGGATCTGCGCTACGGCGTGCATTACATGTTCGCCAACGACAACCGCGTGATCGGCAATGTCACCCGCCGCACCCGCACCGGTTATGCCCTGATGCAGAGCCGCAAGCTGGAGGTCATCGGCAACCGCTCCGAGGGGGATGAGAACTACGGCATCCTGATGAACTACATCACCTACTCGACCATCCGCGACAACCGGGTCAGCGACGTGCGCAGCGGTTCGACGGGCGACAGCATGATCTCGGGCGCCGAAGGCAAGGCGTTGTTCATCTACAACTCGCTGTTCAACACCATCGAAGGCAACCGTTTCGAGAACAGCGCGCTGGGCATTCACCTGACGGCGGGCTCCGAAGACAACCGTATCGCAGGCAACGCCTTCATCGGCAACCAGCAGCAGGTCAAGTACGTCGCCAACCGCACCCAGGAGTGGTCGCAGGCCGGGCGCGGCAACTACTGGAGCGACTATCTGGGCTGGGACCGCAACAGCGATGGCCTGGGCGACGTCCCCTACGAGCCGAACGACAACGTAGACCGCTTGCTGTGGATGTACCCGCAGGTGCGCCTGCTGATGAACAGCCCGAGCATCGAGGTGCTGCGCTGGGTGCAGCGCGCGTTCCCGGTCATCAAGTCCCCCGGGGTGCAGGACAGCCATCCGCTGATGCAGCTACCGGCCAGAGCCGCCCCACTGTTGAGCCAGACGCAGGAGCAGACGCCATGAACGTCGTTGAAATCGAAGGCGTGAGCCAGCGTTACGGCAGCATGACCGTGCTGCACGGGTTGAACCTGAGCCTCGCCGAAGGCGAGGTGCTGGGCCTGTTCGGCCACAACGGCGCCGGCAAGACCACCAGCATGAAGTTGATTCTCGGCCTGCTCGCGCCAAGCGAAGGCCAGGTCCGGGTGCTCGGCCGCCAGCCCGCGGATCCAGGGGTACGCCGTCAGCTCGGCTACCTGCCGGAGAACGTCACCTTCTATCCACAGCTCAGCGGTCGCGAAACGCTGCGTCATTTCGCCCGTCTCAAGGGCGCAGCGCTGGGCCAGGTGGATGACCTGCTCGAACAGGTCGGGCTTGCGCAGGCCGCCGAGCGCAGGGTGAAGACCTATTCCAAGGGCATGCGCCAACGCCTCGGGCTGGCCCAGGCGCTGCTCGGCGAGCCGCGTCTGCTTTTGCTCGACGAGCCCACCGTAGGCCTCGACCCCATCGCCACGGGCGACCTGTATCAGGTCATCGATCGGCTGCGACAGGGTGGCTGCAGCATCATTCTCTGCTCGCACGTCTTGCCAGGCGTCGAAGCGCACATCAACCGTGCCGCCATCCTCGCCAGAGGCGAATTGCAAGCGATCGGCAGCCTGGCGCAACTGCGCCGCGACGCTGGCCTGCCGACGCGCATCCGTGCCAGCGGCATCGGTGACAGCGCCGGCTGGTTGCAACGTTGGGATGCCGCCGGGCATGCCGCTCGAGCTCTGGGCGAGCGCAGCGTCGAGGTGTCGGCCATCAATGGCCACAAGCTGCCGCTGCTGCGCGAATTGCTCGGCGAGGGCGAGCCGGACGACATCGAGATCCACCAGCCCTCGCTGGAAGACCTCTACCGACACTACATGACACGCGCCGGCGATCCTGGCGCCTCGGAGGGCCGGCCATGAACGCCATCTGGAACATTGCCCGCAAGGAATTCAGCGATGGCCTGCGTAACCGTTGGCTGCTCGCCATCAGCCTGCTGTTCGCGGTACTGGCGGTAGGCATCGCCTGGCTCGGCGCAGCGGCGTCCGGCCAACTGGGCTTCACGTCCATTCCGGCGACCATCGCCAGCCTGGCGAGCCTGGCCACGTTCCTGATGCCGCTCATCGCGCTGCTGCTGGCCTACGACGCCATTGTCGGCGAGGACGAGGGCGGCACCCTGATGTTGCTGCTGACCTACCCCTTGGGCCGGGGGCAGATCCTGCTCGGCAAGTTTCTTGGTCACGGGTTGATCCTCGCGCTGGCGGTACTGATTGGCTTCGGTTGCGCGATGCTGGCCATTGCGCTTCTGGTCGAGGACATCGAACTGGGCTTGCTGCTCTGGGCCTTCGGCCGCTTCATGCTGTCCTCGACGCTGCTCGGCTGGGTGTTTCTCGCCATGGCCTACGTGCTGAGCAGCAAGGTCAGTGAGAAATCCAGCGCGGCGGGGCTGGCGCTCGGCGTCTGGTTTCTCTTCGTTCTGGTGTTTGACCTGGTTCTGCTGGCGCTGCTGGTTTTCAGCGAAGGCCAGTTCAGCCCGCAGCTCTTACCGTGGCTACTGCTCCTTAATCCCGCTGATCTTTACCGCTTGGTGAACCTTGCCGGCTTCGACGGCACGGGTGCGATGGGCGTGCTGTCGCTGGGGGCCGAGCTGCCGATGCCGGTGGCCGCGCTCTGGGGTTGCCTGCTGCTCTGGGTCGCCGCGTCGCTTTCTCTGGCCTACGGCGTATTCCGCCGCCGGCCCGCCTGATCCTCTGATTAAAGGAACTGCAATGATGAATGGGTTATACAAGCAGGCTTCGCGGGTGCTGGCCGCAGTACTGCTCGTGGGCCTGGCCGGCTGCAACGAGGCCGAACAGACCGAGCGGGTACTTGAACCGGTTGCCTTCCACGCCAGCGATGAGTGCCACGTGTGCGGGATGGCCATCGGTGATTTCCCTGGACCTAAGGGCCAGGCGGTCGGGAAGGGCGGGGTGAAGAAGTTTTGCTCTACGGCGGAGCTGCTGGGCTGGTGGCTGCAACCGGAGAATCGCGTGGGCGACGCCAAGCTCTACGTGCACGACATGGGGCGCAGCACCTGGGAGCAGCCGGACGACCACTATCTGATCGACGCGACCACCGCCTACTATGTCGCTGGCACTGATCTCAAGGGGGCGATGGGTGCGGTGCTGGCGACCTTCGCCGACGAATCCGCGGCCAAGGCACTGGCAACGATGCACGGTGGCAGGGTTTTGCGTTTCGATGACATCGACCAGTCGGTCCTGCAACAGACACAAGGCATGCATGACATGCACGGCCAACATCAGGCGCACGCCGGTCACTAGACCGGCAGCCTACACACGACGAGGTAACGAACGATGATGGGCATCAGTATCTGGCAACTCCTGATCATTCTGCTGATCGTGGTCATGCTCTTCGGCACCAAGCGCCTGCGCGGCCTGGGCTCGGACCTGGGCGGGGCGATCAGCGGCTTCCGTAAGTCCATGCATGACGGTGAGAAAGCCGAACCGGTGAAGCAGGAGCTGAAGTAAGGCGCTTCTGTAGGCGCGCACCGCCCCCCATCGCTTTCCGTAGGAGCGAGCTTGCCCGCGATCCGGTCGTGACCGCTGAGTCGGCGGGTGTTGGGATCGCCAGCAAGCTGGCTCCTACGTTCGGCGTGGCCCATCCGGCAATGTGCATCGGCGCGTACCGCTCTTCGTAGGAGCGAGCTTGCTCGCGATCCGGTGGTGATTGCTGAGTTGGCGGGGTGTCAGGATCGCCAGCAAGCTGGCTCCTACAGTTGACATGGCCCACCCGATTGCGCGCACCGGCCCGCATCGCTCTTCGTAGGAGCGAGCTTGCTCGCGATCCGGTGGTGATTGCTGAGTTGGCGGGGTGTCAGGATCGCCAGCAAGCTGGCTCCTACAGTTGACATGGCCCACCCGGCAGTCTGCACCGGCACGCATCGCTTTTCGTAGGAGCGAGCTTGCTCGCGATCGGGTGGTGCGGCTGCTGAGTTGGCGGGTGTCGGTATCGCCAACAAACCCGGTGCGGTTAAGAGTCTCTAGCGGCTACCGGTCGTCGCCCGCCACCCGGCTCCTGATAAACCTGATTGCAATCAAGTCTGTGCTGCCGGCCTACCCTGTAAAAAGTAGGCCTGGCTCACGAAATCTCTCGGAGCCCCGGTTTTCGGCCCGCCTGGTAAGGGCAGGCCGTCGCAGTAAGTGTCAGGAGGCCTCGTGCAAGTCATCGACCGGCGAAAAGCCCTCAGTATCCCGCCCATCTGGCGCCTCGCGTTTCGCCCGTTCTTTCTCGCCGGGAGCCTTTTCGCGCTGCTGGCAATCCCGCTCTGGGTCGCCGCCTGGACCGGTCTATGGCCGGGCTTCCAGCCCACCGGCGGCTGGCTCGCGTGGCACCGTCACGAAATGCTGTTCGGTTTCGCCATGGCGATCGTCGCGGGTTTTCTGCTGACTGCCGGCCAGACCTGGACCGGTCAGCCGGGCGTCTCAGGCAATCGATTGGCGGCGTTGGCGCTGGTCTGGTTGCTGGCCCGGCTGGGCTGGTTGCTCGGTGCGCCGCTCTGGCTGCTGGTGATCACCGAGCTGCTGTTCATGTTCGGCGTGGCCCGGCTCATGGGTCGCATGCTCTGGGCCGTCCGACAAAAGCGCAACTACCCGGTGATTGCGGTGCTGGCATTGATGACAGCTGCCGATATTCAGGTGCTCTGGGGCGTGGGCCTGGCCGATGACGGGCTGCAGCGGCAGGGCGTACTGGCCGCGCTCTGGCTGGTCGCGGCGCTGATGGCACTCATTGGTGGGCGTGTGATTCCCTTCTTCACCCAGCGCGGCTTGGGGCGCACCGAACAGGTGAAGGCTTGGGCCTGGCTGGACGTCGCGCTGCTGGTCGGCTCCGCGCTGGTCGCCGTGCTCTATGCGGTGGGCGTCGCGCTGCTGCCCAACCCGCTGCTCGGCGTGCTCTTCTTTGCCATCGCGCTCGGCCATCTGGTACGCCTGGTGCGCTGGTACGACAAAGGTATCTGGGGTGTACCGCTGCTGTGGTCGCTGCACCTGGCCATGCTCTGGCTGGTCGTGGCCGCGGGTGGTCTGGCGCTGTGGCACATCGGTCTACTGGGCACTCCCAGCCCTTCGCTGCATGCCCTCTCGGTCGGCTCGATGAGCGGCCTGATCCTGGCGATGATCGCTCGCGTCACCCTCGGGCATACCGGGCGGCCGCTGCAGTTGCCGTCGGGCATCGCGGGCGCGTTCGTGCTATTCAACCTGGGCGCTGGGGCACGCGTGTTCCTCGCCACCGCGTTGCCAGTGGCCGGGCTATGGCTCGCAGCGACCTGTTGGGCGCTGGCATTCGCGCTCTATGCGTGGCGCTACGCTCCCATGTTGCTGAGCCCCCGCGTAGATGGCCATCCCGGCTGATTGACGCCTACCGCCTCCTTCTCGTGTTTCAACCACCTGCCTGCCCGCTCCGGGACGGGCAGCCAGCGGCTCGGCGATCGCCGGCATCGGAGATGAAGATGAAAAACGAATTCACGGACCGCCTCGCAGTGGTCACCGGCGCAAGCTCCGGCATTGGCCTTGCGCTTTGCTCCGCGCTGCTGCAGCGCGGCGCGAGGGTGCTGGCGATGTCGCGCAACCTTGGCGCGCTTGGCCAGTTGCTGGAAAGCTACCCCGAGACGCTGCACTGGATCGCCGGCGACGTCACCTCGGCGGACGACCTGCAGGCATTGAGCCGGCAGGCCGCGCTGCTCGGCCCGGTGGACTACCTCGTGCCCAATGCCGGCATCGCCGAGCTGGGGGACAGCCTGGACATGGCCTGCTTCGATCGCCAGTGGGCCGTCAACGGGGCGGGCGCCCTGGGCACGTTGGCCGCACTGCGCGGAGGGCTGGCGACTCCGGCCTCGGTGGTTTTCGTCGGCACCTTCCTGACGCGCACGACCTTCCCCGGATTGGCGGCGTACATCGCCAGCAAGGCTGCGCTGGTTGCCCAGGCTCGCACGCTGGCGGTGGAGTTTGCACCGCTGGAGGTGCGGATCAACGTCGTTTCGCCGGGGCCGACCGCCACGTCGATCTGGGGCACGTTAGGACTGGCCGACGATCAACTCGAGCAGGTCGCCGAAGGTGTCAGTAAACGCTTGCTGCCGGGGCGCTTCCTCGATGCAGCGGCGGTGGCCAATGTCATCCTCTTCCAGCTTTCCCAAGGCGCGCGGGGAGTGTTCGGGCAGGATTGGGTGGTCGATAACGGCTACACGATTACCTGATCGGCCACCGTTGGGCTGGCGCACCTGCCGGCCATCGCCAGGTTTGCATCAGAAATATTGCAGCCAGACAGCAATAGCATTCATTAGCCGCTTCTGAAGCGTGCACTGATAATGTGCGCCCTTGCCGTCGACGCGACATTTTGGCGCGTCGCCTGGTCAAAGCCTTGTCGGGTTTGCACAAGGCCCCCGACCAAACGAATCTCAGAAACGGAACCTATGCAAGAACGCCTCTTCGACTGGTGCCGCTCCTTCGTGCCCGCGCCACTATCGGCGCCACCTGCTGAATGGCTGCGCGTGGCGCTGGGCGTCGCGCTGGCGATGCTGTTAGTGCTGCCTGCCTGCGCCTGGGTCTTCGGTGCCGCGCTTACCCTGCCGCTCGCCGCGCCAGCGGCAGCTTCGGCAGTGCTGGTCTTTGCTGCACCTTCAAGCCCGTTTGCCCAGCCTTGGTCAGTGCTGGCTGGCAACGTGTTGGCGACGCTGATCGGTGTGGCGCTTGGGGCCAGTGGGCTGCCCGTGCTGTTGGCCGCTGGGATCGCGGGTGGGCTGGTGATCATCTGCCTACTGGGTGCGCGCTGCCTGCATCCGCCGGGCGCCGCGCTGGCGTTGGTGGCGGTGGTCGGTAATGCGCAGATCCACGCGCTCGGCTACGGGTTGCTCTATCCGGTGACGTTCAACTCGGCACTCCTGGTGGCGGTCGCGCTGCTCTATAACAACCTCACCGGGCATGCATACCCGAAGCCGCGCACGCCGCGCGGCAACAGTCACCATACCCGCGATGCATTGCCCAGCGACCGGATGAGCTTCAGTGAAGATGACGTCGCCAGAGCCCTGTCGGAATTCGGCGAGTATGTCGACGTAACGCGCGACGACCTCGCCCAACTGATCAAGCAGACCGAAAAACATGCGCTGCGGCGCAGCATGGGCGAGGTGACCGCGGCGGACATCATGTCCCGCGACCTCTACTGGGCTACGTCCGACTGCACCACTCAAACCGCCTGGCGAACGCTGCGCGAACATCGCCTGCATTCTCTGCCGGTCGTCACCGGCGACACGCGCGAGCTGGTCGGCATCGTGACCTTGGTAGACCTGCTCAAGTATCTGCGTTCGACACCGGCGCGCATTCGCATCGGCCAATTCAAGCGCGAGGGTGGGCAGCGCCTGGGCTCGATCATGACGTCGCCGGTCGTCACGGTCAGCGCCGACACCCACATGGTGGACTTGGTGTACCTGCTGTCCGACCGCGGCCTGCACTGCCTGCCAGTGGTCGACAGTGAGCAGCGACTAGTGGGCATGATTACCCAGACCGACCTGATCGCCGCGCTTTACCAGAACTGGCTGAAACACCTGCCGGATTGACACAGGCCGCTCCGATCGCGCCGCCAGCGCAATGAGGGGCTGGGAAGGGCTGGAACCTGTGGCATAGTCCAGTGCCTGAACGCTTGACCCCCTTCCAAGCCGAGCCCATGCCTGACCCTCTGAATAACTGGCTGCGATCCTTTCTTCCGATGCCGCTCAGCGTGGGGCCGCGGGAATGGTTGCGCGCCGTGCTCGGCGTCGGGCTGGTGGTGCTGCCGATGGTCTCGCTGGGCCTGTGGCTTTTCGGTAGCCAGGTCACGCTGCATATCGTTGCGCCGGCCGGTGCTTCGGCAGTCATCCTCTTCAGCGCCTCGTCGAGCCCCTTCGCACAGCCTTGGTCGGTGATCGGCGGCAACCTCATCGCGGCGACCATCGGCATCTACCTCGGCACCAGCGGCTTGCCGACGGTCGCCGCAGCGGTGCTGGCGGTCTGCTTGGCGATTGCCTGCCTGTTCTCGCTGCGTTGTATGCATCCGCCCAGCTGCGCCTTGGCGATGGTCGCCGCAATCGGCGGGCCGGGGCTCAGCGAGCTCGGCTACGGGCTACTGCTACCGGTAGGCTTCAACTCCGTGCTTCTGGTTGCCGTGGCACTGGTCTACAACAATCTCACGCGGCATCCCTATCCCAAGCCGCGCGCAGCGATCGGCGGCGTCAAGAACGCTAGCGTGCCCCTGGGCGACGAGCATCTGAGCTTCACCAACGACGATGTCACCCATGCGCTGGAAGAGTTCGGTGAATACGTCGATGTGTCCCACGATGACCTGCTGGACCTGATCAAACGCACCGAAAAGCACGCCATCCGTCGCAGCATGGGGGCGGTCGCAGCAGCCGATATCATGTGCCGCGACCTGCATGGGATCGCGCCTTCCGCGCGCATCCGGCAGGCCTGGGAACTGGTTCGCCAGCACCGCCTGCATTCGCTTGCCGTCGTCGAGCCGGTTAGTGAAAGACTGGTTGGAATCGTCACGCTGACCGACCTTTTACAGCACTTCGAACCGAGCCCCTCTCGGCTCAACCTGCGGCGCCTGACATTTAATCGCGACGTCAGGGTCGAGCGTGTCATGACGGCGCCCGTGGTCTCCGTACGGGAGGATGCGCACCTCAGCGACCTTGTTTTCTTGCTGGCGGACCGTCGGATGTCCTGCCTGCCCGTGATCGATGCCGAGCAACGGCTGGTGGGTATGATCACCCAGGGCGATCTCGTTGCCGGGCTTTACCAGAACTGGATGAAGCGCCTGAGCGACTAGGCCAGCCGGGCAGTGGGGGTTTCAGATTTCATAATTCCAGCGCGACCAGTCGTACTCATCTTCCGCGACTTCACGCAGCAGAGCGATCGCCTGCGCCAGCGCAGGGGATTCGGCCGCTCGCGAGTAGACGAGGTAAACCGGGTAGCTGAACTCCGGGGTCTGCTCGACGCGCTTGAGTAGACCCTCGTCGAGGTAGCGCTGGACCACGCGCGTGCGGAAGTAACCGCGGCCGCCATGCTGCACGAGGTACTGCAGGGCCAGTGGACCGAGGCTGAACGAGAGCGCGGCGCGGATGTGCTCGGGCAAGGCAAGGTCATGCTGGCTACGAAACGCCGGCCCCCAGTCAATGTACAGATAAGGCTCGGGGACTCGTGCATGCACGACCTGGATCAGCTTCTCCTCCAGCAGCTGCTCGACCTGCAGGCCGGGCAGGTACTCGGGCTGATGCACCAGCGCGGCGTCGAGCACGCCGAGGTCGAGCTTGTGTTGCAACTCGGTGTCGGTGGCTACTTCACTGCGCAACGCATGGTCGGGCAGCGCCTGCCGTAACCGCTTGACCCAGGCGAGCATCAGCGGATTGCACAGGCTGACCTCAGCACCGAGTGAAAGCAGCTTGTCGTAGCCCTTGGGCAACGGTAGATCACGGCGCGCCGCCTCCCAGGTCTGCACCAGTTGGTTGGCGTAGGCGACGAAGCGCTCGCCATCGCTGGTCAACCTCGCCCCGGCCCGGTTGCGCACGAACAGCCGGCAGCCCAGTTGCGCTTCCAGGCTACGAACCCGCGCTGTTACAGCAGTCTGCGTGATGTGCAAGCGATCGGCGGTGGCGATGAAGCTGCCGCTGCGAATGATCTCGAGAAATGTGCGGGCGAGATCAATATCCATGGCGGGCGGGGCTCATATCAAAGGGAGTGATATGAAATCAGGTTGGGATGAAAGATAAAAGCCGACAGATGACGGCGGCTGGAGGGTCGGCTGGCTTGGCGTGGTTTGCAGGCTCTGGGAGAGCCGGTCAGCTGAAGAGCGGCCCCGTTGCAGCTTCCCAGCCCGCCGGCCCTTCAGGTCTCTCCCTCAGTGCGACGTGCCTTCGGCGAACTCGATCTTGTTACCGACGTTGTACTTGCCGGACGGCTTGTTCATCGGGATGCGCTTGATCTCTTCCAGCGTGTTGGCGTCGTAGACGATCAGCGCGCCTTCCGTGTCCCAGACGCTGAGCAGTGCATAGCGGCCGTCGTTGGTGAATTCGACGTGAGCGGCATTCTTGCCGGGCATCGGGCGTAGGGTGTGGGCGATCTCCAGGGTTTGCTTGTCGATCAGGTGGACGGCGTCGTTGTTGGGTCCAAAGAACACGTCGGTCCAGGCGTAGGGTGAGTTTTGCTGGCTGCGCATGAAGAAGCCGGGCCCTTCGGTGGGGATTTCCTTGATCAGCTTCCAGGTATCGAGGTCCAGCACCGAGATCAGGCCTTTGCTGACGTTTGGCGTGGCGAAGACCCACTTGCCGCCGCGCTTCCAATAGATGCCAGAGCCCAGGTGCGGCATGCCCGGCAGCGGTATGTCGGTCACCGACTTGCCGGTGTCCAGGTCGATCACCTGGCCGCCGAGGGCCTTGCGCGAGGTGGCGAGCAGGTAGCGGTAGTCGGGCGTGAAGGAGAAGTCGTCAAGGAAGTCGGCGGCCTCGATGCGCCGCGGTTGGAAGTCTGGCTCGCCCGCGTAGGACAGCTCCCAAGCCTCCTTCACGTCCTTGAGCGCGACCACGAAACTGTTGCGCGGCGGTGCGGTGTAGACGGCGCTGACGCGCGATGGCGTGCCATCGGCCGCCACCGCCGGGATGTGCTTGACTAGCGACAGGTCACGCGCATCGAGCAGCACCAGGTTGCCAGGCAGGTAGTTGCCCACCAACACCCAGCGGCCGTCGTTGCTGACAGCCAGGTTGCGCGTGTTCAGCCCCGCGCGGACCTCGGCGATCATGGTCAGGTTGTGCAGGTCATAGACGCTGATCCAACCGTCACGCGAGGCGAAATAGACGAAGCGGCCGTCCGGCGAGAACTTCGGCCCACCATGCAGGGCGAAGTGCGAGGGGAAGTTGGCCAGTTCCTCGAAGCGATCGCCATCGAGCACGCGCACGTGGTGGTTGCCTGCCTCGACCACGACGAACAGGTTGAGCGGATCGGCGCCATGCTGCGGGGTATCGGGCAGCTTTGAGACGTCATTGAGGATGCGATGACTGGCGCGGATGTCGGCGTCGCTCCAGGTCGGCGGCGTCGCAGCGGGTTGATAGAGGTAGCTGACCAGCCCGTCGATTTGCGCGCCGGAGAGGCGGTCACCGAAGGCGGCCATCTGACTGGCAGGGCGGCCGTCGCGGATTACCTTGCGCGCTTCGTCCGGCTTGATGCGGCTGAGGCTTTCGGGCAGCAATGCCGGGCCGGCACCGCCGAGGCGCCCGGCGCCATGGCAGCTCTGGCAATACTGCTCGTAAAGCTGCCCGGCCTGCTCGAGGCCAACTGGTTGCTCGGCGGCTTCGACCGCGCCGGCCAGCGCCAGCAAGATGAAGGGGATGGCTACTCGCATAGGGCCTCCGCGACGGCTGGTTGCCCGGTGTGCGGGGTGAACAAGCGGGCCGGGTATTCCATGCGGCGGTCAGCGAACAGGCCGACGACCTGGCCGATCACCGTGAGCGTCGGTGGGACTAGCCGCTCCTGGTCGGCGACGGTGGGCAACTGCCGGAGCGAGCAGCGCACTACACGCTGCTCGGGTCGGGTGCCGCTGCTGATCAGCGCCGCCGGGGTGTCCACAGGCAGGCCTGCGGCGATCAGGTTGCGCGAAATCTCGCCAAGGCTGGCCAGGCCCATGTAGAAGACCAGCGTCTGCTTGCCTTCTACGAGGGCGCGCCAGGGCAGCTGCAGCGCACCGTCTTCCTGCAGGTGGCCAGTGATGAACTGGCAGGAGTGCGCCAGGTCACGGTGCGTCAGCGGAATGCCCGCATAGGCGCTGCAGCCGGCGGCGGCGGTGACACCCGGGACCACCTGACCGTTGATGCCGTGTGCCAGCAGGTATTCCAGCTCTTCGGCGCCGCGGCCGAAGATGAAGGGGTCGCCGCCCTTGAGCCGTACCACGCGCAGGTTTTGCCGGGCGAGGTCGACCAGCAATTGGTTGATCTGCGGCTGCGGGAGGCTGTGATAACCACTCGTTTTGCCGACGTAGTGGCGCGCGCAGCTGGCCGGCAGCAAGTCCATCAGGCTGGTGCTGACGAGGCGGTCGTAAACGACGGCGTCGGCCTGTTGCAGGAGGCTCCAGGCGCGCAGGGTGAGTAAGCCGGGGTCGCCGGGGCCGGCACCGACCAGGGCGACTTCGCCCGCGGCCAGGGTCGCGCCGAGCGAGGCGGGGAGGGTGAGTGGCTGGTCCATGCGAACTCCTGAATTCTCATCGGGCTGGCGGTAGGTCCGGGGCGGCTTCGGGGCCGCTCTCGATATCAAATGGCGACGCTGGGGATGCGTTGTGGTTGGGCGAGGCCGATCTCCTGATCGCTGAGGTAGCAGCCAGGGTCTTCGCCCCAGAGATTGCCTTCGGCCCAGGCGCGGGTGCGGGTGTTGCCGTTGCAGATCGACAGCCAGCGGCACTCGGCGCAGCGGCCCTGTACGGCCCGCGGGTGCTGGCGCAGTTCGGCCAGCAGCGGCTCGGGGCGCTCCAGCCACAGCTCGCGAAAAGGCTGCCGGCGCACGTTGCCAACGGTGTGCTGCCACCAGTAGGTGTCCGGGTGAACGTCGCCGATATTGTCGATATTGGCGATGCCGCTGCCCGATGCATTACCTCCCCAGGCGCGCAGCATGCGCTCCAGACGATCACGGTGCTGCGGCAGGTTCTGCTCGGCCCACTGCAGCAGCAGAATCGCGTCGGCATCGTTATTGCCGCTGACGAAATCGGTTTCGCGGTCGTGCTGTACATCGTCCCAAGCTTGTTCGAACAGCTGGTACATGGCGTCGCGCGTCATCTGGTGGTGCGCATCGGCGCCGCGACTGCGTTTGCCACGGCCGCTGTAGTTGAGATGCGAGAGGTAGAACTTCTGCACGTCATGTTCACGCATCAGTTCCAGTAGCGCAGGTAACTGCGGGTAGTTGTGCTGGGTGAGCGTGGTGCGCAGGCCGACGCGTATGCCGTGCTGGCGGCACAGGTCGATGGCATGCATGGACGCAGCGAAGCTGCCCTTGAGCTGCCGCCAATGATCGTGGACCGCTTCCAGGCCATCGATGCTGATGCCGACGTAGTCGTACTGAGCGGCGGCGATCTGCTCGATGTTCTGCTCGTCGATCAGCGTGCCGTTGGTGGACAGTGCAACGAAAAAACCGCGCTGGCGGGCATAGCTGGACAGCTCGAAGATGTCATCGCGCAGCAACGGTTCGCCGCCGGAAAGGATGAGCACGCGCACCCCGGCGTCATGCAGGTCGTCGATGACCTTGAGCGCCTCGCCCGTATCCAGCTCGTCGCGGAAGACGCTGTCGGCGGAGGTGGCATAGCAGTGCCGGCAGGTCAGGTTGCAGCGGCGCAGCAGATTCCAGATCACCACCGGAGGGCGGGCGGCGCCGGTGCTGCGGGCGCCGAGAACCGGCATCTCAGGCCGGGCAAGCGCGCGCAGGTAATGGCTGATTCTCAACATGAGCGTCTCCTCGGAGCGGGCCCCTGTCACGCCGTGTGGCGTGGTTCGATGGGCGCAGCATCTCCGAGCGGTGGCAGCCCATCCTTGACCGGAAACAATAAAAGCCTTGGTTTGGGTAAGGTCATCGCCGAGTGGTACAGGTCGCGTTGCCGATCTGATCCTTGTCACAAATGGCGGGGTTGAGCGCGGCGTGCGATAGACGCTGGTGATCTGGGCGGCTACTGTCGCGAACGCACCGTTTCCAGTGGCGAACCACGGGCGGGATGCCCGTTTACAGTGATCTGCATGCAAAGGGATTTGAGAATGGAAGGTTCAGAAGCGGTAAAGGTCGATATCGACTATTCGCAGGTGCCGTTATTTCGGCGGCGCTGGTTCATTTTCGTGCTAGTGGTGGTCTGCATGCCGGCGGCACTAATCGTCGCGCTGACGGGTGATGTCTATCTCAAGTGCAAAGGCGCGGTTTACCGGCTGCCGCCCAACCGGCTCAATCATCTGGTGCTGTTCGCCTACGTGATGATCGTGATCGGCTTGGTGCGGCTGTCGCTCGGTTAGCGAACATGATGTCGACGACCAAGTTCGTCCTGCTTTACCTGCTCAATAGCCTGTTCTGGAAGTGGATCATCAGCTGGGGTGGCGCGCAGTTTCTGGAAGGCTGGAAGAGTTTTTTCATCATCGACTGGTTCACCTGGGGCTGGACGGCCGAGCAGATTCGCTTGTACGCACTCGTCGTCTGGGTGTTCTCCACACTGTTTTTCCTGGTCGGGTTGTTCAGGCCCGAGTGGCGGTTCTAGCCGCCGCGCCCGCCCCAACACGCAACCCGGTTTTCTTCAGAATGCGGCTGCTGACGAGCATGTCGTCGCTGCGGCAGGCAACGCCAAGCAGGCGGCGGATCTCGGCGCGGTAGGCTTCGATCTCTTCGGCGCTGCGGCCGTGCACCATTGCGAACAGGTTGTAATGCCAGCCCGGCCGGCGTGGGCGACGATAGCAATGGCTGACGAAGGGCTGCCCGCCGATCAGCGGGCCGAGCCGGGCGATCTCGGTGTCATCCACTTCCCAGACCGTCATGCCGTTGTGCCGATAGCCCAGGCGATAGTGATTGGGCACTGCAGCGATACGCCGAATGGCGCCTTCGGCCTGCAATCGCTGCAAGAGGCCAAGCGTGGCCTCGACGCTGATCTCCAGCCGTTCGGCTACCCAGGCCCACGGATCATCGACCAACGGCAGACCCGCTTCGGTCAGCGCGACCAGCCGCGTCTCCAGCGTGGCGATGCCAGGATCAGACGGGTCGCAAGGCTCAGACGGCAAAGTGCAGGCCGACATGGTAGGTCTCCTCCTTGGGCAGGTTGAGCACCGGCAGGCCCGTCTCGGACTCGATGCGAGCAATGGTCTCGGTAATACCTTCGGGCGTTGCGCAACCGAGCACGAACCACATGTTCCAGGCGTGTTCGCGGCGGTAGTTATGCGCGACCTCCGGCATGGCCGCGAGCTGTTCGGCGACCTCGTCGAAGCGCGCCTCGGGCACCGAAAGCGCGGCAAGGGTAAAGGCGCCGCCGAGCCGCTCGATATCGAACATCGGGCCGAAGCGGGTCAGGGTGCCGTCGTCGAGCAGCGCCTGGACGCGCTCACGCAGCTGTTCCGGCGCGGCGCCGAGCTCATCGGCCAGCGCCTGCCAGGGGTAGCGAACCAGCGGCAGGCCGTGCTGCAGGCGATTGATCAGGCGGCGGTCGAACTCATCCATGGGCGGACTCCGGCGCGGGCGGCGGTGCGTAGCGGCCACCGCACTGCTTGAATGCACGGGTGCTGAACAGCAATTGATGCGGGACCTGGCTCAGCCCGTGCTCGGCCAGCAGCGCCTCGATCAGCACGATGACCTGCTGGCGCTCGCGCCCGTGGACCATGCAGAACAGGTTATAGGGCCAGTCGGGCAGGCGCCGTGGACGCTGGTAGCAAAGGTTGATGCCGCGGGCCTGGCCGAGTGCGCCACCGACCTCGTCGACGCGATCATCGGGGATATCCATCACCAGCATGGCGTTGGCACGAAAGCCCAGGGCGCGGTGCTTGAGTACCAGCCCGACACGGCGAAACAGCCCGCCCTCGCTCCAACGCCTGACTTGTTCAAGCACGGCCTCTTCGGTCGCACCGACGCGCTCGGCCAGCACCTGGT
This sequence comes from Stutzerimonas chloritidismutans, assembly GCF_051486945.1. Lineage (GTDB taxonomy): Bacteria > Pseudomonadota > Gammaproteobacteria > Pseudomonadales > Pseudomonadaceae > Stutzerimonas > Stutzerimonas chloritidismutans_B. The sequence continues at coordinate 868,078 of NZ_JAHVDX010000002.1, read as the reverse complement.
AGGGGCGCGCGGCCAGCGGCAGGCCGGCTTCGAGAAGGCGCCGCAGCTGCAGGGCCTGAAAATCGTCGAGGAGGGCGTTCATGATGCGTCTCCGATCGGAAAACCAAGATCGATGCGGTAGGCCGCCTGCATGGGCAGGTCGAGGGGGCTCAGCCCGGTCTGACGCTCGATCCGCGCAAGCAGTGCGTCGATATGTGGGCGATCCGGCCCGGTGAGCACGAACCAAAGGTTGTAGACGTGCTCGCGAAGGTAGTTGTGGTTGACCTCCGGCAGCTGGTTGATCTGCTCGGCGACGTCCTCAAGCCGATCCTCCGGCACGGCCAGGGCTACCAGGGTGCTGGCGCCGGCGCGGCTGTGCTCGAACACCGGACCGATGCGCGACAGGCCGCCGTCGTGCTCCAGGCTTTCGAGGCAGGCGAGCACGTCCGCTTCGCTGCAATCGAGCGCTTCGGCCATGGCACGATAGGGCTCGGCGCACAGCGGCATGCCGTGTTGGAAGCGGTCGATCAGGCGGCGGCTGAGGGTATCGATGTGCATGTCATAGCCCTGTCTCGTGTGCGCGGCTACTGAAAAAGATGCCGCTCGGGCTCTCGGCCGGCAGCCGCTTGATCTGCTTCAAGGTGTAGGGGTCCCAGACCTGCAGCTCGTTGCCGTCGCGAACCGACAGCCAGAGCTGGTCGCCGCGCGCCGTAAATTCCATGTGCAACACGGCCGGACCGGGTTCGAGCGTGGCGATGATTTCGTGGGTCTCGCTGTCGATGACCTGCACCTTGCCGTTATTCGGGTGCGCAAAGTTGACCCAGATTTGCCGTGCATCCGGTCGCGCCATGACGAACACCGGTTGGCCGGCGACATCGATGGCGTCGGTCTGCTTCCAGTTTTTTGAATCCATCACCAGCACACGGTGCTGGCCGATCGCTGGGACAAACGTCTGGTCGCCCGCGACCGTCCAGCCCTCCAGGTGCGGCATCTTGTAGACCGGTAGCTTCTCCTGGCCACGGCCGTAACCGTCGAGGATGCGCTCGACGCCGCGCGCTGTGTGCCAGAGGTCGATCTTGGCCATGCCGTCCTCGCCGAACAGGCCAGCGATGTAATAGCGGCCTTCGGGCGTGAGCAGGGCATCGTAGGGCTGCTTGCCGATGTTCTCGAAGCGCGTGACCTTTGGTGTGTTGCCTTCGCTGAAGTCCAGCAGCCACGTCTCGTCTGTGTCGAACAGGCTATAGATGAACCGTCGCCCCGGGGCGTCGATCACGCCGACGACACGTGAGTTGCGACTACCGTCAGCGAGCGGCGTGGCGGGCACGTCCGCTACGAGCTCCAGCGTTTGGGCGTCGAAAACTTTCACGCCGCCCGGCTCGTAGTTGCCGACGGCGATCAGCTTGCCGTCCTGGCTGATGGCGCCGCCGATGCTGTTGCCGCCCTGTACGACGCGCTTGTCGATGCGTTGCTCGAGCAGGTCGACTTTGGTCAACCCGCCGTCACGGCCGAAGACATAGGCGAAACGCTCGTCGCGGGAGAACACCACCGAGGCGTGGGACAGGTCGCCCAGCCCCTCGATGCGCGCCAGGCGCGTCTGGCCGCTGGTTTCGACGATCTGCAGGGTGCCACTCGCGCGTTCGACCACCACGCCCAGGTCGCCGGTGCCACGCAGGGGTTGTTGGGCGCAGGCGCCGAGCAGGCTTGCCGCGGCGAGCAGCAGGATCGGGCGAATCATGGCTGTGGATATCCTTGCAGAAGTTGATCGACCAGCCAGGCGATGTCCTGCTCGTTGAGCAGCGCATTCCAGCCGGGCATGGCGGTGCCTGGCCGCCCGTGGGTCACGGTGGCAATCAGGCTTTCTCGGGGTTTGCCGGCAAGCGCCTCGCGGGTCAGTGCGGGGCCGAGGCCGCCGGTCATGCGCAGGCCGTGGCAGGAACCGCAGTCCTGCAAGAGCAGGTTGCCTAGCTGAGCCTGGCGTTCGGCGGTAGGGCCGTTGGCCAGGGCAGCGGAATGAGGAAGGAGGGACACCAGGGTGAGCCCCAAACCGATAACTGCATGTCGGGACCGGATCATGATGTCCTCCTGGGGATTACTTCAGGCTCAAAACCCACTCAGCGAGGGCTTTGGCTTCTTCGTCGGTGACTGGGTTTGGCGGCATCGGGATCGGGCCCCAGTTGCCTTGGGTGCCGTTCTTGATGTGGCCGGCGAGCAGGTCGGCAGCGCCATCCTGGCCGGCGTACTTGGCGGCAACTTCCTTCAGTGCCGGACCAACCAGCTTCGCGTCGATGCTGTGGCAGGCGGCGCAAGGCTTGCTCTTGAACAGCGCTTCACCGTCCTGCGCCACGGCGGGCTGCAGAACCACGGCGCCGCCCAGGGCAAGCAGTGGGATTAGAAACTTCTTCATGAGTTACTTCCTCAAGGCTAATTGGGGGGATCTTGGCGTCCCCCCGGTTTGCACTCAGTACACGTCGTGCTGAGTGTTATGGACGTTAAATTTACCGGTCGGGGTAATCAATCTTTTGTCCTTGATCACCTTTTTCAGCTTTAACGTCTTGTCATCGACCACGACGATGGCCGATTGCTCCTCCTGGCCGCTCCATACCGAGAACCAGACTTCGTCACCCGCCTCGTTGTATTCCGGCTGCACGACGCGCTTGGCACCGTCCTTCAGGCCGGACCATTCGCCGATCGGCAGCACGGTGTAGCCGGCGCCCAGGTCGTTGATATTGAACACGGCGGCCGACTGGCTGATCTTGGCGTCCGGGTTGAAGGTGGTGTCCAGGTAGATGTGGTTGGATTTCGGGTGGGTCTTGATGAACAGCGAGCCACCGCCCTGGCCTTTGAGCGTCTCGACGACTTTCCAGGCCTGGTCGGGATGCTTGTCCGGGTCGGTGCCGATTAGCGAGATGGTTTCGTCGCCCAGGTGGCTGGTCGCCCAGACCGGACCGTAGGTCGGGTGAACGAAGTTGGCGCCGCGGCCGGGGTGCGGGATCTTGCCTACGTCGACCAGCGCAGCGAGTTTGCGGTCCTTGGAATCGATCACCGCCACCTTGTTCGAGTTGTTGGCCGCCGTCATGAAGTAACGGTGAGTCACGTCCCAGCCGCCGTCATGCAGGAAGGGCGCGGTGCCGATGATGGTGGTCGAAATGTTTTCGATGTCCTCGTAGTTGACCAGCATGACCTTGCCGGTTTCCTTGACGTTGACGATGAACTCCGGGTGCTCGTGCGAGGCGATTATCGCGGCTACGCGGGGCTCCGGGTGGTATTCCTGCGTGCCGACGGTCATGCCGCGGGTCGAGACGATCTGCAGCGGCTCGAGGGTCTCGCCGTCCATGATCGTGTACTGCGGCGGCCAGTAGTCGCCGGCGATCACGTACTTGTCCTCGTAGCCCTTGTACTTCGACGTCTCGACCGAACGGGCTTCGATACCGACCTTGATTTCGGCAACCTTGGTTGGCTCCTTGGCCCAGAGGTCGATCATGTCGATCTTGGCGTCGCGACCGATCACGAACAGGTAGCGGCCGGAGGCGGACATGCGCGAGATGTGTACCGCGTAGCCGGTGTCGATGGTTTTGACGATTTCCTTGGTGTTGCCATCGATCAGCGCGATCTTGCCGTCGTCACGCAGGGTGACCGAGAACAGATTCGGCAGATCCAGCTTGTTCATTTGCTTGGTCGGCCGGTCTTCAGGTTTGACCAGCACGTGCCAGGTGTCCTTCATCTGGGCCATGCCCCACTCGGGCGGGGTCGGCGGGGTGTGCTGGATGAATTTCGCCATGAGCGTGATTTCATCTTTGGTCAGCGCGTTGGACGTTCCCCAGTTCGGCATGCCCGCCGGCGAGCCGTAGGTAATCAGGGCTTCGAGGAACTGCTGGCCGCGTTCCTGCGTGATGTCGGGCGTCAGCGGCTTGCCGGTCGCGCCCTTGCGCAGCACGCCGTGGCAGCCAGCGCAGCGCTGGAAGTAGATTTCCTTGGCCTTTTCGAATTCGGCTGCGTTCAGGTCCGGTGCACCGGGCGTATGGACGACCTGGGCACTGGCCGGATCGATGGTGGTCGCTTCGCCCTTGAGCGCCGCGTTGGCGTTTTCCGCGTTCACCGCAGCCTGGGCGACGGCCAGACCAAGAAGTGAAAGGCCGGCGAGTACGCCTGCCAGTAATGGTTTGCTCATACCTTTTCTCCTCTGACCGCGTCGTGCGGTTCCTGCTAATGGCAACGGTGTGGCAGTTCCTGGATTTCGCTGTGTGCGGGTGCATCCTATGGCGAGGCCGTTGGCGGAGCGCTTGATGACAATCAAGAGTCGATTCGTGATCCCCCGGGCGTGACGCCGTGTCGCGGGGCGCACGGTTGCAGATCCGTACTGGGAAGCCCGGCCAGCGGCTATTTCGCCTCGGGCTTGACCGTAATCAAGCTTCGCCGGCGGATGGCTTGAGGCAGGGGCGGGGCAGGGCTAGCGTGGCGGCATCCGATTTTTCCAACCGCTGCAGTGAGGTATTGCCCATGAACGCGCCCGAGACGCTCTTCGGCCCGGCAGGTGCTCCGTTCTATCAGTCACTAGGTAACGAAGAGGCGCTCTTCGAGCAGGCCTGGCGCCATGGCATGCCGGTGCTGATCAAGGGGCCGACCGGCTGCGGCAAGACCCGCTTCGTGCAATACATGGCGCACCGGCTGAACCTGCCGCTGTACACCGTCGCCTGCCATGACGACCTCAGCGCCACCGACCTGGTCGGCCGCCATCTGATCGGTGCCGAGGGCACCTGGTGGCAAGACGGCCCGCTGACCCGCGCGGTGCGCGAGGGCGGCATCTGCTACCTGGACGAAGTGGTCGAGGCTCGCCAGGACACCGCTGTGGTACTGCACCCACTGGCCGACGACCGCCGCGAGCTGTTCATCGAGCGCACTGGCGAGACGCTCAAGGCGCCGCCGGGCTTCATGCTGGTGGTCAGTTACAACCCCGGTTACCAGAACCTGCTCAAGGGCATGAAGCCAAGCACGCGCCAGCGTTTCGTGGCGATGCGCTTCGACTACCCGCCGGCTGAAGAGGAAGTGCGCATCGTCGCCAACGAGGCCCAGGTGGACGTGCAGTTGGCCGCGCAGGTGGTCAAGCTCGGCCAGGCCCTGCGCCGGCTCGAACAACATGATCTGGAAGAGGTCGCCTCGACCCGCCTGCTGATCTTTACCGCGCGCATGATCGGAGCCGGGATGAACCCGCGCGAGGCCTGCCTGGCGTGCCTGGCAGAGCCTCTGTCGGATGATGCGCAGACCGTCGCGGCGCTGATGGATGTGGTCGATGTCCACTTCGCTTGAGGTCTCGCATGGCCGTCGCCTGCCCGGCGACCTGGCGATGTGGTTCTTCATCCTCGCCGAGCTGACCGTCTTCGCGATCCTGATCCTTGCTTTTGCCGTGGCGCAGTGGCTCGATCCCGCACTGTTCCGCGAAAGCCGGGCCGCATTGGATACGTCCATGGGCCTGGCGCTGACGCTGAGCCTGCTGACGTCCGGGCTGCTCGCCGCGCTGGCGGTCGAGCAGGTGCGCGGGGGGCGCGGACGACGAGCCGGCCTGCTGCTGGGCGCCGCACTGGCTTCGTCCTGCATCTACGTCGTGCTCAAGCTCGGTGAGTATGCGCACCTGGCTTCACTCGGCCTGGGGCTCGAGCACGACACCTTCTTCACCCTGTACTGGATCCTGACGGGCTTCCACTTCCTGCACGTGCTGCTCGGAATGGTCATCCTCGGCTGGATGGCGCTGCGCAGTTATCGCGGCCAGTACCGGCTGGACGACTGCGCCGGGCTCGAATCCGGAGTGCTCTACTGGCACATGGTGGACATGGTCTGGGTGGTGCTGTTTCCGCTTGTATACGTAATCGACTGACGAGGTCGCGATGTCCGCTTCGAAGGTGCTGGTCGGCTGCTGGCTGGCGCTGGCGCTACTCTCGACCGCAACGGTGGTGCTCGGCAATGCCGGCTCGACCCTGCTGCTCGCCGGTGCGGTGCTTGCCGTCGCGCTGGTCAAGGCCTGGGTCATCACCGAAGGCTTCATGGAACTGCGCCACGCCCCCGTGATGTGGCGCCTGCTGCTGCTCGGCTGGCCACTGGCGATGGCGGGCGGGGTTTTGCTGGTGATGAGCCTGTAACGCATACGCCAAAGCGTCGGCACGGTCGCAGGCAGAGCCTGCTCCTACAGGGGGCGACGTCGGCGAACGGTGAACCCACGCCGAGCCGTGTAGGAGCCAGCTTGCTGGCGATCAGTGCTTCGGTATGGCTTTCGCCTTCATCAATCTGCGCGGCGAGTGACCAAATCTTCGGATCGCGAGCAAGCTCGCTCCTACGAAAAGCGTCCGGCTGGGCAGGCGATCCGTACTTGCATGATCTGAAACAGGCCTCCCGGACCTGTAGGAGCGGGCTCTGCCCGCGACCTGGTGTGTACAACACGCACACGGTCGCAGGCAGAGCCTGCTCCTACAGGGGCGACGTCGGCGAACGGTGACCTCACGCCGAGCCATGTAAGACCCAGCTTGCTGGCGATCAGTGCTTCGGTATGGAATTCGCTCTCATCAATCAGCGCAGTGAGTGACCGAATCTTCGGGTCGCGAGCCAGCTCACTGGCGATCCGTATCCGTCGCTAAAACCCGACCTTCACGTTCAGGTTTTTCTTGATTGTCATCAAGCAGGTTTCGATAGCTCCCTTCTTAAACTGGCCTCGCCAAGCCATGAGGAGGCGACCATGTCCGAGACCTTCACCAAAGGAATGGCCAGGAACATCTACTTCGGAGGAAGCGTCTTTTTCCTCCTCGTATTCCTGGGCCTGACCTATCACACAGAGCAGACCTTTCCAGATCGATCCAACGAGTCGGAGATTTCCGAAGCGGTGGTTCGCGGTAAAGCGATCTGGGAAAACAACAACTGCATCGGCTGCCACAGCCTGCTCGGTGAAGGTGCCTACTTCGCGCCGGAGCTGGGGAACGTGTTCGAACGACGTGGTGGCGATGCGGCCTTCAAGCCGTTCCTGCAAGCCTGGATGAAAGCCCAGCCGCTGGGTGCACCGGGTCGCCGCGCGATGCCGCAGTTCCACCTCAGTGACCAGGAAGTCGACGATATGGCCGAGTTCCTCAAGTGGACCTCCAAGGTCAACACCAACGGCTGGCCGCCAAACAAGGAAGGCTGATCGTGGGCAATTCTGAATTCGATTCCACCCTAGGAGGGCCACGAGATGGGCATTCTTAATCCGCATCTCAAATTCCAATCGCAGGCCGTCGCCAAACCCTACTTCGTGTTTGCGCTGATCCTGTTTGTCGGGCAAATCCTGTTCGGTCTGATCATGGGTTTGCAGTATGTAGTCGGTGACTTTCTGTTCCCGCTGCTGCCATTCAACGTGGCGCGCATGGTGCACACCAACCTGCTGATCGTCTGGTTGCTGTTCGGCTTCATGGGCGCGGCCTACTACCTCATCCCCGAGGAAGCGGACCGCGAACTTCACAGCCCGAAGCTGGCCGTCATCCTGTTCTGGGTGTTCGCCGCCGCCGGCGTGCTGACCATCCTCGGCTACCTGTTCCTGCCTTATGCGGGGCTGGCCGCGCTCACCGGCAACGACCTGCTGCCGACCATGGGCCGCGAGTTCCTCGAGCAGCCGACAATCACTAAGGCCGGCATCGTCGTGGTGGCCTTGGGCTTCCTCTACAACGTCGGCATGACCATGCTCAAAGGCCGCAAGACCACGATCAGCATGGTCATGATGACGGGCCTGATCGGCCTGGCGGTGTTCTTCCTGTTCTCCTTCTACAACCCGGAAAACCTGGTGCGCGACAAGTACTACTGGTGGTTCGTGGTGCACCTGTGGGTTGAAGGCGTGTGGGAACTGATCATGGGTTCGATGCTGGCCTTCGTCCTGATCAAGATCACCGGCGTGGACCGTGAAGTGATAGAGAAGTGGCTCTACGTGATCATCGCCATGGCCCTGATCACCGGCATCATCGGCACTGGCCACCACTTCTTCTGGATCGGTGCGCCTGAAGTCTGGTTGTGGCTGGGTTCGATCTTCTCCGCCCTGGAACCGCTGCCCTTCTTCGCCATGGTGCTGTTCTCCCTGAACATGGTGAGCCGCCGTCGTCGCCAGCACCCCAACAAGGCTGCGTCCTACTGGGCCATCGGCACGACCGTGACTGCATTCTTCGGCGCTGGCGTGTGGGGCTTCCTGCACACCCTGGCTCCGGTGAACTACTACACCCACGGCTCGCAAATCACCGCCGCCCACGGCCACCTGGCCTTCTACGGTGCCTACGCGATGATCGTCATGACCATGATCAGCTACGCCATGCCACGGTTGCGCGGCCTGGGTGAAGCACCCGATGCCCGTGCTCAGCGCGTCGAGATCTGGGGCTTCTGGCTGATGACCATGTCGATGGTGGCGATCACCCTGTTCCTCACCGCCGCCGGCGTGGTGCAGGTCTGGCTGCAGCGGATCCCGGCCGATGGCGCTGCGATGTCCTTCATGAACACCGCTGACCAATTGGCCATCTTCTTCTGGCTGCGGCTGATCGCCGGGGTGGTCTTCCTGATTGGGCTGGTCTGCTACCTGTACAGCTTCAAGCAGCGTGGCCGGGTGCCGGCCGACATCACCGCCGCCGTTGCTGCGGCCTGAGGCGAGACGCTGATGTAACCGACGGCCCGGCTGACCCAGCGGGCCGTTTCTGTTTTCGAATTGCGCTACGGAGTGATTGCCATGGCCTTTACCATCGAAGTCGAAGAGTGGGTCGGCAGCGTCTGGCACCGCTTCATCACCCGTCGCGCCAGCCCGGATTTCCCCGAGGCAGCCGTCACTCTCGACAGCATGCAACGCCCGCTCTCGGTGCTGTTTCGCGCCATGGGCGGCGCCAGCGGGGTGGATGTCGGCGCCGCCAACGCGCGTGACCTGATGCTGCGTCGCAACCTGCTGCAACAGGTCGCCGGAACCTGCAAGCAATTGCCGGTCGCCTGGTGTGATGCCAGCAACTTGCGCCTGCCGCAAAGCCTGGCCGTCTATCCTGAGCGATCCCTCAACGAAGACCTCTACCGCTGGCTCGCGCTGCTCGCCGCCCAAGCCGGTGAAATGCGCCACTGGGCGCGTGACAACCAACGCTGGACTCAGGCCATCCTCGAGCGCTTCCCTGCCATGCGGCCGCGCTATCGCCGGCTGGTCGAGGCGCACCTGCAACTGCGGCCCGACCCGGCCAGCCTGCCCAAGGCCGAAGGCGCGCTGGAGCAGGCGCTGTGCCAGGCCCTGCGCGAGCCGGGCAGTGTCGTGCAATTCCCGCGTAGCGAGGTCGCACCTTGGCCGCTGCCGATGTGGCTGTACCCGGCCGAGAATCTCGGTGCGCCCCAGGCCACCGACCTTGGCGAGGAGGATCAGGACAACCACCTCAGGGCACCGTCTGCCGAACAGAAGAGCATGCGCAAGCGGGCCAAGCGCGTCGAGGAGACGACCAGTAAGAGCGGGCTGATGATCTTCCGTTTGGAAAACCTGTTCAGCTGGTCCGAACACATCGAACTGGACCGCCAGGGCGACGACAGCGAGGACGAGGATGCGGCGCGCGTCGCCGATGACCTAGACGAGATTGCGCTGTCGCGCCAGCGCATGCGCAAGGGCGGCGGCCTGAAATTGCATCTGGATCTGCCGCCGAGCGATGTCGACGACATCCCGCTGGGCGAGGGCATCAAGCTGCCCGAGTGGGATTACCGCAAGCAGCGGCTGCAAGACGATTTCGTCAACCTGCAGATGATGTTGCCGCGCGGCTCGGAGCCCAAGGGCCTGCCGCTGCATCTCAGCCCGCTCGCCCGCAAGCTGCGCCGCCAGTTCGAGCATTTGCGCAGCGACCGCCAATGGCTGCGTGCGCAACCCCAGGGCTCGGAGCTGGACATGCAGGCCTGGCTGGATTTTCACGTCGAGCGGCAGCACGGCCAGTGCGCCGAGCGCGGGCTGTTCATGGAACAGCGGCAAAACCGTCGCGATCTGGCCTGCCTGCTGCTGGCCGACCTGTCCATGTCAACCGACGCGCACCTGGACGATGAGCACAAGGTGATCGACGTCATTACCGACAGCCTGCTGCTGTTCGGCGAGGCGCTGTCGGCGGTGGGGGACGACTTCGCGCTGTATGGTTTTTCCTCGCTGCGCCGGCAACAAGTGCGCATGCAGGAGCTCAAGCGTTTCGGCCAACGCTACGGCGATGACACCCGCGGTCGCATCCAGGCCATGCGCCCGGGTTATTACACCCGCATGGGCGCGGCCATTCGCCAGGCCACCGAGCTGCTGGGTAAATGCAAGCAGCGGCGTAAGCTGCTGTTGCTGGTGACCGACGGCAAGCCTAACGACCTTGACCTCTACGAAGGCCGCTACGGCGTCGAGGACACCCGCCAGGCGGTGCTCGAAGCACGGCGCCAGGGGCTCGTGCCGTTCTGCATCACCATCGACCGCGAGGCCGGCGACTACCTGCCGCACATGTTCGGCGCCAACGGCTTCACCCTGATCAAAGACCCGCAACAGCTGCCGTTCCGCTTGCCGCAGCTGTACCGGCAGTTGACGAAGGAATAGGTGCGTGGAGCTCAGAGCCTAACGCTGCTCGTGTTCTAGCGGCATGTCCGTTCACCTGTAGGAGCCAGCTTGCTGGCGATCCGGGAGGCTTCGGAGTTAGTCGGATCGCCAGCAAGCTGGCTCCTACGAAAGGCGATCGTTGTGGCGCGCTGGCGTGCAGGCAGTCGTCCATCGAGTTGAGCGCGATGGGGAGACAGGTTCGGCTTTGGAGGCAGATGTCTCCGTGGTTACCGCAGAACTACGCCAAACGCCCCAATCGGGGTAAAGCACTCACCTGCAGGAGCCAGCTTGCTGGCGATCCGGGGCTTCGGAGGTGAGCCGATCGCCAGCAAGCTGGCTCCTACGGAACATGCGCGGTGTGGCGCGCTTAGCGTGTAGGCAGTCGTCCATCGATTTGAGCGCGATGGGGAGACAGGTTCGGCATTTGGATGCATTCGCCTCCATGGTTACCGCAGAACTACGCCATACGCCCCAATCGGGGTAAAGCACTCACCTGTAGGAGCCAGCTTGCTGGCGATCCGGGTGGCATCGGAGGTGAGCGGATCGCCAGCAAGCTGGCTCCTACGAAAGGCGTTCGGTTTGGTGCGCCAGTGTGCAGGCTTTGGCAAAGCGCGAAGCGGCCGGCCGCTTCAGCGCGGCAACCACAGGATCATCACCGCGCAGAAGATCGTCAGGGCGATGCAGAAGAGAAGAAACTTGCGCTGCCGGCGAGCGCTGGCCGTGTCGGCAAGGGCGGGGAGGGGCATGCCGCAGTTTTGGCACTCGGCTTCCTGAGGGGGATTTTCGTCTTGGCAGTACAGGCACTTGGGCATGGCAACTTCCTCTTTACTGAAATCAGCTTGCCACGCCCCGTGCTCGTTCCCGGTTGACTGCGATCAACCGTCGCAGAAAGCCCTGGGCTGACTTGCCGTCATTCGAATTGCTCGAGGCGTTCCCGGTCGAGGATGGTGATCTGACGGCCGTCCTGGTCGATGATGTGTTCGTCGATCAGGCGCCGCATGATGCGCGAGAAGGTCTCCGGCTGGATCGATAAATGCCCGGCGATCAGCTGTTTGGCCATGGGCAATTCGAAACTGCTTCCCTCACGTACACGGGACAGTTGGGTCATCAGGTAGCGCACCACACGGTGGGTCGCGTTCTTCAACGACAGGGTCTCGATCTCGTTGATGCGCTGATGCAGGCGCACGCTGAGCTTGCCGAGCAACGCGAAGGACAGGCGTTGGTTGGCCTCGAGCAGGCGCATGTACGCCGCGTTGGAAAACCGGTAGGCCTGCGTCGGGCAAACGGCCTGCGCTGAGGCGACGTAATTGGGCGTGTCCATCAGCATCATGGCTTCGGCGAACGTCTGCCGATTGCCGATGACCTCGAAGACCTTCTCCTGCCCGTCGGGTGTCAGGCGGTAGATCTTCACTGCGCCGGAAATGACGAAATAGAACGAGTGCGCCGGCTCGCCCTGGTGAAAGAGGTTGTCGCCCTTGTCCAGGTTGAGCAATTGGCTGGCACCCATCAGCTCGTCCATCTGCTCGTCGTTCAGCGGCTCGAACAGGTGGTGGCTGCGGAGGATCTGGTTGTGTACGCGGTGAAGCACCATGCAAGGCATCCTGTTTTCTAGGTATGGACGAGGCGATCGTGCGGCGCGGGCGGCGACATCGATCGTCGGGATAGAGCCTAGCCCAGCACACCGGCCGGTTCATTGACGCAGGCCGGTGTCGTGGGCTGGGTAGCGGACGCTAGCGCGGCGTGAGCGGCGCCTCCTGGGGCGCTGTAGGGTTCGCGTGCACCGCCATGTCCAATGCGACGCCGCTGGCCAGCGCCAGGATGGTCGCCATCGCCAATCCCCAGGCCAAAGGTTGGATAACTGCTTTCATATCGCCTCCGCATGTTGCCAGGCGCGCCGGCGGGCGCGCGATGCTCGTCGGGTTACTGGGAAGCCTTGACGAACAGGATGTTGTTTTCAAGGTGAATGTGCTGCATCAGGTCGTCGCGCAGCGCTTCGAGGCCGCGGTAGAGCGCCCGCCAGGTGTTGCAGGCGTTGGCCGGCGGCACGATGTCGTTGGTCAGCGCGGCCAGGCGATCCAGCGCGGCGCCGTGCTGCTCGTGCTCCAAGCGCATCACCGCGATAGGGCCTTGCTCCTGCGGTACGCGCAGGCCGCGGCGGATCATCGGGAAGAGGATCTGCTCCTCCTTGAGCATGTGGCTCTCCAGCTCTTGCTGCATGCTCCACAGGTGCTCGGCGAGCCCGAGCGGGCAGTCCGGCTTGTTGCCGTGGACGTGCTCCACGCGGGTTGCCAGCTGGATCAGCTCGGGGAACTGCTCGCGGTGGCCTTCGTGGTAGCGTTCGAGGATATGGTCGATCAGCTCGCCGGCCGGTGCCTCTCGCCAGTCGGCCTGGGCGTCGGTTTCGCTGCCCAGGGCGGCCAGTTCACTGGCGATCAGCTGAGCGTCCAGCGCGTGATGCGCGGCGGCGTCGAGCAGGCGGGTATTGCCGCCGCAGCAGAAGTCGAGCTTGTACTGGCGGAACACCCGGGTCGCCCCGGGAATCTGGCAGGCGAGGCTGCCCAGCGTCTGTTCGGTCAACGCACTTGTCATGATGAGCGTCCTGATAGGGTGATGTGCCTGGTCCATCGCAAGCGGTGTGCCATCCCTAACTCGTTGATTCTCAGGGGCTAAAAATTAGCTGTGGTTGAAACGACCCGAACGGTTTAGGGTTTAAAAAACCTCGAAGGTAAGAACGACCATGATGGAAGAAGCCCTGCTGGCGGACCTGATCACCGAACTGCCCAATGCGGTGCGTCTGCAGCGCCTCGTGCATACGCTGCACCAGCGCTTTCGCTGCGGTGCCGTGGTGTTGCTGCGTCTGGATGAAGACACCCTGCGCCCGCTGGCCGCGGTGGGGCTGGTGCGCGAAGCCCTGGGGCGGCGCTTCGTGGTGGCGCAGCACCCGCGGCTGGCTGCGATCCTTTCGCAGCGCGAGCCGACCTGGTTCGAGCCGGACAGCCGCCTGCCGGACCCCTATGATGGCTTGCTCGACGAGCGCGTCGGCGAGCCCCTGCCGGTGCATGACTGCATGGGCGTGAGCCTCTACGTGGAGGGCAAGCTATGGGGCGCGCTGACGCTCGATGCGCTGCATGCCGGCACTTTCGATGACGACGCCCGGCGTGATCTGCAGCGCTACACGTTGGTGATCGAGGCGGCGATCCGTATCACGCGTTTGGAGCACGAAAACCGCAGCCTGCGCCTGGCCCGCAGCGACGTGCTCGAAGCCAGCCAGATGCCGCGCGACGGGGAAATCCTCGGCCAGAGCTCGGTGATTCGCGAACTGCTGCGCGAGTTGCAAGTGGTGGCGGATTCCGAGTTGCCCGTGCTGCTGCTGGGCGAGACTGGCGTCGGCAAGGAACTGTTCGCGCGCTGGTTGCACCGCCATTCGCGGCGACGCAACAAGCCGCTGGTGCTGGTCAATTGCGCCGCGTTGCCTGAGTCGCTGGCCGAAAGCGAACTGTTCGGCCACGTCAAAGGCGCGTTTTCCGGGGCGACCACCGATCGCCCGGGGCGGTTCGATGCGGCCAATGGCGGCACCCTGCTGCTCGACGAGGTCGGCGAGCTGCCGCTGGTGGTCCAGGCCAAGCTTCTGCGCACGCTGCAGAACGGCGAAATCCAGCGGTTGGGCGCGGACAAGCCACGGCAGGTCGATGTCCGCATCATCGCGGCGACCAACCGTAACCTGCGCGAGAGCGTACGCGACGGCCATTTTCGGGCGGACCTTTACCACCGGCTGTCCGTGTACCCGGCGCCGATCCCGCCGCTGCGTGAACGCGGCAATGACGTGTTGATCCTCGCCGGTTACTTCCTGGAGCTGAACCGCGCACGCCTGGGGCTGCGCAGCATGCGCCTGTCGCCGGCGGCTGAGCGCGCTCTACTGGGCTATGCCTGGCCGGGCAACGTCCGCGAGCTGGAGCACGTGATCAGCCGCGCCGCGCTGCGACTGCTTAGCCGCGGTGCGGCGCGCAGCGACATCCTCACCCTGGAACCGGACATGCTCGACCTGGACGCCTCAGCCTCCCTGGCGCCGGGCACCGCGGTCGAGGAAACGGCTGCGCCGGAGCCGGGCGAGATCCTTTCCCTACGCGAAACGGTCGATGCCTGCCAGCGACAGGCGATCATCCATGCGCTGGAGGCGAGCGGTGAGAATTGGGCGCAGGCGGCGCGCTTGCTGGATGTCGACCCAAGCAACCTGCACAAGCTGGCGCGGCGGTTGCGGCTCAAGTGACGGGCGCCGCCCGCCGGCTCGAATCAACCGCAAGGGGCGGTGGTCTACTCTGAAATCAATGCAACGGAGGAAACGCCCATGGCTCTCGACCACGACCAGTTCCATGCACTTTTGAACGAGGCGCAGGCGCACGCCGACCGCGCCGCCAGCGAGAGCGATCCGCAACACTACCGGCAGGCCTTCGAGGCGAGCCTCAAGGCCATGCGCCTGCTAGCAGAGGAATCTGGCGCGTGGCGGCAGATGGTGGCGCGTGCGACCGAGGAGTTCGAGGGCGACGAGGGCATCTAGCAGGCCGCATCGCCCCGCATTTAAGTGCTGTGCGCCTTGGCTTTTGTGGTTACAAGCCTGCGGGGCGCCTTGACCTTCATCAATGCCAAGCCGCAAGTGGCTACCTAGACTGCCCGCTTTGCGCCTACTCATGGGCGGCCGCCGGGCTCGCCCGGTGGGCATGAATCGAATGTCTAGGAGTAGCCATGCACCTGGTCTGTCCGGCAGGAAGCCTGCCCGCGCTCAAGGCCGCCGTCCAGCAGGGCGCCGATGCCATCTATGTCGGTTTTCGCGACGACACCAATGCCCGCCATTTCGCCGGGCTGAACCTCGATGAAAAGCAGCTCGACAAGGGCCTGCAGCTGATCCGCGAAAAGCGTCGCCAGCTCTATATCGCCGTCAACACCTACGCGCAGCCCGATGGCTGGTCGCGCTGGCAGCGGGCCGTGGACCAGGCCGCGGACATGGGTGTCGATGCGTTGATTGCGGCAGATCCCGGCGTGCTGGGCTATGCCGCTCGGCGCCATCCGCAGCTCAATCTGCACCTGTCGGTACAGGGCTCGGCGACCAATGCCGAGGCGCTGGCCTTCTATCAGGATCGCTACAACATCAAGCGCGCAGTGCTGCCACGCGTGCTTTCGCTCAAACAGGTCAAGCAAGTGGCAGTGAGCAGCCCGGTGCCGATCGAGGTATTCGCCTTCGGTAGCCTGTGCATCATGGCAGAAGGGCGTTGCCACCTGTCTTCCTACCTCACCGGCGAGTCGCCAAACCTTTGCGGCGTCTGCTCGCCAGCCAAGGCGGTGCGCTGGAGCGAAGAACCTGAAGGCCTGACTTCGCGGCTGAACAACGTGCTGATCGACCGCTACGCCGAAGGTGAGTCAGCCGGTTACCCAACGCTGTGCAAAGGCCGGTTCGTCGTTAATGGCGAGCGCTTTCACGCCCTGGAAGAACCGACCAGCCTGAACACCCTGGACCTGATCCCCGAACTCGCCGCCATTGGCGTGACGGCGATGAAAATCGAAGGGCGGCAACGCAGCCCCGCCTATGTCGAACAGGTGACTCGGGTCTGGCGCGCAGCGCTGGATGCCTACCTGCAGGCACCACAGCGTTACGCCGTGCAGCCGGGGTGGCGCGCCGTACTCGACGGCCTTTCCGAGGGCTCGCAGACCACCCTGGGTGCCTATCACCGCGCCTGGCAATAGAGGAGCCCGACCATGAAACTCAGCCTCGGCCCGATACTGTTCTACTGGGATCGGCAAAAGACCTTAGACTTCTACGCCGACATGGCCAGCCAGCCGCTGGATGTCATCTACCTGGGTGAAACCGTCTGCTCTAAACGCCGCAGCATGGGGCTCGACGACTGGATCGGCCTGGCCCGCGACCTGTCCGGCATCAGCAAGGCGCAGATTGTGCTGTCCGGGTTGACGCTGGTCGAAGCGGCGTCGGAGCTGTCTGCCTTGCGACGCTTGTGCGACAACGGCGAGCTGCTGGTCGAGGCCAACGATATGGGCGCTGTGCATTACCTGTCCCAGAAGCGTTTGCCCTTCGTGGGCGGCCCGGCGCTCAACCTTTATAACGGCCATGCCCTGGCGCAGCTGGTCGAAAGCGGCATGTGCCGCTGGGTACCGCCGGTGGAAATGTCCGGCGGGATGATCCGCAGCGCGCGCGACCAGCTCGAGCGGCTCGACGCTGCGGTGCCGGAAATCGAAATCTTCGCTTACGGCCATCTGCCGCTGGCCTATTCGGCGCGCTGCTTTACCGCACGCGCCGAGAACCGCCCCAAGGACGATTGCCAGTTCTGCTGCCAGAACTACCCCGAGGGCATCCCACTGCTCAGTCAGGAAGGCGAGGCGCTATTCACCATCAATGGCATCCAGACCCTGTCCGCATCGGTCAGCAACCTGCTCGCCGACTACCCCGCGCTGCAGGCCAGCGGCGCTGAGCTGCTGCGGTTGAGCCCGCGTGCGGCGGGCATGGCCGAAGTGATCGCCGCTTTCGACGCGGTCCGCAACGGCGCGTTGCCACCGCTCGCGGTGGAAGGCTGCAACGGCTACTGGCATGGCCAACCCGGCATGCTGCGTGCGGAGGAGGCCGGCCTGTGCTGAACCCCCGTGAGCATTTGTTGAAAGTGGGCGAGCGGCTATTGCCGTTGGCCGCCCGTACACCCTTCGCTCTGCAGCGCCTGGCACTCGAACGCAGCCTCAACCAGCTGTTCGCCGAGCCCCTGGCCGATGATGCCTTCGAGGCGCTCGAAGGCCACTGGCTGCGCCTCGAAGTGGCGGACCTGAAGCTGGCCTGGTGCCTGACCTGTGAGCGACAGCGTCTGCGGGTCGCCGAGCAGACGCCGGTCGCGGTGACCATTCGCGGCAACTGGCGCGAGTTCCTGCTGTTGGCCAGCCGCCAGGAAGACCCGGATACGCTGTTCTTCCGCCGCCGCCTGGTGATCGAAGGGGACACCGAGCTGGGCCTGGCGATCAAGAACCTGATCGACAGCCTCGACCCCGACCTGCTGCCGCCCTGGCTGTGGGCGCTGCTGCAATGCGCCGGCGCGGGTGTCGCCGAGGCGGGGCGGGCACAGCCGGCGCCCGGCTGATCACACCGGGCGCAACGGCTGGCGCGCCTGCATGCGGTCGCTGGCGATGATCCGGCGCATGTCCTCGAACAGCGCGTCGGCTTCGGCCTGGCTGCAGTCCTCTCGGTAGCGCTTGCGCAGCCCGTAGCGGCTCAAGGTGATGTGCACGTTCGCCGTGACGCCGTGTTGTGCCAGGCAGGCGCGGGCGCAGTGCAGCGGGCAACCGTCGATGGCGAGGATGGCGCGCCCGGAGTTGGCCTTGTTGACCAGTGAACCGACCCGCCCGCCAACCCCGGCGATGCACGACATCTCCGCCAGCCCGGCGCGGTCGAGGCGCACCGCGAGCGTGTTGGCCAGCTGCGCCACGTTGGAGCAGCCGGAGCAGGAATAGACCAGCGGGAGGTGGGTGGCACTGGGCATCATCATTCTCCGGTCGGTGCGAGGGAAGAGGGGTGGGCGAAATCACTCCTGATAGGCGGCCAGGCCCTGACTGTCGAGAATCTCGATGCGCCGGCGCTGCACGCTGATCATTCCCGACTCGATCAGCCGGTGCAGGATGCGCGAGAAGGTCTCCGGCTGGATGCCAAGCTTGGAGGCGATCAGCCGTTTTGGTACATCCAGGGTCACCACGCCGCTGTCGTCTTCCTGCGACTGGTAGAGGAAGCGCACCACCCGATGGCTGGCGTTGGCCAGCGTCAGGGTGTCGATCTCGTTCATGCGTTGATGCAGGCGGATGCTCAGGGTGGCGAGGATGTCCAGGCAGATGCTCGGGTGCTCCTCAAGCATGCGCCGGTAGTGTGGCCCATGCAGGCTCGCCACCAGGCTCGCTTTGAGCGCCGTGGCGCTGACCGGGTAGTGCGGCGTGCCGGTGAACAGCAGCGCTTCGGCGAAGGATTCGCGCGGACGGATGATTTCCACGAGCTTCTCCTGCCCGTCGCACACCACGCGGTGCAGCTTCACCTGGCCGCTGAACAGGAAATAGAAGCGCTCGGCGCGGTCGCCCTGGTGAAACAGCGCGGCGCCAGCGGGCACGCGCTTGAGGTTGGCCGACATGCAGACTTCCTGCAGCGCGGCCTCCGGCAAGCGGCTGAACAGGTGGTGTCGGCGCAACTCCGCAACGAGTGAAGGTTCGGTGAGCATGGTTCCTCCGCTGCGCGCGTCCGGGATGGTTCGAGCCTGCATCCTAAGAGCCGCCAGGCGCCGGTTTCCTTGATCGCGGACAAGATCGCCGGCCGCGACGGCGCGACCTCACGTTCGTGAAAACAGCCTCCTCGACTTGACGATGGTCAATTCATCGCAGCGCTCGATCTCCTACATTGCACCGCATCTTGTGTGTTTTATTTATCTGGTATCAACATATTGTGGTGGAGGTTGTGATGGACGGGCTCGCCGAGGGGCAACGACCGGTATCGTTACGCAAGCGCGACGGCCGGCTGCTGGCATTCGAACCGGGCAAGATCGAGCGGGCTATCACCGCCGCTGGCCTGGCGACCGGTGAGTTCGATGCCGCGATTGCATGCGCGCTGGTCGACCAGGTGTTGCGGCGGTTGCCATCGCGCATCGTTGAAGTGGAGCGCGTGCAGGACACCGTCGAACGGGTGCTCATGGAGGCGGGCCACTACGACACGGCACGCGCCTACATCCTCTACCGCGAGTGCCACGGGCGGTTGCGGCGCGATCGCAAGTCGCTGGTCGATGTCGCCGCTTCGATGAACGAATACCTGTCGCGCGAGGACTGGCGCGTGCGCGCCAACGCCAACCAGGGCTATTCGCTGGGTGGCTTGATCCTCAACGTGGCCGGCAAGGTGACGGCCAACTACTGGCTGGACGAGGTCTACAGCCCGGATATCGGCACCGCGCACCGCGAGGGCGACCTGCACATCCATGACTTGGACATGCTTGCCGGCTATTGCGCCGGCTGGTCGCTACGCTCGTTGCTCAACGAAGGCTTCAACGGCATCCCCGGGCGGGTCGAGGCGGGGCCGCCAAAGCACCTTTCCAGCGCGCTGGGGCAGATGGTCAATTTTCTCGGCACCTTGCAGAACGAGTGGGCCGGCGCCCAGGCGTTCAGCAGTTTCGATACCTACCTTGCGCCGTTCGTGCGTAAGGACGGTTTGGGCTACGACGAGGTGCGCCAGGCAATCCAGGAGTTCATCTACAACCTCAACGTGCCGTCGCGCTGGGGCACGCAGACGCCCTTTACCAACCTGACCTTCGACTGGGTCTGCCCCGAAGACTTGCGCGAGCAGATTCCCTACATCGGCGGCGAGGAGATGCCCTTCGCTTACGGTGAACTCGAGGCCGAGATGGCGTTGATCAACCGCGCCTACATCGAGGTGATGATGGCCGGCGATGGGCTCGGGCGGGTGTTCACCTTCCCAATTCCGACCTACAACATCACGCATGACTTCCCCTGGGATAGCGACAACGCCGAGCGGCTGTTCGAAATGACCGCGCGCTACGGTCTGCCGTACTTCCAGAACTTCCTCAACTCGGACATGAAGCCCAACCAGGTGCGCTCGATGTGCTGCCGCCTGCAGCTCGACGTACGTGAGCTGCTCAAGCGCGGCGGCGGCCTGTTCGGTTCGGCCGAGCAAACCGGCTCGCTGGGTGTGGTGACGGTCAATTGTGCGCGGCTGGGCTACCTGCACGCCGGCGATTGGGGCGGGCTGATCGACCATCTCGATGCGTTGTTGGAGCTGGCGCGACAGAGCCTTGAGGTCAAGCGCAAAGTCATTCAGCACCACATGGATGCCGGGCTGTATCCCTATACGAAGCGATACCTGGGCACGCTGCGCAATCACTTCTCAACCATCGGTGTGAACGGCCTGCACGAGATGGTGCGCAACTTCACCGAGGATGCCGCTGGGCTGCATACCGAGGCGGGGCGGCGCCTGGCGGTCGACCTGCTCGATCACGTGCGGGCGCGGCTAGTCCAGTTCCAGGAGGAGACCGGCCATCTTTATAACCTCGAGGCGACGCCAGCCGAGGGCACCACTTACCGCTTCGCCAAGGAAGACCGCAAACGCTTCCCGGACATCCTCCAGGCCGGTTCGGCGGCGGCGCCGTACTACACCAATTCGTCGCAATTGCCGGTGGGTTTCACGGATGACCCGTTCGAAGCCCTGCTGCTGCAGGACGAACTGCAATGCAAGTACACCGGCGGCACCGTGTTGCACCTGTATATGGCCGAGCAGATTTCCTCAGCGCAGGCCTGCAAGAACCTGGTCCGCACGGCGCTTGGCCGGTTCCGCCTGCCTTACTTGACGGTCACTCCGACGTTCTCGATCTGCCCGGTGCATGGCTATCTCGCCGGCGAGCACGAGTTCTGCCCGAAGTGCGACGAGGCGTTGATCGCCAAGCAAGAGGGCTGCTGCGCCTGAGCGCGCAGCGACTGCGGCCCAGTCGTTGCGCATTCCGGCGTAAGTGCAACCGGACCAACCTGTAGGAGCCAGCTTGCTGGCGATCACCGTTGCTGATGCGTCAACTGGCGCATCGGCCTGAACGGTGGAGGGACCTCGTTCGCAAAAGGGGTCGCCTCCGCATTCGCGAGCAAGCTCGCTCCTACAACAAATCGTTTTCACCACTGAAGGAGCGACACATGACCCAGTCCACTCAACTACCCGAAGCCCAACGCCAGCGCTGCGAAGTCTGGACCCGTGTGATGGGCTATCACCGTCCCGTTACGGCATTCAACCCGGGCAAACAGTCCGAGCACCGCGAGCGGAGGCACTTTACCGAGCAGGCGGCGGGGCTGGCTCGATAAGATGGGCGCTGCGCTCCGTGTCGGGGGGCTGGTGCCCCTGACCACGCTCGACTTCCCCGATCACCTGGCGTGCGTATTGTTCTGCCAAGGTTGTGGCTGGCGCTGCCGCTATTGCCACAACCCGCAGCTGATCCCGACGTGCGGCGCCGAGGAGCGCAGTTGGGGCAACATCCTCAGCTTCCTCGACCAGCGTGTCGGCTTGCTCGAAGCAGTCGTGTTCAGCGGCGGCGAGCCGACCTTGCAGCTGGCGTTGCCGGAGGCCATCGCCGAGGTACGCGCCAAGGGCTTCAAGGTTGGCCTGCACAGTGCCGGCATCAAACCGAAGCTGTTCCGCCAGGTATTGCCGCTGGTGGATTGGGTAGGCTTCGACGTCAAAGCCTTGCCTGAGCATGGTCGGCTTATCACGGGCGTCGAGGGCAGTGGCGTCGCGAACTGGAACAGTCTCGAAGCGCTCGTTAAAAGCGGTGTCGACTACGAATGCCGGACCACCGTGCACTGGCAGCTGTTCGATGCTGAGCGATTATGGGAAATGGCCCAGCGCCTGCGTCGGCTGGGCGTGGAGCGTTTCGCCGTGCAATGCGTTCGCACCGCCCGAATGCTCGACGACACGCTCGCCGACAGCCGCGCGCCATACGATCAGCAAAAGCTGTGGGATCGCATGGGCCGGCTGTTTCCGTCGTTCGTACTGCGGGGCTGACGCCCGCGCTCCGAAAGGTCGTTTTTTAAGCTGACTGTGGCTACGAGCCGGGCGCTGCGTGGCTACGGGTCGCAAGCAGAGCTTGCTCCTACATAGAGCGTGGTGCAGTGGTGGAGGCCGTTGCTCGTGTAGGAGCGGCCTCTGGCCGCGACCTGGGGTCTGCGCGGCTGCGGGTCGCAAGCAGAGCTTGCTCCTACATAGAGCGTGGTGCAGTGGTGGAGGCCGTTGCTCGTGTAGGAGCGGCCTTTGGGCGCGACCCGGGTTTGCGTGGCTGCGGTCGCAAGCAGAGCTTGCTCCTACAGAAAAGCATGGTGCGGTAATCGACGCCGCTGCTCTTGTAGAAGTGGCCTCTGGCCGCGATCCGGGATTTGCTTAGCTGCGGTCGCAAGCAGAGCTTGCTCCTACAGAAAAGCGTGGTGCAGTAATGGACGCCGTTGCTCTTGTAGGAGTGGCCTCTGGCCGCGACCCGGGGGCTCCGCGTGGCTGCGGTCGCCAGCAGAGCTTGCTCCTACAGAAAAGCATGGTGCAGTAATCGACGCCGTTGCTCGTGTAGGAGCGGCCTCTGGCCGCGACCCGGGATTTGCGTGGCTGCGGGTCGCAAGCAGAGCTTGCTCCTACAGAAAAGCGTGGTGCAGTGGTGGAGGCCGTTGCTCTTGTAGGAGTGGCCTCTGCCGCGACCCGGGGTTTGCGTGGCTGCGGTCGCAAGCAGAGCTTGCTCCTACAGAAAAGCGTGGTGCAGTAATGGACGCCGTTGCTCTTGTAGGAGCGGCCTCTGGCCGCGACCCGGGGCTCCGCGTAGCTGCGGTCGCAAGCAGAGCTTGCTCCTACAGGTGCGGGCTGGGGCTGGGGTTCTGCGGCAAGAGGGGCTTCAGTCCACCATCGAGTGAGAGCGAATCAGCTCCAGCCCCAGAACTGCAGGTACCAACCGTACCCGACCACCGCCGTTGCCAGGCAGACGCAGGCGAACGCCATCAGGCGGCGCAGCCCGTTAGCGCCATGACGTGTGATCACCTTCCATGCCAGCGTCAGGCTCCAGCCAATCGCACCGGCCAGCAGCAGGGCGCGTGTCGGTTGCGCCCAGGCGAGGATGAAGCCTTCGTAGCGCAGCAGCTTGATAGTGGTCGCCGACAGGCCCAGGAAAAGCCCGGCCCCGCCCAGCGGCGTGAACGACAACGCCAGATGATGAAACACGTTATCGCCCCGGTTCATCAGCCGCACGGCACCTTGCAGCAGGAGCCACAGCGCGCCGCCGATCACCAACGCGCTGGCGCCGATGTAGGTGAGAATCGCCGCGCCATCGAGCCAGGTGAAGGCATCGTTGTTCTGCGGGTAATGGGTCAACAGCCACCAGGGCGCATTGGCCTCCAGTGGCCAGAAGATGTCACGGTCGACCAGCCACTCGGCGGCGGTCTGCTTGAGCGTGATGAACCACGGGCTGACCGTCCACTGGAACGCACCCATGGCGAGCCCGATCATGCCGAACAGCAGCAACGTGCTGTCCCAGTGACCGTGCTGCGCCTGGTTGCCGACGATAAGGATTTCCTCGTTTGGCGAGCGAGCGGCGAGGGCGACGGCGCCGCGCTGGCCGCTGCAGCGTCCGCAGGCATGGCATTCGCTGTTGCCCTGCATGCGGCGGATGTCGATCAGTGGAGCACAGTTGGGTGTGGCGAGCTTCGGTGCCTGGTTGGCTTGCCAGCGCTCCTCGTCGACCTTGTAGTGCATCGGTGCCAGACGCGCCAGCAGGCCGAACACGCCACTGACCGGGCAAAGATGCCGGCACCAGACCCGCTTGCCGCGACCGTAGAGAAAGCCGACGAGCATCGCCGCCACCGTCGAGCCGCCGAGAATCAGCGCCGCGGCGCGGCCATAATCGTAAACGCTGATCAGCTGGCCATAGATGGTTGTCAGCACGAAGGCGACCGTCGGCCAGCCGCTCCAGCGAATCCATTGCGGGGTCCGCTTGTTCAGCCCGCGCCAGCTGATCCACTCACTGAGCGAACCTTCCGGGCAGAGCACACCGCACCAGAGCCGCCCGAACAAGACCATCGACAGCAACACGAACGGCCACCAGAGCCCCCAGAACAGGAACTGGGCGAACACCGTGATGTTGTCGAGCATGCGCGCTTCGGAGGGCGGCAGCGAGAGGAACGCCGGCACCAGCAGCAACACCAGATAGAAACCCACGACCGCCCATTGAATCAGGCGGATGGTCTTTGCGTGCTGGCGTAACAGATCGCCCGCGCGCGCCAGCCAGGGAGCGGTGCTGATCATGCAGTGCGAGCCTCCAGACGGGCCTCCGACCGGGGGCGCAGCCAGAGCCAGACGGCGAGCCAGTACAGCCCCATCAGCACGACAGCGGCCGTCGACGGCATCGCGCGGTAGCCGGTCAATCCCGCGACAGTGCTGCCCAGGGTGCTGCCATCATCGAGCAGCGCGGAGGTATCCCACAGCGGATCGCCGAAAACGGTATAGAGCACTTCGGGCACGTTCATGCCCATCAACTGACCGCTGAAACGGTCGAGCCCGGCCATCAGCAGGGCGGCGCCGAGCAACAGCAGCAGGGCTTCGCTGACCTTGAAGAAACGTTTCCAGGAGAACAGTCGGCTGCCGGCCTGCAGGGCTGCGTAGCTGATCAAGGCCAGAGCGAAGCCGAGCACTCCGCCGGTAACGAAACCGGCCAGGCTGGTGCCCTCCTGCTGATGGCCGATGCCGTAGAGAAACACGACGGTCTCGCTGCCTTCGCGTGCCACGGCAAGCATCGCCAGCACCAGCAGGCCTACGCCGCTACCCTGGCTCAGGTGCGTGGCGGCGCTATCGACCAGGTTGCGCTTAAGGTCGCGCCCGTGGTGATGCATCCAGCCCACCATCTGCAGGATTAGCAACGCGGCGACTACCAGCATTGCGCACTGGAACCATTCGCCCGCGGGGCCGGCCAGCCAGTCGCCGGCGCTGAGGATGCCCCAGGCCAGCAGCGAAGCCAGGCCGAGCCCCGCCACCACGCCACCCCAGAGCATGCGCAGCGCGTGGCGGTTACCGGGTTGCTGGCTGAGCCAGGCGTGCAGGATGCCGATGACGAGCAATGCCTCGACGCTTTCGCGCCAGACAATGAACATTGATTGGCCCATGTCGCGTCTCCTGTGACGGTACTACTTGGCGATGATTTCCCCTTCCGGGAGGTCCATGTGGAACTCGTCGAAGAAGGGGTAGCGGCCGGGTTTGAGCGGGTGGATCACGACGAACGAGGTGACGCCGGGCGAAAGCACCTTTTCAACCCGTAGGGGCGTGCTTTCGAATTCGGTGGGGCCGCTGCCCGCGTTGATCACTACGATCTTGAAGCGTTGGCGAGCCGGTACCTCGATGGTCGCGGGTTCGAAATGGCCGTCGCGGATGGTCAGTTCATACGTCGGCAGCCCCGCCTGCGCACTGCCAGCAAAGCCGGCAGCGAGCAGGGCGAGGGCCGGGAACAGGATGCGTCGCATGCCGGCCTCCGGATCAATAACCGCCTTTCTTGCCGATACCGGCATAGGTGAACTCGTATTTCAGCTCGCAGGTCTTGAACCAAGGCGCGACGCCGGTTTCCTTGTCGACGTGGCGGCCGAACATGGCGTGATCACCGCCCGGTGGCGAGACGGTAAAGGTCAGCTGATACTTACCCGGGCCCATCAGCTTGACGTTGTCCCCGTAGTGCGGGCCGTCGTTGGCGACCATCGGGTGAAACTCGCCCTCGATCTTCTCGTCCGAGCCTTTCTTGCTTAGCGCGTAGTGGATGTTCAGGTAGGAAACGAAGCTGCCTTCCTGCCAGCCGTTAGGGTTGCCCTCGGTGGCGGCGATGTCGGCTTCCAAGTGAACGTCCGCCTTGGCGGCGTCGAGCATCATGCCGGCTGGCTCCATTTCCACCGGCTGCAGGTAGACGGCACCGACCTCCATGCCGCCGCACTGTTGCGGTTCACCGATGGGGTATTCCTTGGCTTGGGCGAGGGGAGCGAGCAGCAATGACGCGACGGCGAGTGTGACGGGGATACGCATGAAGCCTCCGAAACGGAAAACAAGGTGTGGTCAGAAGATTCGCACCTGCGATGTTTAACGATAATGATTCGCGTCAATTCTGAACGAAATACTTTGTTACGTGTAGCCAGGCCTGACCGCTAGCCGATATCTACGCACCGGTTGGATGCAGCATTGGCGCGGCTTGTGCGCATAGGGTGCGTTGTGTTGTCACAGGAAGGAGCCTCGCGGGACGCGCCTTCGGTAGATGGGCATGGCGCATCGCGATTAAGGCTGCGGTCGTGATCGATAGCGGCCTAACATAGGGCTTTCATTTCAGCTGGGGATATCCATGCCGCACACCGCCGTGCTGGACGCCCGAACTGCCCGGGTACTGCCTTGGCTAGTCGCGATCGCGTTCTTCATGCAGACCCTCGATGGCACCATCCTCAACACTGCACTTCCGGCCATGGCGCGTGACCTGGCCGAAGACCCACTGCGCATGCAAGGCGTGGTGATCGCATACATGCTCACCGTGGCGCTGCTGATTCTGGCATCTGGGTGGATCGCCGACCGCTTCGGCACCCGGCGTATCTTCTTTGCCGCCATTGCGCTGTTCACCCTGGGTTCGCTCTTCTGCGCCCTGAGCGCCACTTTCAACCAGCTCGTGATATCGCGAGTGGTCCAGGCAGTCGGCGGCGCACTCATGCTGCCGGTAGGGCGGCTGGTGGTTCTGCGGGCTTATCCGCGCAGTGAGTTCGTGCGGGTGATGACCTTCATCGCGCTGCCGGGGATGGTTGGCCCGCTGCTCGGCCCGACGCTAGGCGGCTGGCTGGTCGAGGTTGCCTCATGGCATTGGATATTCCTGATCAACCTGCCAGTTGGCCTGGTTGGCTGCCTTGCCGCACTGCGCTTCATGCCGGATCTCAAAAGCGAGGCGCGTACCCGCTTCGATACCCTGGGGTTTCTACTGTTTGGCGGCGCGATGGTGCTCATCACCATTTCGCTTGAAGGGCTTGGCGAGATGCAGATGCCGCATGCTCGCGTGCTCTTGCTGATGGTGATCGGCAGCGCCTGCCTGGCGGCGTACTGGCTGCGTGCTGGGCATGTCGAGACGCCGTTGTTCAGCCCCTCTCTGTTTCATACTCGCAGCTTCGCGGTCGGCATCTTCGGCAACCTGTTCGCGCGCCTGGGTAGCGGTGCGTTGCCATTCCTGCTGCCGCTGCTGCTGCAGGTCGCGCTGGGATACTCCCCGGCTGAGGCCGGCATGAGCATGATTCCGCTGGCTGCTGGTGCGATGTTGATCAAGCCGCTGGCCAAGCCACTGATCGACCGATTCGGTTACCGGCGCATCCTCGTCGTCAACACGCTACTGCTGGGCAGTCTGATCGCCAGTCTGGCAACCATAGACGGGCAGACGCCGAATGCTTTACTGCTTCTGCATCTGGGCCTGATCGGCATGGTCAATTCGATGCAGTTCACAGCGATGAATACCGTCACCCTGGTTGGCCTGAGCAACAGAGACGCCAGTAGCGGTAACAGCTTGCTGTCGGTGGTGGTGCAGTTGTCGATGAGCCTGGGAGTGGCATCAGCGGGTGCGCTGCTTGGGGGCTTCACAGTGCCGGGCGCCGAAGGGGAGGAGGTGCTGCAAGCGTTTCACCTGACGTTCCTGTGCATCGGCGCAATGGCGATGTTGGCCGCGACGCT
Source organism: Stutzerimonas chloritidismutans (assembly GCF_051486945.1). GTDB lineage: Bacteria > Pseudomonadota > Gammaproteobacteria > Pseudomonadales > Pseudomonadaceae > Stutzerimonas > Stutzerimonas chloritidismutans_B. The sequence continues at coordinate 840,278 of NZ_JAHVDX010000002.1, read as the reverse complement.
GTTTTTCCAGCTGGACAGCAAGCGGGTCATGGCTGCCCGGCTGGTGGACGAAGAATGAACGGCGGCGGCCGACCTGCTCGTAAGCGAGATCAGCCGAGGCAGATCTCGGCTTCTTCTTCCTCTTCTTCGGGCATTTCGTCGGTGACGATGACGCGCGCGTGGTAATCGGTGTCTTCCTCCATGCGGAGGCCGAAATACCGCGTGTCATACGCATCCCAGAACGCCTCGACCTGCGCCATGGTGGCGGCCTCAAGGAGGACCTCCAGGCTATGTTCCAGGACGATCGTGTAGAGTTTTTCGGCAGACATGGTTGGCAGGCTCGTGCTCGATTCAGGGCAGCCACTGCGGTCGTGCAGCGGTGATGTCATTCTGACAGTCGGCGACCCGGATACGGTGCCCACTCATCGCCTGCTCCGTGTCATCCGCTGAACGGTTGGTTCGACCTGCTGTCTACGTCGCGCTGTCTTGAGCCGCTTTGGCCGTCTCGCTATGTAAGCTTTCATGACAGGTCAACGCAGCCTCGTATCTCACCCCTATCGGTGAGCGTCCGCCATTGTGCGGGGCGTGTTCTCTGCGCCGCTGACTCACCTGCTTCGTTTGTTTACCTGTTCAAGTAAACATTATCGACCCGTAACTTACAGCGACATATCGTTTCGCTGGCTGGTATTTGGCCAGCGTGCAGAAAGGAATCGATATGAGTGGGTTGGGCGTGGCGTGGCTGATGATGGGCGTTTCGTTGTGTGCGGTACTGGTACTGATAATCCTGCAGTGGTTGCAGTGGCTCAATACACAGCAACACAAGGTGGAACTCACGGTGCTGCGCTCCTTGCTGCAGAGCCTGGGTGACGTCATCCAGCGGCTGGAACGCGAGAACGCCGAGCTGGCCGCTGCGCTGCGGGTTGAGCGCAGGCAGGCCGAGCAGCGCAAAGCAGGGCGCTAGTTTTCCAGTTCGGCCTGTTCCTGAATCTCGTCTACCGAGAGTTCAAGGCGATAGGCCAGTGCGATGAACAGCGCCTGGCACAGGCACAGCGTCGCACTCAGCGAGCGGAAGGCGAATGCGCTGCCTTCGTTGACCAGCAGCATCGCGTTGGCGCGCTTGGCCAGAGGCGAAAGCGGGCTGTCTGTGATGATCAGCGACTTGGCGCCGTTGTGTTGCGCGATGCGCACGCACTGCTGGCTCTCCTTGCCGTAGGGGCTGAAGCTGATCGCAATGATCAGGTCATTGGCGCGGATGCTACGCATCTGCTCGCGGTAGCTGCCGCCAAGGCCCGACACCAGATGAATGCGCTTGTTGGTGTGCTGCAGGTTGTAGACGAGGTAATCGGCCACTGCGAACGAGCGCCGCACACCTACCACATAGATGTTGTCCGCATTGACCAGCAGGCCCACGGCTTTGTCGAAGGCCTCGTCGTCCAGTTCGTTGCCCAGGCGTTCAAGCCCCGACAGGGTGGCATCGACGCACTCGCGCGCGAGGTCCGCGCTAGAGGCCTTGTGCGATTTGTCTGCAATCAGCTTGCGGATGCGCTGCTGATAGTTCTGCACCGGGGTCGCCTTCAGCGTGTAGGCCTCGCGGAACAGCCCCTGCATCTCGCTGAATCCTGAAAACCCGAAGCGCTGGCAAAACCGCACGATGGCCGAAGGGTGCACCTCGCACTGGCTGGCAATGTCGCTGATGCGGTCGACCATCACCCGGTCGGTCTGCTCGCTCATGTAGGTCGCAACCCGCTTGAGCTGTCGCGGCAGGCTTTCGAATTCCGCAGTGATGCGTTGCAGCAACTGATCAACGCTGGCTGGCGTCTGCCCGGCCTCGGCAGGGGTCGATTCGATCTCGGACATGCAGGTGTCATCCCTCCATTTTTCGACCAGCCTACGCGATCCGGTGCCGTAAGCGGAAGCCGCTCAGCGCGTCGTATCGATAGCAGCCGCATCTCAGTAAATGGAACTGAAATTCCACAAAATAAAAATATAGAAAAAAAGTTGATAAGGGCGAAGTGCCGCAGTAGGCTTCAGTCATCCCGATCGCACGCGCTGCGATGAAAGCAGGCCACAAGAACAATAGGAGCCGCCATGGGCGACATGACTTTTGCAAGTGACCGTCAGCTGGATCTGATCTGTCTCGGGCGCCTCGGCGTCGACCTTTACGCGCAGCAGGTCGGTGCGCGCCTGGAAGATGTCAGCAGCTTCGCCAAATACCTCGGCGGTTCCTCCGCCAACATCGCCTTCGGTTCCGCACGGCTGGGTCTCAAGTCGGCGATGCTGACGCGTGTCGGTGACGACCACATGGGGCGCTTCCTGGTCGAGTCGCTCAGGCGCGAAGGCTGCGACACCCGCGCGATCAAGGTCGACCCGCAGCGGCTGACCGCAATGGTGCTGCTCGGCATCAAGGACCGCGACACCTTTCCCCTGGTCTTTTACCGCGAGAACTGCGCCGACATGGCGCTGCGCGAAGAAGACATCGACGAAGCGTTCATCGCGTCCAGCAAGGCGCTGCTGATCACCGGCACGCACTTCTCTATCGAGGGCGTCTACAAGGCCAGCAGCCGTGCACTGGACTACGCCGAGAAGCACGGCGTGCAGCGTGTACTGGACATCGACTACCGCCCGGTGCTCTGGGGCCTGACCGGCAAGGCTGACGGCGAAACGCGCTTCATCGCCAGCGCCGAGGTGACCGCCCACGTTCAACGCATCCTGCCGCGCTTCGATCTGATCGTCGGCACGGAGGAAGAATTCCTCATCGCCGGTGGCTCGGATGACCTGCTCACCGCGCTGCGCAATGTGCGCGGTGTGACGGACGCGGCGCTGGTGGTCAAGCTCGGCGCCTTGGGCTGCACCGTGATTCGCGGCGCCATTCCGGCCCACCTGGAAGAGGGCGAGATCCACCGTGGCATCCGCGTCGAAGTGCTCAACGTGCTGGGCGCCGGCGATGCTTTCATGTCCGGCTTTTTGCGCGGATGGCTGACCGGCGCCGACGACGCGCGCTGCTGCCAGCTGGCCAATGCCTGTGGCGGGCTGGTGGTGTCGCGCCATGCGTGCGCCCCGGCGATGCCGACCATGGCAGAGCTGGACTACCTGTTCAGTCGCCCTGAGCCGCTCACCCGTCCGGATCAGGATGCCGAGCTCAATCGCCTGCACCGCGTCAGCGTGGCGCGCAAGTCGTGGAAGCAGCTGTTCGTCTTCGCGTTCGATCATCGCAGCCAGTTCGCCGACCTGGCGCAGCAGGTCGGTGGCGATGCGCGCGATATCCCGCGGCTCAAGCAACTCTTCGTCCAGGCCATCGAGCGGGTCGAGTCGGACCTGGTCAAGCAGGGCGTGACGTGCAACGTCGGGCTGCTGGCTGACGACCGCTTCGGTCAGGACGCCTTGAATGCCGCCACCGGCCGCGGCTGGTGGGTGGCGCGGCCGGTAGAGCTGCAATTCTCCCGGCCGCTGGCGTTCGAGCATGGCCGCTCCATCGGCACGCAACTGGTGAGCTGGCCGCGCGAGCAGATCGTCAAATGCCTGGTGCAGTATCACCCGGATGACGAACCGCTTTTGCGCCTGGAGCAGGAAGCACAGATCCGAGCTCTGTACGAGGCAACCCAGGCAAGTGGGCACGAGCTGCTGCTGGAGATCATTCCGCCAAAAAATCTTCCCGGCGAGCATCCCGATGTGCTGGTTCGGGCACTCAAGCGGCTCTACAACCTCGGCATTTACCCCGATTGGTGGAAGATCGAGGCGCAACCTGCGCCGGTCTGGCGACAACTGGATGAATTGATTCAGGCGCGCGATCCCTATTGCCGCGGCGTGGTGGTGCTCGGCCTCAACGCGCCGGTAGACGAACTCGCTGAGGGCTTCCGCCAGGCCGGTGATAGCGCCGTCTGCCGGGGTTTCGCCGTGGGCCGCACCATCTTCCAGGAGCCGAGCCGCGCCTGGCTTGCCGGCGAGTTGGACGACGAAGCGCTCATCGCTCGTGTGCAGGCCACCTTCGAACAGCTGATCGGTGCCTGGCGCGACGCGCGCCCGCAGGCCTGAACCGCCATTCCAATCGCCGAACAAGAATAAACAGGTGAGTAGATGAACAATTCCCCGATCCGGATAGGTATCAACCCGATCTCCTGGAGCAACGACGACCTGCCGTCGCTGGGTGGCGAAACCCCATTGGAAACCGCTCTGAGCGAGGGCAAGGCGATCGGCTACGAAGGCTTCGAGCTCAACGGCAAGTTTCCCAAGACCCCTGAAGGCGTGCGTGACGTCCTCGCTGCCCATGATCTGGCGCTGGTGTCCGGCTGGTATTCCAGCGGCCTGGCGCACCGCAGCGCCGAAGAGGAGATCGAGGCCATCGCTGGGCATTGCCGGCTGCTGGCCGAGAATGGCGCGACCGTGATGGTCTATGGCGAGGTCGCCGGTTCCATTCAGGGCAAGCGCGTGCCGCTGCTCGAGCGCCCGCGCTTCCACAGCCATGCGCAGTGGCAGGCCTATGGCGAGAAGCTCACCCGCGTCGCCGCCTTCACGCAGTCGCAGGGCGTGCGGCTGGCCTATCACCATCACATGGGCGCCTACGTCGAAACACCCGAAGACATCGACCAGCTGATGGCAGTCACCGGAAGTGAGGTCGGCCTGCTGTTCGACTCCGGCCACTGCTACATGGGCGGTGGCGACCCGCTGGCGGTGCTCGACCGCCATATCGAACGCATCTGTCACGTGCATTTCAAGGATGTGCGCCACGCCGTGATGCAACTGGCGCGCAACAACCAATGGAGCTTCCCCGACTGCATCGTCAACGGCGCGTTCACCGTGCCGGGCGATGGCAATCTGGATTTCGCACCGATGCTCGACCGGCTTTACCAGGCCGACTATCACGGCTGGATCGTGGTCGAGGCCGAGCAAGACCCCGCCGTCGCACCCAGCTACGCCTATGCCAAGAAGGGCTACGACACCCTGCGTGCACTGGTGGCCGTGACCGACGCCCGCCATCGCGCCCACGCCTGAGAGGAGGCCCTATGAATCTGCTCGTCAAAGGCCGCCAGGACCGTACCCTGGTCGAGGTACCCAGCAACGCATTGGAATACGTCGGCTTTGCCGCCTACCGCCTGGCTGACGGCGAGACCCTGCCGGTCGCCGGGCAGGATCGCGAAGTCTGCATCGTGTTGCTCAGCGGCCACGCCAGCATCCAGGGCCGCCATGCCCAGCACGGCGCGTTCGCCTGGCCGAAGCTTGGCGATCGCCAGAGTGTGTTCGAGGATAAGTCGCCCTATGCGGCATACCTGCCTGCGCATAGCGAAGCCCAGATCACGGCGCACGTTGCCGCTGAAGTAGCCATCTGCCTGGCGCCGGGCGAGACCGGCGAGAGCCTGCCGCCGCGTCTGATCGAGCCCGCTTCGATGAAGCGCTCGGTGCGCGGCAAGGACGCCAACACGCGCTACGTCTGCGACATCTTGCCCGACACCGAGCCGGCGCAGTCGCTATTGGTCGTCGAGGTCATCACTCCGTCGGGGCATTCGTCCAGCTACCCGCCGCACAAGCACGACACCGATGATCTGCCCGCGCAGAGCTTTCTCGAGGAGAGCTACTACCACCGCCTCGACCCGGAGCAGGGCTTCGTCTTCCAGCGCGTCTACACCGATGATCGCAGCATCGACCAGGCACTGGCGGTGGAGAACAACGACGTGGTGCTGGTGCCGCGCGGCTATCACCCGGTGTGCGTGCCTTACGGCTATCGCTCCTACTACCTCAACGTGATGGCCGGGCCGAAGCGCGTCTGGAAATTTCACAACGACCCGGCGCACGAGTGGATGTTGCAGGGCTGAGTCACCGACACAGGACAGTTCCCAGGCTCCAGGAGTGAGCCATCTGTACTGAAGCTGTAAGCAGTAGCTGACGTCTGGAACCCAATAACAAGAGCCAGAGAAGCGAACGATATGTCTGAATTCCATGACTCCACCCGAGGCCACGACGTGGCCTACGTGCTGCGCATCTGTGCGGTCGCTGCCCTGGGCGGCATTCTATTCGGCTATGACACGGCGGTAATTTCCGGCGCCGTGGATTCGTTGAAGCAGTACTTCGGTCTCACCGCGGCTGAAACCGGCTGGGCCGTTTCCAACGTGGTGATCGGCTGCATCATTGGCGCGTTGAGCGCCGGTTGGGTCGCCGGTCGCCTCGGTCGCAAGAAGGCCCTGGTGATCGCCGCGCTGCTGTTCACTGTTTCGGCCATCGGCTCGGCTGTCGCCGAGAGTTTCACCTGGTTCGTGCTCTACCGCATGATCGGCGGGCTCGCCGTTGGCCTCGCCGCTACGGTATCGCCGATGTACATGTCCGAGGTGTCGCCCAAGGGCATGCGTGGCCGTGCGCTGGGCATGCAGTCGATGGCGATCGTCTTTGGCCAGGTGGTTGTGTTCATCGTCAACTACCAGATCGCCAAGGGCGTCGCCGATCAGTGGCTGGTCGAGTACGGCTGGCGCTGGATGATCGGCTCGGAAGTGGTGCCCTGCGCGCTCTTCTGCCTGGTGGTCTTCGCCATCCCCGAGTCGCCGCGCTGGCAGGTCATGGTCGGCCAGGAAAAAGCGGCGCTGCGCACCCTGACGCGCATTTCCAACCGCGAGCACGCCACCGAGCTGCTCGGTGAGATCAAGGCTTCGCTCAAGCAGGACCGCCAGACCTGCCCCGGCAAGCTGGAATTGCGCCAGTCGGGCCTGATGCTGATCCTCATGGTCGGCTGCCTGTTGGCCATGATCCAACAGGTCACGGGCGTCAACGTAATGATGTACTACGCGCCCATGGTGCTTAAAAGCGTCACCGGCAGCACCGAGTCGGCGCTCTACCAGACCATCTGGATCGGCGTCATGCAGCTGGTCGGCACCATGATCGGCGCCTACCTGATCGACCGCGTCGGCCGCCTGGCGCTGATGCGCGTCGGCACCATCGGCGCCATCGCTGGCCTGCTGATCACCTCGTATGCGCTGTATCACCAGCAGACCGGCTATCTGGCGCTGTTCGGCATGCTGCTGTTCATGGTGCTGTACGCGCTGTCCTGGGGGATCGGCACCTGGGTATTGATCTCAGAGATCTTCCCCAACCGCCTGCGTTCGCTGGGCATGAGCGTCGCCGTCTGCGCCATGTGGACCGCCAACTTCCTGGTCACCCAGACCTTCCCGATGATCAACGAGAACCCTTACCTGCTCGAGCGCTACCACGGCGCCTTCCCGATGTGGCTGTTCGCTGGCTGCTGTGCCTTCGGCTACTGGTTCGTCACCCGCTTCGTCCCGGAAACCCGTGGCGTGGCGCTGGAGAAGATCGAAGGCGTGATGCTCGACAAGCTGCGCCCCGGCAAGCGCAAGGTGCGCGCCGAACATCGCCAGCCGGCCTATCAGGCGGTACGCCAGCAGCGCTGAACCCCACCCTCAACGGAGCCGCGGGGCGGCTTCAGGATCCCAGGCAATGCCGCACGAGGCGGCGAGAGGAAGCACGAAATGAGTCAGATCACCACCGTCGGCCACTACATCAATGGAGCCGTACAGGAGCAGGGCGAGCGTTTCGGTGAGGTGTTCAACCCGGCCACCGGCGAGGTCGGCGCGCGGGTCGCGCTGGCCAGCCGCATGACGGTCGACGAAGCGGTCGCTGCCGCCAAGGCCGCGTTTCCGGCCTGGTCCGAGCAATCGGCATTGCGCCGCGCGCGCATCCTGTTCAAGTTCAAGGAACTGCTCGACCAGCATCACGAGGCGCTGGCGCGCCTCATCACCCGCGAGCATGGGAAGGTGCTGTCCGATGCGATGGGCGAGGTCACCCGCGGCCTCGAGATCGTCGAGTTCGCCTGCGGCGCGCCGCACCTGATGAAGACTGCCTTTACCGACAACATCGGCGGCGGCATCGATAACTGGAACATGCGTCAGGCGCTGGGCGTCTGCGCCGGCATCACCCCGTTCAACTTTCCGGTCATGGTGCCGCTGTGGATGATTCCCATGGCACTGGCCACCGGTAATACCTTCATCCTCAAGCCGTCCGAGCGCGACCCCTCGGCCAGCCTGCTGATCGCTGACCTGCTCCAGCAGGCCGGGCTGCCGGCTGGCGTATTCAACGTGGTGCAGGGCGACAAGGAAGCGGTCGATGCGCTGCTCGAGCATCCCGACGTCGAGGCGGTGTCCTTCGTCGGCTCTACCCCGATCGCCGAGTACATCTACCAGGAAGGCACTCGTCGCGGTAAGCGTGTGCAGGCGCTGGGCGGTGCCAAGAACCACATGATCGTCATGCCCGATGCCGACCTCGACCAGGCGGCCGACGCGCTGATCGGTGCGGGCTACGGCTCGGCAGGCGAGCGCTGCATGGCCATCTCGCTGGCCGTCGCGGTAGGCGATGTTGGCGACCGGCTGATCGAAAAGCTGCGCCCGCGCATCGACTCGCTGCGTGTGCGCAACGGCATCGAGGCCGATGCCGACATGGGCCCGCTGGTTACGGCGCAGCACAAGGCCAAGGTCGAGGGCTATATCGGCAAGGGTGTGGAAGAGGGCGCGCAACTGCTTGTCGATGGCCGTGATTTCAAGGTGCCAGGCGCCGAAAACGGCTTCTTCGTCGGCCCGACCCTGTTCGACCGGGTCACGCCAGAGATGACCATCTACAAGGAAGAGATCTTCGGCCCGGTGCTGGGCATCGTCCGCGTGCCGGATTTCGCCGCCGCGGTCGAGCTGATCAACGCCCATGAGTTCGGCAATGGCGTCTCCTGCTTTACCAGCGACGGCGGCATCGCCCGCGCGTTTGCCCGCTCCATTCAAGTCGGCATGGTCGGCATCAACGTGCCGATCCCGGTGCCCATGGCCTGGCATTCCTTTGGTGGCTGGAAGCGCTCGCTGTTCGGCGACCACCACGCCTACGGCGAGGAAGGCCTGCGTTTCTACACCCGCTACAAGAGCGTCATGCAGCGTTGGCCCGACAGCATCGCCAAGGGCGCCGAATTCAGCATGCCGACCGCCAAATAACCTGCGTTTATCGATACGGAGAAAAAAGATGAGCCAGACCCTACGTTTTGCCCTCAACCGCATGTCCGCCCCACGTCTGCCGCTGGATCAGTTCATCGACATGGCCCTGGCACTAGGTACCGATGCGATCGAGATCCGCAACGATCTCAAGGGCGTCGAGATGGAAGACGGCACGCCGCCTGAGCGTGTCCGCGAGTTGTGCCAGCAGAAGGGTGTCCGCGTGTTGTCGATCAACGCCCTTTACCCCTTTGATGTGTGGAACGAGGAACGTCGTGCCCAGACGCTGAAGCTGGCCGCCTATGCCCGCGACTGCGGCGCCGAGGCGCTGGTGATGTGCCCGCTCAACGACCGCAACGACCCGCGCGACGAGGCTGAGCGTGCACGAAACCTGCGCACCGCCCTGAGCGAGATCGCGCCGATCCTGCGTGAGCACGGCATCCTCGGCTTCGTCGAGCCGCTGGGCTTCGAGGAATGCTCGTTGCGCCACAAGCGCAAGGCGGTCGAGGCGATCAAGTCGGTTGGCGGCCTGGACGTGTTCCGTCTGATCCATGACACCTTTCACCACCATCTGGCGGCCGAGCAGGAGTTCTTCCCCGAGCTGACTGGCCTGGTGCACATCTCGGGCGTCGAGGACGGCGAGCTGCCGATGGCAGATATCCGCGATGGCCACCGCGTGCTGGTCGGCGATGCCGACATCCTCGGCAACGCGCCGCAACTGCGTGAACTGCTGGCTCAGGGCTATACGGGTCACTGCTCGTTCGAGCCATTCGCCGAGACCGTGCATGCGCTGGACGATGCCGCGGCGGCACTCAAGGAAAGCATGGACTACCTGCGTGAGCGGGTGTTGGTAGCGGATGGGCGCGCGGCCTGAGGCGCGCCGACGGCAGGGCGCCGTGACCGCGACGCCTTGCCGGTTTCAAACCAAAGCGGCGATTGAACGATAGAAGGTGGTGTCGCTATGAATACGATCCGACTGACCATGGCCCAGGCCCTGGTGCGGTTTCTCGACAACCAGTACGTCAGCGTCGACGGTGTTGAGAGCAAGTTCGTGAAGGGAATCTTCACCATCTTTGGCCACGGCAATGTGCTCGGCCTCGGCCAGGCGCTGGAGGAGGACGCTGGCGAACTGGTCGTCCACCAGGGTCGCAACGAGCAGGGCATGGTGCATGCCGCCATCGGCTATGCCAAACAGAAGCGCCGCCGGCAGATCTATGCCTGCACCTCCTCGGTCGGCCCAGGCGCGGCCAACATGATCACCGGCGCGGCGACCGCAACAGCCAACCGCATTCCCGTCCTGCTGCTGCCTGGCGACGTCTACGCCAGCCGCCAGCCTGACCCGGTGCTGCAGCAGATCGAGCAGCCGCATGATCTGTCGATCAGCACCAACGACGCCTTCAGGGCCGTCAGTAAATATTGGGACCGCATCACTCGCCCCGAGCAGCTGATGAGCGCCGCGATCAACGCCATGCGGGTGCTCACCGATCCGGCCGAGACCGGCGCGGTCACCCTGGCGCTGCCGCAGGATGTGCAGGGAGAGGCCTATGACTACCCCGAGTATTTCTTCGCCCGCCGTGTGTATAGGCTCGACCGCCGCCTGCCCACCGAGGCGATGCTCGATGACGCCGTTGCGCTGCTCAAGGCCAAGCGCAAGCCGCTGCTGATCTGCGGCGGCGGGGTGAAATATTCCGATGCGGCCGACGCACTGCAACGCTTCGCCGAGCGCTTCGACATTCCGTTCGCCGAAACTCAGGCGGGCAAGAGCGCCATCGTCTCGGCCCACGAGCTGAACGTTGGCGGTATCGGCGAGACTGGCTGCCTGGCCGCCAACCTCGTGGCCAAGGAAGCGGACCTGGTGATCGGTGTTGGCACTCGCTACACCGATTTCACCACCTCGTCCAAATGGCTGTTCCAGAACCCGGACGTGCGCTTCATCAACCTCAACGTCAGCGCCTTCGACGCCTGGAAGCTGGACGCCGTGCAGCTGGTGGCCGACGCCCAGGTAGGCCTCGATGCGCTGGGCAACGCGCTTGGCCGTAGCGGCTACAAGGCGCAGTGGGGTGGTGCGGTGGCCGACGCTCGCGCGCAGCTGAAGGCCGAGGTCGACCGCGTCTACGCCGTCGAATATGGCACCGACGGCTTCGTCCCGGAGATCGACGATCACCTGCCACGACAGGTGCTGGAAGAGTTCATCGAACTGACCGGTTCGAGCCTGACGCAGAGCGCCGTTGTCGGCACGCTCAACGCCGAGTTGGCCGACAGCGATGTCATCGTCGCCGCCGCCGGCAGCCTGCCTGGCGACCTGCAGCGCGCCTGGCGCAGCAAGGGGCCGCACACCTACCACCTCGAATACGGTTATTCGTGCATGGGCTACGAGGTGAACGCGGCGCTGGGCGTCAAGCTCGCCGAACCTGGGCGCGAGGTCTTCGCGCTGGTCGGCGACGGTTCCTACCTGATGCTGCATTCGGAGTTGGTCACCGCCATCCAGGAGCGGCAGAAGGTCAATGTGATTTTGCTGGACAACATGACCTTCGGCTGCATCAACAACCTGCAGATGGAACACGGGATGGACAGCTTCGGCACCGAGTTTCGCTACCGCAACCCGGAGACCGGCAAGCTCGACGGCGATTTCATTCCGGTGGACTTCGCCATGAGCGCGGCGGCCTACGGCTGCAAGACCTACAAGGTGCGCACGCTCGACGAGCTGCGCGCGGCGCTGGCCGACGCGCGCCAGCAGCGCGTCTCGACCCTTATCGACATCAAGGTGCTACCCAAGACCATGATCCACAAGTACCTGTCCTGGTGGCGGGTCGGTGGGGCTGAGGTGTCGCAGAGCGAGCGCATCGCAGCCGTGTCGCGGATGCTCAAGGCCAACACGGCCAAGGCACGTCAGTACTGAGTTCCCAAACAGCGTTGCAAAACAAGAACCCTACGAATTGGAGACACGCATCATGACAGTCAGACTCGGAGTCATCGGCACTGGCGCCATCGGCCAGGACCACATCCGCCGCTGCAGTTTCGCCCTGGCGGGTTCGCAGGTCGTCGCGGTCAACGACATCAACGCCGACGCGGCGCGCAAGGTCGTCGAAGGGCTGGGCATTCAGGCCGAGGTCTATGCCAGTGGGCATGAGCTGATCAACGCCGACAACGTCGATGCCATCCTCGTCACCTCCTGGGGGCCGAGCCACGAAGAATTCGTACTGGCCGCCATTGCCGCCGGCAAGCCGGTGTTCTGCGAAAAGCCGCTGGCAGTTACCGCTGACGGCTGCCGCAAGATCGTCGAAGCGGAGATGGCGCATGGCAAGCGGTTGGTCCAGGTTGGCTTCATGCGCCCCTACGACCCGGGCTACCGCGCACTGAAAAAAGTCATCGATGAGAACGGCATCGGTGCGCCGCTGATGATCCACGCGGCGCACCGCAACCCCTCGGTGGGCGAGTCCTACAACACCGACATGGCGATCACCGACACGCTGATCCACGAGCTCAACGTCTTCACCTGGCTGCTTGACGATCACTTCGTCTCCGCGCAGGTGCTCTACCCGCGCAAGACGACCAACGCGCTGCCGCACCTGAAGGACCCGCAGATCGTTCTGTTGGAAACCGCCAAGGGCACGCGCATCGACGTCGAGATTTTCGTCAACTGCCAGTACGGCTACGACATCCAGTGCGAAGTGGTCGGCGAGACCGGCATCGCCAAACTTCCGGAGCCTGCCTCGGTGCAGATGCGCAGCGCGGCGAAACTCTCCAACACCATCCTGACCGACTGGAAGCAGCGCTTCATCGACGCCTACGACGTGGAGCTGCAGGATTTCATCAACGCCGTACGCGACGGCCAGATCGGTGGCCCTTCCGCCTGGGACGGCTACACCGCGGCGGTCAGCGGCGATGCCTGTGTGCTGGCGCAAACCAGTGGCAAGGTCGAGCCGATCGAGCTGCCCGAGAAGCCGGCGTTCTACGCCTGATTGCAATGCTGGGCGCGGGCTCGCTGGCAGGCCGGCCCGCTCTTGCGAAAGACACAAGAACAAGAGGACATGAACATGCGTATCGCCCTTGATCCCTACATGTACCGCCACTTGCCCATTGCGCAGATGGTCGACAAGGCCGCCGAGCTTGGCTACGAGTACATCGAACTGTCGCCGCGTGAGGACTTTTTCCCTTTCTACAAATACCCGCGTGTCGACAAGGCGCGCATCTGCGAATTCAAGAAGGCGCTGAGCGACACCGGCGTGAAGCTGTCCTCGCTGCTGCCGCTTTACCACTGGGCCGGCCCGGACGAGGAAATGCGTCAGGCCGCCATGCGCAACTGGAAGCGCGCCATCCAGGTTGCGGTGGAGATGGACTGCGAACTGATGAACACCGAGTTCGCCGGTCAGGCCGACAACGCGCTGGTCTGCGAGCAGCAGTTCATGAAGTCGATGGACGAACTGCTGCCGATCTTCGAGCGTGAGGGCATCAAGCTCGACATCCAGGCCCACCCCTACGACTTCTGTGAGCGCAACAATGAGGGCGTCGACCTGATCCGCGGATTGGACGTGGATTTCGTCAACTACCTGTACGCCGCACCGCACACCTTCTTCTATGACGACGGCAAAGGTGACATCGCGCCGATGCTCAGGTACGCCGGTGACAAGCTCACCCACGTGATCATCGCGGACACCTACAACCACCGCGCTTCGTCCAACCTGCGCTACATCGTCAACCCGCCCGGCGTCACTGCCACCGTGCACCAGCATCTGGACATCGGCCAGGGCGAAGTGAACTGGGACGTCTTTTTCACCACCCTGCGCGAAATGAAGTTCGACGGTGTCGCCACGGTCGCCGTCTTCGCCTGGGAAGACCGTGCCGACGAGTCCAGCCGCTTCATGCTCGAGCGTGTGAAGCACGAGCTGATGCGCTAACGGCTATGCGAACGGCCGCCCGCTGCGGGCGGCCTCTATCGATTCTGCGAGATGCTTGGGTCTGCTTTGCGCAGCGCCCCGGCCTCGCTTTGCCTTGAGGAAATGCCATGCGTATCGGTCTGGTGGGCTACGGCCTCGGCGGGCGGCTGTTTCATGCGCCTTTCATCGTTTCTACGCCGGGCTGCGAACTGGCCGGCGTCGTCACCCGCTCATCCGAGCGGCGCGCTGAGGTCGAGCGCGATCACCCGGGCGTACCGGTCTTCGATTCGCTGGAGGAGCTTGCGGCGGCAGGCGTCGATGCGGTGGTCATCTCAACGCCGCCAACGGTACGCCCGACACAGGTGCGAGAAGCCATCGAGCGGCGCATTCCGGTACTCAGCGACAAGCCTTTCGCGCTCAACGTCGCCGAAGCCTGCGACCTGACCAAGCGCGCCCGCGAGGCTGGCGTGCCGCTGTGTGTCTATCAGAACCGGCGCTGGGATTCGGAATTTCTTACCGTGCGCAAGCTGCTCGACAGCGGCGCGCTGGGTCAGGTCCACCGGTTCGAGTCGCGCATCGAGGGCTGGCAGGACGACGATCAGGGCAAGGCCACCGGTGGGGGCGCGCTGCGCGACATCGGCAGCCACCAGGTCGACCAGGCGTTGCTGCTGTTCGGCCCGGTGCGCTCGATCTATGCCGAGATGACCTATGTCGACGACACGCTCGACTGCGACTATTTCATTTCCCTGCGCCACCAGAGCGGCGTGCGCTCGCACCTGTGGGGCAGTGCCATCCAGCATGCACCGGGGCCGCGCTTTCGCGTCAACGGCACCGAGGGCTGCTACCGCGTCGAGCAGTTGGATGGTCAGGCACAGGCGCTGTTTCAAGGGCAGCTGCCGGGTCAGTTAGGTGAACGTTGGGGCGCCGAGGAGCACCTGCGCTGGGGCTGGCTGCAGCGCGGCGAAGACCGCGAGCTGATTCCCTCCGAGCACGGGCAGTGGCCTGCGTTCTACCGCCAATGGGTCGCTGCGCTGAAGGGCGAGGCCGAGATGCCGGTAGCGATGGACGAGGTGCTGGCGACCCAGCGTGTGCTCGACGCGGCCCGGCAAAGCGCGGCACAGGGGCGCGTGCTGACGCTGATGTAAAGGGGCGTCAAAGCGCGTTTGTAGACCCGCTCCGCATCACCTTTCCAGCAAGTGCAAACCGCCTGCCGGTTCTCGCCGCGCGGGCGCTTGCCGTTTCGTTTGATGCTTTGGAATGACCAAAAAATAAATTCCAAATAAAGTTGTAATAGAAAAAACATTCCACTACATTTCATCTCGCAGTTGACGTTTCACCGTCCACTTCGCCCAGCCGTATCAGTGTCGAGTCGGACGAGCCCCAACAACAATAAAGGTGCCGTCAATGAACACCGCTCGTAGTGTTGCGCTCCATCCTCCCTCCCGCCTGTGCCACCTGCGCCAAGCCCCACCCGGCATGGCGCGCCGCTGATTTGCACCCTGCATTCCATCGAATAAGAACAAACGGAGTTACCCATCATGCGGATCAAGACACGCATCGCCACGCTGGCGCTTTCCCTGCTCGTGACCGGCACCGCCATGGCCGAGATGAAATTCGGCGTGAGCATGTCGCAGTTCGACGACAACTGGCTGACCTACCTGCGCGAGTCCATGGCCAACAAGGCCAAGGAGGAAGGCGTGCAGCTGCAGTTCGAAGACGCTCGCAGTGACGTCGTCAAACAGCTCAACCAGGTGCAGAGCTTCGTCAGCCAGGGTGTAGACGCCATCATCGTCAACCCGGTGGACACTGCCGCGACGCGCAACATCACCCAGTCGGCGGTCAAGGCCGGCATTCCGCTGATCTACGTCAATCGCCGGCCGGATGATTCCAAGCTGCCCGAGGGCGTCGTTACCGTCGCCTCCAATGATCTGGAGGCCGGCCGTCTACAAATGGAATACTTGGCCCAGAAATTGGGCGGCAAGGGCAATGTCGTGATCATGCTCGGCGACCTGGCGAACAACTCGACGCACAACCGCACCAAGGGCATGAAGGAAGTGCTGGCCAAGTACCCGGATATCCAGGTCGTCGAAGAGCAGACGGCCAACTACATGCGTGACAAGGGCATGGACCTGATGAGCAACTGGCTGCTCTCCGGCCGCGAGTTCGATGCGGTCGCCTCCAACAATGACGAGATGGGTATCGGCGCGGCCATGGCCCTGCAGCAGGCCGGGCGCGGCAAGGGCTCGGTGCTGATCGGCGGCGTTGACGGCACCCCGGACGGTCTCGCGGCGGTCAAGCGCGGCATGCTCACCGCCTCGGTGTTCCAGGACGCACGCGGCCAGGCGCGCGGCGCCATCGAGGCGGCGATCAAAATGGCCAAAGGCGAAAAGGTCGAGCAGAGCGTATGGATTCCCTACGAGCTGATCACGCCTGAAAACGTCGAGTCTTTCCAGGCGCGCCTCAAGCAGTGACGCCAGTGGCGGCCCCGCATTCGCGCCGGGCCGCCTGATAACACCCCATTCGTTTCTCCGCCCGTGTGCGACACGCCTGGGTTCGCGGGCGTCGCTCGCCCCGAGGAAAGGGCACGGGCCACACGAGACCTAAGGAACAGACAGCATGAAAACAATAAAAACCGTCACCGCCCCGATTTGCCTCGCCGCCGCGTTCAGTGCTCCCGCGGCCATGGCGTTGGAAACCGAGGGCTACTTCCGCATCGGCGCCGGTGGATCGTCCGGCTCCGATTCGCAGCAATGCTTTCTGCTGCCGGGCGCGGCGTCCAAGTACCGCCTGGGCAACGAGTGCGAACAACTGATCGAGCTAGGCGCCTGGCAAGATTTCTTCCGCCTCGATGACGGCTCGCGCGTCGGCGTATACGGCATGGCGCAGCTGTTCAATGAGTACGACCACACGCCGCACTTCATGGGCGATCACGGCCGTGCGCGGATGGTCCAGGCCTACGCCTACTGGAACGACATCGCCGCACTCAACGGCGGATCGCTCTGGGCTGGGCGCCGTTACTACAAGCGAAACTCCATCGACATTTCCGACTTTTTTTACTGGAACCAGAGCGCGACCGGCGGCGGCATCGAGGACGTCGAGATCGGTGGGTTGCGCTACAGCTACGCCTTTTCGCGCAAGGACAACCTCGACCAGGAGCGCTACGTCAACCGGCACGATTTCAACGTCGCCGGTTTCGAAACCAACCCCGGCGGCGAGCTAGAGCTTGGGGCGAGCTACATCGACAAACCGAGCTGGCAGGACGATGCCCACAGCGGCTGGGCGCTGACCGCGCAGCACAAGCAGGCCGATTTCCTCGGCCTCGGCGGCACCAATACCCTGGCCCTGCAGTACGGCGCGGGACCCGGTATCGCATTGGGTTCGACCGGTGACGTGGGGCTCGACAGCGACAACACCAGCTACCGAATCGTCGAGTTCTTCGACTGGCAAACCACGCCGCGCTGGGGCGGGCAGTTCCAGGTCGTCTACCAGAAGGACGAGCGGCGCGACGGTGACGACCAGCATTGGCTGTCGGTCGGCGCGCGCACCGTCTACGGCTTCACCGAGCAGTTCAAGTTCGCCACCGAGCTGGGCCATGACCGGGTCCGCGCGCCTGGCGGCACCCGCACGCTCAGCAAACTCACCCTTGCACCGACCTGGTCGCCCAGCGGCCCGACCTTCAAGGGCGCGCACCCGGAGGTGCGGTTCTACGTGACCTACGCAGTGTGGAACCGCGCGGCTCAGAAGGCTGCCAGCGAGCTGATGGCCGGCTCGGCGCTGTCGGACACCGGCAGTTTCGGTAACGACCGCCACGGTGCCAACTTCGGCATCCAGGTCGAACATTCTTGGTAAGTGAGATATGGAAAATAAATTTCAATCATTCATTGAAATGGAATTTATAGTCCACTAGAGTCAAGTCAGGTTGACGACCAGGCGGGTGCTTCAACAGGGCGCCCGCCACGACAAGAACAAGACCAAAAACAGGTACTGTCGATGAATATCTTCTCCAGCCACCGGGGCGCCCCGTCTCCTGTGTCGCCTCAGCGCAACGCGTTTTCGCGTGCCCGCGCCCTGATTCGCCAGCTCGATCGCCTACACACTGCCTGCGTCTGCCAGCGGCATGGCGGGCGGCTCCTGTGCGGGCTACCCGCGGCCGGCTTCGTCCGCCTTCACTGACTCCACCACTCCGGAGACCGACATGCCTCTACGCATCCTCCTGGCCATCGGCGTATGCCTTTGGCTTCTCGGTACCCACGCCTATGCCGAGCTGCGCATCGGCGTGGCCGTCGCTCAATACGACAACTACATCGCTAACCTCGTCCGCGCCATGCAGGACCGCGCCGCCGATATTCCGGGCGGCGCGACGCTCAACCTCGAGGACGCCGGCGGCGATGTGGTGCGCCAGATCGGCCACGTCGAAAACTTCATCAGCCAGGGCGTCGACACCATCATCGTCAACCCGGCCGATACCGCAGCGACCGCGAAGATCACCGAACGCGTGGTCACTGCAGGCATCCCGCTGGTCTACCTCAACAGCCGCCCGGAGGTGGATAGCTTTCCGAAGGGCGTGGTGTTCGTCGGCACCGACGAGCGCGCCATTGGTGAAATGCAGATGCGTGCCTTGGCCGAGCGCACGCAGGGCAAGGGTAACCTGGCGATCCTGCTCGGGCGGCTGGCGCATGACGACACCCGCAAGCGCACCGAGGGCGTCAAGCGCGTGCTGGCCGATTACCCGGACATCCGCGTAGTCGAGGAGCAGTCCGGTGACTGGCAACGTGACCAGGGCATGAACTTGATGAACAACTGGTTGCTGTCGGGCGAAGAAATCGATGCGGTCGCAGCCAACAATGATGAAATGGGCATCGGCGCCGCGATGGCGCTGCGCCAGGCTGGCAGCGAGCTGCCGGTCGCCGGCATCGATGGCACCCCGGACGGCCTCGCCGCAATCGGCCGCGACCAGCTCGCCCTGAGCGTATTGCGCGATCCGGTGGCCATGGGCAAACAGGCACTGGATGCCGCCGTCGACCTGGCCGGAGGCAAGGCGCTCTCCGGCGACATCTGGATCGATGTGCATCTAGTGACCCGCGACAACTTCCAAAATTACCAACGCTAACGCGAAGACCGCAGCCGTCGGCGCGGGCGCCGGCGGTGCCCCATTGGAGACGCACCATGCTCAGTTCCGCTGCCATGACCCGTTCCGCCGAACCATCGATGCTGCAAGGCTCGGACTATCTGCTCGAAATCATCAACGTACATAAAGGGTTTCCCGGCGTTGTCGCGCTGGACGACGTGCAGCTGCGCCTGCGCCCCGGCACCGTGCTGGCGCTGATGGGCGAAAACGGCGCCGGCAAGTCCACGCTGATGAAGATCATCGCTGGCATCTACCAGCCCGACGCCGGCGAGTTGCGCCTGCGTGGCCAGCGCATGGAGTTCCAGACGCCATTGCAGGCGCTGCAGGCCGGCATCGCGATGATCCACCAGGAACTCAACCTGATGCCGCACATGACGATCGCTGAAAATATCTGGCTCGGTCGCGAGCCGCTCAATGCGTTGCATTTGGTCGACCACGGCGAGATGCGCCGGCGCACCCAAGACCTGCTCGACCGCCTGCGCATCCGCCTCGACCCGGATGAACCGGTGGGCGAACTCAGCATTGCCGCACGGCAGATGGTGGAGATCGCCAAGGCGGTGTCCTACGACAGCGACGTGCTGATCATGGACGAGCCAACCTCAGCGATCACCGAGACCGAGGTGGCGCACCTGTTCGAGATCATCGCGGACCTCAAGGCGCAGGGTAAGGGCATCATCTACATCACCCACAAGATGGACGAGGTGTTCAATATCGCCGACGAGGTCGCGGTGTTCCGCGACGGAGCCTACATCGGCCTGCAACGCGCCGACGCCATGGACGGCGACAGCCTGATCTCGATGATGGTCGGCCGCGAGCTGAACCAGCTCTTTCCCGAGCGTAAGGCGCCGATCGGCGAGCGCGTCCTGGCGGTACGCAACCTGACGCTCGACGGTGTGTTCCAGAACGTCTCCTTCGACCTTCGCTCGGGCGAGATCCTGGGCATCGCCGGGTTGATGGGCTCGGGGCGCACGAACGTCGCCGAGACGCTGTTCGGCGTTACGCCGGCCACCAGTGGTGAAGTCATCCTCGGTGGCGAAACGATCCGCATCACCGACCCTTGCCAGGCCATCGGCCGCGGCATGGCGCTACTCACCGAGGACCGCAAGGACACCGGCATATTTCCGTGCCTCAGCGTGCAGGAAAACATGGAGGTCGCCGTGCTGCCCAAGCACACCGGTGGCGGCTTCGTGAATGAAAAGGCGCTGCACGAGCTCTGCGAGGAAATGCGCCGGACCCTGCGGGTGAAGACGCCCTCGCTCGAGCAATGCATCGCCAACCTCTCCGGCGGCAACCAGCAGAAGGCGCTGCTGGCGCGCTGGCTGATGACCAACCCGCGCATTCTCATCCTTGACGAGCCCACGCGTGGCATCGATGTCGGCGCCAAGGCCGAGATTTATCACCTGATCGCCAAGCTCGCCGAGCAGGGCATGGCGGTGATCATGATCTCCTCCGAGCTGCCCGAGGTGCTCGGCATGAGCGACCGCATCATGGTCATGCACGAAGGCGAGGTGACCGGCTTTCTCGACCGCGCCGAAGCGACTCAGGAGAAGGTCATGCATCTGGCCTCGGGCCTGAACACCCTGCACTGACGGATTGAACGGATGGCCGTGCCCGTCCGGGGTGCGGCCCGCAAGCGAGGATAAGAACAATGAGCGCGATTTCCGAAAACAAGCCCCTCGAAACCCCGGCGCGTTCGCGTCGGCGCATGCCGACCGAGGTCAGCATCCTGTTGGTGCTGATCGGTATCGGCCTGATTTTTGAAGCCTTTGGCTGGGTGGTTCGTGACCAAAGCTTCCTGATGAATTCCCAGCGTTTGGTGCTGATGATCCTGCAGGTTTCGATCATTGGCCTGCTGGCCATCGGCGTGACCCAGGTCATTATCACCACAGGCATCGACCTTTCTTCCGGCTCGGTGCTCGCCCTCTCGGCGATGGTCGCCGCGAGCCTGGCGCAGACCTCCGATTTCGGCCGCGCGGTATTCCCGTCGCTCACCGACATGCCGGTCTGGGTGCCGGTCATGGCGGGGCTCGGGGTCGGGTTGCTGGCGGGCGTTATCAACGGCAGCATCATCGCCATCACCGGCATCCCACCGTTCATCGCGACGCTCGGCATGATGGTCTCTGCCCGTGGCCTGGCGCGTTACTACACCGAAGGCCAGCCGGTGAGCATGCTCAGCGAGTCCTATACGGCGATCGGCAGTGGCGCGATGCCGGTGATCATCTTCCTGGTCGTTGCAGTGGTCTTCCATATCGCCCTGCGCTACACCAAATACGGCAAGTACACCTACGCCATCGGCGGCAACATGCAGGCCGCACGCATCTCAGGCATCAACGTCAAGCGCCACCTAGTGATTGTCTACAGCATCGCCGGGCTGCTGGCCGGGCTGGCCGGCGTGGTTGCCTCGGCCCGCGCCGCAACCGGGCAGGCCGGCATGGGCATGTCGTACGAACTGGACGCGATCGCTGCCGCCGTGATTGGCGGAACCAGTCTTGCTGGTGGGGTAGGAAAGATCACCGGTACGGTAATCGGTGCGCTGATCCTCGGCGTTATGGCCTCGGGCTTCACCTTTCTCGGCGTCGACGCCTACCTGCAGGACATCATTAAGGGCGTGATCATCGTTGTTGCAGTCGTGCTGGACCAGTACCGCAACAAGAAAAAAGCCAAGCGCTGATGGCGGGAGAGGAAGCTGACAAAGCGAGGCCATGCCTCGCTTTTGTTGTTCGATCCAGTCACCGACCCATCAGGCTCGCCGAGTGCTCACGGTAGGTACGCCCAATTGAGTCCGAGCGTGTAAGAAGGGCGGTACAAGAGCCAGTATTGCATCCAGAACGGCGCAAACCGCTTCACTCTTGACCCAGGGCCATTCGAGCCAGGTCACGGATGATTAGGCATTGATGCCGGATGACCTTGTAGACGCCATTAAACTAGGCTCTCCGCACGCTGTCGGCAATGAATAAGAGACGTTCTTCCCGCTCTCCTTCACATATCCGTGTTGCCGCAGCGTGGCATAGATGCTCTCGACTTTCTCGATGGGAGTCGATTTACCAACCTTTGAATGAATGGTGCTAAGCAGAGTCTTGATCGTCTTGGGTTTGGATGCCTTCCGGCCTATAAGATCAGCGATGACAGCCTTGACCACCAGATCGTTGGAGACCGGTTCTTTAATCAGCGTTTTCTGAACAGGCTGAGGTTTCGGCTCGTGTGTAACGGCGACCAGCGCTCGGTCCGGTTGGACAGAGGCTTTGCAAAGCGCCTTGAAGCAAGGCATATCCTCGATCGATGCTGAACGTAACGCAGAAATGCCCCTGTTTTTAAGATGCTTTAAAAGCGGATCAAATCCCTTGTCCCGCGAAATGATATGGAAAAAGCCGGTAGGGTCTGCACTGGCTAGTTGTCCAAGGTAATACGCGATGTGGAAGTCCAAAGCATTCGCACCAGGGGTGTCGAGCAGAATATAGTCAGCTCTTTCACGTAGCCGATGGACAGCTACTGCCAGCTCCGTAGGAAGTCTGGTGTTATTGGGGCCAAGAAAAACCCTCAGGTGGAAATGAGGCTCAATGAGCCGTTCGAGGGATGACGCCTGAACGTTCTCGTAATCAATCAAAACGTAGTTGGCACGCATCCTTCGCTCCTGGCTCTCTTCCTTGACCGCATTCTGCTGAAGCGGTCCCACTGTGGAGTGTCGGGCTTGGCAATACCGATACTTGTACTGAAATCGATAGGCCTATAAGCAAAAACCCCTGATTCCTCAAGAATCAGGGGTTCCGAATTTGGTGGGCCGGGGCCACCCTGTTTCGTTGAATAACTTAATGATATATAAGAGTTTTTCTTTCTTATAAAAAAGTAGGGATACATGTAGGGATACATTTTCACGGCCGCTGTGTCTGTTTTCAACTTTCCAAGCCGCTGAAGAAACCGTCCGTCTATGGCTTCTGATGCTTGGCTGGATGCGCTAGTTTCCCAAGCTGAGTCAATCCATCGTCCAGTTTTGATTCGGACGTTCGTACGTCGGGTGCCTGTTTCGGCGGGTCCATCATGAAGCCGGGGCGACAAGTTCCGTCAGTCAGCATGATGCAGTAGAAATTTTCAGCATACGCCCGATCCTCCGCGGTAACTGTTTCGCCCCTATTCGGCTGCTCTTGATCTATCGCGGCGCCGCGGTGCTGTTTAGTGCGTTGCCTGAAATACAGCAGCAGGCCGAGTGAGATGAAGCTGAGAGCCATGACGCTTGCGAGCGTGAGAGTGTCCATAATGTCTCCGGCGATTCCATGCGACGTTTATGGGTGCATCGGGTTCTACCTAAGCCAGTCTATACCTGCTGACCTCAGTTGCCTGCACGTCCGAGTCGGGTATGACTGCTGTCGAGGCATCTGAACCGGCGTCGAACATTACGCAGTGAAAATGGATGCATTCTTGCCTTTACAGCCGGTTGCGGACTTTGTCGCCCTGTCCAGCCTGGTAGGCGGAGTAGCTGTCGCAAGTAGTCTCGAAATGAGTACATGATGCCCTCATTGCCCTCATTGCCCTCATTGCCCTAGCCAATGCTAGATATACACACTTAAACCTTCGAAATTTGCTGGTTTGGGTGGATACCAGCTTGGATACCGCTCTTTGGATACCATTGCGTTACTAACGCTAAGGGTTGAGAAAGCTGACCCGTCGAAGGTGCGCAAAGACATGGTACGCAAGCTGGTACGCACGGAAATGTACGTTTCAACGTTGCGTACCATGTTCTACGAACCTCTCACCCTGGGCCTGCAGCTGCCTGGTCAGCGTGTGCCAGCTCCGTAGGGTAGCGTTTACCATGTAACGTGATCCTGCACTTATTTGGGGCTGCCCTTCGAGCATAGAGGGGGGCACCTTCCGGCTATGCTGCCTAGCTCGCAGCAAGCTGTGACCGGAAATAATCCCGTCCGTAAACTTTACCTGTATGAGTAGCCAGACTAGATGTGTCTTCTCAATGGACATACCGTGTGAGCAGATCACCCAACTGAACTGTTCGACATTCGACTGAACGACGATCCGTTTGACGATAGCAGTGCAGGGCTGACCAACGCGGTAGCAAGGGACAAATACAGATGAAAAAACCGGCAACGGTGGCCGCCCTAGAGGATCTGGGACGCGTCAGGCTCTCCAAAAACTTCTTCATGCGAGACTTTCTGTACTCAGAAATCTCTCAGATCGAAGGCATACCTAACGTTCCGGATTACCCAGATCGCGCAGTCGAGGCTGGCCGCCAGCTTAGCGAGCAGTTGCTCGAGCCGCTCCAGGATCGTTTTGGTCGGATTTGCATTCGCTCCGCTTATCGTGCTCCGGCAGTGAATGCGAAAGGCGCTGAAAACGGAAACCAATATAGTTGTGCCTCGAATGAGAGCAACTATGGCGGACATATTTGGGACTACCTGGGCGCCGATGGCTACCTTGGCGCCACAGCCTGTCTCGTCGTGCCGGCTTTGTTGCCTTGGTACGAGGAACACCAAGATTGGACGCCGTTGGCTTGGTGGATTCACGACAACTTGCCGTACGCTAGCCAGTTCTGGTTTCCGAAAATGGCGGCGTTCAACTTGCGGTGGAGCAGCAATCCGAACTCGCTCCCGAGCATAAATACTCATGTGGTCAACCCGCATACCAGAGACAAGAAGGCGTTGGTGAAGGAGGGTGTCGCCACGCTTAGCCTGGATGAGCGTAAGGCCATTATTCGCCCTTGGTTAGCCAGCTTGGCATGATCAAACCATTTGATGCAGGAAGCCCCTCAGCCTCGTTCGATACTGGCAGAAGAGGATCGCCCAATGGCTCCGTTTGGCGGACTGTTCAGGTTGTAGCTTTACCCGGTGATGGCACAAAGATATTGTGGCCATCGCTGCACACCCAGGCGGTGCTACAGCGCCTCAAGGACGGCTTTAGGCGCGTTCTTCAAGTGCTTTATCTGTGATCCGGCTCGACTGTGAATTGCCTTGGCTAGGGCATCCGTATTGGTATCGTTTTTAGGACTGGTGCATGGACAAGAAGTCTTTATCCGAGCGGGACATCTGCAGCAAGTACATTTCTCCAGCCGTTGCGATGGCGGGATGGGACATGCAGAAACAAGTCCGTGAGGAAGTCAGCTTCACCAAAGGGCGCATCATCGTGCGCGGCAAGCTGCACAGCCGCGGTGAGTCACGCCGAGCTGACTATATTCTTTACCACCAGACCAACCTCCCGATCGCTGTCATTGAGGCGAAGGACAACAAGCACTCCCTGGGCTCGGGTATGCAGCAGGCGCTGGGATATGCCGAAGCGCTGGACGTGCCCTTCGTGTTCTCCAGTAACGGCGATGGTTTTTTGTTCCATGACCGCAGCGGCACGGGCGATCAGGTCGAAACGGAGCTGAGCCTCGGCCAATTCCCGAGTCCCGCCGAACTATGGCTGCGTTATTGCCGGTGGAAGGGGCTTGAAGGCGATGCCCGACAAAAGGCCGAGGCGCCCTATTTCGACGATGGCTCAGGGCGCTTGCCGCGCTACTACCAGACCAATGCCATCAACCGCACCGTTGAGGCCGTCGCTCGTGGGCAGGATCGCATCCTGCTGGTCATGGCTACCGGCACCGGCAAGACCTACACCGCCTTCCAGATTATTTGGAGGCTGTGGAAGTCGAAGCAGAAAAAACGCATCCTCTTTCTGGCCGACCGCAACATTCTCGTCGACCAGACCAAGAACAACGACTTCAAGCCCTTTGGCCAGGCGATGACCAAGATCGCCAAACGCCAGATCGACACTTCCTACGAGATCTACCTGTCGCTCTATCAGGCCGTGACCGGCGCCGAGGAAGAGCAGAACGTCTACAAGCAGTTCTCCCGCGACTTCTTCGATCTAATTGTGATCGACGAATGCCACCGCGGCAGCGCAGCGGAGGATTCGGCCTGGCGCGAGATTCTCGACTATTTCTCGGGTGCTACTCACATCGGCCTCACCGCCACGCCGAAGGAAACCAAAGAGGTTTCCAGCATCACCTACTTCGGTGACCCGGTGTACAGCTACACCTTGAAGCAAGGTATCGAAGACGGCTTTCTCGCACCGTACAAGGTAGTTCGCATCGACTTTGATAAGGACCTGCAAGGCTGGCGGCCGCTCAATGGCATGCTCGACAAGAATGGCGAGCTGATCGAAGACCGCATCTACAACCTCAAGGACATGGACCGCACCCTGGTCATCGAGGCGCGTACCCAGCTGGTCGCGCAGAAGGTCACCGAGTTCCTCAAGGCCACCGATCCGTTCCAGAAAACCATCGTCTTCTGCGACGACATCAACCACGCCGAGCGTATGCGCCAGGCCCTGGTCAACCTCAATCCCGAGCGCGTGGCAGAGAACCGCAAGTACATCATGCGCATCACCGGCGATGATCAGGAAGGCAAGGCCGAGCTGGATAACTTCATCAACCCGGAAGAGCGCTACCCGGTGATTGCCACCACCAGCAAGCTAATGACCACCGGCGTCGATGCGCAAACCTGCAAGCTGATCGTGCTCGACCAGCACATCAAATCGATGACCGAGTTCAAGCAGATCATCGGCCGTGGCACCCGCATCAACGAAGACTTCGGCAAATACTGGTTCACCATCATGGACTTCAAAAAGGCCACCGAACTGTTTGCCGACCCGGCCTTTGACGGTGATCCGGTGGTGATCTATGCACCTGAAGGCAGCGAGCCGCCCGTACCGCCTGACGACTTAGTTGAAGGTGACAGCATCAGCGCAGGCAGCGGTGCCGAAGGCGATGACCTAGAGTTTACCGGCGAGGAAGACGGCACAAAGCGCATCAAGTACGTCATCGACAGCATTCCTATCTACGTCATCGCCGAGCGCGTTCAGTACTACGGACCGGACGGCCGGCTCATCACCGAGTCGTTGAACGACTACACCCGCACCTGCGTGAAAAAGCAGTTCGCCTCGCTGGATGACTTCCTGCGCCGCTGGAGTGATGCCGAGCAGAAGAAAGCCATCATCGATGAGATGGCCGCCCAGGGCGTGATGTGGGAAGCCCTGGCCGAAGAAGTGGAAAAGAAGCAGGGCAAGCTGTTGGATCCGTTTGACCTGATATGCCACGTTGCCTTCGATCAGCCGCCCTTGTCGCGTCGCGAGCGTGCCGAGCAGGTCAAAAAGCGCAACTATTTCGCCAGATATTCCGGCGCTGCGCGTCAGGTGCTTGAGGCATTGCTCGACAAGTACGCCGATACGGGAATCGAGCACATCGAAGACATCAAGATCTTGCAGCTTGATCCTTTCAGTCAGTTAGGTGCGCCAGTGGAGCTTGTGAGGGCATTTGGTGGGAAGCCTGGCTATCAACAAGCCATTCAAGAATTGGAGTCCGAGCTTTACGCCTCGTGATTCCATTCCGTTTCTATTAACACGCGAGAATATTCATGGAGCTTCAAAACAAGGATCAAGTGCGGGCGCTAATTGAAAAAGCGATGAAAAATGCGCCTCCTGTACTAGATGCGCGTGCAATTCGGCCGGTTAGCGTGGGGGAATATGTACACGCCCTGCGCATCATCGAGCCGAACATGACCGATAATCAACGGTGCATGCTGGTGGGCCATGCGCAGGCGCCGGGGTTGGTCCTTACGATGTCAGAGCTTGCCGCTCTGGCCGGCTTTCCTAGCTACAGCGCTGCGAATCTGCAATACGGCCTGTTCGCAGGAAAATTGCTGGAAATCCTAGGCGTACCTCGCCCGAAATATCTTGTGTATGGGTTAGCACATTTCGATTCTGACCCAGACACAGCCCATAGCCGGGCGCATATGTACCCGCAATTGCACGAGGCCCTTCAGCAGCTTGGTTGGATCCCGCGGGCGACGCTCGGCCCGGCTGAAGACGCTCATGCAATCTCGACGCTTACCCAAACCGAGCGTCAATCCCTGTTAAATGTGCGTGTAGGGCAAACGCAATTTCGTTTAGCGTTGGTCGAGCGTTGGAATGGTCGGTGCGCTCTTACTGGCTGCGATTTGCTGCCTACGTTGGTTGCAAGTCATATTCGGCCCTGGGCGATGAGCAGTGATGAACAGAGGCTGGACCCTTTCAATGGGTTGCTGTTGTCCGCCAATGCGGACCGGTTGTTCGACCTGGGATTGATGAGTTTTGATAGCGCGGGCCGGGTATTGCTCAAGCCCATGGTTACAGATCAACACCTTGCATCACTCGGTCTGTCTCGCGAACTGTCGATAACCTCGCTTTCCGAAGAACACCTACCGTACCTGGCTGCTCACCGTTCGATTTACGGTTTCTGATTCACCGCAATCGGCAGTATAAGCGCGCTCAACATACAGACCTGCAGCCCTCCACATGCTTAGCATTCAAGAAATCATTACGACGCTGACACGCACCGGCTTCATGCGTCCCGAACAATCCGGATTGAAGGTCTTACGCTTCGAACATGCTCGGCTGCCTGCGCCGGTTTACGTCAAGCAAAGCAGCAGTATCCACGCTCGCCTGCAAGCGCCTCTCGTGCTTCATCCCCAGTACGAGGCTGACGTACGAGACCTACTATCGCTGCCCGGTATCGAAAGGGGGCATACGCGCTACTACCACAACAGCAATCTGCGCGGCTTTCCTAAGCGGCGCAACGGAGGGGCAAGCGACATTGCCTATGGTGTGGATGTAGGGTTCCACAACAGCGCGGCCTTGGTGATGCTGGTCGACCAGCTACTAGGCGAGCCGCGGACGCTGGTTTCCAACTCGGATCGCTCCGCCGAGCTAGCTCAGGTTCTACCAGAAGACATCGCTCTGACAGACACCGAACGCGAAGCCTTGATCAAGGCGCGTGTCGGTCAGAGCGGCTACCGCGATGAACTGCTTGGGTATTGGGGCGGCTGTGCCGTCACCGACTGCTGCGTGCCGATGCTGCTGCGCGCCTCACACATTAAACCCTGGCGCGTCGCCAGTGGGGCAGAGCGGCTCGATCCGTTCAACGGCCTTTTGCTGACACCAAACCTCGACCTGGCTTTCGACCAGGGCCTGATCAGCTTCGACGACCACGGGCAGATTCTCCTTGGCGAGGATCTGGACCCAAACAGCGCTCGAGCGCTCAATATCACCCCCGACCTTCGCCTGCGCCAGATCGACCCGCGTCATCGTGGTTACTTGGCCTGGCATCGTGACAATCTGTTTAGGAAGTAAGCATGTCCATCAGCTCCACCATCAAATCCATCCAAGACATCATGCGCAAAGACGTGGGTGTCGACGGCGACGCCCAGCGCATCGGCCAGCTGGTCTGGCTGCTGTTCCTCAAGATCTTCGATGACCGCGAGCTGGAATGGGAGCTGATGGATGACAACTACCGCTCGCCCATCCCCGAAAGCTGCCGCTGGCGCACCTGGGCTGCCGACCCGGAAGGCATGACCGGTGATGCACTGAAAGACTTCATCGACAACAACCTGTTCCCGCAGCTGCAGAACCTGCACGAATACAGCAATACGCCATCGGCCTTCGTAGTGCGCAGCGTGTTTGAAGATGCCTACAACTACATGAAGTCCGGCCAGCTGCTGCGCCAGGTGATCAACAAAATTCAGCAGGGCGTGGACTTCAACAAGGCGCAGGAGCGCCACGAGTTCGGCAACCTCTACGAACAGCTGCTGCGTGACCTGCAGAACGCCGGCAACGCCGGTGAGTTCTACACGCCGCGCCCGGTCACCGAGTTCATGGTGCGCATGGTCGATCCCAAGCTGGACGAGAAGGTGATGGACCCGGCCTGCGGCACCGGCGGCTTTCTCACCTGCACCATCGAGCACAAGCGCAGCCGCTATGTGAAAACCGCTGAGGATGAGCGCACCCTGCAGGCGAGCATCTACGGTGTGGAGAAGAAGCCGCTGCCGCACCTGCTGGCCACCACCAACATGATCCTCCACGGCATCGAAGTGCCGAACCAGATCCGCCACGACAACACCCTGGCGCGTCCGCTGATCAGTTGGGGGCCGAAGGAGCGGGTCGACTGCATCGTCGCTAACCCGCCGTTCGGTGGCATGGAAGAGGACGGTATCGAAACCAACTTCCCGGCTGCCTTCCGTACCCGCGAAACCGCCGACCTGTTCCTCGTATTGATCATGCACCTGCTGAAAGATGGCGGCCGCGCTGCGGTGGTGCTGCCCGATGGCTTCCTGTTCGGCGAAGGCATCAAGAGCCGCATCAAGGAAAAGCTGCTCACCGAGTGCAATCTGCACACCATTGTTCGCCTGCCCAACGGCGTGTTCAACCCCTACACCGGCATCAAGACCAACCTGCTGTTCTTCACCAAAGGCACACCGACCAAAGAGGTGTGGTTCTACGAGCACCAGTACCCAGCCGGCGTGAAGAACTACTCCAAGACGCGCCCCATGCGCATCGAAGAGTTCGCCGTGGAAGAGGCCTGGTGGGGCAGTGAGGCCGATGGCTTTGCCGCACGCGTGGAAAGCGAGTTCGCCTGGAAGGTCAGCCTGGATGAACTGAAAGCTCGCAACTGGAACCTCGACTGCAAGAACCCCCATGTCGGCGAGCAGATCAGCCACGACCCGGACCAGCTGCTGCGTGACTACGCGCAGCTGCAAGGCGAAATCAGCCAGCTGCGCGACCAGCTCAAGGCCGTGCTGGCCGAGGCGCTGGAGCGGCCATGAGCGACGTCGCCATCTACGAAAGTGCCAGCGGCCAGATCGCCGTCACCGTCGAGCACGACAGCGTATGGTTACGCCAGGAGCAACTGGCCGAGCTGTTCGGCCGTGACCGCACCGTGATCGGCCGGCACATCCGCAACGTCTTTGCCGAGGGCGAGCTGGAACGTGAAAGCAATGTGCAAAATCTGCACATTGCTGGCTCCGACAAGCCGGTGGCCTTCTACAACCTCGACGTGATCATCTCCCTCGGCTACCGGGTGAAGTCCCGTGAAGGCACGCGCTTTCGCCAGTGGGCCAATCAGGTACTCAAACAGCACCTGACCCGCGGCTATACGCTCAACCGCGCGCGCTTCGAGGCCAACGCCCGCGAGCTGGAGGCGGCGCTGGAGCTGGTGCGCAAGGCCGCTCGCACGCCCGAACTGGGCGAAGCCGGCGGGCGTGGGCTGGTGGAAATCGTCAGCCGCTACACCCAGACCTTCCTCTGGCTGCAACGCTACGACGAAGGTTTGCTCACCGAACCCACCGGCAGTCCCGGTGGTGAATTGCTTGATGCTACCCAGGCGCGCCGGCAACTGGCCGAGCTCAAAGCCCAGCTGATGGCCCGTGGCGAAGCCAGCGACCTGTTCGCCCGCGAACGCGGCGATGGCCTGGCTGCGCTGCTCGGCAACCTCGAGCAAAGCGTCTTCGGCGAACCGGCCTACCCGAGCCTGGAGAGCAAAGCCGCGCATCTGCTGTATTTCGTGGTCAAGAATCATCCCTTCGCCGATGGCAACAAACGCAGCGGCGCCTATCTCTTCGTCGACTTCCTGCACCGCAACGGCCGCCTGTTCGATGCCGACGGTAACGCCGTGATCAATGACACCGGTCTGGCGGCGCTGACCTTGCTGGTTGCCGAATCCGCCCCCGCACAGAAAGACACCCTGATCCGCCTGATCATGAACATGCTTGCCCCGGAAACCCGCCCATGACCGCTCTGCTGACCGATAACCTGCCGCTGCTGACCGGCGCGCCCAATGGCATCAAAAAGCTGCGTGAGCTGATTCTGGAACTGGCGGTGCGCGGCAAGTTGGTGCCGCAAGATCCCAGTGATGAGCCGGCCAGTGAGTTGCTGAAGCGCATTGCCGAGGAAAAGACGCGGTTGGTTGATGAGGGGAAGATTAAGAAGCAGAAGCCACTGGCTGAAATTGGCGAAGAAGAGAAGCCGTTTGACGTACCTACCAACTGGGAGTGGGTTCGTCTCGGGGAAATTGCAGAGATTATTCGTGGAGTCACCTACAACAAATCGGATGCCAGTGATGCTCCGTTACCCGAGCACGCCCCCTTGCTCCGAGGGAACAATATTAATCGGACGTTGAACTTTGATCGCCCGGTTTATGTTCCCCAAAAGATAATTTCGGAGCATCAGTACATCAAAGCTGGCGATATTGTTATTGCAATGTCGAGCGGAAGTGCTGACTTGGTCGGTAAGGCAGCGCAGGCTACAGCTAGCTTTGATGGTTCATTTGGAGCTTTTTGCGGCGTGGTTCGCTCACGTACGAGCGACCTTTTTCAGTTTTTTGGATGTTTCTTCCAGACACCGCTCTACAGGTCAAGGGCGGCGGGACATGGCAAAGGGATTGGTATAAACAATCTTCAAAAGTCGGCGTTGGAAAAACTGGAAATACCTATTCCCCCATTAGCCGAACAACACCGCATCGTCGCTAAAGTCGATGAACTGATGGCCCTATGCGACCGCCTGGAAGCCCAGCAGGCCGACGCCGAAAGCGCTCACGCCCAACTGGTGCAAGCGCTGCTCGGCAGCCTGACCCAGGCCGCCGATGCCAAGGACTTCGCCGCCAACTGGCAACGCCTGGCCGAACACTTTCACACCCTGTTCACCACCGAATCCAGCATCGACGCTCTCAAGCAGACCCTGCTGCAACTGGCTGTGATTGGCAAACTGGTACCGCAAGATCCCAACGACGAACCGGCCACCGAGCTTCTCAATCGTATTATCGAAGAAAAAACTCGTGCTGCCTCTCTGAACCGGAAGCGGCAAGTTAAAGAAGTAGTTGATAGCAGTGGTGATGTTGCTGGTCTGCTTGTGCCTAGAGGATGGGTTAAATCGACAGTTGGGGCAGTAACTATTTGCCGCGATGGCGAGCGCGTTCCGGTCGCTCAAGCTGAGCGGGAGGGGCGGGCAAAAACTTACGATTACTATGGTGCGTCCGGTGTCATCGATAAGATTGATGGTTATTTATTTGACAAGCCACTGCTTTTGGTTGGTGAGGATGGCGCGAATCTAATTAATCGCAGTACTCCAATTGCGTACATGGCTCGAGGTAAATATTGGGTTAATAATCATGCCCATGTCTTGGATGGGATAAGCGAGTCTCTGCTTCTGTACGTCTGCCTCTATTTTAACGCCATTGATCTAAAGCCCTACGTGACGGGCACGGCTCAGCCCAAAATGAACCAGGCAAAAATGAATGCAATTCCATTGTTGCTGCCTCCGGAGGCCGAACAACACCGCATCGTCGCCAAAGTCGATCAAATGATGGCGCTCTGCGATCAACTCAAAACCCGCCTGACCCAGGCTCGCCAACTCAATGAACAGCTGGCTACCGCATTGGTCGAGCAGGCCGTGGCCTAAACGCAGGAGTGCAGGGATGCCTATACGCACGCAAGTCTGGACCGTCGGAGCGCAACCCGTAGCCCTCAAGGCGGCGCGGTTAGTCAGCGAGCAGTTGCTCGAGAATATGATTGTCGCGGCGCCGGCACTACTGTCGGACGACTGGCTGCTGATCGGCCAGCAGGAAAGCACCGGCTATGGTGGTCGCATCGACCTGCTGGCGCTGGCTCCAGACGCCTCGCTGGTGCTGATTGAACTCAAACGCGACCGCACCCCGCGCGAAGTGGTGGCGCAGGCGCTGGACTATGCCGCCTGGGTGGAGCGGCTGGAGGCGGACGAGATTGCCGCCATCTATCAGCGCTTCAAGCCGCAGGGCGATCTGGCTGCTGATTTCCAGGCGCGTTTCGGTGCGCCGCTGGATATCGAGTCGCTCAATCAAAACCATCAGATCGTCATCGTTGCCGCCGAGCTGGATGCCAGCAGCGAGCGCATCGTCAGCTACCTCAGCGAGCGCGATATCGCGATCAATGTGCTGTGTTTTCAGGTGTTCCAACTCGGTGAGCAGCAACTGATCAGCCGCGCTTGGCTGCTAGACCCAGCCGAAACGCCGCAACCCACCGCCGTCGCCAAGCCCGGCACGCCCAGCGAGCCCTGGAACGGCGAGTTCTACTGCTCCTTCGGCCACGGCCTCAGCCGCTCTTGGCCCGAGGCACGGCAGTTTGGCTTCATCTGCGGCGGTGGTGGCAGCTGGTACAGCAACAGCCTGAAGGTGCTCAGCCCTGGCGACCGAATCTGGGTCAACGTACCCGGCTCCGGCTATGTCGGCGTGGCGCGAGTTACCAGCTATGCCACCCCAGCCATCGAGTTTCGTATTTCCTATCAGGGCAACGAGGTCCCGGCGCTGGAGCTGCTCAACGGCGCTAATTATCACCGCGATTTGGCCGATGACCCGGAACGCTGCGAGTACTTCGTGTCGGTCGACTGGCTGCTCAGCCTGCCGCTGAACGAAGCCATCAGGGAAGTTGGCCTGTTCGGCAACCAGAACACCATCTGTCGCCCGACAACCCCGAAGTGGCGCTGGACGGTCGACCGATTGAAAGAACGCTTCGGCGTGAAAGCCTGATTCGCTAATTGCTTTGATCCCCTGCTTTAAACGGACGCTTTGGTCATGATGGATTTGCTGCAACACCTGATCCCCGATTTCGCCCATATGTTCAGCGCCAACCCTAACGGCATCAGTGCCTGGTTCTGGTTGGTCACTGCACTGATCTTCGGGTTTTCGCTGTTCTTCCTGATGCTGCATTTCCGGCACTTCAAAATGCGCATGCGTGCACTGCGCTCGCTGCTGGACGGCCAGAGCAAGGACACCCTGGCTGCCAGCCGAAGAGAAACGCTACACAAGGCGCAGGAGCTGAAGGCATCCAATGTCGGCATGCTCTGGCGCGAGTTCGATGAAAGTCTCGTGCATTCGTCCGACCAGCAAAAGCTGTTCAACACTCTGGATGCCGAGCATTTCTTCAATGCGCGCACACTGGCGAGTGGTCTGACTGCCAGCCGTCTGCTGGCCGCAGCACCCAGTTTCCTGGTGGCGGTCGGTGTGTTGGGTACCTTCGTGGGTTTGACCGTCGGGCTTGAGGGGCTGGTGGGTACGTCCGACGAGATCGAGGCGCTGAAGGGCGGCATCAACAAGCTGATCTCCGGCGCTGCTGTGGCGTTCATGACATCGGTCTGGGGCGTTGCCTTTAGCCTGCTGCTGAACATCATCGAGAAGATGTTCGAACGTAGTGCGCTGATTGATATCCAGCGGCTGCAGCACGATATCGACTTCCTCTACCCGCGCATTCCAGCCGAGCAGTCGCTGGTGCATATCGCGGAATACGGGAAGGAGAGCAAGGAGGCGCTGCAGGAATTGCACGAGCGCATTGGGGATCGGCTGCAGGAAACCCTCAATGGCATGAATGAGGCCATGCAGACAGCGTTTACCGATGCGCTGAACAACATCATGGCGCCCGCTATTCAGACCTTGGTCAGTACCACCAGCCAGCAATCGACCCAGGTGCTGGAGACCCTGGTTGGAAGCTTCATGGACGGCATGACGTCGGTTGGCCGGGAGCAGGGCAGCCAGATGCAACAGGCCGCTGCCGACGTGAACGCGGCCGTAAGCGGCATGAGTGAGCGCCTGAACCAGCTGTTTACCAGTTTGAGCGAGCAACAGGGACGGCAAATGGAGGTTGCGCAGCAGCAGAGCAGCCAGTTCGAAGCTCAATTGCAACGCATTGCTGGCTCTGCAGATCAGCGGCAGGAACAGCTGGAGCAGCGTTTCAGCGAGCTGATGGCCGGACTGTCGAGCCAGTTGCAGGGGCAGTTGGGCTCTGCGCAGCGCCGCGATGAAGAGAGGCAGGCGATGTTCGAGCGTTTGCTGAGTGAGTCCAGTGCCAATCAGGCGGCGCTTCTGGAGAAGTTCTCCAGTTCCACTCAGGACCAGATGCGAGTGATGGCCGAGGCGGGCAATGAGCGGCATAACAACCTGGAGAAAGTGTTCTCCCGGTTGATGATGAACCTGAACACGCAGCTCGATACGCAGATGGGGGCCGCCGAGCAGCGTGAGCAGGCCAGGGCGCAGCGCCACGAGGAGCAGCAAGCGGCGGCACTGGCGCAACAGCAGCAGCTGATCGGCAATCTGGGCCAGACCAGCCAACAGCAGATTGGCGCCATTGCCGAAGCCGCGGCGACGCAACAGCGCAATCTCGAGGAAACGGTCAGCAAGCTGCTCGGCAGTTTCAATGAGCAGGTCAGCGGGTACGGCGTGCAGGCGGAGCAGCGTGAACAGAGCCGCCAGCAGCGCTTTAACGAACAACTGGAAAACATGGCTGCGCAGCAGCAGCAATTGCTGGCAGGTATCGCGTCCGCCGTTCAGGTTACGCAGCAGCAGAGCAGGCAAATGGCTGAGCAGCACCAGCAGCTGATGACGCGCCTGCAACAAGCTACCGAAGCGTCCGCGACCAGCAGCAAGCACTTGGATAGCAGCGCCAATCAGTTGGGCCTGCTTTCTGCCAACCTTCGCCAGGCCGCTGATGCGCTGGGCCAGCGCCTGGAGGCAGTAACCCAGAGCGTGGAAGCTGCGAGCACACAGAATGCCGCGTTGGCTGCACAACTGCAGGGCCAGGCAAGTTCGCTGTCGCAGCTGCAGGCAGCACTACTCGAGGGCGCGCAGCGCTTCGAGCAGGCCGCAAGCGAAGCGCGCACTGGCTTTGGCGACATGAAACAGACGCAGCAGGAATTCCTATCCGGCGTAAGGCATGAATTTACAACGCTGGGTGAGACGCTGCGTGCCCAGGTAGAGGCAATTGAAAAGCAAGCTGAAGAGTGGCTGCGTAGCTACGCCTCCGAAGTGCGTACGCAGACTGAGGACCGCATGAATAAGTGGAACGAGGTCTCGCTTGCCTATGCCGATCAGATGCATCGCAACGTCCAGGCGGTGAGCGGGATTCTGGATGAGCTGGAGGCACGCTGATGCGCTTTCGCAAGTCGCATGACGTGGCCGTCGATGAGGAAAACCCGTACTGGATGTCCTTCTCGGACATTATGTCGGCGCTGCTGGTGATCTTCATTCTGGCCTCGGTGATCCTGATCCTGCAGCTGATGGACATTCAGCAGAAGCTGGAGGAGCGGCAGGTCCAGTTCGAACAGGAAATCGAAGAGCTGAAAAAGGCGGAGCAAGTGCGCCGCACCATCCTCGATGAGGCTGTTGAGGCACTACGCAGGCGCGGCATCAAGGTGGAGGTCAGCGAGAATCACACGGTGCTGAGTATTCCCAACGATCTTCTTGGCTTCGATACCGGTGCCTATGAAATCCATTCGGCCTATCAGGCGCGAGCGCTTGAGATCGGCAAGGTCATCAAGGAGGTGATCTCGCGTGATGACCGGGTGGAATTCCTGGACACGATTTTTATCGAGGGCCACACGGATAACCGTCCATTGCAGGGATTTATGGGCAAAGGCAACTGGGGGCTTTCCACCTTTCGTGCTATTTCGCTCTGGCAGTTCTGGGGGGACGCCTTGGCGCGCGAGGAGCAGTTGTCGCGCCTGAACAACAAGGACGGAAAACCGCTGTTCTCGGTCAGCGGGTATGGCGAAACACGTCCGGCCGTGGCCGATCAGGTCACGGAGGAAGACTTCAAACGTAATCGCCGAATCGACATTCGTTTCACCATCCGTCGTCCGGATAGCGCGCAGTACGAGCAAGTCAAGGAACGTCTGGGGGAGGCCAAGCCATGAGGCTGCCTCCCGTAGAGTTTCCTGCGGCCAGCTGGGGCGCTCAGATGCTCGAGCGCTGGACTGTACTGGCAAAAAAGGCTGCCACTCTGGAGGCGGAGACCGGGAACAATGATGCGTTTGAGCGCATGCTCGCAGTGCTGCGTGGCATGGCCAGCTCGGGGCGATTCGATGGTCTGCCTGAGCTGCTGCGGCGGCGTATTACGGCTCGGGCGTTGAGCTGGCTGTGGCTCAATGACGAGGTGATTGCCAGCCGCCTGCTAAATACGCGCTTGTTGGCTGCCTTGCTGGACGCTCAGCAGCCACGTCTAACGCGTATGACGCTGCAGCAGTTGGCACAGCTGTATTTCCGGCGATTCGATCGGCTGGATGAAAAGGAAGGGGTGCGCGAGCTTCTGGAGCGAAGCCTGTTACAGCAGCTTGACCTGATACCGCCGTCGAAGATCCAGACATCAAGGGCCGATCCGCTGGTTACACTCAAGCGCGAGGGGCATTGGTTGCTTAGCCTCGATGGTCCACGTCATCTCGCTGAACGAGTGCGTCAAGGCGGACGTGAGCTTGGCGAGACGTTCATGGAACTCGGTCTGCACGGCTTTGATGATGGCCGTTATGGCGATATCTGCCGGGCGCACTTTTATCTCGAGACGTTGCG
The DNA here is from genome assembly GCF_051486945.1 of Stutzerimonas chloritidismutans. GTDB lineage: Bacteria > Pseudomonadota > Gammaproteobacteria > Pseudomonadales > Pseudomonadaceae > Stutzerimonas > Stutzerimonas chloritidismutans_B. The sequence goes on along the minus strand of NZ_JAHVDX010000002.1, from coordinate 802,178 downwards.
ACAGTTACATCCAGGCGAGTCCGATCCGGTGCTGGATGAGTTGCTCAAGCCTGCAGTGGCCAAGGCGCCCTTCGAAGGCGCACGGCGTATCGGCCATGTTGCGCTTGAGATCCTCATTGATCGTGCCGGCCAGGAAGCCGGCGAAGTCTGGCAGAACTTTATCCTTAACATGGCAGGGGACCCACGTATCTCCAGCTCAGCGGTGAACTTCCGGGAGTGGTGGAAGCCGCTGGGTGAGGAGCGCATTCAAAAGGTTCGGGGCTGGTTGTCCAAAGAGGACCTGCGGCTGTTCCTGCAGGCCGTTGAGCAATACGGGCTTGAAACAGCCAATACGGAAATGCAGCGGATGTTCCCCGCCCGCAAGCGATTCCTTGAAGGGCTCTTCAAGCTGAAGTTAATTCGTAACACTCGCCTCCTACTGGGCGGCAAGGCTCAACAATCGGTCAAGCGGATCTTGGGTAAGGACGTTAAGACCAGCTTCGCGCGGATGGATGGGCAGATGACGGACAAGGCTGTCATTTATCTGGACTGCGGTGACTTCCATCTGGTCGAGGGCTCACATAGTTTCAAAATCTGGGTCTACTTGGCCGCGCCTGGTGAAGCCCTAAGAACATATGAGCGAAATACCTTCAGTCATCAAGACCTGACCACCACGGTCCCCGGAACTTACAAGAAACTCTACCCCGGGTTGCCTTACGACGCTTTCGTGCATACCCCATACACCTGGCAGAACAAGGTCTTCACCTTCCTGGCCGAGAATGGCATTGCCATCGATGTCGAGCAGCTCCTGAGCCCTGAAGATTATCGTCTCCAACTGCGCAAATTCGGAATCCCTGCCGTAAGTCCCAAGCGCACGGTGGTTCCCGCTCCGGCGAAAGAAGGGGCCAAAGCGGTAACGCGATCGCCGACGGCTGCTCAACAAGGAACTGAACACGCTGCGGCGCCGATGTCACGCAACGCCGATGTGCCAATCCCAGCACGGCGTTCAGCTGATGTTGCAGCTGCGGCCGCAAATGGTGCAGTGAAATCAGGCGCCGTTGCCTCCGGTCGCGACGACCCGGCTCTGCAACGAACGAAGCAGCCGTCCTTCAGCTCGCTCCAGCTAGCGGCCCTGCGCTATCTCGAGATTCATCCGCATTGCGGTTTCGGGGCGTTACTCGAAGCTGTAAGCAATCAGGGCGGCAATGTGTTGAACGTGAAGACGATGTTGGAAAGCAGCCTTTCGCAATACGTCCAGCAGGATGGAGAAGGGCGTTGGCTGCTGTCGGTGCATGGTGAGCAATTGGTAGCCGAGCTGACCCGGCCGGAGCCATCAAACGCAACTCAGAGCGTGCCTGATGCCGTAAGCGCAGGTTCGGGATTCGCTACGCTCGATCCGTTTGCGCTTGCCGTATTGCATTATTTCGCTGCCAACCCAGGCGATAAGGTTCGTTATGCGGCGAATGTTCTAGAGGTCGACGCGAGGCTGGTCAATCAGGCTCTATACGGCCCATTGAAAGGGCTTTGTATGCAGGATGATAAGTACGGTTGGCAGCTGACAGGCGCCGCTCAACGCGAGCTGGAAGCGTTCGAGGCTGAGGGGAGAGAGCAGTAATGAGCCTTTTAGATGTTCTGAAATCCCTGATTGGCGAGCGTGATGTGGCGGTCGGTAGTCAGGAGGGGTTTGCGTCGAGTGCAGACTCCAACGGAGCCAATTTTTATCTTCCCGTCCACACGTTCAAGGCGTTGCAGGAAGGTAAAGGCAACGCACTGCAGAAGGTTCAGCTGATTGTCCTGAACATGCTCGCAGAGCAGGGCATCGCAGAGCACACGGCCAACGGCTTTCATATCGGTGCTGAAGATATTGCCGGTATGGACAATGAGCAGGCCGACATTCTACGGCTGCCACGGCGATTCGCCGGTCGCTTTCAGGCCTTCATCAGCGGGCGTACAGGTAATAGCGCCTTCCGCGTTGGGATTGCGGTTGAAGTGGCTGAGGGCGTCACACCTTTCTCGCGCAAAGGCCCGTATTTATACCTGACGAGTACCGAACGCTATTGGCTTACGCCAGCTGAGTTGATGGGGCTGATGGCTTGGGAAAAGCACGAGTCGCTCGATCCAGCACAGCGAGGGGAGGCGGCTAACCTTCGCTTGATGGCTGAGCTACAGACAGCTGCCCGAAGCGGTATGCGCATCGATTTGAGTCATTTCGATCGACTCGATGTGGTCGTTCCGGAAAATGTTGGCGTTATTGCGACCCGACTGCCAGATGGCAGCCTGATGCTGTGCCCGAGTCTGGGGGATGGATCGACGCCCGATCAGCTGGAGAAGCGCTGGTCACAGCTCGACATGAGCGCTGACGGGGGTGTGCTGCGAATCGACAATCGTGTGGTGTTGCTCGATCAGGCGAAGATGGACGGCATTCGCAATGTGCTGGCCAACAAACGAATCCCGCCAGATAAGGTCGCTGAGTTTATCGCCTCGCCTACGGCCTTTTTGGATGCTGCACTGGTCAATCTCGAGGTCGGTTTCTCGGTCCGCGTAGCTGGTATTGGCAAGCTGCAGCATATGGACTTCGGCGCGTTGGATGCGGCCAAGAATGACTGGTTTGCCCTGGATAAGCGCCCCGCGCCAGCAGAGATCATCCCGAAGTTAGTTCAGACGCCAGAGGAGTTGGAGCGTTTTGAGGAGGTGCTGCGGTCCGCGATAGAGCAGGGTGCAACGAGTCTGAGCTTTGCTGGTGAGGTCATCGACATTTCAGACGCGCCGCTTGTGGCGCGTCAATTGGAACGGGTGAAAGAGACGCTCGAGAAGCCCGAGTTGTCGGAGCCGCCGGCCGCAGCTGAAGACCTTTTTGACGAGCCCAAGGAGAAGGTTGCCGTCATTCTTAAGGATGCCGGCGAAATCAACTCGACACTACTGGCAAAAGCCAGCAACGCTCGCTTACTGGAAGCACCAGACTGGTCCGCTTATGCGCGGCAGCCATTCCCGCATCAGGTCGAAGGTATTGAGTGGATGCTCAGGCTGATGAACGCCGCGTTATCTGACGATCATGATGACCTCTATCGCCTACAGGGCAGCCTGCTCGCCGACGATATGGGGCTGGGCAAAACATACATGTCGCTGGTCGCAATCGGTGAATACCTGGCAGCCCAGCGCCGAAGCGAAAAGCCGCAAAAACCAGTCCTGGTAGTCGCACCACTTAGCCTGTTGGAAAACTGGGAAGACGAAGTTGGAAAGACCTTTCTAAGCATTCCGTTCCGCGATCTCGTGGTGCTGCAAGCTGGACGAGACTTAAACCGCTACCGCGTCAAGGGCGCCGAGCGAGAGTCTGTTCAATTGGCTGCCCTGGCCGATGATGACGGCATGATGGATGCCCAGAGCATTCGTTATGCGTTGACCATTGGCCCGGAGGCGGGTGCTCAACGTCTGGATATGGACCGTCGTTTGGTTCTAACAACGTACCAGACGCTGCGTGACTACCAGTTTTCGCTGTGCAGGATCGACTGGGGCATGGTCATTTTCGACGAGGCGCAGAACATCAAGAACCCTAACGCACTGCAAACCCGTGCGGCAAAGGGGTTAAAGGCTGACTTCAAATTGTTGGCCACCGGCACGCCCGTGGAGAACAGCCTCGGCGACTTCTGGTGCTTGATGGATACGGCTCAGCCAGGGTTGTTTGGCAGCTGGGAAAACTACCGAGACACTTGGATCAAGCCGATTCTCTCGGCCGGGGAGGAGGAGCGCGACGAGGTCCGTGTTCGTCTGGGTGAGCAACTGCGCAAGGCGGTCGGGCCGTTCATGCTGCGTCGCGTGAAGGAAGACCAGCTTAAAGGGCTGCCTAGCAAAACGATCCGTAGTGGAGTAGAGCAGGTAGATCGAGGCATCCAGCGTTATGCGCCTGAGTTGGGCGCATCTATGCGCGGGATTCAGCTGCAGGTGTATGACGATGTGCTAGATGGATACCGTGCTCGACGCGCCAGCGCAGATGACATGCGTGGTTCGGCTCTAGCGGCGCTTACACAGTTGCGTTCTGTCTCGCTGCATCCTCGCTTGGATGACGAAACGTCGCTGTACAGCCGTGATGGACAGCATGCCCGTCAGTTAATGTCCGAGTCAGGCAAGCTGGCAGTGACGCTCAAGCTGCTGGACCAGATACGCGACAAGGGTGAAAAGGTCATCCTGTTCATGATGACCAAGCGCCTGCAGAGGGTTTTGAAGCTGTGGCTTGATCAGATCTACGGCCTGGACATTGCCGTTATCAACGGCGATACAAAAGCGGTAGCTACCAAAGCGGAAGACATGACCCGTAAGAAGCTCATATCAGCATTCGAAGCGAAGTCCGGCTTCAACCTCTTGATCATGTCGCCGGTCGCAGCGGGCGTAGGTTTGACCGTTGTCGGAGCTAACCACGTTGTTCACCTAGAACGGCACTGGAACCCCGCAAAAGAGGCGCAGGCCTCTGACCGCGTCTATCGGATTGGGCAGCAGAAGGAAGTGTTTATCCATCTGCCTGCCGTAACGCATCCGCAGTTCGATTCATTCGATGTGCATCTGGATCGGCTGCTGCGCGGCAAGTTGATGCTCAAGGACGCGGTGGTGACGCCCGAAGCGGTCAGTGAGAGCGAGATGATTTACTCGATGGGGCTTTAGCCTATAACCGACGTGACCGACGCGCGGATAATCTATGACCTAGATCGCTGGCCGTCAGGACGCTCGGCCCGCTGCGTGGCAGCTTTTCCGTGTTAACCAAGCTGTTAACCGATGTTTTGTTAACCACCAACCCTCGGAGCACTAATCTCAACAGGCCGAAACCGAGGGCGCGCCAATAATCATCATAGTCGCCGCCATTGATGCTTTGCTATTGCAGCAAAGAACACCCAGCGGCAGCGATTGGCGGGGCATCAAAGGTTACAGCCCGCGTGGCTCTCGATCGAGTAGACCGGTCGGTCGGGCGGCGGTAGATTGCGCACGGAGGGGATTACTGTGTACGAGGTCGGTTTAATGCTTGGTCTGCCAGTCTTCTGTGCCGCCTGGTCGGCTTTCGTTTGATTCATACCGGTTAGCCTTCAGGTCTTCGGGCGTCGGGTTTAATGTTTTGAGCCTGAGAAACTGCTGCGACCACCGAGGTTCAGCTCAGTGGTAGATCCTTCTCGAAACTTCAGGTGTAGATGTAGCCACGCAGATGTGCTTATCGGGCTTTCCTCGCTTCCAGATCGGCCAGCTCCCTAGTGGCCTCTGCCTTCCTCCTTTTCAGATCCTCGCCCTTGGCGGCGCGTTCGGCTTCCTGCTTGGCCTTGGCCGCCTCGGCGTTGCGCTCGAGCTGCGCCTTGATGGCCGCGCAGTGTTCGCGTACCTTGGCGCTGGCAAACGGAGCCACATTACCGGTGATTAGGCAGGCGATGGTGCTGCCCTCGGCGGTGACCGGCGCATGGGTCAGCTGAGCCAGGTGCCCGGCAACTTGCGGTGCCGGCAGACGGCCAAGGCGTCCTGCCTCCTCGGCGGCGGCTACGCGGCGCTGGGGTCTGTACCGAGGCTCAGCGTCCACTTGACCGGCTTGGCCTCGCGACGGGCTGCGTCCACTACTCGCACGTAGGCGGCCTTGAACGCCATCCGGGCGCCGATTTTGTCGCCGCGCTCCAGCGCTAAGCGGGCGGCGGATAGTGCGATGTGGAGCTCCTCGGTCTTCACCACGCTGTCAGCCTAGTCGTAGGCGCGTAGGCAATGCCCCAGGCCTCGACCGGTTCCGGCCCCCGTCGCGGTCCTGCAAGCGCTCAATGATGGAGGCCAGGGTCAGCTTTCCGGTCAGGTCGCGGCGGCAGGCCTGCTGCGCATCGGTGATCAACTCAGTCGGGTAGCCGGTCAGGTCGGATGCAATCAGTTCGGCAGCGCTCGCGCTCAGGGTCTGCCCGAGCGACTCCGCAGTGGCGCAGTTAGAGGCGGCCAGTTGGGCCTGTTGCTCAAAGGAAACGATTGGCATTGATACATCCCTCGCTACTAGCGCTGAAGAGCGCTACCAGCTCTTGTGCTGCGTTGATGTTCGCCTGAGTGGCCTCGATCTGGCGGGCGGTGGTCGCGTTCATCTGGCGGCCGGTGGCCCACTGGGTGTGGAAGGCCTCGCACTTAGCGAGCAGATTGTTCAGGCTGTGGCAGTCATTGACCAAGCGCGCGTCGTTGACGGTGACGTAGAACGCCGCGACGTGGTGCGCCTCATCGGCGCCCAGGCGGTCAACAAGTTGGCTGATCTGCCCGGCGGCCTTGGCGTTCCACTTCGGCCAGACGCTGTAGCGCTTGCGGTAGGCGAAGGCGTAGTTGGCCCACGCCTTGAAAGTCTTCGAGCTCGGGTCCTTCGGGCCGGGTATGTCTGCCTGGATCTCGACGCGAGGCGATGCGTCCACGACAACCGGCAAGGCCGCGTCAGCGGGCTGGCCCGGAAAGGTGTCTGTCGTAGTCTCTGCAGTAATCTCTGCTGTAGTCTCTGTAATAGCGAGCGGCTTTCCTGCAGGCTTGCTTGCAGCTTTTCTGCAGCCTTGTTTGCAGGAATCCTGCAGACTGGAATGCGGGTTTTCTGCAATCAAGCTTGTGCGGATCGCATCCATGTTTACCCGGTAGAACAGGCGGCACGGGACGCCCTTCTTTTTCTCCTCAAGCACGCCGGCACTCACCAGCTTCTTGCGCGCGCTCTCCTGCTCGGAGCGGGTCATTCCGGTTTCGGACGCCCATTCCTCCATGGTCTTGTAAAACCAGCCGTCAGCGTTGTCGGTGCGTTTCGACCAGTAGATCGCCTGGCTCAGCATCAGGGCACCAGTGATGCCGGCACCGAGGGAGACGAAGGCGCGCTGAAAGGCAATCGGACGGTCGAGAAGGTCATGCAGGCTCACTCTGCCACCTCCGGCTGATGCACAGCCCACAGGCCGGCGATCCACTGCACGCCCTTCGGGGTGAACTTGGAGGCGTTGAAGACATGACCGTTGTCTGCCTGACCGGTCTTCACCGAGAAGCGGCCGGCGTCAATGTGCTCGGCGAACGGCACCCACTCGCCGCTCAGGCGGTACATAACGCGCTTGTCTTGCAGGAAGGCGCGGAAGTCGTTCTCCTTTGCATGCAGCAGCTTGGCCACCTCGCGGAAGCCCTTCAGTCCGGTGCCGTCGACGTAGCGGTCGACAAACTCGGCCTTCGGCACGGCGATGGCAAGTAATGCTTGCTGCTTCTCGATCTGCTCGGCTTGGTCGGCAGCGAGGCGCAACGCTTCGGGGAAAGTCTCCGGAATATGCGGAGTCTGATGGGCCTCCAGCGACTGCCAGCGGTCCACCAGTGCCGCAGTGAACTCCGGCGAGAGCTGGGCGACAACAATAATGCTGTCGCGTTTGCCGCGTTCACCGGCGAAGACGTATTCGATAGCCGGGCGGCCTGCAGTGGGCTTTTCCTGCATTGCAGGTAAAGCGATCACGCCGCGCTCGGCCAATCGCTCAATAGCAACGCGCACATTGTCGTGACGCGACCCAACCAGCTCCGCAACCTCGCGGCTAGACATTGTCACTTTGCTTACGCCGGAGATGGAGTTCTGGCAATGCGCCCAGCTGCTCAGACTTTCGGGACGGATGGACGTTTTCATTTACCACCTCGCCTTTTCATACTGAGTCTCGCCATCCGCGCTAGACGCCACTCCTTGCGCCGCCAGGATCTCACACGACGCCAGCTCATCACGTCCATGCAGCGGCGAGCCGCCACCTTGAAGCGGAAGGCATTCAACTTTCGTGCGAGTTGCGATGCGAGAACGTACCCACTGTTGGACTTCAGCCAAAACGAAGCCAACTGGAGCTCCGCGGGCAGTGCTGTCACTCAGCGGAACAGGCTTAGGAAAGGTCGGGTCGTCCTTGAGGCGCTTGTAGATGGTCGGTCGCTTGAGGCTAGTGATCTTCTCGACTTCGGGGATCCGGATGATGACCAGAGAGGGGTCGAAACGCTGGATGCTCGCGGCATCTGGGATAACATGAGGAGACGGCATGAACATTTTGGGCACCACATTGGCTTATGTCGCCCCCAACGCTATGTGACTCTCTTTGTGTGTAAACAAGTAGAAGCAAGATTTTTATGCCTCCATAGCGCCTCACTGTTCCTCTCTAGTTCACCAGTCTTTTGCTTGAGAGAACCGTTGGGACCACCGTCTTTACAGACGGCACCCTCGGTTCCCAGTTACCTTAAGAAATCCCAACACAAGGGCACGTAGCACCGATGCCCTTCACGCCTGACGTTTGAGCTCAACCACATTGCCACCTGCCAGCATGTCCAGATGATCGGCATACCACTGCATCATGACCTTGCGCTGTTCTAGGTAGGTGCTCTTGTCATAGACGCCCCTCACCCCTTCCTTGACATGGGATAGCTGGGCTTCCACATGCTGCGAGTCGAAGCCGTTTTCGTTGAGGATGGTGCTTGCCAGGTGGCGGAACCCGTGACCAGTCTGCCGCCCCTCATAACCCAGACGGCGAAGTGCCATCAAGAATACGGTGTTGCTGCGTGCCTTAGTGGTGTTGCCGCGACCTGGGAACAGCAGCGGATATGCTCCGGTCAGGAAATGTAGGTCGCGTAGGAGCTGAACTGCTTGAGTTGGCAGCGGAACCAAGTGCTCGCGACGGCGTTTCATTCTTGCCGCGGGGATTAGCCAAAGCCCTGCATCCAGGTCAAATTCGTCCCAACGAGCCTCGCGTAGCTCGGATGGGCGGCAGGCAAGCATGCTCAACAGCTGCAAACCAATTCGTACATCTATAGTGCCGTAAGCGCGCATTGCTCGAAGCAGCGCCGGAAGTTCAGCGACAGGCACGTGCGCATAGTTTTCAGCTGGACGGGTCTGGAGAAACTTATGCAGTCCCTCGAGCGGGTTGTATTGCGCTCGCCCCGTTACTCGAGCCAGATCATAGATTTCCCGACACATGCCACGGACTCTGCTGGTCTGCTCAACGATTCCTTTTTGCTCCATGCCACGGAGCAGCTCCATCCACTCCATCGGTAAGATAGCTGTATAGGGACGCTTACCGAACGTGGGAAATACGTGCAGCTCAAGTGCGCCAATGGTCCGGACAGCCGTTCCCTCACTCCATCCCTTGCGCTTGGTGGCGTACCACTCCCGAGCGAGATACTCGAATGTGTTGTTCGCAGCTTCCACCTCTGCGGCTTTTCGTGCTCGTTTCGTTGCGAGTGGGTTGCTGCCCTCGGCTGCGTCGTCGCGCAGCTTCGCGGCTTCCTTCCGCGCTTGTTCTCCGGTCAGCTGATGGCTGCCTTTGCCATAGGCACCCAGTCCAATCCAGGACCATTTGCCGTCCGGCTTTTTGTAGCGGAACTGCCAAGACTTCGAGCCGTCTGGCCGAACGCGAAGGTAGAGTCCGTTTCCATCGTTCTCTCGATACTCTTTCTCCTCCGCCTCTAAGCTTGCCAGTACCGTATCCGCCATAGGACGCTTCTTGATGTCCTTGCGCTTCATGTCTGTATCCCTCAGATTCAATATTTACCGAAGATACACGAGAGGATACACGGCGGGAAGGTATAGGCGTAATCAAGGGGAGATAGCCAGAAACAAGAAAGCCCGCACAGCGCGGGCTTTTCAGGGAGATCGTAGACTGTTAGAGACAGGTCTAGATGAGTATTTGGTGGAGCCGGGGGGAATTGAACCCCCGTCCGCCAGCTCTCCACTGTCGGTACTACATGCTTAGCCAAATCTATTGAGTTAACTCCGCGCCGCCCGATTGGCAGGGTGCTTGGAGCGAGCTGCATGAGATTTAGCCGTTACGTCTGCAGCGAACTTGGCGGCGATCCTGTTCTATCTGACAGTCATTTCGGGTTTACAGGCATCCCCTAGTGACCGCTGGCGCCGAAGCGACCAGATGAAGGTTAGGCGGCTAGCGCGTACCCTTCGTAGTTGTCGTCGTTGGCAACTATAAGTTTGCAACAGTGGATTTACGAGTTCTGTTACCAACTCGGCATGCACCTAGAGTTTTGTTACCGGCGTCGAATCCTAATCGGCCCCATGAGACGCATCGCGTGCTCATGTGCGGCGCAGTGTACGCCAGAGGATGAGCTACGTCGAACGCTTGATGGATTAGATGGAGGTGATCTGTCGGATTTCAAGGGGTAGCGAGGCCGCCGAGTGCGGCGGCCTTGCCCAGGCCACTCAGTTGCCAGCGCCCGAGGCGGAGCCGGCGGTGCCGTTCGAGTCGGAGCTGCCAGGTCCTTTGAGTTCCTGCAGGGCCTTGGTGGTATGGGCGATGCAGGTTTCGGTATCGCCGGCTTGTTGAGCCTGGCGAGCCTGGCCGACCAGCTCCTCTGCTTCGCTGCGTGCGGGCTCGCCGAGTGTGGCCTGGTTGGTGGCCATCAGGTCGTCGATCTCTTGCAGGTTGAGCTGGCAGAGGTCTTTGTCGGCAGCAAACGCAGCGGGACTGGCGATAAGGGCTGCGGCGGCAAGTAGGGCAAATTTTTTCATGAGCATCCTCCAGGGAGTTAACTTCCCGGCGGGCCTGCCTGATTCTGCAATTGCACGCCGGCGCCGAGGCGGGTTTTCGGCCCAGTGTGTCGCCTGGGCTCTATTTGTCCGACTGCGGTTGCGCTCAAGCGTTTCATCCGTGCGTGTCAGCTGGCTGCCGGCTGCTCGCTAGCTGACCGCCGCAGCGGCTCTGGCGCGGCTGTTTCGGTTCACCAGATAAACGAGCCCGTGATAATCGATACCGCCATGCTGCGACAGGCCGATCTCGCAGGTGCGGCTGGTGGAGATGCCTTCCTCGCAGACCTGCACCGCCTCCTTGAGGCTGCGCAAGGCGTGTGCGTTGAGCTCGGGCGTGGTGAAGCCCTTGTCGCCGGCGAACCCGCAGCAATGGATGCCTTCGGGCACCACGACCTGCTTGGCGCAGCGACGGGCTATGTCGATCAGCGCCTGGGCTTCGCCGAGGTGTTGGGTGCTGCAGGTCACGTGGACGGCGATTGGGCTGTCCTGGGGTTCGAAGTCCAGCTTGTCGAGCAGGTGTGTGCGGATGAAACGCACGGGGTCGTACACCTGCAGGCGGGGTTCGCTCAGCTCTTGCACCAACCTTAGGGTGCAAGGGCTGGTGTCGCAATAGATTGGGTCAAGGCCGCCACGACTGGCCTTGAGCAGTGCACCCAGCGTTTCCTGCCGTTTGCGTTCGGCCTGTTCCGCGTAACCTTTGGAGGCGAAGGGCTGCCCGCAGCAGAGGTTGTTGAGGTCGTCGGGAAAGACGACCTGGTAACCGGCCTTTTCCAGCAGCGCGCGGGTGGTGTCCAGCAGTGGCTCCTGCTCCTGGTCGCGCGCCGCTGGGCCAGTGGCGCGCGAGACGCAGGCGGCGAGATAAACGACGCGGGGACGCTCGTCCTGATCCGCCGGTTTGGGCACATGCAGGCGCTGCAGGGGCTGCGGCATGGCTGGCGTCCACTGCGAGACGCGGCCCTGGCTGGCTCGGGCGAGTGCCGCGGATGTCTTGCTCAACAGGCGCGTGCCCATCATGAGGTGCGCGCCGTTGGCAACATGCAACATGAAGCGCATGCCTTGCACGGCCGTGCTGAAATGGTCGGCCAGCCAGTTCGCCGCGCGGATATGGTCGGCTTGCTCCCCGCGAAGCTTGCGCACCAGATCGCCCGTATTGATGCCGACTGGGCAGCGCTGGGCGCACAGGCCGGTCGCGGCGCAGGTCTCGATGCCGTGATAAGCGTACAGGCGCTCCAGCTCGGTGGTCTCGATGCCGGCACGCTTGCGCGCCTGGATGTCGCGCCAGACCACGATGCGTTGCCGCGGCGTCAGGGTGAGGCCGTTTGACGGGCAGACCGGTTCGCAGAAACCGCATTCGATGCACTTGTCGACGATCTCGTCGGCGGCTGGCATCGGCTTGAGGTGTTTCAGATGAATCTGCGGGTCTTCGCTCAACACCACGTCCGGGTTGAGGATGCCCTGTGGGTCCAGCAGCCGCTTGATCCGCCACATCAGCTCGTAGGCCTCCGGCCCCCACTCCAGCTCGACGAAGGGCGCCATGTTGCGTCCGGTGCCGTGTTCGGCCTTGAGGGCGCCGCCGAACTCGACGGCGACCAGCTGGGTCACGTCCTGCATGAAGGCTTCATAACGCGCGACTTGCTGCGGGTCGTCGAACCCTTGGGTGAAGACGAAATGCAGGTTGCCCTCCAGCGCATGGCCGAAGAGGATCGCCTCGTGGTAGGCGTGTTTATCGAACAGCTGGACAAGGCGATTGACGCCCTCGGCCAGCCGCTCGAGGGGGAAGGTGACATCTTCGATGATCACGGTGGTGCCGGTCTGACGCACGGCCCCTACCGCGGGAAACGTGTCCTTGCGGATCTTCCAGAGCTGGTTGTAGACGGCCGGGTCCTCGCTGAAATCGACCTGCTTCTCCACCGGAAAATGCGCAATCGACCTCATGATCTGGTTGATCTGCTCCTGCAGCAGCGTCTGGCTCGCCGCGCGCGACTCGATCAGGAGTGCACAGGCGTTAGCCGATAGCGTCTTGACCCATTCGGGCATGCCAGCCTTGTTCTCCACCGAGCGCAGGCTGCGGCGATCAAGCAGTTCGACGGCCGATACCGGTTGCTGTTTGAGGATCGGTACGGCGAGGCAGCAGGTCTCCACATCCGGGAAAACGACCAGCGCGCTGGCCTTGTGCGGGTGGTCCGGCACGGTGTGGTAGGTCACCGCGCTGATGAAACCGAGCGTACCTTCGGAGCCGACCATCAGGTGATTGAGGATGTCGAGCGGGTCGTCGAAGTCGATCAGGGCGTTGAGCGAAAAGCCCGTGGTGTTCTTCAGCCGGTACTTATGGCGAATCTTTTCCGCAAGCGCGGTGTTGGCGCGGGTGGCGCGGCCGAGGTCGGCGAGCTGGTCGAGCAGTTCGCTGTGGCTCTGGCGGAACGCCGCGACGCTCGCCGCATCTTCGCTGTCGACCAGGGTGCCGTCGGCCAGCACCAGGCGCAGGCCAGCGAGCGTCTGGTAGCTGTTCTGCGCCGTGCCGCAGCACATGCCGCTGGAGTTGTTGGCGAGGATGCCGCCGATTTTGGCGGCGTTGATCGAGGCTGGGTCTGGACCGATCTTGCGCTGCAGCGGGGCAAGGATGGCGTTGGCGTTGGCGCCGATGACGCCGGGCTGTAGGCGGATCTGCTCGCCGCCGTTGCGCAGTTCACGGCCGTTCCAGTTATCGCCCAGCACGATCAGCACCGAATCGGAAATCGCCTGCCCCGAGAGGCTCGTGCCCGCAGCGCGGAACGTTACGGGAATGCGAGCGCCTTGGGCCAGCTTCAGCAGGTCGATCACCTCGGCCTCCGACTCGACCCGCACCACCAGCTTGGGAATCAGCCGATAGAAGCTGGCATCGGTACCGAAGGCCAAGGTCGAGAGCGGGTCATCGAATAGCCGCTCCGACGGGATGAGGCGTTCGACGGCGGCGAGAATTTCGCCCGGTAGGGTGGCAGACGCGTTCATGCGGGCTCCGGTAGCAGGCAGGCCGCGTCGATGATCGCGCGGCGTCTCGGTGTAAGCGGTCAGGCCGGGTCGACGTGGCGACTGGTCTGGTAGTGGTCCACCTCGCGCACCAGCGAATCGGTCGTTATTTCGCTGATGGACTTGGCGCCGGTGAGCACCATCGCTACACGCATTTCCTTCTCGATCAGGTTGAGCAAGTTGGTCACGCCCGCCTCGCCATCGGCAGCCAGGGCATAGGCGAAGGCGCGGCCGAGCAGCACGGTGTCGGCGCCCAGGGCGATCATGCGGACCACGTCGAGGCCGTTGCGGATGCCGGAATCGGCGAGGATTTTCAGGTCGCCCTTGACCGCATCGGCGATGGCCGGCATGGCGCGCGCGCTGGACAGTACGCCGTCGAGCTGACGCCCGCCGTGGTTGGACACGATGATGCCATCGGCCCCGAAGGTCACCGCGTCACGTGCGTCCTCGGCATCGAGGATGCCCTTGATCACCATGGGGCCGTCCCAGAACTCGCGGATCCATTCCAGATCCTTCCAGGAGATCGAGGGGTCGAAGTTCGCCGCCAGCCAGCCGATGTAGTCTTCGAGTCCCGTCGGGTGACCGCGGTAGGTGGAAATGTTGCCGAGGTCGTGGGGCTTGCCGTGCAGACCGACGTCCCACGCCCAGAAGGGGTGCGTCATGGCTTGTAGCATGCGCCGCACATTGGCGTTCGGGCCGCTCATGCCTGAATGCGCATCGCGGTACCGGGCGCCGGGGGTGGGCATGTCCACAGTGAAGACGAGGGTGGTCACGCCGGCGGCCTTGGCGCGCTCGAGCGCGTTCTTCATGAAACCGCGGTCCTTGAGCACGTAGAGCTGGAACCACATGGGGCGCTTGATAGCCGGGGCGACTTCCTCGATGGGGCAGACTGACACCGTGGACAGCGTGAAGGGGATGCCCTTCTTGTCCGCGGCGCGAGCGGCCTGCACTTCACCGCGGCGGGCAAGCATGCCGGTCAGGCCGACAGGTGCCAGGGCGACGGGCATCGATAGGGTCTCGCCGAACAGTTGGGTTTCCAGGCTCAGTTCCGACATGTTGCGCAACACGCGCTGACGCAGGGCAATGCTGGCCAGGTCATCGACGTTGCGGCGCAAGGTGTATTCCGCGTAGGCACCGCCGTCGACGTAGTGAAACAGGAAAGGCGGAAGTTTGCGTTTCGCGGCGGCGCGGTAATCCGTAGAGGCAGAGATGATCATCGTGTGTTCTCACCGAGTGAACAAAGCCGGTCGGGACCCGATCTTCCCGGGTCATGCTCGAACCGAAGAGGCCCTGGACGCACACGGCGGCCGGGGCCAGTGTCGAACGCCACGGCCCGAGATGTTCGGGGCCGTGGATGCAATTTGTCAGACGCCGACCAGCGGGTCCGTCACGCCTAGCACGTAGATCGCCAGCAGACCGATCAGGCCGGTAGCCAGCACGTAGTACAGGGTAGGCCAAACGGTCTTGCGCAGCGTGATACCTTCGCGGCCCAACAAGCCGACGGTGGCGGACGCAGCGACCACGTTGTGGATCGCCACCATATTGCCTGCTGCGGCGCCGACCGCCTGGATGGCAACGATCATCGCACCGGAAATGCCAAGGGACTGTGCCACACCGAATTGGAACTGGCTGAACATCATGTTGCTGACAGTGTTCGAACCGGCCAGGAAGGCGCCCAACGCGCCGACCGACGGGGCGAGCAGCGGGTAGATGCCGCCTACGCTGTCGGCGACGTAGCGTGCCATCGCGATCGGCATGCTCGGCAGGTCGCCGGCGTTCACGCCCGAATTGATCAGAATGCGCACCATCGGCACGGTAAACAGCAGCACGAAACCGGCACTGAGCAACACGCTGCTCGATTCCTTGATTGCGGCCTTCAGCTCCGACGCGCGCATTCCGTGCAGGAAGTACGTGATCAACACGACCGCAACGAGGATCCCGCCCGGCAGGTAGAGCGGCTCGATGCTGGCGCTGACACCCGTCTCACCGAGGATGTTGGCGAAGGCGATGGACAGGGATTTCAGTGCAGCGGACACCTGCGGGAAGACGCGGCTGATCACCAGGATCGCGCCCACCAGCACATAAGGCAGCCAAGCCCGCAGGGCGCTCATCGGGCGCGCGGCGAGGTCGTCGAGCTTCATCTCGATGGTGCCGACCCATTCGGCCGGCCAGTCGCGCGCATCAGCGAAATCCCAGTGGCTCTTCGGTACAAGGAAATTGAAACGCGCCGCCGTGGTGACGATGGCCAGGCCGACCAGTCCGCCCAACAGTGAGGGGAATTCAGGGCCCAGGAACACGCCGGTAGCGACGTAGGGAAGGGTAAAGGCCAAGCCCGCGAACAGCGCAAACGGCAACACTTCGAACCCGGCTTTCCAACTCCGCTCTTTACCGAAGAAGCGCGTCAGCATCAGTACCATGATCAGCGGCATCACCGTGCCGACCAGGGCGTGGGTGACCGCGACGCTGCTGGTGATTTGCTGCAGGAACATCGGCCAGCTGGAGCCTTGTGCCACCAGTTGGGCGCCAAGCGTAGCCGTGTCCAGCCCGCTATTCACACCGACCACGATAGGTGTGCCGACCGCGCCGAAGGATACCGGCGTGCTTTGCACCAGCATTCCCATCAACACGGCGGCCATGGCCGGGAAGCCGACCGCGACCAGCAGCGGGGCGGCGATCGCCGCAGGCGTGCCGAACCCGGAGGCGCCTTCTATGAAACAGCCGAACAGCCAGGCGATGATGATCGCTTGGATACGGCGGTCGGGGTTGACGGTGGTGAAACCTGCGCGAATCGCCGTGATGCCGCCAGAATGCTTCAGCGTGTTCAGCAGTAGGATCGCGCCGAAGATGATCCATAGCAGGCCGAGCGTGATGACCAGGCCTTGTAGGGTCGAGGCGATGATGCGCGTCAGGCTCATGTTCCAGATGAACAGGCCGATCGCTGCGGTGAAGAGGAATACGACGGGCATGGCGCGGCTAGCCGGCCAGCGCAGGCCGATCAGCAGAACCGCCGCAAGCAAGATCGGGGTGAAAGCGAAGAGGGCAAGCAGTCCGTTGGACATGTCAGGCTCCCCGTCGCG
The DNA here is from genome assembly GCF_051486945.1 of Stutzerimonas chloritidismutans. GTDB lineage: Bacteria > Pseudomonadota > Gammaproteobacteria > Pseudomonadales > Pseudomonadaceae > Stutzerimonas > Stutzerimonas chloritidismutans_B. Next base: position 785,621 of record NZ_JAHVDX010000002.1, on the reverse strand, counting down.
AGTTGAGCAGGGAAATGGCCTGATAGGCCAGTGGCGAACCGGAAGTTGGAGACCGCATGAATAGCCCTCTTCTTGTTGGATGCCTTCGATGTAAATTGGTAATACCAATTGTCCGAAGGGTTTCGCCAGCGTAAGAGTTAGTCATTGCAGACGTCAATTCGGTCCATTTTAGACTTTGGTCGCAGCATCCCAAATTGCGCAAGTGAATCTGGATGGTTACGCTTGCTCCAACATAAAGTGGTAATACCAGTTGAGGGCGTCATGGAAGTAGGGGTGGTGCGCCAGCGGAAGCTGGCAGACAACATTATCGAGCAGCTTGAGGCCATGATTCTCGAGGGTACGCTCAAGGCCGGCGAGCGGCTGCCATCCGAGCGTGTGTTGGCGGAGCAGTTCGGCGTGTCGCGGCCTTCCCTGCGCGAGGCGATCCAGAAGCTGGTTGCCAAAGGCTTGATCGTCAGCCGGCACGGTGGGGGTAATTTCGTCGCCGAATCGCTGGGGTCTACCTTCAGCGACCCGCTGTTGCACCTTTTGGAAAACAGCGTCGATGCGCAACGCGATCTGCTTGAGTTTCGTCACACGCTAGAAGGCAGCTGTGCCTACTACGCGGCGCTCCGCGCAACTGACGTCGACCGTCAGCGGCTGGGTGACGCATTCGCTGCGTTGCAGGCCTGCTATGCGCGCGATGGCGCCGTGAGTCGTGCAGAAGAGGGGGCGGCCGATGCGCGCTTCCATTTGGCGATCGCGGAGGCCAGCCATAACGCGGTGTTGTTGCACACCATTCGTGGGCTGTTCGATCTGTTGCGTCGCAACGTGGTGACCAACATTGGTGGCATGTATGCGTTGCGCAACGAGACGCGCGACATGCTCATGGCGCAGCATCAGGAACTCTATGACGCGATCATGGCGCGCCGCGCGGTCGAGGCGCGGGACGTCATTCATCGGCACATTGCCTATGTGCAAGAAGTGCTGGCAGAAGGGCAGCAAGAGGCGCAGCGCTTGGCGCGTGCGCAGCGCCGCCAGCGGCAGGTGGGGAAGCCCGCACAGATGAATTGAGACGGCGGCTCGCCGGGGGGATTAGTCTTCCTTGCCCTTGGTGCGCATCGCCCGTTGGATCTCGCGGTCCGAGTCGCGCTCTTTTTCGGTGTGACGCTTGTCGAATTCTTTCTTGCCCTTGGCCAGTGCGATGTCGCACTTGATCAGGTGCTTCTTCCAGTAGATCGACAGGGCAACACAGGCATAGCCTTTTTGCTGGACGCCGCCGAACAGCTTGCCGAGCTCGCGCTTGTTCAACAGTAGCTTGCGGGTGCGTGTGGGGTCGGCGACGACGTGAGTGCTTGCAGAGGTCAGCGGCGTGATGTGGCAGCCCATGAGCCAGGCTTCACCGTCCTTAAGCAGCACATAGCTATCGACCAGCTGGGCCTTGCCGGCCCGCAGGCTTTTAACTTCCCAGCCGGCCAGAACGAGGCCCGCCTCGAATTTCTGCTCGACGAAATAATCGTGTAGCGCCTTCTTGTTCAGCGCGATGGTCCCGGGGGACTGTTTCTTCTGTTTGGCCATAGGCTGCGCATTATAGGGAGTCGCGTGGCGGCTGGCGATAACCTGCACCCTGCGACGGCATGAAACTTGAGAGGGGCGTGCTTATCCCAGACAATGACTTGTCCACCAGGGCTCGTGAAGGTGCGTCTGCCCGCCCTGGTCTCATCCGCGCCGTCGGCGAGGGCCGCTGACGAAGAAGTAGAAGGTCTTGATGACGACACATATCCAACGCTCGGCGTTGCTGCCATATCCGGCGCAGGCGCTGTTCGACATGGTCAACGATGTGGCCAGCTATCCCCAGTTCCTGCCCTGGTGTTCGGCGACCGAGGTCATTTCCAGCAGCGATTCGGAAATGCACGCGAGCATGACTGTGGCCAAAGCCGGTATCAGCCAGCGTTTCCTGACGCGCAACGAACTCCAGCCGGGCAAGCGCATCGAGATGAAGTTAGAGGAGGGGCCGTTCAGCCACCTCCACGGCATCTGGGAATTCAAAGCGCTTGGGGAAAAGGCCTGCAAGATCAGTCTTGATCTGACGTTCGACTACGCCGGGCCGCTGGTCAAGGCCACCTTGGGCCCGCTGTTCACCCAGGCCGCCAATACGTTGGTAGATGCGTTCTGTGATCGTGCTAAGCAGTTGTATGGATAGCGGAGTTATTGCCGTCGAGGTGGTGTACGCGCTGGCCGACAGGCAGAAGCTGCTGCAGCTGACCGTGCCGGCAGGCACGACGGCTCGGCAGGCTGCGCTGCAGTCGGGGATCGATGCTTATTTCCCCGGGCTCGATGTATCGTCTGCGCCGCTGGGTATCTTCGGCAAGGCCGTTCCGAAGCCGGATGAGCGTGTGCTGGAAGCGGGCGAGCGGGTGGAGATCTATCGGCCGCTCATCGCCGATCCGAAGGAGGTGCGTAAGCAGCGAGCTGCAAAGGCCGCGCGGAACAAGGCGGAAGGGGCGGTCGACTAGAGTATGCGCCAGCTATAAAAAAGCCCGGCAAGCCGGGCTTTTTTATGTCAGTCCGTTTCGATGCGTTCGGGGCTAGGAACCGGGACGGGCTCGGCGGCATCGACGTCGCGCTGGATCTCATCGAGCAGCGAGCCCGGCGCTGCCGGTTGTTCAGGCGTTGCAGCCGGTTGGGCGGGATTGGCCGCCTCACCAGCGGGGCGCTGTGTTCCAAGAATCGCTTCGTCGCGGCTTACGCCGGGTTTGAAGTCGCCTGCCAAGCCGGCCAGTTGATCATTGCCGTTGAAGACCAGGCTGACCCTCTCCTGTTGGCGCGGCCCGCCGCCCGGCTTGATGCTGTACAGATAATCCCAGCGGTTGGCGTGGAAGGTGTCGGTGATCAGCGGGTTGCCCATGATAAACCGCACTTGCGAGCGGGTCATTCCGGGGCGCAACTGGTCTATCATGTCCTGCGTGACGACATTGCCCTGTTGAATGTCGACCTTGTAAACCCCGGGGAATGAACAACCGGCGAGTGCGAACAGACCCACCAGGGTGAGGCTGGACAGCAGGAGCTTGGTCTTTTGCATCGGTAGGTGACTTCCACTATCTTGGCTGGGCAAAGACCCGGATCATACCCGCATTGAAGGAGGCTGCGAAACAGCAGCAGCGAGAAAGCCAACCATGGTTGAAAATAGCGAATTACGCAAAGCTGGGCTCAAGGTGACCCTGCCACGGGTCAAAATCCTGCAGATGTTGGACACTGCCGATCGGCGCCACATGAGTGCCGAAGACGTCTACAAGGCGTTGATGGAGGCCGGTGAAGATGTCGGGCTCGCGACGGTCTATCGCGTGCTGACCCAATTCGAAGCAGCCGGGCTGGTGGTGCGGCACAATTTCGACGGTGGCCACGCAGTCTTCGAATTGGCCGATAGCGGGCATCACGACCACATGGTGTGCGTGGACACGGGCGACGTCATCGAGTTCTTCGATTCGGATATCGAGAAGCTGCAGAAGGAGATCGTCAAGCGGCACGGCTACGAGCTGGTTGACCATAACCTGGTCCTCTATGTTCGCAAGAAGGAAAGCTGATAGGCCTTGCGTTATTGATGTAACGACTCCGGTGCCGTCTGAACGAAAACCCCGCTTTTGCGGGGTTTTCCGTTCAGTACATGCGTATGCCAGCATGGCCGTGTTGGCGCCGGTTCGTTATAGCGGGCGCGGCTGCGGTAGGCCCTCGGTCTATGAGAACGCGTGCTTGTTCGGCTAACCCTCTGTCCGCGTCTGGATGTTGGCTTACGCCTGGGCAGAGCCGATCATCTGCCGCGCATGGGCTAGGGCCTGTTCGGTCAGGTCGACGCCGCCGAGCATGCGCGCGATTTCCTCCACCCGCTCACTGCCTTCCAGTGCCGCTACCGCCGTGTGGGTTTCATCGCGGCCGCGCGCCTTGTGCACGAAGAGGTGATGATGCCCTTGGGCGGCAACCTGAGGCAGATGGGTGACGGTCAGCACCTGGCCACGCTCGCCGAGCCTACGCAGCAGTTGCCCGACCACTTCCGCGGTAGGTCCACCGATTCCGACGTCCACTTCATCGAAGACCAGCGTGGGGATGCGAGACGTCTGAGCGGTGATGACTTGGATCGCCAGGCTGATCCGAGATAGTTCACCGCCCGAGGCGACTTTCGCCAATGGCCGCAGTGGTTGTCCGGGGTTGGCGCTGACGAGGAATTCAACCTGCTCCATGCCGTGCGGCACGGGGTCGCCATCAGCCATAGGTTTAAGGGTGACGCTGAAACGGCCGCCGGGCATGCCCAGGCGCTGGATCTCGCTTTCGACGGCTCTGCCGAGCGATTCGGCTGCCTGCTGCCGCGCCTCGCTGAGCGCCTGTGCTTTCTCGCTGTAATGACGAGCATAAGCGGCCAATTCCTCGGCAAGCTGTTCCACCGCATCGTCGTCCGCATTAAGGCTTTCCAGTTCCTCCAGCAAACGCTGCTGCAGCGTGGGCAAGTCTGCTGGTTGGACGCGATGCTTGCGTGCAAGGGTGTAGATGCTGTCCAGGCGCTCTTCGAGCCATTGCTGGCGCTGCGGGTCGGAGTCGAAGTGATCGAGGAAACGGTTTAGCTCCCCGACGGCTTCTTCGACCTGGATTTGCGCGCTGGAGAGCAAGTTAACCGCTTCGCCGAGTGCGCCGGGCTGATGTTGAAACGCCGTCAAACGGTTGAGGCTGGCCGTTAACGCCGAGAGCACATTACCCGCGTCGCTTTCGCTGCACATGTCCAGCACCTGGCGACAGGCGCCGAGCAGTTGCTCGGCATTGGCGAGGTTTTTGTGCTCCTGTTCGAGCTGCTCCAGCTCATCCTCACCGAGGGCCAGGGTTTCCAACTCTTCGAGTTGATAGCTGAGCAGCTGGTGCCGTGCTCGCTGTTCGTCACTGCTATCACTCAATCGTTCCAGACTCTGGCGTGTCTGCCGCCAGCGCTGCGCGGCCAACTGCACCTGTCGAGCCAGTTCCTGGCTGCCGCTGTATTCGTCGAGCAAGCGCCGGTGGGTATCGAGCTTGAGCAGTGATTGATGCTCATGCTGGCTATGGATGTCTATGAGCAGCTCCCCCAGCGCCTTCAGGTCACCTTGCGGACAGGGGGTGCCATTGATGTAGCCGCGCGAGCGACCTTCGGCAGTGATCACTCGACGCAGGATGCATGGGCCGTCGTTGTCGAGGTCGCGCTCGGCCAGCCAGGCGCGGGCGTCGGGGATGTCGTCCAGGTCGAAGCTGGCGAGGATGTCGGCCTTGTCCGCGCCGATGCGTACCACGCTGCTGTCAGCGCGGTCGCCCAATGTAAGGCCGAGCGCGTCTAGCATGATCGACTTGCCGGCACCGGTTTCGCCGCTGATGACGCTCATGCCGCGTTTCAGCTCGAGATCCAGGTGTTCGACAATGGCGTAATTGTGGACGGACAGATGAACCAGCATGACGGGCTCCCGGTTTGGCGTGGCTGGCTATTTATACAGTGGTTCGGCTGGCCGCTACAAGCTGGCCTTCCCAGTGGCCTGTAAATAAATCAAGCGGGTCGGGTAGGAGTGATTCGTCGAACCCTACGACGCGCTGGAGTACTTATTCGCCCTTGAAGCCTGAGTCATCGTCCCCATATAGCGGCACAAGCGCGGGCGACGCCCGCTGATGTCTCGATGAGGAGGACCGCATGGCCGACGAGCAGAACCTGGACAACCAGATCCCGGAAGAGAACGAGCAAGAGCAGGCCGAGGTGGCTGAAGACCTGGCTGCTCGAGTGCAGTCGCTTGAAGAGCAGTTAGCGGCGGCGCAGGACCAGTCTTTGCGTGTCGCGGCCGAGCTGCAAAATATCCGTCGCCGCGCAGAGCAAGACGTCGAAAAGGCCCACAAGTTTGCCTTGGAGAAGTTTGCCGGTGACCTGCTGGCCGTCGCCGACAGCCTGGAGCGTGGGCTTGAGCTGTCGAATCCGGATGACGATGCCGTCAAGCCGATGCGCGAAGGCGTCGAGCTGACCCTCAAGCTGCTGCTCGACACCCTGGCTCGTCACCATCTGGAGCCGGTCAACCCCCAAGGCGAGCCGTTCAATCCCGAGCATCACCAGGCGATGGCAATGGAAGAGAGCACTCACGCCGAGCCTGGCAGCGTGCTCAAGGTGTTCCAGAAGGGCTACCTGCTCAACGGGCGTCTGCTGCGGCCAGCGATGGTCGTGGTGAGCAAGGCGCCAGCGCAAACCCCGCCTTCGATCGACGAGAAGGCTTGAATTTCGGCGACAGACCCCCATCTGGTAGCCAAGCGTTTTTGTTACCCGCAGCCGGTGAACAGGCGCGGACCAATCAAAAGTTCGGAGAGAAACAATGGGCAAGATCATCGGTATCGACTTGGGAACGACCAACTCCTGCGTCTCCATTCTGGAAAACGGCAAGGCCAAGGTCATCGAGAACGCCGAAGGCGGCCGCACGACCCCGTCGATCATCGCGTACGCCAGCGATGGTGAGACCTTGGTCGGCCAGTCCGCCAAGCGTCAGGCGGTAACCAATCCGCAGAACACCCTTTATGCGGTTAAGCGCCTCATCGGCCGCCGTTTCGAAGAAGATGTCGTCCAGAAGGACATCAAGATGGTGCCCTACAGCATCGTCAAAGCCGATAACGGTGACGCCTGGGTGGAAGTGAAGGGTCAGAAGATGGCCCCGCCGCAGATCAGTGCCGAAGTGCTGAAGAAGATGAAGAAAACCGCCGAAGACTATCTCGGCGAGCCTGTGACCGAGGCGGTGATTACGGTTCCGGCCTACTTCAATGACAGCCAGCGCCAGGCTACCAAGGATGCGGGCCGCATTGCCGGGCTGGAAGTCAAGCGCATCATCAATGAGCCGACCGCAGCCGCACTGGCCTATGGCATGGATAAGGCCAAGGGCGATCACACCGTGATCGTCTATGACCTGGGCGGCGGTACGTTCGACGTATCGGTCATCGAGATCGCCGAAGTGGACGGCGAGCACCAGTTCGAAGTGTTGGCCACCAATGGCGACACCTTCCTCGGTGGTGAGGACTTCGACATTCGCCTGATCGACTACCTCGTCGACGAGTTCAAGAAAGAGTCCGGCATGAACCTCAAGGGCGACCCGCTGGCTATGCAGCGCCTGAAAGAGGCGGCCGAGAAGGCGAAGATCGAGCTGTCCTCCAGTCAGCAGACCGATGTCAACCTGCCATATATCACGGCCGACGCGACCGGTCCGAAGCACCTGAACGTGAAGATTTCTCGTGCCAAGCTCGAGGCGCTGGTTGAGGACCTGGTGCAGCGCACCATCGAGCCGTGCCGTCTGGCCATGAAAGATGCCGGCATCGACGCCTCCAAGATCGACGACGTCATCCTGGTCGGTGGCCAGACTCGCATGCCGCTGGTGCAGCAGAAGGTGGCCGAATTCTTCGGCAAGGAAGCGCGCAAGGACGTCAACCCGGACGAAGCTGTTGCCATGGGTGCCGCCATTCAGGGTGCCGTTCTGGCGGGCGACGTCAAGGACGTACTGCTGCTCGACGTATCCCCGCTGACCCTGGGTATCGAAACCATGGGTGGCGTGATGACCGCGCTGATCGAAAAGAACACCACTATCCCGACCAAGAAGTCGCAAGTGTTCTCCACGGCAGACGACAACCAGAGCGCCGTGACCATTCACGTGCTGCAAGGCGAGCGCAAGCAGGCGGCGCAGAACAAGTCGCTGGGTCGTTTCGACCTGGCCGAGATTCCGCCGGCGCCGCGTGGCGTGCCGCAGATCGAGGTTACCTTCGACATCGACGCCAACGGCATCCTGCACGTGTCGGCGAAGGACAAGGCGACCGGTAAGCATCAGTCCATCGTGATCAAGGCCAACTCCGGTCTGTCCGAGGAGGAAATCGAGCAGATGGTGCGTGACGCCGAGGCCAACGCCGAGGAAGACCGTAAGTTCGAGGAACTGGTCACCGTGCGCAACCAGGGCGATCAGCTGGTCCATGCGACCCGCAAGATGCTGACCGAGGCCGGCGACAAGGCGTCCGAGGAAGACAAGGCCACCATCGAGAAGGCCATCGGCGAACTGGAAGTTGCGATCAAAGGCGACGACAAAGCCGAGATCGAGGCGAAGATCGCTGCGGTCTCCCAGGCGTCCACGCCTTTGGCGCAGAAGATGTACGCCGAGCAGCCGCAGGGCGGCGAAGGCGAGCAGGCCGGCAACAACGGTCAGGCCGGCGACGATGTCGTCGACGCTGAGTTCGAAGAGGTCAAGGACAACAAGTAAGCTGCGGCTTGTGTCCCCCTTGAGCGGGGGCATGGCGGCGTCCGTCGACGATGCCGCCTTTCGCTCCAGCCCGTCTCGTTCGAAGCGGGCCTGATCGCCGCGCGGGGGCTTGCTCCCGCGTCGGCGTGTCTGGAGGGTACGAATTGAAGGTTCAGGATATCTATGGCCAAACGTGATTATTACGAAGTGCTGGGCGTCGAGCGTGGCGCCAGCGAGGCGGAGCTGAAGAAGGCTTATCGTCGTCTCGCGATGAAGCACCATCCGGACCGTAATCCCGGAGACAAAGCCGCTGAAGAAGCGTTCAAGGAGGCCAACGAGGCTTACGAAGTGCTGTCCGATGCGAGCAAGCGTCAGGCCTACGACCAATACGGTCATGCCGGCGTCGATCCGCAGATGGGGGCGGGCGCTGGGGCTGCTTATGGCGGGGCGAATTTCTCCGACATCTTCGGTGATGTCTTCAGCGATTTCTTTGCCGGTGGACGTGGCAGTTCCCGTGGCGGCGCCCAGCGTGGCAGCGACCTGCGCTACACCTTGGAGCTCGATCTTGAAGAGGCCGTGCGCGGTACGACGGTAACTATCCGCGTGCCTACGTTGGTCGAGTGCAAGACCTGCGACGGCTCCGGTGCGAAGAAGGGCACCAGCCCAGTGACCTGTACCACCTGCGGCGGCATTGGCCAGGTGCGCATGCAACAGGGCTTTTTCTCTGTACAGCAGACGTGCCCGCGCTGCCATGGCAGCGGCAAGATGATTTCCGACCCTTGCGGCAGTTGCCATGGCCAGGGCCGTGTCGAAGAGCAAAAGACCCTATCGGTCAAGGTGCCGCCGGGTGTCGATACGGGTGACCGCATTCGGCTGACCGGCGAGGGCGAGGCTGGTGCGCAGGGCGGGCCAGCCGGCGACCTCTACGTGGTGGTCAATGTACGCGAGCACCCGATTTTTCAGCGCGACGGCAAACATCTCTTCTGCGAGGTGCCCATTAGCTTCGCTGACGCGGCGCTGGGTGGCGAGCTCGAGGTGCCGACCCTCGACGGTCGCGTCAAGCTGAAGATTCCGGAAGGAACCCAGACCGGCAAACAGTTCCGCCTGCGCGGCAAAGGCGTTGCCCCTGTACGCGGGGGCGCCGCAGGCGACCTGCTCTGTCGCGTTGCGGTGGAGACGCCGGTCAATCTCAGCAAGCGCCAGCGTGAGATGCTCGAAGAGTTCCGTGGGACCCTGCAGGGCGACACCTCTCATTCACCGAAGGCCAGTGGCTGGTTCGAAGGTGTGAAGCGATTTTTCGGCGATGTTTGAGTAGGGAGCTGGATGTCAATCGGCAGCCTGTAGTGCGCCGGAGTGGCTTCCATCTTCCGGCTTCCAGCTTGGAGCGATGAGATATGCGACGTATAGCAGTGACGGGCGCCGCCGGGCGCATGGGCAAGACGCTCGTGGAAGCGGTGCAGCAGACCGGCGGCGCAGCGGGCCTGACGGCGGCGATCGATCGTCCCGACAGCACACTGGTCGGTGCTGATGCCGGCGAGCTTGCTGCCATCGGGCGGCTCGGGGTGCCCCTGATTGGCGACGTAGCGAAAGTTGTCGAAGAGTTCGACGTGCTGATCGACTTCACCCATCCATCGGTCACCCTGAAGAACCTCGAAGTGTGTCGGCGCGCAGGTAAGGCCATGGTGATTGGTACTACCGGGTTCACCGAGGATGAGAAGGAGCGGCTCGCGGTCGCTGCGCAGGACATTCCGATCGTCTTCGCCGCGAATTTCAGCGTCGGCGTCAACCTCTGCCTCAAGTTGCTCGACACGGCGGCGCGTGTCCTGGCTGATGAAGTGGACATCGAGATCATCGAGGCGCATCACCGTCATAAGCTCGATGCACCTTCTGGCACGGCGCTACGCATGGGTGAAGTGGTCGCCGGTGCGCTCGGGCGTGAGTTGCGAGACGTGGCTGTCTACGGGCGGGAGGGTCAAACCGGTGCGCGTGATCGTTCCACCATTGGCTTCGCTACCGTGCGCGCGGGCGATATTGTCGGTGACCACACTGTGCTGTTCGCGGCCGAAGGCGAGCGCGTCGAGATCACACACAAGGCGTCCAGTCGCATGACCTTCGCCAAGGGGGCGGTGCGTGCTGCGCTCTGGCTCGAGCAGCGGCCGGCCGGCTTGTATGACATGCAGGACGTGCTCGGACTGCGCTGAGTGGGCCGCTGGGCGGATTTCGTCTGGACCTGAAAGGGCCGTTTCTGTAAGCTTTCCGTTTTAGTGTGTCCACTAAAAGTTGCGCAGAAATGACTCAAACAAAAAGCGGGATGACCTTCACACGTCATCCCGCTTTTTTACAATCTGCGCCTGCTTCAGCCTAGATCTTAGGGAGGTCTCTTGACTAAGCCAGCTCCTACGCCAGCCATACTGGCCCTTGCCGACGGCAGCATTTTCCGCGGTGAATCCATTGGCGCCGACGGGCAGACCATCGGAGAGGTGGTATTCAATACCGCCATGACCGGCTATCAGGAAATCCTTACCGATCCTTCCTACGCCAAGCAAATCGTCACTCTGACCTACCCGCATGTGGGCAACACCGGTACCACGCCGGAAGATGCCGAGTCATGGAAGGTATGGGCTGCGGGCTTGGTCATTCGTGATCTGCCATTGACCTCAAGCAACTGGCGTGAAAAACAGACACTGCCTGAATATCTGAAAGCCAACGGCACCGTCGCCATTGCCGGTATTGATACCCGCCGCCTGACCCGCATCCTCCGCGAGAAGGGCGCTCAAGACGGCTGCATCCTGGCAGGTCCTGACGCGACCGAAGAAAAGGCGCTGGAGCTTGCGCGCAGCTTCCCGGGTCTCAAGGGCATGGACCTGGCCAAGGAGGTCAGTGTCAAGGATCGCTACGAGTGGCGCTCGACGGTCTGGAACCTGAAGGATGACGGCCACGCCGAAATCCCGGCCAGCGAGCTGCCGTACCATGTCGTCGCCTTCGACTACGGCGTGAAGTACAACATCCTGCGCATGCTGGTTGCGCGCGGCTGCCGCGTCACCGTGCTGCCTGCGCAGACGCCTGCCAGCGAGGCTCTGGCGCTGAATCCTGATGGCATCTTCCTGGCCAACGGCCCTGGCGATCCGGAGCCCTGTGACTACGCCATCAAGGCGATACAGGAGGTCCTGGAAACCGATATTCCAGTGTTCGGCATCTGCCTGGGTCACCAACTGCTGGCCCTTGCATCGGGCGCCAAGACAGTGAAGATGCCGAGCGGCCATCACGGCGCCAACCATCCGGTTCAGGATCTGGATACCGGCGTGGTGATGATTACCAGCCAGAACCACGGTTTCGCCGTGGAAGAGTCCAGTTTGCCGAGCAATCTGCGTGCGACGCACAAGTCGCTGTTCGATGGCACGCTGCAAGGTATCGAGCGCACCGACAAGGTGGCCTTCAGTTTCCAGGGGCACCCTGAGGCGAGTCCCGGCCCACATGACGTGGCGCCGCTGTTCGACCGCTTCATCGATGCCATGGCCAAGCGCCACTAAGCCCGCCGAGCACAGAATTCGAGAGAGACCATGCCAAAACGTACAGATATCAAAAGCATCCTGATCCTTGGCGCCGGCCCGATCGTTATCGGCCAGGCGTGCGAGTTCGATTACTCCGGTGCACAGGCGTGCAAGGCGCTGCGCGAAGAAGGTTTCCGCGTCATTCTGGTGAACTCCAACCCGGCCACCATCATGACCGACCCGGCCATGGCCGACGCGACCTACATCGAGCCGATCAAGTGGGCCACCGTAGCCAAGATCATCGAGAAGGAGCGTCCCGACGCGCTGCTGCCGACCATGGGCGGCCAGACCGCGCTGAACTGCGCGCTGGATCTGGAAAAGCATGGTGTGCTGGAAAAATTCGGCGTCGAGATGATCGGTGCCAATGCCGACACTATCGACAAGGCCGAAGATCGCTCACGCTTCGACAAGGCGATGAAGAACATCGGCCTGGCCTGCCCGGTTTCCGGAATCGCCCACAACATGGACGAAGCCTACGGCGTCCTCGAAAAGGTCGGATTCCCTTGCATCATCCGTCCGTCATTCACCATGGGTGGCACCGGCGGCGGCATTGCCTACAACCGTGAAGAGTTCGAAGAGATCTGCGCGCGCGGCCTCGACCTGTCGCCGACAAGCGAGCTGCTTATCGACGAATCGCTGATCGGCTGGAAGGAATACGAGATGGAGGTGGTCCGCGACAAAAAGGACAACTGCATCATCGTCTGCGCCATCGAGAACTTCGATCCGATGGGTGTCCACACCGGCGACTCCATCACCGTCGCCCCGGCCCAGACCCTGACCGACAAGGAATACCAGATCCTGCGCAACGCCTCGCTGGCGGTGCTGCGTGAGATCGGCGTGGAAACCGGCGGCTCCAACGTGCAGTTCGGTATCTGCCCGAACACGGGCCGCATGGTCGTGATCGAGATGAACCCACGTGTGTCGCGCTCCTCCGCGCTGGCTTCCAAGGCTACCGGCTTCCCGATCGCCAAGATCGCGGCGAAGCTGGCCGTCGGTTATACCCTCGACGAGCTGCAGAACGACATCACCGGCGGTCGCACCCCGGCATCCTTCGAGCCGGCGATCGACTACGTCGTCACCAAAATCCCGCGTTTTGCCTTCGAAAAGTTTCCCAAGGCGGATGCTCGCCTGACCACCCAGATGAAGTCCGTCGGCGAAGTCATGGCCATCGGTCGTACCTTCCAGGAGTCCGTGCAGAAAGCGCTGCGCGGTCTGGAAGTGGGTGTGTCCGGCTTCGATCCGAAGCTCGATCTGGCCGATCCCGAGAGCGAAAGCACGCTCAAGCGCGAGCTGACCGTGCCGGGCGCGGACCGCATCTGGTATGTCGCCGATGCCTTCCGTGCCGGCAAGTCCGTCGCGGAAGTCTTCGACCTGACGCGCATCGATGAGTGGTTCCTGGTGCAGATCGAGGATCTGATCAAGGAAGAAGAGCAGATCAAGACACTGGGTCTGTCCAGCATCGATCGTGACGTGATGTACAAGCTCAAGCGCAAAGGCTTCTCCGACGCGCGCCTGGCCAAGCTGCTCGGCGTGACCGAAAAGAACCTGCGTGCTCATCGGCACAAGCTGAAGGTCCTGCCGGTCTACAAGCGCGTTGACACCTGCGCGGCCGAGTTCGCGACCGATACCGCCTACATGTACTCGACCTACGAGGAAGAGTGCGAGGCCAACCCGTCGAGCCGCGACAAGATCATGATCCTCGGTGGCGGCCCCAACCGCATCGGCCAGGGCATCGAGTTCGACTACTGCTGCGTGCACGCGGCACTGGCGATGCGTGACGACGGTTACGAGACCATCATGGTCAACTGCAACCCGGAAACCGTCTCCACCGACTATGACACCTCGGATCGGCTCTACTTCGAGCCGGTGACCCTGGAAGACGTGCTGGAAATCGTGCGTGTCGAGCAGCCCAAGGGCGTCATCGTGCAGTATGGTGGCCAGACGCCGCTGAAACTGGCGCGTGCGCTTGAAGAAGCGGGCGTGCCGATCATCGGCACCAGCCCGGACGCCATCGACCGTGCCGAGGACCGCGAGCGTTTCCAGCAGATGGTCGAGCGCCTGAATCTGCGCCAACCGCCGAACGCGACTGCACGCAGCGAAGAAGAGGCCCTGGCGGCGTCCAAGGTCATCGGTTATCCGCTGGTGGTGCGTCCGTCCTACGTGTTGGGCGGTCGGGCGATGGAAATCGTCTACCAGGAAGAAGAACTCAAGCGTTACATGCGCGAGGCGGTGAAGGTTTCCAATGACAGTCCTGTGCTGCTGGACCACTTCCTAAACTGTGCCATTGAAGTCGACATCGATGCGGTCTGCGATGGCGAGCACGTGGTGATCGGCGCGATCATGCAGCATATTGAGCAGGCTGGTGTGCATTCCGGTGACTCGGCTTGCTCGCTGCCGCCGTATTCGCTGCCGGCGCACATACAGGACGAGATTCGCGACCAGGTCAAAAAGATGGCCCTGGAGCTTGGTGTCGTCGGCCTGATGAACGTGCAGATGGCAGTGCAGGGCGAGGACATCTTTGTTATCGAAGTGAACCCACGCGCCTCGCGGACCGTACCGTTCGTGTCCAAATGCATTGGTGTTTCGCTGGCGATGATTGCGGCTCGCGTCATGGCCGGCAAAACGTTAGCCGAAGTCGGGTTGACCGAAGAAATTATCCCGAACTTCTACAGCGTCAAGGAAGCGGTGTTCCCGTTCGCCAAGTTCCCGGGTGTCGACCCGATCCTCGGCCCGGAGATGAAGTCCACCGGCGAGGTGATGGGTGTGGGCGACAGCTTTGCCGAGGCGTTCGCCAAGGCACAGTTGGGCGCGAGTGAGATTTTGCCCAACAGCGGTTGCGCCTTTATCAGCGTGCGCGACGACGACAAGCCGGACGTCGCCGACGTTGCGCGCGCCCTTGTCGGCCTTGGCTTCGATGTCGTCGCTACGGCCGGGACCGCGAAGATCATCGAAGCGGCCGGTCTGCCGGTGCGTCGGGTCAATAAGGTGACCGAAGGTCGGCCTCATGTGGTCGACATGATCAAGAACGATGAGGTCACACTGATCATCAATACCACCGAGGGGCGTCAGTCCATCGCTGACTCCTACTCGATCCGTCGAAATGCCCTGCAGCACAAGATCTGCTGCACCACTACGTTGGCTGGTGGTCAGGCGATCTGTGAGGCGCTGAAGTTCGGTCCCGAGAAGACCGTGCGCCGCTTGCAGGATCTCCATGCAGGAATCAACGCATGACAACGAAATTCCCGATGACTGTCCAGGGCGCGCGCGCCCTGGAAGACGAACTCAAACACCTCAAGACCGAGCTGCGGCCTCAGATCACTCAGGCAATCGCGGAAGCGCGGGAGCTGGGTGACCTCAAGGAGAACGCCGAGTATCACGCTGCGCGTGAGCAGCAAGGCATGGTTGAGGCACGCATTCGCGATATCGAGGGCCGCCTGCAGAATGCTCAGGTCATCGATATTGCCAACATCCCACATACCGGCAAGGTGATCTTCGGAACGACGGTAGAAATCGCCAATGTTGAAACCGACGAGAGCGTGACCTACCAGATCGTTGGTGACGATGAAGCCGACATCAAGGCTGGAAAAATATCCGTCAGCTCACCGATTGCTCGTGCGCTGGTGGGCAAGGAAGAGGGCGACGTTGTGGTGGTGAAAACACCAAGTGGCGTAGTCGAGTACGAAATCGTCGAGGTCCGCCATCTCTGACCTTCGCCCTATGCGAGCTGCTGCGATCAGCTGGCAGCTGGCTCAGACGTTCTGGGTTGGCGGCCTTTGGCTGCTGCAGTTCGTCGTGCTTCCTGCCCTTGCTAAGTTCGGTCTGGCGCCGCTCTTGATTGAGGAAATTGGCGCGAGCCTCAGGCCGTTGCTGGTAGGCTTCGCCGCGTTTTGTGTCATGTTGCAGGCGCTGGTGCTTGTTCAGTGCCGTGGTTTCGCGAGCCTCTTGCAGGATGTGCGAGGGCAGTTGTTGGTAGCCGTTCTGCTGTTGGCGGCAAGTTTCTTCGCAGTCCGTGCGGGCGTGTTCCAGTCGGCCTATTGGCTGGTGTTCAGCTATCTGGTGATTGGATTGTGCGGGCTGTTGCTAGTGATTCAGTCCGCTCCCGGACGGGAGCGGTAGGACGGCTTCAGGCCTGATAGCGGTGCACGTTGGAGAGCTGCTTGTTGACCTTGGGGTTCTTGCGGTAAACCAGCGCCATCTTGCCGATTGTCTGGATCAACTCGCAACCGCCGAGCTGGCACAGCTCCTCGATTACGGCGTGACGCTCATCGCGCTCACTGAGGCGCAGCTGCACCTTGATCAGTTCATGATCATTCAATGCACGTTCCAGTTCGGCCTGTACGCCTTCGGTCAAGCCGTTTTCGGAAACGATCAGAACCGGCTTCAGATGGTGGCCGATGGATTTGTACTGTTTCTTCTGCTCGTTTGTGAGCGGCATAATTCGACCCTTGCGTCAGAACCCTGAAAAACGGCGACCAGTGTACCTGACACGCCCTGAGCCGCACAGATGAGGTAACAGCTTGGCACGCTCCAAGACCAGCCAACGTTGGCTGAAAGAACATTTCGACGACCCCTACGTGAAAATGGCGCAGCGCGACGGCTACCGTTCGCGTGCTAGCTACAAGCTGCTCGAAATTCAGGAAAAGGACCGTCTGCTTCGACCTGGCATGACCGTCGTGGATCTCGGCGCGGCGCCTGGCGGCTGGTCGCAGGTCGCTAGCCGCGTGATCGGTGACCGGGGTCGGCTGATCGCGTCTGACATTCTCCCGATGGACAGCATTGCCGATGTAGCCTTCGTGCTTGGCGACTTCACCGAAGACGCTGTGTTCGAGCAGATCCTTGAAGCTGTTGGGGATTCGCAAGTCGACCTTGTGATTTCCGACATGGCCCCCAACATGAGCGGTGTGAAGGTCGCAGACCAGGCGCGTGCCATGTTCCTATGCGAGTTGGCGCTGGATTTGGCCATGAAGGTACTCGCTCCAGGGGGTGACTTCCTGATCAAGATTTTCCAGGGTGAGGGCTTCGATGCATACCTGAAGGAGGTTCGCCAGAACTTCGACAAGGTCCAGATGCGCAAGCCACTGTCTTCGCGTGACCGCTCACGGGAGCAATACCTCCTGGCGCGTGGCTTTCGAGGGCTGGGTAACGAGGCTTGAGTGGCGTTGTCGTATCTGACAGCGGATTCCGGGCGCGACCGGTAGCCGATTTGCGGCTAGGATGTTTCATATAGGGTTACAGACCAGGCTGCCTGCTTCGCGGCGTTGTGTAGTAAGTTAAGCGAGCGAACCATAGGCCGTCCTGCAGGTTCCGAACAGTGGGCCCGCTCCAGAGGGTAGTGAATTGAACGACATGGCAAAAAACCTGATTCTTTGGTTGATCATCGCCGCAGTCCTTGTGACGGTGATGAACAACTTTTCGAGCCCGACCGAGCCCCAGACGCTCAACTATTCGGACTTCATCGAGCAGGTGAAGGAAGGTCGGGTCGAGCGTGTCACCGTCGACGGCTTCGTCATCACCGGCAAGCGCAGCGACGGCGACACCTTCAAGACGATCCGACCCGCTATTCAGGACAACGGCCTGATCGGCGACCTGATCAACAACAATGTGGTGATCGAGGGCAAGCAGCCGGAGCAGCAGAGCATTTGGACGCAGTTGCTGGTCGCCAGCTTCCCCATTTTGGTAATCATCGCGGTGTTCATGTTCTTCATGCGCCAGATGCAGGGGGGCGCTGGCGGTAAGGGTGGGCCGATGAGTTTCGGCAAAAGCAAGGCCCGGCTACTCTCGGAAGATCAGGTCAAGACCACTTTCGCGGACGTCGCGGGCTGTGACGAGGCGAAGGAAGAGGTTACCGAGCTGGTCGAGTTTCTACGTGATCCGGGCAAGTTCCAGCGTCTTGGTGGTCGCATCCCGCGTGGCGTGCTCATGGTCGGCTCTCCCGGTACCGGTAAGACGTTGTTGGCCAAGGCCGTCGCTGGCGAGGCCAAGGTGCCCTTCTTCACCATTTCAGGTTCGGACTTCGTCGAGATGTTCGTTGGTGTCGGCGCCAGTCGCGTCCGTGACATGTTCGAACAGGCGAAGAAGCACGCGCCTTGCATCATTTTCATTGACGAAATCGACGCCGTAGGTAGGCACCGTGGTGCGGGCCTCGGTGGCGGTCACGATGAGCGTGAGCAGACTCTCAACCAATTGTTGGTCGAGATGGATGGCTTCGAGATGAACGATGGCATCATCGTGATCGCCGCGACCAACCGCCCCGACGTACTGGACCCGGCTCTGCTTCGTCCGGGCCGCTTCGATCGCCAGGTTGTCGTCGGGCTGCCAGATATTCGGGGTCGTGAGCAGATTCTTAAAGTGCACATGCGCAAGGTGCCGCTGGGTGATAGCGTCGAGCCTGCTCTTATCGCTCGTGGCACGCCCGGATTCTCCGGCGCGGATTTGGCGAACCTCGTTAACGAGGCGTCCCTGTTCGCCGCTCGTGCTGGCAAGCGCTTGGTCGAGATGAAGGAATTTGAGTTGGCGAAGGACAAGATCATGATGGGCGCCGAGCGCAAGTCCATGGTGATGTCCGAAAAAGAGCGCCTCAATACGGCTTATCACGAGGCAGGTCATGCCATCGTGGGTCGCGTGGTACCCGAGCACGACCCGGTCTACAAGGTGTCGATCATTCCTCGCGGACGTGCACTTGGCGTCACAATGTTTCTTCCCGAGGAGGACCGCTACAGCTTGTCCAAGCGCGCGCTCATTAGTCAGATCTGTTCGCTGTTCGGTGGCCGCATTGCCGAAGAAATGACTCTTGGCTTCGATGGCGTTACGACGGGCGCGTCGAACGACATCATGCGCGCCACGCAATTGGCGCGGAACATGGTGACCAAGTGGGGCTTGTCAGAGAAGCTTGGTCCGTTGATGTATGCGGAGGAAGAAGGCGAGGTATTCCTGGGGCGCAGTGCCGGTAGCCAGCACGCTAATGTCTCAGGAGACACGGCGAAGCTCATCGACCTTGAGGTGCGTAGCATCATTGATCATTGTTACGGCACGGCGAAGCAAATCCTGGCCGATAACCGCGACAAACTCGATCTCATGGCCGAGACACTGATGAAGTATGAAACCATCGACTCTGACCAGATTGACGACATCATGGCTGGCCGCACGCCTCGCGAGCCGAGGGATTGGCAAGGCGGTGCGGGGCCGAGTGGAACGCCGATCCAGCCGGAGCCGGGTCGTCCGCAGACCCCCATCGGTGGCCCTGCTGGCGAGCATTGATCGAGCTTTTTTAGATGGCTGATGCGTTTCACCCAACCCGGCTGCCTTGTGGCAGCCGGGTTCTTGATTTATCTCGCCCGCACGTGATGGGTATCCTCAACGTAACGCCAGATTCGTTTTCCGATGGCGGACTGCATGCCGGCGTCGACGCCGCGTTGCATCATGCTCAGGAGATGGTCGCCGCTGGCGCTACGCTGATTGACGTCGGCGGTGAGTCGACCCGGCCTGGTGCGAAGGTCGTGTCGCCAGTCGAAGAGCTCGAGCGAGTCGCGCCGGTTGTGGAGGCGATTGCAAGTGAGCTGGATGTCATTATCTCCGTGGACACCTCGAGGCCTTCCGTCATGCAGGAAGTGGCGCGGCTAGGAGCAGGGATGATCAATGACGTTCGTTCTCTTTCGCGTGAGGGGGCGCTGGATGCGGCGCTGAACACTGGGCTGCCGGTTTGCCTCATGCACATGCGTGGCGAGCCGTCCGACATGCAGAACGATCCTCGATACGACGACATCGTTGCTGAGGTCGAGTGCTTTCTTGCGCAACGAATGCAGGCCTGTGTGGCTGCTGGGTTCGCTTCCGATCGGATCATTCTTGACCCTGGTTTCGGGTTCGCGAAGACGCTCGCGCATAACTTAAGCCTGTTTAACCAAATGGAGCGACTGCATCTGTTTGGGCGGCCGCTTCTGGTTGGGGTGTCGCGAAAAAGCATGATCGGTGGCGTACTGGGTCGCCCCGTAGGCGAGCGTCTGTACGGAAGCCTCGCGCTGGCGGCATTGGCCGTTGCCAAAGGTGCGAAGATCTTGCGGGTTCATGACGTGGCGGAGACCGTCGACGTAGTAAGAATGATTGCTGCAGTTCAGGCGGCAGACTAGGAATAGACATGAGCAGAAAATATTTTGGAACCGACGGCATTCGTGGGCACGTTGGTCAGTTTCCGATCACGCCTGATTTTATGCTCAAGCTGGGATGGGCGGCGGGTATGGCGTTCCGCAAGCAGGGGAAGTGCCGGATTTTGATCGGTAAGGACACGCGAATATCCGGCTATATGTTCGAGTCGGCGTTGCAAGCGGGGCTCTCGGCTGCCGGTGCCGACGTGCTGCTTCTCGGCCCGATGCCGACGCCTGCGGTCGCTTACCTGACCCGGACCTTCCATGCGGATGCAGGGATTGTGATCAGTGCGTCCCACAACCCTCATCACGACAATGGCATCAAGTTCTTTTCCGGACGCGGGACCAAGTTGCCCGATGAAGTCGAACTGATGATCGAGGAGCTGCTGGATGCGCCGATGACTGTCGTGGATTCCGCGCAGTTGGGCAAGGCGTCGCGTATCAACGACGCCGCCGGGCGCTACATTGAGTTTTGTAAGAGCAGCGTCCCGACCAGTACTGACTTTGCGGGCCTTAAAGTCGTCTTGGACTGCGCGCACGGCGCAACCTACAAAGTTGCGCCCAGTGTATTCCGGGAGCTGGGGGCTGACGTGGTTGTAACGGCGGCACAGCCCGATGGCTTGAACATCAATGCAGGCGTTGGTTCGACCCACGTCGAGCAGTTGCAGAAGGCGGTCGTCGAGCATGGGGCTGACTTGGGTATCGCGTTCGATGGTGATGGCGACCGCGTAATGATGGTCGATCATACCGGCGCCCAGGTCGACGGTGACGAGCTGCTATACATCATCGCTTCAGATCTACAGGATCGAGGTCGACTGAAGGGCGGCGTCGTCGGCACGCTTATGAGCAATCTAGGGCTTGAGCTGGCACTCAAGGACCGTGAGATTCCCTTCACGCGCGCCAAGGTCGGAGATCGATACGTCATGGCCGAGATGCTGGATCGTCAGTGGGTGCTTGGTGGCGAGAATTCAGGGCATATCGTGTGTGCTCAGCACGTTACTACAGGCGACGCCATTATCGCCGCGCTGCAGGTCCTCCTGGCGCTGCGGCACCGCGATCAAAGCTTGGCGCAGGCTCGTCTCGCATTGAAGAAATGCCCGCAAGTGTTGATCAACGTCCGTCTCGCCGGCTCGCATGATCCTATTGGTGACCCAAAGGTTCAGTCTGCTTGCGACAGTGTTACACAGCGAATGGCTGGGCGCGGTCGGGTGCTTCTCCGCAAGTCCGGCACTGAGCCGCTGGTGCGCGTGATGGTGGAGGGCGATGATGAGGCTCAGGTGCGTGGCTACGCTCAGGAGCTGGCAGATGTCGTCAAAAAAGTTTGTGCGTGATCGCGCTTGCCAGACGGTTTTTCCTTGAGTACCATCTGCGCCCACTTTGACCGACGAGGTAAACGATGCGTCGCCCATTGGTAGCTGGTAACTGGAAAATGAACGGTACCCGCGCCAGCGTCGCTGAGTTGATGGTCTCGTTGAGTGAGCAGGAGCTTCCTGCTTCGGTAGAGGTTGTGGTATTTCCCTCTTGCGTGCATATCGCGCAGGTGGTCGCCGGGCTGAGCGGTCGGCCGATTGCCGTAGGTGCGCAGAATTGCGCTGGGCAAATTGGGTTTGGTGCGTTGACCGGCGAGGTATCGCCTGAGCAGTTGGTGGATGCTGGCTGCAAATGGGTTCTGGTAGGTCACTCCGAGCGACGCCTGGTTCTGGGCGAAAGCGACGAGGCGGTAGGTCGGAAGTTTGTGGCATCACTTGATTGCGGCCTGACCCCTGTGTTGTGTCTGGGTGAAACGCTGGAAGAGCGTGAATCCGGTAAGACGCTTGATGTGGTGGACCGACAGCTGACAAAGGTCCTGGATGTCGCAGGTATCGAGGCTTTCGCAGGTGCGGTTGTGGCGTATGAGCCTGTATGGGCTATCGGTTCGGGGCTGACGGCTACACCGGCTCAGGCCCAAGAGGTGCATGCCGCCATTCGTGAGCGGCTGGCTCGTGAAGATCGCGGGGTCGCCGCTGGTATCCGGCTTTTGTACGGCGGGAGCGTCAAGGCCGAAAACGCCGGAGAGCTTTTCGGTATGGCGGATATCGATGGGGGGCTGATCGGTGGCGCCTCGTTGAAAGCGAACGAATTCGGCTCGATTTGTCGGGCTGCTGGGGGCTGATCAGATGTTGCAGACTGTTGTGATTGTGGTGCATCTGCTGGTTGCCATCGGTGTGGTTGCGTTGGTGTTGCTGCAGCAAGGAAAGGGCGCAGATGCAGGTGCTTCTTTTGGTTCGGGTGCTTCTGCAACCGTTTTTGGAAGCCAAGGTTCTGCTACCTTTCTTAGTCGGTTTACTGCTATACTGGCGGGCGTTTTTTTTATGACCAGTCTTGGGCTTGGCTTCTTCGCTGCACAGCAAGCAGGTCGTCTGTCTCAGGAAGGTTTGCCGGATCCTGCGGTTCTTGAGGTTCCGGCTAATAAAGCGGAAGAGGGTGATGTACCTGTCCTCGAGTCCGCGCCGTCTACTTCTCCTGCTGACGAAGTTCCGCAGATTGAGGAGCAGAAGTAAGGTTTTTGCCGAGGTGGTGGAATTGGTAGACACGCTACCTTGAGGTGGTAGTGGCCATAGGCTGTAGGGGTTCGAGTCCCCTCCTCGGTACCAAACAAGCAGGCCCGCAGATGCGGGCTTTCTTGTTTCTAATGTTATTGGTTGACCTTTGGTCAAGTGCGGTCGTATAATTCGTGCCCAGTTTGACGCGGGGTGGAGCAGTCTGGTAGCTCGTCGGGCTCATAACCCGAAGGTCGTTGGTTCAAATCCAGCCCCCGCAACCAGTGATGAGAAGCCCCTATCGAGGGGCTTTTTATTGTTTCGAGCCAGGTCGCCGGCATTTCTACAGGCGGTCAATAGGGATGGGCGTTTCGCCCATTTTTCATTTTTACGGCATGCACGAGGGACTTCGATGTCGAGCAAGCTAGAACAGTTGCAGGCCTTGTTGGCCCCAGTGGTCGAGGCGCTCGATTACCAGTGCTGGGGTATCGAGTTCATCTCGCAAGGTCGTCATTCGCTGCTGCGGATTTATATCGATCACCCAAACGGCATTCAGGTCGATGACTGCGAGAAGGTCAGCCGGCAATTGAGCGGCGTCCTCGATGTAGAGGACCCTATCAGCACGGATTACACGCTTGAAGTTTCGTCTCCCGGGATGGACCGGCCGTTGTTCACGCTCGAGCAGTACGCGGCGCATGTCGGCGACCAGGTGAAAATCAAGCTACGGTCGCCTTTCGAAGGGCGACGTAATTTTCAGGGCTTGCTCCGTGGGGTCGAGGAGCAGGACGTGGTGGTGCTGGTCGATGATCACGAGTATCTCCTGCCTGTCGATTTGATCGACAAGGCCAACATCATTCCCCGATTCGATTGAGCGCGGATCCGCGGACCCCAATGGATTGCGAAAGGCGAGGCGTACGATGAGCAAAGAAGTACTGCTGGTTGTGGAGTCGGTCTCCAACGAAAAAGGCGTACCGGCTGGTGTGATTTTCGAAGCATTGGAGCTGGCATTGGCCACTGCTACCAAGAAGCGGTTCGAAGACGAGGTAGACCTGCGTGTCGAGATCAATCGGCACAACGGCAGTTACGAGACGTTCCGGCGCTGGACGGTTGTCGAGGAAGAAGAGTTCGACGATCCGGCGCACCAACTCACGGAAGATATGGAACAAGCCCGTCAGGCCAATGCTAAGGTCGGGGACGTGCTAGAAGAAAAGGTCGAGTCGATCGAATTCGGTCGCATCGCTGCGCAGACCGCCAAGCAGGTCATCGTTCAGAAGGTCCGTGAAGCTGAGCGTGCTCAGGTGGTCGAGGCTTACCGCGATCGTCTTGGTGAAATCATCTCCGGGACAGTAAAGAAGGTGACCCGCGACAGTGTCATTGTCGACCTGGGCAATAACGCCGAAGCCTTGCTTGCTCGCGAAGACATCATTTCCCGCGAAACCTTCCGGGTAGGCGCTCGGGTTCGGGCATTGCTCAATGAAATTCGTACTGAGAACCGTGGCCCGCAGTTGATTCTTTCGCGCACCGCGCCTCAGATGTTGATTGAGCTGTTCCGCATTGAAGTGCCGGAAATCGCTGAAGGCCTCATTGAAGTCATGGGCGCTTCGCGTGATCCGGGTTCGCGGGCGAAAATCGCAGTCCGTTCCAAGGACAAGCGTATCGATCCGCAAGGCGCCTGCATCGGTATGCGAGGTTCCCGTGTTCAGGCAGTTTCTGGCGAAATTGGTGGCGAGCGGGTGGATATCGTGCTGTGGGACGAAAATCCCGCGCAGTTCGTTATTAACGCCATGGCTCCAGCTGAAGTCGCTGCGATCATTGTCGATGAGGATGCCCACGCGATGGATATCGCTGTTGGCGAGGACAATCTGGCGCAGGCCATTGGCCGTGGTGGTCAGAACGTGCGACTGGCCAGCCAGTTGACGGGCTGGACGCTGAACGTGATGACCGAGGCGGACATCCAGACCAAGCAGCAGGAAGAAACCGGCGACATCCTACGCAGCTTCATCGAAGAGTTGGATGTCGACGAGGAGCTGGCTCAGGTGCTCGTCGAGGAAGGGTTCACCTCCCTCGAGGAGGTCGCGTACGTCCCGATGGAGGAGATGCTCGGCATCGAAGGCTTTGACGAAGACATCGTCAATGAATTGCGGACCCGCGCCAAGGATCGCTTGCTTACCAAGGCGATCGCGACGGAGGAGAAACTGGCAGACGCCCAACCGGCCGATGATCTACTCGAGCTGGACGGCATGAACAAGGAACTGGCGGTCGAGTTGGCAATGCGGGGCGTCATTACCCGCGAAGACCTGGCCGAGCAGTCGATTGACGACCTGCTCGACATAGACGGCATCGATGAAGAACGTGCCGGCAAGCTGATCATGGCCGCCCGAGCCCATTGGTTCGAGTAAGTATTCCAGCGGCCTGAGGAGAGAGATGCATGACGCAAGTCACGGTGAAAGAACTGGCCCAGGTGGTCGACACACCGGTCGAGCGCCTGCTGCAGCAGATGCGTGAGGCAGGACTGTCGCACACCAGCGCCGAGCAAGTAGTGACCGATAACGAGAAACAAGCCCTGTTGGCGCACCTCAAGAGCAGCCACGGCGCCAAGGTGGACGAGCCGCGCAAGATCACCTTGCAGCGCAAGACCACCACCAAGCTGAAGGTCGGCGGTAGCAAGACCATTAGCGTCGAAGTTCGCAAGAAGAAGACCTTCGTCAAGCGTAGCCCTGACGAGATCGAAGCAGAGAAGCAGCGGGAACTCGAGGAGCAGCGCGCAGCTGAAGAGGCTGCACGGCAGAAAGCCGCTGAGGAAGCACGTTTGCTTGCCGAGGAAGAGGCACGTCGAGAAGCTGAGCGTCGGGCGAAGGAAGACGCAGCTGCCGCAACCGCAGCGCCTGCTGCTCCTGCGCCTACGCCGGTGGCGGAGCCCGTCACGCCCGCGGCGCCTGTCGAAGAGCGCAAGAAAGAAGAGCCACGTCGCAGCGAGAAGTCCCGTAGCGATGACGACGAGCGCCGCGACCGCAAGCAGGCCCAGCATCGTCCTTCGCTCAAGAGCAAGGCGCCGTTGTCGCGCTCCGTTCGCAGTGGCGAAGACGACGCCGACGGTTTCCGTCGGGGTGGGCGCGGCAAGTCGAAGCTGAAGAAGCGCAACGCGCATGGTTTCCAGAGCCCGACCGGACCTATCGTTCGCGACGTGGCAATCGGCGAAACCATCACGGTCGCAGATCTCGCGCAGCAAATGGCGATCAAGGCTGCTGAAATCATCAAATTCATGTTCAAGATGGGCAGCCCGGTCACCATCAACCAGGTGCTGGATCAGGAAACCGCCCAGCTGATCGCTGAAGAGTTCGGTCACAAGGTCAAGCTCGTCAGCGACAACGCGCTGGAAGAACAGCTCGCCGAAATGCTGAAGTTCGAAGGTGAGGCGATCACCCGGGCGCCGGTTGTGACCGTAATGGGCCACGTCGACCACGGTAAGACCTCGCTGCTCGACTACATCCGCCGCGCCAAGGTTGCTGCGGGCGAAGCGGGTGGCATCACCCAGCACATCGGTGCCTACCACGTCGAGACCGATCGGGGCATGGTTACCTTCCTGGATACTCCTGGCCACGCGGCGTTTACCGCCATGCGCGCACGGGGAGCCCAGGCCACCGACATCGTGATCTTGGTGGTCGCTGCGGACGATGGCGTGATGCCGCAAACCATCGAGGCCATTCAGCATGCCAAGGCTGCTGGCGTGCCGCTGGTGGTTGCGGTGAACAAGATCGATAAGCCCGGTGCGGATCTCGACCGAATCCGTAGCGAGCTGTCAGTCCACGAAGTGACGTCTGAAGAGTGGGGTGGCGACACGCCGTTCGTCTCGGTCTCTGCGAAGATGGGTACTGGTGTCGACGAGTTGCTCGAAGCCGTACTGCTCCAGGCGGAAATACTCGAGCTGACTGCAACACCATCCGCACCTGGCCGCGGGGTCGTCGTCGAGTCTCGCCTGGATAAAGGTCGTGGCCCGGTGGCAACTGTGCTCGTGCAGGACGGTACGCTGCGCCAAGGCGATATGGCCCTGGTGGGCTCGAACTATGGTCGCATCCGCGCCATGCTCGACGAAAACGGCAAGCCGATCAAAGAAGCCGGTCCGTCTATTCCGGTCGAGATTCTCGGTTTGGACGGTACGCCGGATGCAGGCGATGAGCTGACCGTGCTGGCTGACGAGAAGAAGGCCCGCGAGGTTGCGCTGTTCCGCCAGGGCAAGTTCCGCGAGGTCAAGCTGGCCCGCGCTCATGCCGGCAAGCTGGAGAACATCTTCGAAAGCATGGGGCAGGAAGAGAAGAAGACGCTCAATATCGTGCTCAAAGCCGATGTGCGTGGTTCTCTGGAAGCCCTGCAGGGCTCGCTTGGTGGGCTGGGTAACGACGAAGTACAGGTTCGCGTCATCGGCGGCGGCGTCGGTGGTATCACTGAAAGTGATGCAAACCTGGCGCTAGCATCCAACGCCGTGCTGTTTGGCTTCAACGTGCGTGCCGACGCTGGTGCGCGCAAGATCGTCGAGCAGGAAGGCCTGGATCTGCGTTACTACAACGTGATCTACGACATCATCGAAGATGTCAAGAAGGCGCTCACTGGCATGCTTGGCAGCGATGTCCGGGAAAACATCCTGGGTGTGGCCGAAGTCCGGGACGTGTTCCGTTCGCCGAAATTCGGCGCTGTTGCAGGCTGCATGGTCATCGAGGGCATGGTGCACCGCAACCGTCCGATCCGCGTTCTGCGCGACGATGTGGTCATCTTCGAGGGCGAACTCGAATCGCTGCGTCGCTTCAAGGATGACGTGGCCGAAGTGCGCGCTGGAATGGAGTGCGGTATTGCGGTGAAGAGCTATAACGACGTGAAAGCTGGCGACAAGATCGAGGTGTTCGAGAAAGTCGAAGTGGCACGTTCGCTCTAAACAGCAGTTGCGGGCAGAGGCGGCAAGCGTCGAGGGGAAGCCCTGGTCGCTTGCCGTTTGCCTTTGCAGTGCATCGTTTTTCACCATTCGGCAGCTTGCTGCTCGAGGCAGATTTAATGGCCAAAGAATTCAGCCGTACCCAGCGTATCGGTGACCAGATGCAGCGCGAACTGGCGCTGCTGATTCAACGTGAAGTCAAAGACCCGCGCTTGGGGTTGGTGACGATAACCGCCGTCGAGGTCAGTCGCGACCTGTCTCACGCCAAGATTTTCATCACTGTCATGGGCAAGGATGACGATGAGGACGCGGTGAAGACCAACCTGCGGATACTGAGCGAGGCAGCGGGTTTCCTGCGCATGCAGCTGGGCAAGGCGATGAAGCTGCGCACCGTGCCGCAACTGCACTTTCACTATGACGCCAGTGTTCGTCGCGGTGTTGAACTCGCCTCGTTGATCGAGCGCGCTGTAGCGGAAGATCGCCTGCATGGCGACAAGGGAGACGAGTGAGTGGCGCAGGTCAAGCGTGTTCGCCGCGCCGTCAGCGGCATCATTCTTCTGGACAAGCCTCGCGGGTTCACGTCAAACGCAGCCCTCCAGAAGGTGCGCTGGTTGCTAAACGCCGAGAAGGCGGGGCATACCGGTAGTCTCGATCCATTGGCAACTGGCGTGCTGCCGTTGTGTTTTGGCGAGGCGACCAAGTTTTCCCAGTATTTGCTCGATGCGGACAAGGGGTACGAAACCGTTGCGCAGTTGGGCGTTACGACCACGACGGCCGATGCCGAGGGCGAGGTAATCGAACGCAAGTTGGTCGATGTCAGCGAGCAGTCGATCCAGGCGCTGCTGCCGCGCTTTCGCGGTGAGCTACAGCAAGTGCCGCCAATGTATTCGGCACTCAAGCGCGACGGCCAGCCGCTGT
Organism: Stutzerimonas chloritidismutans; assembly: GCF_051486945.1. Taxonomy (GTDB): domain Bacteria; phylum Pseudomonadota; class Gammaproteobacteria; order Pseudomonadales; family Pseudomonadaceae; genus Stutzerimonas; species Stutzerimonas chloritidismutans_B. The sequence goes on along the minus strand of NZ_JAHVDX010000002.1, from coordinate 757,343 downwards.
ACAAGTTGGCGCGTGCCGGTGAAGTAGTGGAGCGCGAGCCTCGTTCTGTTACTATTGCGCGCCTGGAATTGCTGTCGCTGGACGCCGACAAGGCGCGCCTTGCGGTCACCTGCAGCAAAGGCACCTATATCCGGACTCTGGTCGAGGACATAGGCCGCGAGTTGGGTTGTGGCGCGCATGTCGCTGAGCTGCGGCGTACGCAGGCCGGGCCTTTCGATCTTGCTCAGACTGTCAGTCTCGAGACGCTCGAACAGGCGCATGCCGAGGGCGGAGCGGAGGCGGTGGACGCGTTCCTAAAGCCGGTCGACAGTGGGCTTGAGCATTGGCCGCTGTTGCAGTTCTCGGAGCATAGTGCGTTCTATTGGCTGCACGGGCAGCCGGTGCGGGCGCCAGAGGCGCCGAAGTTCGGCATGTTGCGGGTACAGGATCACAACGGTCGTTTCATCGGCATTGGTGAAGTGATCGAAGACGGGCGTATCGCACCCCGTCGATTGATTCGGTCGGAATGACCGAAGCGTTCGCTGCGTAGTAGCGTACGTCGAGGATGGCTGTTGGCAGGCACGGTCACGCCTCTTTTAAAACACGGGACTTGTCCCGGCCTGTTCAAAGAAGGAGCCCATCATGGCACTTAGCGTTGAAGAAAAAGCCCAGATCGTTAACGAGTACAAGCAAGGTGAAGGCGACACCGGTTCTCCGGAAGTGCAGGTTGCACTGCTGACCGCCAACATCAACAAGCTGCAGGATCACTTCAAGGCCAACGGCAAGGATCACCATTCCCGTCGCGGCCTGATCCGCATGGTTAACCAGCGCCGCAAGCTGCTGGATTACCTGAAAGGTAAGGACACCACTCGTTACAGCACCTTGATCGGTCGCCTGGGTCTGCGTCGCTAAGACGCGCTCGCGCTGGAAGCCGGAAGCTGGAAGCCTGAAGTTGAAAGCCGGGATACTCCCCGCAATCAGCTTCGGTCTTCCAGCTTTCGGCTTTCTTGCAGGTCGTATCGGGCCGATTCCCGAGCGTTCTGCCCATTTCCCCAAAGGCAACAAAGAGAAGGAATAACCGTGAATCCGGTAATCAAGAAATTCCAGTTCGGTCAATCGACCGTAACCCTCGAGACCGGGCGTATCGCCCGCCAGGCATCGGGCGCTGTCCTGGTATCCATCGATGATGACGTGTCTGTGTTGGTCACTGTCGTCGGCGCCAAATCGGCAGACCCAAGCAAGGGGTTCTTCCCGCTCTCGGTCCACTATCAGGAAAAGACCTACGCAGCCGGCAAGATCCCGGGCGGTTTCTTCAAGCGTGAAGCCCGCCCCTCGGAAAAAGAAACCTTGACCTCGCGCCTGATCGATCGCCCGATCCGCCCGTTGTTCCCAGAAGGTTTCCAGAACGAAGTTCAGGTGATCTGCACCGTTGTATCCACCAGTAAGAAGACCGACCCGGACATCGCCGCGATGATCGGGACGTCCGCCGCGCTGGCGATTTCCGGCATCCCGTTCAACGGCCCGATCGGTGCCGCACGCGTCGCCTTCCACCCTGAAACCGGCTACTTGCTGAACCCGACCTACGAGCAGCTCAAGGCGTCCAGCCTGGACATGGTTGTGGCTGGTACCAAGGACGCGGTACTGATGGTCGAATCCGAAGCCAAGGAGCTCACCGAAGACCAGATGCTGGGCGCCGTGCTGTTCGCTCACGACGAGTTCCAGACTGTCATCCAGGCCGTCAACGAGCTGGCCGCCGAAGCGGCGAAGCCGACCTGGGAGTGGGCTCCGAAGGCTGAGAACACCGAGCTTCTGAACTCCATCCGCAGCGAGTTTGGCGAAGCCATTTCCCAGGCTTATACCATCATCGTCAAGCAGGATCGCTACACCCGTCTGGGTGAGCTGCGTGACCAGGTCGTGGCCAAGTTTGCCCGTGAAGAAGGCCAGCCTACGGCCTCCGAGGTCAAGGATGCTTTCGGCGAGATTGAATACCGCACCGTTCGCGAAAACATCGTAAACGGCAAGCCGCGCATCGACGGACGCGACAACCGTACCGTGCGTCCGCTGAACATCGAAGTCGGTGTACTGCCGAAGACCCATGGCTCGGCACTGTTCACCCGTGGCGAAACCCAGGCGCTGGTCGTTGCGACCCTGGGTACCGCTCGGGACGCTCAACTGCTCGACACGCTGGAAGGCGAGAAGAAGGACGCCTTCATGCTGCACTACAATTTCCCGCCCTATTCGGTAGGTGAGTGCGGCCGTATGGGCGCGACCGGTCGTCGTGAAATTGGCCATGGCCGCCTTGCCCGTCGTGGTGTGGCAGCCATGCTGCCGAACGCCAACGATTTCCCGTACACCATTCGCGTAGTGTCCGAAATCACGGAGTCGAACGGCTCTAGCTCCATGGCTTCGGTTTGTGGTGCATCGCTGGCTCTGATGGACGCGGGTGTGCCGATGAAGGCGCCTGTTGCGGGTATCGCTATGGGGCTGGTGAAGGAGGGCGACAAGTTCGCTGTTCTGACCGACATCCTGGGCGACGAAGATCATCTCGGCGATATGGACTTCAAGGTTGCCGGTACCGTCAATGGCGTCACGGCGCTGCAGATGGACATCAAGATTCAGGGCATCACCGAGGAGATCATGGAGATCGCCCTGGGCCAAGCCCTCGAAGCCCGCCAGAACATTCTCGGGCAGATGAACCAAGTCATCGCGCAGTCGCGCAGCGAGCTGTCGGCGAACGCGCCGACAATGATCGCGATGAAGATCGACCAAGACAAGATTCGTGACGTCATCGGCAAGGGTGGCGCAACGATCCGCAGCATCTGCGAGGAAACCAACGCGTCGATCGACATCGAGGACGATGGGTCCATCAAGATCTTTGGTGAAACCAAGGAAGCAGCGGAAGCAGCCAGGCAGCGTGTGCTCGGTATCACCGCTGAAGCCGAAGTCGGCAAGATCTACGTGGGCAAGGTCGAGCGAATCGTCGATTTCGGCGCCTTCGTGAACATTCTGCCGGGCAAGGATGGTCTGGTGCATATCTCGATGCTGAGCGACCAGCGCGTGGAGAAGGTTACCGACGTGTTGAAAGAAGGTCAGGAAGTGAAGGTGCTGGTATTGGACGTGGACAACCGCGGCCGCATCAAGCTGTCCATCAAGGACGTCGCCGCTGCGGAAGCGTCGGGCGCCTAAGCTGTTACGCCTGATCGCCCGCCCACGGCGGGGAACGGTATGAAAGGCCCGCATCGAAAGATGCGGGTTTTTTTTGAGTCAGAAAAGATAGGAGATGGGCGTACCGAACCGAACGGTACCATGCAGAATGCATGCTCTAAATCGCCGTAACTTGCATCATGCTAGTGGCGCATAGCTAGTTATTGTTATTAAGATATTGATTTTGATGGTTTTTTATTTCAGCGAAACGTGGCACGCCGGTTGCGATAAGAAGTATGCAACTGCGGTCGGAGTCAAGCCGCAGCCCATACGAAAACAGGAGTGCCACTATGAAAACGATCCAGAACTCGCTTACCGCCGTCGCTGTTGCCGCTGCTCTGAGCTTGCCATTCGCCGGCGCTGCCCTCGCAGATGAAGCCCCGGCTTGGGATAAGACAGACACCGTTATGCTGGCCGCCAATGACAAGATGGATCAGGCAGCGGACGCAACCTCCGATACCTGGATCACCACCAAAGTGAAGTCGACCCTTCTTGCCGAAGACGCAACTCCCGGCATGGATATCGAAGTGGAAACCAAAAATGGTGTCGTGTCGCTATCCGGCACTGTGGCCACCGAGGCTGAGCGCGAAGCTGCGATCAGCAAAGCCAAGTCTATCGAAGGCGTTCGCGAGGTCGCTGCTGACGGCCTCAAAGCGGCCGACTAAGTTCTAGCGGTGCCTTCCAGAACCCCACCTTGCGTGGGGTTCTTCGTTTCTGCTCAGCGCCCGCGCTGGCTTTCGATGTCCTGCAGGCGATTTCCTTCGAAGCGTAGGTAGTGATACATCCCGTTGCTCGGCCCGTAGGTCCATTCCTCAACCTGCACCTCTTGGCGGAATCCCTGTTCGTCGACGCGTTCCTTGAGGCCGATGATGGCAGCATCCGCTGGGTTGCCACACTTGCTCCGAACCTCACTGGTCGAGGCGCCCACGCTGACCAAGGTGCTGTTGCAGCGGTAGGTGGATGACGCCAGCGCCGGCTCGGCGAGCAATAGCGTGCCCAGCAGGGCGAGTGTGTATCCAGGTTTCATGTGGGTTCCTTCTCAGCGCGAGCGGCGCGATTCAATGTTAGTGAGGCGGTTGCCCTGGAACGTCAGGATCTTCAGCGCCCCATTACGCGGTCCATATACCCATTCCTCGATCAACAGCTCCTCCCGGCCATGCGGCCCCAGGGTGTAGCCGAGGACATCGCGTTGAACGGGAGGGCCGCATCGGCGTTCGACTTCGAAGGCGCGGTCACCGGTGTTAACCAGTTGACTACCGCAGCGTAGCGTCTCGGCCGAGGCCATCGGGAGGGCCAGTATGCAGCAGGCTGGCCAGGCGTAGCGAGTAGTCCATCTCATCTCATTCCGCTCCAAGATGCAGGGTGGTGGGAACCATGCCGTTATCCCCGGCTTCAGTGATGCCCGTGTCGAGCAGGTACAACCGGGCATCTGCGAGCCCAGCCTGGTCGACCAAATAATCCTTGATTGCGCTGGCGCGTTCACGGCTCAGGCGGCGTAGCAGGGCTGGGCTGTCAGCCCGGCTAGCCAGTATCGCTTCGCGCATACGAGCGCTGCGGGCCGCTTCGTCGAGTTCGGCCCATTCTGCCGGCGGCTGCTGTTTCAAACGGCTTCGGTAGATTCCTTCGAGCAGCGCCGGTTTGCTGTCTTCGCTGACTTGGAGTTCGGCGGGGTCGGCAGGCACGGTTTCGCCGCTGCGCTGCAGCATGTTGTATTGGGTTTGCTGGTATTCGCGCGTCAGCCATTGCTCGGCCAGTAGCGGTCCATCCATCTCCGGTGAGCTCTGACCTTCGATCTCCAGGCGCAATACAGGGCGTTCGTTAAGTGCCCGGCCAAGCGTGTCCAGGTTCGAGCGGGCTTCTTGGCTCAGTTCGCTACTGCCGGGTGCGAAACGCACCTTGTCCAGATCGGCCTGCTTACCGCCGACAAGGCCGCCGAGAAACCTGAAGGGTGCCTTCGCTGCACGGGTGACCAGATTGCGTAGCGTCTGCCAGACGATCGGCATGACATCGAATTCGGGGTTGTTGAGGTTGCCCTGCACCGGTAGCTCCAGCGCGATCGTGCCTTTGCTGTCTTTCAGCAACGCCACTGCGAGGCGTATTGGCAGGTCCACGGCCTGTGGGCTGTCGACCTTTTCCCCTAGCTGCAGCTGCTGCAGCACGACTTTGTTTTCCGCATTCAGTTGACCTTGGTTGATCCGGTAATGCAGATCCAGATCCATGCGGCCCTTGCGGATGCGGTAGCCGGCGAACTTGCTGGAATAGGGTGACAGCGTGGTCAGCTCGACCTGCCGGAAGCTGGTGGCCAGATCCAGGCTCTGCAAGGGGTCAAAGGGCGTAAGGCTGCCCTTGATGGTGACCGGTGCGTAACGGTCGACCTTTCCGTTGACGTTCACCGAGGCCGGCTGTTGTTGCCGGTTGTCCAGCGTGCCGACCGAGCCATTGAGTTGCTGGACGGCAGTGATGAAGGGCGGTCGCAGGCTCAGATCGGAAAAGTTGGCTGACCCGTCTTCGATGCTGATGCCGCCGATACGGATCGCCAACGGAGCGGTGTCGCCTTCGCGGGCATCGCTGCCGGCGCCATTGGCAGCTGGTTTGTCGACGAGCAGATCATTGATGTTGGTCGTCAGGTCGGGGTTGATGATGAAGCGCGCGTAAGGCTGGGCCAGTGCAACCTGGCCTATTTCCAGCCTCTGGGGGTGGCGGTAGTGAATCCCGTCAAGATGCAGCCGTTGCCACTTCAGCAGGTCACGGTTGTTGATGGTGTCGAGGGCGTGCAGTTGGGTCACGTCAGCACTGCCGCTGGCTTCGAACGTAAGCGGGTCGGTACTCGAGAGCGCCAGGTCGAGTTGGCTGGACAGGAGCCCGCTTCGCAGTTCGAGGTGGACGAAGGGACTGAGATAGGCCTGGGCAGTCCTCAGGTCGATATCTTGCGTTTCGATCGAAAGGGTCCCGCTGGCGGGCGACAGTTGGAGGCGGCCCTCGGCCAACAGCGTTCCACGGTTTCCAACGCCCGCTTCGAGCCGAAGGCCGAAAGGCTGCTTGCCCAGGCTGTCGAAGTTGTAAATGTGGAGGCCAAGCGGACCCACGTCGAGCGTTACGGCTTGCTCAGGCACCTTATCCGTCAGGTGAAGGCGATAGTCGCGCAGTTCGCCGTCCCTGACCACGACTTGCCATGGTTGGGCTTGTGCGGCGCCGGGCTCCGCAGCTGTTGCGTCGCTTGGCGTATCTTCGGCCGGTGAGGCGAAGAGCTCGAGCCAGTCTATGCGTCCATTCTCGTTCCGGCTCGCCCAGGCTTCCAGGTTGCGGCTGCGCAGTGTACCGATCACTGCGCGTCGGGCCGCCAGATCAAGCGAGGCTTCGCTGATGCTCAGCGCGTCGAGCGTCATCAGTGGATCGCCAGCCTGTGTGGCGAACTCGAGAGAGCCGAGTTGCAATTCCAGGTTGCTCAGCATCAGCTCGGTGCCCTGGGAAAGGTCGAGCTGATAGTCGCTCCCGATGCTAGCGCGGCCTTGCTGGAGTTTCAGCGGTACGGCGTTTTGCGCGTAGGCCCAGAGATCCTTCAAAGCCAAGTTGTGGATTTCCAGATGCCCCGATGAGCTGATCGGAGCCGGATTGAGCTGCCCTTTCCATTCGATGCGCGCCCCGCTGGGGCCGGCAGCAACGAGGGTGGCGTTCGCGGCGGCGTCGCTACGCGTGGCGAAATTACGCAGCTCGAAGTCCAGCGAGTCGAGCAGGATATCCACCGGTTCGTCCGGCCTGGCGTCGGCAAAGTGGAGCCGGCCTTGCATCAGAACGAGCCGATCGACCTGCAGTGCAAACGGCTCCTGGTCATCGCGGGGCGGCGAATCAGATGGGGGTATGTCGAATAAGGTGCTGAGGTTGAGCGTGCCGTTTTCGTCGAAGCGCACCTCGCTCTGCAGCCCGGTCAGCTCGGTGTCGGCGATTTGCAGGGCGCGACGCCACAGGCTGCTCCACATGACGTCGAGGTATAGATGATCGAAGCCGATCTGCTCTTTTCCCTGCTCGCCGATGCGAAGGCCGAACAACCACAGCTCTAGGCTGAACGGGTTCAATTCGATTCGCTGTAGGTGCGCCGGAACTGTCGCGTATTGCCCCAGCTGTTGGTTGGCCACGCGCTGTGCGACGCCGGGCAGAATGAGAAAGCCGAGCAGGCAGTAACAGACCAGTGCCATGACCGCGCCGAGGAGGGCGCGTTTCAGTCCTTTGGGCATACGATGCGGATTTCCAGGCAGTTGACTGGCCTTGGAGTATGTCACGAGTGCCGGGTTCCTCCGCATCGTCATCCGCCACGCTTTGCTTGAGAGGTCGATGGGCGTGTCCGACAGGACCGTCAGTGGCGAGCGTCGGAGGAGGTTCCAGGCTTAGCTGGTCGCGGTTAGCGGCCTGGCTTTCGGTCATTAGTGGGCAGGCCGTTCCATGCGCCTGCGCGCCCGATGCGCTGAGCCGTTGCGCACCGCCCAGCGCAGAACCGGGGCCGTGCTCCGCACGCCTACCCGGATCGCCTGGCGGGTGACGGGGTGCTGATGCAAGCCAAGCATTTCACGGGCCCAGTCGGGCAGCAGCTCCACGCCGGCGCGCATCATCAGCGCACCGAAGGGACGGGCCAGGGCACTGGGCGCTGGTGCCGTGAATAGAATCCGCACGATCTCTCGGGAGCGGTCATCGCAACGGAGGCTAGGCCGTATGTCCTGTAGGTACCGTGCGACGGCATCGCGCGAACGCGGCACGTTCCGTGCGCCCAGCGCCTCGGCGACCTGCGCGACTTCGCTGTAGTAGCGGTCCTGTTCATCGCCCGGCAGCGCCGGGTTGAGGTAGCGCAGGTGTGCCTCGAGAAAGTTGCTCACTTCGGCGACATGGACCCAAGTGAGCAGGTCCGGATCGTACGCTGCGTAAGGGCGGCCATCCGGCGCTTGCCCGATGACCTTGAGGTGAATCGTCCGCACACGCTCGATCAGGCGCTGTGCGTCGGCCCGGCTGCCAAAGGTCGTGCCTGAAATGAACTGCCCGGTTCGACGCAGCCGCCCGAGCAGGTCCTCCCGAAAATTCGAGTGGTCCCAGACGCCGGCCAACGCCAGCGGGTGCAGGGCCTGCAGCAACAGCGCGGCGATACCACCGACCATCATCGACGTGAAGTCCCCATGGACGCGCCAGCATACCGAATCAGGCCCGAACAAGCCGGGGTCGCCCGGTGGGTTCTCGTAGTCCACGCCACCGATCGCCAGGCCAGTGAGGCTCATGACCTGGGCTTCGATGGTGCGGCGTAGGGCTTCCATAGCGGGAAAGGGCTGCGTTAGGCCAGCGATGCCGACCTGTCCGGTTGGCAGGTCGGATATGCTCAAGCGGCCAAAGCGTCAGCCGCGATGACGGCCACGGAAGAAGTCGATGAGCCCTTGGGTCGAAGCGTCCTCGGCTGGCGGCGCATCGAAGCTGGTCATCTGACCATAGACGGCCTTGCCAAGCTCTTTGCCGAGCTCCACACCCCACTGGTCGAACGAATTGATGCCCCAGATAACGCCTTGCACGAATACCTTGTGTTCGTAGAGCGCAATCAGCGCCCCGAGGCGGCCGGGGCTGATGGTTTCCATGACGAGCGTGTTGCTGGGGCGGTTCCCCGGGATCACCTTGTGCGGTGCCAGGCGCTCGATTTCGGGTTCGCTCAGGCCTTTGGCGCGCAGCTCGGCCTCGGCTTCGCTGCGGGTCTTGCCCAGCATCAGTGCCTGGCTCTGCGACAGGCAATTGGCATAGAGCCACTCGTGGTGATCGGCGACGGGATTATGGCTGACCACTGGCACGATGAAGTCGGCAGGGATCAGCGGGGTGCCCTGGTGCAGCAACTGGTGGTAGGCATGCTGGCCGTTGGCGCCGACCCCGCCCCAGATCACCGGGCCGGTGTTGCAGGACACGGGCGTACCGTCCTGGCGGACGCTCTTGCCGTTGGACTCCATGTCCATCTGCTGCAGGTGTTTGACGAAGTTGCGCAGGTAGTGGTCATAGGGCAGGAAGGCGTAGCTCTGCGCGCCCCAAAAATTGTGGTACCAGACCCCAAGCATGGCCAGCAGGACGGGCATGTTGCTTTCGAAGGGCTCGCTCAGAAAGTGCTGGTCCATGCTGTAGGCGCCGGATAGCAGGTCCTTGAAGTTGGACATGCCGATGGCCAGGGCGATGGGCAGGCCGATCGCCGACCACAGCGAGTAGCGTCCGCCGACCCAGTCCCACATGGGGAATATGTTTTTCTCGCGGATCCCAAACTCGATCGCGGCCTGCTTGTTGCTGGTCACCGCGATGAAGTGGCGGTAGAGCTTCTCTTCGGTGCCGCCCTTGCCGAGGTACCAGTTGCGCGCGGCCTGTGCATTCTTCAGCGTCTCAAGCGTGCCGAAGGTCTTGCTGGAGATGATGAACAGCGTGGTCTCGACGTTGAGCTTGGCGGTCACCTCGCGGAACTCGCTGCCGTCGATATTCGCCAGGTAGTGCGTCCGCACGCCGTGCTGGGTAAAGGGCAGCAGTGCCTCGGAGACCAGCTGCGGGCCGAGAAACGAACCACCGATGCCGATGTTCACGACGTCGGTAATGGTTTTGTCGCTGAAGCCTCGCCAGAGGTTGTTATGGATCCGGGTAACGATGTCCGTCATCTGCGCCAGCGCAGCGTGCACGTCGCGCATGACGTTTTGCCCATCGACGAGCACAGAATCACCCATCGGCCTGCGCAGCGCGGTGTGCAGCACAGGGCGCTTCTCTGAAGCATTGATTTGTTCGCCCTCGAACATCGCGCGGGCAGCCTGCTCGACACCGGCCTCGCGCGCGAGGTTGACCAGCAGGGTACGGGTCTCGGCGGTGATCAGGTTCTTGGAGTAGTCAAGGAACAGGCCGCAGCAGGACGCCGACAGTTCGTCGAAGCGTTTCGGGTCGGCTTTGAAGGCTTCGCGCATGCTGAAATTCTGCATGCTCAGGCGATGTTCTTCTAAGGCCTTCCAGGACGACAGGCCGGTAGCATCGAGAGGGGTCTGGTAATAGCTCATGGTGGTGCGGCTTCCTTTGCTTGGCGGACTGGCTATGGCGCGCATGCGCACGGGTGGCATGGCAACTGGATGCAGTCACCGACAATCATTCGATCTTGCTGGCACGCTGGCGTTCTTCCTGAAGCGGCAGGCACGTACCGCTGCGGTGAGACCGAAGCGGCCGCGGCGCATCCAGCGCCGCCGAACTGGTCAGACTGGAAAAACGCCGGGGTGTTCCGAAGCGCAAGCGCGGCGTTCGAGCCTGGTCAGGGCGCAGGGTGGGACCATTGCAGATTTGCCCGGCTCCTGGGAAGCCCGCAGGGACAAAAAAGCCCGCGACACGGTGGTGTGGCGGGCTTGGGTATTTCTCTATACCGGTCAGGCGACCTGCACCGGGATGGCGTTACTGGTATGGCTGAGCTCGCCGTCGGCCCCCATATAAAGGACGTGTGGCTTGAAGTTTGCCAGTTCCGCCTCGCTGTAATGTGCGTAGGCGCAGATGATCAAGCGATGCCCGACACCAGCCTTGTGGGCCGCGGCGCCGTTGACGGAGATGATTCGGGAGCCTTCCTCGCCGCGGATGGCGTAGGTGGTGAAGCGTTCGCCGTTATCGACGTTGTAGATCTGGATCTGCTCGTACTCGCGAATGCCGGCGAGGTCGAGCCAGTCACCGTCGATGGCGCATGAGCCCTCGTAATCCAGCACCGAGTGGGTCACCTGGGCGCGGTGCAGTTTGGCCTTGAGCATGATGGCGTGCATGGCGGGGTCCTCCGGGTGCGCAAGCGGCGCAGAGTGTGCCCGAACCCCGGGGTGCGATCAATACCGGGGTCGGACAGTCTGGTACCGGTTTTACCGCAGTTCAGGGCGTCGCCGATGGCGCCTCGACCAGCAGGTTATCGATCAGTCGGGTCTTGCCCAGGAAGGCAGCCGCCAGGATCACCAGCTCGCCGTGGCTGCCGTCTGCAGGTTGCAGGTCCAGCGCATTGCGAATTTCCAGGTAATCGGGCCGCAGACCTGCCGCCAATAGGCCATCCGTGCCGGACGCCAGTAGCGCGGCGAAATCGCGCTCGCCCTGTCGGATGGCGTCGGCGATCGTTACCAGTGTGCGGTGCAGCGTCGGCGCAACGGCCCGCTCCTGAGTGCTCAGGTAGCCGTTACGTGAGGAGAGTGCGAGACCGTCCTCGGCCCTTACGATGGGCTCGCCGATGATCTGGATCGGCATGTTCAGGTCGCGCACCATGGTGCGGATGACGGCCAGTTGCTGGAAATCCTTCTCGCCAAACACGGCAAGGTCCGGCAATACCATGTTGAACAGCTTGCTGACGACCGTGGAGACACCGTCGAAGTGGCCCGGGCGGCTGCCGCCGCAAAGCCCTTCGGACACGCCGGGTACGCGAACAATGGTCTGCAGCGCCTGGCCGTTGGGGTACATCTCCTCGACACTTGGCGCGAACAGTAGGTGGCAACCGGCTTCGACGAGCTTTTCCTGATCGGCCGCGAGGGTGCGCGGGTAGCTTGCCAGGTCTTCGTTGGGCCCGAACTGCAGTGGGTTGACGAAGATGCTCGCGACGACGAACTCGGCACGCTGGCCGGCCTTTTTCACCAGGGCGATATGCCCGGCGTGCAGGTTGCCCATTGTCGGCACGAAGCCGATGCGCTTTCCTTCCCTGCGCGCGCGCGATACCGCCGCGCGCAGGTCAGCTATTGTCCTGACCACGTTCATGCTGAAAATCCGTGTTCGACCGCAGGGAATTCGACGGCCTTGACCGCCTTGACGTAGGCCGCGATGGCTGAGGGAATGTCACCGTGCTCGGACATGAAGTTCTTGACGAACTTGGGCGCGCGGCCGGTCAGTGAAAGGCCGAGCATGTCGTGCAGGACCAGCACCTGGCCATCCGTAGCGCTACCGGCACCAATGCCGATCACCGGCACGCTGACAGCCTGGGTGAGGCGCTCGGCCAGCTCGCTGGGCACGCATTCGAGCAGCAGCATGGCGGCGCCGGCTGCTTCGAGCGCCTTAGCATCTTCGATCATACGTTGTGCCTGCGCTTCCTGGCGGCCCTGCACCTTGTATCCGCCGAACAGGTTGACTGCCTGTGGCGTTAACCCCATGTGCGCGCAGACGGGGATGCCGCGCTCGGCCAGCAGCGAGATCGACTCGGCCAGCCAGGCAGCGCCTTCCACCTTGATCATGTGGGCCCCGGCTTTCATGAGCTGAGCCGAGTTGTCCAATGTTTGCTCGACTGTCGCGTTCGCCATGAATGGCAGGTCGGCGACAATCATGGCGCCGCGATTGCCGCGTTTGACGCAGGCCGTGTGGTAGGCCATTTCGTCGACCGAAACGGGAAGCGTGCTGTCATGGCCCTGCAGCACCATGCCGAGGGAGTCGCCGATCAGCAGCATTTCTACACCGGCTTCGCTGGCGGTTTTGGCAAAGGTGGCGTCATAGCAGGTGAGCATGACGATTTTCTCGCCCTTTTGCTTGAGGCCTTGCAGGGTTGTCAGGGTTACGTCTGGCATGAATGCCGTCCTCCTAGAGCCTCTCGAGTAGCCATGCTGCACCGGCAGCGGGCGGCTTGCCCTATTTGAATGCGTGCCGGCGGCGGGCCGCTATAGTCCCGATGGCGGCAGGCTAAGTCAATCGGCAGTGTTACCGGCAGGTGACGCCTGTTACCCAAGCGTTACAGCGGCGTCTCGAGTCGCTCGAGCCCAGTGAATGGGCAATTGGCGAGCAGGTCTGCCAGAAGCCGACCGTCCGCCAGGCGCAAGTCAGGCGGCGCGATTTCGGCGAGTGGATACAGGACGAACGCGCGAGCCTGAATATGGTAGTGCGGCACCTTCAGACGAGATTCATCGATCAGACGGTCGCCGAACAGCAGGATGTCCAGATCCAACGTGCGCGGCCCCCAGCGCTCGGCCTTGCGCTGACGTCCTTGCGTGGCTTCGATGGCTTGCAGGGCATCCAGCAGTTCAATCGGCTGCAATGTCGTGTCGAGCGCGGCCGCAGCATTGTTGTAGCGTGGTTGGTCAGGTGGGCCCAGCGGATCGCTTAGGTATAGCGACGAGACGGCCGCTAGCCTCGTTCGGGGGAGCAGGGTCAGGGCCTCGAGCGCGGCGCGCAATTGCTGGCGGGGCTCGGCCAGATTGCTGCCAAGACCGATGTAGGCGCGCTCCATTCAGTCAGCAGGCGCCGGCGCGCCGTCGTTCGGGCCGGACTTACGGCGGTTGTTGCGGCGGCGCTTGCGCGGAGCTGCACCACCTTCCTTGTTACCCAGCCCGCGGATCATCGCGCGGCGTTCACTTTCGTTGGCCTCCTGGTAATCGGTCCACCAGTCGCCAAGCCCTCCGGTTTCTTCGCCTGCGCTTTCGCGCAACAGCAGAAAGTCGTAGCCAGCACGGAACCTGGGGTTATCCAGCAATTGGTCGGCCCTGCGCCCTTGGCGACGCGGGAGGCGCTCTTGCATGTCCCATATCTCGCGCATCGGCATGCTGAATCGCTTGGGGATTGCGGTGCGCTGGCACTGCTCCCACACGATGTCGTGTGCAGCTTCCTGCATGGCCGGAATCGGCGGCAGGCCGCGCGCCTGGATTTCGGCAGCCCGAGCCGGTAGTGCCGGCCACAGCAGCGCGGCGAAGAGAAACGCCGGGGTGACTGGTTTGCCCTGGGCGATCCGCTGGTCGGTATTGGCCAGGGCGTTGCGGATCAGCGTGCCGGCGTAGTCTGGATCATCTTCCAGCGCGGCGGCGCTGGCGGGAAATAACGGAGCGAAGAGATCGAACTCCATCAAGAGGTCGAACGTGCGCTCCGCCTTGCCGGACAAGAACAACTTGATGACCTCGTCGAACAGCCGTGCGGCGGGAACATCATCAAGCAGGTCTGCCAGGTCGGCGATCGGTTCGGCGCTGTGCTTCTCGATCTCGAAATCGAGTTTGGCAGCGAAGCGCACCGCCCTGAGCATGCGCACCGGGTCTTCCTGATAGCGTTGCTCGGGGTCGCCGATCAGGCGGATCAAGCGGTTGCGAATGTCATGGACGCCATGGGTATGGTCCAGCACGCGTTCGGTCGAGGGATCGTAATAAAGCGCGTTGATGGTGAAGTCGCGGCGCTGGGCATCGTCTTCAAGCGTGCCGTAGACGTTGTCGCGCAGGATGCGGCCGCTCTCGTTGCGTGCCGACAGGTGGCTGTCCTCGTCCTCGTCGCTTTCTGGGTGGTTTGCACGGAAGGTCGCCACCTCGATGATTTCTCGTCCGAAGTGCACATGGACCAGTTTGAAACGGCGCCCGATCACCCGTGCATTACGGAACTCGGCACGAACCTGCTCAGGTGTGGCGCTGGTCGCTACGTCGTAATCCTTGGGTTCGAGGTCGAGCATCAAGTCGCGTACACAGCCACCGACGACGTAAGCCTGGTAGCCGGCCTGCTGAAGTCGCTCGACAACGCTGACGGCGTGCCGGCTGAAATCGTTGCGGTGCAGCGAATGCTGCCGGCTGGACAGTATTTCGGGTGTGCGGCGAGGATGCGGGAAGCGGCGCAGGGGAGAACGAAAAGACTGGAACAGCTTTTTCAGCATGAGAGGCACTGTGTGGCGAAAGGTGATGTGATGCAGCGAAAAGCCACGAAACGAGCGAGGATTCTAGCACCGGGTGCCGGGATGGTGAACGAAGCGCGGGGAGGTGTCAAAACGACAGCGGCCATATAGCACAAGGGGGAGCCGAAGCTCCCCCTTTCAAATGATGTCGCGTGCTTTTTTGTTATTAGTATTTCGGGCGTGTTGTTTTTGTTTGATCACCCGTTCCCGTCAGCCATCGCTTCGGGGAATCGCTCCTACGTTGGGAGCAAAGAGCAAACGGATTTCTTTGGTCGCTGATCTGCCTCGTTCCATCCAGTACAGGCACTGCTCTAGCAGCTTTTATTGTTCTCGGCCTGGTGGTGGGGCAAAACACCCCGTTGGGCACATCCTCTCCAAAAGAATCAGTTAGCTACGCCTCCGCCTTCTTGTCGTTGTTTTGCTGGAGCCGGTACGTCTTGTTCTTATTGTGGGTCTGCTTGTTATTGTTGTTGTGCCAGATATAAAGCACTTGCCGTGCCAGGTTTTAAATATCGTTATTTTTCAAGTGTTTATGGTTTTGTACCAATCAGCTGCCCATAAAAAACCGGGTTCCCGTTACCGATGAACCCGGTTTTTGTTACGGCTGGGTAGTGAAGGTAACAACTCACTACCCAGCCGCGCTCGACTTGCGCCGTGGGATACCCAGGCGCTGGCGGCGCTCCCACAGGCATTTGCGGCTGATGCCGAGCTTGCGGGCCAGCTCGGTTTCCGTCATGTGGTCCTGATGCTCCAATACGAAGTGCTGGAAATAGTCTTCCAGCGAGAGATCCTCGGTGGGTTCATTGCCGCTCGACACGACCCCAGGCGGCGTGCAGTTATCGTCGAAGTCGTCCTCCAGCTCATCGAGTTCCACATCGATACCGAGCAGGTCCGCACTGATTTCGGCGCTGTCGCTGAGGATTGCGGCGCGCTCGATGGCGTTTTCCAATTCACGCACGTTACCGGGCCAGGCATACAGGCGAACGGCTTGCTCGGCTTCGCGGGAAAAGTGCAGCGGCTCGCCACCGATGCGCTCGCACTGGCGTGCCAGAAAGGCCCGTGCGATCTCGAGTACATCGCTGCCACGCTCGCGCAGCGGCGGCAGTTTCAGCGCAATGACGTGGAGACGGTAATAGAGGTCTTCGCGAAATTGGCCAGTCTTGGCCAACGTTTTCAGGTCCCGGTGCGTCGCGGCGATGAGTCGGACATCGACCTTTTGTGATTGCGTCGAACCCACTCGGCGTATTTCGCCTTCCTGCAGAACGCGAAGCAGTCGGGCCTGGGCTTCGAGGGGCAGCTCGCCGATCTCATCGAGGAAGAGGGTGCCGCCGTCGGCCGCTTCGACAAGTCCGGCGCGGCCGGCATTGGCACCGGTAAAGGCGCCTTTTTCGTGGCCGAACAGCTCGGATTCGATCAGGGTTTCCGGGATTGCTGCGCAGTTGACCGAAATCATCGGCGCCTTGGCGCGCCGGGACAGGTTATGCAGCGCGCGCGCGACGAGTTCCTTGCCCGTCCCGGATTCGCCCTGGATGAGCACGTTCGAATCGGTCGGTGCGACCTTGCGAATCTTGCCGAACAGCTCCTGCATGGGGGCGCACTGGCCGATGATACCGATCCCGGTGTCACTGTTACCGGGTATTGCGGGGCTGGTGTTACCGGTCACGCGGGGCGTGGCTGCCGGCGTTGTCACAGCCTGCTCGTGGTCGCTGATGATGCGTGCCACCGTCTGCAGCATCTCGTCATGGTCGAAGGGCTTGGCGATGTAGTCCACCGCGCCGAGCTTCATCGAGTCCACTGCCGAGCGCAGGCTGGCATAGCTGGTCATGATCAACACCGGCGTGCCCTCGGCGAGCTTGATTAGCTCGGTGCCGGGCGCGCCGGGCAGGCGCAGGTCGCTGACGATGAGGTCGAAGCCCTGAATGCTGAAACGCTCCTGCGCTTCCTGAACGGAACCGGCCTCGCTGACCTGGTACTGGTTTCGTTCGAGGAGACGGCGCAGGGCTGAACGGATGATGGTTTCGTCTTCGACGATCAGAATGTGTGGCATCTGTACTCTCTCGACGGGTTGAGGCTGCTGCGGGCAGTGGCGGGCAGTGCGCCTGCTCGGCAGCGGTCGTGCATCGGCATGGCAGTCGCCCGGTGGGGGCGCCGGGTGCGCTGGCCAGGGTGGAACGCCTGGGTGCACGCCTCTTTAAACAATCGCATCGCTCGCCTCGACATGCCGGGGCAAGGTGATGCGGAAACGGGTACCGCGCTGGGTTTCCGGATTGGCGGGGCTGTCGATATCGATCCGGCCATAATGCTCTTCCACGATCGAATAGACCAGCGCGAGGCCGAGCCCAGTGCCTTCGCCGGGGTCTTTGGTGGTGAAGAAGGGCTCGAATAGCCGGTCCTGGATGGCTTTCGGAATACCAGTGCCTTCGTCCTCAACGATCAGGTAGACGGTCTGTTCCGACACCTCGCTGCGCACGCGGATCGGGTCGCCGGGACTGGAGGCGTCGCGTGCGTTGGCCAGCAAGTTGATCAGCACCTGCGCCAAGCGTTGCGGGTCGCCTTCGGCCACATGGGCAGGGTCGCACTGGTTGAAGAAACGCACCTCGGTACCCTGACGGTTGAGCGAGAGCAGGGCGATGGCGTCCTGCGTGACGTCGGCTAGGTTCACTGGGTACAGGTTCTGTTGCCGGCCGCCAGCATGGGCGAAGCTCATCAGCGACTGCACGATCCGCGACACCCGTTTGGTCTGCTCGACGATCTGGTTGCTGATCTCGATAATCTCGGGGTCGGCCTCGCGCTCTTCGCGAAGATTCTGCGCCAGGCAGGCGATCCCGGTGATGGGGTTGCCAATTTCGTGAGCGACCCCGGCGGCCAGGCGGCCAATGCTCGCCAGGCGCTCGGAATGCACCAGACGATCTTCGAGTTGCTGAGTCTCGGTAAGGTCTTCGATGAGCAGTACCAGGCCACTATTGGCCGGCGCCAGCGGTTCGGCAATCGCCGCCTTGTGCAGGTTCAGGCAGCGGCTGTGGCCATCGAGCTGCAGCCGTTGCTTATGCAGATGCTCGTCGTTCTGCTTGATGAAGCCGGCAAGCAAGCTGCGCCAGGGTTCGGCGATGGTCGATAGGCGCGACCCGACCACGTGCAGCGCCGGGATCTCGGTCAACTCTTCCAATGCGCGATTCCACATCAGGATTTCCTGATCCTTGGCCAGCGAGCAGACACCCATCGGGAGTTCCTGCAGCGTCTGGCGATGGTAGCGGCGCAGGGCATCCAGCTCGGCGGCGAGGCCGGTCAGGCGCGAGTGGTATTCCTCGAGGCGGCTTTCGATGAAGTGGATGTCCTCCGTGACATAGCCATCGGCGCCATTCTTGTAGGAGAGGAAGTTTTCTACGATGTCCTGCGCGACGCTCGGGCCCATCAGGCCCGACAGATTGGCCTCGATGCGATCACGCAGGCGCCGAAGGGCGTACGGGCGATGTTCGTCGAAGGGTAGCTGCAGATCACGCAGCGCCTGCTCGACCTCGCGCTGGGCGGTCTTGGCGCCTAGCGGTTTGGCCAATTGGGTGGCGAACTCCTGCGGCGAGGCGGCGATCAGCTCACGGCGTTGCGGGCGGCGGACGTTCTCGACGGCGCAGGCTTCGGCTGCGGCCTGTTCCTCGGGGCTGGTTTCGGTGAACAGCGAGAACAGCGAAAACGCCAGCACGTTGACCGCCAGCGAGGCGATCGCCGCCAGATGCCAACTGGTGTCGTCAAGCACGTACACCACGTTCAGCAGCGGGATGTAGAAACCGTCCAGGTTGCCGACCAGCGGCAGCAACATGGTCACGACCCACACGGCGATGCCGGCGAGCAGGCCGATGATGTAGCCGCGGCGATTGGCGGTCGGCCAGTACAACACCGAGAGCACGCCAGGCAGGAACTGCAACGTGGCGACGAAGGCAACGATGCCGAGATTGGACAGGTCCTGCTCGGCGCCGAGCAGCAGGTAAAAGCCGTAGCCGGCCATGATGATCGTCAGGATCAGGCTACGGCGGGTCCATTTCAGCCATCGATAGATATTGCCCTCGGCCGGCGGCTGGTACAGCGGCAATACCAGATGATTCAGCGCCATGCCTGATAGCGCCAGGGTGCTGACGATGATCAGCCCGCTGGAGGCGGAAAGGCCGCCGACGAACGCGAGCAGGGTAAGCGCCTCGCTCTGTGCGGTGATGCCGAGGCCTAGGGTGAAATATTCAGGATTGGTGCTGACGCCGAGCTTCAGGCCGGCCCACAGAATCAGCGGCACGGCCAGGCTCATTAGCAGGAGATACAGCGGCAAGCCCCAACTGGCACTGACCAGCGCGCGTGGGTTGAGATTTTCGGTAAAGGTCATGTGGTACATGTGCGGCATCACGATCGCCGAGGCGAAGAACACCAGCAGCAGGGTGCGCCAGGGGCCTTCCTGCAAAGGTGTATGCAGGGCCTGTAGCGCCGACTGGTTCTGCAGCAGCCAGATCTCCAGCTGGTGCGGCCCGCCGAAGACCACATAGAGCGCATACAGCCCGACGCCGGCGAACATCACCAGCTTGACCACGGATTCGAATGCGATCGCGAACACCAACCCCTCGTGCTTCTCCCGCGTCGCGATGTGCTTGGCGCCAAAGAGGATGGTGAACAGCATGATCATCACGCAGTAGCCCAGCGCGACGCGTTCCTGCAGCGGCTCCAGGGTGAGAATGCCGATGGCGTCCGCTACCGCCTGGATCTGCAGGGCGAGCAACGGCAGCATGCCGATCAGCATTACCACGGTGGTCAGCGCGCCACTCCAGGTGCTGCGAAAGCGAAAGGCGAAGAGGTCGGCCAGCGATGCCAGCTGGTACGTGCGTGTGATCCGCAAGATGGGATAGAGCAGCACCGGTGCCAGCAGGAAAGCCCCGCAGACGCCGAGGTACGTCGCCAGAAACCCGTACCCGTACTGGTAGGCGAGGCCCACGGTGCCATAGAAGGCCCAAGCGCTGGCATACACGCCCAGCGACAGCGTGTAGGTCAAGGGATGGCGGATCATCCAGCGCGGTATCAAGCCGCGCTCGCTGACCCAGGCGACGCCGAACAGCACAAGCAGGTAGGCGACGCTGATGAGGATCAGATGGCTGAGGCTAAAGCTCGTCGGCATCGCGCTGGCTCTGAAGAATGAACGTCACCACGATCAGGATCAGCCACAACAGGTAGGGCCGGTACCAGGCGCCGTTGGGGTCGATCCACCAATCCATGATCGCGGGGGAGAACAAATAGATCCCCACGACCAGGAGCAGCACCAGTCGGTAGATGTACATGCCGGAACTCGTGTCGAATGTGCGGGGGATGGTAATGGATGGAGGGTGAAGCTTGAAGCGCGAAGCGAGTTCACGGCTATGCGCGCCTCGGTCGGCCTGGGTGGCATGATCGAATGCCGATCCGGTCCAGGGCCTAGGGCGCCGCGCCTGCTGCTTTCGGCGGCGGGCTTCAAATTAGCTGCGCCTCGGCCAATGTGCGAACGCGCGGGATGCGGTCGGCATTCCAGTGGCGGATCGCCCATTCGAGTATCTCGTAGGGTAGCGCGTCGGCGAGCGGTTCCGGAGTCGGCTGGCCGAGGGCACGCAAGGCGCGCAGCAGCATCGGGGTGGCTTCGTTGGCCTGCAGGGGTGGCGACCGGTAGCGCTTGCCGAGCTTGTGTCCGTCCGGCTGGATGATCAGCGGGACATGCAGGTAGCGCGGGCATGGCAGGCCAAGTAGCTCCTGCAAATAGAGCTGGCGGGGCGTGGAATCGAGCAGATCGGCGCCGCGCACGATGTCGGTCACACCCTGCCAGGCGTCATCGAGCACCACGGCGAGCTGATAGGCGACCAAACCGTCGCGCCGGCGGATGACGAAGTCACCCACGTCGGTGGATAGGTGCTGACCGAACTCGCCCTGGACGCGATCAATGAAACGGAAGGTACGCTCCGGCACCAGCAGGCGGATGGCAGCATCTGCCGCATCGCGGCCAGCGCCTCGGCAGAAGCCTGGGTACAACCCGGCGAACGGTTCCAATTGCTTGCGCGAACAAGTGCAGGCGTAGGCGTGCCCCTGCGCCCGGAGTTGTTCGATCACGGCGGCGTAAACATCCAGCCGGCTGCTCTGGCGTTCCATCGGACCGTCCCATTCGAAGCCATAGGCTTCCAGCGCCTGGACGATTGCGGCTTGGGCACCGGGCATTTCGCGTGGCGGGTCGAGATCTTCCATGCGCAGCAACCATCGGCCGCCCGCAGCACGTGCGTCGAGGTAGGACGCCAGGGCCGCCATCAGCGAGCCGAAGTGCAGGTAACCGCTGGGTGTAGGGGCGAAGCGACCAACGTAGGGTGTGGCGAGTGACATGGGCCGGCTCGGAGCAGTGAACGGCGCGGCGGATGGTGCAGGGCGTGCAGGTGCCGCAAATGAAACGGGGCGCCGTAGCGCCCCGTTCGGGATCAGGAACCGATCTGCTTTTCCTTGATCTCCGCCAGCGTCTTGCAATCGATGCAGAGCGTAGCGGTGGGGCGTGCTTCAAGGCGGCGGATGCCAATCTCGACGCCACAGGAGTCACACCAGCCGTATTCGTTGTCTTCGATCAGTTGCAGCGTCTCGTCGATCTTCTTGATCAGCTTGCGTTCGCGATCGCGTGCACGCAGTTCCAGGCTGAACTCTTCTTCCTGGCTGGCGCGGTCTGCCGGATCGGGGAAGTTGGCAGCCTCGTCCTGCATGTGGTGAACGGTGCGATCGACTTCCTCCATCAGCTCCAGCTTCCATTTGTTCAGGATGCCGGTGAAATGAGCGCGCATGTTGTCGCTCATGTACTCCTCACCCTTGGACTCCTTGTAGGGCACGAAGGCGCGAATCAGTTGGTTGCTGGGTGTCGTTTTGGTAATGGGCATGGATGAACGCCTCTCGCTATGTCCATTGCGCAGGATAATGAGTCCCTCTGCCGGCCCGTGCCGGCCCTGCGGCTGCAAGCGGGCGAACTTACCAGAACGAATCGGGGTGCGCTACTCCCGAATCTTATGGTGGCTGCGGCGTCAGTGGGACCTTGGGTAGAATTCACGTTTTGTTCCTGTCAGGAAGGTCAGATGACCTCGTCATATAGCGCGCGTAGCCGTGCAATCGAACCCTTTCATGTCATGGCGCTGCTGGCGCGAGCCAACGAGCTGCAGGCGTTGGGGCGTGATGTCATCCACCTGGAAATCGGTGAGCCGGACTTCACTACCCCGGCGCCCATCGTCGCGGCGGGGCAGGCTGCCCTGGCCGCTGGGCAGACTCGCTACACCGCCGCCCGCGGGCTGCCGCAGCTGCGCGAGGCGATTGCCGGTTTCTACGCCGAGCGATATCAACTGTCTATTGACCCCGAACGGGTGCTGATTACTCCCGGTGGGTCCGGTGCGCTGTTACTGACCAGCAGCCTGCTGGTCGATCCGGGCCGGCACTGGCTGTTGGCCGACCCCGGCTATCCCTGTAACCGCCACTTCCTGCGGCTTGTCGAGGGAGCTGCGCAATTGGTGCCGGTGGGGCCGGACGTTCGTTATCAACTGACCCCCGAACTGATCGACCGTTACTGGGATCGGGACAGTGTCGGTGCGCTGGTTGCATCCCCGGCGAATCCGACCGGGACGCTACTTGAACGCGATGAGCTGGCCGCGCTGTCCGTTGCGCTTAGGGCGCGGGGTGGCCATTTGGTCGTCGACGAGATCTACCACGGGCTGACCTACGGCACCGATGCGGCCAGTGTGCTGCAGGTCGATGACGAAGCGTTCGTACTCAACAGTTTCTCCAAGTATTTCGGTATGACCGGCTGGCGCCTGGGTTGGCTGGTGGCGCCTCCGGCTGCCGTCCCCGAGCTCGAGAAGCTGGCGCAGAATCTTTACATCAGCGCGCCGACCGTGGCCCAGCACGCCGCGCTGGCCTGCTTCGAGCCGGGCACCATCGAGATTCTCGAAGCGCGCCGTGCCGAATTTGCGCGGCGTCGAGACTTCCTTCTGCCAGCGCTGCGTGAATTGGGCTTCGGCATCGCCGTCGAGCCGCAGGGCGCCTTTTACCTGTATGCCGATATCGCCGCGTTCGGCGGCGATGCCTACCGCTTCTGCCAGCACATGCTCGAAACGCAGTCCGTAGCGATCACTCCGGGGCTGGACTTCGGTCGGCATCAAGCCGGTCATCACGTGCGCTTCGCCTACACGCAGAACCTGCCACGCCTGGAGCAAGCGGTCGAGCGCATTGCGCTGGGCCTGCAGAGCTGGGCCGGCTGATGCGTTACGCGACGGCACTCGAAGAAGGGCGGCTGGTGCGGCGGTACAAGCGATTCTTCGCCGACATCCTGACCGAGACGGGCGAACCGCTATGCATTCACTGCCCGAACACCGGTTCGATGCTCAACTGCATGAGCGAGGGCGCGCGGGTGTGGTTTCAGCGCAACAACGACCCCAAGCGCAAGCTGCCCGGCACCTGGGAACTGGTCGAAACGCCCCAGGGGCGGCTGGCCTGCGTGAATACGGCGCGTGCCAATCGGCTCGTGGAGGAAGCGCTGCTGGGCGGGGTGATCGAGCCGCTGGCTGGCTTTACCGAGCTCAAGCGTGAAGTGGCCTATGGCATCGAAAACAGCCGTGTGGATTTTCGTCTCGATTACCCGGCGGGGCCGGCCTTCGTCGAGGTGAAAAGTGTCACCTTGGGCTACGGCGATACGGCCGTAGCGGCGTTTCCGGACGCCGTGACCAGCCGTGGCGCCCGTCACCTGCGCGAGTTGGCAGCGCTTGCCCGCGACGGTGTTCGGGCCGTGCAGTTGTATTGCGTCAACCTCAGCGGGATCGAGGCAGTGCGCCCGGCGGAGGAAGTCGATCCGCGCTACGCGGCCGCGCTGCGTGAGGCGGTGGAGGCGGGCGTCGAGGTGCTGGCCTATGGCGTGACGATCACACCCGAGGAAATTTGCCTAAGCCGTCGGCTCCCGGTAGTGCTCTAGCCGCGGCCGGCACGGATCAGTCGCGTGGCGTGACCCGCCAGATCACATCGCCCACATCGTCCGCGACCAGCAGGGCACCCATGGCGTCCACCGCGACGCCCACGGGCCGGCCCATGGCCTGCTCGTTGTCGTCGACGAATCCAGTCAGGATGTCCTCGGGTTGACCGGCCGGCTGGCCGTTTTCGAAGGGAACGAAGATCACCTTGTAGCCGCTGCGCGGCTTGCGGTTCCACGAGCCGTGTTGCCCGATGAAAGCGCCGTGGCGATAGCGCGTCGGGAATCGTTCGCCCTCGTAGAAAACCAGGCCCAGCGATGCGGTATGCGCACCTAATGCGTAGTCGGGCACAAGTGCTTGGGCGACAAGATCCGGCCGCTGCGGCTCGACGCGCGTATCCAGATGCTGACCGTAGTAGCTGTAAGGCCATCCATAGAAGCCGCCACGCTGAACGGACGTCATGTAGTCAGGCACCAGGTCACTGCCGATCTCGTCGCGCTCATTGACCGTCGTCCACAGCGCACCGCTGTCCGGTTGCCAAGCCAGCCCGTTGGGGTTGCGAAGGCCCCAGGCGAAGCGTTGCAGCGTCTTGCGCTCAGGATCGACTTCCAGAATTGCGGCGCGGTTTTCCTCTGCGTCCATGCCATTTTCCGCGACGTTGCTGTTCGACCCGCTGGTGACGTAGAGGTGCGCGCCGTCCTGGCTGGCGATGACGTTCTTGGTCCAGTGGTGGTTGATCGGGCCGGCCGGCAGATCGACGATCTTCTCGCCGGAGGCCTCGATGCGCGTGGCGCCGTCGCGGTAAGGGAAGCGCAGCAACGCATCCGTGTTGGCAACATACAAGTCGTCATCGACCAGGGCCATCCCGAACGGCGAATTGAGGCCGTCGAGAAAAAGACTACGTTCGTCCGGCAAGCCGTCGCCATCCGTGTCTCGAAACAGGGTAATGCGGTTGGCACTGGGGCTACCGGAGCCGGCGCGTGCCATGATTTTCCCGGCGATCCAGCCGCGTAGCCCGCCGCTATCTTCTTTGGGCGGTGCGGCGCTTTCGGCGACCAGCACATCGCCGTTGGGCAGCACATATAGCCAGCGCGGATGATCCAAATCACGCGCAAAAGCCTGAACCTGAAATCCATCTGCCGCGACGGGCGTCGTGCCCTCTGGCCAGCCAGTCGCTGTAGCGATATTCACCGTCGGTAGCAGCGAGGTGACCGGTTCCGGCAAGGTCGGGTCCGGGCCGTAGCCGGCATCGACCGGCAGGCGAGCGCGGTCGCCACAGCCGGCCAGAACCAGGCCAAGCGCGGCCGTAACGGCGAGAGAAATGCGCATCAGGAGCTCCTGCTCGGTTCAGTCGTTTTCCCCCTGGCGCTTGCGTGGCGACACGCGTGCCACGTGCTTCTCCAGATGGGGCATCAACCTCAGAATAGCCAACGCGAACACTGTAGTAAGAACAGCGGTGCTTTCGTGCCCCAGCCCGGCGGCGACGCCAATAGCGGCGGTCAGCCAGATACCGGCAGCAGTGGTCAGGCCCTTGACGTCCTGCAGCGAGTCGCCCTTCAGGATGGTGCCTGCACCGAGAAAGCCGACGCCGGTAATGATCCCCTGCATCACCCGCGACAAGTCCTCGACCTTCATGCCGGCTTCCAGCGGCACCAATACGAAAAGTGCCGCGCCCAGTGAGACCAGCATATGGGTGCGCAAGCCAGCGGCCTTACCCTTATATTCGCGCTCGTAGCCTAGGGCACCCCCCAGAAAGGCCGCGACGAGCAGGCGCACCGATACGCGCACGGCATGCTCCAGGTCCGGCAGGTCAGAAAACTCCGAGGCGACAACGCGGCACAGCATTTCCCACCATTCCATAGATCCTCCAGCGAACTGTGCCTGCCACTCATAGCGTTTTGGAGTCGTCACCCACCGCTGCGTTCATTCATGCACCTCGAAGCGCAGCATGCCGATCATCTGCCCGGCCTCGGTCACGACGCGTACTCGCCAACGGCCTGCGGCGGCCTGGGGGAAGTTGCGCTTGTGGCTCCAGGCCCGATAACCGGCGTCCCGACCACCACTGATCTCCAATGAGATACGGTCGACCTGACGGCCATTGTGGGTCCACTCGTGGAAGATGCGCTCTTTCAGGCCGCGCGGCGCATTGATCGCGGTAAAGGCATAGAGGCCATTGGCGTGCAGCTGTGCCAGGCTCAGCGAGCGCAGCCGCTCGCCCGGTTTGCGCGAGCGGTTATCGAGCGAAGTGCTGATCGCCACGTCGGTCAGCCACAGCGTTGCCGGCGGCACCCAGGTTCGTCCCATCCAGCCGGCAAAGCCGACCACACCGGCGAGTACCAGCACACCGAGCACGCTGCGCCAGTTCCAGGCTGGAAACAGGCCGCCCAGGCTGGGCAGCGCCAGCAGCACGGCGATGCCCAGCGACCAGGCATAGCTCTGCGGCGTGGAGAGATGAAAGATGATCGGGAGGGCCGTGAGCAGCACGGCGAACAGCGTCAGTGCGTGGAACGCGAGGTAAATCCAGCGTCGCGGCGCAAGCCATTTGTAGTAGAGGGGGTCGACGAGCGACACCAGCGCGGCGAGCCCGAGCAGGATGGTGAACACCGCCTGACCGCTGTTCCAGGTGGTGGTGATGAAGAAGAACGGAATGATGAAGAACAGGCTTTCCTGATGAACAATCTGCGTGACGTAGCGCAACAGCGGCGCAGGCACCTTCCAGCCGAACCTACGCTCCAGGCCGCGGCGCAGATTGCGCTCGAGCATCAGCCAGAGCCAACTGAGCAGCATGACGGCTGCGACCACCTTGGCCAGCCCTGCCTGGCGTTCGACGAGTACGAAACTGGCGACACCAGAGCAGAAACCAAAGAGCGCCACCACGCCCGGGTAGCGCTGTATCAGGCGGGAGACGATCTGGACGAGGGCGGTGATCCGCGATTTTAACGGCATGGTGCGTTCAGACCTGAACGTGGGCAGGTGGGATAAGGGTTAGGGCCGCTGAGGGTAGCGGTCGCAGCACGCGGTGGCCAGGCTCGGGGAAGGACGGTTCGATCACTGGGACTAATGGCTTGGGCGCATCACGCCTGGGGCAGGGTAGTGGTGCCGGCGGCGACCGCCTGTTCGATCGCGGCCTTGACGCGGTCATAGCTGCGAGCAGTTTCCGCGGGTAAGCGGACCATCGGAAGGCCGATGGTTTGGCAGAGTTCATCCATAAAGGCATTGGCTGGTGTGCCGGCCTCCATTTCAATCGCGCAAACGGGTGCTAGCGACGCCGGGTCGCACAGCAGAAAGTCGAAACGCGACGCCGAGATCCGATTGTGAGCTTGGTACCAGGGCGCACGCCTGGGCACGGCGGTCACGTCGACCACATCGGCCAGACGAACCTTGGCGAACACACGGTACTGCTCGCCTACAGCCTGCTCGAGTAGAGTCAGCAAGGCACGTTCTTCAGGCGCGAACAGTGGGGTATGCAACTGGTACGGCATGCGCAGCGCGGGGTGGTTGTACTGCCGCTGCTTGATGAAAAACACCAGGGCAAAACAAACGAAGGCAGCCAGCACCATTCCGAGAAATACCATCATGGCGTGTACGCTCGTAGCGAGGGGCACGCATTCAGGCGATTGTGACGTTGACGCATGTACGACTCTTCTGGAGGTGGCTGTAACGGGTTGGAGCGGGGCGTTGTCGGAGAGTTCGCCGACATCGTGTGCCAGCCTAGGCATTCTGAAGCCGGCCAATAGTTATCCATGATTACTGTGCAAGGCATTGTGGATAACCTTGGGGTTGAAACGGCAACGCCGCGCTGTTCTTGACGTTGCGCGATATGATCAACATTTGACCAGCCCGGGAGGTAAGGCTCCAACGCTGCTTTGGCTCTCTGAAAAACCGTTTTCCACGTTTCCTTTTTGGCGAAATATCGTCAGGCGGATCTTATCCACGGTTGCTGTGGGTGCCGCTGTGGATAACGCGAGGAAAACCCGCTGCAGCGGGCACCGGCCGTGGCTCACCATACAGTGTTCGTTTTTTGATCAGCTCACGATTGCTTAGCTAACGGTGCGTTCTTGCCAACGTACATCGGCGGTGGGCGCCCAGTGTTCGAGCATGGCTAGGAGGGTTTGTGGAGAGTCGCTGCGCTGTAGCATGTCGCGATGCGGCGCTTTGACGAAGCCTTGTTCCACCAGATGGTCCAGAAAGTGGCTGAGCTTGCTGTAGAAGTGCTTGATGTCCAGCAGGCCGAGCGGTTTACGGTGGTAGCCAAGCTGCCCCCAGGTCCAGACTTCGAATAGCTCTTCCAGAGTTCCAAGCCCGCCCGGCAGCGCAATGAAAGCGTCCGCCAATTCCGCCATGCGAGCCTTGCGTGCATGCATGCCGTCCACGACTTCCAGTCGGGTCAGTCCGGTATGGCCGACTTCCGCATTTTTCAAACTCTGCGGAATGATCCCGATGACCTCGCCGCCGGCTGCTAACGCCGCGTCGGCAACCACGCCCATCAGGCCAACCGCTCCGCCACCGTACACCAAGGTTATGCCCTGCCTGGCCAGCGCCTGGCCCAGCGCTATGGCCGCTTCTTTATACGCCGGGTCGTGGCCCGTGCTGGCGCCGCAAAATACGCAAATCGAACGCATGGTCATGGTCTGCTCCGTCAATGAGAGGCGGGCAGCGTAGCGCCTGTTCGCTGGCTTCACCAAGCCTCAGCGGTCGCTAAGGCAACCTCCACTGGTGCCCGAGGCGTAATTGGCGAAGAGCTTCTGAATGAAATCAAGGCTGAGCATGGCATGGCTCCTCTGGTTCGACGTTTGCAGCCTAGGCGCTACTGACAACGATGGCCCGTTAGTTTTTCGAATCGCGGCCATAGGGGCGCCCCGATGAGTTATCCCCTCTCGTTGTGGAGCGCTCAGTGGATAACCTATTTATTTTTCTGCCGAAGCGGCGAGCGACGTGGCCTCGACAGTTCTGTTCAGAAACTGATCAAGCGCTGGGCCGATGCCATAACTCGCTGTCCGAAAAGATAAATTACCGATGATGCGTTTGGTTATGGCGCTCGCTACCCTACCCATGAGTTGTTAAGGATATCTGTGGGACGCTCTGTGGATAACGTGGGGGCACTTTGCGGGAAGCCTAATGCGCTGCGGGCTTGCAGCGTACGATCAAAGAATGAACAGCGTTGCGCTGCGTCATCCCAGCCCTTTATGCATGCCCATTCATTCGCAGCGCTTTGATTGCCGGGCCCGGCGGCGTCACCGACACTCCAGTCGTCACATGACAACAGAACAGCCGCAGGAGGAAACGCGATGAACGAATCCATTCGCTTCGAAGACAAGGTGGTCATTGTGACCGGTGCTGGGGGTGGACTGGGCCGTGCGCATGCCTTGCTATTCGCCCGCCATGGCGCGCGCGTGGTGGTCAATGATCTGGGCGGCAGTGCCCAAGGCGAAGGCGCCAGTGCATCGGCCGCCGACCGGGTCGTCGCTGAAATCCAGCAAGCCGGGGGAACGGCGGTAGCCAACCATGACTCGGTGACCGAGGGCGACCGGATCGTCCAGCAGGCGCTGGACAGCTTCGGCCGTATCGACGTCGTGGTGAACAACGCCGGCATCCTGCGCGACAAGACCTTTCACAAGATGGAGGACGCGGATTGGGACCTGGTCTACCGCGTGCACGTCGAGGGCGCCTACAAGGTGACCCGCGCCGCCTGGCCGCACATGCGCGAGCAGGGCTATGGCCGGGTGATCTTCACCGCGTCGACGTCCGGCATCTACGGCAACTTCGGCCAGTCCAACTATGGCATGGCCAAGCTGGGGCTTTACGGCCTGACCCGCACCCTGGCCCTCGAAGGGCGCAAGAACAACATCCTGGTCAATGCCATCGCGCCCACCGGCGGCACGCGCATGACCGAGGGGCTGATCCCGCCGCAGGTCTTCGAACAGCTCAAGCCCGAGCTGGTGAGCCCGCTGGTGGTGTTCCTGGGGAGCGAGCAATGTCAGGAAACTTCCGGACTGTTCGAAGTGGGCGGTGGCTGGATGGGCAAGGTGCGCTGGGAGCGCAGCCTGGGGGTCGGCTTCGATCCCAAGGCCGGCTTCGATGTCGAAGACGTGGCCGCCAATTGGCAGCAGATCTGTAACTTCGACAACGCGGCGCATCCGGCCGACAACCTCGAGGCGCTCAAGGAAATGATGGCCAACCTGCAAAAGCACGCGGGTTGACCCACACCCGTCAGGCCTGCGGTGACGCGGCGGTTATCAGGTCGAGCGCCTTAGCACGGGCCTGTTCGCGGTCACGCACGTAGTGAAGCTGGCCGGGCTGGCGATGAATGCCAGCCCGGCGCAGCTTGAGCCGCACCGACGCGCTGGTGCCACAGAGAATCAGCGCGATGCCGTGCCTGCGATAATCGAGTAGCAAATCCTCGAGCGCGGCGAGGGCGGTCATGTCCATCAGCGGGACCTCACGGATGTCGACGATGACCACGCGGATGCCCGGGTTGAAACGGCGCAGCGCTCCGAGGGCTTTGTCTACCGCGCCAAAGAACAGGGGGCCGCGGATTGCATAGGCGGCGACGTGCGCCGGCAGGTCTGAGAAGCCGTCCGTGCGACCGTGGCGCAGGCTGGTGGTGCCGGTGAGTTCGCTCATGCGCTTGATGAACAGCCCTGCCGCGAGCAGCAGGCCGACGCCCACTGCGAGGACCATGTCGAACAGCACGGTCAGCACCAAGCAGGTCAGCAGGACGAGCACGTCGCCGCGCGGCGCGATGCGCAGCGTTCTCATGACATGCGGTGCCTCGCTCATGTTCCACGCCACCAGCAGCAGCAGCGCCGCGAGTGCCGCCATTGGCAGATAGCTGAACAGCGGCGCGAGCCAGAGGATCGCCACCAGTACGACCACCGCATGGGTGATGGCCGCCAGGGGTGAAAATGCACCGGCCCGTACGTTGGCAGCAGTGCGGGCAATGGCTGCGGTCGCTGTGATGCCACCAAACAGGGGCGCGACGAGGTTGCCTATGCCCTGCCCGAGCAGTTCGGCATTGGGGTCGTGGTCGCTGCCGGTCATGCCATCGGCGACCACGGCGCAAAGCAGCGATTCGATTGCGCCCAGCATGGCAATGGCAAAGGCCGGGGCCAGCAGTTGGCGAAGCAGCTCGAAGCTCAGCACCAGGGGCTCGCCGTCTGGGCCAGGCAGCCGCCAGGGCCAGTCAAATGTCGGTAGCAGAGGTGGAATACCAGGATGGGTCGCACCGTCGAGGCTGTAGCTGAACCGCTCGCCCAGGGTGGCGACCGGCAGGCCCAGCGCTTCGAGTGCCAGTCCGGCCAATGCGCCCGCAGTGAGCGCAACCAGATGCCCTGGAACCTTCGGCACCAGGCGCGGCCAGACGATCAGCACCGCGAGGCACGCCGCGGCAACCAGGCCGTCGCCCGGCTGTACGCTTGGCAGCGCCTGGGCCAGCAGGCGCAGCTGATCAAGGTAATGCTGCGGGCTGGCCTCGAGCGATAGGCCGAGCAGGTCCTTAACCTGCAGGGTCGCAATGACGATCCCAATGCCGGCTGTGAACCCCAGGGTGACCGGGTAGGGCACGTAGGCGATCAGGCGACCTGCGCGCAGCAGGCCAAAGGTGATCAGGATGAGACCGGCCAGCATGGTGCAGAGCAGCAGGCCGCCAAGGCCGAACGCCTGCGTGATCGGGAGCAGGATGACCACGAAGGCCGCGGTGGGGCCGGACACGTTGAAGCGCGAACCGCCGGTCAATGCGATCAGCGGAGCAGCGACCAGCACGGTATAGAGCCCGTGTTGCGGCGCGACGCCCACGGCGATCGCCAGCGCCATGGCCAGCGGGATAGCGATAACCCCCACCGTCAGCCCCGCCGCGATGTCCCCGCGCAGCGCCCGACTGTCATAACCCGAGAGCACGGCCAGGCGCCAGGCGGCAAACAAGGGGAAAGGTTTCATGCCAGGCACTCCGTTGCGGCGAAAAGGCCAGTATAGGGTCGGGTGTATGCCCCGTCCGGGTTCGTTCCAGACATTGCCGGCATATCCGCCATTCTCATGTACGACCTTGGTCGCAAGCGGCCCTGGCGCGTTGAGTGCAGGGTTGCCGCGGAGTAAACTGCCGCCCCCGTAAGACTCGTCGACTGGAGTAGGCATGCGTAAAGACAAGAAGCAGGTGATCGGTGAAGAGATCTCCGACGAGTCGATCAAGTTGTTTCTCGAGCCTGAGCCTGCTGACGATACGCCGCCTTCGCTGCATAAGCTGATCAAGGCGTACCGTGGCTTGCGAGTCGACGATTTCGAACGCTTTCTGGGCTTTTTCGTCGAAGCCGGCTATGACCTGAACGCGAAGGATGCCAACGGGCAGGATTTCGTCGCACTGATCGCGGACCAGCGCCAGGCCGAGCCCTACATCGAGCTGATCCAGGCCGCCCGCGGCTGATCCAGGCCTGGCTGCGCTGCAGCCGATGCCTTGCGACACGCTAGACCTTGGCTGAGCGGCTGGCGGCCATTATCGATTCAATCGCTGCGAGTAGCCCGTCGAGCTCTGGCCATTGCCGCTCCGGGAGGCTCCGCAGCGAAAGGGAGACGGCCAAAAGCCTCGCTCCCGACAGCGGACGGGCGTGCCCGTCTCCGGGCACAAGCCCGGGCAGCGATCTGGTGGGCCCTCCGCTTCCAGTCGCTTGGCTGGTGGTTCTACATGATCGCGTACTGCGGTCATGACAGTTTAATGCTGTGATTCTGGAGAACGCGTTGATGACGCAACACGATAGCGAAGCCGTGGATATGGTGCTGGTGGGAGCCGGCATCATGAGTGCGACACTGGCGGTCCTGCTCAAGGAGCTCGATCCCGACATCAAGCTGGAAATCGTCGAGTTGCAGGAGTCTGGAGCCGTCGAAAGCTCGAACCCCTGGAACAACGCCGGTACCGGCCACGCCGGGCTCTGCGAGCTGAACTACACGCCAGACAGCAAAGACGGCACCATCGACATCAAGAAGGCTGTCACCATCAACACTCAGTTCGAAGTATCGAAGCAATTCTGGGCCTATCTTGCGGGCCGTGAGGGCTTCGGTAACCCGCGCGACTATCTCAATCCCGTGCCGCACCTGAGCTTCGTGCGCGGTACCAAGAACATCGACTACCTCAAGCGCCGCTTCGACGCACTGAAGACTCATCACGCCTTCGAAAACATGGTCTACACCGAAGACCGGGCGACGATGGAAGCGTGGATGCCGCTGATGATGCCGGGCCGTCCGGTGGACGAGCCGATCGCCGCCACCCGCGCAATGAACGGCACGGACGTCAATTTCGGTGAATTGACCCGGCAGATGCTCGCGTACCTGGCAAGCAAGCCGGGCGTGAAGATGTCGTATTTCCAGAAGGTCACCGGGCTCGGCCGCGAGGGCAAGGGCTGGCGCGTACAGATCAAGAACACCCGTGACGGTAGCAACCGTGACATCCATGCCGGTTTCGTCTTCCTCGGCGCGGGCGGGGCGGCGTTGCCGCTGCTGCAAATGTCCGACATCGAGGAAGGCAAGGGCTACGGCGGTTTCCCGGTCAGCGGCCAGTGGCTGCGCTGCGACAATCCGGAGATCGTCAAGCAGCACCAGGCCAAGGTTTACAGCCTGGCGGCCGTCGGTGCCCCGCCGATGTCGGTTCCCCACCTCGACACGCGCGTGGTCGATGGCAAGAAGTCGCTGCTCTTCGGGCCCTATGCCGGCTTTACCACCAAGTTCCTCAAGCACGGCTCTCCACTCGACCTGCCGATGTCCATCCGCCCCGGCAACCTCAAGCCGATGCTGGCGGTTGCGCGCGACAACATGGACCTGACTCGCTACCTGATCAAGGAAGTGCGCCAGTCCATGGAGGATCGCCTGGAAACCTTGCGTGGCTTCTACCCCGAGGCCAAGGCCGAGGACTGGCGCCTGGAGATCGCAGGTCAGCGCGTCCAGATCATCAAAAAGGATCCGAAGAAGGGCGGAATCTTGCAGTTCGGCACCGAGCTGGTGTCGGCAAAGGACGGTTCCATTGCGGCATTGCTGGGCGCCTCGCCCGGTGCGTCTGTGACCGTATCGATCATGCTCGACCTGATCGAGCGCTGCTTCCCCGAGCAGGCCCGCAGCGAGGCCTGGAGCAACAAACTCTGCGAAATGTTCCCGGCGCGTGAGAAGGTGCTGCAGTCCGATGCGACGGCGTACCGGGAAGTGGTCGCGATGGTCGACAAGCGACTGGGCCTGGCCGAGTAACCCGAACCGGTGTACACCGAGCCGCCGCCCCCTTGGGAGCCGGCGGCTTTTTCATGTCTGGGCCGTGAGGCCTGGTACCCTTCGACCTATCAGTGCCAGTCGAGGCTCGGCGATTTCCACCCAGCGTGGGCCCACTGGTGGCTCCGCTGCGGTCAGTAGCATGCAGCAGCGGCTGGCATTATCGAGTAGTGCGAAATGGCGATGCGTGGGCGGTGGAACAGGCGTGGCAGTCTGAACATGGCGGCTCCTGTGAGGCCGCTGGGTTATCGCAGAGTTGTATGACTGTTCGATGAAGGCGCCTCCGCTGGCCGGGGCGGCGGTCACTGTTGGCCTGCGGCGACGCTGGGTATACTGCGCGCCACTGACCACCCTTACTTGGAGAAAGACAGCATGCTGCCACGCCTGTTGTTCAGTCTGTTCGTCGTGTCCGCTGTGGCGCTCACGGGCTGCGCTCATAGCCCGCAACAGCTCGATCCCAACCCGAAGATCACCGAAAGCATCAGCCCGGTGGGGCAGGGGCAGCCCGTCGTGGTGCGCGTTGTCGATGGCCGCGCGTCAGCCACTTTGGGAACCCGGGGCGGGTTGTACCCAGAAACCAGCGCGGTGATCGTGCCTAAGGAGCGCGTGGTGCCCAAGCTGCAGGCCCAAGCCGAAGCTGCGGTGCGCCTGCTGGGCTTCACGCCCTCACCTAACGCCTACAACGCGCCCCAGCTGACGCTGACGTTGGCGGAGCTGAAATACCAGTCGCCAAAAGAAGGGCTGTACGTGACAGAGGCGAAGATCGGCGCGACCTTCCGGGTCGAGGTACAAAACGGCGGGCGACGTTATACCGGTCGCTACGGCGCTTCGCTTGACCAGCGCTTCGGCATGGCGCCCAACGAGCAGACCAATACCAAACTCGTGACCGACGTGCTGAGCGATGCGCTGACCCGTGTGTTCCGCGATCAGAACATCGGCCAGGTGCTGTCGCAGTAACCGGCCTAACCCGCCAACGCAAACGCCCCGACTCGAATCGGGGCGTTTTTGTTTCAGGCCTAGACCTGGGTGATCAGCGCACGCCGGAATTGCGCAGCGCCGCTGGTGTGTACTGGTTCGAGTTGGCCTTGTAGTTGTAGGTGTAGGGGTTCTTTTCCTCGTTCTTCATGCCCATCACCAGGTAGCGGCCGGACACCAGGTCGTACAGCGTTTCCATGGCATACAGCGGGACCTGGGCGTTGTAGATGTACTCGGCATGTGCCTCGGCAACCCGCCAGAGGGTATTACGGCCGTCGTAGTGGTCGATGACCGCAGCTTGCCATGTGTCTTCGTCGATGAAGAAGTGGCGCTTGGCGTAGATGTGGCGCTCGCCTGGCTTCAAGGTCGCCTCGACTTCCCACACGCGATGCAACTCGTAGCGGGTCAGGTCCTGGTTGATGTGCCCGGGCTGGATGATGTCGCTGTACTTGAGCTGCGGCGAGTCGAGTCGGTAGGCGTTGTAAGGGATGTACATTTCCTTCTTACCGACCAGCTTCCACTCGTAGCGGTCCGGCGCGCCGTTGAACATGTCCAGGTTATCCGAGGTGCGCAGGCCGTCGGACGCAGTGCCAGGGCCATCGTAGGCGACCTGCGGGGCGCGGCGCACGCGGCGTTGACCAGCGTTGTAGATCCACGCCATGCGCGGCTCCTTAACCTGGTCGAGCGTCTCGTGCACGAGCAATACGTTACCGGCCAGGCGGGAGGGTTCAGTGACCTGCTGCTTGAAGTAGAAGAGCACGTTGCCGTGCTTTTCCGGGTTGTAGTCGGTCAGGGTGTCCGTATAGACCACCTCGTCGACGAATTTCACCAGACTGTAGCTGCCGTTTACCTGCGGGGTTGCCTGGGCAACGGTGCGGCGCGCCGAACCGCCACGGTAGCGAGTGATGTGGTTCCAGACGACTTCCAGCCCGTCCTTGGGTATCGGGAAGGCGACGGCGGTATCGAAGTTTTCCAGCCCGTTGCCGCCGCGTACCAGTTGGGCCTGGGTGGCGTTCTTCGCCGCAGCATCGTAGATGCGCTGCGGCATTGCAGCGCTGCGGCGTGTTTCATACACCGGGAGACGATAGGTGTCGGGGTAGCGCTTGAGCATGGCGATCTGGCCGGGGCTCAGGTTGTCTTTGTATTGCTCGTAGTTCTGCGCCGTGATGGTGAACTTCGGCTTGTCGTCCGGGTAGGGGTCGCTGACGAACCCGTCGGCCGTGACCGGCGCGGCGTCGCTCGCAAGCCCGCCGGTCCAGGCAGGGATGGTGCCCGCCGCGTTTCCCGCCATTTCTGCCCCGATGGGCGTCAAGCTCTTGCCGAGCTTCGCGGCATCGGCCTCGGGAACGGCCGCCATGGCTGGACTTGCCAGCAGTGCGCTGGCCAGCAGGGAGAGTGAGAGAGCCCCCGTCTTCACGAAATTCTTGTTCATTGTTCTGTCCTGTTTGTGCGGTGCCGCTCATGCGCGAATGCATGCCTGCGGTGTGCGGAGCTGTGTCTCGCCGGCGCTGCATCATCATTTAAGATGGCGAGGCCGTGCCCGATCGTGGCAGTCCCGCCTGGCATTGAGTCAGGCGCATGCTCTATTTCGGCTATTTCGGGCAAATCGAGGGTGGAGCCGGAACCGAATATATGTCAATCGCAGCCAGGCGACCTACAGGCATAAACGGCGTAAATACCCGACAAATTGCCAGCTCGGGCGTCATGGGTGTTTGGTCGGGAAAAAAGCCGGCTGCTGCCGGGCTCCGGTAGACTCTCGCGCCGCCCTGGCACCGCCGGGGCCTGAATACCCGTTTTGTGCGGTGGAGGTTCGGTTGTCACTGCAGATCGACATGTCCGGGTTAGCGAGCCTTGCCTGGCTGCTCAACTCGATGGCCTTGCTCATTGCCCTGGCCGGGAGCTGGCTGCTCGTGGCCACTCGCTGGCGGCGACAGTTGTCCGGCGCGCGGCTGCACCTGGCGGAGAGCCGCGTCGAGACCTCGACCGACCCTCAGCGGCTAGGGACCGGGCGAGTGGACCGCTTCTTCTATGCCTTCGGCTTTGCCAGCCTTGGCCTGGCATGGCTATTGTCCACGGCGACCCGGCTGGTCTAGCCGACCCGCCGGGACCAGGCGTCAGAGGCTGAGGCCTGCCTTGATGCGGTGCTGGTTGCGCACTGGCGTGGCGTACTGCTGGATGAGGTAGGGTTGCTGCACGCTTGGGCAGGCCGCGAGGCGCCTGCCCCACTCGGCCTCGGCTCGGGCGATTTCCGCCGCGCCAAACAGGTCACCTACAGCCGGCACCGGCAGGTCGGGATCGCGACCGTCCCAGAGCTGATACGCCAGGTAGTTGACCGGGAACAGCCGGTAGTCGCACAGAATCTGGCGGTCGATATCGGCCGCCAGCTGTTTGGGATCGTCCGGTACATCAGTGATAGGCGTACCGAAACTGACATGCACACGGCCCTTGTAGCCAGTGATGCCGAGCGCGATGCTGGTGTCATCCTCGCCTGCGGCTTTGGTGTAGCCTCCGGTGGTAGCGCGGATGTAGAGCTCGCGCGCCTTGGCCTGATCGCAGGGGTCGTACTCGTAGCTAATCGAGACCGGGGTCGGGCGCAGGGCCGATAGAGCCTCGGAGAACGGCTCCTCCTTGCGGCTCATATGCAGCATCTTGAGGATCGCCGAATCGGTGCGATCATCGCCATCCTTGGCGCGCCCCTCGGCCTGAGCGATCCAGATGGACTCGCCGTCGTTGCGGATCGAGTGGTTGATGTAGGCCGATAGCACCTGGTAAGCCGCGAGTTTTTCACGTCGGGCGGTGATCGACCGGCGGACGATGAAGCTCTTGTTCAGACGCATCAGGTCGCTGACGAAAGGCCGCTGGAGCAGGTTGTCACCAATGGCGATGCGCGGTGTGCGCATGCGTGCCTGGAACACGGCATAGTTCACGAAGGCCGGGTCCATGACGATATCGCGATGATTGGCCAGGAACAGATAGGCGCAGCCAGGCTTGAGTTTTTCGACCCCCGAGTAAGTCACGCCGTCGGTAGCACGCTCGATGGTGCGATCCAGGTACATCTCGATGCGTGCTTGCAGCGTGTCCACCGAATCGATACCGGCGAATTCGCGCCGCAGCCGTTGCGCTATAAGCGGTTTGAGGGCCCAGCCCATGGGGCCGGCCAGCCGCGGGAAGCGAAAGTGGGCCAGAATGTCGAGGAACTCCCGGTCGGCGAACAGTCGCGCCATCACGGCAGGGACTTCGGCGTCGGCATAGGGTCGGATGGCTTCGAATTCGTCCATCATGCTCTCTGAAAGGAAACGACTGGATAGCCCCAAGGGACTTGAGGCAGGACGGCGATTATAGCGGCAACTCAGGCAGGAGACGCTGATGCTCGAGACACAGAACTACCAATGCCCCTATTGCGGCGAAGGCGTCGAGGCCGTGCTCGACCTGAGCGGTGGCGACCAGCATTACATCGAAGACTGCGCGGTGTGTTGCAGGCCCATCGTCTTCGACCTGCGGACCGATGGCAACGACTGGCATCTCGAGGTGTTCAGGGAGGACGAGTGATGCAGCGCATCTATGAGCCGCGGGATTTGCTGGAGGCGCAGATGCTCAGCGGCATGCTGGCAGCTGAGGGTATCGACGTCTTTCTCGCCGGCAGCCACCTCATCGGCGCGATGGGAGAGCTTCCGGCGACGGGGTTGTTGGCGCTGATGGCGGCTGACGAGGAGGCCGAGCGGGCGCGGCACCTGATCGCCGAGTACAATGGCGCCGAACCGCTGCCCGGTGACGAACCCGAAAGCTATCCGGGCGAGTTGATCTGCTAGTTGTCGACGGGGCGCTGTCCCGCTCGACTTGATGACGAGTCCTGCCCATGTGCGGCCGCTTTGCCCTGTTTCGCTGGAGTCCAGCTTTCGCCGCCTTGCCTGGCTGTCCTGCGGACCTGACGCCGCACTGGAGCCTGGCGCCGGGTGCTTCCGTTTTGTTGCTGCGCCAGGAAAAAGGCGACCTGAGCCTGGCCCGCGCACGCTGGGGACTGACGCCGGCCTGGATGACCGACTTCTCGCGAACGCCCGCGCAGGCGCGTGCCGAAACGCTTGCCGAGCAGCCCCTGTTTCGCGAGGCCTTTCGCCAGCGACGGGGTGCGTTGCCGGCGAATGGTTTTTACGAATGGCGCGGTACGGCGCGCAAGCGCCCTTATTGGATGACCGCTGAAGGATCGCTGATGTATTTCGCGGCCGTCTGGGAAGCCTATCCGGTCCAGGGCCATACCTACCTGAGTACTGCGGTCGTTACCCTGCCGGCGGCCAACCAGCGCCGTCCGCTGCTGCTGGATGAGGCGAGCCTGGCCGCCTGGCTCGATCCCGAGACGCCCATCGATACGTTGCAACAGCTGTTCAGCGCTCCTCAGATGCCG
This sequence comes from Stutzerimonas chloritidismutans, assembly GCF_051486945.1. Classification (GTDB taxonomy): domain Bacteria; phylum Pseudomonadota; class Gammaproteobacteria; order Pseudomonadales; family Pseudomonadaceae; genus Stutzerimonas; species Stutzerimonas chloritidismutans_B. The sequence goes on along the minus strand of NZ_JAHVDX010000002.1, from coordinate 717,973 downwards.
TTGCGCGAACGGCCCCTGGCGACTCTGGTCAACGATCCGAAACTGGATGCGCCGGAGTGCCTGACCCCAGCGAACTGATGTGCGTGGCGTCACCGTTTGGGTCAGCGGGTTATCGGCAGCTGCGGTTGCCGGGCGTCGGGCGTCGCTCTAGCATACGGCGCAGATTCCCATGGAGACGCGACATGCTCAGGTTGCACTCAGCCCCCGTTTGCCTCGCAGCGGCGCTGCTCGTCGGCTGCCAGGCCGTCAATACCACCAGCGGTGGCGCCGTTGGCGTCGATCGCAAGCAGTACATGTTCAGCATGCTGTCGACCGATCAGGTCAACCAGATGTATGCCCAGTCCTATCAGCAAACCTTGAGCGAAGCGTCGCAAAAGGGCGTCTTGGAAAAGAACAGTGCGATCACCAAGCGCGTCAATACCATTGCGCAGCGGCTTATCGCGGAAGTGCGGGCCTTCAGGCCCGATGCCGCGCAGTGGAACTGGGAGGTCAACGTCATCGACAGCCCCGAGCTCAACGCCAACTGCGGGCCGGGTGGGAAGATCATCTTCTATACCGGTTTGATCGAGAAACTCGATCTGACCGACGATGAAATCGCCGCAGTCATGGGCCATGAGATCGCCCATGCACTGCGCGAGCACGGCCGTGAGGCGATGTCCAAGGCTTACGGCGTGCAGATGGCGACGCAGATCGGTTCGGCTATGGGCGTCGGGGACGGCAGCTTGCAGCTGGCCAATGTGGGTGTGCAGTACCTGATGACCCTGCCCAACAGCCGCAGCAACGAGAACGAGGCCGACCTGATCGGCCTGGAACTGGCCGCCCGTGCCGGCTACAACCCGAATGCCGCGGTCAGCCTGTGGAAGAAGATGGCTGCCGCGGGCGGCTCCGCACCGCCGGAATTTCTCAGCACTCACCCGTCGTCGAGCAGCCGGACCCAGGCATTGCAGTCGACCATTCCAAAAGTGATGCCGCTTTACGAGCAGAACCGCAAGCGTTGAGCCAGTAGCCCGCCAATCCGATCAGATTGGCGGGAGCTTGAAGGGGACGGGGCTCTCCATGCCCAACAACGCGCGCGCGCCCTCGAGGTCGAAGAGCGTGCTCAGTTCGTCGATATCGCCGTTCGGGTTGAGCGTCCAGATGGACATGGCGGCTACGGAGAGAATCTTGCCATTGGGTTCGTGCCCGAACACAGGCTTGGCCAGCGTGCCGAACAAGGTGCTCGAAGTCACCACCCGGTTGCCTTCGCTCAGGCATTCGTCGACGACCACCTCAAGATCCGGTATCGCCAGGCGGACCTCGCGCACGATCATCGCGAAGCCGGCGCTGTTGGCCGGCTGCGCGATGAATGAACTCTTGTAGATGAAGTAACGGCTTTGCAGCTGTTCAGCCAATGCCAGGCGACCTTTGCTCCAGCTGAGGTCGATGTGCTGGCGAACCCTCCGTTTTCGTTCTTCTGGTGACATTCCGCCCGTTCTCCCCTCTGCCGCCAGGTGCGGCGAACGCGCACTCTAGCAGCAGTGTGGGCCGCGGCGACTTGCGCTGAGTATCAGACTGGAAGCGTGCCGCTCAGGGTAAGGGCCTCGTACGCGGCATAGCCTGCCAGAGCGGCGAAGCCAATTGCCGCAATGCGACGAATCAGCGTCAACGGCATCCGGTCGGCCGCGAAATTGCCAGCCAGCACCACCGGTACGTTGGCGATCAGCATGCCCAGCGTGGTGCCGATGATCACCAGCCAGAAGTCCGGATATTGTGCGGCGAGCATGACGGTCGCGACCTGGGTCTTGTCGCCCATCTCCGCCAGGAAGAAGGCGATCAGTGTCGCCATGAACGGTCCGAACCGAACCCCGCGCGAGGCCTCGTCGTCTTCCAGTTTGTCCGGTACTAGCGTCCACAGCGCGACCGCCGCGAAGGAGGCGGCGAGAATCCAGCTCAGCATTACCGGGGAGAGCGCGGACGATACCCAGTTGCCGATTGCGCCGGCGGCGGCATGATTGGCGAGGGTTGCGACAACGATGCCCCAGATGATCGGCCACGGTCGCCGATAGCGGGCGGCCAACAGCAACGCGAGCAACTGCGTCTTGTCGCCGATTTCGGCGAGCGCAACGATCAGCGTGGGGATATAGAAGGATTCCAACGAGACTTCCTTGCAGGGGCGGGTCGACTAAAAACACCATGACACGCACAGCCTGCCCGCCCCGGGTCAGGTATACGTGTCATGGGTCTTGTCAAACCGCGCGCGGTCGTAGAGCCGCGCGGGTCGCATGCGCCATGGTCTGCGGACCAAGTATGTTGACGCATGCCGGGCGAGCGGAGGGCTCGCCGGAGACTACTCCCCCTGGACGGGCGCGAGTGTGCCGAACGGTGACCCGTTGTGCAAGTGCCGCAGGCTAGTGCTCGCGGCGGGCACTGTAGATGCGGAACCCGCTCGCCTCGGTCACTGTGTCACAACGGCCTAGGCTGGCCTCGATCAAAGGCGGGTATTTGAGGAAGGCATTGGCGACCAGGCGCAGTTCGCCGCCGAGGCGCAGGTGGCTGGCAGCGCGACGCAGCAGGTTTTCAGTGGCTTGGTAGTGTGTATGCACCCCTTGGTGAAAAGGCGGGTTGCTGATGATTGCGCTGCAATCGCTCGGCGCGGCATCGATGCCATCCCCTGCGATCACGTGGCCTTGCAAACCATTGGCGGCCAGCGTCTGGCGGCTGCTCTCGATTGCAAAGGCGTCAACGTCCAGCAGGACCAGCTCGCTATCAGGATAGCGGCGCTTGAGACAGGCACCGACGATGCCTGCGCCGCAGCCGAAGTCCAGCAGGCGGCCATCAGGCAAGCCGTCCAGGTGATCGAGCAGCAGGGCGGTGCCGCGATCCAGTCGACCATGGCTGAACACACCCGGCAGGCTGACGACGTCCAGGGAACCGTCGGCCAGCGGCAGGCTAAACCGTTGGGCCAGCCGTAGCAGATCGGGCGGGGCAGGGCAGTTCGTCACTCGGACCTGCCAGAGCTGGCAATGACGCGCACTGTCGAGCTTGCGTGCCTGGCCGAACGCCCCGAGCTGCTTGGCTGCGCGCTCAATGCCAGCGCGCTTTTCGCCGACCAGATAGAGCATTTGCCCGTCAAGCCTGGCCGCCAATGCCTGGAGCAGGTAATCGGTCAGCTCGCGTGATTTAGGGAGAAAGAGAACTGCTGTCTCGAACGGGCTTGATGGCGCGTCGACGCCGAACACGCAGCGATCGGCAAAGCGCGCCTGCAATTGCTGATGCTCGCCGGCATGCCAAGACCAGCCGTGCGCCTGAGGTAGCTGGCCGAGCAGGTCGTCGGCTGGCAGTCCGGCCAGGAGCAAATGCCCTGTGAACAGCTCGGCCTGGCGCAGCAACACTTCGCTTCGCGGATCCATGGATGCCTCCGGCAAAAGCGGCCGAGCTTAGCAGTCAGCCCGCAGCGACAGAAGGTCCGTTAATTGACTTGGCGCTTCGGCGAGCCGGAGAAGAACGCCTGTGCGTTGTCGCTCAGCTGACCGACGATCCGCTGGCGCGCCTCGCGACTGCCCCAGGCGCTGTGCGGCGTCACGATCAGGCGCGGCACGTCCGCGGCGAGCAGCGGGTTGTCGTTGCTGGGTGGCTCGCTGGTCAGCACGTCGGTGGCGGCCCCGCCCAGGTGACCTCGGCGGAGCGTATCGGCCAGGGCCTGCTCGTCGATTAGACCGCCCCGTGCGGTGTTGATGACGAAGGCCGTGGGTTTCATCGCTTGTAACTGCTGGGCGCCGATCAGGTTGCGCGTATGCTCGGTCAGCGGACAGTGAAGCGTCAGCGCGTCGACCTGCGGCAGGAGCTCCTCAAGCGAGAGGCGATCCGCACGCGGCGGCCGGCCGGGCAGGTTACCGACCAGTACGCGCATGCCCAAGGCTTCGGCCAAGCGGGCAACAGCGCTCCCCAGCTCACCATGGCCGAGCACGCCTAGCGTCTTGTCCGCAAGCTCGACGATGGGAAAGTCGAGCAGGCAAAATTGTCCACTCTCCTGCCAGCGGCCGCGAGCCACGGCGGCCTGGTAATCTGGCAGGCGAGTCGCCAACGCCAGCAGCAGGGTCAAGGTGTGCTGGGCGACGGTCGCCGTGCCGTACGCCTGGCAATTGCAGACCGACACGCCGTGTTGCCGCGCGGCGTCGAGATCGACGTTGTTGACGCCAGTGGCGGCGACGAGCACCAGCTTCAGCTCAGGGCAGGCAGCGAACACCGCTGCGTTCAGGTTGACCTTGTTGATGATTGCCACCTGGGCGCCCTGCAGGCGTTCGATGACATCCTCTTCGGCAGTCTGTGCGTGGCAGGTCAATGCGTCGAAAGCCGCCTGCAGCGGAGCCAGGTCGAGGTCGCCCTGGTCGAGCGGGGAAAGGTCGAGAAAAACGGCGCGGCGGTTGCTCATGAACTTTACTCGTATGAAATCAGCGGGCTGATGGCCCGCTCCGAAATTGACGGAGTCGATCGATGTACTGGACCGAGTTTCTCACAGTTGCCCTGGTGCACTTGCTGGCAGTGGCCAGCCCCGGGCCCGACTTTGCCGTGGTGGTGCGCGAAAGCGTGACGCGCGGGCAGCGAAGCGGCACTTGGATGGCCATGGGCGTGGGCAGCGGCATCCTCGTTCACGTTGGGTATTCGCTGCTCGGGATTGGTCTGATCGTCTCGCAGTCCATCGTCCTGTTCAACTTGTTCAAATGGCTGGCGGCCGGCTACCTGTTCTGGCTCGGCTTCCAGGCCCTGCGGTCCAAGCCAATGCCAGCGGCCGAAGCGTTGGACGGCGGTGTTCCGGTTGAGCCGCGCCCGGCGCGGCGGGCGTTCATGGTCGGCTTCGTCACCAACGGGCTGAACCCCAAGGCGACGCTGTTTTTCCTCTCTCTATTCACGGTGGTTATCGACCCTCATACCCCCCTCGCGGTTCAGGCTGGCTATGGGTTATACCTGGCTTGCGCTACAGCCGTGTGGTTCAGCGTGGTGGCCTGGCTGTTCAGCCGCGCACGCATTCGCGCCGGGTTTGCTCGTATGGGGCACTGGTTCGACCGGGTGACCGGGGTCGTGCTGGTCGGATTGGGGATTCGCCTGGCTGCCAGCGAACTGACCTGAACGCCGCGAGCGAGTCACGGCGGTTCGAATGCATGCCGGCGACGCCTGCATGGCAAACGCGAGTACTTCATAACATCTATAACAGGAAGCCCTCATGCTGCAGACCCGAGTGATCAAGCCCGCCGAGAATGCCTACCAGTACCCGCTGCTGATCAAGCGCCTCCTCATGTCCGGGCAGCGGTACGAGCGCAGCCGCGAGATCGTCTACCGCGACCGGTTGCGCTTCGACTATCGCGAGCTCAACCGGCGCGTTGCGCGCCTGGCCAACGTCCTGACCAGCATCGGAGTAAAGCCGGGCGACACGGTCGCGGTGATGGATTGGGACAGCCATCGCTATCTCGAGTGCATGTTTGCCATTCCGATGATTGGTGCTGTGGTGCATACCATCAACGTGCGCCTGTCGCCCGAACAGATTCTGTACACCATGAATCATGCCGAGGACCGGTTCGTCCTCGTCAACAGCGAGTTCGCACCGCTTTATCAGGCAATCGCCGGGCAACTGACCACCGTTGAAAAAACGCTGCTGATCACTGACTCGGATGAGGCAGGGAGCGAGCTGCCTGACTGCGTAGGTGAATACGAACGTCTGCTGGCGGCGGCCTCGTCCGAGTACGACTTCCCAGACTTCGACGAAGACTCGGTGGCCACCACCTTCTATACAACCGGCACCACGGGCGACCCCAAGGGCGTCTACTTCACTCATCGCCAGCTTGTCCTGCACACGCTGGCGGCCGCGGTGACAGTCGGTTGCCGCGAGAACCCGACGTTGATGAGCAGCGGCGACGTTTACATGCCGATAACGCCGATGTTTCACGTCCACGCCTGGGGCCTGCCCTACGTCGCGACGATGATGGGCCTCAAGCAGGTCTATCCCGGACGTTACGATCCTGAGCTGCTGATCGAGCTGTGGCGCCGCGAGCAGGTGACCTTCTCTCACTGCGTGCCGACGATCGTGCAGATGCTGCTCAACGCCAAGGCGGCGCAGGGTGTCGACTTCGAGGGGTGGAAAATTACCATCGGCGGCAGCGCCCTGACGCGTGGCCTGTACGAGGCGGCACGTGGCTGCGGCATGCAGCTGATCGCCGCTTACGGGATGTCAGAAACCTGCCCGTTGATTTCCGGTGCGCATATCAATGACGAGTTGCTCGCCGCGAGCGATGACGAGCAGGTGACCTACCGGTTGAAGGCAGGCGTGCCGGTGGTGCTCGTCGACGCAGCGATCCAGGCCCCAGATGGCAGCTTCTTGCCCGCCGATGGCACCTCGCAGGGCGAACTGGTACTGCGCGCACCGTGGCTCACGCAGTGCTACGCCGGCAACCCGCAGAAAAGCGAAGAGCTGTGGGCCGGGGGCTGGCTGCATACCGGCGACGTCGCGACGCTGGATGACATGGGCAACATTGATATTCGTGACCGCATCAAGGATGTCATCAAGACCGGCGGGGAGTGGATATCGTCGTTGTCCCTGGAGGGTCTGATCAGCCGACATGAAGCCGTGCGCGACGTGGCCGTCGTCGGCGTCCCGGATGACCGCTGGGGCGAACGGCCTTTCGCGCTGCTGGTGCTGTGCCCTGGACAGTCGCTGGACGCACGTGCACTGCAGGCTTTTCTCGAGCCTGCCGTGGCGCAGGGGCACATCAACAAATGGGCGATCCCGCAGCAAATTGCTGTGGTCGACGACATCCCCAAGACCAGCGTCGGCAAGTTGGACAAAAAGCGCATTCGTGTGGATATCGCGCGCTGGCTGGCGGAGGGGCACAGCGCGATCTCCTCGGTCTAGCGTCCGCGCCCTGCATCGTTGGGGTGCGTCATTTCCAGGTGTTGCCTTACGGGTAGCGCTAATGGCGGCTTCGTCGGCCCGTTCCGGTTATTGCGCCGGGACGGGTGTTAACCTAGCCGCGCTTTTAAGCCGGCCGGTGCCGCTTCGCGCCCCGGCAGACGTCTCGGAGATGAAGGAAGTACCCATGAAGAAGTTCAGCAATCTCACCGCAATCGCCGCCACGCTCGCCCTGCTGGTCGGCTGCACCAACAACCCGTACACCAACGAGCGTGAAGCCGGCAAGGCGGGCATTTATGGCGGGATCGGCGCGGTCAGTGGCGCCGTCATCGGCGCGGCGACCTCCAGCAAAAAGGACCGCGCCAAGGGTGCCTTGATTGGTGCTGCGGTGGGTGGAGCAGCAGGCGGCGGTTATGGTTACTACGTCGATACCCAGGAAGCCAAGCTGCGCCAGACGCTGCAGGGCACTGGCGTCCAGGTGCAGCGCAACGGCGACAACCTAACGCTGATCATGCCCGGCAATATCACTTTCGCCAGCAATTCGGCTGACATTTCCAGCAGCTTCTATCCGACGCTCAATTCGCTGGTTCAGGTGTTCAAGGAGTTCAACAAGAACGGCGTGGACATCGTAGGCCATACTGATAGCACCGGCTCGCAGCAACTTAACCAGGACCTTTCGAACCGACGTGCGCGCAGCGTGGCGGCGTACCTCGAAGGTAACGGTGTAGCTGCATCGCGCATTACCGCTTATGGCGCTGCTTCCAGCCAGCCGATCGCAAGCAACGATAGCGCGGCCGGCCGTGCGCAGAACCGCCGCGTCGAGATCAATTTGCGTCCGCTGTAAGCATTCAAACAAAGCGAGATCAGCAAACGATTTCGCTTTGTCATTTTAGTGACGTCAGTTTTACATCCATCTTTCCGTCTTACGGAACCTCTCGGCGATTAACGACTCTGAAGCTCGTGACAGCGAGCCATGTAGTGGCACTGAGGAGGTCGAATGGAAGATCGTTCCGCTCTCCATTCTCGCAAGCCTTGGCTGCCATTAATGGTGACGTTGGCCTTGATGGCAGGGCTCGGAGGATGGGTCGGCTGGCAATGGCATGTTCAAGAATCGCGCATTCGCAACGAACAGGTGCAGCGCTTCAATCTTGCAGTCAATGACATCGAAAGCACGCTGCGCGAGCGCATGCGCGCCTACGAGATGGTCATGCGTGGCATGGCGGGCCTGTTCATCGGCAGTGACGAGGTGTCGCTCGATGACTGGAACCGCGCCTCCGACCAGCTTCAATTGCAGGATTTCTACCCTGGCATACAGGCGCTAGCCCTCTCGCGTTACGCGCGCCCCGATACCTTTGCCGATGTGTTGCGGCGCATCCGTGCAAATGGGCGTGAAAGCTTTCGCATGTTTCCTGCGGGGCAGCGCGACGAATATCTGATCACCGATTACATTCACCCGCTCGACTGGCGCAATCGCCGGGTAGTGGGATTCGACTTGATGAGCGAGGAAACTCGACGCGAGGCGATCACCGCTGCACGAAACATCGGTTCGCCCATGTTGACCGGACCTATCCGGCTCAAACAGGAAACAGAGGAAAACGCTCAGGTCGGCATGCTGCTTTTCATGCCGCTGTACCGGGCCGGCGCGCCCGTGACCACTCTGGAGGAGCGCCAAGCGGCGTTCGCTGGAGCTTTGCATAGCGCGTTCCGGCTGACTGACCTGATGGAGGGCGTTGTTGGATCGCGCAGCAAGCTGTTCCAGATGCAGCTGTTCGATGCCGGTGCTCCCGATGAGCCGCTGTTGGTCGGCCGCGCACCGGTGAGCCGTGATGCCGGTTTTCATCGAATTCGCAATATCTACATGTATGGCCGTAGCTGGCAGCTTGAAGTTGCCAGCACGCCGGAATACGAGGCGATCCTACGCAGCTCCGGCCGCGCGTTCAGCCTGCTCGCCGCGATGACCGCGGCGTTGCTGTTCTCCCTGCTGATCGGCGGCTATCTGTTCGTGCGCGAACGCGCCCTGCGCAGCAGCCAGATGCTCAGCGAGCAACTGCAGGAGCGCGAGGCGCGCTTTCGCCAGTTGATCGAACAACTGCCCGTGGCGACCCTGCTGTGCAATGCCAACGGCCGCATCGAGCTTGCCAACCAGAGCGCGGCCACACTTCTCGGTAGCACCGCCGGTCTGCTCGCCGGCGAGCGCCTCAATCGCTACGTACCGGGCGCGCTGGAGTCGCCGGAGCAGGCAGATGCGGGGCAACATGAACGCCAGGCACTGCGTGAGGATGGCAATGCCGTCCCGGTGTCGTTGAGCCTGACGAGCTTCAAGCGCGACGACGGGCTGCACCATTTGCTCAACCTCGTCGACCTGCAGCAGCGCAAGCGCGACGAAGAGCGCTTCCGCAACGTGGTCGAGGCGTCGCCAAACGCCTTCCTGCTGTTCGACCACGACGGCCGGATCGTCATGGTCAACCGCCAGACTGAGCTGCTGTTCGGGTACGAGCGCCAGCAACTGCTCGGGCAGCCGGTCGAGCTGCTGATCCCCGAGTCGATGCGCAAGACCTATTTCGAGATCCGCCATCGCCTGGTTCAGGAGCACGAGGCGCGCCTGGGCGACAATCGCGAGCTGTTCGGGCGCCACCGTGACGGGCGGCTGGTGCCGGTTGAGGTGGGCTTGTCGCCGCTGCGCAGCGGCGACGAGCAACTGATTCAGGCCGTGGTCATCGACATCAGCCACCGCAAGGCCGCCGAGCGGCGCCTGCGGGACCAGGCCAACGAACTGATGATTGCCAACCGCTACAAGTCGGAATTCCTCGCCAACATGTCGCATGAGTTGCGCACGCCGCTCAATAGCATCCTCATCCTCAGCGATCAGCTGCGGCAGAACGCGTCGAGCAACCTCAGCGAAAAGCAGGTCCGTCACGCCGACATCATCCATCGCGCCGGGCACGATCTCCTGCAGTTGATCAACGATGTGCTCGACCTGGCCAAGATCGAAGCCGGGCACATGCAGATCAAGGCCGAGCCGTTGAGCCTGGCCGAGCTGATGGTGGAGCTGACGTCGACGGTCGAGGCGCTGGCCGAGCAGAAAGGCCTGGTGCTGGAAACGGCCATCGCGCCGGATGTGCCAGCGGCCGTAATCAGCGACCGGACACGGTTGCATCAGATTTTGCGCAACCTGCTGACCAATGCTCTCAAGTTCACCGAGCAAGGCCGCGTCGACATCCTGGTCGAGCGCCAGGCCGGCGAGGAAGGGGCGGGCGATCGGTTGTTGTTTCGTGTCATCGACACGGGAATCGGCATCGCTGCCGAGGAGCATGAGCGGATCTTTCAGGCGTTTCAGCAGATCGACGGCTCGATCAGCCGGCAATACGGCGGTACGGGCCTGGGGCTGTCGATTGCCAAGCAGTTGGCCGAGGTGCTGGGCGGGGGTATCAGCTTGCAGAGCGAGCCCGGCAAGGGAGCCTGCTTCACGGTTGAATTGCCGCTGGTATCGGCCTCCGCACCGCAGGCCAGATCGGCGCCGCCGGCAGCGCGCCGGGGGCAGGGGCCGGGGCTGCTGATCGTCGAAGACGACGCCGACTTCGCCTCGGTGGTGGCCGAGGTGGGGCAGTCGCACGGTTTCCCCAGCGTCATCTGCGGGACTGGCCAGGACGGCCTTGAGGCGCTCGACCGTCAGCGATTCGCCGGCGTCATCCTCGACATCCTGTTGCCGGACATCAGCGGTTGGCAGGTCTACCGGACCTTGCGCGCCGATACTCGTCATCAGGGTATGCCGGTGTACGTTATCTCCTGCGTACCGCAGCCGCACAGCTGGAGCGACGACGATGCACGCTACCTGATCAAGCCAGTGGCGCAGGCCGAACTGGAGCGCCTGTTCATCGAGCTGGCCATGCAGGAGGCCAACCCGACGCGCCTTTTGTTGGTCGAGACCGACCCGGAGCGCCGTCGCCAGTTACGCGAGCATTTCGAGGCCATGGGCTACCGGGTCACCGATTGCGAGCGCAGCGAGGATGCGCGCCTGGCCTATGCACAGCAGCCGTTTGCGGTGCTGATCATCGATTTCGACCTGCCCGACGAAGACGGCCTGGACCTGCTCGACGCGCTCGACCGGCTGCGTTCGCTGAAGGATGTTCGGGTCGTCCTGAACAGCAAGAATCCACTATCCGAGCGAAATCTCGGAAGACTCCGACGCTATTCGTCGGTCGCCTTGTCAAAAACAGAAGGACTGGAGCATATGGACGATGCATTGAAGCCCCCCAAGGATTCGGCCTCGTTGGCCATCAATGAAATGGAACACCCTTTGCTTGGGCAGCGTGTGCTGCTGGTAGATCCCGACGTGCGGTCGATCTATGCCTTGAGCGGCCTGCTCGATGAGCAAGGATTGCAGGTGGTGCCCGCCACGGCAGGGGACGAGGCGCTGGAACGGTTCGAGGAAGATGCCTTCGATCTGGTTATCGTCGACCTGGCATTGCCCGAGGGTGGCGGCGCGGAGCTGATCGAGCGGCTTAGAAGCGACTATGGTTGTCAGGTGCCGATCGTGGCGCTCGCGATTGAGGCGGATCGTACGGAAGGTAGCGGCGGTACCCTGCCTGGTGTGGACGAGTGCCTGTCCAAGCCGGTCGATCGTAGCGAATTGGTGGCATTGCTGCGCCGTTGCCTCGGGGGCGACGGCGCTCCCCAGGAATCATGAGGAGACGCGTGTGACGCATCGTTCATGCCGGGCCAGGGCCTTGATCGGCCGGGCCGAAGTCGGAGGTAAACGCATGCCCAGCAGGGGAGACGAGTGATGCCGCGCGTGCAAGCCCAATCACAACCACGTACCCGCACGCTGCTGGTAGTCGATGATCGCGAGGCGAATCTGGTCGCGATGGAGGCGCTGCTAGGCGATGGGGACTGGCAGGTGCATACGGTCAATTCCGGCGAAGCCGCGCTTCAGGCCCTACTGGATTTGGACGTCGAATTGGTGCTGCTGGACGTGCAGATGCCGGGTATGGACGGTTTCGAGGTGGCGCGGCTGATGCGCAGCAACCCGCACACGCGCTACACGCCGATCATCTTCGTCTCGGCCATCGCCCACACGCGCGAGTCGGTGCTGCGCGGCTACGCCACAGGCGCGGTGGATTTCATCCTCAAACCGTTCGATCCCCAAGTGCTCAAGCACAAGATCAATACGCTGCTCAGCCATGAGCACAACCGGCGCGACCTTCAACTGCTCAGCCAACAACTCGACAGTGCTCGGGCGTTCAATGCGTCAGTGCTGAACAATGCCGCCGAAGGCATCCTCGTGGTGGGTGAGGACGGCTACATCAGCTTCGCCAATCCAGCCATCGCGCAAATGCTGCACTCGCACGTCGAGGACCTGCAGGGTACGGCGTTGGTCGATCACCTGGCCTCACCGGACATGCCAGAAGCCTGGCGCGATACCGAGTTCTACAAACACTGGCGCAGCGGCAATACCTACCGCCTGCACGAAGCCCAGCTGCACACCGCCCGCGGGACCCGCCTGCCGGTGGCGCTGTCGTCGTCCCCGCTGCCGCGTCAGCAGCGCTCGATGGTGGTCATCGCACTGGACATGTCGGTCGTGCGCAACCTGCACATGCAGCTGGAAACGCAGGCCGTTACCGATTCGCTGACTGGCCTGCTCAACCGCCGCGGGTTTCACCAGGCGCTCGACTCGGCGCTGGCGCGGATCGACCGCAACGGCAAGCGCATGGCGATCCTTTACATCGACCTGGACGGTTTCAAGCGCATCAACGACTCGCTCGGGCACGATGCGGGCGACGAGATTCTCTGCCGTGTCGCGCGGCTGCTCGAAACCTGCATGCGCCCCTACGACATCATCGCGCGCATGGGCGGTGACGAATTCACTGCGCTGCTCGACTCGCTCGACCATCCAGAAGACGCCGCTAAAGTGGCTGAAAAGCTCATCGAACTGATCTCGGTGCGACACAGCATCGACGGAACCGAGGTCACGCTCGGCGCCAGCATCGGCATCGCGCACTTTCCCGACTGTGGGCGAAGTGTCGAGGAGCTGCTGCGTTCAGCCGACATGGCAATGTACGAAGCCAAGCGGGCAGGGCGGCAGCAGTATCGTTTCTTCTCGCGCGAGATGAATGGGCGGGCTCACGCCCGGCTGATGATGGAGGAGAACCTGCGCAGCACCATCGAGCGCAACGGCTTCGCGTTGGCCTACCAGCCGCAGGTCGTGCTGGAGTCCGGCGAGCTTAGGGGCTTCGAGGCGCTGCTGCGCTGGGATTTTGCCGGGCGTGGCGCTGTCGAGCCGAATGTCTTCATCCCGTTGCTGGAGGAGACGCGGCTGATCGATCGCGTTGGCGAATGGGCGTTGCGCGAGGGATTGGCACAATGCCGGGACTGGCGCGAACGCTTCGGCGACAAGCTGATCCTGAGCTTCAACGTCAGCCCGGTGCAGTTTGCCCGGGCAGGCCTGCTCGACGAACTGCGGCGCCTACTCGATGAGTATCAGCTCGACCCTGGCCAGCTTGAACTGGAGGTCACCGAGGGTGCGCTGATGCAAGATCTGGAACAGAGCTGCGACAAGCTCCGGCAGCTTCGCGAACTGGGCGTGCGCGTTGCCGTGGACGATTTTGGCACCGGCTACTCGTCCCTGGCATACCTGCGGCATTTCGAGCTGGATACGCTGAAGATCGACCGCCTGTTCATCGCTAACATGCTGGATTCACCGCGTGACGCTGCCGTGGTCAGCACCATCATCGACCTCGGGCGCAACCTGGGGCTTGAGGTGATCGCGGAGGGGGTCGAGACCCTGGCGCAGCGCGAGTGGCTGGTGCGGCACGACTGCCAGGTGATGCAGGGCTTTCTGGTCGCGCCGGGCCTGACAGTCGACGATGCCCTATCATTCCCGCATTCGGTCGACTGGGAGGCGCTGGAGCGAACGCTGGACTGACCTGCGCCGGGCTTAGCGAGGCGGAAATTCGCGGCGAAGGGCGTCGAGCTTTTCGTCCTTGTCATTCCAGAGCTCGTTGACCCATTCCTGAAAACCCAGGCGGTAGCGTTCGTCCTGGTCGTAGCTGCGCCCGAGAAACTCCGGCGGGAGGGGTTGCGAATCGATGCGCATCACCACCCGGCTGATCCGGCCACAGAGCAGGTCCCAGAAATCCGGTCGGCCGTCGGGGTAGTGAATGGTCACGTTGATCAATGCGGCCAGCTGCTCGCCCATCGCGTCGATCACGAAGGCAATGCCGCCGGCCCTCGGCTTGAGCAGGTAGCGATAGGGCGCACCCTGCTCGATGTGCTTGTCCTCGGTGAAGCGCGTGCCTTCCAGGAAGTTGAACACCGACACCGGGTTGGACCGATAACGCGCGCAGGCACGGCGAGTAGTTGCCAGATCCTCGCCGCGTTTCTCAGGATGCTTGGCAAGGTATTCCTTGCTAAAGCGCTTCATGAAAGGAAATTCCAGCGCCCACCAACACAGGCCAATCACCGGCACCCAGATCAGCTCTTGCTTGAGGAAAAACTTGAGGAACGGCATGCGGCGATTGAACTGGTACTGCAGCACCAGGATGTCGGCCCAGCTTTGGTGGTTGCTGGTGACCAGATAGGAATGGTGCATGTCGACCTTGTCCAGACCCTGCACATCCCACTCGGTGCGCCTGACCAGATCCATCCAGAAGCTGTTGACGGCTATCCAGGATTCGGCGATCCAATGCATGCCGAAGCGCAGCGCACGCTGAACGCGCGGTATGGGCAACAACAGCTTGAGCAGCGACAGCATGAAAAGTGGCCAACACCAGAACAGGGTGTTGAGCGCCAGGAATAGCCCGGCAAGGACGCCCCGAAGCGGGGCGGGCAGGAAACTCAGCATCAAGGGTCTCGTTCGTACTACAAATCTGGCGCAAGAGTAACGATTGCGCGCCGAACTGCAAGCAAACGATCGATTCGGGATAGGGCTTGCTCCGGCGGGGGCCGGAGCAAGCCGGTGTTGCGGTCAGGCCTTCTGGCTGTCGGCCTGCAGTGCGGTCAGGGCGATGGTAAAGACGATGTCGTCGACCAGGGCGCCGCGAGAGAGATCATTGACCGGCTTGCGCAGGCCCTGGAGCATCGGTCCGACGCTGATCACGTTGGCGCTGCGCTGCACGGCCTTGTAGGTCGTGTTGCCGGTGTTCAAGTCCGGGAAGATGAATACGGTCGCTTGGCCGGCCACGAGGCTGTTCGGCGCCTTCTGCTTGCCGACGCTGGCGACCGAGGCAGCATCGTATTGCAACGGCCCGTCGATCGGCAGGTTCGGTGCGCGCTCCTGGGCGATGCGTGTCGCTTCGGCAACCTTTTCTACCTCGGCGCCGCTGCCGGACGTGCCGGTCGAATAGCTGATCATCGCCACCCGCGGCGTTACGCCGAGTGCAACGGCGGACTCAGCGCTCTGCAGGGCGATTTCCGCGAGTTCCGTCGCGCTTGGGTTCGGATTCACCGCGCAGTCGCCGTATACCAGTACCTGATCGGGCAGCAGCATGAAGAACACCGAGGACACCAGGCTGTAACCGGGGGCCGTCTTGATCAGCTGCAAGGCTGGGCGGATGGTGTTGGCAGTGGTGTGCACGGCACCGGAGACCAGCCCGTCAACCTCATCGAGCGCCAGCATCATGGTGCCGAGCACCACCGTGTCCTTCAGCTGCTCGCGCGCATCGTCCGGGGTCAATCCCTTGGCCTTGCGCATCTCGCACATGGGCTCGACGTAATGGTTGACGATCAGCTCGGGGTCGAGGATTTCCAGACTGGCCGGCAGGTTGATGCCTTGCTCGCGAGCTACGGCCTGGACTTCTTCAGGCTTGGCCAGCAGCACGCAACGGGCAATGCCGCGCTCCTGGCAGATGGCAGCCGCGCGGATGGTGCGTGGCTCGTTGCCTTCGGGCAGCACAATGCGCTTGTTCGCCTGCTGAGCGCGCTTGACCAGCTGGTAGCGGAAGGCCGGTGGCGAAAGGCGTAGTTCCGTACGCGGCACGCTCAAGCGCGTGTGCAGAAGGTCGGGCAGCAGGTGCTGAGCGATGAAATCGGTGACCTGGGTGGCACGCTCGATGTCGTCCGCCGGGGTTTCCTTGTTCAGCCCGAAGAGGTTGGTCGCGGTGTCGTAGGAGCCGGTCTGCACGGTCATGACCGGCAGGCCGCCGTCCAGCGCCGCCTTGCACAGTTCGAGGATGCGCGGGTCCGGTTCGAAATCGCTGCATAGCAGCAGACCGGCGAGCTTCACGCCATTGAGCGAGGCCAGGCTGGCGGCAAGGATGATGTCGTCGCGGTCGCCTGGGGTAACCACCAGCACACCGGGCTGAAGCAGTTGCACGGTGTTGGGGACGGCGCGGGCGCACAGCACGATCTTGCCGACGCGGCGCTGCTCGGACTCGCCGGCGTGCAGCACTTTGGCGCCGAGCAGCTCGGCGATGTCGCGGGTGCGCAGCGCATTCAGTTCCTCGGCGAAAGGGATAGCGCCGAGCAGCTGGAAGTCAGGGCTGCCGAGCAGCGGCAGTTGTTCCCTGAGGCGCTCGACGAAAGCCGGGACGCCGTCTTCACTTTTGATCTTGTTGAGGATCACGCCCAGCACCTTCGGGTCCTTGGCGCCGCCGAACAGCTGCGCCTGGATCTCGATGCGCTCGGCCATGCGCTTGAGCGTGTCGCCGCCCTGTGCCGAGATCAGAATGACCTCCGCATCGAGGCTCTTGGCCAGCTGGGTATTGATCCGCGAGGTGTGGTTGAACTCGCGCGTCGGCACCATGCCTTCAACGATCACCACGTCCTTGCCGGCAGCGACTTCCTGGAAGCGGCTGACCACATCCTCCAACAGCAAATCGAGTTCGCCGTCGGCCAGTTGGCGCTCTACCTGCTCGAGGGTGAGCGGTTCGGGCGATGTGATGGCGAGGGTGCTTTCCACCAGCAGGCGCGAGCGTTCACGGCCCTGGTCGAGTGGAAACGGCTGCGCGATCGGCTTGAAGAAACCGACCTTGAGCCCGGCGCGTTCGAGCGACCGGATCAGGCCGAGGCTGATGGAATTGAGGCCGCCACCGAAACCGCAGGGGGCGAGAAAGAGTGTGTGCATGGGGATCTCCTGTCGAGCGGCATGGTCGAGCATGGCTGTGCGAGCAAGGCGATACCCGACGGCGGTGCCGTCGGGTCGTGCGGCTGGCGCTGCGTGGGCCGGTCAGGCGTCCAGCAGGGCCAGCGTGTCCAGTGCGATCTGGCGTTCTTCATTGGTGGGGACGACCAGGACGCGCGGGCTGCCCTCGGCCTGGATCTCACCACCGACGCCGCGGGTGCAGCGCTCGTTGGCTTGTTCGTCGAGCTTGAAGTTGAACAGCTTCAGGTGTTCCAAAGTCCGGCTGCGGACAGCGACGGAGTTTTCACCGATGCCGCCGGTGAAGATCAGGCCGTCGAGCTTGGGTAGCGCGCAGGCCATCGCGGCGAGCGACTTGGCCAGGCGGTAGCAGAACACTTCCAGTGCGAGATTCGCGCCGGCATGCCCGGCAACCCGCGCTTCGTGCAGGGTGCGCAGGTCGTTGGACAGGCCCGACAGCCCTTTCAGGCCGCTATCGTGGTTCAGCATGCGGTCGATCTGTTCGAGGCTCCAGCCCAGCGTGCGGTGCAGGTAGCTGTGCAGGTTGGGGTCGACGTCGCCACTACGCGTGCCCATGACCAGGCCTTCGAGCGGGGTCAGGCCCATGCTGGTGTCGCGGCTTTCACCGTTGACGATGGCGCACGTCGAACAGCCGTTACCCAGGTGCGCGGTCAGCCAACAGCTGTCCTCCACCGGCAGCTTCGTCATCTCCGCGGCGCGTTTGCTGACGTAATTGTGGCTGGTGCCGTGGAAACCATAGCGGCGGACGCTGTGTTCCTTGTAGAGAAACTCCGGCACGGCGTAGCGGAACGCGTGCTCGGGCATGGTCTGGTGGAAGGCGGTGTCGAATACGCTCACCTGCGGCAGGCCGGGGAACAGGGTCATGGCTGCATCGATGCCGACCAGGTTAGCGGGGTTGTGCAGTGGCGCCAGCTGTGCGCTGTCTCGAATCGCTTTCAACACGTCTTCGTTGATCAGGCTGGAGCCGGTGAAGTGCTCACCGCCATGTACGACGCGATGCCCGATGCCGTCCAGCTGGCCGCCCGCGGCCTCCTGGGCCACCGGCAGCAGCCGCTCGAGCGCGGCGCGGTGATCGGCACCCGGGATGTTCAGGCTCTGCTTGGTGTCTCCCTGTTGCCAGTGCAGAACGGCCTCGGGGCTCCCGAGACGCTCGGCCAGCCCTTGCAGCGGGAAGGTTGCCTGGGCTTCGTTGACCAGCGCGAACTTGATCGACGAACTGCCGCAGTTAATCACCAGGATGTTTCGAGCGGACATCGGTGCTCCTTTGGATGCGAGAAATAATTGTTGAAATGATCGCCTACGCTTACTGGTCAGGATTCTTGCACAACGCTGGCGGTCGGGATGCTCTCCAAAGGTTGTATTCGGGGCAGCCGGTGGCAGGAGTTGATCTGGCTCAAGCGCGGCCGCCGGTAGTCCTCGTTTTGCCGCACCGGTTCGCATTCACTGCAGGTCGCGGTTAGACTTTGTCGTCACATTCCCAAGCAAAGGTTTCGTCCCATGCAGATCGCCGCTAACAAGGCTGTGTCAATCGACTACACCCTCACCAACGATGCCGGTGAAGTGATAGACAGCTCGGCCGGCGGCGCGCCGCTGGTCTACCTGCACGGTGCAGGCAATATCATCGCGGGCCTGGAGAAGGCGCTGGAAGGCAAGCAGGGCGGTGATGAGGTCAAAGTCGCTATCGAGCCGCAGGATGCCTACGGCGAATACAGCCCGGAGCTGGTCGCGACACTCAATCGTGCGATGTTCGAAGGCGTCGATGAGCTGGAAGTGGGCATGCAGTTCCATGCCTCGGGTCCGGACGGCGGCATGCAGATCGTCACCATCCGTGACGTGGAAGGTGACGACGTGATCGTCGACGGCAACCACCCCCTGGCTGGCCAGCGCCTGAACTTCGAAGTGAAGATCGTTGACGTGCGTGATGCCAGCGAAGAAGAAATCGCTCATGGCCACGTCCATGGCGAAGGTGGTCACCACCACTGACCCTTTCGTGATCCGTGACGAGGCCCGGTGACGTACACCGGGCCAGGGAAGCGCTCTGGTTCTGCCGGAGCGCTTTTTTGCCCTCTGGAGAAGAGAGAAATGAGCGCGTTCCATGAGTTGGTACTGCCTGGGCTGCGTGGCGAGCAGCTGCCCTTGGCGGAGATGAAGAACCAGGTGACGTTGGTGGTGAACGTCGCCTCGCAGTGCGGGCTGACGCCTCAATACGCGGGCCTGCAGGCGCTGCATGAGCGCTACCAAGCGCGCGGTTTTGGTGTGCTCGGCATTCCCTGCAACCAGTTCGCTGCGCAGGAGCCGGGCAGCGAGGCCGAGATTCTCAGCTTTTGCGACCAGCAGTACGGAATCAGCTTCCCCATGAGCAGCAAGCTGGACGTCAACGGCCCGCAGCGCCATCCGCTGTACCGCCTGTTGGCAGGTGAGGGGGCCGATTTCCCGGGTGACATCACTTGGAATTTCGAGAAATTCCTGGTCGGCCCGGATGGTCGCGTGCTGGCGCGCTTCTCGCCGCGTACCGCGCCGGATGACCCGGCATTGATCCAGGCGATCGAAAACGCTCTGGACTGAGCGCTCCTAAAACAGTCTTTACCTCATCGAGGTCGCCTGCCCGCGGGCGGCCGTCAGCCCCCATCATCCTTGCTACGGTTGTGGCTCGATAAGCCCGATGGATGATGCTGTCGGGCCGAGACGACCGGTCATATGCTCGGCTCTATGAACAGCCGAGCCCGAATCGACAAGCGTGCCTTGATCCTCGCCAAAGGCGCCGACGTGATGACCCGACGGGGTTACCACGGCACCGGCGTGCTGGAAATCGTCCAGGCGGCGGGAATCCCCAAGGGCTCCTTCTATCACTACTTCGCCAGCAAGGAAGACTTCGCCTTGCAAGCGCTCGACCATCTCTATATCCCGCGCCTGGAACGCTATCGTCTCGCGCTGCAGGACCCGGCGCGCGCGCCACGCGATCGCATACTGGCGTACTACGGCGACCTGGTTGCCCATTTCTCTCGCCAGACGAGCCCGGAATACCACTGCTTTATTGGCAGCCTGAGCTTCGAGATGGCCGAGCTGTCGCAGCCGATCGGCCAGCGGGTCGATGCGATCCTGCAAGCGTCCGTCGCCGTGCTCGCCGATTGCCTGGAACAGGCCCGTAAAGACGGGATCATCGACACGACAGTGGATTGCCTCGCCCTGGCCGAATTCATCGGCAATGCCTGGGAGGGCGCCTTGATGCGCATGAAGGTGGGCCGTAGCAGCGCCCCGCTGGCCATTTTTCTAACGCAGCTGGAACGGTTGCTCATGCGGCCCTGATTTTTTATTTGCCTGGCGACGAGACGACCGGTCGCCTGCACACGATTCGTAACGAACCCTGAACGGAGACTCACCCATGACCGCAGCCGTAAACGCCTTATTCCAACCTTTCCAGCTTGGTGCCCTGCAATTGCCGACGCGTGTGGTGATGGCCCCAATGACGCGTTCTTTCTCGCCCAACGGCGTGCCTACCGAGCAGGTGGTGGAATACTACCGACGCCGCGCGGCGTCGGGCGTCGGCCTGATCATCACCGAAGGCACTACGGTCGGGCATGCGGCCGCCAACGGCTATCCCCAGGTGCCGCGCTTTTATGGTGAGGACGCGCTTGCGGGCTGGAAGGCGGTAGTCGACGCGGTGCACGCGGCTGGCGGCAAGATCGTCCCGCAGCTCTGGCACGTCGGTAATGTTCGGCGCAAGGGCACCGAGCCAGAGCCTGAGGTGCCGGGATACGGGCCGATGGAAAAACTCAAGGACGGCCAGGTCATCGTCCATGGCATGAGCCACGAAGACATCCAGGCTGTAATAGCGGCGTTCGCCCAGGCCGCGCGCGATGCCAAGGCGATCGGTATGGACGGCGTGGAAATTCATGGGGCGCATGGCTACCTGATCGACCAGTTCTTCTGGGAAGGCAGCAACCAGCGCACAGATGAATATGGCGGCAGCCTGGCCAACCGTTCGCGCTTCGCCATCGAGCTGATCCAGGCGGTGCGCGCTGCGGTGGGGCCGGACTTTCCGATCATCTTCCGTTTCTCGCAGTGGAAGCAGCAGGACTACACGGCGCGGCTCGTCACCACGCCGGAAGCACTCGGCGAGTTTCTCGAGCCGCTGTCTGCGGCCGGCGTGGACATCTTCCATTGCTCGACCCGCCGGTTCTGGGAGCCGGAATTCGAAGGCTCGGACCTGAACCTGGCAGGCTGGACGCGGCAATTGACTGGCAAGCCGACCATCACCGTCGGCAGCGTTGGGCTTGACGGCGAGTTTCTACAGTTCATGGTCAAGACCGACAAGGTCGCCCAGCCGGCCAACATCGAAGGGTTGCTGGAGCGGTTGAACAAGCAAGAGTTCGACCTAGTCGCGGTTGGCCGCGCGCTCATCTGCGACCCGGATTGGGCAGTGAAAGTACGGGACGGGCGGATGGATGAGATCCTGCCGTTTAGCCGAGATGCGTTGAAAACGCTTGCCTGATGCAGCTAGGCGCCGCTCCGGCGGCGCCCCTCATTGAGACGCGCCGGGATAGCCTGAGTCTTTGAGCAGTTGCGCCAGGTGCACGGCATTTCGGGCCAGCATCTCATTCGTCTTGGTAATTTTCTCGCTGGGTTCCTCGAGGTCCTTGTAGTCGGTCGAACCCATCGCCTGGCCGACCCAGTAGGTGCAGCCGTTCGCCGGAATGCTGAAGCCTACGTCATTGAGCCCCTGGAAAAGCTCCGCGACGACGTGGTGCGCACCATCCTCGTTACCAACTACGGCAACACAGGCCACTCGGCCATATGAAACCATGCGTTGTTCGTCATCCACCTCGCCAATGAAGGCATCGAGCCGCTCCAATACTCGTTGGCAGACGCTGGCGGGATGGCCGAGCCAGATGGGTGTACCGAGGAGCAGGATGTCGGCCGCGAGTACCTTCTCGCGGATCATCGGCCAGTCGTCCCCTTCGCCCTCGTCGGACGTCACGCCGGGCTTGATGTTGTAGTCCACGGCCCTGATCTGCTCGCCGGTTACGCCTAAGCGGGAGAGCGCCTGGAGCGTCTGGTTCAGCAGCAATTCGCAGGAAGACGGCTCAGGAGACGCCTTGAGGGTGCAGTTGATCGCGAGGGCCGATAGCGCCATGTGAAGGTCTCCGGAGTTGGGCTGTCAGAGCTGGGTTGTCCAGATCTAGACAGTCGACTCGCAGGCAGTTCACCTCGATCTGACAGGCAGGTGCGGGTTCAGGCCGCCCTCACGCACCCAGAACACGGTTGCCCCGGCTACCGCAGCGGGCATTATCAGCAGGTTGAGCCCCGGCACCAGCAAGGCCGCATAGGTCACCGCGCCAAAGCTCAAGCTTTTCCAGCGGCGTTGGCGCAGCCAGACCATCATCTCTGCCCAGCTCATCTTGTTGTTGTCAGCTGGGTAGTCGATGTACTGGACGGCCATCATCCAGATCCCGAATAGCAACCACAGCGGTGCCGCCACGATGTTCACCACGGGAATGAAGGAAAGCACCAGCAGGCCCAGCGCACGCGGCGCGAAATAAGCCAATTTTCGTGCCTCGCGGCCAAGGGTACGCGGCAGCATGGCGATCAGCTCTGCCCAGCTGAACGGCGGCGAGCTGTCTTCGCCACGCGCCACCGTTTCGACCTTCTCAGCCAGGAAGCCGTTGAACGGGGCGGCGATGATGTTCGCCAGCATCGTGAAGGTGAAGAACACCATGAGCACCACTAGCGCGACGAACAGCGGCCAGAGGAGGTATTCCAGGAAGCTCAGCCAATCCGGCAGGCTGGGCATGAAGGTGTCGACCCAGGTGCCGAACCGGCTCAGCGCGAAGTAGATCAAACCCGCGAACAGCAACAGGTTCACCGTCACGGGCAGGATTACGAACAGGCGCAGCCCAGGGCTGAGGATCATCCTGAGACCTTCGCGCAGGTATTGGGGGCCGGAAAGGGCGGTGATGGGCATGAGGCGGCGCACTCTGGCTAGGAAACGGCCCGGACCTTACCGGCTTTGGCAAGGCTGGGAAAGACCCGGCAAACGCAGCGATAGGCATCGCCTATACATCCCATCAAATCAAGCCAATGGCCGGCGCCAGACGCTGGCCTTAGTCTTGCCGCCGAGTCTCTCCTTTTGGTTTTCAGGGCCGTCCGTTTTCAAGCCTTCCCCAAGTGCCTGGACGGCCCTTTTTTTTACGATTTGCGCGTCAGCGGCTGTTGGTCGAAGCGGACGCCTTGTAGGCCGCTTTGCATCAGGGCGCGAATGTTGCGGTGGTCGTCGCCGGCTGGGTTGTCCAGCACCGAGCGGTAGTGTTCACCAAACGCCAGCAACGCTTCCTCCTCGGAAAATGCCTCGAGGATGGCCATCCCCAGCACTTTGCACGATCCCTCGTTTTCACCCGCCGGGCTTTCAACGTCGCCGTTGATGAAGCGTGTCGGCCGGTAATCGTATGTATTGGCGATGTACGCCAGGGTATCGCTGAATGGGTGGTTCTCTTCGCGCAGACGGGCGCGAAACTGCCGTAGGTCACTCATGGCTTTGACTCTTCTCGAAGGCGGCCTGTTGTTCAGGTGTCGCCTCTTTCTGGTAGCGCTTCTTCCATTCGGCGTAGGGCATGCCGTACACCTCTTCACGAGCCTGGTCGATGCTGACCTCGATTTCCAGGTCGTCGGCCGCGGCCTTGTACCACTTCGACAGGCAGTTGCGGCAGAAACCGGCCAGGTTCATCAGGTCGATATTCTGGGCATCCGGGCGGTTGCGCAGGTGCTGGACCAGCCGCCGGAATGCCGCGGCTTCGAGTTCTGTGCGTTCTTGATCGTTCATGGCGTGGGGTCTCAGGCGTTGCAGACGTGGCCGGATCATACCCTTCGCCCGTGACCGACTGCCAGCCGTCGCTAGCGATGTGCGGTCGGAGGCGGACCTCAGTCCCGGTGCGCAGCCAGGGTGATAGAGACCGACTCTGCGAAACGCAGCGCATGTGGCTTGTCGACCTCGACCTCAGCGTAGCGGACCTCGGGGTGGCGCATCACCAGATCGAGGATCTCCTGGGTAAGGCGTTCGAGCAGCGCAAAGCGATTGTCCTCGACGTGCTGGATGATCGCCTTGGTGATGGTGCGGTAGTTCAGCGCGTGCTCGATATCGTTATCACGCACGGCTTCCGCCGCGGGGTAGAGCATGGTCAGGTTGATGAGAATGTCCTGTTTGTTGCGGATCTCGTCTTCCTTGATGCCGATGAAGGTGCGCAGGCGCAGGTCCTTGACGCGGATGCGCGCCATGGCCGGTTCGAGTCGAGGCATGGGGTTCCCTCTGGTCAGACAAGGTGGCGGCCGCCGTTGACGGCCAGGGTGGTTCCGGTGACGTACGGATTATCGAGCAGGTAGCGCAGGCTCTGGTAGATCACCTCGGCACCCGGCTCGATGCCCAGAGCCGACTTCGCCAAAGCCTTGCGGCGGTAGGCCTCGTCGTCACCTTCGTTGAACTGTATCAACGCGGGTGCGATGCCGTTGACCTTGATCGCCGGCGCCAGGCTGGCGGCGAAGGACTGGGTGAGGTTATCCAGCCCCGCCTTGCTTGCTGCATAGGCAATGTGTTTGCGGCTGCCAACCCGGGTAACGTCGTCGCTGATGTGCACGATATCCGCCGGCCCGCCATGACGCAGCAGGTCGGCGCAGTGCAGGTTGATCAAGTACGGGGCGAGCATGTGCACCTCGAACATGCGCTGGAATACTTCGGCTTCCCGTCCCGCGTCTTCGCGATGCCAGTCGGAGGCGTTGTGGACGATGGCGCGCAGAACCTGAGTCCGCTCGCGCAGCGCCTGGATGAACGCCATGATGCCGTCGACGCCGGAGAAGTCGGCCGGCAGGGCAGTCGCGCCGCGTTCGCGTAGCCGGTCCACGCCGGGGCGGAGGGTGCGATAGGTGATGATGACTGGCTGGCCGGCGTCGAGTAGCCGTTCGGCGCAATGCAGGCCGATGCGCTGGCCGGCGCCGGTAATGAGGATGGGGGCGTTGGCTTGGCTCATGGTGGTCCGCTGGTTACCGATGACGCCCGGACGGGCCGGGCGATGAACGCCGACAGCTTACATCAGTCTCCACGGCGCCGCGGTCAACCGTCCTTGGGCGGGAGTGTCGGCAGCTCGGGTTGCAGGTCGGGATGGAGCCGTTGATGCTGCTCGTAGAGGTACGAGCGGAGGCGCTCGGCATCTTTGTCCCTGGGATATTGCACCTCGTAGGCGGTCATGCCGTCCTCGGTGTCGCGGATACGCCAGCCGTCGACCTCGAGGGGCTCGTTGCCGGGGAGCTCCAAGCGCAGGTGCAGGTGGCTGGGTGCCTGTTTCGGCCCGGTATCGACCACCAACCCCTTGGGGGATAACTCGTGCACGCTCAGCGTGGTCTTGTCGCCGTTGGTCGACAACAGCGGCAGGGGCTCGTCCAGGTGCAGGCGCCAGGCGCGCAGCACTGGGCCGCGCTCGTAAATGGTCGGGGGCGCAAGTTGCAGCGTGATGCTTTGGAATTCGTCCTGTTTCAGCTGCAGCGGGAAGGACATGCAGTAGTCCTCCAGCTCGGCCTCGAGTGTCAGGTTGGCCTTCGCCGCCAGTTGTAGGAGCAGCGCGTTGGCGCGATCACCCCCGTCGACCTGGAATCCGGCGCGCGTTTCGCCAGGCTCGCTGCGAGCGCGCGAGCTGTTGACCAGCTCATTGATGTACGCCAGTTCGGCGCTGCTCAGCTCGATTTTTTCCGCCATTTCGATATCCCTTTTCAGGCGGCAGGTCATGCCCGTCGCACCGTTGCCGCTCCGGTGCTTCTGGTTCAGTAGGCTGACACTTGGAGTATTGCCGACGGGGGCTGCGACAGCCAGTTGGCGCGCAGGTTCCGTAGCGCCCAGCGGACGCGGGGCTGAGCGAGTGTAATACCGCGCCCGACAGGCAAACGTGTCGAATGCGGCATAATGCGCGGCTGAATTCGCAAGGGAGCTCGCCATGAAAATCGCCATTTTGTCCGGTACGGTCTACGGCACCGCCGAAGACGTTGCCCATCATGCTGCTGAAACACTCAAGGCCGCGGGATTCGAGGCCTGGCACGCACCTCGCGCTCAGCTTGAGCACGTCCTCGACTTCGCGCCCGAGGCGCTGCTCGTAGTGACCGCGACCACCGGTATGGGCGAGCTGCCGGACAATTTCGTGCCGCTCTACTCGGCGATTCGCGACCAGTTTCCAGCCTGGCATGGTCTGCCTGGCGGCGTCATTGCACTGGGCGATGCCAGTTATGGCGATACCTTCTGCGGCGCCGGCGAGCTGATCCGCGAGCTGTACGCCGAGCTTGGCGTGCGCGAAGTGGTGGAAATGCTGCGCCTCGATGCCAGCGAGACGGTAACGCCGCAGACCGATGCCGAGCCGTGGCTGGAGCGCTTCGCCCAGGCGTTGCGCGGCTGAGCCTGTCTTCTGGGGCCATCAGCCTGGCTGGAAAGGCAACTCCCGGCGCGCAGTAGCCTCGCTAGACTCGATTGAGTCGACAACAACAATAAGAGGTGCCGCGTGACCGCTCTGCAATCGATTCCCTCGCTCAAGCACCAGGTCAGCGCTGCCGAATGGCAGGCGCGTGTGGACCTGGCCGCCTGTTACCGGTTGGTCGCCCTGCATGGCTGGGACGACCTGATCTTCACCCATATCTCGGCAAAGATTCCCGACACCGATGAGTTCCTTATCAATCCCTACGGGCTGATGTTCCACGAGATCACCGCGTCCAGCCTGGTGAAGATCGACCTCGCCGGCAATAAGCTGATGGATTCGCCCTACGACATCAACCCGGCCGGCTACACCATTCACAGCGCCGTCCATGAGGTTCGCCACGATGTCGCCTGTGTGATGCACACGCACACGGCCGCCGGCGTCGCGGTTTCAGCGCAGACGCAGGGGGTACTGCCGATCAGCCAGCAGTCGCTATTCGTCCTTGCCAGCCTGTCAACCCATGCCTATGAAGGCGTTGCGCTAAACCATGAGGAAAAGGCACGGCTACAAGCCGACCTCGGCGATACCGGCTTCATGCTGCTGCACAACCATGGGTTGATGACCTGCGGTCCCAGCGTCGCCGACACCTTCCTGATGATGTTTACCTTTCAGCGTGCTTGCGAGGTGCAGGTGATGGCGCAGGCGGGCGGGGCAGAGCTGATACCGATCCCGCAACAGATCCTGGCGGGTGCCAAGGCGATGGCCGCGGGCGTCACGCGGAGCAAGGGCGGGATGGGCGGCGCGCTGGCGTGGCCGGCGCTGTTGCGAAAGCTCGATCAACAGAGCCCCGGCTACGACAGCTGACTGGCCTGCCGGGCATGTGCTGCATAGGCGATGAGCTCGGGGTAGAACGCGCGGAAGTCTGCCTGGAGCGGTTCGTATAGCTGCTCCAGGTCGGCCGCGCCACCCGCCAGCCCTTCGGGGCGCGACAGGCGGCGGCTCATGTTGGCGACGACGCGCTCCATCACACTGAACTCGCGATAGCTGCCGAGCCAGTCCTGCGCAGCCATGCGCGGGGCGATCAGCGCGAGCGTCCCGGGCAGCTCGGCCTCGGCGCCCAGCGCCTCGTACACTCGCGCGGTGAAGCGCGGCAGTGGTTCATCAGCGTAGTCGTGCCAGTGGGCGGCGAGACAGTGATCGAAGAACAGGTCGACCAGGATGCCGGCGTAGCGGCGGCGCTCGCGAGCGAAGCGCTGCTTGGCCTGGAGTACCCGTGGATGAGCGTCGGTATAGGCGTCGATCTGCCGGTGCAAGCGGATGCCGGCTTCGATATCCGCCGGCCAGAGGCCCTGCAACGGTCCTTTGACGAAGTCACCGTAGAGGCTGCCCAGCAGCTCGCCGGGTTGCGAGCCGCCAAGGTGGAGATGCGCGAGATAGTTCATGTGGGCCAGTCTAGCAGCGCTTCCTTGCGCGGGGCTTGCATCAGGCCGCCCGACGCAAGCTGGGTGGTTCGCCGAACAGGGCTTGGTGAATCGAGGCATGGCACAGCCGGCCGAGGCGGCTGCGCTCCATGTCAGCGGTGTCGATGGGCCGCAGCAGCTGGATGTCGACGGTCGCACGGTCTTCCATCATCAGCCGGAACAGGTGCGAGAGCAGGTCATCATCGCCGATGAAGGGCGCGATCGGGTCGGTGCACCCGTTGCGGCTGTAGCGGATGGCGACCGGTTGAATGGGCGTGGCGGTGTCCACCGCACAGCTCAGCAGGCGAGGGTGGAAAGGCCGAAGGGTCGTACCATCGGTGGTCGTGCCTTCGGGAAAGATCAGCAAATCCCGCCCCTGGCGCAAATGCTCGCTTAGCTGGCGCCCGAGCTGCAGCGTGTCGCCCTGGCCTCGCTGGATGAAGCGCGTGCCGGCTTGCGCCGCGAGCCAGCCGAACACCGGCCACAGACGGACCTCGGACTTGGCCAGGAACGTCATGGGCACCAGCATGCCGAGCAGCGGGATGTCGCTCCAGGATTGGTGGTTGGCAAGCCACAGCATCGGGCGCCCAGGCGGCTCGCCGGACAGCTTGACGTCGAACGGCAGTGCGCTGGCCAGCCGGGCGAGAAACCACTGGCACAGCCGCTGGCGTGCCGCGATAGAGGCGGGGCGACCGATCCCGTCGAGTACGCTAAGTCCGCAGGCAAGCAGCAGCCCTACCAGTATCACGCCGGCTAGCCTGGTTAGGCGGGCCAGGAACCTCAGCCGGCGCATCACACGGCCGCCTTGAAATGCCGGGCGTAACGTGGGCACAGCTCGTCACGCTTGAGCAGGATGAACACGTCCGCTACCTGGAAATCCGGGTCCCAGCAGGGTTCGCCGCAGATCTTCGCGCCGAGGCGCATGTAGGCTTTGAGCAGGGCCGGTACTTCGGCCGTGACGTTGTCAGGCAGATCGAGCGGCGGCAGCGGGTTTCTGGGTTGTGCGTGCAGCAGATCGGTCGATAGGTAGCGTTCGCGCAGGCGTTGCATGATCGCCTGGGCCTGGATGCCGCCATCCTGCATGGGAATGCTGGCGCACCCCATCAAGTAACGGTAACCACCCTGGTTCATCGCCTCGGCCAGCTCGCCCCAGAGCACGGCAATGGTCGCTCCGTTGCGGTAGGCCGGGTGAACGCAGGTCCGGCCGATCTCGAGGATGGGTGCGTCCAAGTCCGCTAGGCCTTGCAGGCTGAACTCGCCTTCGCTGTAGAAACGCCCGAGGCGTGCCGCGGTGGGGCTGTCGAGCAGTCGGGTGGTCGCGACCAGCGCGCCGCTGTCCATGTCGCGAACGCCGATGTGATGGCAATAGGGATCGAAATCATCGTGGTCCAGGCCTGATTCGGCCCCTTCGAGTCGCGCACCGAATTCGTTGCTGAAGACTTGGTAGCGCAGCGCCTGGGCTTCGCGCAGCGCGTCCTGACCGTATAAACGTTCGCCCTGAAGGCGCCGGGTCGTGCGAGGGAAAGCGAGGGTGGTCATGCTCTGTCTCCTGGTCAGCCATTGGCGGGCAATGCATTCGGAGCGCGTGATTGTTATGTTGGGCGTTCCGTCAATCGGGTGATTGCCGGCTCAGGCTAGGCAGAGGCAATGTCACGCCGGTTACCGAACGGTGATGCTTGGGTGACGGAAATGTGCCCGGCAGGTTGCTGGCTCATCTTTTTCCCAGAGGTCAAAAACATGGAGTGGCTACGGTTGGTGGGTCCGCTGGAACATTTACCGATGCCGCCCTCGCTGGCGCTTTGGTTCGATGAGGTGCAGCGGCAGTGCGCCGGTTGCGGCACGCTGGAGTCGGCCTTGCTCGGCGGGCGCCTTGCGGCGACTCCCGGGCTGGCTTTTTTGGCTGGATATCAGGCGGCGCTGCGCGGGCTCTGGGCATCCGCGCCTGCGGGCATTGGAGCCTTTTGTGCCACTGAGCAACGTTCCCTGCGTCCGGCTGAGATGCGCACGCGCCTCGTTGGTGGGCGGCTCAATGGAACCAAGGATTATGTGACCGCCGGGCCGGCCGCGCGCTGGCTGTTGGTTGCAGCGCGTGATGAGGGTGAGCGCGAGGCGCCTCGCCTGCGCTTATGCCTGGTCGACAGCCTCGCGACGGGCGTCACGATCGAGCCGGGCCCCCCGTTGCCGTTGATACCGGACATCCCCCACGGCCGTCTGCGCCTTGTAGATGTGCAAGCCGAGCCGCTCGCTGGCGACGGTTGGGACGGCTACGTCAAACTCTTCCGCACGCTGGAAGATCTGCACGTGCTCGCCGCGCTCGTCAGTTGGCTGCAGGGTATCGGTCTGACGTGCCAGTGGCCGCAAAGCCTCCTGCTGCGATTGCTGGGGCTTATGCCAGCCGCCGCGGAAGTAGCCCGGCTCGCTCCCGCAGCGCCTGCCACTCACCTGCTTCTGGCGGGGCTGTTGGCGCAGTTTGAAACGCTCCAGCCTGAAGTCGACGCGGCGTTTGCAGGCGGCCCGTCACACTGGGCGAACCTTTGGCAGCGCGACCGGCGTGTACTCGACCTGGCACGCAGCGCCCAGGCGCGACGGCAGGCGCGGGCGAGCGAGGCCGTTGGCTGGCCGGCAACAGCGCCACTGGTTTGAAACAGGCACGAGGAACTCCACTCCCGGTTCGTGCGCCTAACGGGCGTGCCCGGCGGCGCTGGGCCACAGGCCGACGCCTGACCAACGTATCGCTGAATGAGTCCCGTCGGGACAAGGATCCAGATGTCTTCTCGTTTCACGCCCCTCTCGCTCGAGCCGCAGCATGCCGCGCTACCTGCGGTCATGCCGCTGATGAAGCATGGCGAAGTCTTCCCCTGGCAGCAGGGCAATGACTTTCGCCTGCTGATCGACGGGCCGCGGTTCTTTCCGCAGATTCTGCAGCGCATCGATGGCGCCGAGCGTCGCGTCGACGTCGAACTCTATCTGGTCGAAGACGGCCAATGCGCCGATCGGCTGATCGATGCACTGGTCGCCGCGGCGGAGCGGGGCGTGCAGGTGCGCTGCCTGTTCGATGGATTTGGCTGCCTGAAGCTGGGCCAGCGGTCGCGCCAGCGCCTTTGCGACGCGGGCGTCGACCTGCGTCAATACAATCCGCTGCGGCTGCGGCTCAAGTTTCGCAACCTGCACCGCGACCACCGCAAGCTGATCCTCGTTGACGACAGCTGCTGTTTCGTAGGTGGCGCCGGTGCGACTGACGAGTTCTGGGACCCGCAACGGCCCGACCACCACTGGCACGAGGCGATGGTGGAGGTTCGCGGGCCCTTGGTCGCGGATTGGCGCCGCCTGTTCGAAACGCAGTGGGCGCAATGCTTGAGGCGCCGCGTCTGGCAGATGCCGTTGCCGCGGCGCCTGCCAAAGATCCCGGCCAGCCCCGACGTACGCGACGGTGCCGGGCGCGTTGCCTACGCCGCCGCCCGCCAGCATCGCGACATTCTCTTCAGTTTGGTGCGCCAGCTGCGCCGTGCTGAGCGGCGCATTTTTCTGGCTACGCCCTATTTCCTTCCGACGGGCCGGGTCCGCCGCGAGCTGATGCGTGCGGCGCGGCGCGGTGTCGAGGTGCGTTTGCTGCTCACCAGCCGCAATACCGACCATCCCTCGATCCGCTACGCCGGCCAACGCTACTACCCGCGCCTGCTGCGTGCGGGCGTGCGGATCTACGAATATCAGCCACACTTCCTGCACCTGAAAATGGTGTTGATCGACGACTGGGTCAGCGTCGGGTCGTGCAACTTCGATCACTGGAACCTGCGCTGGAATCTGGAAGCGAATCTCGAGGCGATCGACACGCGACTGAGTGCCGAGGTCGCACGTAGCTTCGAACAGGACTTCGAGCAGAGTCTGGAGATCGACTTGCAGCGCTGGCACTCGCGCCCGCTGCGCCAGCGCGTCTACCAACGGCTCTGGGCGTCGCTTGATCGCCTGGTGATCAATATCTTCAACCGAAGCGGTTAGCCTGACGGCGACCGCCAAATCCACACCTTAACCGGGAGCGTTCCAAATGGCTGCGAAGAAAATCCTGATGCTGGTCGGCGATTACGTCGAAGATTACGAAACCATGGTGCCGTTTCAGGCGCTGCAGATGGTCGGGCATGTCGTTCATGCCGTATGCCCTGAAAAGAAAGCCGGCGACACGGTGCGAACGGCGATTCACGATTTCGAAGGCGACCAGACCTACAGCGAGAAACCGGGTCACCATTTCGCGCTCAATTTCGATTTCGATGCCGTCCGCGCCGAGGATTACGACGCCCTGGTCGTTCCGGGCGGGCGTTCGCCGGAATACCTGCGGCTCAATGAGCGCGTCATCGGGTTGGTCCGCGCCTTCGGCGAGGCGAAGAAGCCGATCGCTGCCGTCTGCCATGGCCCACAGCTGCTAGCGGCGGCCGGTGTGCTCCAAGGGCGCGCCTGCAGCGCGTATCCCGCCTGCGCGCCGGAGGTGCGGCTGGCGGGCGGCGATTTCGTCGAGATTGGCGTCGACAAGGCGCATACCGATGGCAACCTCGTCACCGCCCCGGCCTGGCCCGCTCACCCGTCCTGGCTGGCCGCGTTCCTCGAAGTACTGGGCACGCGCATCAGCCTGTAAGATGCGCCACCTCGCTCGCGCGTCAGGCATCGTTGGCCTGGGGCGCGGGCGCCCATATTCTGAGGACGACCATGGCGCTGCCCAACGACCCCCTTCACGGCATCACCCTCGAGGCCATTCTTGTCGACCTGCACGCGCGCTACGGCTGGGATGGGCTTGCCGAACGAATCGACGTGCGCTGCTTTCGCAACGAGCCCAGCGTCAAGTCCAGCCTGAAATTTCTGCGCAAGACCCCCTGGGCACGATCGAAGGTCGAGGCGCTCTATCTCGAGGCCCAGCGCGCCAAACGCTGATGACATGACGCCGACTTGCGCCCGGTTTCGCTGCGTATGGCCTGCTGCGATTCGTCTGGCGCTAATGAATTTCCCGTTCGGCGACTCAAGTTAGGTCCGTTTCGTCCGACTCTTGTAACAGTTTGATTCGTCATGACCGACGAGTCTGTTAAGAGTCAAATCGCCATCACGGAGATCGCGAGGATGAGAAACAACGGTCCGGTTAGCAACACAGAACGGAGTTTTCCGGCGCATCAGCGACTGATCTCTGCAACCGACACGCACGGCAAGATTCTGTATTGCAACGACGAGTTCGTCGCCGTCAGTGGCTACTCGCGAGACGAGCTGGTGGGCAGCCCGCACAACCTGGTGCGTCACCCGGACATGCCGCCCGCCGTCTTCGAAGCCATGTGGGGCTACCTGAAGGCGGGCAAGAGCTGGATGGGGGTGGTCAAGAACCGGTGCAAGAACGGCGACTTCTATTGGGTCAGCGCGTACGTCACACCAATTCTGGAGGACGGCAAGCTCACCGGCTTCGAATCCGTGAGGGTCAAGCCGACCGCCGAGCAGGTCGCCCAGGCCAGTGCCCTTTACGAACGGCTGCGTGCCGGCAAGCCTGCTGTACCTGTGAGTCGCCGAGCCAAGGGCTGGGCGAAAATGCTGGCGCTGCCGGTCGGAGCCTCGTTGCTCGGCGCCGCCGGCATGCTCTGGCTCCCGCCCGCCCTCGAGTTCTTCGCCTTGCTCGGGCTGTTCTTCGCGCTTGGCTTGAGCTGCCATTCCGCGGCGGAGCGGCGCCTCCAGGGCATTCTCGACCGGGTACCCGACGCCTTTACCGACCCAGTCGTCGCGCTGACCTACACCAGTGGCTACGGCAACGCAGCACGCCTTGAGATGGCTCTGGTCAGTGAGGATGCACGGTTGCGCACCGCACTGACGCGGCTGTCGGATCTTGCCGGCCAGGTCGCCAGCGCATCGGCCGAAACTTACACCCTGGCCAGCCAGACCGAGAACGATCTGCGCCAGCAGCGCGGCGAGACCGACATGACCGCCACGGCCGTGACCGAGATGACCGCCTCGATCACCGAAGTGGCCAGCCATGTCCAGCAGACCGCCGAGGAAGCCACCACGGCCAACGCCTTGGCCGACGACGGCGATCGGGTCGCATCCAGTTCGCGCCAGGCCATGGAGATGCTGGCCCGGACAGTGAGCAACATCGGCAACGCGGTCAATGAACTGGCGGGTGAGACCCAGCAGATCATGTCCGCGGCGGGGATGATCCAGAGCATCGCGGAGCAGACCAACCTGTTGGCGCTCAACGCCGCGATCGAAGCAGCGCGTGCCGGCGAGCAGGGCAGGGGGTTCGCCGTCGTCGCTGATGAGGTACGTGCGCTGGCCAGCAAGACCCGAGATTCGACCCAGCAGATCCAGGCCATCATCCAGTCCCTGACGAGCAAGGCCGATGAAGCGGTCTCCATCGCTCAGGTCGGTGACAAGGAGGCCACCCAGGGATTGGCTCAGGTCATCGAGGCGCAGCAGGCATTGCAGGGCATACGCGACGCGGTCAACCGCATCACCGGGATGAGCCAGCAGATGGCCGCGGCGGCCGATGAGCAGGCTCATGTAGCAGAAGACATCGCCCGTCAGGTCACCAGCATTGCAGTGACCACCGACAGCAACGTGACCAAGGCTGAGTTGACCATGCAGCGAGGGCGGGAACTGGAAGGTACGGCGCGTGGGCTGCGTGCGCTGGTGGAGCGGTTCAACCGCTGACGGATGCGCCGTTAGCAAAAAGCCCGGCCAATGGCCGGGCTTTCTTTTGCGCTACCGTTTTGCAACGTGCGTTTACTGCACTTCGACGGCCAAGCTCTCAGCGATCTTCTTCTGCCAGATCTGAGGGCCGGTGGTATGCACCGATTCGCCCTGCGTGTCGACCGCTACGGTCACCGGCATATCCTTCACGTCGAACTCGTAAATGGCTTCCATACCGAGCTCCGGGAATGCGATGGTCTTCGAAGCCTTGATCGCCTGGGCAACCAGGTAAGCGGCACCGCCGACGGCCATTAGGTAAACGGCCTTGTTGTCCTTGATCGCCTCGATGGCGATCGGGCCGCGCTCGGACTTGCCGATCATGCCCAGCAGGCCCGTACTTTCCAGGATCTGGCGGGTGAACTTGTCCATGCGGGTAGCGGTGGTGGGGCCGGCCGGGCCGACCACCTCATCGCCGACCGGATCGACCGGGCCGACGTAATAGATGAAGCGGCCCTTGAGGTCCACCGGCAGCGCTTCACCCTTGTTCAGCATGTCGACGATGCGCTTGTGAGCAGCATCGCGGCCGGTCAGCATCTTGCCGTTCAACAGGAGGGTTTCGCCCGGCTTCCAGCTCTGGACTTCTTCTGGGGTGACTGTGTCGAGGTTGACGCGGCGCGCGCTTGGGCCAGCTTCCCAGACGATTTCCGGGTAGGCATCCAGCGGTGGCGCCTCGAGGCTGGCGGGGCCGGTGCCGTCGAGCACGAAGTGCGCGTGGCGGGTCGCGGCGCAGTTGGGGATCATGCACACCGGCAGCGAGGCGGCGTGGGTCGGGTAATCCATGATCTTCACGTCGAGCACGGTGGTCAGGCCGCCCAGGCCCTGGGCGCCGATGCCCAGCTGGTTGACCTTCTCGAACAGCTCCAAGCGCATTTCCTCGATGCGGTTCTGCGGGCCGCGCGCCTTCAGTTCATGGATGTCGATCGGGTCCATCAGGACTTCCTTCGCCATCACCGCTGCCTTCTCGGCGGTGCCGCCGATGCCGATGCCGAGCATGCCCGGCGGGCACCAGCCAGCGCCCATGGTCGGCACGGTCTTCAGCACCCAGTCGACGATGGAGTCGGACGGGTTGAGCATGGCCATCTTGGACTTGTTCTCGGAGCCGCCGCCCTTTGCCGCGACGTCCACCTCGACCTTGTCACCCGGAACGATGGAGTAATGGATGACGGCGGGGGTGTTGTCCTTGGTGTTCTTGCGGGAACCTGCCGGGTCGGCCAGGATCGAAGCACGCAGCACGTTCTCAGGCAGGTTGTAGGCGCGACGCACGCCTTCGTTGATCATGTCGTCCAGGCTCATGGTGGCGCCATCCCAGCGCACGTCCATGCCCACGCGAACGAAAACAGTAACGATGCCGGTGTCCTGACAGATCGGGCGATGACCGGTGGCGCACATGCGCGAGTTGATCAGGATCTGCGCCATGGAGTCGCGGGCAGCCGGGGATTCTTCCCGCAGGTAGGCCTCGTGCATCGCCTGGATGAAATCCACGGGGTGGTAGTAAGAAATGAACTGCAAAGCGTCAGCGACGCTTTGAATCAGGTCGTCTTGCTTGATCACGGTCATGCAGCGCGTCCTCTTGGCGGGGCGGAGACAGGCATGTCGAAACAATCAACCGACACGCTCAGGTAAAAAAATGCGCGGCAGTATAACCTGCTGCTGCGCAGGGTAGACAGACGGACCAAAGGTGAAGGGATGCACGAGGCAGGAAGCTGGTGGCGGGCTGCGATGGCCGCCGCAATGGTAAGGCGGCAGTGCCTGACGCAGGCGCGCAAGGCAGGTGGGGCGCCGCTGACCATTCAAACGCTGCCGCTTGTCGAGATCGGCGGCGATCACGGTCAGTTCGATAGGTTTTTTTCGATGCCGAGCGTAAAGTGTGTCGGATTGCCACTATGGGAAGGACTCCATGCGCGCGATTCCTGAAGACTCCGAACAGCAAGCGCTTCAGCTGCTGGTGCTCAAGCGTTTCGGCATGGCGGCCGGCACCTATGCGCTGGCCTTGCTGCTGACCTGGATCACGGTTTTCGGTGGTTATTACCAGGCGCCAAAGGACACGGCGATCGTCGGCTCGCTGATGATTCTCGTCAGCCAACTGGTGTTCTTCTGGATTTTTTACCGTGGCCATAACCTGCGTTTTCGCGATCCCAGCCTGACCGAGCCACAGGTGCTGGTCGGCCTCGCCTGGCTGACATTTTTTCTGCACAACCTTGGCAGCCAGCGCGGTTCGCTCATGGTGCTCTACGTGCTGGTGCTGATGTTCGCGGTATTTCTGCCGCCGAAAGTGTTCGCGCGTTATGCGGTTCTGGCCTTTTGCAGCTTCGTTGGCGTGTCGCTCGGTGACCTCTCATTCGAAGGCGGCGACGAGCCGCAAGTGGTGGTGTTGCAGGCGTCCGTTCTGCTCGTGACGCTGGTTTGGATGTGCCTGTTCGTCAGCTATGTCTACAAGCTGCGTCAACGGATGCGCCAGCGGCGCTACGCCTTGCAGGCGCACCAGGAAACCCTGCGCGGGATGATGCGCCAGTTGGAAGACCTGGCGTCGACGGATGAACTGACCGGCCTCTACAACCGGCGTCATTTCATCACCAAGGCCGAGGCGGAGCTCAAGCGCCTGCGCCCTGGGCATCAGTCCGGTCTCGCGCTGATCGACCTGGACCACTTCAAGCGCATCAATGACCTCTACGGTCATGCAACCGGCGACCGGGTCTTGCAAACGTTCGCCTCGGTGGCGCGCTCGTGTTTGCGGGACGACGATGTGCTGGCGCGCTATGGCGGCGAAGAGTTCGTTCTGCTGCTGCCGGGTACCGATGCCGAGCGCTTCCACGCCTGTTGCGAGCGTCTGCGTGAGGCCTTCGCCAACGCACAGCCGCTCGACGTGGAGCTGCAGGCCGGGCAGTTGAGCTTGTCGGTCGGGTTGACGCTGCTCAGCGCCGGCGACAGCCTCGACGAGTCGCTGCAGCGGGCCGACGACGCGCTTTATCGCGCCAAGCACAACGGCCGCAACCGCTGCGAGGCCAGTTGGGCGACGGTCGATGCCTGACCTGATCTGCCACGGCCGCCGCTGGACGGTGCCTGAGGGCAGCAACCTGCTCGATGCGTTGAACACAGCGGGATTCGGTGTGCCGTTCAGCTGTCGGGCGGGCAGTTGCCAGGCTTGCCTGGTCCGTTGCCTCGATGGGGAACCATTGGATTCGCGGCCCGAGGCGCTGTCGGCGGTGCGCCGCGCGCAGGGCTGGCGGCTGGCTTGCCAGTGTCGAGTCATCTCCGACCTTCAGGTCGCGACGTTCGACCCGGCCCGCGAAGGGATTCCAGCCGAGGTGCGGTCGCTGGAATGGCTGGCAGGGCAGGTGTTGCGCGTGCAGCTCATGCCCGAGCGGCCGATTCGTTATCGCGCCGGACAGCATCTGCTGTTGTGGAACGCAGCCGGGGTGGCGCGGCCCTATTCGCTGGCCAGCCTGCCAGGAGAGGACACTTGGCTGGAGGTCCACATCGACTGCGCGCACCCCGGCGCGTTCGTCGATTCAGCCCGTGGGCTGGTCGTCGGCGCCCGGTTACTACTGGGGCAGCTGCATGAGGGCGGGTTGCGCTACGAGCCGGACTGGCAGGCGCGCCCGCTGCTTTTGCTAGCGTCCGGTACAGGCCTGGCGCCACTCTGGGCCTTGTTGCGCGAAGCCTTGCGGCAGGGGCACGAAGGGCCGATCCGGCTGGTTCATGTCTCGTCCGGCGACTGCTACCTTCGCGGCCCGTTGGAGGCCCTGGCGGCCGAGCACGGCCATCTCGATATCGATCTGGTAAACGGGCGGGAGAGCATGGAAGTGTGGCTGCGCAGCCTGCGTATTCGCTCACGTCGGGACGTGGCGCTGGTCTGCGGCGGGGAGGGCTTCGTCGAGGCGACGACGCGGCGGTTGTACCTGGCGGGCCTGCCGAGAGGTCAGATCCTGAGCGACACCTTCGTCAGCCGCCGGCACGGCGACTGACGAACGGGGCACGCTTCAGACTCAGGTCAGCGAGTCGCCAACCCGCAGGATCTTCATGGTGTTGGTGCCGCCGGTGCCGTGGTAGGTGTCGCCCTTGGTCAGGATCACCCAGTCGCCGATGCTGACGATGTTGCGTTGCAGCAGTTCGTCGACGGCCGCCTGGCTGACCTTGTCTGCCGGCAGCGCGGCCGGGTCGAAGGGGATGGTCTGCACGCCTCGGAACATGGCGACGCGCGCCTGGGTTTCGCGATGCGGCGAGAACGCGAAAATCGGCACCGAGGAGCGAATGCGCGACATGATCAGCGGGGTGTAGCCACTTTCGGTCAGGCTGATGATCGCCTTGACGCCCGGGAAGTGGTTGGCGGTGTACATCGCTGCCAGCGCAGTGCTCTCATCGCTGCGCTCGAAGCGCTGGCCGAGTCGGTGGCCGGATTTGATGCTCGTCGGGTGTTTCTCGGCGCCGCAGCACACGCGTGCCATCGCCTTGATCGCTTCGACCGGGTACTCGCCGGCGGCGCTTTCAGCCGACAGCATCACCGCGTCGGTGTAGTCGAGCACCGCGTTGGCTACATCGGAGACCTCGGCGCGCGTCGGCATGGGGTTTTGGATCATCGACTCCATCATCTGCGTTGCGGTGATCACCACCTTGTTGTTGCGACGCGCGTGCAGAATGATCTTCTTCTGGATACCTACCAGCTCCGCGTCACCGATCTCGACGCCCAGATCACCGCGCGCGACCATTACGCCATCACTGGCGCGGATTAGCCCATCCAGGGCTTCGTCGTCGGCGACCGCCTCGGCGCGTTCGATCTTGGCGATCAGCCAGGCGTTGGAGCCAGCTTCGTCGCGTAGCCGACGGGCCAGCTCCATGTCGGCCGCATCGCGCGGAAAGGAGACGGCCAGGTAATCCAGGTTCATGTCCGCGGCGAGCTTGATGTCGGCCTTGTCCTTGGCGGTCAATGCGGGGGCCGTCAGGCCGCCCCCGCGGCGGTTGATACCCTTGTTGTCCGACAGCGGGCCGCCGATCAGCACGGTGCAATGCAGTTCGTCGGCGGTGGCGTTGTCCACGCGCATGACCACGCGGCCATCGTCGAGCAGCAGTTCGTCACCGATGCTGCAATCTTTGACCAAGTCGGGGTAGTCGATGCCGACGATTTCTTGGGTGCCGGCGTCGCGCGGGTGGGTGACCGAGAAACGAAAACTGTCCCCTTCGGCCAACTCGATGCGCTTATTTGTGAATTTGGCGATGCGGATCTTCGGGCCCTGCAGATCGCCCAGCAGTGCGACGAAGCGCCCGTGCTTGGCGGCGATGTCCCGTACCAGTTGCGCTCGGGCGCGGTGCTCGTCGGGACCGCCGTGGGAGAAGTTCAGCCGGGCAACGTCGAGCCCGGCAAGGATCATCTTTTCCAGCACTTCCGGCGAGCTACTGGCCGGGCCCAGGGTGGCGACGATTTTGGTACGGCGCGAGATCATGCAAAGGCTCCTGTTCGAGAATGGGCCGGAGGCTACTATGCCGGGCGGCTGTAGTCATCGTCGGCCTTCACTACTCTTTGCCCGCTGCGCATCGGTGAAACTGGCCAGCCAGGCGCTCAGCGGCGTTGGAGTTTTCCAACTGCCGGTCGATACACGGCCATCGGAGGATCTACCCATGCGCACTCTTTTCATACTCGTTCTCGCCACCCTGAGCGTCGGTTGCAGCAGCCGAAGTGCGCTCGATCGGCATCTCGACAGCGCCTACAAGCAATACGAGCTCGGCAACTGCGACCAGGTCATGCTCGAACTGTCCCAGGCCGAACGGCGCAGCCGTCCGCGGGACAATCTGCAGCCGGAAATATCGCTCTTGCGCGGCCAGTGCCTGGAGCGCCAGGGACTGTTCGTCGATGCGGTGGAGACCTATCGCTTCATCAGTTCGCGTTACCCGGCGAGCGAATATGCCTTTCGGGGGCGCGCCAGGCTGGAGACGTTGCGCCAGTTGGGGCACTATCAGCCCGAGGAGCGAGTGGTCACCACCGCCGTGAAACCCTGAAGCGGATCGGCCGTACGGCCGGTCGGGAAGGAACCCATGCACCGATTGCTGATCCTGTTCGCGGGACTGTCGTTTTCATCGTTATCCAGCGCTGAGATCTATCGCTGGGTCGACCCGCAGGGAAACGTGCATTTCGAGTCCCGGCCTCGCCCGGGCGCCGAGCAGGTCGAAGTACGTCCCCAGGTCATCGAGCGCGATGACGCGACCCGCGAGCGCGAGGCCCGCACCGAGCGTTTTTTCGATGCCAGACGGGAGGAACAGGCCGCGGCCGAGCGCCAGGCGGGAGAACAGCAGCGCAAGCGCCGTCAGGCGTGTGATCGGTTGCGTCACGAGCTGGCGCAGCTGAGTCACGGCGGGCGCTACTTCCGCCTCGATGCAAAGGGTGAGCGTGTCTACTACAGTGAGGATGAGGTAGGGGCGGCACGGCGGCAGTTGGCCAGTCGTATAAGTCAGAACTGCGGCTGAGTGGCCGGAACGGCGGCAGCGTACACACTTGGTGGCAGGCCCGGAACGATGAACATGCTCAACCAGCGCAGCATCCAGCGACACCAGTTGCCCTATTACCTGAACGTTTTCAATCGCTACACGGACAAGCCGCTGGGCTTCATCGGCA
The DNA here is from genome assembly GCF_051486945.1 of Stutzerimonas chloritidismutans. Lineage (GTDB taxonomy): Bacteria > Pseudomonadota > Gammaproteobacteria > Pseudomonadales > Pseudomonadaceae > Stutzerimonas > Stutzerimonas chloritidismutans_B. The sequence goes on along the minus strand of NZ_JAHVDX010000002.1, from coordinate 676,788 downwards.
ACCTGTCCGAAGGCGGCCTGATGCTCATCAGCCCCTATCCAATGATGACCGATGTACGGTTCGACATGCGCCTGAAGATCCCAGGCCAGCACGGCCAGCTGCGCTGCGTCGATTTCAGCGCGACTTGCATGTGGTCGCGCGAAGACGTCACCCCCGGGAGTTTCGACTCGGGCTTTGCGCTGATCTCGCCGCCAGCGGAGATCCGCGACATGATCGATGCGCTGCATCACTACTTCAGCTTTCGCCCGATCCAACACATTCCACCAGCGCGCCTGCCGCGTAGCGAGCCGCCGGCCAGCCGGGTCGATCAGGATCGCTGCCACGGAACCTGACGGCCTAGAGCACCCCGCCTTTTTTCCAGGCCAGATAGCGGCTGATCAGCGCTGGCCCAAGCTCCTGCGGGCGGGCGTCGAGCACCGGCACGCCTTGCCCGGCCAATCGCTCATGCAGACGGTTGCGAGCCGCCAGGTATTCCATCGCACCGCAGTAGTCCAACGCGTCGTTGAAGCCGGCCACTGGTTGTTGACGCAGATCGTCCAGTACTTGCTCGCGCAGGCTCACCACCAGGACTCGGTGGCGCCTTGAAAGCTGGCGAACGGCGGCCAGCAGGCTGTCATCGTCCTCGTCGCGCAGATTGCTGATCATCACGACCAGCGCACGGCGTTTCTGCCGGCTCAGCACATCGGCCGCGGCCTGCTCGTAGTCCGCCGGTAACTGGCTGTTTTCCAGATCGTAAACACCGTTGAGTAAGGCATTCAGCTGCGCTTGCCCATTGGCCGGGGCGATGTGGCGCTGTCGTGGAGCGGCAAAAGTATGGCAACCGATGGCGTCGCCCTGCCGCAGCGCGACGTAGCTGAGCAGCAGGGCGGCGTTCAGAGCATGGTCGAAGTGCGACAGGACGTCGTCCTGGCTGCGCATGCGGCGGCCGCAATCGAGCAGCAGCAGGATCTGCTGGTCGCGTTCGTCTTGGTACTCGCGCGCGATAGGGATGCGTTTGCGCGCCGTGGCCTTCCAGTCGATCTGCCGTGTGGTGTCGCCTTCGCGAAACTCGCGCAACTGGTGGAAATCCATGCCCAGCCCTCGGCGCTGTCGCTGGCGCACGCCCAGCCGGCTCAGCCAGCTGTCGACAGCCATTAACGGCGCCCCGTGAAGGCGTGTGAAATCGGGGTAGACACGCGCCTGCGAAGGCAGCGGCACGTGGCGGCGCTGGCGCCAGAGCCGCCATCCGCTGTCGAGGCGTATTTCGCAGCGGTCAAACGGATGCTGGCCTCGGCGTTCAGGACAGACCTGGTAGACCATTCGTGCGTGCTGCCCCGGCTGCAGCACGAGGCGCTGTGGCAGTGCCTGGGTGCGAAAGGTGGCCGGCGGATGGTCGAATACGTCCAGCCTCAGCAGATGCTCGCCCCCACCGAGAAGCAGTTCTACGTCGTGCCAGCGGCCTAGCGCCAGGTTGGTTGGAAGGGCGCGTTGAACCTCGGGCGATGGCAGCCGGCGCAGGGCTCGCCAATCAAAGGCGGCAACCAGTGCCAGGCATAGCAGCAGACCCCACCAGGCAGCGTTGACTGCGCGGGGCAGCGTGTAGCCGAGGGCGTTCGGCACGCCGATCACAACGCCGAGTGCCAATAAGAACGCAACCGCCCGAAGCAAATGTCTGGAGGGGGTCATCGTGGCGTCTGAATGGGTGAGGTGTTCACAGGCGGGGCGCCGCGATCTGGTCAAGCAACTGCAGCAGGACCTGATCCACCGAGGTGCCCTCGATCTCCAGTTCTGGCGATAGCCTGACGCGATGCCTCAGCACGGCCAGGGCGCACCCCTTGATGTCATCGGGGATGACGAAGTCACCGCCGCGCAGCAGCGCACGTGCTCGTCCGCAGCGGACCAGAGCAATGGAAGCGCGTGGTCCAGCGCCAAGCGACAGGCCTGGCCAGTCGCGCGTAGCCCTGGCGAGGCGCACGGCGTAGTCGAGTACTTGATCATCGATTGGCAGGTCACTGGCGATCTTCTGGAGCGCCTGTACGTCTTTTGCCTGGAGCATGACCCGCAAGCCGCTGACTTCGATGATGTCGGCGCGCGCCGAGCGAGTCGCCTGGCGGACCAGTTGCTGTTCTTCGTCGGCGTGCGGGTAGTCCATGCGCAGCATCAGCATGAAGCGGTCCAGCTCAGCCTCCGGTAGGGGGTAGGTGCCTTCCTGCTCGATCGGGTTCTGCGTCGCCATGACGAGAAAAGGTTGCGGTGCCGCCAGCGCGCGCCCTTCGAGCGTCACCTGACGCTCCTGCATCACTTCGAGCAGCGCGGCCTGGGTTTTTGCAGGGGCGCGGTTGATTTCATCGGCCAGCAACAGGTTGGTGAATACCGGCCCTTTACGCAGCTTGAACTGCTCGGTCGCCAAGTCGTAGACCGCATGCCCGGTGATGTCGCTGGGCATCAGATCCGGCGTGAACTGTATGCGCGCGAAATCGCCCCCGAAGCAGCGCGCCAGCGCCCGAACCAGCAGGGTCTTGCCCAGCCCCGGCACGCCTTCGACAAGCACGTGGCCGGCTGCGACGAGTGCGGTCAGGACGCCGTCGACGACCTCGTGCTGTCCAATAACGGCCTTGTGGAGTTCCTGGCGCAGCGCTTGTACCAGTTGGCTGGCACGCTCTCGCTGACTGCTCGGATTGAGGGAGGCTTGTGGTTCGCCTGTGGCTTCGCTCATAGGGAGTTCCTGATGCGTTGCAGGTACGCGACCTGACGGGTGAATTCAGCGGCGCTGACTGCTTTGGCGGGGCGGGTCAGGGCCTGCTCGATAAGGTGGTCGGGCAGTTGGGTGAGCGACGCCAGACGGCGGCACTGTTCGTCGTGCGGCAGATGCTCGAAGTTAGGATGGCCCGCGCGGATCAGTCGGCGGATGTCGCTTTGCAGCGTGTCGAGCAGGTGGCGCTGGCCGGCGCGACGGTAAAGGAAATCTGCGCCGGCACGCAGATGTTCGTGAAGGCGCCGCCGGCTGCGTTCGTGCGTTTCGATCAACGGGCCGTGACGCTGGCCGACATGCCAGGCACCCAACAGGATCAACAGCAGTAATGCCGCCAGCACCTCGGGAAAATGGCGGAGCAACTGCTGAACGAGGCCGTCGTGCTGCGTGTCGTAGGCGAGCTGGACGTCGCGGTTCTGGGTCAGATACCAGAGCAGCCAGGCGTGGTCGTAGCGGCCGATGTTCGCGTTTTGCCAGAGCCAGGCGTCGGTGAGCGCGGTGACCAGCCCCTGGCCATGAGCCAACTGCAGCATGTGCGTCGCATCATCGCTGTTGGCCCAGGCGTGGGCACGATGACCGGCATCGTACAGGTGGAAGCGAGTATCGAAGGCGAGGAAGGCGGGTGCGTCCTCGTTTTCCAGAAACAGGCGAGTCAGCCGTGGCTGTTGTGGGTGTTCTTCGGTGGCGGTGCCGCCCTCGGCAGGCTCGGTCGACGCCTCGTGCTGCTGCAGTTCCAGCGCATCGAGCAGGAGGTCGCCGCTGCGTTCGGTCGTTTCCTCCCAGAGCTGCTCGGCGACGAAGATCAGATGCCCGCCTTGCTCGACCCATGCAAGCAGGCGCCTGGTCTGTGCGGGTGTCATCTTGCTGCGGTCGCCAAGCAGGAGCAGCACTTGGCCGGCCGGCGGCTGCTCGGTCAAACCATCGAGGCCAACGGAGCGCGCGACGGGACGGCCCTGACTCTCGAGGAACAGGCGGGCTGCCAGATAGGGGTCGGCCGCCGCTTCGGGTGCAGGCCCGTGCTCGACCACTTCCTCATACGGGGTGGCTTTGCTCACCAGATAGGCCAGTCCTGCGCCGATCAGCAGGGCCGCCGCAATTATGACCAGTACCGTGCGCCGGCTCATGGCGTGGCTCCCTGAAACAACTCTCGCCAGCGCTGGCAAAGCTGAGCGGCGGTTTCGTCTGGGGGCAGGCGGTGGCCGTAGGCAATGCCGAGCCAATGCCCGGTCACGGTTTCGACGTAATGCTGAAGTGCCGGCGGTTCATGGCGCGTCAGCGTCAACACCTCACCCTCCGTGTGCGCCGCCAGTAGCGGGATTCGATGGTGATGCAACAGGCGGCTGAGCAGTGCGCGATAGAGCAGCCCTAGCGCTTCGCGCGGATGTTCGTTCCAGAGCCGTTCCACGGCATCAGGGACGTCGTCGGGCAGGCGCTCGGGCGCGAGGTCTAGGCCGAATAACTGCGGCGGATGCATTCGATGCGGCTTGGCAGGGCGCGGCAGGCGCCGGACGTGCAGGGCGATCCAGCTACGGTAACGCCAGAGCACGAAAGCAATCAGCGCGAACAGTGCGCACCACAGCAAGGCCTCGATGACCAATGCGAGGCTGTCGAAGCCAGCGCCTGGACCATCGGTCCGTAGCAGAGACTCAATCAGCCGTTGCAGCCAGTCGGGCGCCTGCTCCGTGTCGTCTTCGCCGAAACGCCAGCGGGTCACCGTTTCGCGGTTACGAAAGGGTGGTTGGTCCAGCAATGCTGTGATCTGCTGACGTGCCGCCTGGCTTGTCAGCGGTTGCTTGAGCAAGCGGTCGTCCTCGGGGCTGGCTTCGGGCAACGACTGCTGCACGGCGGTACGTGGGGCCGGCGCGGCATCAGCGTGGGCCGGTTCGGCGGGAATCAGCAGCGCCAGGCTGAAACCGATCACCAGCAGTGCAGCGATTGGCTGCAGGCGCTCGCGCAGACGTCGGAAGCTCAACTCGATGTCCCAGGCCTCGAGCACGGTGCGTCGGTTGAGGTAAAGGCTAAAGCCGCAGGCGATGTAGATCGGTTCCCAGACGATGAGCACCAGCGCATAGAGCAGGTTGGACAGATGCTCGGCCCACAGCCATTCGTCGCTCAGGCCGATCAGGTCCTGCCAGTTCCAGTCGGCCAGCACCTGTGCCGGAATCAACAGGTAGAGCAGCGCCAGCAGGCCCAGCCACAGCGCGCCTTCCAGATGCATGCCGACGAGCGTCAACCCGCTTGCGGTGCCGCTGTTACGCTGCCCGAGCACGGCCAGCCGTCGCGCACGCACGGTACCGGACAGGCCTTCGAGCTGGATCACCGGCAGGTCGAAGCTGCGCGTCAGGCTGAAGCGCCGCCAGATGAGGCTGGAAAACCATTGCGGCCGCAGCAGGCCCGGCAATGCCTTGGCACATTGGCGCAAGGTCGGTGTGTCGCCGAACAACGAGCTGGACAGGATGAATAGCGGTAGGCGCTCGAACAGCGGCTTGAGCCACCAGAACAGCAGCAGCGAGAGCGACGGATGTTGCCAGAGTACGAGGCTTAAGAGGGCGAACACCGGCAGGGTGAGTAGCGCCCAACTGAGTACCAGTAACCCTAGCTGGCGACGCGCCATGAGGACGCCGAGGTCGAGCGCCTCCCAGGCGCTGCGTGGGCGGACTGCCAGGTTGATATCACTCAGGCGCATGTCGCGTCCTGCCGCTCAAGATCAGATAGAAACCAACCGCTAGCCAGAGCAGCGCTCCAACAGCGTATTTGACGGCAGGGCTGGCGAAGGTCATCGACGACCAATAGGCCTCGATGAAGGCCGCGATTAGGAGGAAGAGCGTCGCACCGGCGATCATCCGGACGGCCCGGTTCGCCGCTTGCCGCAGCGCTTCGGCGCGACGCAGGCGGCCCGGTGCGATCAGCGCGGCGCCTAATCTCAGGCCCGCTGCGCCGGCGAGCGTGATAGCGGTCAACTCGAAGGCGCCATGGCCGATGACGAATGACCAGAACGGTTGGTGATAGCCGATTCCGGTGAGATGGCCGGCGACCGCGCCGATCACCAGGCCGTTGAAAATAAGGTAGAACAGGCTGCCCAGGCCGAACAGCAGGCCGCCAGCAAAGGTCTGGAACGCGATGCCGATGTTGTTCATCACGTAATAGCCGAACATTACCCAGTCATCGCCGGAACTGCGCTCGCCGAAACGACCGAGGCGACTGGCGTCCGGGTCGTACATTGCCTCCATTTCACGGACTTGGTCGGGGCTGATCAGGCTGTAGACGAGGTCAGGGAAGGCCAGCACCAGCGTGCCCATCCCGAACAGGCAGAGATAGAACGCCAGGCTGGCCGTCAGAACATATCGCCACTCGCTACGTACCAGCCTGCCGAAGCCGCCCAACACAAAGCCCAGCAGCCGACCAGCCAGCGGGCTGCGATGTCGGTAAAGCTGCTGATGCCCACGTTGCGCCAGCTGCTGCAGGTATTCCATGGCATGCGGGCTGTAACCGCGTGCCTGGGCCAGCGCCAAGTGCTGGCAGATGCGTCGATAGGCGGCAGGAAAACCGGCGAGGCCGTTGGCCTGCCGGGCTTTGCCGTGTTCCAGCGCGCGCAGGCTGTCATCGAACGCCTGCCATTCGCGCTGATGCTGCTGTTCGAACAGGCTCTGTTTCATGGCTGCCCCATCAGGCCGCGCGCAATGCCGTTGATCCGGGCCTCGGCCTGGTCAGGCCGTACAGCGAGCGGTTCGGCAATCAGGCCAGCCAGCTCCTGGCGTCGCTCAGCGGACAGGCTGCCCTGCCGTTCGGCGAAGCCGACCAAGGCCTGCTGCTCCGCCTGGCTCAGCGGGAACGGGGCAGTGCAGCTCGTTGCTTCTGGTAGCTGCGGGCGTTCAAGTGGGCGTTCGCTATAGACAACCAAGGTGCCGGCCGCCAGGTCGCCCAGGCGCTTGAAGGCGGGGTGCCACAGGCACGACAGCGCGCCGAGGAAATAGCCGAAAGGCAGCAGATCGACAAAGCGCAGCAAGTTGCGTGTCAGGGACGATGCCCAGCCGACCGGGGTACCGTCATCATGTATTACCCGCAGCCCAAGCCAGCGCTTGCCCGGCGTTCGACCCTGGTAGAGCACTTCGAACAGGACCATGTACCACCACTGCACGAGAAACAGCAGCAGGGCGCCGACGCCCAGGCCGAACTTGCCAAGCGCCCCGAGCCCTAATCCCATGATCAGCACGATCACCGCACGGATCACCAGATCCACGGCGAACGCAAGTGCGCGCGGGACCAGCCCCGCGGGCCGAAGCAGCAGGTCGACGCCCTCCGGGGTTTCGACCCGGAAGCGGTTGTCCAGCAGTGGCTGGGAGTCGGTGGCGACCTGCACTAAAGGTACTCGCGAGCGGTGTGGCGCAGATGCTATGCGGTGCATGAGGGGTTGAGCAACGTTCCAGATGCAATCGCGGGCCTGCGGGGGTAGATGAGGGCGAAACTTGTGAAGCGCGCCCGTCCCGGATGGATTCACAAGCAGGTGGCGGCGCTGGAACCCCTGTCAGGAGTCGGGCGCGCTAGACTGGGCCCCCGTTCGACAAGGAGTCTTTCGTGACGCCGAGCATTTTTTGGTACGACTTCGAAACCACCGGCATTTCACCGCGTTGCGATCGCCCGCTGCAGGTCGCCGGGATACGCACCAACGAGGCGCTCGAGGAAGTCGGTGAGCCGCTGAATCTGTACTGTCGGCTCAGTGACGACATACTGCCTCACCCCGCGGCCTGCCAGGTCACCGGCATTACGCCGAAAATCCTGGAAGAGAAGGGGCTGGCGGAAGCGGAGTTCATCGAGCGCCTGCATGCCCAACTGGCCCGCCCTGGAACCTGCGGCGCGGGCTACAACACGCTGCGCTTCGATGACGAGGTGCTGCGCTACAGCCTGTATCGCAACTTTCACGATCCTTATGCTCGCGAATGGCAGGGCGGCAATAGCCGTTGGGACCTGATCGACCTAGTGCGCACCGCGTATGCGCTGCGCCCAGAAGGTTTGCATTGGCCTGAAGAGGAGGGCCGGGTCACGCTGAAACTGGAGCGGCTGAGCGAGGCTAACGGGCTCGAACATCTTCAAGCACACGACGCGCTGTCCGATGTGCGCGCCACTATCGGTCTGGCCCGATTGATTCGTGACCGCCAACCGCGCCTCTACGAATACCTTTACCGCCTGCGTCGCAAGACAGCCGTGGTAGACCAGGTGCGGCTGCTCGAGCCGATGGTCCACGTCTCGGGGCGTTTTTCCGCCGCCCGGCATTATCTGTCGGTCGTGCTTCCTATGGCCTGGCATCCACGCAATCGCAACGCCTTGATCGTCTGCGATCTGAATTCGGAGTGCGGCCCATTATGGGAAGAAAGCGGAGACGCGCTGCGTGAGCGGCTTTATACGCGACGTGCTGACCTGGGTTCCGAGCACCCTGTGCCATTGAAGCTGCTGCACGTCAATCGCTGTCCGGTTATCGCGCCCATGAGCGTATTGCGGCCATCGGATATCGAACGGCTCGGTATCGAATTGTCATGTTGTGAAGAGCGGGCCGAAGAACTCCGCCGTCGGCAGGTCGACTGGCTGCCAAAACTCGCCGACATTTATCGGGATGACCCGTTCGATGGACTGGATGATCCGGAGCAACAACTTTATGACGGATTTATCGGTGATCGAGACAAGGGCCTGTGCGAGCAGGTTAGAACGTTGGCCGAGCATTGTTCGTCCTCGTTGCCGTTCGACGATCCGCGTTTGCCGGAACTGCACTTTCGCTACCGGGCTCGCAACTTTCCGAACAGCCTTTCCAGCGAAGAAGCTCGTCGCTGGGCGGACTTCTGTCGCCACCGGTTGACCCTACCGGAGTTCGGGGCGCCCAATACGCTGGCGCAATTCGAGCGGAACCTGAGAGAGGCGCTTGGGGCGGTAACGAGCGATCAAGCGAAAGTGCTGGAACAATGGGCCGTACATGCCCAACAGTTGCGGCAGCGATTCGGTTTGCCGTTGAACGATGCTTGAAATAAAAAAGCCATCCGACTTGCATCGGATGGCTTTTGGGTGAGGCTGGGTTCGTTAACCGAGCAGCGTTGCCCAGCTTTCGACCTCATCGGAGCCCCACTGGGCTTTCCATTCTTTAAGCGTCTTGTGATTGCCGCCTTTGGTTTCAATCACTTCGCCATTGTGCGGATTCTTGTATTGCTTGACGCGGCGAGCGCGCTTGGCCGCTGCCGGCGCTTTGGCCGCGCGGGAGGGCTTGTTGTTGCGGGCATCTGGATCCAGCAGCGCAATGATGTCGCGAAGAGACTTCTGGTACTCGCCCATCAGTTCACGCAGCTTGCCCTCGAACTCGAGTTCTTTTTTAAGTTTTTCGTCTGCGGAGAGCGATTTCAGGCGTTCCTGAAGTTCCTTGATGGCTTCTTCAGTGGCGCGGTATTCATTGATCAGCGACATGTCACTTCCTTGGAATAGGTTGGAACGCAAGTGTTGGCAATGATAGACAGGCATCCGGTACAAGTAAATATAGTTTGCCTGGAGAATTTGTTTCTGGTTTAAAACCCGGCGTGGACGTTTTCGAAAGTTTGCACGCTGTGCCAATCCCAGTTCCGGCTGTTTAATATTTTCGATTTTGAGAGGAATCGCCGGGCCTGAAGTTCGCAGCGAGCGTTTCGCACCGCCTCGATTCCCCCATTGTTCTTGTGGTCGAGCGATTGGAGCGCGATGCCCTTGGGTGCGGCCGATCCATGGAGTGGCTGAATAATATGGTGGCGCTTTTCCGCGCTGCGTTAGAATGCGGCCTCTTTTTTACAGGTCGGAGTTTCCGTTAATGCGCACTTTCAGGCTGGTTATCGCCTGCCCCGATGGCGTTGGCATTGTGGCCAAGGTCAGTAACTTTTTGGCGACCTATAACGGCTGGATCACCGAAGCCAACCACCACTCCGACCACCAAAGCGGTTGGTTTTTCATGCGCCATGAAATTCGCGCGGATTCGCTGCCATTTGATCTCGACGGTTTTCGCCAGGCGTTCTCACCCATCGCCCGTGAGTTTTCCATGGAATGGCGCATTACCGATTCCGAGCAGCGCAAGCGTGTCGTGTTAATGGCCAGCCGCGAGTCGCATTGCCTGGCGGACCTGCTCCATCGTTGGCATAGCGGCGAGCTGGACTGTGACATCCCTTGCGTCATTTCCAACCATGACGACCTGCGAAGCATGGTCGAGTGGCATGGCATCCCCTATTTCCACGTGCCGGTCGAGCCGGGGCGCAAGCAGGAGGCGTTCGCGGAAGTCACGCGCCTGGTTCGTGAACAACGGGCCGACGTCATCGTGCTTGCCCGTTACATGCAAATCCTCCCCGCCGAGCTTTGCGGCGAGTTCGCGCAGCGGGTGATCAACATCCACCACAGTTTTCTGCCGTCCTTCGTCGGGGCGAAGCCTTATCACCAAGCGTCGTTGCGAGGCGTCAAGCTGATCGGCGCGACCTGCCACTACGTCACCGAGGAGCTGGACGCCGGCCCGATCATCGAGCAGGACGTAGTGCGTGTCAGCCACCGCGACAGCATCGAAGACATGGTGCGTCTGGGCAAGGACGTGGAAAAAATGGTGCTGTCGCGGGGTTTGCGCTATCACCTTGAAGAGCGCGTGCTGGTGCACAGCAACAAAACCATGGTGTTCAACTGATAACGACCGGAGCCGGAGATGAGCGATCCACTGGACAAGGCCTCGGCCGTCGCGCCGCCGATCATCGGCAGCGGCTGCACGCAGCGCTACGATCCGAATGCTATGGACGGGGCTACCGGCACCACCTTTCCTGACGCTCGCCAGCTCTGGCAGCGCATGCATGGTGGCCGCCCGGCTGGCGATGCTAATGCACACGAGGGGCGGCCTGAGTCGCCTTGCGGGGTTGGCGAAACGCATTCCGCAGTTCGCTCGGAGGTAACCGATGGAAGGTAAAGACACGCTGGTACTTGGGGCGGATATGAGGGGCGATGCCGTCGGCCACCCGCTCCGCCTCGCCAATCGCCATGGATTGATTGCCGGCGCAACAGGCACGGGCAAGACCGTCACCCTGCAGCGCCTGGCCGAAGCGTTCAGTGACGCCGGCGTCGCAGTCTTCGCTGCCGACATCAAGGGAGACCTGTGCGGGCTGGCCGCGGCCGGTGTGCCGCAGGGCAAGATCGCCGAGCGCATCGCCAGCATGCCGTGGCTGAACCATCGCCCCCAGGCTTATCCCGTTACGCTCTGGGACATCGAGGGCGCTGCCGGCCATCCGCTGCGCACTACGCTGACCGAGATGGGGCCGCTGTTGTTGGGCAACCTGCTCGAACTGACCGATAGCCAGCAGGCCGCGTTGTATGCCGCGTTCAAGGTGGCCGATCGCGAAGCGTTGCTGTTGCTCGATCTGAAAGATTTGAAGGCGTTGCTCAACCATTTGCGGTCACACCCCGAATGGCTCGGCGATGATGCCGCTCTACTCAATGCCGGCTCGGTGCAGGCACTGCTCCGGCGCCTTGCAACGCTCGAGCAGCAGGGCGCCGAAGCGCTCTTCGGCGAGCCGGCACTGGAGCTGGGCGACATCCTGCGCCCCGATGCTGACGGGCGAGGGCGCATCCATCTGCTCGACGCCACCCGCCTTGTCCACGATTCGCCCAAGGTCTACGCCACTTTCCTGCTATGGCTGCTAGCCGAGTTGTTCGAGCAGCTGCCGGAGCGAGGGGACGCGGATCGGCCGCTGTTGGCGCTGTTCTTCGACGAGGCGCATCTGCTGTTCAATGACACGCCGAAAGCGCTTCAGGAGCGGCTCATTCAGGTCGTAAGGCTGATCCGTTCCAAAGGGGTTGGTGTGTACTTCGTCACCCAGTCACCGTCCGATTTGCCTGATGAGGTATTGGCGCAGCTCGGTTTGCGCGTCCAGCATGGCCTGCGTGCCTACACCGTGCGCGAGCAGAAGGCGCTGCGTGCTGTGGCGGATGGGTTTCGGGCAAACCCGGCATTTTCTTCACTCGATGTACTGGTCGACCTGGGGATTGGCGAGGCGCTGCTCGGTGGTCTGGAGAGCAACGGGACGCCGGCGATGGTCGAGCGTGTGGCGATTGCTCCGCCGCAATCGCGCGTAGGGCCGCTCAGTGATCAGGAGCGCAAGGCCATCATCTTGGCTTCGCCGTTGCGAGCACGTTATGAAAAGGCCGTCGACCGCGAGTCGGCGTATGAAATCCTTACGGAGCGCGCAGCCCAGGCGGCACGTGAAGGCGAGGCGACAAGTACGAAAACGCAGACCGCAAGCAGCAAGGCTGGCGATGCGCTAGGTGACCTGGCCGGGCGGGTGCTCAAGAGTGCCGTCCAGCAGGCAGCCAACCAATTCGGGCGGCAACTGGTCAGAGGGCTAATGGGCTCATTGCTCGGAAAGCGGCGCTGATCTGATTAGATATGTCTGTCCGGCACAAGATGTATGCCGGGCCATTGCATTAAGGCTTTTCGGCATCCGCGATTGGCGCCGCCAACTCTTTTTCCATCTTTTCCAACTCTTGCTGGAACACCTGGTCCTGTACGGTGGGTTTTTTGCGCCAGCGTTTGCGCTCCGGCTCGGGTTGTGCGGCATAGGTGGTAATTTCGCCACCGTAAATCGCCTGGAAGCGAGTGGCCTGACGTTCGAGTTCTGCGCGAAGTTCGTCTTTCGTCACGTAACGATATTTCCTTTGTAACCATCAATTGGATAGGCGGCGTTTGCCGACAACAGTCGCCTCGTTATTTAAGGGATGGGCGACTTTATTTCAAGTTGGTAATGCGCAGAATCCCTATCGCAAGTGGTGAGACCGCTTCGGCAGTCGTTTTACAAACGTGCTTGCCTGGCATGCCAGGTTTAGGCGGGGCGATGACTTTGCTCGCCTGGATTTAAGCATGGCGCATAAAAAACGCGCCGGTGCGGCGCGTTTTTTCGAGCGGTAAAGTGATTAGCGAGCGGATTGCTTTTCTGATTCCGGAGCGCGTCCGTAAACGTCGTCGAGTCGCTCGATGTCATCCTCGCCGAGGTAGCTGCCGGACTGCACTTCGATGATTTCCAGCGGAATCTTGCCGGGATTAGCCAGGCGGTGGATGGACGTGATTGGAATGTAAGTCGATTGGTTCTCGGTCAGTAGGAACGTTTTGTCGTTACAAGTGACCTGCGCGGTACCCGAGACCACGATCCAGTGTTCCGCACGGTGGTGGTGCATCTGCAAGGACAGCTGTGCGCCTGGATTGACGCAGATGCGCTTGACCTGGAAGCGACCGCCCATGTCGACCGAGTCGTACCAGCCCCACGGGCGATAGACGGCGCAGTGGTTTTGAGTTTCGGAGCGCTTCATGGCGTCGAGCTTGTTCACCAGCTTCTTGACGTCCTGAACCTTATCTTTATGCGCGATCATGGTCGCGTCCTTGGTCTCGACGACGACGATATTGTCCAGGCCGACCACGGTGACGAGCTTGCCATTGCCATGGACCAGGCAGTTGCGGCTGTCTTCGACGATGACGTCGCCGCGGGTCACGTTGCCGTTTTCGTCTTTCTCCAGCACATCCCAGAGCGAGGACCAGGAACCCACATCGCTCCAGCCTGCAGACATCGGGACGACGCAGGCCAGGTCGGTTTTCTCCATCACGGCGTAGTCAATGGAGTTGTCTGGGCAGCAGGCGAAGGTGGCCGGATCGATCAGTACTTCCTGGCCATTCTTGGCGCTGCGCTCCAGCGCAACCCAGCAGGTATCGTAGATGTCCGGGTCGTGCTTCTTCAGTTCATCGAGGAAGACGCTGGCACGGAACAGGAACATGCCGCTGTTCCAGAAGTAATTGCCTGAATCGACGTACTCCTGGGCGCGCACCTCGTCGGGCTTCTCCACGAACTGGGCGACGCGGCTGACGCCTTCCGGTAGCCCGTTGCGTTCCGCCGTGTCGCACTTGATGTAGCCATAGCCGGTTTCCGGGCTGGTCGCAGGTATGCCGAACAGCACCATGCCGCCGTTCTCGGCGGCATTGGTCGCCAATGCCAGCGAACGCTGGAAGGCTTTGTGATCTTCGATGACATGATCTGCCGGCAGCACCAGCAGTAATTCGTCGCGCCCATCGGCAAGTAGTTTCATGGCCGCCATAGCGATGGCCGGCGCGGTGTTGCGGCCAAAGGGCTCGAGCATGAGGCCTTGGGTCTCGAGTTTGCGAGCGGCCAGTTGCTCCTTGACGATGAACCGGTGTTCCTTGTTGCAGACCAGCAGCGGCGGCTGCATGCCCTCGAAGGCAAGGCGTTCGATGGTTTGCTGGAAAAGGGTCTGCTCGGCGGTAAGCGCGAGGAATTGCTTGGGGAACGCCTTGCGCGAAAGGGGCCAGAGCCGTGAGCCGCTACCGCCTGAAAGAATGACCGGAATCATGTCGTATCTCCTGAATCGTTTGAGAAGGGTAAGTTCTTCTTGTCCATTACAGCGCCCCATCGAAGGGCTACCGGATGCGTCTTGGTCGGGCCTTCAGGTGCCGCGCGCCATCGATTTGCTTTCCCTTGAACGGAAAACACCTTCGGTGCGAACTGCTTGCTCCGAGCCTGAATGTCTGGATGCCTTGCGCCTCACCGCCGTGCTCGGCAGGTTGACGTCGAGGTGAATGGCGCGGCCCGGTGTGATCGCTGCGCATCTGGCGCCGCAACACCCCTGGGCGATGGTTTGGGTCGATATCCTGCTGCGTTCGATTCGGGTGGCCAGAGACCGTGCTACCCGGACGGGATGGCTGTCTGGCCGGTGTTTCCGATCCCTTGGCATGCTCATGAGCGACGTCCCTTTGCGTCCGCAATGTCGATACGCGCTTATGAACCCGAAGGCGGTGGGATAGTTCCCTAGAGGCTTACCGCTGATCGGCAAGATGAATGGGGACGGGAAACGGGTCACTCAAATGAAGGTGGCCGGGCTGCAGGTGGGGAGGACGGAGAGATTGCCCGCGCCGGGCGGCGCGAGCAGGCGGGTACGACGATCAGGCCGGAGCGTCTCGCAGGAACACAAGGTGGTCCGCTCGGGATTGCTCGGGGCTGTAGCGATAACCGTCATAGTCGAACGCGAGCAATTGGTCCGGGCGTTCGATGCGCTCCTTGATCACGAAGCGCGTCATGAGTCCGCGTGCTTTCTTCGCATAAAACGAGATGATCTTGTACTGGCCGTTCTTCAGGTCCTTGAAATCGACGTCGATCACGCGCGCCGACAAGGCACTGCGCTTCACCGCTCCGAAATACTCGTTCGACGCCAGGTTCAGCAGCACATCGTCACCTTGTTCGAGCAGGGCCTGGTTGAGCCATTCGCTGATACGCTCGCCCCAAAAGGCGTAGAGGTCCTTGCCACGAGGATTGGCCAGCTTCGTGCCCATCTCGAGCCGGTAAGGCTGCATGAGATCAAGCGGGCGCAGCACACCATAGAGCCCGGAGAGCATCCGCAGGTGCTTCTGTGCGAAGTCGAAGTCCACTTCGCTGAAGTCGTTAGCGTTGAGGCCGGTGTAGACGTCGCCCTTGAAGGCGAGCAGGGCCTGCTTGGCGTTGTCCTGCGTGAACGAGGGCGTCCAGCTGCCGTAGCGTGCGACGTTGAGCGCGGCAAGCTTGTCGGACAGGTGCATCAGTTCGCCGATCTGGGCAGGCGTCATGTCGCGAAGCTGCTCGATGAGAACCTGAGCATCGTCGAGATGCTCGGGCTGGGTAAAGCGGTGGGTGGTGGGCGGGGTGTCGTAATTCAGGGTCTTGGCCGGCGAAATCACCATCAGCATGCGTCGGTCTCCTTGCAAGAGCGACGATTCTAGGCGCTATGACCTCTACGGCTCCAGCTATGGTGTCGATTGAGCCAGGGTTGACGGCTGCCCTGGTACAACGCGCAAGCTAGATGCAACTAAACGGAGTGCTTCATGACTGATTGTGACCATTCGAGCTGGGCACCTTCCCATCATTACCGGCCGCTGGAGCGCCGGGCGGAACGGCGTACTTGGGCGGTGGTTGCGCTGACCGGTGTGACCATGGTGGCAGAGATCGTTGCGGGCTACCTGTTCAACTCCATGGCGCTGTTGGCCGATGGCTGGCACATGGCATCTCACATGGTCGCCATTGGCATGGCGGCATTCGCTTATGCGCTCGCGCGGCGCTATGCCAGCGATCGACGATTTGCTTTTGGAACATGGAAGATCGAGGTGCTTGCCGGGTTCTCCAGTGCCGTGCTGCTGGTGTTGGTGGCGCTGATGATGATCGGCGAGTCGGTGTCGCGACTATGGGCGCCAGCGACAATTGGTTTCGATGAAGCCTTGTGGGTCGCGGCGTTAGGTCTACTGGTCAACCTGGCCTCGGCCTGGTTGCTCCGGGACGAACACGGACATGATCATGGACACGCTGCGCATGATCACCACGACCACGACCACGACCACGACCACGACTCGGGTTCAGCCCATGGGCGGGATCTCAACCGTCACGCAGCCTTCATCCATGTTCTGACCGACGCTTTTACGTCCGTCGCAGCGATCGCCGCCCTGCTTGGCGGCAAGTATCTGGGCTGGGGCTGGCTGGACCCGCTGATGGGCATCATCGGCGCACTGGTGATTCTGGTGTGGGCCAAGGGCCTGTTGCGTGATACCGCCAAAGCGTTGCTGGACCGGGAGATGGACGATCCGATCGTCGAGCGCGTTCGTCAGCGTCTCGAGGCCGTTCACGACACGGAGGTGACCGATCTACACCTATGGAGGGTAGGGCGGGCGCAGTACAGCTGCATTGTCAGCGTGGTGACTCACGAGCCGCACGCGCCGGACCATTACAAGGCAGTGCTGGCAGGTATGCCGGAGTTGGTACACGTGACCGCCGAGGTGAATCGGTGCGAAAAGGCGCACCGGGTTGATCCGTCAGCCTAGTCGGCTGCCAAGTGGTCGCCAAGGCCTATTCGTCGCGCTGTAAAAAAAATCTCATCTGGCTGAAAAAGACTTTTTCCTGTCATCTGTTTTGCGGTATTACCGAATCAAGACCGCCGGAACCTGCACCTCAGGTGGCGGCCTCTGGGTGGCCCCAATCCGCTGCCACTCAAGTCCGCTCACCTCGGCGCACGGCGGTTTCTCTTCGGCGGAGCGCATTCGGCTCTCCGTCGGCAGGCTCCGAAAAGGTGATCGCGTATGGATGACTACGGCAGACCCCGCGCTACTCAGCCCACCCTCTATGTTCTCGATACCAACGTCCTGATCCACGACCCCAACGCGTTGCTGAACTTCCAGGAGCATCAAGTCGCCATCCCAATGACCGTTCTTGAAGAGCTCGACCAGCTCAAGACCGGCAAACATTCGGTGGCGGCCGAGTGTCGCCAGGCTATCCGCCTGATCGACAAGGTGCTGGGCAACGCCACGCCCGAGGAAGTAGAGCTCGGCGTACCGATCCAGAGGGAAAAGAGCGGACCGTGCGGGAGCTTGTCGATCCTGATGAGCAAGGGCGCCGATTCCAGTGCATTACCGGAAGACCTGAACGACAACAAAATCATCAACCAGGTCGTCGACCTGCAACGTCGCAGCGGCGGCGTCCCGGTGGTACTCGTTACCAACGATATCAACATGCGCCTGAAAGCCCGGGCGTGCGGTGTCGCCGCCGAGGATTACCAGACCGACAAGTTGGTCGATGATGTGGGTCAACTGTCGCGGGGTTACCACAGCCTGACCGGTTCCTTCTGGGATCGCGTGAGCAAGGTCGACACCCACCAGGGACATGGTCGCACCTGGCACCGCGTTCAACTGATCGACAACTTGCCGGCAGTCCATGTCAACGAGTTCATCCTGGACGAGCAGGGCTTCGTTGGTTGGATCAAGGGCATTAAGGCCGACGAGTTGCTGCTGCTCGATATGCACCAGGAGCCGTTGCTGCATCAGGAAGCCTGGGGCTTGCGCCCGCGCGACATTCACCAGGCACTCGCGTTGTTTGCCCTGCTGGATCCAGACATCCACTTGGTGAATCTCTCGGGCGCCGCGGGTTCAGGCAAGACCATCCTGGCGCTGGCTGCTGCGATCGAACAGACCGTAGTCAGCAAGCGCTACCGCCGCATCATCGCCACGCGCAGCGTGCAGGGGCTCGACGAAGACATCGGCTTTCTGCCGGGTACCGAGGCCGAGAAGATGGAGCCCTGGCTCGGCGCGATCACCGATAACCTCGAAGCGCTGCACATGGATGATGAAAGCACGCACGGCAGCGTCGACTACATCCTGCAGAAGGTGCCCCTGCAGTTCAAATCGCTGAACTACATCCGCGGGCGCAGCTTCCAGCAGAGCCTGATTCTCATCGACGAATGCCAGAACCTGACGCCGCACCAGATGAAGACCATCATCACCCGTGCGGGCAACGGCTCGAAGGTGGTATGCCTCGGCAATCTGGCGCAGATCGACACGCCTTATCTGTCGGCAACCAGTTCGGGCCTGACCTACCTGACCGAGCGCTTCAAGGACTTTCCGCACGGCATGCACATCACGCTGCAAGGCGTGCCGCGTTCAGTGCTCGCCGAGTACGCCGAAGCGCATATGTAGCGCAGCAGGCCACACGCTGGGACCCTGGGCTGAGATCGAGGGCTTCCAGCGTCCGGCTGGGTTAACATCGCTCCTTCGATTTTCAAGGAGCCTTCCATGCTCACCCATCTCGATTCCCAGGGGCGCGCCAATATGATCGACGTCACCGCCAAGGCCGTCACGGCCCGTGAGGCGGTGGCCGAAGCCAGGGTTCGTATGCAGCCTGAAACGCTGCAGATGATTCAGGAGGGCGGCCACCCCAAGGGCGACGTGTTCGCCGTGGCCCGCATCGCCGGCATCCAGGCGGCGAAAAAAACCCATGACCTCATCCCGCTGTGTCATCCACTGATGCTCACCAGCATCAAACTGGACCTGCAGGCCGAAGGCGCCGATTGTGTGCGTATCGAGGCGAGGTGCAAGCTGGCCGGTCAGACCGGTGTGGAAATGGAAGCGCTGACAGCGGCGAGCATCGCAGCCTTGACCATCTATGACATGTGCAAGGCCGTCGACAAGGGCATGGTGATCGAGTCGGTTCGCCTGCTAGAAAAGGTGGGCGGCAAAAGCGGACATTGGCAGGTGCGTGCATGATCTCGATTCAATATTTCGCCCGCTATCGGGAAGCGCTCGGCAGCGACGGCGAGGCGCTGGAGTGGGATCCGTCGCTGCGCCGGCTCGACGATGTCCGTCAGCGATTGGTGGCGCGCGGTGGCGAATGGTCGGTGCTCGCCGAGCAGAACCTGATGTGCGCGCGTAACCAGGAACTCTGCGATGTGCAGGAGCCAGTGGTCGATGGCGACGAGATTGCGTTCTTTCCAACCGTGACCGGGGGCTGACCATGGGCGTACGCATCCAGGAGGATCCCTTTGATCCTGGGGCTGAACTTAATGCCATGCATTCTGCCAATCACGGAGTCGGCGCTGTGGCTGGGTTCGTTGGCTATGTGCGCGATTTCAACGATGGCGAGGATGTCGCGGGCATGTTTCTCGAGCATGCGCCGGGCATGACCGAGAAGGCGCTGCAGAAGATCATCGATGAGGCCAATGAACGCTGGCCACTGCTCAGGCTAGACATCCTGCACCGTGTCGGCATGCTCGAACCGGGCGAACCGATCGTCTTCGTCGCTGCGGCAAGTGCGCATCGCGAGGCAGCGTTCGATGGGTGCCGTTTCGTCATGGACTATCTGAAGACACGCGCGCCGTTCTGGAAAAAAGAGCAGACGCCGTCTGGCCCACGCTGGGTTGAGGGTCGCAGCAGCGATCAGGATGCCGCGCAGCGCTGGAAGCGCTGATCAACCGAAGGCGATCTGAAGTTTGTAGAGCAGCGTGGACGGCATCGACATGATGCCGAGCGCCAGCAGGGCAACGCCCCAGTTCCGCTCGCGGAAGTTGAAGCCCGTGCCCATCAGCACGAAGCTGGTCAAGATGAGCAGCAACATCAGGTGGGTAGTGTTCATGTGCCGACCTCCTGCCACCGGTACTCATGTCACTTTAGGCGCTTTGCCCAAGTGCGGCATGACCCCGATCAGTGGAGCAGGCAGGAAGTGCAAAAAAAGCGAAGCTGCCAGGCTTCGCTTTTTTTGCCGTTCAACGGCGCGGTGGAACGGGCGCTAGCAACTCGGCCGGAGGCATCTCGCAACTGATCTTTCGCCCAAGCAGCGCTTCGATGGCTGGCAGCGCGAAGGCGTCATCTTCGCCGGCGAAGCTGATTGACGTGCCGCTCGCGCCGGCGCGGCCGGTACGGCCAATACGGTGGACGTAATCGTCCGGCACTTCCGGCAGGGTGAAGTTGATGACGTGACTGATACCGTCGACATGGATGCCGCGGCCGGCCACGTCGGTCGCGACCATGACCCTGATCTTCCCCTCTCGAAAGCCTTCCAGCGCACGGATGCGTTTGTGTTGCGGAACGTCGCCGGACATCTGTACTGCGCTGATACCGTCACGGGTCAACCGTTCCTCGATGCGGCGTACTTCGTCCTTGCGGTTGGCGAAGACCATTACGCGCGTCCAGTCGTTACGAGTGATGAGGTTGTAGAGCAGCTTGTACTTGTCGCTGCCTGCCACGGCGTAAACGTGTTGTTCGACGGTATCGCTGGCGACATGTTCGGCTTCGATTTCGACGATGGCCGGGTCGGTCGTCCACTGCTTGGCGAGGTTCATCACGTCGTCGGTGAAGGTGGCAGAGAACAGCAGCGTCTGGCGCTCACTCTTAGGCGGGGTCTGTCGGATGATCTGGCGCACCTGCGGGATGAAGCCCATGTCGAGCATGCGGTCGGCTTCGTCGAGCACCAGAACCTCGACCATGTCCAGATGAACTTCGCCACGCTGGTGGAAGTCCAGCAGGCGGCCCGGGGTGGCCACTAGAATGTCGCAGTAGCGGGACTCGAGCGCCTTGAGCTGCTTGTCGAAGTCCATCCCGCCAACGAAGTTCATGACGTTGAGCCCGGTGTACTTGGTCAGGTTCTCCGCGTCCTTGGCGATCTGGACGACGAGCTCACGGGTCGGTGCGATGATCAGCGCGCGCGGCTCGCCCATGTAGCGGTCGCTGGGTGGCGGCGTCTGCAGCAGCTGGGTAATGGTCGAGATAAGAAAGGCCGCCGTCTTGCCGGTCCCGGTCTGCGCACGGCCGATGGCATCGCGGCCCTTGAGCGTGAAGCCCAGCACCTGCGCTTGAATTGGCGTGCAGTAGGGAAACCCCAGGTCATGGATGGCATGCATCAGGTCCGGGGCCAAGTTGAAGTCGTGAAACCGCGTTTTGCCTTCGGCAGGTTCCACGGCGAAATCTTCGATTTTCCAAGGCGCCACGGGCGGTACCGCGGGTTTACGGTTTTTCTGCCGGCGCGGCCTGGACGGCGCTTGTGCCTCGCTCGCAGGCTCGGCTACCTCGGGCTCGGCCTCGATTGCCTGGGCATGCGCGTCTTGAACCGGCTGCAGGGGCTGTTCTGGTTGGTCGGCTGTCTTGCCTTTGCCGAACATGTTCTTGAGTGCTTTGAGCACGGTCGTCTCATCTATTAATGTCGAAGGTCCGCCGGGCAGTGTAATGCAATAAGCACATACGGCGAAGCATTGCGCTGAGCGCTGACGATAGCAGCGGCGGCTTAGCCGCAGACGCGGTTTCGCCCGCCTGCCTTGGCCTGGTACAGCGCACTGTCTGCGATTTGGATCAGCGCGTCGAGGCTATCGCTCGGCTGCATGGGTGCGACGCCGATCGAGATGGTGACCCCAGGCAGCGTGCCGATAGGCGACGGGAAGGTACTGACCTGCTCGAGGCTTGAACGAAGCCGTTCGCCAACATTACGCGCATCGGCAAGGGCCATATCCGGAAGCAGGATGACGAACTCTTCGCCGCCGTATCGCACCAGGCTGTCGGCGGGGCGCAACTGCTTGGTTAGGGTGTCGACGACGAGGCAAAGCGCATGGTCTCCCGCCAGGTGGCCATGCCGGTCGTTGTATTCCTTGAAATTGTCGACGTCCAGCATCAGCAGCGACAGGGGTTGGAAGTTGAACGCGCAGCGGGTGCTTTCGCGGCTGTAGATGTGCTCAAGCCAGCGCCGGTTGAACGAGCCGGTGAGGGTGTCGACATTGGCATTCTGCTCGCTATTGATGATCAGCCGGTCGCTCAGGCGTACACGCTGGCAGAGCAGTTGAGCCAGGTTCTGCATCAGTTGCGGCGAGCGCGTGAGTAGCTCGATGGACCGACGATGCAGGCGCAGCACCGTAGTGGGCTCCAGCGCGACGACGTAGGCCGAGGGCGGCAGGTCGTCCATGAAGCTGATCTCACCGGCGCAGTCCCCGGCCTCGATGGCGCGTACCTGATGGCCGTCCAGCGAATCGAGGTGGACGCCGAGGCGACCGTTCAATACGAGATAAAGGTGGTGGTTGTGCTCGTGCGGCGACAACAGAACATCGCCCGTATCGACCAGGCAGGCTTCGAAGACTTCTTGCAATAGGCGCAAGCATGGTTCATCGACGCCTTTCAACAGATGGATCCGCTCTAGGTGGCCCAGCTCGGCTCTCCACGGCGCAAGCTTCATGACCCAGCACTCGGTTCGGGTGGTGTCGTCATGATGTCGATATCGCTCCGTGACCTAGAAAGGCGATGGCCGGACGACGAACGTTTCGGCCTATGCACCTGAATCGCAAGCGTAGCCGGTCTCAGGCGATCGAGCAGGCGTGCGCCGTCACATTTTCCACCGGCACTCTAACCGAGCCTTGCGGCAAGCCAGTCGCCGATGTCGCGGATTTCCTCGGGCAGAACCTCGTGGCCCATCGGGTATTCCTTCCATTCGGCCTGTACCTCGTTAGCTAGCAGGCAGTCGTAAGCCGCGCGCCCCATGGCGTTGGGTACGACCTCGTCCTGCGAGCCGTGCAGGCTCAATACCCGCCGGCCGGCATGCGTCGGGGACAGCTGCAGGTCGGTGGCAAAGGTCGGCGCGTAGGTCGACAACGCAATGACGCCCCCGAGCGGGCCAGCCCAGCGAAGGAAAGCGGTGTGATAGACGACCGCGCCGCCTTGGGAGAACCCAGCCAGCAGGATGCGCTTTGGATCGATGCCTGCATTGCGCTGCGCTTCGATCAGGTCGATCACGGTTTGGGCCGACTGCTCGAGCTGAGCTTGGTCGATCGCGCGCGCTGGGCTCATGGCCATGATGTCGTACCAGCTCGGCATGGCCCAGCCACCGTTTATGGTTACCGCTCGGGTCGGTGCCTGTGGCAGAACGAAACGGGTGTTAACCAATCGCTGCTGCAAAAGCTCTGCAACCGGGAGGAAATCGTAACGGTCCGCTCCAAGCCCGTGCAGCCAGATGACGCAGGAATCGGGGGCGCTTGCGGGTTCGATGATCAATGGATCGCTCATTTTGGGGCTCCGTATGAGGTGTGCGCGCCATGTTGGGGCGCGCGAAGTAGACGGTGTGCGTGATAGACGTGAGGTTACCCGGGCGAGCATTCGGTATGAAGCGCCCAGCTGTATCTACCGTCGTTCTTGGCAAATGTGGTACGCCGCTTGCTTTGTCTGGTTCCACCCAGCGCGTCGATGGCTTCGGCAAGCCCGCATGCCAGCGTGCTGGGAAAGTTGCCGATAACCAATCGGCAGCTAGACTCAGGGCTGGTCTTCCGCCGCTTCGCTCGATTCCTGTCGGGCGGGCAGCCTGCGATCCAGGCAGGAAGGCCAGACCCAGCAGAATAAAAGCAAACTGGAGGTTTCGATGATAAGGGTTAAAACCACACTGGCCGTGCTTGGTGCCGCCACCATTTTAGGCACCAGCGGCTTGGCACAAGCGGGGGCGACTCTCGACGCGGTCAAGAGCAAAGGGTTTGTGCAGTGCGGCGTCAGTGATGGCCTGCCCGGCTTCTCCTACACCGATGCCAAGGGCGAATACAAAGGTATCGACGTGGATGTCTGCCGTGCGGTAGCGGCGGCAGTCTTTGGGGACGCTAGCAAGGTCAAGTACAGTCCGCTGACGGCAAAGGAGCGCTTCACCGCGCTGCAATCCGGAGAAGTGGACATGCTGTCTCGAAACACCACGTGGACCAGTTCGCGTGACGCGGCCATGGGCCTGAACTTCACTGGCGTAACCTATTACGACGGCCAGGGCTTCTTGGTGAACAAGTCGCTGGGCGTATCCAGCGCCAAGGAACTCGACGGTGCAACGGTGTGCATCCAGGCAGGAACCACCACCGAGCTGAACCTCTCCGACTACTTCCGCGCCAACAACCTCAAGTACACGCCGATCACTTATGACACCTCCGACGAGAGCGCCAAGTCGCTGGAATCCGGGCGTTGCGACGTGCTCACGTCCGATCAGTCCCAGCTGTACGCGCAGCGTATCAAGCTGGCCAAGCCGGACGACTACGTCGTGCTGCCGGAGGTCATCTCCAAGGAGCCACTTGGCCCGGCTGTGCGTCAGGGCGATGAAGAATGGTTCGATATCGTGCGCTGGTCGCTGTTGGCCATGGTTAACGCCGAGGAGCTGGGCGTGACGGCGGCGAACGTCGAGGAAACCGCGAAGAGCACCAAGAATCCCGACGTGGCCCGCTTGCTGGGCGCCGAGGGTGAGTACGGCAAGGATCTGAAACTACCCAAGGACTGGGCTGTGCAGATCGTCAAGCAAGTTGGCAACTACGGCGAAATGTTCGAACGCAACATTGGCTCCGGCAGCGACCTGAAGATCGAACGGGGTCTGAACGCGCTCTGGACCAATGGCGGTCTGCAATACGCACCTCCCGTGCGTTGACCGAGCTGGGTCGGCCATCGCGGCTGGCCCTGTTTCAAGGATGAGCCTCGCCGGTGCCTATGCGCCGGCGATGCCGTATGAGGTTTCTTGATGCGAACCATCGCCAAAGCGGGGGTAGCGCGCGGCTCGCTACTCACGGATCCGCAGGCGCGTGCCTGGTTTTTCCAGGTCGTTGCCGTCATAACAGTCGTAGCTATCGGCTGGTTTCTGTTCAACAACACCCAGACCAATCTCGCTAACCGAGGCATCAACTCAGGCTTCGGCTTTCTCGATAACGCTGCCGGCTTCGGCATTCCCCAACATCTGATCGACTATCAGGAGAGCGACTCCTATGGGCGCGTATTTTGGGTGGGGCTGCTTAACACGTTGCTCGTCAGTGTTGTCGGAATCATCCTGGCCACGATTATCGGTTTCATCCTCGGTGTGGCGCGGCTGTCGCCGAACTGGCTGATCCGGCAAATCGCCACGGTCTATATCGAGATATTCCGCAACATCCCGCCGCTGCTGCAGATTTTCTTCGTGTACTTCGCGGTGCTGAGCCCCTTACCCGGCCCCCGGGAGAGCCTGAGCCTGTGGGACATGGTCTTTATCAACAACCGCGGCGTGCAGATGCCGGCACCCAGCGCGGGAGAGGGCTTCTGGTCGTTCTGGGTGGCGCTGTTCGTCGCGCTGGTGGCAATCGTCGCGCTCAACCGCTGGGCGCGGGCCCGGCGCCATGCCACGGGAGAATCCTTCCCGGTGTTCTGGGCGAGCCTGGCGCTGTTCATTGCGATACCGGGCGCATGCTCGCTGTTCTTCGGCGCGCCTTTCCTGTGGGAAATCCCAGAGCTGCAGCGTTTCAATATACGGGGCGGCTGGGTCGTCATCCCTGAACTCGTCTCGATTGTCCTGGCGTTGTCGATCTACACCGCGGCGTTCATCGGTGAAACCGTGCGTGCCGGCATCCAGTCGGTCAGCCACGGCCAGACGGAGGCGGCCGCTTCGCTGGGGCTGCGTCCTGGTCGCGTGTTGCGCCTGGTGATCATCCCGCAGGCGTTGCGGGTGATTATTCCGCCGCTGACCAGCCAGTATCTGAATCTGGCGAAGAACTCGTCCCTGGCAGCCGCGATCGGCTATCCCGACATGGTGTCGCTGTTCGCCGGAACGGTGCTGAACCAAACCGGGCAGGCCATCGAAACCATGGCTATTACCATGAGCGTGTACCTCGCAATCAGCATCAGCATTTCGCTGTTGATGAACTGGTACAACAAGCGCATTGCGCTGATCGAGCGGTAAGGACGAGCGCATGACTTCCCATACTTTCAAACCGGACCTTCCAGCTCCGTCGACCAATATCGGCGTTCTGGGCTGGATGCGTGCCAATCTGTTTTCGAGTTGGCTCAACACGCTGCTGACGCTGCTGGGGTTGTACCTCATCTGGCTGGTCGTGCCGCCCATCATCGAGTGGGCCATCATCAAAGCCGACTGGAGCGGGACCACTCGCGCTGACTGCACACGCGAGGGCGCATGCTGGGTCTTCATACAGACTCGTTTCGCCCAGTTCATGTACGGCTACTACCCGCCGGAACTGCGTTGGCGCGTTGATGCCACGGCATGGTTGGCAATCATCGGCGCAGCGCCGCTGTTCCTGCGGCAAATGCCGCACAAGGCACGGTATGGCATTGCCTTCCTGCTGATCTACCCGCTGCTGGCCTTCTGGCTGTTGCACGGTGGCTTCCTAGGTCTGGAAACAGTCCCAACGAGCCGATGGGGCGGGCTGATGCTGACCATCGTCATCGCGGCGGTCGGCATCGCCGGTGCTCTTCCGCTGGGCATCCTGCTGGCGCTGGGGCGACGCTCGAACTTGCCGGCAATCCGCGTGCTGTGCGTCACCTTCATCGAGTTCTGGCGGGGCGTGCCACTGATCACGGTGCTGTTCATGTCATCGGTCATGTTGCCGCTGTTCCTGCCCGAGGGGATGAACCTCGACAAGCTGATGCGGGCGATGGTGATGGTGGTGTTCTTCGAGGCCGCTTACATCGCTGAGGTGGTACGCGGCGGGCTGCAGGCGATTCCCAAGGGGCAGTACGAAGCTGCCGCGGCGATGGGCCTGGGCTATTGGCGCAGCATGGTGCTGGTGGTCTTGCCGCAGGCGCTGAAGATGGTGATCCCGGGGATCGTCAACACGTTCATCGCTCTGTTCAAGGACACCAGCCTGGTGATCATCATCGGCCTGTTCGACTTTCTCAATAGCATCAAGCGCGCCACCTCGGACCCTGCCTGGCTGGGCATGTCGACCGAGGGTTACGTCTTCGCCGCGCTCGTTTACTGGATTTTCTGTTTTGGCATGTCGCGCTATTCCATGCATCTGGAGCGCAAGCTCGACACCGGCCATCGGCACTAGGAGCCACTCATGAACGACATTTCTTCCAACCCGCAGCACCCGGCCCAGTCCGACGAAGCCGTCATCCAAATGCAGGGCGTGCACAAGTGGTACGGCCAGTTCCATGTGCTCAAGGACATCAACCTGAACGTCACCCAGGGCGAGCGTATCGTCCTCTGTGGCCCGTCCGGTTCCGGCAAGTCGACGACCATCCGCTGTTTAAATCGGCTGGAGGAGCATCAGCAGGGGCGTATCGTGATCCACGGCGTCGAGCTGACCAACGACCTCAAGCAGATCGAGGCGATCCGCAGCGAGGTCGGCATGGTGTTTCAGCACTTCAATCTGTTTCCGCACCTGACCGTTCTGCAAAACTGCACGTTGGCCCCCATGTGGGTGCGCAAGATGCCGCGCCGCCAGGCTGAGGAAATTGCGATGCACTACCTCGAACGCGTGCGCATTCCAGAGCAGGCAGACAAATACCCGGGGCAGCTCTCTGGTGGCCAGCAGCAGCGGGTCGCCATCGCGCGGGCGTTGTGTATGAAGCCCAAGATCATGCTGTTCGACGAGCCCACCTCGGCCCTGGATCCGGAAATGGTCAAGGAAGTGCTCGATACCATGGTCGGGTTGGCCGAAAGCGGCATGACCATGCTTTGTGTGACCCATGAGATGGGTTTTGCGCGCACTGTCGCCGACCGGGTGATCTTCATGGACAAGGGGGAGATCGTCGAAGAGGCCGACCCGGAGGTGTTCTTCACCAACCCCACCAACGAGCGCACCAAGCTTTTCCTCAGCCAGATCCTGCATTGAGGTAGTGGCGCCAAAGCGGGCGCGAGGATCTGCTTTTTGCCAGCGCCTTGCGTTCGGGGCATGGGTCGTCGGAACCCATGCCCTGCAGTTCCAGGGGTGCATTTGTTCGTTGCGGCGCTGAGCTGGCTTCCAGCTGCCGCAGCTTTCGCCTTCCCTTAGCCTCGAACGTCGTCATGGGCTAGAATACGCGGCCCGACTGCTCCCCCTTTCCGAGGCTGTTCCGACGATGTTGATCCTGCGCGGCGCTCCCGCTCTTTCCGCCTTCCGTCACGGTAAGCTCCTGGCGCAATTGACCGAAAAGGTCCCCGCTGTGAGCGGGCTGTACGCCGAGTTCGCCCATTTCGCAGACGTCACCGGCGCCCTGAGCGCGGATGAACAGCAGGTACTTGGCCGGTTGCTCGAGTACGGGCCGAGCGTTCCCGTGCAGGAGCCCAGTGGGCGTCTGTTTCTGGTTATTCCCCGGTTCGGCACCATTTCGCCCTGGTCGAGCAAGGCCAGCGATATTGCACGCAATTGCGGTCTCGCCAAGATTCAGCGTTTGGAGCGCGGAATCGCCTATTACATTGCCGGTGAGCTGTCCGATGCGGATGCCGCCGCGGTCGCTGCCAGCCTGCACGATCGCATGACGCAGGCGGTGCTCGACCGTTTCGAGGCGGCCGAGCCGCTGTTCAGCCACGCCCAGCCCAAGCCGCTGCAGGCTGTGGATGTACTGGGTGGCGGGCGCGCCGCGCTGGAGAAAGCCAACGCTGAGCTTGGCCTGGCGCTGGCTGAAGACGAGATCGATTACCTCGTAACCAGTTTTACCGGGCTGGGTCGCAACCCGCATGACATCGAGTTGATGATGTTCGCCCAGGCCAACTCCGAGCACTGCCGACACAAGATCTTCAACGCCAGCTGGGACATCAATGGCGAGAGCCAGGAAAAGTCGCTGTTCGGCATGATTAAAAACACCTACCAGATGCATGGCGAAGGTGTGCTGTCGGCGTACAAGGACAACGCGGCGGTTATTGTCGGCCATCGCGCCGGCCGTTTTTACCCCAATTCTGAAACCGGCGAGTACGCGGCCAACCAGCAGCCCGTGCATATCTTGATGAAGGTGGAGACCCACAACCACCCGACCGCCATCGCGCCGTTCCCAGGCGCCGCCACCGGCTCGGGCGGTGAGATCCGCGACGAGGGAGCGACTGGCCGCGGCGCCAAGCCCAAGGCTGGCCTGACCGGTTTTACCGTGTCGAACCTCAACATCCCGGGTTTCGAGCAGCCTTGGGAAGTCCCTTACGGCAAGCCCGAGCGTATCGTCACGCCGCTGGACATCATGATCGAGGGCCCGCTGGGTGGTGCGGCGTTCAACAACGAATTCGGCCGGCCGGCGCTGAATGGCTATTTCCGCACCTTCGAGCAGGCGATCGCTACGCCGCGTGGTGAGGAAGTGCGGGGCTACCACAAGCCGATCATGCTGGCAGGCGGCATGGGTAACATCCGTGAAGATCACGTACAGAAGGGCGAGATTTCCGTAGGGGGCAAGCTGATCGTGCTCGGCGGCCCTGCGATGCTCATTGGCCTTGGCGGCGGCGCGGCCTCGTCGATGGCGACTGGCAGCAGCTCGGCGGATCTGGATTTTGCCTCCGTGCAGCGCGACAACCCCGAGATGGAACGTCGATGCCAGGAAGTTATCGATCGTTGCTGGCAGCTCGGCGAAAAGAACCCGATCAAGTTCATTCACGATGTGGGCGCCGGCGGCTTGTCCAACGCCTTCCCTGAATTGGTCAACGATGGCGGCCGGGGCGGCCGTTTCGAGCTGCGTCAGGTGCCCAACGATGAGCCGGGCATGGCGCCGCTGGAAATCTGGTGCAACGAATCCCAGGAACGCTACGTGCTGTCCGTTGATGCGGCCGATCTGGCTCGTTTCGAGGAAATCTGTCGCCGGGAGCGTTGCCCCTTCGCAGTGGTTGGTGAGGCTACCGCCGAGCCGCATCTGACGGTTGCTGACAGCCATTTCGGCAACAACCCGGTGGATATGCCCCTCAACGTACTGCTCGGCAAAGCCCCTCGCATGCATCGCAGTGCGACTCGCGAAGCCGAGCTGGGTGATGACTTCGCCGCCGAGCAGGTGGACTTGGCTGACGCCATTGAGCGTGTCCTGCACCACCCGGCCGTGGCGAGCAAAAGCTTCCTGATCACTATCGGTGACCGCAGCATCACCGGCATGGTCGCGCGTGACCAGATGGTCGGCCCCTGGCAGGTGCCGGTCGCGGATTGTGCAGTGACCACTACGAGCTTTGATGTTTACACCGGTGAAGCCATGGCGATGGGTGAGCGCACCCCGGTTGCGCTGCTCGACGCGCCCGCGTCGGGCCGCATGGCGATCGGCGAAACCCTGACCAACCTGGCCGCGGCAAACATCGACAAACTCTCCGACATCAAGCTCTCGGCTAACTGGATGGCCGCTGCCGGCCATCCGGGCGAAGACGCGCGGCTGTACGACACTGTTCGTGCCGTGGGCATGGAGCTATGCCCCGCGCTGGGCATCACCATTCCGGTGGGCAAGGACTCGATGTCCATGAAGACGCGCTGGAGCGAGGAGGGTGCGGACAAGAGCGTGACCTCGCCGCTGTCGCTGGTTGTGTCCGGCTTCGCGCCGGTGGTGGACGTGCGCAAAACGCTCACTCCGCAACTGCGCCTGGACAAGGGCGAGACCGACCTGATCCTTATTGACCTGGGGCGTGGGCAGAATCGGATCGGCGGGTCCATCCTGGCGCAGGTGTATGGCCGCTTGGGCCGTACCGCGCCTGACGTGGACGATGCCGAGGACTTGCAAGCGTTTTTCGCGGTCGTCCAGGGTCTAAATGCCGATGGCCTGCTGCTCGCCTATCACGATCGGTCCGATGGCGGCTTGCTTACCACGGCGCTCGAGATGGCTTTTGCCGGTCATTGTGGCCTGGACCTGAACCTCGAAGCCCTGGTCGATCATGCCGCCGATATCCCGGCTGCGTTGTTCAACGAAGAGCTCGGTGCGCTGATCCAGGTGCGCCAGGGCGATACCGAGGTGGTGCTGGCGCAGTTCAGTGCCGCTGGGCTTGGCGACTGCGTTTCGGTGGTCGGCAAGCCGGTGAACAACGGGCACGTGGCGATTCGGTTCGAGGGGCAGGACGTGTTCAGCGGTGATCGTCGCCTGCTGCAGCGCCAGTGGTCCGAAACCAGCTATCGAATTCAGCGCTTGCGTGATAACGCGGACTGCGCCGATCAGGAGTTCGATGCGCTCCTTGAAGAAGACAATCCGGGGCTGAGCGTCAGCCTCGGCTTCGATGTCAACGAAGACATCGCAGCGCCCTACATCAAGCGCGGCGTGCGACCAGAGGTGGCGATCCTGCGCGAGCAGGGCGTCAACGGTCAGACCGAAATGGCGGCGGCGTTCGACCGCGCTGGCTTTGCCGCGGTCGATGTTCACATGAGCGATATCCTTTCGGGGCGGATCAGCCTGGAGCGCTTCAAAGGGCTCGTCGCTTGCGGAGGCTTCTCGTACGGCGACGTGCTGGGGGCCGGCGAGGGGTGGGCCAAGTCCATCCTGTTCAATACCAAGGCCCGTGACGATTTCAGTGCCTTCTTCGAGCGTAAGGACAGCTTCGCGCTTGGCGTGTGCAACGGCTGCCAGATGCTTTCCAACCTGCACGAGCTGGTGCCGGGCAGCGAGTCCTGGCCACACTTCGTACGCAACCGCTCCGAGCAGTTCGAGGCACGCGTCGCCATGGTGCAAGTGCAGGATTCGCCGTCCATCTTCCTGCAAGGTATGGCAGGCTCCCGGCTGCCGATCGCTATCGCTCACGGCGAAGGGCATTCGGAGTTCGAGAGCGAGGAAGCACTGCTCGAGGCTGACCTGTCTGGCACCGTCGCGCTGCGTTATGTCGACAACCACGGCAAGGTGACCGAGCGCTACCCGTTCAACCCGGGCGGCTCACCGCGCGGCATCACAGGACTGACGACACGTGACGGCCGGGTGACCATCATGATGCCGCACCCTGAGCGCGTATTCCGGGCAGTGACGAACTCCTGGCGCCCGGATGACTGGAAAGAGGATGGTGGTTGGATGAGGATGTTCCGCAATGCTCGGGTCTGGGTCGACTGAGTATTGAGGTGACGGATGAAGCTCGGAGCGCCTGTCGTTCCGAGCTTTTTTTCGTATTTGGAGGGCTGTCAGCCTGTCGCTGAACCAAGCCATACGGGCTGCGTCTGATGAACACCTAAGCCATTGGCGGGGCTTTAGCCGTTGTCCGGTCCGCCTGTATCTGTACGGAGAGGCTGATGTACAAACTGTGTTTCTATGTTCCGGAAAGCCATCTGGACGCTGTCAAGAAAGCGGTTTTTGCAGCGGGTGCTGGGCGCATCGGTGCGTATGACAACTGCTGCTGGCAGGTGCTGGGCCACGGACAGTTCCGTCCGCTGGAGGGAAGCCAGCCATTCGTGGGGCAGCAAGGTCATGTGCAGATGATGCCCGAGTGGAAAATAGAGCTCGTCGTTGCGGACGAAGCGATCCACGATTGCGTGAGGGCGCTCAAGGGTGCGCACCCCTACGAGACGCCAGCGTTCGAGGTGTGGCGGCTGTCCGATATGCAGTTCTAACGCATCCAGCACACAGAACCCCGGGTCACGAAGGTGGCTCGGGGTTTTTTGTTTCTGCCTCGATCAGACGCTGACGCTCAAGCGCACGTCGATATTGCCGCGGGTCGCATTGGAGTAGGGGCATACCTGGTGCGCCGCTTCTACCAGTTGCTCGGCTTGTGCCTGTTCCAGGCCTGGAAGCTGGATCGTTAACTCGACTTCCAAACCGAAACCGCCCGGAATTTGCCCGATGCCGACCTTGCCGGTAACCGACAGATCGTTCGGCAGGGTGACTTTGCGTTGTTGCGCAGTGAATTTCAGCGCGCCGATGAAGCAGGCCGAATAGCCGGCCGCGAACATCTACTCGGGGTTGGTGCCTTCGCCTCCCGCACCACCGAGTTCGCGTGGGGTGGACAGTTTGACGTCCAGTAGACCGTCAGATGAACGTGCACGGCCGTCGCGGCCGCCGGTGGCTGTAGCGGTCGCGGTATACAGGGCTTTGATGGTTTGCATGGGGCGGTCCTCATGTCTGGAAAGGGTTGGGTTAAGTTATCGCCATGTTATTTATCGCGCAAGATAAATTTCGATATGGCGTTCAGTCGGTTGGCCACGGGACTGCATCAACGTGTCTGGGTTAGGGCGTTGCGCAGCGCTACCAATTGCGCATGCAAGTTGCGTAACGCTTCGGCTGATTGGCCGGTGCATTCGAGCATGCAGCCAGGGAAGGCAGAGGCACGCTGCTTGAGGGCTTTCCCTTCTGGGGTCAGATGCAGCTCAACGACACGTTCATCTTGCTTGCTGCGAATACGGTTGAGCAGTCCCTCGGCTTCCAGCCGCTTGAGCAAAGGCGTCAGAGAGCCAGGTTCCGTAAGCAGGCGCGCGCTGATTTCACCGACGGTTTGCCCGTCGTGCTCCCAAAGGGCCAGCATTGCCAGATACTGCGGGTAGGTCAGCCCGATTTCCTGCAGCAGTGGCTTGTAGGCCTTGGTCATCTGCAGGGAGGCGGAATAGAGCGCGAAACAGAGCTGGTTATCGAGGTGAAGTAATTCGTCGGACGAGGCGTCGTTCATAGGCAGCCGGGGTAACGGGTAGTGAGGCGAACGTTACCCTTCGCAGGGCGCGCGTGCAAAAAAGACGGTCAGGGGCGAATCTCGATCAGGGTGCCGTTTTTAACCAGGCCCCAGATTTCGCGCATGTCATCGTTCTTCAGCGCGATGCACCCTTCGGTCCAGTCCAGGGTATGGAAGAACCACTCGGGATACTCTTCGTCGAGCGGTGTGCCGTGCAGCATGATCATGCTGCCGGGCCGGTCGCCCGTCTTGCTGGCGCGGGCGAGGTCCTGCGCGTTCGGATAGGAAATGTGCATCGCCAAGTTGTATTTTTCCGACGCCTTGCGCCAGTCGATCCAGTAGAAGCCTTCCGGTGTTCTCTGGTCGCCTTCGCGCTCCTTGGGGCCCGGCTGCTTGCCGAGCGAGACGCGGTAGCTTTTCATCGTCACGCCACGACTGATCAAGTGGAGCCTGCGCTCGGACTTGACCACCAGCACCTTGTCGATAAAGGCATCGTCGAATACGGGGGCGGCGTTGGCATGAGAAAGGGTGGTGAAAGTAAAGCAGACTAAAGCGAGCAGCCAGCGCATCGAGGCACGTCCTGAAACTACGACATCAGGCCTGTTTTCGTGCCACGCGCATTGCGCCCATGGCTTCGTTTCGTACCGGGAAGGCCTGCTGGACCCGGTCGGCGAAAAAGTATTCTAGGGTACGGTCGATGGTGGGGAAAGCCAGCTCTGACCAAGGGATATCGGTTTGCGCGAACAACCTGACCTCCAGGCTCTCGTCGCCTGCGCAATAGGCCTGATCGAGCAGTTCCGCGCGAAAGAACATGTAAACCTGATTGATATGCGGCAGGTCGAACAGCGTGTAAAGCTGCAAGCCGGTGACACGTGCATTCGCCTCTTCCAGCGTTTCCCGCTCAGCGGCTTGCTGGACGGTCTCGCCGTTTTCCATAAAGCCGG
Source organism: Stutzerimonas chloritidismutans (assembly GCF_051486945.1). Classification (GTDB taxonomy): domain Bacteria; phylum Pseudomonadota; class Gammaproteobacteria; order Pseudomonadales; family Pseudomonadaceae; genus Stutzerimonas; species Stutzerimonas chloritidismutans_B. The sequence goes on along the minus strand of NZ_JAHVDX010000002.1, from coordinate 642,550 downwards.
CCGGCAACGTCCAATAGCCGCGGCGCGGCTCGATCGCTCGGCGGCAAAGCAGGACCTGATCGTGCCAGACAGGTAGACAGCCCGCGACAATCCGCGGATTCAGATAGTGAACGGTCTGGCAGGCGTCGCAGACGAATCGGGGGCGGTTGTCACCCGCAGGCACGAACTCGCTGACCGATCCGCCGCACTGACTACAGAATTTCATCACACGTCCTTTTTCCGATGCTGCACTCGACGGTCGTCGCCGAGCCGCGGCCACCATGAGAGTGGCTGCGGCTCGGGAAGTTTTCAAGCCAGTCTGCGACGTTCGATGGCGTATCGGTGTCGCCCGGCCGGGCTGCGTATTGGGCACCTCGGTGATTCGTGCCATGATGCCCGGCAAAGTCAAACAGAGTAGATCGATGCTGGACAGGATTCTCCAACGGGTGCGCGATTACGCTCCGCATCTCCTGGAGCCGGAGGCGCGAATGCCCGAGGCGGCGGTGCTGATGCCCGTCACCCGAAGCGATTCGCCGGAGCTGGTGCTGACATTGCGCGCCAGCGGGCTGTCGACCCACGGGGGGGAGGTCGCGTTTCCGGGTGGTCGCCGGGATCCCGAAGATGCGGATCTCATCCAAACCGCTTTGCGTGAGGCGGAAGAGGAGGTGGGCTTGGCACCGGGGATGGTCGAAGTCGTCGGCCCCCTGAGCAGTCTGGTGTCGCTTCACGGTATCCACGTCACGCCTTTCGTCGGCATCGTGCCCGACTACGTCGAATACCGCGCCAATGACGCCGAAATCGCCTCGGTCTTTTCCGTGCCGTTGGATTTCTTCTGCCAGGACGTGCGCGAGGTTACCCACCGGATCGATTATGAGGGTGGCGTCTGGTACATCCCTTCCTATCGCTACGGTGAGTACCGGATCTGGGGGCTGACGGCCATCATGGTCGTCGAGCTCGTGAACCTCATCTATGACGCCGGCATCGAGATGCGTCGCCCGCCGGCCAGCTATGTGGATCTGCAGAGGAAACCATGACCATGAAATACCGCCTGGGAGACGCCCGTGTCGACGCGGACCCGCAAAGCTGGGTAGCGCCCAACGCCACGCTAGTTGGAAAGATCCGTCTGGAGGCTGGCGCCAGCGTTTGGTTCGGCGCCGTCTTGCGCGGAGACAACGAACTGATCCACATCGGCCCCAACAGCAACGTGCAGGACGGTAGCGTGATGCATACCGACATGGGGCATCCGTTGACGCTCGGCACCGGCGTGACGGTCGGCCATAACGCGATGCTGCACGGTTGCACCGTGGGCGACTACAGCCTAGTCGGCATCAATGCGGTCATTCTCAACGGGGCGAGGATCGGCAAGCACTGCATCATCGGCGCCAACACGCTGATCGCCGAAGGCAAGGAGATTCCGGATGGCTCGCTGGTGGTCGGGTCTCCCGGCAAGGTCGTCCGCGAGCTGACCGAGCAACAAAAGAAGATGCTCGAGGCCAGTGCCGCCCACTATGTCCATAATGCCCAGCGCTACGCGCGTGATCTGGCGGAGCAGAACGATTGAGCCAGCAAGAGAAACCCGTCTCCTCGCCCTGCGTAAGTATCTGCGCGCTGGACGAGGAGGATGTCTGCACCGGTTGCCAGCGCAGCGTCGACGAGATTCGCCGCTGGCGTGGTATGGACAATGCCGAGCGGCGCGCGGTGCTGCTGCGGTGTCATGAGCGTGCCCGCGCCAGCGGCATGCTGCTCTAACTCGCCGCGTTCTCGCGGCTTCTTCCTGAACGATCAACGAGGCAAATCATGCTCCGAATTGGCACTCCGATGTCTGCCAGCGCTACCCGGGTGCTGCTCTGCGGCTCAGGTGAACTGGGCAAAGAACTCGTTATTGAGCTTCAGCGTCTGGGTGTGGAGGTCATCGCGGTAGATCGCTATGCCAATGCGCCAGCCATGCAGGTCGCCCACCGGCATTACGTCATCGACATGCTCGACGGCGAGGCATTGCGCGGCGTCATCGAGCAGGAAAGGCCGCACTACATCGTTCCCGAGATCGAGGCGATTGCCACCGCGACGCTGGTCGAGCTGGAGGCCGAGGGTTACTGCGTGATACCGACGGCGCGAGCCGCGCAGCTGACGATGAATCGCGAAGGCATCCGTCGGCTGGCGGCCGAGGAACTGGGGCTTCCCACCTCTGCGTACCGTTTCGCGGATTCGCTCGAAGCATGCCGGGCGGCAGCTCTTGATCTCGGCTTCCCCTGTTTGGTGAAGCCGGTCATGAGTTCCTCCGGTAAAGGCCAGTCCGTGCTGCGCAGCGAGCAGGATGTCGATCACGCCTGGGCTTATGCTCAGGCTGGCGGTCGAGCCGGCAAGGGCCGGGTGATCGTCGAGGGCTTTGTCGATTTCGAATACGAAATCACCCTGCTGACCGTTCGCCACGCGGGCGGCACCTCATTTTGTCAACCGGTTGGGCACCGTCAGGAAAAAGGCGATTACCAAGAGTCCTGGCAGCCGCAACCGATGTCGGCGAGGGCTATGGCCGAAGCCGAGCGCATCGCGCTGGCCGTAACCGACGCTCTGGGTGGTCGCGGCATCTTTGGCGTCGAGCTGTTCGTCAAAGGCGATCAGGTGTGGTTTTGTGAGGTCTCGCCGCGCCCGCACGACACCGGGCTGGTAACGCTGGTTTCGCAAGATCTGTCCGAGTTCGCCTTGCATGCGCGTGCCATTCTGGGCCTGCCCGTCCCGGCCATCCGCCAGCTCGGTCCGAGCGCTTCGGCTGTGGTGTTGGTCGAGGGCGAGTCGGCGCAAGTCAGCTTTGGGAACCTGGCGGCAGCGCTGGCTGAACCCGACACTGCGCTGCGGCTGTTTGGCAAGCCGGAGGTCAGGGGGCAGCGGCGTATGGGTGTCGCGCTGGCTCGCGACGAATCGATCGAAGCCGCGCGTGCCAAAGCGCTGCGTGCGGCCTCGGCTGTAGACGTCCAGCTTTGAGGGGTCAGGGCTCGTCGTGGTGGCTGGGCACGCCATCGTCGATCAACCAGGCCCGTACACTCTTTACGCGATTGTCCGCCGCCTGAAGGATCTCGAAGCGGTACCGGTCGACCTGCACGCAGGTGCCGCTGTCGGGGATGTGCTCGAGGGCTTCGGTGATCAGGCCGTTGATGGTCTTAGGGCCGCCGCAGGGGAGCTCCCAGCCCAGCGCGCGGTTGATTTCACGGAGGTAGGCGGCGCCGTCGATCACCAGCGTGCCGTCGTCCTGGGCATGCACGTCGGGGCTGCGTAGCGCGTCCTGGTTACTGAATTCTCCTACGATTTCCTCGAGGATGTCTTCGAGCGTCACGATGCCGAGCACATCACCATATTCGTCGACAACGATACCGATGCGGCGCTTTTGCTTCTGAAAGTTGAGCAGCTGGATCGAAAGCGGCGTGTTTTCCGGCACGAAGTAGGGCTCGTTGCAGGCTTCCAGCAGGCTTTCTCGCGTCAGTTGGTCATGGCTGAGCAGTCGTGCGATCTGCCGCATGTGGACGATGCCTTCGATCTGGTTGATGTCCTTTCGAAAGACCGGCAGACGAGTGTGGGGCGTGGTGCGCAGCTGGGTAACGATGGATTCGAAGTCGTCCTCTATGTCGATGCCGGCCACTTCGTTGCGAGGAATCATGATGTCGTCCACCGTGACCTTTTCTAGGTCGAGGATGCTTAGCAGCATGCTCTGGCGGTTCATTGACATGTCGCTGCCCGACTCGCGGACAACGCTGCGGAGCTCTTCGGTCGACAGGCTTTCGTCGCCCTTGTTGTTCAGGTCAACGCCGAGTAGCCGCAGCAAGCCGTTGCTGATTCCACTCAGGAGGGCGACCAGCGGATACAGCACCTTCTGTAGCAGCAGTAACGGTAGGCTGACGGGGTAGGCGACCACTTCAGGGCGTAGCGCGGCAAGCGTCTTAGGTGTGATTTCGCCAAAGATGAGCAGGATGATGGTCAGGCCAATCGTGGCGATGGCGATGCCAGCCTCGCCCCAGAGCTTGATTGCCAGCACCGTGGCAATTGACGAGGCGAGAATGTTGACGAAGTTATTGCCGACCAGAATGGTGCCGAGCAGCCGGTCGGGCCGGGCCAGCAGGGTACTGGCCCGTTTTGCCCCGCGATGCCCCTCCTTGGCCTGGTGGCGGAGGCGGTAGCGGTTGAGGCTGAGCATCCCTGTCTCCGAGCTGGAGAAGAAGGCCGAGCAAAGGAGCAGGAAAACCAGCAAGCCGACTAGAAAGCCAGGGTGTAGATGTTCCACGTGGCTGCCTTAAATGTGCAGGATGAATTCGCGGACGAGCTTGCTGCCGAAGTACGCCAGCATCAGGAGGCAAAAGCCCGCCAGCGTCCAGCGGATAGCCTTGTAACCGCGCCATCCAAGCTGATGGCGGCCCCAAAGCAACAGGCCGAAGACGACCCAGGCGACGACGGACAGCAGGGTTTTGTGCACCAAGTGTTGGGCGAACAGGTTGTCCAGAAAGATCCAGCCGGAAATTAGCGAAGCCGAGAGCAGCAGCCAGCCGGCCAAAAGAAAGCCGAACAACAGACTCTCCATTGTCTGCAGGGGCGGGAAGTTCTTGATCAACCCCGATGGGTGCTTGTGCTTGAGATGATGATCCTGCAGCAATAGGAGCAGCGATTGAAATACGGCAATCGTCAGCATTCCGTAGGCGAGTATCGAAAACAGGATATGCGCGAGAATGCCGGGCTGCTCGCTGATCGCGGGTGCGGTGCCGGACGGTGCGAATTGGGCGAAGAGAACCGTCAGGCAACCCAGCGGGAAAAGCAGCAGCAGAAGGTTCTCGACTGGCATGCGATAGAGCGCCAGCAGGATCAGCAGGATCACAGCTGCAGCGATCAGGCTGGACGCGTTGAAGAAGTCGAGATGTAGGCCGCTGGGCGATAACAGCTGTATGAACAGGCTGACGCCATGGGCGACCAGAGCGAGCGTGCCCAAGAGCAGCAGGAGGCGTTTGTCCGGCATGGCGCGCTGTACCAGGCGCAGACCCTGGTATCCCGTGACGCCCGCATACAGGCAGGCGGCAGCTAGGCTCGGTAACAAAGGATGCATAGGTGTTCTAAGCAGCTCGGAAAGGCGTTGAGTGTGGCACAAACGTCAAGTCCGCAAAAGCGCGTGGATATCTACGTTCTTTACTTTTGGCAACGCGATCGAAGGGCTTGCGCTTGCAGGACGCTGTGTTCGGTTGCGTGATGATCGTTCGCGATGAAAAGGCAGTCGATGGGGTACCGACGCAGGGTGCGCACCTTCTATAATCGCCGGCTTCACCACACTCAAGCGTGGAACGGCTCATGTTCGAAAATCTAACCGATCGCCTCTCGCAGACGCTTCGCCATGTCACCGGCAAGGCCAAGCTGACCGAAGAGAATATCAAGGACACTCTGCGCGAAGTTCGCATGGCGCTGCTGGAGGCCGACGTTGCGCTGCCGGTGGTCAAGGATTTCGTCGCTCGGGTCAAGGACCGTGCGGTTGGTACCGAAGTATCCAAGAGCCTGACGCCGGGCCAGGCGTTCGTGAAGATCGTGCGTGCCGAACTCGAGGAGTTGATGGGTGCGGCCAACGAAGACCTTGCGCTGAACGTGACACCGCCGGCCGTGGTGCTGATGGCGGGCCTGCAAGGTGCGGGCAAGACCACGACGGTAGGCAAGCTGGCCCGCTTCCTGAAAGAGCGGAAGAAGAAGTCGGTATTGGTGGTGTCGGCAGACGTCTACCGGCCGGCAGCGATCAAGCAGCTGGAAACCCTGGCGGGTGAAGTCGGTGTGATCTTCTTTCCATCGGATACCAGCCAGAAGCCCGTTGAGATTGCTCAGGCGGCGATCCGCGAAGCCAAGCTCAAGTTCATCGATGTGGTGCTGGTCGATACCGCGGGTCGCCTTGCCATCGATGCCGAGATGATGGCTGAAATCCAGGCCGTGCATGGTGCCATCAAGCCGGCCGAGACACTGTTTGTCGTCGATGCGATGACTGGTCAGGATGCGGCCAACACGGCGCGGGCCTTTGGCGAGGCGTTGCCGCTGACTGGGGTGGTCCTGACAAAGGTCGATGGTGACGCACGTGGCGGCGCGGCGCTGTCTGTGCGGCATGTCACCGGCAAACCCATCAAGTTCATCGGTATGGGTGAAAAAAGCGATGCGCTTGAGCCCTTTCATCCCGACCGCATCGCGTCTCGTATCCTCGGCATGGGTGATGTGCTCAGCCTGATCGAGCAGGCCGAGCAGACCCTGGACCGTGAGAAGGCTGAGAAACTCACCAAAAAGCTGAAGAAAGGCAAGGGCTTCGACCTCGAGGATTTCCGCGACCAGCTTCAACAGATGAAGAATATGGGTGGTCTGGGTGGCCTTATGGATAAGCTGCCAGCCATTGGCGGAATGAACCTGTCTCAGATGGGTAATGCTCAGGGGGCTGCGGAAAAACAGTTCAAGCAGATGGAGGCAATCATCAACTCCATGACCCCAGCGGAACGCCGCAATCCCGATCTCATCAGTGGCTCGCGCAAGCGGCGCATTGCCGTGGGGTCGGGTACTCAGGTGCAGGACATCGGTCGCCTCATCAAGCAGCATAAGCAGATGCAGAAGATGATGAAAAAGGTCACCGGCAAGGGCGGCATGGCAAAGATGATGCGCGGCATGGGTGGCATGTTTCCCGGCGGCGGGATGCCCAAGTTCTGATGATGTTCGCGCCTGCCTGGGCATGGCGTTGGCCCGCTTGGTGCGGGCCTCACCCACGTTTCAAAAAAGCCATTTGCAAAAGTTCGGATAATCCTTAGAATATGCGGCCTTTCGGGCCTTGGGCCCTGCATTCAGATTTGCTGTACCGACTACAGGAACGATGTTCACATGGTAACTATTCGTCTGGCCCGTGGCGGCTCCAAGAAGCGCCCTTTCTACCACCTGACCGTGACCAACAGCCGTAACCCGCGCGATGGTCGCTTCGTTGAGCGTATCGGTTTCTTCAATCCGATCGCCTCGGGTGCGGAAGTGAAGCTCTCTGTCAATCAGGAGCGCGCTGCTTACTGGCTGAGCCAGGGCGCGCAGCCGTCTGAGCGTGTTGCTCAGCTGCTGAAGGAAGCTGCTAAGGCCGCTGCCTAAGTTCATGAGCGCAGCGTCTGCTCCGGCCGAAGATCTACTCGTCATTGGCAAGATCGTATCGGTGCATGGCGTGCGCGGTGACGTGAAGGTGTATTCCTTCACTGATCCGATCGATAACCTACTCGATTACCCGCGCTGGACGCTCAGGCGAGGCGAGGAAATCAAGCAGGTCGAGCTGGTCAAGGGTCGCGTCCAGGGCAATATCCTGGTAGCCACGCTGAACGGGCTGACAGATCGTGAAATTGCGCGTACCTACGCCGATTTCGAGATTTGCATCTCGCGTAGCGAATTACCCGATCTGGCTGGCGATGAGTATTACTGGTACCAGCTTCAAGGGCTCGTGGTCATCAATGGGGTCGGGCAAGTGCTCGGTCGCGTGGATCACCTCCTCGAAACCGGTGCCAACGATGTTCTGGTGGTCAAGCCATTCGCTGACAGCCTGGATGATCGTGAGCGGTTGTTGCCCTATACGGACCCTTGCGTGCTGAAGGTCGATTTGGCTGCGGGTGAAATGCACGTCGAGTGGGATGCGGACTTCTGAGCGACATGACGACTATGCGTGTCGACGTGATCAGTCTGTTCCCGGACATGTTCGCGGCTATTTGTAACTATGGCATCAGCAGTCGTGCAGTAAAGCAGGGCTTGCTTCACCTCCGATGCTGGAACCCTCGCACCTATACCGAGGACCGGCATCAGACCGTGGACGACCGTCCCTTTGGGGGCGGGCCCGGCATGGTCATGAAGATCAAGCCGCTCGAACTCGCCTTGGCGGATGCTAGGCAGGCTGCTGGCGAAAAGGCGAAGGTGATCTATCTCTCGCCGCAGGGGCGTCAGCTGAAACAAGCTGATGTGCGTGATCTGGCGAAAGAAGAGGCTTTGATCCTCATCGCCGGGCGCTACGAGGGCGTCGATGAGCGTTTCATCGAAGCTCATGTCGACGAAGAATGGTCGATTGGCGATTACGTGCTGTCCGGTGGCGAGCTGCCGGCCATGGTTCTGATCGATGCAGTGACTCGCTTGCTCCCCGGAGCGCTGGGTCATGCTGATTCTGCCGAGGAGGATTCGTTTACCGACGGCCTGCTCGACTGCCCGCACTACACCCGACCGGAGGTGTATGCGGATAAACGTGTTCCTGATGTGCTGCTCAGCGGCAATCATGAACACATCCGGCGCTGGCGTTTGCAACAGTCCCTTGGCAGGACTTGGGAACGGCGCGCTGATCTTCTGGATGGCCGCTCGCTTTCTGGAGAAGAACAAAAGCTGTTGGCGGAATATATTCGCCAGCGGAACGATAGTTAACGTATCGATGGCAGCCTAATAGGTTTGCCTCAGGAGCACAGCATGACCAACAAGATTATTCAGGCGCTCGAAGCTGAGCAGATGACCAAAGAATTGCCACCGTTCGCCCCAGGCGACACCGTTGTGGTTCAGGTCAAGGTCAAGGAAGGCGATCGTCAGCGCCTCCAGGCCTTCGAAGGCGTCGTGATCGGCAAGCGTAACCGCGGTCTGAACAGCGCTTTTACCGTCCGCAAGATCTCTAATGGTGTTGGTGTCGAGCGTACCTTCCAGAGCTACAGCCCGATGGTCGACAGCATCAGCGTCAAGCGCCGCGGCGACGTACGCAAGGCTAAGCTGTACTACCTCCGCGCGCTGTCCGGCAAGGCGGCCCGCATCAAGGAAAAGCTTTCCTGATCAAGCGGTTTCAGAAAAAGCAGCCTTCGGGCTGCTTTTTTTATGCCTGGGTGTCGGCGGCTGACGTCTGGAGCGTGTTGTGAAAAACTGGCGCGCCGCCGCTGCGATGAATGCACATGCCTACTCGAGATGACCCGCTGATCGACCGTTTCCTGGACGCCCTATGGTTAGAAAAGGGCCTGTCGGGCAATACGCGTCAGGCTTATCGCAGCGATCTAGCCTTGTTCAATGGCTGGCTCGAGGAACGGGGCGTGGGACTGGCTGATGCAGGACGCGACGTCATTCTCGATCATCTTGCTTGGCGCCTGCACCACGCCTACAAGGCCCGCTCGACGGCGCGGTTACTGTCCGGCTTGCGCGGTTTCTATCGCTTCCTGCTGCGCGAGGGCGTGATCGCAACCGATCCAACTCTTCAGGTCGAGCTGCCGCGACTTGGGCTTCCGCTTCCAAAGGCCTTGTCTGAGGCAGATGTCGAGGCGCTATTGGCTGCACCGGAGCTCCGCGACCCGCTGGGGCTTCGGGATCGCGCCATGCTGGAGGTTCTGTATGCCTGCGGCTTGCGCATCACCGAGCTAATCAGCCTGACGCTGGAGCAGGTCAACCTGCGTCAAGGGGTGCTGCGCACGGTCGGCAAGGGCAGCAAGGAGCGCTTGGTGCCATTGGGCGAGGAGGCGAACCATTGGCTGGAGCGTTACCTGCGCGATGCAAGGCGCGAATTGCTGGGGGCGAAGGTTGGCGACGTGGTGTTTCTCAGCCAGCGCGGCGACCAAATGACTCGGCAGGCGTTCTGGTATCGCATCAAGCTGCATGCGAAAGCGGCAGGCATCAACGCTTCGATTTCACCGCATAACCTGCGGCATGCATTCGCCACGCACCTGCTCAACCACGGCGCCGACCTTCGTACTGTGCAGATGCTGCTAGGTCATAGCGACCTGTCGACAACGCAGATTTACACCCATGTCGCGCGTGCACGCCTGCAAGCCCTACATGCGCAACATCACCCGCGCGGCTAGGTGTCGTCCGGATCTTATACGCCGCGGGTGCGCTGCGTCTGATCGAGGCCCCTGTGGTAGGCTGCATCCTTTCCGCTTGATCGATGTCGCCAGGAGATCCCATGCGCGTGACTCGTCTTTTTGCCGCCCTGAGCTTCGGGCTGGCCAGTTCCATAGTGCTCGCCGCTGATGCGGAACAGGCGATTCGTGACTCGCTGAACGCTATTCAGCCCGGCATGCCTGTCGAGGCGATCGCTGAAAGCCCGATGCCCGGCGTTTATCAGGTTCAGCTCAAAGGAGGCCGTCAGCTGTACGCCAGTGCTGATGGTCAGTTTCTGATTCAAGGCTACATGTATCAATTCAAGGACGGTCAGGCGACCAATCTGACCGAGCAGGCGCAGAGCCGGTCGGTCGCGAAAGCCATCGATGCCGTACCGACAAGCGAGATGGTGGTGTTTGCCCCCGAACACCCGAAGACGCATGTCACGGTATTTACCGATACCGATTGCGGCTACTGCCAGAAGCTGCACAGCGAAGTGGCGGAGCTAAACCGGTTGGGCGTAGAGGTGCGTTACATGGCGTTCCCACGCCAGGGCATGGGCAGCCATGGCGCCAACACGCTGACTAGCGTCTGGTGCGCGAAGGATCGCCAGGCAGCTATGAACAAGGCCAAGGCGCGCGAGGAGGTGCCGGCCGCGTCCTGCAACAGCCCGGTGGCCGAGCAGTATGAGCTGGGCCAGCTGATCGGCGTTCAAGGCACGCCAGCCATTATCCTGGCCGATGGCCAGATGATCCCCGGCTACCAGCCCGCACCGCAGTTGGCGGAGTTAGCGCTCAAGGCGAAGTGATTCCGCCTGACCATCGATAGTGACGCCTCCGTCCCGGCGGGAACTGTCGCGTTCGCTGTGTTCAAAGCAGTGAACTAGACAGCGGAGGCGATCATGAAGCTCGAAGGATCCTGTCATTGCAAGGCCGTGCGTTTTTCCCTCGAATCGGCCGAGCCCTATCCATTCATGCGCTGCTACTGCTCGATCTGTCGCAAAACGGCCGGCGGTGGTGGGTATGCGATCAACCTGGGCGGTGATGCGCGCACCCTGCAGGTCGAGGGTCGCGACCAGCTCGGTATCTACCGGGCCAAGATCACCGACGACGCGGGCAAGATGCAGCTCAGCGACGGCCAGCGCCACTTCTGCAAACAGTGCGGCAGCGCGCTCTGGCTATGGGATCCAAACTGGCCTGAACTGGTCCATCCCCATGCATCTGCAATCGATACCGATCTGCCGGAGCCGCCTGAATCTACCCACCTCATGCTCGGTTCCAAGGCGTCTTGGGTAACGCCTCAGGTCGGGCCAGATGATCGTTGCTTCGACGGTTATCCGGATGAATCGCTTGCGCAGTGGCATCAGCGGCTCGGGTTGCGGCAATAGGCGATCTGAGGAGATGGTCAGCGCGCTCCTGACTGGATTTGACTAAATCCCATGCGCTTCGTAATGTGCGACTCTTTTGTTCGGCCGCTGTGTCCGGTCGTTCGCTGGAAGAGGGAGTGCAGCTTGAAACCGGTGAAAGTTGGCATCTGTGGGTTGGGAACCGTCGGTGGCGGCACTTTCAACGTGCTCAAGCGCAACGCTGCAGAAATTGCCCGCCGCGCTGGTCGTGGGATCGAGGTCGCGCAGATTGCCGCTCGCAGCATCAACCCCAAGTGCGACACCGGTGATATCCCCATTACTGCTGACGTTCTCGACGTTGCCCGCAACCCCGAGATCGATATCGTCGTCGAGCTGATCGGGGGCTACACGCTGGCTCGCGACCTGGTGCTTCAGGCCATCGACAACGGTAAGCACGTCGTGACGGCGAACAAGGCGCTCATCGCTGTGCATGGCAACGAGATTTTCGCCAAAGCGCGTGAAAAAGGTGTGATCGTTGCGTTCGAAGCCTCGGTCGCCGGCGGCATTCCGGTCATCAAGGCCATCCGCGAGGGGCTGGCGGGCAACCAAATCAACTGGCTGGCTGGCATCATCAACGGCACCGGTAATTTCATTCTCACCGAAATGCGTGAGAAGGGCCGCACCTTCGAGGACGTCCTGGCGGAAGCCCAGGCGCTGGGCTACGCCGAGGCCGATCCGACCTTCGACGTAGAGGGCATCGATGCCGCGCACAAACTCACCATCCTCGCGTCCATCGCCTTCGGCATCCCGCTGCAGTTCGACAAGGCCTATACCGAAGGCATTTCACGCCTGACCACTGCGGACGTCAACTATGCCGAGGCGCTGGGCTACCGCATCAAACATTTGGGTGTTGCGCGCAGCACCGACGCCGGGATCGAGTTGCGCGTTCATCCGACGCTCATTCCCGCTGACCGTCTCATCGCCAACGTCAACGGCGTAATGAACGCCGTCATGGTCAATGGCGACGCCGTTGGCTCCACCCTTTACTACGGTGCTGGCGCCGGCATGGAGCCGACCGCTTCCGCCGTGGTAGCCGACCTGGTGGATGTTGCCCGCGCACTGACTACTGACCCGAACAACCGAGTACCGCACCTGGCGTTCCAGCCCGATTCGCTCTCCGCCCATCCGATCTTGCCGATCGGCGCCTGCGAAAGCGCCTATTACCTTCGCATCCAGGCCAAGGATCACCCCGGCGTGCTGGCGCAGGTCGCGACCATCCTGTCGGAGCGCGGCATCAATATCGAGTCGATCATGCAGAAGGAAGTCGAAGAGCACGACGGCCTGGTGCCGGTCATTCTCGTGACTCATCGGGTGGTCGAGCAGCGCATCGACGACGCCATCGCCGCGCTCGAATCGCTTGAGGATGTGGTCGGTAAGGTCGTCCGTATTCGCGTCGAACAACTCGCTTGAGGCTGGCGCTCGATGGCTGAACGACATGCTCGTTTGGCCTTCGGCGTTCGGTACTTCTATCGGCTTTTGAGGCTCTTTCCATGCGCTACATCAGTACCCGCGGCCAGGCACCGGCCCTGAATTTCGAAGACGTGCTATTGGCCGGTCTGGCCAGTGACGGCGGCCTCTATGTGCCGGAGAATCTGCCGCGGTTCACCGTCGAGGAAATCGCTTCCTGGGCCGGGCTGCCGTACCACGAGCTGGCCTTCCGCGTCATGCGCCCCTTCGTCGCCGGAAGCATCGCGGATGCCGACTTCAAGCGAATCCTCGAGGAGACCTACGGGGTCTTCGCCCATAGCGCTGTCGCGCCGCTACGTCAGCTCGACAGCAACGAATGGGTACTCGAGCTATTCCATGGCCCGACCCTTGCGTTCAAGGACTTCGCGCTGCAGTTGCTTGGGCGGCTGCTCGATCATGTCTTGGTCAAGCGCGGCGAGCGGGTAGTCATCATCGGCGCGACCTCCGGTGATACCGGCTCCGCGGCCATCGAGGGCTGCCGGCGCTGCGAGAACGTCGACATCTTCATCCTGCACCCGCATAACCGCGTTTCCGAGGTGCAGCGTCGCCAGATGACCACCATCCTGGGTGACAACATTCACAACATCGCCATCGAAGGCAACTTCGACGATTGCCAGGAGATGGTGAAGGACAGCTTCGCCGATCAGGGCTTCCTGAAGGGCACACGTCTGGTGGCGGTGAACTCGATCAACTGGGCGCGGATCATGGCTCAGATCGTCTACTACTTCCATGCTGCGCTGCAGCTGGGCGGGCCGTCGCGCTCGGTGGCGTTCTCCGTACCCACCGGCAACTTCGGCGATATTTTCGCTGGTTACCTGGCGCGAAACATGGGCTTGCCGATCAGCCAGCTCGTTGTGGCGACCAACCGCAATGACATCCTGCACCGCTTCATGAGTGGCAATCGTTACGACAAGGACACACTGCACGCGTCGCTGTCGCCCTCGATGGACATCATGGTGTCGTCCAACTTCGAGCGTCTGCTATTCGATCTGCATGGCCGCAACGGCGCCGCCGTGGCCGAGCTGATGAGTGCGTTCAAGGCCAGTGGCAAGCTGTCGGTCGAAGAGGAGCGGTGGACCGAGGCGCGCAAACTATTCGACTCCCTGGCGGTGGACGATGCACAAACCTGTCGGACCATCGCCGAGGTGTTCAAGTCCACCGGCGAGCTGCTGGACCCGCACACAGCCATCGGCGTTCATGCTGCCCGCGAGTGCCGTCGAAGCCTGTCCACGCCGATGGTCACGCTGGCTACGGCGCATCCGGTAAAGTTTCCAGACGCGGTCGAGAAGGCTGGCGTCGGCAAGGCGCTGGAACTGCCGGCACATTTGTCCGACCTGTTCGAGCGCCCAGAGCGTTGCACGGTATTGAAGAACGACCTGAAGGCCATGCAGGTGTTCGTCGGCGAGCACGGCAATCGCGGCAAGCCGCTGTAAGCGAACGGTAGACATGAAAAAGGCCAGTCATCTGACTGGCCTTTTCATTTACGGGCGACACCACTACTCGTCGAATTCTTCCCAGCCACCCATTTCCTTCCAGCGGTTGACGATTCCGCAGAAGAGTTCGGCAGTCTTCTCTGTGTCGTATCGGGCTGAGTGGGCTTCGCGTCCGTCGAAATCGATACCGGCAGCCTGGCAGGCTTTCGCAAGCACGGTCTGGCCATAGGCGAGGCCGGCCAACGTTGCGGTGTCGAAGCTCGAAAACGGGTGGAAGGGGTTGCGCTTGATGTCACAGCGGGCGATGGCCGCGTTGAGGAAGCCGAGATCGAAGCTGCTGTTATGCCCGACAAGGATGGCACGCTTGCAGCCGGCTGATTTCACCGCCTTGCGCACGCTACGAATGATCTCATTCATCGCTTGCGATTCGGGGACGGCCATGCGCAGTGGGTGATCCAGCTTGATGCCGGTGAACTCCAGTGCGGCCGGTTCGATGTTGGCGCCAGCGAAGGGCTCGACGCGAAAGAACAGCGTGTCCTGCGGATAGAGCAGGCCTTGCTCGTCCATGCCGATGGTGACTGCGGCGATTTCCAGGAGCGCGTCCGTCGCGCAGTTGAAGCCGCCGCACTCAACGTCGACCACGACGGGCAGAAAGCCTCGAAAGCGATTCGCCATTGGCGAGCGAGGTTTGCCGGAGGCGGTGGGCTCCAGATCGTCGTCGAACTGATCGTCACTCATTGGCTTTGCTCCAGCCGCCACTGCAGGGTTTCGCCGGCACGCAGCGGGACTAGGTCATGGTCACCGAAGGGCAGGCTGGCTGGCACGCTCCAGGGTTCACGTACCAGAGTGATGGTGTCGGTGTTGTGTGGCAGGCCATAGAAGTCTGGCCCGTAGTGACTGGCAAAGGCCTCGAGGCGATTCAGGGCACCACGTTGCTCAAAGGCTTCGGCGTAGAGTTCGATGGCAGCGAAGGCGGTGTAACAACCGGCGCAGCCGCAGGCGTTTTCCTTGGCATGCTTGGCATGGGGTGCCGAATCGGTACCGAGGAAAAACTTCGGGCTACCACTGGTGGCAGCGTCCAGCAGCGCCTCTTGGTGGGTGTTGCGCTTGAGGATCGGCAGGCAGAAAAAATGCGGGCGGATTCCGCCCACTAGCATGTGGTTGCGGTTGTACAGCAAATGGTGCGCGGTGATGGTCGCGGCAACGTTGCTCGCAGCAGCCTGAACGAACTGGACGGCGTCACGCGTGGTGATATGTTCGAACACCACTTTCAACGTCGGGAAGCGTTCGGTGACGCGGCTCAGCTGTTCGTCGATGAAGCACTTCTCGCGGTCGAAAATGTCAATCTCCGAGCGCGTCACTTCGCCATGTACCAACAACGGCAGGCCAACCTCGGCCATGACCTCGAGTACTGCAAAAATGTTGTCGATGCGCGTCACCCCGGAGGCCGAGTTGGTCGTTGCGCCGGCCGGGTAAAGTTTGGCCGCGAACACATGGCCGCTCGCCTTGGCCTCGCGGATATCGTCGGGTTGGGTCGTATCGGTGAGGTAGAGCACCATGAGCGGCTCGAACCGGCTGCTGGTTGGCCGCGCGGCCAGGATGCGCTGACGATAGCCCTGTGCTTCGGTGGCATTGCGAACCGGCGGGACCAGGTTCGGCATGATGATGGCGCGCGCAAATTGGCGTGCGGCGTCGGCGACGGTGTGCGGCAGCGCTGCGCCGTCGCGCAGGTGGATGTGCCAATCATCGGGGCGCAGGAGGGTCAGGCGGTCGGACATGCGGGATTCCAGGGCGTTGAAACGTGCGGGAATGCTACCGGAATCGCAAAAAAAAATCGCCGCGGCGGGGGCTTGGCCCATGGCATGGGGCGGTCGGCGTGCTCTATCGCGGTGCTCGCTAGGTTCAAGTTTCCGCGGCCGGCACCGATACCTCCCTTGAACGTTTTGTCCACCGTGGAGCCTCTCGTGCGCCTGCGCCCTCTTTTTTTGGCTTGCCTGCTGGCCCCATCGGCCAATGCCATCACCTTCCAGACTCGTCTGGAGCATGTGCAGTGGCAGGTCGAGGGTGATCAATTCGAGTGCCGGCTAAGCCAAGCCATTGCCGGTTTCGGCAAAGGCGAGTTCGTGCGCCGCGCGGGTGAACAGCCAACCTTTCGCCTGCAATCGACCGATCGCTGGTTCGGCACCGGATCGGCGACGCTGCTAGCGGCGGCTGCGCCCTGGCAACCCGGGCGCAGCGATTTGAATCTCGGTGTGGTTTCGGTGGCTGGCGGGGACATTCCGTTCAACAGCTCGCAGCTGCAGGCCGGGCGCTTGCTGACGGGCCTGCTCGACGGGCGCAGCCCGGTCATTCGCCATCACACCTTGCAGGGTGCTGATGCGCTCGAGGTGCGCCTGCTGCCGGCCCGTTTCAGCAAAGCCTACGAAGAATTCCGCACCTGCACGGCGAAGCTTTTGCCGGTCAACTTCGACCAGATTCGCCAGTCGCAGATTGGTTTTCCGGCCGGTGATATCGAGCTGGATGCGCTGGGCCAGGCTAAGCTCGACATCATTCTGGCGTTCCTCAAGGCAGATCCGAGCGTCAACGTCATCCAGCTCGATGGCCATTCGGACAACAGCGGCAACCGCTTGACCAACCGTGACCTTTCGCGGCGGCGCGCATTGGCCGTCGAGGCGTACCTGATCGCCCAAGGGGTGCCGAAGGAGCAGATCACCGTGCGCTTCCACGGCGAGCGTTATCCGATTGTGCCGAACAGCAGCGAGGCCAATCGCGCCAAAAACCGACGTGTCACCCTGCGCCTCGAGCGAGGCCCGGCGGCCGTGTCGGCCGCAGCCGGGGCCGCTACGCCGGCAACCTGAGCCCGGCGGGCCCGTGCCCCTGTAAAAGGGGCGTCGCGACCAGTAGAATTGCCGCTTTCCTTCAATCCCGGGAGTGGATGGCAATGGCCGACGTAAAGAAGGTAGTCCTGGCGTATTCCGGTGGCCTGGACACCTCCGTGATCCTCAAGTGGCTGCAAGACACCTATAATTGCGAAGTAGTGACCTTCACCGCTGACCTCGGCCAGGGCGAGGAAGTCGAGCCAGCCCGTGCCAAGGCGCAGGCCATGGGCGTCAAGGAAATCTACATCGACGATCTGCGCGAGGAGTTCGTTCGCGATTTCGTCTTCCCGATGTTTCGCGCCAACACCATCTACGAAGGCGAGTACCTGCTGGGTACGTCCATCGCCCGCCCGCTGATTGCCAAACGCCTGATCGAGATTGCCAACGAGACCGGCGCCGATGCCATCTCCCATGGCGCCACGGGCAAAGGTAACGACCAGGTGCGCTTCGAGCTGGGCGCTTATGCACTCAAGCCGGGCGTCAAGGTCATCGCACCCTGGCGCGAGTGGGACCTGCTCTCGCGCGAGAAGCTGATGGACTACGCGGAGAAGCACGCCATCCCAATCGAGCGTCATGGCAAGAAGAAGTCCCCTTACTCCATGGACGCCAACCTGTTGCACATCTCCTATGAAGGTGGCGTGCTGGAAGACACCTGGACCGAGCACGAAGAAGACATGTGGCGCTGGACCAAGTCGCCGGAAGCCGCACCGGATACCCCGACCTACATCGAGCTGACGTACCGCAAGGGCGACATCGTCGCCATCGACGGCAAGGACATGTCGCCAGCCCAGCTGCTGGCCTACCTGAACAAGGTCGGTGGCGAGAACGGCATCGGTCGCCTGGACATCGTCGAGAACCGCTATGTCGGCATGAAGTCGCGCGGCTGCTACGAAACCCCTGGCGGCACCATCATGCTCAAGGGACATCGCGCCATCGAGTCGATCACGCTGGACCGTGAAGTGGCCCATCTGAAAGACGAGCTGATGCCCAAGTACGCCAGCCTGATCTATAACGGCTACTGGTGGAGCCCGGAGCGCAGCATGCTGCAGCAGATGATCGATGCGTCCCAGGTCAACGTGAACGGTGTGGTGCGCCTGAAGCTCTACAAGGGCAATGTCATCGTTGCGGGCCGCAAATCCGATGATTCGCTGTTCGATGCCAACATCGCCACCTTCGAGGACGACGCCGGTGCCTACGACCAGGCAGATGCCGGTGGCTTCATCAAGCTCAACGCATTGCGCATGCGCATCGCCGCGAACAAGGGCCGGACGCAGTTCTGAGCCGAAGCGCGAGCTTTAGGGCTCGCGGCTTCAGGACTGGCGCCGTGCCGGTCCATCCAGGCCCCGGTCACAAGCCGGGGTTTGTCTTTAGCCAAGAGGAGACCACCGATGAGGCTGCTGCATACCATGCTGCGGGTAGGCGACATGGATCGATCCATCGCCTTTTACACCGAGGTGCTGGGCATGACCCTGTTGCGTCGCAAGGATTACCCCGAAGGCAAATTCACCCTCGCCTTTGTTGGCTATGGCGACGAGGCGCATAACAGTGTGCTCGAACTGACCCACAACTGGGGCGTGGACGCCTACGACCTGGGCAACGGCTACGGCCATATCGCATTGGAAGTCGAGGACGTCTACAAGGCCTGCGAGGACATTCGTTCGCGCGGCGGCAAGATCACCCGTGAGCCGGGCCCGATGAAGCATGGCAGCAGCATCCTAGCGTTCATCGAGGATCCGGATGGCTACAAGGTTGAGTTGTTGTCACCGTCACGCAACGACTGACTCGCCAGAAGAAAAAAGCCCCGGATCAACCGGGGCTTTTCGTATCGGTACCTGACGGCAGAATCAGATATCGAAGTCGAAATCGTTGAGCTGCTTCTGTAGCCTGCGCTCTTCGAGCAGGTTGTCGATGATGCGACGTTTGGTCAGGTTAGTCTTGGCGACTTCCACGGGAGCCTCTGCAGCATCGTCTTCGTCATCGCTGACGAAGTCATCTTCAATTTGAATATCTTCTTTTTCGGACACTTGTCTGTTCTCCACGGCAAAGGCGCGCTAATGGCGCACCTTATAGCGGCAAAAATTCGGGCCGTAAAAAAGATTTTTTCAATCGTGCGATAGCGATCTCCAGTGGCAAGTCAATCATCGGAGGTCTTGTGCTTGTATTCGCACAGGTCCTCGATCCGGCAGCTTCCACACTGCGGTTTGCGGGCCTTGCAGACGTACCGCCCGTGCAGGATCAGCCAGTGGTGAGCGTCGAGCAGATACTCCTTCGGCACGAACTTGACCAACTTGCGCTCGACGTCCAGCACGTTCTTGCCTGGCGCGATGTTGGTGCGGTTGGCGACCCGAAAGATATGGGTGTCGACAGCCATGGTGAATTGGCGGAACGCCGTATTGAGCACGACATTGGCAGTCTTGCGACCGACGCCGGGCAACGCTTCGAGCGCCTCGCGGTTGTCCGGGACCTGGCTGCCGTGACGCTCGACCAGGATGCGGCAGGTCTCCAGCACGTTCTTCGCCTTGCTGGGGTACAGGCCAATGGTCTTGATGTAGCTGCACAGCCCGTCGTAGCCGAGCGCGTAAATGGCTTCGGGCGTATTGGCGACGGGGTAGAGCTTGGCAGTCGCTTTGTTGACTCCGACGTCAGTCGCCTGGGCGGAGAGGATGACGGCGATCAGCAGTTCGAAGGGCGTGCTGTAGGCCAGCTCCGTCTTGGGCTCAGGGTTGTCTTCGTGAAAGCGGCGGAAGATCTCCCGGCGTTTCTCGGCGTTCATCGACGTTGCTCCAGATGAAGGGCGCGGCGGTGACGTGCGTGGCTGAGCGGCGTCACTCGATCACTCCGGTGACCCGCACACGGCGACTCTGCGCCGGCGCTTCCGGCCGGTTGGCCTTGGCCCGCTCGGCGAGGTGTTCGTCGATGCGGTTTTTCAGGGCGATCAGCAGGCCGAGCACGATAAAAGCGCCCGGCGGCAGGATGGCCAGCAGGAAACCCTTGTAATCGCTGACCAGCGTAACCTGCCAGTCGGCTGCAACCGAACCGAATAGCAACTGCATATTGGCGAACAGCGCGCCGGTGCCAATCAGCTCGCGAGCGCCGCCCAGGATCAGCAGGACGAGGGCGAAGCCCAGGCCCATCATCAAGCCATCGAAGCCGGCAACGAGCGGGTTGTGCTTGGCGGCGAAGCCATCGGCGCGGCCAAGAATCACGCAGTTCGTGGTGATCAGCGGGATGAAGATCCCGAGGATCTGGTAAAGCTCGTAGGTATAGGCCTGCATCAGCAGTTCGATGCAGGTGGTGAGCGCGGCGATGATCATGACGAACGCCGGCAAACGCACGGCGGTATTTACCACGCCCCGAACCAGCGAGACAGCGACATTCGAGCAGAGCAGCACCATGGCCGTCGCCAGCCCTAGGCCAAGGGCATTAACGGCCGAGTTGCTGACGCCGAGCAGCGGGCATAGCCCGAGCAACTGAACCAGCGCTGGGTTGTTCTTCCAGAGGCCGTTGACGCTCAACTCGCGGAAACTTGGGCTGCTCATTGGGTGGCGTCTCCTTCAGCGCGCGGCATACCAGGCAAGCCGTCGCTCCGTGTGGCCGCCTCTCCGGCGTGGCTGTGGGTGGTGACTTCGGCGGGCTGGGCCTCATCCCGAAGCGCTTCATCTGCCGAGATGGGGCGAGTCGGTGCGTGGAGCAGGGCCTGCTTGTTGGCTTCGAAATACTGCAGCGCGCGATGCACGGCGCCGACCACCGCGCGCGGGGTGATGGTGGCGCCGGCGAACTGGTCGAAAGCGCCCCGGTCCTTCTTGACTGCCCAACCCGCTTCGTCCGGATCGTTCAACGAGCGATTCTCGAAGCTGCGAATCCAGCTGCTCTTGGCCAGCTCGATCTTGTCGCCCAGCCCTGGGGTTTCCCGGTGTGAAAGAACACGTACACCCGTGATACGCCCATCGGCGCGAATCCCCACCAGCAACTGGATGGCGCCGCTGTAGCCGTCCGGCGCGATGGCCTGGAGGATCACGGCGCTCGGCTGGCCATCCTTCATAGCGATATAGGCTGGCAGCGGTTGGCGGGTGCCCAGCAGTGGGTCGTGCACATTGATGGTGTGGTCCAGCAGCGGGCTGTCGTAGCTTGCGGGCGGCAATACCTCGTTGAGCGCGCGCAGTTGCGCCGTACGTTCGGACGCCTGGATGCGCTCGGCGGTGAATTGCTGCAGCAAGGTAACGCTGCCGACAGTGACGATGGCGAACAGGCCGAGCACCAGGCTGTTCTTGAACATCGAGCGGCTGATTTCCGGAAGGATCATGTCATTCGCCCAGCTTGAAGCCGCGCTCGGCCTTTCGATGGCCGTAGGTGCGCGGGCGGGTGTAGTAGTCGATGGTCGGTGCGGACAGGTTCATCAGCAGCACGGCGAAGGCCACGCCGTCGGGATAACCGCCCCACGCACGGATGACGTAGACCAGAATGCCGACACTGGCACCGAAGATCAGCCGGCCGCGAGGGCTGGTGGCGCCACTGACCGGATCGGTAACGATGAAGAAGGCGCCGAACATGGTGGCGCCGCTGAGCAGGTGAAAGAGGGGTGAACCATGGCTGTCCGAGCCCGAGCCGTTCCAGAACACCAGGCTCATCAATGCCAGCGCGGCAAGCATGCCGACCGGGGCATGCCAGGTGAATAGGCGCTTATGCAGCAGGAAAAGCCCGCCGGCGAGAAACGCGAGATTGACCACTTCCGAGCCGATGCCACCAAAATGGCCGAACGCCGGGTTGGCCCAGAGCTCATCAATGGTCAGGCTGTTGTTGATCTTGAGCGTGTCGAGCGCCGTGGCCTGCGTCCAGCCATCGGGGAGCGAGGCAATGCCAAGGATATGTTGCAGGCCGGCACCCAGCCCGACAGCGTGCGGAATGGGCCAGGTCGTCATCTCCACCGGGAAGGACACCAGCACCACGACGTAGCCGATCATGGCCGGGTTGAACGGGTTCTGCCCGAGCCCGCCGTAGAGTTGCTTGCCCATCAGGATGGCCGAGGCGGTGGCGATCAGCGTCAGCCACCAGGGCGAATAGGGCGGGAGGGCCAGCGCGAGGAGCACGGCCGTAACCAGTGCGCTGCCATCACGCAGGAAGAAACCGACTGGCCGCTGGCGCAGCTTGAGGACGCCAGCTTCACAGGCCAAGGCGGCTGCGCCGGCCCAGAGCAGGTTGATCAGCGTGCCGGCACCGTAGATCCACGTCAGCGCGACGACGCCCGGTAGCGTAGCGGCCAGCACCAGCAACATGACCCGCTGGGTGCGGTTGCTGCCTGTGGTATGCGGTGAGGTGATGCGGGGCAGGGCCATTGGCTCTCCGTTAGTCCTCGATGGGCGCTTTTAACAATTGCGGCGCCTGCGGTGACAGCGTCAGCGACGCTGCGTCTTACGATTGGGTGTGTTCCTGAAGCTTGCGTTCGGCTTCATCGAGCCGGGCCCGGGCGGATTCCAAGGCATCGATTTCGCATCTAGCGTTGCGCTCGAGCTTTCGCAGGTCGGCGCGGGCAAAAGCAAGCTCGGTCTTCAAGGCGCGGGTCTGCTCGTCCACCGGGCGTTTCTCGGTGCGTACCAATTCGGGGGCGGGTTTTCCAGACTGATCCTCGGCCTCGTGCAAGGCCTGCTCCGCGGCCGAAAGGGCCGCGCGCAACCCGGTCAGCTGAGCTTCGTCGGCGCCTGCTTTCTCCGCTTTCTTTAGCTCGGCGCGCTTCATTGCCAGCTCGATCTTGGCTTTTTTCAGTGCTTCGGTGCCGGGAGTGGCGGCGGGTTTGTCGGCGCCTGGTGCCGCTTCGGTGTAGAGGGCTTCGGTAGCGGCCAGCTGCGCCTGCA
The DNA here is from genome assembly GCF_051486945.1 of Stutzerimonas chloritidismutans. Taxonomy (GTDB): domain Bacteria; phylum Pseudomonadota; class Gammaproteobacteria; order Pseudomonadales; family Pseudomonadaceae; genus Stutzerimonas; species Stutzerimonas chloritidismutans_B. Next base: position 619,698 of record NZ_JAHVDX010000002.1, on the reverse strand, counting down.
GGCGGACCCGTTCAGCATTTTGGTCGGCGTCTGGTGCGTCCAGCTTTTCCAGCTTGCGAAGCTGGGCACGCAGCATGGCGGCCTCGATCTTGGCTTTTTTCTGAGCCTCGTCGCGCGCCGGAGCCGGAGCGGCGGGTTGTGCATCGGCAGCCGTTGCGCGCTCCAACGCGGCTTGCGCCTTGGCGGCCACTTCGCGCAGCGCCGCGACTTGGCTTTCGAGTTCGGGTGTGGCGTGCGCTGCCAGCTGCTTTTCCGCTTTCTTCAGCGCGACCTGAGCCATGCTGGCTTCGATCTTGAACTTCTTCTGCTGCTCCGTTAGCCCCGGATTCGGGGCTGGGCGCGCCGGATCGTCCTGGCTGGGCACAGCGCTGGTTTCGGCCTGTGCGGCCTTGGCGCGTGCGGCCCGCTCAGCGCGTGCTTTGCGGTCGGCTTCCTTCTGCTCTTCAGCACGACGCAGACGCTCCTGGCGCAGTTCGAACCGCTGGCGGGAGTGTTCGGCCTTGTGCTGCTTCTGCTCGAGCGTCCGAATTTCGCCTTTCGCCGCGCGGTAGTACTGGACGAGTGGAATGCTCGACGGGCAGACGTAGGCGCAGGCGCCGCATTCGATACAGTCGAACAAGTTGTAGGCCTTGAGCTGGTCGTGCTCCTGGCCCAAGGCGAAGAAATGCAGTTGCTGGGGCAGCAGATTGGCCGGGCAGGCCTCGGCGCATTCTCCGCAGCGGATGCACGGCAGCGCAGGCGGGGGAGGCGGCAACTCTGCGAGCGTGCAGGCGAGCAGGCAGTTGGTGGTCTTGACCAGCGGCACGTCCAGCGACGGCAGCGTAAAGCCCATCATCGGGCCGCCCATGATCAGGCGGTTGAGTTTCGCGCGGTCCAGGCCAGCGAACGCCAGCAGGTCGGCGACGGGCGTACCGATCAACGCCAGGACGTTCATCGGGCGTGCCAGCGCCTCGCCGGTCAAGGTCGTTACACGCGAGATCAGCGGCTTGCCGAGCAGAACCGCATCATGGATGGCGACGCATGTACCCACGTTTTGGCAGAGGATGCCGATGTCGACGGGTAATCCACCGCTCGGTACTTCCTCGCCAGTAAGGATCTGGATCAGCTGCTTTTCGCCGCCGGAGGGGTATTTGGTCGGCATGACCGTGAGGCCATACGAGCGCTCGCCCAGCGCCTCGCGTACCGCGCCGATAGCCTCGGGCTTGTTGTCCTCGATGCCGATCAGCACCTGTTCCGGCTGGATGAGGTGGACAAGGATGTCGATCCCGACCACCAACTCATGGGCCATTTCGCGCATCAGCAGGTCGTCGGAGGTGATGTATGGTTCGCACTCAGCGCCATTGATGAGCAGTGTGCGGATGGGTTGGTTCGTCGCCCCGCCCAGCTTCACCGCCGTCGGGAAGCCCGCACCGCCGAGCCCGCTGATGCCGGCTTCACGGATCAGGTCGAGCAGCTCGGACGCTGCAAGCTGGCGGTAGTCGGGCGTAGGGTGCGGCTCAGCCCACTCATCCTCGCCATCGCTGTCGATGACGATGGCCTCGTGCAGCATGCCGGACACGTGTGGATATGGCTGCGGACCGATGAAACTGACGATACCGGATGTGGGCGCGTGCACCGCTGCGCTGACGTAACCGCTCGCTTCGGCAATCTTCTGCCCTTTCAGGACGCGGTCGCCCTCGCTCACACAGGGCTCGGCCGTGCTGCCCAGGTGCTGGGCGAGTGGCACGACGAGCCGTGCCGGCAGGGGTAGCCGCTGGATCGGTGACCGATTTGACAGCGCTTTGCGCTCAGGCGGATGAATGCCGCCGTGAATGTCCCAGAGCGTCACTGCGGTCATGCGGCCTGCCCCCGGTCGCTTGCGATCAGGCGCCCCGGCGCCAGCGGATGCTCCCATTTCCAGCCTTGCAGCGGCGTGCCCAGTTCGATCATGTCGATACAGTCGACCGGGCAGGGCTCGACACAAAGATCGCAACCCGTGCACTCGGAGACGATCACCGTATGCATCTGCTTGGCTGCGCCGACGATGGCGTCGACCGGGCAGGCCTGGATGCACTTGGTGCAGCCGATGCATTCGGCTTCGCGAATATAGGCGACGCGGGGCGGCAGTTCGCCCTCTGCCGCATCGAGCGGTTCCGGTTCCACATCGAGTAGATCCGCCAGGGCCTGAATCGTGGCTTCGCCGCCCGGCGGGCACTTGTTGATCTTGTCACCGCCGGCGATGGCTTCGGCGTATGGCTTGCACCCTGGATAGCCGCATTGGCCGCATTGCGTCTGCGGCAGCAATGCGTTGATCTGCTCGGCGATAGGATCGCCCTCGACGCGAAAACGCACCGCTGCAAAACCGAGGATCGCGCCGCACACCAGGCACAGCGCCAGCAGCGCAAGCACAGCGATTAACACCGTGCTCATAGCTTGATCAGCCCGGAAAAGCCCATGAACGCCAGGGACATCAGGCCGGCTGTGATCATGCCGATCGCTGCGCCCTGAAATGAGCGCGGCACGTCTGCGATCGCGATGCGCTCGCGCATGGCTGCGAACAGCACGAGCACCAGGGAAAAGCCGAGCCCGGCGGCGAAGCCATTGACCGTTGCGGTCAGGAAGGTGAACTCACCTTTATTGGCATTCAGCAACGCGACGCCCAGTACGATGCAATTGGTCGTAATCAGGGGCAGGAAAATGCCGAGCACGCGATAGAGCAGCGGGCTGGTCTTGTTCACCACCATTTCGGTGAACTGGACCACCACAGCGATCACGAGGATGAAGCTGATGGTGCGCAGGAATTCGAGATCCAGAGGCTGCAGAACGTAGCGTTGCACCAGGTAGCTGCACATCGCTGCGAGCGTCAGTACGAAGGTGGTGGCGAGTGAGAGGCCTATGGCCGTTTCGATCTTCTTGGAAACGCCCATGAACGGGCACAGCCCGAGAAACTGCACGAGCACGAAATTGTTGACCAGAATGGCGCTAACCATGATCAGGGCAAATTCGGTCATCAAAGGGAATTCCTGTGGCGCTCGGTCCGAGCCCTAGGCTAAAAGCCCGCTATTATCAGGAACCGCTGGCGGCCATACAAGCTGAGGCTGCCGGCGGCGGACATATGTGGAAATGAACCGGCCGTCCCCGACCTGCAAGGGGCGCTCCTGGTTGTGGTCTGATAGTTGGAGGTCTTCGCCCGCTGCGACAGGCCATGGGAGGTGTTCGATGTCCATTCGAATGGTGCTGGCTGTGGTCAGCCTTGGGCTGGCTTTTCAGGTATCCGCCGATTCGCGCGGTGGCGTCTGGGTTTATCAGCCGGACGGCGGCAGCTATCGGGTACAGTCCGGGCCCCGGATTTACGATCCTCGCAGCCCTTATTCCAACTTTCCCCAGTACCGGCAGAATCTACCGCCGCGCATGCAGGGCCAGTTACCCCCGCAGTATTACGATCGCCACCGTGGCAATGCCGGGCGCGATTGGGACCGGGGCCGTTATCAGGGCTGGAAGCAGGAACGGCACGGTCGGTTTGAGCGGCCACCCCGTTGGCACCGACATGATGACCGGCGCCACGACCGCCCCCCGGTGCGGGACTATCGCGCCTTGCAGCAGCGCGGCTATGAAAGCCGTGCCTATCGGCGATAGGTGCTAGCGCAACCGGCGCCTAGCGGTTGCGCCATCGGGGCTCGCGTTTCTCCAGAAAGGCGTTGACGCCTTCGCGGGTGTCTTCGGCTTCGAAAAGGTCGACGAAAGCCTCGCGCTCATCTGCGGCCAGCGCGGCGGGCCCTCGCGTCTTCATCGAGTCGATCAGCGGTTTGATGGCCCGGACGGCGACCGGACTCTGCCGCGCCACGCGTGATGCCATGAGCAAAGCATGCCCGCGCGCCTCGCCTGGCTCCACGACTTGCTCGATTAGCCCGATCCGTAATGCGGTATCCGCCGTCAGCCGCTCGCCGCAGAGAATCATGCGCTTGGCCCAGCCTTCGCCGACCAGCCAGGCCAGGGCTTGGGTCCCGCCGGCACAAGGCAGCAGCCCGACCGAGGCTTCAGGCAAGCCCAGTTGGGCGTGCTGCTCGGCGATGCGAATGTCGCAAGCCAGCGCGCACTCGAGCCCGCCGCCCAATGCGTAGCCATTGATGGCAGCGATCGAAACGCCGCGGAATGCGCGAAGCGACTCGAACGCCTCTCCGAAGCGGCGGGCCATCTCCCGTGCGCGGTTGCGGTCGCCATCGGCGAAGAGCTTGAGGTCGGCCCCGGCGCTGAAGAATCGGTCGCCCTGGCCGGTGATCACTAGCGAATAGACATCGTCGTCGTGGTTCAGGTGTTCAATGAGCAGCTTGAGACCGATCAGCGACTCCCGATCCCATGTGTTTGCAGGTGGTTGGTTGATGGTGATGAGCGCAGTGTGCCCGTGCTTTTCCACGGTGAGTTTATGGGTCAGATCGAAGACGCCGGGTTTGTACGGCTCGACTGCGGTAGTGCTCATGAGGGGCCTCCTGAACAGGCGATGCATGCGGAACACAGGGCATCAGAATCCCCGACGGCGCCGCAGGTTGCACTGCGAGACGCCGGTGTACCGACAAACGGTTGCCTTGAGTTAGGGCTCGCCAGGCCACAGTAGGCAGGCGCTTCGAAGCACACCGGTAGGCGTTGGCCTGGGCATATGGGCAGTCGTTCGCTCGGCGTCTCGCTTGTTATTGGAGGGCCAGCTTTTGACCGCTCGCAGTGCGCTCTAGCTGCCACTGCGCCTGGGTAGGGGCGGCTTGTTCGGCGCTGAGGCGATGGACGATCTCGAAGTAGTCCTGCTTGAAGCGGTCCTTGAGCACTTCAGCTCGCTCCTTGACGCGAACTGCGTAGATGGTTTGCACATTCTGATGGTCGAACGCGCGCCATTGCTGTTCGTCCTTCAGCAGGCGGTAGCGATGGCCCTCCAGCGCGGCGATGATCTTTTCGCTGTCGAGGCTGCGGGCCCGAGTCGCGGCGTCTGCCCATTGGTAGACGATGCTGTAGGCCGAAGCGGCCGAACTGGACGGATGGGTCTGATAGCGCTCATCATAGTTAGCGACAAACTGTTGCCCAGCGGCAGAACCCTCCATCTCTGGCACGCGCCAGGTCCAGGGCTCGGTTCCCAGCACGCCGCGCATGATGTCGGGTCCCGCGGTCTCGACCATGCTTTGCGTCAGGTTCGGCACGGCGACTTGCATGCGTTTGTTGAGGCCCATTTCATCAGCGATGCGCATCGCACGAACAAGGTCTTCACCAAACAGCACGAGCACCAGCACCTCTGCTTCGCTCGCGGCCGCTCGGGTCAAGGCGTCACGGTAATCGGATAGGCGCGCCCCGGGAAAAGCCGTTTTCAAGCCTGGATGGAGCGTACCGTCTTGGGTGCCGGTGGCCTGGCGAAGTGAGCTTTCGCTGGTGTGGCCCCAGGTGTAGTCGGACGTAATGTAGAAGTAGCGTTTATTCGGCAGGTTCTGGTTCAGGTATTCGCCCAGGACCTTGGCACTCATCCAGGCGTTGTTGCATTCCCTGAACATGTACCTATGGCCGTCCTTGCCGGTGGTGTCGTTCGAGTAGGTGAGCGTACCGAAGTAGAGGAGGCCACGCTCCTTTGCGCGCTTGCCGGCGGCAATGGCTACGGCACTGGACGCACCGCCGAAGAGCATGACGGCACCCTCATCGGCCAGCTTGTCGACGTTGGCAACGGCTTTCTCGGGGCGGGACGCGGAGTTGCGGCTGGACAGGCGTAGCGGTCGGCCGAGCACGCCACCCTTGGCATTGATTTCGTCGATAGCCAGCAGGGCGCCTCGCATCTGCGCTAGGCCTTCCTCCTTGTAACTGCCAGTGCGGGGATAGTTGAGACCAAGGGTAATGGGGTCGGCTGCTTCAGCACTCAGGCAAAAACCTAGCGCCAACGCCAGTAGGGTGGTCCGTTTCATAACAGTGATCCTTGTTGTATTTGTTTTATTGGCGTCGCTTTTTTTACGCGTGTTGCGGCAATTCGTCACCCCTTCAATTAGTCGTAGACGGATCGTCGTTCCGCGCCGTGCGATGCTCCGCAGATTGAGCAAATTCACATGAGCGCAGTGGCGCCACTAACGAGCTGACAGATCTGCCTTGCATTGACTCAGGCGGGGGCATTCCTTAGGGTGCAGCGCTGTCCAGAGAGAGCCATGCCGTGAGTGATGACGACCGCATAAAACTGGAATCGACCTGGAAGGAGGCCCTCCGGGACGAGTTTGCGCAGCCCTATCTGCAGGCGCTCAGCGTGTTCCTGCGGCAAGAAAAGGCGGCGGGGAAAACCATCTATCCGCCTGGTCCCTTGATCTTTCATGCACTGGATTCGACGCCGCTACCCCAGGTGCGTGTGGTCATTCTCGGTCAGGATCCTTATCACGGGCCGGGGCAGGCACACGGGTTGTGTTTCTCGGTGCAACCAGGCGTGCCTGCGCCGCCATCGCTTCAAAACATCTTCAAGGAGCTCAAGCGCGACCTGAACTTGCCAGTACCCAACCATGGCTACCTGCAGCACTGGGCGGACCAGGGCGTGCTGTTACTCAACACATCGCTCACGGTGGAGCGGGGCATCGCGGGGTCGCATGCAAAGGTGGGCTGGCAGCGATTGACGGACCGGATTATCGAGGTCGTCAGCGAGACGCGTCCGAACGTGGTGTTCATGCTCTGGGGGGCGCATGCTCAGGGTAAGGCGAAGCTCATCGACGCGACCAAGCACTTGATGCTTAAGTCGGTTCACCCGTCGCCGTTATCGGCGCATCGTGGATTCATTGGTAACGGTCATTTCAGCCGCGCCAATCAGTTCCTGACGCAGCACGGGGTCGACCCCATCGACTGGCGGTTGCCGGAAACGCTGTGACGAGGCGCCGGTATGCCCGGCGCCGGAGAGAAATTACTGCTTGCTGCCGTGCTTGCCAGCCAGTTCCTTGGCATGTTTCAGGTGCTGTTCGAGTTCTGGCAGCGTCGACTGCGCGAATGCCTTGAGTTGGGCATTCTCACCGTCCTCGACATACTCACGGTAGAGTTCGATGGTTTGCTCGTGGGCCATGACCTGGTTATTGGCATAAGCCTGATCGAAGTTCTCACCGTCGCGCAGCTTGAGGATCATGGCCTTGGCCTTGTCCATTAGCGTGGCTTCGTCGGAAATCTCCAGGTCTTCATGTTGCCCAGCCAATTCGGCCAGCTTCTGGTTTGACTTGGTGTGGTCGTCGATCATCTTCTGGGCAAAGGTTTTCACGTCTTGCGCCGTACCCTTATCCAGCGCCATACGTGCGGTTTCGATTTCCGCTATGCCCTTCGCCGAGGCCTCGTCGACGAAGTTTTCACCGTCAGCGGCAAGGGCGAAATTCGCGGCTACGCCAAATAGAAGGGCCGCAGTGCCGGACCATAGAGTCTTGTTCGCTCGCATCATGTTCGTTCTCCTTCGATTACCTGGCCTGCCCGTGCCGACCCAGGAGGCGGCACGAGCGGTTGCGGCAAGTACGCCGTCTAATTTGTGACTGGACTGCGTTGGGGCGGTTCCAGTACTCCGGCGAGCGGTCGAAGGAGGTGGGTGGGCTACTGCAACATGCTCATGGCGGCATCCATCGCTGCGGACAGATCCTCGTCTTCCTGCAGTAAAGAGTTCGGGTCTAGCCCCAGCCTGTCGAAGGCAGGGATTTCGTTCCAGTCGAGCTGAGTGAAGGGGTGCGAGCTACCGATGTAGCTTTGTAGCGTGGCGACTTGAACGATGTCGACATAGTCGACCTTTTCGGACGCGCGGGTGAAGCTCAGGTGCTGACCTGGAACGACGGCGATTGCTTCCGGGAACTCCCACGTGCGCAGAATCTTCTCCCCCAGGATCGGGTGGATGCGATCGATCACATGGTTGAGGCTGATCGAATCGCTGAGCAGGGCGCTGTGTTCTTCGGCATAAGTCAGGATCGGCAATATCCCGATCTGGTGGACGAGGCCCGCCAGGGTGGCCTGATCAGCAGGCAAGCGTGTGAAGTTGCGGCAGAGCACATGGCTAATCGCCGCGATTTCGGTGCTCTTGTTCCAAACTTCGCGCATCTTCCGGTCGACTACGTCAGTCGTCGCCTGGAACATCTGCTCCATGGCCAGCCCTGTCGCCAAGTTCGACGTGTAGTTGATACCGAGGCGGCTGATCGCCATTTGCAGATCATTGATTTCACGATTGGTGCGCAATAAAGGGCTATTGACCACCTTGATGATCCGGGCTGTTAGCGCGGTGTCGTTGCCGATGACCTTGGCCAGGGTTGGGATGCTCACGTCCGGGTTTTCGGCGGCCTCGCGGACGCGCAGCGCAACTTCTGGAAGGGTGGGCAGGACAAGCTGGTCGTTTTCGATCGCTTGCATCAGCTCCTGCTGAACTTTATCGGCAAGGGTACTCATGTTGTTCCTTAATGAAGTGCAGTGTTGGCAAGTCGTTATCTAGCGCTGGATCTCTTTGTCCGCGTCCAGGGAGTAGGGCAGGTCGAGCCGTTTGAGCGTCGGGCCTTCAGGTGAGCCGAAGTGGATTCGGCCATCATCGATAGCCTCCTGCTGGACCACTGCGAGCAGCTCGATACCCTGTTCTGCGGCGGCCGCGAGCACGACCTCTCCAACGCTCGATCCGTGCACGGGTGAAAAGAGCGCCGTGCCTGGTGCCGGTAGTGCGGTGGTGTCTGCTGCTAGGCGATACATGCGGCGCTTGAGCTTGCCGAGGTATTGCATGCGCGCGACGATCTCCTGCCCGGTGTAGCAGCCTTTCTTGAAGCTGACGCCGCCGAGAGCCTGTAGGTTGATCATCTGGGGAATGAACAGCTCGCTGGTGTCGCTCATGACCTGGCCAACACCCGCGCGGATCTGGGCCAGAAGCCATTTTTCGAGAGGTGCCTCCGTGAGCTGTGCGGCAAGCGTTGCTCGAACGGTTCCGGCTTCAGATTTAGCGCTCCACAGCTCTATACGGACGCCGTCAAGGCGAATCGCTGACAGCCCATGGCCGCTGGTCACGCTTCCGACACCCTGAGGCAGTTCCAGACCCAGGCTTTCGAGCGCGCCATCGCCGCCGACTAGGCCAAAGCGGGCCCATGCTTCGCTATCGTCCGTCAGCTTAGATTTAGAGAACACGGCATAGCGCGACAAATCTGTCAGTTGCGCTTGCAGCAACCCCGCGTCCATGGCCAGAAGGTAACCATCGGCCTGCGGCAGGATACGAAAGCTCGACTGCATGCGACCTTTAGGCGTGCAGCGTGCGCCAAGGCTGGAGTGGTTGGCATCGAGATAGTTGAGGTTGCAGGTCAGTTGGCCCTGCAAAAACGTGTTGGCGTCCGGGCCGCGTACGGCCAGGACGCCTTCGTGCGACAACGCGCAGAAAAAAGCAGTGTCGGTCATGACTGGTCGCGCCGTTAAAATCCGGACGGGCATCATAGCAGGCCGACGGCTGAACACGGCGTGCGCCAGATGACAGAACGCGTCGCCTTTCATCTGCCGAGCCGTGGCGGCAGCCGCTATAATGCCGCGCTTCAACTCAGGAGCTTGTGCATGGTCGATCAAACCGAACTCAACCGTCTGTTCTGGCACAGTCGCCGAGGTATGCTCGAGCTCGACGTATTATTGGTCCCCTTCGTGCAAGAGGTTTATCCGCATTTGGGGGAGCAGGATCAGGCGCGCTATCGCAAACTGCTGAGCTGCGAAGATCAGGATATGTTTGGATGGTTCATGGAGCGCGCCGAGCCAGAAGATGAAGATTTGCGCCTGATCGTTCGCATGATTCTGGATCGTGTCCAGCCCAACTGAAGCCCCCTTCGAGTGTCATTGGCACCCCTCACGGTCGGTACTCGTCGCGTATTTGGCCGTGCAGGGAATGGTAACGTGCGGCCTCTTTCTACTCCCGATGCCGTTTTGGGTCGCGGCAGCTGGTTGGGTCTTCTGCCTGCTGCATGCCTATTGCGTTCTCCCGACTCACATCCTGCTGAAGCACGACGCGGCATGGGTCGGTTTACGGCACGATCATGCCGGTTGGGCTCTGTGGAGCCGGCGTGCCGGCTGGCAACCCATCCAGCTACGCCCCGATAGCATCGCGCTTCCTCTGGCTGTGGTGCTGCGCTTTCGGTTGCCAGGTGAGCGATTCGCCCGTGGGTTGCTCATACCGCGAGATGCCTTGGCGCCGGAACAGCACCGGCGCCTTCGGCTTCGGCTGAAATTCAGCCGGCGAAGGTGGGTGGCACCAGAATAGTGTCCCGGGCTTCAGAAAGCTGCGAGGGATAATCCAGCGTGTAGTGCAGGCCCCGGCTCTCGCGGCGCTCCATAGCCGAGCGGATCATCAGTTCTGCTACCAGCGCAAGGTTACGCAGTTCGATCAGATCGCGGCTCACCTTGTAGTTGCTGTAGAACTCGTCAATTTCGGCAAGCAGTAGGTGCACTCTATGCTGAGCGCGCATCAAGCGTTTGGTGGTACGCACGATTCCGACGTAATCCCACATGAAGCGCCTCAGCTCATCCCAGTTGTGCGCGATGATCACGTCTTCGTCGGAGTCGGTGACGAGGCTGGCATCCCACGCGGGTAGGTCTGTCGGCATCGCCACCTGGTCAAGTTGGCGCTGAATGTCTTTCGCGGCCGCTTGCGCATAGACGAAACACTCGAGCAATGAGTTGCTCGCCATGCGGTTGGCGCCGTGCAGTCCGGTGAAGCTGGTTTCGCCGATGGCGTATAGGCCGGGAATATCGGTTCGGCCGGCTTGGTCGACGACGATGCCGCCGCAGGTGTAGTGAGCAGCAGGCACCACCGGGATCGGCTCGCGAGTGATATCGATACCAAACTCCAGGCACCGCTCGTATACGGTGGGGAAGTGGGCTCGGACGAAGTCAGCGGGCTGATGGCTGATATCGAGGTAGACGCAATCGATGCCGAGGCGCTTCATTTCATGGTCGATGGCGCGCGCAACGACATCTCGCGGCGCCAGTTCGGCACGTTCATCGAAACGCGGCATGAACCGCTCGCCGTTCGGCAGCTTGAGCAAGGCGCCCTCGCCACGCAATGCCTCGGTAATCAAGAAGCTTTTCGCTTGCGGATGGTACAGGCACGTCGGGTGAAACTGGTTGAACTCCAGGTTGCCCACTCTGCATCCGGCGCGCCAGGCGATGGCGATGCCGTCGCCACAAGCGCCGTCCGGGTTGCTGGTGTAGAGGTATACTTTGGCCGCACCGCCTGTCGCCAGAACCACAAACCGCGCGTTAAACGTGTCGACTTCGCCAGTCGACCGGTCCAGCACGTATGCGCCCAAGCAGCGCCGGCCTTGTCGGCCAAGTTTGTGCTCAGTCAAGAGATCGACCGCGACGCGCTGATGCAGCAGGTGGATGTTGGTTCGGTCGCGGGCGTGCGCCAGCAGGGTGCTGAAGATCGCGGCACCAGTGGCGTCTGCCGCATGGATGATACGGCGGTGGCTATGTCCGCCTTCCCGAGTGAGGTGGTATTCGAACGCGCCGTCTTCGCCGCCCGCATCGTCACGAGTAAAGGGCACGCCTTGGGCGATCAGCCATTCAATGGCTTCCCGGCTGTGTTCGACTGTAAAGCGAACCGCCTGCTCTTTGCAGAGACCGCCGCCGGCGACCAACGTGTCGGCCACATGGGACTCTACGGTGTCAGCTGTATCCAGGACGGCTGCCACCCCTCCCTGTGCCCAGTATGTCGATCCGTTAGATAGATCGCCCTTGCTCAGCACTGCGATACGCAGATGATCCGGCAGGTTCAGCGCCAGGGTAAGGCCAGCAGCACCGCTGCCTATGACCAGAACGTCGTATTGATAGTGTCGACTCATGTTCGGACTCATAAGGAAGGCGGGGGTAGTATATCGAGCCCTAATGCCCGCAAAATAGCGGGCCGTTGCGTTAGGTCTTTGAGGGTCTGGAACTTTTCTTGCAAGACCCTCTCTATAGACAGTTGTGGATGCAAGCCGGCTGGCCACCAAGTGGGCGGCGCGGGTTGGGCGTGGGTTATTTAAAGTCCACCTCGAGCCGTCTCGGTCCACCTCGAGCCGTCTCGCGGCGTTGCTCGTTTTTGTCATCGGATGTGTTGCAGGAATGCTTGCTAGGAGGGGGAGAACTTTTGTGTAAAGCCCGGGTCTATTCTGGCAGGTCAGCTCGCAGGCAGCGGCAGCACCCCTTCCAGGTCACGGAGGAGTGCTTATGCTAACGCAGGAGCAGGACCAGCAACTGGTCGAACGAGTACAGCGGGGCGATAAGCGAGCTTTTGATTTGTTGGTTCTCAAGTACCAGCACAAGATTCTTGGGTTGATCGTGCGCTTTGTTCATGACTCTCATGAAGCGCAGGATGTCGCGCAAGAAGCCTTCATCAAGGCATACCGGGCACTGGCTAACTTCCGTGGTGACAGTGCTTTTTATACCTGGCTGTATCGCATCGCCATCAACACGGCGAAGAATCATCTAGTGGCGCGCGGGAGGCGGCCGCCGGACAGCGATGTCAGTTCGGAGGACGCGGAGTTCTATGAGGGCGACCACGCGCTCAAGGACATCGAGTCGCCGGAGCGCTCGCTTCTTAGGGACGAGATCGAAGACACGGTTCACAGAACCATTCAACAGCTTCCAGAAGATTTGCGTACGGCTCTAACACTGCGTGAATTTGATGGTCTTAGTTATGAAGACATTGCAAATGTGATGCAGTGTCCAGTTGGTACAGTCCGCTCCCGGATATTCCGAGCGCGGGAAGCCATCGATAAATCGTTGCAACCCTTGTTGCATGAATCCTGAGACAGCGGCGATAGCCAAGAGAGGAACCGCCATGAGTCGTGAAGCCCTGCATGAATCGCTGTCCGCGGTGATGGATAACGAAGCGGACGAGTTGGAATTACGTCGAGTTCTCGCCGCACATGGCGACTCGGATATGCGATCGACCTGGTCGCGCTACCAGATTGCTCGTGCTGCAATGCACAAAGAATTGGCCGAGCCTCGGCTGGATATCGCCTCGGCGGTGTCGGCTGCACTGGCGGATGAACCAGCGTTGACGCCTGCCAAAGAGCCGCGGTCCACCTGGCGTAATCTGGGTCGTATTGCGGTTGCTGCTTCTGTTACGGTCGCCGTGCTTGCGGGTGTACGCCTGTACAACCAGAGTGAGGTTGTCGGGCCTCAAATGGCGCAGCAGGCGCCGCAGCCGGCGATCGCTGTTCCACAGACAAACCAGGGGCCGGCGGTTCTGGCTGGTTACAGCGAGGGGGCGTCTGCTCCGGAGGCGGAGGTGACGCAGGCACCCACTGAAGGTTGGCATGAGCAGCGCCTACCGGCCTATGTGCGCCAGCATGCTCAGCAGGCTGCATTCGGAAGCGGCTCCGAAGGTGCGTTGCCATATGCACGTGCTGCCAGTATGGAAGACCGTTAAGGAAAGACATGCGTGTAATACCGCTGTGTGTGGTACTCGGAGGCTGGCTATCAATGCCGGCCTTCGCTGCTGATGCCGGGGCTGATTCCTGGCTTCAGCGTCTGATCAGGGCCGAGGAGCGGCAAAGTTATCTCGGCACCTTCGTATACGAACGCAATGGCAGCTTCTCCAGTCACGCGGTATGGCAACTGGCCGACGGTGACCAAGTGCGCGAGCGGCTGTTTCAGCTCGATGGGCCCGCAGCCGAGGTCATGCTTGAAAACGGCAAGATTGCCTGTGCGACGGAAGAGTTAGCCTCGCAGGTAAAGGATGTCCAGCCGTGGCGTCGTCAGCAGCTGGATCCGGCGCGGTTGTCCGAATCATATGAGCTTCACATGATCGGCGAGTCGCGAGTGGCGGGTCGGTCTGCTGTTGCGATTGCAGTGCAACCACGAGATCAGCATCGCTACGGGTTCGAGTTGCATCTAGATGAGGAAACAGCGCTGCCATTGAAATCGCTGATGCTAGGCGAGGGCGGACAGCTGCTGGAGCGTTTCCAGTTTACCCAGTTTTCGTCTGGCCCCGTTCAGCCCGAGGACGTCGAAGCCGGGCAGGCGTGTCAACCAGTTGCGCTCGCCCAGGTAGAAGAGAAATCAGAAACGACCCCATGGCGCTCCGATTGGCTGCCGCCGGGCTTCCAGTTGCTCGACTCCAATGTTCAGCCTAGCCCCGCATCAGATGAGAAGGTGGCTTGGCTTTCCTATGGTGACGGATTGGCCCGTTTTTCGGTTTTTATCGAGCCGCTGAGCGGAACAGTCGTCGAGGATGCACGCAGCCAGATGGGGCCGACCGTTGCCGTATCCAAGCGCATCACGACTGCGGGTGGTGACGTCATGGTGACGGTCGTGGGCGAGATTCCGCTCGGGACGGCCGAGCGGGTGGCGCTGTCCATGCGTTCGGGCTCGGACCAAGCCGCACAATGATCGAGGAGTCGGGCCGGGTTGTAGCGGTCGATAAAGGTGCTGTTTGGGTAGAAACTCATCGCAGCAGTACCTGTTCCGGCTGCTCCGCCCGAAACGGTTGTGGGCAGGCGCTGATGAACAGGCTCGGTGACAGCAGTCGGCAGATTAAGATGCTCCGTGCAATTTCGGGCATCCAGCTCTGTGTTGGGGACTTCGTCATCGTTGGCGTCCATGAGGATGTTCTGTTGCGAGGCGCAGTGCTTGTGTACTTGGTGCCCTTGCTGTCGCTGATGGGTGCCGCTTTTATTGCTTCCTTTTTCTCGCTCGGCGAGCCTTATGTCATTACGGCCGGCCTGGTTGGTTTTCTGTCTGCATGCGCGTTGGTGCGTGCACAGGCTCGGCGTGGTGCCGCTGATCCGCGGATTCAGCCTGTCGTGCTTCGGACGACGCTTGCAACTGGGGCTGGGTTGTTCCAAAGGGGGGATGATGCTCAAGGTTCGATACGATAGCTGCCGTGCCGTTCTGGCTGCTTTGTTTTTGTGGGGTATCACTGCGACGGCAAACGCTCAGCTACCAGATTTCACGGCGTTGGTAGAAAGTGCTTCGCCGGCGGTTGTCAACATCAGCACCAAACAGAAGCCCCCTACGCGAAGCGCCGCTGCGCAAATGCCTGAACTGGAGGGGCTGCCGCCCATCTTTCGGGAGTTCTTCGAGCACGGTATTCCCCGCGCGCCTGGCCAGGGTGCTCCAGGCCAAGGCCGTGAGGCGCAGTCGCTCGGGTCTGGCTTCATCATTTCCGCTGATGGCTACGTGTTGACCAATAATCACGTCGTTGCCGACGCTGACGAAATTATCGTCAGGCTTCCTGATCGCAGTGAGCTCGAAGCTGAGTTGGTCGGTGCTGATCCGCGTACCGATGTGGCGCTTATCAAGGTCAAGGGCGAAGGGTTGCCAACGGTTAAGTTAGGTGACTCCAGTGCGCTGAAGGTGGGTGAATGGGTGCTCGCGATCGGCTCACCGTTCGGTTTCGACCACACCGTGACTGCCGGTATTGTCAGCGCTACGGGACGCAACTTGCCGAGCGAAAGCTACGTGCCGTTCATTCAGACCGACGTCGCAATCAATCCTGGCAACTCCGGCGGGCCGTTATTTAACCTCCAGGGAGAGGTGATCGGTATTAACTCCCAGATATTCACGCGCTCGGGCGGCTTCATGGGGTTATCGTTCGCCATTCCAATCGATGTGGCAATGGACGTTTCAGACCAGTTGCGTACAGAAGGTAAGGTGAGTCGTGGCTGGCTCGGCGTCGTTATTCAGGAGGTTAATCGTGACCTTGCTGAATCGTTCGGACTCGACCGGCCTGCAGGTGCTCTCATCGCGCAGGTGCTCGATGGCGGGCCGGCTGCTAAAGGCGGGCTGCGGGTAGGTGACGTGATCCTCAGCGTCAATGGCGAGTCGATTGACATGTCCGCAGATCTGCCCCATCTCATCGGCTCCATCAAACCGGGCAGCAAGGCTAGTCTCGGCATCGTGCGCGAAGGCGATCGAGAAACCGTTAACCTGTCGGTTGGCACGCTGCCCGATGAGGGTGAAGAGGTTGTCACCAGCAATGACCGCGGGGAAAAAAGTAGCAATCGCCTGGGTGTAAAGGTTTCGGAGTTGACGGCCGAGCAGAAGCGCAGCCTGGATTTGCAGGGTGGCGTGGTGATCACTGAAGTGCTGAGCGGGCCGGCAGCGATGATTGGGCTGCGTCCCGGCGATGTCATCACCCACCTGAACAACCAGGCCATTGAATCCGCATCCACCTTCGGTCGGGTAGCCGAGGCGTTACCTAAGAATCGCTCCGTGTCGATGCGGGTTCTGCGGCAGGGGCGTGCCAGCTTCATTACCTTCAAGCTTGCGGAGTAACCATTCCCTTGCGAAGCGGCCCTGCGGGCCGCTTTTCACATGCGTCACCGAGGCGTCATCGGTCCCTTTGAATCTCGCCGCAGCGCGGCGTGACGCCGAATAGACCTATCGGGTACACTTGGCGGCTATTTTCGGCAGGCAATGTGCTTGCGACGTATTCGAGTGTTGAGCTGTGAGTGACCTGAGTCATATCCGCAATTTTTCCATCATCGCGCACATCGATCATGGCAAGTCGACCCTGGCCGATCGTTTTATCCAGATCTGCGGTGGCCTGACCGAACGTGAGATGAATGCTCAGGTTCTCGATTCCATGGATCTCGAGCGCGAGCGCGGTATTACCATCAAGGCGCACAGCGTCACGCTGTATTACACGGCTCGAGACGGTAAAACCTATCAACTGAACTTCATCGACACGCCCGGCCATGTCGACTTCACCTATGAAGTCAGCCGGTCCCTCGCGGCATGCGAAGGCGCCTTGCTGGTAGTGGACGCCGGTCAGGGCGTAGAGGCGCAGTCGGTGGCGAACTGCTATACCGCGATCGAGCAGGGGCTTGAAGTCATGCCCGTCCTGAACAAAATGGACTTGCCGCAGGCCGATCCGGAAAAGGTAAAGGGCGAGATTGAGCACATCATTGGCATCGACGCGACCGACGCGGTGCCCTGCAGTGCCAAGAGCGGCATGGGCGTGGAAGACGTGCTCGAGCGTCTGGTGGATGTCATCCCGGCACCCACGGGTGAAATCGATGCACCCTTGCAGGCGCTGATCATCGACTCCTGGTTCGATAACTACCTGGGCGTGGTTTCGTTGGTCCGTGTTCGCCACGGCCGAATCAAGAAGGGCGACAAGGTCCTGGTCAAGTCGACGGGCAAGGTCCATCAGGTCGACAGCGTTGGTGTTTTCAACCCCAAGCACACCACGACGGCCGATCTAAAGGCTGGAGAAGTCGGGTTCATCATTGCTGGCATCAAGGACATTCACGGCGCGCCTGTAGGCGATACGCTGACATTGGCGAACACGCCCGATGTCGAGATGCTCCCCGGTTTCAAGCGGGTCAAGCCTCAGGTGTATGCAGGGCTGTTCCCTGTCAGTTCTGATGACTTCGAGGATTTCCGCGAGGCCTTGCAGAAGCTGACGCTCAACGACGCAGCGCTTCAGTATGAGCCCGAGAGTTCCGACGCCCTCGGCTTCGGTTTCCGTATTGGTTTCCTTGGCATGTTGCACATGGAAATCATCCAGGAGCGCCTCGAACGCGAGTACGACCTGGACCTGATCACCACCGCGCCCACCGTGGTCTACGAACTGGCTCTGAAAAGTGGCGAGGTGATCTACGTCGACAGCCCTTCCAAGTTACCCGACCTTTCGTCCATCGAAGACATGCGCGAGCCGATCGTGCGGGCCAACATTCTGGTGCCGCAGGAGCATCTGGGCAGCGTAATCACGCTTTGCGTCGAGAAGCGCGGTATCCAGATCGACTTGCAATTCCTCGGTTCTCAGGTCCAAGTCCGTTATGACCTTCCGATGAGTGAGGTGGTACTGGACTTTTTTGACCGGCTGAAGTCGGTGAGCCGAGGCTATGCCTCTCTGGATTACAGCTTCGAATGTTTCCAGTCAGCCAATCTCACTCGGTTGGATATTCTGATCAATGGCGACAAGGTCGATGCGCTGGCCCTCATCGTGCACCGCGACAATGCTCAGTACAAAGGGCGCATCCTGGTCGAGAAGATGAAGGAGTTGATCCCTCGCCAGATGTTCGACGTGGCGATCCAGGCCGCCCTTGGCGGGCAGATCATCGCGCGTAGTACGGTGAAAGCGCTGCGTAAAAACGTTCTGGCCAAGTGCTACGGTGGCGACGTCAGCCGCAAGCGCAAGCTGCTCGAGAAGCAGAAGGCCGGCAAGAAGCGGATGAAACAGGTCGGCAACGTCGAGATTCCGCAAGAAGCCTTCCTAGCGGTGCTTAAGGTAGATAGCTGATATGTCCATCAATTTCCCGCTGTTGCTGGTGATTGCCGTAGCGGTCTGCGGCTTTCTATCGCTTCTCGACCTGGTGATCTTCGCACCGCGTCGTCGGGCCGCGATAGCGAATTACCAAGGGCGTGCAGGTGAGCCCGATCAGTCCACGCTGGATGCGTTGAGCAAGGAACCGGTGCTGATCGAATACGGCAAGTCGTTCTTCCCGGTACTGGCCATCGTACTGGTGCTGCGCTCGTTCCTGGTCGAACCGTTCCAGATTCCCTCGGGCTCGATGATCCCTACGCTAGAAGTCGGCGACTTCATACTGGTGAACAAGTTTGCCTATGGCATCCGCCTTCCCGTCGTAGACACCAAGATCATCGAAGTCAGTGACCCCAAGCGGGGCGACGTCATGGTGTTTCGCTATCCAAGCGATCCGAATATCAATTACATCAAGCGGGTGATCGGTTTACCCGGCGATGTGGTTCGTTACAGCAGTGACAAACGACTGACCATCAACGGCGATCTGGTTGCTGAGACTCTCATCGGCGAAGAGCCGGGCAGCCTCGGCAGCGCCAAGCTATACGAAGAGCGCCTCGGTGACGTCGAGCACCTGATCCGCAAGGAGATGGGGCGTTACCGGGTCGAGCCCGATCGTGAGTGGACCGTCCCCGCCGGGCACTACTTCATGATGGGCGACAACCGCGACAATTCCAACGACAGCCGCTACTGGCAGGACGTGAATATCCCGGCAGATCTCGTCGGTATGGTTCCGGACCGCAATATCGTCGGCAAGGCGTTTGCCGTATGGATGAGCTGGCCAGACCCGAAATTTAGCAACCTGCCACATTTCTCTCGGGTCGGTTTGATTCACTAAGCTGTGAATCAGGGCCCGGTTCCCGCGGCCCGGCTCGTTATATTTGAGCTGCCCCGCTTCGTGGGTTACGTACGACATAGAGGTCGACATGAGTTTCGCTCGTTCGCAAAAAGGGCTCTCCATGCTGAGCTGGATCATGGTGCTCGCCGTGGTCGCATTTTTTGCCAGTACTGCTTTCAAGATGTTGCCGCACTACTTCGACTATATGTCCATGGACAAGATCATCTCTGGGGTCGAAAGTGAACAGGCGCTTGAGATCCGCACGGTGCGTGATTTCTACAGCCATGTTCGCAAAGGCATGGATGTGAATGGAATTCGCGACCTCAACCTCGACGAGGCGATGACGGTCGTGATTGAAAATAATGAGTTCAAGGTTCACCTGGACTACGAAAAACGCGAGCCGCTGATCCGTAACCTCGATCTGGTGGCGAACTTCGATAAAGAATATCGCCTAAGGATGCCGTGAGCACTTCGCTAGCCCGACTCGAGCGCAAGCTCGGATATCAATTCAAAGACCAGGAGCTAATGCTCCTGGCTCTGACGCACCGCAGCTACGCCGGACGCAATAACGAGCGTCTGGAGTTTCTTGGCGACGCCATCCTCAACTTCATTGCCGGCGAGGCGTTGTTCAATCACTTCCCCCAGGCCAAGGAAGGGCAGCTGTCTCGGCTGCGTGCTCGTCTGGTCAAGGGCGAAACGCTGGCCGTACTGGCTCGGGGGTTCGAGCTGGGCGACCATCTGCGGCTTGGTTCAGGTGAGTTGAAAAGCGGTGGATTTCGCCGCGAGTCAATCCTTGCTGACACGCTGGAAGCCTTGATCGGCGCCATTTACCTCGACGACGGTATTGAAACTGCGCGGGACCGGGTGTTGGCCTGGCTCGCCAACGAGCTCGAAGGTCTGACGTTGGTCGATACCAACAAGGATCCGAAAACCCGCCTGCAGGAGTTTTTGCAATCGCGGGCCTGCGAACTGCCGAAATACGAGGTGGTGGCCATACAGGGGGAGCCGCATTGCCGGACCTTCTTCGTCGAGTGCCAAGTCGCCTTGCTCAATGAGAAAACCCAGGGGCAGGGCGCCAGCCGGCGGATTGCCGAGCAGGTCGCTGCCGCCTCGGCACTGATCGCGCTAGGCGTGGAGAATGGTCATGATTGATGAACATCAGCTGGAAAGCGAAGACGTGAGCCGCTGCGGCTACGTGGCAATCGTTGGTCGTCCCAACGTGGGCAAATCGACTCTGCTCAACCATGTGCTGGGGCAGAAGCTCGCCATCACGTCCCGCAAGCCGCAGACCACACGCCACAACATGCTCGGTATCAAGACCGAAGGTGCCGTTCAGGCCGTCTACGTGGACACGCCCGGCCTGCATAAGAACGGCGAGACGGCGCTGAACCGCTACATGAACCGAACGGCTGCCTCGGCGCTGAAGGATGTCGACGTTGTGGTGTTCGTCGTCGACCGCACACGGTGGACGGATGAGGACCAGCTGGTACTCGAACGGATCCAGTACGTCGAGGGTCCCGTCATCGTTGCTGTGAATAAGACCGACCGTGTTGAGGATAAGGGAGAGCTGCTGCCGCATTTCGAATGGTTGTCGCAGCAGTTGCCCAACGCCGAAATTGTCCCGATTTCCGCCCAGCATGGGCAGAACTTGGACGTCTTCGAAAAGCTGGTTGCTTCGCATCTGCCGGAGGGCGAGCATTTCTTTCCCGAAGATCAGATTACCGACCGCAGCAGCCGATTCCTGGCAGCCGAATTGGTCCGAGAGAAGATCATGCGCCAGCTCGGCGCCGAGGTGCCGTACCAGATCACTGTCGAGATCGAGGATTTCAAGCAGCAAGGGCACGTCCTGCATATTCATGCATTGATCCTCGTCGAGCGTGACGGCCAGAAGAAAATCATCATTGGCGACAAGGGCGAACGCATCAAGCGCATCGGCCAGGAGGCGCGCAAGGACATGGAGGTGCTGTTCGACTCCAAGGTCATGCTCAACCTCTGGGTCAAGGTGAAAGGCGGCTGGTCGGACGACGAGCGTGCGCTGCATTCGCTTGGCTATCAGTAGGCTAAAGGTCTGGCCAGGCACTAGACGCTTGATGACATGAGCGGCGCAGAGCCCGTGGCTTGTAGCGGCGCCCTTGGCCCTAGGGCGACTGATTTCGCCGAGCTACGGTGATCCTGGTGTATTGACGGCGGGCTTCGCTGGTTCTAGGCCCGCTCCGCCCTCCAGTCTAAAGCGCAGGATCCATGACCATCCAATCCGCCTTCGTTCTGCACAGCCGGCCCTATCGTGAAAGCAGTGCGCTGGTGGATTTTTTAACGCCTGCCGGTCGGCTGAGGGCAGTGTTGCGAGGTGCGCGTGGCAAAGCCGGTACGCTCGCGCGACCCTTCGTCCCGTTGGAGGTCGAATTTCGCGGCCGTGCGGATCTCAAGACTGTGGGCCGACTCGACAGCGCTGGCCTGGCCTATTGGCTGGACGGTAATGCGCTGTTCAGCGGCATGTACCTCAACGAGTTGCTGATCCGACTGTTGCCTGCCGAAGATGCACACCCCGCCATGTTCGATCACTATGCTGCCACCTTGCCGGCGCTGGCCGCCAAGCGTCCATTGGAGCCAATTCTTCGCGCATTCGAGTGGCGGCTGCTGACCGAACTCGGCTACGGTTTTTCTCTGGATACCGATATCGCTGGCCAGCCGATCGTGGCGACCGCCGCCTACCGTTTGTTGCCTGACACCGGTCTTGAACCGATCGGCCAGTTCCAGCCGGGCCTGTTCAACGGCGCGGAACTCCTGGCAATGGCCGAAGCCGATTGGACCGTGCCGGGAGCGTTGGCAGCCGCGAAGCGTTTGATGCGCCAGGCCTTGGCGCCCCATCTAGGTGGCCGGCCGTTGGTCAGCCGGGAACTGTTCATGAATACAAAGGAGACTCCGCGTGACTGAAGCCAATCGAATCCTGCTCGGCGTCAATGTCGATCACGTCGCTACGCTGCGCCAGGCCCGCGGTACCCGTTATCCGGACCCGGTCAAGGCCGCGCTGGATGCCGAGGAGGCGGGGGCGGATGGCATCACCGTGCACCTGCGCGAGGATCGCCGCCACATCCAGGAGCGCGACGTGCTCATGATGAAGGATGCCTTGCAGACCCGAATGAATTTCGAGATGGGCGTGACCGAGGCGATGCTGGCATTCGCCGAGCGGCTGCGCCCTGAGCATGTGTGCCTGGTTCCCGAAACCCGGCAGGAACTGACTACCGAGGGCGGGCTGGACGTGGCGGGCCAGGCGTCGCGCATCAAGGAGGCTGTCGACCGGCTTGCGGCCTGTGGTGCGGAGGTCTCTCTGTTCATTGACGCCGACCCGGCGCAGATCGAGGCGGCGGCACGGGTTGGCGCGCCTGCTATCGAACTGCATACCGGGCGCTATGCGGACGCGCACAGCCTGGCAGAGCGCGCGTGCGAGCTAGCCCGTATACGTGACGGGGTGGAGGCGGGGCTTAGCCATGGCTTGATCGTCAACGCCGGGCACGGCTTGCACTACCACAATGCCGAGGCCATCGCGGCGATTCGCGGTGTCAACGAACTGAACATCGGCCATGCGATCGTGGCCCACGCGCTATTCGTCGGCTTCAAGCAGGCCGTAAAGGAAATGAAGCACCTGATTCTGAGCGCCGCTGCGCGTGGTTGACCGGCACCGCGTCAGTGGGTGAAGAGGTTCAGCGGAACCGTCAGTACCAGACTCAGGATGAGTGTCGAGGTCATTGAGTCGAGCGCTCACCCGCGCTCGGACTCGATCCGGATGTCTCGGGGAGCCTGCCAAATTAGGCAAGCAGCCCCGGCGCGCAATGCTGGATGGCGCCGATGGTCAAGGTCACGCCACCGCCAATTCCCTAGTTGAATGGTGCTATTCAGTGATGCGTGGCGAAGGCCGCTACCACATGGCGCGCCAGCACTTCGGCCGGCTCACTGGGTTGCGCGGTGCAGAGCAGCTTGATCTGGTACTGGCCGAGCGGTGGCAGCAGCTCGGTTTCTTCCAAGCGTTTCAACGGGGTGCGGACCAGGCTGAGCGGATAGGGCGCGACGGCCAGGTCTGCAATCATCGCCGCTTCCTGTCCGGCGCATTGCTCGCTTGAGTAGGCAATTCGATACGCACGTCCGGCCCGGTCGAGCGCGTCGAGGGCTTGGCGGCGCCAGGCGCACTCCGGGCTGGCCAGTGCCAGCGGCAGCGGCGTGCGCTCGGCGGCGACACCTCCGGCGCGGCCGGCCCAGACCAGCGGTTCGCTGAAGATCACGTCGCCGCGAGAGTCGTCTTGTCCGAGATTGCCGACGCTGACCAAAGCCACGTCCAGCTCGCCTGCGTCGATGCGCTCGATCATATCCACGCTCCGGCCGACCGACACGTTCACTTCAATACCCGGGTGGGTGCGTGCGAACAACGACAGCAAGCCAGGCAGGACATGGGTCCCGATGTCCGCCGGAGTTCCGAAACGAACCTGGCCGCACACGCTGGGTTGGACGAATGCGCTGACCGTTTCTTCGTTGAGCTTGAGCAGGCGGCGCGCATAGCTGAGCAGGCGCTCTCCATCAGGCGTCAGGCTGACTCGCCGGGCTTCGCGGCTGAACAGGGCGCAACCCAGCGTGGTTTCGAGGCGTTTGATCTGCATGCTGACCGCCGAGGTAGTGCGGTATACCTGACCGGCAGTCCGGGTGAAGCTGCCGTTCTCTGCGATGCAGACGAAGGTACGCAACACGTCGATTTCCAGCATGGGCATCGCGGCGTGCGGCAGTGGTTCTGGCATTCCCGGCATAGTGCTTACTCTTCAATTTCACTGAACTGACGTTTCTATTCTAGTCGTTTGTCTGAAACGTCAAGTGCGCCCAATCTGAAGGTGCCGATGCTTTTTCGGCACCAACGGGTGCGACAGGCACCCCCTGCGAGCAGGAGGATGCAATGAAGATGGGTATGAGACTGTATGCACGATCCGCCAAGGTTGGAATAGCGCAGCGTTGCGAGCCGCCACAGCCGGATGTCTACCTGCCAGCGATGTGGCCCGTAGAGCTCCAGCAACGGGTGATCGACTGGCTCAGGGCCTGGCATAAGCGCCGTCTGTATCGGCGCCTGCTCAGGCTGGACGATCGGCAGTTGCGTATGCGCGACCTGAGCCGGCCGCTGTTGCAGGAAAAGGCGCGTATGCCGTTGCGTCAACTCATCGCCGAGCGGCAAGCGGTCGACGTCAGGGCTTGCGGCCGATGAGTACCGCGCGGGTCGGGGCAGGCAGGCCCTCGACCGTCTTGCTGCGGTCGTGTGGGTCGAGGAAGTCGGGGAGCGACTGGTAGCGCATCCAGTCGGTGCTGCGTTGCTCCTCGACGCTGGTGACGCTGACGTCCACGCAACGAACATCAACGAAACCGGCGCGGCGCAGCCAGCACTCCAGCGCTGGCACCGACGGCAGGAACCAGACGTTGCGCATTTGCGCGTAACGGTCTTCGGGTACCAGCGCGGTCTGTTCGTTGCCTTCGACGACAAGCGTCTCGAGCACCAGCTCGCCGCCACGCAGCAGGCAGTCCTTGAGTTCAAGCAAGTGGTCGATGGGGGAGCGCCGGTGGTAGAGCACACCCATGGAAAACACCGTGTCGAAGCCTTCGAGACGAGCGGGCAGGTCTTCCAGGGCCAGCGGCAGGTGCCAGGCCGGCAGTTCGTCGAGGTAGCGCTTCATCGCGTGGAATTGGCAGAAGAACAGCCAGTTGGGGTCGATGCCAACCACCGAATCCGCGCCGGCGCCGAGCATGCGCCACATGTAGTAGCCATTGCCGCAGCCGACGTCGAGCACGCGCTTACCAGCGAGATCGAGGTGGGGTACGACGCGACCCCATTTCCAGTCCGAACGCCATTCCGTGTCGACATGCACGCCAAAGACTTCGAATGGCCCCTTGCGCCAAGGCGACAGGCCGAACAGCGCATCATGAATCGCAGTGCGAGTCTCGTCGCTGCAGTCGCCGCCCAGGCGGAATGCGTCACGCAACTCGACGTGGGCGGGCGTGAGGGCGGGCAAGGCGTCGACGGCACGGCGCCAGCGGGGCAGGTCGCCGTGCCCGATCGCGAGCTTGGCGTCGAGTTGCCGCTGCAGGTCATTGGCCCAGGCGGCCAGCGGGGTTCCGGCCAGGCGCCAGGTCATGGGTGTCAGGTCGAGGTTCATGGCAGGGCGATCAGCGAGGCGAAATTCAGGCATTGGAACCAGGGCACGACCCTGGAGAATCCGGCGGCCAGCAGACGTTGGCGATGCGTCTCGAGGCTGTCGGGCTTCATCACGTTTTCGATGGCGCTGCGCTTCTGCGCGATTTCCAGCTCGCTGTAGCCATTGGCGCGCTTGAAGGCGATGTGCAGGTCGTTTAGCAAGTCATGCTCGACGTCGTCCTCGAAGCGCAGCTTTTCCGACAGGATCAACGCGCCGCCCGGCACCAGCGCTTGGCGGATCGAGGCGAGCAGGGCGGGGCGCTCAGCCGGCGGTATGAATTGCAGGGTGAAGTTCAGCGCGACCAGCGACGTCGGCTGAAATGCCAGCTCGAGCACGTCGGCCTCGATGACGTCGGCCGGCAGCAGCTCTTGAAACATCGAATCTTGGGCATGTAGGTATTCGCGGCAGCGCTCGACCATCGCGGCCGAGTTATCGACGGCCAGCACGCGACAGCCCTCAGCTTTCACATGCCGGCGCAATGCCTGCGTGACCGCCCCGAGCGAGCACCCGAGGTCGTAGAGTCGGGTGTCGGGCTGGGCAAACTGAGCGGCAAGCACGCCTATGTTTTCCACGATCGTTGGATAGCCCGGCACCGAGCGTTTGATCATGTCGGGAAATACGCGCACTACCGCCTCGTTGAAGACGAAATCCTGCGGTTGCGCGAGGGGATGTGCGAACAGGCGGTCGGGTTCGTGGCTCACGGCGGCGTCTGGGGCTGGAAAACAGGGGCGGCATTGTAGCGGAAAGCCGCCCCGATCGCCTTCTGGCGGACGGTCGGCTACTCGACTTCGATCCGGCAGTCGAAAAGGCCGGCTGGCTCGCCGTCGGCCTCCCACGGGCGCTGATAGGTCAGGTACAGGCGGCCTTGGCCCGGCTCGCCGGCCTGGTAACGCCAGGTCGACAGGCCGTCGCCGCCGATCATGCCTTTTTCTGGCGAGCTGAACACTTCCGGCCCGAGGCTCTTAACCTGCGCTTCGGATACCTCCTGGACATTCCAGCGATATCCGGTGGTTGGGTTGCTCGGTAGGCTGACGATCAGCGTCTGGCCGCGTTGCAGCTGCACCGGGCAGTCCGCATCGTCAGTCAGGGTGACACTGCCGGTGGGATGGCTGGCGCAGCCGGCAAGCGCAAGCAATGACGCAAGCGGCAATACGCGGGGCGAAAAGATGGGCATGGGCGAGGTGGCTCCAGACGGCGGGGAAACGGCTGAACCTTAAGGGGCTGGGTGCCTGCTCGTAAAGCCGTTGGCTTGATGGTCATCGGCTGAGTGGGCGGCTGCGGGCAGAGGCGACCTCCGCCCGCGCCCGCGCGCCGGTCAGAACAGCACCTTGACCACCTCGCTGAAGCGCTTGGCGAAGTGCATCGTCAGGCCTTCCTTGAGGTAATCCGGCAGCTCTTCGAAGTCCCCGCGATTCAGCTCAGGGATGATCAGCTCGAACAGCTTCAAACGCCGCGCGGCGATCACCTTTTCCCGCAGCCCGCCTATCGGCAGGACCAGGCCGGTCAAGGTCAGCTCTCCCGTCATCGCCACCCCTTTCTTAGGCGCCTGATTGCGCGCGAGCGACAGCAGGGCACTGGCCATGCTGATACCGGCACTCGGCCCATCCTTCGGCGTAGCGCCTTCCGGCACATGCATATGCACGAAGGCCTGGTCGAAGAACTCCGGGTCGCCCTTGAATTCTTTGAGGTGCGAGTTGATGTAGCTGAAGGCGATCTCCGCCGATTCCTTCATCACGTCGCCGAGCTTGCCGGTGAGCTTGAAACCGCGGTTGAGCGTATGGATGCGCGTCGCCTCGATCGGCAGCGTGGCGCCGCCCATGCTGTTCCAGGCGAGCCCGGTCACCACGCCCACGCCGGTAAGCAGTTGCTCGGGGTGCCAGAACGGCATGCCCAGGTAGCTCTCGATGTCCTTAGGGCCGATCTTGATGTTCGCCTCGGGTTCGTCGAGCAGCTTGACCACCGCTTTGCGCACCACTTTGCCGAGCTGCTTGTCCAGCTGTCGCACCCCGGCCTCGCGCGCATAGCCTTCGATCAGGCTGCGCAGGGCGCTGTCGCTGATCGACAACCGTTTCTTCGGTACACCGGCCCGCTCAAGCTGGCGCGGCCAGAGGTGGCGCTTGGCGATCGCCAGCTTCTCCTCGGTGATGTAGCCGGACAGCCGGATGATCTCCATGCGGTCGAGGAGCGGGCCGGGAATCGAGTACAGGCTGTTGGCCGTACAGACGAACAGCACCTTGGACAGGTCTAGGCGCAGGTCAAGGTAATGGTCGAGAAAGCCAACGTTCTGCTCGGGATCTAGCGTCTCGAGCAGCGCCGAGGCCGGGTCGCCCTGGTGGCTGCTGCCGAGCTTGTCGACTTCGTCGAGCATGATGACGGGGTTCATCACCTCGGCTTCCTTGAGCGCCTGCACCAGCTTGCCCGGCAAGGCGCCAATGTAGGTCCGGCGATGGCCCTTGATCTCCGCCTCGTCGCGCATGCCGCCGACGCTGAATCGATAGAAGGTACGGCCGAGCGATTCGGCGATCGACTTCCCGATGCTCGTTTTGCCGACGCCGGGCGGGCCGACGAGCAGCACGATGGAGCCGGCAATTTCGCCGCGGAAGGCCCCAACGGCCAGAAACTCGAGGATCCGGTCCTTGATGTCGTCGAGGCCTGCGTGATGAGCGTTCAGCACTTTGCGGGCATGGTTCAGGTCGAGCTTGTCCTCGCTGTACAAGCCCCAGGGCATGGAGGTCGCCCAATCGAGGTAATTGCGGGTGACGGCATACTCCGGCGATCCGGTTTCCAGCACCGAGAGCTTCTGCAGCTCGTCGTCGATCCTTTTTTGCGCGGCCGGCGGCACGACTTTGCCTTCCAGACGCGAGCGGAACTCATCGGCGTCCGCGCTGCGGTCGTCCTTGGTGATGCCGAGCTCCTGCTGGATGATCTTCAACTGTTCCTTGAGGAAGAACTCGCGCTGGCGCTCGCCGATCTTGCGGTTCACTTCACCGGTCAGCTCCTTCTGCAGCTTGGCGACCTCGACTTCCTTGCGCAGCAGCGGTAGGACTTTTTCCATGCGCTTGAGCACCGGTACGGTGTCGAGCACTTCCTGCAGTTCGGCACCCGGTGCGGTGGTCAGCGCGGCCGCAAAATCGGTCAGTGGTGACGGTGCATTCGGGCTGAAGCGGTTGAGGTAGTTCTTCAGCTCCTCGCTGTACAGCGGGTTGAGCGGCAGCAGCTCCTTGATCGCGTTGATCAGCGCCATGCCGTAAGCCTTCACCTCGTCACGCGGGTCTTCATCGCTTTGCGGATAATCAACTTCGACCAGATAAGGGGGCTTGCGGCGCAACCAGCCGCGGATTCGCACCCGGGCCATGCCTTGAGCGACAAACTGCAGCTTGCCGCCTTCTTTCGACGCGTGGTGCACGCGCACCATGGTGCCGTGTTCGGGCAGTGCGTCCGGGTCGAAACTGGCGGCATCCGCAGCGGGGGTGTCCATATAGAAGAGGGCGAGGCGCTGATACGGCGTCTTGCTGACCAGCTCCAGCGTTTCCGCCCAGGGCTCGTCATTGACGATTACCGGCAACACCTGTGCCGGGAAGAACGGCCGGTTGTGCACGGGGATGATGTACAGCTTGTCGGGTAGGTTCTGATCCGGCAGAACCAGGCCCGTGGACGATTCGTCTTGCTCGAGTTCTTGATGGATGTCGTCGTTCATGCGGCACCTGTGGCGAGTACGTTCTCTTTAGATGGGTATCGGCCGAATGATTTCAATACGAATCGCAGCCGGCCTCTGGTCGCCGCTGTAAAAAATGCCGGGCCTTCGGTAGAGTGCCTGGACACCTCAGGTATCCCGCCATGCTCAACGCCCGTCTGCTTCGCCTCGATGATCAGGCCCACGAACACGCGCACGACTATCACCAGTTGGTGCTGTCGCTGGCCGGCAGCGCGGAGTTCGAGGTGGACGGAGCGGGTGGGGAGGTCTGCCGCATGCGCGCCTGCCTGGTGCCCGGCCATGCCGAGCACGAATTCGCCGGCAAGGGCGACAACCGCATGCTGATCATCGACCTCGATGATCAGGACATGAGCGAAGACGATCCGCGCTTGCTCGCGCAACTCTTCGAAATCCCGCGCTACCCGGCGCTGGATGCTGATTTCCAGAACCTGCTCAACTATGCCGGTGCCGAGCTGGCGCGCTACGGCAGTGATCCATTGTTGGCGCGCGCGTTGGGCGGCGTGCTTTTGCGCGCACTTCACCTTCGCGTGTTCGGGGATACGACTCACCGCCCGGTCGGCTCGCTCGATATTGCCCGGCTCGATGCGCACATCGAGACCAATCTGGCGCGGCGCATCACCGTGGCGGAGTTGGCGCAAGTGGCTTGCCTGAGTCCCAGTCACTTTCACGCACAGTTCAAGGACTGCGTCGGCCTGACCCCTCACCAATACCTGCTCAAAAGCCGCCTCGATCGCGCCACCCGTCTGCTGCGTGAAAGCCCTCTGCCGCTAGTGCGGATTGCCGAGGAGTGCGGCTTCTCCAGCCAAAGTGCCCTCACTACGGCAACGCGTCGCTACCTCGGGCTGACGCCCAAGCGGTTGCGCACGCGCGACAGCTGAAGATCCGTCATTTCGCACCGAAACGGTGCGTGTGTGGCCTAAAGCCAGTAATCCAGCACCGCTATAGTGAAAGTGGGTGACGGGTAAATGACGGCGCTCAAAAACCCATAGGTTTCTGCAAAAGTTCCGTAGCTTTGCGAAACAACGCCCGTGGCCGCCGCCGTAGATTCGCCTACCCGTTCGGCGAGCGCTGCCAATTTCAAGCCGCAGCGCGCCGAGCCAGTACAACAACACTCCACTAGAGGAGCGGCGCGATGTTCAAAGCCGGTAAAGTCTTGCAGGGCGATTTCGCCAACCTGAAAGCCGCCGAATTTTTCCCCGCCATCAGCGCAAATTATTGCGTAGACGAGGCGGACTACCTCACCGAGCTGCTGCAATTGGCTGACCCTGGCGAGGCAGGCATCGAAGCCATCCGCCAGGAAGCGCGTAGCCTCATCCAGGCCGTGCGTGGGCGTGATAACGCCGTGGACACCCTTGACGCTCTGTTACGCCAGTACAGCCTGGATACCCAGGAAGGCCTGATGCTCATGTGTCTGGCCGAAGCGCTGTTGCGCGTGCCGGACGCCGCCACCGCCGACGCGCTGATCCGCGACAAACTGAACGCGGCCGAATGGGAGCGACATCTCGGTCAGAGCGACAACGTGCTGGTCAACTTCGCCGCCTGGGGTCTGGTCATGACCGGCCGCGTGGTGGACCCGGAAAGCTCCGACGGTCGTCCGAAGAACGTCATCGGCCGCCTCATCAAACGCTCTGGTGAGCCTGTGATTCGCGCTGCGATGAACCAGGCAATGAAGCTGATGGGCAAGCAGTTCGTCCTCGGTCGCACCATCTCCGAAGCCCTGAAGAACGGCCGTCCGGAGCGCGAGAAGGGGTACACCTATTCGTTCGACATGCTCGGTGAAGCTGCGCTGACCGCCGAGGACGCCCGCAAGTACATGGCCGACTACCGTCAGGCTGTCGAAACAGTCGGTGCAGAACCGCAGGTCGGCCCTGGCCCGCGCCCGTCCGTGTCGATCAAGCTGTCTGCATTGCACCCGCGTTATGAAGTGGCCCAACGCGAGCGAGTGCTTACCGAACTGTTCGCCAATGTGCGCGAGCTGGCCATCCTGGCGCGCAAACTGGATGTCGGTATCACGATCGACGCCGAGGAGGCGGACCGCCTCGAACTGTCGCTCGAACTCTACGAAAAGCTCATGCGTGACCCCGCCATTGCCGGCTGGGGCGAGTTCGGCCTGGTGATCCAGGCGTATTCCAAGCGCTGCCTGCCGGTGTTGGTATGGCTGACCTTGCTGGGTAAAGAGCTTGGTGCGCGCATCCCGTTGCGTCTGGTCAAAGGTGCCTACTGGGACAGCGAGATCAAGCAGTGTCAGGTTCAGGGCCTGCCGGGCTACCCGGTTTATACCCGCAAGGAAGGTACCGACACCTCGTACCTCGCCTGCGCACGTTACCTGCTCTCCGAGCAGACCCGCGGCGTGATCTACCCGCAATTTGCCAGCCACAACGCCCATACCGTCAGCTGCATCCTGGCCATGGCCAGCGAGCTGCAAACCCCGCGCGACTTCGAGTTCCAGCGCCTGCACGGCATGGGCGACGCCCTGTACGACACCGTGATCGAGAAGTACCGCAAGAACGTGCGCATCTACGCACCCGTCGGTGCTCACAAGGATCTGTTGCCCTATCTGGTGCGCCGCCTGCTGGAGAACGGTGCCAACTCGTCGTTCGTGCACCAGCTGGTCGACCCGCGTGTGCCGGTTGAGACATTGATCGATCACCCGGTCAGCCAGCTCCGCCAGTTCAAGACTTTCGGCAACCAACGCATCCCGCTCCCGCCGGCGCTGTACGGCAACCGGACCAATTCTCGAGGCATCAACATGAATATCCAGACCCAGTGGAACGAGCTGTCCAGCGCCTACCAGACCTTCCTCGATCGCCAGTGGCAAGCCGCACCCGTCATCGGCGGGCAGAAGCTGACCGGCACCCCGAACAAGGTCCATTGCCCGTACCAGCTCAGCCAAGAAGTGGGCACCGCACAGTTCGCCAGCGCCGAGCAGGCCAAGCAGGCCATCGACGGTCTGGCTGCCTACTGGCCCCGCTGGAACGCAACGCCGGTCGAACAGCGTGCGCAGATCCTCGAGCGCCTGGGTGACCTGCTGGAAGCCAATCGCGCCGAACTGATGGCCCTGTGCACCCTAGAAGCGGGCAAAACCCTGCAGGACGGCATCGACGAAGTGCGCGAAGCGGTCGACTTCTGCCGCTACTACGCGTTGCAGGCCCGTCTGAAACTCGGCCGCGAAGAGCTCAAGGGCCCGACCGGCGAGCGCAACGAGCTGTTCCATGAAGGCCGTGGTGTCTTCGTTTGCGTCAGCCCTTGGAATTTCCCGCTGGCCATTTACCTGGGCCAGATCACCGCGGCGCTGGTCGCCGGCAATACCGTGTTGGCCAAACCGGCCGAGCAGACCAGCCTTATCGCAGCCCGCGCCCTTGAGCTGATGTTTGAAGCTGGCCTGCCGAAAGACGCCATTGCCCTGTTGCCGGGTGACGGCGCCACGCTGGGTGGCGTGTTCTGCCGTGACCCGCGCGTGGTCGGCGTCTGCTTCACCGGTTCGACTGACACGGCGCGCATCATCAATCGCCAGCTGGCCGAGAAGGAGGGCGCCATCGCTACTCTGATCGCCGAAACGGGCGGCCAGAACGCCATGATCGTCGACTCCACCGCGCTGCCTGAGCAGGTGGTCAAGGACGCGGTCGGGTCTGCCTTTACCAGCGCTGGCCAGCGTTGCTCAGCCTTGCGCGTGCTCTACGTTCAACGCGACATCGCGGACCGCGTGATCGAGCTGCTCAAGGGCGCCATGGCCGAGCTGAAGGTCGGCCCGACGCACCTGCGCGAAAACGACCTGGGCCCTGTGATCGACGCTGAAGCCCGCGAAGGCCTGCTGGCGCATATCCAGCAGCTCAAGGCCGAAGGCAAGCTGATCGCCGAAGCCCAGCTCCCGGGCAGCCTCAACGGTCACTTCGTGGCGCCGGTGGCGTTCGAGATCGGCAGCATCCTGGAACTGAAGAAAGAGCAGTTCGGCCCGGTGTTGCATGTCGTGCGTTTCGATGCTGCCGACCTGGAAAAAGTGGTTGGTGACATCAATGCCACTGGCTATGGCCTGACGCTTGGCGTTCACAGCCGTAACGAGGAAACCGCCGCGCGCATCGAAGCCCTGGCGCGGGTTGGCAATCTGTACATCAACCGCAACCAGGTCGGCGCGGTCGTCGGCGTGCAGCCCTTCGGTGGCTGCGGCCTGTCCGGCACGGGCCCGAAAGCAGGTGGCCCAAGCTATCTGCTGCGCTTCGCCAACGAGCGCACCACCTCGACCAACACCACCGCCGTTGGCGGTAATGCCTCGCTGCTGTCGCTGGTCGACGATTGATCGTCACTTAGCAGGAAACGGCTGGCGGCTCGGTTCAGAGACCGCCAGCTCACTACAACAATCAGAACAGTCGGCGGATCGCTCTTCCGCCACTGATGGGTCCGGTTGGGCCCGTCCCGGTGATGGCGCGATCCGCCATCGCCCTCTGCCAGGTGGGATCGGGAATACCCTCGCGCCCATCAACAACAACTAATGAGGGAACAACATGAGCATCAGTACTCCCACTTTGATCACCTTCCTGGTCTACATCGGCGCGATGCTGTTGATCGGCTTCGTCGCTTACCGGGCCACCAAGAACTTTGACGATTACATCCTCGGTGGCCGGAGCCTCGGCAGCTTCGTGACGGCGCTGTCCGCTGGTGCTTCGGACATGAGCGGTTGGTTGCTGATGGGCTTGCCTGGCGCGATCTTCGTCGCCGGTTTGTCGGAAAGCTGGATCGCCATTGGCCTTATCGCAGGCGCCTGGCTGAATTGGTTGTTCGTTGCCGGTCGGCTGCGCGTCCATACCGAGCGCAACCAGAATGCACTGACCCTGCCTGACTATTTCTCGCACCGTTTCGAGGATGACAGCCGCATGCTGCGCATCTTCTCGGCGCTCGTGGTGCTGGTGTTCTTCACGATCTACTGCGCATCTGGCGTAGTGGCCGGCGCCCGCCTGTTCGAGAGCAGCTTCGGCGTGCCGTATGACCTGGCCCTGTGGATCGGTGCCGCAGCGACCATCCTGTACGTGTTCATCGGCGGCTTCCTGGCGGTCAGCTGGACCGACACCGTGCAGGCCACACTGATGATCTTCGCGCTGCTGATCACCCCGGTGTTCGTCATCCTCGCGCTGGGCGACATGGGTGCCGCGATGGATACCATCGCGACCCAGAATCCGGCGGCTTTCGACATGTTCGACGGCCTGTCCTTCGTCGCGATCATTTCGCTGCTGGCATGGGGCCTGGGCTACTTCGGCCAACCGCACATCCTGGTGCGCTTCATGGCCGCCGACTCGGTCAAGACCATCCCCAACGCGCGCCGCATCGGCATGGCGTGGATGATCTTGACCCTTGCTGGCGCCGTGGCAGTGGGCTTCTTTGGTATCGCCTATTTCGCGGGCCATCCTGACCAAGCCGGCCCGGTAACCGAGAACGGCGAGCGCGTGTTCATGGAGTTGGTGAAGATCCTGTTCAACCCCTGGGTGGCCGGTGTGATCCTCTCCGGCGTGCTGGCTGCCGTCATGAGTACGCTCAGTGCTCAGCTGTTGGTCAGCTCCAGCGCCCTGACCCAGGACTTCTACAAGGCTATGCTGCGCAAGAACGCCTCGCAGACCGAGCTGGTCTGGGTCGGCCGTGCGATGGTGCTGCTGATCGCCTTCATCGCCCTGGGTATTGCCTCCAACCCGGACAGCAAGGTGCTGGGCCTGGTGTCCTACGCCTGGGCCGGCTTCGGTGCTGCCTTTGGCCCCGTCGTGTTGATCTCCCTGCTGTGGAAGAACATGTCCCGCAACGGCGCGCTGGCTGGCATGATCGTCGGTGCTGTCACCGTGGTGGTCTGGAAGCAGTTCATTGGTCTCGGCCTGTACGAAATCATCCCGGGCTTTATCCTTGCGAGCATCGCCATCGTTGTCTTCAGTAAAGTCGGCCGTGGCGCTTCGCCGAGCATGGTCAAGCGTTTCGAAGACGCCGAGCAGGAATACCAAGGGCGCTGATTCACGCACGCCCAGATGACGAAACCCCGCTGTCGGTCAGCCCGGCAGCGGGGTTTCGTTTATCTGGGCAAGGTCGACCTCCGGTCGGCGTCGCCTCATGTGGCAGCCTCAATCGTCGACAACTAGGTTCTCGCGATCGTCTTTCGCACCGGCGGCGATCAGGTGTTCGGCCTGGTCTTCGGTGAGGTGGGTGCTGGCGCCATCGACGTGTGCGACCGACATGCGCGCGGCCGGATCGGTGCTGATGCGTACGTCCATGATGGCGCTGCGGTAGGTGGTGCCGTCGATGGTGGTGGAACAGGTGCCCGTGGCGGTATCGATGTCGAGGGTCATGGCAGCCTCCTGGGTGTCGCAGTCGAAGGAGCCGCGCGAAGGATGCGCGGCCATTGCTCTTCAGACCCTTGGCGAGAGGATCCGTTTTGCCGAGGCGGCCGGCCGGTGCAGCGGAGGATCGGCGCAGTGAGGTGAAAAAAAGGCTGATCAGGTAGTGGCAATGGGCTAGCCTGACAGCTAAATGGTTGCCAGGGATGGTTGCAGTCCAACGCATGACGCCACGAAGGCGGGGTCGATCCCTATGTTCAAACACAGTGCAACCCTCGTCCTGACGGGCCTGCTGGGTGCGCTCGCCGCAGCCGCACAGGCTCAGCCGCTACAGGTGCGCATCCTCGATACCGAGGGCAAACCGGTGGTCGGCGCCGTGCTCAGCCTTCGCGGCGCAGCACTGGCAGCAGGCCAGGGCGGGCAGGCCGATATGGACCAGATCGGCAAGCAATTCGTCCCGGCGGTGCTGCCGGTGCGGGTAGGAACCGCAGTGCGCTTTCCCAATCGTGACGACATCCGTCACCAGGTCTATTCCTTTTCCCCGGCCAAGCGGTTCGAGCTGCGCCTCTATGAAGGAACGCCCAGCGCACCGGTGGCCTTCGATGCGCCTGGTCTGGTCGTGCTTGGCTGCAACATCCACGACTGGATGCTGGGGTACATCTACGTCACCGAAGATGAGCTGTTTGCCGTCAGCGATGCAGAGGGCAGGGTGACGCTGGACGTACCGGCCGGTCAGTACCCGGCCACGCTCTGGCATCCTGCCTTAGCCGATATGCAACCGCAGGCCGCGGGCCAGTTGGGGGCCGGCGACGAAACCGTCGACCTGCGCCTGTCGGTGGCCGTGACGGCACCGTTACAACCCGCTCCGCCAGCGCCAAGCGCGTTTGCCGATGCGTTCAGGAATGCCACCCGTGACGCGCGGCCTTAGTTTCCATGCGCGCCTGACCGGCGTGCTC
This sequence comes from Stutzerimonas chloritidismutans, assembly GCF_051486945.1. Taxonomy (GTDB): domain Bacteria; phylum Pseudomonadota; class Gammaproteobacteria; order Pseudomonadales; family Pseudomonadaceae; genus Stutzerimonas; species Stutzerimonas chloritidismutans_B. The sequence continues at coordinate 583,464 of NZ_JAHVDX010000002.1, read as the reverse complement.
GCGGCCTTCGTGCTGATCGTTATCGGCGCGCTGTACTTCTCCGTGCGGCTGGTCACCGAGTCGGCTGTTAGCCGACAGGCCACCGATCGGCTCGAATCGGGCCTGCGTGTGTTCGAGCAGCTACTGGACATGCGTGGCCGCCAGTTGCGCGACGGGGTCCAAGTGCTGGCCGCGGATTTCGGCTTCAAGGAAGCAGTCGCCAGCGGTGACACCCCTACGCTGCAATCGGTAATGACCAACCAGGCGGCGCGGATCAATGCCAGCGAAGCCATGCTGCTGGGGCTCGACGGCCGTGTGTTGGCCTCCAGCCTGGCAGACGCGATTCCCGGCGAAGCCTTCCGTTATGCCGATGACCTTCGCCAGGCCCGCGAGAGCGGCCGCACGCTCGTGGTCCTCGCCTTGGGTGGCCAGGCTCACCTGCTGGTCGAGGCGGAGGTGCGCGCTCCGCTGCCGATCGCCCGCGTCGTCATGGGTTTCGTCATGGACCGCTCGCTGGCGGAGGAACTCAAAGAGCTGACCGGGCTGGACGTATCCTTTCTGGCCATGGGCAGCGATACCCGTGGCGAGCTGACCAGCACACTCGTGCCCGAGAAACACGAAGATCTGATCGTCGGCTGGAGCCGGCACGTACACGCCGACGGCTTTCAGCCGCTGATGCTTGGCAACGAGCGCTACCTCAACGAGGACGTCGTGCTTTCCCAGGGCACCGATCACGGTGTCATCGCCGTCGTCCACAGTTCACTGGATGATGCGCTGGACGGCTTCCATGAACTCGATTCGCGCATCCTGCTGATTGCGGTCGTTGGCCTGATCGCCTCGTTGGTCGGCGCGCTGCTGCTGGCGCGCAGCCTGGCCGAGCCGGTCAATGCGCTGGCCCGCGCGGCCGATCGGGTCGGGCGTGGTGACTACCAGACGCCGATCGAACTGGATCGCGACGACGAGCTGGGCAGCCTTGCCAAGGCGCTCAATCAGATGCAGCGGGGCATCGCCGAACGCGAGCAACTGATCGCGCACAACATGCTGCATGACGATGTGACCGGGCTACCTAACCGCTCGCTGGTCTCGGAGTTGCTGTCCAACGCACTGGAAGCCGGGCGCGCAACTGCGGTGCTGCACATCGGCATCGGCAACCTCGACGGCCTGCAGGACAGCGCCGGCTCCGAGGGCCTCGACCAGGCCCTGCGGCAGATTGCGCAGCGGCTGCAAGCCAGCCTGCAGCCGGGTGATCACCTGGCACGGCTGTTGTTCGATGAGTTCCTGATGATCGTCAGTGATACCTCGGTCGAACAGGCGTTCAGTGTCGCTGTTGCGGTGCAACAAGTGCTGGTGCAGCCAATGCGCATTGCCGAGTTGGAGGTGCGCCTCGACGCACACATTGGTGTCGCCGCCTACCCGAACGACGCCGCAAGCGTTGACGAGCTTTTGCGCCGCGCGCGCATCGCCATGCAGGACGCCACCCTCATTCCTGATGGTCTGCAGCTCTACCAACAGGGCAGCGACGTTGCACACCAGCGACAGATCACGCTCATTCGCGACCTGCGCCATGCCCCGCAAACCGGCGGGCTGAGTCTGATGTTCCAACCCAAGGTCGACTTGCAGACCGGGCGCGTCTACCAGGCCGAGGCATTGCTGCGATGGCATCACCCGCAGCATGGGCCGATCTCGCCGGGCGAGTTCATTCCGCTGGCCGAGCGTACCGGCAGCATCCAATTGCTGACCGCCTGGGTGATCGAAGCGGCGATTCGTCAATTGCATCACTGGAACGGGCGAGGCTTCCGGATGGAGGTTTCGCTGAATATCTCTGCTGAAGATCTTGTGTCGCTAACGCTCGAAGAGCATGTCGCCGAGTTGCTGGGCCGTTATGCGATCAAGGGCGAGCAGCTGGTCTTCGAGATCACCGAAAGCGCCGTCATGCGCGAGCCGGAGCGGGCATTGGCGATGCTGCATCGTTTGCGCGGGCTCGGTATCCGTCTCTCGGTGGACGACTTCGGCACCGGCTACTCCTCGCTGGCCCAGCTTCGCCGGATGCCGGTACAGGAGTTGAAGATCGACCAGTCCTTCATCCGCGAGCTGGGCGAGACCCGCGGTGACGCGGTGATCGTGCGCTCGACGATCGACATGAGCCATGCGCTCGGGCTGAAGGTCGTGGCCGAAGGCGTCGAACACGACGAAACCCGCGATCTGCTTCAGGCCTGGGGCTGCGACACCTTACAAGGCTATCTCTATAGCCGCCCACTTCCGGCTGAAGCCTTCGAAGCCTGGGTCGCCCAGCAACCGTCTCACATGGCTTCGGCTCGCATGAAGGTGCATTCGTGATGTTCGTTCGGCATCTGTTCATCCTGGCCTGTTGCCTTCCGCTGTTGGCCAATGCGGGCCAGGGCCGCCTGCTGGCGACAGGCGGCGCCACCAGCCTCGAAGGCGCGGCCGGTGGCGGCATCACCCCCTGGGCGGTGCTGGCCGGTTATGGCGAGCGGGGTGAGTGGGGCGGTGACGTCTTCGCGACGCGCGTCGAGACTGGCGACTACCGGCTTGAAGTGGCCGGTGCCGCCGTGGCCTACGGCAATCGGCTGGAGCTTTCCTTCGCCCGCCAGCGCTTCGATCTCGGTACGCTGGCGCGAGACCTGTCCCTGCCCGAAAACAGCCTCAGCCAGGACATTTTCGGCGCCAAGTGGCGGCTGTTCGGCGATCTGGTCTACGACCGCCTGCCGCAGGTGTCGCTGGGCGTGCAGTACAAGCGGCAGAAGGATTTCCTGATTCCCTCGCTGATCGGCGCGCAGCGTGACGAGGATGCCGAGGCTTATCTGACCGCGAGCCGCCTCGTCCTCGGCGGCGCCTTCGGCTACAACCTGTTGCTCAACGGTGGCGTGCGCTACAGCCGGGCCAACGAACTCGGCCTGCTCGGCTTCGGCGGCGATCGGCGCGACAGCCGCAGTCTCTTGAAAGAAGGTTCGGTGGCGGTGCTGTTCAATCCTCGCTGGGCCGTTGGCGTCGAGTACCGCGAGAAACCCGACAACCTTTCGTTCGCCGGGGAAAGCGATTGGGCTGACCTTTTCGTCGGCTACTTCCCAAGCAAGCGTCTGGCCCTCGTGCTCGCCTATGCCCGGCTCGGCGAGATCGCCACGCTACGCAATCAGGACGGCGTCTATCTGTCCGTGCAGGGGAGTTTCTGATGCCGCGGCTGATCCTGCTGGTCTGCCTGTTGCTCGCGGCTTGCGCCCAGCAGCCGGCACGCGACGACATCCTGTATCGCCAACTGGGTGGCGCGCCGGGCATCACCCGCATCGTCGAAGGCATGTTGCTGCGCGTCGCCGCGGACCGGCGGATCGTCGAGCATTTCCAGCGTGTCGACATCCAGCGGGTGCGCGACAAGCTGATCGAGAAACTGTGCGCCGAAGCGGGTGGGCCCTGCGTCTACACCGGTGACAGCATGGAGGAAAGCCACAAGGGCCTGGCCCTGACCCCGGCGGATTTCAACGCCTTGGTGGAAAACCTGCAGGCCGCCATGACCGCCGAAGCAGTGCCGATCCCGGTGCAGAATCGCCTGCTGGCGCGCCTCGCGCCCATGCGCGGTCAGGTGATCGACCGATAACCGGAGGCGGGCGCCTCCTCGTACGACCTGGCGTCCAGGACATCGGAAACCTCCCGGTCACGAGCGGTTTTGCAATCGAAACGCTATCCTTGCGCGCTGACTCGGCCATCCGTTGCCGACGCCCTGCAATGTGTCGTCAGTGGAGGCGGAGCGATGCCTCCGCAGCACAAGGAAATAAATACAAATGAACCTGAGTAACCCGACACTGATCACCTTCGTGATCTACATCGTGGCGATGATCCTCATCGGCTTCATCGCCTATCGCGCCACCAAGAACTTCGACGACTACATCCTCGGCGGCCGCAGCCTGGGCAGTTTCGTCACTGCGCTGTCGGCCGGTGCCTCCGACATGAGTGGCTGGCTGCTGATGGGCCTGCCCGGCGCGATCTTCGTTGCCGGCCTGTCGGAAAGCTGGATCGCCATCGGCCTCATTGCCGGCGCCTGGCTCAACTGGCTGTTCGTCGCCGGCCGCCTACGTGTGCACACCGAGTACAACCACAACGCGCTGACGCTGCCGGACTACTTCTCACATCGCTTCGAAGACGAGAGCCGCCTGCTGCGTATCTTCTCCGCCCTGGTGATCCTGATGTTCTTCACCATCTACTGCGCCTCGGGCGTGGTGGCCGGTGCGCGCCTGTTCGAGTCCACCTTCGGTATGGAATACGGCACCGCGCTGTGGGTTGGCGCCGCGGCGACCATTCTCTACGTGTTCATCGGCGGCTTCCTCGCGGTGAGCTGGACCGACACCGTGCAGGCCACGCTGATGATCTTCGCGCTGCTGATCACGCCGCTGTTCGTCATCTTCTCGCTGGGCGACATGGGCGCCGTCATGGACACCATCGCCGCGCAGGATCCGTCGAACTTCGACATGTTCAAGGGCCTATCCTTCATCGCCATCATCTCCCTGCTCGGCTGGGGGCTGGGCTACTTCGGCCAGCCGCACATCCTGGTGCGCTTCATGGCTGCCGATTCGGTCAAGACCATTCCCAACGCGCGCCGCATCGGCATGGCCTGGATGATCCTGACCCTGGCCGGCGCCGTGACCGTGGGCTTCCTTGGTATCGCCTACTTTGCCGACAACCCGGCCGTGGCCGGCGCGGTGACCGAGAATGGCGAGCGGGTGTTCCTCGAACTGGTCAAGCTGATGTTCAACCCTTGGGTGGCCGGGGTGATTCTCTCCGGCGTGCTCGCGGCCGTCATGAGTACGCTCAGCGCCCAGTTGCTGGTGAGCTCCAGTGCGTTGACCCAGGACTTCTACAAGGCCTTCCTGCGCAAGGGTGCCTCGCAGACCGAACTGGTCTGGGTCGGCCGCGCCATGGTGCTGTTGATCGCCCTGATCGCCATCGGCATCGCCTCGAATCCGGAGAGCAAGGTGCTGGGCCTGGTGTCCTACGCCTGGGCCGGTTTCGGTGCGGCCTTCGGCCCGGTGGTGCTGATCTCCCTGGTATGGAAGCGCATGACCCGCAATGGTGCCTTGGCTGGCATGCTCGTCGGTGCCGTGACCGTGGTTGTCTGGAAGGAATTCATTGGCCTGGGCCTGTACGAAATCATCCCCGGCTTCATTCTGGCCAGCGTCGCGATTTACGTGGTGAGCATGATGGGCAGGGCACCCGCTGACAGCATTCAGCAGCGTTTCGACGCAGCGGATGCGGAGTACCGCGCGGGTTGATCACAGCCTCGTTCGCAGGGCGATGCCTGGATAGGGATCGCCTCGCCCAAAACCAGAATAGGGCGCGGCATGGAGTCCGCTTCTGCAGGCGCCCGCTTGCTGCGATCAGATGGATGCTGCCGCTCGAATGGGCCATAGTTGCAAACGTAACGGCGCCAGCCAGGCGCCTTCAGGAAAGCCGAGGAGTATTCCGATGAAAGCACTGCATAACCTGACCACCCGCACGCTGATTGTGGCCCTCGCGGCCCTGCTGATGACCGGCTGCAGCCTGCGCCTGCCGGGCGTTGCCGTCGACGTCGGCGACCGCGACGGCCACCACGGCGGCACTCATTGCCCCCCTGGCCAGGCCAAGAAGGGCAACTGCTGAGCCCTCCTCGGGGCGGTCCTGCCCCGCTCATGCCGCGCCGTAACGCGGCCGCAATACCAGGCCCGACTGCACGTCGGGCCCTTCCGCTTCACCCACTCCATCGTTGTGCTGATGCGTCCATAAGCGCGGCGGCAGTCGGGACATTTTCGAATGCTGGTTTCGCTGCCAGTCGTCTGCCAAATCCTGGTTGTGTTTGACAGGCCCGTAGCCTCTGCCACGGTTAGCTGAGCGCGCAAGGCATCGGCTCGGCAGGTCTTCGACGCAGTGCTCGCACCGCTAGAACAAGAACAACAATCAGGAGAGTCTCCATGCGTCCAAGCAACCTGGCTTCGGCCTGCGCACGCGCCCTTGCCGGCGTGATGCTCGTCGGTACGATCGGCGTCGCGGCCGATGCCCACGCCCGCCCCAAACCCATCAAGCCGCCGCTGTCCCACAGCGAATCACGTGAGCAGGATTCGCGTACCTTCGTTCCTGTGGTTTCGCCATTGGCTGCGATTCCCGGCCTGCCCAGCGAGCGTTGGACCGGCGTCTACCAGGGTTCGTCCTACCAGATCGAAGTGCCGCCTAACTGGAACGGCATGCTCGTCATGTACGCTCATGGGTTCCGCGGGCAGGGGCCGGAGCTCACCGTCGGTCCGCCAGCCATCCGCCCCTGGTTGCTTCAGCAGGGCTACGCCTGGGCGGCGTCCAGCTACAGCAAGAACTACTACGATGTACGCGCCGGCATCGAAGACACCAACGCCCTGGCCCTGGCCTTCAGTGAGCTGACCGGCAAGGCTGCGCCGAGCAAGACCTATATCACCGGGCATTCCATGGGCGGCCATGTCGCGGCCGCTGCCGTCGAGGCCGAAACCTACGCGACGGCCAACAACCGCGTCGTGTACGACGGCTCGGTGCCCATGTGCGGCGTGACCGGCGACGTCTACGAGTTCGAGTACCTGATGAACTTCACCCTGGCCGCGCAACACCTGGCCGGGCAGGGGCCGACCAGCTTCCCGGCGACCGACTTCCAGGCCAAGCTGCCGCAGATCATCGGTGCGCTGTGGGACAGCTATCCCACCGATCCTTCGCCGCAAGGCGAGAAGCTCGAAGGCATTGTCCGTGAACTCAGCGGTGGCGATCGGCCGATCTTCGCCGAGGGCTTCCGCACCAGCCTGCAGAGCGTCGTGCTCGGCACTGGCGGGCGGGACGGCACCGTTGACGGCATCCTCGCCGATTCGCTGTCCGGCAACCTCTCCACGCGCTATCAGTTCGACACGAACAAGGCGATGTCCCGCGAGGAACGCGAGTTCAACGACTCCATCATCCGCGTCATCGGCTACGCCCCGGCCAACAGCATCCGCCCGGATGGCCTGCGCTGGATTCCGGTGGTCAACGGCCAGTTCAACGTCCCGGTGGTCAGCATTCACACCCTGGGTGACCTCTACGTGCCGTTCAAGCACCAGCAGATCTACCGGCGCAACGCCGAGGCCAACGGCAACGGTGAGCTACTCGTGCAACGCGCGATCCGTGCGCCCAGCCACTGCGACTTCAGCTACCAGGAGCAGGTCGAGGCCATGGCGGACATGCTGCGCTGGGAGCAGGAGGGCATCAAGCCGGCGGGTGACGAAGTGCTGAACCCGCGTGTCGTGGCCGATCCGGCGTACGGTTGCACCTTCACCCGCAACGAAGGCGTACCGACCCGCGGGTTGCTGCCGGCCTGCCCGGAAAGCTGAGACCGGGGCTCGCCAGGGCGAGGCCCACACCTCGCCCTGGCGACCGAATGGTCCGGCGACCGGCCGTAAGCGGGCGATCGCGTTGCCCGCTATTGCTGCACGACGTTGGCCAGGTTGCCGTTGCCGGTCTGGACAATACTGGCCGTATGGCTACCCAGCGACTGCGTCAGAAAGGCCTGGTGGCCTTGCCCCGTCTGGCTGATCATCGCTTCGTTGGCCTCGAAACCCTGCGAGGCCTCGATCCGGTTGTAAGCACCGATCTGCGCGATGTCTAGCTGGTTTCCATCGCCGACCTGCGAGGTCGAGACTCGGTTGTAATCGCCTTCCGAGTACCCGCTCAGGTTGCTGTTCTGCCCGGCCATGTACGCGTCGAGCTCGTTTCCAATACCGCGCTGCGTGTGCGCGAGCGCGCTGTTTCCGTCCCGTGTCTCGATGCGTGCCATGTTAGCCACGCCCGCCTGATCGACGGCCACGTCGGCCGCGGGATAGCGTCCGGATATTTGCAGGATGAATGCTTGGTTGGCAGTGCCGTCCTGCTCGATTTCCGCAGCACCACCGCCCAGACCGCCGCTGTCCTGCTCCAACTGCACCTGGTGGGCCGTGCCGGTCTGTTGAATGCTGGCCGTGCTGAACCCGGATTGATCGATCTGCACGCGATTGTCCTGCCCGCTGGACACCGCCTCGAGCTGGTTGCCCACCCAGGCCTGCCTGGCCTCGAGCTGGTTACCCGTGCCGTCCTGCTCAATGCGCGCCGTGCTGGCCAGCTCACCCAGGTAGGCCTGCTGCTCGAGCACGACGTTGTTCGACGTGCCCGCCTGGTACACCTGCGCGTCCGCCGTGCCTGGCTGGCTGCCGTTCACCTGGTAGATCTCGACCGAATTGAGCGACCCGATCTGCTCGACCCGCGCCTGATCGCTCGCGCTGCTGGTCCCGGACTGGTCCGTGATCGCGCTGTTCGCAACGCCGTCCTGCGCGATGAACGATCGCTGCATGACGCCGCTCTGCGTCTGTTCCGCGCGATTGTCGAGGCCGGTCTGCTCCACCTCGGCCACATGCCCGTTGGCCAGCGCATGGCCGTTTAACGCCAGCCAGATCGCGGCGGACAAAGCGATTGATCTGTTCATTGAACTCTCCTGTTTGCATTGGATGGGCTCCGTACATCACAGGCGAAGCAAAAGGAGTGTTGTCGCGCAATCGCCCTCGCGATATAGGCCGAACGGATCAAGTGATGGGCGGCGCGGGATTAGGTCCTAAGTGGCCGTTCAGCCGCACGGCATGTCCTCGGGGCGAAGCTACTCGTTCGCCCGCAACGAACGCGGAGCGCCTAGCTTCGCTTTAAGGACGCTTCGGAAGTTGTGTGGGCGAGGGAATCGAAGCCTTTTGCTTGGTGTGTCGATTCGGCTCAAAGCGTGTCATTACGGGGTTCGTGACCGACTCGCCTGCTCGTTTCGTGGCAATTCGGCACAGTGATTTCGACACTTTATCGACAGCTAGGTATTCGGATGGATCAGGAACAACTGCGTCGACAGCTACTTGAGGGCGTTCAATCAAAGCTAGTGGAGCCTGCAAACGACTGGTATTTCGAGTCGCTTCGCCAGCGCGTCAAGAGCGCACAGACCGCTAGATGCGGTCAGCCCATCGGTAGTCGATCAACCCGGATGCGATGGTGAGCGTGGCTCGACCTACACCGGCCTGTCGAAAGTAGGTTCGACCCGCTCCGAAGTTGAGCTCGGCTGCATTACCGGCTCGATGGTTGGCGTCGGAACCGCTCCTGGCGTCTGCGGCTCTGGTGCGCGCTTGCACTCCGGGAAAGTAAGGGCGATCTGCTCTACGGACGGCATGATCTCGCAACGCCAGCGCACAACGCGAATGCCCGCTGCGGTTAGAACCTTGTCCTTCTTGGCATCGGCTTTGTGTCGATCCTTGTCCGAGTAGTGCGATTTATCGTCCAGCTCGACAGCCGCAATGGTGTTCAAGAACTCGTCCGCGATCACGAAATCAACGCTCATCTGACTAATGCGGGAGAACCACATCTTGAAGCTGTGGCCTTTCTTGATCGCCACCAGTTGCGATAGCTGAACCTGGGTAAAGATGTAGTGATCCGGCAATGCTTGCCGCAGGCGCTCGAACAGGACTGTCTCCGTTGCGGTTATCAGCTTCCGCTTCTGAAACGGCCATTCGCCGTCTGGGTCGTAGCGAAAACCGTCCGCGGCGATCTTGCGACTCGGTTGGGCTGACTGTGGCGCTTGTTGTGGTTGCTGCGGTTGAGGCTGAGCGCTGGCGGTCCCAGTAAACGTCGGCTCTTGCTTCCTAGCTGGCTCCTTCCATGGTGCGCGCGGTGGCCGCTTGTAACGGTTTGGATTTTGGCTTCTTCTTGACTTGGAAAATGAAGAAGACAATAGCGAAAACGATAATCCACCCGAAAACATCCACTGTTTTTTCCTTAATGCGTTGTATATGCCAAGTGTCCCGCTAAAAGCATTACGGCATGATTTATTTTTTTTGGCTGCTGCGAAAGTCGATTGTCTCGAGCGTGAGTTTGATTATTGAATTAAAGTTTTGAACTTCGATTGGTATAGCCGTCGACGAGTGATTGATGCTCGTCGTCCCTTTCGGAAATGGTTTTGATCGCATCTGCTGGTATTAGGGTTAAGATGACCGTCCAGAGCTGCCATAATGTAAGCGTAACCAGCGTAAAATAGGAAGCGCCGCGTAGTGGCTTACTGTAATCATTCAGTACGTTAATTGTCTGTAAGATTGGAGCAGTAACTCCTATCAATAGGATTATGCATAAGATGGTGGTTGAGTGAACTATAGGGGAAAATAATTGGCTAAGGCCGTTATGGTTGTTTTTTGTCTGAGTGCCTTTTGAAAACGAGAGGCGGAGCCTGTCGGGATAGACAATGGCAATCCAAGCTCCCACAACTGCGAAGATAATTGAAGCCGTGGTACGCAAGGCCTCAAACAAAGGCCATTGTTTATGAAAGGGGATTTCGGAGCCTAGCCAGCCCGCAATGCAGGCCAGCGTTACTGAAGTAATCCAGGCTATGTATTTCAGTGGCTTTCTCATGATAGTAATTTGAGTATGGCTTGCTTTCTCTTGGTAAGTGCGTTTATTAAGGAGTCAGTGTTGATGATCTCGTCGTTGTCTCTCAGGACGTCGAGCTCAAATTCTCCGCGAGCGGTAGCATGGCTGAGCCAATGGACCTTCGAGCTTCCTTTTATGACAAAGCCGTAGTCGTCCCACTGTCGGTCAGTATTGTCTTTCCACTCTTTAATTATTTGCTGCAAATTTGGCTTCGTTATGGTTGCACCAATAATGTAACGAAGATTGATAAAGTCTGCGGGCTTCGCTTGTGGCTGTGAGATATTAGTCCATCTTAAGAACTGCTGCCAAATTTGCAGGTCGTCAGTCCTGTTTAGCTGCAGTTTTGTTTTCTTCACTGCCCTTGTTATTTTGTCTACGTTCTGTAGTAGATATATGTGTGGGCCTGGTTTTCTATAAAGGTTCGTATGGAACTTGGGTGATAGATCCTCAGGGTCCGCAGTGTTTTTTGCTCGATACCCTAAGATTTCTATGTCTACTCCCTTTGCTGGCGCTTTAGCATGCACGACATATTTAGAAAAAGCCTGCATGTACGATTCGACATACTGTTGAAATGCTGGTTGGCCTGTTATGAGATGTTGAAATCCGACGCTTGCAAAAATGTTTTCTTTAGGCATGACCCAGAAGTATGTTGCAAATCCAGGAATGCTGCCTTTTGCAATTTTATTTGCAATAACCGTAGGGTTTCCAACATTGGAGGCGCCCATTACGGAATGTACATTGCCTGAGGTTGATGGCGTTTCGTTCCAGATTTTTATGAGCCAGTTGCTTCCCTTGTTCTTTATGTCCAATAGATAGGTTGGGTTGAGTTCTGTATAGTCTTGCTGCTCGTAGGTCTTGGTTGCAACAAGGGGCTTTCCTTTTGCCCATATTGCTAGATCAGCCAAAATATCTTCTATATCGCCAAAGCGCGGTGTTTTTTCACCCCACTCAAAATATCCGCACTTTGATATGTCATAGATGCTGATCCTTGCTTTTTCAGTTGGCATTGACGATCCTGCTTGTCAGTAATGTGAACGTTGGCGTTATATGGCTTTGTGCCTATTTTTATTTGCTTTTAGATTTCAATTTCGGTGGTGGTTTCAGATGCTAGCTTTTAAGCGTTTTAAAGAAAACCACCGCTCGCCTACCGCTTTGGTTAGCATCAAAAAGGGGGCAGATTTATTTTCCGCTAAGCCCACTAATCGCCCCCAGCCGAAACAAGCCAAACCCTAAACGAAAAAGCCCTGCAAGTGCAGGGCTTTTCTGATCTGGAGCGGGCGAAGGGAATCGAACCCTCGTCATGAGCTTGGGAAGCTCAGGTAATGCCATTATACGACGCCCGCGATGGGTGCCTTTTTACCAGAAGCGGGGGCCGAGTTGAAGCGGTTGGCGAGACTATTCGCCGGTTGGCTCAGATGGGGTCGATTTCTGCTGGCGTCAGGCGGCGGTATTGGCCGGGCGCGAGGGTGGGGTCGAGGGTGAGCGGGCCCATGCGTTCGCGGTGCAGGGCGGTGACCTTGTTGTTGAAGTGGCCGAACATGCGTTTGACCTGGTGGTAGCGGCCTTCATGCAGGGTCAGGCGCGCCTGGCGCGAGCCGAGCAGTTGGAGTTCAGCGGGCCGTGTGGTGAGGTTCTCGTAGCCGAAATACAGCCCCTGTGCGAAGCGCTCGACGCAGATCGGGTCGATGGGGTCTTCGGTTTCCACGAGATAGGTTTTGCCCAGCAGGCTTTCCGGCTGAGTCAGGCGGCGGGACCAGAGGCCGTCGTTGGTGAGGATCATCAGGCCCGTGGTGTTGAAGTCCAGCCGGCCGGCGATATGCAGCTCGGCCTTGTCAGGCTCGTTCAACAGGTCGAGCACGGTGGGATGCGCTGGATCGGCGGTGGCGCTGACGCAGCCGGCGGGTTTGTTCAGCATGTAGAAGCGTGCGGGTTTGCCGGCTTGCAACAGCTCGCCGTCCAGCTCGATGCGGTCGAACACACGGATGTCATGGGTGCCGTCGCGTACGGGCTGCCCGTTTACCGAAGCGCGGCCCGACGCCAGCAGCAGGCGCGCCTGGCGATGGCTGCAGGCGGGGAGGTTGGCGAGAAAGCGGTCGAGGCGCATCAGGGTTTTTCAGGCAGCTCACCGCGCGCGCAGCGTGGGCAGATGCAGGCTTTGTTCTGTGCATCTGCCGGAATCCGTTCGCGGGCTTCGGGCACTATCTCGGTGGTGAAGCACCAGCATGCGTGCGTGGCGGTCGCGGGGTTGCTGAGGCTGCATTGATTCGGCTCGCCACAAACCGGACATCGATTAGCAGGAGGCTGAAAAGCAACCTGCGTTGGCGATACGTCGTTGAAAACAGCCCCGGAATGTTCATTTAGAGCACCTGACTTGCAGGCCAGCCCGGTCCGCGTGTCCGGCTGCTTTTGCCTTGTCTTGCCTGCCTCGGCCACGTTCTTCAACGGCCTGCTGGGATCGGGCGTATGGGTCATAACCGGCTCCGGGTGGTGAAGCGGTTGGTTGGAATCGAAAAAGAAGCCCGGCATTGCGCCGGGCTTCTCATGCTACGTCATTACTTGACGCGTTGGCCGGGCTTGGCGCCGCTGTCCGGGCTGAGCAGGTAGATTTCTTCACCACCAGGGCCGGCGGCCAGCACCATACCCTCGGAGACGCCGAACTTCATCTTGCGCGCGGCGAGGTTGGCGACGTACAGGGTCAGGCGACCTTCCAGCATGCTTGGGTCCGGGTAGGCGCTCTTGATACCGGAAAACACGTTGCGCTTGGCATCGCCGATGTCGAGGGTCAGGCGCAGCAGCTTGTCGGCGCCTTCGACGAACTCGCACTTCTCGATCAGCGCGATGCGCAGGTCCACGGCGGCAAAAGCGTCGAAAGCGATCTCGGCAGCCAGCGGCTCCTTCGTCAATTCACCGTTGCCAGCAGGCGCGGTGGTTTCGGTGGCGGCGAGGTCTTCCTTGGAGGCTTCGATCATGGCGTCGATTTTTGCAGGCTCGATACGGGTCAGCAGGGGGGTGAAGGCGTTCAGCTGGTGGTTGGCCAGCGGTGTCCGCAGGTCAGCCCAGCCCAGCGGCTGGACGTTCAAGAAGCGCTCGGCGTCGGCGGCCAGGTTCGGCAGCACCGGCTTGAGGAAAATCACCAGCTGGCGGAACAGGTTGATACCGGTGGCGCAGATCGCCTGCACTTCATCCTGCATGCCTTCCTGCTTGTTCAGGGCCCAGGGTGCCTTGTCGGCGATCCAGGCATTGGCGCGGTCGGCCAGGGCCATGATTTCGCGCATGGCGCGGGCGAAGTCGCGGCTTTCATAGGCTTCGGCGATGGAAGGCGCGGCCGCCAGGAAGGCGTCGCTGAGCTCCGGTGCGGCATTGCGGTCGACCATCAGGCCGCCGTTGCCCTTGTGGATGAAGCCGGCGCAGCGGCTGGCGATGTTGACCACCTTGCCGACCAGGTCGGAATTGACCTTCTGCACGAAGTCCTCGAGGTTCAGGTCCAGGTCGTCCACGCCGCGGCCAAGCTTGGCGGCGTAGTAATAGCGCAGGTACTCCGGGTTCAGGTGTTCCAGGTAGGTGCGCGCCTTGATGAAGGTGCCGCGCGACTTGGACATCTTCTGGCCGTTCACCGTCAGGTAGCCATGCACCGCGACGGCGGTGGGCTTGCGGAAGCCGGTGCCTTCGAGCATGGCGGGCCAGAACAGGGTGTGGAAGTTGATGATGTCCTTGCCGATGAAGTGGTAGAGCTCGGTGGTCGAGTCCTTTTTCCAGAAGGCATCGAAATCCAGCTCCGGGCGGCGCGCGCAGAGGTTCTTGAAGCTGGCCATGTAGCCGATTGGCGCGTCCAGCCAGACGTAGAAGTACTTGCCCGGCTCGCCCGGGATCTCGAAGCCGAAGTAGGGCGCATCGCGGGAGATGTCCCACTCGTGCAGGCCGCCGTCGAGCCATTCGGCGATCTTGTTGGCGACCGATTCCTGCAGGCTGCCGCCGCGGGTCCATTCCTTCAGCATGGCCTCGAAGTCGGGCAGCTTGAAGAAGAAATGCTTGGAATCGCGCAGCACAGGCGTGGCGCCGGAGATGGCCGAGCGCGGATTCTTCAGGTCGGTGGGCTCGTAGGTCGCGCCGCACTTCTCGCAGTTGTCGCCGTACTGGTCTTCGGCGGCGCACTTCGGGCAGGTGCCCTTGATGAAGCGGTCGGCGAGGAACATGCCCTTTTCCGGGTCGAAGTACTGGGTCACCGAGCGGGTGGCGATGTGGCCGGCTTCGTTGAGGCGGGTGTAGATCAATTCGGACAGCTCGCGATTCTCGTCCGAATGGGTCGAATGGAAATTATCGAAGTCGACGAGGAAGTCGGCAAAGTCCTTGCTGTGTTCAGCCTGGACGTTGGCGATGAGCTGTTCCGGCGTGATGCCTTCCTTCTCGGCGCGCAGCATGATGGCCGAGCCATGGGCGTCGTCGGCGCAGACGTAGATGCACTGGTTGCCGCGCAGCTTCTGGAACCGCACCCACATGTCCGTCTGGATGTACTCGAGCATATGGCCAAGGTGGATCGAACCGTTGGCGTAGGGCAGGGCACTGGTAACGAGGATCTGGCGAGCTTCGGACATTGGGAAATCTGCAGTCGGGGTGGCGAAGTGAGCGGGTAACTATAAAGGTGCAGGCGTTATTTTTCATCCGCACTGGCGCGGTACGCGCGGGTCGAATGGCGCAGTTGTTGCCGCCGGATGCCGGTATTGGGCCGCGGCGGGTGCAGCGGGGTAAGATGCCCGTCTGTTTTGGTTGGTTTTTCTTGGGAGCAGTCATGACCGTCACACGCGAAGCGGTGGAAGCCGTATTGGGTCAGTACACCGACCCTAACCTGAACCAGGACCCGGTGAGTGCCGGTTGTATCCGCTCGATCGAGGTCCAGGGGGATCGTGTTAGCGTACAGCTCGAACTCGGCTATGCCGCCGGTTTGTTCCGTAGCGGCTGGGCGCAGATGCTGGCGATGGCCATCGAAGGGCTCGAGGGCGTGACGCGCGCGGACGTGCAGGTCGATTGCGTGATCCGCTCGCACAAAGCGCAGGACCAGGTGCCTGCGCTGAGCAACGTGAAAAACGTGATCGCGGTCGCCTCCGGCAAGGGTGGCGTTGGCAAGTCCACGACGGCAGCGAACCTTGCGCTGGCGTTGGCCCGCGAAGGCGCACGGGTCGGTGTGTTGGATGCCGATATCTATGGGCCCAGCCAGGGCATCATGTTTGGTATTCCCGAGGGTACGCGCCCCGAGATCCGCGACGGCAAAGCGTTCATTCCTCTGCAGGCCCATGGGGTGCAGATCATGTCGATGGCCTTTCTCGCCGACGACAAGACGCCCATGGTCTGGCGTGGCCCGATGGTGTCGGGCGCGCTGCTGCAACTGATCACCCAGACGGCCTGGGACGACCTGGACTATCTCGTCGTCGACATGCCGCCGGGCACCGGCGATATCCAGCTGACGCTAGCGCAAAAGGTCCCGGTGGTCGGCTCCGTCATTGTCACTACGCCGCAGGACCTGGCGTTGCTCGATGCCAAGAAGGGCGTGGAGATGTTCCGCAAGGTGAACATTCCCGTACTGGGCGTGGTGGAGAACATGGCGGTGCACATTTGCTCCAATTGCGGCCACGCTGAGCATCTGTTCGGTGAGGGCGGCGGGGAGAAGCTCGCTGGTCAGTACAATGTCGAGCTGCTGGCCTCGCTGCCGCTGTCGATGGCCATTCGCAGCCAGGCCGATGCAGGCGCGCCGACAACGATTGCTGACCCGGAGAGCCAGATCGCCATGATCTATCAGCAGATGGCCCGCCGGGTCGGCGCGCGAATTGCCCAGAGCGGGCAGATCGTCGCGCAGTCGATGCCGAACATTATGGTGACCGACGACTGACTCGGTCGGTGGGGCGCCTGCCTTGCGTTTCAGCGGGAGGCGGGCCTCCGGTAAGCCGCGAGTCGTTTGGCTGGACGCCAAATCGCAGGCATAAAAAAGCCCCGCCGAAGCGGGGCTTTTCTTAAAGAAGCTTCAGGTTAGATAACCTGAACTTCCTCAGCTTGCATGCCCTTCTGGCCGCGGGTAGCGACGAAGGAAACTTGCTGGCCTTCTTTCAGGCTCTTGAAACCGTCGCCCTGGATGGCGCGGAAGTGTACGAAGAGGTCGTCACCGGATTGCGGAGTGATGAAGCCGAAGCCTTTTTCATCGTTGAACCACTTAACGGTACCGGTTTGGCGATTAGACATTTGAATGTCTCCTTGAACAATGTAGAAGTTTGTTGAACGGGCAAATACCCCGAACGGTGACTGTGTGCAAGGAGTTAAAGGAGTCGTAGCAATGATCGGATCGAAATCTAAACATGTAGCGATTCACGGTGACACATGCAGCAGCAGCCAACGCAAGATACTCCATTTCTGACGCAATGCGAGCATTATTTTCAGTTTCCAGCCAAAGCGTCAGATATGCGGCGCACAGTCCCGGCGCGCGGGCTTTAACCAGCCCCTTTGGCTCGGTAAGATGCGCGCACCTTCATAGACCGCCAAGCAGAGATCAGGACGCCCGCCATGAGCATCAAATCGGATAAGTGGATTCGCCGGATGGCCCAGGAGCACGGCATGATCGAGCCCTACGTGGAGCGCCAGGTGCGCACCGAGGGTAATGAACGACTGATCTCCTACGGCGTGTCCAGCTACGGCTACGACGTGCGCTGTGCGGATGAATTCAAGGTATTCACCAACATCAACTCGGCGACCGTCGATCCGAAGAATTTCGACGAGAAAAGCTTCGTCGACATCAAGAGCGATGTTTGCATCATCCCGCCGAATTCTTTTGCGCTGGCGCGTACCGTCGAGTACTTCCGCATTCCGCGCAACGTGCTGACCATCTGCCTGGGCAAGAGCACTTATGCGCGCTGCGGCATCATCGTCAACGTGACGCCGCTGGAACCCGAGTGGGAAGGCCATGTGACGCTGGAGTTTTCCAACACCACCACGCTGCCGGCAAAAATCTATGCAAACGAAGGCGTGGCGCAGATGCTGTTCCTCGAGTCGGACGAGGAGTGCGAGACCTCTTACCGCGACCGCGGCGGCAAATACCAGGGCCAGCGCGGCGTGACCTTGCCCAAGGCCTGACGCCGTCCCGCCTGGGCGGGTCAGTCTGAAACGGATGATGCGGGTGGTGACGAAAGTTGCCACCCGCATCGTCGTTTACGGGGCTTACCAGGGAAGCCGGGCGCCTTGGTAATCGAGGTAGACATGGCCGCCTTGCCCGATCGCACGGCTGACCTGTTCGACCATGCCCTTGCAGCTGGTTTCAACGTCCAGCGGCGCTTCGTCACCACCCATGTCGGTTTTCACCCAGCCCGGGTGCATCGACAGCACGGTCAAGCGCGTTCCTTCACCGAGCTCAGCGACGAAGGTACGCGTCAGATGGTTCAGTGCCGCCTTGCTTGCGCCATACAGCGGCATGCCCATGCCCGGGCCCGCCTCGACGCTGCCCATCACCGAACTCATGAACGTGATCACGCCGGTTTCGGGGCTCACCAAGGGCAGCAGGCGCTTGGCGAGGCGTACAGGGCTGACGGCATTGGTCAGGAAAAGGTCGCCAACGTCCTCAGCGCCGGCATTGTCAGCGTTGAGGGTCCGTGCCCCTGAGATGCCAGCATTGACGAACAACACGTCGAGGCGCGTGCCTTCCAGTCGAGTGGTCAGCGACGCGACGCTGGCGTCGTCGGTGATTTCCAGCGATTCGATCCGCACGTCCGGCACCGCTTTCAGCGCGTCCGCGCGATTGGGGTTACGTACGGTGGCGATGACCTGCCAGCCCTCGGTGGCGAACTGTCTGGCCAGGCCGAGCCCCAGCCCGCGTGAAGCGCCGATGATGAGTACGGTTTTGGACATTGCTTCGCTCTCCTCTGGATCGGGGAGGGGAGGATAGCCGAACCTTGGCGGTGCCGTGGCGATGCGTGCGGCGCAGATGGGCATCGCGTCGAACCGGAGATGCCCATCCCTGCATCGAAAAGTCTCGCAGTGCCGTCAGTGCCCCGGTTGCCAAGGCTGGCCAAGCGATACTGGTGCGTAGAGGCGTGTGCGGACCGCATCCCTCGACAGGATCACCAGCACCAGAATCGTCGCGACGTAGGGCAGCATTGCCAGCAAGTTGCCGGGGATCGCCAGGCCGATGCCCTGCGCCACCAGGTGCAGGATGCTGGCGAGGCCGAACAGGTAGGCGCCGAGCAGCACGCGGCTGACCCGCCAGCTGGCGAAGACGACGAGCGCGAGCGCGATCCAGCCGCGGCCGGCGGTCATGTTCTCCGCCCACATCGGGGTATAGGCAAGCGACATGTAGCCACCGGCGAGGCCCGCCATGGCGCCGCCGAACATCACCGCGAGCGTGCGCACGCGCAGCACTGGCAGACCCATCGCACTGGCCGCGTTGGGGTTTTCGCCTACCGCCTGGATGATCAGGCCGACGCGGCTCTTCAGCAGCACCCAGGCCACCAGGGCGAACAGGGTGAAGGACAGATAAACCAACAGATCTTGCGCGAACAGCATCCGGCCGATGACCGGAATGTCGGCGAGCAGCGGGATGGCGATTGGCTCGAAGCCTGCCAGCGGCTTGCCTACCCAGCTTGCGCCGACGAAGGAGGATAGCCCCACGCCGAAGATCGTCAGCGCTAGCCCGGTCGCGACCTGGTTGGCGTTGAAGCCGAGCGCGACCATGGCGAACAGCAGCGAGAGCAGCACGCCGGCCAGGCAGGCGAACAACACGCCGAGCCAGAGGTTGCCGGTCGAAAACGCGACCATAAAGCCGATCACCGCACCGAACAGCATCATCCCTTCCTGGCCGAGGTTGAGGACGCCGGTCTTTTCGCAGACGAGTTCGCCGAGCGCGACCAGCAGCAGCGGCGTACCGGTTCGGATCATGGCGTAGAAGATGTTGGTCAGCAGATCAATGTCCATGGATCAGGCCTCACACAGCGAGCGGCAGATGGCTTGGGAGAAGCAGAAATGAAAGCGGCTCACGAAACAGGCTCCTGTGCCAGCGGTGCGGAGTGCGGCGTGCGGCGCCATTTTTTCAGGCGCGGCCTATAAAGAATCAGCACATCGCACGCCAGCAGAAAGAACAGCACCATGCCCTGGAACAGTTGCGTGATCGACTGAGGCAGGTTGGCGGCCATCTGTGCGTTCTCGCCGCCGAGGTAGAGCAACGCCATTAGCAGGCTGGCGAATACGATGCCCAGCGGATGCAGGCGGCCCAGGAAGGCAACGGTGATCGCCGCATAGCCGTAACCTGGCGAAACCTGCGGCACGAGCTGACCGATCGGGCCCGTGACCTCCGCGACCCCCGCCAGACCAGCGAGGCCGCCACTGATCAGCAGGGTAATCCAGACCAGCCACTTGTCGCGAAAACCGACAAAGCCGGCGGCACGCTTGTCCAGGCCCAGCACCTTGATCTGGAAACCCAGAAAGCTGCGCTGCAGCAGGACCCACACCACGACGAACGCCAGCAGCGCGAAATAAAGGCCGCCGTGTACGCGCAGGTCTTCAACGATTTGTGGCAAACGGGTAGCGTCGCCAAACATGGCGGATTCCGGGAAATTGAAGCCTTCCGGGTCCTTCAGCGGACCGTGTACGCAGAACAGCAACAAGTTCAGCGCGATGTAGTTGAGCATGATGCTGGTGAGGATTTCATTGGCGTTGAATGCCGTCTTCAGCCAGGCGCAGAGCGCGCCCCAGGCCGCGCCGCCGAGCGTGCCTGCTAGTAGCGTGATCACCAGTGCCCACTGGCTTTCCCAATCGATGATGTTGACCGCCACGGCGCTGCCAGCGAGCGCACCGATGAGCAGCTGGCCCTCGGCACCGATGTTCCAGATACGTGCGCTGTAGACCACCGCCAGGCCGAGCGCGCAGAGCATGATCGGCAATGCCTTGACCAGCAGTTCCGAGATGCCATACAGGTCGCCCACCGGATCGATGAGCAGCACCTTGAGCGTCTCCAACGGCGGGTGGCCGAGGATGGCGAAGAGCAGGGCGCCGCTGAGTAGCGTCAGCACGGCCGCGAGCAGCGGCGAGAACCAGAGCATGGCGCGCGACTGCTGGCCGCGCGGTTCTAGGGATAACAACATGGGCGGTCTCGTCAGGCTGCGGGGGTGGAGGCAGGAATGCGGGTATCGAACTGGCCGGCCATCCAGCGACCGACTTCAGCGGGTGTGGTACTGGCTGTCGGATATTGGGCCGAAAGCGCGCCATGGCTGAGCGCCGCGATCCGGTCGCTGATCTGGAACAGCTCTTCCAAGTCTTCGGAGACCACCAGAATCGCCGCCCCGGCGTCGCGAAGTTCGATCAGGGCGCGGTGGATTGCTGCTGCTGCGCCGACGTCGACGCCCCAGGTGGGGTGTGCGGCGATGAGCAGCTTGGGTTGCTGGAGAATCTCCCGGCCGAGGATGAATTTCTGCAGGTTGCCGCCCGACAGGCTGGCGGCAGGTGCCTGTGCATCCGGTGTCTTCACTGCAAAGCGCTCGATGATGCTGTCGGCGAACGCCTTGACGCGGCTGCGCTGGATCAGTCCATTGCCGAGCATTCCGCGTTGCTGGGAGGCCGTGAGCAGGGCGTTGTCGGCCAGGCTCATGCTCGGCACCGCGCCGTGACCCAGCCGTTCGGCGGGCACGAACGCCATGCCGTGGCGGCGGCGTGCATCCGGGCGCAGGTGGGCGACCGGGTCGCCGAGGAAGCGGATCGTCTCGCCTTCGTTGGCCGCCAGCGGGCGTTCGCCGCTGAGCAGGGCTAGCAGTTCGTCCTGGCCGTTGCCGGCGACACCGGCAATACCGACGATCTCACCCGCGCGCACCTCGAGGTCGACATCGCGCAGTGAAACGCCGAATGGGTCGGCGTTGTGCCAGGACAGCCGCTCGACCCGCAGGAACGGCGTTGATCCTTCGGCCTTGGGGTATTCCGCTTCGAGGCCTTCGGCGTCGCCGACCATCAGGCGCGCCAGTTCGAGATCAGAGCACTCGGCCGGGATGCAGTCCCCCGATACCTTGCCGCCACGCAGCACGGTGGCCGCCTGGCACAGCGCCCGAACTTCATTGAGTTTGTGGCTAATGAACAGAATGCTGCAGCCCTCGGTCGCCAGGCGTCGCAGGGTCACGAACAGGTCGTCGGCTTCCTGCGGGGTGAGCACCGACGTCGGTTCGTCGAGGATCAGCAGCTTGATGTCCTGCATGAGGCAGCGAACGATCTCCACCCGCTGGCGCTCGCCGATCGACAGGCTGTGTACCAGGCGGTGCGGCTCGAGCGGCATGCCGTAGCGTTTGGACACCTCACGGATCTTTGGCTCCAGCTGCTTGGGTGAGCCAGCGGCGGCGCCCAGCGCGAGCGCGATGTTCTCCGCTACGGTCAGCGTTTCGAACAATGAGAAGTGCTGAAAGACCATGCCGATGCCGCGTTCGCGCGCCTGGGCCGGGTCGCGCATGGTCACGGGCTCGCCCTGCCAAACGATCTGACCGGCATCGGGCTGGGTGACGCCGTAGATGATCTTCATCAGCGTGCTCTTGCCCGCGCCGTTCTCCCCCAACAGGGCGTGAATCTCACCGGGATCGATGGACAGGTCGATGCGGTCGTTGGCCAGGCAGCCGGGATAGCGCTTGGTGATGCCTCGCAGCTGCAGCCGGGCGGTTGGCGAGTCGGACATGAACAGGGTTCCGCTGGGATTCGTTATCGGAGAAAAGCAAAAAGCTGGCCATGCAGTCAGGAAACCATGCGCGACCGCTGGCGCGGCTGGCCGTTAGCCAACCGCCAACCGTGGCGATGATAGTCGCTGCGCCGAAATGGTGCTTCGCCAAGTGAGAGGTTGCCCGGTTGCACCGTGGCGGGGCGCAGCCGCCAACCGGTGTTCTGGCTGTCGCCCAACGAAAAATGCCCGCATCAGACGATGCGGGCATTTCGTGGCATGCAGGCGGTGACCCGTTCGAGCTACCGCGGAGCAGGCCGGACTTAGGCGAAGTTTTTCGCCACGAAGTCCCAGTTCACGACGTTCCAGAACGCCTCGACGAACTTCGGACGAGCATTGCGGTAATCGATGTAGTAGGCGTGTTCCCAGACGTCGCAAGTCAGCAGTGGCTTGTCGCCAGCCGTCATCGGGTTGCCGGCACCAATGGTGCTGGCCAGGCCGACGCTGCCGTCGGACTTCTTCACCAGCCAGGCCCAGCCAGAGCCGAAGGTGCCGATGGCGGTCTTGGTGAATTCTTCCTTGAACTTGTCGAAGGAACCGAAGGCCGCGTTGATGGCGTCAGCCAGGGCGCCGGTCGGCTGGCCGCCCGCGTTCGGGGCCATGCAGTTCCAGAAGAAGGTGTGGTTCCAGACCTGGGCAGCATTGTTGAAGATGCCACCGGAGGAGGTCTTGATGATGGTTTCCAAGTCCTTGCCTTCGAACTCGGTACCTGGGATCAGGTTGTTCAGGTTGGTCACGTAGGCCTGGTGATGCTTGCCATGGTGATACTCGAACGTCTCGGCGGAAATGTGCGGCTCGAGGGCGTTCTTTTCAAACGGAAGCGGGGGCAATTCGAAAGCCATGGTGTATCTCCTGCTCAGGTGTCGAGGATTGATGCGGCCAGCTGGAAGGAGGCAGTTGCGCTGGCGGTCAGCGCCTTGCGCCACGGATGAAACTGCACGAAGTCGTCCGTTTGCGTCTGTCTTTTCCCTTCGCTCGCTGCATGCGTGCGCAATCTCTTGGCCGTTCACGGGCGGCCGTGGTGGCGGGCTGAAGCGTTCCGCTCCATGCCCGCGAACCCGGGATCATAGCACCGGCCCTGCGGCAAAACCACGCGCCAACTGTGTGGGAAAGCCGTGCCAGAGCCTTGTGGCTGATGGCTCTAGGCGAGGGCGGGGCTGGTGGAACCCACAACGTGGACCGTCACCTGTAGCGGTCGTTCCTCACGCGGCGAAGATGAGTTGCGCCGCGACAGCGAACATCATCGCCGCCACGCCGAGGTCGATCAGGCGCCAGGTCAGCGGGCGTGCCAACCATGGGGCGAGCCAGGCGCCACCCAGTGCCAGGATAAGGAACCATATCGTTGAGGCGCTGGCGGCGCCGAGCGTATAGGCACCCGGCTCAGGCTGTTGCGCCCCGAGCGTGCCAATCAGCAGAACGGTATCGAGATACACATGCGGGTTGAGGAGCGTCACCGCGAGGGCCGCCAACAGCACGCGGTGCAGTGGGCGGGTGCCGTTGCGTTCATCTTCGTTGAGTCCTTGCGGGCGCATGGCGCGGCGCAGCGCCACGACGCCGTAGTAAAGCAGGAAGGCCGCACCGCCCCAGCGGGTGACTTCCAGCAACAAGGGGCTCCTGGCGAGCAACGCAGCGAGGCCGAACACGCCAATACTGACAAGAAGGATGTCGCAGACGATGCACAGCGCCGCAACCGGCAGGTGATGCTCGCGGCGCAGACTCTGCGCCAATACGAAAGCGTTCTGCGCACCAATCGCGACGATCAACCCGGCCGTTACCAGTAACCCATTGAAATAGCTCTGCCACATTGCGTTGCTGCCCGCGTTTCGAAGGAATGGCTGGCAGTCTCGATGCAAGCGGCTTATAAGAAAAACGAAAAACCGTTATGCCATATAAGGAAGGCTGATGTTTGACTACAAGCTACTCGCCGCCCTGGCTGCGGTAGTGGAGCAGGCAGGATTCGAACGGGCAGCGCAGCGCCTGGGGCTGTCGCAATCGGCTGTGTCCCAGCGAATCAAGTTGCTTGAAGCACGGCTGGGGCAGCCCGTGCTCCTACGTGCAACGCCGCCGAAGCCGACCGAAGTAGGGCGGCGCCTGCTCAACCACGTCCAGCAGGTTCGCTTGCTGGAGCGTGACCTGCAGGCCCAGGTGCCGCAGCTCGATGACAGCCACCTACCGGAGCGGCTGCGTATTGCCCTCAATTCCGACAGCCTGGCTACCTGGTGGGCGCCGGCCGTTGCGCCCTTTTGCGCGAATCGAGGCGTGGTGCTCGATCACGTACTGGAAGATCAGGATGTTGGCCTCAAGCGCATGCGGGCCGGGGAGGTGGCGGCCTGTGTCTGCGCAGTCGAGCGGCCACTGGGCGGGGCGCGCAGTGAGTTTCTCGGTGCCATGCGCTATCGCGCGCTGGCCAGTCCCGCATTTATTGACCGGCACCTGCGGGGCGCTCTGAGCGCCGAGGCGCTGCTGCGGGCACCGGCTATCGTGTTTGGCCCGGATGATCAGTTGCAGCACCGCTATCTCGCATCGCTGGGGCTGGAGGGCCCCTTCAGCCACCACCTTTGCCCGTCGTCGGAGGGCTTCGTGCGTCTGATCCAGAGTGGTCTAGGGTGGGGGCTGGTGCCCGAGCTGCAAGTACAGGAGCTTTATCGCAGCGGGGCGCTGGTCGATGTGTTCAGCGGCCCGCCCATCGACGTGCGACTGTTCTGGCACCACTGGCGCAACGGCGGCGAGCTGCTGGGTGAGCTGACGCGCCAGTTGCAGCACGTCGCCGGTCAGTGGCTGGTTGAGTAGGGTCAGGCCATGACCCGTTGGCCGCGATAGATGCGCACGGCTGGGACATGAGCCGCATGGGCGGCTAGTTTGACCCCGCTGGGGGAGGGCAGGTCGCTGTAAGCCGCGAGTTGCCGGCCTAGTTCACGCGTCAGTTCGTCGCCGGAGCCAAGGCAGGCGGTCAGCATCGCGGTGACTGCATCCGGCTGGCTCAAGCGTATGTCCAGGTGTTGCTCCTCGCGCAGGCGACGGCGAAGGCTTTGCATGCAGTCGAGAACCGCCTTGTTGAACTCCATGACGTATCACTCCTTTATGAGCACGTCCCGGCTTAGGCATAAGGCCCGACCTCCGTGTCGGAAAACGCTATCCGCTGGCATTGGCTGCAAAGCAATGCGCGTACCAGTTCACGTTTCTCCCAAGGTTTTGGTGCCGAGATCGCAGGCATGGCGGGACCTGTAGCCAGTTACTTCTATGGCTGCGCCCCGGTTCGACGACGTGGCTGCACGCACCTGAGGCTTGGGGTGGCCGCCACGCCTGTTCCTGGTGCGTCGAGTGGGCCGCTGAAGTTGGTGGGTTGAATCGCTATACTGCGCGCTGTTTTCGCTCCGCGCCCTGAAGGTATCCCATGCGCAACGATGCTCACGACGAACTGGAAAACGTACCCAGCCTGACCGCAGCACGCGACCGGGACGGTCCTTACCCAGCGCCCGAGTTGGAGCCTGTTCGTCGCCCGGCGCCAGAGATGCGTGCAGATGAAGGGCGGTCGCGGCAGAAACGTCGCGGCGCCAACACCGCTCCGCTGTGGATCATGATCGTGGTCCTGCTTGCCGCCCTCGGCGCGCTGGGCTGGTGGAGCATGCAGCAGATGGCCCGGCTCGAAGCGCAACTGGTCGCCACGCAAGACAGTTTCGCCCGCATCAGCGAAGAGGCGGCGGGGCGGCTTCAGGACATTTCCGGCAAGGTCGTTGCCACCGAATCGAACGTGACCACCGAAGGCGAGGCGCTCAAGCTGCGCATCAAGCAACTGGAAAAGCAGGCGCTGGAACTTGCCGAACAGCAGCGCGCCATCACCACGCAGCAGCAGAGCCTGGTCGGTAAGCAGGACAACCAGCAGCAGCGGCTTGACGAGCAAGGACGGCGCGTCGAGGCGGTCGCCACCGACGTGCGTGCGCAGCAAGCGAGCACCGCCGAATTGGCCGCTGGCATCAAGGGGCTGAGCGGCGAACAGGCTACGCTCAAAGGCGCGGTCAACGACCTCAAGGGCTCGGTCGATAGCGTGCCGGCGCTGGCGTCACGCGTCGACGGGATGAGCAAGGACATCGCAGCGCTCAAGCAAAAGGGCGACGCCAGCCAGGCGGTCAGCCGGCTTGAGCAGGATCTGCTCGTACTGCGCAGCGAACTGGACAACCGTCCCTCACCCACGCCGGGGGTGAACACTGGAGAGTTCGATGCATTCCGGGCGCAGATGACGCGCAGCATCAATACACTGCAGAGCCAGATAGCGACCTTGCAGCAACAACTAGGGCGGCGATGAGCGAAAGGGGAGTCGGTTTTTCGATTCCCTCCCGTTGAGTCCGCCAGTCGCCACAGCGCGCGCGCTTCATCAATCGCCCCGGATCAGCCGGCTCGCATATGCCGCAAACAAAAAAAACCGCTACGCAGCGCCACGTAGCGGTTAGGCAATTGCCAAACGAGGATCAGTCCCTACAGATCGACCGCCAGCGAAAGGCCGATGCCATGGTTGCGGTTGTCGTTGCCGACGTAGTGGTAGTTGGCGCGCAGGCTGACGTCCCGCGTCAACTGATGCGCAAGCCCCAGCGTGAAGCGTGTCTGGTCGCCGGTTCGCATCGCGCCGGGCAGTTCGAACTCGTTTCCAGAGACGCTGTTGAGCGACAGGCGAACGTTCTCCCGCTCGTCATCCTTTCGCTCCAGTTCACGGGCCACATCGCCAAACAGCCGGGTGCGCTCGCTTAGCGCATATTCGCCGAATAGCCCGGCCGTCAGCCTCAGCGACTCGAGCGTTTGGTCATCGAAGGTCAGTGCAGTAGCGCTCGTGCCCTCTTCACGGTAGCCATCGACCTCGACCTTCTGGTAGCTGGCGCCGACGAAGGGGCCGAAGGCCAGCTGCTCACCCGGCTGCATCAGGTTAAAACCGGTCTTGCCCGATACGCCCCAGAGCATGCCTTCGGTGCTGCCCTTTTCCGTGCGCTCGGCCACACCCAGCGCTAAGCGGCGGTCCAGCGAGTCGTAGTCCAGATAGCCGGCGCTAAGTGCCAGCTGTGCGAACAGCCGATCCCGCTGATAGCCGGCCAGTAACGTGCCGAGGTAGCTGCGCATGTCAAAGTCCGAGTTGGCGTCGCCGAGCTCCAGCGAACTTTGCGCGAGGCCAAAGCCTGCACCGATGGACCAGGCGTCGGACAGGCGATGGATGTAACCCAAGGTGACGGTCGGGCGGCTGCCGTCACCACCGCCGAAGCCATCATAGTCCGAGCGGCTATAGTCGCCCTGCACAAAGGCGCGCCCGCTGCCCACCTGCTGAGAACTGCTGCGCTGCGCTGCCAGTTCGGTGTCGAGCATCTGCCAGTGGCTGCTCAAGGCTGTGCGGCCCATTTCTGGCAACAGCGACACCTGCGCAGGTGCTTCCAGGATCGAGTAGATGTAATCGGCGCTGATCTGGTGGACGGCCGTGGTTGGATGCACCGCGTCGTTGAACAGCAGGCGGCTCGGATCGGGCGTCGCGCCGCCGACGCCGTAGGTTGGATCGGCGGTGCAACCGTCGCCGCCGAAGCACACCGAGGTCTGGTCGATTGCCGGGTCGAAGCCGAAAAGCGCCAGGTCATTGCGTATTTCTTCGAGCAGCAGACGATTGTTCAGCAGGACGTAGTTCCCGCCCCGGGCCTGTAGCCCGGAGGCAAGTTCTGCGTTGAAGGCATCGCTCAGGCCGTTGAGCACGTCGCCAAGTCCGGGCAGGCTGTTGCCCAAGGGTGTGTCGCCGACGTTGGGCAGATCCGACACCACGATGTATCGCGCGCCTGCTGCCTGCAGCGCTCTGACGGCCTCAACCATGTTGCCCGCCGCCTGCGCCATAGTGACGGGGCGGCCGTTTTGCACGAGTTGGAAGATGTCATTGGCGCCGCCGTTGAGGTAGTACAAACCGTTTGGGTCGACTTGCGGATTCTCGACGAGGTAGCCCGGGCGGCTTCGGGCAAGCCCATTCGCGGCTACCGTCGAGGTGCCGACGAGCGAATCGAGGATCTGGTCCGATCGATAGCCGCCGACAGCGTAGTTAGTGCCGTCGGCGTTTCCGGTCAGAAGTTGTGGCAGTAAAGGTGTAGAGGGCAGCGATTCGAGTCCAAGGCGACCAGCGAGTACCTGGGTAACAACCTGACCGTAATATTCGGTGTTGTTGTCGGCATAGGTTGGCCCGGTGCGATTGGTGAACCGCAGGCCACCGGTGGGATTGCCACCAAGCAACGGGCTGCCCACATCGGGGAAGTTGCCGGCGTCGCTGAGCGAGTCGCCAAAGGTGACGAACTGGCTGTAGGGGCTGGTTTCGGCCACGGCTGCCAGGGGCAGGCTTGCGGCGATGACGAAGGCGAGAGGCGTGAGTGCGTGGGGCACGGGAGGTCTCCATCTGTTGTTTTTGTTGTTCTGCAGGCCGGACGTCTGCGCGCCGACACCCAACGCTAGCGGCGCGGCTGCCCGGTGGTAAGCGCTCTTAAGCGGCATTTGAGCAATGGGCGTATCGCTCCAAAGGGTGAGCTCGCCGTCTGTCGGCGCGCATCTGTACGGCTATGAATATCGAGCCTAGACACTGAGGAAACGACCTGCGCGGTCGCTAACGTGTAGGTCGCGCTTGGGGCTGGGCGGGCCGACGGATGGCGCTGCGTGCGAGGGCGTGGCGGCCGATATCAAAGTGATAGTATTCGCCGATTTCATCGGCGTGGTTGGCCGCATAGTGCGCTTTCAGGTGATAACGACAATGCCTTCACTGATCGAATTTCTGCAACGCCGCCTGGCGATCCTGCTGCCAAGCGAGTTGCGGGCCGAGGAGCTGATCAAGCTGCTGCTGCCCCATCGCCATTCCATGCTGCTGACCCAGCGCCGCGCGACGCTGATCGTCAACCGGGTCCGGTTGTTCGCCTTTCTCTTTGCCGTACTAACCCCGGTTTGGGGCGTGCTCGATCTGATGGTTTTTCCCTATCCGCTGTGGTTGAGCCTGATTACCTTCCGCCTGCTCGCTTGCGCCGCGTTCGCCTGCCTGCTGCTGCTCTACCGGCCGCGTGGCAACCTGTTCGACGCCTATCGAGCAGTAGCGGTCCTGTTCGCCATCCCTACGATTTTTTATATCGCGTCGCACCGGTTACTCGGTGGGTATCAGCTGACGGAGCTGTCGGCGGTCGTTGCAGCCGGATATGCCTTCTTGCCTTTCGTGTTGATGGCCGGCCTGGCCATTTTCCCATTGACGCTCCTCGAGAACGTCGTGCTCGCTGGTGTGCTGCTGGCGGCCCACGCGCTGGCCGGTTACCTGAGCTGGGCGACGCTTAACTGGCCGTCGTTCGCCGGTGCATTCTGGCTGTTGATCCTGATTGCCGGCGTCACCGCGTTGGCCAGCCTGAGCCAGCTGGCATTCATGATCGCATTGGTGCGCCAGGCGATCCGTGATCCGCTGACCGGCACGTTCGCCCGGGGTAGCGGGCAAGAAATCCTGCAGTTGCAGTGGGATACCTCACGTCGGCACGACACTGGCCTGGCCGTGGCCTTCCTCGACCTCGATCATTTCAAGGCGATCAATGACGGGTTCGGCCATGAGGCCGGCGACGGGGTGCTGAGCGACTTCAGCCGACGCCTGCTGGCGACGCTGCGCAGCACCGACAGCCTGCTGCGCTGGGGTGGTGAAGAATTCGTCATCATCATGCCGGACACCGACATGGATCAGGCGCGAATGGTGCTCGACCGGATGCTGCGCCGCGGCTTGGGTATGCGTCCGGACGGTACGCCGCTCACCGCCAGCATTGGGCTGGCCGAGCGTTGCCGCGATTTCGCCGAGTCCCCGACGGAACTGATCGAACTGGCCGACCGGCGTATGTATCTGGCCAAGGCCAGCGGCCGCAATCAGCTGTGCACCGGGGGCGAAGAGAGTCGCTTCGTGCAGTCCGCTTGAGCTCAATTCACGCCAAAGACGTGCTTGAGGTAGGCGACGAAGGCTTCGTCGCGGCACATCGTCTTGCCGGGTGAGTCGGAAATTTTCGCAACCGGCTGGCCGTTGCAACTGGTCATCTTGATAACCATGTTGGTTGGCTCGACACCCGGGATATCGCAGGTCAACTGGGTGCCGATGCCGTAGCTGGTATTGCTGCGCCCGAGTAATGCGCGGTAGATGCCCAGTGCCTTGGGGAAATCGAGCCCGTCGGAGAACACCAACTGGCGTGACATCGGGTCGATACCCAGGCGCTGATAGTGGGCAATGGCCTTTTCCGCCCATTCGACGGGGTCGCCCGAATCGTGGCGCAGGCCGTCGAAGAGCTTGGCCAGATACAGATCGAAGTCAGCCGTGAAGGCGTCCATGGTGATGCAGTCGGTGATGGCGATGCCCAGTGCGCCCCGGTATTCACGCGCCCAGCAATCAAGCGCGGCACTCTGGCTGTCGATCAGACGAGGGCCGAGCTGCTGGTGCGCCATGATCCATTCATGAGCCATGGTGCCCATAGGCTTGAGGTTCAGGGTGCGGGCCAGATGGACGTTGCTGGTGCCTACGAAGTTGCCCGGGAAGCCCGTCTTCAACCGCTCCACGACACGCGCCTGCACGGCAAAGGAAAAGCGCCGCCGGGTGCCGAAGTCGGCCAGGTTGAAACCGGCGAGCTCGGCTTCGGTTGCCTCGCTGCGCAACCAGTCGAGTTTTTCTTCCAGTCGCGTCTCGGCCTGATCCAGCGTCACGTGCGGATAACGCACGCGGTTGCGTACCTCGCTGATGATCGCCAGCAGCGGCACCTCGAACAGAATGACGTGCAGCCAGGGCCCGCGTAGATAAACGACCAACTCCCCGGCTTCGAGCTCGACGCGCACATAGCGCGGATCGAAGCGGAACAGGCCAAGGAAGCGAATGAAGTCCGGCTGCATATAGGGGATGCGTTCGAGGAAGGCCAGCTCGGCCGGTTCGAACCGCAGTTCCGCGAGCGCTTCCAGCTGCTCGCGGATGGCGTTCAGGTAGGGCGACAGGTCTTCTTCGGAGCGGCTGCGGAACGCCCATTCCACCTCAGCGTTGGGGTAGTGGTGCAGCACCGCCTGCATCATGGTCAGCTTGTAGTAATCGGTATCCATCAAGCTCTGGATGATCCGCTCGGAAAACGCGCTGACACTCATTGAGGTGCTCCTGGTCCGTGGCAGGCTTCAGGCGCCGCCGATGCCTTCGACTACCTTACCGGTCCCGCCGCAGTTTTGGCATGCCTGTGAGTCGATGCGGCCACTTCCATGGCAGGCCGGGCAGACGTTTTCGCCGGTTCCCGGCGTTCCGGGCGGCGCCTGGTCGCCCGGGTTGGGTGAAACAGTAGAAGCGTTTCGGTCGTTCATGATGAGGCCCTCGGCAAAAAACTGCGTCAGTTTTAGTTGCTAAGAGAAAAGGAAAAGTGTCGCTGTCGGACATTATCCGACCGGCGGCAAGAGGCAGGTCGTATAAACAAAAGTTGATTAGATTTTATAAGTGGTAAAACGGAAGGCTAATAAAAAAGGCAAAGGACTTGCCTTTGCCTTTTTTACCCGCGACGTAACTCAGCTATTGCTGTTGCGTCCGCCGCCGTGGCTGTTCTGGCCGCCCTTACGGCCAGCTTCGGACGCCTTTTCGCGGTCGTTAGCGAAGTTGCCACCGCTGTTATGGCCGCCTTTCTTGCCTGCTTCAGAGGCTTTCTCGCGGTCGTTTGCAAAGTTGCCAGGGTTTTTATTCGCCATGTCATTTCTCCTCAATGGATACAGACTTCTGCGGGGCTGGACGACTCTCTCAGCCTTCATGATTTCAGATAGGGCTACGCCTGTAGGAGTTTCCATTGAAATGCGAACGGCGGACGAATGGTAAACGGCCGCATTAACGGTATATGGCAATGTGTAATTACAGCGAAACGGCAAACCCATACAGCAAGTTAATTATGTACAACTCTTCGTTCCACTCTGCAGATAAGCAATCAGGCCGGCAGGCTGATCTGCCGCTGCGCGGCGAGGCGCATCACATAGCCGATCTTCAGTGCCGTCGGGCCGAGGATCACAAGCGCGTGGCTGGCGACGACCAGCATCAGGGGGAGCTGTCGGTCGATCAAGTAGGCGCCCGTGACGCCAAGCAGCAGCAGGGCGATACCGGCTGCCATCGTCAGGTTGGCACAGAGCAGCAAGCGGAGAGGTTCGAGCGGTTGAGTGAACATGCGAAATCACCTCGCTGGGTTGGCGGGAGGGCGGGCCCGCGAGTGCAGGCCCGCAGGGTTACTCCAGTGCGGCTGCCGGGCCGAAGAACTCGTACCGCGCCTGCGCATCCGGCACGCCGAGCGCGCGTAGCTGCCGGCGGATCGCAGCCATGAACGGGCGTGGGCCAAGGAAGTAGGCATCCAGGTCGCGGTCGGCGGGAAGCCAGCGGGCCAGCCTCTCCTCGGTCATCAGGCCGACGGCGTCCGGTGGGTTGGCGCCGCCCGCGTGTTCGTCATAGCTATAGAAGCGGTGCAACTGGTCGTGGCGCTCGGCCAGCGCGTCGATGGTCTCGCGGAAGGCGTGCGCGTCCGCGTTTCGCGCGCAGTGGATGAAGTGAATCGGGCGCTCGGTCTGCAGGGCGGCTTCCAGCATCGCCAGGGTCGGCGTGATGCCTACGCCACCGCTGATCAGCACTAGCGGCTTGCCGCCCGGTTGCAGCGTGAATTCACCGGCTGGGGCAAAGAGGTCGAGCGACTCGCCCTCGGCCATATTGTGCAGCGCATTGGAAACCACACCGCCCGGCTCCCGTTTCACGCTGATGCGGTAATCGCGCCCGTTGGCCACCGCAGACAGCGAATAGTTGCGCCGCTGCTCCCGACCATCGACCCAAAGCCGCAGGCCGATGTATTGCCCCGGCTGGTGGCTGACGACCGGTTCGCCATCTTCCGGCTCGAGATAGAACGAGGTGATTTCGCTGCTCTCTACCGCCTTGCGTGCGATCCGAAAGCGACGGGCGCCTCGCCAGCCACCGGGCGCGTCGGCCGTGGTGCTGTAGATCTGCTCTTCGGTTTCGATGAGGATTTTGGCGAGCTGGCCGTAAGCAGCGGCCCAGGCATCAATAACCTCGTCGGTGGCGACGTCCGCGCCTAGTACCTCGCGGATCGCACGTAGCAGGCAGGAGCCGACGATTGGGTAGTGTTCCGGTTGCACCTGCAGGGCGACGTGTTTGTTCACCACCTGCGAGACCAGCCCGCCGAGCTGGTCGAGGCGGTCGATATGTTTGGCATACATCAGCACACCGTTAGCCAGCGCGCGGGGTTGGTCGCCGCTGGCCTGGTGGGCCTGGTTGAACAGCGGACGCACCTCCGGGTGCTCGGCCAGCATCAGTTTGTAGAAGTGATCGGTCAGGGCTTCGCCGCCGGTCTCCAGCAGCGGGACGGTGGCTTTGATCAGGGCACGTTGTTCAGCGCAAAGCATGGATGACTCCGATAATTGATGGGCCTGCCTCTTCTGCATCGCATCAGCGACGCGGGGCGGGTACAGGTCCGTTTCAACAATCGTTCCAGCTTGGAATTGACTGAAATCAAGGGCGGCAAGCGAGGAGTGGTCGGTTTTACCCTCTGAATCCGGGTTTTTATGACCGCGAAAGGTGATCTGTACCGTCCCATCGGTGGAGGATCGAACCGTAGCCGCGCGGCGCGCTCTATAAGGCTAGCTACTTGAACGCCTGAGGAGGCCGCTATGGAGAATTACCACATCACACACGACGACGATCGTTGGGTTCTGCGGGAGGAAGGCGACAAGCGCGCCCTGATCGAGGCCGGAACCAAAGAAGACATCATTGCCGAGACGCGCGATTACATGAAGTTGCGCACCGCTTCGGTGAAGATTCACACCGCCGACGGCAAGATCGAGGAAGAGCGAACCTATCCGCGTGACCAGGATCCGCGTGCGACCAGGGGTTAACCGGGCCTCCCGCTCAAGCCGCCCGGGTTGCCCATCGCGGCGGGCGGCCGTCGTGCCAGCGCATGCCCAACGTCACCGCCCAACTGGCGAGGATGAAGGGCATGGTCAGCGGCGGTAGGCCGAGTCGATCGAACATCACGTTGCCCAGGAGCGCCAGCAGGATTCCCAGCGCAGGCGCCACCGCTGAACGGCTGACCTGGCTCAGCGCCAACGCGGCCAATGCCGGGTTGTAACTGGCCAGCCCCGCCAACGCTTGCGCGTCAGAGCCGCCTACGAGCAACGTCGCGTAGAGGCCGACCGCCGAGCCGCACAAGGCCCAGAGCGCAGCGCTGCGATCCGCCCAGAGCAGGGCCACGAGCAGGCAGAGCCCGGCGCCCGGCGCCGACAGAAACAAAATCTGCCCTAACCCCTGCAGCATCCCGCCCAGCGCACCCATGCCACTCACTGCCGGTTCCGGTAGCCGCGCCGCGACCACCTCATCCATCAATCCGCACAACCCCAGCGCCAGCCAGCCCAGCAACACGAACGCCAGTGTATAGCCCGGCAGACCGGGTCGTGGCCTGACGATGCTCGCCCGGCCTGAACCATCCACCGCTCCATGAGCGCATCTTCCCAACCCATCGCCGCCGCGCAGGCGACCGAGCAGACACCCTTGCAGCGGTACGGACAGCCCGGCGGTCAGCACGATGAGCCCGCCGGCGACGGGTGTGGCGCCGAGCGTCAGGGCGACCAGCAGGCCGAGCAGCGTTGGGTTGTAGCCATACAGGCCAGTCGCGATGTCCTGCTGCGGATAGCCGAGGCGCAACGCCAGCCCGGTGCCGACGCCCAGGCCGAGCAGGGCGCCCGCGAGCAGGGTGAGATCCTGCAGGCCGATCGCGAGCAGAATCAGCAGGCCGCAGCCCGGATGCGATTGCAGCAGAATCTGGCTGACACCGTTGAGCAGCGCCTGCGGCAGGAAGGGCGTCATGGGCTGATGCGGTTCGATGACAGGGTTTAGTTCAGCGTCTCGATCCGCAGCGAGTTGGTGGTGCCGGATTGCCCCAGCGGCACGCCCGCCGTGATCAGAACGGTGTCGCCAGTGCCGGCCATGCCTTGTATCCGGGCGCGTTCCAGTGCGTTGAGGCACACCTGCTCCATGTCGTGCATGCGGGCGTCGATTGCCGAATACACGCCCCAGGCGACGGTCAGCTTGCGCGCAGTGGCAAGATTAGGTGTCAGGCTGAGGATCGGTGCGCTTGGTCGCTCGCGTGAGGCGCGCAGGCTGGAGCGTCCGGACTCGGTGTAGTTGACCAGCACCGCGATGGGCAGGATGCCGCTGATCCGCCGGATCGCGCAGCTGATGGCATCCGGCAACGTCGCTTCGGCGTTCGGTCGGTTGACGTCGAGCTGAGCCTGGAAGTCCGGCCCGCTTTCGACCTGTCGAATGATCTTGCTCATCATGCCCACGGCTTCCAGCGGGTAGTCGCCCGAGGCGGTTTCCGCCGACAGCATCACCGCGTCGGCGCCTTC
This sequence comes from Stutzerimonas chloritidismutans, assembly GCF_051486945.1. GTDB lineage: Bacteria > Pseudomonadota > Gammaproteobacteria > Pseudomonadales > Pseudomonadaceae > Stutzerimonas > Stutzerimonas chloritidismutans_B. The sequence goes on along the minus strand of NZ_JAHVDX010000002.1, from coordinate 547,910 downwards.
GGCCACCGCGTTGGCCACGTCGGTGACCTCGGCGCGGGTCGGGGCAGGGGAGAAGCGCATCGATTCGAGCATCTGGGTGGCGACTACCACCGGCCGGCCCAATTGGCGGCAGGTGCGGACGATGTTGCGTTGGATACGCGGCACGTTTTCGGCCGGCACTTCGACGCCCAGGTCGCCGCGCGCCACCATGATGGCGTCGCAAAGCCGGGCAATCTCGCGCAGGTGCTGCACTGCCGAGGGTTTTTCGATCTTGGCCATGAGAAAGGCGCGGTCGCCGATCAGCTCGCGGGCTTCGTGAATGTCCTGTGGGCGTTGCACGAACGACAGCGCCACCCAGTCGACGCCCAGTTCGAGGCCAAAGGCCAGGTCGCGGCGATCCTTTTCAGTCAGCGGGCTCAGCTCCAGCACCGCTTCGGGCACGTTGACGCCCTTGCGGTCGGACAGCTCGCCACCGGCCACCACGCGGGTTTCAATGGCGTCGGCATGCTTCGAGATGACCGTCAGGCGCAGCCGGCCATCGTCCACCAGCAGGCTCATGCCCGGCTGCAGCGCATCGATGATTTCCGGATGCGGCAGGTTGACCCGCGTGCTGTCGCCCGGTGTCGGGTCGAGGTCCAGGCGCAGGGTCTGGCCGCGCATGAGGTTGACCTTGCCCTCGGCGAAACGCCCAACACGCAGCTTCGGCCCCTGAAGATCCATGAGGATGCCGATGGGCTGATTCAACTGGCGCTCCACCTCGCGAATCCAGCCGAAGCGCTGGGCATGGTCGGCGTGCTCGCCATGGCTGAAATTGAGGCGGAACAGGTTCACCCCGGCCTCAACCAGCTCACGTACATCGTCGATGCTGCGGGTGGCGGGGCCCAGGGTAGCGAGGATCTTGACCTTCTTATCAGGTGTCATGGCGGGCTCTATTGGCAGTTATGGTTATGAGCGTTGCCAGCCGCTAGCGGGATGGCGGCAGAATCAGGATGGCGCGGAAATCGTTGACGTTGGTGCGTGTCGGGCCGGTCATCAGGAGGGCGTCGAGGGCCTGGAAATAGCCGTAGCCATTGTTATTCGCCAACTCGTCCGCGGCGCTCAGGCCCAGGGCTTCAGCGCGGGCGAAACTGTCGGGCGTCATCAGCGCGCCGGCATTGTCTTCCGAGCCGTCGATGCCATCGGTGTCGCCGGCCAGCGCGTACACATTGGGCAGGCCTTGCAGGTTTTCCGTGAGGCTGAGGAGGAACTCGGCATTGCGACCGCCGCGGCCCTTGCCGCGTACCGTCACGGTGGTTTCACCGCCGGAGAGGATCACGCAGGGCGCGGCGATCGGCTGGCCGTGCAGGACCACCTGGCGAGCGATGCCGCCGTGCACCTTGGCCACTTCCCGTGATTCGCCTTCCAGGTCACCGAGGATCAACGGCGTGATGCCGGCGTCGCGAGCCTTCTGTGCCGCGGCGTCGAGGGATTGCTGGGGCTTGGCGATCAGCTGGAAATGGCTGCGCGACAGGCACGGATCGTTCGGCTTGACGGTTTCCGAACGCGGATCTTCCAGCCAGGCACGCACGTTCGCGGGAATCTCGATGTTGTAGCGCGCCAGGATCGCCAGCGCTTCGGCCGAGGTGGTCGGGTCGGCCACGGTCGGCCCCGAGGCGATCACCGTGGCCTCGTCACCGGGTACGTCGGAAATTGCGTAGGTGTAGACGCTGGCTGGCCAGCAGGCCTTGGCCAGCCGCCCGCCCTTGATCGCCGAGAGGTGCTTGCGCACGCAGTTCATCTCGCCGATGTGGGCGCCGGAACGCAGCAGCGCCTTGTTGATCGCTTGTTTGTCGGCCAGGCTGATGCCCTCGGCCGGCAGCGCCAGCAAGGACGAGCCGCCACCGGACAGCAGGAAAATCACCCGGTCGCTTTCCTCGAGGTTGCTGACCATCTCCAGCACGCGGCGGGCGACGCGCTCGCCGGCATCGTCCGGCACCGGATGGGCTGCCTCGACGACTTCGATCTTGCGGCAATCGGCGCCATGGCCGTAGCGCGTCACCACCAGGCCGGACAGCTCGCCTTCCCATACCGCTTCGATGGCTTCGGCCATGGCCGCTGCTGCTTTGCCTGCGCCAATGACGATCGCCCGGCCGCTGCGATCCGCCGGTAGGTGATCAGCCAGGACCTGGCGTGGATGGGCGGCATCAATGGCGGCAGCGAACAGGTCGCGCAGAAAAGCTTGCGGATCGAGGTTCATGTACGACTCCATCTGTTAGGTCAGGTGCCCGATTCCAGACCTTAGCGCTCGGCAATGCAAGCGCTAAGGTCTGGAATCGACCCACCCGGCAGTCAGGCCGTGACTCCTCGTGCTAGGCAGGTCGAAAGGGGTGCCGCCCGAGGGCAGCGGTTGGATCGCAGAGGCGTGGGGCCGAGCTCGTGGGGGACGCTGTGATTTCGTCTCCAAGCAACTTCAATCCAACCCTTTGAGCGTCGCTGAGCGAGCCTTACGGTTCCCACCACCTGGTCTGTCTGTCCCTGAAGGTGGGGCGCTTGGCTCGACGCAGCGTGCTCGAAGGCTGACGGCCTGCCTCAGTCCTTGCGGATCGAGAAATTAGCCATGTGTTCCAGACCCTTGATCAGCGCCGAGTGGTCCCAGCCGCTGCCGCCGATCGCCGCGCAGGTGCTGAACACCTGCTGGGCGTTGGCGGTGTTGGGCAGGTTCAGGCCCAGCTCGCGGGCACCGGCCAGGGCGAGGTTGAGGTCCTTCTGGTGCAGGGCAATGCGGAAGCCCGGATCGAAGGTGCCCTTGATCATGCGCTCGCCGTGGACCTCGAGGATCTTCGAGCCGGCGAAGCCGCCCATCAGCGCTTCGCGAACACGGGCCGGGTCGGCGCCGTTCTTCGCGGCGAACAGCAACGCTTCAGCGACCGCCTGGATGTTCAGCGCCACGATGATCTGGTTGGCGACCTTGGCCGTCTGCCCGGCGCCGTTCTCGCCGACCAGGGTGATGTTCTTGCCCATGGCCTGGAAGAGCGGCAGGGCGCGGGCGAAGCTCTCTTCGCTACCGCCGACCATGATCGACAGCGTCGCAGCCTTGGCGCCGACTTCGCCACCGGAAACCGGCGCGTCGAGGTAGCGGGCACCGGTGGCATCTATCTTCTCGGCGAAGCCCTTGGTGGCGCTGGGCGAGATCGAGCTCATGTCGATCACCAGCTTGTTCGGGCCGACGCCCTCGGCGATGCCGTTCTCGCGGAACAGCACGTCTTCGACCTGCGGGGTGTCCGGCACCATGATGATGATGAATTCGGCTTCCTGGGCGACTTCCTTCGGGTTCGCCAGGGCGACGGCGCCCGCCTCGACCAGCGCGGCCGGAGCCGCGTCGTGGTGTTCGGACAGGAAGATGCTGTGCCCGGCTTTCTGAAGGTTCTGAGCCATGGGCAGGCCCATGATGCCGGTGCCGATGAATCCGATCTTAGCCATGTGTGTTCTCCTCGATTCTGTGGGGCAGGCCGCTGCTCGGCCTGCGTTGCGGCGTGAGCGCAAGCGGTCAGATGGCGTTGTGGCTCTTCAGCCAGCCGAGGCCAGCTTCGGTGGTGGTGGCCGGCTTGTATTCGCAGCCGATCCAGCCCTGGTAGCCGATGCGGTCCAGATGCTCGAACAGGAAGTGGTAGTTGATCTCGCCGGTGCCCGGCTCGTTACGCCCGGGGTTGTCGGCCAGCTGCACGTGGTTGATCGCCGCCAGGTTGTTCTCGATGGTGCGCGCCAGGTCTCCCTCCATGATCTGCATGTGGTAGATGTCGTACTGCAGGAACAGGTTGGCGTGGCCGACCTTGCCGCGAATCTCCTGCGCCTGGGAGGTGTTGTTGAGGAAGAAGCGCGGGATGTCGCGGGTGTTGATCATTTCCATGACCAGGCGGATACCCTCGGCTTCCAGCTTCTGCGCGGCGTAGCGCAGGTTTTCGATGAAGGTCATCTCCAGCTTGCCGAGATCGGCGCCCTTCGGGGCGATGCCGGCCAGGCAGTTGACCTGGGTGTTGCCCAGCACCTTGGCGTAGGCGATGGCGCGGTCCACGCCGGCACGGAATTCCTCGATGCGCTCGGGATCGCAGGCGATGCCACGGTCCCCATTCGCCCAATCACCGGCTGGCAGGTTGAACAACACCTGGGTCAGCCCGTTGGCATCCAGGCGCGCCTTGATCTCCTCGGCCGGGTAGTCATAGGGGAACAGGTACTCGACACCGGAAAAGCCGGCCTCGGCGGCAGCGGCGAAGCGGTCCATGAAGTCCAGCTCGGTAAACAGCATGGACAGGTTGGCGGCAAAGCGGGGCATGGGTAACTCCTTGTGATCTGTACGGATCAGTTCGGTGGATGTTCTGCGCGATATCCACCCTTCGGTTTCAGCGGTGTTGCATTTGGTGGATATGCTTCGCGATATCCACCCTACGGGTCCGAAGTGCTCCTGCCCGTAGGGTGGAAGACCGCGAAGCGTCTTCCACGCGTGGGTGGTTCAGTCCAGCAATCCAACCGCGGTCGGAGCGTCTTCCCGGCTTTCGGCCAGCGGCTCGAACTCGTTGATGGCATCGATCTCGGTGCCCATGGCGATGTTGGTGACCCGCTCGAGGATCACCTCGATCACCACCGGCACCTGGTGCTCGGCCATCCAGGCCTGGGCCTGTTCGATGGCCGGGCGCAGGTCTTCCTGCTTGAACACGCGGATCGCCTTGCAGCCGAGGCCCTCGACCACCGCGACGTGATCGACGCCGTAGCCTTCCATGCCGCTCTGGTCGGCATTGATGTTCTCGAAGCCCAGCTGCACGCAGTAATCCATCTCGAAACCGCGCTGCGCCTGGCGGATCAGGCCGAGGTAGGCGTTGTTCACCAGGATGTGCAGGTAGGGCAGCTTGAACTGCGCGCCCACGGCCAGTTCCTCGATCATGAACTGGAAGTCGTAGTCGCCCGAGAGCGCCACCACCTTGCGGGTCGGGTCCGCCGCGACCACGCCGAGCGCCGCCGGGATGGTCCAGCCGAGCGGGCCGGCCTGGCCGCAGTTGATCCAGTGGCGCGGCTTGTAGACGTGCAGGAATTGCGCGGCGGCGATCTGCGACAGGCCGATGGTGCTGACGTAGCAGGCGTCCCGGCCGAACGCGTTGTTCATGCACTGGTACACGCGCTGCGGCTTCATCGGCACCGAGTCGAAGTGCGTCTTGCGCAGCATCGTCCGCTTGCGCTCCTGGCAATCGGCGGCCCAGGCGTTGCGATCCGGCAGCTTGCCCGCGGCCTTGCGCTCCCTGGCCACCTCGACGAACAGTTTCAGCGCGGAGCCGGCATCGGAAGTGATGCCAAAGTCCGGCGAGAACACCCGGCCAATCTGGGTCGGCTCGATGTCCACGTGCACGAATTTGCGGTCCTTGGTGTAGACGTCGACCGAACCGGTGTGGCGGTTGGCCCAGCGGTTGCCGATGCCGAGCACGAAGTCCGAAGCCAGCATGTTGGCGTTGCCGTAGCGGTGGCTGGTCTGCAGCCCGCACATGCCGGCCATCAGCGGATGGTCGTCAGGGATCGAGCCCCAGCCCATCAAGGTCGGGATTACCGGCACGCCAACGGTTTCGGCGAATTCCACCAGCAAAGCTTCGGCACCGGCGTTGTAGATACCACCACCGGCGACGATCAGCGGGCGCTCGGCCGCGCAGAGCATGTCGATGGCTTTCTCGATCTGCTTGCGAGTGGCGGCCGGCTTGTAGACCTGGAGCGGCTCGTAGGTCTCGACGTCGAACTCGATCTCGGCCATCTGCACATCGAACGGCAGGTCGATCAGCACTGGGCCAGGGCGACCCGAGCGCATGACGTGGAAGGCCTGCTGGAATACGCGCGGCACCAGTGCCGGTTCACGCACGGTTACCGCCCACTTGGTGACCGGCTTGGCGATGGATTCGATGTCCACCGCCTGGAAGTCTTCCTTGTACAAGCGGGCCCGCGGCGCCTGACCGGTGATGCAGAGAATCGGGATGGAGTCGGCCCAGGCCGAATACAGACCGGTGATCATGTCGGTACCGGCCGGGCCCGAGGTGCCGATGCACACGCCGATGTTGCCGGCTTTGGTGCGGGTGTAACCCTCAGCCATGTGCGAAGCGCCTTCGACATGGCGAGCCAGGATGTGACGGATGCTGCCATCGGCGCGCAGGGCGGAGTACAGCGGGTTGATCGCGGCACCGGGGATGCCGAAGGCGGTGTCGATGCCTTCCTTGCGCAATACCGCGACGGCGGCGTCGATTGCTCTCATGCGGGCCATGGTCGTTCCTCCTGGCTTGGAGCCTGTGCACGATCGGCTGCGCGTCGTGATGGCTCCTATTCGATAGTTTTTATACGTGGCCCAAGCATGAAGGGCTGGCCGGAACGAAGGAATTGGCCGAGACTTCAGTTCTGTCGATATCAGGAGTATCGAATGGATCGTTATACGACCCTCCATAGCTTCGTACTGGTCGCCGAGCACGGCAGCTTTGCCGCCGCTGCGTTGAAGGAAGGTGTCACGCCCGTCGTCATGGGCCGGCGGCTCGACGCGCTGGAGCGGCACCTGGGCGTCAAGCTGATGCACCGCTCCACGCGCGGGCTGGCGCTGACGGATCTGGGCGAGCAGTACCTGGAGAGAGCTCGCGGGCTGCTCAAGGATTTCGAGGAAGCCGATGCGAGCATCAGCCACCATGGCACTTCGGTCCGCGGCCATCTGGTCGTCTCGGCGCCGGCAGCATTCGGTCGCAAACATATCGGCCCGCACGCGCCGGCGTTTCAGGCGCGCTTCCCGGACCTGCAACTGTCGTTCAACTTCACCGATAGCGTGGTGGACCTGGTGCGCCACGGCTACGACATGGGCATCCGCATCGGCGAGGTGACCGACCCCAATTACGTGGCCATCAAGCTGTTCCCCAACCGTCGAGTGGTGTGCGGCGCGCCGGATTACTTCGAGCGGCAGGGCGTACCGCTCACCCTCGAAGACCTCACGCGGCACAACTGCCTGGCCTTCAACCTGCAGGGCGGCCAGCAGCGTGGCTGGACCTTCCTGCGCGACGGCAAACAGGTGGCGATCCGCGTGGCCGGTAATCTGGACTGCAACGATGGCGAACTCTTGTTCGACTGGGTCAAGCAGGGCCTGGGCATCGGCTGGCGCTCGACCTGGGAGATCCAGGCCGAGCTCAAGCGCGGGGAGTTGGTCACGGTGCTGGACCAATATGCGTTGCCGGCCTACGACATCCAGGCCGTCTACCCGCAGCAGCGCTATCTACCGGCCAAGGTGCGTTTCTTCATCGACTACCTAAAGGGCATCTACAACGCACCGGGGTATTGGGAGGTGCGCTGAGGCATTCAGTTGCCACGGTAGGTTGAGAAGCCGTAGGGGCTGAGCAGCAGTGGGATGTGATAGTGCTCGACGCTGCCGTCGGCTTCGAAGATCACCGGAACTTCAGGAAAAAAGGTGCTGGCCTTGTGTTTGGCGAACCAGTCGCCCGTCATGAAGGTGACGCGGTAAGTGCCTTTTTCCAGCGCCTTGCCTTCCGGGTAGAGCGCGCCGATCCGGCCTTGCTCGTTGGTATCGCCGCTGTTGAGCGCCGTCCAGCTATTGCCTTGCTGCTGTTCCAGTGTGACGTGCACACCCGGTGAAGGCAGGCCACTTTCCAGGTTGAGTACGTGCACGCTAAGCGGGTTGCCAGCGGCGAGGGTCAGGCCCGAGAGGCCGCTCAGCAGAAGACCTGCAGCGATGGATTTCAGCGTTTTCATGATGTTTTCCTTTTTCTTCAGTGGGAGGAGGGCAACAGCTTTTCAATGGCAGCGAGGGCGCAAGCCTCGTCGTTCTTGGCGCCGCCGGCACCCGCCACGCCGATGGCGCCGATCACTTCGTCGCCGACCTTCAGCGGTACGCCGCCGCCGAGCAGCAGCAGTTCATCGAGGGTGTTGAGATTGGCGGCGTCCGGCGTATTGGCGGCGCGTTCGGCGAACAGGCGAGTTGGGGTTTTACTCGACAGCGCGGTATAGGCCTTGCGCTGGGCCGCAAGGGTGTTGTGCGGGCCGACATTGTCGTCACGGCGTAGCGCGACCAGGTTGCCGCCGCGATCGACCACGGCAACCGCCGCGGTGCGGTTCTGGGCATGACAGGTATCCAGTGTCTGCTGGATAAGACCTTCGGCCAGTGCCAGCGAAACGTTTTGCTGGGTGAGCGGTTCCGGTGTGGCGGCGCTGGCGCCGAGGGCCAGCGTCAGCAATGAGAGTGTGGCTACGATGCGCATATCGGTTCCTCTGGTGGCTTGGTTTCGAGGCGCATGCTGCCGCCCAGCGACCGTCAGAACCGTTGCCTGCGCATTACGTTTTTGTAATGGCTGCCTGCTCATCGACTCCCTAACCTAGGCGCATACGAAGAGGCGAACCCATGCGAATCCTGGTGGTGGAAGACGAGGCAAAAACGGCCGACTACCTCAAGCGAGGGCTGGAGGAATCCGGCTATCGCGTGGAGGTCGCGCGCAACGGGATCGATGGCAAATACCTGATCGAGGAAGAACCCTTCGACCTGGTGATCCTCGACGTCATGCTGCCGGGGCTCGATGGCTGGCAGTTGGTGCACGTGGTGCGCCAGCGCTCGGCGCATACACCGGTGCTCTTCCTCACCGCACGCGATGCAGTGGAGGACCGTGTGCGCGGGTTGGAATTGGGCGCCGATGACTATCTGGTCAAGCCTTTCTCCTATGCCGAGTTGCTGGCGCGGGTGCGCACCTTGCTGCGCCGCGGTCCGCCGCGGGAGATCGAGCACTTCCACGTCGCCGGCCTGGAGCTGGATCTGCTGCGCCGCCGCGTCACTCGTCAGGGTGAACGCATTACCCTGACCAACAAGGAGTTCGCCCTGCTGCACCTGTTGCTGAGCCGCCAGGGTGAGGTGCTCTCGCGTGCGCAGATCGCCTCGCAGGTCTGGCATATGAATTTCGACAGCGACACGAATGTTGTCGACGTGGCGATCCGCCGCCTGCGCGCCAAGGTCGACGATCCGTATCCGCTCAAGCTCATCCACACCGTGCGCGGCATGGGTTACGTGCTGGATGCCTCACCATGAGCCTGCTGCCCCGCTCGCTAAGCCTGCGCCTGGCGCTGGCCTTCGCGCTGGTCGCCGTGGTGCTGCTCGGCACCATCGGGCTGTTCCTGTATCGCTCGCTGGAACGCGAGATCAGCTGGCGTGACGACCAGGCGCTGCTCGGGCGGCTTGAGCGCATGCAGGCGCTGCTGGACGACAGCGCCAGCATCGACGCCCTGCGTCAGCGGCCGCAGCTCTACGAGAACATGCTCGGCAACCGCGACAGCCTGCTCTGGCTGCTGGATGCCGAAGGCCGGCCGCTGATCGAAATCAACCCGATCCACCTGGCGATTCCAACGCTGCCTGCCGCCGACTCGATGACGTTGCGCAATGTCGGCGAAGCGCGCCTGGCCTGGCGGCGCTTGCCGGGCGATGCGGGGCTGACGCTCGTGGCCGGGCGTCTGCTGAGCGAGCGCGAGCAAATGCTGACTGCCTATCGCGTCAAGCTGTGGTGGGCGTTGAGTCTCGGCGCGTTGTTGGCGTCCCTGCTTGGCTGGTTGATCAGCCGGCGCGCGCTGCGCCCGGTGCGCGAGTTGACGCGCCAGGCGCTGGCCATCGACGTGCGGCACCTGCACCTGCGTCTGGACGATTCAACCGTACCGAGCGAACTCGAACCGCTGCGTGCGGCACTGAACCAGATGTTGGCCCGGCTGGAACAGGGCTTTGTCCGCCTGTCGCGCTTCAGCGAGGACCTTGCCCATGAGATGCGCACGCCGCTGGGCAACCTCATGGGCCAGACCCAGCAGCTGCTGCACCGTGCACGTTCAGTCGACGACTATCAGGCGCTGCTGGCGTCCAACGAGGAGGAGTACGAGCGCCTGGCGCGGATGATCGACAGCATGCTGTTTCTCGCCCGTGCCGAGCAGCCGGCAACGGCCATCACGCGGCAGGCTTTTTCGTTGCCGGAACTGGTCGAGCAGCTGTGTGAGTACTTCGAGGGTGTCGCCGAAGAGCGCGGCATCCGCCTGGTCGACGAGACCGAGGGCGAGCTGTTCGCCGATTCGCAACTGATCCGCCGCGCATTGGCCAACCTCGTGGCCAATGCGTTGCGTTACGGCGCGGGCGACAGCCCGGTGCGCATTGTCAGCGATGCGCAGGGCAACTGGCGCCGCGTCAGTGTGATCAACCAGGGCCCGCCGATCGACGCCGAGGATCTGCCGCAACTGTTCGATCGCTTCTACCGTTGCGACCCGTCTCGTGCCCAACCGGGTGATTCCGGTGGGCTGGGGCTGGCCATTGTGCGCTCGATCATGCAGTTGCATGGCGGCGAGGTGGAGGTCAGCAGTACCGCGCAGGCGACCGTCTTCACCCTGCTTTTGCCCGTCACACCAGGCTAACAGGACGGATGCCGCCCCCTGCGGTCACAGCTAAGGTGATTTCACCCGCTGAGCGGAGAGGTGCTTGTGAATCGTCTGAAAATCGCCACCTACAACATCAACGGCATCCGCGCACGACGGGCCAATCTGCTTGAGTGGCTGGAGCGCGAGCAGCCCGATGTGGTCTGCCTGCAGGAGTTGAAGGCGCAGGATGCCGACTTTCCCATCGATGACATCCGTGCCGCTGGCTATGGCGCCATCTGGCAGGGGCAGAAGTCCTGGAATGGGGTGGCGATTCTGGCCAAGGGCGACGACCCGCTGGAGATTCGCCGTGGCCTGCCGGACGACCCGGACGAGACCCAGAGCCGCTACCTGGAAGCCGCGGCCCACGGTGTGATCGTGGCCTGCCTCTATTTGCCCAACGGCAACCCGCAGCCGGGGCCGAAGTTCGATTACAAGCTGGCCTGGTTCGAGCGTTTCATCGAGCATGCGGCCGGGTTGTTCGCTAACGGCCATCCGGTGGTACTGGCTGGGGATTACAACGTGGTGCCCACGGACGAGGACATCTACAACCCGAAATCGTGGCGCAAGGACGCCTTGCTGCAGCCCGAAAGCCGCGAATGTTTCGAACGTCTTCTGGCCCAGGGTTGGACCGATGCGCTTCGTGCCAAGTACCCGGACGAGCGCATCTACACCTTCTGGGATTATTTTCGCCAGCACTGGCAGAAGAACTCGGGGCTGCGTATCGATCACCTGCTACTGAGTGCTGACCTGGCGCCGCGGCTGGTCGATGCCGGCGTGGATCGCTGGGTGCGTGACCAGGAACATGCCAGCGATCATGCGCCGACCTGGATTACGCTACGCGGCGAAGCGGGCGACGAAGTGGAATCGGACAAGCCCGCCAAACGCAACAAGGCCAAAAGCAGCCCCAAGAATGGCTAAACTGGCCGGTGCCAGCGATTAGCCGGCGCCTTCCGCTTCCGCTGGAGCCTGCCGCCCCATGCACCGCCCCCGTCGAGTTCCCACCTGGATAGCTGCCTTCGCTGTCCTGCTGCATCTGGTCGCGATGCCGCTGATGGGTGCACAGATGCGCGCGATTGGCGCGTCGGGCGGGCACTGCCCGATGGCCGAGGCGAGCCGGCACGCCGGGCACGGGGCGCATGCCGAGCACTCGGGCGCCATCGAACACACCGCATCCCATCATGCGGCAGGGGAGCCAGCGCCGGCCCCGAGCCATCATCAGGGCATGCCCTGTTGCTGCGCTGCCGGGGCGGGGTCGCTGGCGGCGATACCCGCTGGCTCGCCTGTATTGTTTCACCCCCGGCTTATGCCACTCGGCAACGTGCCGTCGATCACTGCACCGCCGTTATCGCCACGATATCGCTGGCCGAGCCTGAACCCCCGCGCCTCTCCATTCGCTTGATCGATCACGTTCTGTCTGTCCGGTAGCCGCGGGTGGTTGCGTTCGCGCCGCTGTTGGTTGCTGGCCAGCACTGCAGGCTTACGTCCCGGTCGGCAGCGTGAACATACGGACCCGCCTTTGTAGGCGCGAGCTTGCTCGCGATCCGATCCCTTGCTGGGCCATCGATCGCCAGCTGGGCCTACAGAAAAAGCTGCACACATTTTGATCGAGTAAGTAACCATGACTTCAAGTACCGCTGGCGCCCATCCAGAGGCGCAACCCCTGGCGGCCCGCACGCAGCAGCCATTGCTGGCACTGCTGATTCGCCTGCATCAGTACGTTGGCCTGCTGGTCGGTCCGTTTATCTTCATCGCCGCGATGAGCGGCCTGGTCTACGCGCTGACACCGCAACTGGAGGACCGGCTCTACGCCGCGCAGCTGTATACGGACAGCAGCGGCGAACCACTGCCGCTGGCACGGCAGATCGAGATCGCTCAGGCGCATATCGGCGACACCGCCACGCTGTCGGCGGTGCGCCCCGCGCCTGAGGCCGGTACGACCACGCGGGTGATGTTCAAGGCACCGGACCTGGGTGAGTCGGAAAGCCGAGCGGTGTTCGTCGATCCGGTCAACGGCGAGATCCTTGGAGAGCTGCTGGTGTATGGCACCAGCGGCGTACTGCCGTTGCGCACTTGGCTCGATCAGTTCCACCGCAGCCTGCTGCTCGGCGAGCCGGGGCGGCTGTACAGCGAACTGGCCGCGTCCTGGCTGTGGGTCGCGGCACTGGGTGGATTGGCGCTGTGGCTGATCCGGCGCCGGCGCGCGGCAGGTTCCGTGCAACGCGTAGGCTTACGTCGTTGGCATTCGACGCTCGGGCTGTCGCTGTTGATCGGCCTGCTGTTTTTCTCCGCCACCGGGCTGACCTGGTCGCGCTGGGCGGGCGACAACATTGGTGTCGCGCGCGCCGCGCTTGGCATGTCTACGCCAAGCGTGTCCACCGCACTGGACGGAGCCGAGCCGGCCGCAGCGGCTGGCGAGCATGCGCACCACGGCGCGATGACGATGTCCGGGCTGCAGCCCGCCACGCCGGCGCTGTTCGATCAGGTTCTCGCCGCGGCCCGCGAGGCGGGTATCGAGGCGGGCAAGGTCGAGATCGTCCCGGCTGCAGGGCCAGATCGTGCCTGGACGGTGACCGAAATCGACCGCAGCTGGCCCACCCAGGTCGATGCCGTCGCCGTCGATCCGCGGAGCCTGCGCATTACCGATCGGATTGATTTCGCGACATTCCCTATCGCAGCCAAGCTGACCCGCTGGGGCATCGATGCACACATGGGCTCGCTGTTCGGGGCGGCCAACCAGCTGCTGCTGGCCGTCACGGCGCTCGGTTTGGCGGTTCTGGTGGCCTTCGGTTATCTGATGTGGTGGCGCCGTAGCGCAGCCGTGCGTCGGATCGGCGTGCTGCAGGCCCTGCGCGTGCTGTCGCCGCGCGCCCTGAGTATCACGCTGGTGGTAGCGGTAGTGTTCGGCATTTGCCTGCCCGTGTTGGGCATCAGCCTGTTGCTGTTCCTGGCTGTCGAAGCGCTGCTCGACGTTCTGGCAAAGGCGCGGCCGGAGCGAACACGTCAGCCAGGATGAGGCGGAGCGGTGCTGTCAGCTCAGGCTTTCGATGCTTTTACGGCAGCCCGCTCGTATCGGGGCAGGGTGGCGCTAGCCCTAATGCGGTGCGCTGCCAAGCAAGGCAGTCGGCAGAGCACCGAATAGCCAGCAGAGGCGTGGCGGTGCCTGGTTCACTGGGCCTCGCGCTCCGGCTGATGCTCGCGCGTATCGTCGGCCACCTCGACGCCGGTATCTACATGGGTTACCACCGACAGGCCGGGCCGCAGCCGCTCGATCAGCGGTTGGTCCGGGTCGAGGGTGATGCGCACCGGCACGCGCTGTACCACTTTGGTGAAGTTGCCGGTGGCGTTATCCGAGCGCAGCACGCTGAACTCCGAGCCGGTGGCGGGTGCCAGGCGCTGCACGCGACCGGTCAGGCGGGCGCCGTCGAGCGCATCGATTTCGATCTGCACCGGCTGGCCGGGCCGCATGGCGAAGGTCTGGGTCTCCTTGTAATTGGCGATGACCCAGAGTTGATCCGGCACCAGATAGAGCAACTGCGAACCGGCCGTGACGTACTGGCCCTGGCGCACCGTGACTTCACTTACGCGCCCGTCACGCGGCGCGGTAACGCGCGTGTTGTCCAGGTCGATCTGCGCGCGCTTGAGATTGGCCTCGGCAATATCGACCTGGGCCTGGAGCCCGCCTCGGGAGACCTCGCTGGCCTTCAGGGTCTGTTCGGCAATGGCAATGGCGGCGCGTGCCTGTTGAACGGTGGCCGCGTCCTCTCGGGCGGTGGCTCGAATCTGATCGCGCTCGCGCAGCGATATCGAGCCGGACTTGGCAAGCTCGTTGACGCGCGCCACGTCCACCTTGACGCGCTCCAGCTCCGCTTCGGCAGCGGCCAGCTCGGCACGGCGCGATTCCAGCGTGGCGCGGTTGGTGGCCAGGGTCTGCTCGAGGTTTTCCAGATCGAAGCGGCGCGCGGCCAGTTCGGCACGGCGTTGCTCGACCACCTGGCGATACTGGCGATCATCGATCTGCACCAGCGGCTGGCCCTGGCGTACGTCCTCGAAGTCCTGCACCAGTACCTCGGTGACATAGCCGTTGACCTGCGGCGCGAGCACCGTGATCTGCCCGCGCACGTAAGCGTTTTCGGTGACCGCCACGCGACCGCCGAAAGGCCAGAGCTGCCAGGCGTACAGGATTGCCAGCACGCCGACCAGCGCGACCAGGCTCATCAGGATGACCGAGCGGCGGCTTGGCTTGATCGTCTTCGGTGGATCGGCCGGCACGGGGCCGGCATCCGTGGCGCCAGCAGCCTGCGCCGAAGGTGGGATGTCGTCTGGGGTGGGCCTGTTGTCACTCATTGAGGTGCCGCGTTCCTGTTCTGCCGTGCGAGGCGCACGGTGTGGAGAAGGGTCCAGCCGAACACGCCAATGGCGAGCATGCCGATCAGCCGGAACACATCGTTGAAGGCCAGTACGTTCGCTTCGCGGGTAATGGTTTGGCTCAATTGCGCTGCACCCTGTGCCTGGCGCAGCTGAACATCGCGCTGGCGCGAGGCGAGCGCCTGGCTCTGCAGTTGCAACCGCTGCGCGACCTGGGGGTCGCCCGGTACCACCTGTTCGGTGAGGTAGCTGGAATGGTACTTCTCGCGCACGACCTGGTAGGTGCCGAACAGCGCCGGCGCAGCAAGCCCGCCGAGACTCTGGGTCATGGTGAAGAGCACGATGAAACTGACCAGGTAATTCGGCCCGTTGCTCAATGCCCTGCCGATACCTGTGAGCAGTAACGGGCCGAGGAACATGCCGCTGGCGAAGGCCAGTAGGCCCTGGCTGAGGAACATGTCGTGCGGGCGGGTGAGGCTAGTGGCATCGATGTCCAGAAAGCTGGCGATCGCGATCAACACGATCGACAGCAGGATCTGCGGAAACGCCATGGCCTGGCTGAAGGTCAGCGCACTGGCGGAGATGCCGAGGACCAAGCCGAGCAGGATCACGGCATAGAGCGGCTGCAGCTGCTCCGCGCCCATGCCAAGCGTTTGCAGCAGGCCAACCGCGCCGTAGGTTTGCTCTGACAGCAACAAGCGCAGGGCCAGCGCGCCAAAGGCGAAACGGAGCATGGCGGCCGTTCCCAACCAGCGCGTTTGTAGTAGCGGGTTGCGACGATGATGCTCGATCATGAACGCCGCACTGATCAGTAGAAGGGCGGCAATCAGCGCATAGCCCAGCCAAGGTTGCTCGGTCCACCACAGAATCCGGCCCTGGGCGAGTACCGCGGCGATCAGCGCCAGCGCCGGAGCGAGCAGGGCGAAGGTCACGAAATCCAGCGGTTCGAACACTTTGATGCGCTCACCCAGCGGCAGCTTGAGCACCACTACCGCTGCTAGAGAGCAGAGCGCAAGCCCGCTCTCGAACACATACAGGCGATGCCATTCGCCCATATCCAGCAGCGCTGGGGACAGCAGCCAGGCCAGCGGCGTGCCCAGTTGTGAAATGCCGAAACCGAAAATCACGCCTTTTGGTAGCCCGGCCTTGCCGAACGCCTGGAGCATGTAGAACAGGCCCAGCGAGGAGGTGGTTGCCGCGGCGAGCCCGCTGGCTGCACGCACGAAGACGGCCATTTCCAGCCCCTCGACGAACACGTGGGCGATGCTGAGCAGCGCGTAAATCGTCAGCCCCACCTCGGCAAAGCGGCGCAGGCCGAACTGCTGGCGCACCTTGATCAACAGCAGGTTGGCCGAGACGTTGACCATGAAATAGGCCGCCGGCAGCCAGGCGCCTTGAGAAGGCGTCAGGCCGAGATCACCTTGGATGGCCGGCAGGTTGGCGATGAACAGCGCGTTGCCCAATCCGCCAGTGATCCCCACGAGAACCGCGACCAGCGCATAGGCGATGCGCAGCCGCATAGGATGCACGAGGATCGCCGGCGATCCGGGCATTGACGGCCGTTCGTGGGGTTCCCAGCGCGGCACGGGTTCG
This sequence comes from Stutzerimonas chloritidismutans, assembly GCF_051486945.1. Lineage (GTDB taxonomy): Bacteria > Pseudomonadota > Gammaproteobacteria > Pseudomonadales > Pseudomonadaceae > Stutzerimonas > Stutzerimonas chloritidismutans_B. The sequence continues at coordinate 531,548 of NZ_JAHVDX010000002.1, read as the reverse complement.
AGGTAATGCGGCATGGTTGGCAAAGCCCAAGGTGAAACGATGGCGTCTGTGCTGGAGAAGCGTTGCTCCAGTTCGGACAGTGACTGCGGGAAATGATTGGACACATTCTAAAACCAAATGCGTCGGCCAAGGCTTGGCTGATCCGTTGCCGATAGGGATCGCCTTCCCGCCAGCTATTTTGCGGTCTCCAGCTGAACAAATTGACGGTCGCTGATGCCTGTGCAAAAGTCTGGGCTGTCTTTTACGGAATGATATTCCGCTCTGCGGAACTAATTTATTCCCGTCACGGTTATTACAACGACAACAGCGTCAGGACAGAAGCCATGCGTATTCCATGTCGGGCAAGCAAGCCCACCTTCACGATGCCAATGTTCCTCGAACCGTCGCGCTGCCTCTTGAGCGGTGTTCGCTGATGCGCCTTTCTCAGTCGAAACGCGCCCCGGATGAGCTCATCAATGGCCGCTTGGCGAGCGAACTGCTGGCTGAGCTGCCGGAACGGCTCAGCACGCGGATTCTAGAGCGTGCTCAGAAAACCCCCGCTCTGGCTGCATTGGTCGACGGCGATGTGCGCTGGAGCTATGGCGACCTGGCCAGCGAGATCCAGGCAGCCAAGGCCTGGCTGACCGAACGGGGTGTGCGGCCCGGAGACCGGTTGATGAGTGTCGGCGAGAACTGCCGTGCACTGGTCGTGCTGCTGCTCGCTGCGAGCGAGCTCGATGCCTGGCTCGCCATTGTCAACGCGCGGCTTTCGGCGGCTGAAGTGGATGCCATCCGCGCGAATTGCGAGCCACGGCGAATCTTTTACACCGTGGCCGCGTCGCCTGAAGCGCGCGCGCATGGCGAGCGGCATGCCGCTGAGGCACTGATGCACTCAGGGTTGGGCGAGCTGATGGTCAGTCCGCTGCTCGCAACTGACCCAGAGCCCGTGCATGCCAGCGGCGCCGAGCAGGTGGCAGCGATGATCTACACCTCCGGCACCACCGGCAGCCCCAAAGGCGTGATGCTGACGCACCGCGGCATCCTTTACATTGCCTCGATCTCCGGCGGCATGCGCCACCTAACTGAAGGCCAGCGTGTCTATGGCGTACTGCCGATGTCGCATGTGTTCGGTCTGGCCTCGGTTTGCATGGGGTCGCTGTACAACGGCGCCTGCCTTTATCCAGCCCCACGTTTCGAGCCTGCGGCCCTGCTCACGGCGCTGCGTGACGAACGAATCAGCGTGCTGCAGGGGGTGCCAGCGATGTATGCCCGCCTCCTTGAATACCTCAACCAGACTGGCGCGTTGCTCGAGGCGCCAGCATTGATCTACATGTCTGCCGGAGGCTCGCCGCTCGATGGCGAGACCAAGCGGCGCGTCGAGGCTTGTTTCGGCCTGACGCTGCATAACGGCTACGGCCTGACCGAAGCCAGCCCGACCATCAGTCAGACCCGTATCGAGGACCGCCACACAAGCACCACCGTAGGTCGCGTGCTGCCCATGCTCGAATACCGTCTTGAGCCGCTGCACAGCACCGATGCCGAGGCACCTGAAACCGGCGAGTTGTGGATACGCGGGCCAAACGTGATGCGCGGCTATTTCCGTCAACCGGAGGCGACCCGAGCCTGCTTGACCGAAGACGGCTGGCTGAACACGGGTGATATCGCGCGTGTCGACGAGCGGGGCGAGCTGTTTATTGTCGGGCGCAGCAAGGAGCTGATCATTCGCTCGGGCTTCAACATCTATCCGCCAGACGTGGAGGCGGTGCTGAACGCGCATCCGCAGGTGACGTTGTCGGCCGTGGTGGGTCGCCAGGTGCCTGGTAACGAGGAGGTGGTGGCGTTCGTTCAGTGTTCGGCGGGGGCCGCGCTGAGCGAGGCGGAACTGGCGCGCTTTGCGGCTGAGCGGTTGGCGCCCTACAAGCGGCCTTGCCAGATTGTGATGGTGGAGGCGTTACCTGCGACGGCGACGGGGAAGATTCTCAAGGGACAGTTGAGAGAGCGGGCGCAGGGGATGGCTAGCCCGGCGGGGGAGATCGGTTCGGCTGGTCGATGACACCTCTTTGGTCAGGGTTGGGGGCTTGGTTTCGCCCTGCTGGGCGAGTCACTTTTTCTTGTTTCGCCAAGAGAAAGTAACCAAAGAGAAGGCGACCCCGACATCCGGGTCTGGCCGCGCTGCGTCCAGACTTCCCTCCCTCCGGCGCTCGGCCTTCTGAAGGGGGGCTGGGTCCGAGTCGTCTGAAACTATTCTTTTCTCTGTATCTGCGCTTCACGGCCATTCAGCGTTGACCGAGAAGCTCAGTTTGATGCCAGCCTGCGTCTGGAATCGGAAATCTCAAACAACCACCGTCGGCTGAATTCGTCCCCTCCGTTGGCTCCACTTAGCCAGCAAAACGGCCGGCACGGCCGCCGCAACCCCCACCACCAACAACTCCAGATGACTGAACGGAATCGGTCCGCCGCCGGGAATCGCCACGCACAACCCGGCGATGAGGATCAACGTCCGGATTACCGCTTCGGTGACCAGGTTATGCCCCAGCCGGCCGACGCCGATCAGGTAGCCCTGCATCGCCGACGCGAAGAGGATGATGCCCAGTACCGCCTGGCAGAACACCAAGGCGATTTCCCACGCCGGGCCCTGCATGATCAGCGCCGGGTTGAGCACGAACATGAAGGGGATGAAGTAGATCACGCTACCCAGACGCATCGCCTGTAAGCCGGTCTCCATCGGCCTGGCTCCGGCTACGGTGGCGGCCGCAAAGGCGCCGAGCGCCACGGGTGGCGTGATGAAGCTGAGCATGCCCCAGTAGAGAATGAACATGTGCACGGCCATCGGATCGAGGCCACCACCCTGAATCAACGCTGGCGCCAGCGCCACGGCGAGGAAGATGTAGGCGGCGGTGACGGTCATGCCGATGCCCAGCACGAAGCTGGTCAGTGCGCCCATGATCAGCAGCAGCGGGACGCTCCCACCGGCGAGGTGGATGAAGTCGTTGGCGATGGTGCCCGACAGCCCCGTCATCGATAGCGCGCCGACCAGCATGCCGACCCCCGCGAGGATGGCGATCAGCTCGGCGAACAGCTTGGCAGCCGAACCCAGCGTGTCGCCGACATCACCCCACTGCCAGCGGTGCTTTTTCGAAAACTGGTTGAGCACCAGCAGCAGGGCCGTGGCGTAGAAGGGCGCGACCGCTTCGCGCTGCATCACCAGCAGCATCCAAACCAGCAGCACGAACACAAAGATGTAGTACCAGCCTTCCTTGAGGGTCTGCTTCACCGAGGGCAATTCGACCTCTGGCAGGCCTTCGATGCCGTTGCGCGCGGCATAAGCGTCGATCTGAATGAACAAGCCGAGGAAGTACAGAATCGATGGAATGACGGCGGCCAGCGCGACCGCGGCGTAGGGCACGTCGAGAAACATCGCCATGACGAACGCGGTAGCGCCCATCACTGGTGGCATGAGCACGCCACCGGTCGATGCGCAGGCTTCGACACCACCGGCGAACGAGCGGCTCATGCCGATGCGCCGCATCGCCGGGATCGACAGGACGCCTGTCGTCAGCACGTTGGTAATGACGCTTCCGCTCATCGAGCCCATCAGCCCGCTGGCGAAGATCGACACCTTCGCCGGCCCGCCGCGCACGTGGCCGAGCAAGGCGAAGGCGAGGTTGATGAAGAAGGCGCCACCACCGGTCTTCTGCAACACGACGCCGAAAATCAGGAAGCCGATCACCAGCCCGGCGAAGGCCTGTAGCGGCACACCCATGACGCTCTCGGTGCTCATGGTGTGGTAAATGGCGGCCTGTTCCAGCGTCGAGGGAAAGGCCTGGATCGGGCCGGGCATGATATCCGCGACCATCGGATAGCAGGAGAACAGCGCGACGATCAGGGCGATCGGCCAGCCGCCGGCGCGGCGGGCGGCTTCGATGATCAGGATCCAGAACGCATAGCTGAACCAGACCGCCTGCTGCGGCGCATCGAAGCCCCAGCCACGCTCCAGAATGGTTTCGGCATTGACCACGAAATAGCCGCTGACCGCTGCCGTTACGGCGAACAGCAGGTAGTCATACCAGGGCACCGGTTTGTCCTGCCCGGACGCCAGCGCTGGCCAGAGCAAATACACCAGCGGTAGCAGCAGCGCGACCACGGCGTAGTAGAACTGCGTTTCCAGCCCGGTAATGACGCGCAGCAGCCCAAGGTTGAACAGGTAGTCGAGGGTCATCAGCACCAGCGCGACCGTGACGGCGCCGGGCAGCCAGCGCAACGCGCGCGGCAGGGTGCGCACACGGCTGATCATTTCCCGGGCTTCGACTGCTTTGGCTTCCGGTGTTTCGTTTTGCATGAGGGGATCCGTGCCTGGCGGCCCTTGGGCGGGAACACGACGCCGCCCCGTATGGGGGCGGCGCCTGGAGGGGTCACTCGAAGACGGGTGTGAAGCCGGCTTCGGTCAACGCGGCGGCGCGGGTTTTCATCCAGGCGGCGGCGAAGGCCTCTTCGTCATCGGGCGTGTCGCCGGCCATGAAGGTCTTCCAGGTGTCCATCAGCAGGGTCTGGCGCTTGATCAGCTGGTCCTGGTGGGCCTGCATCTCATCGGTCCAGGTGCCGGTTTCCTTGTAGTAGTCGACCACCGCGTCATGGAAGGGCACGACCCAGGTCATGTCCTGGTTGTCGGCGGCATAGCCAGCCGCGCCGGGTGCGCTGTCCTTATAGCTGTCGTAGTGGGTCTGCAGCGCCTTGACCAGGCCATAGGCGGTGTTGTCGTCGAGATCGGCGTTGGCAACGACGATGGGGTAGGGGTAGCTCGCGCTGTCGACCGGGTTGTCCGCTGAGATTCCGCCGGCGCCGGAGGTGGCGCGCAATGGCTGGAAGTAAGGCGCGACGGCCTTCATACGCGCCCAGCCGGCTTCGTCATCCGGGGCGAGCACTGGCCAGGTCACGCCGCGCGGGCTGCTGGCGAGCTGTTGGGCGGGCGGCGTTACGGTGGTGGTGAACGAAGCATCCACGTCGCCTGCGATGATGCCGTCGAAAGACCGGGCGTACCCGGGGTAGTCCACACGAGTGACGTCATCCCAGGTCAGGCCGCCAAAGGCGAGGAAGGCCTCGGTGCCCTTGTTCAGCGCATCGTCGCCGCGAATGTAGGCGATGCGCTTGCCCTTGAGGTCGGCGGGGGTCTTTACGCCGAGGTCGCCAGCCACGGCGAGCGAGAGTGCGAAGGTCGCGCTGGAGGTGGTCAGCACGCGCAGTGGCTGCGGGCCCCAGTCGCGGTTGGCGAACATCAGCACGCCTTCGGCGCCGTAATAGCTGGCGATACCGCAGGCGCAGAGCTGAACGCGACCGTTCTTCAGCGGCGTCATGCGGGACACGTCGTTATCGCCGGGAAGAATGCGCACCGAAGTGCCGTATTCCTTTTGCAGCATGCCGCCGATGGCGACGGCCTGGGCGTAGCCACTGGAGTTAGTGCCGTAAGCAGTCCAGGCCATGGTTTTCGGTAGTTCGACGTCCCTGGCATGGGCTGAGGCGGCAAGACCGAGACAGAGGGGAAGGGATGCGATGAGAAAGGGGCGGGCAAGGCGGCGCATGGTCACTCCTTCGGCTTTTTTAAGCCTCTTATTGTTTTGCAGTGCGGTACTGAGTTTTGAATCTGAATCGATACTAGGAAGGCTGAGTGCGGTCTGTCAAACCATGGCGGAGCCGTGAATCGTTCATCTCATCCATCAAGCCCGCTGTATCACAGGCTGCGTGATGCCCACCGTTTCGCTGATTTCTGACGGGGCGACGACCGGTCGTCCGTTCGTGCATGAGCAGCCGAAAAAACCGACAACACTCCTCATAGGCCCGGACATTACAACCGGCGGTGCAGAACGCCATGTAGCAAGCGGGCCGCCAACCATAAGCCGTCGAAGCGAAACGGCGCTTTCACCGGAGGTGTGAATGCTTGAAAACGTTCGGCTGGGTCCCGAGGCATTCGAAGGCGGCGGTGATGCGGCTGCCATGCTGCGCAACATCGAGTCGGCCGGTCATTCGGTCGGAGACATGCTCTGCGAGGCGTTACGCTCGGTTCGCTCGCACCTGGGCATGGATGTCGCCTTCGTCGCCGAGGTGGTGCAGGGCTTGCGGGTATTCCGCCACGTTGACGGTCACAGCGACCCGCTGCCGATCTGCGTGGGCGGCTCGGACCCGCTCTCGGATAGCTATTGCCAGCGGGTCATCGACGGCCGACTGCCGCAATTGATCCCCGACACCAGCAAGCTGCCTGAGGCGGCGAACCTGCCCATCACCGCACTCCTCTCGATCGGTTCCTATATCAGCGTGCCGATCCGCTTCAGCGATGGCCGGCTCTACGGGACCTTTTGCTGCTTCAGCGCCCAGCCCGACGGCTCGCTCAATGATCGCGACCTCGACACGCTGCGGCTATTCGCTGATTTCGCGGGCCGCCTGCTCGAAATCCAGGCCCAGGAGCAGCGTGAGCAGGAACGCCGTGCCGCGCGTATCCGCGAGGTGCTCGACGAGCGCGCCTACGAGGTGGTCTACCAGCCGATCGTCAACATGATGGAGAACGAGGTGGTGGGCTATGAGGCGCTTGCGCGCTTCGCTGGCCGCCCGTTGCGCAGCCCGGACATCTGGTTCAACGAGGCCGAGCAGGTCGGCCTGCAGTGCGAGCTCGAGATGGCGTTGGTCGCGCAGGCACTCAAGGGCCTCGACGGCATTCGCGGTGATCGCTATCTGTCGCTCAACGTATCGCCGGAAACCATCATCGGCGGCGCGGTCGGGCAGTTGCTGGCGGACCAGCCCCTCGAGCGGCTGATGCTGGAGGTCACCGAGCATGCGTCGGTGCGCGATTACGACCTGATTGCTGAAACCCTCGAACCGATGCGAGCCCGGGGCTTACTGCTGGCGGTCGATGACGCCGGTGCGGGCTATGCCAGTTTCCGACACATCCTCAAGCTCAAGCCGGACGTCATCAAGCTCGACCGCAGCCTCATACGTGATATCGACAGCAACCGTGATTGCCGCGCGCTGGTTTCGGCGCTGATCCGCTTTGGGCAGGAAACCGGCAGCAAGATCGTCGCCGAATGCGTGGAAACGGAAGCCGAGCTGGACATCCTTCGCGAGTTGCAAGTCAGCAAGGCGCAGGGCTACCTGCTGGGACGGCCCATGCCGCTGGCGGCGTTCGGCTAGTGCATAGGCGAGTAAAGGGTGATTGATAATTTTTGTTGTTTGACAATGATTCTCGTTAAGTCTAGCCTCCGCTGACCTTGAATGGTTGAGCGGAGATGACGACCGATGACCGAGTCGCCCTACGACTTCATCGCGATTGGCGTTGGCCCCTGTAACCTCGGGCTCGCGTGCCTCACGGCTCCGCTACCCGGCGTGCGCAGCCTGTTCCTCGAACGCAAACCCGACTTCAGCTGGCACCCGGGCATGTTGCTCGACGGCACCACGCTGCAGAATCCCTTCCTCGCCGATCTGGTCTCGATGGCCGATCCCACCAGCCCGTTCAGCTACCTCAACTACTGCAAGCAGCAGGGCCGGCTGTACACCTATTACATCCGCGAGAACTGGTACCTCGACCGCCAGGAGTTCGACCGCTACTGCCGTTGGGCGGCCTCTCGGCTGGATAACCTGCGCTGCGGCCATGAGGTGCGTGCCATCCGCCACGACGCGGCAACCGGCCTTTATCAGGTCTCCGGCCAAACGGCTGACGGCGCCTCGTTCGCCTATCAGTGCCACAAGCTGGTGATCGGCATCGGCGGCGTGCCGCGCCTGCCGGAGTGCTGCGCCACAGAAGACCACACCCAGCTGGTGCACAGCAGCCGCTACCTGGCAGAGCGCCCCCGCTTGCAGGCCGGGCGCAGCATTACGGTGATCGGCAGCGGGCAGAGTGGGGCGGAGGTCTACCATGACCTGCTGCAGGACGCTGAGCGCCACGGCTACACGCTCAACTGGGTGACGCGAGCGCCGCGCTTCTTCCAGATGGAAGACGCCAAGCTCACGCTAGAGCTCATCACACCCGAATACGGCGACTACTTCTACGGCCTCGATCCGGCTGTTAAAGCCGAGGTGCTCGACGACCAGCGCAGCATCTACAACGGCATCAATCAGTCACTGATCGAGCGCCTCTACGCGCTGCTCGACGAGCGCCGCCACCGCGACGCGCCGCCGACGCACCTGCTCACCTGCATGGCCCTGGAAGCCTGCCGGCGTGCTGACGACGGCCGCGGCTGGGTGCTCGATTTCCACCACACCCAGCTCGGCCGGCGCTACCGCCACCGCGTTGATGCCGTGGTCTTTGCCACCGGCTATCGCTACCAGGTGCCGGCCTTTGTCGAGGGCATCCGCGAGCGCATTCGTTGGAACGATCAGGGCCAGTACGTGCCGTCCAAACGCTGGGCGGTCGATCACCACAACTGCGAAATCTACGTGCAGAACGTTGGCCTGCAGAGCCACGGCCTGACCAATCCGGACCTGGGCCTGGCCTGCCATCGCAATAGCCGCCTGCTGGCTGAGCTGACCGGGCGCGACCATTACCCGAGCGAGCCGCGCACCGCGTTCCAGGAGTTCGTACCGGGCGAGGGCAGCGGCTTTGTCGCGCTGGAGCGGGAGGCCGTCGGCTCGTGACGTTGCGTACCACCATCCTGATCATGTCCGCCTTCGGCGTGATCAGCGACTCGATCCTCATCGCCTTCTACCCCCAGTTCTTCGAGCTGCGCTATGGCCTGACCAGCTCGGTACACGTGGGCGCCTACATCGCCGCCATCTCCATCGCCGTGATGTGCATGTTGCCGGTGTGGGCCCGTGTGGCGCGGCGTGTCGAGACCATGCACTTGCTGGCGTGGACGCAGCTGGCCGCCACCGCTTTCTGCCTGCTGGCGATCTGGGCGCCGACGGTCGAGGCGTACTGGCTGCTGACCATGCTGATGTTCATGACCAAGGCCAGCTACCTGCTGATGTTCCCTTACCTGATGCGCCTGGAACCGGCCGACCGGCACAGCGTGACCATCGGGCTGCTATCGGTGGTGATCCACATCGGCGCTATCTTTGGCGCGGCGGTGGGCGGGCTGGCCCTTCAGGAATTCGGCCCACGCTTCTGCGTAGCGCTGATGGCCGCGGGCGACCTCGCCCAGTTCGGGCTCTGTACCTATCTGATCCGCAGTGGGCGGGTGGTGCGTGTGCTGTCGGAGGACGCCGCCGAGCGTGCTGCGCCGGCTCCGCGACGCACCCCCGAGGCACTCTCGGCGCTGCTCAAACTGAGCCTGCTGATGTTTCTGTTCGACTTCAGCGCCTACCTGGTGCGGCCGTTCTTCACGGTGTACTGGGAGGCGCGGACCGGGATCGCCGAGCAGATGCTCACCGGCGTGGTGTTCGCCATCCCTGGCATCGTCGCGCTGATCGCCCTGGCCTTGAAGCACCGCATGGCAAGCCAGCCGCGCTGGGTCGACCACACCTTGCTCAACCTTGTCATCGGCGCAGTGGGCCTGGCGCTACAGGCGAGCGACTCGCTGTGGCTGATCGTGTTTGGCCGCTGCCTGTACGGCTGGGCGCTGTACCAGGTGATCGTCAAGCTCGAAGTCACGCTGTTCAAGGTCAGCACGCCACCGATGTATGCGCGCGATTTCGGCGTGACTAACTTCTTCCAGAACCTCGGCGTGCTGCTCTCGTCGTTCAGCGCCGGCTACCTGGTGGATTGGGTCGGCGTGCCCGCCAGCTTCGCCATCGCCGCGGCCGGCATGTTGCTGACCGCGGCCATCGACCGCGGCTGGTTCGGTGTCGACAGCCGCCACCGCGCCCCCACGGAGGCCTGCCATGCCTGAGCTGATCGAGCCCTGGAAAAACCGTGCTGCGCTGAATCCGGCCTTTGCCTTGCGCCCGCTGCGGCTGGAGGAAGACGTCGCGATCATCCAGCCCTGGTACCAGATGGACTACGCGCACTTCTGGAACATGCAGGACATGAGCGTCGAGGCGACCGCCGACTTCTATCGCGACGCCGCGAGGCATGGCTTGCAGGCCTACCTCGGCTTCTACCAGGCGCGCCCCGCGTTCGTCCTCGAATGCTACGACCCGCGTCGCGACCCGCTCGGTGACTGCTACCCGGTGCAGCCCGGCGACGTGGGCATGCACTTCTTCGTAGGCCCGGCCGAACGGCCGATCCGCCACTACACCTGCGACGTGCTGCGCACCGTCATGGCCTTCCTCTTCGATGCGCTCGGCGCCGAGCGGGTGGTGGTCGAGCCGGATGCGCGCAACGAACGGGTACACCGCCTCAATCGGCTGGTCGGCTTTGTCGACGCCGGCACCGTCCAGCTGCCGGGCAAGACGGCCCGGCTGGCGTTCTGCTCACCCCACGATTTCGCTCACTCACTGGAGGAACAGGCCCCATGACGATGTCCCCGAGTCTCGATCGTCCCGCATCGGCGGTCACGCATCTGCACCCTGACGTCTGGCGTAAGGTCAACCGGCTGTTGGTGCGCAAGGCCATCGCCGAATTCGCCCATGAGCAGGTGTTTACCCCGTCACGCCTCGGCGACACCGCGGCAGGGGCCTGGGGCCGTTATGAACTGGCCGCCGATACTGCGCGCTGTCGCTACACCTTCAAGGCCCGGCGCATGGCGCTGCGCCACTGGCATGTAGACGCCGCGAGTATCGAGCGCGAACTGGACGGCCAGCGGCAACCGCTCGATGCGCTGACCTTCGTCATCGACTTCAAACGCACCTTGGGCATCCCTGCGGACAAACTGCCGGTGTACCTCGACGAGATCAGCAGCACTCTATTTGGTGCCGCCTACAAGCACGCTCGACCGGGGCTGAGCAGCGCCGAACTGGCCGACGCCGATTACCAGACGCTCGAAGCGGCAATGATCGAAGGCCATCCCGGCTTCGTCGCCAACAACGGCCGGCTGGGCTTCGATGCGCTCGACTACCACGCCTACGCGCCGGAGACCGCCGGGCGTTTCGCGGTCGTTTGGCTGGCGGTGCATCGGGACAACGCACACTTCGCCGCCGTACCCGGGCTCGACCATGAAACCCTGCTGCGACAGGAACTGGGCGATGAGCGCCTCATCTCGTTCCGCCAGCAGCTGGCCGGGGAAGGGCTCGACCCGGCCGACTATCTGTTCATGCCAGCGCATCCCTGGCAGTGGTTCAACAAGCTGTCGATCATGTTCGCCGCTGACGTGGCCGAGCGCCGCATCGTCCCGCTCGGCCTCAGCGAGGACCGCTACTGCGCGCAGCAGTCGGTGCGCACCTACTTCAACGTGTCTGCGCCCGAGCGCTGCTATGTGAAGACGTCGCTTTCGGTGCTGAACATGGGCTTCATGCGCGGCTTGTCGCCGTACTACATGGCTGGGACGCCGGCGATCAACGCCTACCTCGACACGCTGATCAGTGCCGACCCAGTGTTGCGCGACCACGGCTTCGGCATCCTGCGCGAGGTGGCCTCGGTCGGTTACCGCAACCGCTACTACGAGGCGGCGCTGGAAACCGACAGCCCCTACAAGAAGATGCTCTCGGCACTCTGGCGGGAAAGCCCGATCCCGCGGCTGCAGCCCGGCGAGCGGCTGATGACCATGGCGGCGCTGCTGCATGTCGACCCGCAAGGCGCGCCGTTGCTGCCCGAGCTGATCCGCCGATCGGGGCTCACCGCGACGGCCTGGCTGCGGCGTTATCTGGAGGCCTTTCTGATTCCGGTGGTGCACTGCTTCTACGCGCATCACCTGGTGTTCATGCCGCACGGCGAGAACCTCATCCTGGTGCTCGAAGGCCACGTGCCGACGCGGGTGTTCATGAAGGACATCGCCGAGGAGTCGGCCATTCTCGACAAGGACGCGAAGATGCCCGAAGGGCTCGAGCGCCTCGCGGTGGACGTGCCGGAGGACTTCAAGATTCTCGGCATCTTCATCGACATCTTCGACGGCGTGTTCCGCCACATGGCCCAGCTGCTCGATGACAGCGGCACGCTGGAGGAGGCGGTGTTCTGGCGCACCGTCGCCGAGTCGGTGCTCGATTACCAGCGCACCCACCCGGCGTTGGCCGAGCGCTTCGCCCGCTACGACTTCTTCGCGCCGACCTTCCTGCATTCGTGCCTCAACCGGCTGCAGCTGAAGAACAACCTGCAAATGGTCGACCTGGCCAACCCGGCGGGCAGCCTGATCATGGCCGATCCGCTGGACAACCCGGTGGCACCGTACGGCCCGGCCCGCCAGCAGCGTGAGCAAAGTCGTGAAGCCGCACTAACGGTGTAGTCCCTGCGACCGGCCTTTGGCCGGTGAACTGAAAGCCCGTGCGGCAGCCTCGCCCGCGTTCTACCAGACGCGGCGGGGCTGGCTGCGCCAAGGAGCCTTGCATGTTCAACCCGAACCGACTGACCGAACCCCCACTGCGCCTGGCAGAGGATTCGCCGCAACTGACGGTGCGTGACTATTGCGACCCCGCCATCTACGAGCGCGAGCAGGCGCTGATCTTCCGCCGCAGTGCGCGCTACGTTGGCCACGAGAAGATGGTGCCGAACCCCGGCGACTGGTACGCGCTGCCGCAGGATGAGCACAGCCGCATCCTGGTGCGCAATGAAAACGGTGTCGAGCTGATCTCCAATGTCTGCCGGCACCGCCAGGCGCTGATGCTCGGCGACCACAGCCTGGATAGCGACCCCTGCGCCATCCGCCGCGGCAACCTGCGCGCTACCGGCGGGCGCATCCTCTGCCCGCTGCATGCCTGGACCTACGACAGCCAGGGGCTGATCGTCGGCGCGCCGAAGTTTCCCGAGCGGCCCTGCCGCAACCTGCCGCGCTACCCGCTGTTCAACGTCGGCGGCTTTCTCTTCGAGGGTGAGCGAGACCCGGTCGAGGACCTCGGCCCGCTGTTCGACCGACCGGAAATGGACTTCGCCGGCTATGCGCTCGATCACGTCGAAGTGCATCCCTGCCAGTGCAACTGGAAAACCTTCGTCGAGATCTACAACGACGACTACCACATCGCGACCTTCCATCCCGGCTTGCGGCGCTACGTGCACAGTGGCGGCCTGAGCTGGGAATACAGCGACTGGACCAGCCTGCAGCGCATCGCCGTGACACCTAACCTCGCGCGCCCCGGCACCGAGGCCTACCGCGGCTGGCACGAAGGGCTGATGGCGCATTTCGGTGGGCGTTCACCGGACTTCGGCGCGATCTGGGCCAGCTATTACCCGACCCACATGATCGAGGTGTTTCCGCACGCGCTGGTGCTCTCGACGCTGTACCCACGCGGCGTGCACGAGACGCTAAACGTCGTCGAGTTCTATTACCCCGCTGAGCTGCTCCAGACCAACCGCGAACTGTGCGAGGCGCACCGGGCGGCCTACCTGGAAACCGCGCTGGAAGACGACGAGATCGCCGAACGCACCGACGCCGGTCGCCGCGCGCTCTATCGCCGTGGCGAAGAAGACCGCGGGCCCTACCAGGTGCCGTTGGAGGAGGGCATGCAGCACTTCCACGGCTGGTATCGCTCGGTCATGCACACCCAGCCGACCCCGGCATGACGCCACCCTTTGACCCATACAGGAACGGATTCCATGAGCTGACTCGACGCCCTTCTCCGCAAGCACCCGAACGTCAACCCACAAGAAGTAAAAACATCATGACCGAAGTGATCCCCAACCTGTCGGCGCTTGCCGCCATCCCCGTCTCGCATCCGTCCGCGCTCGCGTTGGCCTGCCGGCTGGCGCCGCTCGCGCTGGCCTTCGCCGCGCCGATGACGCTGGCTCAGCAAGCCGAAGAGCCGCTGCAACTCGAGCCGGTAAACGTGACCGCCGAACAGGCCGCGCCGAGCGTCACCGAGCGCAGCGATTCCTACACCATCGGCGCGACCAGCACCGCGACGCGCCTGGACATGGCGCCGCGTGAAACGCCGCAGACCGCCATCACGCTGACCCGCGAGCAGCTCGACGACTTCGACCTGACCAACGCCACCGGCGCGCTGCAGGCCGCCGGCGTCAACGTGCAGCGGGTCGAGACTGACCGCACGTACTACTCCGTGCGCGGCTTTGACGTGTCGAACTTCCAGGTCGACGGCCTTGGTCTGCCGTTCAGCTCCGAAGAGCAGATGGGCGACATCGACACCTTTCTCTACGACCACATCGAAGTGCTCAAGGGCGCCAACGGCCTGACCGCCAATCCGGGCAACCCGGCGGCGACCGTCAATTTCGTGCGCAAGCGCCCGACGCGCGACTTCCAGGCCGAGGCCGCGCTGAGCTACGGCTCGTGGGATACGGTGCGGGGCGAGCTGGATGTCTCCGGCCCGCTGGATGACGCCGGCCGCGTTCGTGGCCGCGTGCTTGCCGTGCAGCAGGATGGCGACTCCTACCTGGACCGCTATTCGCTGGAAAAGACCGTGTTCTCGGCCATGCTCGAAGCGGACCTGGACGACCGCAACACGGCACTGTTCGGGTACTCGGAGCAACGCAACCGGCCCAACGGCATCATGTGGGGCGCCCTGTCGGTGTATGACAGTGAAGGCAACCCCATCGACTACAGCCGCTCGAAGAGCTACTCGCCGGACTGGACCTACTGGGATACCCAGGACAAGCAAGCCTTCGCTGAGCTGACCACCCGCTGGGGCGGTGGCTGGCAGTCTCGCGTGTCGCTGAACTACCGGGAGATCACCTCCGACGCCGAGCAGTTCCTCGCCTATGGAGTGCCGGACGCGGACACCGGAGAAGGGCTGTTCACCTACGCCTCCAAATACGACCGCATCGAGCGACAACTGCTGGGTGATGCATATCTGAAAGGCCCGTTCGCGCTGTTCGGCCGCACGCACGAGGCGGTGATCGGTGCCAACTGGTCGCGCTCGACCGCACGCTGGTCCTCCTATGACGATGCCTTCAACATCCCGTTGCCGGCCGGTTTCGATGGCGATTATCCACGGCCTGACTTCGACAACGGTCTGACCAGCGGCGCGGACTACACCACCTACCGGCGCAGCTTCTACAGCGCCGGCCACTTCAGCGTGACCGACCGGCTCAAGCTGATCCTCGGCGCCAACCACACCCGGCTCGACAGCAACGGCTATCAGGTGGGCGACACGCACGAATACGCCGAGTCGAAGACCACACCCTATGCCGGCGCCACCTATGACCTTGGCGAGCACCTTTCAGCCTACGCCAGCTACACCAAGATCTTCAGCCCGCAGCACCTGCTCGGCGGCGACCTGACGCTGCTAGACCCGATCGAGGGCCACAGCACCGAGGGCGGGATCAAGGGCGAGTGGTTCGGCGGCCGGCTGAACGCCAGCGCCGGCGTGTTCCGCACCAAGCAGGAGAACACACCGGAATATGGCGGGTTCGACGCGGGTGCCGGGGTGTCGTTCTACAACACCGTAAACGCCATCTCCAAGGGATACGAGCTGACCCTGGCCGGTCAGCTGACCGACAACTGGGAAGCCAGCGCCGGCTTTACCCACTTGTTCTCGCTGGAAGACGAAGAAGGCCGTACGGTGCGCACCTACGTGCCGCGCAACTACCTGCACCTGGCGACCACTTACAAGGTGCCGGTGGTGCAGGGCCTGAAGCTGGGCGGTAGCGTCACCTGGCAGGACGACATCTCCCGCGAGCAGGGCACCACCGCGGGCGGCGACACCATCGTCACGCGTCAGGACAGCTATGCGGTGGTCAACGCCATGGCCAGCTACGACATCGACGAGCACTTCAACGTGGCGCTGAACGTCAACAACCTGTTCGACGAGAAGTACTACACCAGCCTCTACTGGGAGCAGACCTACTACGCGGCGCCGCGCAATGCGACCGTCACGCTGAGCTGGGCCTATTGAGCTGACAGGGCAGGCATGCCGCCCGCCGCCTGTACGGCAGTGGGCGGTATCTTCAGCAGCGCCTCGGTAATGGCTTCGGCGAGAAACTGCACGCAGAACACGCCGCCGTGAGTCCAGGTCGGGCGCATGCCGGTGAAGCGCCCGCCGCGTACCACCGGCATGCCTTGCCACAGCTGGCTGTTGAACAGCCGTTCGCCGCCCGCGAAGGGCTCGATGTGCAGCACCACGTCCTTGTCGATTTCGCTGAGTACGGTCACCGGCAGCTGTAGATTGCCCCAGCGGCTGACCGGCGTGTCGTAGGCATTGCCCAGCCCGAGCAGGCTCAGCGCATGGGCGGGCATCGAGTTCGGCCCGTAGACCAGCACGGCGGTCGGCGTCGAGAAGCGCACCACCGTCACCTCCGGCAGGCGTTCGCCGAACTGCGCGTGCAGGCGCTCGCGCAGTTCGCCCAGTCGGTGATCCATTTCGGCCAAGCGTTCACGTGCCCGGTCAAGCCGACCGATGCGCTCGGCCAGCGCCAGGTAGTTCTCCCGCTGCATCTGGTAATTGTCGCGTGCCTGGGTGAAGTCACCGTAGGCCACCACCGGGGCGATGCGTTCGAGCTTCTCGCGCAGGTCTTCAAGCAACGGGGTGATCACGATGAGGTCGAGGTCCAGTTGCGCGAGCAATTCCAGGTTCGGTTCGGTGCGCGTGCCGACATCCACCACTGAGTCGGGCAGGGGCGGGCGCACGACCCAGGCGCGATAGTCGGCGCTGTCGGCGACCGCCACCGGGGTAACGCCCAGCATCAACAGATGTTCGATCGGCTCCCAGCTGAGGGCGGCGATGCGTGGCGGCTCGTCGGCACGCACCGGTGCGCCGATGAGCATCAGCAGCAGGGCGAGGGGAGCGAGCCAGGCCTTCATGCGATGCGCTGCCGGATGAGCAGATAGAGAAAGTACAGCCCGCAGAGGATCGAGGCGACCAGTCCGACAGGCACCTCCAGTGGGTAGAGCGCCGAGCGGCCCAGCCAGTCCGAGACCAGCATCAACCAGCCACCGAGCACCGCTGCGAGGAGCAGTTGCGGTAATACCCGGCGGGCGCCAAGCAGCGCGGCCATGTGTGGGGCGAGCAGACCGAGGAAGGCAACCGGGCCGAGCACGCTAGTCACCACGGCGCAGAGCAACGACACCAGGAGCAGCAGCGCCAACCGTGCCCGCGACACGTCGAGCCCCCGGCTGAGCGCCACGCCATCGCCGATCGACACCAATGTCAGCGCGCGGTGGAAGGTCAGGCTGATGGCCACCAACGCGCTGACGGCGACGGTCAGCAGCAAGGCCTCCTGCGCCTCGATCCGATAGGTCGAGCCGGCCAGCCAGCCGAGCAGCGCCAGGGCGTCGGACTCGCCACGGGTCAATCCAATCTGCAACGCGGTGTTGAGCAGCGCGGCCAGCGATACGCCGACCAGCACCATGATCCCCGGCGAGTAGTGGTGGCGGCGGCCGAAAAGCAGCAGCAGGCCGAGCACCAGCAGGCTGCCAACAAAGGCTGCAATGGGCGCGACGAGTTGCATCGCGCCTGCACCGAACAGCATCACTGCAGCCACCACCGCCAGGGTCGCACCGGCGGTCAGTCCGAGAATGTCCGGGCTCGCCAGGGGATTGCGCAACAGCCGTTGCAGCATCATGCCGGCGACGGCCAGTCCGCAGCCTGCCGCGACGGCGGCCAATAGCCGTGGCCAGCGCAGCGACCAGAGCACGGCCGAGGGCAGGCCCAGTTGCCAGCCGTCCGGGCCTCGCTGCACCAGCAGACTCAGCATCGCAATCGCCCCAAGCAACAGCAGCAAGGCCAGCCGGCGCTGGTTCAGCGACTCCGCGCCCGGCGGTAATGCCAGGCTTTGGCGATCCTCGGCGCCGAGTTGGCGGCGCGCCAACCACAACAGCGCGGGTGCGCCGACCAGCGCCGCGGCTGCGCCGCTGGGGATCAATTCTGAGAACCAGCGGTTCAGGGCCAGGGTGATGGCGTCCGCGCCGAGCAGCAGCAGGGCGCCGAGCAGGGCGCTGAACAGCAGCTCATCCCGAGACGTGCGCGCGCCGCATAGCCGCGCCAGATTCGGGGTGATCAGGCCAATGAAGCCGATCAAGCCGACGGCTGTGATCGCCACCGAGGTCAACCACAGGCACGCGAGAAACAGCACCAGCATCACCGGGAACAACGACAGCCCACGCGCCCGCGCGCCGGCACCGCCGAGCTGCAGCAAGGTTAGCGGGCGCGGCGCCAGCGCAATCAGCGGGAGGCCAACCAGCAGCTTGGGCCAAAGCCACTGCACCCAGTGCCAATCGATTTGCGCGAGATCGCCCGCGCCCCAGAGAAACAGCCCGCGGCTCTGCTTGGTATGCACCAGCAGGATGGCCGTGGCGATGGCGCCGAGCAGCAGGTTCAGCGCCATCCCGGCGAGAATCACCGGCAAGCCCGACGCGCCGTTGCGGCCGGCGATCAACAGGGCCAGCCCGACCGCGCCCAGCGCACCGCCCAGCGCCGCCCAATGCCCGTGCGTGGCCGCCAGGACCGGGGCGAAAAGTGCCGTGGCCGTCAACCCGAGCCAGGCGCCAGCGGCGGCGCCCAGCGTCATCGGCGAGGCGAGGCGGTTCTGCGTCAGTTGCTGCAGCACGCTGCCGGACACGCCCAGCGCTGCGCCTACCAATAGGGCCATGACCAACCGTGGCAATACCGACAGCCCGAACTCCAGCGCATCGAAGCTGCCATCCGCTGGCGGGCTCAGCGACCATTGCGCTGGGGCCCAGTGCGTCATGCCGAGGTTCAGGTGCAGTGGCGCGAGCAGCGCAAGGGCCGCGAGTGCCAGCAGATAGCGCAGCGGTACGGGCGTGGGCCGTGCGAGCCGGGCGAAGAGGGGCATTGCCTGCACTAGCTCACCACGGCGATGTTGCGCGGGTGACCGGGCTGCTGGATCAGGCGGATGTCGACATCGTAAAGCGCGCTCAGGCGTTCACCCGAGAGCAGGTCGTCAGGCGTTCCGTCGAAAAATAGGCGGCCGCCCTTCAGCGCGACGATACGGTCGGCGAAGCGGGCAGCCAGGTTGACATCATGCAGGATGGCAACGATGGCCCGGCCCGTCTCGCGGTTGAGCGCGCGCAGCAGGGTCATCAGCCCGTACTGGTGGGCCAGGTCGAGCGCGGAAGTGGGTTCGTCGAGCAGCAGCAGCGGCGCCTGCTGGGCCAGCAGCATGGCAACCCAGGCGCGCTGTCGTTCACCGCCGGATAGGCTGTCGGCCAGGTGATTGGCGTAACGGGTGATGTCGGTCTGTTGCAGCGCCTGGTCGATGGCGTGCTCGTCTTCGGGTTGCCAGCGAGCCAGCAGCCCGCGCCACGGAAAGCGCCCGAGCCGCACCAACTCGTGCACGGTGAGCCCGGCCACGTCCGGCAGATGCTGCGGCAGGAACGCCACCTTTTGCGCAAAGGCGCGCTGGCGGTAGCTGGCCAGCGGCTTGCCGTCGAGCTCGATATGGCCGCGGTCGGGGGCAAATTGCCGGGCTATCAGGTTCATCAGGGTCGACTTACCGGAGCCGTTGTGGCCGAGGATCACCGTGAAGCTGCCGGCCTCCACATGCAGCGCATCGAGTGCCAGCACGCTACGCCCGTCGCGGCGTACCTCGATGTCATGCAGGCTCAGCATGCCAGGGCTCGCAGGCGTTGCAGCCGCTCGTCGCAGTCGAGTTTCGGGCAGCTGTCGCAGAGCTCGCCATCGGCGCGGCGGAAGTGCTGGCAGCAGACCTTGCGACCCATGCCCAGGCAAGTGCGGCCATCGTCCAGATCGAGCACGGTCAGGGCGCCGCCGCCAGGGAGCCCCAATGCGCCGAGCCAGTCGCGCTCGGCTTCGAGCAAGGCGTCGTCGCTGATCGGCTCGTTGCGCTGCGCCAGCAGCAGGGCCGCGCGCACGCAGTCGGCGACCAGCAGGCGCGCCATCTTCGGGTAGATGTTCGTGACCGCGTTGAACTCTGCCAGCTGCGCCTCGACGAAGGCCGTCAGCTGTTCGCTCGCGCAGCTGATCAAGCTCATTGGTTGACCGCGATAGGGACAGTGCGCCGGCAGGCGGAAGCCATGCACGGAGCCTTCGTTCATCGACTGGCCCATGTTCGCCAGGCAAGGCGCGCGGCCGCACAGGTACACCGCCAGGACGCTCAGGTAGATGGGCTGCCAGATCAATAGGGACCAGCTGCGCGCCGACCAGTAGTGCGGGCCGGCTTCGGGGTGATGTTGCTGCCAATGCGCGTGCAGGGCGGCGACCCGAGCCTCGTTACCCGACCTACCACAGACCAGGTGTCGCCCATCGGCCATGCCTACCTCGCCAGCAAGGCCGGGCAGAGCCTGGGCGGCGGTGTCGAGAAGCTGGAGAAGGTCGCGGCAATCCTGGGGCATGGGATCGAAGGGCATTCGTTTGAATGCGAGGAGTGTACGCCCGTTATTGAGAATGATTCAAATTTGGCGAATCGATGATTCCCATCGACCCACCGAGCGGTGCGCCTGAACCTTTGCCGCGACGGGGCAGTCGACTTTCAAGGGTGGCCGGACGACCGTCTGGCCCGTCATCAACGCGACAGGAGAACCGTCAATGGATAACAAAGACACCGTTTCCGTACTCAACGACCTTATCGAAACCTGCAAGGACGGCGAGAAAGGCTTTCGCGAATGCGCCGATGACCTGAAGAAGCCCGAACTGAAAACCACCATGACCCAGCGTGCCCACGACTGCGCTACCGCCGCGGCCGAACTGCAGCAATTGGTGCGTACCCTCGGTGGCGACCCGGAGACCAGCACCAGCACTGCAGGCGACATGCACCGCCGCTGGGTTGATCTGAAGACTGCGATCACCGGCAAGAACGACGAGGCCATCCTCAACGAGTGCGAGCGCGGCGAGGACGTCGCCCTCAAGAGCTACCGTAAGGCGCTGGAAAAAGACCTCCCAATGGACGTTCGCTCGGTAGTCGAGCGCCAGATGCAGGGCGTGCAGCGCAACCATGACCAGGTAAAAGCCCTGCGCGACGCCGAACGCGCCCGCAGCTGACGGGTGCACGCCTCGTTGGGTCGGGGCTTTTACGAAGCAGCGCTTAGGCGGCCGCTTCGTGGGAGCCACGCCCCGCGGTGAATGTACGGCACAGGCCTGCCGAGGCTTCACGGGTGGAGGCTTCCGCCAATGGGCGGGCCTATCACAACCTGGCCAAGCTGCTAACCTTCCAGCCTCGTGTTTCGGGAGGCTGGCTTCATGAATTCTTTCATCACTCCGCTCGGCGATGATCTGGTCGCGCAGCGCGCCGAGCTGGCGCGGTTGATCGAGGCGCTGGTCCACGAGGATGGCATGCACGCAACGGCCATCGAACCCTTGCACCTGATCCGCTGCGCCAACCCCAGCGAAACCGTGTACGGCCTGCACAAGCCGGCGTTGTGCATCATCGTGCAAGGCGGCAAAGATGTCTGGCTGGCCGACGAACACTATCGCTACGATCCGCTGCACTACCTGGTGGTCTCGGTAACCTTGCCGGTGGCCGGCTGCGTGATTCGCGCCTCGGCGGACGAACCCTACCTGTGCATCCGCCTGGACATCGACCCGTCGCTGATTGCCGCGCTGGTCACCGAAATCGACCCGGCCCCGACGCCAGTTGAAGTGACCGAGCGAGGGCTTTACCTGGACCGCATCGACAGCCCGTTGCTCGACGCCACACTGCGGCTGGTCCGCCTGCTGCATGCCCCGAATGACATCCCAGTGCTCGCGCCGCTCGCCCTGCGCGAGATCTTCTACCGGTTGCTGCGCGGGCCGCAGAGCGGACGGCTGCAAGCGGTAGTGCTGCAGGGGAGCCAGTCACACCGGGTCAACGACGCCATCGAGTGGCTCAACCATAACTACATCGAACCGCTGCGCATCGACGAACTGGCGCGGCGGGTCAACCTGAGCAGTTCCAGCCTGCACCACCGCTTCAAGGCGCTGACGGCCATGAGCCCGTTGCAGTACCAGAAGCAACTGCGCCTGCAGGAAGCCCGGCGCCTGCTGATGACCGAAGGGCTGGACGTCGCCGCTGCGGGTTATCGGGTCGGCTACGAAAGCCCGTCACAGTTCAGCCGTGAATACAGCCGACTTTTCGGCGCGTCCCCGGTCAAGGACATGGCCCGCCTGCGTAACATCGCCTGATCAGGGGGCCTTGATGCCTAGGCGGCCCTAAAAGCAGCTGCCAGCGGGGCGCCGAGCAGGGCTTTCACGTCGGCGGCCTCAGTAGGGGCTGGCGGTCGGGCGAACGATCAGTTCGCTGACGTCCACGTCCGCGGGTTGGTCGACGGCATAAGCGATGGCGCGGGCAATGGCCTCGGCGGGGATGGCTCCCTTGCGGAATTCCCGCATCGCCGCGCGGGCACCTTCGTCGGAAATGCTGTCGGCCAGTTCGGATTCGGTCACGCCGGGTGCGATCAGCGTGACGCGGATGTCACCGCCCACTTCCTGGCGCAGCCCCTCGCTGATAGCCCGCACCGCGTACTTGGTCGCGCAGTACACGGCCGCTGTCGGGCTCACTGCATAAGCGCCGATGGACGCGATGTTGATGAACTGCCCCGAGCGCTGACGCTGCATGAGCGGCAGGCCAGCAGCAATGCCATGCAGCACACCGCGGATGTTCACGTCGATCATGCGGTCCCATTCCTCGACCTTAAGCGCCTCGAGCTTGGAGAGCGGCATGACGCCGGCGTTGTTGATGATCACGTCTACGCGGCCGAAGCGCTGCTCGGCGGCGTCGATGAATGCCTGCATGTCCTCACGCCGGGTGACGTCGAGGGCCTGCGCGATGGCCTCGCCGCCAGCAGCATTGAGTTCGGCCGCCAGGGCTTCGAGGCGGTCCAGCCGGCGTGCGCCGAGTACCACTTTCGCGCCCCGGCTGGCGAGCAGGCGGGCCGTGGCTTCGCCGATGCCGCTGCTGGCACCGGTGATGACGATGACTTTGCCTTGGATATGGCTCATGCGTGATTCCTCCCGTCTCAGTCGTTGCGGCATCATTTGCCGTGGAAGACATGCTAGGAAAGCCCGGGAGTGGCGCGTTAGGCGGATTCTGCCGCGTGTTTGCCTGATTCTGGCGCTACCAGATCCCCTCATGCAGGGCTGCGGCTTCGTCCTCGAGCAGCGGGCCGACAACCTCGACGGCGCGTTGCCCGCTGCCGAATACGACGCGGCAGGGTAGGTCGAGCGTCGGGTTCTCCGGGTGGTCGCCGGTCAGTTGCTTGAGGCGATGCTCGGACAGGCCGTACACCACGCGCCCCAGCCCCACCCAATAGGCGGCCCCGGCGCACATCGCGCAGGGTTCCGCCGACGTGTACATGGTGCAGCGGGCAAGGAAGTCAGGCGCGTAGCGCGTCGAGGCGCGGGTCATCAGCACCCGCTCGGCATGGCCGGTCATGTCGTGGTCCGGCATGTAGGCATTGCCCTGTTCCATCAGCACGTCTCCATCCGGCCCCACGAGAATGGCGCCAAACGGATGGGTGCCGCTTTCAAGTGCCCGGCGCGCCACCTCGAAGCTCTGGCGCAGAAGGGTAAAGTCCTGATCGTTCATCGGCGAATCTCGTTGGTGAATCGTCTGTGTGGATCGCCAGCAAGCTGGCTCCTACGAAAAGCGATGCAGCGTGCCGGCCCTGTTGTAAAAGCCAGCTTGCTGGCGAAGGTCGGATCGCGAGCAAGCCCGTTCCTGCGAAAAGCGGTGCAGCGTCCGGCTGCTGTCTGTAGGAGCCAGCTTGCTGGCGATCCGCAGCCACACCGCTGCTGGCGCACGCCTACAAGGCGCCGATCATTGCTGCTGGCCCTTCGGCAAGCTCCAGGGAAACAGCAGCTTCTGTAGCAGCCCAATCAGGTGAAACAGCATCAGGCTGATCACCACCAGCATCATCAGGGCCGCGAAGGCCTGTGGTACCTGGAACATTGAGGTAGAGAAATTGATGAAATAACCGAGGCCTTTTTCCGCCGCGACGAACTCCGCCACCACCGCGCCGATTACTGCCAGGGTGATCGAGATGCGCAGCGCGGAGAACAGGTGTGGGATCGCATAGGGCAGGCGGATGTTGCGGTACTCGCGTGAGCGCGAAGCGCCAAGCGAGCGCGACAGTTCCACCAGTTCTTCGGGCGTTGCCAGTAGCCCGGTAACACACGACACCACGATCGGGAAGAAGGCGATCAGAAAGGTAATGAACACGCGCGGCAGGTCACCCGCGCCCATCACCACGACGATGATGGGCGCAACCGCGACGATTGGCGTCGACTGCACGATCACCAACAGCGGATAGAGCGTGCGCGACAGCAGCCTCGACGACGCCAGTGCGACGGCCAGCGGAATACCGATCAGGATCGACAGCGCGTAGCCCATCAGCGTGACGCGCAGCGTGGCGAGCACATGATCGGCCCAGCCGGCGAAGCCGACCTTGGCGGTCGCCGCGAGGATGGCGCTGGGCGAGGGCAGTACGAAGCTTGGCACTGCGAACAGCCGGCAAGCCGTTTCCCAGCCCAGCAGCAGGACGAGAAATGCCAGCCAGGGCGCCAGGCGTTCGGCGTATTTGAAGTCAGACACCAGCATGACGCGAGAAGACTTGCCGGCGGATATGGTGGGCGAGCTCATTGAAGCGGGGCTCCGTCAGGGTTTCGAGGGACCGCGGGCGCGGCAGGTCGACGTCGATGATTTCCTGCACGCGGCCGGGGCGCGCCGACATCACCAGGATGCGGTCGGCTAGCAGCAGCGCCTCGGGAATTGAGTGGGTGATGAACAGCACCGTCTTCGGGCGCTGGGTCCAGATGCGCAACAGCTCGAGGCTCAGCTCGTCGCGGGTCAGGGCGTCGAGCGCCGAGAAGGGCTCGTCCATCAGCAGGATTTCCGGGTCATGTAGCAGCGCACGGGCAATGGCAGCGCGTTGCTGCATGCCGCCGGACAGCTCGTCCGGGCGTTTACCGCCGAACTCCTGGAGCCCGACGGTTTCCAGCAGCTCTTCGGCGCGCAGGATTTCCTGCGCCGTCACGCGGCCGTACTTGTGACGCATGGGGAAGGTCAGGTTGTCGCGAATGTTCAACCAGGGCAGTAGGGTCGGCTTCTGGAACACGATGCCGATTTCATCGCGCGGACCGGTGACCGGCTTACCGTAGATGCTCACCTCGCCGTGGGTCGGTTTGACCAGCCCGGCCAGCACCCGCAGCAAGGTCGACTTGCCACAGCCGGACGGGCCGATGACGGCGATGAACTCATGCCGGCCGATGCCGAAGCTGGCGCTGTCCAGCGCCGTCACCTCGCTGCCGTCGGAGGAGGTGAAGACCTGGGTGACGCCATCGAAAACGATGCTCGGGTGGCTGGCTTGCAGGGCGGCGTTCATCGGGCTCACTCGGCAAAGCGCGCATCGATGGCCGTAGCCGGATCAAGGCTATCCAGCGCGAGCCCCTGGGCGCGGGCGACCCAGTCCCAAGTGGTTGCCAGGCGCTTGGCGTCGAAGCCCTGGCCTTCGGCGTCACGGATCTCGTTCTTCATCAAGGGTACGGAAGCGGCGAACTGTTCCTCGGCCTGCTGCTGATCAACGTCCGGCACCATTTTCTTCAGCGCAGCTGCCGCAGCAGCTGGGTCGGCGATGGCATTGGCGTTGGCCTGCAGGTAGGCCTTGACGAAACGCTTGGCCAGGTCCGGGTTGCTCTGCAGGAAGCGCTGCGAGGCGACCAGCGAGAGGCCATAGCCCTCGAACCCGTATTCGGACCAGGGCAGGATCTTCAGCTGCTTGTCCGCTTCCCCCAGCGCGCGCTCGAAGCCCGGCGCGACGGGGATCCAATTGATGGTGGCATCCACTTTGCCGGTGGCAAGCATGGGCGCGAGTGCCCCGGGGTCGAGCTTGAGCAGCTTGACGCTGTCCGCCGCGATGCCGTTGCGTTCTAGCAGCAGCGGCCAGACGACATTGGATGCGGAGAAGGTGGGGGTCGCGACCGTCTTGCCGACGATATCGCTGAAGCTTTCGATGCCTGCGCCTTCGGTGGTGAAGAAGGCGTCCGGCTGTTTGTTGTAGATCGGCGCGACGGCCACGACCGGCACGTCGCCTTGGGCCTTGGCCTGCAGCACCGAGGCCAGCCCGGCGGAGCCGAAGTCCGCGCTGGCCGTTGCCAGTTTGGTGACCACATCACTGCCGCCACGGGCGCTGGCAATCTCGACCTCGATCCCTTCGGCGGCGAACAACCCCTGCTCGACACCCAGGTAGATGGCGGCTTTGTCGCCTGCCGGCAACCAGTCGTTGAGCCAGCGAACCTTGTCTGCGGCCAGTGCGGATTGAGACAGCAATGCCAGCAGGGCGCTGGCGACGAGGGTGTGCTTGAGCATGCAGTGCATCCTTGAAGTCGGTTGGCTTCAAACCGTATGCAATAAGCGCGTCAGAATTGGCCTCGTCTCGTACACAAAATGTCGCTTCTCACTGCTAAGCCGCAGCGGGCGCGGTCTTCCGGCAGACTGCGGATAATTGCCGCAGCCGTGAAACGCTTCGGAATGAGGCCTGCTCTGCACCGTTTGAGAGCGGATTGAACCGGCCCTTGCGTTATCCGGGAGCAGGGGAGGCTAGCGGGCCTTGTCGTGCCCATCACGCGCTTCGATCTCGAAGGCGATGCTCCAGTTGTGCAGCGGATAGGGCTTGCCGACCAGCGCCTCGATGTTCGCTTCGGCGGGCATGCCCTGATCGGGCCGGTACTCGTAGTGGGCGTCCGCCAGGGTCGGATCGCTGTCGCGCAGCTCGCCGGCGCCGCCGGTTTCGTGGCTGGCGTAGCGAATCGTCGGTGCACCGTCCAAGTCGCGCGCCACAACCAGCCGGACCACCGTGTCCGCCACCGCCTTGATCGATTCCACCGGCACCTTGCCCTGCTTGTCGGTCAGCACGAAGCCGTAGTTCTCGATCATCCGTTGCTGGTGCGCGATGTAGGGTTCCTCGAACGCCAGGGGCGGATGCGGCACATGGAAATCGATGAACACTTCACGGCCTTCGACTGTCGCACCGATGGGCGACAGCGGCACCCAGCCGCGGCGTTCCACCACCACCTGGTGATAGACCTTACCGAGCATCTGGCCGACCCACCGGTAACCGTTGGCAGAGAGATGAGTGCCCTTGTCGACATAGGGGTAGACCGGCCCGGCGAGATACCAGCCCGGTTCCTCTTGCGCCAACTCCCACTGCGCCATGCCAATATCGAGGCTGCCATTGACGACCGATGTCTTGGCGTCGGTTTGGTAGCTGATGAATGCCGGCATACGTGGCTGGCCGATGGCTTTGGCGGTGTCTTCGTTCAGGTCCGCCCGAAGCTGGCGCGCCATCTTCTTGTAGGTAGCCTTGTCGTTGATACCGCCTTGCACCTCGGCATAGTCGTATTCGCCCTGCAGCCAGAAGAACGCGCTGAGCGCATAACGCCCGCCTTGGGCCTCGGCGACCTGCCGAGCCTGGTCGACGGCCTGCAGCACCCGGCGATATTCGTGTGTACCGCCCGTCTTCGACAGTTGCGCGATGGAGCGCCCCGACGTCGCTGCGTTGCTGGCGACAAGCACATGTTCCGGATCGGAATCGATGCCCTTGCCTTCGAGATAAAGCCGGCGCGCCAGATTCAGCGCGCCGACCTCGACCGATTCGCCTTCGTCCTGGGCGTGTTTGTCGAGCGCGGCCACCTCTTCTTCGGTCAGCAAAACCTTAGGGTCGCTCTTGCGTTGCACCACCGCCCGGAGCGGCTTGAACGTGGCGCCGCCGACGGGCACGAAGCGGTCCCCGCTATAGGTGGCCGAGCGGGTGGCATCGCCCAGCATCAGGTTGTCGTAGCGCGGCGTGGTGCTCAGGGCCGGCCAGCCCTCGGCTGCAGAGGCCAGTGACTGGCCAAACGTGATGACATGGTTGTAGGTCGCGCTCAGCGCGGGCGCGCGGTCGCTGCCGGCTTCGACGCGCTGCGCGGTGAGGCGCTTGTTGCGGGCGTCACGCTCGGCCAGGTCGTAACCGGCCAGTGCGGTCGTGGAAGCGAACAGCAGGGCGCCGAGCAAAGCGGCAGAACAGGAGCGAATCGGGTGCGCGAGGGGCATGGAAGGTCCTTCTGTCGAAACGGGCGAGCCGTGTAGGCCACTGGCTGGTGTTCGACGGCTCGCCTGGCCATGAGTTCGCCGCGCCTGCATGCCGATCAAGGGCGGCACGGCTGCGGCCCGCATGTGGCCTGGCCTGGGGGCGCCGGCACGCAACAGGTTGCAACCATTGCCCCTTGGATCCCCTGGCAAGCTGGCCCATGATCAGCCTTTGCCTGTCGCGGTGACCTCCATGGCCTCACGTCCATCGGCTTCCTCCCTTGGCCGCCTGCTGCGGCTGGGCGGCACTGGCGCGCGGATCGCCGGCAACCTTGCTTTTCAGCGCATCACCCCTGGCAAGGCGCGCATCGACTGGGAGCCGGTCGGCACCTTGCTCGGTGACACCCTCGGGCAGATGAAGGGTCCCGTCCTCAAGCTCGGCCAGCAGGCTTCGCAATGGCAGGACCTGTTGCCGCCACCCGTTAGTGCCGCGCTGGCGCGCTTGCAGAATCAGGTGCCATCGCTCCCTTACGACTCTCTCAAGCCCCACCTGCAAGGGCTCTATGCGGGCCAGCTCGACGCGCTTTTCGAGCACATCGAGCCGCAACCCGCTGCTGCCGCGTCGCTAGGGCAGGTGCACCGGGCACGCGACCGGCAGGGGCGGGCGCTGATTATGAAGATCCAGTACCCCGGCATTCGCGCAATTTGCGACGCCGACTTGCGCCAGCTACGACGGCTGATGCCACTGGGGCGCCTGTTCGGCACACCCGCGTCACGCCTGGAGGCGGTGTACACCGAGCTCAAACGCGCCATTGACGAGGAACTCCACTACGACGCCGAGCGCGCCCATCTCGATGCCTTTCGCGATCACTTCGCCGATTGGCCCAATCTTCGTCTCCCTTTCGCAGCCGCTGAACTGTGCCGCCCGGGTGTGCTGGTGCTGGAGGATGTACCAGGCCGCTCGATGGCCGACGTGGAACGGGCGCTGCCGGAGACTCGCCAGCGGCTGGCCGAAACCCTCTGCAACTGGTTGGCCGAGCAGGCGTTCGGGCTGCAACGGCTGCATGCCGACCCACATCCCGGCAACCTCGCCTGGACCGACGCCGGTGAGCTGGTGGTCTATGACTTCGGCAGCGTGGTGCGCCTGGAACCTCGCCTGCTGGCCGGCTACGTGCAGATATTCGAAGCATTGCGCGGCCCATCGAGCGAGGCGCTGGAGGCCGGCTTTCAGGCACTCGGCGGGCGGCAACCGGGCAGCCAGCCGCCGCACGGCCTGTACCGCCGTATTCATCTGTTGCTTCACCCACTGCTGCAACCGGGTGCGCAATGGGATTTTCGCGGCGCTGCGCTGCACCAGCGGCTGTCCGAACTCTTTCCGCTGATGATGTCCGCGCTGGGCAGCCTGCAACCGGCGTCCGGTACGCTGCTCGTCAACCGCACCCTCGAAGGGCATTACTGGAATCTCTATCGACTGGGTGCCTGCTTGCCCATCGCCGACCTGCTTGCCGAGCACATCACGCGCTGGGCCCGGACCTGACTGGAGACGATGAATGCGGATGGATTCCTTACCCAACGGCTTTCGCGCCCTGGTGATCGGCGCCTCTGGTGGAATCGGTGCTGCTCTGGTCGCGCAGTTGCAGGGCGATGCGCGCTGCGCTGAGGTGATTGCGCTCGGCCGTACCACCTCGCCCAGGCTGGATCTCACCGATCCGGCCAGCATCGAGCGGGCCGCGAGCGCGGTGGCCGGGCAGGGGCCGTTCCACCTGATCGTCCACGCCGCCGGCGTGCTCCATGGCGCTGACTTCATGCCGGAAAAGCGCCTCGCCGACCTCAACCAGGAGCAATTGCTCGCGACCTTCCAGGTCAACACCTTCGGCCCGGCGCTGGTGCTACGCCACTTTTGCCCGCTGCTCGACCGCCAGCGCGGCGTGCTCGCCATGCTCTCGGCCAAAGTCGGCAGCATTGGCGACAACCGCCTTGGCGGCTGGTACAGCTACCGCGCCTCCAAAGCCGCGTTGAACATGCTGATCAAAACCGCCGCCATCGAAGTGCGCCGCACCCAACCCAACGCCGTCCTCCTCGCCCTCCATCCCGGCACCGTCAACTCACGCCTCTCCCACCCTTTCCGCGGCGCCGAAATCGGCCGCCCAGCCACAGACGCGGCGCAGAACCTCCTGCGGGTTATCGATGGCTTGGGGCCGGAGGCGAGTGGTGGCTTCTATGCGTACAGCGGCGAGGGGTTGCCTTGGTAGGGAAGGGCGGTCGCGCTTGATGTTGTGTTTGCGTGGGAGATGTAAACGGGCAGCTTTCGGCCAGAAGCGGTCATTGAGCATTTACGAAACGAAGGAAGATTCCGACTTCCAACTCCATGGCGAATTGGATCTCGTTGGGGCTGACCATAAATGCAATGCGCGATGAAGATCACCGCAACGCTCTAATCCGTCCGCTACAGTGGCCTGCCGTGATCCAACGGATCCATTTCTGGACGAAACCACGAGAAGGACTCTCATGTCAGGCAAACCCGCAGCTCGCCTGAGCGACCCAACCTCCTGCCCGGTCCCCGGACATGGCACGCCGGCCATCACGTCCGGCTCCCCGGATGTGCTGTTCAATAACCTCCCCGCTGCGCGCCTTGGAGATGCTGCTGGCTGTGGCCAGGCCATATCCGGTGCTGTCTCTTCCACCGTATTTATCAACGGCAAGAATGCGGCGATGCTAGACAGCACGCTGAGCCATGGCGGAGTAATCATCGGCGGATCGGGTGATGTGCTGATTGGTGATACGGTTATCACGTCGCCCTTCACCGCCCCGCCACCTCTGGCGACCGACAAATGGATCAGCTTTCAGATTCCGGCAACTGAGTGCTACGCCGGCTGGAAGTGCATCGCCCACTTTGATGACGGATCTAGCCTTGATGGCGTCATCGGCAGCGACAACCGAGTAGCCTTTAGCAATCTCTCGGGGTCAATCTGCACCCGCGTTGAGATCCCCGTACCAGAGGCTGGCGAGCAGCCCGCCGTAACGGACAAGCTGCTCGCTATCATCTTTGAGAGTAGCCAGGTATGACGGAAAGCATTGAGGTACTTGGCCAATACCAGACTCAGAGCGCTCACACCCTGCCTGGCTCGCCACTCGACGAGGCCCTCGCCAGCATGGAAGGCGTGGCGACAAGATTCTCACTTGATGCCATTAGGGACGCGCAGACACGCGCCAGCTACGCCGCAAACATCAAGCGGATATCCGCTCAGGTACGGTCGGATGTGGCAGCAGGCAAGATAAGCAGCCAGGCAGGGGTCGAGTTCTGCCACGAGATGCGCAACAAAATCATGGCGGAGCACCGCAAGCTGACTTCGGCTACCGGGCTCGCCAAAGCACAGCAGCACAAGCAAACTCCACCAACCCTGCCTGAACTATTCGAAAAGTACGCCACCCGCAAGTTTGGTAAGCCCTACGAGGCGCTCACGATCGAGCAAAAGCGGCAGATCCACTATGAAGTCCTTGAATCCTCTGGCCGGGACAACGCCAAGTTTACAAAGGGCTCGGATCGCCTGCGCATCATGGGCAAGGTAGGCATCATGGTCACTGCGGCATTTGCAACATACGAGATCCTCAATGCTGATAACAAGGTAAAGGAGACTGCACGCCAAGGCATG
Organism: Stutzerimonas chloritidismutans; assembly: GCF_051486945.1. GTDB lineage: Bacteria > Pseudomonadota > Gammaproteobacteria > Pseudomonadales > Pseudomonadaceae > Stutzerimonas > Stutzerimonas chloritidismutans_B. Next base: position 500,063 of record NZ_JAHVDX010000002.1, on the reverse strand, counting down.
ATTATCGGCGCCGGCGCTGCTGGCGGGTTTCTCGCAGGCCTTGGCGTCTCGCTCGTCTGCGGCCCTGGCGCTCCTTTCTGTGCTATTGCCTTGGTACTTGCAGGCAGTGCAGCTGGCGGAGTTGCAGGCAGCCTGGCGGCCGATGCCCTAGATGACGAACTCGAGGAGCTCTCCAAGTGGGAAGTGTTTTGACACACGACGACAAAGTTCGTTTATGGTCGGCGCTTTCGGACGTCTTCATCGACAACGAGATCGATTATCCGGCAATAGCACGGGAGGTGGCAGGATACGACCGTGCTGCGGTAAAGGAAGCCTTCTTCGAGGAGGTGGCACCCGTCTGCTACTCGAACATGCAGGCACCTATACCACCGATATGGACGGCATTCGACAGCACCCGTCTTGCCGATACCATTGACAGCAACCAGCAGGCTCGTCGGACTTACAGATTCCACCGCATGCGCCACAAAGTTCTTGTCGCCTACCTGCGTTTTCGACTTCGTGGGGAGTGGAGTCGAATCGAGCGAGAGCTGGAAGGACATGATTTGCAAAGGACTAGCTGAGGTCTGTATGACTGCGCTGGCGTGCTGCGCATCGAGCCGACCCTGGCCGTCTCGCCCCCCGGGCGCTTTCATCGCTAACCCAAAGAGGTGATCACGAGAGCACTGGCCGCAACCGGCCAAGAGCGGCCGGTCAGCAGAAGATATATCTGTGAACAACGCGCGCAGCCGCGCCAGCTATCTGAAGTACTGGCTATAGCGCGAGGCCGCCGACAGCGACGGCAGGTTGTCGGCGGCGGCGCTTGCGACGATATAACTCTCTAGCCTACCGGCTGCAACTCGCTGAAGTCGGGCGCAACCAGTACCTTGTGCCCCGACGACCGCTGACGCATGCGCTGAAGATAGGCCGCGAGCCCTGGTCGCCCGGCCAACCATTCCCGCCTTGGCATGCGCGTCAGGTAGTCAAGCATCGGGGTCAGCAAGGCGTCAGCCAGGCTATAGCGGGGGCCACAGAAGAAGTCCCGTTTGCCGAGTTCGCCATCTAGCATAGCTAGGGTCCGGTCGACGGCCTGCTCTGCTTCAGCCAGCGCGGGGCCGGCGAGCGGTTTGGCAACGCGCGGGCCGAAGACTTGTAGCAGGTAGCGGCGAATGAGACAGGTATCCACCGTGGTGATCAGTGCGCTGGCCCACTGATCGACCAGGGTTTGGCTAGCGGCATCTTCCGGCTTCAACGAGCTGTCGGGAAATGTTCGGTCGAGATAGCCGCAGATCGCCAGGGTTTCGAAAACTCTGTTCCCGTCATGCAGGAGTACCGGCACCTGGCCGAAAGGATGCAAGGCGAAGTGCTCGGCGCTGCGCAGGGGCACAGGCAGGCCGTCGACGCTCATCCCGCTGCCGGCCGTTATTCCTTTTTCCAGGCAATACAGGCGCACGCTGCGTACCAGCGTGCTGAAAGCGGGGCCATAGATATGTAGAGCCATCGTAAAGCTTCCTTCTTCGGAGAGAGGCGTGCATGCTGCCAAGTCGCACTGTATGTTCAAGAACATAATTCGGAGGACTCTCGATGGCTTGGCCAGAAAACCGTTGCGATCAGACCAAGGAACGCATTCTCGACAGCGCAGCCCGGCTGTTCTCGCTGCGCGGCTTCGATGCGGTAGGGATCGACGAAATAATGGAAGACGCCGGTCTGACGCGCGGGGCGTTCTACCACCACTTCCGCAGCAAGGCGGAACTCTACGGCCAAGCCATCGCCCACGCTGCCCGAGTAGGCGCCGCGCACTTCGACACCTTGGGCGAACAAGGCCTGAGCAGGCTGGTGGACGGCTATCTACAGAACGACCACGCGCAAGGAGGCAACCCGCGCTGCCCTCTGGCGTTCATGGCCATCGACGTGGCGCTGCAGAAAGACCCCGTTCGGCAAAGCTACACGCGCACTTTCAGCGGCTTTGTCGAGCGCCTGCAAGCCGCATTGCCGGTGAGCGCCGGAAGCAGAGAACAGGCGCTGCAGCTGGCTGTGATGATGGTCGGCGGAGTGACACTGGCACGTGCGTTGGACGACGTGGAGCTCAGCGAGGAGTTACTCGCCGCGTGCCGCGGGCGCAGTCGGGCAATGCTAGAGAGACCTTCACAGTAGCGGCGTCCGACCGTGGCCAGGGCGACAGACCGAAATATTGGTCGAGATCTGCCGCCATGACCGGCCGCTTAGGGCGTTTCAGCCGAATTCGACAGGCTGCTCCTGGCCGATAGCTGACGGTCATGGCTATCAGCAAAAGCGCGGCGCAAATACATGCGGGGCAAACTCCCGGTCAGCTGTCATGGCGCTAATGCCAGCGTTCAGCGTTCAGCGTTCCGCAGCGTGCGACCGCAGCCGCGATAACCTTAGACATGAATCAACCGATCTAACCGGCGAAACCGAAGTACCAAACGGCCACCGGGACAGCGGACAACAACACAAGCGATGCAAGGATCAGCGCTCCGTCCCGCGTCAGCAGGCCGGCGGCAAACAGCGCGATCACGGCCGAGGCGATGGAGCCCGACGTCGGAATAATTTCCATGAACGGCATGAACAGCGTCAGACACAGCACCAGGATCAACGGCAACCAGAGCCATGGGCGCTGACTGAGGAAGGTCAGCCGCGCTTTCAGAAATCGTTCGACGAAATGCACCGGCTTGCGCAACCAGCCGATGCCTTTGCAGAGCTTCTGGCTGGACATCCGCCTGCGGGTGATGAAGCCCGGCAACCAGAGGCAGTTGCGCCCGGCAATCATCTGCACGACAAGGATGAAGACGACCGTAGCGACGACCGCTGTGATGCCCGGTATGGCGCTCGCCGGGGAGGTGGAGATGAGCGAAAACACAAGCATCAGCGAAGCAAAGGAGTGTTGCCCGAGCCGCTCGATCACTTCTGATACCGCTATGCTCTCGCCGTGGATCGAGCTCTCAAGTTGATCGAGAACGTCACTGAGGGCATGTGTTTCCTCTGCCATAAGTTACTCCGCCGAGTTGCATGAAATCGAAGGCCAGAACGACTGTGCTTTGGCGGAAGCCCGCCGCTGTCAGCGGCCGTGACCGCAGCGTTCCGCTATCGCCGAGGCTGATACAGAGGCCCGCAGGCGACAAAACCCTCGAACCCGATGGCAAGGGTTTGCGAAGCCGTTCGGAGCGAATGCGTTCTGTCGATGCCTTCCGAACCCCTTGGGCTGCATCCTGAGTGAGTGCCTCATTGGTATGTCTGATTACGCAACCGCTCAGGAATTCCGGCCCGAGGGCCTAAGTCCCACGGTAGAACCCGGAGCTGGGCGGGCCTTTCCGCTTTGTCTGCGCAACTGGGTTTTTCGAGCAGACGTTAGGACTCGGCCTAGGAACACGGATCCTTCGATTGGCCGCCTGGACCGGAACCAGCAATCGGTCAGGCGGTTTGGGCTGACTGGAGACAGCTGCCGAAGGCTGCTGCGGCCAAAGGCAGACACTCGTATCGAGGTCGGGCGCTTGGATTACTTCACTGATGACCCGGGTTAAGCCAATCCAGCGCTCATCAGTGTGATGACACAAAAGGCGACTGTGTCCGTGGAGCGGGCAACTCGTATGCTGCTTTCATCCACGTAACCTCGGCGAGGGGAGTGCGGCCAAAGAGGCGCTTGAAGTCGCGGCTGAATTGCGAGGCGCTTTCATAACCGACCAGAAATGCAGCCTTGGCTGCCGTGATGTCGTTACGCAGCATCAATAGCCGCGCTTGGTGCAGCCGTGTGGATTTGAGGTATTGAATGGGCGAGGAGTCGGTCACTTTGCGAAAGTGAAGGTGAAAGTTGGGCACGCTCATCTGCGCTTCTTGGGCCAGGGTTTCGACGTTCAAACGCTCCTGATAGCAGCAGTGGATCTTGTGAATGGCGCGCGTCACTTTGCCGAATTGGCCCTGCTGGGCGATGGCCGCGCGCAGGGTGCCGCCCTGGTCGCCGGTGAGAATGCGGTAATACAGTTCGCGCAGCATGGCCTGGCCGAGAATCTGCGCATCAGTGCTATCAGCCATCACCTGCAGGAAACGTAGGGTCGACTGGCGCAGTGGCTCATCCATGGGCGAGGCGTACATGCCCATCGGTTCGGCCATGGTGAAGCCACGCACCTCATCCACTTGCTGGATCAGCTCGGCGGCCAGGGTGAAGTCCAGCCGCAGGTAGACCGCCAGCATTGGCTCCGCTTCGCTGGCGTCCGTCTCCATGGTGAAGGGCACCGGTACCGATACGACCAGATAATGCTGGGCGTCGTAAACGTAAACCTCATCCCCTAGATAGCCGCGTTTCTGCCCCTGGCAGAGGATGACGATTCCGGGCTCGTAAAGCACCGGTGTGCGTGTCAATGGGCGGTTGGAGCGTAAAAAACGCACATCATCCAGCGGGCTCAGGTTGTAGCCCTCGAGCGGCGCCAGCCGGCTCATCAGCTGCACCATTTCAACGGTAATCGGGTCTTGGTTCTCGGCCATCGGCTGCCCTGTTTTTTCCCTTCAATGCTCAACCATCGATGGAACAGCTGAGCGCCTGCCATTGCTCAATACTCTCGGCCGAGCGCCGTAGCTTGTCACGCACCAGCGCCAGTGCATCACTGCCTAGCAGCAGGTGGGTCGGCGGGCTGGGGCTGGCGATAATCGCCAACATGGCGCGCGCGGCTTTCTGTGGGTCGCCCAATTGGTGGCCGCTCTTCTCCTCGCGGGCTTTGCGCACCGGGTTGAAGCTCGCATCGTAATCGCTGATGCTTCGCGGCGTGCGCTGCATCGAGCGCCCCGCCCAATCCGTACGAAACGAGCCTGGCGCTATGGCGGTGACGAAGATATTGAACGGCGCCAGCTCCTGGCTCAGGGTGTCGGAAATACCTTCCAGCGCGAATTTACTGCCGCAGTAATAGGCGATACCCGGCATGGTGATGTAGCCGCCCATGGAGGTGATATTGAGGATATGCCCCGACCGCCGCTGGCGAAAATAGGGCACGAAAGCTTTGGTAACCGCTACCGCGCCAAACACGTTCACGTCGAATTGCTGGCGCATCGCTTCAAGCGATGACTCTTCGAACACGCCTTCGTGACCATAGCCGGCATTATTGACCAGCACATCCACTGGGCCATGCTGGGCCTCCACCGTGGTGGCGACGGCATCGACCGCATCGAAGTGGGTCACGTCCAGCACCACGGCATGGGCCCGCTCCGGGCACAGTGCCTCGAAGGCCGCGCGGGCCGATTCACTGCGAACAGTGCCGATGACTCGGTGGCCCTGAGCGAGCGCCTCCTTGGCCAGGGCCTGACCGAAGCCGCTGCTGACGCCGGTGATAAACAGGGTTTTGACTGCACTCATGGGGCGGGCTCCTGAGAGATAGGGTGCAGCCATGCTAGGAAGGGGAGGTTTGTTGCGCTATGCCATATCGGCTCTAGTCATTGCCTATTCCTATCAGTAGGGTTCGGCACGCCGCGGATCGCTTGTTTAGGCAAACGCAGTACCTGGGCCGTTACGCCCACTCATAGCAATTCAGCCCTTTCCTTCCTCCCCACGCTCAACGACTGACCCGCGCAGTTCCGCCGAAAAGGCCTGCTGCTGGTCAGGCGCCTCGGCACCTCGCCCGAACCTCTGCGTTCGGCCGGGTTCAGTTTTAAGAGCAGTCACAGCTACGGCAATGAATCGCTGAGCTGAGCTTTAACGTACCCCGCGTGCAGTGCCACGCGCCGAACGAGGAGAGAGCTTTTGCAGAAGTCCCCGGGACGCACGGAGCCTCATGGAAACCAGCGACCCTCCTGTAGCAGCAGGCAAAGCACGATCAGAGGGTTCGATATCGATTTCTACGACGGGTCGAATGCCGAGCTCATCGACCATGTCATCACGGCGAGCGGGCGTGCGTTCAGCTATATCGTCACGCCGAACGTGAACCATGTGGTCCGGCTCGAAGACGACACTGAACTGCGCCGCGCCTATGCCGCGGCGAGCCACCGGATTTGCGACAGCCAAGTGTTGAAACGCTTGATGGCATTGCTGCGTACCCCGGTGCCGGAGGTAATCCCCGGCAGCAACCTGACCGGAGAATTGATGGACATTGCCGAGGCGAGGGCGTGGCGCGTGACGGTGATTGGCAGTGACGCCACGGAAATGCGAACGATGCGTCGGCGATACCCGAACGTGACGTTCTTGCATCACAACCCCCCGATGGGGTTCTTCGACCACCCGCAGGAGGTTCAGGCGTGCCTGGACTTCGTCATCGACCACCCCGCCGAGCTGGTGGTGCTTGCCGTCGGCTGCCCGCGGCAGGAAATCCTGGGGCATTTGATCCAGGAAGATGGGCGAGCACGAGGGGTTGGACTGTGTGTCGGAGCATCGATTGACTTCCTCTCCGGCAAGGTCAAGCGGGCGCCGAGATGGATGCAACGGATGTCACTCGAATGGCTGCACCGGATGTGTACCGAGCCGCGGCGGCTGGCAAAGCGCTACGCCAACGATGCGGTGCGCATGGTCCCCATTCTGTACCGGCAGTTTCGATGACCTGCCTGGACCTGGCGATTCGCTCATGACAGCGCGACGAGCGCCAGAGCGGGCCTCGCCTTGGCTATTGCTGTCGAGAGGCTAGCGAGGCTGGTTGCGGATTGGTCGATGGCCGTGGCCGCATGCGATTTTTCTCCCTCAACCCGGCCTCGGCACCCCCTTTTCCAGCCGTGGGCACAGCCATTCGACGAAGGCTCGCACCCGCGGCGACAGTTGTAAGGCGTGCGGGTAGACCAGCTGGATGGGCAGGTCGTCCGGTTCGTAGTCCTTCAGCACTCTCACCAGGCTGCCGTCGGCCAGTTCGTCGGCGACCTGGTAGTGCATCAGCCGCGTGATGCCCAGGCCTTGAACGCAGGCGAGGCTGGCGGTGCGGATCTGGTTAGTCGTCAGGCGTGGGGTGATTTCCTCGGGATGGTCCTTGCCGTCGAGACGGTAGTACCAATGGCGCCCCTGGGCAGCGAAGGCGATGCAGGGGTGCTGTCTCAGTTCAGCCGGGGTGTCGATGGCCGGGGCGGCGTTCAGGTAGGCGGGACTGGCGCATGTGACCAGCCGGGTGGTGCCAATCTGGCGCGCCACCATGGCCGAATCGGGCAGGCGGCCAATGCGCAGGGCGAGGTCTAGCCCTTCGTCAAGCAGCGGCACGATCACATCGTTCAGGCTCAACTCGACCCGCATCTGCGGATGCTCCATGAGGAAGGCGTTGACCAGCGGCGCGATGTAACGTTGGCCGAACTCCACCGGGGCAGTGAGGCGCAGCAGGCCGCGCACGGCGCCGTCGCTCGTCTCCAGCCGCTGCTCCATGTCGGCGAACTCGGCCAATATCCGCCGGCTCCAGGCCAGATACTCGGCGCCCTCGTCGGTAAGGGCCATGCGCCGGGTGCTGCGGTTCAGCAGGCGTATACCCAGCTGGCGTTCGAGCGCGGCGAGCGAGCGCACCACCGACGCCACAGATTGCCCACTGGCATCGGCGGCCGAACTCAGGCTGCCGTTATCGACGATGCGTACGAAGTTGGCCATTGCCTTGAGCTTGTCCATTGCCACCTGCGGATTTGTGCGATTGCTGCATAGATGTTGTCAGGTCGGCGGCATAGGTGAAACGCCCCCACCGGCTGACACTGTCAGGGCCCTATAGTCACTGGAGTGTCGCACATGACCCAATCATCCAGCCCCGCCCGGATCCTCGCCTACGACCACATCGGCATCCGGGTCAGCGATCGAAACCGCGTGATGGCCTTTTATCAGGCGCTGGGCTTCGTCGAAAGCGCGAGCTTTCCGCTGTTCGAAGCCAACGAAATGCTCAGCGCGGATGGCGTACGCATCAATTTGATCTTCAACGGCGCCCGGTCACCCGACGCGCACAACCCACTGCTGGATGCGCCGATAAAGCGGCCCGGCATGACCCACCCTGCGTTCATCGTCGATGACCTCGATGCGCTTCAGCACTGGCTGGGCGAGCGAGACATCGTCATCACCGAGGGGCCGCATGCCATTGGCCCGAGGCGCGTTGCGCTGTTCATCCGCGACCCGGATGGCAACGTCCTTGAATTCAATCAACTCGTTTGAGAGGTACACCATGAAACTCTATGACGTGGAAGCATCCGGCAACTGCTACAAAGTACGGATGTTCGCCTCGCTGGCGGATATTGGGCTCGATCTGGTGCCTGTGGATTTCGCCAGCGGCGCGCACAAAAAACCGCCACTGTCGGAACTCAACCCGCTGGAGCAAGTGCCCGTCCTCGAGGATGACGGCTACGTGATCCGCGATTCACAGGCCATTCTGGTCTACCTTGCCGCGACCTATGGCGGCCTGGCCTGGTGGCCGGACCACGGCCGTGGGCAAGCCGACATCGTGCAGTGGCTGTCCTTTGCCGCTAATGAGGTCCAGCACAGCCTTTGTGCCGCGCGGCTGGTGCAGAAGTTTGGCTATCCGCTTGACCAGGAGGCGGCGCTGGCGAAAGCGCCGGCTGTGCTCGAGCTGCTGGATGAGCATCTACAGCGCCACGACTGGCTGGCGATCAGCCGGCCGACTATCGCCGACTGCGCGGTCTACCCCTACGTCGTGCTGGCGCCGGAAGGCGATGTCGATCTTGCGCCGTATGCAAACGTCGCGCGCTGGATGGCCCGCATCGAGCGTCTGCCGGGCTACCTGCCCAAGCCTTGATTGCTCAGCGTCGTAAACAGCTCAGGGATGCCGAAGCTCGCGCTTGGCATCCCTGAGTGCTGCCGCTCGTTTACTCGTCGCGCAGGAACTTCAGCAGGTCCTGATTCAGTTGGTCCTTATGGGTGTCCGCCAGGCCATGTGGGGCGCCCTTGTAGATGATGAGCTTGGCGTCTTTGATGAGCGCCGCCGAGGCCTTGCCGGAGGTTTCGATCGGTACGATCTGGTCATCGTCGCCGTGGACCACCAGGGTAGGAACGTCGAACTTCGCGAGGTCCGGCCTGAAGTCCGTCGCGGAGAAGGCGGCGATGGAATCGTAGGTGTTCTTCGCGCCGGCCATCATGCCCTGCCGCCAGAACGACTGGATCCGGCCTTGCGAGGGTTCGGCGCCGGGGCGGTTGTAGCCGAAGAACGGCCCAGAGGCGATGTCCAGATACAGCTGGGAGCGGTCCTCGTTGGAAGCCTTGCGCAGCCCGTCGAAGACTGACAGGGGCAGCCCGTTCGGGTTGCTGTCTGTCTTCAGCATGATCGGTGGAACGGCGCTGATCAGCGCGGCTTTCTTGACCAGGCGAGTGCCATGCCTGCCGATGTAACGGGCCACCTCGCCACCGCCGGTGGAGAAGCCAACCAGGGTCACATCCTTCACGTTCAGCGCGTCAATCACCGCCGCGAGGTCGTCCGCGTAGTGGTCCATGTCGTTGCCATCCCAAGGCTGGCTGGAGCGGCCATGCCCGCGGCGGTCATGCGCAATGACGCGGTAGCCTTTGTCTGCCAGAAATTGCATCTGCGATTCCCAGCTGTCCGAGCTGAGCGGCCAGCCGTGGCTGAACATAACGACCTGACCGTTCTTGGGGCCCCAGTCCTTGTAGTACAGCTCCACCCCGTCTTGAGTGGTCACGGTACTGGCCGAGCGAGCGGCCTCGTTCAAGGAGTCAGCGGCCAGCGCCATGACGGGCAGGGCTGCGGTTGCGAATACTGCAAGGGCGTTGCGCGGGGATTTGTTCATGGTCTGTTCCTCTCGTTCAGCAAGGTTGTAGGTGGTGTTGCGTTGACGGGAGACAGTATCTAGGGCTATACGATACGGAAACTCGCTTTTTGTCCTTAATTCTTAACGGATCGTATTTGATGGTTGATCGATTGGCTGGCCTGCTGGGGCATTTCGCCGTCAGCGCCCGTACCTTCCAGGCGGGGCCTCTCTGTGGCATCAACACCCTGGATGGCGACCTTCCGTATGGGCAGTTGCACCTTTTGAAGCAGGGCAGGGCGGAGGTGTGGCATGGCAATGCGCGGGTGCATTGCCTCGATGGGCCTACATTGCTGTTTTATCCCCGGCCACATGCGCATCGGTTCGTGACCGACGCCGAACATGGCGCCGAGTTCGTGTGCGCCCATATCGCCTTTGAAGGCGACGCAGCCAACCCGCTCGCCAGGGCGTTGCCCACATGCGTGTGCCTTCCTCTTGCTGAGCTACCCGATAGCGTGCCGGTGCTGTCGTTGCTGTTCGCCGAGGCAGAGGCCAGCAATTGCGGGCGTCAGGCCATGCTGGATCGTCTGTTCGAGGTGCTATTGATCCAGCTGTTGAGGCAATTGATGGAGAACGGCAGCACACAGGTCGGTTTGCTCGCGGGCCTCGCTCACCAACAATTGCGGCGGGCGATCGCGGCGATCCACCAGGCGCCGGAACGGAACTGGTCCGTTGAAACGCTGGCGGCCGAGGCGGGGATGTCGCGAAGCGTGTTCGCGAATCGGTTTCGTGACGCGGTGGGCGAGACGCCGGCGAGCTATCTGCAGCGCTGGCGAATCGGGTTGGTTCAGAAGTGGTTGTTGAACGGCCAGCCCCTCCGCCTGATCGCCGATGAAGCGGGTTACAGCGGGGAGGCTGCGCTTTCGCGCGCGTTCAAATCCCAATGCGGGGTATCGCCCCGGGTATGGCTCAATCAGCAGCGGGCGGATGCGACGGGCAGGTGAATGTGCCCGGTATTGCGGTCCGATCCGCCGCCCCCCATCCGTCAGCGCTGGGTGACCGTTGCGGTGTTGAAGGCGCCGCTCTGTGAGATCACGGCCGTGTCGGTGCCCGTGCCGATGTTATAGGTGCCCGGGATCAGGAATGCGCGATTGCCGGTGCCGGTCTGGTCGATGATGCCGGGTATCGCCGATCGCCCAGGTGCTGCGCTGTGAGGCTTCGAACAGGCTGTTGGAGCTGGACTGGGCGATGTCGAGCAGGTTGGCGCTGCCGTCCCGGTGAATGTCGAAAAGAATTGCGCTCGCCGTTGGATTCGCCAGTCACGTAATCGCTGGGGCCGCCTTGCCCGGCAGCCGGTTGTCGTTGACGGTCATCTGCGGGCGCGTCGGTCTGTGCAAACCCTGACGCTTTCTGGTCTGATTGAAACCATCCGTTTCGGTACCCCTAGCCTCAAAGGTCGTCATGTCACTGGAAAAACTTACTCGACAAGCGCTTGAGGCTGAGGTGCTACATCTGCGTGCTGCGCTCGCCGAGCGTGAGCAGGAAATTGGCCCATCAGAATTCATTGATGCCGCTATACGCGGAACTGGCGGCCGGAGCGGGATCGAACCGGCGTACGTTTCGACTGACCGCGAAGGGAGCGTCACCTGTTGGAGCGCCGACGCTGAGCGTATTTTCGGCTGGCCCGCCGAACTGATTGTGGGGCACAGCGTTGAGCGAATCCTGACGCCAAACGACCGAGCCGAGCGCGTGGCCGAGTTTGAGATGCGAAAGGCATTGGAGACTGGACTCGCTGCAGGGCATCGCTATCTCCTGCGTAAGGATGGCGAGCGTCTGTGGGCGGCGATCGAGATTTCGCCCACGCGGGACGAGGACAGCCTACACACAGGCTTTCTCTGGATGCTGCATGAGCCTGCAGGCGCCCAGGCAGCCGGTTCGGATGCCGACGAGGCCCATGAACGTTACCGGTTGGCTACCAAAGCGACCAATGACGCGGTTTGGGACTGGGACCTGCATTCGAACCACGTCATCTGGAACGAGGCGTTAGGCACCGCCTACGGCCACCAGCTAAGTGAGGTTGGCAGCTCAGGGGAATGGTGGGTTGCGCATATCCACCCGGAAGATCGGGAGCGTATCCATTCCTCTATCCACGCTGTCATCCATGGCAGCGGAACGACATGGAGCGGTGAATATCGTTTCCTGCGCAGCGATGGTTCGTATGCGGACGTGTTGGATCGCGGCCAGGTTATACGGGATGTTAGCGGGCGGGCTGTCCGCATGATCGGGGCAATGCTCGATCTCACCCGTATGCGAGCTGCAGAGACAGCACTGCGTGATAGCGAAGAGCGATTCCGAACGATCCTGGAAACGATCGACGCGGCCTTTGCAATCGTTCAGGTGAAGTTCGATGATCTTGATCGCCCGGTCAACTATCGCTTCGTCGATGTGAACCCTGCCTTTGAACGGCAAGCCGGCGTCGACCTGCGTGGCAAATGGGTAACAGAGTTCGCGCCGGATCTTGAGCAGTTCTGGTTCGACACCTATGGGCGTGTCGCCAGGACTGGAGAGCCCGCAAATTTTGAAAACTACGCTCAAGCCTTTAGCCGATGGTTCGATGTCCGGGCGGTTCGCGTGGGCGACCCGGCGGACCGTCAGATTGCCATTCTGTTTAGCGATGTCACCCAGCGACGTAGCGCCGAAGAAAGGCTCAAAGTCAGCGAATCCATTGCTCGAGAGAACGTTCAACGGGTTCAGCTTGCGCTTGCAGCCGGTGCAATCATCGGTACCTGGAACTGGGATTTGCCAACCGATCGCTTCACGGTGGACGAAGGCTTCGCACGAGCCTTCGGTCTTGACCCTGCCTTGGGGCGGACAGGCCTGAGCCTTGAGCAAATCATCGCGACCGTACACCCGGAGGATCGGGACGGACTGATTACGGCGATCAACGGAGTTATTGCACGCGGAGGCGCCTATGCCCATCAGTACCGGGTTCGCCGCGCCAACGGTAAATACTACTGGATCGAAGCAAACGGACGTGTCGACCACGACGACAACGGCACGCCGCAAAATTTTCCCGGGGTCCTGATCGATGTAGAAGACAGGCGATCCATCGAGGCTGAGCGCGACCGGGCCACTGCTGCGCTGCGTGCTTTAAACGATACGCTGGAGCAGCGCGTAGCCGAGCGGACAGCAGAGCTGATCCAAGCGGAAGAAAAGCTGCGCCAGTCTCAGAAAATGGAGGCGGTCGGCCAACTGACCGGAGGGCTCGCGCATGACTTCAATAACCTGCTTGCCGGTATAACCGGTGCGCTTGAGCTGACCAGCCTGCGCATATCGCAGGGTCGAACAAACGAGGTCGACCGTTATCTGCACGCGGCGCAAGGGGCCGCGAGACGCGCCGCTGCGCTGACGCATCGGCTCCTGGCCTTCTCTCGACGCCAAACCCTGGACCCGCAGCCGATCGATGTGAATGTGCTGGTCGATGGAATGATCGAGCTTGTCCAGCGTAGTGTCGGGCCGAGCATTGTTGTGACGACAACAAGCGCTGCGGATCTATGGCCGGCTTTCGTGGATGCAAGTCAGCTGGAAAATGCAGTGCTGAATCTTTGCATCAACTCCCGCGACGCCATGCCGGACGGCGGACGCATCACCATCGAAACGGCCAATCACTGCCTCAATGCGGATGAGGCTAAGGCCTATGAGCTGCCTGAAGGTGAATACCTGTCGGTGAGCGTCACGGATATTGGCACCGGCATGACTCCCGAGCTCATAGCCAAGGCTTTTGATCCATTTTTCACAACGAAACCAATTGGCCAGGGCACCGGTCTTGGCCTCTCGATGATCTATGGGTTCGCCAAACAGTCTGGGGGCCAGGTGCGCGTGGACTCTCAGGTTGGAAAGGGAACCACGATGCGGATCTACCTACCGCGTTACCACGGCAGCGCCAGCACCAGCGTTGCGGGACCAGGTAAGTCGGTGAGCGCCCCGACACCGGCCTATGGAACCATACTGATCGTGGACGACGAGCCTACGGTTCGCCTGCTGCTCATGGATGCACTAGGAGACCTTGGTTACACACTTCTGGAAGCCTGCGACAGTGTATCGGGGTTGGAAATCCTGAGATCCGGGGTGAGCATCGACTTATTGATCACCGATGTAGGCTTGCCCGGTGGGATGAACGGCCGCCAGATGGCCGACGCCGGACGAGAAGTCCGGCCAGACTTGCGAACCCTCTTTATTACCGGCTACGCAGAAAACGCGGCACTCGGGGATAGCTCTATAGGGCCGGGGATGCAAGTGCTTACGAAGCCGTTTGCAATCGAGACGCTCGTTTCGCGGGTTCTGAAGCTATTGCGTTCCTAGGCACCGGTGGTATCGCAGAGGCGGAGTCGCTCGACCGGCAATCAATCGAACATGCCAGTCGGCCCTGATCATGGGTCAAATATCTGTATATCCATACAGATATTTCTTGCCTGCCGCTGCCTCGCTGCGCATGCTGTACGGCACGTAACGACTCAGTGAAGACCGATGCGGCTGTTTCTCTGCGAAAAACCCTCTCAGGCCAAGGACATTGCCAAGGTGCTGGGCGCCACGCGGCGTGGGGATGGGTGCTGGACCGGCGATGGCGTGACAGTGACCTGGTGCATCGGGCACCTGCTCGAAACCGCGCCGCCTGACAGCTACGACGCCCGCTACAAGCGCTGGGTGCTGACCGATCTGCCCATCGTGCCTGAGCGCTGGAAGATGGAGGTCAAGGCCAAGACCGCCAGCCAGTACAAGGCGGTCAAGCGCCTGCTCGGGCAGGCCAGTGAACTGGTTATCGCGACTGACGCCGACCGCGAGGGCGAAATGATCGCGCGGGAGCTGGTCGAGCACTGTCGCTACCGCGGGCCGGTCCAGCGCCTCTGGCTTTCGGCACTGGACGATGCCTCGATCCGTAAGGCGCTCGGCGCGCTCAAGCCGGGCGCCGAGACCTTCAACCTCTACCAGTCTGCATTGGGACGCTCGCGGGCCGACTGGCTCATTGGCATGAACATGAGCCGGCTGTTCACCCTGCTCGGTAGGCAGTCCGGCTATCAGGGTGTGCTGCCGGTGGGGCGCGTGCAGACGCCGACGCTGCGGCTGGTGGTCGACCGGGATCGGAGCATCGCCGATTTCGTCCCGCAGCCGTTCTGGACGATCGAGGTGCAGTTGCTCGGCGAGCAAGCCGAGCCTTTCACCGCGCAGTGGCGAGCGCCGGAGACGGCCTGTGATGAGCAGGGCCGCTGCCTCGATCCGCGCCTGGCCCGCAGCGCCGAAGAGGCCATGCGCGCGGTTGGCTCGGCGCACCTGGTCAAGCTCAAGACCGAACGCCTGCGCGAGCCGGCACCGCTGCCGTTCGATCTGGGCACGCTGCAGGAAATCTGTTCCAAGCGCCTGGGGCTGGGCGCTCAGGAGACGCTCGA
The DNA here is from genome assembly GCF_051486945.1 of Stutzerimonas chloritidismutans. GTDB lineage: Bacteria > Pseudomonadota > Gammaproteobacteria > Pseudomonadales > Pseudomonadaceae > Stutzerimonas > Stutzerimonas chloritidismutans_B. The sequence goes on along the minus strand of NZ_JAHVDX010000002.1, from coordinate 484,989 downwards.
CATCGCCCAGACGTTGTACGAGACACACAAGCTGATCACCTACCCGCGCAGTGATTGCGGTTATCTGCCGGTGAGCCAGCACAGCGAGGCGCCGGCGATCCTGCGCGCATTGGCGCAGGCTGATCCGGGGCTGGCCGACCTGCAACCGCATCTTGAGCCCGGGCGGCGTTCACGCGCCTGGAACGATGCCAAGGTCGGTGCGCACCACGGCATCATTCCGACCGCGGCGGCGCGTGGTTTCGAGCGGCTGGTGGGCAAACCACGTGCGGTCTACGCGCTGATCCGCGCGCGTTACCTTGCACAGTTCTTACCCAATCACGAATTCGACCGCACCCAGGCGGATTTCGACTGCGCCGGCCAGGCACTGCGTGCGGTCGGCAAACAAATCGTCGAGCCGGGTTGGAAGCGGGCGATGCCTGAAGCCTTGGCGCGAGGCCGCGAAGCGCCTGAGCCACAGCGCTTGCCTGTTATGCGCGAAGGCATGTCGTGCCCGATCTTCGACATCCACCTGAAGGACCTCTGGACCCAGCCGCCCAAGCCATACACCGAAGGCGACTTGATCAAGGCCATGAAGAATGTCGCCAAGCTGGTGGACGACCCACGGCTCAAGCAAAAGCTCAAGGACACGACCGGTATCGGCACCGAAGCGACTCGGGCCGGCATTATCCAGGGCCTGCTCGACCGCGGTTACCTGATCAAGCAAGGCAAGGCGCTGAGCGCGACCCCAGCGGCTTTCAGCCTGATCGACGCGGTGCCGCGTGCGATCGCCGATCCGGGCACCACGGCTATTTGGGAACAGGCACTGGACATGGTCCAGAGCGGCGAGATGAGCCTGGATGAATTCGTCGCCAAGCAATCGGCGTGGATGAGCAAGCAGGTCGAGCGGTGCAAGGGCGTTCGCCTGACGATCAGTGGCCCGGCCATGCCGGCCGGTCGCGCCGCACCCTGGAAGAAGAAGCGCAAGGGTGGCAAGACGGGCGCCCGTAGCCGTCGCACGGCGAAGACAGCCAGCCCGGCCTGACGGCCCCGCTGCAGATGGCGGGGTTCGGGTTTAGAATGCGCGGCTTTTCCAAACGGCCTTTGCCATGAACCTCAATGCTCTTGCCACCCTCCGCGAACACCTGATCCAGGCGCTATCGCAGGTGCCGGACGAAGCCCGGCGACTCTTCCATGGCCGAGGGCGCTGCTGGGCGGGGCTGGAGCAGGTGACGGTCGATTGGTTGCAGGGCGTGGTGCTGGTCTCGTTGTTTCGTCAGCCGGCAGAGGCTGAACTCGAGGCGTTGATCCATATGCTGATCGCGCTCACCGAAGGCCAGCCGTGGCAGGCAAGTGGGGCGCATACCTTGCTGCTGCAGCATCGCTACCTGCCAGACAGCCACATGCAGCGGCTGGTCGGTGAGCCGGTCGAGGAGTGGGTGATCAACGAAGGCGGGCTACGCTTCAAGCTGGACCTTGGCATCAAGCAGAACAACGGCTTGTTTCTCGATATGCGCTACGGCCGGCGCTGGGTTCGTGAGCAGGCCCGTGGCAAACATGTGCTGAATTTGTTCGCTTATACCTGTGGCTTTTCCGTAGCGGCCATTGCCGGCGGCGCCGAGCGAGTGGTCAACCTGGACATGGCGCGAGCCGCGTTGAGCCGCGGGCGCGACAACCACCGCCTCAACGCGCATGACCTGGAGGAGGTCGCGTTCCTTGGGCACGAACTCTTCAGGTCGTGGGGTAAGGTCAAGAAGTTAGGCCCATACGACCTGGTAATCATCGACCCGCCATCGTTTCAAAAAGGCAGCTTCGCGCTAAGCCGGGACTACGCCAAAATTCTGCGGCGCCTGCCCGAGTTGCTGACCGCTACCGGCACCGTGCTCGCCTGCATCAACGACCCGGACACTGGGCCGGACTTTCTCGTCCAGGGCGTGGCCGCCGAAGCGCCAGAACTCCGGTTCGTCGAGCGGCTGGCCAACCCCCCGGAATTCCCCGATATCAGCGCTAACAGCGGTCTCAAGGCGCTGGTGTTCAGGCGCCAGCCCTGAGCCAGGCGACGACACCGCTCATGCCTCAGGCGGTGGCGTCAACCCGCAGCCCTTGAGAATGATGCGGATGAGGTTCTCGGTCGCCAGGGCATAGTCGCTGCGGGTCATGCGCTTGTTACCCGTAACGCGCTGGATCTGGTGGGAGAAGTCAGCGTAGTGCTGCGTGGCGCTCCAGATCAGAAAGATCAGGTGTGTCGGGTCCACCGGGTCCATCTTGCCGGCGGCGATCCAGGCCTCGAACACGGCAGCGCGGCCACGGAACCAGTTGCGGTAGTCCTGGTTGAAGTGCTCGGACAGGCATTCGCAACCACTGATGACCTCCATCGCGAAAATCTTCGAAGCCTCCGGGTTGCGTCGTGAAAACTCCATTTTGATGCGGATGTAGTCAGCCAGCGCTTGTGCCGGGTCGTCATCGACAGTCAGGTCATCGAAGGCCGTATCCCAGAGCTCAAGGATGTGGCGCATGACCTCGACGTATAGTCCGAGCTTGCTGGTGAAGTAGTAATGCAGATTGGCCTTCGGCAGCCCGGCACGCAGGGCGATGGCGCTCATGCTGGTGCCCTTGAAGCCGTGACGGGCGAACTCTTCCGCGGCGGCGGTGAGGATCGTCTCTTCGTTCTTCTGACGAATGCGTCCTGCGGGTTTTCCGGTGGAGGTATAGATCGGCAATGTCGCTTCGTTCTTGTTCATGGTCCCTTGCCCCTGAGCAGTGGCGTCCGGCCGCCACCGTGCTGATCAATGATGCCTGATGGGGAGGGGCGACGATAACCGGCTCGCTGCGGTCGCTGAGCCGAACCAACATAGATGCTTTGGCCTGACGACAGGCCGCCCACGAGAAGCTGAGTTGCGGCAAGCGGTGGGGGAGTCGCGCCCCGCGAGAGAGCCGGCCACCGGCCGGCCCGACTTCTGCGATGGCCGAGCTCAACGCTCGGCCGGCCCGCAGGCGCGCGTTTAGAAATGCGCCTTGACGATGAAGTTGGTCACGTTGTTATCGGTGTTGAAGGCGCTGCTGTCCTCGATGCCGTACTTGTTCGACCAGTAGTCGTACTCGACACCGACATAAAGCGTGCCGGGGGTATAGTCCAGCGCCTTGCCCAGGTCGTATTTCACTTGCGGGTTGAAGTGGAAGTTCTTGGCGAGGTAGTCGCCCTTGGACTTGGAACCGGCGTCGTTGACGACCCAGTCGATGTAACCGTCGATCAGGATGTCGGACTTGCCGACTGGGACGGTGATCGCCCAGGTCGGGGTGATCTGCCATTGGCCGCCCGGCTTGCCGGTGATGCCGTCGGGCTTGCGGTAATAGGTGTTGATCGCCAGGCGGTCGAAGCCGGGCACCTTCAGGTCGACGGCCGGGCCGAGCAGGTAGTTGCGGTTGCGGCCTTCGCCACGCTCGTAGGTGGCCGAGAGCAGAATGTCGGTCACCGGACCGAAGGAGAGGTCGGCCCCGGTGAGCTTGCCGAGCGACAGGCGCGGGCTGAATTCGCCGTAGTAGGTGTGGCCTTCGCCGCCGGACAGGCCGTTGTACCACTTGTTATCGACGAACAGGAACATGTCGCCCCAGGTCCAGCCACTGGCGTGTTCGAAGGTAATGGTCTGCTGGATTTCGCCGGCGTCTACGGCGAAATTCTTGCCGTACAGGTAGGTCAGGCTGTTGTTCTGCCACAACATCGGCGCGGCCATGGCGTGGCCGCTGAGGATCAACCCGGCCGCGAGCGCGGCGGTGGTGAGGCTGCGTTTCATCGTGTGCTCCTTGGGGTGCAGTTGAGACTGCTTGTAGTAGTTGTCCAAGCGGTCAGGCTTTGCTCGTAAAGCAATGCCCGCGCCAAGTGATAAGGCGCAGCGTAAATAACACAGAAGCCCTGATTTTTCATGGAATTAAGCAGGCGGCAACGCCGCAGGGCGGGGCCTGATGGGGCGTGAATTCCTGACCAATGCCTCAAATAAGCGGAGCGGGCCGTGGGGCTGCTCCGTTTTGGGGCGACGCTGAACGCGAGGAGGGGGGTAACCCGCCACCAGTGAAGGGCGACGGGCGGGTCAGTGCCTGATGGTCAGTGTTTGATCGTCAGGATCGGATGGTCAGAGCTTGGTAGGCATGCTGCGGTACTTGGCCAGCGCGTCCTTGACGGAGGGGGAGCTGTCGGCGGTTTGCCAGAGGCGGCGGTCCACGCCCTGCGCGATCAAGTGCGCGACGGCGGCCTCGATGGCCGACAGCACGCAGAGCTGAGCGGGCTCATTGGTGGTGTAGCCGGCTTCGGCCTCGAGCAGCTCCTTGAACTCGATGAACTTGTAAACGTTGGCGTTGCGTCCGATCGAGTAGATCGTCTTGGTGGTCATGACATTGGACAAGACCTGGCCGCTGCGCACGTCTACCGCTCGCAGGTTCACCGTGACCTGGTCGACCCGGTATTCCTGCGAGACACCAATGCCCAAGTAGCGCGCACCCTGGCCGCCACTGCGCACATTGGTTTCGTACGCGACGATGGCGCCTTCCATGATGATGTTCGCCGCCAGCAGCGATGGCAGCTCGTTCTGAATGTTCGGTGCTACGTCGGGCTTGGCCTGCGAGGCGCGGATGATCTTGCGCTCGGTAAGTACGTTCTGCAGCCCTTCGCGTTCCAGCACGATGAACCAGCCGCTGGCCTGCATGGCATCGACGAGCATGCTCGCCGCACCCTGCGTGACGGCAGTAGAGAACGAGCTGGCCGGGCTCGGCTTGTATTGCCCGGTCTGGTCCCGGAAGCCATACACAGCGGCGACCAGCGGACCCTTGGGGCGCGGTAATTCGAGCAGGTCTTGGTAAGTGGAGGTACGTGGGGTAAGGGTTGGGGTTTCCTGGTCGGCGGGCATCGGATCACGCACGGCACAACCTTGCAGCAGGGCCATCATCCCCATGGCGACAATTAGGCTTCTCATGGCCTTTAGTTGCTCCTAGTCAGTTCTGTCCGATCACGATCTCGGAGGTCTCGCCGGTCAAGCGGTCGGTAATGTTCACCACCAGATTGCCCAGGTCGTCGTTGATGATGCTGACGATGAAATCGTCGGTGGTGATCGAGCCGGTCTTGCCATCGCGCACGTCGCCGAGCAGGTCCGACAGCAGGCGCGACTCGAGCTGGCTGGTGAAGCGGTCCAGCGCCGAGGTGCCGGTCAGCGACGAGCGATCGAGCGCGTTCGGGTCCTTGGTGTCGTTCTGCGCCTGGGCGTTGCCGAGCAGCCAGGCGCCGTTGAGCGGGTTGCCGCCGAACGACGGGTTGACGGGGGAGTAGACCAGTTCGGTCGCGCCGACGCTGGTGCTGAGCAACAGGCAGGCCAGCAGGCCGGCGGGAGGGTGGAGCCGGGTCATGACAGGTCCTTCGCTAGGTCGGGGATGAGATCAAACGATGCTTGGACTTCTTTACGTTTTTTCGCACGCAACCAGTTGGCATGCTGCCGGCGTGCCCTGATGGCATTGAGCGTTGCGGCTTCGCGCGGGTTGCTGGCAATCGCCAGAGGCCTGCTGAACAGGCCCGCCCCCCGCGCGAGGGTCGTCAAGCCAGGGCCTCGGCAACGTGGCCGAGCACCAGGGATGCGCCCTGTGCACGGTTGGACGCCCCCAGTTTGCCAAGAGCGTTATGGATGTGGCTCTTGATGGTGTGGGTGCTCAGGTGCAGGCGCTCGGCAATTTCGGCGTTCGACAGGCCTTTGCCGGCGAGCGCGAGGATCTGCTTCTCGCGTTCGGACAGGTCGTCGATGGCGCGCGAGGCGCTGGTGAGTTCGCGGTAGCGGCCGAGCAGCTTCTCCATGAGAGCGCGGGGCAGCCAGTCGCCGCCTTCGAGGATGGTGGCGATGCCGCGCTGCAAGATGCTGCGGCTGGTCGAGGGATAGAACACGCCTCGGATCCAGGGGTGCCGGACGAGCAGGGTGCGGGCCTGATCCGGTTGCGCGTTGATCAGCGCGGTCGGCACGTCACGCAGCTGGCGCAGCAGGCGTTCGCACTCCGGGCCGGCGAAGCTGGCGACATCGATCAGCACCAGGTCCATGTCCGGCTGGCCACGCAGAACGGTACTGCGGTTCATGCGCAGTTGCGGCAGCTCGTGCAGGTATTGGCGCAGGGCGGTGTCCAGGACTTCGCTGTGGGACAACAGAGTGACTCGAGAGGGGGTGGATACGAGAGCGGAGCACGCTTTATCGATCATGAGCATTTCCTTTGCATGATGGGCACACCGGTGAAGCCGGTAATCCTTGCCGCGGTCGGTCGGCTCCGACAATTCTCCCCGAAACCTAGTTCAGTGTCGTGACAATAAAAAGTCGAAAATGAGAAGCTTCGCCAGTTTTCCGACGAGCTGCATGTGGATCCTCGACGGGCTTCGCCTGGTGGCTGGGATGAGAGCCGTCTAGAGTGGGAGTTTCCGGCGGGTTTTGTGGAGTGGGGCGGTCATGAGCGACGCAACGTATTGGTGGGTGTTCTTTTCGGCGGCGATAGCGTTGAACATCGCACCGGGGCCGGACCTAATGTTCGTACTGTCGCGTACGCTCAGTGGCGGCCGCCGCATCGGTGTGGCCTCGGCGTGCGGGGTGTGCAGCGGCGCGTTGGTGCATGTGGTCGCCGCGGCGCTGGGCCTCTCGGCAATCCTGGCGACCTCGGCCCTCGCCTTCACAGTCGTCAAATACGTGGGCGCTGCCTACTTGCTCTACCTGGGTATTCAGACGCTGCGTTCGGCTGGCGGCCAGTTCAGCCTGCGCCCAGCGCCGCGCACCAACGGCTGGCAGGCGTATCGGCAGGGTATTCTCGTCGACATCCTCAATCCCAAGGCGGCGATCTTCTTCATGGCGTTTCTGCCGCAGTTCGTGCGACCCGAGCAGGGCGCTGTCGCCACGCAGCTACTGGTGCTCGGCGTGCTGGTAGTGCTGGTGGCGATCGTCATCGAGTGTTCGCTGGTGCTGCTGGTGGCTCGGGCGAGTTCGGCGTTGCGGGGCAATCAGCGGCTCCGCCTCTGGCTGGATCGGGTGCTCGGCTCCGTGTTGGTCGGGTTGGGCATCCGGCTGGGGCTGAGCGAACGGGCCTGATCTTCTCGGCGTTTGCGGGGCGTTGGGCCTGTGAAAAGCTGTGAAATATGACAGTTCTGCGTTGAGCGGTGCGGATCACGTTGCTTCAATGACCCGACACCCGCGGACATGAGAGCTGTTCATGCCCGGCTTCGACTCGGACCGATCGATAAGGACGTCCACGGCGCAGATGACCCGCGTTTAGTTCGCTCTGATGACAGTGGCCAGGCTCGTCTCTCGAAGTTGTCATGCGCACCTCGTTCCACCCCCCGGGAGCCCCGCGCCATGAGCAAAACCGATCCAGTCGTCCCTAGCGAAACCCTGCCCAACACCCTCGTAAACCCGCTGCTCGGGGTCTTCGAAACCATCCTCAAGCGTGCCGACGAGAACAAGGGGCGCGATGAGCGGCGCGAAGAAATCCTCGAGGATCGCGGCCCCTATCTGGATAACAAACCGCCCCTGGCGGAAAACGACTTCACGCTCGACAAGGACGACATCGCTAATGTCGACGACCATTGGCAGGCGCGCACTGGTGATCGGCTGCTGCTCTGGGACGACATGCTCCTCGTCACCGATAAGGACGGGAAAGAGGTGCTGATCCATCCAGATCTGCACCCAGAGTTGCACAAGCAGGCCAAGGCCATGCTCGATGGCGGTGAGGTCGAGGGCGGGCCAGCCTGGGAAAAGGCCGGTTTATCGGAGGAACACAGCAAATGGTTGGGGCAATACGAGGCCCGTGGCTTCGAGGTGGTTGAGCCGGGTGATTCGCTTCCGGAGCTTGGTTCGCTGCGCTTCATCGGCCCTGGTTTTCTCGACATGGATGCGGCCGTGTACTTCGACACGGGCTTCAATTTGACCGTCGCGGAGGAAGGCGACGGCTTTCTCTTCGAGCATGGCACGGCGATGTTCGAGACAGCCGATGGCAAGCGTTACGCCGTCTCGAAGGAGTACAACGCCGAGGCCTACGAAGAGCTGAAGAAGATGGACGCTCAGCAAAAGGCGATCATGGAAAAGATCGACGACGAAGGCTTTACCGTCTTGCAGCCTGACCAAGACACCCCCGTCATTACCGGCGACTCGAAAGTCGAAACCTTGGCCGATGGCGTCAAGGCCATCGAGGTGCCGGGGCGCGGCAAGTTCATCGTGATCGAGAGCCTTACCCCGGAACAGTTCGCGACCCTGCATGGCGATCAGGTCGAGGGGCAGCAGTCCAGCGCAGACGACGTGTTCAAGGACAAAGACCTGCCGACGGCCGAGGAAACCGACCTGATGCGGGCCAAGACCACCGAAAAGGACAAGACGGTCGGCGAGCTCTACTACGAAAAGCTCAAGGAGGCCTACAAGGACGAGCCGGAAGATTCGGACAAGGCCAAATACCTGCGCTTGCTCGAAGCCCAGGCGACGCTCAGCGGTGGCTTCAAGTACCTGCCCTACACCACTAACCGCAATGCCTTCGGTACGGGAGACAACACCTCCTACCTGCCGGATCAGGTCGAAATGGATCCGGCCGACATGCGCGGCCTGATGGACGAGAACGCCCTGGGCGAGGAACTGCTGCGGCTGGCGAACGAGCCGGAGATCATCGAGGACAACGAGAAGTTCTTCAAAGAAGCGGTAGACAAGGTCAAGGACAAGGACGAGCTGCGCGACAAGATCGCCGACACCATGCGCGACCCCGAATACCAGGAGGCGCTCGAAGAGCTGAAGGCGGACGGCAAGGGCGAAGTCGCCGAGGCGCGTTACGCCAGTGACATGCAGTCGCTGCGCGCGCTCGACCCTGACCTGGCCGAACAGATCGATATCGAACTCAAGTTCGGCGTGCCTATCGAGCAACTCAACGAGATATTCGAAGACGGCGCCGAGGGCGTCGGATCCGAGAACATCGACAAGGCCACGAGCGACGTCGTCACCACCATGATCGCGACCACGATGTCGACAGTGTTCGGCTCCAAGCGCGGTTCGGACATTTTCAATTACTACTTCGGTGGCGGTAAGGAGAAGGGTCAGGAAAAGCTGGAGCTCAAGCCCAGCGAACAGAAAATGGTCGAGAACCTGACCAACGCCAGGCCGGCCATCGAGGAGGTCGTGCGCGACCGCGCCGTGGCCAACCTCAACGACCCCAGTGCCCAGCCCAAGCCCATCACCGGCGACGAGCTGAACAAGGCCATGGACAAGGCCAAGATTCCGCTGGATCAGCGCGGCGGTGTCGGTGGCGTGCTTGGCTCGCTGGCCAAGCATGGCGTGCTGAGTTCATCGGCCGGGATGCTGGGCATGGTCGCCGGTATCTACAAGATGTCTGATGGCGGGCTGAACTTCGGCGAAACCGCGGCGGAGCGGATCGAGGTAGCGCGCAACTTCCTGTCATTCGTTGGTGTGCTGGCGCCAACGGCCACCATGGTCACCGGCGCCTTCGACCAAATGTTCAAGAACGCCGGGCTTGCCGACGCGCTGGGCATCGGCAAGGACCTGCGCGAGACCGTGTGGGACAAACGCCACCCGCCGAAAAAGCCGGACCTCACCACCGACATCCCCCTGGAGATGCTCGACCCCACGCTGGGCTCGCCCGATAAGAAGCCACAGATCGAGAACCCCGACTTCGGCAAGCCCTTCACGCCAGAGAATTTCTGGGAGGCCTTCGATAACCGCCTGACCGCCTCGCGACCCGCGTTGGAAGACACCATCACCGCGTTACCGGATGACCAGCGTGATCGCGTCAGCAACCACGTCGATGCCATCAGCAACAACGCCCCGGATGCGGACTCGGTGCGCAAGAACCAGCGCATGCAGTGGATCGGCGGTGCGCTGTCGGCCATCGGCGGCATGGCCGACTCGGCCGGTGGCATCCTGGATATCGTGCTGGGCGGTATGGGGCTGGACAAGCTCATCAAGGAAGGCGGCACGCCCGAGGAATTCGCGGCCAAGGGCTTGCAGATCGGCGCCGGCGCGTTCGGCACCGGCATGGGCATTACCGGCATCGCGGCGGCCTTTGGCGTGGGCGGCGCGGCCATTGCGTCCTCGGTATTGGGTGCGGCGGGCTCGGTGATCGGCCTGATCGCCGCGATCATCGGCGGCGTAACGGCGATGAAACGCGACGAGAAGACAGCCGAAGGCGTGCGCGACTTCTTCCGCGGGCTGGAGAAGGACGGCGTGCTGGAAGAAGGTTGGGGGGACAAGCTCAACTACTTGATCCACGTGCGCTATGAGCACAACTACACCTTCCTGAAGAACAACGAGCAGTATCGCGAGTGGTTCCCCGACTCCATGCCCGTGTGGGAAGCGCAGCCCGAACACTTCAAGGAATTCACCGAGAAGGTCGAGAAGGACAAGCGCATTGGAGATGACTGGTTCCGAGACACCACCAAGGACCTGGTCGTGCACAGCAGCCGCTTCGACAAGGCGTTCTACGAGGAGCACAAGGACAAGATCGACCTCATCACCGACAGCTGGGATGACTGGGAAGGCAGCGACGATATCGTCAGCGACAAGGATTTCGAGAAGTTGCTCAGCGGCAAGCATGAGGCCACCGAGGAGCAACGTGAGGCCGTGCGTTTTCTGATGGAGCACTCAGAATTCTTCGAGTTTCTCGATACCATCCGGTATCACTCCAACAACACCAGGGAGGACGGCAAGATCAGCCGTCGCGATCTGGACAAGTGGCTCGATCAGGTGCGCTGAGCCATTCTGACGGCTCGAACGAACGCGGCGCCTGTACGGCACAGTGCGCCGCGATGACCACTCGCTCCGCTCGTTCGACCGCTTGCCCCTGCCGAGGAACGCCCTTCATCTCGTAAGGGTCATTGCAAAGGATTTCGCCTCGGTATGCCCGTCACCGTGAGAAAACGCCGCCTCCGACGCCTATTGCTGCCCGTGCTGGCCCTGCTGCTGGTGCTCGGCTGCGGTTACGTCACCTTCGTCATCGGCGAGCATGCGGGTATCGAGCGGCTAGCCGAAAGTGGCGAGCGCCAGTTGGAGTTGCACGCCCGCGCCGTCGAGAGCGAGATCAGCAAGTACATCTACCTGCCCAGCCTGCTGGAGCTGGATGAGGGGGTTCGGCAGCTGTTGCAGCAACCCGGCGACCGCGGGCGCCAGCGCGAGGTCAATCGCTACCTGCAGGGGTTGAACGAGCGGGGCGGTAGCCTGGCGGTGTACGTGCTCGACCGCACCGGCCATGTGGTCGCGACAAGCAACTGGCTCGCGCCGGACAGCTACATGGGCGAGGACCTGTCGTTTCGCCCCTACTACCAGGACGCCATCGCCGGCCTGCCCGGGCGCTTCTACGGCATCGGCAGCACTCGGGGCGAAGCTGGGTACTACCTCGCGCACGGGTTGGCCGACCCGCAAGGCAGCATCTACGGTGTGGCCGTGGTGAAGGTGCGGCTCGACACCCTGGAACAGCGCTGGAAACGTGCGCAGGTGGATGCATACATCAGCGACGAGAACGGCGTGATCATCCTGTCTAGCGACCCGGCGATGCGGCTCAAGTCGATCCGCCCGCTGAGCCTCGCGACCCGTGAGCGTCTGGCCAACAGCCTGCAGTATTCCTGGTGGCGGCTGGACGAACTGCGGCTGCGTGAGCGCGATTCGCTCGGCGACGGCCTGGAGCAGGTCCGCTACGACGACAGCCTGCACGATGCGGCGAGCGCCCCGCTGGACTACCTGTCGCAAAGCCTGCCGCTCGAGGACACGCCCTGGCACCTGACCCTGCTGGCGCCGCTTGAGGACGAGCGCCGCAATGCGCTGAGCAACGCCATGCTGGCCGCGGCCGGCTGTGCCTTGTTGATCGTGCTGTTGATCGTCTGGAACCAGCGCCGCAAGGTAATCAGCACCCGGCTCGATGCACGCGAAGCGCTCGAGCGTGCCAACCGCGAGCTGGAGCTGCGCATCGACGTGCGCACCGCCGACCTCTGTGCCACCAACGAACGCCTCAAGGCCGAGATTCGCGAGCGCCTGCAGGCCGAGCAGACCTTGCGCCTGGCGCAGGACGAATTGGTCCGCTCCGGCAAGCTGGCGGTCATTGGCCAGATGTCGACCAATCTCGCCCACGAGATCAACCAGCCGCTGGCGGCGCTGCGCACGCTCTCGGCCAACGCAGTGCGCTTTCTGCAGCGCGGCGCGATCGAAACGGCCAGTACCAATCTCGAATCCATCAGCGAGCTGGTCGACCGCATTGGCAAGATCACCGGCAGCCTGCGTTCATTCGCGCGCGGCACTGATGATACGGGCCATGCCCAGTTGCACACGGCGATCGAGGCGTCCCTGCTAATGCTGCACCCACGCCTCGAAGCGGTGCGCCCTGAGGTTACGCACGACTACGAGCCGGTGACGCTGCCCATCGACCAGACACGCCTGGAGCAGATCCTCGTCAACCTCATCGCCAACGCCCTCGATGCACTGCGCGGTCAGCCCGAGCCGCGGCTGTGGTTGACCGGCCGGGAGCAGGGCGACGAATACCTCGTCGAGGTGCGCGACAACGGCCCGGGCATCCCGCCGCAGGCGCGCGATCACTTGTTCGAACTCTTCTACACCACCAAGCCCGGCGATGCCGGCCTTGGGCTGGGGCTGACCTTGTCGGCGAGCCTCGCGGCCGCTGCCAACGGCACCCTGGCCGTCACTCATCCGCCAGGGGGAGGTGCCGCGTTCATTCTCACCCTGCCGCGGGTCACGCAATGCTCGAGCCCGGATAGCCGCGCCTCATGACCGAAACCCTCACCGTTCTGATCGTTGAAGACGACCCCCACGTACTGCTCGGCTGCCGCCAGGCGCTGGAGCTCGAAGACATCGCCTGTATCGGCGTCGGCAGCGCCGAAGAGGCGCTCAAGCGAGTCGGCCGCGACTTTCCCGGGATCGTCATCAGCGATATCCGGCTGCCACGCATGGATGGCCTGCAATTGCTCGAGCGCCTCCACCAGGATGATCCGACCCTGCCGGTGGTACTGATCACTGGCCACGGGGACATCGGCATGGCGGTCGGCGCGATGCGCAACGGCGCCTATGACTTCATCGAAAAACCGTTCTCGCCCGAGCGGCTGGTGGAGGTGGCACGTCGCGCGCTCGAACAGCGCGGGCTGGCCCGCGAAGTTTCGCAGTTGCGTCGACACCTCGCCGGCCGTCAGGCACTGGAGCAACGCATCATCGGTCGCTCGCCTGCCATCGAAGCACTGCGTGAACTCATTACCAACGTGGCCGACACCGATGCCAACGTGCTCATCGTCGGCGAGACCGGCACCGGCAAAGAGCTGATTGCCCGCTGCCTGCACGACAGCAGCGGACGGCGCGGGCGGCCTTACGTGGCGCTCAACTGCGGTGGCCTGCCGGAGAACCTGTTCGAGAGCGAAATCTTCGGTCATGAGGCCCACGCGTTCACCGGGGCGACCAAACGGCGCATCGGCAAGATGGAGTACGCCAACGGCGGCACCCTATTTCTCGACGAGATCGAGAGCATGCCGCTGAACCTGCAGATCAAGCTGCTGCGGGTGCTGCAGGAGCATTGCCTGGAACGGCTCGGCTCCAACGAATCCATCACGCTGGACTGCCGCATCATCGCCGCCACCAAGGCGGACCTCGCCGAGATGGGCCGCGCCGGGGAGTTTCGCAGCGACCTCTATTACCGACTCGACGTGGTCACCTTGGAGCTGCCGCCGCTGCGTGAGCGGCGCGAGGACATCGCGTTGCTGTTCGAGCATTTCCTTCAGCAATCGGCTCTAAGATTCGATCGCCAGGCGCCGGAGCTCGACCGGCCGACGCTGGCCGCGTTGTTGGCCCACGACTGGCCTGGCAACGTGCGTGAGTTGCGCAACGTTGCCGAACGTTTCGCCCTCGGATTGCCCATCTTCAAGAAGCCCGGTCAGCTCGGCGACGTGCCGGCGCCCGGTTTCAGCGAAGCCGTGGAAGCCTTCGAGCGCAGCCTGCTGGCGGCGGCGCTGGAGCGCCATGGCGGCAACCTCAGCCAGGCAAGTGTGGCGTTGCGGCTGGCCAAGACGACGCTCTTCGACAAGGTCAAGAAGTACGGCCTGCAATAGGCCGGCGCAGCTCGAGCGTAAGGCGGTTTATTGACGCCTGCGCAATCGGCCACGCTAAGTGATTGCTCGCAAAGGCATAGCTTCATGAGCTTTCACAACCTTTCACAACAGGCGGCCTGCGCCTGCTTCTAGGATGAAATCACTGCGGTAGATCAAGCCCGTCACGAGCGGGCGGCGACCTGCGGCGGTAACGCGATGCACCCGCATCACCTCATCTGCAAACGCCTTTCAAATTCTCAGGAGACACCGATGAGCACTACTCCCCCAGTGAGCAGCGGCAACACCGACGCAGCAATTGCCAAGATGGAAGCTGTGTTCGACATGGCAATTGAGAAGTCCGCCAAGATCACCGAGATCACCACGGCGAAAAAAGCTGAGCTCGACGCCACCAAGCAGCGTCCTCAGAACTGACCTGGGCGCGTGGGCGGTGCCTTGGCATCGCCTGCGCGTTTCTCGTCAACGGCTGCGGCGCGGCAGCTCGCCGCACGCAGCTTCAGGTTCCGCCCTCGCGTGTCGGCTCGACGCGCCTGGTTTCGATAGGTGATCCAGATGACAGCCATGGCTTCCATCCCGTCAGGTATCGACCACCATCACACCCCGACGCTCAACGTGCTCGAAGGGGTGCACCAGGGCGTATCGCTTCCGCTGGACATGGCGACCTGCAGCATCGGCGCGGGTCAACAATCGGATCTGGTACTCGGGGACGCGGGTGTCGCCGAGCTTCATGTGACGCTGCGGTTGACGGCGCGTCATGTCTCGGTGGAGGCGCTGGGCGGTGACGTCCGGGTCACCACCGCTAACGGCCGCAGTGTGGCGGTCGAGCAGGGCAGCGGGTACCGCGCCCAACTGCCACTGGAACTCAGCATTGGCGAAGCGCGGTTGAAGCTCGAGGCACCAGCCCGAGCCAGCGAAGCCGCCTCCACGCCGGCTTGGAATGGCACCCTGCAATGGGTGATGGCCATTTTGTTCATGACGCTCGGGGCCGGCGCGCTGGCCGTGTTGCGCGAAGACGCAGCGCCCCTCCAGGCTCACCTGGCCGTCGAATCGGCACTGACCACTCCCGCGGCGCAGCGCCCCTCGCTCGATCAGGTTCGCGACGAGCTCGAGCGCGACGCCCGTGCGGCGGGGCTCGACGCGCTGGACATCCGCCAGCAGGGCGGCCAGCTACGTGCTCAGGGCAGCCTGACGGCGGAACAGCACCAACGCTGGGCCGCACTGCAACGAGCCTTCGACGTTCGCCACGGCCGCCACGTGCCGCTGCATAGCGATATCAGCCTTCGCGAGCCGTTCAAGCGCCCCGAAGTGCGCTTCCAGGCCGTTTGGTTTGGTGACAACCCTTACGTAATCGACGCCACTGGCGGGCACCTGTACCCCGGCGCGGCGCTGGAAGGCGGCTGGACACTGCAATCGATCGACGCGGATCGGGTCGTGCTCGGCCGTGGCGATGAGCGTTTCGCCTTCACCTTGAACACCGAAGCGGACGAGGGTTGAGCATGAGGCTCGATCCCGCGCTGTCTACCGCGCCGGTTCGTCCGGCGGGTGAGCCGGCGCGCACCGACTCGGCCCGCCGCGCTGCCGATTTCGAGGCCTTGCTCAAGCACCGTGGCGCGGGCGACCGCTTTTCGCTGCAGCGTGACCTGCAACAACTGGGCGAGGTCGGTAGCCTCGATCCGTCGCTGTTTTCCGGCTCGCGTGCGCTCGAATTGCTCGAGCATGCACGTGAACACCTCCTGCCGGCCTTGCAGGCCGACCCGCAGACCCTCGCGCTAGCCGACGCGGTGATCGCACAGGAAATCGAATGGCGCCAGTTGCTCGATGGTTATCGGCAGGAGGAACTGGCGTGATGTCGAGCCGTGATCGTGAGGCCGCACGGCTGCTCCAGGGCCTGGGCGAAATCTACCAGCGCGGCGGCCAGCCGCAGAAGGCGCTGGTGATGTTCCTGCTGGCCAGCCAGGCGCTGTCGGACGATGCCGCCTTGCTGCGCAACCTGGTGATCGCCTTCACTGCGCAGGGTGACGGAACGCGCGCCTTGCGCGCGCTGGAGCGGTTGGTCGTGCTCGAAGGTGAGACGCCTGCGAGCCTGTTGCTGCGCAGCCGCGCCTGCTGGCATGCCGGCCAACAGGAAGAAGCCCGCGACTGTTTCCAGCACTACCTCAGGGAGCGCCAGCGTCAATGAACCTGACCGCCCGACTCAACGGCCTGGCCCGGCTCGCCGCGCAGCGCACAGATGTGGTCATCGCAGCCTTCATGCTGATGGCCGTGACCATGATGATCATCCCGCTGCCCACCTACCTGGTGGATCTGCTGATCGGGACCAACATCGCGCTGAGCATCCTCATCCTGATCGTGGCCTTCTACATCACCCGTGCGGTCGAGCTGTCCGCGCTGCCGCCGCTGATCCTGCTGAGCACGCTGTTCCGCCTGTCGCTGTCGATCACCACCACGCGCCTGATCCTGCTCGATGGCGATGCGGGCAACATCGTCAAGGCATTCGGCGACTTCGTCATCGCCGGCGAGGTGGTGGTCGGCCTGGTGATCTTCCTCATCATCACCGTGGCGCAATTCGTCGTCATCACCAAGGGCGCCGAGCGGGTGGCCGAGGTGGCAGCGCGCTTCACGCTCGACGCCATGCCGGGCAAGCAGATGAGCATCGATAACGACTTGCGCAACGGCGACATCGACCAGGCC
This sequence comes from Stutzerimonas chloritidismutans, assembly GCF_051486945.1. GTDB lineage: Bacteria > Pseudomonadota > Gammaproteobacteria > Pseudomonadales > Pseudomonadaceae > Stutzerimonas > Stutzerimonas chloritidismutans_B. The sequence goes on along the minus strand of NZ_JAHVDX010000002.1, from coordinate 468,233 downwards.
ACGGCACGCCAGCGTCGTTCGGACCTGGAGCGCGAAAGCCAGCTGTTCGGCGCGATGGACGGGGCGATGAAGTTCGTCAAGGGCGACGCCATCGCCGGCTTGGTGATCCTCGCGGTGAACCTGATCGGCGGGTTGCTGATCGGCATGCTCGATCGCGGCATGGCGTTTTCCGACGCCGTGCATACCTATTCGCTGCTCACCGTTGGTGACGGTCTGATTGCGCAGATTCCGGCGCTGCTGATTTCGGTAGCGGCGGGCACCGTGGTCACGCGGGTCAAAAACGAGGGCAGCGACCAGGACCTGGGCAGCGAGATTTTCCAGCAGCTTGGTTCTAGCGCCCGTGCGATGGGACTCACGGCCGCCATCCTCGCAGGCGTCAGCTTGCTGCCAGGTTTTCCGGCAGCGGTGTTTCTGGGCCTGGCGCTGATCCTGGGGTTGGCGTCCTACCGGTTGTCACGCCGGAGCGCTGCGGCAGCCGAGGCGGAACAACCCGAGACCTTGCCTGAACCCGTTCTGGCCGAGGCCGAGAGCGACGCGCAGCCACTTCCGGCGGCGATGCCGGACAGCCGAGTGCTGCTCACGCTGGGTACTGGGCTCGCTGTCAGGGTGCCGCTGCAACCCATGCAGCAGCGGATCGAAGCGCTGTGCAACGAGTTGCAGGCCGACCTTGGGATCACGTTTCCGGTGCCGGGGCTGTATGTGGAGATGGGCGGTGCGGAGCACCGTTTCAGCGTGGCGCTCGAAGGGGTACCAGTGGCTGAGGGCGAGGTTCCGGCCGGTAACGTGCTGCTGCAGGATGACCCGCTGCATCTCGATTTGCTGAACCTGCCGAGCCAGCAAGCCACGTCGCCACTGACCCGGCGCCCCGCGCACTGGGTCGCCAGCGAGCACGAGCCACAGCTGCAACAGGCCGGCATCGGTTACCTGCGTGCCGACGAATTGCTGCGCGAGGTGCTCGACCGCACCCTGCGCCGCTACGCCGGGGATTTCCTCGGCATCCAGGAGACCCGCCAGCTGCTCGAGCGCATCGAGCCGAGCTATGGCGAGCTGATCAAGGAAGCGTTGCGGCTGGTCTCGTTGCAGCGCATGGCCGAAGCGCTGCGCCTGTTGGTCGAGGAGGGCGTTTCGATCCGCAACCAGCGGGCCCTGCTCGAAGCGATGGTCGAATGGGGCGGGCGCGAGGGTGATGTGGTGCGGCTGGTCGAGCACCTGCGCTCAGCGCTGGCCCGCCAGATCAGCCATCAGCATGCTGATCGCAACCGCGTGATCGCGGCCTGGGTGCTGCAGCCCGAGTCCGAGGAGCGGCTGCGCGGCGCCATGCGCCGCCTCGATGCTGCTCGCGAGATGCTGCCCGAAGAGTTGGTGCGACCGCTCGCGGCCCAGCTCAAGCAAGCCTGTGTCGAGCTGCCGGCAGGCCAGCGTGGCGTGCTGGTGGTGCGCCCGGAACTGCGCCGCTGCATTCGCCGCCTGGCTCTGCGCGAGGACCTCGACGTGAGCGTACTCGCTTACCGTGAGCTGGCGCCGGAGTACAGCTTGCACGTACTCACCAGCCTGGCGCTGCCACAGCCTGTCAGGCCGGACGCTACGCCCCGCAAGACCACACGCCTCGCGAGCGCATCATGACGAACCTTCTACGCTACGCCGCGCTGGCGCTCGCCCTGTTGACCGCCGTTCCGCTGAGCGCGCAGACGATCGGCCGCGGCAGCACCGCAACCGTCGAGCTCGCCGCGGGTGAAGGGCGCGTACTGCGCTTCGACTCGCCGGTGGATTCGGTGCTGGTCGCCGAGCCCGGCATCGCCGACCTGCAGGTGGTCTCGGCCGGCACGATCTACGTGTTCGGCAAGCGTCCCGGGCAGACCAGCCTCATCGCATTGGACGGCCAGGAACGCGAAATTGCCTCGCTGAAACTGTCGGTCAATGCCAATGCGCAACCGGCGTCCCAGGCGATGCGCCAGCTCGCACCAAAGAGCGGCGTCACTGTCCAGGGCGCCGGTGGCCGGCTGATCGCTCGCGGGGAGGCGGGCAGCGTGGCCGAGGCGATCAGCCTCAATGCCCTGATGGACCCGGCCGGCGACGAGCCGGTCAACACCGCGACCGTCAACGGCTCCGCGCAGGTCAACATTCGAGTGCGCTTCGCCGAGGTGTCGCGTGAAGAGCTGCTGCGCTATGGCGTGAACTGGAGCGCGTTGTTCAACAACGGCACCTTTTCCTTTGGCCTGGTGACCAGCAGCGGCCTGACCGGTGCGGCCAATCTGATCAGCGCCGGGGTCAGCTCGGGCAACGTCAACATCGATGCGATGCTGGAGGCGCTGCAAAGCAATGGCGTGCTGGAAATCCTCGCCGAGCCGAACATCACCGCCATGACCGGCGAGACGGCCAGCTTCCTGGCCGGTGGCGAGGTGCCGATTCCGGTGCCGGTGAACAGCGAAATGATCGGCATCGAGTACAAGCCCTACGGTGTTTCGCTGTTGTTCAACCCGACGTTGCTGCCCAGCGGACGGATCGCCCTGCAGGTGCGTCCCGAGGTCAGCAGCCTGATGGGTACTAGCCCGGTGGACATCTCCGGCTTCCGCGTCCCGGCGTTTCGCGTGCGCCGCGCCGATACGCGGGTCGAGGTCGGCAGCGGCCAGACGTTCGCAATCGCCGGGCTGTTCCAGCGCGACAGCAGCCAGGACATCGAGAAGCTGCCGCTGCTCGGTGATATGCCGGTGCTGGGCAACCTGTTCCGCTCCAAGCGCTTCCAGCGCAACGAGACCGAGCTCGTCATCCTCATCACGCCGTATCTGGTCGACCCGGTCCGCCAGCCGTCGCTGGCCACGCCGCTCGATACCGCGCCCGCCATGTCCGGCGAGGTGACCCAGTTGTCTCGCGGCCCCTTCGGGTTCTACGTCCAATGAAGGCGCTGATGCGTGTTCCCGTACCGGCCCTGGTGCTTCTGGGCGCTGTAACTCTGGTGGGCTGCCAGACCCACCTGGAGCCGCGCGCCTATCCACAGGGCTACGCCGGGCTGACCACCGCCGAGGGGCAGCGGCTGCTGCTACCCCAGGCCTGCCTCGCGCCGGTGGTGCCCGATCAGCCGGGAGACGGCACGCCCGCGATGCTGCCGCCCGGCTGCGCGAACGGCCTGAATCTGCTGCAGATGGTGGAGCGTCGTGAGGACCTGCTCGAAGGTCGTGAGACCGGCACAGCCATGGCGGCACCGGTCGGCCGGGCCGCGCAGCTCTATCTGAACGGTGTGCAAACCGAAGAACAGCGGCGCCGGCAACAGGAGCAACAGAGCCAGACCGACACCCGCCGAGGTGCGCAATGAGCCGGTGGCTAGTCGGCCTGGATCAGGCCCAAAGCGCGTGCCTTGGCGGCGGGATCGCTGATCGCCGCGATGCGCTGCGCCTCGGCGATCAGGGCGTCACGCTCGGCGACGGTGGCGTTGTCCAGCGGCAGGCGCGCGGCGCGTTCGGCCTGGCCGCTAAGCACGAGAATCAACAGGGTGTTGCGCTGGTGGCGCGGCTGGATGCGTGGCGAGCGGTCAAGGCCATCGATGGTCGCGAGCGCCTGCTGCGGCTGCGCGTCGAGTGCCTGGGCGAGGGCCAGGTTGTAGCGGGCGTCGAGATCCTCCGGTTCGAGGGCGACCGCTCGGGTGAAGGCGACCTGGGCCGCGCCCGGCTGCCCGCGCAGCACCTCGGCCACGCCGAGCCTGCTGTAGGCGACAGGGCTCTCCAGGCGAGCGGCGGCACTGGCCAAGGTGGTCGCGGCGCGCTCCAGTTCACCCAGGTGCAACAACGCGGTGCCCAGCCCCAGTTGCAGCTCGGCATCGTCTGGCGTCAGTTCCAGCGCCTGCCGGTAGGCCCGTTCGGCGCCGCGTGCGTCGCCGCTGTCGAGGCGCGCCTTGGCCAGATGCTGCCAAGTCGCGGCCGTTGCGCCCGGTTGCTGGGTCGCCTGCTGGTACAGGGAGCTGGCGCTGGCCGGATCGCCGCGGCGCTCGACGTCCTGCGCCAGCTTCATCAAGCGGGCATGGCTGTCGTTGGTAGGCTGCGAGGCGCAGGCGCTGAGCAACAGGGCGAGCAACAACGGGCGGGCAGTATCGAGATTAGGCAAGCGCAGGGCTCCTCAAGTGGCGACGCGGGGGCTGCAGCAGCGGTCCGGGGCCGGATCGGGCGGTCATTGTACAAGCCGCGCCCGGCCAGGCCAGTGCCGCGGCGCCCATTGTTCGCCTCATTGGCCATCGCCGCCTGGCTTGTCGGCGGGCCAGTCGCCGCAGCACCTGAGCCCAGCTGGTACGAGCGACCGTACAACTATGTCGTGATCGACCAAAGCCTGCGCGATGCGCTGGAAGCCTTCGGCCGCAACCTCGGCCTTCCTGTGGTGATCGACAAGAAGGTCGGCGGCAAGGCACCCGGCAACCTGCGTGCCGACAGCGCGGGCGACTTTCTCGATGCGCTGAGTGCCCACGCCGGGCTGACCTGGTTCTACGACGGTGGTGTGCTGCACATCACCCGCGATGAAGACGTCGAGATTCGTCAGTTCACCACCGAGGGCTTCGCGGTCGGCGAACTCGAGCAGGCCCTCGATGACCTGGGTGCCGCCGGCAACCACCTCGCCATTCGCGGCGGTGCCGAGGGTGGCCTGGTGTTGGTGTCCGGCCCACCGCCCTACATGGCGATGGTCGAGCAATGGATCGAACGCCGCCGCCCGCCGCCTGACACGGCCGTGCAAGCGGTATCGCGCGAGCGCGGCGTGCGCGTGTTTCGCGGCAGCAGCAGCGAAGTGAGCAACCCACCGGGCACAGCCCAGACCCCCTGAAAGCGGAGGAAAGTCCATGGCCGTCAATCCAGTCGACAACAGCGTCACCACCCCCACCAGCCCCGAGGCGGAGTTCAACGCGGCGGTAGACAACGCCGAGACCGAGCTCACCGACGCCGAGTTCGAAGAGCAGATGATCGCCGGCGCCATCACCATCGGCGGTCAATTCATCCTCATGCCGATGGCGCAGAACATCCTCAACGAAGCCATGTCCGGCGAGGACGACGAGTAACGGAGGCCCAGCATGACAGCCAGCGCAGCGGGTGCGGCAATCAGTACGGCGACGGGGAGCGAGCAGGCGGTTCAGCAGGCCTCGCAGAACCTGTTCGAGCACATGGCGAGCCAGGCCCAGGGCATGCCCCATGGTGCGAGCCCGAACCAGATCGGCGAGAACCTGATGACCCGGCTCGATGGCTTCATCGACCGCTCGCGCAGCTTCGCCGAACGGGTCGAGGGCTCGATGCCCGGTTCGCCGCCGGTCACGCCGATGACGCCTGCCGAGGCGGCGAGCGTTCCTGCGCCCACCACGGTTGAGGGGCCGCAGGTCAACCAGCTGATGCATTCGCTGAGCCTGATGTTCGACTACTCCATCGAGACCCAGATGGTGGTGCGCGGCGCGACGCAGGTGTCCGGTTCGGCCAACACCCTGCTGCGAGGGCAATGAGATGAGCACGTCGCCCTGGCGCTATGTGCTGGTCGTTGTCCTGGCCCTGCTGCTGCAGGCCTGTGACACCGAGCTGTACACCAACCTCAGCGAACGCGAGGCCAACGGGATGCTGGCCACGCTGCTGCGCGAAGGCATCCCGGCCGAGCGCTCGGTGCGCGATGGGCAGATCACCCTCAGCGTACCGAAGGACCGCTTCGCCGAGGCCATGGCAGTGCTGGATCAGGCAGGGCTTCCGCAGCAGCGTTTTTCCAACATGGGTGAAGTGTTCAAGAACAACGGGCTAGTGGCCTCGCCGGTTCAGGAGCGCGCGCAGATGGTGTACGCGCTGAGCGAGGAGTTGTCGCACACGGTCTCGCAGATCGACGGTGTGGTGTCCGCGCGGGTGCACGTGGTGCTGCCGGACAACGACCTGCTCAAGCGCGTGATCGCACCGTCGTCGGCCTCGGTGCTGGTGCGCTACGAAGCGAGCACAGCGGTGGATCAACTGATCCCGCAGATCAAGACGCTGGTCGCCAACGGCATTTCCGGCCTCAGTTACGAGGGCGTTTCGGTGACCGCGGTCGAGGCGGCCGGGCGCGCGGCCCGGGACAGTCGCCCGCCGATGGTCTCGTTTCTCGGCATCTGGGTGCTGGAGGCGAACCTGGGGCGCGCGCGGTTGATCTTCGGCGTATTGCTGGCGCTGGTGCTCGCACTCGCCGGCGCGCTGGGCTGGCAGTTCTGGCGTGAACGCCAGGGCGGTGGCGTCTACCGCTTGAAGGTGAGCGAATGACGGTCGCCGCGCCGCCGTTGCGCGAACGGTTCATCGCTCCCGCCGCCTGGTTGCCGGCTGAGCGTCTGGCCGCGTGCTTCGCTGGCGCACTGCCTGCCGAGCAGGCATTGGATCTGGCCGCTCAGCCGCGCTTTCAGGCGCGCATGGGGCGGCTGCTTGCCGCGCATTTTCAACTGTCGCACCTGGAGCAGACCGCCGAGTGTGCCGGCGAGGATGACTTGCGGGTGTTGCTTCTGCCGGCCGACGCGTTGGCTCGGTTGCCGCGCTGGTGCGGCGCGGTGCTGCACGGCGCCACCCTGGCGCGGGAGATTCGGCGCGATCAGGTCAACCAGCTGCAGGCACGCCTGGGCCGCGAGCTGTTTACGCTGGCCGTGGCGCACCGGGCGGTCGGCCGCGCGACCCATCTGTTGCTAGATGCCGATGCGCTGGTCGGGGTGATCGACCGTGACGGCCAGGCCTGCGTAGCGTCCTGGCTGCAGTCCCTTGACCCGGCACTACAGGGCTGGGCGCGCCTGGTTCTACATGCGCCGGCTCGCGCCTCGACCGACGCCCAGGCCGGCCAGATCGTCCGCCTGGTCGCCTGGGCGCTCGCCGCTGAACGATCGACCGTCGATGCCTCGTCAACAGAAGCGCTGCCCGCCGGATCGCCAGCCGCCGATACTGACCGGAGCCAGCCATGAGCACACTGCCCACACGCCCGCCCCAGCGCATTCTGCGCAAGCAAGAAGCTGACGCCTGGACCGATGGGTTCGCGCTGCTAGAGGCCGCTCAGGCTCGTATGCGCGAGGTCGAGGCACAGTGCCGAGAGGCCTTGGACGCGGCGCGCCGCGAAGGCTATGCCGCCGGCCGTGCTGAAGGGCTGCAAGCCGCGGCGGAGCGGCTCGCGCGGACCCAGGCGGACATCGATGCCTACTTGGCTGGCCTTGAGCCCGCGCTGGCGGACCTCGCGCTGGACATCACCCGGCGTGTTCTGGGCGATTACCCGCTCGATGAGCGGCTGGCCCTTCTGGCGCGCGCGGCCCTGGCCGAGTTCCGTGATACCCAGGCGCTCGCCCTGGAGGTTCCGCCGACAGGGCTCGAGAGGATTCGTCAGCGACTGGACGAAGCGGGCCTGGCTGGCCTGGCGCTTGTTGCCGATCACACCCTGGCAGCGGGGCAGGCCCGGCTCGTCAGCCCGGCCGCCGCGGTCGAACTGGGTGTCGAGGCGCAATTGCAGGCGCTGCGTGATGCCTTGCTGTCGCAAGATGCAGCGGAGCCGCAGCCATGACCCCGGTGCTGAACGACCTGTTGCCGCGCCTGGCCCAACGCCTGGATCACGCCCAGCCGCGCCCACCGCGCGGGCGCATCCTGAGCATTCGCGGCACGCTGATCCAGGCCAGCGTCGCCTGCGTCAGCATCGGTGAGCTGTGTCACCTGCGCGATCCGCTGAGTGGCCACAGCCTGCAGGCCGAGGTGGTCGGCTTCGACGGGGAGTACGCCATCCTGGCACCGATCGGTTCGCTGGACGGGCTCTCGGGCCGCACGGAAGTTATCGCCAGCGGCGCACGTTTGAGCGTGACGGTGGGCGATGCCCTGCTCGGTCGAGTCGTCAGCCCGCTGGGCGAATGCCTGGACGGCGGCCCCTTGCCGTCGGCCGGGCTGTGCCGCTACCCGCTGCACGCCGAGCCGCCTGCGCCCTTCGCGCGGCAACCGATCGACCAGGCGATGCCGCTGGGCATTCGCGCCATCGACGGGCTGATGACGGTCGCCCGAGGCCAGCGGGTCGGGTTGTTCGGCGAGCCGGGGGTAGGCAAATCCTCGTTGCTGGCAAGCATCGTGAGAGGCTGCGAGGCCGAGGTGATCGTCATCGGTCTGATTGGCGAGCGCGGCCGCGAGGTGCGCGAATTGCTGGAGCTCGGGCTCGATGCCAAGGCGCGGGCGCGCAGCGTGGCGGTTGTCGCGACGTCTGACCGACCGGCGACCGAGCGGGTCAAGGCGGCCTATGTGGCTACCGCCATGGCCGAATACCACCGCGACAAGGGTCGTCACGTGCTGTTGCTGATGGACAGTCTCACGCGTTTTGCTCGCGCTCAACGCGAGATCGGCCTGGCCGTGGGCGAGCCGCCGACGCGCCGGGGCTATCCCCCTTCGTTTTTCTCTGCGCTGCCACGGTTGCTGGAACGTGCCGGGCCGGCTGCGCGCGGCAGCATCACCGCGCTGTACACGGTGCTCACCGAAGGCGAGGCGAGCCTGGACCCAGTCGCCGAGGAGGCCCGCTCGATCCTCGATGGCCACATCGTGCTCAGCGCCGCGCTGGCGCAGCGCGAGCATTTCCCGGCCATCGACGTGCTGCACAGCCGCAGCCGCCTGATGGAGCGAGTCGCCGCCCCGGAGCATCGGCGCATGGCCAGCCGCATCCGTGAGCTGTTGGCGCGTTTCGATGAAGTGGAGCTGCTGATGCGCATCGGTGAATACAGCGCTGGCAGCGACCTCCTGGCTGATGAAGCCATTGCCCGGCGCGCGGCGATCGAGGCCTTTTTGCGCCAGGCCAATGCGGGTTGTACCCAGCAGGACATGCTGCGCCAGATGCGCAAGGTGCTGGCATGACCCCGCGCGACCTGCAGCGCTTGCAGGCGGTGCGCCTGCATCGCGAACAAAAGGCGGCCGCGGCTTGCGCCTTGCAGCGGCAGGCCTGCCTGAAGGCAAATGCGGCACTCGTCGAAGCGCGCGAGCATGCCCAGGCTCGGCATGAGCGGCTCCTGGGCGACGCCGATGCGTTGAATGCCCGGGCTGCGGCCAGCGCGCTGCCGGTGCGCCAGTGGCTGGCGGCACAGGCGGAGGTAGACGCGCAACATGCGCATTACCTGGCTGCGCTGGAGGCGGTCGAGACGGCGCGCCAGGTGCGTTCGCAACACCGGGAACATCAGCTCGAACGGGCGCGTGAGCTGCGCCGCTGCCAACGTCGTGTGCAGGCCTGGGACAGCCTGGTCGACCGGATGCGACGCGAAGGTTTGCGCCTCGATGAGTGCCATGACGAGCAGGAGCAGGGCGAGCGACCCTGGTCATCTCAGGAGGTCATCCAATGATGCTGGCCGAACCCATTCCCGGCCTCGCCGTGCTGCCCTACGTGCCGCGCGATGGCGTCGAGGCGCGCGATCTGGATCTGCATAACCGTTTGCGCCGTCGCCGCCAGTGCGTGGGGCTGGCGTATCGCGGGGAGCCGCTGCACCTGCGATGGCCAGGCGTAGCCCAGCCGGATCAGCACACCGTCACCCTCACGTTGACGCTCGATGGCGAGCCGCTACGCCTGCGTCTGCCGGCCCGATTGCTGGACCTTCCCCCCGCCGTCCCGCCCGGATTGGCCCAGGCGTTGCTGGCCGAACAGGCGCTTCTGGAATTGCTCATGCCCCTCGAAGTGTCGCTCGGCGGCCGGCTCGAGGTGGCCGCGTTCGGCGAGGCGGACGGGCCGGCGCTGTCGCTGCGGCTGCCCATCGACGTGACGCTCGGCGACGCGCCGACCCAAGCTGTCGAATTGCAAATGGGCGCCGCCATGGCGGGCCGCCTGCTCGCCCAGTTCGAAGCCTGCACGGCGGTGCGTCAGGCCTTGGACGACCTGCCGCTGGTGCGCAGCGTCGAGGCGGGCTGGCAATGGTTGACGCTCGCCGAGTGGCGCAGCCTCGTCGCCGGTGACGTGGTCATGCTCGAACACCTCGGCGACGGCGCGCTGCGGCTGTGCATTCAGGCTCAACTGCAGGCGCGTTGCACGCGCAGGGCCGACGGCCTGCAGCTCCAAGAATTCCTACAATCGCCACTGGAGACCTCCATGAACAATCAAGCCGCCGTCGCCCCGGGAGCGGATGCCTCGCTGGATGACCTGCAATTGCAGCTGGTCTGCCAGCTGGGCAGCAGCCAACTGTCGCTCGCCGAATTGCGTGAGCTGGGGGAAGGCAGCGTGTTGCCGCTGGCGGCGCGCGAGCCGGATGCGGTTGACCTGACCGTCAACGGCTGCCGCGTCGGTCGTGGGCAACTGGTGCGCATCGGCGACGGCCTCGGCGTGCGCATCGTCAGTCTCGCGCGCCCATGACCGACTACCAGCCCAACCTCATCGAGATCATCCTGGTCGTCGCGACGATCGGGCTGATCCCGCTTGCGGTGGTGACGCTCACCGGCTTCCTGAAGATTTCGGTGGTGCTGTTCCTCATCCGCAACGCGCTGGGCGTGCAGCAGACGCCGCCCAACCTGGTGCTGTACGGCATCGCGCTGATCCTCTCGGTCTACGTCACCACGCCGCTGATCGGCGACATGTACCGCGCAGTGGAGGGGCGCTCGCTGAGTGTCGAGCGGGTCGATGATCTCAAGGCGCTCGGTGAAGCGGTGCGCGGACCACTGCAGGCGCACCTGTCGCGCTATGCCAACGAATCCGAGCGGCAGTTCTTCATGCAGGCGACCGAGACGATCTGGTCCGAGGAAGCACGAGCGGATCTGGCCGAAGACGACCTGCTGGTACTGATTCCCGCGTTCGTCAGCTCCGAACTGACGCGCGCGTTCGAAATCGGCTTTCTGCTGTACATCCCGTTTCTGGTGATCGATCTGCTGGTGTCCAACGTGCTGATGGCGATGGGGATGATGATGGTCTCGCCGACGCTGATCTCCATTCCCCTGAAAATCTTTCTGTTTGTGGCGTTGAGCGGCTGGTCGCGGCTCATGCACGGGCTGATCCTCAGTTACGGGTGACGCGATGGGCCAGGACGTCTTTCTCTCGGTAATGAACCAGGCGCTGATGACCGTGCTGCTGCTGTCGGCGCCCGCGCTGGGCCTGGCCATTGTCATCGGCCTGGGCGTGGGCCTGATTCAGGCGCTGACGCAGGTGCAGGACCAGACGCTGCCGCAGGCGGTCAAGCTCGTCGGGGTGCTCCTGCTGCTGATCTTCATCGGCCCGGTGCTGTCCGGGCAGGTGGTGGCGCTTGGCGACATGGTGCTGAACAACTTTGCCGCCTGGACTCGCTGACCCATGGATGCCGGCCTCGGTCTCAGCATCGTCGAGGTGGCCTATCCACTGATTTCGGCGGCGGCGCTCGCGGCGGCCCGCGCGCTGGGCGTGGTGATGATCACACCTGCCTTCAACCGCCTCGGGCTGACCGGCATGTTGCGCTCCTGCGTGGCGGTTGCGATCTCGGTACCGATGTTCCTGCCGGTGTTCGCTTCGCTCAGCAGCGGGCCGGAGCAGGGCGGCATGCTGCTTGTCGGCCTGTTGTTGAAGGAGCTGCTGATCGGGCTGACGGTCGGCCTGTTGTTTGGCATCCCTTTTTGGGCAGCAGAGGTCGCCGGCGAATTGATCGATTTGCAGCGGGGCTCGACCATGGCGCAACTGCTCGACCCGCTGTCGAGCGGTGAATCGGGTGTGTCGTCGACGTTGCTGACGGTGACCCTGATCACGCTGTTTTTCATGTCCGGCGGCTTCATCCTGATGGTCGACGGTTACTACCACAGCTACCGCTTCTGGCCGGTGACGTCTTTTACCCCGGTGATCGCCGCGCCTGCCCTGGAGGCCGTGCTGGCGATTCTCGATCAGGTGATGCGCATCGGCGTGCTGCTGGTCGCGCCGCTGATCATCGCGCTGTTGGTGGTCGACATGATGCTCGCCTACCTCGCCAGGATGGCGCCACAGCTGAACATCTTCGACCTGTCGCTGGCGGTGAAGAACCTCATCTTCGCCGTGCTGATGGTGCTGTACGTGGGCTTCTTGATCCCGCTGATGCTCGACCAGCTCAGCGAATTTCGCGGCACCATCGAGCTGCTCAAGACACTGGCAGGCGCCGATGGCTGAACCCAGTGAGGAGAAATCCCAACCGGCAACAGCGAAGAAGCTGCGCGATGCCCGGGATAAAGGCCAGGTCGCCAAAAGCCAGGACATCGTCTCGGCCATGTCGCTGCTGGGCTGCACGTTGTGCCTGGTGGTGCTGGTACCCCGGGCCGAAGCGCAACTGCGCGAGCTGATCGACCTGACCACGCAGATTTACCTCGAGCCGTTCGCCAGCGTCTGGCCGCGGCTGCTTGATGCTGCCGAGCACCTGGTGCTCTCGCTAACGCTGCCGTTGCTGGCCGTGACGGTGGGCATCAGCGTGCTGACCAATGTGATCGGCATGGGCGGCGCACTGTTCTCGGTAGAGCCCGTCAAACCGGACTTCAAGCGCATAAACCCGGTCGAGGGACTCAAGCGCATCTTCGCCATGCGCAACCTGGTGGAGTTTCTCAAGGGGCTGTTCAAGGTCGTCGCGCTGGCGAGCGCCTTTTACGTGATTGGGCGGTTGGCGCTACAGGCGCTGCTGACTTCTTCGCTATGCGGAGCGGGTTGCGTCGAGGGCACGTTCTACGCCTTCCTCACGCCGCTGGTGGTCACGGTGCTGCTGGCGTTTTTGCTGGTCGGTGGTTTCGATGTGCTGATGCAGCGCTGGCTCTTCGCACGCGATATGCGCATGACCCGTTCCGAGCACAAGCGCGAGCGCAAGGACCTGGACGGCGACCCGCTGATCAAGCGTGAGCGGCAGCGCCTGCGGCAGCAGATGCAGGCACTGGGTACGCGCAAGGTCGGGGTCGCACGCGCGACGCTGATGATCGGCAGCGCCGATGGCTGGTTGGTGGGCGTGCGTTACGTGCGGGGCGAGACACCCGTGCCGGTGGTGGTGTGCCGGGTGCAGGGTGGGCAGGCCGGGGCGTTGTTGGGGGAGGCGACGGCGCTGGGCATTGCGCAGGCGTTCAACCCGGCGTTGGGGGCTAGGATTGCCAAGCGGGCGATGGTGGGCGACCCGGTGCCGGATACGACATTTCAGGAGGTCGCGGACCTTTTGGTTGCGGCGAGGCTGATCTAGGAAAGCGTTCCTCATGGAAGCCGAAATGTCTGGACGACGGTTGGCGTTTCAGAGCAATTCGCGAGGTGCTTCGGAGCCTGGCACGCGCAATATACCCGTACTAGCAGGGTGAAACCGCCCCTCACCCCAGCCCTCTCCCAGCAGGGAGAGGGGCGATTCGGTCGGTGCTGAACGTGGTCGATCAGCCATTTGCGGCGCTGCTTAGCGCCCGTTCCGCAAACGGCGAGCGCAGCTGAAAACTAGCTTACCGACAGACGCAACACATCCAGATGCGGTTGCGCCCGTGCTCGCTCCCCCGCCTGCCGCGGGGCGGCCCCAGGGCGGGCCAGTTCGGTTTCCAGTACCTGTCCGGTCTCAGCCGCCAGCTGGCTACCGGCATCCTTCAAGAGGCGCATGTAGTGGTTGGCATAGCGCGCGCTGGCGGCCTTGGCTTCGCCGGCCGCTTCGAGCTTCTGCTGGGCGTAGGCGCGCGTGATTTCGCTCATGCAATAGCGTCGCGCGCTGGCCTGCTTGCGGATGTGCAGCAGTGACTTGTCTACCAGCTGCTCGATCAGCGAGAGCAGGTCGTCCTGCTCGTTGGCGCCCGCCACCACGGCCCGGACTTCACTCAGGGTGAAGGACGCGCGAAACACCGACACTTGGAGCAGCAAAGCCTGTTCGGCCGGTTGCAGTGCGTTGTACGACCAGTCGAGCAGGGCCGCCAGGCTGCCGTGGCGAGGGTCGGCCGTGCGGCGGCCCTTCATCTGCAGGTAACAGGGGCGGTCTAGCAGCTGCGGCAGGTCGCGAAGCCCGCAGGCGTGGACCCGCGCGGCGACGATGTCCAGCGCCAGCGGGTTGCCCTCGAGCTTGCGGCAGATGCGCAGCATGGGGTCGAGGTCGGTCTCCTGCAGGAGGAAGCCAGTGTCGTGAGCGGTCATGCGCTCCACCAGCAGGCGCACGGCGCTGTGGTCGAGCGCTTGTTCGAGGCTCAACGGCTGACCGGGGTCAGGGTAGGCCAGCGGCCCGACCCGACGGACCACTTCGCCTTCGACGTTCAGCGGCTCGCGGCTGGTGATCAGCAGGTGGCAGCCGGGCACCCAGCGCAACAGCATCTGTGCCGTGCTGGCCACCGCATCGAGGCGATGATCGCAGTTGTCCAGCAGCAGGAGGCTACGGGTGCCAGCAGCACGGTTCGCGGCAGATTGGGCAAGTGACTGGTCAGGGCTCAGCAGCGCGGCGATGCGCTCGGCCAGGCTGTCCTGCTCGCCGAGCCGCGAGGCGTCGAGGTAATGAAGCTGGTCGAAGCGTGCGGCGGCTTCGCCATTGAGCAGCGCCAGCGCGACGCTGCTCTTGCCAATGCCACCGGGGCCGGTGAGGGTCACCAGGCGGCGTTCGTGCAGGTCGCTGGCGAGGGTGTCGAGCATCGTCTGTCGACCAACCAATTCGCTGACCAGCGCGGGTACGCCGCTGCGTTCGGCTCGTGTGGTCGGTTCGCTGCTGCTGGCATCCTCGGGCATTACGAAGCGATAACCGCGACCGGGCACGGTGACGATGTAGTTGAAGCCGGTGTCATCGACGAGCACGCGCCGCAGGGCCACGATCTGCGCGCGCAGGTTGCACTCCTCGACGATCACCCGCGGCCAGGCGCGGGCCATGAGCTCTGTTTTCTCGACCAGCTCACCGGCGCGCTCCGTCAAGGCGACGAGCAGGTCCAGGGCGCGGCCGCCCAGCACGATGCGCGCGCCGTTCTTGAGTAGCAGATGTTGATTGGGTAGCAGCGTGAAGGGGCCGAAGCGATAGAAGGTTTCCTGTCCGCAAGTGGGCGGGAGGTCGAAAGTATTGCTCGGGGTCATGCGTACACCGTTTCAGGGTAGGAACACGGATCGGGCTCGAGCGCCACGTACTACGGACCGGATCGGTCACGTTGGCCCGGTGAGACGGCCTTGCTGCTGGCTGCGCCGGCTGGCGAAGCACCGCGAGGCGACGACCGTTCTCTTGTCTGTCTTATGGGGGATTCAAAGCAGAACGCGTGCCAGCCCTCGTGCAAAAACAACGTAATTTAAGTTGCTGATTTTCATGAATTTTGTTTTGGGGGTCGGGCTGCCTTGCCGGGCGGGTTCGCCTGGCCGAACGACGGGTGCGGCTGCGTTCGGAATTCCGAACCGCGTCGTGTCGTCGGGCGGTGCACGAGGCGTACGCGACGCCCCGTGACCGGGCAGCAGCGACGGCGATGCTGCGTCAGCTGTCGAGCTGAGTATCGAGGTTCGCACCGTCCCCCTTGTAGTCCTTGTGCTCGCCGTCCCAGTCGTCCCAGTAGATGCGGCCCTTCTCTTCGAAGAAGGCGTATTCCTCGCTTCGGTAATCGAAGATCGACTGGTCGTCCGGTGCGTCGCGCTGGCCGTATTGCTCGATGTACTCGTCGAGGAATTCGTAGCGCTTTCCGCCGTCGTCGGTCAGCAAGCCGTCGGCATCGAAATCCTTGAACAGGTCGGCCAGTGCGTCCTGGTTGTCCTTCAGGGCATTGTTGAGCTTGATGTCGTGATAGATCGAGAAGCCCAGGGTGACGAACGAGACGATGGCGCCAGCCCAGAAAAACGGCGCGGTCAGCGCGCGGGCCAGTGTCAGGCCGAGTGCATTGCCCAGGCTCGCGCCCGCACCGAGTGTGGTCAGCCCGCCCGCGGCAATGGTTAGCGAGGCTTCGGCGATCAGCGCCTTGTCGCCCTTGGCCTTGTCGAGCTTGAGCGCGCCGATTACCAGGTCCGCCACGCCCGAAAAGCCGTCGCCGATCAGGTTCAGCACCTTCAGTGCCGAGGTGAAGATGCGCGAATTGCGGGTTGCCTCGGGCAGGCCGGAAATGTAGCCGCCGGCTCCACCCTTGTAGCCCTTGAGTACCTCCTTCATCTGGTCCTCGGTGAGGTTGGCGCGGGAGCGCAGGTCCTCGGCGTCCGCCGGGTTGGCGTCGATGATGGCGCGCAGTTGCTCTTGGACTTTGGTACGCGGCGTGTCGGCAGTCTCGCCATCGGCCGGTACCCACTCCGGTGCCGGCGTGCTGCTGCCCGTCCAGATTTCCTGGAAGCTGCGGTCCAGGCCGAGCGTATCCAGTGCGCTCTTCACGGCCGATGAGTCGCGCCCACTGACGTTGTGGAACAGCGTGGTGAAATGCTGGCCCGCACCGATGAAGGAAACGAAATCCCGCGCGATGGAGACGCGCTCCTCGGGTGTATCGGCCAGGGTGCCGCCCTTGCCGGTGAGCTGATAGATGCCGGAGAAAAGCGAGATCATGCCGCCGGCCGATCCCAGCATGCCGACCTTGTTCAGCTGCGCCAGGGTGTTGAGCAGGCCGCCGTCGGTGGCCTTGTCCAGGGCGGTGTAGGTGGGGTTCGTCTTGACCAGCTCGCGCAGGTCGTTCTCGGTGAGGCTGCCGTTGCGGGCTCGATCGCCGAGCTCGACCAACAGCTTGTTCAGGGCGTCGGCGGTCTTGGAATCCTTGAGCAGCTCGTTGATGAACTTGTCGATGCTTTCGACCGTGCGCCGCGGGATGTCCACGCCGGCCTTCTTCAAGGCTGCGAAGAGTGTCTTGAGGGTGTCGGCGGCAGCGACCGAGAGGTTTTCCTGCGAGATGGAGCCGGGGTCGCTGAGGATGTTCGCCAGATCCAGCGTGACGGTATCGAGCTGCAGCTGCTGCAGGAAGGCGTCGGCCTTTTCCGGGTCGATGGCGTGTAGCGAGGCGTAGGTCTTGGCGATGTTGGCCTGGGCGACGTCATCCTTGTTATCGGCCTTGAGCAGCGCCAGGTGGCGCGCATAGTCGGGGCTCATCGCGTCGCGCTCGATGCGCTCGAACACCTCATCCTTGTTCGGCACCTCGTCCAACGCGGCCTTGCGCGCCTTGCCGTGGTCCTCGGTGACGGCTTCGGTCTTGAGCAGTTCCTCGATCCGGGCGTCGAGCTTGTCGCGGTCGATGATGTGTTCGAGGTCGGTTTTGCCGACGTGGGTCAGTGAGCGACCTGAACTGATATCCAGCGAGGTCATGTCGATGCCGCCTTCCAGCGCACCCTTGGCCTGCAGCGCGCGGACCAGTTTGGCGCGGTCGTCGTCGTGCTTGATCGTGCCGGCGTCGATGTCGGCCTTCCAGCTGTCGAGCAGGTTCTGCCAGGTCAGTTCGTCGACCGTCAGGGTGTTGCCGTCCTTGTCCTTCTTACCGGTTTCCAGGGCGCCGATATCGATACCGGTGAAATCGTCGCTGGTGGCCTTCTTGGCGTCGAGAACCTTGTCGTAGAGCGCCTTGTTGCTCAGTTCCGAGACGGCGAACTTGCCTTGCCCCTCGACTTTGAAGGTGACCACGCCGTCCTCGGGGAAGCCGACGTCGTGGATGTGCCCGGCGTCGAAATCCGCTGTGGCACCCGCCGAACCCCAGCCCTCGGCGTTGAGGTCGTTGAGCTTGAAATGGCTCTTGGCGATGGCTTCCACCCTGGCGTATAGCTCGGGCGTCATGAATTTGGAAACCACGACACGTTCGCCATCCTGCGTGGTGTAGGCGATGGCGCCGGTGCTGCCGAGCTCGTTCGTGTAGGCGAAGGTGGCGAAATCGAAGAAAGCGGGCGGATCACCCTCGCGTCTGGCCAGGGCATAGCCCTCGCCGAGGTAACCTTCCACGGCGTCACGCGCCTGTGGGTCTTCCATCAACGCCCGAAGGCGCGACAGGTAATCGAACAGCTCGGGGTTGTCGTGCTTGTGGACGACAACTTTCTCGCCGTCATGCTCGAAGCGAATCAAGTCCTGGCCGACTTCGTTCAACGGGCCGACGGTGGTCCCGCCGGCCGGCGGCCAGACTTCGTTATCGGTGGCGCGGCGGTAGCCGTCCTTTTCGCTCGCGCGGATGCCGTCGAGGATGTCCTTGTGGCCCATGACGTCCTCGAACATCGCGGGGTTGTCGCCCTTGGCCACCACGATCCAGTCGCCGCCCTGGGTCATGCGCAAGCGCACGACCTCGGGCGCGACCTGTTCGATGGCCAGGTAATCGTTGAGGCTGCCGGGGGCCAGGTCGTTGGCGCCGGCACGGCGATAGTCACCGGCAACCGCCTCCTTGACCGCTGTGAGGTTCTCGTAGTCGCGGCAGAGTTGCTCGTACAACTCAGGGCTGACGGCTTGCGACACCGCCACCTTTTCGCCGTCGCGGGTTTCGTAGCGAATGATCCCCGCACCGGTGGTATCCGGCGCTTCGATGTGTTCGTAGTCCTTGAAAGCAGGTGCCTTGTCGCCAGCCTTGGCTTGGTGGTACGGCGCATCGCCGTTGGTTTTTTGCCGCTGCATTGCGGCCTTGATGGCACGGCTGAAGGTGGTTACCGACCCGGAGGGCAGTTCGTCTGCAAGGGGCTGAGCGCGCTGTACGCCTTGGGTTTTCATTGGCCTTGTTTCCAGATCCAGAGGAGTGGATTCAAGCTAGACAGCTGCCGCTTTGTAACTCCGACACTAGCTCATGAAGCACCTTTTCGAGGTCGGCATACTGTGCGTGAAGGGCGTGACACGCGTATTGCAGCGAAGGCTCTGGGCCGGGCATTTGGCTACAGATGGCCGGCTCGGTGCGTGCCGGCCCGGCTGTCGCTCCTGGCCAAAACGCGGCCCCGCTGTTGAACGCAGCCGCGCGGATCGGCCACTAAGATGGTGGGGCGCTTTCGATGCGATGACGCGGCCCAGCCAGAGGAGGAATCATGTCCCTGTATAGCAAGAACACAACCTGCAACCTGATCCCCTGCCTGCGCTATCGCGACGTTCCGGCGGCGCTCCAATGGCTGTGCCGGGTGTTCGATTTCGAACAGCAGCGTGTCGTCGAGGATGTTGAGGTCGGCGTGATCCATGCACAGCTCACGTTCGGTAGCAGCATGCTGATGCTCGGCCCGGTCGCCGACTCGGCCTACGGGCGCCAGGTCCGCCAGCCCGACGAGGTGGGTGGTTACTCAACCCAGAGCACCTATGTCATCGTCAACAGCGCCGACGCGCTTTACACCAAGGCAAAGGCCGCCGGCGCCGAGATCGTCATCGAGCTGAAGGACGAAGACTACGGCGGACGTGGCTTTACCTGCCGCGATCCGGAGGGCCACCTCTGGTCCTTCGGCACCTACGACCCCTGGGCCGAACCTGTCGCCGAGCAGAATGCACCGCGGGGAGACTGCTGATGCGCAACCTGACGCTAGCCGACGGCACCCCGGTGCCGGTCATCGGCCAGGGCACGTGGCACATGGGCGAGGATCCAGCCGCGCGCAGCCGCGAAGTGGCGGCCCTGCGGCTTGGCATCGAGCTGGGCATGACCTTGATCGACACGGCCGAGATGTACGCCGAGGGCGGTGCCGAGGAGGTCGTCGGCCAGGCGATTGCCGGGTGCCGCGAGCAGGTTTTCCTGGTCAGCAAGGTGTACCCGCACAACGCCAGCCGCCAGGGCGTCGCGCAGGCGTGCGAGCGCAGCCTGCGGCGCCTCGGCACGGATTGCCTCGATCTCTACCTGCTGCATTGGCGAGGGCAGTACCCGCTCGCGGAAACGGTAGAGGCGTTCGGGCGGCTCAAGGCCGACGGCAAGATCCGTCGCTGGGGTGTCTCGAATTTCGACCTGGACGACATGCAGGAACTGGGCGAGCCCTGCTGTGCGACGAACCAGGTGCTCTACAACCCTGCCGAGCGCGGCATCGAGTTCGACTTGTTGCCTTGGTGCCAGGCGCAGCGGATGCCAGTCATGGCGTACTGCCCGCTGGGGCAGGGCGGCGACCTGTTGCGCCATCCAGCGATGACTCGCGTGGCGCAACGGCTCGGTGCGGAGCCGGCGCAGGTGGCGCTGGCCTGGGCGCTGCGCCAACCCGGCGTGCTCGTCATCCCAAAGGCATCCAGCGCCGAGCATCTTCGCGCCAATGCGAGGGCCGTCGAACTTCATCTGGCTAATTCGGACGTCGCCGAGCTGGACGCGGCATTCCCGCCGCCGCGTGGTCCTCAGCCGTTGCAGATGGTCTGAACCTGGCCCGCCCGACGAGGGAATGTTGCCTGGCCGGGGCGGTCAGCTATGAACGACAGCAAACCGGAGAGCGAGCATGAAACGATCGAGTCTCGAGGGCGCCTTGGTGGTCATCACCGGCGCTTCCAGCGGTATCGGCCGCGCGGCAGCGCAGGCCTTCGCACGTCAGCGCGCACGGGTAGTGTTGGCGGCGCGGGACGAGCAAGCGCTGCAAGACGCTACCGAGGAATGTCGCGCGCTGGGCGCCGAGGCGTTGGCGGTGCCGACCGACACGACCCTGAGCGACTCGGTCGAGCAGCTGGCCAGTGCCGCGGCCGAGTTCGGCGGCGGGCGCATCGACATCTGGGTCAACAATGCGGGCGTCGGTGCGGTGGGCGCCTTCGACGAAACGCCGCTCGATGCCCATGAACAAGTGGTGCAGACCGATCTGATCGGCTATCTGCGCGGCGCGCACGTGGTGCTGCCGTACTTCAAGCAACAGCGCGAGGGCACGCTGATCAATACGCAGTCGGTGGGTAGCTGGGTGCCGCAACCCTTTGCGGTGGCCTATTCGGCGAGCAAGTTTGGCCTGCGTGGGTTCTCGCATGCGCTGCGCGGCGAACTGGCGCAGTGGCCAGACATCCACGTCTGCGACGTTTATCCCTCGATGGTGGATACGCCCGGGTTCCGGGACGGCGGCAACTATGCCGGGCGCTCCCTGCAGCCGCCGCCACCGCTCTGCGACCCGCGGGAGGTGGCCGATGCGATGGTCGAGCTGGCGCTGCATCCGCGGCATACGACCACCGTGGGCGTGACGGCAATGGTGCTGCGTTTTGCGCATTTCCTCACGCCGGGCTTCGACCTACTGTCCGGCTTGATGACCGGTGCGGCGTTGCGCCGGGCCGATCGGGTGGCGCCTTCGTCGGGCAACCTCTTTCATCCGGCGTTGGGCCAGCGGCGCATCGATGGCGGTTGGCGGCGTGATACGGACCGCCAGCGCACGCTGCTGATCGCAGGTGGCATCGCCGCGGGGTTGGTCGGCCTGTTACTGGCGCGGCGCCGGCGCTGACGGCGGTCAGCGCGGGGGCAGGCAGTCCAGCGAGCTGAGGTCGTTGCGCAGATCCTGCAATTGCTTGTCGATGTGGCGCCGCTGCTCGGCGTTGGTCAGACGATAAAGGTCGACGAGCAGGTCGATGGCGGCCTTTTCCGCGGCGGGGAAGGCCGTGCGGTAGGCTGGCGTCCAGTAGGCTTCGCGGTCCTGCAGCAACCGTGCGATGCGCTCGCCGAAGCCAGGTTCATGCCGCCGGTCGAGCGCGTCACGCAGGGCTTGCTGCCATGCCGCGCGATTCTCCAACCACAAGCGCGTTTGCGGGCCGACCGCATGCGCCCACTGCAGGATGCGCTGGCGTTGGTGCGCATCGGTCGTGCCGGTCCAGCGTTCGACGCGTTCCTGCATGCGTTCGGCGCGCTCGCGGATCTGGTCGGCTTCCGATGGGCCCAGGTATTTTTCCTCGCGTTCGCGCCGGTCTTCTTCCAATGATTCGCTCAGGTCGCTCACCTGGCTGTCATCAAGGTCGGCGAGCAGCTGCACCGTGGTCGGCGTGATTTCCTTGGCGATGGCTTGTACTGCTTCGGTGGCATAGGCGTAGTGCTCGCGCAGTGCGGCTTCGTCGAGCTGCCCATCGCGGACTTGGCCCTGCAGGCGGGCCAGGGTGTCGAGGTAGCCCGGCAGCTGGGTCCGGCAGTGCCAGCCGAGGTGATCGCGCAGCTGCGTGCGAAAGCGCTTCTGCTGGTCGCCGGTCATGTCCAGGTAATCGTTCAGCGTCCAGGGGATCAGCAGGTCGAGGTTGCGGTAGGCCAGGTTCATGCGGCTGCAGCCCGTCAGGGCCAGCAGGGCCACTATCAGCCAGATTAGGGTCCTGCTCGTGGGCGTCTGGAACGGCATGTGCGTCCTCGTGCTGTTTGTGCGCGTGTCAGAGGGCAGTTTTGGATATCCAGTAGAGCCGAACGCCGCGCGGCAGTTCGGTAAAAAGCACTACGCGCTGTTTCGGCGAGTACATCGACAAATGCTGCGGTCCCACGCTTAGGGCCACCGCGCGTGGTGGCGTACTGGCAATTGCAGGAGGTGACCATGCAGACCCAAATTCGGCAACTGACTGGCGATGAAGTCCCGCAGGCCTGGCGTCCGACTTGGGCGACCTGTTGGGTCGTGGAGATGGATGGCCGCGCAATCGCCGGCCCCTATGCGAGCCAGGAGGAGGCGCAGGCCGTGCTCGACGGTGAGAAACCGCCGAAGGTGACCCAGACGCCTACGCCTCGTTAGTGCTCAGAAACACTGGTTTGGGCAGGGCATGAGCCGCTCGGCCATTGGCGGGGGCGGCTCGACAAGCTCGCTGACCAAGTCGACCGCCTTTAGGAAGTCGGGATAGCCGCTTTGTGCAACGTCCAGCCCGGCGTACTCCTCGCGATAGCGCTCGGCTTTGGCCGCATCCGCCTCGTCGATCAGGTAGGGCTCGCTGTAAATCTTGTAGAGCAGCGCTACAGCATGCGGATGGCCCTTGGCGCGGGCAGCCTCGAGTAGTTGCAGCACTTCGGTCGGCTGCGGACCCTGCCGGATCAGGAGCAGGGCCTGGTAGAACTCGATCTCGCCGCGTTCGTCCAGGCCGGCGCTGCGTTCGAGCAGCGCATCGGCCAGTTCATAGCCATCCTCGTCACCGATGGCTATCAGGAACTTGGCCTGGAGCAGGTCATTCTGGTAGAGCAATCGCTCGGATCGACAAGAGCCGCCCGGCTCGTCACAGGGCTGCGGTTGGGAGGCGCACCCGCCCAGTAGCATGAACAATCCGATCGCCAGTGCATTCTTCATTGCTGCCTTGGTCTCTCTGGTTATTAATCGTTGGTCAGCGCGTGTTCTGACTCGCCAGCTTCGCTTGTGTTCATCTGGATTCATTCGGTGACCGCCATAGGGTCCAGTCCGTAGTGGAAAACCAGGATTTGCCACTCCGGATTGCTCGGTAGCGCGTTGACGAACCAGCTGAGGTATTCCTTGACGCTGCTACTCAGTGAATCGGTCATGAGCAGGTGCCGAGAAAACTCATAGAGCGGCCGTGCCGAGACGTGCAGCCGGCCGAGGTCGTGCTGTTTGCGGTAATGGAGCAGCGAGGAGCGGGGGATCAGCAATGTGTGAATGCGCCCATTCAACAGCTTTTCGATATTTTGCAAATCGGAGCGTACGTCCTGACGCCTGACTGACCCATTGGCGACCGCATCCTCGAGCCCGGCGTAGCGATGCCCAAGCACACCGCCGACGGTTTTGCCCTGCAAGGATTCGATGCCCTCGTATTCGAACGCGGTGTCCGGCAATGAGACGAACTCTTGCCGATCGACCAGTAGCGGCTCGGACCAGCTCGCCCTGGCCGTCTGCGCTTCAGTGAAAAACTCGGGCGTCGCCCAGAGCAGCAAGCCCGGCCGGCCCTTCGCCAAGCGCGCATCGATGCGTTTTCGTGGCAGTTCGATCAGCTCGAAGCGGAAGCGACCTGCGTTGGCCGGGTCGTTGTTGAGCAGATCGACGAAGGCGTGTGACAAGCCTTGTTCATCCTTGAGGAGGAAAGGCGGCGATAGGTGATAGGTCCAGACTTCCACGCGTTGCTGCGCAATGCCAAGCAGTGGCAGCAGGCCGAGCGCGAGCAGCAGAGCGAGTCTGTGCATGGACATACCTCAGGCGTGGACGATGTACCAGCGGTGGCTGCCGCGGTGGTGTCATCCGCCGGGCAGCAAGACAAGCATAGGGTGGTATTGGACGTGGCGCGAACGAGGCGGGCGCGATTGTCGAACCGAGCGGTCAGAAACGCTCGTGCTCGCCCAGGTAGCGCCACTCGCCGATGGGCAGCTTCGCCATGGACAGGCGGCCAACGCGGATGCGCTTGCAGGCGCACATCTGCAGCCCCATGGCTTCGCACATCAGCTTCAGGTCACCCGGCTGGTGAGCCTTCACTACCAGGCGCAGCCGGTTTTCGCTTTGCCAGCTGGCCTTGGCCTGAAGTAAGCCATCGCGGTGGGTGATGCCCTTGCCTAAGCGTTCCAGCGCACCGGGTTTCGCGTCGCCGCTGACCTCGACGATGTATTCGTGCTCATGCGGGGTGCGCGTGGCGGTTAACGCGCGAATCACCTCGCGCTGCTGGCTAAAGACCAGCAGCCCGCTGGCTTCGCTCGCCAAGGGCAGGAGAAGAGTCTGCCGGGCGAAATGACGGTCGCGCACGGTCTGGCGCGCATCGTCGGCGCTCCAGCGCGGCGCCTTGGCCAGCTGTTGGTAGATCGGGCCCGCGTCGCTAGGGCAGGGCATGCCGGCTGGTTTGTGCCAAAGCAGTGTCACCGGCGGCACTTCGGCAGCGCTCGCGCCAGGTAGCAATTCGATGCGCTGGTCGAGCACCTTGAAGAACGGCGCCTCGACGATTTCCCCGTCCACGCTGACCCAGCCGCCTTCGATGTAGAGCTCGGCCTCGCGGCGTGAGCAGCCGAGCTGTTCGGCCAGGCGTTTGGACAGGCGGGTGGGTTCGGTCATGGCGGCTCGGCGGGATTGAATGACTGTGCAGCGGAGAAAACCGGGCGAGCCTACCGGGATGGGCTCGCCAGTGCGGTCTGGAGATGTGTCGTCTGGTGAAGAATTACTTGCGGCTGATGGTGATCTGGCGCGACGGGCCTTGAGTCTGGCCGCTAACGCCGGTAGGAATCTTCTGGACCTCGCCGCCGGCCTTGAGAAACGCCGCCATCTGCTCGGCGAGAGACTCGCTGGTTTCGCTGGCGGGTTCGGGTTTGCGTTTGGCGGAAGTGGTCTTGGTGGCCATTCGTTGGGTTCCTGGTGGTCGGTCGAACCGGCCATTATACAGATTTGGTCAATTATTGTTCGATTGTCTTCTCGAAATTGTCAGCGCCGCGCGTTCCCTTGCGGTCGCTCGGATGCCATGCGCTTCAGGGCATGGCGCAGCGACGGCTGCTGCTGAGCAGAAACTTTTGCATGGCGTCCGGGAGCATTCAGGGCGACGGCCGGTCAACAGAGGGTGATCGCCTGCGAGCGGTCGTTCATCCGGCTTGCCGGCAGCATCACGGCATGCCCATAACAAGAACAAGGGAGGAGTCGTGGCGGTCGTCATCAGCGCTGTGCTGTGCATCATTCTCGGTCTTGCGCTCGCCGTCGGCGGGTGGAAGGTCATTGCCCTGGGCGGGACCTGGTATTTCGCCGTGTTGGCGGTAGGCTTCCTGCTGACGGGCGGGTTGCTGCTGGCCAGGCGCCGTGCAGCGCTTTGGGTCTATGCGCTGGTCATGCTGGGCGCGCTGGGCTGGGCGTTGTACGAGGTCGGCTTCGATTGGTGGCAGCTCGCGCCACGCGGCAGCATCATCGTGCCATTCGGTCTCTGGTTGTTGATGCCCTGGGTTGCGCAGCGTCTGGGTTGGCTGCACTTCGGCGCGCGCGCCTGGGGCGGCAGCGCCATTCCGTTGATGATTGCGGTGGCGCTCTGGGGCGCCGCTGGCATCCAGGCGCTTGCCACCGATAGTCATGACTTCAAGGGGATGCTGCCGCCGCCCCTCGCACAGTCCCCGGCACGCGTAGATAAGGTGCCCGACGGAGACTGGCACGCCTATGGCCGAACCCAGCACGGCACGCGCTATTCGCCGCTGGATCAGTTGAATCCAGGCAATGTCGGCCGGCTCGAGAAAGTGTGGCAATTCAACACTGGCGACCAGCGCCGCCCCGGTGACCCGGAGGAGACCACCTACGAAGTCACGCCGCTGAAAGTCGACGACAGCCTGTACCTGTGCACGCCGCACAACCTGGTAATCGCACTCGATGCCGAAACCGGGCAGGAGCGCTGGCGCTTTGATCCCCAGGTGCCGCAATCGACCAACCGGCAGCACCAGACCTGCCGCGGCGTGGCCTATCACCTGGACGAGGCCGCCCCCGCCGAGCAGGTCTGCCGGCAGCGGCTCTACATGCCCACTGCGGATGCCCGCTTGATTGCACTCGACGCCGATACCGGCCAGGTCTGCGAAGGATTCGGCGAGAACGGCGCCATCAACCTTTGGGCGAACATGCCGCACGTCAAAGAGGGCTTTTACTATTCCACCTCGCCGCCGGTCGTGGCGCGCGGGCGGGTGATCATCGGCGGTGCGGTCAATGACAATGTGTCGGTCAACGAGCCGTCCGGCGTGATTCGCGCCTATGACGCCCTGACCGGCGAACTCCTTTGGAACTGGGACCCTGGCAACCCCGAGCGGACCGAGCCGATCCCGGAAAATGAAACGTACAGCGAAAGCACGCCGAACAACTGGAGCATTTCCAGTGCCGACGAAGCGCTCGGTCTGGTCTACGTTCCGCTGGGCAACCAGCTGCCGGACCAGTGGGGCGGTAATCGCAGCGAGAACACCGAACGATTCTCCTCGTCGATCGTGGCGCTGGACATCGAGACCGGAGCGCTGCGCTGGGTCTTCCAGACCGTGCATCACGATCTGTGGGACATGGACGTGCCGGCCCAACCGAGCCTGGTCGATATCGACACCGGTAGCGGTATGGTGCCGGCGCTGGTTGCGCCCACCAAGCAGGGCGACATCTACGTACTCGACCGGCGCACCGGCGAGCCCGTGTTGCCCGTCGAAGAGGTGCCGGCTCCGCAGGGAGCGGCCAAAGGTGACGAGGCCGCTGCGACGCAGCCGGTGTCCGCGCTCACTTACAAACCGCCGAGGCTCGAGGACAAGGACCTGTGGGGCGCGACCGTCATCGACCAGATGATGTGCCATATCCAGTTCAACGGCCTGCGCTACGAAGGGCGCTATACGCCACCTTCCACCCAGGGCACGTTGGTTCATCCGGGCAACTTCGGCGTATTCAATTGGGGCGGCGTAGCGGTCGATCCGGTGCGGCAGATGGTCTTCAGCACGCCAGCGTACCTGCCGTTCACCTCTACGCTGATTCCTCGTGAGAACGACGAGGCCACCTACGTCTCGGACAGTGAGCCTCACCTGAACGAAAACTTCGGCGCGCCCTTCGCGGTGGAGCTGAAACCCTTCGTCTCGCCCATCGGCTTGCCCTGCATCGCGCCGCCGTGGGGTTACGTGGCGGGTGCGGACCTGCGCACCGGGCGCACGCACTGGATGCGCAAGAACGGCACCGTGCGAGACCGCGCGCCTGTCCCGCTACCCTTCAAGATGGGCGTGCCGAGCCTTGGCGGGCCGATGCTGACAGCCGGTGGCGTGGCGTTCCTCAGCGGCACGCTGGACTACTACCTGCGCGCCTATGACGTCACCACCGGCAAGGAGCTCGCCAAGTGGAGGCTGCCCGCTGGCGGCCAGGCCACCCCCATGACCTACCTCAGCCGCACGGGTCGGCAGATGGTCGTGGTGGTGGCAGGCGGGCACGGCTCGCTCGGCACCAAGGCGGGCGATGCAGTGATCGCCTACGCACTGCCCCGATGAAGGACGGCGCCGCGCCCATCGAGGAACGGCGCCGATCACGGGCGCCCTGCTAGAATCGCCGGCTTCGATCAAAGGACCTTTCTTATGGCAGCCATCGGGCGCTTCAACAGCCTGCAAATCGTCAAGCACACCGGGTTTGGCCTCTACCTCGACGGTGGGCCGGATGGCGAAATCCTGTTGCCCAATCGCTACGTGCCGAAGAACCTGCCCACCGAAGTCGACGACTGGCTGAACGTGTTCGTCTACCTCGACAGCGACGACCGGATAATCGCCACGACCGAGAAGCCGAAGGTTCAGGTTGGCGAGTTCGCAAGCCTCAAGGTCAAGGAGATCAACCGGGTCGGGTTGTTTCTCGATTGGGGCCTGTCGAAGGACCTGCTGATGCCGCATTCGGAGGAAAAGCGCCCGCTGCGCGAAGGCGATTACTGCGTCGTATACGTCTACCTCGACAAGCACACGCGGCGCATCACGGCCACCGCGCGTCTGGATCGTTACCTCGATAAGACCCCGCCTCGCTACAGCGTCGGCGAGCCCGTCGACCTGCTCGTGGCCGAGGCGACCGAGCTGGGCCACAAGGCCATCATCAATGGCCGGCACTGGGGGCTGATCCATAAGAACGAAGCCTTCAAATTCCTGCGCAGCGGCATGAGCGAGCGCGGTTTCATCCGCGAAATACGGCCGGACGGCAAAATCAGTCTCAGCTTGCAGCCAGTAGGCAGTGAGGCGGGCGATGCGCTGCAGGCCCTGATTCTTCAGAGGCTGCAGGAAAGTGGCGGCACGCTGCCCTTTAGCGACAAGTCGCCTGCCGACGAGATCGCACGGCACTTCGGTGTCAGCAAAGGCAACTTCAAGAAGGCCATCGGCGGCCTCTACAAAGAGGGCCGCATCCTCATCCATCCAGACCGCATCGAGCGCCGCTGACAGCGTAGGTGCGGGTGGGCCTCCACCGATTCCAACAGACGAAACGCCTTGTTACACCTGCTTCAGGCCAGGCCTGGCGCGGGCTGTTTCGTCGTGTGCGGCTGTTATCGGGCGCCCGGCGCCACTCGCTGCGGAACTCCGCGATTGCATCCGGGTCCAGAAAGGGCGCCTGACCCTGTCTAGGGCGGCCCACGGGACGGATTGCGCATCGAGCGCCGGTGGTTTGGAGGCTACGCGAAAGCTGTGGATAGACATACCGAAACGCCCGATGGGTCCTGGTACCTATTGCAATGCAAACCGCGCCAGGACGGGCGTGCGCTGGAGCATCTGCAGCGCCAAGCGTTCGAGTGCTTCGCCCCGACCTTCACCGCGCAGCGTATGCGTGCGGGCCGGTTGAGGCTGCTTGAGCAGGCACTGTTTCCCGGCTATGTGTTCATCCGCATGGAGGAGGGCGACAACTGGATGCCGCTGCGCTCGACGCGTGGCGTCAATCGCGTGGTGTCCTTTTGCGGCCAGCCCTGCCGGGTGCAGCACGGGATCATCGAGCAACTGAAGGCACGCTGCGCAGGGGGCGAATCCGTGGCGGTGTTCAATCCAGGTGATGCGGTACAGGTCCGCATCGGCGGTGGTGCCGACCTGGATGCGATTTTTCTCTCCATGGATGGGGAAGAGCGAGTGATGTTGCTGTTGAACATGCTCAATCGAGAACAGCAGGTGCAGGTCAGTCTCGCCAACGTGCAGCCCGCTCTCCAGAAGCGGGGCACGGCTTTGCCTTTCTAATAAGAACGATACGAACGTTTCACCTGCCTGCGCCCCTGGGCGCTGTACGGGTGAGGTCTGTCATCGTTCCGGGATGGAAGCATTCATGCCACAGGGGCCGAATCCTGGGGCGGTAGCGTGCCTGAATCCATGGGGCCAGAGCGGATCAGTCGGAGCGATTAATCCCAATGCCACGCGTCGAGCAAAGAAACTGCAACTGTCGGGGATATTTGCGGTCTGTTGCGTGTCTATGCCACCTCACATCGGCCAGGCGTCGTGGTCAGGGTCGCAGGCATGAACAACAATCTATCTCCGAGAAGGGATTCCATATGAGGAACATCACGCTTCCAGGTGTATCGCTACTTTGCCTTGCCGCTGGAAACAGCTGGGCGGCAAACGATCCCCAGGACATTCGCATCGGTGGTTTCGAGTTCACTCCTACGCTGATCGTGCGCGAAAGCTATGACGACAATTTCCGCGGGCTCTCCGATAACGAGCAGTCCTCCTGGGTGACCGGGATCAACCCGACCTTCCTGCTGGGCACCGGTAACCGGAACAGCGAATACGAACTCGAGTATTCCTTCAACAGCGACATCTTCCATTCCGACTCGGATGCCAGTAACACCGACCACCACCTGCGGCTGCGCAGCGCTCTGGAGTTCACCTCGCGGCATCGACTCAGCTGGGGGCTCTCCTACCACCGCGTGGAGGAGACGGCGGACACTGAGATCGAGACCGAGAACGACAAGTACAGCCGCAAGATCGCCCAGGCGGCCTATCGTTTCGGCGCCCGTACCGCGCGCAACCAGCTTGAGTTCGGCGCCCACTACGACCAGTGGCGTTATCACAACAGTGGCAACATCAACGCTACCGAAGACCGCGACAGCCTGATGCTCAACTCCATCTGGTTCCATCGCCTGGGCGGCACGACGCGCTCACTGGTGGAAGTTCGCCACACCGACCATGACTACAAGCTCTCCAGTGCCCGCCGCGACAGCACCAACGTCGCGCTGCTCGGCGGTATGACCTGGGAAGCGACCTCCAAGACCTCCGGCAGCATCAAGCTGGGTGCCGAGCGCAAGAACTTCGACAGTAACGATCGCGAAGACTTCACCAGCCCGATGTGGGAAGTCGGTGTCACCTACAACCCGCGTACCTACTCCACGTTCAGGCTGAACACCCGCCGCGCCTTCGACGAAGGTGATGACGGCGCCAGCACCATCAATGACTGGACTACCGAAGCGATTTGGAACCACGAATGGACCTCGCGTATCGCCACCGAGCTGGAGTACCGCTTCCAAGATCGTGAGTACAAGGGGATCGGCCGGGACGACGACCGCAGTCGCTACCGCGCCGGCCTGATCTGGTCGCCGGATCGCTGGATCGACGTGACCCTCGCGTACATGCGGACCGAGAACGACTCGAGCTTCGCCAGCGAAACCTACGACCGCAACGTTTATCTGCTGAGTTTCGACCTGAGTCTCTGAACCAGGCAGGACGTCCACCAGGATCATGGAGAAGCCAAACATGTGTCATCGCAACCCGTTCAAATGCCTGTTCTTACTGTTGATGCTGGCGTTCACCGCTGGCGCCAACGCCGCCCAGTACCAGTTGGGCTCGGGGGACATCATTCGCGTCAGCGTGCATGGCGAGCCGGACCTGTCGTTCGAAGAAATTCGCCTGACCGACGCCGGCACCTTCACCTTCCCGTTCCTCGGTGAGGTGAATGCCAACGGCAAGACCCCCGGCCAGGTGCGAGACATCCTGGTACAGAAGCTCAAGGACGGCTACCTGATCGATCCGCGTGTCTCGGTCTCGGTCGTCAACTATCGCGAGTTCTACATCTCCGGCGAGGTCAAGAGCCCCGGCGGTTACCCCTATCAGCCCGGGCTCACGCTGGATCGCGCGATCGCACTGGCTGGTGGTCTCACCGAGCGCGCATCGACACGCCGCATGACCATCGTGCGCAGCGCCGAAGGCGGGCGTACGGCAGAGAAAGCAGACATGGACACCCCGGTTCGCCCCGGTGACACGATCAACATCGACGAAGGATTCTTCTGATGAACAGCCCAATCCGCCCGGATCGACCGTGGCAGCGCCCAGCAGGGGCCGCCGCTGACAGCGATTTCATCGATCTGAAAAAGATCTGGCATGCGATCTGGTCACGCAAGTGGGGCATCGTCCTGCTGGTGGCCGCGGTCGCCATCCTGGCCGCGGTCCTGGTCGCGCGCATGACGCCGATCTACAAATCCGTCGCCACGGTGTTGATCGAACACAAGGGGACGCCGGTGCTGTCGTTCCAGCCGACGCCTGACGCTCGCACCGAACTCAGCGAATACCTGCAGACGCAGCTGAGCCTGATGCAGAGCCGCGGCGTTGCCGCCAGGGTGGTGCGTGACCTCAACCTCACCGAGCACCCTGAGTTCGACCTGCGCCAGGTGTCCAAGCCGCTGGTGGATATCGGCGCGATCGTGCGCAGCATCACCGGCGAGGAAAAGGAGCCCTACACCGAAGCCCAGATCATGGATTACGCGACGCGCACGTTCATGGAGCGCACGTCGGTATGGGTCGAAGGCAAGAGCCAGCTGGTTTACCTGTCGGTATCCATGGCGGATCGCCTGACGGCCGCCCAGGCTACCAATCAGCTGGCACAGGCTTACATCGAAGCTCAGCTCGAAGCCAAGGTCGACATGTCGATGACTGCGGCGAGCTGGATGAATGATCGCCTGGTGTCCCTGCGTGAGAACCTGCAGGCTTCCGAGGATCGCCTGCAGGAATACCTGGATGCCGAGGGGCTGGTTGATCTCGAAGGTGTGAGCACCATCAGCGCCAACGAGCTGTCGTTGACCGGCGACCGCATGATCGACGCCCGTCGCCAGCGTGCCGAGGCCGAGAGCCAGTATCGCCAGGTCGAATCCATGCGCAGCCAGGGCTGGGAGCGTCTGGCCAGCGTGCCGGCTGTGCTCGGTCACCCGCTGATCCAGCAGTTCAAGGCAGACCAGGCACATGCCCGGTCACGTGTAGAGGATCTGTCGCGTCGTTATGGCGATCGCCACCCGGCAATGGTATCGGCTCGTTCCGACCTAAATGCCGCCACCGCCAGCTTGCGCCAGCAGGTCGAGCAGGTCGTTGCGAGCATCGAGCGCAACTATCAGCTCGCTGTCGCCAACGAGAATTCGCTGAAGGCGTCCTTCAACGAGAACAAGGGCCGCATCCAGGACATCTCCCGCAAGGAGTTCAAGGTGCGTGACCTGCAGCGCCAGGTCGAGAGCGACCGTGCCCTGTACGACACCTTCATGACCCGCTTGCAGGAAACCACTGCGACGTCCGACCTGAGCACTACCAATGCGCGGATCGTCGACGAAGCCATCCCGCCGGCCGAGCCTTCGGCGCCTAACGGCACGCTCATCATGGCGGTGGCGATCTTCCTGGCGCTTGTTCTGGGTATTGCCCAGGCGATCATCCGCGAGATTCTGGACAATACCTTCAAGAGCTCCGAAGAGGTCGAAGGCAAGCTGAATCTGCCGGTGATGGGCATCGTCCCGCAGGTACCGCGCAAGCTGCGCAAGGAGGTCAGCCATCTGTTCGAACGCAGCGGCGACAAACGCTTCTGCGAGGCCGTGCGGACCATTCGCACCAACCTGCTGCTGAGCGAAACCGGCCAGCCGCGCCAAGTGCTGGTGATCACCTCCACCGCGCCGGGCGAAGGCAAGAGCTCGGTGTCGGCCAACCTGGCCTTCGCGATGGGGCAGTTGCACCGCGTGCTGCTGATCGATGCGGACCTGCGCCGCGCCACACTGGACAAGTCCTTCGACTTCAAGCAGGGCACGCCCGGCCTGGTCAACCTCATTGGTGGCAACGCCAAGCTCGAAGATTGCATCCAGACCGTCGGTAATGTGGACATGATCGCTGCGGGCGCCGTGCCGTCCAACCCGTTGGAGCTCTTGTCCTCGCCGCGCTTTGCCAAACTCATCGAGGCCCTGAAGGCGCGCTACGACCGCATCATCATCGACTCGCCGCCGAGCCAGGCCGTGAGCGACGCCGCCGTTCTGTCCAAGCTGGCCGACGCGGTTATCTACGTGGTCAAGTCCGACAGCACGCTGATTCCGCACGTGCAGAAGGGCGTCAGCCAGCTGCAGAACAGCAGCGCTCCGATCACGGGCGTAGTGCTAAACCACGTGGACGTCGAAAAGGCCCGCAAGAACGGTCAGTTCCGTGGCTATTACGACCACTACGGCTACAGCGAGCAGACGGTCTAACCCGGCTCGCCAGAATCGCCAGGCCCGGTACCGCAACGCGGTCACCGAGGCCCGGCTTGATTGCTGCCTTCATCAACGATTTCTGCCAGCGGCCACCTTCGGGTCGAGCCCTGGCGCGCCCGTATCACGTCTGACTCGAGGAAAGTTGCTATGAACATTACCGTTGTTGGAACCGGCTACGTGGGTCTGGTGACCGGGGCCTGTATCGCCGAAATGGGCAACACGGTCTACTGCGTCGACGTCGACAAAACCAAGATCGAAAACCTGAAGCAGGGCATTCTGCCGATTTACGAGCCGGGCCTCGAAGACATCGTGGTCGAGAACCACTCCTCCGGTCGCCTGCACTTCACCACCTCGCTGGGCGAAGCGGTTGAGCAGTCCGAGGTTTTCTTCATTGCAGTGGGTACGCCCCCCGGTGAGGATGGCTCGGCTGACCTGCGCTACGTGCTCGAGGTGGCCCGGCAGATCGGCGACACCCTGACCGCGCCTGCCATCGTGGTGAACAAGTCCACCGTGCCGGTCGGTACCGCCGATTTGGTCCGCGAAGCAGTCGCCGAGCGACTTGCGGCGCGCGGGCTGGACATCGAATTTTCGGTCGTCTCCAACCCCGAGTTCCTCAAGGAAGGCGCGGCGGTCGACGATTTCATGCACCCGGATCGCATCGTCATCGGTGCCGATAACGACCATGCCCGCCAGGTCATGAGCGCACTCTACGCACCGTTCATCCGCAACCGCCCGCGGACCATGTTCATGGGCGTGCGCGATGCCGAGATGACCAAGTACGCGGCCAACGCCATGCTGGCGACCAAGATCTCCTTCATGAATGAGATCGCCAGCCTTTGCGAGCGCCTGGACGTGGACGTGGAGAACGTACGCCTGGGCATCGGTTCGGACGAACGTATCGGCTACCACTTCATCTACGCCGGCTGCGGCTACGGCGGCTCTTGCTTCCCGAAAGACGTCAAGGCGCTGATCAACATTGCGCACCAGAACGATTTCGAGCCCAAGCTTCTGCAGGCCGTGGAAGCGCGTAACGACCAGCAGAAGCATTCGCTGTTCAACAAGCTGTCCACCCACTTCACCGGTGACTTGGCAGGGCGCACCTTCGCGGTCTGGGGGCTGGCCTTCAAGCCGGGCACCGACGACATGCGCGAAGCACCGAGCGTGGTGCTGATCAACAGCTTGATCAATGCGGGCGCCAAGGTACGGGCCTTCGATCCGGTCGCCCGCGAGACCGCGCGCCGCGAGTTTCCGGAGAATTGGTTTGCCGAGGGCAAGCTGCAGATCGTCGAAGGTCAGTACGAAGCGGCCATCGACGCCGATGCGCTAGTGCTCGTGACCGAGTGGAAGCCGTTCCGCCGCCCGGATTTCCGAGCGCTCAAGCGTCTGCTCAATACGCCGTTGATCATCGATGGCCGTAACCAGTACGACCGCGACCAGGTGAAGCGTGAAGGCTTCAGCTACTACGGCGTCGGCCGTCAGCCGGTGCAGGCCTGAACGGAGCGCGCGTCCCGGTGAGCAGCCTCGACCAGACCAGCGGCCAGCAAAGCATGCCGATTTCACAGCGGCTCTCGGCTTTGCTGCAGGGCAGCCTGCGCAGCCGGCTGTTGCGCAACATCGTCACGGTAGTCAGCGGTACTGCGGGGGCGCAGGCGCTCACGCTGGCCTTCATGCCTGTGATCACGCGCATCTACGGTCCCGAGGCCTATGGCGTACTGGGCACGTTTCTCAGCGTAACCATGATGCTGATACCGGTCGCGGCGCTGACCTATCCGATCGCCATCGTGCTGCCCAAGCGCGACGGCGATGCCCGTGGTCTGGTCCGACTGTCGCTACTGGTCGCCACCTTGCTCACGCTGCTGGTTGCAGTGGTGCTGGGCCTGTTCGGCGATGAGATCGCGGCGCGGCTGGAGATCGGCATCATTCAGCCGTACCTGATGCTGATTCCGCTGGTGATGTTCAGCGCCGCGGCGCTGGAGATCTGCCAGCAATGGCTGTTCCGCACCCAGCGGTTCCGTATCACCGCAAGCGTGGCGGTTGGCCACTCGTTGCTGTTCAACACCCTGCGGACCGTCGCAGGGCTGGTTCAGTCGTCTGCTCTGGTGCTGGTCTGCACCACGGCGCTGCAACAAGCCCTGCATGCCGCCATGCTCGGCCTGACGCTGCTGCGTGCCAAGCCGCATAGCGACAATCACGCAGCGGCGGAAAGCGACAACCGTGCTTCGTTGCGCGAACTTGCGCGGCGGCATGGTGATTTTCCGCTCTATCGCGCGCCAGTAATGCTGATCAACGCGACATCGCAACACCTGCCGACGCTGGTGCTCGCTGCGTTCTTCGGCCCCGCCGTGGCCGGCTTCTTCGCCCTCTGCCGGCAAGCGTTGACCATGCCCACGAACATGATCGGCAAGTCGGTGGCTGACGTGTACTACCCGCGCATCACTCGTGCGATACACGACCGCGAGCCGGTCGCGGCGATGCTGGTCAAGGCGACGGCAGCGCTGGGGTTGGTCGGCCTGGTGCCGTTCTCGATCGTGGTGATCTTCGGCCCTTGGCTGTTCTCGTTCGTCTTCGGCGAGCAGTGGCATGTGGCTGGCGAGTTCGCCCGCTGGATGGCTCTGGCGGAGTATGTCGTGTTCATTTCCCGGCCCTGTGTGGTCGCGGTGCCGGCACTCTCGTTGCAGGGTCGTTTCCTGCTGTTCGAAGTGTTCAGTACCAGTCTGCGCCTGGTAGCGCTGTTTGGTGGTGCAGTGGTGGTCGGCCAGGCGCTGGCTACCGTTCAGGCCTTCGCCGCGGCGAGCATCGTGATTTACTCGTCTCTGGTGGCGATTGTCACGATTGCAGCGCGACGCTGGTACAGGCGCCTTGGAGAATCGGCCACTGCCGATTCGCAACCCGTTTAGTTCACGCGGTATGGATTTCTCAATGACAGCAAACCTGCCCACTATCGTCGTCATCGGCTACAACCGGCCCAAGAGCCTTTCTCGGCTGCTGGCATCGCTGAGCAAGGCGCATTACCCCGCCGGGGACATCCGGCTGGTGATCAGCCTGGATAACTCGGGCACGCTCGAACCCTTGCGTGTCGCCGAGGCTTACGACTGGCCACATGGTGAAAAACGCGTCATCCATCGCGAGAAGCGGATGGGGCTTCGTAATCACGTCCTGGCCTGCGGCGATCTCACCGAGGAGTACGGCGACGTACTGGTGCTCGAGGACGACCTTTTCGTGTCGCCGCACTTTTACGAGTACACGTCCAGGGCGCTGACCTTCTATGCTGATGAGCCACGCGTGGCCGGTATCAGCCTGTACAGCCAGCAGTTCAACCAGACCGCCAATCTGCCATTCACCCCGATCGACGATGGCGAGTCAGATGTGCATTTCATGCAGCTCGCGGCGTCCTGGGGTCAGGCTTGGTCGCGTTCGCATTGGCAGGGGTTCCGCCAGTGGCTCGAAGGCAATGGCACGGATATCACTCGCATCGACGGTATCCCTGGCGACATTCGCAGCTGGCCGGAGTCGTCTTGGCTGAAGCTGTATAACGCCTACATCATCAGCCGCGACCTGTATTTCGTTTACCCGTACCGTTCGCTGACGACCAACTTCGGTGACCCGGGCGAACATTTTTATATCGCCTCGTCGCGCTTCCAGGTACCGATTCAGCAGCAGCGTATCGACTACCAGTTTCCTCGCTTCGAAGCATCGCTGGCCGTCTATGACGCCTTTTGCGAGCTGTCGCCCGGCACGCTGAAGCGCCTGAACCCGAAGCTCGCCAACCATGACTTCACCG
Source organism: Stutzerimonas chloritidismutans (assembly GCF_051486945.1). GTDB lineage: Bacteria > Pseudomonadota > Gammaproteobacteria > Pseudomonadales > Pseudomonadaceae > Stutzerimonas > Stutzerimonas chloritidismutans_B. The sequence goes on along the minus strand of NZ_JAHVDX010000002.1, from coordinate 431,004 downwards.
TCAATCTGTTCGGCTGCAAGCCTTGCCGCAGCGGCCTGCAATTGACGCGTACGACCAAGCCGGGACTGTGCAGCTTCAGCCTCTCGATGAAGCCCATGGAGCTGAGCGTGCTGCATGACGTAGCGGGCGAGGGCATCTCGCTGATCGACACGGCCGAGGTCGATCCCGCCACGCTGAGCGCGCCGCGGACGCAGTACGACACCTACCGCTTCTTCTACAAATTTCCCTCACTGCCGGTGATTTGCGTCGGCTTCATCGAGCGCCTCCAGATGGCAATTCGCAGCGTTCGGTCGAGCTGACCGCTGAATTTGATTTCCTCTCTCGACGACTAACATAGGTAGCAACATGGAACGAAAGAAAGCGTTGATCACGGGCATCACGGGGCAGGACGGTTCCTACCTCGCCGAGTTGCTGCTGGAAAAGGGCTACGAGGTGCACGGCATCAAGCGCCGCGCTTCGCTGTTCAATACCCAGCGGGTCGACCACATCTATCAGGATCGCCACGAGCAGAGCCAGGACTTCGTACTGCACTACGGCGACTTGACGGATTCGTCGAATCTGACGCGCATCATCCAGGAAGTCCAACCCGATGAGGTTTATAACCTGGGCGCGCAATCGCACGTTGCGGTGAGCTTCGAGTCGCCCGAGTACACCGCCGACGTCGACGGCATGGGCACGCTGCGCATCCTCGAGGCCATCCGCCTGTTGGGGCTGGAAAAGAAGACGCGCTTCTACCAGGCCTCCACCTCAGAGCTGTATGGCCTGGTGCAGGAGATTCCGCAGAAGGAAACCACGCCGTTCTACCCGCGCTCGCCATATGCCGTGGCCAAGCTGTACGCATACTGGATCACGGTGAACTACCGTGAGGCCTATGGCATGTACGCCTGCAACGGGATCCTGTTCAACCACGAATCGCCGCGCCGAGGCGAGACCTTCGTGACCCGCAAGATCACCCGTGGCCTGGCGAACATCGCCCAGGGTCTGGAGAAGCGCCTGTACATGGGCAACCTGGACGCGCTGCGTGACTGGGGCCACGCCAAGGATTACGTGCGCATGCAATGGATGATGCTGCAACAGGAGCAGGCCGAGGACTTCGTGATTGCCACGGGCGTGCAGTACTCGGTACGTGAATTCATCAAGTGGTCGGCGGCCGAGCTGGGTATCCAGCTGCGCTTCGAAGGTAGCGGCGTGGATGAGCGTGCCATCGTCGACAGTGTCGCGGGCGACATGGCGCCGGCACTCCGTCCGGGTGATGTGGTCGTCAGCGTCGATCCACGCTACTTCCGCCCCGCTGAGGTCGAGACGCTGCTCGGCGACCCGACCCGTGCGAAAGAAAAGCTTGGCTGGACACCGGAAATCAGCGTGCAGGAAATGTGCGCCGAGATGGTCCGCGAGGACCTGAAGGTGGCCCGGCGGCACGCCTTGCTCAAAGAGCACGGCTTCGAAATTCCAGTGACATTGGAGAATTGACATGAATCGTGACGCACGCATTTTCGTCGCGGGGCATCGCGGCATGGTGGGCTCGGCCATCGTCCGACGCCTCCAGGCCCTGGGCTACACCAATATCATCACGCGCGGCCGGGAAGAGCTCGATCTGGTCGACCAGGCGGCCGTGAACGCCTTCTTCGCCGAGACGCCGATCGATCAGGTCTACATGGCCTCGGCCAAGGTCGGCGGCATCTACGCGAACAACACTTATCCGGCCGAGTTCATCTATCAGAACCTCATGGTCGAGGCGAACATCATCCACGCCGCGCATTGCAACAATGTGCAGAAGTTGTTGTTCCTCGGCTCCTCGTGTATCTACCCGAAGTTCGCCGAGCAGCCGATGAAAGAAGAGGCCCTGGTCACGGGCGTGCTCGAGCCGACCAACGAGCCCTACGCGGTTGCCAAGATCGCCGGCATCAAGTTGTGCGAGAGCTACAACCGCCAGTACGGCCGTGACTACCGCAGCGTGATGCCGACCAACCTGTACGGGCCGAACGACAACTTCCACCCGGAAAACAGCCATGTCGTACCGGCACTGCTCAAGCGCTTCCATGAAGCCACCCAGCGTGGCGACGACGAAGTGGTGATCTGGGGCAGTGGCAAGCCGCAGCGCGAGTTCCTGCATGTGGATGACATGGCAGCCGCCTGCGTGCACGTGATGGAGCTGGATGACGAGACCTATCAGGCCCACACCCAGCCGATGCTCTCGCACATCAACGTTGGCACCGGCGTCGATTGCAGCATCCGGGAGCTGGCCGAAACCATCTCGCGCGTGACCGAGTATCAGGGCAAGCTGATCTTCGACAGCAGCAAACCCGACGGTACACCCCGCAAGCTCATGGATGTGTCGCGCCTCAAAGCGCTGGGTTGGCAATCGACCATCAGCCTGGAGGATGGGCTGCGCGACGCGTATCGCTGGTTCGTCGAGAACCAGGACAAGGCTCGTCACTGAGTCTCGAATCGGCGACGGTACGCGTTCAGTGTGTCGGTCGCCCGGTTCCGCCGGGCCTGGCGCTCTGACGCCAGATCACTCGGCTGGAAGTGGCGCTGACCGGGTCTTGGGAGCCAAAGCCAGCCATTGCGTGCATGGCGCATGGACCTTTTACGACTCGTTGTTGTCCATCCATGGCACGCGGACCCTGGCGCCAGGATTGCGCCCGGGCGGCACGCCTCGCGGTCGGTTCGCTGTTCGCTACGTCAACTTGGAAATTGGGGAAGCCGCTTGTTAAGGAAAGTGCTGGCGTACAAGAATTTGCTGTTCATCCTGCTCTTGCTGAATTCCGCCTGTTTCTTTTTGACGGACGACAAGCGGGCCGGTGTTCCCTACCTGCGTGAACTCTTCCTGTTGGTGGTGATCGGGGCGACTACCTGCCTCTTCGTCGTGTGGAAATGGGTCTACCAGTCCAGGACCAGCTTGTGGATCATCTGGATGGGCGTCTGCCTGCCGTTGCTGTCCGCCAGCTTGGCATACCTCAATTTTGGCCAGCCACTGGTCTATGGCTTGCTCGAGGAACGGCGATTCTTCGAGTATTTGGTGTTCTTCCCTGTGCTGTTTCTGTTGATCATGGCGAAGCCGACCGAGGAAGAGCTGGGCAAGTATTTCCTTTACGTGGCGCTAATCTGTGCCACGTTCGGCTTTTGTTATTACCTGGGCATCATCCCGCAGAACACGGTGGCCTCGTTCACTGTCGACGACTGGACCCAGTACGAAGATCTGCTACGTCCTGACCGCTATCGCATCGGCTCGGCGTTCGTCACCATCTCCGCGTTCATGCTTATGTACAACCTGCGTGAGCGCGTGACCACGACGAAGGTGTTGATCCTGCTATATCTGGTCGCCTACCTCTGGCTGGTGATGCAGACCCGCCAGACCATGCTGGTTTGGGGGATCGCCGGCCTGTGGATCTTCCGCAAGCGCATCGATTCGCTGATGAAGATGAGCATCCTTGGCATCGTGATGCTGGGTATTTCTTACTTCCTGGTACCTGAGTTCTATATCGCCCAGTACGAGCGTTTTCACGCCTTGCTGTTCGAAGCCACCTCCGGCCCGGGTGTCCGTGACCTAACGGTTGCAACCATCATCGATGCGATCCGGGAAAATAACTTCATCGGCATGGGTGCGTTATCGCTGCAGTGGCAAGGTGGCTTCTCGGCCGTCTACAACTCGCACTTCTATCTCTCGGATGTCGGCATCTTCGGCGTCTATTACCGCTATGGGTTCATGGCATTGGCCGTGCTGCTCATCTATTACTTCGGCTATCTCTGGCTTATGCGACAGGTGCCGAACAAGGGGGCGTTATTGTCCTCGGTCCAGATCGCCTTCGTGTTCGGCATGATGAATTTCATGCTGTCCAATGGCCTGACCTTCGCAGGCGATCTTTACGGCATGGCAGCGGCGTTCTTCGTTTATTACGCCAAGATGCAACGCGCGGATTCTTCTTTCACGTTAAACCCGGGGCAGGTGGATTATGGTCAGTTTCAGTATCGTAACTATAAACTGGAATAACCTGGAGGGCCTCAAGGACACTTACAAGAGCCTGGTCAACCAGACTTATCGCAACTTTCGCTGGATCGTTATCGATGGCGCTTCGAAAGACGGCAGTAGTGAATGGCTCCGTTCTTTGAACGATCCCCACGCCGAGATCACCATCGAACCCGATAAGGGTATTTACGATGCCATGAACAAGGGTCGGCTCCGTGCTGTAGAAACGCCGGGATATACCTTGTTCCTCAATAGTGGCGACTGCCTTGGCGGCCCAGACGTATTGGAACGAATCAATGCGGAACTCGAACGCGCACCCGTTGCGCCGAAGTTCATTTATGGGGATTTCAACCGTAAACATGCAGACGGCTCGCTTGAGCCGGTTACGGCGCGACCAATCGAGCGTGCTCCGCTGGGCCTACCCGCCAGCCATCAGACCATGTATTTCGAAAACGAGCGGTTGCGTGATTATTCCTTCCGCCTCGATTACAAGTTGTCCGCCGACTATTGCTTGTTGCTGGAATTCCTGCAGGGGCTAGACCTGCAGCGGGATGTCATGCAGTTGTCGTTTCCGCTGTGCATATTCGATACGACTGGCGTTTCACACAAACGCCGGTTCGAGGCGATCCGCGAGGACATGGATATCCGCAAGCGTTTCCTCAATTACTCGGCGCTGAATGCATTCGCGCTGTATGTGCTGCACTACGTGCATACCCATACCAAGATGTTGCGCGCCTCCTTGGGGCGCTGATGGGCAAGTCGGTTTTCTGCCTGGTGGGATCCAAACAAGAACAGGGCGCAGGAGCGTGTTCAATGAATTACCGAAGCCTTAGTCATCTGTCTCAGCTGACCAATGTCTATGCCGGCCGGATACCGGCGGACATCGACCTGGTGGTTGGCATTCCCCGAAGTGGCATGCTGGTCGCCAGCATCATTGCGTTGAAGCAGAACCTTCCGCTGACCGATCTTTATTCGTTCCTGCGCAACGATGATCTGAAACGGGGTACGACGCGTAGCTATAAGCACGCCACTCTGGCCAAACCGCAGGATGCGCGGAAGATTCTGCTCGTCGACGACAGTATTTCCTCGGCGAAGTCGATGAATGCTGCGTTGGCCCAAGTGAAGGCCATTTTCGAAAAAGACGTAGTGACGATGGCTGTATTCGCCGAGCGCCGCAACCAGCATCTCGTCGATGTTCACCTAGAGCTGGTTGAGCAACCGCGTGTGTTCGAGTGGAACATCATGCATCACGAGTTTCTGAAACACGCCTGCCTCGACATTGATGGTGTGCTCTGTGTCGATCCCGTCGAAGAGCAGAATGATGACGGCCCGAAATACCGCGAATTCCTTGCATGCACCCGGCCGCTGTTCATTCCCTCTGTGAAGGTAGCGCATCTCGTGACGAGTCGGCTGGAGCTCTATCGCGCCGAGACCGAGGAATGGCTCGCGCGCAATGGCGTGGAATACGGGACTTTGCATATGCTGGATCTGCCATCGGCAGAGGAGCGGCGTCGGCTTGGCATTCACGGCCGGTTCAAGGCCGAGGTGTACGCCAAGCATCCTGAGACCCGTTTGTTCGTCGAGAGCGAGGAGAAGCAGGCCGTCGAGATTATGAAGCTCAGCGGCAAGCCGGTTTATTGCTTGGAAACGAACGAGATGTACGTGCCTGGCCAGTTGCACAACCTAAAGTCCAGTGCGGTACGCAAGGGCTATAGCTTGAAGCGGCGGCTGGCGAGCAAGGTAAAGGCGATGATTGCCAAGTGGTTTCCGTTGTCCTCGGTGACCAAGATTTGAGCAGGCGGGAATCGGCCGATGAAGGTCGATTCCCGGTGAAATTCAGCCTGCATCAGGGCCGATTCTGCTGCAGTTGCCCTTGCCGACATACTTGCGAAGAACGTCCCATTGTGGGCGCTGAGTGCCATCTTTAGCGGGTTCGATAGAAAGCTTGTATTTACCCCATGCCGATCCCGCGGCCCAATAGGTCAAGGGGATACAGTTCTTCTGCAGGTGCGCAAGCAGGTTATCCATCGCTTCGAGCAGGCGCGGCTCATCCGCAGGAATGCCGAACTCACCGATATGGCCTCGTTTGCCGTTCTTCTTTAGCCATTCGATGAAAGGCGTAACGCGTTTGACGCCCAGCATTGTGTCGAAGTCGTCCTCGAGCGGTTCCTTATATTGGCCGTTGCCGTGCTTATCCAGATAAAGATGCGCGGAGAAGATCAAATTGTCGGAGGGGTCTTTCAATTGCAGCAACGGGTCGTTGAACTTGGACCATTTATAGGCACTGGACCAAAAGTTGCCTTCGATCAGCAAAGGGCGATGCGTGTCGTGTTGGCGAATGGCGTCGATGCCCGCTTGTGCGGCGGTTGGCCAATACTTATCCGCACCATGGGGCTCGTTCATGATGTCGTAGGCGTAAAGACCATCGTGATCCTTCCAGCGGTGCGCGACCCGTCCGAGAAAGTCACTGTAAGCCGAGATCGGTACTTCGGGTGTGCCAATGATCTTCTTGCGATACCGGCCATAGTTATGAATGTCCAGGATGACTTGCATGTCGTGCTGGGCGGCTTGATCGAGAAAGGTATCGATCAGTTTGGCGTAAGGTTCTTCCAGATCGCCATTCAGTTCGCTTTGCAGTCGCTCCCAGAGAATCGGGAAACGAACGGTTTCAATACCTTGGTCTTTCCACTTTTGAAGGTAGTTAGCCGAGGGGAAGAAATAGTTTGTATTGTATTTTCCTGGCAGGTGGCCGCTGGAGAATGCGGCTCCGCCTACATTCAGGCCGATCAGATCAATATTTTTTGCCTCGCTTGCGGCACCTCCGACGGTAAGCAAGAGTCCGAGGAGGGTCGTTATTGTCCGGTTCTTGGAATTGCCAGGTGACCTTGTCATTTCACATCCTTTTTTAACCCGTTGGGGAAGGGGTGCCATTTCCGCACTGCTTCGTTTGTCCTGAAGCGGCATGCATTGTTCCGCGGTGCTTTGGCAATTTCCCCGTAACGGTCCAGCGTCGGTCAGCCCGTTTGGCGGCCGACGACACCCTTTTGAAATGCAGACAGAGAAATCCTTATGAAAAAACCGCTTGCCAGAGGAATGGACCCTCTCATAGGGAAGCTGAAACTACTGGACGAGGTGGAGATCGCCGCGTTCATGGCCGAGCTTAAAGGACGTGAATCCCCGACCATCCTTGGTTTTCTCAACCAGCATGGCTACAACATCGCTCAGCGCAATCCAGCGGTGCTCAAGAGTTTCATGCAGGTCAACTATCTGCTGCGAGACGGGATCGGGGTCAAGTTGGCGTGCCAGTTCAACGGTGTCGACCCGAAAGCCAATCTCAACGGATCGGACTTCATCCCCGATCTCATCAACGAGCTGGTAGGTCGGTCAACGGATCAGTACGAACTGTTTGCCATGGGGACTCGCGAGCCTTGGCTCAGCGAGGGGGCGGAAGCGCTGTTCGGCGGAAGGCAATTTCATGCCATCGACGGGTTCCGGCATGCCGAGGATTATCTGAAGTTCTACCAGGCGCACCATGTGCCGGGTCGCTTTCCGATCATCGTGATGGCGATGGGAATGCCGAAGCAGGAACAGGTTGCGCTCTATTTGCAGCAGGCCATGGAAGGGCGTGCATTGCTGATCTGCGGTGGCGCCATCCTCGATTTCGCAGCCCAGCGCTTCCCGCGGGCACCGCTGTTCTTTCGCAAGTTCGGGCTGGAATGGGCGTTCCGGATGCTCATTGAGCCCCGCCGGCTGTTCAAGCGCTACGCGGTGGGGATCCCGGTGTTCTTCTTCTATCTGTTGCGCAATGCGCTGTCCGGTAATCGCCGCGTATCGGGTTGGAACGAACTCAAGCGCGAGCCCTGAGCGGCCGCGCGCATCGATCAGGCGAGGGCGATGGTCCTCGCGCGGTCAGTGCGCCTCGCGCGGTATCACACGTAACGCCATCACCAAGCTGAACAGGTAATGCATCGAGAGCAGTACCGAATAGATCAGCACCACCGATGTGATCGGCAGGTCGATCAGATGGGCAACCGAGAAGCAGGCGACCGTCAAAATCGATCGCTGCACGTTCAGCATGAGCAACAGGCGTTGGCGCTCGAACAGTGACAGCAGGTGCGACGCAGGTGCGTGGATGAACTGGAACAGCAGGTAGATCGCCAGGATCGCCGCCAGCTCTCCAGCCAATTCCCATTGGGCGCCAAATGCCAGGGTAAACAGCCGCTCTCCGAATACCAGTAGCACCAGGGTCGGTGCGATGGACAAGGCGAACAGCCGCTTGACGACTGACCGAGTCACGTTGCGTATGTCTGTCGGCCGCTTGCGGCCCAGCGACGCGATTTCCGCGTAGTACGCCTTGCTGGTGGTATAGCCAAGGAGTTGCATCGGTAGCGCCAATGTCATCAGGGCTAGGCCGAGCTGGCCGGTGGTGCTGGCGTCGTACAGCGCTGCGGTCAAAAGCAGCGGAGACTGGCTGGAGAAGGTCTGCAATAGCTGCGAAGGCAAGCGGTAGAACGGAAAGCTGCGATAGTGCCGAAGCATGGTGTATGCGCGTCGTGGCGTGACATGGCGCCAGTTGCGCCGCATGTCCGCGCTGAACGTACGGACCAGCGTAGTCAATCCCGCGCAGGCACCGGCAACCTGCCCAATTAGCAAGCCAATCGGCATCAGGCCCGCCAATCCCAACGCGATCTTGGCGATCGCGCCCACCACACTCTGCTGCAGTTGCGTGCGTGCAATGCGTGGGTAGGCGCGCCTGCGAACAGCCCATATCAGCAACACTTCATACAAGCCGGCCAGGAAGAGGGCGGCTACCAGCAAGCCTCGGTAGGGTGTGAGCACCTCCATCGAGGCCAGTGCCAGCAGGGAAGGGCCGGCCAGCCAGAGCACGGTCCCGATGAGAACCGTCATTGCCAGCAACAGGCCCATCGAAACCGCCATGAGGGTGACCGCAGCGCCGTCCTTGCTCGGCAGCGGGACGGCCAGCTCATAGCGCAATGTGACCAAGGGGGTCAGGATCAGAAGCAGGGCGGTGAAGACCGACAGGACGCCGAAGTGCTCGGGGCTGTATATCCGCGTGAGAACCTGAATCGAGAGCAGCGCAACGATCTTTGCCAGGCCGTTGCCGATTGCGAGGGTCGCCATGCCCTTGAACACGCGGCCGGACGATCCGCTCGTGAGGCGCTGCAGGGCGCTCGAGAGCCTAGTGTTTAAGTCGATGCTGAACATGAGCGCTCCTCCAACTGAGCCGGCACGCAATGCGTGTGCTGTTCCCTGCAAGCGAATCGTCAATCATTGCACTGCTGTCGTCACCGCACCGGATGGATGCTAAATCCGCTGCATAGGAAGCTGCCCGATCTGCAAAGTTCATCGAACTGCAACATATCGGCAGGCCGCACCCTTCTTTATTCCTTCCGCCCCGTTCCCCTCCGTTGAATGCAACCCAGCCTAGGAATGAATGACGCTTCATTCTGTTCGCGCGGTTGTCCCGCCACGCTTTAGCGGAACCCCTCTATCGGTATAGCTCAGTTCGCCATGGTCAAGCCGTGCGGGTGAGGTATAGGGATGCGGGGACAGGTGCCGCTCGTCCTGGATATGCAGCACCTCGATCCCCTTGAGCTTCAGCACGTCAGAGATCATCGAGCGGTGGCAGCGCCACCAGAGGACCTCCGCGCACATCATTGCGGTGCGGCGAGCCGTGGCCAGCGCCAAGAGCCGGTCCAGCGCGGCGGCGAACTCGGTACTGTCGAGATGCTCGGCGTAACCGCGAAACGACGCGTTGCGCCAGGTGCTGTCCGCCGAGGCGTGGCTGGCCCGGCGACGGCCGCCCAGGCCCTCGAGCCATTGATAGTCGATTGCCTGATCCGCTAGCGCCGTCTCGAGCGCAGCCGAGGTGAACTGCGGTAGCCGTCTCGAACCGGGAAAGCGCCGCACGTCTGCGATCGCCTCGATGCCGTACTGCTGCAGCAGGGCTATGAACGTTTCGACGCTGCGGGTCGAGTGGCCTACCGTCCAGATTCGATCAGGGAGCGTTGCGCTCACTTCACCCGCCCCAGTGCGCTCTCCTTGTGCATCGCGACATGGTCGGTCTTGTCGCTCTTGATCTCGTACTGCGGCTCTTCCGGGCTGGCGTGCCGTTTGTGCCCCATGAACTCCGTGTCTTGGGTATGCACCTTGGTGATATGCCCCGTTACGTGGCCGGCCTCGGAATTCCACCGTACGTGGTCGCCGATCTTGAATTTTTGAGTCGTCATCGTCCGCTCCTTATCAATTTTCACTAGCTGCCGAGGCGGAAAGATCGCTTCCGCTTCCTTCAGCCGACCGGAAAATCGAGCGTCATGCTTTGACCGTTCGTCGGGCTATTCCATAGATGGATCTGTGCTCCCTCACCGCGAAAATTCAAAAATCTGACGCCGGTAGGGAATTAACTAAACGGTTTAAAGGGGCTCGCTTGCTATTAGATGCAATATCAAAGTGCCAGGTATTAATAGCCTATTAATGGCTGGTCAATTTTGTGACGTAGAGTTGGCGATCGAAAGCCGTCAAAAAAATTTTGAGTTCTTTTTTAAACCTATTATAAAGGCGCCACGCAACGGATTGCCGGGTTCCCCACCATGGTAATCCGGCGTCCTTTGCCAAGCGGTTCGTCCGGTTGCGCATAGTCAGCACTCTGCCCAGTAAGCGCCTGAACGACTTAAACAAACCTCCCGCTACTTTTTTAAAGGCTCCGGCCTTTTGAAGTATTAAGTTCCGGAGAGACTCAATGTCTATCAAAGTATTTGCTGGTGCCCCGCGGGCACTCGTTCGTTCCATTGCCCTTGCAACAATCTTCAGCGGTGTGGCCGTTACCGGCCAGGTCACCGCGGCCGAAACGGCCACTACAGCGTCAGCTGCCGCCTTTACTTCCGGCATCAACAAGTTCAACAGCACTGATTTCCTTAACGGTGTATGGCGTCGCGTAGCAGCCGTTTCTGTTCCGGCTACTTCCGCCGCCGTAGCGGCCTTCAAGCCGGGCGTGCAAATCAAGTTCGCCGATGGCCAGGTGCGCAAAATCACCCGCGTCTATAAGGTTGGCGCCAACCTGAGCGTCTATGTCGATGGCGCGCTTCTCGACGGTGCTGTAGTTGGTGCTCCGCGCACCATCAGTACAGTTGTCGCGAGCACTGCTCCGGTTGCCACTGCACCCGTTGTTACCGCACCAGCCGTGACCGCGCCGAGCACATCGACGCCCAGCAACACCTACACCGCGTCGATGAACAGCTTCACCAACACCGACTGGGAAAACGGTATCTACCGCAAGTCGGCAGGTTTCTCGATTCCGGACACCACCTCCAACAAGTCTGCCTTTGTGGTTGGCGCCTCGGTCAAACTGGCTGATGGCCAGGTCCGTAAGGTTGCAGCTGTATATGATGTCGGCGCTCACCTGTCGGTCATGCTGAGCGGCGCTACCCTGTCGGCTGCCAGCGTCGGTTACCCGAAGACCATCAGTGTCGTCTCGGGCACCGCGACCAGCGCGCCGGTCGCTACCACGCCGACGCCTGCACCGACCCCGGCTCCGACACCCGCACCGGCTCCCGTCGTGACCGCACCTGTCGTCAGCGACGGCAGCGGCATCGATCTGGTAGGTGTGAACTTCGGCTCCGGCGTATTCGACCCAGCCAATGTTCCGGGTATCTACAACAAGGGCTACACCTACGCTGACGAGTCTTACTACAAGCGTCACGCAGGGCTTGGCTTCAAGCTCATTCGCCTGGGCTTCCTCTGGGAGCGTATCCAGCCCAAGCTCGGCACCGAGCTGGACGCTGCTGAGCTCGGTCGCATCAAGCAGTCGCTCGACTACGCGCAGAAGTACGGCATCAAGGTCATCCTTGATATGCACAACTACTACCGCTACTACGGCAAGGTCATCAACTCGCCGGAAGTACCCCGCGCGCAGTTCGCTGAAACCTGGCGCAAGATCGCGGTCGCGCTGGCCAAGCACCCGGCCCTGTATGGCTACGGCCTGATGAACGAGCCGTACAACACCGGCAATGGCCTATGGCCGCAGACCGCTCAGGCCGCTGGTCAAGCGATCCGCAAGATCGACCCGAGTACCTGGATCATGATCGCCGGCGACCGTTACTCCAGCGCGTTCCATTGGCAGAAGTACAACACTTCGCTGATCAACGATCCGTGGATGCGTGATCCGAAGAACAACCTAGTCTACGAAGCGCACCAGTACCTGGACTTCGATTACTCGGGCACTTACACCAAGCGTGCCGAAACCTTCGCCCCGATGTTGGGTGTCGAGCGGGTCAAGCCGTGGGTCGAGTGGTTGAAGAAGAACAAGCTGCGTGGCTACATCGGTGAGCACGGCATCCCTGACTTCTCTCCGTCCGCAGTGGTGGCGACCGACAACCTGCTGGCTTACCTCGCTGATAACTGCATCCCGAGCACCTACTGGGCTGCCGGTCCGCGTTGGGGTGAGAACATCATGGCCCTGGACGTGACCAGCGGTAAGCACCGTCCGCAGCTAGCGCCGCTGCAAAAGCACGCCGCTGCGAAGAAGACCTGCTCCACCATCGGTCCGCTGTAACAACAGGATCGAGAAAACAAAAACGGGCCTCTGGCCCGTTTTTTATGCGCCGGTTATTTATCGGTGACAGTCGCTTGTGCAGCTCGTCGGCTACGGTTCGCTTCGTTAAAAAGCCGATCGAGAAGTTGTTGCGATAGTTCGTTAGTTCTGCCGCGCACATTCACGTTTCGCTTGTTTAGTTGCCGCTCCGCTTAAAGCCAGTGATTACGCGGTTTGGCGCGAATCGCTAGGCACATCGCCAGCAAATACGGGGCTCACATGGCCCGTATCGATAACCCTAAAGTTCTGATTCCGAAGCATTTCGCGCCTTCAAAAAGTGTGGAACTCGAAAAAGACCCCCCGGTCACCTTATATGTGCGCACCGAAACTACACAGTTCGCGGTAATCGCAGTTCGCTGTGTTCAACGGACCGTGGTCTTCCGGCCAAGCCATATTAAAAGGTGAATCAAATGACGACACCCGACGAAGAAATTACCGGTTACGGTGGCATGCCCAAGACCGGCCCCGAAAATGCTAATTCGACCAGCACCGGCTCGACGACGTCCGCATCGGGCCACAGCACCTCATCATCGGCTTCAGGCTCCGCTGGCGCGAGTGGTGCCACCGAGGACGCCAAGGCTAAAGCCAGGCAGGTCGCCGATCAGGCTAAAGCCCAAGGTAAAAGCCAGCTCGATGGTTATCGGGAAACCGCAGCCAACGAGATCGAGCGGGTCGCCCAAGGCGCCAAAGCCGCGGCCGAGCAACTGGAGGGGGACGATCGCTTCGGGCTATCTGGCTATGTCTCCAACATGGCCCAGAGCATGGTCCAGCTGTCCGATGACCTGCGCGGCAAGAGCGTCGACGAATTGGTCCAGGACGTGAACCGCCTTGCTCGCAACAACCCTGCACTGTTCATCACCGGCAGCATCGCGCTGGGCTTCGGGCTGACCCGCTTCGCCCGCGCATCGAGCAAGCGCGCCGCGGAGGGGGACTATTCCAGCCATCGCTCGGGCATGTCGTCGTCCAGCCATCAAGGCCATGACAGTCATCATGAGTCGGGCCAGCACGAGCTCAACGACCGGTTGAATACTGGCGAGCCGGGCACCATCGGCAGCGTCAGCAATGCTGGTGTGTCGTCGGCAACCAGCACCTCGCGTGCCGGCGTCGGCACGGGAGCGGCCACCGGCGTTGGTAGCAGCTCGACCGGCAGTGGCGCCAACCTCAGCAACGGCCTGGGCGTGGGCTCCAACCCATCGTCCGGACTCGGTTCCACCACGAACCGCAACGGCAAGGGCACCGATGGAGGGCTATACCCATGAGCGAAGCACGCAAGACACCCCATGTGACGAGCACGCCGGAACCGGCCATGCGCACCGAAAACGATACGTCCGTCGGCGGGCTGCTGCGACAGCTGACCCAGGAAGTACCAGCCCTGATCACGAAAGAGCTGGCGCTGGCCAAGGCCGAAGTCAGCGAATCCATGCGGGCGACCAAAGCGGGCGCGGCGAGTGTCGCCACGGGTGGCGCGGTATTGCTCGGCGGCTTCATCGTGCTGTTGATGTCAGCGGTCTACGGCCTGAGCAAGGTCATGGAACCCTGGCTGGCGGCGCTGATCGTCGGCGGTGTGGTTGTGGTGATCGGGTTGATCATGGTGTCCGCTGGCAAGAAGAAGTTCCAGGCATCTTCGTTCAAGCCCGAGCGCACCATTCACTCGGTCAACAAGGATAAAGAGGCAGTTAGGGGGCATACATCATGAGCACACGTAATCAGATCGATGCCGAGGCGCAGAAAGATCCCGAACAGCTCGAGCGCGAAATCGACCAGAAGCGCGCCGACATCGGCAACATCGTTCATGCGCTAGAAAACAAGCTTTCCCCAGGCGAACTGATCGATACCGCCCTCGGCTACGTCAAGGGCGGCGGCGGAGAGTTCTTTTCCAACCTGAGCAATACCGTGAAGGCCAACCCAGTGCCCACGGTACTGACCTCGATCGGTCTCATCTGGATGATGGCGGGGCAAAACCGTCAACCGCATTCCAATGTGACGACCACCGGATATGCCGGCAGCACGTCGTCCACTGGGCCTTCGATGGGCGAGAAGCTTTCGGCCAAGACGCAGGGGTTGAAACAGCAGGGCGCCGGCATGAAAGAGAAGGCGTCGCAAATGAGCAACAGCGTCTCCGAATCGCTCGGTAATGCTCGGACTCGGGCCAGCGATTCCACCCGCCAGGCCTCGCAGAAGTTGCGGGGTGGGGCTGATCGGGCGCGCGGTGGTTTCAATCAGCTGTTGCAGGAGCAACCGCTGGCCCTCGGCGCGATCGGTATAGCCCTTGGCGCGCTAATGGCTGCCGCTGTACCGCCGACCCGTCGAGAAGACGAGATGCTGGGCGAGCACAGTGATCGCCTGACCGGCCAATTGCGCAGCAAGGCCGAGGAAGGCTACCAGCGCGTTTCGGCGAAAGGCGAAGAGGTTGCCGCGCAGGTCAAACAGGACATGAAAGGTGATAGCAATCGCTCCATGTCCAACTCGACAGCGACCGGAACCGGCTCGACCAGCGCTGGGCTCTAAGCGAGCCAAACGAAGCGACCGAGAATTCGGCTTCGCGGGCTTGAGTCCGCGAAGCCGAAATCCGATAATGCGCGGCGCCGTGCCGGTGTAGCTCAGTAGGTAGAGCAGCGCATTCGTAATGCGAAGGTCGCAGGTTCGACTCCTGTCTCCGGCACCACCGTTATCAAAGGCCTGCAGTGATGCAGGCCTTTTTTATTGGCAGCGATTCGCCTGGCTGAAGGTTGTGCTCGCGCTGTATCGCATCTTCAAGCCTGTCTTTACTGTTCCGACGGGCGGCAATCCTATGGCGCTGGTTTATTGACCTGTGTCAGCAGGCCACAACAAGCCGATCGCAGAATACGCACATCCCAGGAAGGGGCCGGTTGTGTGACTGTTCTCAGCACTGCCGGCAGGGTTACAGGCCCATCAGCCACAACGCTACTAGAACGACTCTGAACCGCTTCGCATCGGCCCGCTGCCGATGACCGAGGCGCGTACAAGTCATGCCTTCGTCACATCTGTAGCTCCGCCGTGCATTCGGAGCTGTGAGGTTCATCATGCTGAAAAATCTTTCTCTGAGCGCCAAGCTCATCCTTATTCTCGTTTTCCCGCTTCTCGGCTTTCTTTGGCTCGCCAGCGTTTATGTCGCTGACAGCTACGGCACGTTGCAGCAGATGGAAAATACCGTCGAGGCGAGTGAAGCGGCACAGACGGTCAGCCAGTTGATCACCGCGCTTCAACGTGAGCGTGGCGCAAGCGGGGTGTACCTCGGCAGCCAGGGTCGGACCATGGCGCAGCGGTTGCCGGGGATACGGCAGGCCACTGACCAGGCCCTTGAAACCGCACGGATACTGGCCGAACGCAACGGTGCGATGATTGGCAATGCCTTGGCCGCACTGGACGAGCTCCAGGCGACGCGTGCTCAGATCGATAAATTTTCCATCAATAACGTCGAGTCGGGCGCTCGGTTCACCGGGTTCATCAAAGCGTTGATCGGCTTTACCTACGCCGTGGAGCACAGCATCGAGGATGCCGCGCTCGCCCGCGCGTTGGGTGGGTTAAACCAGTTCATCGAAATGAAAGAGCGCGCCGGTCGCGAGCGCGCGATGCTTGGTGTGGTGTTCAACCAAGACCGTTTCGATGCGCCCTTGCTGGCGTCGTTCAGCCGCAACCTGGGTGAGTTTTCGGCCTACATGGATGGGTTCCGTCGTGCCGCTAACGAACGCTTTATCCGGGCCCTGGACGAGAAGCTGCAACAACCCAGCGCCCTGGAAGTCGCGCGTTTGCAACGGCTAGCCTTCGACGTCCCGATGGGGCAGAGCCTGGGTATCGACAGCGAGCGCTGGTTCGAGACAGCGACCAGCCGGATCGACCTGATGGGCGAGCTGGAGCAAGCGCTGGCGCAGGACGTCGGTTCGCTGGCCGCCCAGGCGCGAGACGAAGCGCAACGCGCATTGTGGTTCACGCTGGCTGCCGTCGTAGTCGCGTTGCTGGCCGTGGCGTGCCTGTCCTATCTCATCATCCGCAACATCAGGCTGGCCGTGCAGGACGTGAATCGCGCATTGCTCGCGCTCTCGGCGCGGGACCTGACGGCCAAGGCCAGCTACGAAGGCCGGGATGAGTTCGGCGAGATTTCCCGCAACCTCAACCTCATGGCGGTCGAGCTGAACCAAGTTGTCGGCGAGATCAGCAACGCCACCGCACAGGTGGCCACCGCCGCGGAGGAATCGTCCGCCGTGACGGTGCAAACGAGCCAGAGCATCGATCGGCAACGGCAGGGCACCGAGCTGGTGGTGACCGCGATCAATCAGATGAGCGCGACGGTGCGCGACGTGGCCCGAAGCACCAACGATGCGGCCGAGCTGTCGCAGCAGCTCAATACCAATACCGCTCAGGGGCGGGCGGAAGTCGAGACGACCATAGACCTCATCCGCCAGCTGTCGAGCCAGGCCGACCAGACTGCGGGCATCATCGCTGACCTCAAGCGCGAGAGCGATTCCATCTCCTCCGTGCTGGATGTGATCCGCGGCATCGCCGACCAGACGAACCTGCTCGCGCTCAACGCCGCAATCGAGGCCGCACGTGCTGGCGAGCATGGGCGAGGGTTTGCGGTAGTGGCGTCCGAGGTACGCACGCTTGCGCAGAAGACTCAGGAGTCGACCGGCAGCATTCAAGACATGATCGCGAACCTGCAAGGTGGCGCCGATCGCGCGGCGCGCTCGATGCAGGAAACCTTATCCAAGGCGCAGGCCGGCTCGAACAATATCGGGCGGGCTGGCGAATTGCTGGCCGAGATTGCAGACGGGGTCTCGGCCATCAGTGATCGCAACCTGCAGATTGCCACAGCTGCTGAAGAGCAGAGCGCGGTAGCGGAAGACATCAACCGCAACATCGTTGAGATCAATGATGTTGCGATCCAGGTGAGCGCGGGGGCTGAGCAGACTGCCATGACCAGCCTGGAACTGGCGCGGCTGGCTGAACAGCAGCAACAGTTGGTAGGGCGTTTCAAGGTCGCTTGATCGGCACCAGGCGCGAGCTTTCGGCGCCGTGCCCCTCGGCGGATGACGCGTGATTTTTTGTAAGGCGCGGAACGCCGCCCGCTATCGAAGGATGCGGGTGGCGTTTTGTTCAAATGAAGGCCTGCTGGCGGTTGCCTCTTGGCAAACGGTTGCGGCCGGGCAGTTGTGCCAGGCGCTGCTGCCACTCGGCTCGAGGCGACAGCGCGGCGGCGGCGCGTGCTGCTGCTTTGGTTGCGGTGGCGGCTTTCTCTGCCTTCGCCGCCGCCCTCAGCTCTGCCAGGCTCGGTGTCTTGCGTGCCGGTTCGCTCGCCACCTTCTCCGCCGACCGAAGACAAGATTTGCACGAAACCTGAGCCAGGTCCGGCGAGCCGTTCAGGCTCGCGCCGCTGCGCCCACATGCAACGGCATTCTGGGACGCGAGGTAGTGAATGACCACTGTGGTGTCTCCTGCTGCTTTTCGGGGCGCGGGATTCTACACAGTCGTTTGGCTTACGTGGGGATGAATATCCTGCCTGAACAGGTACTTGCAACCGGGCAGCGCAGGCGTGGCGCTGCTCATGCAGAGGCGATCAGCCGAACAGCCCCGCCCCGACATGCGCCGGGACGGATCGCTGGATGACCGGACCAGCCGTCCCTCTAGCCTGCGGTGACCGTTTCCTGCTTGGGTTGCTGGCTTCGGCTCGTTTCGCCACGCGCAGGCGCCTGGTCGTAGAGCGCGACCATGTGGTCAAGGTTAGCCCGCACCCGGGCTTTCATGGCCTCAACCACGGTGTCCAGCTCGGTCCGCTGGGTATCGCCGAAGCTGTTGATGAGGTTGGTGCCGATCTGGCTGATCTGTGGCACTTCGGCGAAGCCGCAAGCGGATTTTGGCACCCAGGTTTCGAGGAAGGCCGATAGCTTGATCACCCGTTGTGGAAGGAGGGCGATCTGCGGGACTGAGTAGGCGAGTGCCGTGATAGCGCCGTGCAGGCTGGTGCCGCAGTACAGCTTGCTGGTCGCGATGCAGCGGATGATGTCTTCAATCTTGCCACTGTCGACGCGGTAGGCGCGTTCGGCGCCGAGCAAGCTTTGCAACTTGTCCAGGGGCTCGTCATCGGAATGCCCAGGCGCCTTGCCAATGGTCAGCAGCGCGATCTTCAGCCCCGTGTTCACGTTCAGTTCGGTCAGCTGCTGAGCGATTGCCTCGATGCGACGCTTGGCATGGTGATCGGATATGTGGAACACGATATGCCCGGGCTCGGCGGCGTCTGCCTGTGGGGTAAAAATGTCGGAAATGAGGATGGCGCTGTCGGGCACCAGGTTGTGCTCGATACCCAGCTTGTCCAGTTCGGCCGAGGTCTCCCGATCCCGCACCGAGACGTAGGTGCAATCCTGCAGGTTGCGCTTGATGGCGGCATGAATCAGTGGCTTCTTGCGGCTGATCTCGTTGCCGCCGACGCTGTTGTACATGACCTTGTAGCCAGGCAGGTCGCGCTCGCCGAGTACCAGCGGAACGTCGGACGGGATGCGGGTGAACATACGGCTCAGGCGGATGAACGCCTTGTGCCCGATCAGGAAAGGGCTGGCCTTGATCGGGTAGTAAATCGCTTGCGGGGCCAGGTAGCCGATGATGCTTTCCCATTGGGCCGTCAAGCATTCGCCGCCGGCGACGATGAGCATCGTCTTCGGTTGGTGACGGGTGGCGTCCAGCGCCTTTTTCAGCGGGACGGTCGGCAGCGCGCCGTAGCTAGACAGGTTGGATTTCTTGGTGGCAGCGATCAGTACCTCGAAGCGGCCGTCCGCCTCCAGGTAGCGCTTGAGGACGATTGCGAAGAGCAGGTCGCCATAGTTGTGCCGGTCATAGGCTCCGTAAGCGATTACGTTTACCCGGTCAGTCATGGCGTCGGACTCCTTTCGATGTTCTTGAACTGCACGTAGAGCAGGGTGTTTTTCAGCGCCAGGGCGATGGCGGTGGCGAAGCACGCACCGTTCACGCCATAGCGCGGGATGAGGATCAGGTTAAGCGTGAGGTTGACCACGCAGGCCATGATGTTGTTGTGCATGTAGCGCCTGTGGTTGCCGGTCATGGTCATGAAGATGCCGAGCGGACCGGCTGCGAGCACGAAGAAATAGCCCAGCGCGAGGACCAGCAGCGGATAGACACCCTGCTCACGGTACTCGGGGCCGAACACGGCAAGGATGTATTCACGCAGCAGGCCGATGCCGGCCAGGATCAGCAGCGCCAGGACCAGCATGTAGCGCGAGTAACGGCGCACGATGCCGAACGCCGCCGAACGGTCGCCCTGGGCCCAGCGACGGGAGATGTCCGGGCCGATGGTGCCGTTGATGATGAACAGCAGGGTGGTCGACAGCGCGGCGATCTTGGCCGCGATGTAGTAGATGCTGACGTCGCTGGCCGAACGCAGCACGCCGAGCAGCAGCGTGTCGGACAGTTCGATCACGCTGTTCATCACGGCGATGAGCATCAGTGGAATGCAGAGCACCAGCATCTCGCGCCATCCCATGGGCGACTCGGCGCCGGTCTTCGGCAGAGTGGAGAGGGCGCGCCAGATGGACCCGGCAATTGCCAGGGCGAAGGCGATGGTGAAGCAGCCGACTACGGTGGTCAGCTCGCTGCCGCTGGCAGCAACGAGCACGAGCGTCAGGGCAGGCTGGAAGGCGGTTTGCCAGAACAGGCCCTCGCTGGTGCGATGCTTTGCCTTGAGGGTCTCGCTGGCAATGCTGAGCAGCGACAAACCCAGCGCGGTGACTGCAAAGAGCACGGCCGCGTGGCCAACATTGGCCTGGGTGGTTTCGGAGAAATAGACCACCGCAAAGCCGATCAGGAAGGTCGGTACGTTCATCGCCGCGGCCATCAACAGTGCGCGGCTGAAATAGCCGCGCTGCTGGCCCTCCGGCAGCGAAGCGATGTTTTTCAAGCAGGCGATGTCCAGGCCGAGGCGGGCGAGCAGGGACAGGAAGATGCCTAAGGCGACGCAAAAGAACACGGTGCCCGCCAGGTCGGGCACTAGCAGGCGTGCTAGGAGAATGTTGAGACCGAGCGAAGATGCCGCTCCGCTGCCCTTGGTGACGATCAGGCGGACGTATTTGAGCAGGTCGGATTTCATGGTTGGGCGTGGGGCATCCGTTGCGTAGGCCGTTTTCATCTGTGCTCCTGCAGTCGCGTCAGCGATGTACCACTCTGGCTTCTTCCCGTTGCCAGCGAGGCGGCGAACGACGAGCGCACCGCGATCTTCCAGTCGCAGCGACCGATTGCGGGACTCCATCAAGAGCCTTCAGACCCCGGAAAGTTCCTTCCTTATCGCCCTGCTCCATGCGGTACGGCGCCGGTTGTGCCGCAGCGCACCCTTGCGCGGCACCGGCGTGACGATCGGGCGCGAAGACGGCGAACTCTCGACACAACGGGCCGTCCCAATTTCATCAGTTGGATTTCTAAAAGGCGGGGGACATGCAATGGCGTTGCTGAATACGGGTGGGATCGGCGCATTCGAATTGCTCAAGCGCACCCTCAAGGATTTCAGCAAGGACGACATGACGACCTACGCGTCGGCGCTGGCCTACCGGGGTATTTTCTCGCTGTTCCCGTTCCTGCTCTTTTTCATCGCCATGCTCGGCATGCTCGACCTGCAGGACTTCTTCACCTGGTTGCGCGAGCAAGTGTCGCTGGTCCTGCCGCCGGACGCGCTGGACCTGGTCAACCCGGTGATCGACCAGTTGCAGAATCAGAAGAGTGGCGTGCTCTCGGTGGGTATCCTCGTCGCGCTCTGGTCGGCATCGATTGGCATCCGTTCGCTGATGAACGCGATGAACCGCGCCTACGACGTCGAGGAGGGCCGGCCGACCTGGAAGCTGATGCTTCTGGCAGTGGTGTACACCATCAGCCTGGCGATCATCCTGCTGTGCGCGGCAGCCCTGATGATCATCGGTCCGCAGGTCATGGCGTGGTTGGCCGACCAGGTCGGCTTGAAGGAAATCGTGGTCACGCTCTGGACCTGGCTGCGCTGGCCGGTGATCGTGTTCTTGATGATGCTGGTGGTTGCGGTGCTCTATTACGTTACGCCCGACGTAGAGCAACAGTTTCGTTTCATAACCCCGGGCTCGGTGGTCGCGGTCATCGTCTGGATTGGCGCGTCTGTCGGCTTCGGCATCTACGTGCAGAACTTCGGTAACTACGACGCCACCTACGGCAGCATCGGCGCGGTCATCGTGCTGCTTCTTTACTTCTATATTTCTGCGGCGGTATTGCTGTTTGGTGCCGAGATGAACGCGGTCATCGAGCATGCGTCCAGCGAAGGCAAGGACGACGGAGACAAGCGCGTCGACGACTGACTCATCGGCGGTGCGCGCGTGTAGAGCGCTGCGAACGACAGCGAATGCGGGCGGTCCATTGGATCATTGCAAAACCTTTCGGGATGGACCGGCAGGCAACGTCGGGTCTGGTCCCGCGTTGGCGGTTGCGTCTTTCCGAAAGTGCTGCATCAGGATCACGGAGACGCTCCATCTTGCACATCGCAGACATGACCATGTTCTATGCCCCTGCCAGCGGCGGGGTGCGTACCTATCTCGAGGCCAAGCATCGCCGCCTGCAACTCTATTCCGGGGTACGCCACAGCATCCTGGTGCCTGGTGACCGCCATCGGCACAGTGCAGGGATCTACCAGATTCCGGCGCCGGCGCTGCCGTTCGGCAAGGGCTATCGCTTCCCAGTGCGCCGCGCACCCTGGCGCAACCAGCTTCGCGTCCTGCATCCGGACGTCATCGAGGTCGGCGATCCCTACATGACCGCCTGGGCCGCACTGGACGCGGGCCGCCGGCTGGATGTGCCGGTGATTGGCTTCTATCACTCGGACCTGCCGCTGCTGGTGAGCAATCGCATCGGCCGGTGGCTGGGCGCTAACATGAACGGCTACGTGTCTCGGCTGTACCGCAGTTTCGACCGGGTTCTAGCGCCCAGCCGCGTGATGGCCGACAAGCTCAGGATGCTCGGTGTGCCGAACGTCTATGTGCAGCCGCTGGGCGTCGATCTGGATACCTTTCGCCCCGAGCGCCGCGACACGGGCATCCGGGGCGAGCTCGGGCTGGCCGATGACACCCGGCTGATGATCTTTGCGGGACGCGGGTCGCGGGAGAAGAACATCCCGGTATTGCTGGAAACCGCGCGCCAGCTAGGCAAGCCGTATCACTTGCTGCTGGTCGGGTCACGCATGCCGCAGCGCGTGCCGGGCAATGTCACGGTCGTCGATCAGTTCTGCCCGGCCAACGAAGTGGCGCGCTACATGGCCAGCTGCGACGTGCTCCTGCACGCCGGCAACCAGGAGACGTTCGGCCTGGTCGCGCTCGAGGCGATGGCCAGCGGTATTCCCGTCGTTGCCGCGCGCGCCGGCGCCCTCCCGGAACTGGTGCCGTTCCATACCGGTCGGCTGTGCCGCCCGCTGGATGCGACGGCCATGGCGCAGGCGGTACGTGAGTTGTTCGAGGATGATCCCCGCCTGATCGGTGCCCAGGCGCGACAGCACGTCGAGGCGCACCATGCTTGGGATGCGGTAGTGGCCGGCCTGCTTGCGCACTACCATGCCGTGCTCGGTACGGCCGAACTGCCGGTCGCCGTCCATGGCTGAGCGTAGCTTGATGCTGGTGCTGCACGATGTGGCGCCCGAGACCTGGCCGGACTATCGGCCCTTTGTCGAGGCGGTGGACCAGCTAGGCGATATCCCGATTTCCTGGCTGGTCGTGCCGGACTTCCATCGGCGTAACCCGCTCGAAGCCCATCCCGACTTCGTCCGGCTGCTGGATGGTCGTCTGGCTCGAGGCGATGAGCTGATCCTGCATGGCTATTTTCATGCCGACGAGGCGCCGCCGCCGCGCACGCCGCGGGATTGGTTCATGCGCCGGGTCTTTACGCATGAAGGCGAATTCTATCCGCTCGACGAAGGCGAGGCGTCGCGCCGGCTCGATGACGGAATGGCACTGTTTCGTCGGCTCGACTGGCCGCTGCACGGCTTCGTGCCGCCAGCCTGGCTGCTCGGTCCCGGTGCTCGTCGTGCACTGGCGCGTACTGGCCTTACCTACACCAGTGATCCTGGGCATTTTTACCGGCTGCCGGACTACCAGCGCATCGAGGCGCCGGGTTTGGTCTGGAGTGCCCGCAGTGCTTGGCGCCGTGGCGTCTCGCGCCTGGTCAGCGAGCGAGCGTTGCTGCGTCATCGGGATGCGCCGGTGCTGCGCCTCGGATTGCACCCGGTCGACATGCGGCATCGCTTCGCTCGTGAATACTGGCTGGAGGTGCTGGGCCGACTGCTGCGCGACGGGCGTCGACCCGTCACCAAGATTGACTGGCTGAACGGCCATTGGCGAGCCGCGAGTGCCGCCGCATGAATCGACGCTGGTGGTTGCTCGCTGGCGCCTTGCTGACGGCGGGGCTGGTTCCGCTGCTGCTAGGCGGCAGCGGGCTATTCGAGCGCCTGCGACGCTTCCCGGTGGATCTGCTCGCCGTCATGCTGGGCATGATCGTGGTCGGCTGGTTTCTCAACGCCTTGCGTTTGCGATTGTTGGTCGGATGGCGCCGGTTGAGCCAGCCGCGCGCCGTCGGAATCGTCATCGCCACCGAGTTCGCGATCTGCGCCACGCCCGGCGGCGCCGGCGGGCCGCTAACCATGATGGCGCTGCTCCATCGCCGGGGCATCGCGGCGGCAAAGGGCACCGCTACTTACGCCGTCGAGCAGCTCACGGATCTGTTGTTCTTCGCCTGCGCGCTGGTTGGCGTGCTGATCTATGCAGTTACGCATTCGCTCAACAGCTACATCGCGAGCCTGCTGGGCTTTAGTGCGGCGCTATTGGTCGGCCTGATCGTATTGCTCGCGTTGCTTGGGCGCTTCCATCGGCAGGTGTTTCGTTTCAACGGGTGGTTGATCGAGCGTGTCGGAGTAAAGGCGCATCGCAGGCTCGGCTGGGCGCGCAAGATGCTGAGTTTCCGTAATGCACTGCTCGAATGCTTCCGCTTGCCGCGGGCCATCCTACTCGCTGTATTTGTTCTCACGACCCTGCATTGGCTGCTGCGGTACAGCGTGCTCTACCTCACCCTGCAAGGCCTTGGTAGCCAACTCGCCTGGGCTTGGACGTTCATCGTGCAACTGCTTTCGTTGACCGCCGGCCAGCTCAGCCTGCTACCCGGCGGTGCCGGCAGTGCTGAATTGGCGTCAGCCGCCTTGCTTGCGCCCTTGGTGGGCAAGCCGACGGCCGCGGCGGCAATCCTGATCTGGCGGTTCGTGACTTATTACTTCTACCTGATTGCCGGTGCGCCGCTTTTTTTGCATCTGGCGGGCCGGCCCTTGCTGAGCCGGCTAGTCAGGGCAAGGAGCGGCTGAACCAGGGACGACCGTTCCTCGGTCAGGCGAAACTATCCACGCCCAGTTCTAGTCAACCGCATGCAACCCATAGACATAGAGGGAAACGCCATGAGCAGTACTGAAGACAAGATGAAAGGCAACCTCAACGAAGCGGCTGGCAAGGTCAAGCAGGGCGTCGGCGAAGCGACCGACAACGAGCGGATGAAGGGCGAAGGCCAGCGGCAGGAAATCAAAGGCGATGCTCAGCAGGTCAAGGGCGAAGCCAAGGACACCATCAAGAAAGGTGTCGATCGCACCTGACGATCACGCAAAAAAATGCCCGCTTCGGCGGGCATTTTTTTGAGTGGTGTTTTACCGCTCCAGGTATTGCAGCTTGTCTTTCACGCCGTCCCATTCCTCGGCATCCGGCAGCGAGTCTTTCTTCTCGGTGATGTTTGGCCAGATATCGGCCAGGTCGGCGTTCAGCTGAATGTATTCCTGCTGCTCGTCCGGCACTTCATCTTCGGAGAAGATCGCCTGGGCGGGGCATTCCGGCTCGCAGAGCGCGCAGTCGATGCACTCGTCCGGATGAATGACCAGAAAGTTCGGGCCTTCGTAAAAGCAGTCCACCGGACAGACTTCCACGCAGTCGGTGTATTTGCACTTGATGCAGTTGTCGGTGACGACGAAGGTCATTCTAGCTATCTCCTCAGGCGTGTCAGGTGGCGTTACGGTGACGCCCCTGTTCGGCAAGGGCTATGTCGGTACCAGGCAATACCGGCCATATCCAAAAAATGCGCGCGATTCTAGCAGCTTTTTCTGGCCGTCAGACGCGTGTTTTAAGGTTGTATAACAGCTCCAGCGCCTGACGCGGTGTCAGGTCATCGGGATTGATCCGCCCGAGCTCCTCGAGCACAGGATGCGGGAGGCTGGCGAACAGGTCGTTCTGCATCGGCGGTGCGGGCTGTCCGACCGCCATTTTCGGCGTTTCGTGCGGCAAGCTGGTGGTTTCCAGCCGCGACAGATGGTCGCGCGCACGCTGGATAACCGGACCGGGCACGCCGGCCAGTTGCGCGACGGCCAGCCCGTAGCTCTGGCTCGCCGGGCCCGGCAGCACGTGATGGAGGAAGACGATGCGCTCGTTGTGCTCGGTCGCCGAGAGATGCACGTTGGCAACCACGGGCTTGCTTTCCGGCAGCACGGTCAACTCGAAATAGTGCGTGGCAAACAGCGTGAAGGCGCGCAGCTCTGCCAGGTGCTCGGCGGCAGCCCATGCCAGGGACAGGCCGTCGAACGTGCTGGTGCCGCGACCCACTTCATCCATCAGTACCAGGCTGCGGTCGCTGGCGTTGTGCAGGATGTTGGCGGTCTCGCTCATTTCCACCATGAAGGTCGAGCGTCCACCTGCCAGGTCGTCCGAAGAGCCGATGCGGGTGAAGATGCGGTCGACCAGCGAGAGCTGACAGGCCTTGGCCGGCACGAAACTTCCAATCTGCGCAAGCAGGATGATCAGTGCGGTCTGGCGCATGTAGGTCGACTTACCCCCCATGTTTGGGCCAGTGATGACCAGCATGCGGGTGTCGTCGTCCAGCTGGAGGTCGTTGGCGACGAAGGGCGTTTGTAGCACCTGCTCGACGACGGGGTGCCGCCCTTGCTCGATCTGCAAGCAGGGATGCTCGACGAAGCGCGGGCGGTTGAGGTCCAGGTTCAGGGCGCGCTCGGCCAGGTTGCTCAGCACGTCCAGTTCGGCCAAGGCCGCGGCGCTTTCCTGCAGGGGCGCGAGGTGCTCGATCAGCCGTTCGAGCAATTCTTCATAGAGCTGCTTTTCACGCGCCAGCGCACGGCTTTTCGCTGAGAGGGCCTTGTCCTCGAATTCCTTGAGCTCCGGGGTGATGAAACGCTCAGCGCCCTTGAGCGTCTGCCGACGTATGTAGTCAGCCGGTGCCGACTCGGCTTGCTTGCTTGGCAGCTCGATGAAGTACCCGTGCACACGGTTGTAGCCGACCTTGAGGTTGGCCAAGCCGGTGCGGGCCTTTTCCCGGCTTTCCAGGTCCATCAGGTACTGGCCTGCGTTCTCCGACAAGGATTGGAGCTCGTCCAGTTCGGCGTCGTAGCCAGT
This sequence comes from Stutzerimonas chloritidismutans, assembly GCF_051486945.1. Lineage (GTDB taxonomy): Bacteria > Pseudomonadota > Gammaproteobacteria > Pseudomonadales > Pseudomonadaceae > Stutzerimonas > Stutzerimonas chloritidismutans_B. The sequence continues at coordinate 403,973 of NZ_JAHVDX010000002.1, read as the reverse complement.
CTTCAGCACGCCGCCGTCGCGGATCACCGCCGGTGGGTTGTCGATGATCGCGCGAGCCAGCAGTTCTGCCAGCTCAGGATAAGTGCGGATGGTCGCAGCCAGCTCGATCAGGTGCGGTGCGACGAGCTCGCGCATGCCGTCTTGCAGCAGCGGCAGCGCAGCGAGGGCATCACGCAGCCGGGCCAGATCACGCGGGCGAGCGTTGCGCAGGCCGATGCGCGCGAGGATCCGTTCGAGATCGCCGATTTCCTTGAGCTGAGGTTGGATCTGCTCGAAGCGATAGTGCTCGAGCAGACAGGTGATCGAGTCCTGACGAGCCTCGAGCAAGGCGCGATCGCGCAGCGGGCGGTTCAGCCAGCGGCTGAGCAGGCGGCTGCCCATGGCGGTCTGGCAACGATCGACCACCGATTGCAGCGTGTTGTCCCGGCCACCGCCGAGGTTGATGTCCAGCTCCAGGTTGCGCCGCGTCGCGCCGTCAAGGATCACGGTTTCGTCGAGGCGCTCGTGGCGCAGGCTGCGCAGATGGTGCAGGGCCGTGCGCTGGGTTTCCTTGGCATAAGCGAGCAAACAACCCGCGGCGCCCAGCGCAAGCGTTAGCTTTTCGCAACCGAAGCCCTTGAGATCCTGGGTGCCGAATTGCTGGCACAAGCTCTTGAATGCGGTGTCACGGTCGAAATCCCAGGGCGCCCGCCGGCGCACGCCACGCCGTTTTTCGAGGGGCAACCCAGTGGGCCAGTCGTCCGGAATCATCATCTCTGCCGGATTGAGCCGCTCGACCTCGGCCAGCAACGTTTCCCAGCCGCCGAACTCTTGCACGCTGAAGCGGCCGCTTGTGATGTCCAGCACGGACAGGCCGAACAGCTTCTCATCACCGACCACAGCGGCAAGCAGATTGTCACGGTGCTCATCGAGCAGCGCCTCGTCGCTAACCGTACCGGGCGTGATGATGCGTACAACCTGGCGTTCGACCGGGCCTTTGCTGGTTGCCGGGTCGCCGATCTGCTCGCAGATCACTACCGACTCGCCCAGCTTCACCAGCCGGCTGAGATAGCCTTCGGCCGAATGAAACGGAATGCCGGCCATAGGAATCGCGCTACCGCCGGACTGGCCGCGGGCGGTGAGGGTAATGTCCAGCAGCTTGGCCGCCTTCTTGGCGTCGTCATAGAACAGCTCGTAGAAGTCACCCATCCGGTAGAACATCAGCTGGTCCGGATGCTCGCGCTTGAGCTTCCAATATTGCTGCATCATGGGTGTGTGATGAGACAGGTCGTTTGACATAGGGCTCGATACTTGGAAATCGGGTGTGCTGGAAAAATGCAAGGGCAGCGTCGCTCAGCGTGGGTTGCGAGCGTTCGGCGGGCCATCCGCCGCCCGGGTGAACGAAACCGGCAAGGTTATCACGGGCCGCCGTCGGAACGCTTGGATAGGGCGCCTGGGCAGGGCAGGCCGCAGACCTGGCGGACAACGCTAGGGGGCGTGCGATAACAGGCGCGCAGCCTCGACCGGCCTGGTTCTGATACCTGACAGCCTTGTTTATGTTCCTTGAAATGCAGCGGCACTGGATGTGCGCTGCGGCTGACCGCATCCCGGAGCGGCTGCTAAGGTAGCGCCCTGGAAGACGATCCCGGAGCCTTCATGTCCCGCTTGACCGATCTAGCCGCCCAACTGGGGCAAGTCCTCGCGCAGCAAGCCGCGCAGGTCACCACTGCCGAGTCCTGTACGGGGGGCGGCATTGCCGAAGCGATCACCCGCATCGCCGGCAGTTCTGCTTGGTTCGAAGCGGGCTTCGTCACCTACTCGAACGAACAAAAGACCCGCCAACTGCAGGTCCCGCCCGCGTTGTTCAGTCGCGTAGGTGCGGTCAGTCACGAGGTGGTCGAGGCCATGATCGCCGGTGCTCAACAGGCCAGCGGAGCGCGTTATGCGGTGGCCGTCAGCGGTGTGGCGGGACCGGGAGGTGGCTCGCCGGAAAAACCTGTCGGTACGGTTTGGCTAGCGTGGGGGCGAGGAGAAGAGCGGTTCGCCCGCTGCTTTCGTTTCAATGGCGATCGCCAGGCCATCCGGGAGCAGAGCGTGGAAGCGGCACTCGTCGGATTGATCCGTCTGACGGCCGGAGAAATTCCGTACGAGGGCTAGGCGCTCGTTTTTGCCTATGCTCTAATACTGTCTACTTATACAGTTGTTGTGGCCTCTGGCCCTCTTGATCAAGTGAGGATTGTAATGGACGAGAACAAGAAGCGCGCCTTGGCTGCCGCCTTGGGCCAGATCGAAAAGCAGTTCGGCAAAGGCGCAGTCATGCGCATGGGCGATCACGATCGTCAGGCGATTCCCGCTATTTCCACCGGTTCGCTGGGGTTGGACATCGCGCTGGGTATTGGCGGCCTGCCCAAGGGCCGTATCGTCGAAATCTACGGTCCCGAGTCGTCTGGTAAGACCACGATGACCCTCTCGGTAATCGCCGAAGCACAGAAGGCAGGTGCCACCTGCGCTTTCGTCGACGCTGAACACGCATTGGACCCGGACTATGCCGGCAAGCTGGGCGTGAATGTCGACGACCTGCTGGTATCCCAGCCCGACACTGGCGAACAGGCCCTTGAAATCACTGACATGCTGGTTCGCTCCAACGCGGTCGATGTGATCATCGTTGACTCCGTTGCAGCCTTGGTGCCCAAGGCCGAGATCGAAGGTGAAATGGGCGATGCCCACGTCGGCCTCCAGGCTCGCCTGATGTCCCAGGCGCTGCGCAAGATTACCGGTAACATCAAGAACGCCAACTGCCTGGTGATTTTCATCAACCAGATCCGCATGAAAATTGGCGTGATGTTCGGTAGTCCCGAAACCACCACAGGTGGTAATGCACTGAAGTTCTACGCCTCCGTGCGCCTCGACATTCGCCGTACCGGTGCGGTGAAAGAGGGCGACGAGGTGGTCGGTAGCGAAACTCGCGTCAAGGTCGTCAAGAACAAGGTCGCGCCGCCGTTCCGCCAGGCCGAGTTCCAGATCCTTTATGGCAAAGGTATCTACCGCAACGGCGAGATCATTGACCTCGGCGTACAGCAAGGCTTGGTCGAGAAGTCGGGTGCCTGGTACGCCTATAAGGGCAACAAGATCGGTCAGGGCAAGGCAAACGCCGCCAAGTTCTTGGAAGAAAACCCGGAAATCGGTCGCGAGATCGAGCAGCAGATTCGCGACAAACTGCTGGTCGTATCGTCCGGCTCCAACGGCAAGACCAGCCCGGTCGCTGAAGATCTCGTCGAAGCCGATCTCTGACCGCCATGCCCGTCGTGCTCGATAGTCCCGCTGCGGTGCGGCGGGCCGCTATGGATCTGCTAGCGCGCCGTGAGCATGGGCGCGTCGAGTTGAGTCGCAAGCTTCGTTCTCGAGGCGCGCCGGAGGCGCTTGTCGAACCGGCGCTGGATAGGCTTGCCGAAGAAGGGCTGCTCAGCGAAGCGCGCTATTTGGAAAGCTTTGTGCGGATGCGGGCAAATGCGGGTTACGGCCCGCTGCGTATCCGGGAAGAGTTGGGACAGCGGGGGTTGGATCGACACGACATCGATCGTGCCCTGAGCGAAAGTGGCTTCGACTGGAACGAGCAATTGCAGGCTGTCTGGCAGCGGAAGTTTGGTGGCGCCCGGCCGGCGGACCAAAAAGAGCGCGCCAGGCAGGGCCGATTCCTCAGTTACCGCGGTTATCCGCTGGATTCGATCGGACGCTTGCTGCGCAACGGTTGAGGCTTGCTTTCGTGAGGCCGGGCCTCAAAGCGATGCATTCGGCTCGGCCCAGTTGCTCGCGTCGTTCAGATAGTCGGTGAGTTCGCGCAGCCGGCCATGGTCCCGTCCGTTGAAGACGAATGCGAGGCGGGGCAACCCCTGCAACTCTGGTTCGTCCCGTTCCGCTTCGCAGCTGCTTTGCTGCTCGAACCGGCCGTGTAGGCACAGATCGGCGAATTGCTCATTCACCTGCTCAAGAGCGGTGTCGCTGAGCAGGCGATTCATGCGCATCACGAACCGGTCTTTCAGCCAGCGGCTCGAATGGAAATTGCGATAGAAACGGTTTATTTCCTCGGCCGCCGCCTCGGCGCTGTCCACGAGGCGCATCAGTCGCATGTCGGTGGGAAGGATGTAACGGTTGCCTTCGAGCTGGTGGCGTATGAAGTGCAGCGCATCCTTCCAATAGGTGCCCCCAGGCTCGTCGAGCAGGACGATGGGCACCAGGGGGCTTTTGCCGGTCTGGACCAGAGTCAGCACCTCGAGCGCCTCATCCAGGGTGCCGAAACCGCCAGGAAAAAGCACGAGCGCGTCGGCTTCCTTGATAAAGAACAGTTTGCGGACGAAGAAGAAATGGAACGACAGCAGGTGATCGGTCCCGTCCACTGTGGCGTTGGCGTGCTGCTCGAACGGTAATGTGATGTTCAATCCCAGACTGTTGTCAGTGCCAGCGCCTTCGTGCGCGGCCGCCATAATGCCGCCCCCTGCTCCGGTGATTACCATCAGCCCATCGCGGGCAAGGACGGCGCCGAGCGACTTTGCCAAGGAATAGAGCGGATGCTCGACCGGCGTGCGCGCAGAGCCGAACACAGTCACCTTGCGGCGTCGCTTGAGTGGGTCGAGGCGGCCGAAGGCATGCTCCATCTCGCGCATCGTCTGCAGCAGAATCTTGGCATCCCAACGGCTACGGTCGGCCTGGGCCATGCGCACGACGGTCACCAGCATCTCGCGGTAGAGCTCTAGGTTCTGGCTTGACGGTGGTGCGGCCAGCGAGACCAGCTTGTCGATCGTTCTGGCTAGGTCGGCACCGCTCGTCTTGAAGTGGCGGGACAGATAATCGTCCGGTTCAAAAGCCATACGGCGGTGTCTCCCTTCAAGGATGTAGTGGTGCGCTGGCCGGTAGATCGGTCAAAGCCTCGAAACCGGGTGCCACGATACCCGCATCAGAGCGCGATGCGGTCCCCGGGTTCCGGGATGCGGGCCTGTAGGGATAGGCGCTCGGCTAGGGTGCGTTGCAACACCTGCATCTTCTCCGATTCACCATGCACGAGATAGAGCTCCGGTTTGGGATCGAAATGCGCGACCCAGTCGATTAGCTGCGTTTGCCCGGCGTGGGCTGAAAAGCCGCCAAGCGTGTGAACCCGTGCGTTCACTGCAATGCGTTGGTGCAGCAGCTTGACCGTTTTCGCGCCGTCTACGATGGCCCTGCCTAGCGTGCCGCGCGCTTGGAAGCCCGGGATGATCAGATGGCACTCCTTGCGCCACAGGTTGTGCTTGAAGTGATGCAGGATGCGCCCGCCACTGCACATGCCGCTCCCGGCGATAATGATCGCCCCGCTCTTGAAGCGGTTGATGGTCATCGATTCTTCGGGCGTCGGCGTCGGCTTGAGAATGGGCAACCACTTTTCCAGCCGTAGCTGGGTGCGGTGCTCAGAGCCTGCGATTTCTAATTGCTCTCGGAAGGACGAATAGATGGCGTTGGCGCGGATTGCCATGGGACTGTCGAGGAACACGGCTTGCTGGGGGACTCGGCCTTGCTGGTACAGCTGGCCAAGGTAATAGATGAGGTCTTGGGTGCGCCCGACAGCGAAGGATGGCATCAGGACGTTGCCACCGTCCCGATGTGCTTGTTGAAGAATGTCGGCCAGTTCCTCTAGGGTCGCTTCGTGGTCTCGATGATCGCGGTCGCCATAGGTCGATTCCATCAGGACCACGTCCGCCTCGCGCAATGGCGTCGGGGGGTGCATCAGGGGTGACGTATCGTTCCCCAGGTCGCCAGAAAAGACCAGGCGGCGCTGACGATCGAAGTCGAGCACATCAACCTGGACGATAGCCGAACCGAGAATGTGGCCGGCGTCGAACAGCGTAACGCTCACGCCTGGCGCTACCTCGAACGCTGCGCCGTATTCATGTGGCTCGCGTTGTAGCAGCATCCGCTCGCTGTCGGCGCGGGTGTACAGTGGTTTGATCGGCGGCTTGTTCAGGCGCGCCCGCCAGCGGTTCTCCCACTCGGCGTCCTTTTCCTGAAGCGTCGCCGAATCGAGCAGCATCAGCTCAAGCAGTTGGCAGGTTGCGGTCGTCGCATGGATGGGCCCTCTGTAACCCGACGCAACCAGCTTGGGCAGAAGGCCGCTATGGTCGATATGGGCATGCGAAACGACCACAGCGTCTAGGGTGGTGGGGTCGAAAGAGAACGCCATGCGATTGCCGGCTTCCTCCTCACGCCGGCCCTGGCGCAAGCCGCCGTCAAGCAAGACGCGTGCGCCGCCGTGGGTTTCGATCAAGTAACACGAACCGGTGACCTGCTGGATGGCGCCAAGAAAGCTGAGCAAAGCCATAGACACTCCTGTCTGTTGGGGTGTTGGCATCAGAATGCCCGCCGGCCTTTCGTTGCGTCTTGACGTATATCAGAGAGCTGCGCTGGGTCGCCGCCTAGACTACCTCAACCGCTAATCAACGGAGCGTGCCCATGACCCAGCTATTGCCCAGCCTTGCCGAACTGGATCGCCATGCCGACAGCCAGCCGGAATTCGCGCTTTGGCGGCAGGGCTACGGACCGTTCATGCATTCGCTGGAGACTCAGGCTGCGGTCTACCGGCTTGCGCACCAATTGGTTCAGGCTGACCTCCAACCCGAACTGGCTGACGTGTACCGCCTGTTGCAGGCGCTCGACCGCCTGGCTTCGGCCGGGCTTTGGCTGGTTGTGCACATGACCTATGCGCGGCGGGTCCGGCTGGACGGCGGCCCGCTCGAGGCCGAGGACTTCAAGCCCAACCCTGAAGGCCATACGGGCGGGTCGTTGAATATGGTGCCGGCCTATGCAGGCTATCTAGGCATCAACGCGCTGACAGGCACGACCCGGGGCTGGATGATGGGGCAGGGTCACTGTGTTGCGGCGATCGAAGCGTTGAATTTGCTGAGCGACAACTTGCAGCCCGAGCAGCAGAAGGCTTACGGGGCGGGTGAGGCCGGAATCGACCGGCTGCTCAATGACTTTTACGGCTATGAACTGGCGCCCGACGGTGTGCCTGCGGCCCCATTGGGCAGCCACGTCAATGCACACACGGGTGGCGGAATCGCCGAAGGGGGATATCTCGGCTTCGCTGAGCTTCAGTACGGCCACCTGCCGATGCCTGGCGAAACGCTGGTCGCCTTCCTGTCAGATGGCGCTGCTGAAGAGCAGCGCGGCAGCGACTGGATGCCACGCTGGTGGCGCGCCGAAGATTGTGGAATGGCCCTGCCGATCATGATTGCTAACGGCCGACGTATCGAGCAGCGCACGCAGCTCGGCACGCACGAGGGCCTGGAAGGCTTCCGTCAGCACCTGAGCCGCTGTGGTTTCGATCCGATTCCCTTCGATGGCCGTGACCCTGCCGCCTTCGTCTGCATGCTGTGGGAGATGGAGCAGCGCCTGAGTCGTCGGATCGACGAAAAAGGGCGCGGCATTCTCGCCTATCCGCTGCCCATTCCATATGGCATTGCCGAAACTGAAAAGGGATTCGGTTTTTACGGGGCGGGCAGCAATGCGGCTCATAACTTGCCTCTACCAGGCAATCCGCACCGCGACGAAACGTCACGCAGGCTGTTCAACGAACACGTCGCGCCGTTATTCGTTCCGGAGGACATGCTGCAGGGCGCGCGTGAGCGGCTGCGTCAGCATCGCCAAGGGCGACCGCTCGAACGTGACAACACCATGGCGCTGCGCAGGCCTTCCGAACCGCGGATGCCCCGGTTGGCCTACCGCGAGGAGGCCGGCTCACCAATGGCTGCGGTGGACGACTTCTTTGTCGAACTCACTCGCCTGAATCCTGAGCTGCGTGCGCGGGTCGGAAACCCCGACGAGTTGGCAAGCAACCGCCTTGGCGGCGTTCTGACCGCGCTCAGGCATCGCGTGGTGGAGCCGGAAAGCGACCTCGAAGCACTCGATGGAAAGGTCATCACAGCGCTCAACGAAGAGGCCGTGGTGTCGGCCTGCCTGGCTAACCAGGGCGGCCTCAACCTTGTCGCCAGCTATGAGGCGTTCTGCGTGAAGATGCTGGGCGCAGTGCGGCAAAGCCTGCTTTTCGCTCGGCAGCAGAAGGAGGTCGGTCGACCAGCCGGCTGGCTGGGTTGGCCGCTGGTTGCCACGTCCCATACCTGGGAAAACGGCAAGAACCAGCAGTCCCACCAAGACACGACCTTCTGCGAGGCCCTGCTCGGTGAAATGAACGACATGGCGCGGGTTTTGTTTCCTGCCGACTACAACAGCGCGCTGGCGCTGCTGCCTTCGATCTACCAGGCGCGCGGCACGCTTGCTTGCCTGGTCATGCCCAAGCGCGACCGGCCGATTCAATTCGATGCCTTGCAGGCAGAGCGTCTGGCGAACGAGGGGGCGATCATCGTCGACGAAACCCAGGGGTTTCAGCCTCTGCTGCTGATCGCCAACGGTAGCTATCAATTGACTGAAATGCAGCGGGCGGCAGCCCGGCTCCGGCAGGCCGACGTTGCCTATCGCCTTGTCTATCTGCAGGAGCCGGGTCGCTTCCGGGCGCCGCGGGATCGCTGGGAAATCGATGCGCTGGCCGCCGATGGCGTCGCTGAGCGACTGTTTCCCGAACGGATGCCGCTGAGGGTCTTGCTCACCCATATGCGGCCGGAAGTGGTGCGCGGGCATCTATGGCCAATCTTGCCCGATGCCCAGCGCAACTCGGTACTGGGCTACCGCAACCGCGGCGGTACGCTGGACGAAGCAGGCATGCAGTTCGCCAACCGGGCAACTTGGGCGAACGTTCTAGCGGCCTGTGCTCGTCTGCTTGACGTGCCCCGCACGGCGCTACTCAAACCGGATGAGGCGGCCGCCGTCGCCGGAAAGGGTGATCCACGCGTCCTTCGCTGACGCGTCGCCCGGTACAGCGGCAATTAGCAGTCGCTGGCGCGATAGCGTTCGGTAGTGATCGGCTTCTTGCTCTGGTACTCGCTGAACTCGAAGCGCAGCACCGCACCACGGTTCATCAACTCGCGCAGGCCGTTGTTGTTGCAAACGCTCGCGGCCAGCTGGGTCCGGACATCCTTGGGATTGTCGCGCATCTGCGCGGCATGACGAGGCTGCACGCTGAGGTGGTTGACCAGCTCGTTGCCATCGACGCTATAGCCTTCGTCCAGCAAGTCGGAATTGATGGCCCTGGGCGTACCGACACTGCTTTCTCGGGCAACCTGTTCGAGCAACTGGTTGAGCGCAGAGGCCTGTGCGGATGCCGTCGAGGCGAAGGGAAGGGCGAGGCAGAAGGCGAAAATCGTGGTCAGACGGTGCATGGGGTTCTCCTGATGACTGCCGTCGTTCGACCGGCCCCTGCTGGCGCGGTTCAGTGACTGCTGCTGGCGGTCACGGCGAGGCTGTTAGAATGCGTGCCCGATTCGATCGTGCAATCAGACCATGCCCCATGCCGTAGCTCGGCTTCGCGCCGTCCGCCAGGCCAGAGCCGCCAAGCCCTTCATTGCTCGAGGTTCGCGCACCGACCGCTGCGAGCGCTGCCGCGTCGCGCATAGCCACTGTCTATGCGCGCTACGCCCGACGGTCGAGGCGCGCAGCGGCATGTGCCTGATCATGCACGATATCGAACCGCTGAAACCGAGCAACACCGGCTGGCTGATTGCCGACGTGATCAGCGATACCCATGCGTTCGGCTGGCAGCGGACCGATGTTGACCCGGCGCTGACCAGATTGCTGTCCCATCCCGCTTATCAGCCGTACCTGGTGTTTCCGGGTGAATACGCCGAGGCCGGACGAGTCGTCGAGCATGTAGTGCCTGCTGCGGGCAAGCGCCCCTTGTTCGTATTGCTCGACGCGACCTGGACCGAGGCGCGCAAGATGTTCCGTAAGAGCCCCTACCTGGACGGTTTGCCCGTGCTCAGCCTGCAGGCCGAGGTGTTGTCACGCTACCGCCTGCGGCGCTCCAAACGCAGCGAACATCTGTGCACTGCAGAGGTCGCTGCGCTGTGCCTTGGCCTGGCTGGCGAGGCGACTGCCGCAGCGGCCCTGGATGCCTGGCTCGATGTTTTCACCGACCACTACCTGGGGGCCAAGCACCATCGCCTGCCTGACCTGGACGATGACGTGCATCGTGCACTGACGGGCTTCAACGGGCTGGGTCGTTGATGGGGGGCTGAGGCGCGGCCAGCACGGGCGCGGGCTTGCGCGGCCACAATTGAGCCGCGAGCATGCCGGCAAACATCAGGGCGCAGCCGAAATAGCCGCGCATCGTTAGGCTCTCGTCGAGAAATACCGCGCCGGCAGCAGCGGCAAAGACCGCCTCAAGCGACAGAATCACCGCCGCATGCGAGGCAATCGCATGTTTTTGAGCCACGACTTGCAGGGTGTAGCCGACCCCGACGGCAAACATGCCGCCGTAGACGAGCGCAGGCGCAGCGAGACGAATCTGCTCGAGGCTAGCCTCTTCGAACAGCGCTGCCAGAATCAGACTGACCACCGCACAGGTGACGAACTGCAGGAACGCGAGGCGGATGGCGTCATGCCGGCTGACAAAAAAACTCACCAGCAACACGTGGACTCCCCAGACAAAGGCGCCAGCCAGCTGAATCCAGTCACCCGACGCGACAGTGAAATTCTCGCCGATGCTGAGAAATGCCATCCCCACCACCGCCAGCAGCGCGCCAATCCAGGTGCCGAACCCGGTTCTCTGGCCGATGAAAAGCCCAAGCAGCGGCACGACGATGACGTAAAGGCCGGTAATGAAGCCGGAGTTGGTGACGCTGGTGAACAGGAGACCAACCTGCTGCAAATTGATGCCGGTGGTCAACGCCAGCCCCATGAACAACCCGCCCAGCAGCAGGCCGCGTTGAAAGAAGGGTTCATGCCGAGCGGCGCCGCGCCCCTGGTGCAGCATTAGCGGCAGCAGCACGATGGCGCCCAGTGCGAAACGCAAGCCGGTGAAGAGAAATGGGCCGATGTTGTCCATGCCGATGCGCTGAGCCACGAAGGCGCTGCCCCAGATCATGGCGGTAATGAGCATCAGGATATCGGCACGCAGGGCTTGGTTACGCATGAGGGGGCTCGTCGGCGGAAAAGGCGGCAAACTTTGCATCAAAAGCGGGCTGCTTGACCACCAATTCGCGGGTCGTCATGCTTGCGCCGCCGAATAAATGCCTCCCGATAATCGAATTTCGGGTGGTGGCGAGATATCATCACGCCGGTTCGTTATGACTGCTCCCTGTCGACGTTCGTCTACGCCCTTCGGAATCGGCCCTGGCCGGTGAAAGCGCCAATATAAAAACCATAGGTCTGCCATGGCTGCTTACGAAATCCTCATTGCCGATGATCACCCTCTCTTTCGCAGCGCACTTCAGCAAGCATTGACGCTTGGCCTGGGTGATGGCGTGCGCCTATCCGAAGCGGCCAGCATCGCCGAATTGGAAGCGCTGCTGAACCGCACGGCCGACTGGGACCTGGTGCTGCTGGACTTGAACATGCCCGGTGCCTACGGCTTTTCCGGCTTGGTCCTGCTGCGCGGGCAATACCCGCAGTTACCCGTCGTGATGATTTCCGCGCAGGAGGAGGCGGCCGTGGTCGCGCGATCGCGCGAATTCGGTGCCAGCGGCTTCATACCTAAATCCAGCTCGTTGGAAACTATTCAGCAGGCCGTTCGCGCCGTGCTCGACGGGGATGTCTGGTGGCCAAGCCAGATCGAAGACGTTGGCCATGTCAGCCCCGAGGCTAAAGCGGCCAGCGAAGGTCTGGCCAGCCTGACGCCGCAGCAATTCCGCGTGCTGACGATGGTGTGTGATGGCCTGCTGAACAAGCAGATCGCTTATGAACTGAGTGTCTCCGAAGCCACTATTAAGGCGCATGTAACGGCGATCTTCCGCAAGCTGGGCGTTCGCACCCGCACCCAGGCGGCCCTGTTGCTGCAGCAGATGGGATCGATCCCCAGCAATTGATCGCATCGTCCAAACGCCTGCTTCGTTCAGGCGATTGGCGGCAGAACAATCTCGTCGCTTCGCCGAATGCCAGCCGTGAGGGCCTGGCATTGGGCAATGAATTCACGCATAGCTGCGCTCTGATACTTCAGCGAGTGCCAGATAAAGTAGAACTGCCGCGCAAGATCCAGCTCCGGCGTTTCGAGCGCCACCAGGCTGCCGCGGCGAAAGGCGTCGCGCAGGGCGAGCCTGGAAATGCAGCCGATTCCCAAGCCGGATTCAACGGCACGTTTGATGGCCTCGGTGTGTTCCAGCTCCAGGCGGATGTTCAGCTTCGACGGATGATGACGGGTAGCCTGGTCGAAGGTCAGGCGTGTACCGGAGCCTTGTTCGCGTAGAATCCAGGCCTCGCGTGATAACTGATCGAGGCTGACCTTGCCGGTGCCAGCCAACGGGTGTTGCGGCGCGCAAAACACTACGAGTTCGTCCTCGACCCAGGGCAACACTTCGATGTCCGGGTGCTGGCAATCGCCTTCGATCAGGCCTAGATCAATTTCATGCTGTGCGACCTGGTGGACAATATGCGCGGTGTTTTGCACGTGAAGTTTTACGCGGCATTCGGGATGGCGTTGCATGAAGCTGCCGATCAAAAGCGTCGCCAGGTAGTTGCCTACCGTCAACGTCGCCCCGACGGTCAGCGAGCCAAAGCCGGTTTTCCCCGCGAGCAGGTCCTCGATTGCCTTGGCCTGGTCGAGCAGGCTGACCGCTTGCGGCAGCAGTTGATGGCCTAGCGCGTTGAGCCACAGGCGCTTTCCCGCACGGTCGAACAGTTGGCAACCCGTTTGCCGTTCAAGTTCGGCAAGCGAGGTGCTGGTGGCTGATTGCGACAGCGCGAGGGTTTCGGCCGCTCGGGAGACGCTCTCTTGGCGGGCAATGGCGACGAACACTTCAAGTTGACGCAACGTAAAATGCATATCTATATAACCGATAACCTATATCGTTAATATTCGTTTAACAGATAATAGCTGGCTCGATAGACTTCGATGAAATTTGCTGCGCTGTGGTGCGCTAGAGAGGAATTCGTACATGAGCAACCTGAACGTCGAACGTGTCCTGAGTGTTCATCACTGGAACGACACGCTGTTCAGTTTCAAAACCACCCGTAACCCGGGCCTTCGTTTCGAAAACGGTCAGTTCGTAATGATCGGCCTGGAGGTCGAAGGTCGGCCGCTGATGCGCGCCTACAGCATTGCCAGCCCGAACTACGAAGAACATCTCGAGTTTTTCAGCATCAAGGTTCCGGATGGCCCGCTGACGTCTCGCTTGCAGCATCTCAAGGAAGGGGACTCGCTGATGGTCAGCCGCAAGCCGACCGGTACCCTCGTGCTGGACGACCTGCTGCCAGGCAAGCACCTTTACCTACTCAGCACCGGTACGGGTTTGGCGCCGTTCATGAGCGTCATCCAGGACCCGGAAACCTACGAGCGGTTCGAAAAGGTCGTGTTGGTTCATGGCGTGCGCTACGTCAACGAAGTGGCATACCGCGAGTTCATCACCGAGCATTTACCGCAGAACGAATTCTTTGGCGAGGCGCTGAAGGAAAAGCTGATCTACTACCCGACCGTGACCCGCGAGCCGTTCGAAAATCAGGGCCGCCTGACCGATCTGATGCGCAACGGCAAGCTCTTCCAAGACATTGGCCTGCCGCCCATCAACCCGGAAGACGACCGCGCGATGATCTGCGGTAGTCCGAGCATGCTGGCCGAGACCAGCGAAGTACTCGACAGCTTCGGTCTGAAAGCGTCGCCGCGTATGGGCGATCCGGGCCACTACCTGATCGAGCGTGCATTCGTCGAGAAGTAAGCGTCAGCGAATGCGAAGGCCGGCCAGCATGCGCTCGCCGGCCTTTTTGCCGCTTGTTTAGAGGTAAGGCGCACAGCATTTCTTGAACTTCTGCCCGCTGCCGCAGGGGCAGGGATCGTTTCGGCCTGCGTGCAGCGGCACTGTGGAATCGATGAAATACCAGCGCCCATCGCGTTGCACGAAGGCGGAGCGCTCGTGTTGCGCGTGCTCGCCGGTACGGTCGTGCCAGCGTGCGGTGAAACTGACCCGTGCATGCTCCGGCTGGCCGCCAAGCACTTGGCTCTCTTCGACGTCCAGGCCTAACCAGGTGCTCGCCGCGCTCCACTCTCTCATCGCTTGAAGATCCAGCGATGATTGCTGGACGGGCAGGGTAGTGGCCTTGAGGTAGTCAACCAGGCCAAGCACGTAAGCACTGTAGCGTGACCGCATGAGCCGCTCGGCGCTTGGGGCCGGCAGGCCGGCGTGATAGCGCCCGCAGCAGTCGTCTAGTGCATCGCCGCTGCCGCACGGGCAGTTCGGAACCTTGTCGAGCGAGTCGGTCGAGATCATGCATTACCACCAATATTTGCCAAACATCTGAGGATTGGCCCAGAACTTCGCGTTCAACCAACTTGGAACCTGCTTGTAGTCAAGCAGGTCGTAGGTGAAGAGGGTCAAGGTCTGTCCGTCGCGCTCGAAGCAGGCATTCAGCTGTAACGCCAGGGCGAAGAAGTCGGTCGCCTGCCAGTCGCAAGCATTCAGATCAACCAGAACCGCCATGCGGCTGGCATTGAGGTTACGGATGCCCCCGAGCAGGTGCAGGCCGTCTCGCTTGGCAAGGTGTTCGAGGCAGTCCGCCACGATCGCCAGCTGGTAGCGCTGAGCGGTAATCGAGGCTGGCAGTGGCGCGCTTGTTGCGCGGTCTAGCTGAACGTCGGGTCGGCTGCCGCGATAGGCCTCGATGGCGGGTAGGTCGCTTTGGCCAACGTGTAGCAAACGATCTGGCGCGTGCCGTTCCAGCAGGGCGGCGAGGGCCTGTTGTGGGCTATGCGCTGAGTTAGATGCGATCAAGCCATGATCCTCCGGGTCAGGTGTCGACGGGTGCGGATACGCTGCTCGATGCGCCTGTCAAAGCGTCAAGACTAGCGCGGCGGCGCATGCCGGCCTAGTCTCGTTATAACTGGAGCTGCTTATGCCTGCCCGCATGGCGCTCTGGCCGATCCCATATCAGGAGGCTTTACCGATGAGTAGCGTACGGACAGCAGTACCCGTGATTGTAATGACCACCGTCCTGGCCGGCTGTGCAGGGGTGCAAAAAGAGGATTGGCCCACCTGTGCGGCTGTTGGCGGTGTAACCGGTGCCGCCCTTGGGGCCATCGAGAGCAGCACCTATACAGGGTACGGGGCCCTGATCGGCGGGGGCATGGCAGCAGCGTATTGCTGGGCTAACGGGACCGAGCAGGAAACGGTCGCAATGGTAGAAACCGTCCAGCCTGAACCCGCGCCTGTTGCTTCGGAACTGGAACCGGCTGCTGAGCCCGTTCGTGTCGAGCTGGACGTCAAGTTCGATTTCGACCGAGCCGAGGTCAAGCAAGACAGCATGGACGACATCCGTGACCTGGCTGACTTCATGAAGCAGTACGGGCAAACCACCACCGTCGTCGAAGGACACACCGACTCCGTTGGCACTGACGCGTACAACCAACGCCTGTCGGAGCGTCGCGCCAACGCCGTACGTGACGTTCTGGTGAACCAGTACGGATTGGAAGGCAGCCGGGTCGATTCGGTTGGCTATGGTGAGTCCCGCCCGGTAGCCGATAACGCTACCGAAGAAGGCCGCGCCATCAACCGTCGCGTAGAGGCGGAAGTCGAAGCGCGCCCCTGATAGCGGGAACGTCAGTTCGGGTGTGAGCATGTGCGGTACCGAGCGTCGCAGCCGGTATCGCACCGCTGGTCATGCCCGGCTTTGTATCGCTGAGCATTAGAACAGCGGCCGGGCGCTCGCCAGCGCCACGACGATAAACCCCAGCACTAGATTAACGGCGACCATTTGGCGAATGCGCCCTAGCGCCGCCCCGCCTTCAGACGACTTCTGCGCATCGATGGCGCGCTTAAGTTCCGGTAGCTGCAGCAGCTGGATGCGCAGGAACAGCGCCAGCATGACCAGGTACAGTCCTGCCATCACCTGTACATAACGCGGCGCGGCATCCAGGCTGGCGAAGCGCATGTGCCAGATGCCGAAACCGCTGATCGGCAATATCAGTACCGCGATCCATACCCAGACAAAAAATCGCCTGAACACGCCGGCCCAGAGTGTGAGCCGCTCAGGCGGTTGCAGGTGGGCGGCGGCGGCCGGTCGCAGCACCATCCACGCGAAGAACATTCCGCCTACCCAGATCATGGCGGTCAGGACGTGCAACGCATACAGCAGCGCGTATGGGGTCATGGAAAAAATCTCCGGTGGCGGTTGGGGGATGGCGCGTTATGATAGCCGCCCGATCAAAATACTGAAGATTTATACAGCCTCGCGCTCATGCTTAGTACCGAACTCAAGACCCAGATCCAGGGCGCCTACTCCCGATTCCTCGAGGCCAAGGGGCTGAAGCCTCGTTATGGTCAGCGCCTGATGATCGCGGAGGTCGCGAAAGTTTTGGGCGCCATCGCGACTGATGACGAGGGGCGCCGTGAGGGCGAACCTGCGGTCGTTGCGGTGGAGGCGGGCACCGGTACCGGTAAGACGGTTGCATATAGCCTGGCGGCGATTCCTACCGCCAAGGCGGCGGGCAAGCGCCTGGTGATCGCGACCGCGACAGTAGCGCTGCAAGAGCAGATCGTGCACAAGGATCTGCCTGACCTGATGCGCAACAGCGGGTTGGACTTCTCGTTTTCACTGGCCAAGGGGCGAGGTCGCTACCTTTGCCTGTCCAAGCTCGATGTACTGCTCCAGGAAGGTCAGGCACAAAGCGCCACCGCGCAGCTGTTCGAGGAAGAGGGCTTTCGCATCGACGTGGACGAGCGCAGCCAGAAGCTCTTCGGCAGCATGATCGAAAGGCTTGCCGGCAATCGCTGGGACGGCGATCGCGACACCTGGCCAGAAGAGTTGGCCGACACGGACTGGAGCCAGCTCACCACCGATCACAGCCAGTGCACCGGCCGCCATTGCCCCAACTTCCAGCAGTGCGCGTTCTACAAAGCGCGCGAAGGCATGACCAAGGTGGACGTGATCGTGACCAATCACGACATGGTGCTCGCTGATTTGGCGCTTGGCGGCGGTGCGGTGCTACCAGACCCGCGCGACACGCTCTATGTCTTCGACGAAGGGCACCACCTGCCCGACAAGGCCATCGGCCATTTCGCCCATTTCACCCGCCTGCGTTCGACCGCCGATTGGCTCGGGCAGGTCGAGAAGAACCTCACGAAACTGCTCGCTCAGCATCCCTTACCGGGCGACCTGGGGCGGCTGGTCGAGGCGGTCCCGGAAATTGCCCGTGAACTGCGCACCCAGCAACAGTTCATGTTCACTGCCTGCGAGCAGGTTGCCGACTTCCGCGCAGGGGAGGACATGGAAGGGCGTGAACGGCCTCGTCATCGCTTCGCCGGTGGCGTGGTTCCGGAGCATCTGGTGGAGCTTGGGCTTGAGTTGAAGAAAGGCTTCGCCAAGCTGACGGATCTGTTCACCCGGCTGGCTGAACTGCTCAAGGAAGCGATGGATGGTGAGGCGAGTGTCGGCATCGCCAGTCATCAAGCCGAGGAGTGGTACCCGCTCTTCGGCAGTCTGCTGACTCGCGCGCAGGGCAACTGGGAGCTGTGGACCGCCTTCACGGTCGACGACCCCGAGGGCAGCCCGCCCATGGCCCGTTGGCTGACGCTCGCCGACGGCGGTGCGCTATTCGACATCGAAGTCAATGCGAGCCCGATCCTTGCCGCCGAGACGTTGCGCCGCAACCTTTGGAACGTCTGCTACGGGGCGCTGGTGACTTCCGCAACCCTGACCGCGCTGAACAGCTTTGACCGCTACCGCATGCGCGCCGGCCTGCCTCGTAGTGCTGTCACAGCAGTGGTGCCGAGCCCGTTTCATCATGCTGACGCCGGCATATTGCAAGTGCCGGACCTGAAAGCCGACCCGCGCGATGCGGCGGCGCACACCGCTGCCATCGTCCGCGAGCTGCCCGCGCTGGTCGAAGGGTCTCGGGGGACGCTGGTGCTGTTTTCCTCACGCCGCCAGATGCAGGACGTCTTCGACGGCCTCGAGCGGGACTGGCGCCGTCGCGTGCTGATTCAAGGGAATCTGTCCAAGCAGGAAACGCTGAACAAGCACAAAGCGCGGGTGGACGACGGTGAATCTAGCGTGCTCTTCGGTTTGGCGAGCTTTGCCGAAGGCGTGGACCTACCGGGCCGTTATTGCGAGCACGTGGTGATTGCCAAGATTCCGTTCGCCGTTCCGGATGACCCGGTCGAAGCCGCGCTTGCCGAGTGGATCGAAGCGCGCGGTGGGAACCCATTCATGGAAATCGCCGTGCCGGACGCATCGTTGCGCCTCGTACAGGCTTGCGGCCGCCTACTGCGTACCGAAGAAGACCGCGGCACCATCACGTTGCTTGATCGCCGGGTCGTGACCCAGCGGTATGGCAAGGCGATCCTCAACGCATTGCCGCCCTTTCGACGAGAGATTCACTGAGCGTGAGGCGGCGCTAACAGGATCGAGGCCGGATTGATGGCAATCGACCATTCCATCCGGGCGTTAGGGCGACGACAATGGCCGGCGTTTCCATATTGATCGGGGTGCAGCGTGCAGATTCAAGGCTTTTTCGACCTTCGCTTCGAGGCAGTCCGAGACGCCTTCGATGCACTTTTTCATGAAGGGCAGCAGCGGGGCGCCGCGTTGTGCGTGAAGATTGGCGGGGAAACCGTCATCGACCTCTGGGCCGGTGTCGCGGATAACGCCGGCGAGCAAGCCTGGCAGAGCGATACCCTCGTCAATCTCTTCTCTTGCACCAAGACGTTCACTGCGGTGGCAGCCATGCAGCTGGTCGGTGAAGGCAAGCTGCAGCTCGATGAGCCTGTGGCTCGGCTATGGCCGGAGTTCGCCGCGAACGGCAAATCTGCAATTACCCTGCGCCAGTTGCTTTGCCATCAGGCAGGCCTCCCAGCGGTTCGGCGGTCGCTGCCGCCGGAGGCGTTGTATGAATGGGACACCATGACCTCAGCCCTTGCCGCTGAGCGCCCCTGGTGGACGCCTGGTGATGGGCATGGCTACGCGGCGATTACCTATGGTTGGTTGTTGGGTGATGTGATCCGTCGCGCCGATGGCCGCGAGCCGGGCGAAGCGATCGTAAACCGTACCGCCCGCCCGTTGGGGCTGGATTTCCATCTCGGACTGCCGGACGCCGAGTTTGAGCGCGTGGGTTACCTGACGCGGCAAAAGAACAACTTTGGCGATGCTGCGGCGCAGCGGCTTTTTCGCGCCATGACGGGTGACCCGCAAGCGCTGAGTGCCCGGGCGTTCGGCAATCCGCCTTCAATCATGACCAGCGGCAACAAGCCGGAATGGCGACGCATGAGCCAGCCCGCAGCCAATGGACACGGCAATGCCCGCGCTCTGGCAGGCTTCTACGACGGCCTGTTGCGTGGCGAGCTATTGGATGCCGCCTTGCTGACCGAGATGACGCGTGAGCATAGCGTGGGTGAGGATCGCACGTTGCTTACCCTGACGCGCTTTGCCCTCGGGTGCTGGCTGGACTTGCCGGGCGTCGCGAACGCTACCTTTGGCATGGGCGCGCGGGCTTTTGGTCACCCTGGCGCGGGCGGCAGCATCGGTTTTGCTGATCCTGATCGCGAATTGGCGTTCGGTTTCGTGACCAACACCATGGGGCCCTATGTATTGATGGACCCTCGTGCCCAGACGCTCGCCCGTACCGTCAGGGCGTGTCTGGGGTGAACCGCTCGTCTACTCGGCGCGCCGAGACTTTTCATAACAATGACCTGCGTCCACAATCTCAGACAAAACCTTGCATTAAGCTGCGTCTTACCCTTCGCGGCTTTGTATTCGCAAACCCCAATTCACGGAAGCTGGCACATGAATCTGCTGAAAAGCGCCTCGTTGATCCTTTGTCTGGTCGTTGCCGGCTGCAGTTCGGATAGCAAGAAACCGGCTGAAGAGGTCGCAGTTGTGCCTGAACCCGTGGTTGACCCCGCGTGGCTCGATGATTACGAACCCCGTCTCCGTGATGCCCTGAAGGAAAGCAGCTTCGAGGTCACCCGCCGCGATGGCATGCTGGTCGTCACCGCACCTGTGGACTCATCGTTCAACCCGGATCGGCCCGGCATGTTGCTGCCGGTGACGCTCGGGCCAATCACCCGCGTGGCGAAACTGGTCGAGGGTGACCAGAAGACGGCTGTGGTGGTGCTGGGCCACGCCGACAGCACAGGTTCGGCGGAAATTAATCGAGAGGTGAGCCGCAAGCGCGCCGGGGCAGTGGCGGCCATTTTTCGCCTCAGTGGTTTGAAGCATGACAGGCTACGTATTCGCGGGCTGGGTTCGGATCTGCCGCGCGCATCCAATGATGACGCCGCGGGGCGGGCACTGAACCGAAGGGTCGAGATGCTGCTTGCGCCACAGACCACACTATTGGCGCTGATCGCCCAGTACAACGAGCCGACTGCCGAGCCGACGCGCGTGGCAGCCGCAGAAGTGACCACGGCGAAGTGAGCCGGTAGCGTCGCGCCCTTATGTGTGGACTAGTGTTGCGTTGAATCAAGCGAGGCATGGCGGCAAACCCGATAAGCTTAGGTTTCGACCTGAACGAGGAGGCTTGCGATGACCCAGACCCTGGCCGATATGCGCCGTGACTACACCCGAGAGGGCCTCAGCGAAGCCCACGCGCCCGAAGACCCCTTCGCCCTGTTTCGTCAGTGGTTCGACGAAGCCGTCAAGACCGAACAGCTACCCGTTGAACCCAACGCCATGACGCTCGCTACCGTGGACGCCGAGGGCCGGCCGCATTGCCGCGTGCTGTTGCTCAAGGCGCTGGACGAACGAGGCTTCACCTTCTTCAGTAACTATGACAGCGCCAAGGCCGAACAGCTGGAGGCCTGTCCCTTCGCCGCCATGACCTTCTTCTGGCCTACGCTCGAGCGGCAGGTGCGTATTGAAGGTCGTGTGGAAAAAGTCAGCGCGGAAGAATCCAACGCCTATTTCCAGGTTCGCCCGTTAGGCAGCCGGCTCGGGGCCTGGGCATCGCCTCAGAGCCGTGTCATCCGTGATCGCGCCGAGCTGGAGCGGCTACTTGCCGAAACCGAGCGACGGTTTCTCAACGAAGCGCCATCCTGTCCGCCGCACTGGGGCGGCTATCGCCTGTTGCCGGAACGAATCGAATTTTGGCAGGGCCGGCCGAGTCGTTTGCACGACCGCCTGAACTATCGGCGCGTTGCTGCTAATTGGCGTCGCGAGCGGCTCGCCCCCTGATGTTTCATGCCTGGGGCGGGGGACTGGCCTCTGCCTGTTCCCTGCGGGTGTCGTAGCGCTCCAGTTCTCGCTCCAGCCAGGGCTGCAAGTCGCGTCGCTTGACGTTCGATTCTCGCGCCGCCGCCAGGCGCTGCAACGCCCATTCGCGACGGCCCGGGTCTTCGCCCGCTAACGCCAGCGCCAAGTCTCGATCAGCCCACCGCCGGAACCGCACGAACAGCCAAGCGTGGAACGCCAGGCCGGCGAGCGTGGTGACGGCAATGATGAAGTAGTCCAATTTGCGCAACCTCGCGTTGTCGACGGTCCATCCCGTGCACAGGCGCTTTGGGATAGGCTCGGGTAAAGTACGGTCCTATCCATGAATGCTCGGTCAGCTTGGGGCGAAAGCCAAGCGCTGTATCGCCGCAGTCATGACTTCAGACGCTCGGGATGAATTCGTTCCCCAGGAGACTAACCATGCGCAACTCGATTCTTGTCGCTTCCTTTGCAGCCGTAGCGTTGGTGCTTGGCGGCTGTACTTCCAATCTTACGGGCGATTCCTATTCGCGCGACGAAGCACGGCAGGTGCAGACCGTTCGCTACGGCACCATCGAGTCGTTGCGCCCGGTCAAGCTCGAAGGTACCAAGACACCCATTGGCACTGGCGCCGGCGCCGTGGTCGGCGGCATTGCCGGAAGCGGGGTGGGCGGTGGCCGCGGTAGCGCCGTGGCTGCGGTGATTGGCGCCGTGGCAGGTGGCATGCTTGGATCGGCGGCCGAGGAGGGAATTACCCGAGCCCAAGGGGTTGAGATCACTGTTCGCGAGGATGACGGCAACATGCGTGCCTACGTCCAGGAAGTCGAGCCGAATCAGGTGTTTCAGGTCGGCCAGCGTGTGCGGATCATGACGGTCAACGGGACGAGCCGCGTCGCCCCATAGCGACGGGGTTGCCACAGCGAGCATCCGGCAGCCGTTAGCGCCTGCCGGTCGGCTCGCTCGACGCGTAGGCGCTGGCGAACAGCGCTACTCCGGGTGCCGTCCGCCGCACCCAGCCGCGTGTTAGAGCGCGCCATTTGTTTTTCGAAATACATGAATCCATGACGATAGCGCCGTCGTTATGGATAATCGGCGCACATTGCCATGCCGCTTCGGGCTGAAGTCTGGTCGAGCTAGGGATATAAACGCCGTGCACTGACGCGGCATAAGGGGTCTTCGCACATGGCGCTCGCGCTTATCATCGCTCTGCCATTTCTCGGGATATGCCTGCCGCTGCTGTTCGAACGCTTCGGGCGCTCGGCTTGTGCGTTTGGCGCCGGGCTGGCACCGCTCGCGGCGCTCGTGCTGCTGCTTTCAAAGCGTGCCGAGGTGTTCGCTGGCGAGCCGCTGATGGTCTCGTTGCCCTGGTTGCCAGATCTCGGTCTCAACTTTAGCCTCCGGCTCGACGGCTTGGGGTTCCTGTTCGCGCTGCTGATCCTGGGCATTGGGCTCCTCGTCATCCTGTACGCGCGGTACTACCTCGGCAAACAAGAGCCCATCGGGCGGTTCTACGGTTACTTCCTGATGTTCATGGGGGCAATGCTCGGCGTGGTGTTGTCCGAGAACCTCCTGCTGATGCTCATGTTCTGGGAGTTGACCAGCCTGTCGTCGTTCCTGCTGATCGGCTTTTGGAGTCACCGCTCGGATGCACGCCAGGGCGCGCGCATGGCGCTCACGGTCACCGGCGGCGGCGGGCTCGCGCTGCTCGCTGGTATCCTGCTGATCGGTCATATAACCGGTAGCTTCGAGTTGACCACGGTGCTTGCGTCTGGTGATCAGATTCGCGCCCATGGGCTTTACCCTCTGACCTTGATCCTCGTGCTGCTGGGCGTCTTCACGAAGTCGGCGCAGTTCCCGTTCCACTTCTGGCTGCCACAGGCCATGGCGGCGCCGACCCCAGTCTCAGCCTTCCTGCACTCGGCCACTATGGTCAAGGCGGGCGTGTTTCTGCTGGCCCGCTTGTACCCAGCGCTATCGGATTCCGAGTGGTGGTTCTACCTGGTCAGCCTCACAGGCCTGGCGACGCTATTGATTGGCGCTGTGATGGCACTCTTCCAGCATGATCTCAAGGGCCTGCTAGCGTACTCGACGATCAGTCACCTGGGCCTGATCACTTTGCTGTTCGGCCTCGACTCCCCCATGGGGGCGGTGGCGGCGATCTTCCACATCATTAATCACGCAACGTTCAAGGCGTCCTTGTTCATGGCGGCGGGCATCATCGACCATGAAACCGGGACTCGCGACATGCGGCGCATCAACGGGATGCTTAAATACATGCCGCACACGGCAGCGCTGGCGATGGTGGCCTCGCTGGCGATGGCTGGCGTGCCGCTGCTCAACGGCTTCCTGAGCAAGGAAATGTTCTTCGCCGAAACGCTCGACCAGCATCTGCTGGGCAGTTTCTACTGGACCATTCCGGCCCTTGCGACCTTGGCAAGCGCGTTTTCGGTTGCATACTCGCTGCGATTCGTACATGACGTGTTCTTCAATGGTGAGCCGGTGGATCTGCCGAAGTATCCGCCGCATGAGCCGGCGCGCTATATGAAGATTCCCGTCGAGATTCTCGTACTGCTTTGCCTGCTGGTGGGCATGCTGCCTGCCTATACCGTCGCGCCGTTGCTTGCCGCTGCGGTTTCCGGAAGCTTGAACGGCAATGTGCCGGATTACAGCCTGGCGATTTGGCACGGCTTCAACCTGCCATTGGTGATGAGCTTCGTCGCCCTGGCTGGCGGCCTTCTGATCTACTCGATGCGTAAATGGGCGTTTCGCTGGTATGAAGGCCTGCCCCGCGTCGACTCGCTGCAGGTGTTCGCCGCCGTGGTCGACCGGATCGCCGGCACGGCTCGGTGGATCACCGGGCGGCTGGAAAACGGTTCGCTTCAGCGCTACCTGGCGCTGGTTCTGATCAGCTCGTTGGTGCTGGTGGTCTTCGCCCTGACGCCCCTGCAGGCGCTACGCGGCCCGATCGAAACGACGCCCCTGGACAGCCTCACCGTCGCCGGACTGGTCGTTCTGTCCTTGAGCTCGCTGCTGACCGTCATCTTCCATCGTCGACGTTTGATGGCATTGATCGTGCTCAGTGTGGTCGGCCTGATGGTGTCGCTGGCCTTCGCGCGTTATTCGGCGCCTGATCTGGCACTGACCCAGCTGTCCGTCGAGGTTGTGACAATCATCCTGCTGATTCTCGCGCTGTTCTTCATGCCCGACCGTACCCCGGTCGAGTCGAGCAGCCTGCGCAGTTTCCGTGACCTGATCCTGGCAGCCACCTTTGGCACCATGATCGCGTTACTGGCGTATGCGGTGCTGACGCGGCCCTATGAAAGTATCGCCTCCTTCTTCCTCGACAACAGCGTTTCTGGTGGCGGCGGAACCAACGTGGTCAACGTGATCCTGGTCGATTTCCGTGGTTTCGATACGCTCGGCGAGATCACCGTGCTAGCGATTGCTGCCGTCGGCATCTTCGGTCTGCTGCACAAGCTGCGGTTGCCGCATCCGGTGCGAGACTACGGCGGCAGGCTCTGGTCGACTGATCGCCACCCCATGGTGCTCGACACCCTGGCGCGAGCACTGCTGCCCATGGCCCTGTTGATTTCGGCGTTCATCTTCCTGCGCGGGCACAACCTCCCGGGCGGTGGTTTCATTGCCGGACTGATCACTGCGGTCGCGTTGATCCTACAATACATCTCGCATGGCGTGACCTGGGCGCAGCAGCGCCAGCCGCTCAGCTATCACGCCGTAGCGGGTGTCGGTGTGCTGATCGCTGGCCTTACAGGACTCGGTAGCTGGCTGTTCGGGCGTCCTTTCCTGACGTCCGCCTTTGGCCACTTCCATCTCCCGTTGGTAGGAGAGTTCGAGTTAGCGACGGCCATGCTTTTCGATCTTGGGGTCTACCTGACGGTTGTGGCCGCGACACTGCTGATCTTGTCGAACATCGGCCATGTCAGCCAGGACGAGTCTTGCAAGGAGGTGTGGTAATGGAAGCCGTACTGGCAATAACCCTCGGGGTGATGATGGCGAGCGGCGTCTACCTGCTGCTGCGGGCGCGTATCTTTCCGGTGGTGATGGGGCTGACGCTGATCTCTTATGCGGTGAACCTGTTCATCTTCGCCATGGGGCGCCTGGCGACCGGTGCGCCTGCGGTAATCGGGCGCAGCGCTGAATACGGCGATCCGCTGCCCCAGGCGCTCGTGCTTACCGCGATCGTGATCGGTTTTGCCATGACTGCTTTTGTGGTGGTTCTGGCGCTGCGCGGGCTGGGTGAGCTGCGCACTGACCATGTAGACGGGCGGGAGCCGCGCGAATGAACCATGCCTTGATCCTGCCGATCCTGGTGCCGCTGTTCGCCGGTTGCCTGCTGCTGGTCATGCACCGTGCCGGCACTCCTTTCAAGCGTGGCGTATCGCTGCTCGCCACCGGGTTGCTGGTGCCGCTTTCGCTCTGGTTGCTGGGCGTTGCCGATACCGGCGTGCTCCACGTTTACCAGCTCGGTAATTGGGCGCCTCCGTTCGGCATCATGCTGCTGCTGGATCGGTTAAGCGCGTTGATGCTACTGGTCACGGCACTGCTGGCTGGCTTTGCCATGCTCTACGCCTGTCGAGGTGACGACGAACGTGGGCCTAATTTCCATGCCTTGTTCCAGTTCCAGTTGATGGGTATCAATGGTGCGTTCTTGACGGGCGACCTGTTCAACCTGTTCGTATTCTTCGAAGTGCTGCTGATTTCGTCCTATGCGCTGTTGCTGCACGGGCAGGGCGCGCGGCGTGTTCAGGCGGGTATTCATTATGTCGTGCTCAACCTGCTGGGCTCCTCGCTGTTCCTGATCGGCGTCAGCATGCTCTATGGTCTGACCGGCACGCTGAACATGGCGGACCTAGCCATCCGCGTCGGGGCGGCGGACCCGGGCGACGCGCCGCTGCTTGCGGCAGCAGGCTATCTGTTACTCGTGGTGTTCGGGCTTAAGGGAGCTGTCCTGCCGCTGTACTTCTGGTTGCCTCGCGCTTACGCGTCCGCAACGGCGCCGGTCGCTGCGCTCTTCGCCATCATGACCAAGCTGGGCATCTACGCCATTGTGCGGGTATTCACGCTGGTCTACGGCAGTGAAGCTGGCTCGCTTGATGGCATGGTGCTTGACTGGCTGTGGCCGTTGTCGATGCTGACGCTTGTCGGCGGGGTGCTGGGTGCGCTGGCCGCACAGAATCTGCAGGGGATGCTCTCCTACCTGGTCGTGGTGTCAGTCGGTACATTGCTCGCTGGTGTGGCGCTCGGCTCGGAAGAGGGGATCGCCGCGGCGCTCTATTATTTGCTGCACAGCACCCTGATCTCGGGTGGTTTGTTCCTGCTGGCCGATCTGATCGCCCGCCAGCGCGGAGATGCCGCCGGCGAACTTGTATCCGCGCCGGCGGTGCGCCAACCGCTGATGCTAGGGGCGCTGTTTTTCGGGGCCGCCATTTCGATCGCCGGTTTGCCGCCATTTTCGGGTTTTGTCGGTAAGGTGATGCTGTTGCGTGCGGTCCCGCTCGGTATCGACGCTGCCTTCCTCTGGCCGGTCGTTCTGATTGGCGGGCTGGGCATGCTGATCGCGCTCAATCGCGCCGGTAGCATGTTGTTTTGGCGGGCCAGCGACGCCGCAACGGTAGCCGCGCCTGCCGACTCGGTCCGGGTCGTGGGGGCGTTCGGTTTGTTGCTCGGCAGCCTGGTGATGGTCTTCGCTGCTCAGCCTATCCAAGCATATACGCGGGCCGCCGCGGCCCAGTTGTTCGACTTGGCGCCTTATCTGCAGATCATTCACCAGGGAGGTGCCGCATGAGGTCGCGGTTTCTGCCGAATCCAGCACTGACGCTGCTGCTGGCGCTGCTGTGGCTGCTGCTCAATAACACCTTGAGCGTCGGGCATTTGCTGCTTGGCTTATTTCTTGGCTGGGCGATTCCGCTGCTGGTGAGCGGCTTTCTGATCCGTGTGCCACGTGTCAGGAGCCCGCTCAAGCTCTGCGGGTTCACGCTGAAGGTGTTCTATGACATTGCAGTGGCCAATGTCCACGTCGCGAAATTGGTTCTGGGGCCTCGTGGCAAGCTCCAACCGGCGTTCATCGAAGTGCCGATGGCCATCGAACATCCGTTCGTCCTAGCTGTGCTGACCAGCATCATTTCGCTGACGCCCGGTACCGTCTCGGCTTCGCTGCGCGCTGACCATAAGGTCCTGCTGATTCATGCGTTGGACGCACCAGATATCGAAACCCTGGTGGCGGATGTAAAAGATCGCTACGAAACCCCGTTGCTGGAGATATTCGAATGCTCGCGTTCGTAATTCCGCTGTGCATGGGCGTGATCGGCGCTGCCGCGGTGCTCAATCTGATCCGGTTGGTGCAGGGGCCGGATATGCCCGACCGGGTTCTGGCGCTGGACACGCTTTATATAAACGCGCTGGCCTTGATCGTATTGTTCGGCATTTGGCTGGCGTCTGACCTGTTCTTCGAGGCTGCGCTGCTGATCGCGGTGATGGGCTTCGTCAGTACCGTGGCGGTAGGCAAACACCTGCTGCACGGCGATATCATCGACTAAGGAGCCTGCGATGCCCTTTTGGATCGAACTGCTGGTATGCGTGTTTCTGCTGGTAGGCAGCGCATTTGCGTTGGTGGGAGCCATTGGTCTCTATCGCTTGCCAGATTTCTTTACCCGTCTGCACGGGCCGACGAAAGCCACGACGCTGGGTGTCGGGGGAATCGTGATCGGCTCGATGATCTTTTTCAGCCATCAGGGCGAGGGGCTGAGTTTTCACGAGGTCCTGATCACGCTATTTCTGTTCCTGACCGCGCCGGTTAGCGCCCATGTGCTGGCCAAGGCGGCCATGCAGCAAAAACTGCCGATAACCGCCAAGACCCGCGGCAAGCCCTGGGACTGATCGCCGGTCCGGCTTCAGATCACGATACTGCTGGGCGACGGTTGCCGCTCATTCTCCTGTGAGAGCTGCTTGATCATCGCCTGCTGCAGCTTGATGCACAGCTGCGGGTCCGACAGCGGCTGGTTGTCCGCATTGGTCACGAAGAACACGTCCTCTACCCGTTCGCCAAGGGTCGCAATTTTCGCGTTCTGCACCGACAGGTCGAAGTCGAGAAAGAGTTGGCCGATTCGTGCGAGCAGGCCGGGACGGTCGGGCGCAACGACTTCAATGATGGTCTGCGGGCGCTGCATGTCGTTGTGAATGGTCACCTGTGGCGGGAAGGCAAAATGCTTGAGCTGCCGCGGCACGCGCTTCTGGATGATGGTGAGGTAGTCGTCGGGGTTGCGGAGGGCGTCGATCAGACCTTGCCGGATTTCCTCGGTGCGTTTCGGGTCGTTGCCGATCGGGCTACCGTCGGCGTCGAGCACGATATAGGTGTCGAGGGTGAACTGGCTGCTCGAGGTAATGATTCTGGCGTCGTGGATGTTCAGATTGAGTTGGTCCATTGCCGCCACGGTCACGGCGAAGAAGTCGTGCTGATCGGGCGCGTAGATGAATATCTGCGTTCCTCCCTCGAATTCTCGCTGCGTAGTTTCCTTGATCAACACCAGCGGACCACCGTCGCTCGGGTGCTCGATGATCGCTTCGGTGTGCCAGGCGACGTCCGTGGAGCTGTGGCGCATGAAGTAGTCGTCGCCAAGCTGGGCCCAGAGCTGCTCTGCGTCGTCGGGATCAGTGCCGTTGCGCACCAGGTTGTCGAGCGCGGCACGCTGGGTCTGGCGGATCTGCTCTTCTCGGTCGAGCGGGTTTTCCAGGCCGCGGCGCAGGGCGCGCTTGGTCTCGGTGTACAACTGGCGCAGCAGACTGGCGCGCCACGAATTCCACAGCGTCGGGTTGGTCGCGTTGATATCGGCGACGGTGAGCACGTAGAGGTAGTCCAGGTGCGTTTCGTCACCTACCTGTTGCGCGAAGTCATTGATGACCTGTGGGTCAGACAGGTCCTTACGCTGGGCGGTGGTCGACATCGCCAGGTGATTCTCTACCAGCCAGACGACCAGGCGGGTATCCCAGGCGGGCAGCTTGTGGCGTGTGCAAAAGGCCTGGGCATCGACCGCGCCGAGTTCGGAGTGATCGCCGCCGCGCCCCTTGGCTATGTCGTGATAGAGGCCCGCAATGTAGATCAGTTCAGGCTTGGGCAGGCGCTCGACCAGCTTGCTCGCCAACGGGTACTTCTCTGCAACGCCGGGCTTGCTGAGTTTGCGCAGGTATTTGATGACGTTCAGCGTGTGGGCGTCGACCGTATAGATGTGGAACAGGTCGTGCTGCATCTGCCCGACAATGTGGCCGAATTCGGGCAGGTAGCGGCCGAGAATGCCGTAGCGGTTCATTCGGCGCAGGTTGCGATGGATGCCTTCCTTGCACTTGAACAATTCGATGAAAAGGCTGGTGTTGCGTATGTCGCTGCGGAAATCGTCGTCGATCAGATGCCGGTGGTCGCGCAGCAGGCGAATGGTTTCTGCGCGCACGCCTTGGATGTCCGGGTGCTGAGCGAGTAGCACGAAGGTCTCGAGGATGGCGAATGGGCGGCGCGTGAATACCGAGTCGTTGGCAACTTCGAGGTAGCCGTCACGTATCAGGAAGCGGCTATTGAGCGCCACAGCGGGGCCGGTATCTCCCTCCCAGAGAATCACCTCGGCAAAATGCTGGCCGACCAGGTCGCTGAGCTCGGAAATGCTCATCACCACGCGGTAGTACTTCTGCATGAAACGTTCGATGGCCAGCTTCGCGTCGCTGTCCTCGTAGCCAAGCATGGCGGCCAGGCTGCGTTGGTGGTCGAACAACAGGCGATCCTCAGCGCGTCCAGCGAGCATGTGCAGCCCATAGCGAACGCGCCAGATGAATTCCTGACTGGAAACCAACAGGGCATATTCACCCTCGGTGAGAAAGCCCTGGTCGACGATGGCGCTCAGGTTGAGGCTGCCGAACTGGCGCCGCGCGATCCAGAGAATCGTCTGAATGTCCCGCAGGCCTCCGGGCGAACCTTTGACGTTGGGCTCGAGGTTGTACTCGGTGTTGTTGTACTTGGCGTGACGCGCCGCCTGTTCCTCGCGTTTGGCAAGGAAGAACTCCTTGCTGGGCCACATCTCGCTCGGGCTGGTGACGCGAAGCATGTCTTGGCGCAGGCGCTCCGGGCCGGCAATCGTCCGGCTTTCCATCAGGTTGGTGACGACCGTTAGGTCAGCGCGTGCCTCTTCGGCGCATTCAGCGACCGAGCGCACGCTCTGGCCGACTTCGAGCCCAATGTCCCAGAGCAGGGTTAGGAAGCCTTCGATCGCGTCGCGAAAGATTTCGTGATCGCTGTCGTCGAGCAGAATCAGCAGGTCGATATCGGAATAGGGGTGCAGCTCGCCGCGCCCGTAGCCGCCGACCGCGACCAAGGCGATTTCAGCATCGGCGCTCCAGTCGAAGCGCTCCCATGCCGCGCGAAGAATCTGGTCGACGAACCAGGCGCGATCCTCGATCAGGCGGCGGATGTCGCGCCCCGCAACGAATCGCTGGTCAAGCACCTCGCGGGCCTGTCGAATCACCTTCTTGAAGGCCGCGATCGGGCTGGCCTTGAGCGCGAGCTCCGCTTGGAACTGGCTGCGGTCGAACAGTTCAGGGTCAACCTGAGGCATGGTCGTCTCCCTTCAGAAGGTGGTGATGGCTGCGTCAGGGTGCGGTATGCGCGATGGTGTCGTCGCTGCGCAGGGTTAGGATTTCGTAGCCGTTGGCAGTGACCACGATGGTGTGCTCCCACTGTGCGGAAAGCTTGCGGTCCTTGGTGATCGCGGTCCAGCCATCGCCCAGCAGCCGCGTCTCGGATCGGCCCTGGTTGATCATCGGTTCGATGGTGAAGGTCATGCCTTCCTTCAATTCGAGGCCGGTACCTGCGCGGCCATAGTGAAGCACCTGCGGTTCTTCGTGGAAAACCTTGCCGATGCCGTGGCCACAGTATTCGCGGACCACGGAAAAGCCGTTCTTCTCGGCATGCTTCTGGATCACTTCGCCGATATCGCCGAGACGCGCGCCTGGGCGGACGATCTCGATGCCTTTATAGAGGCACTCCTGAGTGATCTTGCACAGGCGCTCCGCCCATTCCGGCGCCTTGCCGACAATGAACATCTTGCTCGTGTCACCGTGGTAGCCGTCCTTGATGACCGTGATGTCGATATTAAGGATGTCGCCGTCCTTGAGCGGCTTGTCGTTTGGAATGCCATGGCAAACGACATGGTTGATCGACGTGCAGATCGACTTGGGATAGCCCTTGTAGTTCAGCGGTGCCGGTATCGCCTGCTGGACATTGACGATGTGGTCGTGGCATCGACGATCAAGCTCCTCGGTGGTGACGCCGGGTTTGACGTACTCGCCGATCATCTCCAGTACCTCGGCGGCGAGGCGGCCGGCGACGCGCATCTTTTCTATGTCTTCGGGGGTCTTGATCGAAACGGTCATGCAGTCCTCTTGGCGCCAAGAGGCGCAGGCGGAAAAACGAAGAGCCAGATGATAAACCAAAGCGCCGGGGCCCTGCAGGCTGCAGGACCCCGGCGGGGTGCGTTACCGGTTGTCGCGCCTCGATGGAATGCGCGCTAGCCCGGCCCGCCTCTTTGTGCTATAAAACGCGCCGCTCTGCGGGACTGCCCGCCTGAGCCTAACCCCACACACGTGTCGACACGGTATCCTGGGTGCTCGTAAGAGTTGGATATCGGGACGCGTGGAGGCCTAACCCGACTATCCGAGGAAGTCCCATGTCTCAAGTCACTATGCGCGATATGCTGAAGGCCGGTGTGCACTTCGGCCACCAGACCCGTTACTGGAACCCGAAAATGAACAAGTACATTTTCGGCGCGCGTAACAAGATCCATATCATCAACCTCGAGCAGACCCTGCCGATGTTCAACGACGCTCTGCGTTTCGTTGAAAAGCTGGCGGCCGGCAAGAACAAGATTCTGTTCGTGGGCACCAAGCGTTCTGCTGGCAAGGTCGTGCGCGAGGAAGCGGCTCGTTGCGGTTCGCCGTACGTCGACCATCGCTGGTTAGGCGGCATGCTGACCAACTACAAGACCATCCGTGCATCGATCAAGCGTCTGCGCGATCTGGAAGTCCAGTCGCAGGATGGCACCTTTGACAAGCTGACCAAGAAAGAAGCGCTGATGCGCAGCCGCGACCTCGAGAAGCTCGAGCGCAGCCTGGGTGGTATCAAGGATATGGGCGGCCTGCCTGATGCCATGTTCGTCATCGATGTTGATCACGAGCGCATCGCGATCTCTGAAGCCAACAAGCTGGGCATTCCGGTCATCGGCGTTGTCGATACCAACAGCAGCCCGGAAGGCGTCGACTACATCATTCCCGGTAATGATGACGCCATCCGTGCTGTGCAACTCTATCTGAGCTCTATGGCCGATGCAGTACTGCGTGGCCGTCAGAACACCGCTGGCGGTGCCGATGAGTTCGTCGAAGAGTCTGCAGCCGAGGCTGCTCAAGGCTAAGCGCTGCTGTCGCCTGGCTGATACCCGTTGAACAAGAAGGGGGCTATGCCCCCTTTTTGCCACTTCCGAATTGTTCGCCCCGAACTTGGGTGAAGATCGAATAACCAAATCGAGAGGATTTGCAAACATGGCAGAGATCACTGCAGCCCTGGTTAAAGAACTGCGCGAGCGCACCGGCCAAGGCATGATGGATTGCAAAAAGGCACTCACCGCCGCTGGTGGTGACATCGAGAAGGCCATTGATGACATGCGTGCCGCAGGCGCCATCAAGGCCGCCAAGAAGGCCGGCAACATTGCTGCCGAAGGTTCGATCGCCGTTAAGGTTTCCGACGACAACACGCGCGCCGTGATCATCGAAGTCAATTCGCAGACCGACTTCCTGGCTCTGCAGGATGACTTCAAGGCATTCGTGAATGCCAGCATCGAAAAGGCCTTCGCTGAAAACATGACCGAGGCCGCGCCGCTGATCGCCGCCCAGGAGTCGGATCGCGAAGCCCTGGTCGCCAAGTGCGGCGAGAATGTCAACATTCGTCGCCTGAGCAGCGTCCAGGCTGATCTGATCGGTTCCTACCTGCATGGTCATCGCATTGGTGTTCTGGTTGCGCTGAAGGGCGGCAACGTCGAGCTGGCCCGTGAGATCGCCATGCACGTTGCAGCGAGCAACCCGCAGTTCCTCGAGCCGTCGCAGGTTTCCGAAGAAGCGGTCGCCAAGGAGAAGGAAATCTTCATGGCGCTGAACGAAGATAAGATCAAGGGCAAGCCTGCCGAGATCGTCGAGAAGATGGTTGCTGGTCGTATCAGCAAGTTCCTGGCCGAGGCCAGCCTGGTCGAGCAGCCTTTCGTCAAGGATCCCGACGTGAAGGTCGGCGATCTCGCGAAGAAGGCCGGTGCTGAAATCGTCTCTTTCGTTCGTTTCGAAGTAGGTGAAGGCATCGAGCGTGCCGAAGTCGACTTCGCCGCCGAAGTTGCTGCGCAAGTCGCCGCCACCAAGCAGTAAGATCGCTCCGTTGTCCTCGAAGAGGCTGCCCGCTCACGCGCGCGGCCTCTTCGTCGAAATGGAGAAAGGAAAGTTTCGTCACGTTATCGTCATCGCGTGGCACCAAGCCTTGCTTGCGCTGTCATAGCGCAGATATTTTCTGGCGGGCCAATCGGGCCGCCATACAATCGCCGCAGGAGAGACAACGCCAATGGCTCAGCAGATGAGTGCACGCAACCCTCGCTATAAACGCATCCTGCTCAAATTGAGCGGCGAGGCACTGATGGGTTCGGAAGATTTCGGCATCGATCCGAAGGTGCTCGACCGCATGGCGCTGGAAGTGGGCCAACTGGTAGGGATCGGCGTCGAGGTAGGTCTCGTCATTGGGGGCGGCAACCTGTTCCGCGGCGCGGCGCTCTCAGCCGCGGGCATGGATCGCGTCACTGGCGACCACATGGGGATGCTGGCTACCGTCATGAATGCGCTGGCGATGCGCGATGCGCTGGAGCGCTCCAACATCCCAGCGCTGGTGATGTCGTCCATCTCCATGGTGGGCGTGACGGATCATTACGACCGTCGCAAGGCCATGCGGCACCTGAAAACCGGCGAGGTCGTGATCTTCTCCGCAGGAACCGGCAACCCCTTCTTTACCACCGATTCGGCTGCCTGCCTGCGGGCGATCGAGATCCACGCGGACGTCGTACTGAAGGCCACAAAGGTCGACGGTGTCTATACTGCCGACCCGTTCAAAGATCCCAATGCCGAAAAGTTCGAGCAGCTGAGCTACGACGAGGTGCTCGACCGCAAGCTCGGCGTGATGGATCTGACGGCGATCTGCCTGTGCCGCGATCACAATATGCCGTTGCGTGTATTCAACATGAACAAGCCCGGCGCACTGCTGAATATTGTGCTCGGCGGCGCCGAAGGCACCCTCATCGAGGAAGCGAACCAATGATCAATGAGATCAAGCAAGACGCGCAGGAGCGCATGAAGAAGTCCCTGGAGTCGCTGGGGCATGCCTTTGCCAAGATCCGCACTGGTCGTGCGCATCCAAGCATTCTGGATAACGTCATGGTGCCTTACTACGGGTCGGACACACCGCTTCGTCAGGTAGCCAACGTGACTGCCGAGGATTCCCGCACGCTGGCGCTGACCGTATTCGACCGCAGCATGATCCAGGCCGTCGAGAAGGCCATCATGACGTCCGACCTTGGTCTCAATCCCTCGACCGCGGGCACCACCATCCGGGTCCCGATGCCGGCATTGACCGAGGAGACGCGCAAGGGCTTCTCCAAGCAGGCACGCGCCGAAGCCGAGAACGCTCGAGTAGCGGTGCGCAATATCCGTCGCGACGCGCTGGCACAGTTGAAAGATCTGGTCAAAGAAAAGGAAATCAGCGAAGACGAGGAACGTCGTGCACAGGATGACGTTCAAAAGCTGACCGACAAGTATGTTGCTGAGATCGACAAGGCGTTAGAAGCCAAGGAAAACGACCTGATGGCGGTGTGAGCTGGTGTCGGGCCATCGTCCGTCCCGCTCATGTTGGCGCCTGCCGCTTCTGGCAGGCGAGGGGCTATCGAGTCCTATCCCCTGGGGCTGCCGCGTCAGTTCCTCCCTTTGTTCGCAGCGTGATTGAACGCAGGTAGAGTCGTTTCATGGATAAGGTCAGGCAGATTGCCAGGCGGAATGTGCCCCGTCATGTTGCAATCATCATGGATGGCAACAACCGCTGGGCCAAGAGGCGCTTGTTGCCCGGTGTCGCCGGACACAAGGCCGGTGTCGATGCGGTCAGGGCGGTGATCGAGGTCTGTGCTGAGGCGGGGGTTGAAGTCCTCACGCTATTCGCGTTTTCCAGTGAGAACTGGCAGCGCCCGGCCGACGAGGTCGGTGCACTCATGGAGCTGTTCCTCTCGGCGCTGAGGCGCGAGGCGCGCCGTCTCAACGACAACGACATTAGCCTGCGCATCATTGGTGACCGCAGCCGTTTCCATCCGGAACTGCAAGCCGCCATGCTCGAGGCCGAGGAAATGACTGCAGGGAGCGGGCGTTTCATTCTCCAGGTGGCGGCTAATTATGGTGGGCAATGGGACATCCTCCAAGCGGCGCAACTCATGGCTCGCGAAGCGCAGGCTGGTCGGCTCCAGCCTGAGGAGATAAGCCCGGCGCTTTTCCAGCGCTATCTCGCCACTGGTGATACGCCGGCGCCAGATTTGTGCATCCGTACCGGCGGGGAGCGACGTATCAGCAATTTCTTGCTGTGGCAGCTCGCCTATGCCGAACTCTATTTTTCAGACCTGTTCTGGCCGGACTTCAAGCACGACGCCATGCGGACCGCTCTCGCCGATTTTGCGACGCGCCAGCGACGTTTCGGCAAGACCGGCGACCAGGTCGAGACCGAGGCCCGAGCAGAATGTTGAAGCAGCGCATCATCACCGCCGCCGTGCTCGTACCGATCGCACTGATCGGATTCTTTCTTCTCGACGGTGCAGCTTTCGCGCTATTCATCGGCGCGGTGGTGACGCTAGGCGCCTGGGAATGGGCGCGGCTCGCAGGTTTCGAGGCGCAACCGGTGCGGACTGGCTACGCTACGCTGGTTGCTGTATTGCTGATCCTGCTTTATCAGTTTCCAGTCCTCGGTCCTTGGGTCTTGTCGGCAAGTGTGGTCTGGTGGCTTATCGCGACCTTTTTTGTACTGACCTATCCGGCTAGTCAGCGCCATTGGGGTGGCCGAGGCGGTAGCCTGGTAATCGGCTTGTTGATCCTGTTGCCCGCCTGGCAAGCCTTGCTGCTCCTCAAGCAATGGCCGCAAGGTAATTGGTTGATCGTGGCGGTCATGGTACTGGTTTGGGCTGCGGACATCGGCGCATACTTTTCTGGCAAGGCGCTCGGGCGTCGCAAACTGGCGCCCCAAGTCAGCCCTGGCAAGAGCTGGGAAGGGATGATCGGCGGATTGATTACCAGCCTGGTGATCACGCTGGTGGTAGGGTTCTATCGCGATTGGTTGGCGCGTGAGCTTGTCCTGGCTGTCATGGGGGCGGCAGTGGTCGTGGTGGTTTCGGTGGTTGGCGACCTTACCGAAAGCATGTTCAAACGCAGTTCGGGTATCAAGGACAGCAGTCAATTGCTGCCCGGACACGGAGGGGTCATGGATCGCATCGACAGCCTGACTGCGGCCGTGCCTGTGTTCACGGTCCTGTTATGGCTCGCAGGGTGGGGATCGTGGTGAATAGGCCGTTACAGGTCACTGTACTAGGCGCCACCGGTTCGATTGGGTTGAGTACCTTGGATGTCATTGGTCGGCATCCGGCTCGATATCAAGCCTTCGCATTGACCGCCTTCAATCGTATCGCCGAGTTGCGCACGCTCTGTACCAAGTATCGGCCGCGTTACGCCGTGGTCGCCGATGCCGAACGGGCCGCAGAACTGCAGCACCAGCTCGATGGCGATGGCGTCGCTACCCGAGTGCTCGTGGGCGAGGGCGGGCTCTGCGAAGTCGCCGCGCATCCGGAAACTGACGCAGTCATGGCAGCGATCGTCGGCGCGGCGGGGCTGCGACCGACGCTCTCGGCGGTAGAGGCGGGCAAGCGCGTACTGCTGGCCAATAAAGAGGCGCTGGTGATGTCTGGCGCCCTGTTCATGCAGGCGTTGAACCAGAGCGACGCGGTGTTGTTGCCTATCGACAGCGAGCACAACGCCATTTTCCAATGTTTGCCGGGTGGCTACCAAAAGGGGCTTGCCAGTGTCGGGGTTCGGCGGATTCTGCTGACTGCGTCTGGGGGGCCGTTTCGCGAGCTGCCGCTGAAACAGCTGGACGCTGTAACGGTTGCTCAGGCCTGCGCTCATCCGAACTGGTCTATGGGGCGCAAGATATCCGTCGACTCGGCGAGCATGATGAACAAGGGGCTGGAGCTGATAGAAGCCTGCTGGCTCTTCGATGCCCGTCCCGAACAGGTCGAGGTCGTGGTTCATCCCCAAAGCGTAATCCACTCGATGGTCGACTATGTGGACGGCTCGGTGCTGGCTCAGTTGGGTAACCCGGATATGCGTACGCCGATTGCGCATGCGCTGGCCTGGCCGGAGCGGATCGACTCGGGCGTGTCAGCGCTGGATCTACTACGCATCGGTCGGTTGGATTTCCAGGCGCCAGATGAAGAACGTTTTCCCTGCCTGCGCATCGCGCGCGTAGCTGCGGAGGTGGGTGGTACCGCGCCTGCGATGCTCAACGCGGCAAACGAGGTAGCGGTCGATGCCTTCCTTGATGGGCGGATTCGCTTCACCGAAATCGCGGGTATCATCCAGCGGGTACTAGATACCGAAGCGTCGGTGGCGGCTCGCAGCCTTGATGACATCCTGGCCGCCGACGCGCAAGCTCGCAGGCTGGCCCTGCGCTGGTTACATGATCGGGATCGCTAGGCACTGGCGCTTCTTTGTGGCGCACGACTGACGGGGCATGGCTTGCCGACATGGCAAGCCTCGTTCGACAAGCCTTCGGGCAGAGGATTTTATGGGCGCGCTGTACATGATCGTCGGCACCCTGATTGCATTGGGTGTTCTGGTTACCTTCCATGAATTCGGGCATTTTTGGGTAGCGCGGCGTTGCGGCGTGAAGGTGCTGCGTTTCTCGGTGGGCTTCGGTCGACCACTGCTGCGCTGGCATGATCGTCAGGGGACGGAGTTCGTGGTGGCGGCGATCCCGCTGGGCGGCTACGTAAAAATGCTGGACGAGCGAGAGGGTGAAGTGCCTGCTTCGTTGCTAGAGCAGGCGTTCAACCGCAAGCCGGTTCGCCAGCGCTTCGCGATCGTATCTGCAGGGCCAGCGGCCAATTTTCTGCTTGCACTGGTTTTCTTCTGGGCGCTGGCGATGCTTGGAAGCGAGCAGGTCAAGCCGGTGGTGGGGGCGGTTGAAGCGGGCAGTCTCGCAGAGCGCGGTGGATTGGTTGCCGGCCAGGAAATCGTTGAGGTGAATGGAAAGCCAACCTCAGGTTGGGCAGAGGTCAATCTTCAGCTTGTCCGTCGGATCGGCGAGAGCGGTACGCTAGAGATTAAGGTCCGTGATGTCGACGCCAGCCAGACTCAGCAATTGCAGTTGGAGTTGAAAGGTTGGCTGAAAGGCGTAGAAGAGCCCGATCCTATCGGCTCGCTTGGCATCCGCCCGTGGCGTCCGGCAATCGAGCCGGTGGTCGCTCAGCTTGATCCGGATGGGCCCGCACAGGCTGCAGGTGTGCGATTGGGTGATCGCCTAGTCAGTCTTGATGGCCAAATGCTTCAGGATTGGCAGCAGGTCATCGATCAGGTTCGGCAATTGCCTGGCGAGTCAGTCGAACTGGTCGTGGAGCGCAATGGTAAGCGCATCCCCTTACCTGTCACTTTGGTCGCTCGAGGTGAGAAAGAGGACCGCCGGGGCTATCTAGGTGCCGGTGTGGCGGGTGGAGAATGGCCAGCGGAGATGTTACGCACGGTCAGCTTCGGACCGGTCGAGGCGGTAGTTGAAGGCGCCCGCCGGACATGGACCATGAGCGTTCTGACGCTTGATTCCCTACGTAAAATGCTGTTTGGGGAGCTCTCGGTAAAAAACTTGAGCGGCCCGATAACCATTGCTAAAGTGGCGGGCGCTTCTGCGCAGTCGGGTCTGAGCGATTTTCTGAACTTTCTCGCCTACTTGAGCATAAGCCTTGGGGTACTCAATCTTTTGCCTATCCCCGTTCTGGATGGGGGGCACTTGCTGTTCTATCTGGTCGAGTGGGTCCGCGGGCGTCCACTGTCGGACAGGGTCCAAGGCTGGGGAGTTCAGATTGGCATCAGTCTGGTTGTCGGCGTGATGCTGCTTGCACTGGTCAATGACCTTGGCCGTCTTTAATTGCCATTTACCTTGATTCACCGCGCCTGGCGCCGGTCCATTGATCAGGTTTGAAAAGAAAGGACTTCATGAAACGTCTGCTTCTACCTGCGGTCATTTCCGCGCTGATGATTACCGAAGTTCACGCCGAGTCCTTCACTATTTCCGATATCCGCGTCAATGGACTTCAACGGGTCTCCGCCGGTAGCGTATTTGGCGCGTTGCCGTTGAATGTCGGGCAGTCTGCGGACGACAACCGTCTGGTCGATGCTACCCGGGCGTTGTTCCGGACCGGTTTCTTCGAAGACATCCAGCTCGGTCGTGAAGGCGATGTGTTGGTAATCAACGTAGTGGAGCGGCCATCGATCGCGAGCATCGAAATCGACGGCAACAAAGCGATCAAGACGGAAGATCTGCTGTCGGGTTTGCAGCAGTCGGGGCTGGCGGAAGGTGAGATCTTCCAGCGCGCCACGCTCGAGGGTGTGCGCAATGAGTTGCAGCGCCAGTACGTCGCTCAGGGGCGCTATTCAGCAACGATCGAGACCGAGGTCGTCCCGCAGCCGCGCAACCGCGTCGCCCTTAAGATCAATATTAATGAGGGTTCGGTCGCTGCGATCAAGCACATCAATGTGGTGGGTAACAGCGTCTTCCCTGAAGAGGACTTGACCGATCTGTTCGAACTCAAGACGTCGAACTGGCTGTCGTTTTTCCGAAATGACGACAAATATGCTCGCGAAAAGCTGTCCGGTGACCTTGAGCGCCTGCGCTCCTATTACCTTGATCGCGGCTATATCAATATGGATATCACCTCTACGCAGGTATCCATTACACCGGACAAGAAAGATGTCTACATCACCGTGAACATTGCCGAGGGCGATCGCTACACGGTCAGCGACGTCAAACTTAGCGGTGACCTGAAGGTACCCGAGGAAGAGCTGCAATCGCTGCTCTTGGCGAAGGAGGGCCAGGTCTTCTCGCGCAAGGTGATGACCACCACGTCCGAACTGCTCAGCCGTCGCCTCGGCAATGAGGGCTACACCTTTGCCAACGTGAACGGCGTGCCGGAGCCGAACGACGAAGATAATACCGTTGCGATCACTTTTGTGGTCGATCCCGGCAAGCGCGCCTACGTCAATCGCATCAACTTCCGCGGTAACACCAAGACCGAGGACGAAGTCTTGCGTCGCGAGATGCGGCAGATGGAAGGCGGTTGGGCCTCGACCTACCTGATCGACCAATCCAAGACTCGTCTCGAACGGCTCGGCTTCTTCAAAGAAGTCAACGTAGAGACTCCGCAGGTGCCTGGTACCGACGACCAGATCGACGTCAACTACAGCGTTGAAGAGCAACCTTCCGGCTCGATCATGGCAAGTATTGGCTTCGCGCAGAACGCGGGCCTGATCCTCGGCGGGTCGATCAGCCAGAACAATTTCCTGGGCACAGGCAATCGCGTGAGCGTCGGACTGACCCGCAGCGAATATCAGTCCCGATACAACTTCGGCTTCGTCGATCCCTACTGGACCGAGGATGGCGTCAGCCTCGGTTACAATGCGTTCTATCGGACGACTGATTATGACGAGCTCGATTACGATGTCTCCAGCTACTCCGTCGACAGCTTGGGGGCCGGGGTCAATATCGGCTATCCAATCAGTGAAACGGCTCGTCTTTCCTATGGCCTGTCGGCCCAGCAGGATTCGCTCGACATCGGCAACTATTCGGTGGATGAAATCCTTGCCTTCATCGAGAAGGAAGGCGATCGCTTCCTTAACTTCAAAGGCTCCGTGGGTTGGTCCGAATCGACGCTGAATAGGGGTGTCCTGGCGGATCGTGGCTATTCCCAGAGCCTGAACTTCGAGGCCACGTTACCGGGCAGCGACCTAGCGTTCTTCAAACTCGATTACCGTGGCCAAGTATTCGTACCGCTGACACAGGCCACGTCGCTGCGTTTTCACACCGAGCTTGGTTATGGTAGTGGTTACGGCTCGACCGATGGATTGCCCTTCTACGAGCATTACTACGCAGGTGGCTTCAACTCGGTACGCGGCTACGAAGACAGTTCCCTCGGCCCGCGCAGCACGCCTAGCGTGGCGCGCAATGCGGATGGTAGTGTCATCAGCACTAGCGAGGGCGCCGGTCCGGGATATGACGGGCGTTACACCGACGACCAGGATCCGGTGGCCTACGGTGGTAACGTGTTGATTCAGGGTGGCGTGGAATACCTGTTCCCGATGCCTTTCGTGAAGGACCAACGCTCGCTGCGTACTTCGGTCTTTTGGGATGTTGGTAATGTTTTCCTTACCGAATGCCCGTCGTCCAACGATCCGATCCTCAAGGCGAGCATGAACACCCAAAATTGCGGTGATATCGACCTCGGCAACCTGGCCAGTTCGGTCGGCGTGGGGTTGACTTGGATTACGGCTATGGGACCGTTGAGCTTCAGCCTGGCCATGCCGGTGATGAAGCCGGACGATGCCGATCCCCAGGTATTCCAGTTCTCGCTGGGGCAAACCTTCTAAACAGCTGGAGCCTGGTCTCCAGCGTCACATTCAAGAGTGGTATTCATTGTGCGTAAGTTGACTCAATTGCTTGTCGTTGCCGCTGCCCTGGTAGCTACTCCTGCGTTCGCAGAGATGAAGGTCGCGGTGCTGAACTACCAGATGGCGCTGCTCGAGTCTGACGCGGCGAAGCGTTACTCGGTCGATGCGGAAAAGAAGTTCGGCCCGCAGCTGACCAAGCTCCAGGGGCTGGAAAGCGAGGCTAAGCGTATCCAGGATCGCCTGGGCAAGGACGGCGACAAGATGCAGCAGGCCGAACGTGAGCGACTGGAGCTTGAGTTCAAGCAGAAGGCGCGGGATTTCCAGTTCCTCTCCAAGGAATTGAACGAATCCAAGGCGTCGGCTGACCGAGACATGCTCAAGCAGCTCAAGCCCAAACTGGACAAGGCGGTAGAAGAAGTCATCAAGAAGGGTGATTTTGATATGGTGCTCGAGCGCGGCGCCGTGGTCGATGTCAAGCCGCAGT
Source organism: Stutzerimonas chloritidismutans (assembly GCF_051486945.1). Taxonomy (GTDB): domain Bacteria; phylum Pseudomonadota; class Gammaproteobacteria; order Pseudomonadales; family Pseudomonadaceae; genus Stutzerimonas; species Stutzerimonas chloritidismutans_B. The sequence goes on along the minus strand of NZ_JAHVDX010000002.1, from coordinate 361,453 downwards.
ACGACATCACCCGGCAGGTCATTGAGCGTATGAATCAACTGCGCTGATGGCCAATGTCGCTTATTCGCTCGGTGATTTGGCCGAGCGCCTCGGGGCAACCCTACGCGGTGAACCTACGAAGCTGATCTCGGGGCTGGCAACGTTGCAGGATGCCGGCCCCGAGCAGCTCAGCTTTCTCGCCAATGCGCAGTACCGCAAATTCCTGGCCGATTCGGCTGCGGGTGCGGTCCTGCTGACCGCCAAGGACGCGTCGGACTATAGGGGCGCGGCGTTGGTTGTCGACAACCCATATCTCGCCTATGCGCGCCTGTCGCACCTCTTCGAAACGCGGCCCCGGGTCCAGCCAGGAATACACCCAACTGCAGTCGTCGACCCCTCCGCGCATGTGGATCCGACGGCGTCCATCGCGCCCTATGTAGTGATTGAGGCGGAGGCCTGGATCGGGCCGGACGTCAACATCGGTGCGCAGTCGTTCGTGGGCGCCCGTAGCCGGATCGGCGCCGGCGGGCGGCTGGCGGCGCGCGTGACGCTTTGCCATGACGTCTTCATCGGCGAGCGGGTGGTTATTCAGCCGGGGGCGGTCATTGGCGGTGAGGGGTTCGGCTTTGCCAACCAGCAGGGTAGTTGGGAGAAAATCGCGCAGCTTGGCGGGGTCCGTATCGGCGATGATGTCGAAATTGGTGCGAACACGACAATCGATCGCGGTGCACTTTCCGACACGCTTATCGGCAATGGCGTGAAGCTCGACAACCAGATCATGATCGCGCACAACGTGCAGATCGGTGACAACACGGCAATGGCGGGTTGTTCGGGAATCTCCGGCAGTACAAAGATCGGCCGCAATTGCATGATTGCCGGTGGCGTCGGCCTCGTTGGCCATATTGAAGTCTGTGACAACGTGTTCATCACGGGCATGACGATGGTGACCAAGTCGATCACCGAGCCTGGCAGTTATTCCTCCGGTACGGCGATGCAGCCGGCTGCAGAGTGGCGCAAGAGCGTTGCTCGAATTCGCCAGCTCGACGACATGGCGCGACGTCTGCAGCACGTGGAAAAATGCCTGGCCGCAGTGACCCCGGAAGGGGATGCGTCTTCAGATGCCTGACCGTTTCATCTGTTCGTCCCGCTAACGGCCGATCGCCAGATGCTTGCGCTGTCCATGCGGCAGTGCAGCTACCACATTCATTACAGGCTTTTTTCCTCCATGATGGACATCAACGAGATTCGCGAATACCTCCCGCACCGCTACCCGTTTTTGCTGGTCGATCGCGTAGTGGAGCTGGACACGGACGCCAAGCGTGTTCGCGCCTACAAGAACGTCACCATCAACGAGCCCTTCTTCAACGGGCATTTCCCACAACATCCGATCATGCCGGGCGTTCTCATCATCGAAGCGATGGCCCAGGCCGCCGGGCTCCTGGGTTTCAAGATGATGGGCGTCAAGCCCGCTGACGGCACACTTTATTACTTCGTCGGCTCTGACAAGCTGCGCTTCCGCCAGCCCGTCGTTCCGGGCGATCAGCTGACACTCGAAGCTTCGTTCATCAGTGCCAAGCGAGGCATCTGGAAATTCGATTGCCGTGCCAGTGTCGACGGCAAGCCGGTATGCTCAGCTGAAATCATCTGTGCGGAACAGAAGATATGAGTTTGATCGACCCTCGCGCGATCATCGATCCTGCTGCCCGCCTGGCTGACGATGTCCAGGTTGGCCCGTGGTCGATCATCGGCCCGGATGTCGAGATCGGCGAGGGGTCGGTCATTGCTTCTCACGTCGTGGTCAAAGGGCCGACGCGCATTGGCCGGCACAACCGTATCTACCAATTTTCTTCGGTAGGTGAGGACACGCCTGACTTGAAGTACAAGGGCGAACCCACGCGCCTGGTTATTGGCGATCACAATGTCATCCGCGAGGGTGTGACGATCCATCGCGGTACGGTGCAAGATCGCAGCGAAACCACGATTGGTGACCATAACCTCGTCATGGCCTATGCACACATTGGCCATGACAGCGTCATTGGTAATCACTGCATTCTGGTCAACAACACCGCGCTGGCTGGCCATGTTCATGTGGGCGACTGGGCGATTCTTTCCGGCTATACACTGGTTCACCAGTATTGCCATATCGGTGCTTACAGTTTTTCTGGCATGGGTACGGCTATCGGCAAGGACGTGCCGGCCTTCGTCACCGTTTTCGGCAACCCGGCCGAAGCGCGCAGCATGAATTTCGAAGGTATGCGCCGCCGCGGCTTTAGCGCCGAAGCCATTCATGCGTTGCGTAATGCATATAAGGTTGTCTATCGCAAAGGGTTGACCGTCGAGGCAGCCCTTGCCGAGCTTGCAGTTGACGCGCAAGCCTTCCCGGAAGTCGCGCTGTTCCGAGATTCCATCCAGGCGTCGAACCGTGGCATCACCCGCTGAAGTGTCAATACCGCTTACCGTTGCACTCGTCGCGGGCGAGGCGTCGGGGGATATCCTCGGGGCCAGCCTGATGGAAGCGCTCATTGCGCTGAGGCCGGGTGTTCGCTTCGTGGGCGTCGGCGGCCCTCGGATGGAAGCGTTGGGCATGCAGTCCTACTTTCCACAAGAGCGCCTTGCCGTCATGGGGTTGGTGGAGGTTCTAGGACGGCTTCCCGAGCTGCTCGCGCGTCGCAAGCGCCTCGTGCAGCGTCTACTGGAGGTTCGCCCAGACGTCTTCATCGGTATCGATGCGCCGGATTTCAATCTCGATCTGGCCTTGAAGCTTCGCCGTGGGGGCCTACGCACCGTCCATTATGTGAGCCCCTCTGTGTGGGCCTGGCGCCAGAAGCGCGTCCTGAAAATCGGTGACGCCTGTGACCTGATGCTGACCCTGTTTCCGTTCGAAGCGCAGTTCTATGAAGCACACCAGGTCCCGGTACGCTTCGTCGGCCATCCTTTGGCCGATGCGATTCCGCTTGAGGCCGATCGCTCGGCGGCACGCAAGGCGTTGGGGCTATCCACCGAAGGCCGGGTCATTGCGCTGATGCCGGGCAGCCGCGGCGGCGAGGTAGGCCGTCTGGGCGAGTCGTTTCTCGAGGCTGCCGAGCGCTTGCGCGCCATGCGGCCGGGGATTGATTTTGTTCTGCCTTGCGCCAGCCCGCAGCGTCGCGAGCAAATCGAGCAACTGCTCGTCAATCGGGATTTGCCAGTGACGCTCGTCGATGGCCGCTCCCATGACGCACTGGCGGCTTGCGATGCCGTCTTGATTGCGTCGGGCACGGCCACGCTCGAAGCGTTGCTCTACAAACGGCCAATGGTCGTTGCCTACCGAGTCGCACCGCTGACCTATCGAATTCTCAAACGCATGGTCAAGAGTCCGTATATTTCCCTGCCTAACCTGCTTGCACAACGGCTGCTGGTCCCGGAACTCATCCAGGATGCGGCGACGCCGGAGGCCATGGCGCAGCAGCTGTCGTGCCTGCTCGATAGCGGTGACGCTCAAACGGAAGGGTTCGATGCCATTCACCGGACCCTGCGCCGCGATGCCTCCCGGCAGGCCGCCGAGGCGGTGTTGGGGCTGGCGGAGGCTGACTGATGCAGATCGGGCTGGATTTCAACCTCGTTGAGGATCTCGTCGCCGGTGTCGACGAGGTCGGGCGTGGGCCCCTCTGTGGTCCTGTAGTAACCGCAGCAGTCATCCTCGACCCCCGGCGGCCGATCGACGGCCTCAATGACTCGAAGAAGCTCAGTGAAGCCCGGCGGGAGGCCCTCTATGGCGAGATATGCGAGAAGGCGCTCGCCTGGTGCATCGCCCGGGCTGAGGTGCACGAAATCGATGAGCTGAACATCCTGCACGCGACCATGCTGGCCATGAAGCGCGCCGTTGAAGGGCTCAGCGTGACGCCGCGGCTCGCACTGATCGATGGAAATCGTTGCCCGCAACTGTCCGTGCCCAGCGCGCCCGTGATTCAGGGGGACGCCCAGGTGCCAGCGATCGCAGCAGCCTCGATACTCGCCAAGGTGAGCCGGGATCGGGAAATGTGCGCGCTCGATCTATGCTACCCAGGTTACGGCCTGTCGTCGCACAAGGGCTACCCCACGCCGAGCCACCTCGACGCCCTCCAGCGCCTTGGCCCGACGATCATTCATCGGCGATCCTTCGCGCCGGTGCGCACGCTGCTCGAGCGGGTCACGGTGACCGAGTCGATTGTCGTGGGCGATATCCTGCCGGTCTAGCGCCCGGCGTTAAGCATCGCTTCGACGTCCACATGCCTCCCCGGTCCTAAACGCCGGCTGCTTTCCGGTACAATCGCCGGCCAGTCGTTTCGCCAGTCCAGGTTTGTCCTCATGTCTGTGTCCTTCGTCCACCTCCGCCTGCACACTGAGTATTCCCTGGTTGATGGTCTGGTCAGGGTCAAGCCCTTGGTCAAGGCGGTCGCTGGAGCGGGCATGCCTGCTGTCGCGGTCACCGACCAGAACAACATGTGTTCGCTGGTCAAGTTCTACAAGGCGGCTCAAGGCGCCGGTATCAAGCCGATCTGTGGCGCCGATGTCTGGCTGGCTAGCCGTGATGAAGACGGACCGTTGAGCCGCATGACGCTGCTTGCGATGAACGGGCAGGGTTACCGCAACCTGACCGAGCTGATCTCCCGCGGGTGGATGGATGGCCAGCGCAACGACCAGATCATTATCGAGCGCGAATGGGTCAAGGAGGCAGCCGAGGGCTTGATCGCGTTGTCCGGCGCCAAAGAAGGTGATATTGGCCACGCGTTGCTCGAGGGGGACGAGCTGTCAGCCGAGACCCTGCTCGCGGAATGGCAAGGCGTATTTCCCCAGCGTTTCTACCTGGAGGTCCAACGGACCAGCCGAGTGCACGACGAGGAACATCTGCACGCAGCGGTCTCGCTCGCCCAACGTTTCGGCGCGCCGCTGGTGGCGACCAACGATGTCCGTTTCCTCAAACAGGATGATTTCGAAGCTCACGAAACACGCGTCTGCATCGGCGAGAGCCGCACACTCGACGACCCGCGGCGGCCACGTGCCTATTCCGACCAGCAGTATCTAAAGACTCCTGAAGAGATGTGGGAATTGTTCAGCGACTTGCCCGAGGCGCTGGAGAACACCGTCGAGATCGCCCGTCGCTGCAACATCGAGGTTCAGCTGGGCACATATTTCCTGCCCGATTTCCCGGTGCCGGCGGGTATGACAATGGAGGAGTACTTCCGTAAGGTTTCATTCGACGGCCTAGAAGAGCGCCTCGAAGTGCTCTTGCCCATGGACACGCCCGATTACGAGGCGAAGAAGCAGGTCTACATCGATCGGCTCAATTTCGAGCTCGACATCATTATCCAGATGGGCTTTCCCGGTTACTTCCTGATCGTCATGGATTTCATCCAGTGGGCGAAGAGCAACGGCGTTCCGGTGGGTCCGGGTCGTGGCTCGGGTGCGGGATCGCTGGTCGCTTATGTTCAAAAGATCACAGACCTCGACCCGCTGGCCTACGACCTGCTGTTCGAGCGCTTCCTGAACCCCGAGCGGGTATCGATGCCGGACTTCGACGTCGACTTCTGCATGGACGGCCGCGACCGGGTCATCGACTACGTGGCCGAGAAATACGGCCGCAATGCGGTGAGCCAGATCATCACATTCGGCACCATGGCGGCCAAGGCAGTGGTGCGCGACGTGGCGCGCGTACAGGGTAAGTCCTATGGCCTGGCTGACCGTCTGTCGAAGATGATTCCTTTCGAAGTCGGCATGACGCTCGAAAAAGCGTACGAGATGGAGGAGCCGCTGCGCGACTTCCTAGCCGTCGACGAGGATGCGCGCGAAATCTGGGACATGGCGCTCAAGCTCGAGGGAATCACGCGCGGCACCGGCAAGCACGCGGGCGGGGTGGTCATCGCGCCGACCAAATTGACTGACTTCGCGCCCATCGCCTGCGATGACGAGGGCGGCGGGCTCGTCACTCAGTTCGACAAGGACGACGTCGAGCAGGCGGGGCTGGTCAAGTTCGACTTCCTCGGCCTGCGCACCCTGACGATCATCAAATGGGCGCTCGAAACCATCAATCGCGACCAGGCGCGCAAGGGGCTCGAGCCGGTCAACATCGATTTCATCCCGCTGGACGACAAACCGACCTATTCGCTGCTGCAGAAAGCCGAAACCACGGCGGTGTTCCAGCTTGAATCGCGCGGCATGAAGGAGCTCATCAAGAAGCTCAAGCCGGACTGCCTGGAAGACCTGATTGCCCTGGTAGCACTGTTCCGCCCCGGCCCGTTGCAGTCCGGCATGGTGGACGATTTCATCAACCGCAAGCACGGCCGTGCGGAGATCTCCTACCCACACTCCGATTACCAGTACGAAGGCCTCAAGCCGGTGCTGGCGCCCACCTACGGCATCATCCTCTATCAAGAGCAAGTGATGCAGATCGCCCAGGTCATGGGCGGCTACACCCTTGGCCAGGCGGATATGCTGCGCCGCGCGATGGGCAAGAAAAAGCCCGAGGAGATGGCCAAGCAGCGCGGGGGCTTCATCGAAGGCTGTGCCAAAAACGGCATTGATGCTGACCTGGCGGGCAACATTTTCGATCTCGTGGAGAAATTTGCGGGGTACGGTTTTAACAAATCACACTCGGCTGCCTACGGTTTGGTGTCTTACCAGACGGCCTGGCTAAAGGCGCACCACCCGTCACCGTTCATGGCGGCGGTTCTCTCAGCGGACATGCACAACACCGACAAGGTGGTTACGCTGATCGAAGAGTGCCGCAGCATGAAACTGCGCATCGACGCGCCGGACGTGAACCACTCCGAGTTCAAATTCACGGTCAGCGAGGATGGCCGGATCATCTACGGCCTCGGTGCCATCAAAGGCGTCGGCGAAGGGCCGGTCGAGGCGATCTGCGAATGCCGCAGCGCAGGCGGGGCATTCAAGGATCTGTTCGATTTCTGTAGCCGCGTCGACCTCAAGCGGATCAACAAACGCACCCTGGAAGCGTTGATTCGCGCCGGAGCACTGGACCGGTTGGGGCCGCATTTCTCCGACGAGCCCAAGGCCTACCAAGCCAACATCGATCGCAACCGTGCTGTATTGCTGTCAGCCATGGAAGAGGCGATCCAAGCGGCCGAGCAGACGGCCCGCAGTCTCGATAGTGGTCATATGGATCTTTTCGGGGGGCTCTTCGCCGAGCCGGAGGCGGACGTGTATGTCAATCATCGTAAGGCCCGCGAATTGTCGCTCAAGGAGCGACTCAAGGGCGAAAAGGACACGCTCGGGCTCTATCTCACTGGCCATCCGATCGACGAGTACGAAGGCGAGGTGCGGCGATTCGCACGCCAGCGCATCGTCGATCTACGCCCTGCTCGCGGCGAGCAAACCATTGCCGGGTTGATCGTCAACCTGCGCGTGATGAAGAACAAGAAAGGCGACAAGATGGGCTTCATCACCCTAGATGACCGCTCCGGCCGCATCGAGGCGTCGCTGTTCGCCGAGGCGTTCAACTCGGCGCAGGCATTGCTGCAGACCGATGCATTGGTGGTGGTTGAGGGCGAGGTCAGCAACGATGACTTTTCCGGCGGCCTGCGCTTGCGTGCGAAGCGCGTGATGAGCCTCGAAGAAGCCCGGACAGGCCTGGCCGAGAGCCTCCGGGTCAAGGTGGCTGGAGACGCTTTGAAAGGCGATCGAGTACGTTGGTTGGCCGATGTCTGCGGCCGTCATCGCGGCGCTTGCCCGATCACGCTGGAGTACACCGGCCGCGACGCGCGCGCGCTGCTGCAGTTTGGTGAAAGCTGGCGTATCGATCCGGCGGATAACTTGATCCAGGCGTTGCGTGACCAGTTCGGACGCGACAACGTCTTCCTCCAATACCGATAGTTCTGGCTCAAGCGCCCAGAGGGGGAGCGGAGCGGGGCTTCGAATGGGCTCGATCATTGAATCGAGCCAGTTGTGAACTTTTTGTTCGACCTGAATGCGTCCGTCCCGTAAGGTAGGGCGCAAAAAAATAGCCTCCGGCCATCTGGCCGTCGACGCATGACGGATGCCTATGAACCCGAATTTTCTCGATTTCGAACAGCCGATCGCCGACCTGCAAGCCAAGATCGAAGAATTGCGCCTGGTTGGTAATGACAACTCGCTGAACATAAGCGATGAAATTGCCCGCCTGCAGGACAAGAGCGTATCGCTCACCGAGAGCATTTTCGGCAATTTGACCAGCTGGCAGATCGCCCGCTTGGCGCGCCACCCGCAGCGCCCGTACACCCTGGATTACATCAAGCACCTGTTCTCCGAATTCGAAGAGTTGCATGGCGACCGTCATTTCTCCGATGACGCAGCCATCGTGGGTGGCGCCGCGCGCCTTGATGGGAAGCCGGTGATGATCATCGGTCACCAAAAGGGCCGCGAAGTACGCGAGAAGGTGCGTCGGAATTTCGGCATGCCGCGTCCCGAAGGTTATCGCAAGGCCTGCCGCTTGATGGAGATGGCCGAGCGTTTCAAGATGCCGATCCTCACCTTCATCGACACGCCCGGCGCGTACCCGGGAATCGACGCCGAAGAGCGTAACCAGAGTGAGGCGATTGCCTGGAACCTGCGCGTGATGGCGCGCCTAAAGACGCCCATCATTTCCACGGTTATCGGTGAAGGCGGTTCGGGCGGCGCTTTGGCGATTGGTGTCTGCGATCAGCTGAACATGCTGCAATATTCGACCTACGCGGTGATCTCGCCAGAAGGCTGCGCCTCGATTCTCTGGCGTACCGCCGACAAGGCTCCCGAGGCAGCAGAGGCCATGGGTGTGACCGCTGAACGGCTGAAGAATCTCGGTATCGTCGACAAGGTCATCTCCGAGCCGCTGGGTGGCGCTCATCGGAATCCGGCGGCGACGGCTGCTTCGATACGCGACGAGCTGGTCGCTCAACTCGACATGCTCAGAGGTTTCGACACCGAAGCGCTGCTCAAGCGCCGTTATGATCGGCTCATGAGCTACGGCATCGCCTAAGCAGGCGAGAGCGATGACGGTACGGCGGGTTTGACCCGCCGTTTTCATTCCAGGCCCGTTGCTACCCCTCTTCTTGATCTATGCTGGCGGCGTTCGTCGTCAGGTCGCTCCGCATGTCCCTTGCATCTCGTCTGCTTACTATTCTCAAGCCGTGGAGCGCCGCCCCGCAGTGGCAGGTAGCTTTTTCAGGGGGGCTGGATTCGACCGTCCTGCTGCATGTGCTGGCGTCGCTCCGCGAGTCCGAGCCACTTCCTCCGGTCACGGCCGTGCATGTTCATCATGGTTTGCAGCCGGTGGCTGAAGGCTGGCCTGCTCATTGCCGGGCGATCTGTGATCGCCTCGGTGTACGTCTCGACGTGCTCCGCGTAGAGGTCGCCCAGGGTGCCAGCCTTGAAAACCAGGCCCGAGAAGCGCGTTATCGTGCGCTTGCCGGCCATGTGCCCATGAGTGGCGTCGTGCTGACTGCACAGCATCGGGATGATCAGGTGGAAACGTTGCTGTTTCGCCTGTTCCGAGGTGCCGGGGTGCTGGGGCTTTCGGGGATCCAGGCCCAGCGGCAATTGGGGCAGGGCGTTCTGCTTCGACCGCTGCTCGGCTTCGCTCGCGCCGAACTGGAGACTTATGCCCGCGAGCATCGGCTCGCGTGGGTGGAGGACCCCAGCAATAAGCACCTCGAACATTCACGCAACTACCTTCGTCATCGGGTGCTTCCGCCGATTCGTCAGCGCTGGCCGCAGGCCGATGCCAACATTGCCCGTGCGGTCGGGCATTGCGAAGAGGCCCAGTCGCTACTGGACGATCTCGCCTCACTGGACCTTCAAGCGGCTCGAGTGCCGTCACGGCTGACCTGGCTGCCCGTGCCCAGCTTGGATCTGACGGTAATCGCAGCGCTGCCTGAGCCTCGGCAACGCAACGCGCTGCGCTGGTGGCTGCGGACCTTTACGCCGTTGCCTGACAGTGCTCATTGGGCGGGTTGGCAAACCCTGCGGGATGCCGCACCTGATGCCAGTCCTGTTTGGCGGTTGAGCGCGGGCGAGCTGCATCGAGGCGACAGCCGCCTGTGGTGGCTCGCGGGGGCATGGCTCAGCGAGCCTGAAGCAACGTGCCTCCGAATCGGTCAGGTTCAGTGCACTCTGCCAGACAATGGGGTTGTAGGGCTGCTGGGTAATGGGTGCTCTGGTGAGTTGGAGGTGCGCTACCGGCAGGGCGGGGAGCGTATGCGGCTGCCAGAGCGCGGACACCGCGATCTCAAGCGTTTGCTCAACGAGGCGGGCATTCCCCGCTTCGTGCGGGGGCGTTTGCCGTTACTGTTCCAGAACGGGGAGCTGATCGCAGTGGCGAATCTGCCGCAGTACGATGCTTGCGGTCTCTCCTTGACCTGGGCGCCACCGACGATCCCAGGTTTGAGCTAACGGCTTTTTCGAGTAGACTACGCTCCCGTCCCAATTGAGCTTCTGCGGCTTTCCTCGAAAACCGCGGCAGCTTCGCTATTGCCGCCCTCGGCGCAGTGGCACCTTCGCTTTTCCCCGGCGGCGCTGACCGCTTAACGCAGACTTCTAGGGTTTTTCATGACGCGCTACATCTTCGTCACGGGTGGTGTTGTTTCTTCATTGGGGAAAGGCATCGCCTCGGCATCCTTGGCGGCCATCCTGGAGGCGCGGGGCCTGAAGGTCACGATGCTCAAGCTGGACCCTTACATTAACGTCGATCCGGGCACCATGAGCCCGTTCCAGCACGGTGAGGTATTCGTCACGCACGATGGCGCCGAGACCGACCTGGATCTGGGGCACTACGAGCGGTTCATCCGCACGACAATGACCAAGAGCAACAACTTCACGACCGGCCGCGTCTACGAAGACGTGCTGCGTCGGGAGCGCCGAGGCGATTATCTGGGCGCGACCATCCAGGTCATCCCGCATATCACCGACGAGATCAAGCGTCGCATCATCAAGGGCGCCGGCGATGCCGACGTTGCGCTGGTCGAGATCGGTGGCACGGTCGGCGACATCGAGTCGCAACCCTTCCTCGAGGCGATCCGCCAGCTGCGCGTCGAAGTTGGCGCCAAGCGCGCCATGCTCATGCACCTGACGCTGGTGCCCTACATTGCCACCGCTGGTGAAACCAAGACCAAGCCGACCCAGCATTCGGTCAAGGAACTGCGTTCGATCGGCCTGCAGCCGGACGTGCTGATTTGTCGTTCCGACCACCCGATCGACATGTCATCGCGTCGTAAGATCGCGCTGTTCACCAATGTGGAAGAGCGGGCGGTTATTGGGCTCGAAGATGTCGACACCATTTACAAAATCCCGGGCGTGCTGCATGCCCAGGGCCTCGATGACTTCGTCGTCGAGCGATTCGGGCTGGAGTGCGGCGGTGCCGATCTGTCTGAGTGGGATCGCGTCGTCGACGCCAAGCTGAACCCTGAGAAAGAAGTCACCATCGCCATGGTCGGCAAGTACATGGAACTTCTCGATGCGTACAAATCTCTGATCGAGGCAATGAGCCACGCTGGCATCCAGAGCCGTACCAAAGTGAACCTCCGCTATATCGACTCCGAAGACATCGAAAACCAGGGCACCGGCCTGCTCGAAGGCATGGATGCGATCCTGGTTCCAGGCGGTTTCGGTCTGCGCGGCGTGGAAGGCAAGATCGCCACGGTCAAGTACGCCCGCGAAAACAAGATTCCCTACCTCGGCATCTGCCTCGGCATGCAGGTCGCGGTGATCGAGTTCGCCCGTGACGTGCTCGGCTGGACCGACGCCAATTCCACTGAGTTCGACAAGAATAGCGGGCATCCGGTCGTTGGCCTGATCACCGAGTGGGAGGACGCCGCCGGAACCGTCGAGACCCGCAATGACGCGTCCGACCTCGGCGGTACCATGCGCCTCGGTGCGCAGGAGTGTGGGCTAGAGGCGGGTTCCAACGTCTATGCCTGCTATGGCAAGGAGCGCATCGTCGAGCGTCATCGCCATCGCTACGAGGTCAACAATCATCTACTGCCCCAGCTCGAGGCGGCAGGCTTGAAGATCACCGGCCGCTCCGGCGACGGCGCCCTGGTCGAAGTGGTCGAGGCGCCGGATCATCCGTGGTTCGTGGCGTGCCAGTTCCACCCTGAATTCACCTCCACACCGCGCGACGGCCACCCGCTGTTCAGCGGTTTCGTCAAGGCGGCATTGGACTACAAGGCGAGCAAGGCATGAGCCAGAAGACGATTCGCGTCGGCAACATCGAGATCGCCAACGACAAGCCCTTCGTGCTTTTCGGCGGGATGAATGTTCTGGAGTCGCGTGATCTGGCCATGCAGATCTGCGAAACCTACGTAAAGGCTACCGAGAAGCTCGGTATCCCCTACGTGTTCAAGGCCAGCTTCGACAAGGCCAACCGTTCCTCGATCCACTCCTTCCGCGGCCCGGGCCTGGAAGAGGGGGTGCGCATCTTCGAAGACGTGAAGAAGACCTTTGGCGTGCCGGTGATCACCGACGTGCACGAGCCGCACCAGGCCCAGCCGGTTGCGGAGGTCTGCGACATCATCCAGCTGCCAGCCTTCCTTTCCCGGCAAACCGATCTGGTCGTCGCCATGGCCAAGACCGGTGCGGTGATCAACATCAAGAAAGCGCAGTTCCTTGCACCCCAGGAAATGAAGCACATCCTCGCCAAGTGCGAAGAAGCCGGTAACGATCAGCTGATTCTCTGCGAGCGCGGATCGTCCTTTGGTTACAACAATCTGGTGGTCGACATGCTCGGCTTCGGCATCATGAAGCAGATGCAGTACCCGGTCATCTTCGACGTCACCCATGCCCTGCAAATGCCGGGTGGCCGTGCCGACTCGGCCGGCGGGCGTCGTGCTCAGGTCACCGATCTGGCCAAGGCGGGCCTCAGTCAGGGCTTGGCCGGCCTGTTTCTCGAAGCCCATCCCGATCCGGACAGTGCCAAGTGCGATGGCCCGTGCGCGCTGCGTCTGGACAAGCTCGAACCTTTCCTCACCCAGCTCAAGCAGCTGGATGATCTGATCAAGAGTTTTTCCCCTATCGAAACTGCTTGAAGCCTTGAAGCTATCTACGGAGTGTTAATAAAAATGGCAAAGATCGTCGACATCAAAGGGCGTGAGGTTCTCGACTCCCGGGGCAATCCCACCGTGGAAGCAGACGTTATCCTGGATAACGGTATCGTCGGCAGCGCCTGTGCGCCGTCGGGTGCTTCGACCGGTTCGCGGGAAGCGCTGGAACTACGCGATGGCGACAAGAGCCGTTACATGGGCAAGGGTGTGCTCAAGGCTGTCAGCAACATCAATGGCCCGATCCGTGACCTGCTGCTGGGCAAGGACCCGTTGGATCAACAGGCGCTGGACCGCGCCATGATCGAACTGGACGGCACCGACAACAAGGCCAAGCTCGGCGCCAACGCTATCCTGGCTGTGTCGCTGGCGAACGCCAAGGCGGCCGCACAGGATCAGGACCTGCCGCTTTACGCACACATTGCCAACCTCAACGGCACGCCCGGGCAGTACTCCATGCCAGTGCCGATGATGAACATCATCAACGGCGGCGAACACGCCGATAACAATGTCGACATTCAGGAATTCATGGTGCAGCCGGTCGGTGCCAAGACCTTTGCCGACGCGCTGCGCATGGGCGCTGAAATCTTCCACCACCTTAAAGCCGTGCTCAAGGCGCGCGGCCTGAGCACATCGGTCGGTGACGAAGGTGGTTTCGCACCGAACCTGGCGTCCAACGAAGATGCCCTCGCCGCCATCGCCGAGGCCGTCGCCAACGCAGGCTACAAGCTGGGCGACGATGTCACACTGGCACTTGACTGCGCGTCCAGTGAGTTCTTCGAGAGTGGCAAGTACGACCTGGCTGGTGAAGGCAAAGCCTTCGATGCGGCCGGTTTTGCCGATTACCTGGCTGGCCTGACCGAGCGTTTCCCGATCATCTCCATTGAAGACGGCATGGATGAGTCCGACTGGGACGGTTGGAAGGTCCTGACCGATAAGATCGGCAACAAGGTGCAACTGGTCGGCGACGACCTGTTCGTAACCAACACGAAGATCCTCAAGGAAGGTATCGAGAAGGGCATCGGCAATTCGATTCTGATCAAGTTCAACCAGATCGGCTCGCTGACCGAAACCCTGGAAGCCATCCAGATGGCCAAGGCTGCTGGCTACACCGCGGTGATTTCGCACCGTTCCGGCGAGACCGAGGATCACACCATCGCCGACCTGGCCGTGGGCACCGCGGCGGGCCAGATCAAGACTGGATCGCTGTGCCGGTCGGATCGTGTATCCAAGTACAACCAGCTGCTGCGCATCGAAGAGCAGCTTGGCGGGAAGGCGCCTTACAAGGGCCGGGCCGAGTTTCGCGGCTAACCCTGCCGGTAGGCGAGGGCGACGTTAGTCGCCCTTTTTTGTGGTTAGCGTTCAGCGCTGCTAAGGTCGCCGCTACAGGTGACCAGGCGCAGGCCGGCATAGGAAGGCTCAAGGCATGACGTCTATCACCGTCCCCACTTCTCTCAGTGAACCCAACCGAAATCGTTCGATGCCTCACATGCGCAGTCCCTATTGGTTGCTAGCTGTTTTGATCCTTCTACTCGTTGGTCTGCAGTATCGCCTGTGGGTGGGCGAGGGCAGCCTTGCGCAGGTCAGTGGGCTGAACAAGCAGATTGCCGAGCAGCAGGGTGAGAACCAGCGTCTGCTCGAGCGCAATCGCATTCTCGAGGCCGAAGTGAAGGAGCTCAAACAGGGTATGGAAACCGTGGAGGAACGGGCTCGCCACGAGTTGGGCATGGTCAAGAAGGGCGAAACCCTTTACCAGCTGACCGAATGAACAACTGCACCACGCCGCCATTCTGGGCGGTCATACCCGCAGCGGGTGTCGGCAGCCGTATGCGCGCCGATCGGCCCAAGCAATACCTGCCGCTAGCTGGCCGCACGCTCATCGAACACACCCTCGATCGTTTTCTCGACCATCCCGGCCTGTTGGGCCTGGTGGTTGCCCTAGGCGCTCAGGATCCTTATTGGCCAATGCTGGCCTGCGCAAGCGACCCGCGCATCCAGCGCGTCGATGGCGGAGCGGAGCGTGCGGACTCGGTGCTTGCCGGGCTTCGCCGGCTGCATACGCTCGGCGCAGCCGAAGACGACTGGGTGCTCGTTCATGATGCGGCTCGTCCGAACCTGGCCCGGGATGACCTCGAGCGACTTCTGTCCGAATTAGCCGATGACCCGGTGGGTGGGCTGCTAGCTGTGCCTGCACGCGATACGCTCAAGCGGGTGGGCACCGATGGGCGCGTGGCCGAAACCATCGATCGGAGTGTGATCTGGCAGGCCTATACGCCGCAGATGTTTCGCCTCGGCGCGCTGGCAGATGCGCTCAGTCGGGCGCTCGAGGCGGGGGCGGCAATTACGGACGAAGCATCGGCGATTGAATGGGCCGGTGATCGTCCGCGTTTAGTAGAAGGCCGGGCGGACAACCTGAAGGTGACCCGCCCGGAAGATCTGCAGTGGCTAGAGCAACGCTGGACGCACTAGCCGCTGCTCCAGGCTAGTAGCGGTAGATAGCCGCCGCGCCACTTTCGGTCGGCATGCGTTCTGTCGGGACGGCAATCACCTCGCCGCCTTGCTCCAGCGTCCAGATGGTCAACTCGTCGAGCAGGTCGGGTGTCGTGGCGGCTTCGCCCTCGGCGGCGATTGCCTTGCCTTCGTCCTTGTTGGCTACGCCGGGAATCTGCCGATCGGCTTCGACCAGCAGCGTCGCGACTCGTCCTGCCACCGTGGCCTGGCCGATCTGGTCCAGCTGATCGGTGGCCAGCCCCTGCCCATGCGATTCGCCGTATTGATCGATGAAGCCTTCGAGACGCTTGATATAGCGCGGCTGCTTGACCATCCAGCTCTTGTCACGCAGCTCATCCGCACTCAGCAGCGACACATCGTGCTCGATACCTTCCGGCAGGAGAAACTCGTTGTGGCTCAGCTTGCGGAAATGGAATTGATGTTCGGGCAGCGCTGCGAGGATCAGCGGCAGCCGAGATGTGCGGCTGTGATGTTCGAGGATGGCGCGATCCACTTCGCGGAAGAAGCGTTCCCGGTCCCTGTCGATCTCGTCTTGTCGGCCTGCGCCGCCGCTCTCCACCTGCATGGGGTCGCCGCGTTCGCTGGCGCGGCTGTAGCCCTGTGGAAAGCCAGTTTGTCCTTTCTCGGTCAGCTCCCGGCCGAGCGCCTCCTCGATGGTCTTCGGCACGCCCGCCGCCAGTTTCACTTCGTCAATGCCGTCGCGATTGCCTTCAAACAACCTGATCGAGTCAAGGTTGATCGCCAGTATCTGGTAACGGTCGGCAGACTGGGCGATGCGCAGCAGCGGCTTGAGATGCATGCGGTCGTTCGCGACCGCCAGTTCCGGAACGCTGCGTTGTAGGCGGAACACGTCGAAATAGTCAGCAGCAGCGAATACGGCCAGGCCGTCGCGGTTGCTGTTCCAAAAATCGGTATCGTCGAGCAATTCGTGGAAGGGCTTGAGCAGCGTCTTCGCGTGCTCGGCACGCCCTTGCTGCTTGAGCGAGTCTTGAAGCTGGCGGACCAGGTGCTTGAAGCGAATCGGGTCCTGCTGCCGCTCCGGAAAACTGCGGTGGGTGGGCTGGTACAGCGACAGGCAGGGAGCCTCGCGCTTCGCCAGCAATTGGGACAAGGTTTCACGATCGAGCAATCTGTTCATGAACGGCCTCTCTCGTTATCGGTGGTTCGGTCCCTCGTGGGTTTGGCCTGCTGCGGCAGGGCCTCTCGGTCTTCAGTGATGGTTCTGGCGCTTGTCGAGTGCATGAGCGAGCGCGTGGGCAAGTTTTTCGGCGGCGCCGTCAATCGCGAGCATCAGGGAGTCGGCCTTATGGCTCGTCGAGATCGGCTCGTGACCTTTCACTCTCGCCTCCATCTGGCAGCGCTTGTCCTGCGGCCCGCTCTTGCCGCTGTTCTCGTCGTTGAGATGAACTTCGACTCGGGTCAGCTGATCATCGAAACGCTCCAGTTCGCTCTCGACCGTCGCTCTCACGTGTTCTTCGAGTTGGCTGGTCACGTCGACGCTGTGATTGCTGTTCACCAGAATCTGCATGTTGTCCTCCTGATTGAATCGCCGGGTCGCTCCGGCGTACGCAGAGCGTCGGCTACAGAATTTTCGACGTGGGCGGGTGAGGCGGGTTCCGCCCTGGCAGGCGAGTCAGACGCGCGGTGCGGGTCACGAATCGTTCGCGTCTGTGCGGTATTCCGGACGCATGTATAGCCCGTCTCGCAGCGCCTGGATCAGCAGGCGCACCTTGGGCAGCGGATAGCGCCGCTGGGGATAGACTGCCCAGACGGCTGTGTTGGGTGGCTGGTTGGCTTCGAGCAGGGAGATCAACTCACCACGACGCAATGGCTCCTGGACGTAATAGTCCGGCAGCTGGCACAAGCCAAAACCTCTGAGCGCTGCATCCAATACCGCCTGGCCGCTGTTGCAGCGCCAGTTTCCAGTGGGTTTGAAGGGCTGCTCACGCCCATCGATCTGCAGCATCCAGGTGTCGCTCGTGCCGATCAGGCAGTTGTGTCGGGCCAGTTCCGACGGTGTGTGAGGGCGTCCATAACGTTCCAAATAAGCCGGCGCGGCGCAGAGGTACATCGCTCGAGGCGCGATGCGGGTGGCCACCAGACGAGACTCGCTCAGCCGACCGAGGCGTATGGCCAGGTCATACCCTTCCTGCACCAGGTCCAGGGTCCGGTTGGAGAGTTCGATCTCCACCCGCAACTGGGGGTGTTGCGCCATGAAGGCATTCACCAGCGGCACGATGAAGCGCTCGCCATAGGCGACGGCGGCCGTCATGCGGAGCAAGCCGGTCGGCGCGGCATGCAGGTCACTGATGGCGTGAAAGGCTTCATCACGCTCTTCGATCAGGCGCTGGCAGCGCGCAAGGAAGGTGTGCCCGGCTTCGGTCAGCGAGACGCGGCGTGTGGTTCGGTTGAGCAGGCGCGCCTGCAGCCGTTCTTCGAGCCGCGCAACCTGCCGGCTGACATGCGACGAAGACACGCGCAGGTGCTCGGCCGCGCGCAGGAAACTGGCGTGTTCGGCCACCGCTACGAATTCGTCGAGACCTTCCCAGCGATTCACTGCTTCGCTCCACGCGTAAAGGAACGTCAATTATCCCTGTGTGGCAACAATGTTTCCACATCGAGCCGATTAACCCGGAGCGTCGAGAAAACTACACTATGTTCATCTTCCAAGAGGTGAGAGTGAACTCCATGACCATCAAGTCCCGCGCCGCGGTCGCTTTTGCGCCGAACGAGCCCCTGAAGATCGTAGAAGTAGACGTCGAACCGCCGAAAGCTGGTGAAGTGCTGGTGCGCATCGTCGCCACCGGTGTTTGCCATACCGATGCCTACACGCTGTCCGGTGAGGATTCGGAAGGGGTGTTTCCCTGCATCCTTGGGCATGAGGGCGGTGGCATCGTCGAGGCGGTAGGAGAGGGCGTGACGTCCGTAGCGGTTGGTGATCACGTCATCCCGCTGTATACGGCCGAATGCCGCCAATGCAAATTCTGCAAGTCCGGCAAGACCAATCTGTGCAGCTCCGTGCGGGCGACACAGGGCAAGGGCTTGATGCCGGACGGCACGACCCGCTTCAGCTACAACGGCGAGCCGATCTACCACTATATGGGCACCTCCACTTTTTCCGAGTACACGGTACTGCCAGAAGTGTCGGTCGCGAAGATTCCCAAGGACGCGCCGCTGGACAAGGTGTGCCTGCTGGGGTGTGGCGTGACTACCGGCATCGGGGCGGTAATCAACACCGCCAAAGTAGAAGAGGGGGCGACCGTCGCGATCTTTGGCTTGGGCGGTATCGGCCTGGCGGCGATCATTGGCGCCAAGATGGCCAAGGCGAGCCGCATCATCGCCATTGACATCAACCCGGCCAAGTTCCCCATCGCCGAGGCGCTGGGCGCGACGGACTTCGTCAATCCTAAGGACCACGCCAAGCCGATCCAGGAAGTAGTCGTCGAAATGACCGATGGCGGCGTGGACTATTCCTTCGAGTGTGTCGGTAACGTACAGCTGATGCGCGCTGCGCTGGAGTGCGCGCACAAGGGGTGGGGCGAGTCGGTGATCATCGGCGTTGCGGGTGCGGGGCAGGAGATCAGCACCCGGCCGTTCCAACTGGTGACCGGTCGCGTTTGGCGCGGCAGCGCCTTTGGTGGCGTCAAGGGTCGTACCGAGCTGCCGAACTACGTGGAAAAAGCGCAGAACGGTG
Organism: Stutzerimonas chloritidismutans; assembly: GCF_051486945.1. GTDB lineage: Bacteria > Pseudomonadota > Gammaproteobacteria > Pseudomonadales > Pseudomonadaceae > Stutzerimonas > Stutzerimonas chloritidismutans_B. Next base: position 342,247 of record NZ_JAHVDX010000002.1, on the reverse strand, counting down.
AGATTCCGCTGGACACCTTCATCACCCACAACATGGGGCTGGAGGAGATCAATTCCGCCTTCGACCTGATGCACGAAGGCAAGAGCATCCGGACCGTCATTCATTTCTAAAGTCACTCTGCGCTGGGGGGCGGGCGAGTCGCCTTTCGTTCGGCCTCCAGCGCGCCTGTCGACTATAGGAGGCATCATGGAAAACATTTCCTGCCAGAAGAGCTTCGGCGGCTGGCACAAGCGCTACCGGCACCGCTCGTCCACCTTGAACTGCGACATGGTGTTCGCCGTCTACCTGCCGCCGCAGGCCGAGCAGGACGAAAAGCTACCGGTGCTCTATTGGCTGTCGGGGTTGACGTGCACCGACGAGAATTTCATGCAAAAGGCTGGCGCGCAGCGCCTGGCCGCCGAACTGGGGCTGATCATCGTCGCGCCGGACACCAGTCCGCGCGGGGAGGGTGTGCCGGATGATCCGAATGCCGCCTATGACTTCGGCCTCGGCGCAGGTTTCTACGTCAACGCCACCCAGGAACCCTGGGCTCGCCACTACCGCATGTACGACTACGTGACCGAAGAGTTGCCCGCGCTGGTCGAGGCGAACTTCCCGGTATCGGAGCGGCGTGGCATCAGCGGCCATTCCATGGGCGGGCACGGTGCATTGGTTTGTGCACTGAAAAACCCGGGGCGCTATCAATCAGTGTCGGCCTTCGCGCCGATCGCCAATCCGGCCGATTGCCCCTGGGGCGAGAAGGCGTTTACCGGTTATCTGGGCAGCGACCGCTCACAGTGGCGCGAGTGGGACGCCTGTGCGCTGATCGGCAAGGCCGAAGAGCGGTTGCCGATCATCGTGGATCAGGGCGACCGCGACGATTTTATGGCGAACCAGCTGAAGCCCGACGCACTTGAGGCGGCTGCGAAGGCGGCGGACCATCCGCTGACGCTGCGCATCCAGCCCGGGTACGACCATAGCTACTACTTCATAGCCAGCTTTATTGACGACCACCTGCGCCACCATGCGAAGGCATTGAAGGGTTGACGGGCGCTGCTACCCGAGTGCTCAGCCGAAACTGACGGCTAGCTTGCAAGCAAGCTCGCGCCTGCAGAAGCTACAGGCCGCATCGTCAGTGCCTTTGCTTTCACAGGAGCGAGCTCGCGCGCGAAGCCACGTTTGCAGCAAGGTGCGATGCCGCGCTGCTGCAGCTGACTTCTGGGCGCCAGCAAGGTCTGGAAATCGATCAGGCAGAAAAAAGCCCGGTCGGTTTCCCGGCCGGGCTTCCCATCGCAAGGAGCTAGAGCGACGGGTAATCGGTATAGCCTTCCGCACCCTGGGCATAGAACAGCTCGGGGCGGGGTTCGTTGAGCGGGGCGTCCTGGCGCAGGCGTTCGGCCAGGTCCGGGTTGGCGATGTAGGGGATGCCGAAGGCCACGGCGTCGGCGTTGCCCTCCGCCAACCAGGCGTTGGCCTGTTCTTTCGTGAAGCGCTCGTTGGCGATGTAGACGCCACCGAAGATCGCTTTCAATTGCGGGCCGAGGCTGTCCTCTCCGGCTTTCTCGCGGGTGCAGATAAAGGCTACACCCCGCGTGCCTAGCTCGCGGGCAACATGTCCGAAGGTTTCGGCGCGGTTCGAGTCACCCATGTCATGCGCATCGGCACGCGGCGCCAGATGCACGCCAACACGCCCGGCGCCCCAGACATCAATCGCGGCATCAGCGACTTCCAGCAGCAGGCGCGCGCGATTCTCAATGGATCCGCCGTACTGATCGGTGCGCTGGTTGGTGCTGTCCTGCAGAAATTGGTCGAGCAGGTAGCCGTTGGCACCGTGGATCTCGACGCCGTCGAACCCGGCTTCCTTCGCGTTCTCCGCGCCCTTGCGGTAGGCCTCGACGATCTCGGCGATCTCGGCGGTCTCGAGCGCGCGTGGGGTCTCGTACTCTTTCATCGGGCGCACCAGGCTGACATGGCCGGCTGGCTTGAGCGCACTCGGTGCGACCGGCAACTGGCCGTCCAGGTAGATGGGATCGGAGATCCGCCCGACATGCCAGAGCTGCAGCACGATCTTGCCGCCCTTCGCGTGCACTGCGTCGGTGACCTTCTTCCAACCTTGAACCTGCTCGGCAGACCAGATACCGGGCGTGTCCGGATAGCCGACGCCCATTGGCGTGACCGAGGTGGCTTCGCTGATGATCAGGCCGGCGCCTGCGCGCTGTGCGTAGTACTCGGCGATCAGGTCGCCAGGTACGCGGCCGGGTTCGGCGCGGCAGCGGGTCAGCGGGGCCATGATGATGCGGTTGGCCAGTTCCAGGTCGCCGATCTTGATCGGGTCGAAAAGTGTTGGCATGACGATGCTGCTCCTCTTGCTTGGTTCGGATTAAGGCTCAGAGTTGATCGGTAAGGCGCGCTAGAAAGGCCTCGATGGCCGGCTCGTTGCGCTTGAAGAAGTGCCACTGGCCCACTTTGCGGTTGGTCACCAGACCGGCTCTCTGCAGGGTTGCCAGATGCGCCGATACGGTGGACTGGGATAGCCCGGCACGCTGGTCGATCTGGCCGGCGCAGACGCCGTTCTCCAGCGAGTGGTGCTGGTCCTGAAAATACCGCTCCGGCTCCTTCAGCCAGTGCAGGATGTCCCGCCGAAGCGGGTGGGCAATGGCCTTGAGAATGTCATCGAAATCGTCGGGCATGGCGCTGATCCGGTTCGGTATATCGCGATGGGCCGAAATATATATCGCCTCACGGCGATGCCGAATCGATTCGGTTGATGATGGTTATCGGCACTGTCGATCCGGCACGGACGGCGGCGGGTTCAATGGCTGGCCCGGTCCTGTAGAATCGCCGGCTGATCCTCTGCAGGTAACTCGGCTATGCGTATCGGTCACGGCTATGACGTCCACCGCTTCGGTGAAGGCGATTTCATCACGCTTGGCGGCGTGCGGATTCCACACCGCTGCGGTCTGCTGGCGCACTCGGATGGCGACGTCCTGCTGCATGCCCTGAGTGATGCGCTGCTCGGCGCAGCCGCGCTCGGCGACATCGGCAAGCACTTTCCCGATACCGATCCGGCCTACAAGGGCGCCGACAGCCGCGCATTGCTTCGCCATGTTCTCGCGCAGGTGAAGGCCAAGGGTTGGCAGGTCGGTAACGTCGACGCCACCATCGTCGCGCAGGCACCGAAGATGGCGCCTCACATCGAGCAGATGCGGCGCCTCATCGCCGAGGACCTGCAGGTCGAACTCGATCAGGTCAATGTCAAGGCAACCACCACTGAAAAGCTCGGTTTCACCGGGCGCGAAGAAGGCATCGCCGTGCATGCCGTCGCGCTGCTGGTCGGCGCATGACTGAAGATCAGTTGCTCGGCCCCCGTGCGCATGGCGGACCTTGCGGCAGCGCAGTGCTCAAGGCCGTCGCCGAGGATTTTCAGGTCGACGAGGTACTCGATATCCCAATGTCCGGTGCTGGCGAGCATCTCTGGCTGTGGATAGAGAAGCGCAACCTGAACACCGAAGAGGCGGCCCGTCGGCTTGCCCGGGCGGCAGGCGTGCCGCTGCGCAACGTCAGCTATGCCGGCCTGAAGGATCGCCAGGCGTTGACCCGCCAGTGGTTCAGCCTGCACCTGCCGGGCAAGGCCGATCCGTCATTGGAGAGGGTCGAGGACGATACCCTTAAGGTCCTCCGTGTCACGCGTCATCAGCGCAAGCTGCAACGTGGCGCGCATTCGGCGAATGGCTTCACCCTGCGCCTGACCGAACTGCAGGCCGATCGTGACCTGCTCGAGCAGCGCCTGAATCATATAAAGCAGCACGGCGTGCCCAATTATTTCGGCCTGCAACGATTTGGCTTCGACGGCGGCAACGTCGAGGCGGCGCGCTCGTTTGCCGAGCGTCAGGAGCTGCCGGTGCAGCGCAATCTTCGGTCGCGCCTGCTGTCAGCAGGGCGCAGCTACCTGTTCAATCGTGTGCTCGCCAAGCGGGTGGCCGATGGCACGTGGGGGCGGGCCTGCGTAGGCGACTTGCTGGCATTTACCGATAGCCGCAGCTTCTTCCCGGCCGGCGAGGCCGAATGCCATGACCCTCGTTTGCAGGTGCTCGATCTGCACCCCACCGGCCCGCTTTGGGGTGTCGAGCCGTCGCCTGCAAGCGGCGAAATACAAGTCCTGGAAGCGGCTATCGCAGCCTCCGAGCCGTCAATCGCCAAGTGGCTCGCAGAAGCCGGAATGAAGCACGAACGGCGCATTCTTCGCCTCCCCATTGGCGGCTTGTCATGGCATTATCCCGGGCCTGACATTCTGCAACTTGAATTCGTCCTGCCGACCGGATGCTTCGCCACGGCCGTGGTGCGTGAACTGGTCAGCCTGGCAGGGCAGACGGACATCTGATGCGTATTCTGATCGCCAACGACGACGGGGTGTATGCACCCGGGCTCGCCGCGCTTTACGACGCGCTGGCGGATTTTGCCGAGTGCAAAGTAGTCGCCCCTATCCAGGACATGAGCGGCGCCAGCAGTGCGCTGACGCTGGATCGCCCGCTTCACCCTGTGACCATGCCCAATGGATTCATCGGGGTGAACGGTACGCCCACCGATTGCGTCCATCTCGGCATCAACGGCTTGCTCGACGAGGCGCCTGATATGGTGGTGTCGGGGATTAACCTGGGCGCCAACCTCGGCGACGACGTTCTCTATTCAGGCACGGTTGCGGCTGCCATTGAGGGCCGCTTCACTGGCAAACCGGCTTTCGCCTTCTCTCTGGTATCAAGGGCAACCGACAACCTGCCAACCGCCGCGTATATCGCTCGCCGGTTAGTTGAGCAGCAGTGCAGGCTCGACCTGCCACCGCGCACCGTGCTCAGCGTCAATGTCCCCAACCTGCCGCTCGATCACATCCGCGGTATCCAGCTGACTCGTCTTGGGCACCGCCGCCGTGCCAAGCCGCCCGCCAAACAGGCTAATCCGCGCGGCAAGGATGGCTACTGGATCTCCGTGGCCGGCGATGTCGAGGATGGCGGGCCGGGTACCGATTTCCATGCGGTTATGCAGGGCTACGTATCCATTACCCCGTTGCAGCTCGACCGAACCTTCCACGAAGCCTTCGAGGGCCTCGGCAATTGGCTGGAGGATGTGTTGTGAACCACCGCGGACCTGAAGATCTCTTGCGGCACGGCACGGGCATGACCTCGCAGCGTACGCGCGACCGGCTGATCCAGCGGCTCTATGAAGAGGGCCTGTCCGACCCGCGCGTGCTCGAGGTCATTCGACGTACGCCACGCCATCTGTTCGTCGACGAAGCCCTGGCGCACCGCGCCTACGAGGACACGGCGCTTCCGATCGGGCATAACCAGACCATTTCCCAGCCCTTCATGGTGGCGCGCATGAGCGAGCTGTTGCTCGCCGATGGCCCGCTCGACAAGGTGCTTGAGATTGGTACCGGGTCCGGTTACCAGACCGCCGTGCTGGCTCAACTGGTGGAACGGGTGTTTTCAGTCGAGCGTATCCAGGCCCTGCAGGACCGAGCAAAAGAGCGGCTGGTCGAACTGAAACTGCGTAATGTGGTCTTTCGCTGGGGTGATGGTTGGGAAGGGTGGCCCGCGTTGGCGCCCTACAACGGCATCATCGTCACTGCGGCCGCGGCCGACGTACCACAGGCGTTGCTCGATCAACTGGCTCCTGGCGGCCGACTGGTGATTCCGGTCGGGGTTGGCGAGGTCCAGCAATTAATGCTGATCATTCGAGAAGAAGACGGATTCTCCCGTCACCTACTGGATACCGTTCGCTTCGTGCCGCTACTCAATGGACCTGTCGTTTGACCTCGGCGGAAGGAAGCATGAAAAACACGTTGTTGTTATATGCCAAGGGTATGGCCATGGGCGCGGCAGATGTCGTCCCGGGCGTTTCCGGGGGAACGGTCGCATTCATTACTGGCATCTATGATGAGCTGCTGCGTTCGATCGGCTCGGTGCCCAATGCCCTCGCGCCATTGCTGCGCGGGCGTGTCGCCGAAGCCTGGCGTGTCGCCAATGGCACTTTCCTGGCCGTGCTTTTCGCAGGGATCATCACCAGCATCCTGACCCTTGCCAAGCTCATCAGCTACTTGCTCGAGCACCATCCCATTCCGGTTTGGTCGTTCTTCTTCGGGCTTATCCTGGTTTCCGTCCATCTGGTCGGCAAAGAGGTTCGCCAGCGTGGGCTCGTGCAAATGATCAGCCTGTTGTTGGGTATTGCCTTCGCTTACTGGATTACTGTCGCCTCGCCAATGCAGTGGGGCACGGGCAGTCTGAGCCTGTTCTTCGCAGGTGCCATCGCGATTTGCGCGATGATTCTGCCGGGCATATCCGGGAGCTTCATTCTGGTTCTGCTTGGCCTCTACCCGGCGGTGCTCGGGGCGGTCAAAGCGCTGGACCTCGGCGTAATGCTGGTCTTTGCCTCCGGTTGTCTCGTCGGGCTGCTGAGCTTCGCCCGGTTGCTCAGCTTCGTGCTGGATCGCTGGCGCGACCTGACCTTGGCTTTCCTGACGGGGCTCATGCTGGGGTCGCTCAACAAGGTATGGCCTTGGAAGGAAACACTGACCTGGCGCATCGATTCTCATGGTGAGCGGGTTGCCGTGCTCGAGCGCAACCTGTCGCCCGCCGGCTTTGGCGACCTGACCGGGCAGGATCCGCAGTTGCTCCTGGCAATCACCTTGGCGATCGCCGGCATTGCGCTGGTGCTGGGCCTCGAGTGGTTTGCCGGGCGTCGCCAGCCTATGGCAGAAAGCGTCTGAACCGATCGTCGATCAAAGGGAGCGGGTATTGAAGTTCGTATCTCGCATGCGCTGTGCAGACAGGCCTGCCATTCGCCTTGCGTTTGTCACGCTGTTGGCCGCTTCGCTACTAGCCGGTTGCGCGAGCCCCCCGTCAGGTGGGGTCAGCGTGGTTGACCGCAACAGTCGCGACCGCGTGACCAGCGGCCAATACCTCGTCAAGCGTGGCGATACCCTGTGGTCGATCGCGTTCCGCTTTGGCTGGGACTGGCGTGACCTCGCGCGGGTCAACAACATCCAGCCTCCACACGTGATCTACCCAGGGCAGACCATCCGATTCAGCGGCCAGGCGCCTCGCACCGCGACCGCTCGTCCGGCTCCTGCGCCGTCGCGGCAACCCCAGGCACCCGCGGCCCCTGTCGCGACTCCGGTGCCCAGTCAGCCACCGCTGATCAAACCCTCCGTTCCCGCCCCCAGCAAGCCAATGGCGAGCACGCCCGTGCAGCCCGTGACGCGGTCGGCGAGCGGCTGGGCGTGGCCCGCGCAAGGCACGTTGATTGGGCGTTTTTCCTCAAACGGCAGTTTGAATAAAGGCATTGATATCGCCGGGGAATTAGGACAGCCTGTTTTAGCTGCTTCTGATGGGGCTGTTGTGTACGCCGGCAGTGGTTTACGGGGCTACGGCGAACTTGTGATCATCAAGCACAGCGATACCTATGTCAGTGCCTACGGTCACAACCGCAGGCTGCTGGTTCAGGAGGGTCAACAAGTCAAGGCTGGGCAGACCATTGCCGAGATGGGATCGACCGGGACCGACCGGGTGAAGCTGCATTTCGAGATTCGCCGCCAGGGCAAACCGGTAGACCCGTTGCAATACCTTCCTAAGCGTTGATTTGATACGTCCTGTTCCGGCCCTAGGAGGGGCTTGAGCGATACCAAGGATCGGGTGCCGCCCAAGCCTGTTGTCGAACTCAGAACAGGAAAACAATAATGGCTCTCAAACAAGAAGTGCCGGAGTTTGACGTAGACGATGCCGTTCTACTCATGGAACCGTCCGCAGAAACAGATCCGGTTACCGAGATCTCCCGCGTCGGTTCGGTTGGCACCAAGTCAAAGACCGCAACGTCCAAGGCCGCAACGGTCAAGCAACACAAGTTCATCGACTACACTCGCGCGCTCGACGCCACCCAGCTCTACCTGAACGAAATTGGATTTTCCCCACTGCTGACGCCCGAGCAAGAGGTGCATTTTGCACGCCTTGCGCAGAAGGGTGACCCAGCGGGCCGCAAGCGGATGATCGAAAGCAACCTGCGCCTGGTTGTGAAGATCGCGCGGCGCTACGTTAATCGAGGGCTCTCCCTGCTGGATTTGGTGGAAGAGGGCAATCTTGGACTCATCCGCGCCGTCGAAAAATTCGACCCTGAGCGAGGCTTCCGCTTCTCTACCTACGCGACCTGGTGGATCCGGCAGACTATCGAGCGGGCGATCATGAATCAGACCCGCACCATCCGGCTGCCGATTCATGTGGTCAAGGAACTCAACGTCTACCTGCGCGCCGCGCGGGAGCTGACGCAGAAGCTTGACCACGAACCGAGTCCCGAAGAGATTGCCAACCTGCTTGAGAAGCCCGTTGCGGAGGTCAAGCGCATGCTGGGCCTCAATGAGCGGGTAACCTCGGTCGATGTGTCGCTCGGCCCGGACACTGACAAGACTCTGCTCGATACCCTCACGGATGATCGACCTTCCGACCCCTGCGAACTGCTGCTCGATGACGATCTGTCAGAGAGCATTGACCAATGGCTGTCTGACCTTACCGAGAAGCAGCGCGAAGTCGTCATCCGCCGCTTCGGTCTGCGCGGCCATGAAAGCTGCACGCTCGAGGAAGTAGGGCAGGAGATCGGTCTGACCCGAGAGCGGGTGCGGCAAATTCAGGTCGAAGCGCTCAAGCGTCTACGGGAGATCCTCGAGCGTAACGGCTTGTCCAGCGAGTCGTTGTTCCGCTGAGGTCGATCGAGCCCTCACCGTCCGCCTGCAGCGTTAAACCTGCCCCTTCGCAAGGCCGCCCTATCGGGCGGCCTTGCGATATTGATTAAGCCGAGCGAACACGGCTTCTGATTCAACGAGTCCGCTTGTAAGCCTTTACTTACAGATGCTGTAAGCAAAGCCTGTGATGCATCGCGCGAAGACGCCGTGAAGCATTTTTTTACATTTCCAAGTTATTGATTTAAAAGACAATTTTAAATTTTTAGAATAATGGCATCCGTGCCATCAGGCATTTTCGTCAGTTGCCGTTGTCGAGGGATGCCTTAATATTGCGCCTGTGCTCAGGGACAAGCACAGCCGGCAAGGAAGTCGGTAGGAACCTCCGCAGGACGCGGATTCATCAGGACGATGAGCAGGAAATAAAAGGAAGCATGGAAGGAGGCGGGCGGGGGTTTAAACCCCCGCCCCTTTTTTTGCGTGTCGCTTTTTACCCGGCGCTCAACTGCCTTTGAACGACTCGTCTTCAAACTAGCCTAAGCACTCGGAACCCTCATCTGGAGTGCACCATGACCGCCACCGACCCGAACGAGCTCGACAAGCCTGAAGATCAGGATGATCGCCCTGGACGATCGCGGGAAGAGGCCGACGAAGAGCAACTCGACGAAGCGTTGGAAGAAACGTTTCCAGCAAGCGATCCCATCTCGCCCTGACGATCAGAATGCTGTGACAGCGAGCCGTTTTCTCAGCACCGGCAATATACGGTCGCGCAAGAGGGGAGCAAGCGGTCCGTATGGTGGTGCGAGCGGATCGATCCACTGTAACGCCTCGATTTCCGCCTGAGCGCGGATCTGGCCTTCTCGGATCGCCCGAGTCAGAGGTACCACGAACACATCGGCTCTGACCCAGTGGTCGGGCTCGTTCGCCGCGCGTGCCTCGAACAGCCCTAGAAGCTCAAGGTGCTCGCCCTCAAGCATCAACCCAAGCTCCTCGGCAACTTCTCGCAGGACCGTCGCGTGTGGCGTTTCACCCGGCTCGGCCTTGCCGCCCGGCAGCATGAAATGCAGCGTGCCGCGCTTGCGCACCGTCAGCAGTCGGCCGGTTTCATCGACCAGGCAAGCCGTTGCGATGGTCAGGATCTTCATAGACATCGGTGATTACCTTCAATACTCAGCGCAACCAGCGGTTTGTGCTGGCTGTAGCGCTCGAATTTCATCGATAGGGTAGGGGGCAACGACGTGACCTGACCAAAGCCCAGCTGACCGTAAAAGTTGGTCAATGTGGGATGGCAGAACAACCACGTTGGGCCCGAACGGCTGGCCAGCGCGGCGGTGACGACACGCCTCGCCAGTCCCTGATGGCGCTGGGCCGGGTCGACGAGCAGGCCCGTCAGCCACCAGCCATGCGCGGTTGCAGTCAGGCATAGCCCCGCGACTATCGGCGTGCCTAATGCCCAACATTCTGCACCTGCCGGCACGCGCATCCGGCTGTTATGCAACCGGTAGAACTTGTACAGAAGGGGCCGGCAATCGGCGGCCAGCAGGCGAGGTTCTGGAGGGAGCATGGCTGGGCGATCAGGTTTGTTTTTGGCCGCTTGATTCTGTCATGGCGAGGCCTGGGTTGGGGTGTTCGAAGCAATCCCGCTCCGTTCATCAGGACGCTGAATTTTTCACCCGCGCTCAGGTTCTCAAACAGAACAGCCCTCCAACAAAGGACATAACAAGATGTTGGATTTAGCGATTGTGGTGGCGTTCATTCTCTACGGCCTTGGCTCGGGGCTTCGTGCGCGTGGCAAGGCATCCCAAAGCCTCGATGAATATTTTCTCGCGGGTAAGACGATCAAGGGCTGGCGAGCGGGATTCTCCATGGGCGCCACGCAGTTCGCGGCGGACACGCCGTTGCTGGTGACCGGGCTGGTTGCCACGGCCGGGATTTTCGCGCTCTGGCGCCTGTGGATCTACGGCCTTGCGTTCCTGCTGATGGCCTTCGTCTTTGCCGTCGGTTGGCGCCGAGCCGGCGTACTGACGGATGCCGAGTTAACCCGCGTGCGCTATAGCGGTAAGGGCGTGACACCGTTGCGCCTACTCAAGGCCATTTACTACGGCACGGTGATCAACTGCGTCGTCCTTGCCATGGTGTTGGTCGCGGCGATTCGCATCGCCGAGGTATTCCTGCCCTGGCATTTATGGCTACCAGCGGGACTCTATGAGCCGGTGGTCAGCTTCGTAGGAAGCATCGGATTGCAGCTAGGTGACAGCATTACGGGGCTGGAGCCCGAGGTGCTAACGGCGAACAACCTGATCTCGATCCTGCTTATCCTGCTATTCACCGCGATGTATTCGATTACCGGCGGCTTGCGTGCCGTGGTCCAGACCGACGTGGTGCAGTTCAGTCTGGCGATGGTCGGTACCGCGCTCTACGCCTGGTTCGTGATCGACGCCGCGGGCGGGCTCGGTGGCCTGACCGACCGCATCGTTGAGCTCTACGGTAGCGACATGGCCAGCAAGATGCTGTCGTTCTCGCCGCCGGCCAATGCGGGTGAAGCGCTGATGCCCTTTCTGGTCATCGTCGGGCTGCAATGGTTCTTCCAGATGAATTCCGACGGCACGGGTTATCTGGCACAGCGCAGCATGGCCTGCCCGACGGACCGTGACGCGCGCATCGCCGGGCTGGTCTTTTCCTGGTTGCAGATCTTCCTCCGCAGCTTGTTCTGGCTGGCCATTGCCGTCGGGCTGCTGGTGCTCTTTCCATTCACGCCGGGCGAGGCGTCCGGCGATGGGTTCACCGCGGCGCGCGAGGCCCTGTTCGTGCAAGGGATCGAGGAGCTGCTGCCGCCAGGCGTCCGTGGCCTGATGTTGGTCGGGCTACTGGCGGCGCTGGCTTCGACCGTCGATACCCATCTGAACTGGGGGGCGTCTTACTGGAGTAATGACGTGTACGGCGGCGTGATCGCTCCACACGTGCTCAAGCGCAAACCGCGTGACCGCGAGTTGGTCGTCGTAGCCCGGCTGTCGAATGTGCTGATCCTGGTCATCGCCATGATCATCATGGCCAACCTGGGTTCGATTCAGACAGCGTGGTTCATTTCGCTCCTGTTCGGCGCGGGCATGGGGTCTGTGCTGGTGCTGCGTTGGTTGTGGGAGCGCATCAATCTTTACTCGGAGCTGACGGCAATGGCCGTGTCCCTGATCACCGCGCCGTTGCTGCTGTATTACCTCGGAACCGATCCCGAGCAGGAGTGGATCCGCCTCGGCATCATGGCGTTGACCACCACAACGGCCGCGATTCTGGTGACGTTCATTACGCCGGCCACAGATGACGCCACGCTCAAGCGCTTCTACCGTCGTGTGCGCCCGTTCGGGTTCTGGGGTCATGCCGCCATGCTCAACGGTGTTGGGCCGAGTGCGTCGGTCAAGGCACTCGGCTCACGGTTGTTCGCCGTGGCGGTGACGGCAATCTCCTTGTTCTCGCTGCTGGTTGGTGTGGGGCGCCTGATGTTTCCGGCGCCAGACACCAGCCCCGTGCTCAGCTGGGTATGTATTGGAGTGGGGCTGGTGCTGATCCCCGTATGGTTGCGAATGGCAATGGGTCGTGAATTCGATTCCGATCCTGGCGACGAAATGCTGGAGGAGAGTACGAGCGTTCATTCGCGGCAAACTACCTGAATCTTTTCTAGCCTGATTTGGCCCCGGACGATTACATCGTTCGGGTTTTTTTTTGTTGGGTCTTCTGTGAATACCCGTTGCGTTTCGTTTTGCTTGTTATTGTGGTGAGGCAATTAGGTGTATATACAAGCGAGGCGGATAGAAAATAAAAGTGCTTATATTTCGAGCGGTTGCAGTCGATTCTTAATTTAAAGTGAACGGTGGTGATTGGCTTGGGTCACTTAATTGCGCGTCGCGAGAGCGATATTGCGTGTCCAGCCAATGCAGAACAAGAGGTGTTGTCATGAATCGGCTATTCAAAACGTCCATCCTGGTTGCAGCCATGGTTCCCGCCGTTGCACTTGCCGCTCCGCAGGCCGGTGATCGAGAAGTTACGCTCAGCGGCGCGGGAAGCAGTGACAAGAGTTTCGATGATACGGTCTTCTCTGTTCAGGGGAGTTGGGGTCAATACTTGGACGAGTCCTCGATGTGGGGTATTCGTCAGACAGTCAATGCACGCGATTCGGAAGGTGAGAGCGTCCAATTCGACGGCTCGACCCGCGTGTTTTATGACTACCACTTTGGCAGCGGGAAGACTCGTCCATTCGTGGGTGTGAGCCTCGGCGGGCTCTATGGTGAAGAGGTCGACGAGACCTTCATGGGTGGGCCTGAAGTCGGGTTGAAGTATTGGGTGCAGGACAAGACATTCATTACCGCGATGGCTGAATATCAGTTCCTGTTCAAGAGTGGAAGCGATGCGCGTGATCGCTACGATGACGGCGCGTTCTTCTACAGTGTCGGTCTGGGTTACAACTTCTGATCGCGTGTGAAGTGCGGTGTCTTGTGACGCCGCACTTGCGTTTCGCTTGTTAAGCGGTGGCGCTTAACCCTCAACGAGCAACTTCAAAAAGTTGCGGAGTGCAAATCCAGGTTCGTCGTCCTCCGATGTAATCATGCGGATTCCCCATTGGCTGAGTATCTCCTCCTGCACCGGATTCGGCTTATGGGAGAACACATAGGATATTGGGCGGACGCCAAGCGTTTCATGTTCGTTCCACATCTTCGATAGTTTGTAGAACAAGAGCCGGATATTGGTATCCGACAAGCTATAGCCGATGAAGAGCACCGCCTTGCTCAGCGTGTCCGCCCTCAGTTTTATATCCAGCGGTGTTTCGAACTGCAGACGTTCGTAGTAGCTGGTTTCGTCCAGTACGATGGAATCGTCATCATCGAAGTCGCCATGAAACTTCACGATCTGCCGCACCCCGTCGCGCGCTTTCACCAGGTCGCTGGCGTTGGCGATCTTGATGTAACCGACGCCGTGGGCATCGTGGGCGTTTTCAAGCCAGCGGTCATAGTTGGTCGTGTAGATCGCCGGGAAGCGGCCCTGGACGATCAGGCGGTGAATTTCCGAGTCACGAATCTCGATGTTGCGGTGCCATTCGCGGTCCATCCAGCTACGCAGCGGGCCAATGTTGCCTTTCTTGATGCGGTAGTACTCGGCGAGCGAAAGGAAATTGCCGTAGGTGTCGAATACATCAGGGTCGTAGTCGAGTTGCTGGGCGATCTCGTCGATCAGGTCGCGCCAGGGGGGCAGGCCAATATTGGCCGACACCCCGGAGCCGACGAATAGAATCAGACGGTTCTGCTGATAGGCCTCGACTAGCTGTTGCATCAAAATTCCTCTAATGCCCACGCAGGTGCCTGGCCAGCGCTTCTAACGCGCGTTTGCGCATGGACAGGTCGTTATGGCCGGTGCCCAACTCGGCGAAGGTACGGTCGTATCCGTCCGGGATAAACACGTTGTCCCATTCGAAACCGGTGTCGCTGGACGGCTGCGGTGCGATTCGCCCCGCAACCTCGCCTCGGAAGAAGTGCCGCTTGCGGCCGTCGCAATAGCCGATGAGCGTGCGTGCGACGGCAGAGGCATCTTCCAGATTGCCGATCAGCTCGGAGAAGCGCACCGCGTGAAGGCGGTTCCAGAAGGTTTGCGTGAGGCCGCCAGGGAAGCCGTTGAGGCTGTTGATGAATAACCCGGAGTGTTCGACGAACACTGGTTTGCCAATCAGCTTGAACGCAGTAAGTAATTTGTCGCTGACCAGCTGCTGCAAGTCTTCGGTCTGGGTTTCAAGCACCCGAACCGGGTAGTCGATGATCTCGATGCCGCTCTGCCCCAGGAAATCCCGGGCTTCCTGGATTTTCCGTGGGTTGACAGAGGCAAAGCGGATTTTCATCGGGACCCCTCGGTAGCATGCCGGGCAAATGCCCTTCCAAGAGGTATGACGCGTCAGGGCTGCGAGGGTTCTTGCAGCGTGGCGAGCGGGCAGCTTGGGCGACCCGCCTGAACGATGCGTTCAGCGGGTACGCGCATTTGGGCGAGCAGGTACTCGGCGAACGCCGGTGAATAGTCCTGAAGGGCGATCGCTTCGGCCATACAGGCGAGCCATGCCTGGCGCTCGGTTTCGCCGATCGGCCAGCGGGTATGAAAGCGCGGAATGTTGATGCTGCCGTAGCGCTCGGCATAACGTCGGGGGCCACCTAGCCAACCGCATAGAAACGCCGTGAGACGCGCACGCGGCTCTTCGAGGTCTGCTGGGTAGAGCCGGCGAGCGTGCTGCCCGAGGCTCGACTGGTCCATGATCCGGTAGAAATCGTCGACCAGGCGTTGCAACCCGGCTTCGCCGCCGGCGGCCTGGAAGGACGTATCGGCGAAGCCGAACGGAGGGGTTTGGGAGATGCTCATGCTGTGCTCTCGAGAAATGCTGAAGGTGTAGCGGACGTTGCGCTGGTTCAACGGAAGTGCATGCATCCCGCCAACCCTGAAGGGCGCTTGCTATCCTCAATGCAGACACCCGACAGGAGAACGACCATGCGTAACATACTGTTGGCCTACGACGGTTCGGACAACGCTAAGCGGGCGCTGCAATACATCATCGATTTCGCCCGGGATGCGCCCAAGCCGCTCCAGGTTCAGCTCTTCAATGCGCAGCCAGAGCCTGTCATTTATGGCGAATATGTCACCAGCGCCATGGTTGAGGAGCTCAACGCCAGCCTGTTGAAGAAATCGCGGGAGTTACTAGACGAGGCCGGCATGCAGCTCGCTGCAGCGGGCATCGCCCACCAGACCCATACCGCCATAGGCCATGTGGCCGAAGAGGTCAACGAGGCCGTCAAGCGCCTCGGTTGTGACACGGTGGTGATGGGCACGCGTGGCCTGGGCAGTTTTGCCGGCATGCTGCTGGGATCGGTCGCCAACCGCGTCATTCATGAAGTCTCGGTGCCGGTGCTGCTGGTCAAGTGACGCTCCAGGCAGGCCGGGTGATCAGTCCGGCTTGCCCTTCTTGAGCAGGTCGCCGAGATTGGCGAAGGCTTTGAATGTTTCCTTCGGGCCCAGGTCGCTACCCGGCCTGGCCTCGGCCTGGTACTGGTTGTCGGTATAACGCGAGTGCTCGTTGTCGTGGCAGTAGAGGCAGAGCAACTCCCAGTTCGACCCATCCTCGGGGTTGTTATCGTGGTTGTGGTCCTTGTGATGGACCGTCAGTTCGCTGAGGCGCTTGCCCGAAAACTCACGGGCGCAACGCCCACAAACCCACGGATACATTTTCAGCGCTTTCTCGCGGTAGCCCTGTTCTCGCTGGGCATAGGGCGTATTGGGTTTGCTCGTGCTCATCGGTCGGCCTGCTCGTGGATCGCTGTTTGCGCAGTTTGGTACGGCTAGGGTCAGCCAGCCAGCCCGACGTACACGTTCTGCACATCGTCATGGGCGTCGATCGCAGCGAGAAAGGCTTCGACTTCCTCAAGCTGTGCCTCGGTCAGCGTGCTGACGGGGTTCTTTGGCCGGTAACCGAGATGGGCCGACTGCACAACGAAACCCTGATCGGGCAGTGCACGGCAGACCACGTCCATGTCGGTGGGGTCGCTGATGAACAGTGTCGCGCCTTCATCGGCGGCTTCGAAATCCTGCGCGCCGGCCTCGATGGCGGCCAGTTCAGGGTCCGCGTCGGCAGTGGCCGGCGCCGCTTCGATGAGCCCGCAATGATCGAAATCCCAGGCAACCGAGCCGGACGCGCCGAGTTGGCCCTTACGGAATAGAACGCGGATCTCAGCCACGGTACGGTTAACGTTGTCCGTCAGGCACTCGACGATCACCGGGACCTGATGCGGGGCGAAGCCCTCGTAGGTAGTACGTTCGTAGTTGACGCTCTCACCCAGCAATCCGGCACCTTTCTTGATAGCGCGCTCCAGCGTTTCACGCGGCATCGAGGCCTTCTTGGCCTGCTCGACCACCAGGCGCAGGCGGGGGTTCATGTCAGGATCGGCACCGCTGCGGGCGGCGATCATGATTTCCTTCGACAGCTTGCCAAAGGTGCGCCCCTTGGCATTGGCTGCCGCTTCTTTGTGTTTCGCTTTCCACTGTGCGCCCATGCGTGTTCCCGTTTCGCTGCTATGAGGAGAAGGCCGTTCTGCGACGGCGGATTCTATCTGGTGCGACGGCAACAGGCACGGCCCGCGAGACGGGACCATAGCCGCTGCGACAGTCGGCTGCGCGACTGTATGGCCGAATTGCCCGACGGCTGTACGTGTTCGGCAGCAGGTCACAGGTTTCTAATGGCGTGCCCAGCCCTGGAGAACTGCTGATGTCGCCCAAGGACTTGCTGCTGGCCCTGGTCGTGATTCTGGTCTGGGGCATGAACTTCGTCGTGATCAAGGTTGGCCTGGATAACATTCCGCCCATGCTGCTCGGCTCGCTGCGCTTCATGCTTGCGGCCTTTCCCGCCATCCTTTTCATCAAGCGGCCACAGATGCCGCTGCGCTGGTTGCTGGCCTACGGCGCGACCATCTCGCTCGGGCAATTCGCCTTCCTGTTCTCAGCCATGAAGGTCGGCATGCCGGCTGGGCTGGCGTCGCTGGTGCTGCAATCGCAAGCCTTTTTCACACTGTTCTTCGCCGTTCTCTTTCTCGGCGAGCGGTTGCGCATGGCCAACCTGGTAGGGCTGGTAATCGCCGCTTCCGGACTGGTGCTGATCGGCGCGCAGGGCGAGCTGGGCATGACACTGGCAGGCTTTCTGCTCACGATCTGTGCGGCGTCCATGTGGGCGCTGGGAAACATCGTCACGCGCAGAGTGGGCAAGGTGAACCTGGTCGGCCTGGTGGTATGGGGCAGCCTGATCCCGCCGCTACCGTTCCTTGGGCTGTCTTTTTGGCTGGAGGGGCCACAGGTAATCGAGGCGGCGCTGCGCGGTTTCAGCCTGGATTCGCTTCTGGTCCTGGTCTATCTGGCGTTTGGCGCGACCATCTTGGGCTATGGCCTGTGGAGCCGATTGCTGTCGCGCTATCCGGCCAATACGGTGGCACCTTTCTCGTTGCTGGTCCCTGTGGTCGGCCTGACCTCCGCCGCGCTGCTGCTGGACGAGCATCTCGGGCCTTTGCAGGCAGTCGGCGCGCTGCTGGTCATGCTCGGGTTGCTGGTCAACGTTGGCGGTGGCTGGCTGGTTGGTCGCCTGCGTACAGCGTTCGGCGGGGCGTCGGTCTGACAGCGCAACACCCGCACCGAGGCTCAGGTGGAGCATTGCTGCTGTACACCTTCAGCAGGGCGCGTGACGGCTAAAACAGCGGCGCAGCGCCCCGCGCAATGGCCCTCGCGGTCAGACCCGGAAGCGGCCGATCATCGCTTGCAGCTCGCCACCCAGCCGTGCCAGTTCCGCCGTCGACGCCGCGGTTTCACGCGCTGCTTCGGCGGAATGGTCGGCGACATCGCGTACGCTCAGGACGCTGCGGTTGATTTCCTCGGCCACCGAGCTCTGCTGCTCGGCGGCGGTAGGGATCTGCTGATTCATCGCCTGAATGACAGAAACCGTCTCGCTGATCGCTTGCAATTCCTGGCCGACATCGCGTGCCAGCGCCACAGTCTCGACAGCCAGGCCGCTGCTGCTGTCCATCATTCCAGATGCGGTACGGGCGCCTTGTTGCAGTGTGCCGATCAAGGCTTCGATCTGTGCCGTCGATTGTTGTGTGCGCTGGGCCAGCCCGCGTACCTCATCGGCTACCACGGCGAAACCGCGTCCCGCGTCGCCGGCGCGTGCGGCTTCGATAGCGGCATTCAGGGCCAGCAGGTTGGTCTGCTCGGCGATCCCGTTGATCACGGTCAGCACCGTGCTGATATTGTCGGTCTCCTGGTTCAGCTGGCTCATGGCCTGAGCCGACAGCGTGACCTCGTTGGACAACCGATCGATTTGCGCCAGGGCGCGCTGGACCACGGTGTTGCCTTTAGCCGCCTGGGTGTCGGCGCGCTGCGCCGCGATCGAGGCTTCTTCCGCGCTGCGTGCTACTTCCTGCACAGTCGCGGTCATCTGATGCATGGCGGTAGCGACCTGATCGGTTTCCTGGCGCTGGCTGTTGACCCCGGCACTGGTCTGTTCGGTCACCGCCGACAACTCCTCGGATGCCGTAGCCAGCTGGGTGGTGATCGCGCCGATGCGCCCAATCAGCGTTCGCAGGTTGCCGCGGGTCTTGCCTAGCGCCTGCAGTAACTGGCCGAACTCATCGCGGCGTTCGTTCACGTCCTGGCCGGTCATGTCACCGGCGCCGATGCGCTCGGCCATCTGCACCGCCTGGTTCAGCGGCTGGGCGATCTGCCGGACGATCAGCACGCTGACCAGCACGCCGAGGAGGATAGCGAGCAGGGTTACCCCCATGACTTGCAGCTTCTTGCTGTGCGCTTCCTCGCTGCGTTTCTCGGTCTGGCTGGCGATGATTCCCTGGGCCTGCTCATAGAGCGTGGCGAAGATGGCCTCCATTTCCTGGCGTGCCTGTTGCTGCTCGGCTACCAGCGGCGGCAGCTTCTTGACCAGCTCGACGTACTCGGTGGCGCTGGCCTTTAGAATCTTCAAGCTCGCGGCTTGCGGCCCGATGAGCTGTTCTTCCAGCGGTGCGATGGCCGCGTTGAGCGCGTCGAACTGGGCATTCAACGCCTGCAGCGCCGGCTCGGATTCCTCCATCAAGTAGCCGCGCACGGTGAAGCGCAACAGGCGGTTCTGCTTGGACAGGGCGGTGGTGAGCAGGGCGATATCGGCGATGTCTCCGGTAGGATGCAGCACCGGATTGCCGGGTACGCCGTGCCAACGGCGCTCCAGGTCGGCGATCAGCTTGTCGGTGGTGTTGCCGGCGTCGACCCAGTTGGCTCGGGTTTGTAACTTGAGTTCACGCAGCGCAGCGAGCCTGTCGAAGGCGCTCTGGTAGCGGCGGGCCTGTTCGGCAATGGACTGCAAGTACTGGCGGTTCTGGGCCTCAACGAAGCCGTCCTGCTTGCGGTCGACAGTGGTGACGATGTCCTTGACCGCGTCGGCGACCTGGCTGACGTAGCGAGCGTCGCCGCGCTCTTCGAAGCGCACCTGGGCGTAGCGGATCTGGTTGGCGTTGTTGAGCAAACGCTGTGCGGTTTCCGCCTTGTTGCTGCGTGACACCAGCGCATCCATGCTGAACACGCCAATGGCGGCTACCAAGACGGTCAGGAGCAGCACGGCTGTGAAGCCGAGTGCCAGCTTGTAGCTGACCTTGAGATTTTTCATTGTTGTTCCTCAAGCGGACAGGAAAGTGGAGTTGTAGTACCACATCGGCTGATTGGTCCGTAAATTGAGTATGTTGTCTGATGACATACCTGCGGTGTCGTGCACATTTGCGGCAGCTCGAACACCAACTGGGTGCCGCCGCGGCCAATCTAGAACAGGTTGCCCTGATCGTGGTGACGCCGTTTCGCGTCCAGACGTGCGCGCAGTCGTGTGCGGTATTCGGTCGCCAGGGCCGGCAGCGCCTGAAGCCAGTCCAGCGCATCGTGTGCGGCCGACTCGTCGAGGTAGATTCGCCAGACGCGTCTTACTGTGGCGTCCGGCCAGGGGCGGTCGATCAGCTGCAAGGTCGCACCGGGAGCGACCCAACCGGGTTCAAGCGTACGGTATAGCCACCCGGTTCGGCCGCTGTGTGCTAGCTGCCGCGCCAGCCCACGAGCAGCATGGCGCCGGTCCAGGTTGGCGCAGGGTGAGCGCGGCTGGCTGAGCTCGATGACCGCATCGCCCAGCCGGTAGCGGTCGCCGATGCACACCTGCTCCTCGCTCAGACCGAACGTCGCGAGATTCTCGCCGAAAGCACCGGGTGCCAGCCGCTGTAGGCCTGGGTAGATACGTTGCCAATGACGATAGTGCTCGGCGGGGTAGTGGCACAGGCTGCGATCGGGTCCGCCATGGAAGCGGCGGTCCGCGACCCGGTCGCCATGCAGGCCCTCTCGGTCGAGCCAGACCGTCTCATCGGCCCGCTGCTTGTCCATCGCCGACGGCTTGCCGGTGACGGGCAGTGCCAGGAGTGCGTCGCGCCTAAAGGGGCCGTCGATCGGCCAGCTGAGGTCCGGTGTAGTCTGGCTCATGGAGCGTCCAGGTCCGCCAGCGCGCGGCGCACCATGGCAGCGTATTCGGGCGGGCTTAGCTGATACAGCTCAGTTGCGACCCAAGCCAGCCAGTGCGGGCCGAGCGCCTTCTTGCGCTCGAGCAGGCGTCGGGCTTCGTCTGTCGCACGGGCAGCGTGCTGTTGGTGGAAATCCTGGCGGCTCATCGAGGCTTTATCCGATAGCGGGGTAGCGATTCTAAACGAGTCGTTACGCGCCGGCCGCTTGGTAAAGCAGAGGCGGCGCGCTAGGCTCGCGGTTCCTTCAACAGGAGCAAGCCATGCCGGAGCCCGTCAACTTCAAGAACAAGATTTCGCGCCAGCGACCCTACGGGCGTACCGAGCCTGGACTGATGGCAGCGCAAGACGATCTTTCCTTGGTAGTCGACCAGCTGGAAAGCGACCGGGGGCGCATCATCAATTCAGCTGCTATTCGCCGCCTGCAACAGAAGACGCAGGTGTTTCCACTGGAGCGCAACGCCGCGGTGCGCAGCCGGCTAACGCATTCATTGGAAGTCCAGCAGACTGGGCGCTTCATCGTGCGGACACTGTATAAGCAGCTCGGCGGGGATGCGGCGTGCTACGGCCTGGATGGACTGGAGAGCGCGCTTGAAAGCCTGGTGGAGATGACCTGCCTGATGCACGACATCGGCAACCCACCGTTCGGCCATTTCGGTGAGTTCGCTATCGGTGAGTGGTTCGCTGGGCATCTCGGGCCGCTGTTCGATCATGCGGTGCCGGGGCTGGACACCCCCGACGGGCTGAAAGCGACCATGCTGCGTGATCTCGAACGCTTCGAAGGCAATGCTCAGGCGATTCGTTTGGTGGTGTCGCTGCTGCGGCTGAACTTGACCTATACCCAAACGGCGGGCCTGCTGAAATATGTGCGCGCCGCCCATGCACCGCGGCCGGAGAAGGGCACGCCGGGCGCTTATCTGCACAAGAAGCCGGGCTTCTATCTGTCTGAAGCCGCGTTCGTCAGTGATCTGCAGAGCGCCCTGGGGCTGGAGCCCGGCACACGCCATCCGATCGCCTACATCATGGAGGCGGCGGATGACATCGCTTACTGCCTGGCCGACATCGAGGATTCGGTCGAAAAAGGCATATTCAGCATCGACCAGCTGGTTCACTTGCTGATCGAGAAATTCGGCGAGCACGGCTCACCGGAGGCAGCGATCAGCGGTGGTCGCAGCTTTCGCGACATGGTCGAGTATGCGCAAACGCGGGCGCAGAAGGAGCCAATCAACAAGGTCGGCGAGTTCTTCATCTGGCTTCGCGTCAATCTGGTGCACCCGCTGGTCCAGCACGCAGCGCAGCAATTCATCGAGCACATTGGGGCCATATATCACGGCACTCTGGACCGCGCGCTGCTGGAAGATGCCAGCCTCGCCAATGCCATTGTGCAGACCTTCAAGGACGTAGCGATGGATCGCGTGTTCTGTCACCGCGAGGTCGAAACCCTGCAACTGCAGGGTTACCGGATCCTCCAGGGCCTGTTGGATGCCTATGCACCATTGCTGAGCGTTACGCCCGAGGTCTTCATCGCTTTGACAGAAGGCAGCTGCCGCAGCGAGCCGCACCTGCAGATGCTCGCGCGACGTGTGCCGAGCCAATTGGTCAAGGCTTACCACGAGGCCATGAAGGCTCATGATTTATCTGCTGACGAGGGGCGACTGTGGGAGTTTTATTACCGCTGCCGGATGCTGCAGGACCTCGTCAGTGGCATGACTGACCAGCTGGCTCAGGATGAATACCGCACCTTGTCGGCGCTATGACTCTCGCCGCTACGCCTCACGGTGGCTCACTTCCGCTTCGCTGGTACGCGTATTGCTTCGCCACGGTGCGACCGGTTCGTTACTAGCCCTTAAATAGCGCATGGAATGAGCCGGTCGCGTCGTGGGGTGGTCCGGTGTGCGCTTTACCAGGGCGGGATCTGGTTTACGTCAAGCGCGGGATTGCTCCTCGACAAGAGAGATGGCAAGCGGCTATGCCTGCGTGATGCATTCTGGTGCGTTCAAAGGGTTCCGCTTGCTGTTTTGGTGCGAATTTCCTTGTAGGACCCAGTCGATGGACAACCCAAGCAGTGCAGTCGAAGTACTGGTACACGGCGCCAATACGCTGTTTATCTTGATGGGCGCGGTGATGGTACTGGCGATGCACGCCGGCTTCGCCTTTCTGGAGGTTGGAACGGTGCGCCTGAAGAATCAGGTCAACGCGCTTTCCAAGATCATCGCCGACTTCGCGGTCTCGACCCTGGCGTATTTCTTCATCGGTTATTGGGTCGCCTACGGCGTGACATTCATCCAACCCGCCGACCAAATGATCGCGGATAACGGTTACTCGCTGGTCAAGTTCTTCTTTCTGTTGACCTTCGCGGCGGCCATACCGGCGATCATTTCTGGCGGCATTGCCGAGCGGGCGAAGTTTGGGCCTCAGCTGTGCGCGACGCTGCTCATCGTCGCGTTCATCTACCCCTTCTTCGAAGGCCTGGTATGGAATGGGAATTTCGGAATGCAGGCATGGTTGGAGTCAGCCTTCGGTGCGCCTTTCCATGACTTCGCCGGTTCGGTAGTGGTGCATGGGATGGGCGGCTGGCTGGCCTTCGGCGCGGTCTTGCTGTTGGGGCGGCGCAACGGCCGCTACCGCGATGGTCGCCTGGTGGCTTTCGCGCCCTCGAACATTCCGTTCCTTGCGCTGGGTTCGTGGATTCTCATCGTCGGTTGGTTCGGCTTCAACGTAATGAGCGCGCAAACGCTCGAAGCGGTCAGCGGGCTGGTTGCACTGAACTCACTGATGGCGATGGTCGGCGGTACCGCGGCCGCCTGGTTGGTCGGCCGCAACGATCCCGGCTTCCTGCACAACGGGCCGCTCGCTGGCTTGGTTGCCGTCTGCGCCGGCTCCGATCTGATGCACCCGATTGGTGCGTTGGCGACGGGGTTGGTCGCCGGCGCCCTGTTTGTCTGGACATTCACCGCGGCGCAGGCCAAGTGGAAGATCGACGACGTCCTTGGCGTCTGGCCGCTGCACGGCCTGTGTGGGGTCTGGGGCGGTATCGCCTGCGGCATTTTCGGTCAACACGCGCTGGGTGGGCTCGGTGGCGTCAGCCTTCTCAGTCAGCTCGCCGGCTCGGCACTGGGTGTGCTCGTTGCCCTGGCTGGCGGTTTCGCCGTATACGGTTTGCTCAGGTCGACAATCGGCATTCGCCTGAGTCAGGAAGAAGAGTTCAACGGAGCGGACCTGTCGATCCACCGGATCGGCGCGCTGAGCCACGACTGAACCCAGGCGGTGGCGTCTCGTTAGGCGGGTTCGCCACGCCTGCCGTAGGCGCGCAGGAACATCGCGACTACCTCACGCACGTGCTGCTCGGCCTCGGCTGCAGAGGGCTCCCCGCTGTAGCCGATCATCAAGCGGAAATGCGCGCCGCCTTTGACCAATGCGCAGAAATGCTCGGCCGCGTTCAGCGGCTCGGGTGTGACTAACAGCCCACGGCGGTCGGCCACGGCGAACATGCCTTCCAGATCCGAGAGCAACCGCAGGGGGCCGGCGTCGAAGAACATACGCGACAGCGTCGGGTTCTGCGTCGCCATCGCCACCATCACCCGATGCAAGCCGATGGATTCCGGGCTGTTGACCAGCGCATGGAAGGCGCGGCCGATCTCCAGAAGCACCTCTTCAATGGTGCGTTGCGGTTCAAGCATGAACAGGCTGCGCGGCAGTCGTGTCTCGCAGATGCTTTTCACCGCGTCGCAGAACAAGGCTTCCTTGTCGCCGAAATGGCTGTATAGCGTCAGTTTGGAGACGCCGGCCTCGGCGGCGATGGCTTCCATGCTGCTGCCTTCGTAGCCCTTGGCGAGGAACAATACCTGCGCAGCAGCCAAGATGGCTTCGCGCTTGGCGGGGTCTTTCGGGCGGCCTGGGCCGGCGGCGACGGGGCGTTCTGACATGCGCGTTTTAATACTGGACTGGTCGGTACGGGATTTTTACTATACCGGCCGGTACAACTATTACAAACCCGCCTTTCGACAGAGAGAGTCACAACGTGATCCGTCCGCCGCTTCCCTTGCTCGGTGTGCTAGCCCTCGTCTTCCTTGCCGGTTGCAGCGAAGAGGCGGCCGAGCAACTCCCGCCGCGACCGGTGATGGTCGTCCAGCCGCAGCCGGCAAGCGAGTCGGTGGAAAACTACCCGGGTGAGGTTCACGCACGCTACGAGCCTGAGTTGGCGTTCCGCATCCCGGGCAAGGTTGTCGAGCGGCTGGTGGAGGCGGGTGACCGAGTCCGCAAGGACCAGCCCCTCGCCAGCCTGGACCCTCAGGACGTTCGTCTGCAGTTGGAAGGCATCCGCGCTCAGGTTGCGGCAGCCGAGGCCAACCTGCGAGCGGCGCGCGCCGAGCACGAGCGCTACAAGACCCTGCTCGGGCGGCAATTGGTTAGCCGCTCTCAGTTCGATGCATCGGAAAATGCCTTCCGTTCGGCACAGGCGCGTCTTCAGCAGGCCAAGGCAGAGTTCGAAGTTGCCGACAACCAGGTTGGCTACGCGGTCTTGCGTGCTACGCGTGATGGCGTCATCGCCCAGCGCCATATCGAGGTCGGCCAAGTGGTCGCTGCCGGTCAGACGGCCTTTGTGCTTGCCGCCGACGGCGAGCGCGAGGTGGCAATCAGTCTTCCGGAGCAGGCCTTCGAGCGGCATTCAGTTGGCCAGCAGGTGGCGGTAGAGCTCTGGTCGCAGCCTGGCCAGCAATACCCGGGACGTATTCGCGAGCTTTCGCCTGCTGCAGACCAACAATCGCGCACCTACTCGGCGCGTGTCGCGTTCAGTGACGAGGATGTGCCTGCCGAGCTAGGTCAGAGCGCCCGGGTGTCGATCCAGATCGACGCAGAGGCGCCGCTAGCCGTGCCGCTGTCGGCCGTCACGGCAGAACAGGGTGCCGCCTTCGTCTGGCGTGTAAGGGACGATGCCACGCTGGAGCGCGTAAGGGTTCGGACGGGCCCGTTCGGCGAAACCCTCGTGCCGGTGCTCGAAGGCTTGCAACCTGACGACTGGATCGTGCTCGCCGGTGTGCAGATGTTGCACGAGGGGCAGCAGGTGCGACCCGTGGACCGGGACAATCGCGCCGTCGTGTTGGCTGCCCAGGAGTAATCGCATGCGCTTCAACCTTTCCGCCTGGGCGCTCGGTAACCGGCAGATCGTCGTTTATCTCATGCTCTTGCTCGCTGCCGTCGGCGCGCTGTCTTACAGCAAGCTCGGGCAGAGCGAAGACCCACCGTTCACCTTCAAGGCCATGGTTATCCAGACCCAGTGGCCGGGTGCGACTGCCGAGGAGGTCTCGCGGCAGGTTACCGAACGGATCGAGAAGAAGCTGATGGAGACGGGCAAATACGAGCGCGTCGTGTCCTTCTCGCGCCCGGGCGAGTCCAACATCACCTTCATGGCCCGCGACTCGATGCACTCCGACGAGATTCCGGAGTTGTGGTATCAGATTCGCAAAAAGATCGGTGACATCCGCCACACACTGCCGGCCGGGGTTCAGGGCCCGTTCTTCAACGACGAGTTCGGCACCACCTTCGGCAACATCTACGCGCTGACCGGCAAGGGTTTCGACTACGCCGTGCTCAAGGACTACGCCGACCGTATCCAGCTACAGCTTCAGCGTGTGCGCAACGTCGGCAAGGTCGAGTTGATCGGTCTGCAAGATGAAAAGATCTGGATCGAGCTCTCCAACGTCAAGCTGGCGAATCTTGGCGTGCCTCTGGACGCGGTGCGGCAGGCTTTGCAAGCGCAGAACACGGTCATGTCGGCGGGCTTTGTCGAAACACCGAGCGACCGGGTACAACTTCGTGTCACCGGTAGCTTCGAGACGGTCAAGCAAATCCGTGACTTCCCGATTCGCGTCGGCAACGACACCTTTCGCATTGGCGATGTAGCCGACGTGCATCGTGGCTTCAGCGACCCGCCGGCGCCGCGTATGCGCTTCATGGGCGAGCCGGCGATCGGGCTGGCGGTGTCGATGAAGGAGGGCGGTGACATCCTCATGCTGGGCGAAGCGCTCGAGCGCGAATTTGCACGTCTACAGCAAGATCTGCCGGCGGGAATGGCCTTGAGCAAGGTGTCGGATCAGCCCGCGGCCGTTAAGACTGGCGTTGGCGAGTTCGTGAAGGTGCTGGTTGAGGCCCTGGTGATCGTGTTGCTGGTGAGCTTCTTTTCGCTTGGCGTGCGCACCGGGTTAGTGGTCGCGCTATCGATTCCGCTAGTACTGGCGATGACCTTTGCCGCCATGCACTACTTCGACATTGGCCTGCACAAGATCTCGCTTGGCGCGCTGGTGCTCGCGCTCGGCCTGCTGGTCGATGACGCGATCATTGCGGTGGAAATGATGGCGATCAAGATGGAGCAGGGCTTCGACCGCCTCAAGGCGGCTAGCTATGCCTGGTCCAGCACGGCATTCCCGATGCTGACCGGCACGCTGATCACCGCGGCCGGCTTCCTGCCGATCGCCACAGCGCAGTCCAGCACGGGTGAATACACACGCTCGATCTTTCAGGTAGTGACCATCGCATTGATCGCTTCCTGGATTGCGGCGGTCATGTTCGTCCCGCTACTCGGGGAAAAATTGCTACCGGACCTGGCACGTCGGCACGCCGAAAAGCATGGCGCAGGCGCGCATGATCCCTATGCGACGCCGTTCTACCAGCGGGTGCGGAAGGTCATTCAGTACTGCGTCAGCCATCGCGCCCTGGTGATCCTGCTGACACTGGCGCTGTTCGTCGGCTCGATTGCGCTGTTTCGCATCGTTCCGCAACAGTTCTTCCCGGCTTCGAGCCGCCTGGAGCTGATGGTCGACCTCAAGCTCGCCGAGGGTGCGTCGTTGAAGGCGACCGAGGCCGAGGTGCGGCGTCTGGAAGCGATGCTTGCTGAGCGTCCGGGAATCGATAACTACGTGGCTTATGTCGGCAACGGCTCGCCGCGCTTCTACTTGCCGCTGGATCAACAACTGCCGGCAACCAGCTTTGCCCAGTTCGTCGTGCTGGCCGAGGACATCGAGCAACGCGAGGCCCTGCGCAGCTGGTTGATCGAACGTCTGCGCGAAGATTTCCCAACCTTGCGCGGGCGTGTCAGTCGGCTGGAAAACGGGCCGCCGGTCGGCTACCCGGTGCAGTTCCGCGTCATGGGCGAGCACATCGACGTCGCCCGCGCGCTGGCTCGCCAGGTGGCTGCCAAGGTGCGTGAGAACCCGCATGTCGCCAATGTCCACCTGGATTGGCAGGAACCAAGCAAAGTCGTCTGGCTGCACATCGACCAGGAGCGGGCCCGCGCGCTTGGGGTGACGACGGCCGAGCTGTCTCAATTCCTCAACCGCACCTTCAACGGCGCTTCGGCCAGCCAGTACCGTGAGGACAACGAGCTGATCGAGATCGTTCTGCGCGGGACGGAACAAGAGCGCGCATCCCTGTCGATGCTGCCGAGCCTGGCAATCCCCACCGCCAATGGGCGTAGCGTGCCGCTGTCGCAAGTTGCGACTCTGGAATACGGCTTCGAAGAGGGCGTGATCTGGCACCGCGAGCGCCTCCCGACAGTGACCGTCCGGGCGGACATCTACGGCGATCAGCAACCGGCTACGATCGTTCAGCAGATTGAACCGAGCCTCGCCGACATCCGCGCCTCGCTGCCGAGCGGTTACTTGTTGCAGGTCGGCGGCACGGTGGAGGATTCCAGCCGTGGTCAGGCCTCGGTTAACGCCGGGATGCCGTTGTTCATCATCGTCGTGCTGAGCTTGCTGATGCTACAGCTCAAGAGCTTTTCGCGTTCAGCCATGGTGTTCCTGACCGCACCGCTGGGGTTGATTGGCGTGGCGCTGTTCCTATTGCTACTGAACAAGCCGTTCGGCTTCGTCGCCATGCTGGGCACCATCGCGCTGTCAGGAATGATCATGCGCAACTCGGTGATCCTCGTGGACCAGATCGAGCAGGACATCGCCGCGGGGCAAGACCGCCTCACCGCGATAGTCGACGCCACCGTGCGACGCTTCCGGCCTATCGTGCTCACGGCGTTGGCCTCGGTGCTGGCAATGATTCCGCTGTCGCGCAGCGTCTTCTTCGGCCCGATGGCGGTAGCGATCATGGGCGGCCTGATCGTGGCGACGGCCTTGACGCTTCTATTCTTGCCGGCGCTCTATGCCGCCTGGTTCAAAGTGAAGCCCAGCACTTCGGCCTGAGCCAATCTAGACGGCCGGCCCCGCTCAGAGGCCGGCCGTTTGGAGCAGCTGCTCGGCGGCGGCCTTAGCCAGCTTGGCCTGATCGGCCGGGCCTTCGATATGGGCCATGCTCAGCGCACCCTCGATTAGGAACTGCAGCTGACGGGCCAGCCGTTCAGGCTGCTCGGCTTTCATATCCTCCAACAGCGCCAGCAGGTGCCCTTTGAACCGGGCCTTGTGTAAGGCGGCGCGCTGATGGATCGGGTGGTCACGGTCCTGATATTCGGCCGCAGCATTGATGAACAGGCAGCCGCAAAACGCCGTGGGGCTGTGAATCATCGCGTCCAGACCGTCGAACACACCCAACAGCGCCTCGCGTGGTGGCCGCTTGTCGCGCGCCGCCGCGAGCCGCTCCAGCATTGGCTGGTGGCGCGCATCGAGCACCGCGAGGATCAGCTCGTCTTTCGACTTGAAGTGTTTGTAGAGGGTCATCTTCGCCACGCCCGACTCGCTCAGGATCCGGTCGATGCCGGTGGCGTGGTAGCCCTCTGTATAGAACAGCCGCTCGGCAGTGCCGAGCAGCAGGTCGCGTTTGTTCGTAGCCATTTAGATCTCCTCGGGCCGTCATTATGCGGGAGGCAGCGGCCCTGTTGGGGAGGGGCAGCAAATTGCGCTTGTACTATACAGACAGGTCTGTCTATTATCGAGTCCGCCCCTAACGTACAAGGAACGACCCGATGAAACTCCATGACTTCACCCTCTCCGGTAATTGCTACAAGGCTCGCCTGTTTCTCGGGCTGATCGGCCAGCCAGCAGAAATCGTATCCGTCGACTTGCGTAACGGCGAGCACAAGCGTCTGGCGTTTCTGGCACTCAATCCACGCGGCCAAGTGCCGGTACTCGAAGACGGCGAGACCCGGGTGAGTGACTCCCAAGCCATTCTTGTGTACTTGGCGCTGCGTCATGCCGATGCCGGTTGGTATCCGCAGGATGTGCTGACACAGGCGCGGATTGCGAGCTGGCTGAGCTTCGCCGCCAACGAGATGCACCACGGTCCGGCCACGGCGCGCTTCGGGCGGGTATTCAGGATGCCTGTCGATCAGGCCTTGGCAGAGAGCCGTGCGCGAGCGGCGCTGGCGCTATTGGAACAACACCTTTCAACGCATACGTGGCTTGCAGAAACCACCGCCCCGACCATCGCCGACATTGCGGTGTACCCCTATGCCGCGCTAGCCGGCGAAGGCGGGCTGGACCTTGCGCCATATCCGGCGCTGCGAGCTTGGTTTGCCCGCATCCGTGAGCTGCCGGGCTATGTCGGCATGCCCGGCCTGGAATAGGGGAACGTCCATGGGCACGCCTTTTCATGACGGTGAGCGCTGGATGCAGGCCCGAGTGGGCGTGCGCGAAAAAATGGAGCAGATCGGCGAACGGATGATCCTGCCGTTCATGCCGGACCCGCACCGGCAGTTCTTCACGCAACTGCCGACACTGTTGCTCGGAGCGGTAGACGAACAGGGCCAGCCGCATGCCTCGATCCTCTGGGGCGCACCCGGATTTGCCTGGTCACCACACCCGCAAGTGCTCAGCATTGCCGCGCAGCCCGAACCGGACGATCCAATCGCCAACTGTCTGCGGCCCTTGGCGGCGATTGGTGTGTTGGGGCTTGAGTGGCATAGCCGGCGGCGCAACCGCATGAACGGGCGCATCGTGGAGTGCGATGAAGCTGGCCTTAGCGTTGCCGTGGCGCAGGCATTCGGCAATTGCCCCAAGTACATCCAGGCGCGGCGGTGGCAGCCGGTTATCAGAGAGCCGAGCGTAAGCCTTTCCGGCATCGGCATCGATTCGGCTTGGCGCGAGCGGGTGGCGCAGGCCGATACCCTTTTTATAGCCAGCAGCAGCCCCAACCCCGAGGGCGGCGGCGTAGACATCTCGCACCGTGGCGGGCCGCCGGGCCTGCTGCGGTTCGGTGAAGACGGTCGCCTGTGGCTGCCTGACTACAGCGGCAACAGGCTGTTTAACACCCTCGGTAACCTGATTTCCGAGCCGCGCTGCGGCTTGCTGTTCATCGACTTCGAGCGGGGCGATCTGCTCCAGTTGGAAGCGCGCGCCGAACTGGTCTGGCCCGAGCAGTACGCGGAGTTCGGTATCGTCCCGCCAGTTGGCGCCGAGCGGATGCTAGCGTTCACGCCGGGGCGCTGGACGTGGCGACAGGGTCGTCTTCCACTGGCGTTCGCGACGCCCGAGCCCTCGCCGTTTCTACCGCTCGGGGAGGGTTAAGCCATGCGTCGCCAATGGATAGTCGCTGTGTGCCTGTTGGTCGCGGGTGCCGTGCAGGCTGCTGAAATTCGTTTCAGCCTGGTGCGTACCGGCCAGGGGGTTGCGAGCACCGAATACCGCTGGCGAGACGGCGCCTGGGTCGTGCAGGCGCCGGTCGATTACCTCGCCGTACTGATCGAGCATCAGGGTCAACGGCTGCTTTTCGGCACGGGGTTAGGCCGGCAGGTCGACGCACAGCTCGACAGTGTGCTGCCGTGGCGTAATAAGCCCTACGGGGAGGTTTGGCCTGTGCGCGACCAGCTAGATGCGGACGGCGTTCGGGTCGATCAGGTGCTAATGGCCTGCGCACGCTGGGGCTATGCCTCGGGCCTGGCCGACTTCGCCGAGGTACCCGTGCTCGCCAGTGCAGAAGGCATCGACTATGTTCGCGAGGCAACGCCGCCTGCGGTCATTCCGGCGCAGTTCGCGCATGGGGTGCAATGGCGCCCGCTGACCTTCGAGCGGCGTCCCTATCTGGGCTTCGAGGAGAGCCTCGACCTGCTTGGCGACGAACGGCTAGTGCTGGTCAAGCGTCCCGGGCACGGTGCGCTAGGCTTGTTCCTGCGGCTTGACGATGGGCGCCGGTTCTTTTTCGATGGCGACCCAGCCGAGCCTCATGCGGGTCGCACCCCGCTGCCGGCGGGCATCCTGCCGGTTCGGGCTCACGAGGTGCAGGCGCAACTAGGCTTTTATCCACGCTGGATCGAGTAACCAGTGGCGGATTTGAAGGGGTGGAAAAGCCGGCTGGAACTGTCCGACCGGTGCCGCTCCGTTCGTCTACTGAAACTCGCCTGATAAGCGCCGCCAGCTAAGCTTAAGCCTATGATTCCTCAAGGAAGCCAGGCCAAAGAAGATGGGCGCAGTATGGCAATCCGACACATCCCGGGCGGGTAGGGGTAAACGCCAGCCGAGCCCGGGTAGTCCCCCTAAAAAACGCAGCAGCGGCAGCCGCCTCGCTCGGCGGATGAGTCTGTTGCTCGGCGTATCGCTGTTGGCCGGTGGCGGATATGCCGCCTGGCATGAGATGCACACCTCCAAGTTGCAGGCGCTGTGGCTGAGCCGCTACGCCGACAAGCTCGACTATCGCCTCGAAGCGGGGGCCAGTGACCGTATCCTCTTTCCCGAAGCGGGTCCTTTCGACCGCCGCCTGGGCTATTCCGCTTTGCCGGAGTTTCTCCAGCGGCTGACCGCTCGCGGTTTCGATATTCAGGAACAGGTGCGTTTTTCGCCCGCGCTGGCCAGCTATGCAGACCGCGGTTTCTTCGTGCCTTACCCGGAGAAGTCGCAGGCGGGCCTTACCATCGACGATTGCCGCGGCGAGCCGCTGTACGAAAACAGCTACCCGCACCAGTACTACGAAACGTTCGACGACGTTCCGCCGCTGGTGGCGATGAGCCTGATGTTCATCGAGGATCGGGGCCTGCTCAATCCTGGCCGTCCCAAGGCCAACCCGGCGGTGGACTGGCCACGCTTCACCCTGGCCGCCGTCAGCCAGGTCGAGAAGAAACTCGGCCTGCCGGTCCAGGCAGCGGGTGGCAGTACCTTGGCCACACAGGTGGAGAAGTACCGGCATTCGCCGGAAGGGCGTACCGGCAACGCTGAGGAAAAGCTCCGGCAAATGGTATCGGCGAGCGTGCGGACCTACCGCGAAGGCCAGATGACCATGGTCACTCGCCAGCGCATCGTGCGTGACTACCTCAACAGCGTGCCACTTTCCGCCGCCTACGGGCATGGCGAGGTGCATGGCATTGCCGATGGCCTGCGCCTGTGGTTCGGCGCGGATTTCGCCGAGGTCAACCGTGTGCTCGATTCGCGCCGCAATGCCGGCACCAGCTACGAGGCACAGGGCCTGGCGCTGCGTCAGGTGCTTTCCCTGCTGATTGCCCAGCGGCGCCCGTCCTATTACCTCGGTGCCGGGCGCGAGGACATGGCTGCGCTCACCGACAGTCATATCCGCCTATTGGCGAACGGTGGAGTGATCAGCACTCGGCTGCGCAATGCCGCGCTGCTGCAGAAGGTCAGCTATCGTGACTTGCGCCGTGAGCCCGGCATTCGCGAAGTACCCTCGAGCAAGGGCATCACCGCTGCGCGCATGCGGCTGAGCAGCCTGCTGGGCGTGTCGCTGTATGAGCTGGACCGGCTTGATCTGGCCGCCACCACGCCGCTGCACGGTGAGTTGCAGCGCCGCGTAAGCGACTATTTGCATCAACTGGCCGACCCTGAGTTCGCCGGTGAGGTCGGGCTATTTGGCGAACGCATGCTGTCACCGGAACGCACGGGCGATGTGCGCTACAGCTTCACGCTGTTCGAGCGCGGCGAGCAGGGCTTCCGTGTGCGGGTGCAGACGGACAATACCAACCAGCCCTTCGACATCAACGAGGGCAGCAAGCTGGAACTTGGCTCGACTGCCAAGTTGCGGGTCTTGACCACTTACCTGGAAGTCATCGCCGAGCTGCATGAGCGCTACGCCAGTCGTGAGGTCGCCGCGCTGCGCAAGGCCGAGGCGGTCGACCCGCTGACGCGTTGGGCGCTGGGCTACCTGATTCAGAATGAGGACCGCAGCCTGCCGGCCATGCTCGATGCCGCGTTGGAACGCCGCTACTCCGCGAGCCCTGCCGAGCGCTTCTTCACAGGCGCGGGCATGCACCGTTTCGGCAACTTCCGACACGAGGACGATGGCCGCCTGCCCAGCATGCGCGAGGCGCTGCAGGAATCGATCAACCTTCCGTTCGTGCGGCTGATGCGCGATCTGGTCAGCTACAGCACCTACCAGACGGCCAATGGCGTCGAATTGCTGAAAAACGATGACAACCCTGAGCGCCTTGAATATCTGCGGCGCTTCGCCGACCGCGAAGGCTCGGTGTTTCTGCAGCGATTCTGGAAGAAATACCGCGGCAAGACGACCAACGAACGTATCGAGGTACTGCTCGACGGCATGCGTGCCACGCCGTCCCGCCTGGCCGCGGTGCATCGCTATCTGATGCCCGAGGCTGATCGCGCCAGCTTCGACCGCTTCCTGCATGAGCGGCTGCCGGACGTGGATCTGGGCGAGAAACTGCTCGACTCCCTCTATACGCGCTACGCGCCTGGCGCCTACAGCCTGCCGGACCAAGGCTATATCGCACGCGTCCACCCGCTGGACCTGTGGTTGCTCGGCTATCTGACCAAACACCCGGAAGCGGGTATCACCGAAGTCATCGCCGCCAGTAGTGCGGAGCGTCAGGAAGTTTACGGCTGGCTGTTCCGCAGTCGGCACAAGAGCGCGCGCGACAGCCGCATCCGCATCATGCTCGAGGTCGAAGCATTCACCGATATCCACCGTCGCTGGCAACGGTTGGGTTATCCGTTCGACCACCTGGTGCCGTCACTGGCAACTGCGCTGGGTAGCTCCGGCGATCGTCCAGCCGCCCTGGCGGAACTGATGGGCATCATCGTCAATGATGGCGTGCGGCTGCCCAGCGTGCGCATCGACAGCCTGCACTTCGCCAGCGCTACGCCTTATGAGACCCGGTTGGGCATCGCTCCGGATCGCGGTGAGCGGGTTCTTCCCAGCGAGGTTGCCGCGGCGCTGCGCGATGCATTGGGTAGCGTGGTCGAGGGCGGCACCGCACGGCGCTTGCGCGGCAGCTTTCTGCAGGCCGACGGCGAGCCGTTACGCGTGGGTGGCAAGACTGGCACCGGCGACAACCGCATCCAAACCGTCGGCGCCGGCGGGCGGCTCATCAGCTCGCTGGCGCTCAACCGCACCGCGACCTTCGTGTTCTACCTGGGCCCTAATCACTTCGGCACCCTGACCGCCTATGTACCGGGGCGTGGCGCGGACAGCTTCCGTTTTACCTCGGCGCTGCCGGTGCAGGTGCTCAAGGGCATGGCACCCATCCTTCAGCCCTACCTCCAGCCCGGTGCGCATACTCAGTGCCAGCCGGCGGCACCTGCGGAGCCGATAAAGCCGACCTTGACAGCGAGCAGCCGCCCGGGCGTCTGACCCGCGGGTAAAGCGCCTGGCGCTGTTGCCGGCCGCGCCGGCTGCGGCGACACTGCGGCGTCGCATGCCGGCCGGCGAGCATGCATATGCACGGAGCAAAGGATGAAACTGCCCATCTTCCAGGTCGACGCCTTCACAGACGAAGCGTTCAAGGGGAATCCGGCGGCGGTCGTGCCGCTGGAGAACTGGCTGAGCGACGCGCAAATGCAGGCCATCGCGCTGGAAAACAACCTGTCGGAGACGGCGTTTGTGGTGCGTGAGGGCGACGGTGCGTTCGCGATCCGCTGGTTCTCGCCCATGACGGAGATAGATTTTTGCGGTCATGCCACGCTGGCCAGCGCGTTCGTTCTGCTGGAGCAGCGCCTGGCGACACCACCCTTGACCTTCCGCGCCGCCGCGGTCGGCGATATTCAGGTTCAACAGGTCGAGGATGGGCTGCTGGAAATGGACTTCCCCAACCGCGCGCCAAAACCGGTGGAACACCCGCCAGCCGAACTGCTTAAAGGGCTCGGATTGGCGCCGCAAGCGGTGTTGTGCAGCGGTCAGGCCTGGTTCGCCGTGTATGAGCACGAGGACCAGGTGCGCCAGATTTCACCGGATCTGGCGGCGCTGAAAGCGCTGGCGCCGCTCGACGTGGTGGTCACCGCGCCGGGCGTCGCCCACGATTTTGTCTCGCGTTACTTCTGGCCCGCCAACGGCGGCGACGAAGATCCGGTCACCGGCTCGATTCATGCCGGGCTCGCGCCGTATTGGAGCGACCGCCTGGGCAAAACTTCGTTACGGGCGCATCAGGCGTCGCGGCGTGGCGGCGAGCTGCGGTGTCGTGTCGACGGCGATCGGGTCCGCGTGGCCGGCCATGCCGTGCTCTACCTGCAGGGCAGCATTCATATCTAGCGGCGCACCGGCGCACCGGCGCACCGGCGGCTCAGGGGCGAAAGGATTGGATCATTCGCCCCAGCGATGCCATGGCCTGCTCGCAGCGCGCGTCCCATGGATGCCCATGATTCAGTCGGGCGCAGTTGCCGAAGCGCCGCGTCGCCGAGAAGATCGGCCCCGGCGCCAGGCTGATGCCTTCGGCCAGCGCCATCTGCAGCAGGTGTAGCGAGTCGACCGCTTCGGGAAATTCGAACCATAGAAAGTACCCACCGCTGGGCCGGGTAACGCGGGTGGTGGCCGGGAAATGCCGCGCTGCGGAGGCGAGCATTTCACCCTGCTGACGCTCCAGTGCGTGGCGCAGCCGGCGCAGGTGGCGGTCGTAACCGCCGTGTTGCAGGTAGTCGGCGATGGCGGCCTGGGCCGGCACTGAAGGTGAGAGGGTGGTCATGAGTTTCAGCCGGCTGATGCGGTCGGCGTAGCGGCCACCGGCCACCCAGCCGATCCGGTAGCCCGGCGCCAGGCTCTTGGAAAACGAGCCGCAGTGCATCACCAGCCCGTCGCGGTCATGGCTCTTTACCGGCTTCGGCGGCTCGCGGGTGAAGTACAACTCGGCGTAGACGTCATCCTCAATCAGCGGCACCTGATGCCGCTGGCTCAGCGCATAGAGGCGCTCCTTCTTTGCCTCGCCCATGCTCGCGCCAAGCGGGTTCTGCAGGCTGCTCATGAACCAGCAGGCCTTGATCGGCAGGCTCGCCAGGCTGCTTGCCAGCACGTCCAGATCGATGCCATCTCGCGGGTGGACGGGGATCTCCACGGCCTTGAGCTTGAGGCGTTCCAATACTTGCAGGGTGGCATAGAAGGCCGGCGCCTCGATGGCGACCAGGTCGCCCGGCTCGGTGACCACCTGCAGACAGAGGTTCAGCGCCTCCATCGCGCCGGTGGTGATGACCAGTTCATCCATCGTCAGCACGACGCCGCTGAGCCGGCAACGCAGCGCGATCTGGCGACGCAGGTCGGGGTGGCCGCTGGTCATCTCCGCCACCACCTCGCGCGCCGGCATCTGCCGGACGGTGTGTGCCATCGAGCGTGCCAGGCGCTGCAGCGGGAACAGGTCCGGGCTGGGGAAGGCGGAGCCGAAGGGCACGGTGTCCGGGTCGCGTAGCGAGGCGAGCACGGAGAACACCAGTTCACTGACATCGACTTCGGTGGTCTCGCTCAGGCGCGGGCTGATCTCCGGTTCATGCAGCGGCCGCTTGGCGTGTTCGCGGACGAAATATCCCGAGCGCGGTCGCGCCTGGATCAGGCCGCGATCCTCCAGCAGGTAGTACGCCTGAAATACGGTCGAAGGGCTGACGCCATGGGTACGGCTGGCGTGGCGGACCGAGGGCACGCGCTCACCGGGCGCCAGCACGCCGCTGCGTATCAGCTCGGCGATTTCGTCGGCGAATCGTTCGTAGCGCTTCATTCAGCCGTCTCGCTCGTTCATGTCATGGGGTGCGTGCCGCCCCAGCGATGCTAGGCGGGCACGCGGTGAAGCGATACCCCGTGCTGGCGTGCGTTAGCGGATTCGCGGCGCAATGAAGGTGCTCGGTGCGCTCACATGGCTATTCGGGTCGCCGGCATCGTTGACCTCGAATCGCAGCTCGCCGAGTGGCGTGGCCCGGTCGAGCAGCGCGACGCTCACCGGCACGTCGACGATCTCTCCCGGCGCCAACTTCAGCTCGCGTGGGCCGTTCAATTCGAAGTGACCGTCATCGAGCGCGACCTGATAGCGGCGCGCCTGCTGGGTTTTGTTGATGACCTTGAGGCTGTACATGTTCTCGATCTGGCCGAGCGTATTTTCGCGATACAGCGTGCGGTCGCGCGTCACGTCCAGCGACAGCATCGGTCGAGCCGACAACGCCCAGATGAAGCCGCTGATCATCAAGAGCAGCGCGGCGGCGTAGCCGACCAGCCGGGGGCGCAGCAGGCGGGTGCGGCCGCCGGCCATCGCGCGTTCGGAGCTATAACGAACCAGCCCTCGGGCGTAACCCATCTTGTCCATCACGCTGTCGCACACGTCGATACAGGCACCGCAGCTCAGGCAGTCGAGCTGGAGCCCGTCGCGGATATCGATGCCGGTAGGGCAGACCTGGACGCACAGGGTGCAATCGATACAGTCGCCGAGTCCCTGCGTGCGCGGGTCGCTGTCCTTGCGTCGCGCCCCTCGATTTTCACCGCGGGCGGCGTCGTAGCTGACGATCAGGGTATCCGGGTCGAACATCACGCTCTGGAAGCGCGAATAAGGGCACATGTGGAGGCACACCTTCTCGCGCAGCCAGCCGGCGTTGAGGTAGGTCGCGGCGGTTAAGAAGAACAGCCAGAACGCCTCGGCGGACCCCAGCCGCAGGCTGAACAGATCGACGACCAGCGAGCGCACCGGGGTGAAGTAACCCACGAATGCGAGGGCTGTTGCCAGGCTCACCGCCAGCCAGATGCCGTGCTTGGCGCTGCGCCGCGCGAGTTTCACGAGGGACCAGGGCGCGGCATCGAGCTTGATCCGCTGGTGACGGTCGCCTTCGGTGACGCGTTCGGCCCACATGAAGATCCAGGTCCAGACGCTCTGTGGGCAGGTATAGCCGCACCAGACGCGCCCGGCCAACACTGTGATGAAGAACAGGCCGAAGGCCGCGATGATCAGCAGGGCCGACAACAGAATGAAGTCCTGCGGCCAGAAGGTTGCGCCAAAGATATGAAATTGCTGGCGGCCGAGATCCCAGAGCACGGCTTGCCGGCCGTTCCAGGTGAGCCACTGGGTCGCGAAGAACAGCACCAGCAGGAGCCCGGCGCCTATCCGGCGCAGGTCGCGATAGCGGCCGGTGAAAAACCGTGTGTGGATGGGCCCGCCCGCCTGGGCCGGCGTGAGGCGGATGGGCGAGCGCGCATTGAGCGTGTCGATGAGCGTGGCTGGAATACGATCGTTCATGGGTGGCCCCGTCAGGCAAGTCAGGCGGCCGGGATGATCGGGTGCGAGCCGGTTGCATAACAGGCTCAGGTAACGCGGAAAAATACGGATCAGATGGGCCGGGAGCCAGACGGAACGGGGCTTCTACATCGCCAAGGCCCGGCCCAGCGGGGCGGATGCAGGCGCGCTGTGCAGCCCGTGACTGCACGCTGCGACCTCAGGTCGCGGCGGTCTGAAGGACTGATCCGCTTTTTCCAGCGCGACCTGCGCCTGTTTCGCTGCCCCGGCGCCGGGTAATAGTCCGGGCGTGCCGTCCGGCGCCTGGCGCGGCATGATGGCCGCTTCGATTCATCCGCTGAAGGATTCGTTCATGATTCTCAAAGGGCTGACCTGGCTAGTCGTGCTGCAGCTGCTTGGCAGTGCCATCAATATTTCCGTACTGCCGGCCCTGCCGGGGCCCATCATCGGTATGGTGCTGCTGTTCGTCCTGCTGCTGTTGCGCCGAGGCATTCCCGAGCCGCTGGAAAAGACCGCCGCACTGCTATTGCAATACCTGCCGCTGCTGCTGATCGTCCCGGCCGCTGGAATCATGACCAGCGGCGACGCCTTGTTTGCCGACCTTCCCGCCATTGCCGCCGGGCTGGTGCTGTCGCTGGTAGTGACCGTCCCTTTCTGCGGCTGGCTGATGCAGAAGCTGATCAATCGCATGGACCGTAAAGCGGAGGACCGGGCATGAGCGAAGTCGACTGGCGCAGCGTCTGGGCCATGACGCTGGATCATCCGCTGTTTTCCGTGGCGTTGACGCTCATCGCATTCCAGCTGGCGCTGGCTCTGTATCGGCGCAGCGGCTGGCTGGTGTTGCAACCGGTGCTGGTCGGCATGCTACTGGTGGTCGGCACGCTTTACCTGTGCGGCATCGATTACGCGAGCTACCGGGCCGATGCCTCGATGATCGCAATCTTGGTCGGGCCGGCGACCGTAGCGCTGGCGGTGCCGTTGTACCGGCATATTCGCCGCATCCAGCAGCTGTTCTGGCCGATTGTCATCACGCTGCTTAGCGGCGGAGTCATTGGCGTCGTACTGACGCTGGTAATCGCCCGTGCGCTGGGCGCGGACCTGACGGTGCTGATGAGCCTGTCACCCAAGGCCGCCACCATGCCGATCGCCATGCTGGTGGCCGAGCAGTTGGGTGGCCTGGCATCGCTGGCCGCCGTGTTCGTCATGCTCACCGGCGTCATCGGCACCGCCCTGGGGCCGCTCTTGCTGGGCTGGGCAGGTGTCGATCATCCGGCGGCGCGAGGCTTGAGTTACGGCATCAACGCACACGCCATCGGCACGGCCCGGGCGCTGGAGGAGGGCGACGAATGTGGCGCCTTCGCCGCGCTGGGCATGAGCTTGCTGGGCATTCTGATCGCACTGTTCTTGCCGCTGGCGCTGGGTTGATCAGTCGCTGACCGTTGCGCTTAGTGAATCTGCGCCTAGGCTTAGGATTCATCTCTGAGGAGTGGTCCGATGTTCGAGCAATTCCAGCGCGGCGAATGCGACGTCAACGGCGTGCGGATCAACTATCGCAAGGGAGGCACCGGTCCGCCGCTGCTCCTGCTGCATGGCTACCCGCAAACCCATGTGATCTGGCATCGCATGGCCGACCAGCTGGCGGAGCGTTACACCGTGGTCGCTGCCGATTTGCGAGGCTACGGCGACAGCAGCAAACCGGACGGTGGCGACAACCATGTCGCCTACAGCAAACGCGAGATGGCGCGCGACCAGGTCGAATTGATGCGCCGGCTGGGTTTCGAGCGGTTCGACATTCTCGCGCATGACCGCGGCGCCCGCGTCAGCCATCGCCTGGCCATGGATCACCCAGCGGTAGTTCGGCGGCTGATCCTGCTGGACATTGCGCCGACACTGGCGATGTACAACCAGACCGATGAGACCTTCGCCCGCGCCTACTGGCACTGGTTCTTCCTGATCCGCCCGGCGCCGCTGCCCGAGCGGCTGCTCGAGGCGGACCCGGAGCTTATCCTGCAGACCGCCGTGGCCACGCGCCCGGACCATGCGCATCCCTTCAGTGAGGCCGCCTACGCCGAATATCTGCGTTGCCTGAAGCTGCCCGGTACCGCGCATGCCTTCTGTGAGGATTACCGCGCCAGCGCCGGCATC
Organism: Stutzerimonas chloritidismutans; assembly: GCF_051486945.1. Lineage (GTDB taxonomy): Bacteria > Pseudomonadota > Gammaproteobacteria > Pseudomonadales > Pseudomonadaceae > Stutzerimonas > Stutzerimonas chloritidismutans_B. The sequence continues at coordinate 300,999 of NZ_JAHVDX010000002.1, read as the reverse complement.
GACCTTGAGCACGACCGGGAGGACCGCGCTGCGGGCCGGCTAATCGAGGCGCCGTTGCTGGTGCTCTGGGGTTCGCGCGGCGTCATCGAGCGGTGTTTCGATCCCCTGGCCGAGTGGCGTGCCGTGGCGCGGGACGTTCGCGGCCGAGCATTGCCGGCTGGGCACTACCTACCTGAAGAGGTCCCCGACGAAGTATTGGCCGAGACGTTCCAATTCCTTGCGTGACGGCTGATATATCGAGCGAGTAGATATTTTCTAGCGGATAAATGCGCACATATAGCGATCAAGTGAATGGAAGATGGCCGCATTCCGTTACCGGGCGTCGCCCGGCGGCCACACTGGAAACCTGCTCATGATCGAGATTCGTCCTTATGCGTCGCTCGGCACCGCCCACCACGGCTGGCTCGATGCGCACCATCACTTTTCCTTTGCCGATTATCACGACCCGGCGCGCATGCGCTGGGGACGGCTGCGGGTTTGGAACGATGACGTCATCGCACCGCAGTCGGGCTTCCCGACCCACCCGCACCGCGACATGGAGATCATCACCTATGTGCGCAAGGGTGCTATCACGCATGAGGACAGCCTGGGCAATCGCGGCCGCACGGAGGCTGGCGACGTGCAGGTCATGAGTGCCGGCACCGGCATCGCTCACAGCGAGTACAACCTCGAGGACGAAGCCACCGAGATCTTCCAGATATGGATTCACCCGGACCGCGCCGGCCTGCCACCCGCATGGGGCACGCGACCGTTTCCGGAAGGTGAGCGGGCCGGCAGCTTCGTGACCCTTGCCAGCGGCATGCCGGATGACGATGACGCGCTGCCAATACGCGCCGATGCGCGTCTGGTCGCCGCGACACTTCTGGCTGGCCAGGTTGCCGAATACGCGATCGGCACGGATCGCAAGGTTTATCTGGTGCCCGCCAGCGGGCGCATCGAGATTGGCGGGCAGGTCGCGGCGGCGCGCGACGGTGTCGCCGTGCGGGACGAAGAAAGGCTGACGATCAAAGCATTGGAAGACAGCGAAATCGTTTTGGTGGATATCCGCTGAGCGAAACGAACAGATCAATCACAACCAGGAAGAGGAAAGCGAAATGGCGAAAGTTCTCGTGCTGTATCACTCGATGTACGGCCACATCGAAACCATGGCCAATGCGGTAGCCGAAGGTGCGCGCCGCGTGCAGGGTGCCGACGTGACCATCAAGCGTGTGCCCGAAACCATGCCAGCGGAGGCGTTCAAGAATGCTGGCGGCAAGGTCGATCAGCAGGCGCCGGTCGCGAGCCCGGCGGAGCTGGCCGACTACGACGCGATCATCGTCGGCACGCCCACGCGCTTCGGCAACATGTCCAGCCAGATGCGCACCTTCTTCGACCAGACCGGTGGCCTCTGGGCGAAAGGCGCGCTGCACGGCAAGGTGGGGAGCGTGTTCACTTCCACCGGCACCGGTGGCGGCCAGGAGATGACCATCACTTCGACCTGGACCACGCTGGCACATCACGGGATGGTGATCGTGCCGACCGGATACGGCATCAGCGAGTTCTTCGATATCTCCGAGGTCAATGGCGGCACGCCTTACGGTGCCTCGACCATCGCCGGCGGCGACGGCTCGCGGCAGCCGTCGGAAAAGGAGCTGGCCATCGCCCGTTTCCAAGGCGAACACGTCGCAAAGCTGACCACCAAGCTGCTGGGCTGAGTGGGGGGCGACGGCGTACCCCGGTGGCGCGCCGTTGCCCTCAGGGCTTCTCGAACAGCAGCCCGTACATCAATTCATCCACATATCCAGGCTCTAGTGCCCGCTTGTAGGCGGCGCGCTGGGTGCCTTCGTGCTTGAACCCAAACTTTTCATAGAAGGCAATGGCGCGAGCATTGTCCGCCTCGACCGTCAATTCGACGCGGCGTATGCCGGTGCTGCGCAGCCGGGTCAGCACGTCGGTCATCATCGCCTTGGCTATACCGCTTCCGTGCGCGTTCGGGGCGACGGCCAGGGTACCTAGGTAGGCCACGTGCGCGGCGCGCCCGCGGTGCCGTTGCACTTGATAAAAGCCCTGCACCACACCGTCGATCTCGTACACGTAAAAACAGCCGCTTTCAAAAAGCGGATCGAACACTGTGGCGAAGGACTCTCGCGGCATAGAGTCGAAGCCCAAGTACCTCACGACGGGTTCGGCCATGTAAATGTCGTAGACGCGATCGAAATCAGCAGGTGTGACGAGTCGGCGCATATCCATCTCCGTGGGAAGCGATTGCCCTGGAGCAACCGCCGGGCGTGGCAGTGGATAATAATGCGCACCTTGTCGACGCGTCAGACCCTGGCCTCGGGCCGCAAAGGAGGAAACAGCCGGATGGTGATATTCGAGATCGAACCGATGAACCCCGAGCGCTATCGCCAGCAGACGCGGCGCAGCAGCCTCGCTGTCATTGCCACCTTCGCGATAACGGCGATGGGTTTCGCCATGCTGGCTGTGGCCGCGTTTGGGGGACCAGGCGGCGACAACCTTCGCTACAACATCGCGGGTGTGGTGGCAGGATTTCTGGTGACGGCCGCACTGGTGCGCCTGGTCTACGCGCGGCAGCGCTGGATGGCCTGCGCCGTTTATGGCTGGCGCCTCAAGCGCAGCCTGATGCGCATCACCAACCAGATGCACCAGGTCAAGGCTGGGGTAACGGCGGGCGACAGGGACGCGATGCAAGTGCTGCGGTTCTATCACCTCGGGCTGGCACAGATGCACGATCTGGATGGCAACTCCGGTGCGTTGGCTGAGCAGCAAGCCGAGATCGAACAGCATCGCCAGGCCATGCTTGCGCATGGAATCGATATTGAGCAGACGCGGTTGGACGACGTCTGGCTGGCGCATGTCAAAGGATTCCAGGCGTCGCGTTAGGCGGATTAGAGCGGTTTCGACCGTGCGCAACCTGCTGTTTCGATTCCTTTACACCCCGTTGGGAATCATTTGCCATTCCGACAGACCAAAGAGGGCAATCGCTGGCGGTTCACGACCAGCGGCATTCGTGGTCATTCAGGAGGCAAGGTGGCACGGATCATTATGAAATCTGGTAAAGGAGCGCTCGCCACAGCGTTCAGCTTGTCGATGCTGCTGTTGAGCAGCACGGCATGGGCATTTGGCATCGATGACGTGGCGGCAAAAGCCGAAAAGCTCGCGAAGGAAAGCTTCGTCGCGCCACGCAGTAATCTGCAGCCTGTCTTTCGCGACATGAAATACGGCGACTACGAGCAGCTGCGGTTTCGCAACGACAAGGCGCTTTGGCACGACGCCGAGACGCCGTTCGAAGTGCAGTTCTACCATCAGGGCATGCATTTCGACGTTCCGGTGAAGATCAACGAGATCACCGCCAGCGGCGTCAAGGAAGTCACCTACGACCCGGCGATGTTCGATTTCGGCAACGTCGAGGTCGACCCCCAGTCGCTCGAAGGCCTCGGTTTCGCCGGCTTCAAGGTGCTCTATCCGCTAAACGAGAAAGACAAGGCCGACGAGCTGATTTCGATGCTGGGCGCCAGCTACTTCCGTGTGGTCGGCAAGGGCCAGGTCTATGGCCTGTCGGCCCGAGGCCTGGCGATCGATACCGCCTTGCCGGGCGGCGAAGAGTTTCCCTGGTTTCGCGAGTTCTGGCTGGAGCGCCCGCAGGCCGACCGCCGCAACCTCGTCATCTATGCGTTGCTCGATTCGCCGCGCGCTACGGGTGCCTACCGGCTGGTGGTCACGCCCGGCAAGGACAGCACTGTTGATGTCCAGGCACGCGTATTCCTTCGCCAGCCAGTGGAAAAACTTGGCATCGGCGCACTGACCAGCATGTATTTGTTCGGCTCGAACCAGCCCAGCCCGCAGCTTAACTATCGGCCGCAACTGCACGATTCCGACGGCCTTGCGGTGCATAACGGCAACGGAGAATGGATCTGGCGACCGCTGAACAATCCCAAGCGACTGTCGGTCAGCAGCTTCCAGGCGGAGAATCCGCGCGGCTTCGGTCTGCTGCAGCGCACCCGCGACTTTTCCCGTTACGAGGATCTGGACGATCGGTACGAACTGCGCCCGAGCGGCTGGATCGAGCCACGGGGCGACTGGGGCAAGGGCCATGTCGAGCTGATCGAGATTCCCACACCGGATGAGACCAACGACAACATCGTCGCCTTCTGGGTGCCGGACGAGCAGCCTCAGCCGGGCGAGCCGCTGGACTTTGGCTACCTGCTGCACTTCAGCATGAACGAGCCGGGGCTACATGACCCGGAACTCGCCTGGGTCAAGCAGACGCGGTTGTCGACAGGTGACGTCAAGCAATCGAACCTGATCCGCCAGCCAGACGGCACCACCGCGCTGATCGTCGACTTTGTTGGCCCTAACCTGGCCAAGCTGCCAGCCGATGCAATGGTCAGCACGCGGGTGAGCGTCGATGACAATGCCGAGTTGGTGGAAAACAATCTGCGGCACAACCCGGTCACCGGGGGCTGGCGCCTGACGCTGCGCCTGCACGTGCGTGACGCGGCGCGGCCGGTAGAACTGCGTGCGGCACTGGTCGAAGGCGAGAACACGCTTTCGGAAACCTGGACCTACCAGATCCCTGCCAATGAATGACGTCGCCACACCGCCCATCGTCGGCGGCTACCTCGAACAGATGCCAATGACCGCCGAGCAGCGTCGTGCCTTGGCGCAGCAGGCGGAGCAGGGTGGTGCCGCACTGGATGACCTGCATCGGCTGCTGGCAGGCGGCCAGGAGCAGAGTGGTACGGCTGTGGATGCGCCGATGGCAAGCGTCCCGGCGCGCCTGCGGCTCGGCTGGCACGACACCCTGGAGCGTGCAGGCGCGCTCGGGCCGGATCATCAGGGCCGCACATGCATACGTTCGACGCCGCCAATCGTGCGCACGCGCATGGTCCCGGAGCCGTGGCACACCAGCATCCTGCAGCTCCGCTGGTGGCGGCTGCTGTTGCGAAAGAACCGCACCGTCGCCGATGCGCCGGTTGTCGAGCGCACCGGCTGGCGACGGGTCGCGGCCGTGCGCCGGAGCATCCTTCTGCTGCTGATGCTGGTTCAGACGGCGGTCGCCACCTGGCACATGAAGTCGGTATTGCCGTACCAGGGCTGGGCGCTGGTCGACCTGCAGGAGGTCTACCAGCAACCGCTTCAGGAATCGGCGCGGCAGATCCTCCCCTACGTGGTGCAGACCAGCATCTTGCTGCTGTTCGCCTTGCTCTTCTGTTGGGTGTCGGTCGGCTTCTGGACGGCGTTGATGGGCTTCATCCAGCTACTGAAGGGGCGTGACCGCTACAACATCTCAGCCAGCACCCTGGGCGATGAGCCGATCCCGCGCGAGGCCCGCACGGCGCTGGTGATGCCGATCGCCAACGAGGATGTGCCACGGGTGTTCGCCGGCCTGCGCGCCACTTACGAATCGCTCAAGGCTACCGGGCAGATCGCCCATTTCGACATCTTCGTACTCAGTGACAGCAACGACCCGGATACCTGCGTGGCCGAGCAGAAGGCCTGGCTCGAACTCTGCCGGGACGTCGAAGGGTTCGGCCATATCTTCTACCGCCGCCGCCGGCGCCGGGTGAAGCGCAAGAGCGGCAATATCGATGACTTCTGCCGGCGCTGGGGCAGCAGCTATCGCTACATGGTGGTGCTTGACGCGGACAGCGTCATGAGCGGCAACTGCCTGACCAGCCTGGTTCGGTTGATGGAAGCCAACCCGGGCGCCGGCATCATCCAGACCGCACCAAAGGCATCGGGCATGGACACTCTCTATGCGCGCATGCAGCAATTCGCCACGCGCGTCTATGGGCCGCTGTTTACCGCTGGGCTCAACTTCTGGCAGCTCGGGGAATCGCACTACTGGGGCCACAACGCGATCATCCGGGTGAAACCCTTCATCGAGCATTGCGCCTTGGCGCCGTTGCCGGGCAAGGGCTCGTTCGCTGGGGACATTCTTTCGCACGATTTCGTCGAGGCGGCGCTGATGCGCCGTGCCGGCTGGGGAGTCTGGATCGCCTACGACCTGCCGGGCAGCTACGAGGAACTGCCGCCCAACCTGCTCGACGAGCTCAAACGTGACCGCCGCTGGTGCCATGGCAACCTGATGAACTTCCGTCTGTTCCTGGTCAAGGGCATGCACACGGTGCATCGCTTCGTGTTCCTCACTGGGGTGATGTCCTACCTGTCGGCGCCGCTGTGGTTCACCTTTCTCGCGCTCTCGACCGGGTTGCTGGCGATCCACACCCTGATGGTTCCGGAGTATTTCCTGCAGCCCAACCAGCTCTACCCGCTTTGGCCGCGGTGGCATCCACAGGAAGCGATCGCGCTGTTCTCGGCGACGCTGACGTTGCTGTTCCTGCCCAAGCTGCTGAGCGTGCTGCTGATCTGGATTCAGGGCGCCGACGAGTTCGGTGGACGCATCCGCGTGCTCCTGTCGATGCTGCTCGAGACGCTGTTCTCCATGCTCGCCGCGCCAGTGCGGATGCTTTTTCACACGGTGTTCGTGACCGCCGCCTTCCTCGGCTGGTCGGTGCAGTGGAAGTCTCCACAACGTGCCGACAACGCCACGCATTGGGGCGAGGCGCTGCGTCGGCATGGGCCGCAAATGCTGCTCGGTGCGCTCTGGACGGGATTGGTCGCCTGGCTTGATCCAGCGTTTCTCTGGTGGCTGGCCCCCATCGTGGTGTCGCTGCTGCTGTCGGCGCCAGTGTCAGTCCTGACCAGCCGCACCACGCCCGGCCTGGCCACTCGGCGGATGAAACTGTTTCTGATCCCCGAGGAACACCAGCCGCCAACAGAGCTGGCCGCGACGGATCGATACACGGTGCAGAACAACGATGAGGCTCTGCGTGACGGCTTCGTCGCGGCGGCAGTCAACCCAATCTACAACGCGCTGGTCTGCGCCATGGCGCGGGCTCGCCATGCCAAGGCCGTGGCCGCGGCGGATCGCTTGCGCGAGGCGCGCTTGAAGGAAGTGCTGGAGGCGGGGCCGCGCGGTGCCGCTGAAGCGACGCGTTGGCGGTTGCTCAACGACCCGGAGGGTATGTCGCGGCTGCACCGGCGCGTGTGGGAAGACCCGCGCTACAGCAACTGGCGCGAGGCCTATGCAGACGGAGCAGGAACGCGCTGAGCGTCAATGAGCGTGCTCGCTGCCATCGGCATGGTGGTGAGCATCGCTCTCGCCTGCCTCAGCAGGCGTTGCAGAGGGAGCGGCCGGCGCGTGGTGGGTGTTGCCTTCATGACCACTGGTGCCGTGCATGTCGCTTTCGCCGCCGCCGTGCTGATGCCCGCCACTGGTGTCGACCAGCGCTTGGTATTCCTGCGGCGTAAGTGACGGCAACTGCTCGATGAAGGCAACCAGCCCCCAGATGTAGTGATCTTCCATGAACCTTCCCCAGGCCGGCATGCCGGTGGATTTAAGGCCATGTTTGATGACCCAGAAGGTCGCCGCTGGGTCGAACTCATCGGTCGCTTCAGCCAGATTCGGCGGTGCAGGGTAGAGACCCTGGCTCAACTCGTTCGGCGCTACGCCCGGTGCCAGGTGGCAACCGACGCACATGGCAGCGTAGTTGCCTGCACCTGAGCGGATCAGCTCGGTGGTGCCCAACTCCGGAACCTCAAGCTCTGCCGCGCGAACGGCGATGGATCGCTCGCGTGCCATCTCCAGCACCGCGTGAACCGGGGCGGAGTGCGGGGTATCCGCGCCGACGTCATTCACTCCGAAATACACCACCGCGCTGCCCGCGATTGCCACGGCCAATGCGCCCAACGTCAGTGTCAGGATGGCATTCATGTGTCGAGCCTCAGAACCAGAAACGGATACCTGCGAGCAGGCGTGCTTCGCGGGTGTCTTCGTCGTCGGCCCGCTGGAGGTCGGCAGTATTGCCGTAGTAGCGGTTCCAAGTCACGCCGACGTAAGGGGCAAACTGCCGCGAGATTTCGTAGCGCAGGCGCAGCCCGACGCTGGCTTCGGCCAGGCCTGATCCCACGTTACGGGTCTCGTCGTTGCGCCCGTAGAAATTGGCCTCGGCGGTAGGCTGCAGTACCCAGCGCTGGGTCAGCAAAAGATCGTAATCGGCTTCCAGGCGCAGGGCGCTTTGACCGCCTTCGCCAACAAAGGCCGTGGCCTCGGTTTCCAGACCGTACAGCGGCGTGCCTTGAACGCCGAAGGCGGCCCAGGTCTGTGGGGATCCAGGCTTGAAGTCCTGTCGCACGCCTGCGACGGTCTCCCACCATGGGCCGATGGCATGGCTCCAGAGCAGCTGCAGTTCGGCTTCCTCGGTATGCCCATCGGTGCGCTCACCTTCGGAACGAAAGGCCAGGCGGTCGATGTCGCCGCCGTACCACCCGGAAAGATCCCAGGCGAGCGCATTGCCGCCGTCGGCGTCCTGCCACTCCAACTGATCGGCAACAAACAAGAAATGCGCGCCGCCCTGGTGCATGGCATGGGGCGCGAGGTCGGGAAAGGCAGCGCGGCGGTCCGCGTCAGTAATCGTTGGGATGGGCGAATGCACGGCCTCGCCGGGCGGTACGCCGGTGGCTGGCGGCGGGTTGTGGGAGTGGGCGGAATGCCCGCCCGTACTAGCGTTGTGATGATGGCCGTGCCGGCCGTGTTCCATGCCCTGCTGAGCGAGGCTCAGCGGCGCGGTCAGGCTGAGGGCGATCAGTGCCGCGATCCTAATGGTCATGCTGATGCTCCTGCGAAGGCGCCGGGTTGAGGTGAGCCGCTTCTTCGACACGGACCTCGCGAAACATCCCCAGGTCCATGTGCATCAGCATGTGGCAGTGATAAGCCCAGCGGCCGAGCGCATCGGCGGTGACCCGGTAGCTGCGTCGTGACCCCGGCGGCATGTCGATAGTGTGCTTGCGCACCTGGAAGCAGCCGTGCTCATCCTCGAGGTCGCTCCACAATCCGTGAAGGTGGATGGGGTGGTGCATCATCGTGTCGTTGACCAGCACGAAGCGCACGCGCTCGCCGTAGCTCAGCTGGATCGGCTCGGCATTGGCGAACGGGATACCGTCGAATGACCAGGAGAAGCGCTCCATGTGGCCGGTCAGGTGCAACTCGATGGTTCGCGTCGGTGCGCGGCCGTCCGGGTCGGGGAAGCGGCTGCGCAGGTCGGCGTAGGTCAGCACATGGCGGCCGTTGTTGCGCAGGCCAATGCCGGGGTCGTCCAGCTTGGCGACGGGCATCATGGTCTGCATGTCGACCAGCGGGTTGTCTGTCTCGCTGGCTGGGTGCGCTTGCATCTGCCGGTTGCCGTGTGGTGCCGCCGCGTGCGGCATACCCGCATGGTGCATGCCGGCGTGAGGCCCACCCAAATCCGTCTGCCCATGCTCATGCCCATGCCCAGTCGCGCCGTGGCTGCGCTGCTTGTCGCCGTGAGCCATCGCCGGCTGGTTGCCGTGTGAAGTCTTCTCGGAGCCGTGCGCGCCGTGGCCGCCGTGACCCATGTCATCCATGCTTAGCTCTGGGCGTGGGTCGGGCGCAGGCACCGGAGCCTGCAGGCCTCGACGCAAGGCCAACGTGCCGCGCGCGTAGCCGCTGCGATCCATCGATTGGGCAAACAGGGTGTAGGCTTCCTGGCGGCCATCCGGCTCGACGATCACATCGAGGGTTTCGGCGACCGCAAGGCGCACCTCATCGACGGTCACCGGCTCGACATATTGCCCGTCGGCGGCGACCACAGTGAGCTTGAGGCCGGGAATGCGGAAGTCGAAATAGGTCATCGCCGAGCCGTTGATCAGGCGCAGCCGGACGCGCTCACCCGGCTCGAACAGGCCAGTCCAATTACCGTCCGGGGCCTGCCCATTGAGCAGGTAGGTGTAGGTGGCGCCGCTGATGTCGGCAAGATCAGTGGGCGTCATGCGCATCCGCGCCCAGGCCCAGCGCTCGCTCAGGCTGTCGCGCCAGCCCTGCTCGGCCACGTCGCCGATAAAGTCGCCGAGGGTGCGTCGGCCACGGTTGTAGTAGTCGGACTGTTTCTTCAGCGTGTCGAGCACCCGGGCGGGGCTTTCGTCTGTCCAGTCGCTGAGCATGACCACGTAGTCGCGGTCGTATTCGAAGGGCTCAGGTTCGAGCGGGTCGATCACCAGAGGGCCGTAGACGCCCAGCTGCTCCTGGAAAGCCGAGTGGCTGTGATACCAGTAGGTGCCGCTCTGCTTCACCCTGAAGCGGTATTCATACAGGCCGCCCGGGGCGATGCCAGCGAAGCTGAATCCGGGTACGCCGTCCATGTTGGCCGGCAGCAGGATGCCGTGCCAGTGGATGGAAGTGTCCTGAGGGAGGCGGTTGCGCACGCGCAGCGTCACCTCATCGCCTTCTCGCCAACGCAGCAACGGCCCGGGAATACTGCCGTTAATCGCCATCGCGGTGCGCGCACGCCCGCTGAAGTCGACTTCGAGCGAGTCGATGGTCAGGTCGAACTGAGTACCCGCGAGTACGCCCTGTTCGCCGGGCTGGCCGGGGCGCGCCACGGCCCAAGCAGGCTGGCGCCAGATGCCGAGGCCCGCGATGACGCCGCCTGCGGCCAAGCGTTTAATAAAGGTTCTGCGAGAGGCGTGGCTGGGCATTGGCGGCCTGTCTGATCCTGTTGAAGAAAAGCTGCGCCGTCCGTTGCCCTGAAAGCGGCGCTGGACGGCCTTGTTTACTTGGCCGGGTAATCGGCGAGCACGACGTCTTTCCCGGCGTGGGTCAATCCGATGACCTGGTAGGCCTGGGCTGGCTGACCGTAGTCCATCCCCGGCGAGCCGGCCGGCATGCCCGGCGCGGCAACGCCGATGAGATCCTCCCGCTGCTGCAGTTCCATGATCTGCGCTACCGGGACATGGCCTTCTACGAACTTGCCGTCGATCACGCCGGTGTGGCAGGAGCCCAGCCGGGGGGCCACGCCGAGGCGCTGCTTGACCGCGCTCATGTCCTGCTCGACATGGTCACGCACCTCGAAGCCATTGGCTTGCAAGTACTTGATCCAGTCCTTGCAGCAGCCGCAGTTGGCGTCGCGGTGGACGTCAATGACCTCGGCTGCCTGTACGCTGCCAGCCATCAGCAGCGCGGTGATGAGTGCAAACTTCGATGTTTTCGATCGCATGAGAGGTACTCCAATTGAATCAATCAGCGACAACCACAACCCCCGCCGCAACCGCCCTTGCGCGGAGCACCGAAGGTCGCGCCGCTGGCGAGCTGGGCCGGGTAGCCAGCCTCGGTCAGGGTCTCGAGTAGCAGGGCGACGTCGGGGTTGCCGTCGACCTTCACCTGCGCGCCCTCAAGGTCCACGCTCACCGACTCGACGCCAGCCAACGGCGTCAGCGCCTGTGTAACGTGACGAACGCAAGAACCGCAGGTCATGCCTTGAACCTGAAGCACTGTGGTGGTGTTCATAAAAACCTCCGCGAAGCACGCCGGCACATTCCGGCTGGCCAGCATCTTCAACCTTGCCAATATGGCAAGGTCAAGTGCCGTCATGCCTGGCTCTCCAATGGCCCGACGATAGCGCGACGAGGCTTTCGGAAAGCTGAGCGGAAGATTACTTTTCTGTCAGTTTGTGGTTCGCCGATCCTGATCGCGGCACACTTCGGGCCTGGGCAGGGAGGACGATGCGATGAAACTGCTGGTCGCCGAAGACGAGCCGAAAACCGGGATGTACCTGCAGCAAGGCTTGAGCGAAGCCGGGTTTACCGTCGACCGTGTCACCAGTGGCACCGACGCGCTGCAGCTGGTGCTGAGCACGCCGTATGACCTGCTGATACTCGATGTGATGATGCCGGGCCTCGACGGCTGGGAAGTGCTGCGCCTGCTGCGCGCAGCCGGACATGAGTTGCCCGTGCTGTTTCTCACTGCGCGTGACCGTGTGGAAGATCGCGTGCGCGGCCTCGAACTTGGCGCGGACGATTATCTGGTCAAGCCCTTTGCCTTCTCCGAACTGTTGGCACGCGTGCGCACCTTGCTCCGGCGCGGCAACGCTGCCGCCTTGCAGACGCAGTTGAAAATCGCCGATCTGGAGGTCGACCTGCTCAAGCGCCGTGCCATCCGCGCCGGCCAGCGCATCGACCTGACGGCCAAGGAGTTTGCTTTGCTGGAGCTCTTGTTGCGCCGTCGCGGCGAGGTACTGCCCAAGTCGCTGATCGCCTCCCAAGTCTGGGACATGAATTTTGACAGCGACACCAACGTCATCGAGGTCGCGATCCGCCGGCTGCGCGCAAAGATCGATGACGGCTTCGAGCCAAAGCTGATCCACACCGCACGTGGCATGGGCTATCTGCTCGATGACCCGGATGCGGCATGAAGCGGCTGTCGCTTACGGCTCGGCTCAGCCTGATGTTCATGCTGGCGGTGTCCGGCGTGCTGGGCGCGGCGGGCGTCTTTTTCCAGCAGTTGAGCCAGCACCACTTCGACGAACTCGACCGGCAGACGCTTGAAGAAAAGGTCCAGGCCAGCCGCGAAATGCTGCACTCGCTGGACGATCTGGCCGGGTTCGACCGACTGCGCCCGCAACTGCAGGCCTTGCTTGGCGGCCATAGCGACCTGGCGGTGCGCATTCTCGATGCCGATGGCCAGGTGCGCTTTGCGGCCGGAGGTGACGCGGTTTCTGCCAGCGGCCACGGGCACGGCGCGGCGGCGACTGACGATGCGAGCCGGGTCTGGCGCCGTCGGGCCGCGGTGGTCGAGGTGGCAGGCCAGCCGGTGCGTATCGAACTGGCGCTGGACGTCACCACGCACCGGCTGTTCTTCCATACCCTGATGGGCTGGCTGTGGACGGCGCTCGCGATCAGTGCGCTGCTCAGTGGCCTGCTCGGATGGTTGCTGGCGCGACGCGGCCTGCGCCCGCTGCAGGAGGTCACCCAGGTGGCGGCCTCGGTATCGGCCAAGTCGTTGACCGAGCGCATCCCCGCTGAGTCGGCCCCTGCGGAGCTGCAACCCCTGGTTCAAGCCTTCAACGCGATGCTGGCGCGCCTGGAAGATGCCTTCGTCCGGCTCTCGAATTTTTCAGCGGATATCGCTCATGAGTTGCGCACGCCTCTGTCCAACCTGATGACCCACACCGAAGTCGTGCTGACCCGCGCCCGCAGCGCTGACGACTACCAGGACAATCTGCATTCGAACCTTGAAGAACTCCGGCGGATGGCTCGCATGATCGACGACATGCTGTTTCTCGCCAAAGCCGACAACGGGTTGATCATTCCACAGGCCCGCCCAGTCGATCTCGGGAGGCTGTGCGAACAGCTGATCGAGTTCTATCAGATGACTGCAGACGACCGTGGCGTACAGATACGGCTGTCCGGTGCGGCAACCATTCAGGGGGACGCGGGAATGTTGCACCGGGCGCTGTCGAACCTGCTGTCCAACGCGCTGCGCTACACGCCAGACGGCGGGGTGATCCGTGTCGTCATCGAGGCGAAAAGCGCTGGCGTGGCGCTGAGTATCGGCAACCCGGGGGCAACCATCGCGGCGCAGCACATCCCGCGGTTGTTCGATCGCTTCTACCGGGTAGACCCAGCACGCCGGGAAGGCGGCCCGAACAACGCCGGGCTGGGGCTGGCGATCACGCGCTCGATCATCGAGGCGCACCGCGGAGAGATCAGATGCGACAGCCAGGACGGATGGACCGAGTTCAGCCTGCTGTTCCGTCCCGGCGCTTGAAGATCGGCCTCAATTCTTGCCTTCGAGCTCCTCGATCAGCTGCTTCATTTCGGCGATTTCCTCGCGCTGGGTCTGGATGATCCCGTCGGCCAGTTCACGCACGCGAGGGTCGCGGATGGTGGCGCGTTCGCTGGTCATGATGGCGATCGAGTGGTGTGGAATCATCGCCTTCATATAGGACACCTGGTCGACCGTTTGCTGGCTGCGCACCAGCCAGAGCGCGCCGGCAAAAACCACTGCGCTGCCCAGGAAGATGCCAAGGTTCACGCCGCGTTTTTGATACATGCCGAGCATGAAGGCCAGCATGACGATAGCCATGCTCGCACCCATGACCACGGCCATGTAGGCGCGCGTTTCGCTGAAGAAGATGTGGTCCAGGGCGTAGGTGTTCAGGTACATCAGGCCGAACATGACCAGCGTGGAGGTGGCGATCATCGCGCCGAAGCGGGCGTAGTTGTTCATCGTTCATCCTCGTTGTCGGTTGGTAACAAAACATTGCGTGCCTTGTTTTAAACCTGACCAGGATGATCCTCGGTCGTTCCCCGCCTGCGCGCCAGTAACGGCGCGGCTTTTGCTGTCAGCGAGCTTACGAAAATGTCAGCTTTTATCGGTCCGGTGGAGGTGGCCGACTCTCCCCGGATCATGCACCCGGCTCATGATCGTAATGGCTAAACCACATAGCGCAGGATGGTCACGAAGTGCAGCAGGCTGCCGGCGATGACGAACAGATGCCAGATGCCGTGCCAGTGGCGAAAACGCTGGTCATAGGCGAAGAAAAGTATCCCGGCGGTGTACGCCACGCCACCGCTGACCAGCCAGGCGACGCCGGATGTGCCGAGCGCGGCGAGTAGCGGCTTGACTGCGACGATGACGATCCACCCCATCACCGCGTAAATGACGATCGACAGCACCCGCGCTTCAGAGCGCGGCTTGATCTCTTGCAACATGCCGACCACGGCAAGCGTCCAGACGCCACCGAACAGCCACCAGCCCCAACTACCGCGCAGGGTGACGAGACAGAAGGGCGTGTAGCTGCCGGCGATCAGCAGGTAGATCGACAGGTGGTCGAGCTTCTGCATGACCACCTTCGCCCGGCCGCGCACGCTGTGATAGAGCGTGGATGTGCTGTAAAGCAGCACCAGTGTGAAGCCGTAGATCGCCATGCTGACGATCTTGGTCGGGTCACCGTCCTGCGCCGCGAGAACCAGTAGCCAGACCGTTCCGATCAAGGCCAGCACGCCTCCGGCCAGATGCGTCCAGGCGTTGAATTTCTCTCCGTGGTACATCCCGACTCGGAACCTCTCAGTTACCCATGAGCGCGCCGAAGACCTTTTTCGCCATGTTGGTGGCGGCCTGTGCAGGGTTCTGGCGAATGCTGGCTTCCTGCTCGGCAATCACAGTGAACAGCCCGTCCAGCGCTTGCTCGGTGACGTAACCTTCGACGCTGCTGTAGCGCGGGTCCACCGCGCCGAGCCCCGAGGCGTTGCTCGCGAGCGCGTTGTACTGCTGGGCCACACCGACCTTGTCGGTGGCCTGCTTGATGATTGGCAGGAACTTGGCGCGGATTTGCTCGCGGCTGGTGCGGTTCAGGTACTGCGTTGCCGAGTCGTCGCCGCCCGCCAGGATGGCCTTGGCATCGGATACGGTCATCTTGCTCACCGCGTCGAGCAGCAGCGCCTGCGCCTGCGGCACGGCGGCCTCGGCGGCTTTGTTCATACCGGTCTCGAGTTCCTCGACCTGCGCGCCCATACCCATCATCTTGAGCATGCGCGAAGCCTTGCCGATGTTGCCCGGTAGCTCGATGCGCACGGCCGGGTCGTTACTGAACCCGCCCGGCCGGCCGAGCTGCTGTACCGCGACCTTAGTGCCCTGGCTCAAGGCATCTTTCAAGGCCTTGGACGCATCGCCCTGACTGAGTTCGGAGAGGGAAAGGGCGAAGCTGCTGGCGGACATCAGCAGGGCGGCGATGAGCGTTGAGAAGCGAAGCATGGGGATACCTTTGGAAGTGGGCGTTTGGGTAAGCGACGGCAAGCGCCGCGCACGATGCTAAAGGATTTATGCGGCGCTTCGCATGCTCGTAGACCTTAGCGGCTTGACGTGTCGCCACTTTCTGCCGCCGTCTGGCCAGCGTGATTTGGCCCAGCCAGCGCCGTGGTGTTCATCAAAGCAGCTCAGAGTCGAACCGCCTCGATGGCGTTCGGCGGCTAAGCAACTGGTGCAGTGTCGGTCTCGTCATGATGAGGTTCCAGCGCCACCTGACGGATCGACAACCGGATCTCGGCGGGGAGTACGCGTTTGGCGACGCCCTCGGCCAATTCGCCGAGCTTCTCGTGATAGCCGAGCTTGCCATTGGCGTCCTGGCGCAGCACGTCCTGTTCCAGCAGTGTTTTGATGAAGTGGCGGAACAGGCTCTTGTCGAAAAACTCCGGGGCATTCAATCCATGAAGGATCGACAGGCGCTGTGCCATGACCGTACAGAGCGTTTCCAGCTCCTCGGCGTTGAGGCTGTGCTGACCGCTGTTCAGCAACAACGAGATGGCCATGTAGAAGCGTTGCAGTGTCTGCACGATCGCCCGCGCCAGCAGCGTCAACAATACGAACTGGCGTGAGCTTGGCGCCGGCCGGGTGTAGACGTCACCGTCGACCTTGAGCAGGCCTTGTTCGACAAAGGCGTAGAGCCACTGATCGACCACTGAACCCAGCTCTTCGAGTTCCCAGCGAATGAACAGCTCGGCACGCAGATAGGGATACAGCGCCTCCGTGTAGCTCAGAATCTGCTCGCGGCTGATGCGCGAACTGCTCTGGAAGAAGCTCGCAAGCAGCGCCGGCAGGGCAAAGATGTGCATGACATTGTTGCGGTAGTAAGTCATCAGGACGGCATTCTGCTCGTCCAGGTAGAGAATGTTGCCGAGCGCGTCTTTCTGTTCGGCCAGCAGGTCCAGGTCTTTGACGTAGCTGATCAGCGCTTCGCCGTTGCCTTCCGGCAGGGTGGTATGCGGCGAGTAGGGCACGGCGCGCAGTAGGTTCTGGTAGAGGTCGAGGATGCGCGCCAGCGCGCGCCGGTCGAGCGCCTGGCGGCTGGTCGAGAGCATCGCCAGGGCCATGAGGTTAACCGGATTGACCGCCGCCGCCTCGTTGAGGCGCTGAGCGATGCGTTCGGCCAGCCGGTTGGTCGTTTCGTTGAGCCACTCCGGGCGGAAGCTGGGAGCCAGGTTCTGCTGGCGCCATCCCGGTTGTTCCTGTTCGAGGAACTCGTTGAGCTTCAGCGGCTCGCCGAAGTTGACCCAGACCTGTCCGAAACGCTGCTTCAGCGCGCCGATCACTTTGAAAATGTCGAAGATCGATTCTTTCTTCTTCGCTGCACCCCGCAGTTCGCCCAGGTAGGTGCGCCCCTCCAGCACGCGTTCGTAACCGATGTAGACGGGCACGAACAATATCGGCAGCCGCGACGAGCGCAGGTAGCTGCGCAGCGTGATCGCGAGCATGCCGGTCTTCGGTTGCAGCATGCGGCCGGTGCGCGAACGGCCGCCCTCGACGAAGTACTCGACCGGAAAACCGCGGCTGAACAGGGTGTGCAGGTATTCGTTGAACACCGAGGTGTAAAGCGGGTTGCCCTTGAACGAGCGCCGCATGAAAAAGGCGCCGCCGCGGCGCAGCAGGCTGCCGATCACCGGCATGTTGAGGTTGATTCCGGCGGCGATGTGCGGAGGCGTCAAACCGTTGCGAAACAGCAGGTAGGACAGCAGCAGGTAGTCGATATGGCTGCGATGGCAGGGCACATAGATCACCTCGTGACCTTGAACCGCGTCCTGCAGCGGTTCCAGGTGATTGACCCGGATGCCGTCATAAATCTTGTTCCAGAACCACGACAGGACCACTTCGAGGAAACGCACCGCGGTGTAGGCGTAGTCCGATGCGATTTCATTGCCGTAGCGAAGCGCACGCGCCTCGGCCTTTTCTATCGAAATGCCCTCGCGCTCGGCTTCGTCGCGGATGGCTTGGCGGACCTGGGGCGCATGCACCAGACCCTTCACCAGGTTTCGCCGGTGCGACAGGTCTGGCCCGATCACGGCTGTTTTCTGGTGACGGAAATGCACCCGCAGCATGCGATGGGCCATGCGCAGGGTCCGCTCGTGTCCCTTGTTTTGGGCGACCAGCTCGTTGAGCTGGATGGGCGTGGAAAACTGCACACGCGTCTTGCGTCCGAGCATCAGGATGCTGAGCAGCTTGCGCAGCCGCCCGGTAACGGCCCAGCTGTCGGCGAACAGCAATTTCCAGGCGCTGGTTTCGCGATCCGGGGAGCGACCCCAGAAGACGCTGACCGGGATGATCTGGGCGTTGTTCACCGCGTTCTGTTCCAGCGCGCCGACCAGGCGGATCAGCGGCTCAGGCGTGACGGTGCGCGAGCGTGTGCCGAACCAGCTGGCCGCCGGGTTGAGAAACATAAAGGCGGCGGGTTCAAGGTGATTGCCGACCGCGACTTCGCTCACCGGACGCGGCAGGCCCGCCTTGGTGCATTCATGGTCGAGTACCGCGAGATCACTCAATGAGGCGCGCTGCAGGACATAGAACACCGGCTGGCTGCGGTCCAGCTTGAGGGTGAAAGCGGACTGGTTGATGGTCTCCGAGCGCACCCACAGGTACAGGAGGCGGCGCACGACGGAAAAGATCAAACGGCGGATCGGCGAACGGGTCATACAGGGGCTTCGCTCTGCAAGGGATCAGGCCCTCGAAGGGCGCAAGTGTGCCGCAAGCCCGGCACGGGCAAAAGGGCTTGTACCCGCCGATGACAGAGTGATCTGCCGTCGAGGGTAGGTTCGGCACAGGCAGCCGCAGCGCGGCGCGTGTGGGTTGGGTCGGCCGAACCCTATGGCGCGCAAGCATCTTATCCCGCGGCTGTAGATGGAGGCCCTGAACCAGCCGGCCGCCAGGCATGTCTCGAGGCGATGATGACCATGAGTAAGCTCGGCATTGCAACCATCGAGGCGGCATATCAGGGCGCGGCGCGATAGCGGGTCGCGACGGGTGATCCGCCGATGCGGCAAGCGGCTGGATGCCAATTAAGTCGCCTGGCCAGCCGGCCAAAAAAAACTCGGAGACGAGAATTTTTCCTGTTTATACTCAGCCGGCATCAGGCCTGAAACACGGCTGTCATCGCTGCTCCGGTACATTGCCAGGCAGGCCGGGACAGCTCGGGCCTGAACGATCACGCCCCGTGCGGGGAATAATAAGAAGCGAGTTGGAGAAGTAGGATGGCTGAGCGCGAAACCGGAACCGTCAAGTGGTTCAACGATGCCAAGGGTTATGGATTCATCCAGCGGGGGAGTGGCCCGGATGTGTTTGTGCACTACCAGGCGATTCGTGGCCAAGGCCACCGCTCTCTGGCTGAAGGTCAGCAGGTGGAGTTCTCGGTGATTCAAGGCCAGAAAGGCCTGCAGGCCGAGGATGTCGCCGGGCTCTGAACCCGCGCTGGAAAGAAGGCCCGTCGATGCACTGCACGACGGGCCTTTTTCATGCCTGTGGTTGTGGCTGCTCCACCCGCTCAGCCGGTGCGCCAGATGATCTCGCGCTCACCCTCTTCACTAACGCAGACCCAACGGTCGGCGTCATCCTCGGCTTCGTCCTCGCTCCACCCGCCAGGTGCGCAGCGTATCTCGACGCCCAGCGCCTGATGCGCAGCATGGGCACAGGCGACGTCGTCGGCCCAGGGCGTCGCGTCGCTCTCCAGCAACAGGCAATGCCATTTTCCAACGGCGTTGGGCAGCCAGGTGACGGGTATCTCGCCGGCGCGGCACTTGAAGGTCTGGCCGCGCGGCTGCCAGGCCGAGCAGGGCCCCAGGGCGCTGGTCAGCCAGTCGTTGACCGCCTGCTGGCTGGCGTCCCTGAGGTAAATCTCGATATCGGGTTGGCGCATGGGCGATTGCCTTGTGTGAGTTAGCGCGGCTCGCGCTGAATCCAGTCGTAACGTATCGCAACCCGGACTTCCAACGGCGCATCGACCACCGCGGCGCGGCGTTCGGCGCTGGCTCGCCAGCCATGTGGCGTCATCGCCAGCAGGTCGGCGCGGGCCTGGGGATCGTCGAGCCGCATCCGGTAGGTCAGCGTCTCGCTGTGGGCGAGGCGCATGCCTTCAGGAATCAGCGACAGGTGCTTCTCGTCATCGTAATCACGTATTTCGTCATACAGCAGCTCGCGCAGTTCCCACAGGTGTTCTCGAGTCGGGCCCATGCGCAGCAGCCCGCCACCGGGCGCGAGCAGTCGCCGCGCCTCGTGCCAGTCCAGCGGGCTGAACACGCTGGCGAGCAGGTCGCAGCTCGAATCAGTCAACGGTACGCGCGCCATGCTTGCGACCAGCCACTCCAGTTGCGGCGCGCGTTTGCAAGCGCGCTTGACGGCTTCCCGGGATATGTCGAGCGCATAGCCTTCGGCCTCGGGCAGCGCCCCGGCGAGCTGTGCGGTGTAGTAGCCCTCACCGCAGCCAATATCGAGCCATCGCGCGGGAGACTGCTGGGCAGCCAGTTCAGCCAGCCGTGCCGCCAGTGGCGCGTAATGGCCGGCCTCGAGGAAGCGCCGCCGCGCCTCGACCATGGCCTGGTTATCGCCCGGGTCGCGGCTGTTTTTGTGTTGAACGGGCAGCAGGTTGAGATAGCCCTGGCGGGCGCGGTCGAACCGGTGGTTGGCCGGGCAGGCCACACCGTTTTCAACGGCGCCGAGCGGCGCCTGGCAGAGCGGGCAAGTCAGCATGCGAGCAGGTTGACCAGGGTCTGGTAGTAGATGTCGGTGAGCAGGTCGAGGTCGCTGGCCAGCACATGTTCGTCAACCTGGTGAATGGTGGCATTGACCGGGCCGAGTTCGACGACCTGCGTGCCCAGGGTGGCGATGAAGCGGCCATCCGACGTGCCTCCGCTGGTTGAAGCTTGCGTTTCGCGGCCGGTCACGCTGCGGATAGCGCGGGCGACACCATCCAGCAGCTCGCCGGGCTCGGTCAGGAACGGCAGGCCCGACAGGGCCCAATCGACGCTCCAGTCCAGGCCGTGCTTGTCGAGGATGGCGGCGGTGCGCTGCTTGAGCCCATCCACGGTCGACTCGGTGGAAAAACGGAAGTTGAACACCGCCTCGAGCGTACCGGGAATGACGTTCGTCGCGCCGGTGCCAGCGTTTAGGTTTGAAATCTGGAAGCTGGTTGGCGGGAAGAACGCATTGCCGTCATCCCAGTGCTCGGCCGCCAGTTCGGCGAGCGCCGGCGCCGCCAGGTGAATGGGGTTCCGCGCCAGGTGCGGATAGGCCACGTGCCCCTGCTGCCCGCGAACCGTGAGCGTGCCTCCGAGTGAGCCGCGCCGGCCGTTCTTGACTATATCTCCGACCAGCGCCGTGCTCGATGGCTCGCCAACGATGCACCAGTCCAGCCGCTGGCCGCGCGCGCGCAAGCGTTCCACGACGGCTTTGGTGCCGTGATGCGCCGGGCCTTCTTCGTCGCTGGTGATGAGAAATGCAATCTGGCCCTTGTGGTCCGGGTGGCTGGCGGTGAAGCGTTCGACCGCTACGATCATGGCTGCCAGGCTGCCCTTCATGTCCGCCGCGCCACGCCCACGCAGCATGCCGGCTTCGTCGATGCGGGCGGTGAATGGAGGCGTCTGCCAGGCCTGCTCGGGGCCGGTCGGCACCACGTCGGTATGCCCGGCAAAGCAGAGCACTGGACCTTCGCTGCCGCGAATCGCCCAGAAATTGTCGACGTCCTCGATCCGCATTGGCTCAACCTGAAAGCCGCACGCGGCTAGGCGCGCGCCCATCAATTGTTGGCAGCCCTCATCCACCGGTGTCACCGAAGGCCGATTGATCAGCTCGCAGGCCAATTCGAGAGTAGGGGTGAGGGCAGCGGCGGTCATCACGGCTCCGGACAGGGAAGGGGAAAGGCCGCAATTCTAAAGCAAATCATCCGGCGACGGCTTTTGCGATGTGAGCCGGCTCCGCCTGGGCGGCGGAGCCGGCTGGATCACTGCATCCCGGCGGGTTCGCCCAGCGCCTCGGCACTCGGCTTTGGCAGCGAAGACAGCAGCGCCATGATCAACGCTGCGAGGTAGGGCAGCGACTGAACCAGCAAGACGACGACCCAGAAGGTTACGTCCAGACCGGGCTGCTTTTGCGAGAGGCAAATGCCAAGCGCGGCGCCCCACAGCAGGATCATCACGAAGGCTTCCTCGCGCGCTTCGGCCAGTGCGACCAGTAGGCCATGGCTGCTACGCAGCTTGGGCGTGCGGAAGAAGGGAATGCTGCGTGTCACCAACCCGAACAGCACGGCCTTGGCAATGGTGTGCGACAAGGCAAGGCCCGCCACGGCGGCGGACATCGCGTCGCGCATGTTCACGCCCACGGCCCGACGGTAGAGGAACAGGATCTTGCCAAGCTTGAACACGAACAGCGCCAGCGGCGGTAGTGCGAAGATCAGCAGCGGTGGGTCGACCCGGTTGGGCACGATGATCATCGCCGCGGACCAGAGCAGTGCGCCAAGCGTGAAGAACACGTTGAGCCCATCGGCCACCCAGGGCAACCAGCCGGCGAGGAAGTGATAGCGCTGGCCGCGGGTCAGGTCGCTGCCGCGGCCCAGCAGCAGACTGGCCAGGTGATGTTTGCAGATCTGCATGGCGCCGTAGGCCCAGCGGAACCGCTGCTTTTTAAAGTCGATGAAGGTGTCGGGCATCAGGCCCTTGCCGAAGCTGTGCTCCGAGTAGGCGGCCGATAGGCCTTTCTGGAACACCCGCAGGCCCAGTTCGGCGTCTTCGGTGATGCACCACTCGGCCCACTTCAGTTCATCCAGTACGGACTTGCGCGTCATGGTCATGGTGCCGTGCTGGATGATCGCGTCGCGGTCGTTGCGCGTCACCATGCCAATGTGGAAGAAGCCCTTGTATTCGGCGTAGCAGAGTTTCTTGAACAGTGACTCGTGCTCGTCGCGGTAGTCCTGTGGGGATTGCACCACAGCGATCCGCGGATCGGCGAAGTGCGGCACCATCTGCTTCAGCCAGTTGGGGCTGACGCAGTAGTCCGAGTCGATGACGGCGATGATCTCGGCGTCTGGACTGGTGTGCTGCATCGCGTAGTTCAGCGCGCCGCCCTTGAAACCGGCCAGCGGCGCGACGTGGAAGAAGCGGAATCGCGCGCCGAGCACCTCGCAGTGAGCTTGCACGGGTTCCCAGATCGCCGGGTCCCGGGTGTTGTTGTCGATCACCAGCACTTCGAAGTGCGCGTAATCCAGGCGGGCCAGCGCATTGAGCGTCTGCTTCACCATCTCAGGCGGTTCGTTGTAGCAGGGCACGTGCACAGAGACCATCGGGCGGTAGCTGCTATCCGCCGTCACCGGCAGGAACGGGCGTACGCGTTGCCGTTTCCAGACGGTCTCGGCGAGCTCGTGTGCTTCGGTGAGCAGCACGATCATCACACCGAGCGCACCGAGCGCCAGCAGCACGCCAACGGTAATGCCGAACCAGGTGCTGTATTGCTGGCTGAAGTCATAGGCAATCCAGACCAGCATCGTGGCCACGACAAAGGCGACCATCGTCAGGAAGGTTCGGCCACGCTGGCGCAGCGCGCTGCCGTCGATCAGCAATAGGGCCAGGGCCAGCAGGGCCAGAACCCCAGATGCGCTGGCCAGCAGATGCCATTGAGGAATTTCCACGACCGGGCCGGTCAGCGGGAACTTGGGCTGGCGCTCGGCGTTGAACACCCCCCAATAGGCGCCCACCGCGCCTTCTTCACCCGCTTTCCAAGGCTGATCGAAAGCCTCGATAACGAAATAAGCGTAGCCGTTGGCGTTGAGCGCATTGACCAGTTCGCGCAGGTACAAAGCTTGCTCGGCCTGGTCCGCGACGGCGCCGCCACGGGTACGGCCGTTGCTCGGCCAGCCCACTTCCGCCAGCAGCAGCGGTTTTTTCGGGAAGGCTTTCTTCAGCTCACGCGCGCGGTCGAGCACGAAGGTGACCGAGTCCTCGCGCGGCACGAATTCCCAGTAGGGCAGCACGTGGGCCGCCACCAGATCGACGTGCTTGGCTAGCTCCGGGTACTTCTCCCAGATGTGCCACTGCTCGGCCGTCGTGACCGGCACCTTCAAGGCCGAGCGGACACGGTCCAGGTAGCCGATCATCTGCTCGACCGTGACTTCCTCTCGGAACAGCGCTTCGTTGCCGACAATGACGCGGATTACGCTGCGCTCGCGCTTGGCGATCTCGATACCGCGCGCGATCTGTGCCTCGTTGGCCGCGAGGTCGTTGCTCAGCCAGATCCCGAGCGTCACACGCAGCCCCGCTTCCTGCGCCAGGCGCGGGATTTCACCGAGCACATCGTCCACCGAATAGGTGCGGATGTTGTCGGTCTGGCTCGTCAGGAGTTCAAGATCGGCGCGGATCTCGTCTTCGCTGGGGTAGGTGCCATCCTGCGGGTCTTGCTGCAGGCGGAACGGCGAAAAGGAATAGCCGGCGATCTGGTCGGGCCAGTCGGGTGCTTCCTGCGGTTGGTTGAACCAGGCCCAGAGGCCGGTAAACAGCGAAGCCACGGCCACGACCATGACTAGGTTGAGACCCATTTTGCGAGCTGACATCGGTGCGAAGGTTCCAGGAGGAGGAACAGCGGGAAGTCCGGCGAACGCCGGCTGGCGCGCATCCTACTCTCGGCCCGAATGCCTGTACAGTGGGCGGCCGAGCTGTTTTTGCAGCGCCCTGCACACCTATAATCGGCGCTGTTTTCAGCGGGGGTATCGAGATGCCAATCGACGATCAGCGTTTCGGCGGCATTGCCCGCCTGTACGGCTCCGAAGGGCTCGAACGACTGGCTGCGGCGCATGTCGCGGTGGTCGGCATCGGCGGGGTCGGATCGTGGGCGGCGGAGGCGCTGGCGCGTAGCGGTGTCGGGGAAATCAGCCTGTTCGACCTCGATGACGTGTGCATCACCAACACCAACCGTCAGGTGCATGCGCTTGACGGCGCGGTAGGCAAACCAAAGGTGGATGAGATGGCGGCGCGGATACGGGCGATCAACCCGAAGTGCGTCGTGCACGCCATCGCTGACTTCGTCACCCGAGACACCATGGCCGAGTACATCACCGAGCAACTCGACTGCGTCATCGACTGCATCGACAGCGTGCCGGCGAAGGCGGCGCTGATCGCCTGGTGCAAACGCCGCAAAATCCAGATCATTGCTACCGGCGGTGCCGGCGGCCAGGTCGACCCGACGCAAATCCAGGTCACTGATCTGAACAAGACATTTAACGATCCACTCGCGGCCAAGGTCCGCTCCTTGCTGCGGCGGGAGTACAACTTTTCGCGCACTCCTGGCCGCACCTATAGCGTGCCCTGCGTTTTTTCGACCGAGCAGCTGCGCTATCCGAAGCCCGACGGTGGCGTCTGCCAGAGCAAGAGCTTCGTCGGCGAGGGGGTCAAGTTGGACTGTACCGGTGGTTTCGGCGCGGCGATGATGGTTACGGCCAGCTTTGGCTTGGTGGCTGCTGCTCGAGCGGTGGATAAGCTGGTCGCGGGGGCGCGTCGCCCAGCCGAGCGCGCGAAGGGCTAGCTCAGCCTTGCGCCGCCAACGCGCGCATACGCGCAATGACTGCATTCATTCCGTTGGCGCGAGACGGTGACAGCTGTCGCGACAAGCCCAGTTGGCCAAACCACTCGGCCGCGTCCAGTGCTTGCAATTCGTTGGTGTTCAAGCCGTTGACCCTTACCAGCAATGCAGCGAGCAGGCCGCGTAGGAGCCGCGCCTCGCTGGTCCCGCGGAATCGCCAGCCATTCTCGTGGCGCTCGCCTGCCAGCCAGAGCCGGCTCTCGCAGCCGGCCACGAGGTGCGCGTCGTCTCGCTCATCGTCGGCCAGCGGCTCGAGATGGTCGCCTAGCTGCATCAGCAGCCGTGCGCGCTGCTCCCAGCCCGCCGCTTGTTCGAAGCGTTGCAGCGTTTGGGCCGCAGCGGGGGGCAGCTCGCTCATCGCAGCATCTCCAAAGCCTGGTCCAATGCGCCGAAGAATCGCTCGAGGTCGGTGCCATCGTTATAGAGCCCGAGGGAAACACGGATGGCCCCTTCGATGCCCAGGCTTTTCAGCAGCGGTTGCGCGCAATGCGTGCCGCTGCGAATGGCAATGCCTTGTTCGGTGAGCAAGTGCGCGAGGTCGCTATGGTGAATCCCGTCGACAGTGAAACTGGCCAGGGCAATGCGTGGCTCGCCTAGCAGACGGACCCCGTCGCGGACCGCGAGCCCGGCGAGCAGCTTCATGTGCAGCGCCTGTTCGTGGCCGCTGACCAGCGCCTCGTTGAGCCGGGACAGGTAGTCCAACGTGGCGCCCAGGCCGATCACGCCGCCGATCGGTGGGGTGCCGGCCTCGAAACCCAGCGGGGCGCTGTGAAAGTCGGCGCTGTGGAAGTCGGCGATACGGACCATTTCGCCGCCGAATTGCCAGTGCTTGAGCTTGAGCAGCGATTCGCCGCGGCCATAGAGCGCGCCAACACCCTCCGGGCCGTACAGCTTGTGGCTTGAAAGCACGTAGAAGTCGCAGTCCAGGGCCTGCATGTCA
This sequence comes from Stutzerimonas chloritidismutans, assembly GCF_051486945.1. GTDB lineage: Bacteria > Pseudomonadota > Gammaproteobacteria > Pseudomonadales > Pseudomonadaceae > Stutzerimonas > Stutzerimonas chloritidismutans_B. Next base: position 274,816 of record NZ_JAHVDX010000002.1, on the reverse strand, counting down.
TGGCGCCCGTGCACGACGCCTTGCGCACCGTCGACGATGCTGAGCGCGCCTTGTTTCCGGGCCAGGGGTAGCAGCTCAGCCAGGGGCTGCCAGGCGCCCAGAACGTTGGACAGCTGGCTTACCGCTAGCAGGCGAGTCCGCGGGCCGATCAGTTCTGCCGCGGCGCTTAGGTCGATCAGCCCGCGGGCATCGAGCGGCAGGACCACTAGCTTGGCTTCACGGCGCCGCGCTAGTTGCTGCCAGGGCAGCAGGTTGGCGTGATGCTCGAGCGCACTAACGACGATCTCGTCACCCGGTTCGATCAGATGTTCGAGACCGTAGGCGAGCAGGTTCAAGGCCTCGGTAGCGCCACGGGTGAAGACGATCTCAGTCGGGCAGGCAGCGTTCAGCCAGTGCGCGACCTTGATTCGTGCGTCTTCGAAGGCTCGGGTGGCGCGCTCGGCGGGCTGGTGCTGGGCACGGTGCACGTTGGCGGTGCCGCAGGTGTAATAGCCGGTGAGGGCATCGATCAGCGCCTGCGGCTTCTGGGAGGTTGCGGCACTGTCGAGATAGGTCTGGCCCTGGGTTTCGAGTACGGCCAGGGCAGGGAAGTCGGCACGCCAGGGGGAGACAAGCGACATTGTTTTCGTCCTTTGGCTCTGTGCCCCGAAGCGGCCGGAGGCGGGACGGGCTAACGCCCATGCGTCCAGCTGGCCTCCAGCGCTTCGATCGGTCTTTCTGCTTAGTTGTGCGCGTGCAGCGCCTCGTTCAGCTCGATTGCGGACTTGTGCGTCTTGCACTCGACCGCGCCGGTCTGGGAATTGCGGCGGAACAGCAGGTCGCTCTGGCCAGCCAATTCGCGTGCTTTGACGACTTTGACCAGCTCACCTTGCTCATCGAGCAGGTTGACCTTGGTGCCAGCGGTGACATACAGGCCGGATTCGACGGTGTTGCGGTCGCCCAGCGGAATGCCGATGCCGGCGTTGGCGCCGATCAGGCAGCCTTCGCCGACCGAGATCACGATGTTGCCGCCGCCAGACAGGGTGCCCATGGTCGAGCAGCCGCCGCCGAGGTCCGAGCCTTTGCCGACGAAAACGCCCGCCGAAACGCGACCTTCGATCATGCCCGGGCCTTCGGTGCCGGCGTTGAAGTTGATGAAACCCTCGTGCATTACGGTGGTGCCTTCTCCCACGTATGCGCCCAGGCGAATCCGTGCGCTGTCGGCGATGCGTACGCCGGCGGGGACAACGTAGTCCGTCATCTTCGGAAACTTGTCGACCGAGACGACTTCCAGCAGGTAACCCTTCAGGCGGGCTTCGAGCTGACGCTCCGCGAGCTCGGCCAGGTCAACGGCGCCCTGGTTGGTCCAGGCGACGTTTGGCAGCAGCGGGAAGATGCCGGCCAGGCTCACGCCGTGCGGCTTGACCAGGCGATGAGAAATCAGGTGCAGCTTGAGGTAGGCCTCGGGTGTGGAGGTCAGCGCGCTGTCGTCGGCCAGCAGCGTCGCCACCAGCGGGCGTTGGCTTTCGGCCAGGCGGGTCAGCAGGGCGTGCTGGACGGGATCGATCGACTTCAGCGCGTCGGCCAGCTGCGCGGCCTGCGCAGTGGTGATCGTTATCGCCTGATTGCCGCCCTCGTAGCCGAGCAGTGGGGCGACGGCGTCAACCAGCTCTCCGGCTGGTTTCAGCAGCGGTTGTGCGTAGAAGACTTCCAGCCAGTTGCCCTGGCGGTTCTGGGTGCCGACGCCGAACGCCAGGCTGAAAAGGGAGGTGCTCATGGGAAATCCTTATGTCATCGCGCTCGCGGGCGAGCGGGTGTTTAGTGCTTGGCCGCGACTTCGGCGGCGTAGATGTCAGGCTTGAAACCAACCAGCGTCCTGTCACCGAGATCGAGCACCGGGCGCTTGATCATCGACGGCTGGGCCAGCATCAGCTCGATCGCCTTGGCCTGGTCAAGATCGGCCTTCTGCGCGTCGTCCAGCTTGCGGAACGTGGTGCCGGCACGGTTGAGGAGGGTCTGCCAGCCGTGCTCGTCGCACCAGGCCTGCAGATGGGCGCGGTCGATGCCGGCGCTCTTGTAATCATGGAACTGGTACTCCAGTCCGTGCGCATCGAGCCAGGTGCGGGCCTTTTTCATGGTGTCGCACGCCTTGATGCCGTACAGGCACAACGCATTTTTCGAATCAGGCATAACTGGGCTCCGTCTACTCCGGCCAGGCTGGGCCGCGGATTATGCCATGCCAGGACGAAGCCTGCCGCCCGTAAGCGGGTGGCTATCCAGTCCTGTCCGAGTTGAGCAGGGCCTCGATGGGTTGCTCGCTGGTAGGGCGCACTACGCGGCCTAGTTCCTCACCCTGGCGCATCAGAATCAACGTCGGCCACAGCTTGACCCGAAAGGATCGGCCAAGCGCGCGACCCGGGCCGTCCTCGATCTTGAGGTGACGCAGGTCATGTTCGGACAGCGCGCGCGCCAAGGGTGCCTGGGCTGCTCGGCAATGCCCGCACCAGTCGGTGCCGAATTCGAGCAGGGTGAGTCCGTCCAAGGCATCGACCTCCGCGCGTGTCGGGGCGCTGGCGCTGTAATGCTCGGTCATCTGCATAGCGTGGATCTCCTCTGGCTGTCCTCGATTGAGTCGCTGGCGCGACGACGGTTCAGCGAATGCAACGCGGCCGCGGCGATCATTTGCCCGTCTCGCGTTGTCCACAAGAGACCATCGCTACGACGAGGAGTCTCCATGGCACGCAAGCATTTTGAACACTACGAAGCGATTTCGTCGGCGGTTCCCGTCGAGGAGGCCTTCGAGGCGGTCATTGCAGTGAAACGACGCGGCAGCGACGAAAACACGCAGGTTTTCCGGGTTGCCAACGGGCGTCGCTACGACCTCGCTTCAGAGGCCGATGTCGCAGCCGAGGCGGCGCTGACCAAGGTGCGCGAGGTTAGCGACACCGGGGAGCTGATCTGGGAAGAACATGCGATTTGACGGAGGTGCAGAATGAACGAATCCGAGCGCAAGCCTGAGAGGCCGCCGCGGGACACGCGGGATAACACCAACCAGGCGGACATTCCGGAACACATGAAGCCTGAGAATCTGGAAAAACTACGCGACTACGGCAAGGACATGATCCCGCCCGGCGTGGCCTGATGCAGCCGGTCGCATGTGCGGCCGGCCGTTGTTTCAACGCGTTTCGATGAATGCGCGGATGCGTTGTGCCGCTTCGATGCATTCGCCCAGTGGTGCAACGAGCGCCATCCGTACGCGCCCGGCACCCGGGTTGAAGCCATCAACCTCCCGTGACAGGTAAGAACCCGGCACGACAGTGACGTGCTCGCTGGCGAACAGTTCGCGGGTGAAACGCGCATCGTCCATCGGCGTTTTCGGCCACAGATAGAAGCCGCCGTCTGGGCGCTGCACGTCCATGACCGGCGCGAGGATATCGAGCACCGCATCGAATTTTTCACGATACAGCTCGCGGTTGGCCTGCACATGCGCTTCATCGTTCCACGCGGCGATGCTGGCCAGTTGAGTCTGCACCGGCATCGCACAGCCGTGATAGGTGCGGTAGAGCAGGAACGCCTTGAGGATTTCGGCGTCTCCGGCGACGAACCCTGAGCGCAGCCCTGGGAGGTTCGATCGCTTGGAGAGGCTGTGGAAGACCACGCAGCGACGGAAATCGTCTCGGCCCAGCGCCGCGCAAGCCGTGAGCAGGCCGGCTGGGGGGTTCGCCTCGTCGAAGTACAGCTCGCTGTAACACTCGTCGGCCGCAATCACGAAGTCATGTTCGTCGGCCAGCGCGATCAGACGCTTGAGCGTTTCCAGCGGGACGAGCGCGCCGGTTGGATTGCCCGGCGAGCAGAGGAAAAGGATTTGCGTCCGCTGCCAGACGTCCGCCGGCACCGCATCGAAGTCGGGGTTGAAACCGTTCGATTCGGTGCAGGGCAGGTAATGCGGCGTCGCCCCGGCCAGCAGCGCCGCGCCTTCGTAGATCTGATAGAAGGGGTTTGGGCTCAAGACCAGTGCACCCGGCTCCCGGTTGACCACGGCCTGGGTGAAGGCGAATAGCGCTTCGCGTGTGCCATTGACGGGCAGCACGTGGCGAGCGGGGTCGAGCGTGCCAGCCGCCACGCCGAAGCGGCGCTCGCACCAGCGGGCAATGGATTCGCGCAGCGCGGGTATCCCAAGGGTGGTGGGGTAGACGGCAAGCTGGTCGAGGTTGTCGGCCAGGGCCTGGGCAACGAACGCCGGTGAACGGTGCTTCGGCTCGCCAATCGAAAGGGAGATTGGACGCTTGTCGGCCGAGGGCGTGGCATCGGCGAGCAATACGCGGAGCTTTTCGAACGGGTAGGGCTGCAGCTGAGTCAGGGCGTCATTCATCGTTAAAGTCTTCGACACGTAGGGAAGCGCCAGGCGCTTCGATAGGGTCAATCGCTGCGAGCGCCGCCGTAATAGGCGCAGCCGCGCAAGGTTTGATCGTCAAGACGTAGCTCGGCGGTGAGGTGGGTCACGGCGCCGCTGGCGCTGTCCACGCACCGTTGCGGCGCGACCCAAAGATCGATGCGCTGCGCATTGGCCTCGCTACTGAAATTGGTCTGCCCGTCCGGTAGCTGTTCCTCGAGGTAGGGCACAGCCATCGGCGCTTCGCCGATGCGGTTCAGAAGCATGCCGGCCTTGGTGATCACCACGTTCCAACCAGGCTCGTTGCCGCTCGCGCGTAGCAGCGTCAGCGGCAGGTCCGGGTCGTTGCAACCGGGGCCTTCAGCCTGCAAACGGTACACGCGGGTGAGCTCGAGCCGGCCAGTGGCTGCGGTGCCGCCAGCGAGGCGCCCGCGCACATCGGCGAATACCGGCTGGCCGGCGGGCAACGCGACCACGTCGTCAGGGAGGCCGGTTTTGCCGCTGTCGACCAGCTCGAGCGTGCGTTGAGGCATGCAGGTGGTGAGCAGCAACTGCCCGTCCACCTGTTCGACGGTGCCACGCAGGCGTTCGGTCGGCGCCGTCGGCTGGTCGCCGGAGAGTGTCTGGCAGCCGGCGAAAAGTGGAAGCAGGGCGAACAGAAACGCGCGGCACTGTGCTGTCATTGAAAGGTCCGGCAGTGAATGGAAGGAGCCGCGCCGACGTAGCGGCGCGGCTATGAATCAATTGCCCTTGACGGTACGGCCGTCCACGGTGCCTTCCTGCAGCATGATCTGATATTCCTTGCCGTCCTTTTCGATCTGATGGAGGCGAACCAGCAGGAAATCCCAATCCTTGGCGAACCAGAGGATGGTTTGGCGCTTGCTCTGGGTCGGATCGCGGACACGCTCCACCTTGATTGCGTCGACCCGGCCGGCCTTGGTGCTGACTGCTTCCTCACCGAGCACGCGGAAATCATAGGTCTCGACTTCGTCGCCATCGACGACTTGGTAGCTCATGCTTTTTTCGCCAGCAGCCACGGCATGCTGAAGCGCTATCTGGTAGGTGGATTTGTCGAGCAGGCCGGTATTGAGCGGGAGCTCGACCGCATCGCCGCGGTCTTCGCCGATCACTTTCTTGGCCTGCCAGTCGAAGTCGTGCTTGATGGTCTTGCCTTTGCCCAATCCGCTGCGCTTGAGGCGATAGCTTTGCGGGACGAAACGGTCTCCCTCGACCTTGAAAGTACTGCGCTCGTTGAAGCTGGCCACCAGCATGGACGCTTCGAAATCGAGCCGCCAGGTATCGTTATCGACCTTCTCGAGGCTTCGCTCGGCAGTGCCGCTGACAGGGACCTGTTTCCAATCGGCGGTGTAGCTGGCCGAGAAGGGCTTGAGCTCCAATGCCTGGACTGGCAGGGCCAGGACGGCGAGGGCGAGCAACAAGGCGCGACGCATAAAGTCTCCTAGATTCGTACGAGGTGGCCGCTGGGTGGCAGCAAGCTGCCGTCAAGCATCGCGCCTTGGTCGGCGAGGCGCAAGCGGCTTTCAGCGAACCAGCGGACGGCCAGCGGATAGATGATGTGTTCAGCGGCATGGACGCGCGCCGTCAAGGTATCGAGCGTGTCGCCAGGCAGGATCGCAAGCTGTGCCTGGAGCGCGACGGGGCCGCCGTCAAGCTCTTCGGTAACGAAGTGCACGCTGCAGCCGTGTTCCGTATCCCCCGCCTCGATCGCGCGGCGATGCGTGTCCAGTCCTTTATATCTCGGGAGCAGCGACGGGTGGATGTTCAGTAGTCGGCCCTGGTAGTGACGGACGAATCCGGCCGTCAGGATACGCATGAACCCGGCAAGCACCACCAGGTCGGGTTGGTGCTCGTCGATGATCGCCATCAGCGCGGCATCGAAGGCTTCGCGGTCGGCGAAATCCTTGTGCCGCACCAGGTGGGTGGGGATGCCCGCCGTTTGGGCGCGTTGCAGACCCAGCGCATCTTCACGGTTGCACACAACCGCGCGGATGCGGGTCGGGTTGCCTGCGCCCAGGCTGTCGATGAGTGCCTGAAGGTTGCTACCCGACCCCGAGATCAACACGACGACATTGCAGGTTGCAGGCATCAGTGGGTTTTCAGATTGTTCAGGACGACACGCTCGGCGCCTTCGCTGGCCGTTGCGATTTGGCCAATGACCCACGGGGCTTCGCCGGCGGCACGCAGGCTGGCGAGGGCCGCCTCGACTTGGTCCTGCGCCACGCAGATCACCATGCCCACGCCGCAGTTCAACACGCGATGCATCTCGTGCTCATCGACGTTGCCCTGCTGCTGCAGCCAGTCGAACACGGCGGGACGCTGCCAGCTGGCGACATCGATAACGGCCTGGCTGCCATCGGGAAGGACACGCGGAATGTTGTCAAGCAGTCCGCCGCCAGTGATATGAGCCATGGCCTTGACTGCACCGGTGCTCTTGATCAGTTGCAGCAGTGGCTTGACGTAGATGCGGGTCGGCGCCATGAGCAAATCAGCCAGCGGCATGCCGCTCAGCTGCACCCGTTCGATGTCGACACCGGCCACTTCAATGATCTTACGAATCAGGGAGTAACCATTGGAGTGCGGGCCGGAAGAGGGCAGCGCGATCAGGGCGTCGCCAGCCTGCACCTTGGAGCCGTCGATGATTTCGCTTTTTTCCACCACGCCGACGCAGAAGCCGGCAAGGTCGTAATCTTCGCCTTCGTACATGCCTGGCATCTCGGCAGTTTCGCCGCCGACCAGTGAGCAGCCCGCCAGTTCGCAGCCAGCACCGATGCCGGTCACGACGGTAGCCGCCACGTCGACATTGAGCTTGCCGGTCGCGTAGTAGTCGAGGAAGAACAGCGGTTCGGCACCACAGACCACCAGGTCGTTTACGCACATAGCGACGAGATCCTGGCCGATGCTGTCGTGTTTGTTCAGATTCAATGCCAAGCGCAGTTTGGTGCCGACACCGTCGGTACCGGAGACCAGTACAGGCTGCTTGTAGCCGGCAGGAATCTCGCACAGGGCGCCAAAGCCGCCCAGACCGCCCATGACTTCGGGACGCGCGGTGCGCTTGGCTACGCCTTTGATGCGTTCGACCAGCGCTTCGCCTGCATCGATGTCGACGCCGGCGTCCTTGTAGCTGATGGAGGGTTGCTTGCTCATAGAATCCGGACCTGTGAAGGGAGTGCGAAGCGACCGGGCCGGAACGAGGCGGCTGCTGGCGCACAGAGTGCCAGGTCCGGTCTGCGGAAAGCGCGCGATTTTATCAGGCTTGCCGCACAGCGGCCATCCCGCAGCGCGCCTGAGCGCCCGGTTGGCCTTCACCCTGAATGCGGTTGCGCAGCGGTTCATGCGCAGAGTTGCCGCGGTTGCTCCGATCCAGAGCGCTGTTTAAGGTAGCGCCTGTTAGCCGTGCCCGGTCTTATCGCTCAGCGATGACGGGCTCCTCATGAACGGTCGCCAGCGAGATTTCCATGCGCCTTGTTTCCTGTCTGATTGCCCTCTGCTGCGCGCTCGTCTCCCTGCCGAGCATCGCGGTTCCGCTTCCCGACCTTTATAAGGTGCGCCAGCCCGTTGCGAGCCAGCAGCCGGCCGAGCGCGAACAGGCGCTTCGTCAGGCCTTCGATACGTTGTTGTTGCGTTTGACGGGTGAAGAGAACGTCGAGCAGGCCTCGATCGACGCCTTGCGTCAGGACCCGCAGCAGTTGATCAGCCGCTACGCCTACGAAGAGGACGCGGTCGTGGTCGATTTCGACCCGCAAACGACCGAGCGTGCGCTGCGTTCGGCCGGGCTCTCTCTCTGGGGAGGCGATCGCCCGAGCATCATGACCTGGTGGTTGACCGAGTCACCATCGGGTGCTCAGTTGGTGGGGGATGCCCAGGACGGTTCCAGGTCGCTCCAAGCGGCGGCTCAGCACCGCGGTTTGCCGTTGCGCCTACCGCTGGCCGACCTTGGTGAGCAACTGGCCGCCACGGCTGAGGTGCTGAAGGCCAACGATCCGCAGGGATTGAGAGACGCGTCTGAGCGTTACGATGCCGACGGGTTGCTCGCCGTGGTCGCCCGCCAATCCGGCGATGGCGAAGCCTGGGAAGCCGATTGGCAATTCTGGCTGGCGGACAAGCGAACTCAGGGCCAGGCCAACGGGAATAGCCGTGAAGCACTGGCCGATCAGGTGATGCTGGCCGTCGGCCGTTTCCTGGCGCCGCACTACCGGGTTGCGCCCGGTGCGACCGAGGAAATCACCTTGCAGATCATGGGCGCCGACGTGGCGCGTTTCGCCGAAATCGATCGGCTGCTCGAACCGTTCGACGGGCGGCTGCAGCGTGTCGAAAGCGACCGGTTGGTATACCGGCTCCGGGCGAGCCCTGAGCAGCTTCGCGCACAGCTCGCGCTGGCGCGTTTGCAGGAGGTTTCGGAAGAAGAATGGCAGGCCGCACAGCCCATCGATGCCCAGGCGCCGCTCACCGAGCCTGACCAGCCAGCGGAGCAGACCGAACAAGGTCAAGAGGTCGAGCAGACACAAACGCCCGAACCTGCGCCGCAAGAGCCTACGGGTACGGTGATGCGTTATCGCTGGTGACAACTGGATCACGGAATTGCCTGCTTATCCAGTGGGCTAAGCAGGCAGTCGCGGCTAACTACAAAGGATGTTTCGAACATGACGCTAGACCGAACGGGCCGCTGGCTGCCGCTGGTGGTTCTGCTATTGCTTGGCGCGCTGCTGTATCAACTCTCGCCGATTCTGTCGCCGTTCCTGGTGGGCATTCTCCTGGCCTACCTCGGTGATCCGCTGGTCGATCGCCTGGAGCGCTGGGGGGCATCCCGCACCTGGGGGGTGATACTCGTGTTCGCCCTGTTCAGCCTGATACTGCTGTTGCTGCTGGGCGTGTTGGTACCGATGCTTGGCCGGCAGTTGATGCACCTTTATGAGCTGGCTCCGCTGGCGCTCGACTGGTTGCAAGTAACGGGGCTGCCCTGGATTCAAGCGCAGTTCGGGCTGAGCCAGGAATTCTGGCGGTTCGACCAGATCAAGAGTGCCTTCTCGGCGAACCTGGGCAGCACCAAGGACATCGTCACCGTGATCCTCAGCCAGGCGACGGCCTCGAGCCTGGCGCTGCTGGCCTTCCTGGCCAACCTGCTGCTGGTTCCGGTGGTCTGTTTCTACCTGTTGCGCGATTGGGATCTGATCATGGCCAAGCTACGCGGCTTGTTGCCCCGGCGTCGCGAAGACACCGTGATGAGCCTGATGCGTGAGTGTCATGAGGTCATCGGTGCGTTCCTGCGCGGGCAGTTGCTGGTGATGCTGGCGCTCGCCGCGGTGTATTCGATTGGCCTGATGCTGGTTGGTGTAGACCTGGGCCTGCTCATCGGCGTGCTGGCGGGCCTCGCGAGCATCGTGCCCTACATGGGCTTCGTGGTCGGCATTGGTGCGGCGATCATTGCCGTCTTGTTCCAGTTCGGCTTCGAGCTATACCCGCTGCTGGGGGTAGCGGCCGTCTTTACCGTTGGGCAGATGCTCGAAGGCATGCTGCTGACGCCGTTGCTGGTCGGTGACCGCATCGGCCTGCATCCGGTGGCGGTCATTTTCGCTGTACTGGCCGGCGGGCAGTTGTTCGGTTTCGCGGGTGTCCTGCTGGCGCTCCCGGTGGCGGCTGTGATCATGGTGCTGCTGCGCCACGTGCACGATCTCTATAAACTCTCCGACCTTTACGCAGAGCCGCCAGGCCCAGGCATACCGGTCGAACCTCCCAAGCAATGAAACCCATCCAGCTCCCCTTGGGGATCCGTCTGCGCGACGACGCTACCTTCGCTAACTTCTACCCGGGCGCCAATGCCGCGGCGTTGGGCTATGTCGAGCGTATCTGCTCCCCCGAAGCCGATTGGTCGGACGAACTCATCTACCTGTGGGGGCACATGGGTGTCGGCCGTAGCCACCTTCTCCAGGCCGCGTGCCTGCGTGTCGAGCAGCGCGGCGAGATGGCGGTTTACCTGCCGTTGGCAGAAGTTGCCGAATACGGGACGGCCCTGCTGGATAACCTCGAGCAGAGCGAGCTGGTGTGCCTCGATGATCTCGATGCTGTCGCCGGTGACCCGGTTTGGGAAGAGGCGCTGTTCCATCTGTTCAACCGGCTGCGCGACAGTGGCCGTCGGCTACTGCTCGCAGCAGATCACTCGCCTCGGGAGATTGCCGTCGCGCTGCCGGATCTTAAATCACGGCTGAGCCTGGCTTTGGTGTTTCAGCTTCAGTCGCTGTCGGACGAGGACAAGCTGCGCGCACTGCAGTTGCGTGCCTCACGTCGAGGCCTGAACCTGCCCGACGACGTCGGCAAGTTCATTCTGACCCGAGGAACGCGCAGCATGAGCGCCCTGTTCGAACTGCTCGATCAACTGGATCAGGCATCGTTGCAGGCGCAGCGTAAGCTGACCATACCGTTCCTTAAGGAAACGCTCGGCTGGTAGCTGACGTCGATCAGTTTTCGCCGGCCCGCTTGCGTTCGTACTGGTAGGCCCAGCGGGTATAAAGCAAGGCGCTGATGAACAGTGCCAGGCTGACCAATGCTTCCAGCCAGCCATAGATCATCCGGCCTGGATCGATGGCCGCCAGTACACCCTGGATGAAGTAAAGATTGACGATGAAGCAGGTCCAGGCGTGCGCGCGCGGGCTGCCCGTGAGCATGCCCGGTGCGACCAGCAACAAGGGGATCAGCTGAATACCCACCACGACCCACGTGCGTGCGCCGTGCAAATCGGCGAAGGCCAGGTTCCAGACCAGCAGAAGCAACGCCAGGCCGATGAAGCTGGCCAGCGCACAGGCACGGCTGAAGCGGACCCGAGGTTCAAGCCAATCCAGTGAAGGCAGGGGTTTTGGCGTTCTAGCCACGGCCTTTCTCCAAACTTGTTGCGGTTCGTGCGAGGCGCGCGCCAAGGGCACGGCATAGTGCGATTTCATGCTCATCCAACGAGCGCTTGCCATCGGCGCCGGCATGGTGGCTGGCGCCATATGGCGTGCCGCCGCCGCGGGTCTCCAATAAAGCGTTCTCGCTGTACGGCAGGCCGAGCACCAGCATGCCGTGGTGAAGCAGCGGCAACAGCATGGTCAACAAGGTCGTCTCCTGGCCGCCATGCAGGCTGGAGGTGGAGGTGAATACGCCGGCGGGCTTGCCAACCAGCTCGCCGGTGAGCCAGAGGCCGCTCGTGCCGTCGAGGAAATACTTCATCGGCGCTGCCATGTTGCCGAACCGGGTCGGACTACCGAGGGCCAGCGCGGCGCAGTGCTTGAGATCTTCTGGGGTGGCATAGATGGCGCCATCCGCTGGGATGGTTGGCGAGACCGCTTCGCACTCGGTGGAGACAGACGGCACTGTACGCACCCGAGCTTCCAGGCCGGCTTGCTCGACACCGCGGGCGATCTGTCGCGCCATTTCAGCGGTAGCGCCATGCCGGCTGTAATACAGCACCAGAACATAGGGCGCGGTCATGGCAGCAACTCCAGGACGTTCTCCGGCGGCCGGCCAATGACTGCCCGATCACCTGCGACAAGGATGGGGCGCTCGATCAGGCGAGGGTGCGCCGCCATGGCAGCGATTAACGCTTGGTCGTCGAGGTTCGGGTCGTCCAGACCGAGGCTTCGGTATTCCTCCTCGCCGGTGCGCAACAACTCCCTGGCGCTGAGGCCAAGCAGGGCGAGAAGGTTCGTCAGCTGCGCGGCGTCTGGTGGTGTATCCAAATAGCGAACAATGGTGGGCTGGTGGCCGCGCGCCTCGAGCAACTCCAGCGCGCTGCGCGATTTCGAGCAACGCGGGTTGTGATAAAGCGTGAGATTGGTCATTCAGGGTTGCTTCCCGGCAAGTAAGTTGGCCATTCTAACCCTCAATCCCGTTTGGCCTGAAACGCCGCTCCGCCGCGTTGCGGGCGCCTTGATCCGCCAGCGTCCATTGGCTTGCGTACCGGAACGAAGTGGTTTGTCTCGAGGAGAAGGAATGCACCATCGGCTCCATGACATGATCGACTTCGTCCGTTTCCTGGTGAAACGATTCCTGGCTGACCGCGGTCCCCACAGCGCGGCGGCGTTGACCTACACCACGCTGTTCGCCGTTGTGCCGATGATGACGGTGACCTTCGCCATGCTGGCCGCGATTCCCGCATTCCAGGGGGTTGGCGAGCAGATCCAGGGCTATGTGTTCAACAACTTCATCCCCTCGACCGGCGCAACGATCCAGGAATATCTGGTGGCGTTCACAGACCAGGCGCGGCAATTGACCTGGTTTGGTGTCGGCTTTCTGATGGCGACGGCATTGATGATGCTGCTGACCATCGAAAAAGCATTCAACGTGATCTGGCGCGTCCGACAGCCGCGGCGGGGCATGTCCAGCTTTCTGCTGTATTGGGCAATCCTCAGTCTCGGCCCCCTGTTGCTTGGCGCCGGTTTCGCGATGAGCACCTACATCACCTCGCTGTCGCTCATTTCAGGGCCGCACGCCCTGATCGGCGCGGGCACGGTGCTCAAGGTGATGCCGCTGGTATTCAGCGTCGCGGCCTTCACGCTGATCTATGCCGCCGTTCCCAACACCCGCGTTCCGCTCAGGCACGCGGCGATCGGGGGGCTGTTCACCGCGGTCCTGTTCGAAGCGGCCAAACAGGCGTTCGGCCTGTATGTCAGCTATTTTCCGAGCTATCAGCTGATCTACGGCGCTTTCGCCGCCGTGCCGTTATTTTTGCTGTGGGTCTATCTGTCCTGGATGATCGTGCTGTTTGGTGCGGAGTTGGTTTGCGGTCTGTCATCGTCCCAGCAGTGGCGGCGGCGCGCGCTACCCAGATTGATCGTCATGCTCGGGCTGTTGCGGGTGCTTTACGAAGGACATCAGGCGGGGCGGGAGGTGCGCCTGCGCGATGCCCATCGCAAGGGCTGGCAACTGCCCGAGGATGAGTGGGATGAGATTTTCGAGTTCTTCGAACGCGAGCGGCTCGTCTGTCGAACCGGTACGTCCGCCTGGGTGCTGTGCCGCGACCTCAATAGCTACAGTTTCGATCAGCTGCTGCGCAACAGCCCCTGGCCGCTCTCGGCTACCCGGAATTTGCCCGAGCGGCTCGACGAGCCCTGGTATCCGCCACTGCGCCAAGCGCTCGAGTTGCTGCGCCAGGAGCAGGCCAATCTCTTCGGCGGCAGCATCGCTGATTGGCTGCAGGCGGAGCGAACCTGACCTTTCGATGACCGAAGGAATGTGATGATGTGGAAATGGCTTGGCCTGCTGGCCTGTGTGCTATTGGCTGGATGCAGCGAGAGTTGGGGCCCGGATTCGCATGGCAAAGAGATCACCGGGCGGGAACTGGAAGGGCAGTGGGTATTGATCAATTACTGGGCCGAGTGGTGTGGGCCCTGTCGTACGGAGGTACCTGAGCTCAATGCCATCGACGAGGCGAATGGCGAGGTGACCGTGCTGGGCGTCAATTTCGACGAACTGCAAGGGCAGGACCTCGTTGAGGCGGCCCAGGCTCTCGGCATTCGCTTCAGGGTGCTCGGTACCGATCCGGCCGAGCGACTTGAACTCAGCCGCGCCGCGGTGCTCCCGGTAACGGTCATCGTCGATCCTGATGGCCGGGTGCGTGAAAGCCTGGTCGGAGAGCAGACAAAGGAAGGGTTGCTTGCGCGCATCGACAGCTTGCGTAAGCGTTAGCGGCAACGTCGCTGGACCGTCTGACAGGGGGGAAGGGCTGGCCCGCGGACGCTGGGCTGCCGAACCGTTGCATCGTTGGGCTGACAGGCTGTGGCGATTCCTAGGGCCGTACGTACCAGAAGTCCTGCCAGAAACCCAGCACCTTGGCTGGGTAATGCGGCTTACCCAAGCTGCCGTTGTACCGCGCGAGGGCGCGCTGGATGTTTCCGTTTTCTTTTTTTAGGTAATAGCTGAGGATCGTGCAGCCGTAGCGCAGATTGGTTGCGTTGTCCGTCAGGTTATCTTGCGGCCGGCCCAGTTCGGCCTTCCAGAAGGGCATCACCTGCATCATCCCCTGAGCGCCCACGCTGGAAATGGCGAAGCGGTCGAAATGACTCTCGGCATGTATCAATGCCAAGACCCACTCCGGCTTGAGCCCCGCCTTGCTGGCTTCCTGATGCACCAGGCGAAGCAGCGTGAGTCGTTCTTCCGGGTTGGGCACGTAACGCTTGAGGCGGGTGGACATGTCGAGCAACCAGACCTCCGCGTCGAAGCGGTCCTGGAAGCTGCCGGCTTCGGCCACGGTGCGCTGCATCAGGTCGCGAAGCTCGGGTTCGGGCGCCTGGCGAACCGAGGCAGCCACAGGCAACGCGAGCGCAAGGCACAGCATTAATAACCCGTGCAGCGGCTTCATGAGCTCAGCCGTCTTCGCCTGGATCGGTGACCTGGCGACCGGCGTCCTGCATCAGGGTTCGCAGAAACTCCTGCTGTAGGTCTGGATCGTTACGAGTGAGCTCGATCAGGCTCTGCTCCAGTTCACTGGCTTCCTCTTCAAGGCCCAGCTCCGAGAGCCGCTTGACGCGATGCACCCACTGGTCGACGTCATCGCCCTCGAGATCGTTGAAGATGAGGTCGTGCGCTTCCAGCAGCTTGCCCCGCAGGTTGCGGCTGACCAGTAATACCGCATCGGCCTGAGTACCGTCCTCTGGATCGCGCACCTGCAGCAGTAGTCGTCCGACCTGGCTGATGTCCTGATCAGGGAAGGGCCCATCGAGCAAATTCAGCCGAAGCACGCCATTGCGATCGGTGCTGAGTTCGTGCGTTTCGTTACCGGCGGTCACCCTGACCGGGCGCTCGGCCCATGGCAGGCTCGTGTATTCCAGCCGGGCATCACGCCGCTGCTCATCAAGGTGAGCTAGGTTCTGCTGCGAGCGGCCGTTCGATTCGGTGTTCAGAAAAGGGTTGAGACCGGCGAATCCGTAACTGATCCAGTCACGCGTGGCGCTTTCTGGAAGGTTACCGAGCAGCACCACGTTGAGCACATTGGCGCCTATACCCGCTACAACAGCGACAGCGCCAAGTGGGATTTCATACAGCTCGCGCCAGGGTTGGTACGGGGTGTAGCGATCATAGCGGCGCGTGACTTCGAAGTCGGTGACCTCGAATGTCTTCTGGTCGAAGATACGCACCCGGCGTTGTGGCAGCTCCAGAACGGGTTCGCCGACCTCGATGCGCAAGCTGTGATCGAGGAGCTTGCGCTCGGTGCGGGCTTCGTTCTCGCTGCGTTGCGGCAGGTGATTGGCGCAGCCAGTGAGCAGAAGCGCCACGCAGAGCGTGGCGAAAGTTGAAGCAGAGACACTTCGGTTGAGCATGATTTCCGTCAGCGTTTGATACGCGAATTGATGAACTCGAGGATGTCGGCGGCCGGAATGGCTTGGGGCTCCGCATCGCGGCGGTGCTTGTACTCCAGCGTGCCCTCGGCAAGTCCGCGATCGCCGATCACGATGCGATGCGGAATGCCGACCAGTTCCATGTCGGCGAATTTGACGCCTGGACTGGTCTTCTTGTCACGGTCGTCCAGCAGAACCTCGAATCCAGCCCCACACAGTTGCTCGTAAAGCGCATCGGTCGCCTGGCGAACGGTCTCGTTCTCGTACTTCATCGGCACGAGTGCAATCTGGAAGGGCGCCAAGGCGTCTGGCCAGAGAATGCCTCTGTCGTCATAGTTCTGCTCGATGGCTGCGGCCACTACTCGCGAAACGCCGATGCCATAGCAACCCATGACCAGGGTGACCGGCTTGCCGTTCTCGCCCATGACGCTGCAGTTCATCGCCTGGCTGTACTTGGTACCGAGCTGGAAAATATGACCCACCTCGATGCCGCGCTTGATCACGAGCGTGCCCTGGCCGTCCGGGCTCGGGTCGCCGGCGACCACGTTGCGCAGGTCGGCTACCTCTGGCAGCGGAAGGTCGCGTTCCCAGTTGATGCCGAAATAGTGCTTGCCCTCGTCATTAGCACCAGCGGCGAAGTCGCTCATGAGCGCTACCGAGCGGTCGATGACGCAGGGAATTGGCAGGTTCAGCGGACCGAGAGAACCCGGGCCGGCTCCTATGGCTGCTCGGATTTCCTCTTCCGAGGCGAAAACCAGCGGGCTCTCGACCTGCGCCAGGTTAGCTGCCTTGATTTCGTTCAGTTCATGATCGCCGCGTACCACGAGGGCGACCAACTGGCCTTCCTCTACACCGCGGACCACCAGTGTCTTGACGGTCTTCTCGACAGGCAGCTCGAACTGCTCGACCAGCGCGGCAATCGTTTTGCAATCTGGCGTGTCGACCAGACGCAGCTCTTCAGTGGCGGCGCCACGCTCGGTCTCACGCGGGATGGCTTCGGCTTTCTCGATATTGGCGGCGTAGTCGGAGCTGTCGCTAAACGCTATGTCGTCTTCGCCGGATTCGGCCAGTACGTGAAATTCATGCGAGCCGGTCCCGCCGATGGATCCGGTATCGGCCTGGACGGGACGATAGTCGAGGCCCAGGCGCGTGAAAATGTTGCAGTAGGCCTGATGCATGCGGTCGTAGGTCTGCTGCAGCGAGTCCTGATCCAGATGGAAGGAATAGGCGTCTTTCATCAGGAATTCGCGCCCGCGCATCAGGCCGAAGCGGGGGCGAATCTCGTCCCGGAACTTGGTCTGGATTTGATAGAAGTTGATCGGCAACTGCTTGTAACTGTTGAGCTCGTTGCGGGCGAGGTCGGTGATGACTTCTTCATGGGTCGGGCCGACGCAAAACTCGCGGTCGTGGCGGTCCTTCAGGCGAAGCAGTTCAGGCCCGTACTGTTCCCAGCGGCCCGATTCCTGCCATAGCTCGGCAGGCTGCACTGCCGGCATCAGCACTTCGAGCGCGCCGGCCTTGTTCATTTCGTCGCGCACGATTGCTTCCGCCTTGCGCAGCGCACGCAGCCCCATCGGCATCCAAGTGTAGAGTCCCGAGGCGAGCTTGCGGATCATGCCGGCACGCAGCATCAGTTGATGGCTGATCACCACCGCATCGGACGGTGTTTCTTTGAGGGTCGAGAGCAGGAACTGACTGGTGCGCATGTGGCCGTTGTGTCCTTGCAAAGCTGGGAATTTGGCCCGGCATTGTACGGTGGCGACAGGGTCGCGTACAGAATCGTCCCGTCGCGGCGGATGAAACGAAGAAGCCCGGCGGGTGCCGGGCTTCGGGTGTTGCATGAGTAACGATGCGGAGCGGTGTTACAGGATGCTCAGCGGATACTCGACGATCAGGCGGGTGTCGCTCAGGTCATTATCCAGACCATTGGTGGCGTTATAGAACGCCTGGCGAACGCGCAGGGATAGATCCTTGGCAGGACCTTCCTGGAACACATACTTAGCTTCCATATCCCATTCGCGCTCTTCAGCGTCCGAGTTGCCAGCGCCCATGTTGATGTTGCTACCGCTCACGTAGCGAGTCATGAAGCTGAGGCCCGATACACCGTAGGCTGCCATGTCGAGGTCATAGCGGACCTGCCAGGACTGCTCGTCTTCGTAGTAGAAGTCGGAGTACTGAACGGAGTTGCCCAGCCATACCGTGCCGCCACCGTCGATGCCGTAGATATAGCCGTTGGTGTTAAAGCCGCCGTGAGACTTCTGATACGCAACCGTGAAGCCATGGGCTCCAAGCGAGTAGGTGGTTGCCAAGCTCCAGATGGTGTTGTCTTCATCACTGCCAGTGCCAGTGATTTCGGAGTCGTATTCACTCTTGTAGATGTTGAAGTCGAACGCCAACGATTGGTCGTCAGCAAGCGCCATGTTGTAGTTGGCGTTGCCGTAGATCTTTTCGAACGCGTCCTTCACGTCGGAATAGTAAAGCGACGTGCTGAAGTTATCGGTAAAGGAATAAGTGCCACCAACGAAATTGATCTCGTCGAGCCCTTCGGAGTCATGATCGGATTGTGCTTTGCCGCTCAACGAGGTGAAGCGACCTGCGTTCAGTTCAAGACCTTCGATTTCGCTGCTGGTCAGCAACGCGCCCCGTGCGGTTTCTGGCAGCAGGCGAGCATCGTCTGTCGAGAACACCGGAAGAGCGACGAACTGAGTGCCGTATTTCAATACGGTGTCGGAAAGGCGGAATTTGACCGCAGCGCCTGCATGTGAATAGTCGTCCTGGGGCCGACCCTCGCTGTCGCGCGGGAAGACATCAGGCCAGGCGCGATCGGTGCCGCTATCAAGCTTGACGCCGAGCAGGCCGATGGCATCGATACCGACGCCGATGGTGCCCTGAGTGAAGCCGGACTCGAAGGTGCCGATGAAGCCGTGGCCCCAGGCTTCGCGGTAGCTCTGACCGTTTTCGGTCTCATCGCCACCGGCGCCGTAGTCACGGAAGTCACGGTTCATATACAGGTTACGGTTCAGGATGGTCAGGCTGCTGCCTTCGACGAAGCCTTCCGATTCGGATTGGCTGGACGCCAGGGCCATTTGCGACGTGCCGGCCGCAACGGCCATGGCGATAACACTCCACTTCATCACTTTCATGCGTGATTGCTCCTTTGGTTTCAAATTGGTGCTTGCTTTCCTGCGTGCGCCGGAAAGAGGCATCTTATTGGTCGTATCACAAGCTCAATTCAATCCATGTCTGCCTAGCTGGTCGTAAACCTGCAGCAAGCCTAGGAATGTATTTCCGAGAATTACTGTGTAGCTGGGTAAACTTGCGACGGCAAGCTTAACGCAGTCTTTAAGGATTTTCTCCCCCCTGAAATCGTGCCCTGTAGGAGGGATAGCAATAACCGTGCACAAACGCTCAAAGACGTCTCATCACCGTTTCGCTGCGCTAGCGTGACAGCCTGTCGCGCCAATACCGGGCCGAAAGCGATTCGCTACGCCCTGTTCCGGTGCATGTCTTCGGGCTGTAAGGCGGAGGGCTGCAACGCTATCCTTCGGCTAGTTGCACATCTTCGATATGCATCACTCGATAGAGGAACGGACGCGTTATGTTTGAACTGGACTCTCGTCTGGAAAACGATACGGTGACGATCGGGGACTATCCCCTGTGTCGTCTTTTATTGATGAATGACTCGAACTATCCATGGTTCATCCTGGTGCCGCGTCGCGGCGAAGTCAGCGAGTTGTTCCAGCTGGATGTTGCGGACCAGGAACAGCTATGGCGCGAGGCAACCTCGTTTGCCGAAATCGTCAAGGACACCTTTCGCGCGGACAAGATGAATGTCGCGACGCTGGGTAATGTCGTCAACCAGCTGCATCTGCATGTCATCGCTCGGCGGCGGGACGACCTGGCCTGGCCGGCTCCGGTCTGGGGGCGCCAACCTGCGCAGCCCTATGCGGCCGACCAGGTCGCGGGGATCAGGCGCAAGCTCGAGCTGGTCTTGACTGGTGAATTTAGGTTCGTGGAGTAGACGATGGATACCGATCAACGTATCGCTGATCTGGAAACACGGCTCGCCTTCCAGGACGACACTATCCAGGCGTTGAATGACGTGCTGGTTGGACAGCAGAAGGTGATCGAGCGTCTGCAGGCTCAATTCGAGCTGCTTGCCCGACGGCAGGCGGAACTGCAAAGCAGTCTCGGTGGGGAACCGGACGAGGCACCGCCGCCGCACTATTGAACGAGTGCGGGCGGCGGCGAGCGTTCAGGCCGTGGCGACCACGTCTTCGGCTTGTAGGCCCTTGTCGCGCATCATGATGGTGAATTCGACTCGCTGACCTTCGATCAGGACGCGGTGGCCCTCGCCGCGGATGGCGCGAAAGTGGACGAATACATCGTCACCGCTGTCGCGCGAGATGAACCCGAATCCCTTGGATGTGTTGAACCATTTGACCGTCCCGGTCTCGCGCCCGGTTGCCGGCGCGCTGGCCCGAGCGCGAGGCTTGTTAGGTGCCGAGGCGGTTGCCGGGCGAGCTGTCGGCTCGTTTCGGGATTGGGTGGTGGCGAGGTTCAGCAGGACGGCCACCAGCGAGAGCACAACGCTAGCCAGGGTGGCCGGTTGGCCTGCAATCAGGCCTATCGGGGCAAGCAGCACGAGCGTCTGGATGCCGGCGGCGACGATCAATAACGCGGATGCGGCAAGTGAGATGGGGTGAGATCGACGATTCGTCGGGTGAGTAGAGGCAGCGAATTGGGCATTGAGCAGGCCGATGAACAGCAGCGACAGGGCATCGGTAAAGGTCAAGGGCGACGGACCGCCCATCAGGCTCGGGGCAAACGAGAGCAGAAGCGCGGCGGCGCCAATCAAGACATGGACAACTTTAAGCATTGATGAAAACTCACGGTTAAATAACGAGGAGAAGGCAACCGCTGCGGGCAATGAGTTCGGCAGATGAAAATGACTGCGCGGTAATGGCTGTCCCGATAGCGGCGCGGGCGTATTTAACAGTAAAGAGGGTTGCTGCTCAAACTGCCGAGGCGAGGATGCGAAGTGCGCTCAATGAGTGCCGAGGAAGGGCGGAGCGGGCTATGCCCGGCTCCGCAATGGGCGAGCGGGCGGCGCTACGCGGCGAGCAGGCTGCGAAGCATCCACGCGGTTTTCTCGTGGATCTGCATGCGCTGGGTGAGCAGGTCGGCGGTCGGCTCGTCGCTAACTTTCTCCAGGAGCGGAAAGATCCCACGTGCAGTGCGGACTACGGCCTCCTGGCCTTCGACCAGCAGCTTGATCATCTCATCCGCGGATGGAATGCCTTCCTGTTCTTTGATCGAGGACAGCCGTGCATAGGCCGAGTAAGTGCCAGGCGCAGGGAAGCCGAGTGCGCGAATGCGCTCTGCGATGTCATCGACTGCCGTGGCGAGCTCGGTGTATTGAGTTTCGAACATGGTATGCAGGGTGTTGAACATAGGCCCTGTCACGTTCCAGTGAAAATTATGAGTCTTCAGGTACAGGGTGTATGTGTCGGCCAGCAAGCGGGACAAGCCCTCGGCAATAGCGGCGCGGTCCTGTTCGGTAATACCGATGTCGATTTCCATGGTTATCTCCCGTTGATAAGTTGGCTAACAGTTATGCCAGAAAAATGGCTCAAGTGGTAAGCGGTGCGCTTATGCCGCACCACGTTGGCTTCTTTCGAATCCGCTGAGCGCCCGTGGTTCCCAGGTATGAGGCTATTAGAGTAATACGTCGCGCCTATAGACCCGGCTGCTTTGGCCTGATTATCGGGATATACTCCCGCGCTTGTGTCACGCGGTGTTGCGTTCGCTGGCGTCGGGCTTTTGCCGGTAACCAGGTTCGAATGCAATCTTGACCGCCATATCGCGAACCGCGCGATCCACCGAATTCCAAAGTTACGAGAAGCGAACCTCACCATGATGCGCAGCCACTATTGCGGCCAGTTGAACGAAAGCCTGGACGGCCAGGAAATCACTCTATGCGGCTGGGTTCATCGCCGCCGGGACCACGGCGGGGTGATCTTCCTCGATATTCGCGATCGTGAGGGGCTGGCCCAGGTCGTATTCGACCCGGATCGCGCCGAAACCTTTGCCGCGGCAGACAAGGTGCGTAGCGAATACGTCGTCAAGATCACCGGCAAGGTTCGCCTGCGTCCGGCTGGGGCGGTCAACCCGAACATGGCGTCCGGCGCCATCGAAGTGCTGGGCTACGAGCTCGAAGTGCTGAACGAGGCGGAAACCCCGCCGTTCCCGCTGAATGAATACAGCGACGTCGGCGAGGAAACCCGTCTGCGCTATCGCTTCATCGACTTGCGCCGCCCGGAAATGGCGGAGAAGCTCAAGCTGCGTTCGCGCATCACCACCAGCATCCGTCGCTACCTGGACGAAAATGGCTTCCTCGACGTTGAGACGCCGATTCTTACCCGTGCTACGCCGGAGGGCGCGCGTGACTACCTGGTGCCCAGTCGCACCCATCCCGGCAGCTTCTTCGCGCTGCCCCAGTCACCCCAGCTGTTCAAGCAACTGCTGATGGTTGCCGGCTTTGATCGCTACTACCAGATCGCCAAGTGCTTCCGCGACGAAGATCTGCGCGCCGACCGCCAGCCGGAATTCACCCAGATCGACATCGAGACCAGCTTCCTCAACGAGTCCGACATCATCGGCATCACCGAAGGCATGGTGCGCAAGTTGTTCAAGGAAGTACTGGGCGTCGAGTTCGGTGAGTTCCTGCACATGCCGTTCGAGGAGGCCATGCGTCGCTACGGCTCGGACAAGCCGGACCTGCGCATCCCGCTGGAGTTGGTCGATGTTGCCGACCAACTGCAGGAAGTCGAGTTCAAGGTCTTCGCAGGCCCAGCCAATGATCCCAAGTGCCGCGTTGCTGCGCTGCGGGTGCCGGGTGGGGCGAGCATGCCGCGCAAGCAGATCGACGACTACACCAAGTTCGTCGGCATCTACGGTGCCAAGGGCCTGGCCTACATCAAGGTCAACGAGCGCGCCAAGGGCGTCGAGGGCCTGCAGTCGCCGATCGTCAAGAACATTCCGGAAGACAAGCTGAACGTCATCCTCGATCGCGTCGGTGCGGTTGATGGCGACATCGTCTTCTTCGGCGCCGACAAGGCCAAGATTGTCTCCGAGGCGCTCGGCGCGCTGCGCATCAAGCTGGGCCATGACCTCAACCTCCTCACGTGCGAGTGGGCCCCGATGTGGGTCGTCGACTTCCCGATGTTCGAGGAGAACGATGACGGTTCGCTCAGCGCGCTGCACCATCCGTTCACCGCGCCCAAGTGCACACCCGAAGAGCTTGAGGCCAATCCTGCCGCAGCGCTGTCGCGTGCGTACGACATGGTGCTCAACGGTACCGAGCTGGGCGGTGGTTCCATTCGTATCCACCGCAAGGACATGCAGCAGACCGTCTTCCGCATTCTCGGCATCGACGAAGCGGAGCAGAACGAAAAGTTCGGCTTCCTGCTCGATGCGCTGAAGTTTGGCGCGCCACCGCACGGCGGCCTGGCGTTCGGTCTTGATCGCCTGGTGATGCTGATGACTGGCGCGCAGTCGATCCGCGAAGTCATCGCCTTCCCGAAAACTCAGAGCGCTGCTGACGTCATGACCCAGGCGCCGGGTGCCGTGGACGCTAAGGCACTGCGCGAACTGCACATTCGCCTGCGCGAGCAGCCGAAAGCCGAATGATGATGGCCGGAGCCCAGGGGAACCTGGGCTCTTGGTTTAAGCAGATTGAAAAGTTGATCACAAAGGGAGGCAGTTAATGGCTGGGCATTCCAAATGGGCCAACATCAAGCATCGCAAAGGGCGTCAGGACGCCAAGCGCGGCAAGATTTTCACCAAGCTGATTCGCGAGCTGACCGTCGCCGCTAAGAGCGGGGCGATTCCTGCCGATAATCCGCGTCTGCGCCTGGCCGTGGACAAAGCCTTGGTCGCCAACATGTCGCGCGATGTGATCGATCGCGCCATCGCTCGCGGTGCCGGCAACAACGAAGCCGACAACGTCGTCGAACTGACCTACGAAGGTTATGCGCCAAGTGGTGTTGCGATCATCGTCGAAGCCATGACCGACAACCGCAACCGTACGGCGGCAGAAGTGCGCCATGCTTTCAGCAAACACGGCGGCAACCTGGGCACCGACGGTTCGGTGGCCTACATGTTCGATCGCAAGGGCCAAATCAGCTTCGCCACGGGAGTGGACGAGGATGCACTGATGGAAGCCGCTCTCGAGGCGGGTGCCGACGACGTGGAAATGGGTGAGGATGGCTCGGCGCTGGTGTCCACCAGCTTTACCGATTTTCATGCGGTCAACGAGGCGCTGGGCGCGGCCGGCTTCAAAAGTGATGAAGCGGATATCGCCATGATTCCGTCGATCGCCGCCCCGGTGGCCGATCTGGAGACCGCACAGAAGGTGTTGCGTCTGATCGATGCCTTGGAAGATCTGGATGACGTGCAGAACGTCTACCACAACGCCGAGATTCCAGACGAAATCATGGAACAGCTGGACTGACGACCACTATCGGTTTTCTAGCCGGAAGCCACCTTCGGGTGCTTCCGGCTTTTTGTTATAGGTCGAAAGTGCTCACGCCGGTGGCTGGCCGCGTCAAGGTCATCTCCTTATACTGGCGCCTGGATAAATAGACAGTACGGCGGCGGCATGACGCTCATCCTTGGCATCGATCCTGGCTCGCGCATAACGGGCTATGGCGTGGTGCGTGACAATGGTCGGTCTTGTGAATACGTGGCGTCCGGCTGCATTCGCACCGGTGGTGGTTTGCTCGCCGAGCGCCTTCAGGCGGTGTTCGTGGGCGTTAGTGAAATCATTCGCCTGCATGGCCCCGTCACCATGGGCATTGAGCAAGTCTTCATGGCGCGCAATGCCGACTCTGCACTGAAGCTGGGCCAGGCACGGGGTGCTGCTATCGTCGCTGCGGCGCAACAGGGCCTGCAGATTGCTGAATACACCGCTACCCAGGTCAAGCAGGCGATCGCCGGTACGGGAGGCGCCGACAAGCAGCAGGTGCAGCTGATGGTGATGCATCTGCTGAAACTGACCCAGAAACCACAGATCGATGCGTCCGACGCGCTGGCCATCGCGCTGTGCCACGCCCACCATAGGCAGAGCCTGATTCCGCACGGGCTGGCCAATGCTAAGCGGCGTGCCGGTCGCCTCCGGTTGTAAGTTCGGATTCGCGTGCACGCCGCCATGGCAGTGAATAGACAGGCAGGCATGGCTCTGCCGAATGAGGATGAATGAGTGTGATTGGACGTTTGCGCGGCACCCTGGCGGAAAAACAGCCGCCTCACCTGATACTTGATGTCAACGGCGTCGGCTATGAGCTCGAAGTGCCTATGACGACACTCTACCGATTGCCGGCAGTTGGCGAACCGGTGACCCTGCACACCCATCTGGTTGTCCGTGAGGACGCCCACTTGCTCTATGGTTTTGCAGATAAGCGGGATCGTGAGCTGTTCCGCGAGCTGATTCGGCTCAATGGTGTTGGCCCCAAGCTAGCATTGGCCCTCATGTCTGGCCTGGAAGTAGACGAGCTGGTGCAATGCGTACAAGCGCAGGACACTTCTGTGTTGGTGAAGATACCGGGCGTCGGCAAGAAGACGGCCGAGCGTCTATTGGTCGAACTGAAAGACCGTTTCAAGGCGTGGGAAACCATGCCGTCCATCGCTACGTTGGTGGTGGAACCCCGCGGAAATGTGGCAGTCTCAAGCGCCGAGACCGACGCCGTCAGCGCATTGATTTCCCTTGGCTTCAAGCCGCAAGAGGCGAGCCGTGCCGTAGCCGCCGTACAGGAAGAAGATTTGAGCAGTGAAGATCTGATTCGCCGTGCCCTCAAGGGAATGGTTTAGCGTGGACGTGCTTCACATCGTTTTTGAGCGAACGTCGCAACCTCTGGATGGCGAGACGGTGAGAGGTGTCGCGCCATGATCGAAGCTGATCGTCTCGTGACGGCCGGTGGTCGTGACCGTGAGGAGCAGTTCGATCGGGCCATTCGCCCCGTCAGCCTGGGCGACTATGTTGGGCAACCCGTTGTGCGTGAGCAGATGGACTTGTTCATCAAGGCTGCACGCGGACGCAACGAGGCGCTCGACCATACCTTGATCTTCGGCCCGCCCGGCCTGGGCAAGACCACGCTTGCCAACATCATCGCCCAGGAAATGGGTGTTTCGATAAAGAGTACTTCGGGTCCCGTGCTGGAGCGCCCGGGCGACCTCGCTGCGCTGCTGACCAATCTCGAAGAAGGCGACGTCCTGTTCGTCGACGAGATTCATCGCCTGTCGCCTATTGTTGAAGAAGTGCTTTATCCCGCGATGGAGGACTTTCAGCTCGACATCATGATTGGTGAAGGGCCAGCGGCGCGTTCGATCAAGCTCGATTTGCCAGCTTTCACTCTCGTCGGCGCTACCACCCGCGCTGGGATGCTCACCAATCCGCTGCGCGATCGTTTCGGAATCGTCCAGCGGCTCGAGTTCTACTCGACACAGGACCTGGCCACCATCGTCACTCGGTCGGCCGGTATTCTTGGCCTGGCGATCGAAGCCGAGGGTGCGTTCGAGATTGCTCGGCGGGCACGCGGTACGCCGCGCATCGCCAATCGATTGCTTCGGCGGGTCCGCGATTTTGCCCAGGTACGCAGCGATGGCCAGATTACCCGCGCCACGGCCGATCAGGCACTGAACATGCTTGATGTAGACGAGCGCGGCCTCGACCATCAGGATCGTCGCTTGCTGCTCACGCTCATCGAGAAGTTCGATGGGGGCCCGGTCGGCATCGAAAGCTTGGCCGCGGCGATCAGCGAAGAGCGCCACACCATCGAAGACGTGCTCGAGCCGTACCTGATACAGCAGGGCTATATCATGCGCACGCCGCGCGGGCGGGTGGTGACCCGTCATGCCTATTTGCACTTCGGCTTGAAACTGCCGCGCAGCATGGGTGATTCGCCGGTGCCGGACCTCTTCGATGGCGACACAAGGTGACAAAAATATTGTTCTCCGACCCAATTGGCATTTACAGAGCCTGGCACTAGTATGCGCGCGGAATCACAAGCTCAATCGTTTAGCCATCGCTGCCGTGTCTACTACGAGGACACCGATGCGGGCGGCATCGTCTACTACGTCAATTACCTCAAGTTCATGGAGCGGGCCCGTACCGAACGGTTGCGCAGCCTGGGTTTTGCCCAGTCGCAGCTTGTCGGCGAAGACCTGCTTTTCGTCGTGCATTCGAGCGAGGCGCGCTATCTGTCGCCAGCGCGGCTGGATGACGAGCTACTGGTGAGCGCGGACGTGATCGAGATGAAGCGCGCTAGCCTGCGCTTCAGGCAACAGGTGAGGCGAGCCTGCGATGGCGAGCTGCTCTGCGAGGGGCGGTTTCTGATTGCCTGTGTGCGTGCTGAGAGTTTGAAACCCCGTCCCCTTCCCGAATTGCTGCGAGCGGCGTTCGTCGAGTCGGGTCTACCCCCTGCAGGAGAGTAAGCGTGGAAGCCAACGTCGATCACATGTCCATGTGGAGCCTTATCAGTAACGCCAGTTTCGTGGTGCAACTGGTGATGTTGATCCTGGTGGGCGCCTCGGTGACTTCATGGATCCTGATTTTCCAGCGCACCAACATGCTGCGTGCCGCGAAGCGTGCACTGGACGCGTTCGAGGAACGTTTCTGGTCTGGCATCGACCTGTCCAAGCTTTATCGTCAGGCCGGCAGCAACCCGGACCCGGACTCCGGCGTCGAGCAGATCTTTCGTGCTGGCTTCAAGGAGTTTTCCCGCCTGCGCCAGCAGCAGGGCGTAGATCCAGACGCGGTGATGGATGGTGTCAACCGCGCCATGCGGGTCGCGATTTCTCGAGAGGAAGAAAAGCTTGAGCAGAGCCTTCCGTTCCTTGCCACCGTCGGCTCGACCAGTCCCTATATCGGCCTGTTCGGCACCGTATGGGGCATCATGAACTCCTTCCGTGGGTTAGCGCAGGTCCAGCAGGCGACCCTCGCAACCGTTGCGCCGGGTATTGCTGAGGCCTTGATTGCCACCGCGATTGGCC
Source organism: Stutzerimonas chloritidismutans (assembly GCF_051486945.1). Lineage (GTDB taxonomy): Bacteria > Pseudomonadota > Gammaproteobacteria > Pseudomonadales > Pseudomonadaceae > Stutzerimonas > Stutzerimonas chloritidismutans_B. Next base: position 247,066 of record NZ_JAHVDX010000002.1, on the reverse strand, counting down.
TGTTCGCAGCGATTCCAGCGGTCATTGCCTACAACCGTTTCTCGGCGCGCGGCGAGCTGCTGATCGGGCGTTACTACACCTTCGCTGACGAGTTCCAGGCGATCCTGCATCGCAAAGTACACACCACCGAAGATTGAGGCCCGCTGGCCATGGCAAGAATTCGCAACAGACGCAAGCCCGTCGCCGAGATGAACGTGGTGCCTTACATCGACGTGATGTTAGTCCTGCTCGTCATCTTTATGGTGACCGCGCCAATGCTCAACCAGGGGGTCAAGGTCGATCTGCCGAAGGTCAGCAGTGAGGCGCTTCCACAGGACAACAACTCGCGCGTGCTGACCATCTCGATCAAGGCCGACAAGAGCTACTACTGGAACATCGGCAGTGAGGTCGACACCGATACGGTTCAGGACAAGGCTCTGACGCTCGATGAGATGACCAAGGCAGTAACCGCGATCATGAACCAGAACCGCAGCCAGGGGCAGCAGGTCCAGGTGTTCGTACGCGGAGACAAGGCGGTTGATTACGGCTCGGTGATGGCGGCCATGGGTGGGCTGCAGGAAGCGGGTGTCGGTAACGTCGGTCTGATCACCGAGGCGCCTTGATGCAGCAGCTGGAACGTTCGCGCTCTGAGAGCTATTACTGGCCGACCATCCTGGCGGTCGGGTTGCATGTCATCATTTTTGGCATGCTGTTCGTCAGCTTCGCCATGACTCCGGAGCTACCTCCGTCGAAGCCGATCGTCCAAGCCACGCTTTACCAGCTTAAGTCGCAAAGCCAGGCCAAGACCCAGACGAACCAGAAAATTGCTGGCGAGGCGCAGAAGACTTCTGCCAAGCAATACGAAACCGAGCAGATGGAGCAGCGCAAGGTCGAGCAACAGCGGCAGGCGGCTGCCAAGGCCGCGGAACAAAAGAAGGCAGATGAGGCTCGAAAGGCCGAAGCGGCCAAAGCGCAGGCGGAAAAGGCGGCCGAAGCGAAAAAGGCTGAAGACGCCAAGAAAGCCGCAGACCTGAAGGCGGCTGAGCAGAAGAAGCAAGCCGATATCGCTAAGAAGAAGGCGGAAGACGCGAAAAAGAAGGCCGAGGAAGAGGCTAAGAAAAAGGCTGCCGCCGAAGCCGCGAAGAAAAAAGCGGCGGAGGAAGCTAAGAAGAAAGCCGCAGCCGAGGCAGCCAAGAAGAAAGCGGCTGGCGAAGCGAAGAAAAAAGCAGCCGCCGAAGCAGCACGCAAGGCCGCCGAGGACAAGAAGGCTCAGGCGCTTGCCGAGCTGCTGTCCGAGGATACCCAGCGGCAACAGGCCATGGCCGATACTCAGGGCGACCAGGTTGCTGGCGATTTCGACGACCTGATTCGCATGCGCGCTGCCGAGGGGTGGACGCGCCCGCCATCGGCACGTAACAACATGTCGGTATCGCTGCGAGTGAACATGCTACCGGACGGTACGATTACCGCCGTGAGCGTATCCCGCTCCAGTGGCGATGCTCCGTTCGATAATTCCGCGGTTGCCGCGGTGAAGAACATCGGTCGGCTGACTGAAATGCAGGGGCTCTCTCCGCAGGAATTTCAGCCTTACCGCTCGTTCACGATGACATTCACGCCTGAGGATCTTGCGTTGTGATCAATTACCTTCGAAGTTTCGTCGTTCTACTTGCGTTCGCGCTGGGTACCGCGTCTGCGCAGGAAAAGAACATCGTAGTTACCAGCGGCTCCGACCGCGCAATCCCGATCGCTGTCGTGCCGTTCGGCTGGCAAGGCGGAAGCGTCCTGCCGGACGACATGGCCGAAATCATCGGCAACGACATGCGCAACACGGGTATTTTCCAACCGGTACCGAAACAGAACATGATCAGTTTGCCGACCCGCGGCAGTGAGATCATTTTTCGTGACTGGAAGGCGCTCGGTGCGCAGTACGTCATGGTTGGGAACATCGAGCCTTCTGGCGGCAAGCTGCAGGTTCGCTATGAGGTGTTCAACGTCAACACCGAACAGCAAGTCATGAACGGCAGTGTCGGCGGCAGCCCCGACCAGCTTCGTGACATGGCGCATTACGCCGCCGATCAGTCTTTCGAAAAGCTCACCGGCATCAAGGGGGCCTTTTCCACGCGGCTGCTTTACGTCACCGCCGAACGCCTAGGTGGCGCCAACACCCGTTATACGCTCCAGCGATCTGATTACGATGGTGCTCGCGCAGTGACACTGTTGCAATCGCGCGAGCCGATCCTGTCGCCGCGGTACTCGCCCGATGGGCGCCGTATTGCCTATGTGTCGTTCGAGCAGAAACGCCCGCGCATTTTCATTCAGCACGTCGACACCGGTCGGCGCGAGCAAATCACCAACTTCGAAGGTTTGAACGGGGCGCCAGCGTTCTCTCCAGATGGCAACCGCCTTGCGTTCGTGCTCTCGAAGGATGGCAATCCGGAAGTCTATGTCATGGACCTGGGATCACGACAGCTTCAGCGTCTGACCAACCACTATGCCATCGATACCGAGCCGTTCTGGGGCGCGGACGGGCAGACGATCTATTTCACCTCCGACCGTGCTGGCAAGCCGCAGATCTACAAGCAGCGGCTGGGCAGTAACAATGCCGAGCGTGTCACGTTCGTCGGCAACTACAACGCCAACCCGAAACTATCGGCCGATGAAAAGACTCTTGTGATGATCCATCGTCAGGAGGGCTACACCAACTTCAAGGTCGCTGCCCAGGATCTTCAGCGTGGCAATCTGAGGCTGCTGTCGGACACCAGTTTAGATGAGTCGCCCACTGTTGCGCCTAATGGCACCATGCTAATCTACGCGACCCGCCAGCAGGGCCGGGGAGTCTTGATGCTCGTATCCATCAATGGTCGAGTTAGGCTCCCGCTTCCTACTGCTCAAGGCGAAGTCCGTGAGCCATCGTGGTCCCCTTACCTGAACTGATGCGGTATCAACGCTTTACTTAACCAAAAACACACCTGGGGTTGTTACACATGGAAATGCTGAAATTCGGTAAGTTCGCTGCGCTGGCTCTGGCTATGGCCGTGGCTGTTGGTTGTTCGTCCAAGGGCGGCGACGATTCCGGCGAAGGCTCCACCGCCGTGGATCCGAATGCCGGTTACGGCGCTGACAGCGGTGCCGTTGACGGCAGCATGAGCGAAGAAGCCGCTCTGCGTGCCATCACCACCTTCTATTTCGAGTACGACAGTTCCGACCTGAAGCCGGAAGCCATGCGCGCGCTGGATGTTCATGCCAAGGATCTGAAGTCCGCTGGTAACCGTGTCGTTCTGGAAGGCCACACCGATGAGCGTGGTACTCGCGAGTACAACATGGCTCTGGGTGAGCGCCGCTCCAAGGCCGTACAGCGTTACCTGGTTCTGCAGGGCGTATCGCCCGCTCAGCTGGAACTGGTTTCCTACGGTGAAGAGCGTCCGGTCGCCATGGGTAACGACGAGCAGTCGTGGGCCCAGAACCGTCGCGTAGAGCTGCGTAAGTAATAGCCATGCTCAAGCATCGTCATCATCTGCTGATTCTGGCCCTTGGTTTGCCGCTCGTTGCGGCAGCCCAGGCTCCGGTTGTGGAATACGACTCGCAGCCTTCTGCTGGCTCCTCGTCGGGTTACGCTTCCGGGGCGGATAATGGCGGTGCCTACGCTGGGGGCGGAGCGGTTGCTCCGTCTTCGGCGCAGGGGATGCTCTTCGTGCAACTGCAGCAGATGCAGGAAGAGATCGCGCAACTGCGCGGCATGCTGGAAGTGCAGGAAAACGAGATTCAGCGCCTCAAGCAGGAAGGGCTGGAGCGTTATCAGGATCTGGACAGTCGCTTGTCGGGTTTGTCGACAGGTGGAGGTTCCGGCCAGAATGTTTCATCTGCCGGTAGTGCTGCCGGTAGTGGCGCGCAGACATCGAGCGATGCTGCGGCCCAAGGTACGGGTTCAAGCGAATCTGCTGACCCGGAAAAGGAAAAGCTTTACTACGATGCGGCGTTCGATCTGATCAAGGCCAAGGATTTCGACAAGGCCAGCCAGGCCTTTGCCGCGTTTCTTCGCAAGTACCCGAGCAGCCCTTATGCGGGCAATGCGCAGTATTGGCTGGGTGAGGTTAACTTGGCGAAGGGTGACTTGCCGGCTGCTGGCCAAGCGTTCGCCCGTGTCAGTCAGACCTATCCTCAACACAATAAGGTGCCTGACTCGCTGTACAAGCTGGCGGACGTCGAGCTCCGATTGGGTAATCGTGACAAGGCCAGCGGCATTCTTCGTCAGGTGATTGCAGACTACCCCAATAGTTCGGCGGCCCAATTGGCCCAGCGTCAACTTAATCGCTGATCAGCCAGTCTAGTTTTTGAATAAAACCCGCCCCTCGGCGGGTTTTTTCGTTAAAATCGCGCCCCCTTTCCCGCAACGGAGGCGGATGGCCTGTTTAGCCGTCACGCCCGTGGCTGATATGTACCCAACCCTGCGAATATCCGAGATTTTCTACTCGCTGCAGGGGGAGACGCGCACCAGTGGCCTTCCCACCGTGTTCGTTCGCCTAACCGGCTGTCCCCTGCGCTGTCAGTATTGCGATACGGCCTACGCCTTTAGTGGCGGGGAGCTGATTGCTATCGATGCGATCCTCGAGCGGGTCGCGTCTTACAATCCCCGCTACGTCTGCGTAACGGGCGGCGAGCCGCTCGCGCAGCCGAATTGCGCTGAATTGTTGCGCCGCTTGTGCGATGCCGGCTACGAGGTGTCGCTTGAAACCAGTGGGGCGCTGGACATAGCAGTTGCGGATGTTCGAGTGAGTCGCGTGGTAGACCTGAAGACTCCGGGGTCAGCAGAAGCGCATCGCAACCGCTACGAAAACATTGCGCTGCTGACGCCCAATGATCAGGTCAAGTTCGTAATCTGCTCTCGCGATGATTACGACTGGTCTGTTTCCAAGCTGATCGAGTACGGGCTGCAAGCGCGGGCCAGCGAGGTGTTGTTCTCGCCGAGCCACGGTCAGGTCGATGCACGTGATCTCGCTGACTGGATCGTGCAGGACAACCTGCCGGTCAGGCTGCAGCTTCAGCTGCACAAAGTGCTTTGGAATGATGCGCGTGGGCGTTGACGTCTGCGCCAACCGCCCGACCGTTATCGATATTCGACGAGGTAGACAATGAACGAAAAGAAAGCGGTCATCCTGCTCTCTGGTGGACTTGATTCGGCCACCGTCGTCGCGATGGCGCGAGCCGAGGGTTACGCCTGCTACACCATGAGTTTCGATTACGGCCAGCGCCACCGTGCCGAGCTGCAGGCTGCCGAGCGAGTTGCCCAGCAGTTGGGCGTCGTCGAGCACAAGGTGATTGGCATGAACCTCAACGGTATCGGTGGCTCCGCGCTTACTGACACCTCGATTGCGGTACCAGAACAGGTGGAAGAAGGGATTCCGGTGACGTACGTGCCGGCGCGCAACACGGTATTCCTTTCGCTCGCGCTAGGCTGGGCTGAGGTGCTGGGTGCGCAGGATATCTTCATCGGCGTCAACGCTGTCGACTATTCCGGCTATCCCGATTGCCGCCCCGAATTCGTCGAGGCGTTCGAGCGGCTTGCCAATCTCGCCACCCGGGAGGGAGTGGAAGGGCAGGGGTTCCGTATCCGCGCGCCGTTACAAAATATGAGCAAGGCTGAAATTGTGCAGGCGGGTACGCGCCTGGGCGTCAACTATGGGATGACCGTGTCGTGTTATCAGGCAGATGACGATGGCCGCGCCTGCGGTAAATGCGACAGCTGCCGCCTGCGTGCCATAGGCTTCTCCGAAGCTGGGCTGGCGGATCCAACACGCTACGCCTAATTTCAAAAAAGAGTTGAATTACTCAATCAAATCAGTATCATGCGCCCCGCATCGGGTCGTTAGCTCAGTTGGTAGAGCAGTTGGCTTTTAACCAATTGGTCGTAGGTTCGAATCCTACACGACCCACCAGAACAATCCCTACGGGGAAGGAAAGCCGGAGGCCGCAAGGTTGTCCGGCTTTTTTGCGTCTGTAGGTTCGTAGTCAGGAATACGAATAGATGCCAGTCCGATCAAGGCCTGTTTGTCTACGACCTTGGTATGTGACCCGCGCACGGGTAAACGTACTAGACTGCGACCTTCCGATTTCACCGTGGTTCGAGGCTCAAATGTATTCTGATCGCATCCGCTTGTCCTCCCTGCATAGCAAGGTCATGAGCGCCGACGAGGCTGCTACCCATGTACTCGACGGCATGACCGTCGGCATGAGCGGGTTCACCCGTGCCGGCGAAGCCAAGGCAGTCCCGATGGCGCTGATCAAGCGCGCCAAGGACAATCCGCTGAAAATCAGTCTCATCACCGGCGCCAGCCTTGGTAACGATCTCGACGGCATGATGGCCGAGGCCGGGCTGCTCGCCCGCCGCATGCCGTTCCAGGCGGACGCCTCACTGCGCAAGGCGATCAACCAGGGTGAGGTCATGTTTATCGATCAGCACCTGTCGCATACCGTCGAGCAGATGCGCAACCACCAGATCAAGAAGCCGGACCTGGCCATCATTGAAGCGGTTGCGATCACCGAGCAGGGGCATATCGTCCCGACTACGTCAGTGGGTAACTCGGCTAACCTCGCGTTGTTCGCCGACAAGGTCATTGTCGAGCTGAACCTGGCTCACAACCCGAACCTGGAAGGGTTGCACGACATCTACATTCCGGGCGAGCGCCCGAACCGTCAGCCAATCCCGCTGATGAAAGTCGACGACCGTATCGGTGTCGGTGCCATTCCGGTGGATCCGGCCAAGATCGCCGCGATCGTCATCACCGATCAGCCGGATTCCTACTCGACCGTCACGCCGCCGGACGACGAAACCCAGGCAATTGCCAACCACCTGATCCATTTCTTCAAGAAGGAAGTCGATGCCGGCCGCCTGAGCAATAGCCTTGGTCCGCTGCAGGCTGGTATCGGTAACATCGCCAACGCCGTGATGTGCGGTCTGATCGACTCGCCGTTCGAGAACCTGGTGATGTATTCCGAAGTGCTACAGGACTCCACCTTCGAGCTGATCGACGCCGGCAAGATGGTCTTCGCTTCGGGTTGCTCCATTACCCTGTCGCAGCGCTGCAACGACCGCGTCTTCGGCAACCTTGAGAAATACAAGGACAAGCTGGTACTGCGCCCGCAGGAAATCTCCAATCATCCGGAGCTGGTCCGCCGTATCGGCATCATTGGTATCAACACTGCCCTCGAGTTCGACATTTACGGCAACGTGAATTCCACGCACGTCGGCGGCACCAAGATGATGAATGGCATCGGCGGTTCGGGTGACTTCGCCCGTAACGCACACATGGCTATCTTCGTGACCAAATCGATCGCCAAGGGTGGCGCGATTTCTAGTGTCGTTCCGATGGTCGCCCACGTCGATCATACCGAGCACGACGTCAGCATCCTGGTGACCGAGCAGGGTTTGGCAGACCTGCGTGGCCTGGCGCCGCGTGAGCGTGCTCGCGTGATCATCGACAATTGCGTGCATCCGTCCTACCGCGACGCACTCAACGCCTACTTCGAAGCGGCGTGCAAGAAGGGTGGGCAGACGCCGCATCTGCTGCATGATGCGATGGACTGGCACACCAACCTCGAAGAGCGCGGTCACATGCTCAAGGGCAAGTGATCCAGAGCCCGCCGGCGCAAACCGGCGGGCTTTTTCCTTTCAGGGCGTCAGTTGCCCTCGTTTCTTGCCTGCTTCCCAACGCCCGAACGCTTCGGCTAGTATTCCGTCCCCTTGAATCGGCCGGGCGGGCGTTCGTCCTTTGCTCGGTCCTTCCTTTCGCAACGTCCGACAGGCTGCCTCAGTAGCACAGTCGGCGACCACGCATCACGTGTGCTTGCAGGAAATCGCGACATGACGCAGATACCCGAACGTGTTCTCGTACAGGCCCATCTGGCCGCGAAGCAGCCGCAGCCGTTGTCGCCCGAACAGGAAGCGCAGCTGCGTCGCGACATCGCGGTCGAGCTGAAAAAGCAGAACGCAGTGCTCGTCGCGCATTACTACACGGACCCGGTCATCCAGGCGCTGGCTGAAGAAACGGGCGGATGTGTTTCCGATTCGCTGGAAATGGCGCGCTTCGGCAATGAGCATTCTGCGCAGACGGTGCTCGTCGCGGGCGTCAGGTTCATGGGGGAAACGGCCAAGATCCTGAACCCCGAGAAGCGCGTGTTGATGCCCACGTTGGAGGCAACCTGTTCGTTAGACCTCGGCTGCCCGGCGGAGGAGTTTTCCCGTTTTTGCGATCAGCATCCAGAGCGGACGGTGGTGGTCTACGCCAATACCTCAGCGGCTGTGAAAGCGCGCGCCGATTGGGTGGTGACGTCCAGCTGCGCGCTTGAAATTGTCGAAAGCCTGATGGACAACGGCGAGAAAATCATCTGGGCACCGGACAGGCACCTAGGCAGCTACGTACAGCGTGAAACGGGCGCCGACATGCTGCTCTGGGACGGGGCCTGCATCGTTCACGAAGAGTTCAAGGCCAAACAGCTCGAGGATATGAAGGTGCTGTATCCGGATGCAGCCGTTCTGGTGCATCCCGAGTCACCCGAGGCGGTGATCGCGCTGGCCGATGCGGTGGGTTCTACGAGCCAGTTGATCAAAGCGGCGCAGACGCTGCCCAATCCAAGTTTCATCGTGGCGACTGACCGAGGCATCTTCTACAAAATGCAGCAGTTGTGCCCGGACAAGCAGTTCATCGAGGCGCCGACCGCAGGCAGCGGGGCGACTTGCCGTAGCTGCGCGCATTGCCCATGGATGGCGATGAATACGTTGGAGCGTATTCTGGAGTGCCTGCGTAGGGGTAAGGACGAAATTTTCGTCGATCCGGCGCTGATCCCGCGCGCAGTGCGGCCGCTCAAGCGAATGTTGGATTTCACCCAGGCGGCACGCCTGAAGCAAGCAGGCAACGCCTGACGGGACCGTGGGCCAGGCGCTTGGCCCCGGAAGACCTCAAGCCTTAGCGCAGCATTTCCTCAACCATGCGCTTCTCTTCCATCAGCTGCTGCTGACGTGCATCGATGCGTGCGGCCGTCTGGAAGTTGCTCGAGCGGCGCTTGGCGAAATCCAGTTGTTCAATGGCTTGGTCGTAGTCGCCAACCAGCGCGAAGTACTCGGCGCGCCCCTCGTGAAGCCCGACGATATTGCCGGTCAGGCCGCGGATCTCCGCCACCTGATACCAGATATCCGGGTCTTTCGGTCGTGCTTCGACGAGCCTGTCGAGTTCGCGCTCGGCGTCCTGTTGCTTGCCTTCCTTCATGAGTAGATCGATATGCGTCTGGCGCACCGGGTAGCTTCCCGGGTACAGCTCTAGCAGGCGCTGCGTGCGCTGGCGCGCGGCCGCCAGCCGGTTTGCAGTGATATCGAGTTCGATCTGCGCGAGGTTGTAGGCGGCCTCGTCCGGCTCCTTGGCGAGTAGCGTCTGCAGATTGGCTCCGGCGTCTTCCAGTTGGCCGCTTTTGATCTGAGCCAGGGCCAGGCCATAGCGTGCCGCATCTAGGGTCCCGTCGTCATTGAGCATGGCGCGGAAGCGCTTGGCGCTCACGCCTGGCGTGTTCTCGAACTTGAGGTCGGTTCGGGCGCGCATGAGCTGGTAGCGCAGGCTATCTTCGACGCCGTTGTTGGCATATTGCTCAGCGCGGTTGCGGGTATCGGCAATACGGGATTCGGTGACCGGGTGGGTCAGCAGGAATTCCGGCGGCTTCTGATCGTAGCGATACTGGCGCATCAGGCGACTGAACATGTCCGGCATGGCGCGCGGGTCGTAACCGGCACGCTCGAGGTTGAGGATGCCAATGCGGTCCGCCTCCTGCTCGTTCTGGCGAGAGAAGCGACGCTGCGCCTGGATGGCAGCTGCCTGGCTCGACACGATCGCGGCGATGCCGGCATCCCCCGCACCGGCTGCGGCCGCGACCACTCCGGCTAGCATGGCGGCCATCAGTGGCAGTTGCATGCGTTTCTGTGCTTCAAGCCCTCGCGCGAAGTGGCGTTGCGATAGGTGGGCCAGTTCGTGAGCCAGGACGGAGGCGTACTCAGCCTCCGTCTGTGCGTGCAGGAAGAGCCCGCCGTTTACGCCGATGATGCCGCCCGGCGCGGCGAATGCGTTCAGCTCCTTGCTGTCGAGCAGCACGAACTCCAGACGGCGATCTTGCAGCTGGCTGGTTTCGGCCAGCCGGTACACGCTGCGCTCGAGAAAATCCTTGAGCTGCGGGTCGGAGAGCTGCGGCACCTGACCACGCAGCAGGCTCAGCCAGGCGCGGCCTAACTGATGTTCCTGTTCTGGCGAGACGATGCCGGAACTGGAATCACCCAGTGAGGGAAGGTCGTTGGCCATGGCCGGCTGGCCGAGCAGGCAAGCCAATGTCAGCAGGGTAGGGCGCAGCAATTTCATCCAGACTGGCTCATCGAGGCGGGATCGCTACTGTAGCCTTGTGCTCGGGTAACTGGCCAGAGTCGGGCGCGGCTCGGTATCCTGTCGGGCTTTCAAGGAGGCGACGATGAACGACGCACAACCCAAAGGGCCTGCCTGCGATGCCGAGCTCGATGCGACCGGCCTGGAGTGCCCGATGCCGTTGCTCAAGGCCAAGCTCGCGCTCAACCAACTCGCCAGTGGCAATGTGCTCAAGGTGACCGCGACCGATCCGGGCTCGCAGCGCGACTTCCGCAGCTTTGCCAAGTTGGCTGGACATGCTTTGGTACACGAAGAGCTGGTCAATGGCGTATTTCGCTACTGGCTGCGCAAAGCCTGAAGGCGATTAAGGACGAACGATGCTCAACGTGTTGCGTGGCTGGGTCCATCGCTATTTTTCCGATGAAGAAGCTGTCGTTCCTGCCGTTCTGTTGGTGGTGGCCTTTGCCATCGTTCTGACGCTCGGCAGGATGCTCGCGCCGGTAATTGCCGGGCTGGTGCTGGCTTATCTCATGCAAGGACTGGTCGGCGCGCTCGAGCGCAAGCGGGTGCCTCACCTGATTGCTGTCTGGCTGGTATTTCTCATGTTCGTGGGCGCGCTTACGGTGTGCTTGCTGTTCCTGGTGCCGTTGGTCTGGCAGCAGGTGCTGACGTTGTTCAACGAGCTGCCGCGCATGCTGGTCGAGTGGCAATCGTTGCTGCTCCTGCTGCCAGAGCGGTATCCGCAGCTGCTTACCGAGGAGCAGGTCTTGCGCGGCATCGACTTCATGCGCGGCGAAATCGGCCGTTACGGCCAGGTCGTATTGACGTCCTCGTTGTCGAGTCTGCCGCTGCTGATCAGTTTGCTGATCTACCTCATCCTGGTGCCGATCCTGGTGTTCTTCTTTCTTAAAGACCGGCAGCAGATCAGTGATTGGCTCAGCGGCTATCTGCCTCGCGAACGCACACTGATCACCCAGGTGTCGCAGGAAATGAACCTGCAGATTGCCAATTACATTCGCGGCAAGGCGATTGAGATCCTGATCTGCGGTGCGGTGTCCTACGTCGTGTTCGCGGCGTTAGAGCTGAACTACGCCGCGCTGCTTGCATTGTTGGTGGGCGTTTCGGTTGTGGTGCCTTACATCGGCGCGACGCTGGTCACCATACCGATCGCGTTGATCGGTCTGTTCCAGTGGGGCGTGGGTGACCAGTTCATCTATCTGATGGTGGCCTACGCCATCATCCAGGCGCTCGACGGCAATGTGCTGGTGCCACTGTTGTTCTCTGAGGCCGTGAATCTGCACCCCGTGGCAATCATTTGCGCGGTGTTGCTATTTGGCGGGCTGTGGGGGTTCTGGGGCGTGTTCTTTGCCATCCCGCTGGCGACCCTGTTCAAGGCCGTACTCTACGCATGGCCCCGCAAGACTGTTGCGCCGCCCATCGTAGAAGAGGTGGGTTGAAGAGTCGGCCGTGACGCAAGCCCCGCCGAGCCTGATGAGCGCGGCGGGGCGGGCCGGATCAACGCTGGCTGAGTGCCTGGGCGGCCTGCAGCACGGCTTCGACGTGGCCAGGCACCTTCACGCCGCGCCACGCCTGGCGAAGCACGCCGGTTTCGTCGATCAGGAAGGTGCTGCGGTCGACGCCGAGGTATTCCTTCCCGTAGAGCTTCTTCAGCTTGATCACGTCGAACAGCTGGCAGAGCGCTTCGTCCTTGTCACTGATGAGTTCGAAGGGGAAAGCTTGCTTGGCTTTGAAGTTCTCGTGCGTCTTCAGGCTGTCTCGGGAGACGCCGAACACCTGGGTGTTGGCAGCCAGGAACGCGTCATGCAGGTCCCGGAAGCCTTGGCCTTGGGTGGTGCAGCCTGGTGTATTGTCCTTCGGGTAGAAGTAGAGGACCGTCTGTTTGCCGTTCAGGCTTTCGCGCGTCACCTGCGTCTCGCTGGTAGCTTGGGCCACGAACGGGGGGATGGGTTGGTCGATCTCAACGGCCATGGGCGTGGTTCCTTCTCAGGGGTTCTGCGGACGCCAAGGCTCGATCAGGGCGTCCAGGTTCAGTGCATCGGCGAAATCCAGGAACTGGTCGCGAAGCCAGCTGATCTGGGTGCCGGCAGGCAGGGTCAGGGTCAGGGTCGCGTTGAGCATGGTTCCGCCAGTCTGCGGCGCCTGGTAGGTATCGCACGTGAGGTTCTCCAGTTCGACACGGTGATCGATGAAGAACTGGCAGAGCTCGTTGAGGATGTCCGGGCGGTACACGGAACTGACGTAGGCGACATAGGGCAGCGCCTGCGGGCGGGTTTCCAGCGATTCGCTACGCACCACGGTAGGGACGAAGTCATGTTTCTTCGCCAGGCCGGGCAAGGCGGCCTCCATCCGTGCAAGCGCGTCCCAGGTGCCGGTGATCTCAAGCACGAGGGCGCTGCACTCGCCATGACGGGTCAGGCGAGTGCTGACCACGGCGCAGCGGTTCTCGTGACTGGCTTTGCAGAGCACATTGGTGAGCTCCATCGGGCTTTTGCCCAAGGCGCTGATGACGAGAAACTGTTCGCGGGGTACGGGGGGGAGGGACATGCAGCGTTCCTGGCAAAGATGAATCGGGCGGCCAGCCAAGCCGAAAACGGCTAAGAGTAGCGGAAAGCGCCTCGCGAAGGAATGCGCGTCCGCCAGGCTGCGGCGTGATTCGCCTCCCGCCAGTCGTCGCTGCGGATGCATCCAGCGTACTCGCAAAGCGCAATGGAGCCTTGTACCATTACGCGTCTCTTTTTCCGGCAGGAGTGGTTGCATGATCGCGGGCAGTATGGTGGCGCTTGTCACTCCCATGGATGCGCAAGGCGATCTCGATTGGGAGAGCCTGGCCAAACTGGTCGACTTCCATCTACAGGAAGGTACTAACGCAATCGTTGCCGTCGGGACCACTGGCGAGTCCGCAACGCTCGAGGTGCCCGAGCATATCGAGGTGATCCGTCGTGTAGTGGATCAGGTCAATGGCCGTATCCCCGTCATCGCCGGCACGGGCGCCAATTCGACCCGCGAGGCGGTGGAGCTGACCGAGAATGCCAAGGCCGCTGGTGCAGACGCCTGCCTGCTGGTCACGCCGTACTACAACAAGCCGACCCAGGAAGGGCTGTACCAGCATTTCCGGCACGTCGCCGAAGCTGTCGCCATTCCCCAGATTCTTTATAACGTGCCTGGCCGCACCGCATGCGACATGCTGCCCGAGACGGTCGAGCGCCTATCGAAGGTGCCCAATATCATCGGCATCAAGGAAGCGACTGGCGACCTCAAGCGCGGACGCGAAGTGCTCGACCGGGTCGGTCAGGATTTCCTCGTCTATTCCGGTGACGACGCCACCGCGGTCGAACTTATGCTCATGGGTGGCAAAGGCAATATTTCCGTCACCGCCAATGTCGCACCGCGTGCGATGAGCGAATTGTGCGCCGCCGCGATCGCCGGTGACGCTGACAAGGCACGGGCAATCAATGCTTTGCTGATGCCGCTTCACCAGACCTTGTTCATCGAGGCCAACCCGATTCCGGTCAAGTGGGCTCTGCATGAGATGGGTCTAATGCCCGAGGGCATCCGCCTGCCATTGACCTGGCTCAGCCAGCATTGCCAGGAGCCGCTGCGCCAGGCCATGCGCCAGTCTGGTGTGCTGGCCTGAACGACCTCCGGTGTACCGGTTTAACAATGAAGGAACACGCATGAAGCGACTGGCCGGACTCTCCACTCTTACCCTGATCATCTCCACCACCAGCGGTTGCGGCTGGCTATGGGGTGACGACGGATATTTCCGTGACCGTGGGAGCGACTACCTGCAGGCGCAGCAGGTGCCGCCGATGCAGGTGCCGTCTGACGCCAACCTGCGCCCAATCGAACCCTTGCTGCCGATCCCGCAACAGGTGGCCGACAGCCGGGCCAGCGAAGATTACGAAGTGCCCCGTCCGCAGCGCCTGATCGTTGCCGAGACCGCCAGCGATTTCAGCCTGCAGACGTCCGAGGATGCGCGTTGGCTGGTTGCGCTGCGTTCCCCATCCGAGACCTGGACGGCGGTTCGCCAGTTCTTCACCGATAATGGCTTCCAGATCGAGGAGGAGCGTCCGCAGACTGGCGAGTTCGTCACGGCCTGGCAGACGCGCGACCAACTCTCGCCAGGTCTCGTGCGCAACCTGGGGCTTGGGCAAGGCCAGACGCGCGTTCGCGTCAGGATCGAGCCGGGCGTGCAGCGCCAGACCAGCGAAGTGTCGCTGCTGACCGTCCAGCGTCCGGCAGACAGCAGCGCCGATGTGGCCTGGCCTGAGCGCACCGCCAACGCCGAACTGGACCGTGTCCTGCTCGACGAGTTGCAGACTGCCCTGGTCAGCCGCGCGGACCAGGGTGGCTCGACCTCCTTGCTGGCCGAGCGCGAATTCGATGCGCCCAGCCGTGTAACCCTTAGCGAAGCGGGCAGCGGCAGCCCCGTGCTGCAGCTCGATACCGACTTCAATCGTGCCTGGTCGAGCGTCGGTCGTGCACTGAGTGCCAGTGACATCCTGGTCGAGGATTTGGACCGCAGCCTCGGCGTCTATTACATCAACCTGTCCGAAGGGGCAGCCAAGCCGGATGACAAGCCGGGCTTCTTTGCCCGGCTGTTCGGCACGGCGCCAGATCGCGAAGAGATCGAGGCGCGTGCCGAGCGCTACCAGGTTCGGTTGACCTCCGTCGCCGACGGGGTCCAGGTGTCGCTGGACAAGGACCTCAACACGGTCGCGCCTGAGGACGTCGCACGTCGCGTGCTTACGCTGCTGCGGGACAATCTCGGCTAAGGCCGGACCAAACGCGAGACCAATCCAGGCGAAGCCATCCGGTTTCGCCTGTTTTGTTTAACGACAGGCCCGACAGCCGCACTGGCGGCCTCAGGGTTCGCCAGACGCGAGACCACCATGACTACCGCTAACGCCCTCAGCCTGAAGAAGATTTACTCCGGCAAGGTCCGTGACCTCTACGAAATCGACGACAAGCGCATGCTGATGGTCGCTACTGATCGCCTCTCGGCGTTCGATGTGATCCTTGACGAGCCGATCCCGGAGAAAGGCAAGATCCTCACTGCGATCTCCAATTTCTGGTTCGCCAAGCTGGCCGACGTGGTGCCCAACCATTTCACCGGTGACCGTGTCGAAGACGTCGTCCCGGCTGCCGAGTTGCCTCTGGTCGAAGGGCGTGCCGTAGTTGCCAAGCGCCTGAAACCCGTTGCCGTAGAAGCCATCGTGCGCGGCTACCTGGTCGGCTCCGGCTGGAAGGAGTATCAAAGGAGCGGCACCGTGTGCGGCATCGCTCTGCCGAAAGGCCTGCAGGAAGCAGCCAAGCTGCCGCAGCCGATCTTCACCCCCTCGACCAAGGCCGCCGTCGGCGACCACGACGAGAACATCTCCTTCGAACAATGCGAAGCCATCATCGGCAAGGAGCTGGCGGCGCAGGTCCGTGACACCTCGATCGCACTGTACAGCAAGGCGGTTGAATACGCGGCCACGCGCGGCATCATCATTGCGGATACTAAATTCGAATTCGGATTAGACGAGACCGGCACCTTGACGTTGATGGACGAGGCATTGACCCCGGACTCCAGCCGCTTCTGGCCCGCCGATAGCTACCGCGTCGGCACCAATCCGCCGAGTTTCGACAAGCAGTTCGTGCGCGACTGGCTCGAGTCGACCGGCTGGAACAAGGAGCCGCCTGCGCCGCCGGTGCCGGCAGAGGTCGCGCAGAAAACGGCAGATAAATACCGTGAGGCGCTAACCCGGCTAACTGCCTGATCCGCTGCGGCAATCAGATTGGTTAAACGCAACAGCCTGAAAATCGTGAAAAAAGCGCGCAGCCGGGGTTCGACAAACGCGTCCGAGCTGCTATGATGCGCGCCGCTGGAGAGATGCCGGAGTGGCCGAACGGGACGGATTCGAAATCCGTTGTACCCTCGCGGGTACCTAGGGTTCAAATCCCTATCTCTCCGCCATTATTGAAAAGCCCCGCAACACCTCGCGTGTCGCGGGGCTTTTGCGTTTCTGGCCGCACTGCATGATCTGCACGCGCGGTGGTTTCAGCTTTGGTCAGTCGAGCGTTTCGAGAATCTCATACGCAAGCCGGACCCGCGCCTCGTTCGGGTAGAACCGGTTGGCCAGGATAACGATCCCAGTTGTCGGGCCGGGATGAAGGCCAGATAGGCGCCGAAGCCATTGGTGGAACCGGTCTTGTTAATCCACGCGTCCGCTTGCGGTGCCAGTGGCGGCTCGATGGCCGTAGCGGGATGGGATTCAAGCGCCATCTGGCTGCTGTTGCCCTCCAATAGCGGTTGCAGTGCGGTTGGGTAGCCGTACTGCTCCCAGACCAAACCTTGCGTCATGGGGCCGACCTGGTAATAGCCGGTTCGGGTAGTTGCCATGGCCTGGCGAAGTTCATCAGTGACGTTAACGGCGCCGAGCTGGACCTGGACGAAGCGCAGCATGTCCCTGGCGGATGACTTCAAGCCGTAGGCCTCATTGGCCAGCGGTGCAGGGTTTAGGCGGACGGGCTGGTCGTCGCGGTTGTAGCCCTGGGCGTAGCGGTCGGCTGCGCTGGTAGGCACGTCGAGGTAGGTGTGGGTCATGCCAAGCTCCGACAGCATGCCGGAGAGTGCGCTGGCATAGGGTTGGCCAAGGCTTTTCGCGGTCGTGAGGCCAAGCAGGCCAATGCTCGGGTTGGCATAGGTGCGCTGCGTGCCGGCGGGGTAACTGGGTGTCCAATCGCGGAAATACGCGGTCAACTGCTTCGGTTCGTGGACTTGCCCGGGCAGCTGCAGCGGGAACCCGCCGGCCGTGTGCGTTGCCAGGTGACGGAGCGTCACGCCATCGAGCGCACTGCCGGCAAGCGCTGGCAAGTGTCGGCTCGGTGAGTCGTCCAGCGCCAGCGTGCCGCGTACTTCGGCCAGGGCGGCGAGGGTCGCCGTCAGCGTCTTGCTGACAGAGCCGAGCTCGAACAGGGTATCCGGATCGACAGGCTGCCTCGTCTGCTTCGAGGCGACACCGTAGGCGTGGATTTGCGCGTCTTTACCTTGTGCGATCGCAACGACCATGCCGGGAATTCCATGTGTGCGCATGACTGCTTGCACCGCACTATCGATCGTCGAAGTCGCTGCCGAAAGCGGGCTCGCCGCGATGGCGCTTATAGACAAAAGGGCGGTAAGGCTCAGCAGCCTTTGCACAGCATGGCAGCGCATGGGTCTTTCCTGATTGAAGAGGGGCGCTCACGCTACCACGGTCGCTGAGCAGTCTCGATGAGGGCGCCGACGGTCGCTCTACGGGCGGGCGGATACCCAATGAAGTGTCGTTATGCCATCATTCGGCTTCCTCGAATTTGGCAGGTGATGATCATGGGTACGGCGATGCTGCTGGTGGGCTTGGCGACGACGTTGTTCTTCAGCATCTATTTTATGCGCAAGGCCCTGCGTACTCTGCCGACAGGCCAGCAGCAGGGCGCTTCGGAGCAGGGCGAGAAGCCCGTCGTCATACGGAAAATCGCCTCGTTCTGATCGCCTGGCGCGTGGCGCTCGGGCTGAAACTGCCCGGCGGGCGGCACGCTGGCAAACAGGTGCGGTCCTAGCTGTTCGGCAACCCTTGAGGGCTCTCAATGATCGAATGGCTTGAACGAAACCATCAACTCATCTCCCTGGCGATCAGTGCCTGCACGCTGTTGGTGTGGTTGTTTTATGCCCAGCTGCTGCTGCTCAACTTCAAGCGCCAGCGCAAGCCCAGTCTCATCATCAATCGCGGCGCGGGCAAAGGGCTCGGGTCGCTCTGCCTGATTTCCAACATGAGCGCCGAGCCGGTGTTCATCAACCAGTTGATGGTGCTGATTCACACCTCCAAAGGTCCGTTGGAAGTAGATGTCACCGATATCCGCCACGGTATCGAAGACGACGCCACGCCTGACCTGGCCATCAATCAGATCACCCACCAGGGCCCGCTACGCACGGGCGACTTCGTTCATATCGGCACCTTTCAAGGCATGTTGCGGCAGGCCTGCGAGGTGCATGGAATCGAGCTGAAGGGTCTTTGCCCGACCGGCGACTGGACCTTCCACGCGATGGAAGTGCGGGCGGCAGCCTTCTATGGGTCTGAACGGCATCCTCTCGGGATCACGCGACGGTTTCGCCTCGGCAACTTGAGCGACCCGGAATGCGCGCTGATCCCTGAGAGCCCTCTGACGGAACAGCTCATTTCGCGCCGTGACCGCCGCAAGGTGCGCGAGTGGATCAACGCCAACCTTTGACTCGCTACGGCTTCTGGTCGTCGTGCTGCGTGTCGCCTTTTTCGGTTTCTTCAGTCTCGCTGTTGGGATGCTCACTCATGCGCGGGTCCGGATCGCTCCCTTCCGGGTTCTGATAGCCGTGCGCCCCGTCATGCTCATCTGCAGATTGTGTGGACTGCTGCTCGGCCGGTTTCTCGGTGGGGACGAGCTGTTCAGCAACGGCTGCGGTTGTCAGCAGGCCGGAAAATAGGGCGGCAGTTATTTGCGTGCAGGTCATGGAACACCTCATTGGTGGAAGACGTGACACCAAATCGGACCCCTGCGTGTCGTTGCCGGTTCGAGCCAGGCGGTGCGCCGAAGCGTGTGACGCTGTCGGCAGGAACCGCGCGTCTTGGCTGAAGTCTGCTGCGAAGGGCTCGACGGACCATCGTCCAGCCATGAACGTTTGCGCGGGGATCAGACATGCGTGTTGCCGTCTTCAGTACGAAGCCCTACGACCGGATATTCCTCGACCGCGCCAACGAACGTCATCGGCATGAATTGACGTACCTCGATGCACGGCTGACGGCCGAAACCGCGCCCCTTGCGGAGGGATTCGATGCCGTCTGCGCCTTCGTCAACGACCGCGTCGATACCGAGGTGCTGCGCCTGCTGCAGATGCGTGGGATTCGGCTCGTCGCGCTCCGCTCTGCCGGCTTCAACAATGTCGACCTGCCCGAGGCGCAGCGACTGGGTATCACGGTCGCACGGGTACCGGCGTACTCCCCACACGCCGTGGCCGAACATGCGGTGGCACTGGTGCTGAGTCTCAACCGAATGACGCACCGCGCCTACAACCGCGTTCGGGAGGGCAACTTTTCGCTCGACGGACTCCTTGGCTTCGACCTGCATGGCAAGACAGTCGGCGTGGTCGGCACCGGCCAGATCGGCCTGATCTTCGCCGACATCATGCATGGCTTCGGTTGCCGCATAGTGGCGAGCGACCCTTTGCCGAACCCCGACGCCAAGGCGTTCGTCGAATACGTCTCGCTGGAGCGACTGCTCGCCGAAGCGGACATCGTCTCGCTGCACTGCCCGCTGACGCCCGAGACCGATCACCTCATCGATGCGGAAGCCATTGCTCGGATGAAGGACGGCGTCATGCTGATCAACTCGGGGCGGGGCAGGGTCGTCGATACCCGGGCGGTCATCGATGGGCTGAAAAGCGGCAAGATCGGGCGCCTCGGGCTGGATGTCTACGAAGAAGAGGAGCAGCTGTTTTTTCAGGACCTCTCGCAGCGTGTCATCGCGGACGACCTCTTCATGCGCCTGACCACTTTTCCGAATGTGTTAATTACTGGGCACCAGGCCTTCTTTACGGCCGAGGCGCTGACCAACATCGCCGACACCACCCTTGCCAACATCAGCGCTTTCGAAAGCGGTGCAGGGACTCTGCACCGAGTCATGCCACCCAAAACGGGCTAAGTGCATCGTTGCGGCACGCTTTGACGGAACTCAAGCCGGCCGCTGTGGTCTCGTACAACTGGTCGACGGCCCGCTCGGGGCGACCAACGCGCTACGCAGCGGACATATCCCTGACCTTTTCAGGTGGTATGACAGCTCGAGTATTGATGAAGCTGTAGAGGGAAGTAGAGCGTGGAAATCAACCGCGTAAGCGCAAGGGACATAGCCAAGGAACACTACGAGCTAGTCGTGATCGGTTCTGGGTTTGGCTCCAGTTTTTTTCTAAACGAGGCGCTGAAGCATATCAGCGGTCGTGCCCTGATCATCGAATGGGGCGATTTTCACCCCTGGGATTGGCAAATCCAGAACCAGGCGAGCTCAATGATCCTGCCCGAATCGACGTACAACAACCGCGGTGAGAAGCCGTGGAACACCACTATCGCGCTCGGCGGAGGCATGAACTGCTGGTATTCGCAGACTCCCCGACTGCACCCCAGCGACTTTGCCACCAAGACGCGCTATGGCGTGGCCAACGACTGGCCGATCAGCTACGACGAGCTCGAACCCTTCTACTGCCAGGCCGAGCAGATCATGTCGATTGCAGGTGACCCCGACATGGCGCAGGTACTGCCACGCAGCCAGCCGTTTCCGCAGCCTCCGCACAAGGGCTCCTCGATCGACATGTTGATGAAGGAAGCGATGCCTGATCGCCACTTCATCATGCCGACCGGGCGCGCGCGTGTAGCGACCGGTACGCGCGGCGTGTGCTGCGCCAATGCCAGCTGCAACCTGTGCCCGGTGAACGCCAAGTTCACCGCACAGAATGGCCTGCCGCACCTGTTCAGCGATCCCAAGGTCGACGTTCTGCTAAAGACCGAGGTGAGAACGCTCGAGTACGAAGGCAACGTGATCAAGGCCGCAACCATTCGCAGCGCTGACGGCGAGTTCAAGGTGTCCGGCGACCTGTTCGTGTTGGGCGCCAACGCCATTCAGAGCCCGGCGATCCTGCTGCGTTCGGATATCGACTACGGCGATACCGGGCGCGGCCTGCATGAGCAGGTGGGTGCCAACGTCGAGGTCTATCTGGACGGCCTCGGCAACTTCGATGGCAGCACGATCACCACCGGCCTCAACTATGCGTTGTATGACGGCGAGTTCCGCAAGGATCACTCGGCGTGCCTGGTCTATTTCGAAAACCGCTGGCCCTACGGCCTGCGGCCGGAAATCGGTCGCTGGAACCAGCTATTGCCACTGATGTTGGTCAGCGAGGACCTGCCAAACCCGGACAACCGCGTCACCATAGACCCCAAGACAGGCGACGCGGTGATCGACTACCGCGGTGAGTCGGACTACGGCCTCAAGGGCGTGCAGTATGGTCTCGACAATCTGGAAAAGCTGCTGTCGCCGTTACCGGTGGAGTCCATCCACTTCCGCGAGTGGCGCCTGACCGAATCCCATGTTCAGGGCACGCTTCGTATGGGGCAGGCGGATGACGGCTCGGTCGTCGACAGCGGCATGCTGCACCATCGTATGCGCAACCTCGTAGTCGTCGGCACGGCGACCTATCCGACTTGCTCGCCTGCTAATCCCAGCCTCACCGCCGCGGCCCTGTCGCTACGCGCCGCCAACCTGCTGTTCAGCTGAGGATCGCTTTGATGAAACGTCGCACTTTCATGATGTCCTCCGCAGCCACCCTCGGGCTGGTGGCGGTAGGCGCTGGCGCCTGGGTCTATGAAGACCGCCAGGTGTTCATCCCGCACCTACTGCACCGCCTGGTTGGCGACTTTGACATGGACGAGGACAACCAACGGCAGTTCGTCGATGCCATGGCCACGCACTACGGTTCCGAAAAGCTCACGGCGTTGATGGGGCTGTACAAGATCCGCCAGGAGACGGGGCTGGGCAGCGCCTACACCGACGTGCGTGTCGACAAATTCGAGCGGCGTCTGCTGACCGACTTCATGGTATCGACTGATTTTCTGCGTCAGCAGGGGCAAGCCAAGCCCAAGGTCAGCTTCCTCGGCTACCGATTGCCCTGCAGCAACCCCTACGCCCGGTTCGAACGCGTGGTTTGATCATGCGTTAGCGACGGGCCGGGAACACCGTGCCGGCCCGAGGGGCTCACTCCCGCGGGCACGCGGAGGCTAGTCGAACAGCTGCCGCAGGCCGCTCGGCGCCAAGCCCGTCCAGCGCTTGAACGAGCGGCGGAAGTTGGTGGTGTCGTTGAAACGCAGATAGCTCGCCACTTCCTCGTTGCTGTAGCCCTTCATCTGGTAGAGCACCAGCGCGACATGCTTGCGTACCAAGTCCAGCTGATCCTGAAACCCGGTACCGTGCTTGTGCAGCTTGCGCTTGAGGGAGGCCGGGCTCATCTCGAATGCGTGGGCAACGCGCTCCAGGTTCAGCGGCTCGCGGATATTCGCTTCCAGATAGTCATATAGCCGATCGATGAAGCTGCATGGCGCGCCTAACGCGGCCAGTTGCGTCTGGCTTGCCTGCAATGCGACCTGGCGGGCGGTGGCCGAGGCGCTTGGCCAGGGCCGGTGAAGATAGTCCAGCGGCAAGCTCATCATCGTCATTTGGCTGTCGAAGGTGACCTCCTCACCGAGATGAACCCAGTACTGTTCTACGTGCCGCGGCTGTGCATAGGCCAGCCGAAAGCGCCAGGGCAGTCGCACACCGGAGAAACGCCGACCCAGGGCAACGACCGCGGTCAGGCTCGCCTCGGTGATGAAGCGCAGCTGCTCACCGGCGCCGCAGCTGTCGGTCCAGTAGAGGTGTACCTGTCGCTCGTCTTGCAACAGGCGTGGAGTCAGCAGCGGTGACAGTAAGGCGCGGTAGTCCTGCAGCACATCCAGCGCCTGGAGTAGCGACGCCGAGTGGCTCAGAGCGTGGCTTACTTCGCCGTAATGCCCAGGCAGCAAGCCCTGGCCGACGAGGAACCCACTGTCGTCGGCGTCGAGCAGTCGTTGCGCGTTGGCAATGAGCGCGAACGTCTGCGCCGGGCTGACCCGCGCCCGGCCGGTGGCAATGTCCTCATAGAACAACCCACTGCCACGCAGCAGCTGATGGCTGTCGATGCCGCGTGATAGCGCGAGGTCAATCAGTACCGCCGGCTGGTGGTGCGCGGCGATGAAGCGGGTGTCGCGCTCATAGGCGGTCATGGATGAGCTCAGGCGCAATGCGGCAGGCGAGGCTTGGCTTTGGCGAGTGCCAGGTTGAGTCGCTTGAGCAGTCCCTCCGGGTCGTCGCCGATAGCCATGACCGCGGCGGCAGTGGCGTGAAGATGCAAGCGCTCGCCGTGCTGTTCAGTGCGATGGGCAAGGCTGGCGACGGCCTGCTCGAGCTCCCTGGCGATCAGCTGCGCCTGGGCTTGCCCGGTGTTCGGCAGCACCGCTACGAAGCGGTCCCCGGCCAGGCGGCAGAGCAGGTCCTGACGGCGCAGGTTGAGCAGCAGCAGATGCGCCACGGCCTGCAATACCGCGTCGCCCTCCGCCTGGCCGTAACGCTGGTTGATGGCGCTGAAGTCATCCAGATCCACGACGACCAGCGACAGTGGCTGAGCCTGTTCGGCCGCTTCGGCAAGTGCATGTTGGAGCTGCTGACGCAGGTATTCCGCTGCGCCCAAGGGCGTCAGCTTGTCGAATAGTCGATGTTCACGAAACAGCTTCTCTCGCTTGCTCATTTGCCGAGCAATGGCGCGCTGTTCTTGATTGAGGTGGAAGATGCCGAACGTCAGCAGAACCAGGCCGATAGGCATTGGTGCGGTTTCCAACCAGTTATCCCACACGACGTTTTCTGGCAGATGAATGAATTCGTCCAGCGTGTCCATCCACCATGAGAAGAATACGAACGCCAGCCCAAGCGTTAGTAGCCGAGTGACGCGGCCAGCCGGGCGGCTATGCAGCAAGAGGATCAGCCAGACCAGCGCGAGCACCGCCGAGCCGCCTTCGCCGGCGACGTCCATCCAGTTGATCTCGGCCAAGGTCTTGATTTGGCCGGTGGCCAGGTAGACCTGCAGGCCGAAGTTAGCGGCGAAGGCGAGGCCGAGCAGGGTGAGTGTGTGGAGCTTGAGCAGGGATTTCATCGGGTCTCCGTGGCGAGGTGCGCGCCAGTGCGTGAGGGCACGGAAACAGATGAATGTGACAGTGGGATGAATGGGGTGGGGGTTGAATTGGCTCAGGTTTTTTTTGGGGGGGGGCTAATTGAGGAGCTGGATCGTTTTGGTTGTAAGGCCTGTTTGGGAGTTGGTTGAAGCATCGGTTTCGCCCTGCTGGGCGACTCACTTTTTCCAGACGCGGAAAAAGTAAGCAAAAACGCTTGCCCCTGCATCCGGGTCTCGCTTCGCTCGACTTCCCTCATTCCATCGCTGCTCCGAGGGTCGCCGCGCAAGGGCCATCCATGGCCCTTCACGGCTCTCGCGGCATCCATGCCGCTCGCCCCTCTATGCAGCGATTCCATTCGGCCTCCTGATGGGGCGTCCGGCTGTGTCTGATGGTTCGCTTGTCAGTAAAGAAGCAAAGCAACCCGCGTCTCGTAGGATGGGCTTCGCCCATCCTACGTTGTGAAACCCACCCAATAATGATCTCTCCAGACCAACAGACGACACCGAAGGCCCCATCAGAAGGGTGAGCGGAATCGTTGCGTAAGGGGTTGAGCCGCATGGATGCGGCGAGAGGCTTAAAGGGCCATGGATGGCCCTTGTAAGCCGACCCCTGAAGCAACGATGGAGCGAACGAACCCGAAGCGAAGCGCAGGGCCGGATGCAGGGGCAAGACCTTTTGGTTCCTTTTGGGGCAACTGCCAAAAGGGACTCGCCCAGCAGGGCGAAACCAGCGTATCAGCACGCACCGATACCAGCCGCGGCCCCGACCTGCTACCCATTCGAAAGAGCACCTCCCAGGTCATATCAGCTCAACTCCTCCCCAAAACTCCCCCAATAAGCCCCCGCTGGCGCCCCAGCACCACCCGCTGTCACAGAACCGCCATATCCCAACCCTACCGTCCGCTCCAGTTCCGGGATGGACCCGGTAATCAGCGTTCGGGGGATTGTTCATGAGCACACACCGCAGCGGCATCCGCCATGCAGGGTTCCGCATCAGCCTGCTGGCCCTGGCCGTCAGCGCCGGTTCGGCCTGGGCCGAGGAGCCGCTTGTCATGGAACACGTCGAAGTGATCGGCCAGGCCGTCAGCATCGACGAAGCATTGAAGGAACAACGCAACTCCGACAGCGTGAAGAGCGTGGTCCACGCCGACGGCATCGGTCAGTTGCCCGACGACAACGCCGCCGAAGCCTTGCAGCGCATCCCTGGCCTTTCGGTCGAGCGCGACCAGGGTGAAGGCCGCTTCGTCAGCGTGCGCGGCATTGCGCCGGACCTGAACAGCGTCACCATCAACGGCACCCTGGTGCCCTCGCCGGAAAGCGGCCGTCGCGCCGTGGCGCTGGACGTGCTGCCCTCGGAGCTGGTGCAGTCGCTCTCGGTGGTCAAGACGCTGACCCCGGACATGGACGCCAACTCCCTCGGCGGCACCATCGAGGTGGAAAGCCTGTCGGCGTTCGACCATGACGGGCTGTTCTACAGCCTCAGCACCGAAGGCAGCTACGACGAGAACGTCGGCAAGACCAGCCCGAAATTCTCCGGCGCCTTCAGCAATCGCTTCAGCCTGGGCGATGGCGTCGACAACTTCGGTGTCGCCGCTGCGCTGAGCTGGCAGGAGCGCGACTTCGGCTCCGACAACGTGGAAACCGGTGGCGTCTGGGATTTCGAAGACGGCGCGCGGCTGGAGGAATTCGAGCAGCGTGACTACGAGATCACCCGCGAGCGCGCGGGCCTCGGCCTGAACTTCGACTATCGGCCCGACGATTTCAGCAGCTACTACCTACGCACGCTCTACAGCCGCTTCAAGGACACCGAGACCCGCAACGCCGCTGGCGTCGAGTTCGCCGATGCGCAGCTGGCCGGCGAGCTGGGCGATGCCGAAGGCTGGCGCGAGCTCAAGTCCCGCGAGGAAACCCAGACCATCCAGTCCTACGTGTTCGGTGGTGAACGCATGATGGGCCTGTGGACCCTCAGCGGTCAGGTCGGCTACAGCCAGGCGCGCGAGCGCAACCCGGGCGGCATTTCTGGCGCGACCTTCGAAGGCGACTTTTCCGAGGTCGGTTTCTACAGCACGGGCAAGCCGCGGTTGGTCGTCGACCCGTCCTTCTACGACCCGTCCAGCTTCGAGCTGGACGAGGTGGAGTGGGAAGAGAGCGACGCACGCGACAAGGAAAAGAACATCCGCCTGGATCTTGCCCGCGACTACGACATCCAGGGCTATGCCGCGCAGTTCAAGTTCGGCGGCAAGCTCAGCCGGCGCGACAAGACCAACGACGTCGATATCTGGGCCTATGACGATTTCGACGACCTGACCCTGGCCGACTTTCAGGCCGGCAACGTCGACTACGCCCTGGGCCGCTTTGGCTCGGGCATCAGCGCCGGCGCGCTGGAAGGGCTGATCGGCGGGCTGGATCCGAGCGCGTTTTACGATGAGGAGGAGTCGCGCATCGGCGATTTCGACATGAGCGAGGACATCAATGCCGCTTACTTCATGAACACCCTGGACCTGGACAAGTGGCGTTTCATCGCCGGCCTGCGTTACGAAGGCACCGAGTTCAGCGCCAAGGGCACCGGCCTGCGCGACGGGGAGTTCGAAGCCGTATCCAGCGACAACCGTTACGATCACTGGCTGCCGGGTTTGCATGCGCGTTATGAGCTGACGCCTGATACCTTCGTTCGCGCGGCCTGGACCAACACTGTGGTGCGCCCGACTTTCGAGCAGCTGGCGCCCGGCTTCGTCATCGATGGCGAGGATGCGGAGTTCGGCAACCCGGACCTCAAGCCGCTGGAATCGATGAACTATGACCTTGGCATCGAGCATTACATGGGCCGCGCAGGCGCCGTGTCGGCCTACCTGTTCTACAAGGACATCGACAACTTCATCTACAACACCGACCTCGCCGGTACGGGCGACTGGGCGGCCTTCGACGAGGCGCTGAGCTTCGAGAACGGCAGCAGTGCCAAGCTCTACGGTGTCGAGCTGTCCTACTCGCAGAAGCTCGACTGGCTACCGGCGCCCTGGAACGGCGTATTGCTCGGTGCCAACGCCACCTTCAGCAAGTCCGACGCCGAGATCGAAGGGCAGGGCAGCCGTCGCAGCATCGACCTGCCGAACCACTCCGACACCGTCGGCAACCTGATGGTCGGCTGGGAAAACGACGTCTTCAACATGCGGCTGGCAGCCAACTACAAGTCCGAATACCTGGCGGAAGTGGCCGGCATCGACGACGAGGCCCACGACCTCTACGCCGACGAGCAGCTGTTTCTCGACTTCAAGGCCGGCTACTTCATCACGCCGAACCTGCAGCTGACGGTCGAGGCGCTGAACCTCACCGACGAGTCTTACTTCGTCTACACCGGGCGCAGCCATTACAACGCCCAGTACGAGGAATACGGCCCGACCTACAAGCTCGGTCTGACCTTGACGCACTTCTGATTCCGACCCTTACCGACACTTTTTCGCCGCCCCGACGCCGTTCCGTTCCCCTTCGGACCGGTGCCGGTCAGCGGCTGCTGAATGGAAAAACCATGGACGTAACTTCTTTTAAACCCCTCTGGCTGAGCCTTTGCGTTGCGCTGGCGGCCTGTCAGTCTGGAGCCGGACAGCCAGCTGCCAACCAGGCCGCACTGCACCTGAGCACAGCGAGCTCCGCACCCTTGAAGGCTGAAAGCGCGCAGCTGATCGGTACCGATAAGTTCTGGCCCGGCGCTTCGCAGCTGCTGGTTCGCCCGGATTCGCGCGGCGTGGAGTTGCTGGACGCGCGGGGTGCGCGACTCAGTGGCGTCGAAGGCCGCTTCGAGGGGCTGGATCACCGTGTCGGCAAGGACGGCCTGCTGGTCGCCACCCTCGATCGCAAGCGTCAGCAGGCCGTGCTGCTCGGGCTCGATCGCCAGCACCAGTGGAGCCAGTCGCTATACGTGCCGAAGACCCGCTTCGCCATCGAAGGGCTGTGCCTGTACCGCGACGCCGGGCGCAACGGCTACCTGTTCCTGGTCGGTGAGGAAGGCATCGGCGAGCAGTGGCTGGTAGCCGCGGGGCAGCGGTTACTGGCGACGCCAAAGCGCGTACGGGGCCTGAGCCTGCCACCGGAAAGCAGCTACTGCCAGGTGGACGATCGGACCGGCGAGTTGGTGGTGAACGAGGAAAAAGTCGGCTTCTGGCGTTATGCCGCCGATGCCGAAGCCCCGTTGCTGCGCCAACCCGTGGACATCGTGCAGCCGTTCGGCGGCATCGCCGAAGCCGCTGCCGGCATGGCGCTGGTGCCGGGCGGCATGTTGGCGCTGGACCCGGAGGCGGGCGCATTGCACCTGTACGGGCGTGACGGCGATGCCTGGCGCAATCATGCGGTGATTCCGCTGGAGGGGTTCGACGAGCCGGAACAGATCAGCGCGCGACTGGGCGGGCAGGGGCTCGACCTGCTGCTGACCGACGAACGCGGGGCGCATCTTGCGCGCCTAGACTGGCAGCCAGAAGCGCCGGCCGCTACGCCGGTGATTCCGATGCTGCCGGCGATGGTGCAGACCGATCCGGTGCCGCACCTGGGCGATGCGGCGGATGATCCGGCGATCTGGGTCAACGCGGCGGACCCGTCCAGCAGTCGTGTGCTCGGAACCGACAAGAAAGGCGGGCTGGCGGTTTACGACCTGTCGGGCAAGCAGCTGCAGTACCTGCCGGTGGGCCGGCTGAACAACGTCGATGTGCGCACCGGCTTTGCCCTAGGTGGCAAGCGGGTCGACCTGGCCGTGGCGAGCAATCGCGATCACAACAGCCTGCACCTATTCGCCATCGAGCCGCGCAGCGGCCAGGTCAGCGGCATCGGAGAGATCGACACACCGTTCCGTGAGATCTACGGCCTGTGCCTGTTCAAGGATCCTCAGGGCGCGATCCATGCCATTGCCAACGACAAGGACGGCACCTTCCGGCAGTACCGCCTCGACGGTTCGAGCAGTTCGCCGCGCGGCGAGCAGGTGCGCGAATTCAAGCTGAGCAGCCAGCCCGAAGGCTGCGTCGCCGATGACCGCAACCAGCGCCTGTTCGTGGGCGAGGAAGACGCCGCGGTGTGGACGCTGGATCTGCGCCGCGACGCGGCGGCGCTGGAAAAGGTCATCGACGTGGGCGGTCCGCTGCACGCCGACGTGGAGGGCATGGCCATCTACAGCGGTACGGCCGGTGATTACCTGGTGGTGTCCAGCCAGGGTAACGACAGCTACCTGGTGCTCGATGCGCACGCGCCCTATGCCGTGCGCGGCGCCTTCCGCGTCGGCCTGAATGCCGAGCGGGGCATCGACGGCGCCTCGGAAACCGATGGCCTGGAAGTCACCTCGGCCAACCTCGGCGGCATCTGGAGTCGCGGCATGCTGGTGGTGCAAGACGGCCGCAAGCGCATGCCCGAGGGCGCCCAGAACTACAAGTACGTGCCGTGGACGGCGATCGCCGAAGCGCTGGGGCTGGACTGACCCTGGCGTGAACCTGTCGGGTTACGCCGCGCTGTCATTGAAACGTAACCCCAATGCAATCCAATGAGCGCCGTTGCATGGGACGGCCGGAGGAATACAGATGCAAAGCGAACACATGTCGGTCTTGGGCCTGATCAGCGAAGCCAGCCTGGTGGTGCAGCTGGTGATGGCGACCCTGGTGTTGGCGTCCGTCGCCAGCTGGTACCTGATCATCCAACGCGGCGCCGCGCTGCGCCGCAGCGAACGGCTGCTGAAAAGCTTCCTGCAGCGCTTTCGTAGCGGCGGCGAACTGACCCAGCTCTATCGCGAGGGCAACGAGCAGTCGCTCCCCCGTGAAGCGGCGTTGCAGCGCATCTTTCTCGCCGGCTATCAGGAGTTCAGTCAGCTGCAGCGTCAGCCCGGCATCGCTCCCGATGCGGTGATCGATGGAGTGGAACGCAGCCTCTATGTGGCCATCGCCGAGCAGGAAGAACGGCTGGAAAGCGGCCTGCAGTTCCTCGCCACCGTCGGTTCGGTCAGCCCCTACATCGGCCTGTTCGGCACCGTCTGGGGGATCATGAACTCCTTCCTCGGGCTGTCCATGGTGCAGCAGGCGACGCTGTCCACCGTCGCGCCGGGCATCGCCGAAGCATTGATCGCCACGGCCATCGGCCTATTCGCCGCGATCCCGGCGGTGATGGCCTACAACCGCTTCTCGGCCCGCGGCCAGACGCTCAGCGCGCGTTACTACAGCTTCGCCAACGAACTGCAGGCGCGGCTGCATCGCCGGCTGCATGCCAGCTCGCCCAGTATCGCCGCAGCCGCCTGAAGGGAGCCTCGCCATGCTGGTCAAACCGCAGCGCAAACATAGCCCCAAGGCCGAAATGAACGTGGTGCCCTACATCGACGTGATGCTGGTGCTGCTGGTGATCTTCATGGTCACCGCGCCGATGCTGGTGCAGGGCGTGAAGATCGAGCTGCCCAAGGTCGCCGCCGAGGCGATGCCCACCGAGAACGAGTGGCAGATCCTCACGCTCTCGGTCAAGGCCGATGGCGGCTTCTACTGGAACTTGGGCAGCGAGCTGAACGCCGAGGACCAGACCGACAGCGCCATCGACCTCGAGGAGATGCGCGAGAAGGTCGCGGCGATCATCGCCGAGCGCGGCGACACCCAGGTTTATGTGCGCGCCGATGAGGCGGCGGACTACGGCCGCGTGGTGGCCGGCATCGCCGAGCTGCAACGTGGCGGCGTGGTCAATCTCGGCCTGATCACCGAGGCGCCGGCCGGGCAGCCCGCACCATGAGCAGCTTGAGCATGCCCCTGCCCAACAGCCTGCCCGAGGTTCGACCACAATGGCGCAGCCATGCCGGCGCGGCGGTAGCGACCTTCGCGCTGCATGCCGTGGTGATCGGCCTGCTGCTGCACGGCTGGACGCCCGAGCTGACGTCACCCAGCCCGACCCAGGTGATCAAGACGCAGCTGATAAGCCTGCCCACGCCGCAGCCGACACTCGAGGCGCCCGTCGAACCGGAGCCGGTGCCCGAGCCGGTCGAGGCAGCCATCGAGCCGGTGCTGGAGGAACCGCAGGTGGATCCGCGAATCGAACAGCATCGGCTCGAACAGGCCGAGCTGGCGTACAAGCGAACCGAGCAGAAAAAGCAGGAAGAGGCGGCGCGCCGGGAGCAGCAACGTCTACGCGACGAGCAGCACGCGCAACAACGCCAGCGTGAGCGGCAGGAACGGCTCGAAGCCGAGCGTCGCGAGCAGCTGGCGCGCGAGGCGCAGCAGCGCGAACAGGCGGCTCGGGCCGAAGCAGCTGCCGCCGCCGAACGCGCGCGACAGGCCGAGGCCGCCCCGGCTGCCAGCCGCCAGTACCTGCCGATCGCCAAGGACGCGCCGGACTATCCGCAGCGTGCGCTAGACAAGGGCATTGAAGGCAGCTGCACGGTGAGTTACTCGGTCAACCCGCAGGGGCGGATCGAGAACCCGAAGGCCCTAGAGGATTGCCACCCGCTGTTCATCCGGCCCTCGCTGACGGCTGCGAAAAGCTTTCGCTATCAGCCGCGGATCGTCGACGGCCGCGCCGTGGCCGTTCCCGAAGTAAAGAACACCTTTCATTACCGCATCCAGTGATGCGCAGCAGACCCATTTGCCAGACGAGCCAGTGAATGAAACAGGATTTTCAGAGTTTCCACGCCAACCTTTCCGCCCTCGACGATCAGGCCATCAACCCCAGCGACAATCCCTCGCTCGGGCAGCTGGTCGATCAGGGCCGGCGCAACCTGCTCAGGGGCGGCATGGGCCTCGCCGCGCTGGGCTTTCTAGGTGGCGCGCTGAGTGCCTGCCGTAGCGCCGGGCAGTCCGATTCGCTGATCGGCTTCAGCGGGATTCCCACCCAGCTCGACCCGACATTCGACCGCGTGCAGGTCGCACCCGGCTACAGCGCGCGCACCTTCTTTTCCTGGGGTGATGCCGTGCTGGCCGACGCGCCAGCGTGGAACCCGGATGCCAGCGACGACTGGCAGGCCCAGCTCAAGCAGGCGGGTGACAACCACGACGGCATGCACTTCTTCCCGTTCCCCGATGCGCCTGACAGCCATGGTTTGCTGGTGATGAACCACGAATACGTCAATCCGCCGCTGCACCCCAACGGCATGACCTTCGTCGACGGCAAGCGCCCGCTGGACGAGGTACGCAAGGAGCAGGCGGCCCACGGCCTGAGCATCATCGAGGTGAAGAAGGACGCCGAGGGGCAGTGGCAGCGGGTCATGCCGTCACGCTACAACCGTCGCCTCTCGGCGATGACGCCCATGGCGGTAGGGGGGCCGCTGGCCGGCCACGAGGCGCTGAAGACCGTTGCCGACCCGAGCGGGCAAGAGATCATCGGTACGGTCAACAACTGCTCGAGCGGCTTCACGCCCTGGGGCACTTACCTGATGTGTGAAGAGAACTGGCACAACTACTTCGTCAACCACGACTCAGCTGATCTGGCCAAGCGTGTATCGCACAAGCGCTACGGCATCGCTGGCGAAGGCCTGAGCAAGCTCTACGGTTGGGAAACCGCCGACCCGCGCTTCAACGCCACACCGGATCCGTCGCAACCCCACGGCGGCTACGTGAACGAACCGAATCGCTTCGGTTGGGTGGTCGAAGTCGATCCGTTCGACCCGCAGAGCAAGCCGGTCAAGCGCACCGCCTTCGGCCGCTACTGCCGCGAATGCTCGGTGCTTTCGCTGGGCGAGGACGGCCGCATGGCGTTCTACTCGGGCGACGACACAAAGGGCGAGTACGTCTACAAGTTCGTCCCCGCCGGCCGCTACGTGCCGGGCGCTGATGAGGCCAACCGCCAGCTGCTCGATAGCGGCACGCTCTATGTGGCGCGTTTCAATGCCGACGGCAGCGGCGAGTGGCTGGCACTGGTCCATGGCCAGAACGGGCTCACGGTGGAGAACGGTTTCGCCGATCAGGCCGAGGTATTGCTCAACGCACGCGCCGCTGCGGACCGGGCAGGCGCGACGCCGATGGATCGCCCCGAGTGGGTTGCAGTGCATCCGCGCAGCCGCGAGGTCTACGTGACCCTCACCAACAATGATGGCCGCGGCGCGAAGTGGCCGACCGACAAGGCCAACCCGCGGCCGAACAACCTGCACGGGCAAATCCTGCGCTGGAACGAGGAAGACGCTGATCCGACCGCTACCGCCTTTACCTGGGAAGTCTTTCTGCTCGCGGGCGAACAACCGGGTGCCAAGGGTGCCAACGGCCAACCGGTACCACCCAACCTCACTGGCACCATCAATGGCGATATCTTTTCCTCGCCCGACGGCTTGGCGTTCGACGGGGCAGGCCGGCTGTGGATCGAGACCGACTACGGCGACAACGAGCCTGCGATGCAGGCCATGGGCACCAACCAGCTACTGTGCGCCGATCCGCGGACGCGTGAGGTCCGGCGCTTCCTGGTCGGCCCGCGCGGGTGCGAGATCACCGGCATCACTTGGAGTCCGGACTACCGCGCCATGTGGATCAACGTCCAGCATCCGGAGTTGAGCTTCCCGGCCAGCGACGGCAAGACGCGCCCACGCTCTTCCACCGTGCTCATCACAAAAAATGACGGGGGCGTTATCGGCAGCTAACGCTTAGCCTCGCCGAAGGAGCGGGAACTGACGGGCTCCTGCTCCGATCCGTCGTGAACGTTTCGTCTTGGCGGCCGCTCTAACCTCCTGATACATACTTCTTTGCATGTAACCAAGGAGCAGGGCCATGTCCATATCGCAACGGCACACTCGACTGACGCTGGCGGTCGCTCTTTCCTGCTTGCCTCTGGCGAGCCAGGCCGATCTGTATTCGCTGAAGATCGAGAACGACATCATTTCGTCAGGCAGCGATGGTCACTACACCAATGGCTTCGAACTGATGCGCTCGTTCAAGCCCGACGCCGATCATTGGTCGCGGCGGTTCGCCGAGGCCATGCCTGGTTGGGAAGCCGATGAAGTGGACAACATGGCCTATCGCCTCGGCCACCAGCTCTACACGCCGGATAACATCCGCCGCGCCGAACTGATCGAGGACGACCGGCCCTACGCCGCGCTGCTCTTCGCGGGCATGTCGATCTTCTCGGATGACCGACACGATGGCTGGCGCGACACCAGCGGCCTGCACCTCGATATCGGCATCGTAGGGCCGGCCGCCGGCGGCGAAAAATTTCAACGGCGCGTGCATGAGATAACGGACAGCGACGAGCCGCGCGGCTGGGACAACCAGCTGCGCAACGAGCCCTTCGTCAATCTGGCCTACCAGCACCGCTGGTGGCTGCAGCAGCGCCTCGCTGGGCTGGAATTCGAGTACGGCCCTAGCGCCGGCTTTGCCCTGGGCAACCTCTACACTTACGGATCAGCGGGTTTCGGCGTGCGCGTCGGCCAGCGCCTCGCACGCAGCTTCAGCATCCCGGCTGTTGCGCCCGCGCAAAGCGGAAGCCTGTTTTTCGATCAGGGTGGCGGTTTCGCCTGGAGCCTGTTCGCCGATGTAGAAGGGCGTTACATGGCGCAGAACATGCTCCTGGAGGGCAACACCTTCAAAAGCAGCCATTCGGTAGATCCAAATGAGTGGGTGGGTGATGCGAAGGCCGGCATCGCACTGACGTGGAACAGCTGGCAGCTGGCGTTCGCCAGCGTGTGGCGCACGCGAGAATTTCGCGGCCAGGATGAGCACGATCAATTCGGCTCGCTAACGGTTTCAACCTGGTTCTAACGGCAGGAACCGCAGACTAGAGCGTGCCGCGACCCCAAACCGATGAAACAAAATGTTTCGTCGGGCGGTCCCTTGAATACCCTGGTGAAGTCAACGGGCATTTCTAACCCATCTGCCACTTATATCGCCGGGGCTGAGTGCATGGCCAGTTCGGTCTGCACCCTACCTCAAGGGAGTCCGCATGAGTGGCGACATCCGCCCCGGCCTGACCCGCCGCCAACTGATCTTCTCGTCCATGACCGGCCTGGCCGTTGGGGCTGCGGCCTCCGCCAAGGCCGCGACACTAACCGGAATTCCGCCCTGGCAGCCCTTCGACCACAACGGCCCGATGCACTACGACTCACCCGGGTGGCGCTTTTTTAGTGACGCTGAGGTGCGCGAGGTGACGGCAATCGTCGACCGCCTGATCCCCGCCGACGACCTCAGCGTCAGCGGCAGCGAGGCCGGTTGCGTGGTGTTCATGGATCGTCAGCTGGCCAGCAACTACGGCGATGCCAGCCGCCTGTACATGCAGGGGCCGTTTCGCGAGGGCACGCCGGAGCAGGGCGACCAGTCGCCGCTCACCCCGCGCGACCGTGTGCGTCGTGGCCTCGCCGGGCTGGAGAAACTCTGCCAGGAGCGCCATAGCCAGTCCTTTAGCGGCCTCAGCGCGGAACAGCAGGACGCCTTGTTGGATGAACTGGAGAAGGGGAGTGTCGACCTAGATGGCATGGACTCGAAGCTGTTTTTCGAGCAGGTGTTGGGCAACACCATGGAGGGTTTTTTCGGCGGTCCCATCTACGGCGGCAACCGCGACATGGTGTCCTGGAAGATGATCGGCTTTCCCGGCGCGCGCTACGACTATCGCCCCTACATCGAATTGCACAACCAGAAGCTGGATCTGGTGCCCCTGTCGATCATTGGCGGCGAGTCCTGGAAAGCGAGGGCGTCGAAATGACCAAGAAGCTTCCTGCTACTGACGTCGTGGTCATCGGGCTGGGCTGGGCCGGGTCGATCATCGCCAACGAATTGGCCGACGAAGGCCTCGAGGTCATCGGCCTCGAACGCGGCCCGTGGCGCGACACCGCACGTGACTTCAACATCGCCTCGGTGACCGACGAGCTGCGCTACCTGCGCCGCCAGGAGTTGATGTTACGGCCGATGCAGAACGCCGTGACGGTGCGCAACAACCCATCGCAGACGGCGCTGCCCATGCGCGAGTGGGGCTCGTTCCACCCGGGCAACGGCGTCGGCGGGGCGGGCAATCACTGGAACCGCGGCGCTTATCTGGTCCAGGGGCTCGGCCACTGTGGCAGCTGCCATTCACCGAAGAACCTGATCGGCGGCGACTAGGATGGCGAGTTTCTAACCGGCAGCGCCTTGCAAGGCTGGATGGCGCCGGACATCACTGGCAATGCGCATGCGGGCCTTGGGCGCTGGAGCGAGGATGAAATCGTCCGTTACCTGAAAACCGGCGCCAACCGCTTCGACATGGCCTCCGGGCCCATGGCCGAGGCGGTCGAGCATTCGACTCAGCACTGGAAAGACGCCGACCTCGCGGCTGTCGCCGTCTACCTGAAAAGCCTCGGCGACCCGGAGCAGCAGGCACCTGAACCGTTGGACGAAAGCGACGAGCGTCTGCGCACCGGCGCGCTTATCTACGAGGACCAGTGCTCGGCCTGCCACACGCCGGACGGCGAGGGCATCACGCATCTGTTTCCGAAGCTCGCCGGCGCGCCTTTGGTCAACAGCCGCGATGCCACCTCGCTGATTCGCGTCGTGCTGGCTGGCAGCCGGGCGGTGGGCACCGATGCGGCGCCAACCGCCCCGGCGATGCCGTCCTTCGCGTGGAACATGTCCGATGAGTATGTTGCCGACGTGCTGACCTTTGTGCGCAACAGCTGGGGCAACGCAGCCGAGCCGGTTTCGGCGGAGGAGGTGAAGGCGGTACGCGAGGAGATGAAGCCCTAGAGGGATTCGGGACGGCTCGGGCAGGGCCGTCCCGGTCGGGATTTATTTGCGAACCCAGCTGCCGTTGAGCTGGATAAGCTGGCCGGAAGGCGTCTTCTCGATGGCCTTTTTGCCGGCGATGGCTTCGACGTCGCTGACGCTGATGCCGTTCTTCTGTGCCAAACGATGGTATTCAGCGCGGCGCGCCTGGTTGATCTGGCTGGCGATTTCCGCGGCCTCGCCGCTGCCCTGGACCACGCCCAGGTAACCGTCCGGCTTTTCGCCGAGCTGCCCGCTGGCCTTGGCCTGGCCCAGCGCGGCCATCGCTTCGTTGAGGGACATGGCCGCGGCCGGCAGCGCCATGCACAGCGCCATGAGCAGAGTGCCGAGTTTCAGGTAGCTTTTCATGGGAGTCCTCAGAAGAGACCGCTGTCTTCGTTGATGATCGAATCGAGCTGCTTGTCGACCTTGATGTAGATCTCGTGCTCGATCTTAACGTTGAGGTTGATGTTGATTGGCTCGTTGGGCACGGCCAGCTCCACACGTGGAGTACAGGCGCTGGCCAGCAGGGCCAGGGCCAGAAGGCTGATCGAGTGACGCAACCGCATGGCGGGTTCTCCTGTTCGGTTACGCGCTACCTTGCCTCAAGAGGCTGGCGAAAAACCACCGCTTCGAATGCCGCGGCATCCGAAATGCCTTGCGGTGCTCATTTACGCTCCTGGCCGAGCCGCTCCTGCACACGCCGCTGGATGGTCTCGCTGACACGGTCGGACAGTTGCAGGCTGGTCAGCAGGGCGGGGATGTCTTCTTCCAGGTTGATCGAGAAGTTGATCGGCCGGCCGCCCTCGAGCGCAGGGTTTCGACCATGCAGCTTGAGCCCCAGGGTCAGCGCGCCGCTAGCTGCGTAATGCACGTCGCCGGTGAGCAGGTCGTAGTGAAAGTCGTCGAGCGCCTCGGTCACCAGCCGCATCGCCGGGTTCGATTGGCCGAGTGCCTGGATTTTCGCCGAGCGGAACTGCAGCGCGCCGCCCGGTTCCCGCGCGTTCAGCGAGCCCTGTTCGATGCTGATGCCCGCGTCGCTGCGCTGGAGTTGCAGCTCGCCGTCGATCACGCCGGTGCCTGTCAGGCCTTCTGCTGGATAAGCCTCGAGCAGCGCAGGGAGTTGCAGCCCACGTAGGTGCGCATCGATCCGCTGCGTCGCAGCAGCGAGATCCGCTACGCCCGGCTCCAGCCAGAGCCGGCCACCCAGCAGCATGAGTTCGGCGAGACGCCAGCTCACGCGGCCTTGGGCAAGGTTTTCGAGCGGGCCGCTGAAGCTGCCATCGAGGCGCAATGGGCCGAAGGTGAAGCCTGGGTTGGCTTCGCGCAATGTCAGTTCGGGCAGGTCGACGCGCAGCACGTCGTTGCTGAGCGTCAGCGTCGCCTGGGCATCCAGCCCGCTGAGCTCGGTTCGGTCATAGATGCCGCCGACGCCTTTCGCGCTAAACGTGGCCGTGGCGGCTGGCGTGCGGCCGGGCGCTGTTTGCAGCGTCACCTGGCCTTGCAGGCGGCCTGTGCCAAGGGTCAGTACGGATGGCCAGTCGGCTAGCGTTGTCGACAGCGGATTGCCGGCGCGCAAGAACAGTTCGGGCAGGCGCGCGTCCAGTTGCGTCGCCCCCGCAGCGAGGTCGTGCGTCAGGGTCAGCGGCAAGGTAAGCCCGGCGTCGTTGGCAAGGGGGCCAGCGAGCGCGATGCGGTTGTTGTTGCCTTCGAGCGTGCCATTCCATCGCCAACCCTGTGTGCGCAAGTTGGGGTGCTTCAGCTCGCTCAGGGTAATGGCGGGCTTGCCGGTCAGGCTGAATGGCGACGCCGCGCCGCCCGCGAAAGTGGCGTCAAACGTTGTTCCGGCGAGGTCGAGCGCAACGGCGCTGGCGCTGAGCTCGGCACTGGCCGCTCGCAGGTTGCCCACCGTCACGCGCGATCCCTTGCCGAGCTGGATCGCCGCGGTTTCCGGAGTCAGGCTGCCGCCGAGTCTCAGATCTGCGGCAACGGCGTTGAGGTCGATATCCGGCCCTTGCACCGAGGGGCTGCGCAAGACCAGGCGCAGGGCGTCGAACGAGGCGGTATAGGGTGCCGCCGTCTGCAAGGTAACGCGGCCATCGAGCGAGAACGGCGCCGGCCCGCTGGCGGCCAGCTGCAGGTCGAGAGGGAGGGCGGCTGCTGCGTTCGGTGACGCCGGGGTGATCTTCAGGCTGAGCGCCGCCGGGCGCAGCGCCGGCGGCAATATGGCGGTGTGCGCGGCATCCGGCCGCAGCGAGAGGTCGGCGGCGAGATCAAGCGGTAACCAGGTGCCATCGGCAGCCGTTGCGCTGAGGTCCAGTTGGCCTTGAACCTGCCCGAGGCCAAGCACCGGCCACGGGGTTGGGAGGTTCGCCGACAGCCGAAGGTTGCCGTTCACGGCCGTCCTGTCCTGAAGCAGGGTGTCGTGGTCGAGCACGACGTCCCAGCCGGCACCGACACGCATCTGTTCCGGCAGCGTGGGCAGTGGGGGCGGCGGCTCGGGTAACCAGTCGCCGAGCCAGGTCAGCAGCCAGGGCGCCTCGGGTAGCTCGGTCAGGCTCAGCGAGCCGAGCCAGCGCGTTTTGCCGGACTGCGGCTCGAAGCGATTCTGCATCGTCAGGCGGGGTTGCCCGTCGAATTGCAGTTCGAGATCGAGCAGGGTGTCGTGGGATGGGGCTGATGCATCGGCCCGGGCCTGGGCGACGAGGCCAAGCTGGTTATCGCCGCGTTCGAGCACGAGCTGCAGGGATGCCGGTAGTCCGTCGCTGCCAGCATGTTGCCAGTCGAGCCGACCATGCTCCTGGCATCTGCCACTTGGGCAGGGCAGCTCGACCTGTAGCCGGTCGATGCGGCCCTCACGCGGAATCCAGGCCACCATGCGTCGCCAGGCGTCCGGTTCGGGTAGCGCGGGTGGGTCGGCGGTCTCGGGTGGCTGCGTGGGAGGTTGCCAGGCGATGCGCGCGGATGCGATGACCAAAGACTGAAGTGGGAGCGGTCGCCACTGCGCTGCGAGGCCTACCCGCACATCATCCAGTTCTAGCTGCAGACGGGCGCCGTCGGGGCGCGCCTGGACCAGGACAAGTTGTCGCAGGGCGATACCGTTCGTCGAAAGACGCAAGCCATCCAGTTCCAGCGTCTCGATGTGCTCGGCCCGCTGGAATGCAGCCCAGCGATGCTGTGCATAGAGCGCAGCAAGCACAAGCGCCAAGGCCACACCGAATGCGCTGAATAGCAGGTTGCGCCTTAGCCGGGACATCGGGTCGCTCCGTGAAATCGGTCGCCCAGCATAAGGGGCTTGGCGTCGTTGGCGAAGTGCACCATGGCGATGCGAGTCGACGACCGGCTGCGTTCAGAAAGGTTCCCGCTGATGCCTGAAAAATCGCCCGAAACCCGCTTGTTACGGCTGTTGCAGGGCAGTTGCGCCAAACTTGTGCACATTCGGGCGCAGCCCTTGTCAAGCGCTTATGACAAAGGGCGTTCAATGTACAAGCGGTATAGATCGATATTTAAGTATATGAAAAATAAAGATATTTTTCGATGGTGAAAAAATCGCCAGTTTAACCGAAGCCCCCGAATCATCGGCGTTCGGCGAGGTTGTCATCCGCTTGTCCACTGAGTTATCCACAGCTTCTGTGGATTAAATAACCTGTGACAGAGATCGCGTTTCGCCAGATTTTGCAAGTCTTTAACTCTGAAAAAAAAAGAGTAGAGTGCGCGCCCTTGTTCCCCCGAAGCTTTCGGTGATCATGAGAACCCGTCCTCTCGCTTCGACTCCGGTCGACAGCACCTCCAGCACGACACGCCTGCCGATGCGCATGGCATTGTGGCTGCTCAACAGCCAGCACTTGGGACAGACCAAAAGTGTTAAACGCATTGCCGGCCGGATGCTCAAGCAGCCGGCGCTGGAAGGCGTAGTGGAAGCGCAGAGCCGCTTGGGACGGCTGCTCTGCCACGATTGCGACAGCCAGCGTGACCGCCGTATCGGCTTCGAGCTGCTGCGCCAGGCGGCCCGTGCGGGTGATCGCCAGGCCCAACTTGAGCTCGGGCAGCTGTACTGCCAGCCCCAACACCGCGAACTCGCCAAGGCCCGCCATTGGCTCGAGCAGGCCGCGGCCCAGGGATCGACCGAGGCGTCGCGTATGCTTCAGCGTCTGCCCGGCAAGCGCCAGGGCGGCAGCGCCGCCTGACCACGCGGGGCGCGGTGGCTATACTGCGCGGCAATTCAGCCGGAGTAGCCCATGCCCCTCGATCCTCTTTATCTGTTGACCGGGCTCGGTGGCCTTTGCCTGGCGCTGGCCGCCGTGGCATTCACGCTGCAACGGCGCCTGGCCGAGCGGCAGGCGCAGCTGTCGCTTCTCGACGAACGCCTGAGCCAGGCGGCGATGGCCCAGGAGGGGCTTAGTGCTCAGCTCGAATCGAGCCGCCTAGAACAGGCCGATCTGCAGGCCGCACGCGCTGCGCTCCAGGCCGAAGTGGCAGTGCTGCGCCGGGAAACCGAGTGGTTGCAGGCGCAGCGAATGGAAGCCCGGGAAACCCTCGACGACCTTCAAGCCGAGCGCGACGCGCAGCAGGCTGAGCTGCGCGCACTCAGCGCCTCTCACGCCGCCCTCAAAGCCGAGCTCAGCGAGCAACAGAAGACCCACGAACAACGCCTGGAAGACCTCCAGGGTGCGCGCGACGAGCTGCGGGCCCAGTTTGCAGAACTCGCCGGCAAGATCTTCGAGGAGCGCGAGCAGCGTTTCGCCGAAGCCAGCCAGGCACGCCTCGGGCAGTTGCTCGATCCGCTGAAGGAGCGCATCCAGCACTTCGAGAAGCGCGTCGAGGAAAGCTACCAGCACGAGGCCCGCGAGCGCTTTTCCCTGGCCCGTGAGCTGGAGCGGCTGCAGCAGCTCAACCAGCGCCTGGGCGATGAGGCGACCAACCTTACCCGAGCCCTTCAGGGGCAGAAGACGCAGGGCAACTGGGGCGAGCTGATCCTCGAACGCGTGCTCGAACATGCCGGGCTTGAGAAAGGCCGCGAATACCACACCCAAGTGAGCCTGCGCAGCGCCGATGGCGAGCGTTTCCAGCCAGACGTGCTGATTCAGCTGCCGGGCGACAAGCAGGTGGTGGTCGACGCCAAAGTCAGCCTCACCGCCTATCAGGCCCTGACCTGTGCCGAGGCCGAGGGCGACCGCGCGCTCGCACTCAAACAGCACGTGTTGTCGCTGCGCAATCACCTGAAGGGCTTGTCGATCAAGGACTACCAACGTCTAGAAGGGCTGCAGAGCCTGGATTTCGTGTTGCTCTTCGTGCCCATAGAGGCAGCCTTCGCCGCCGCGCTGCAGGCCGATCCTGAGCTGTTCCAGGAGGCCTACGCACGGCATATCGTGATCGTCAGCCCGACCACGTTGCTGGCAACGCTGCGCGTGATCGACAGCCTTTGGCGGCAGGAGCGGCAAAGCCAGAATGCACGGGAGATCGCCGAGCGGGCCGGTGCGCTCTATGACAAATTTGTCGCCTTCATTGCCGACCTCGACGAGATCGGCAGCCGCCTGCAGCAGTTGGACAAGGCGTTCGTCGGCGCGCGTAACAAGCTCACCGATGGGCGCGGCAACCTGGTCGGCCGTACCGAGCAGTTGAAGCTGCTCGGCGCTCGAGCCAGCAAGCGCCTGCCCGCCGACTGGCTCGAGCGCGCGGGCGCGGATACGCCGGTCGAAACCAGCGAAGAGCTTTGATCCGCCGAAATCAGGCTAACCAGAGCACCGTGAGCCCCGCAAGCAGGCCGCCCAGCATGAAC
The DNA here is from genome assembly GCF_051486945.1 of Stutzerimonas chloritidismutans. Classification (GTDB taxonomy): domain Bacteria; phylum Pseudomonadota; class Gammaproteobacteria; order Pseudomonadales; family Pseudomonadaceae; genus Stutzerimonas; species Stutzerimonas chloritidismutans_B. The sequence goes on along the minus strand of NZ_JAHVDX010000002.1, from coordinate 204,475 downwards.
GGCAGCGTACGCACTGCCAGCGCCGGCCCGCCGATGAACAGCACCAATCCGGCCTTGACAAGGCTGTTGCTCAGCGCCGCCAGGAAGATGCCGCGCACTGCAACCCCCTCGCTGAGGTCGGCGCGCGCACTGTTGGAGAGCGACAGCGTGATCGCATCCACGTCGGTCAGGCCCGACAGCAGCGATACCAGATAGACACCCGCATCGCCCAGCCAATGCTGGGCGCCCTCGACGAGCAGAAGGATCAAGACCAGCAGGCCGGCGAAGCGCAGCGCTGGCCCAAGCTCGAAGGGGTTCTTCAGCGGCGGTTCTGCAGGGCTTTCCGGTTGCTGGGCCGCACGCAGGTAGTGAAAGAGCGCGCCGAGGGCGTAAATCGCGCCGGCGGTGGCCATGGGCGCCAGCAGCTGCGGTAGCAGCGCCGGGTTGATCACCCCGACTTCCAGCAGCACCCTGGGAAACATCAGCGCGGACGTCGCCAACAGGCCGGCCGCCAGCGCCGGGCGCAGCCGGTCCGCATCCAGGCGGGCAAGGGTGATGGTCATCGCCGTGGAGGACACGATACCGCCCAGCAACGCAGTGACCATCAGCCCATGGCGCGTACCGAGCAGGCGGATGGCGACATAGGCGGCAAAACCAATCCCGGCGATCAGCACCACCATCCACCAGGTGGTGTACGGATTGAACGCCTGCCAGGGGCCGTAGCCCTGGTCTGGCAGTGCCGGCAGTAGCACCACGGAGATGAAGAGCAATTTCAGCGCGCCGCTCAGCTCATTCTCATTAAGGCGGTTCAGCGCGCCATGCAGGCGTGCCTTGAGGCTGAGCAGAAGGGCGACGACGATAGCCACGGCAGCGGCCAAGAGGCGGCTTTCGGTCATCGCCAGGCTGCCGAGCAGGAAGGTCAGCAGCAGCGCGACTTCGGTGGTCATGCCGTGGTCAGCGCTATAGCGGGACTCGACCAGATAACCGGCCACCACCAACAGCGCCAGGGCGAGAAAGAGTGCGATCCAGGCCCATTCGCCGAACGCGCCCGCCGCCAGCACCGCGAGCCCACCGAACAGCCCGGCGAGGCCGAAGGTGCGAAGCCCGGCCAGTTCTTCATCGCGGCTCTCACGGCTGCTCCAACTGCGCTCGGTGCCGATCAGCAAGCCGACACCCAGGGCCGTGGCGAGGTCGAGCAGGGTGTCTAGGGTCATCAGAGAGGCCGCCGGTTTACCGTGATGGCATCAGTCTAGCCGGTGCGCTGAGGCGGCGGCTTGCGCTGGAGCAAGCGCACCCGGCTCAGTGCAGCGGAACGTGGCGACTCATCAGCGCGCGCAGCGCCGCGGGCTTGACCGGCTTGGCGAGGAAATCCAGCCCGGTGGCGTGGATCGCGGCAATCAGCTCTGGCCGGCCATCAGCGCTGATCACCACGCCCGGGATGGGTTCACCCAAGCGCGTGCGCAACCAGGCCATGAGGTCGGAACCGGTCTCGCCATGGTCGAGGTGATAATCGACCAGCACCAGTTGCGGCCGCACATCCTCGCGCAGCAGCGCCTCGCATTCGGCGCGGTTACTCGCCGTCCAGACCTGGCATCCCCAGCGCGAGAGCAGGCTGTTCATGCCGACCAGGATGCTGTCCTCGTTGTCGATGCACAGCACCTGCACACCCGTAAGCGCCGTAGGTTGCGTGTCCTGGCCACCGTTCTTGGCGACGGGGCGGACCAGCTGCTGAGCGACGGGTACGGTCACGCTGAACACGCTGCCCTTACCCGGCCAGGAGCGCACCGCCAGTGGATGGCTGAGCACCTGGCAGAAGCCGTCGGCGATCGCCAGGCCCAGGCCGAGCCCTTTCTCGGCGCGCGTCTGGTGGCTGTCCAGGCGCTTGAACTCCTCGAAGATGACACGCAGTTTGTCCTCGGCAATGCCCGGGCCTCGATCCCAGACTTCCAGGCGCAGCGAATCACCCTGGCGCCTGACACCAAGTACCACTCGGCCCTTGGCGTAGCGGAAGGCGTTGGTGAGGAAGTTCTGCAGCACACGGCGCAGCAGGCGGATGTCGCTGTCGACCCGCAGCCGGCTGCCGTGCACACGGAACTGCACGCCCTGTTCGGCGGCCAGCACGGTGAATTCGGTGGTCAGGGTGTCGAACAGGTTCGACAGAGGGAAGGGGTTGCGCTCCGGTGTGATGCGGCCATTTTCCAGTCTTGAGATGTCCAGCAGGTCAGAGATCAAGTCCTCGGCCGAACGCAGCGAGCTGTCCAGATGGCGGACCAGGTCCTGCGCTTCGCGCGGCAGCGCATCGTGCTGGTGCGACAGCGCGGCAGAGAACAGACGTGCGGCGTTGAGCGGCTGCATCAGGTCATGGCTGACCGCAGCGAGAAAGCGCGTCTTCGACTGGTTGGCTGCCTCGGCGGTACTCTTGGCCGCACTCAGTGCCTTGTTCAGTTCGGACAGCTCCTGGGTGCGCTCGCTGACACGCTGTTCCAGGCTTTCGTTGGCGTCTTTCAACGCCCGCTCGGCTTCGCGGTAGGCGGTGATGTCACTGAAACTCATGACGAAACCGCCGCCTGGCATCGGGTTGCCGATCAGCTCGACCACTCGGCCGTTGGGGAAGGTCCTCTCGGACGTGTGTGCACGGCCCTGACGCATCCAGTACAGGCGCTTGGCGACGTGGGTGTCGGCGTTGCCCGGGCCGCAGAGGCCGCGTTCAGCGTTGTAGCGGATGATGTCGGCGATGGGGCGACCAATGTAGACCAACCCCTCGGGGTACTCGAACATTTCCAGGTAACGGTGATTCCAGGCCACCAGGCGCAGGGACTGATCGACCACGCTGATGCCCTGGGTAATGTTCTCGATGGCGCCTTGCAACAGCGCCCGGTTGAACTGGAGCACCTCCGAGGCTTCGCCGACGATGCGCACTACGTCGTCAACCTGCATGTCGCGGCCTTCCAGCGCCGCCTTGACGACCGCACGAGTGGACGAGGCCCCGAGCACGCCGGCGAGCAGGCGCTCGGTATGGGCGATCCACTGGCCATCGGCCTGCTGCTTGGGCGAGTAGTCGTGACCGTGACGACGGGCGAAGCGCTGAAAACTCAACTCGGCGCGCTCGGCGCCAACGAAGCGAGAGGCCAGCGACAGCAGGTCCTCGACTTGCACCGCAAGCAGGCGACGGTTACCTGCGGTTGAATGGATTTCCTGGCCAATGAAGCGGCTGGCCTGCCAGTGCTCCGCGACGCGCGTCTGCGACAGGATCGAAACCCAGAAGAACAGCGTCGCGTTGCCCACCAACGAGAGGGTGACGCCGAGCGTTAGGGCGCTGGTGTTGAAGGGCAGGTCGGCGGTGTACATCCACTGCAGCCCTGGAAACATCTCCAGCGGCCAGCCGAGCAGCGGAAGTATCAAGGTGTACATCCAGATCAGCGCGCCGGCGGTCAGGCCAGCAAATACGCCTCGGCGATTGGCCTGCTTCCAGTACAGCGCGCCGACCATCGCCGGGGCCAGCTGAGTAAGGGCGGCAAATGCGATCTGGCCGATGGTCGCCAGGCTCGCACTGGAGCCGAGCAGGCGATAGCTGACGTACGCCAGCAGCAGGATCGCGACAATGCTGATCCGGCGTACCGACAGCATCCAGTGGCGAAACACCTCGAATGGCTGCTCGGCTTCCTTGCGGCGCAGCAGCCAGGGCAACAGCATGTCGTTCGACACCATGGTCGAGAGTGCGACGCTAGCGACGATGACCATGCCGGTCGCCGCCGAGGCGCCGCCGATGAACGCGAGCATCGCCAGCGCCGGGTGCGACTCGGCGAGTGGCAGGCTGATCACGAACGAGTCAGGGCTGATGCCGCTGGGCAGCAGCATCTGACCGGCCAGTGCGATCGGGATGACGAACACGGCGGCCAGCACCAGATAGAGCGGAAAGACCCAGCGCGCCAGGCGGAAGTCGCGCGGCTCGATGTTCTCCACCACGGTGACGTGGAACTGTCTCGGCAGGCAGACGATCGCCATCAGCGCAACGGTCGTCTGTACCAACATGGCCGGCCAATTGACCGTCTCCTCCCAGAACGAGGCCAGCTCCGAGGAATCGTGGGCGCGATTGAACAGGTCGCCGAAGCCGTCATAAAGGCCGAACGTGACGAAGGCACCGACCGCGAGAAAGGCGAACAGCTTGACCAGGGACTCGAAGGCAATGGCCAGCACCATGCCGCGGTGATGCTCGGTCACGTCCAGGTTGCGAGTGCCGAACAGCACGGTGAACAGCGCCAGCACCATGGAGACGATCAGCGCCGTGTCCTGTGCCCCGGACCCGGCGGCGGCTTCGCTGTGATTGCCGATCAGCAGGTTGACGCCCAGCACGATGCCCTTGAGCTGCAGGGCGATGTAGGGCAGCACGCCGACCAGGCAGATCAGTGTCACCACCACCGCAAGCAACTGTGATTTGCCATAACGGGCGGCGATGAAGTCGGCGATGGAGGTGATGTTCTCCTGCTTGCTGATCATGATCATCTTTTGGATGACCTGCGGCGCCAGCAGCATCAGCAGGATAGGCCCGAGGTAGATGGGCAAAAACGACCATAGCTGCTCCGCGGCCTGACCTACCGCGCCAAAGAAAGTCCAGCTGGTGCAGTAGACCGCCAGCGACAGGCTGTAGACCCATGCGCGCATGCGCGGCGACAATTCGCTGCGCTGGCGATCGCCATAGAAGGCGATGGCGAACAGGACGGCCATGTAAGTGAGGGCGACGAATGCGATCAGCCCGCCGGACAACGACATGCGAACTCCAACGACAGAAACAAAGGAGCGACAGAGCCGGGCCTTCGAACGCGAGCCGCCCATCGAGCCGGCCTGCATGGCTGACGCAGGCAGCCGGTGCCAGGGCACGGTCGTGAGAGTTGGGCGTGGCGCGGCTACGAAGGGTCCGGCACTGGGCGCTGCCGTAATTAGTAGATGACTGCGCGGAGTTTCGCAGCAAAACGGCCCGCCGTGTCGGGGCTGCGACCATCGTCGCATGAGGCTGGTCGTCGCGGCCCTGCTGGGCGAAAGTGCCGCCGTAGACCGCTCCGACTCGCCATGGGCAGCGCTGGCTGCGCTCGCTGGTCAGCTCGGGCCGCCCGGCGGCGGATCGACGGCACGCCGCGGTGGGCACTTTCGGCCGACACCGGCGATCACAACAGCCATACCCACCTTGTTGCCTGGAGAGAAACGATGTTCACGCCGCGCCCGGTCGCCCTGCAGCGAGGAGCCTTGCGTCTGGACCCGCTCATGGAGGCCGACATTCCGAGCCTGGTCGAACTGGCCGACCGGAATCGCGACGAACTCATCTACCTGAACGGCCCGTTGCGGCCGGATTGGTATCGCACCGCGCTGGCCGAGCAGCGTGAGGATCGCGCCGTAGTGTTCACGCTAAGGGTTGCCGATCGCATCGTCGGCACTACGCGCTTTGCCGACTTCCACCCTGAGCTACCGTCTGCCGAACTGGGGTGGACCTGGCTGGACAAGGCCGAGCACGGCAGCGGCCTCAACGCCTCGATCAAGTTTCTTCTGCTCAAGCACGCCTTCGAGGATTGGCAGCTGGTGCGTCTGCAGCTCAAGACCGCCAGCAGCAACCTGCGCTCGCAATGCGCGATCGAAAAGCTCGGTGCGCAGCGAGAAGGGCTGTTGCGCAACCACCGCCGGCTCGCTGATGGGCGCTTGGACGATACCGTGCTCTACAGCATCACGGACCGCGACTGGCCGGCCATCAAGGCTGCGCTGGAGGCCGGCACCATCGCCTGATGCGATCCGCGATCGGGCGCACGTCCGGGCATCGCCCGTACACCCCGGATTGAGGTAATGTCTGACGCTCTTTTTCCACGCATTCCGCTTGCGCCGGCGCCATCCGCGCGCGACGGTTTCGCTGCGCAGCAAAGCCCAAGGAGCCTCGATGTCCCGCTCGCAGGAGTTCATGCACGGTTGCCGCGATATCTTGCCGCTGATCGTCGGTGCGGTGCCCTTCGGCATTATCTTCGGCACCCTGGCGGTCGGCGCCGGATTGTCCGGCTGGCAGGCGATGGGCATGTCCGCGCTGGTGTTCGCCGGGTCGGCGCAATTCATTGCCGTCACGCTGATCAGCGGTGGGGTCGGTGCCGCAGTGGTACTGCTGACTACCTTTATCGTCAACCTTCGCCACGCGCTCTACAGCGCCTCGATGCAACCCTTTGTGCGCCATCTGCCGAGCCGCTGGCGGGTGCCGCTGGCCTTCTGGCTCACCGACGAGGCCTTCGCCGTGATCCAGCATCGCTATGCGCGAGACGACAGTTCTCCCGACAAACACTGGTTCTTCTTCGGTGCCGCGCTGACCATGTACCTGAGCTGGCAACTGGCAACGCTGGCGGGCATCGCCTTTGGCCAGGCGGTGCCGAACGTGGCGAGCTGGGGCCTGGACTTCGCCATGATCGCGACCTTTATCGGCATCGCCGTGCCGATGATGCGGACCCGTCCGCAGGTGGTCTCGGCACTGGTTGCCGCAGCCGTCGCGCTGATGACATGGTCGCTGCCCTACAAGCTCGGACTTGTCGCCGCGGCGCTGGCGGGCATCGTCGTCGGCGTCTGGCTGGAGCGCCGCGAAGAGCAGCGTGTAGTCGGGGAGGCGTGCTGATGCAGACCTGGTTGCTGATCCTTGGCATGCTGGCGATCACCTTCGCCACCCGCTACAGCTTTTTCGCCTGGCCGAACCTGCGCTTCCCGCGGCTGATCGAGCAAGGCTTGCATTACGTACCGGTGGCCGTGCTGACTGCCATCGTCGTGCCCGGCATGCTGATGCCCGAGGGTGAGTGGGCATTGGACTGGCGAAACGCCTACCTGCTGGCCGGGGTGCTGTCGATCGCCATCGCCGCGCTGACTCGCAACCTGCTCGCCACCATCGCCGGCGGCTTGTTGGGCTTTTTCCTGCTGCGCTGGGCGTTTGGGCAGCTGCCGCTGTAACGCGCCACCGATAGCCTCGCGCGACGCAACCACACCTTCTTTTCCATGGAACCGGATCGATGAACACTCCCCACTCGCAGTTCACCTTGTTCGGCAAGCGGCGGTTTCTACCGTTCTTTCTTACCCAGCTGTCGGGTGCGTTCAACGACAACCTGTTCAAACAGGCGTTGATCCTGGCGATTCTCTACCGCATCGGTTCGAGTGCCGATTCCAGCCTGCTGATCAACCTCTGCGCCTTGTTGTTCATCCTGCCGTTCTTCCTGTTCTCGGCGCTGGGTGGGCAGCTCGGTGAGAAGTTCGCCAAGGAGCGTCTGATCCGGGCGATCAAGGCGGGTGAGATCGTCATCATGCTGGCCGGTGGGGCAGGGATGCTATTAGGGAACCTGCCGCTGCTGCTTGCGGTGCTGTTTTGCATGGGTACGCAATCGGCGCTGTTTGGGCCGGTGAAGTACTCGGTCCTGCCCAAGCTGCTCGAAGACCACGAGTTGGTCGGCGGCAATGCGCTGGTGGAAATGGGCACCTTCCTTGCCATCCTCGCCGGCACCATCACCGCTGGCGTGATGATGGCCAGCGAGGCCTATGCCGAGCTCGTCGCGACCGGCGTGGTGCTGGTGGCGGTGCTGGGCTATCTGGCCAGCCGCGGCGTGCCGGCTACCGGGGCGTCGCTGCCAACGCTGCGGCTGGACTGGAACCTGTTTCGCCAGACGGGCGCCATCATGCGCTTGGGGTTGGGCCAACGCCTTTCGGTGTCGCGCTCGCTGGTCGGCAATTCCTGGTTCTGGTTTCTCGGTGCGACCTACCTGACGCAGATTCCGGCCTATTCGAAAGTGCTGCTTCACGGCGACGAGACGGTGGTGACACTGATCCTGACGGTGTTCTCGGTGGGCATCGCCCTCGGCTCGCTGCTCTGCGAACGGCTCTCGGGGCATAAGGTCGAGATCGGCCTGGTGCCGTTCGGCTCCTTTGGACTGACCCTGTTCGGCCTGTTGCTGTGGTGGCATTCGGGGGGCTTTCCCGTCCCCGACGCGCCGTATGACTGGCTCGGCCTGCTCGCCATCGGCCAGGCCTGGTGGATACTGCTGTCGGTGTTGGGCCTCGGCATGTTCGGCGGGCTTTACATCGTGCCGCTGTACGCGCTGATCCAGTCGCGCACCGCCGAGCACGAGCGCGCGCGGGTGGTGGCGGCGAACAACATTCTCAACGCCTTGTTCATGGTGGGCTCGGCGCTGATCGCCATCTTGCTGCTGAGCGTGGCCGGGCTGTCGATACCGCAGCTGTTCCTCGTGGCCTCGCTGATGAACGTGGCGGTCAGCGCCTACATCTTCAGCATCGTGCCCGAGTTCAGCATGCGCTTTCTGGTCTGGCTGCTCGGGCATTCGATGTATCGGGTGCGCCAGCAGGGGCTCGATGCGATTCCCGAGGAAGGTCCCGCCGTGCTGGTCTGCAACCATGTGTCCTTCGTCGATGCACTGCTGATCGCGGGCGCGGTGCGGCGGCCAGTGCGTTTCGTCATGTACTACAAGATCTTCAACCTGCCGGTGCTGAACTTCATCTTCCGTACGGCCGGCGCTGTACCGATCGCCGCGCGCCACGAGGACGAGGCGACCTTCGAGCGCGCATTCGAGCGCATCAGCCATTACCTGCAGAACGGCGAGGTGGTGTGCATCTTTCCCGAGGGCAAGCTGACCGCCGACGGCGAAATCAACGAATTCAAGGCTGGCGTCGAACGCATCCTGAAACGCGATCCAGTGCCGGTGGTGCCGATGGCGCTGCGCGGCCTGTGGGGCAGTTTCTTCAGCCGTGCCCCGCACAAGGGCTTTTTTCGCCGCATCTGGTCCCGCGTCGAACTCATCGCCAGCTCGCCCATCCCCGCCGCCGAGGCCAGCCGTCAGCGGCTTCAGGGCGAAGTCGGCAGGCTTCGTGGGGACGGGCGCTAGCGGCGCTCATTTGATCTCGATGCGTTCGAGCAGATAGGCCCGGGCACTCGGGTCGCCAGTTCGCACGGCTTCGTCGGCCAGACGCAGGGCGCGCTCGATATCACGGCTGGCCAGCGCGGCGTCGATGCCCTGGCGATAGTACGCGCGCGTTTCGGGCAACACGTCCGGCCGTGGTTCGCTGGCCACTTCCACCCCCATCTCGCGACCCGTGCTGTATGGCGGCACGTAATGGCCGGCCGCCTTGGCGGCGTCGCGGTCGGCGACCAACACCATGCGCACCATCCCGACCGGCGCATGCTGAGCTACCGGGTCGGCGATGTTCGGCGGCTGGTTGCCCAGCGCACGGGCGTAGGCCTTGGCCGGGTGCTGCATCGACGTCTGGCCGCGCATCTGCTCGTTGTCGGTATAGAGCACAAGGTAACGTTCGCTGGCCGGGTTGTCCGGGTAGCGGCGATCAATGCGCAGGCGTGTGTCCAGGCTGTCGCCCTTGAAACCGCTGGCTGGCGCGTAAGTAAAGTCGTCAGCATCGAGCAAGCGGGTGATGCGAAAGCGGCTGTCGAGCAGCATCGCCCGTGGCGCGAGCACGGTTGCGCCGGCCTGGCTGTACAGGCGCAGCTCGAACGATCGGTCGCCCGCTGGCAGCTGGAACGCCCGCAGGAAGCTCTTGCCCGTGTCGAAAGCAAAGGCGGGCGCGCCGGTATCGATGGGGACGTCGCCAGCGAAATCCAACGCCACGGGCTGGTACGGCAACTCGCGCAGGCTGGTGCAGCACACCGGTGCGGCATCGAGCGCGGCATGGGCGTGGTCGATGGGCATGTCGAGTGGGGCGGAGCTTTGGGTCAGCGCATCGACCCGGCGCAGGGGATCGCTGGCGCAACCGGCCAGTAGGCCGAGGCCGATCAGCCAGGCGGCGATTCGGTAAGCGTGCATGGGACACCTCAATCAAAAAGGGCCTCTGCCGGGAGCTGCGACGCGCTGCGCTGCAGCCCTGCCGACCGAGGCCAAGTCCGCTGGAGCGGCGGAAGGAGCACTCAATCAGACGCCCGGGAGTGGGCGCCATCGGTCACTGCCACCAGGCCTCGACCTGCACGCCGAAGGTCAGGCCGTCGTCGTCACCGGCATCGATGGACTCACTGGCGGCGTTGTAGCGGTCGCCGTCCCACATGGCGTAGGTGGCGAAGGCACGAATCTGCGGCCGTGCCCAGAAGCTGCGCCCGGCCGACCACTGTTGAGCCAGGGTGATCTTCTTCAGGTCACGCGTGCGTTCGCCGTCAGCCTGCGGGTCGATACGGTCGTAGCCGAACTCCAAGGCCGTGCTCATTACGTCGCTCCACTTGTAGACGGGACGCACACCAAAGGAGAGCCATGTCTGCCCGGCGTCGTTGTCCAGGTCGCGGTCCTCGTAGATCTGCGCGTACATCATCTCGATGTCATCGGTGACCGCGACCACGCCGCTATTGACCACCCGCAACATGGTGCCGTCACTGTTGCCGGTGCTGTTGCGCCCGCTGCTGCCGATGATGCCGTCGGTGCCGTATTGCACCGCCAGCTTGTTATAGCCGCCGAACCAACCACTCTGCTCGTGCTGCACGGTGACCAGGTGGCCCTTCTGATCGGTGTAGCCCGGGTCGCGCTCTTGCTCGTCGGTGAGGTTGGCCTTGCCGTAGTCATAGCCGAACTCCAGCTTGCCGCCCGGGTTGAAGGCCACGTCGGACAGGCGCAGATCCACGGTGTCGTTGGCGATATTGGTTCCGGTGCCGCTGCCCTGGTAGGTCCAGTCGCCATCGGTGTTGCGCATCCAGGCGATGTGCGCCTTGCCGAAGCCGAGGTCAATGTCCTCGATGCCAGCGCCGGGGCCGGATACGTCCCAGTAGTAGTAGTCGTTGATGTGTACGTCGTTGCGCCGGTAGTAGCGCTTGCCGGCCCAGAGCGTCGCGCCGGGCAGGGCGTCGATGACGTTCTCACCAAGCACATGGAATTGGCGGATCGAGGTGGTGCCCGCTTCGTCGAAGGGATTGTTGGCGCCGGCGTCTGTGTCGGTGCCGCTGGCTTCCCAGTCGTTACCCTGGTCAGAGCGGTAGGCAATCATGCTGTCAACGTAAAAGCGCTTTCCGCCCTCGTTGTACAGCTCCTGGCCCAGACCGATCTCGGCGTAGGTCTCGCATTCATTACCGAGCCGATACTTGGCCGGCGCGCCCGGCACCTGGAAACAGGCCTGGTCGCCGCCACCGGCCGTGGTACCGACGCCCGAGCGCAGGTAGCCATGGAAATCCACGGCATGTGAGGGCATGGCCGCCAGCAAGGCGGCGCAGAGCAGGGTGGGTCGAAATAGGCGCATGGAGGCTTGCGGGTTCATCGCGATAGTCCTTTTTTGTTGTTGTCAGGTACTGCCAGCGTGTCGCCAGCTCGCCGTTGGTAGGCGAATGGCGTGAGCGAAAGCCTGCGGATCGGCAAGGATGGCGACATCCTCCCGGCGGGTTTTTTTCCAGGCGGAGCGGCGGGGCGTAGCAGCGGACGAGGGGCGATGAACGAGCGCTAAATCGGGGCGGAACGAAAAAGCCCGGCGTGAGGCGCCGGGCTCTTTGGGTGAAGCGGTGCGGTCAGGGTTTGGGAATATCGAGCGTTTCCGGGGAGACCTTGCTGGCGCCGGCTTCATACAGCGACCAAGTGGTGACCGACTGCCAGCGATCGAGGAACTGCTTGGCCTCGTCGCCCTTGAGGTTCAGCGGCTGTGCGCCCAGGTTCTTCAGGAAGCTCTGAAACTCCTCGCTCCCGACGGCCTTGGCAAAGGCATCGCTGAGCTTCTGCTTGACGTCGTCAGGCGTCTCCTTGCGGACCCAGATCCCCCAGAACGGGCCCCAGGGCAGGTAGCTCTCCATCTTTGGCAGCGCCTTGGTGATCGGCTCGACGCCAGGCAGTTGCGGCAGTGGCTCGGTAGCGACCACGGCCAGACCCTTGATCTTGCCGGAGGTGATCATCTCGCGCGCCGCGATCAGGCTGAGCGGCATGAAGTCGATGTGCCCGCCCAACATCGCCGTGATACCCGGGCCGTCGCCGGCGAAGGTCACTTCGCGAACCGGCAGATCGCCGACCGCCTCGATCATCGCGTGGACGGACCCCGGCAGGCCGCCAGCGCCGGTCACGCCCATGCGCAGGGTGTTCGGGTCGGCTTTGGCAGCGGCGAGCACGTCGGCCATGGAGTTGTAGGGGCTGTCGGCCGGCGCTGCGATGACAGCGATGTTCTGGCCGATGATGTTGATTGTCTCGAAGGCGTCGTAGTCGAATTCCGCCAGGCCGAGCAAGGGGTACAGCTGGGCATTCTCGGCGGCCATCAGCACGGTGTAGCCATCCGGGCGCGCCTGCAGTACAGAATTGCTGCCGATCACCCCGGTCCCGCCGGTGCGGTTGTTGATGATGAACTTGCCGCCCAGTTCTTTTTCAACGTACGGCGTCAGGCTGCGCATGACGATGTCGGTGGCGCCGCCCGCACCCCAGGGCACCACGCCCTGGATGTTGCGCTCCGGATAAGCCGCGAACGTGGGCAGGGAGAGCGCAGCGGCGGCTGCGGTCAGTGTTGCAGTTGCGATCAGTTTCCTAAGCATTGCAGTGACTCCATTGTTGTTGTTCTAGCAGGGTGGTTTCAGACCGGCGCAGCAGCCTTGCGGCGCTTGAGCAGGCCCATCAGGGGTGTATTGCCGAGCAGGATCAGCACCAGGCCGGCGGTTAGGATCAGCGACAGTGGGTTGGTCACCAGCTCGCTGAGGAACGCGACGGGGTTGTCACCGACCGAGGACATTGCCTGGCGATACGAGGTGTCCATGAGCGGGCCGAGGATCACGCCGAGGATTACCGGACCCATCTGGAAGCCAAAGGTCTTGAGGAAGTAGCCGAGCAGGCCGAAGCCGAGCATCCAGTACACCTCGGTCATGCTGCTGTTGATCGAGTAGGTGCCGACCGTGCACAGCACCAGAATCAACGGGACCAACACGGGCTTTGGAATCTCCACCATCTTGGCAAACAGCTTGATGCCGGCCAGGCCGAAGATCAGCAGGAAGATGTTGGCCAGCGCCAGGTTGCCCACGGTGAACCAGAAGATATGCGGGTTCTCGACCATCAGCATGGGGCCGGGGTTAAGGCCATGGATCACCAGCGCGCCGATGATCACCGCGGTGACGGCGTCGCCGGGCATGCCGAGGGTCAGCATCGGCACATAAGCACCGCCGACGGCCGCGCTGTTGGCGGTTTCCGGCGCCACCAGGCCCTCGTAGGCACCTTCGCCGAAGGGGCGGGTGGGCTTCTTGACGCTGCGTTTGGCGTGGTCATAGGCCATCAGGGCGGCGATGTCACCGCCAACGCCGGGCAGCACACCAACCACCACGCCGATGATCGAGGTCCGGATCGACAGTGGCAGAAACTTCAGCACCATCGCCAGCGAAGGGACGATCTTGTCGACCTTCTGCCGCACGGGCGCCGTGTCCAGGTTGTGCATCATGGAGAAGGCTTCGGCGACGCCGAACAGGCCAATCATCACCACAACGTAATGGATGCCGCCCATCAGCTCGATACGGCCCAGGGTAAAACGACCTTCCGCGGTGACCGGGTCCATGCCGACCATGCCGATGATGGCACCCAAGGCCGCGGCGAAAATGCCCTTGGCCAGCGAGCCTTTGGCGAGGCTGCCGACCAGCAGCAAGCCGATGCCGGCAATCAGGAAGTAATCTCGCGGCGCGAACTTGAGGGCAAGTTCGCCGATCAGCGGAGCGGCGGTGGCCAGCAGCAGCGTGCCGACAAGCCCGCCAATCACTGACATCACGGTGCTCAAACCAATGGCCTGGCCGGCCTCGCCACGCTTTGCCAGTGGGTAGCCATCGAAGGCCGTCGCGACTGAAGAAGGTGCGCCCGGAATGTTCAGCAGGATGGCGCTGCGCGAGCCGCCATACACACCGCCGATGAAGATGCCGACGATCAGCGACAGCGCCTGGTTGACCTCCCAGCCGAAGGTGAAGGAGACCAGGATCGACACCGCCATCGTCACCGAAAGGCCGGGAATTGCGCCGATGTAGATACCGGCGAAGGTGCCGAGCGCGGTGAGCATCAGCAGGCCGGGATCGAACCAGGCCATGGTGAAGTAGGTGAGGGCTTCGCTCATGACATCGGCCTCAGGGCAGGTAGACGCTGAACACGAGTGTGAACAGCAGGTAAATGACGGCTAGGGCAAGCGTGCTGACGCCCAGCGCCAGCAACACGCCGCCTCTGCGCAGATAGACGATGCAGGCGGTGGTGAAGACGAAGGTTGCGACGTAGAAGCTGACCCAGTCCATCAGCATCAGGTAGGCGACCGCCATCCCTAGAAACACCACCACCCGGACCGGCAGATGCTCGCGGCAGAACTGCTTCAGCGCGGCCATGCCTTTGACGGTGGCCGGCTTGCTGAGCAGCGACTCGCCCAGGCACCAGAGCGCCGAGGCGACCATGACGAAGCTGATGCCCAGCGGGAAGGCCCCTGCGGAATTGAGCGATGAGAAACCGGATATGCCGTAGGCCAGATAGGCAATGACGAGGCTCAGCGCCAGCAACAGCAGGCCGAAGGCGAGTTCGCCGACCAGGCGGGTTTTAGGTGCTTTCATAGCGTGCTCCGTCGTCGATTCGCCCGGGCTTTGGGCAGTAGGGGAGCTGCAAGCGTAGCGGGTCGGCGCTGCGGCCGGACTGACGGAGCTGCGTGCCGAGCCTGGAGCCGGGGCTTGGTGATGCGGCTGGCTCGTGAGCTGGCCGAACGATGCGGGGCTGTTCATGGGCAAGGCACTCTTATTATTGGTAGCAAGCGGTCGTGGCCGCCGTCGTGTTTGGACGCATAGTGCGAGCAGCGTGAGCGTGGCGCAATTTGGTTTGGCCGATTACCGAACGAAAACTAACCGGTTCGAACATATTGGACAAGGCGCAGCTACTCCGGGGTTTGCGGGCCGCGGCGCGTAGCGCTCGGTGAGCGACGCTTTTACGCCAACCAATGTATGCGCTGCCCGAGAACTACACCGAAATGCGCGCACACCGCGTTCCCGCGAATTACAAAAACAGCGTTCGATTATCGAACGATAAAACTCACCGGTTAGTACATTTGGTTTGCCTGGGCAGCGTGTGCGCGCGAAGATCGGAGGCACAGTCGGGCACGGCCCGGCGCCCTATGGACGAGGCGACCGCTAGACGGCGCCTGCCTCGCCATCGACCAGGAGCCAAGCGCATGCACCGTTCGATCGCTACCGTCTCGTTGAGTGGCACACTCCCCGAAAAGCTCGAAGCCATCGCCGCGGCCGGTTTCGACGGCGTCGAGATCTTCGAGAACGACCTGCTCTATTACTCGGGCAGCCCGCGGGACATCCGCCGCCTGTGTCAGGACCTGGGCATCGAAATCACCCTGTTCCAGCCGTTCCGGGATTTTGAAGGCTGCCCGCGCGAGCGCCTGCAACGCAACGTCGACCGCGCCGAGCGCAAGTTCGACCTGATGCAAGAGCTGGGCACGGATCTGGTGCTGGTGTGCAGTAACGTCCAGCCCGACGCGTTGGGCGATGAGCGCATCCTGGCCGACGACCTGGCGCTGCTCGCCGAGCGGGCCGGTGCACGGCAATTGCGGATCGGCTACGAGGCGTTGGCTTGGGGCCGTCACGTCAACACTTACCAGCAGGTTTGGAACCTGGTACGCCAGGTCGATCATCGCGCGCTCGGTGCCATTCTCGACAGCTTCCACACCCTGTCGCTCAAGGGCGATCCCAGCGCCATCGCCGACATCCCGGCGGAAAAGATCTTCTTCGTGCAGATGGCCGACGCGCCGGTCCTGGCGATGGACGTGTTGGAATGGAGCCGCCACTTCCGCTGCTTCCCAGGGCAGGGCGAGTTCGACCTGCCGAACTTCCTCGCGCCCATCATGCGCACTGGCTACACCGGGCCCCTGTCTCTGGAGATCTTCAACGACGGGTTCCGCGCCGCGCCGCCGCGCAGCAACGCTGCCGATGGCTTGCGTTCGCTGCTCTACCTCGAAGAGAAGACTCGCCAGGTGCTGGAAAAGGGGCCCGCCGATACCGCACGGCTCGATACGCTGTTCGAGCCTGCGCAAGCCAGCCGTTACGAAGGGGTCGAATTCCTCGAGTTCGCCGTCGACGAACCCTGCGCGGCCAAACTGACCGGCTGGCTGGAACGCCTGGGCTTCGCCCGCGCCGGAAAACACCGCTCGAAGGCGGTCAGCCTGATGCGCCAGGGCGATATCAACATCGTGCTCAACGCCGAGCCCTATTCGTTCGGGCACAACTTCTTCGAAGCCCATGGACCGTCCCTTTGCGCCACGGCGCTTCGCGTGCGTGACGCTGCCGCCGCGTTGGACCGTGCTGTCGCCTTCAAGGCGCAGCCCTACCGCGGACTGGTTGGCCCGAACGAGACGGAAATTCCCGCAGTGCGGGCGCCGGACGGCAGCCTGATTTACCTGGTCGAGCATCGCGAGCCGGGCGCGACCATCTACGACAAAGATTTCATCCTCGATGAGGCCGCGACCCCTACCGGCCGGATGCAGCGCATCGACCACATGGCGATGGCGCTGCCGGCCGATGGGCTGGATTCATGGGTGCTGTTCTACAAGACCTCGCTGGATTTCCAGGCCGACGACGAAGTGGTGCTGCCCGACCCCTACGGGCTGGTCAAGAGTCGCGCCATCCGCAGCCGCTGCAGCAGCATTCGCCTGCCGCTGAACATCTCGGAGAACCGCAACACGGCGATTTCGCATGCTGTATCAAGCTACCGCGGCTCGGGCGTGCACCACATCGCCTTCGATTGTCAGGACATTTTCACCGAGGTGAACCGCGCGAAAGACGCGGGTGTGCCGCTGCTGGATATCCCTCTGAACTACTACGACGATCTCGCGGCGCGCTTCGATTTCGACGATGAGTTCCTGAGCGAGCTGGCCTACTACAACGTGCTCTACGACCGCGATGCACAGGGTGGCGAGCTTTTTCACGTCTACACCGAACCCTTCGAAGACCGGTTTTTCTTCGAGATCCTGCAGCGCAAGAACGGCTACGCCGGCTATGGCGCGGCCAACGTGGCGGTACGTCTGGCCGCCATGGCCAAGGCGCGCAGCGGCCCGTCGGCGGCGCCGCGGGTTTAGCCCATGCCGGTACATCAACGACGCGGCGCGGTGCATAATCCTCCGCGAGCCCTGGCCTGACAGATATAACAATGAAGCAAGCTGCCAACGCCCCGGAAACCGGCAACGACGCCGAGAAGGCGCCCCGTATCGGGCGCAAGAACAATCCCGAGAAGACCCGTCGCGACATCCTCGAGGCCGCCATTGCCGAGTTCGTCCAGCAGGGGCTTTCCGGTGCCCGGGTGGACGCCATTGCCGAACGCACCCGTACCTCCAAGCGGATGATCTATTACTACTTCGGCAACAAGGAGCAGCTCTACCTGCGGGTGCTCGAACGGCTCTACGGTGACATACGCAACAACGAGCGCACGCTTCAGCTCGCCGAGTTCGAGCCCCGCGAGGCGATGCGCCGTCTTGTCGAATTCACCTTCGATGATCACGAGCGCAACCCGGGTTTCATCCGCATCGTTTGCGTCGAGAACATTCACCACGGCGAGTACGTGAAACGGTCCGAGGCCATCCGCTCGATGAGCAATACGGCGCTGGAACTGCTCGATCAGATCCTTCAGCGTGGCGAGGCGGAGGGGGTCTTCCGGCCGGGCCTGCAGGCGCTCGACGTGCACCTGCTGATCAACTCCTTCTGTTTCTACCGCAACTCCAACCGGCATACCTTCGGCCACATTTTTCAGATCAAGCTGCACGATGCACCCGTGCGGGCGCGACACCGCGAGATGATCAGCGACGCGGTGTTGCGATACCTGCAGGCCTGATCACATCGCCAAGAAGTCGGCCTGCATGCGTTCGGCATTCGCCTCGACGCCGGTGAACAGCTCGAACGCCTTGACTGCCTGAAAGATCGCCATGGTGCCGCCGTCCAGCGTGCGGCAGCCCAGCGAACGGGCGTGGCGCAGCAGTTCGGTTTCCAGCGGGAAGTAGATGATCTCCGCGACCCAATGCCGGGCGTTCAGCAGTTCGACTGGCAGCGGTGTGCCCGGCAGCTTGGCCATGCCGACGGGCGTGGTATTGACGAGCCCGTCGGCGTCGGCCATGGCCCCCGCCAGGTCAAGCCCCACTTCCGCGCGGCCCGGGCCAAAGGTTGCGTTGAGATTGTCGACCAGTCCTTGCGCCCGCGCCGGTTCCACGTCGAAGAGACTCAACCGCTGCACACCCTCGACGAGTAGCGCATGGGCGACAGCGGCGCCGGCACCACCGGCGCCCATCTGCACCACATGCTCCCGTGCGACATCTGGCAGGCCGCGGCGCAGCCCCTCGCCGAAGCCAAGCGCGTCGGTATTGTGGCCGACGCGCTTGCCATCCTTGAGGACGACGGTGTTGACGGCGCCAATGCCGCGGGCCTCGTCCGAGAGTTCGTCGAGCAGCGGAATCACCGCCTGCTTCGCCGGAAAGGTGATATTCAGCCCGGTGAAGCCCATGCGCTCGGCTGCGGTGAGGAGATCCGGCAGGGCACTAGTATCCAGGCCGAGTTTGTCCAGGTCGATCAGGCGGTACAGGTAGCGGATGCCCTGCGCATCGCCTTCATGCTCGTGCAGCGCCGGGGTGCGCGAAGCCTGGATACCAGCGCCGATCAGACCGGCCAATACGGAGCGGGTTGGGGAGGGGGTCATGGGCGGGTCTCGAGCAGGTTGGCGAAATATTCCAGGCCAAGGCGATAACCCTGGCTGCCCAGCCCGCAGATCACGCCGATGGCAACGGGCGAAACGTAGGAGTGATGACGGAAGGGCTCGCGCTTGTGCACGTTGGACAGGTGGACCTCGACCACTGGCAGCTCGACGGCGGCCAGCGCGTCGCGAATGGCGAAGGAGGTGTGGGTCCAGGCGGCCGGGTTGATCAGAATGCCGGCGTACTGGCCGCGAGCGGCGTGGATACGCTCGATCAGCGCGCCTTCGTGGGTGGTCTGGAAGAAGTCGATGGCCAGGCCGTTGGCTTCACCGGTACGGCGGCACAGCTCGGCGATATCGGTCAGGGTTTCGTGGCCATAGGTGGCCGGCTCGCGGGTGCCCAACAGGTTCAGGTTAGGGCCGTTGAGTACGAGGATCGTCTGGGGCATCTGTTGTTATGCTCAAAATGTACCATCTGGTTAATACACACCTTACCAAAGACGCTTGGAGTGTGAGATGCATACATTTTGAAGCTGGGCGGTAATCGAACGCTTCGATCAAATTTTGTCGACCTGCCAACCCGCGGCCAGGTGGTGCGCTTTTCGCAAATAGGCCCCTATCTGTTCTGCCGGGGCGAGTGATGTCACCGCCTGCAAATCGCGGTAGCGATGCTCGATGACGTGTTTCAGCCAGCCAATACGCGCCAGGGTCGATGGGGTGCAGGTCTGACCGTGAAGGTCGTCCTTCAAATCTAGCCAATGCGAACGCCAGGCCTCCTTCAGGTACAGCGCTTCGAGACCGGCTCCTAGGGCGCTGCGCCATTCACGGATGATCGCATCGAGCCAGTGCAGCACCTCGCTGCTGGCACCGCGACGACGGAGCGCTTCACGCAGTCCCCGGTAGGCCGCGACGGCGATGCGCTTTTCCTGCTCGAAATCGGCCAGGGCGAGGGTTTCGCTCCGGTGCTCCAATGTCATGAGGTGCGCAAAAAACTGGCGGGTTTCGAAACGCTCGATGGCATGAAATTCGGGCGTTGCGGTTCCGTTGCTGTTGAAATCACGCAGTGGATCGAAGCGGTACATATAGCCAAGGTCGAACAGCCGTACCCGTCCGTCATCGAGGGTATTGCCGGGGGACAGGTCCCATTCGAACAGGCCCGCCAGCAGCAAGGCGACCAAGGTGTCGAACAGCTGCGTGAGCTGACGCTCGCCCCAGCATTCGATTGGCGTTCCGTCGACCCACGGCGACAGCAACACACCTTGGCGATAGCTGGCGTATCGGGTCTGCACGACCGCCTGAATGGGGTCGGTGTCTGGGCGGTCGCGCTGCACTTCACGCAGTTCTGAACGCCGCTGCAGCTCGTTGAGGAAGCTGGTCTGCCCATCCACGTTTTCGACCCTGCACCGGCTGCGAGCGCGTTTGAGTGCCCATTGCCGGCCATCGGCATTGAGTCGGTAGACGACCCCCGTGAGCCCTGCCTCGTGGCGCTCCTGCACGCAGGGTTCGTCACCGCGGATAGCGAGCAGTTGTTCAAGCGGCAAGGGGCAGTCGGCCGGGGTCCCGATCTGTAGCTCGGCGCCGCTGGCAATGAAGGCCCGCTGGTGGGCGTGGCGTTGCTGTTCGGATGTCATGACCATGCGGATCAGCGTCCCTGGACCACGATGACCTTGTCCTCGCCGTGCTCACGCGCAAACGCGTAGGGCGCTTCGGACAGTTGCCGGTGGCTTCCGGCGCCGATTGCCGGGTGTCGCGCGCGGAACTGACCAAGACGCTGCCAATGGCTGATCAGGGAGCTGATTTCGGGACGCGCGTGGTCAGCCCAGTTCATGTCCGAACGGGTGCCCTGGAACGGGTCCGAGCCGGTCGGGCCGAACGGCCGTGCGCTTTCGTCACCATAGAACAGCTGCACGGCGCCGGGGCTTAGCAGTAGGGCATTGGCGAGGCCGCGCTGGCGCTGCAGGTCGCCATCGT
Organism: Stutzerimonas chloritidismutans; assembly: GCF_051486945.1. Taxonomy (GTDB): domain Bacteria; phylum Pseudomonadota; class Gammaproteobacteria; order Pseudomonadales; family Pseudomonadaceae; genus Stutzerimonas; species Stutzerimonas chloritidismutans_B. Next base: position 183,884 of record NZ_JAHVDX010000002.1, on the reverse strand, counting down.
GCCGGGCGCTGAACAGGCGAGTGTCGTGCGACGAGGCGTAGCTCATCAGGTTGTGGCCGGGGTGGTCTGCAAGGAGGCCGGCGTATTGCCGATACCCCGGTTCGGCCAGGCGCAGGCAGTCGCTGGCGAGGTCGGCAATTTCGTCCTGGAAGGCGAAGTTGATCAGCGCGTCGAAGCCGTTGGCCTGATAGTCGCTGGGTTGCGGGCCGTGTCCGAAGACTTCGCCGACCATCCAGAACGGCTGGCCCGCCATCGGGTCGTGCGGGTTGGCGGCGGCCCAGTCGCGGCGGGCCTGGTCGGCCTGCTGACGCAGGTAGGCCCAGCTCGAAGGTTCGACATGCTTGACCGTATCGGCACGAAACCCATCGACGCCGAATTCGCGCACCCAGCGCGTCAGCCACTCGGCCAGGTAGTCGCGCACCCGATAGCCGTCTCGCTCGATGGCGCCCGTCGGCTGTTTGTGCGTGAGGAAGCCTGGCAGACCAACCGTTTCGTCGCGTTCGGTGCGAAAGTCTGGAAGGAAGGCCAGCGAGCCCTTTAGTGGATCGACCAGGGCGCTGGGTGGTGTCGGGTAGTTGGCGATGCCGGCGCGAACCCAATCCTTGCCCCACCAGTGCGACCAGGCCGGGTGCTCGTAGTCGACCAGGTTGTGGTACGCGTGCAGGTTCTCGTGTGGCTCGGGTCGCCAGTTGCTCCAACGTGCGGGCAGGTACTGCGCCATGCCGTCTCGCAGGCCACCAAAGCCGAAGGTTTGCATGTCGGCCAGGGTGGAATAACCGGCATGGTTGAGCACAACGTCGAACAGCACACGGATGCCGCGTGCGTGCGCCTGGCGGATCAGCTCGTGCAGGTCGCCCTCCTCGCCCATGTTGGCGTCCAGTTCGGTGTAATCCAGCACGTAATAGCCGTGGTAGGCGTAATGGCGGAAGTCGCCCCTGTCGCCGCCGCCGACCCAACCGTGGATCTGTTCGTATGGCGCACTGATCCAGAGTGCGTCGATGCCCAGTTCGGCAAGGTAGTCGAGCTTGCCGGTCAGCCCCTTGAGGTCACCGCCGTGGAAGGTGCCGATCTCCTCCTCGCCATCGGGCGCGCGGCCGTAGCTGTGATCGTTGCCCGGCTCGCCATTGGCGAAGCGGTCGGTGAGCACGAAATAGACAGTCGCGTTGCGCCAGTCATGCGGGTGGCTGATAGGCGCATCCACCGCCTCGATCAGCAGCAAGCCATCACTGTCCGCGGCAGGCGCGAGCCTGACCTGGCCGTCGCGTACCGGTGCGCTGTCGCCGCCGTAAGCGTCACGCAGCAGTTGGCCCTCGGCGAATACACCGTTGACCTCTACCGTCATCGGCTCGCCGTTCCATGGCTTGCAGCTCGGCTGCGCCGGCGTTTTAGCCTCCTTTCGGACCGGCAGCAGGCGCAGGTGCGGGTCGTCACCGGTCTGCACCAAGAGGCGATAGTGCCCGGGCTGCGTCACGACGAAATCAAACCGGCTGCGGGCGTCCAGGTCATGCCGCTGGTAGGGCTTGAGCGGCTGCGCATCGCCTGAGTCGTCCCCCAGGCGCAGGTGCCCCTTGGGCAGTTCCAGTTCGGCCGCGAAACGGCCGTCCGTCAATGTTTGCCATGCCGGTTGCAGCCGCTGACCATCGAGTCGTATCGGGACTTCCGGCGCTCCGTACGTGATGGGTGCGAGCCCACCGAAACAAAGGGCTAGGATTAAGGGACTAAGGGGCGTCAGGTGGCGCATGTCCGGCTCCGGCTTGGCGGGTTCATGGCTCATTCAAGCCTGTTTTGACCGGCAAGTGCAGGCGCAGACGGGCGGCGCGCGGCGGTGAACTACGCCCCGCTTCTACGCCCCTCATCCGCTGTGCGGGGAGGATGCCGCGTGGTGCGAACGGGGCGACTATGACGGAACTGCGGGACCGCCCTGGCGGCCGGCAGCAGATGTGGATCAACAATAAGAAGCCACGAGGGAATACCCAATGAACAAAACGCTGTTTGCAGCGGCCGTCGTCGGCCTCTCTGCAACCCTGAGCCTGCCCCTGTCTGTTCAGGCGGCCATCGAGGAAGGCAAGCTCGTCGTCTGGATCAATGGCGACAAGGGCTACAAAGGGCTGGCCAAGGTGGGCGAGCGCTTCACCGAGGAAACCGGCATTCCCGTGGAGGTGGCGCATCCCGACGGTGCCACGGACAAATTTCAGCAGGCCGCCGCTACCGGTAACGGCCCCGACATCTTCATCTGGGCTCACGACCGCCTCGGTGAGTGGGCGCAAAGTGGCCTGCTCACCCCGGTAACGCCCAGCAGCGAGGCGAAGGATGCCATTGCCGATTTCGCCTGGGACGCCGTCCGCTATGACGGCAAGCTGTGGGGCTATCCCATGGCGGTCGAGGCGCCCGCGCTGATCTACAACAAAGCCCTTGTGCCGACGCCGCCGAAGACCTTCGAGGAGGTTCTGGCGATGCATAAGGACCTCGCTGCGGACGGCAAGCGCGCCATTCTCTGGGACTACAACAACACCTACTTCACCTGGGCGCTGCTGGCCGCGAATGGCGGCTATGCGTTCAAGGACACCGAAACCGGTTATGACGTCAGCCAGACCGGTGTCAACAACGCTGGCGCCAAGCAGGGTGCGGCGATGCTCAAGCGGCTGGTAGACGAAGGCGTCATGCCCAAGGGCGCCGACTACAGCGCGGCCGAAGCGGCTTTCAACAAAGGCGAGTCGGCAATGTTCATCAGCGGCCCCTGGGCCTGGTCGAACATTCGCAAGAGCGGCATCGACTTCGGTGTCGCGCCGATTCCTGCCGTAGGCGAGGGCGCCAGCAAACCCTTCTCCGGCGTGATGGCCGCGACCCTGAACGCCGCCAGCCCCAACCAGGCGCTCGCCGTCGAGTTCCTGGAGAACTACCTGCTGCAACCCGAGGGCCTGAAGACGGTTAACGCGGACGTGCCGCTCGGTGCGGTCGTCAACGAGGCGTACATGGCTGAGTTGGCGGATGACCCGCTGATCAAGGCCACGTTCGACAGCGCCGAGCAGGGTCGCCCGATGCCGAATATTCCGCAGATGGGTGTGTTCTGGTCGGCCATGGAAGCGGCGCTGACCAACATCACCTCCGGTCGTCAAACCGTGGATGCCGCCCTGGATGACGCCGCCAAACGCATCGTCAAATAACTCGTCCCGCAACGAACCGCAGCCGTCGACGCCTGCGTCCGCGGCTGCGCGCCCTGAGGCTCAGATTCCGATGTCCGTCGTGAATGTTTCCGCCGAGGTGCCCGGCCGCGCCGTGCCCAGGCTTTCCCTACCACGCTTGCCTGCCATGATGCGCTGGGGCCTGTGGCTGCTCTGCAACGCCTTTGCGCTGTACCTGATCGTCGCGCTCTATGCGCAAGGCCAGACGGTATTCGCGCTGCTCGGGCTGGTGGTCGCGGGGATTGCCAGTTTCGTCTTCATCAGCCGCCGGGCCTATGCCCATCGCTACATTTTTCCCTCCGTGGCGGGGATGCTGATCTTCGTGATCTTTCCGCTGCTCTACACCGTGGGCATCGGCTTTACTAACTACAGCGGCACCAACTTGCTGAGCTTCGAGCAGGCGCAGCGTTATCACCTCGGCCAGACCTACGTAGCCGGCGAGCGCCACGCCTTCAGCCTGCACCAGAACGACGGCGGCGAGATGCGCCTGCGCGTGGATCGCGGCGAGCGGGGGCTGTGGGTGTCCGCACCGCTGGCCGGCGAGCCGGTGGAGGGCGAACCGCTGCCGATGAGCCCGGAAACGGAGGTCGCCGATTTGGGCGAGGCCTTGCCACTGCGCGACGTTATTCGCCAGCGCAAGGCACTCGAACAGTGGGTGATGCGTGCTGATGACGGCCAATTACTGCGCCTGTATGGCCTGCGCGAAGTCGCTGCGGTCGAACCGCTGTACCGCCTGCAGGACGACGGTTCGCTGATCAATAACCAGACCGGCGAACGCCTGACCGCGAACGACGAGATCGGCTTCTACATCGACGCGGACGGCCAGCCGGTCGCACCGGGTTACACCGTCTACGCTGGCTGGAGCAATTTCGCCAAGGTACTGACCGATCCGAAGATCCGCGGTCCGTTTCTGCAGATCTTTGTCTGGACGGTCTGCTTCGCCGGGTTGACGGTGGTTTTCACGCTGGCCGTCGGGCTGGTGCTTGCCAGTCTGCTGCAGTGGGAGATGGTGCGCGGCAAAGCCTTCTACCGGCTGATGCTGATCCTGCCGTACGCCGTGCCGGCGTTTATCTCGATCCTGGTGTTCAAGGGGCTGTTCAACCAGAGCTTCGGCGAGATAAACCTGATGCTCGACAGCCTGTTCGGTGTACGGCCCGACTGGTTCAGTGACCCGACGCTGGCACGCACCATGGTGCTCATCGTCAATACCTGGCTGGGTTACCCCTACATGCTGCTGCTGTGCATGGGCTTGCTGCAGGCGATCCCGCGTGATCTTTACGAAGCCTCGGCCATGGACGGCGCGACGCCGCTGGACAACCTGCTGCAGATCACGCTGCCGTTGCTGATCAAACCCCTGGCGCCGCTGCTGATCGCAAGCTTCGCCTTCAACTTCAATAACTTTGTACTGATCACGCTGCTGACCCGCGGTGGCCCGGACATCCTTGGCACCACCACGCCAGCGGGCACCACCGACCTGTTGGTAAGCTACACCTACCGCATCGCGTTCCAGGATTCGGGGCAGAACTTCGCCCTGGCCGCCGCCATCGCCACGCTGATTTTCATCGTCGTCGGTGCCATGGCCTGGCTGAACCTGAAACTCTCGAAAGTGAACGTGTGAGGACGCCTGCATGGCCATGGTCCAACCAAAATCCGTCAAGTACCGCATCTGGCTGACCCATGCCGGGCTGCTGACGTTCGTTGCGCTGATCCTGTTCCCGTTGCTGATGGTGGTCTCGATCTCGTTCCGCGAAGGCAATTTCGCCACCGGCAGCTTGCTGCCGGACAACCCCACGCTGGAGCACTGGTCGCTGGCGCTGGGCATTCCCTATGAGCAGGAAAACGGGACGGTCAGCAATCCGCCGTTCCCGGTCCTCACCTGGCTGTGGAATTCGATCAAGATCGCGCTCATCAGCTCGCTGCTGATCCTGATGCTTTCAACCACCAGCGCCTATGCCTTCGCGCGGCTGCGCTTCGGCGGGAAGGCGCCGATCCTAAAAGGCATGCTGATCTTTCAGATGTTTCCGCCGGTGCTCACACTGGTGGCGATCTATGCGCTGTTCGACCAGCTCGGCAAACATGTCGGCTGGCTGGGCATCAATACCCACGGCGCGGTCATCGTCGCCTCGCTGGGCGGCATGGCGCTGCACATCTGGACGATCAAGGGTTACTTCGAAAGCATCGACCGGTCGCTGGAGGAAGCCGCCATCGTCGATGGCGCAACCACGTGGCAGGCCTTCGTGCATATCCTCCTGCCGATGAGTGTGCCGATTCTCGCCGTAGTGTTCATCCTCGCGTTCATCGCCAGCATCACCGAGTACCCGATTGCCTCCGTCCTGCTGATGGATGTAGACAAGCTCACGCTGTCGGTCGGCGCGCAGCAATACCTGTACGACCAGAACTACCTCTGGGGCGACTTTGCCGCGGCGGCGGTGCTGTCCGGCTTGCCGATCACGCTGGTGTTTCTCTACTGCCAGCGTTGGATCGTCGGTGGGCTGACCGCAGGCGGCGTCAAGGGCTGAGGAGCCTCGAACGATCAAGGAAGAGGAGACAGGATCATGAACGCCATACGGCCCGCCCCCTTGCCGTTGATACCGGCCAGGTTGAAAGCCCCTTCGCTGCCGCGCGGTCTGCTGGCGCGCCCGCGGCTGGACGAGTGGTTTTTGCTCCTGGGCGAGGTACGCCTGGCGGTGTTGCAGGCGCCCAGTGGCTTCGGCAAGACCACCCTGGCCTGCCAGTGGGCGCAGGCGTTCGACGGGCGCGTCGCCTGGTTGCAGTTGCACCCGGCGGATAACGATCCGCAGCAGCTGGGCCGTTATCTGCTGCACGCGCTGGACGCGCGACTCGAGCACGGTTGCCCGCGCAGCCTTTTGCTCGCGGGGCAGGGCAGCCTGCCTTTCGAAACGCTGCTGACGCACCTACTGGCCGAGTTGCCGACCGAGCACGAACCGCTGCTGCTGGTGCTGGATGATTTCGAGGCGCTGCACGATGCATCGGTGATTGGCGCGTTGCGTTTCTTTCTTCGCCACATGCCCGGCTGGCTAACGCTGTTGGTATGCAGCCGCGGCCAGCCGGGCCTGGGTCTCGCAGACTTGCGCGTCAAGCACCAGTTGCTGGTGGTCGATGCTCAACAGATGGCGTTCGAGACGGATGAAGTGCAGGCGCTGCTCGACCTCGGCCTGCCGGTACCGATCAACCGTGAGCAGGTCGAACGCCTCAACCGGCGCATCGGTGGCTGGCCCTGTGCGCTGCAGCTGGCCTTGCAGGAAGTGCAGACCGGCCGCGGTATGGACCTGTTTCTCGAACACCTGCAATTGGGTCATCCCCATGTGCGCGACTACATGCGAGAACAGGTCGTCGCCGAGTTGGCGCCCGAAACGTTGGAGTTCCTTCAGGCGACCTGCCTGCTGGAGCGCTTCAACGCGCCGCTGGCCGATCGCCTGACCCAGGGTTGCAATGCCCGCGAGATGCTCGAGCAACTGGAGCGTGACGGGTTGTTCGTCCAGCCGCAGGACGGCCTGCACCAGTGGTATGCCTACCACCCATTGTTCGCGACGTTTTTGCAGGGCGAGCTGCGCATGCGTCAGCCGCAGCGGTTGTCCGAACTGCATCAGCGCGCCGCCGAGGCGCTGATGGCCGAGAACCTGCCGGAGGAGGCCGCACGCCATGCGGTGCTGGCGGGCTGCCCGAGCCGCGTCGGCGAGGTGCTCGAGCGGCACGGTCGGCAGTTCTACCGTCAAGGTCGCCTGGGGTTGCTGCAGCAATGCCTGGAAACACTCCCCGAGGCGGTCATCGCCGGTTCGCCGCTGCTGACCTTGCTGCAAGCCTGGGTTTCTCAGAATTCCTACCAGTACGATCAGGTCGAGCGTTGGTTCGAGGCCAGCGAGCGAACCCTCCAGCACAGCTGTTCAGACGAGGATTGGGCGCGCATCGTTGGCGAATTCAATGCCGTGCGTGCGCAAGTGGCGATGAACCGGGGCGACGAGCAGCAAGCCATCGCCCTGGCCCGCGAGGCGCTGGCGCGCGAGCCGTTGATCATGCGGACCTCGAAGGTCGCGGCACTGTCCGGGATGGCCGAGGCGCATTTCGTCCAGGGCCTGTTGCCGCAGGCGCAGAAGCAATACGAGGAAGCTGAACGGCGCGCGCGCGAGATACGCGCCTCGCACCTGGTGGTCTGGAACCTCGGCCAGCTGTCCGAGATCGCCATCGCGCAAGGCTATCTGCAGAAGGCTTACTCGCTGCAGGAACGTGCGATCCAGTATGTCGAGCAGGCTGAGCTGCGGGCCACGCCAATCATGGAATTCATCTACCGCGTGCGCGGGCAGGTGCTGCTCGAATGGCATCATCTGGACGCTGCCGAACAGTGCGCGCTGCAGGGTATCCAGATTCTCGAGGACGTCGGCGAGCGCTGGCGCCTGCAGTGCTACGCGCTACTCGCTGGCATCGCCCACGCCCGCGGCCAGCAGAGCGCCTGTGCCGACTACATTGGCAAGCTTCAGAGCATGCTCGCTGATGACCGCTACCACGTCGACTGGCTCGCCAACGCCCATGCCGCCATGCTCAGCTACTGGGATTCGACGCAGGACAAAGCGGCCATTCAGCAGTGGCTGCTCACTGCACCTGCGCTGGAGCGGGGCCGCAACCATTTCGCCCAGTACAACGCGCGTAACCATGCGCGGGCCTATCTGTCGCTGAAACAGCCGGACAAGGCGCTGCCAATCCTGCGTCAGCTGCAGGTCGATGCCGAGCAGCATGGCCTGGTGATGGACCTCAACCGCAACCACATTCTGCTGGCTCATCTGCACTGGCTGCGCGAAGAGCGTCAGCAGGCGCTCGATCACCTGCAATTGGCGCTCACCCTGGCCAGCAGCACGGGGGCGATCGGCAGTTTCCTGCGCGTCGGCAAACTGCTCATCGCCATGCTCAAGGCATTGCAGCACGAACGCAGGCTCGACGAGCTCGAGGCGCAGCGGGCCGACCGCCTGATCCAACTGGCGCAGCAGCAGCGCGATTTCAGCCGGGCGATCCGTATCACACTCGACGAAGCCGTGATCCAGGACATCATCAACCGCCCGGACGTGCCTGAACTGATCCGCCATTCACCCCTCACGCGGCGTGAGTGGCAGGTGCTGAGCCTGATCCACGCGGGGCAGTCCAACGAGCAGATCGCCGAGCACCTCAACGTGGCGCCGACCACCATCAAGACGCACATCCGCAGCCTTTATCAAAAGCTCAACATCACTCACCGCAACGAGGCCGTGCAATTGGCGCGTAGCCTGTTGAGCAAGATTCAGGGTGAATGAGCGGGCCCGAGCGATATCGCCGCTAGGGTCAAAACCTGAACCATCCGCCCACCGGAGTCCGCGATGACCTTGACCGAGAAACAAAAGATGCTGGCCGGCGAGCTGTACCGCCCGGGTGACCCCGAGCTGCAGGCCGACCAGGCCCATGCGAAGGCCTGGATGGTGCGCTACAACGCGGCGCTCGCGGAAACGCCTGCGGTTCGCCGGGGACTGCTGGCCGAGCTGTTCGGCAGCGTGGGGCAGGGCGCCGTGATCCGCCCGCCGTTTCACTGCGACTACGGCTACAACATTCATCTGGGCGACGAGGTGTTCCTCAACTTCAACTGCGTCATCCTCGACGTGGCCGAGGTTCGCATTGGGGCTGGCACTCAGATTGGGCCAGCCGTGCAGATATACGCCGCGGATCATCCACGCGATGCCGAGGGGCGGCGCAGCGGGCTGGAATTTGGTCGCCCGGTGCTGATCGGCGAGCACGTGTGGATTGGCGGCGGCGCGATCATCCTGCCGGGTGTGACCGTCGGCGATGGCGCCGTGATCGGGGCGGGTAGTGTGGTAACGCGAGACGTCGCGGCAGGCGCGACCGTGATGGGCAACCCGGCACGTAGCCGCTAGCTGGCGTGCGAGTCGTGCGTTAGAGAGGGAAGCGGCAGCCGGCGCAGGGCCGGCTGCCGGTGCTGCTTACTGCTGAGTCACGGTGGCGAGGTTGCCCGAGCCCATCTGCGAAACGATGGCCGAGTTGCCCATGCCGCTCTGGTCGAGCACGGCCCGGTTGGCGTCGCCGCCCTGGAGCACCTGTGCTAGCTGGCCTTCGCCGCTTTGCATCAGGCTGACTTCGTTGTTCGACCCATAGATCTGCTGGATGTCGGCAACGTTGAGATCGCCGTTCTGCACGACGTCGACCAGGTTGTTGTCGCCGTAGCTCGAACCGCTGAGCTCGTTGCCGTTGCCGGTCTGCTGGGCGGTGAGCAGGTTGTCGCTTCCATCCTGCAGGAAGTCGACGCTTTGCCTGGTGCCTTCCTGTGTTACGTAGGCTTCGTTGTACTGTCCGGCCTGCTCCAGCGTAGCGCTGTTCTGGCTACCTGCGAGTTGGTCGACAACGACGTAGTTGTTGTCGCCGGCTTGGTTGATGGAGGCGCTGTTGCTATCCCCTGCCTGGAACACGTCGGCGCTGTTGGAGGTGCCGTCCTGGTAAATCGAGGCGGTCTGCAGCGAGCCGCTCTGGTCGATATAGGCCTCGTTGGACAGGCCGTTCGACTCGATGGTGGCGGTGTGTTCGGAGCCTTCCTGGCTGATCGAAGCGACCTGCGAATCGCCCTGCTGGGTGATATTGGCGCTCGAATCGAAGGCGCCCACCTGGTAGATGGTCGCGTCGTTGAAGTTGCCCTGCTGGTCGACCAATGCGTCGTTGCGGGCGCCACCGTCCTGCCAGACCAGCGAGACGTTCTCGTCACCCGTTTGGCGCTGCTCGGATACGCTGGATTCGGTGTTCTCCTGGATGGATTCGGCGAAGTTGCCGTTGCCAGCCTGGTCGATGACCGTGCTGCTGAGGTCCGCCGCGGTCTGCTCGGTCAGCGCCAGGTTGTTATTGCCATCCTGGTACTGGGCTGCGCTGGCGCCGAACGAGTCGTTCTGCACGATGCTCGCGTCGTTTTCGTCGCCGTACTGTTCCTGGATTGCCTCGCTCTGCTGCGTGCCGGTCTGGACGAGATCGGCCAGGTTCCCGGTGCCCGCCTGGGTCTGGAGCGCGTCGGACAGGTTCGCGTTGGTCTGGGTGACCATACCGTCATTGTTGGCACCGATCTGCGACTGGTAGGACAGGTTGTCCTGGCCGCCGGTTTGGGTCACTTCGGCCACGTTGTCGGCGCCCGACTGGTTCTGTTCTGCGCTGTTGTCGTCGGCGTACGCCTGGGTAGCCATGATCGCGATGATGGCGGCTGCGAGGGGCTTGCACTTGAACATGTCGTCTCTCCATGGAAGGTGGGTGCGGTGTCGCTCCTGACTGGCTGCACCGGGTCGAGCAGGGCGGCAGCTACTTCGGGGATCAGTCTTGGAACGCAACCGATCCTATAACCGCTGCGTGACAGATAAGTGTCGGTGCGCTTGCGGGGTGACGTTTCCATGGCGTATCGCCTGCCGTTCATCGGCGGTCTCCGCTGAGTAGCGAGCACGATCGCTGCTACGCCTTACTGGATGAGCAGGTTCTGCGTGCAATCACTCCAGCGACCACACCGCCACGGCGTGCAGCCAGCCGTACTACGCCCCGGCCAAGTGGCTCGGCTACGCCCGCCAGATACGCCTCGGCTAAGTCGGGTCGGGAGGATGTTGCGACCGGCTGCCACGCCTAGAGTGGCGGCCTGTTGTTCCCACGAACCCAAGGGGTGGTCTATGAATCGCAACGACTGGTGGCGCGGTGGCGTCATCTACCAGGTCTATCCGCGCAGCTTTTACGACAGCAACGGCGACGGCGTTGGTGACCTGCGCGGCGTGGTCGAGAAGATCGACTACATCGCCAGCCTTAATGTCGATGCCATCTGGCTATCCCCGTTCTTCACCTCGCCGATGAAGGACTTCGGTTACGACGTGGCGGACTACCGCGGCGTCGACCCGCTGTTCGGCACGCTCGATGACTTCAAGCACCTGATCGAGACTGCTCACGCGCGTGGCATGCGCATCCTCATCGACCAGGTGCTCAACCATTCCTCCGACCAACACGCCTGGTTCAAGGAAAGCCGGTCGAGCCGCGACAACCCGAAGGCGGATTGGTATGTCTGGGCCGACCCAAAGGAGGACGGCACGGTGCCGAACAACTGGCTGTCGGTGTTCGGCGGCCCGGCGTGGACCTGGGACAGCCGGCGCAAGCAGTATTACCTGCACAATTTCCTCTCCAGCCAACCGGACCTGAATTTCCACTGCGAAGCCGTGCAGCAACAGCTACTCGACGACATGGAGTTCTGGTTGCAGCTCGGTGTAGACGGCTTTCGGCTGGATGCCGCGAATTTCTACTTCCATGACCAGGCGCTGCGTGACAACCCGCCCAACCATGACATTCGCGAAGGCAGCATCGGGGTGCGTGCCGACAACCCCTATGCGTTCCAGAAGCATCTCTACGACAAGACGCAACCGGAGAACCTGGGCTTCTTGCGGCGAATCCGGCAGTTGCTGGAGCGCTACCCCGGCAGCGCCACGGTGGCGGAAATCGGCTGCGATCACTCGTTGCGCACCATGGCCGCCTATACCGGAGGCAGCGAGGCGCTGCACATGGCTTATTCGTTCGACCTGCTCACCGAGCAATGCAGCCCGGCGTTCCTGCGCCACACCATCGATTGCGTCGAGCGTGAGCTGGCCGAGGGCTGGCCGTGCTGGTCGATTGGCAATCACGACGTCGTCCGGGTGATGAGTCGGTGGGCGCTGGGCAACCAGCCCGATCACGCCCGTGGTCGCATGTTCATGGCGATGCTGCTGAGCATGCGCGGCAGCGTGTGCCTTTATCAGGGCGAGGAGCTGGGGCTGGACGAGGCCGAGCTGCAATTCGAGCAATTGGTCGATCCCTACGGCATTCGCTTCTGGCCCGAATTCAAGGGCCGTGACGGCTGCCGCACGCCCATGCCGTGGCACGACGCGGACCCGCACGGCGGCTTCAGCCGCGAGCAGCCCTGGTTGCCGCTGGCGGACCGGCACCTCGCGCTGTCGGTCGCGGCCCAGGATCCGGTTCCAGATTCAATGCTGAACATCTATCGACGTTTTCTCGCATGGCGTCAGGATCAGCCCTTGCTGATCGAGGGCAGCATGCGCACCCTGTACCACGATGAAACCTTGCTCATGTACGAGCGGCGGCTGGGTGACGAGGCCTGGATCTGCTTGTTCAACATGGGCGACAGCGTGCGGCACTTTGATCTGTCGGCGCCGGTCGAAGGCCTCGATGTGCCCTCGTCCTCAGCCGTGTTCGAGGGGCAGGCCGTGCAGCTCCCGGCGCACGGCTTCGGCTTCGCCCGCCGACTTGGGTGAGCTGCCCGATTTTTTCGAGGCCAGCCTGGCCACCGCGCTCGCCGCGGTGGCCATTTGAAGGAGAACAACAAGAATGGCCAGCGTTACCCTGCGAAACATCTGCAAGAGCTACGACGGTGTACCCATCACCCGGGGCATCGATCTGGATATCGCCGACGGTGAGTTCGTCGTTTTCGTCGGCCCTTCAGGGTGCGGCAAGTCGACCTTGCTGCGGTTGATCGCCGGCCTGGAGGACATCACCGACGGCGAGCTGAAGATCGATGGCGAGCGCGTCAACGAGCGCCCGCCGATGGAGCGCTCGGTGGGGATGGTGTTTCAGTCCTACGCCCTGTACCCGCATATGAATGTCGCCGAGAACATGGCCTTTGGCCTGAAGTTGGCGAAGATCGACAAGGCGGAGATACGCCGGCGGGTCGACGCGGCGGCGAAGATCCTGCAACTCGACCAGATGCTCGAACGCAAGCCGAAGGACCTGTCTGGCGGCCAGCGCCAGCGTGTCGCCATCGGCCGCACCATGGTCCGCGAGCCGAAAGTGTTTCTGTTCGACGAGCCGCTATCCAATCTCGACGCCTTTCTCCGTGTGCAGATGCGCATCGAAATCTCGCGGCTGCACCAGCGTCTCAAGGCAACGATGATTTATGTTACGCACGACCAGGTCGAAGCCATGACCCTGGCCGACAAGATCGTCGTGCTCAACGCTGGCCGCATCGCTCAGGTCGGCCCACCGCTGGAGCTGTATCACTATCCGGACAACCAATTCGTGGCGGGCTTCATCGGGTCGCCGCAGATGAACTTCCTGACGGTGACGGTGGCAACGGCCAGTGCCGAATCGGTCGAAGTGAACCTGCCAGGTGGTAGCCGCCTGCAGGTGCCTGTCGATGGCGCGGGGCTGGATGCGTGCGAGACGCTTACGCTGGGCATTCGCCCGGAACACTTCGTCGATCCGGAGCAGGCGGATTTTATCTTCAACGGTGAAGTGGCCGTTGCCGAGCGGCTGGGCGATCACAACCTCTTGCACCTGAACCTCGAAGGCGTCGATGGCATGGTCGCCGTCGCGAGCGATGGCAACCGGCGCGTCGCCGAAGGCCAGGCGTATGCAACTGGCCTTCAGGCGAACAAGTGCCATCTGTTCCGGGCTGATGGCCAAGCCTGCGCCAGGCACTACCGGGAGCCAGCGCTATTCGGCTGACCGCCAGAGCGACGTGCCGGTTAGTGGCTGAGCTTCAGGCCAAGCATTCCGATGCACACAAGCAGCACGCTGCCCAGGCGCAACAGGCTCGCCGATTCGCCGAACAGGACGATGCCGGCAATCACCGTGCCTACCGCGCCGACCCCCGTCCAGATGGCGTAGGCGGTGCCGAGCGGCAGTTCCTTCATCGCCATGCCAAGCAGGCCCAGGCTTGCCAGCATGGCAGTGATCGTGAGCGCGGACGCGAGTGGGCGAGTGAACCCATCGGTGTACTTCAGACCGACGGCCCAGCCTATTTCAAACAGGCCGGCAAGTAGGAGGATGAGCCACGACATTCTTGTCTCCAGGGACGACGGGTGGGGTCGTCCCCGTGATTGGGTGCAAGCCTGGGGTCGTCCCCAGCGCCGCTATTTTGCATGCGCGGCAGCTGGGAGCAAACCCGGGCGTTGCGCGGATCAGCCGGTGTGGCTTTCGTCTTTCATGCGGCGGTAGATCGTTGCCAACAGCGCGCCGGAAAGGTTGTGCCAGACGCTGAACAATGCGCTGGGTACCGCCGCTAGCGGTGAGAAATGCGCGCTGGCCAGGGCGGCGCCCAGCCCCGAGTTCTGCATACCGACCTCGATCGACAGGGTCTTGCGTTGCGCCAGCGGCAGGCCGAACAGCCGCCCCGCCAGGTAACCAATGCCGAGCCCGAGACCGTTATGCAGGATCACCACCGCCATGATCAGCAAGCCGGATTCGGCGATTTTCGCCTGGCTGGCCGCCACCACGGCAGCGACGATGATCACGATGCTGACCACTGACACCAGCGGCAGCACGTCGACAACATGGTGTACCCGGTTGCCCAGCAGGCGACGCACGATCAAGCCGAGGCCGATCGGCAGCAACACGATCTGCACTATTGAAGTAAACAGCGCTGCAAAATTCACCGGCAGCCACTCCGAAGCCAGCAGCCAGATCAGCGCGGGCGTTGCCAGCGGGGCGAGCAGGGTAGTCACCGCCGTGATCGCGACGGACAGCGCGACATCGCCGCGCGAGAACCAGGCAATGACGTTGGACGCCGTGCCGCCAGGGCAGCAGCCGACCAGGATCACGCCGACGGCGATCTCCGCAGGCAGGCCGAGCACCTGGCACAGTAGCCAGGCAAGCGCAGGCATGATCAGGAACTGCGCACCCACGCCCAGCGCCACCCACAGCGGCCGGCGTGCTACTTCGGCAAAATCCGCCGCTTTCAGCGTCAGGCCCATGCCGAACATGATCAGCCCCAGCAACGGAACGATCCAGGCGGTGGCAGGCAGGAACCAGGCGGGTTGGTAGAAGGCCAGAACGGCAAACAGCAGGACCCAGAGGGCGAAGGTGTTGCCGACGAAGCGGCTGAAGGCGGCGAGGGCACGCATCGGATTTACCTTGTCATTATGAAAGGGCGCGGCGGCCGGCCCTAGGTTGACCCGGCCGCCATCGCATCAGTGAAGACCATTGTGCCGGGCCGGGCTTCGCTAAGTGCCGTCCGGCGCCTCAGAGCCCCTGCGGGACGTCCTCGCCGCCGAGCGCCTCGAACAAGGCCGGCAGGAAGTCCTTGAAGGTCAACATCATCAGCACGAAGCTGGCGTCCTGCTGGCTAAGGTCGTCTTCGCCGCCGTCTTGCTCGGCCTGCTCTTGCAGCAATTCTTCGAAGCGCAGGCGCTTGATCACCATTTTGTCGTCCAGCACGAACGACAGTTTGTCCTGCCAGCCCAGCGACAACTGGGTGACCTGTTTGCCGACCTCCAGATGCTGCTGGATCTCGTCGCTGGTCAGATCTTGGCGCTTGCAGCGCACCACGCCGCCATCTTCGTGGGTGTCGCGCAATTCGCATTCATCGAGCACGAAGAAGTCGTCCGCGGCTTTCTGCGTCTTGACCCAGTCGGTCATGGTTGCGGTTGGCGCGATCTTCACCGTCAGCGGACGCACCGGCAGCGAGCCGATCACTTCGCGCAAGGTGGACAGCAGGTCTTCGGCGCGCTTGGGGCTGGCCGAGTTCACGAGGATCAGGCCCTGCTCAGGCGCAATGGCGGCAAAGGTGCCCGACTTGCGAATGAAGGCGCGCGGCAGGAAGGACTGGATGATGTCGTCCTTGATCTGGTCTCGCTCCTTCTTATAGACCTTGCGCATCTGCTCGTTTTCGATCTCCTCGACCTTTTCCTTGACCGCGTCTTTCACCACGCTGCCGGGCAGGATGCGCTCTTCCTTGCGCGTGGAAATGAGCAGGAAGCCCTGGCTCGAATGAACCAGTGGCGCATCTTCGCCCTTGCCGAACGGTGCGACGAAGCCGTAGGTACTGAGCTCCTGGCTGGCGCAAGGACGGGCGGGCTTGGCGGCCAATGCAGCTTCAAGTGTCTCGACATCGAAGGGGACGTTCTGGGTGAGACGGTAGACGAGCAGGTTGCGAAACCACATGGCGATCTGAAACTCCGGTAGAAGCAAAGCGCGCATTATTCCTGCCGCGCCAACGCAGGCCAACCCTGGCCGTCCGCATTGCCGATCGAAACCACGTTTTTGCCAATAAACCGAGGGCTTTCCTAAGTCTTTGTAAGTTCTTCAATTTTTTTTTCAAAAGGGGGTTGCCAAGGTGGGGAACCCTCTCTAGAATGCGCCCCACTTCGAGAGCAAACGGGTGATTAGCTCAGCTGGGAGAGCATCTGCCTTACAAGCAGAGGGTCGGCGGTTCGATCCCGTCATCACCCACCACTCGAGGTTAAGCGCAGCGGTAGTTCAGTCGGTTAGAATACCGGCCTGTCACGCCGGGGGTCGCGGGTTCGAGTCCCGTCCGCTGCGCCATATTGGCTAGCAAGGAATACTGAACGCCTTGCCAGCACGAAAAAGCGACCTAAAGGTCGCTTTTTTTTCGCCTCCAGAAAAGTCGCTCTGTTCTGCCTGTTTCGTGCGGGCGTCCTCTCTTTGCATTCTATTTACATGTTGGCCGGGTAGGTCCGGTAGCCTACGGGCGAGGGTGGCTGCTAAGCTCCGGCAACTGTTTTGCTACACAACCCAAGTGCGTAATTAAGGATACAGAATGAGACATCATCGTTTGGCGTCTGCGATTGCCCTGGTCGGCCTGGTTCTGGCGGGCTGTGATTCGGAGACCAGCGCCAAGCTGGAAACCCCGGCGCAAAAGGCCTCCTATGGCATCGGCCTGAACATGGGCAAAAGCCTGGCGCAGGAAGGCATGGAGGACCTCGATTCAGCGGCCGTCGCTCAGGGCATCGACGATGCCATTGGCAAGAAAGAGCAGAAGCTGACCGACGAAGAGCTGATGGAAGCTTTCTCCTATCTGCAGACTCGCGCCGAAGAGCGCCTGACCGAGATGAACAAGAAGGCTGTCGAGGACGGCAAGAAGTTTCTCGAGGAAAATGCCAAGCGTGACGGTGTGAAGACCACCGAGTCCGGCCTGCAGTATGAAGTTATCAAGGAAGCCGATGGCGCTCAGCCGGGCCCGGACGATGTCGTTACCGTCCACTACGAAGGCAGCTTGACCGATGGCACCGTCTTCGACAGCTCGATCAAGCGTGGCACCCCGATCGACCTGCCGGTGGGCGGCGTGATCCCGGGCTGGGTCGAAGGCCTGCAACTGATGCACGTTGGCGAGAAGTACAAGCTCTACATCCCGAGCGAACTGGCCTACGGCGAGCAGAGCCCGAGCCCGTTGATCCCGGCCAATTCTGTCCTGGTCTTCGATCTTGAACTGCTGGGCATCAAGGGCGACGAGAACGAAGCCGCTCCGGCTGCTGAAGCCGAGCCTGAGGCTGCCGCTGAAGAAGCCGAGCAGCAGTAATAGATAAAAGCGGTCCGAACGCCCTGCCAATGCAGGGCGTTTTCGTTTCTGCTGGCGTATGGTTCCGCCTTCGTTGACTTCCGGAGGTGAGGGCTGACGCGACCGGGGAGCGGGCGGGGCAACTGCACGCAGCGTCGGCGCTGCATGAATCGCATCGAGTGGTTGTGTAGCGTCAGCTTGCTGCCGAATTGGGGGTGCGTAGGCCTTCGGTGCTTACGGGGCGCTTGAGCGATTGGTCGCAAAAAGCAGAGCCTACAAGGGCTTGTATAAACTCGGGGCTCCGCGACCTGGGCTCGATTGCGCAGCAGAACACGCTTTAGCGCGGCCGCGAAGGGGTGAGAAGCGAATCACCTGGGACAAAGTCCTGGGGCCACAAAAAAGCCCCAGGTTTTCACCTGAGGCTTTCAAATTTGGCTCCGCGACCTAGACTCGACTGCGCAGCAGAACGCGCTTCAGCGCGGCCCCGAAGGGGTGAGCGAAGCGAATAACCTGGGACAGAGTCCCTGGTGAGAGTCTCGGGGCCACAAAAAAGCCCCAGGTTTTCACCTGAGGCTTTCAATTGGCTCCGCGACCTGGACTCGACTGCGCAGCAGAACGCGCTTTAGCGCGGCCCCGAAGGGGTGAGCGAAGCGAATAACCTGGGACAGAGTCCCTGGTAGAGTCTTGGGGCCACAAAAAAGCCCCGGACTAACCGAGGCTTTCAAATTTGGCTCCGCGACCTGGACTCGAACCAGGGACCCAATGATTAACAGTCATTTGCTCTACCGACTGAGCTATCGCGGAACAGCGGTGCGTATCCTACTGTTTGATAAGGAGAAGTCAACCCCTTACCCGATCAGAGCACCTGCACGATAGCGTCAGTGACGTGGTCCAGGTTGCGGGTGTTCAGCGCGGCGGCGCAGATGCGGCCAGTGCTGATCGCGTAGACGCCGAACTCGACGCGCAGGCGTTCGACCTGTGCCGCGGTCAGGCCTGAGTAGGAGAACATCCCACGCTGCTGGGCGACGAAGCTGAAGTCCTGCTTGGCGCCTTTCTCAGCGAGTTGGCGAACCATCGCCAGGCGCATGTCGCGGATGCGGGTGCGCATCTCGGCCAGTTCGGTTTCCCACATGGCGCGCAACTCCTGGCTGTTGAGTACAGCCGAGACGACCGTTGCGCCGTGGGTCGGCGGGTTGGAGTAGTTGGTGCGGATGACGCGCTTGACCTGCGAGAGAACGCGTGCCGATTCATCTCGGCTCTGGGTGACGATCGACAGGGCGCCGACGCGCTCGCCGTACAGCGAGAATGACTTGGAGAAGGAGCTGGAAACGAAGAAGCTCATGCCCGACTCGGCGAACAGGCGCACGGCGGCGGCGTCTTCCTTGATGCTGTCACCGAAGCCCTGGTAGGCGATGTCGATGAACGGGACGTGATCGTTCGCGCGCAGGACTTCGAGAATCTGTTTCCAGTCCTCGGGTTGCAGGTCAACGCCGGTCGGGTTGTGGCAGCAGGCGTGCAGTACGACGATGGAGCGGGGCGGCAGGTTCTTCAGGTCCTCGAGCATGCCGGCGCGGTCGATGCCGTGGCTGGCGGCGTCGTAGTAACGATAGTTTTGCACCGGGAAATCGGCGGATTCGAACAGCGCGCGGTGGTTTTCCCAGCTCGGATCGGTGATGGCGACCACGGCGTCGGGAAGCATGCGCTTGAGGAAGTCGGCGCCGACCTTCAGGGCGCCAGTACCGCCGAGCGCCTGGCTGGTGACTACCCGGCCATCGGCGACCAGTGCCGAGTCGGCACCGAACAGCAGGCCCTGCACGGCCATGTCATAGCTGGCGATGCCGTCGATCGGCAGGTAGCCGCGTGGGGCATTCAACTCGAGCCGTGCCATCTCGGCTGCAGCAACGGCGCGCAGCAGCGGAATTCGACCTTCTTCGTTGTAGTAGACGCCCACGCCCAGATTGACCTTGTTCTGCCGCGTGTCGGCATTGAAGGCTTCGTTGAGGCCAAGGATTGGATCGCGCGGCGCCAGTTCGACAGCGGAGAACAAACTCATGATGGGGAGGCTCGAAAGAGAAGGGAGTGACAGGTGCAACACCCCTCGCTTCGCGCGCGGGGCGGTGCGCAAACGGGGCAAGAGTATAGCGGGCCCAGCCCCTCGTCGCGATATGCTAGGCCGGTTTTTCTGCCTGTAATGGGCCTGTTCGGGGACCGATCGTCCAGAAGCTGCGCGGCGCTCTTGAGATCGAGAAGGTCGGGCCGCATCAAGGGTCTGCGCGCGTCGGTCCGTTGCCCTGGTCAAGTCTGACGGGCTGGTCCGGCTGACGCACGCCGCCGTCGGGCGCATCGCAATCAAGAGAGGTCGATATGTCGCAGTTCGAATTGGTCACGCGTTTCAAGCCTGCCGGCGACCAGCCCGAGGCCATTCGCCAGATGATTGAAGGCATCGAGGCCGGGCTGTCGCACCAGACGCTGCTCGGCGTGACCGGTTCGGGCAAGACCTTCAGCATCGCCAACGTCATCGCCCACGTGCAGCGCCCGACCCTGGTGCTGGCACCGAACAAGACGCTGGCCGCGCAGCTCTACGGCGAATTCAAAGCGTTCTTTCCGAACAATGCGGTGGAGTATTTCGTTTCCTATTACGACTACTACCAGCCGGAAGCCTACGTGCCGTCGTCCGACACCTTCATCGAGAAGGATGCTTCGATCAACGACCACATCGAGCAGATGCGCCTGTCGGCGACCAAGGCGCTGCTGGAGCGATCGGACGCCATCATCGTGACCACGGTTTCCTGTATCTACGGTCTCGGCGACCCGCAGTCTTACCTCAAGATGGTGCTACACCTCGACCGCGGCGACCGGATCGGCCAGCGCGAGCTGTTGCGCCGGCTGACGGGGCTGCAGTACACCCGCAACGACATGGATTTTGCCCGTGCGACCTTCCGCGTGCGTGGCGATGTGATCGACGTGTTCCCGGCCGAATCGGACCTCGAGGCGGTGCGCATCGAATTGTTCGACGACGAGGTCGAGAGCCTGTCGGCCTTCGATCCGCTGACCGGCGAGGTGATTCGCAAGCTGCCGCGCTTCACCTTTTACCCCAAGAGCCATTACGTGACCCCGCGCGAGACGCTGCTCGACGCTATCGAGAACATCAAGGTCGAGCTCAAGGACCGTCTCGATTATCTGCGCAGCAACAACAAGCTGGTCGAGGCCCAGCGCCTGGAACAACGCACCCGGTTCGATCTCGAGATGATCATGGAGCTCGGCTACTGCAACGGCATCGAGAACTACTCGCGCTACCTCTCGGGCCGTGCATCCGGCGAGGCGCCGCCGACCCTCTATGACTATTTGCCGGCCAACGCGCTGCTGGTTATCGACGAATCGCACGTCAGCGTTCCGCAGGTGGGCGCGATGTACAAAGGCGACCGGTCGCGCAAGGAGACGCTGGTCGAGTACGGCTTCCGCCTGCCGTCCGCACTGGACAACCGCCCCATGCGGTTCGACGAATGGGAGGCCGTCAGCCCCCAGACCATTTTCGTCTCGGCGACACCCGGCCCCTACGAGGCCGAGCATGCCGGGCGGGTGATCGAGCAGGTGGTGCGCCCGACCGGCCTGGTGGACCCGCTGCTCGAGGTTCGTCCGGCGCTGACGCAGGTCGACGACCTGCTGTCGGAAATCAACAAGTGCGTGGCCAAGGAGGAGCGTGTGCTGGTGACCACGCTGACCAAGCGCATGGCCGAGGATCTGACCGACTACCTGGGTGATCACAACGTGCGCGTGCGCTACCTGCACTCGGACATCGACACGGTGGAGCGCGTCGAGATCATTCGCGACCTCCGCCTGGGCGTGTTCGACGTGCTGGTGGGCATCAACTTGCTGCGCGAGGGATTGGACATGCCGGAGGTGTCCCTGGTGGCGATTCTCGATGCCGACAAGGAGGGCTTCCTGCGCTCGGAACGCTCGCTCATCCAGACCATCGGCCGCGCGGCGCGCAACCTCAACGGGCGAGCGATTCTCTATGCCGACAACATGACCGGCTCCATGGAGCGGGCCATCGGCGAGACCGAACGCCGCCGTACCAAGCAGATCGCGTTCAACGAGGCCAATGGCATCGTTCCACAGGGGGTGTTCAAGGACGTCAAGGATATCCTCGAAGGCGCCACGGTCCCCGGCTCGCGCAGCAAGAAGCGCCGCGGCGAAGCCAAGGCAGCGGAAGAGGCGGCGCGCTACGAAAACGAGCTCCGCTCGCCGAGCGAAATCACCAAGCGCATTCGCCAACTCGAGGAAAAAATGCTCGCCTACGCACGCGACCTCGAGTTCGAGGCCGCCGCCCAGACACGGGACGAAATCCAGAAACTGCGTGAGCGACTGCTGCAGGTGTAGCGGCCGGAAGGGGTGGCTTGCACACCTTTGTCGGAGCAGGCTCTGCCTGCGACCCATGTGACCGGGGTGGAGGTCTCGGTCGCAGGTAGAACCTGCTCCTACATGGAGCGGTGCGTGCGGGCGTCTGGTGTTGGCCTGCTTGCTGCTGTAGGAGCAGGCTCTGCCTGCGACCAACGTAACGCAAGACTGACAGGCGCGCGGTTGCGGGTAGCTGTATTTATAGGCGGAGCCAGGAAGGCAAAAAGGAGCAATGGATATGCAAAATGCCCGGCC
Source organism: Stutzerimonas chloritidismutans (assembly GCF_051486945.1). Classification (GTDB taxonomy): domain Bacteria; phylum Pseudomonadota; class Gammaproteobacteria; order Pseudomonadales; family Pseudomonadaceae; genus Stutzerimonas; species Stutzerimonas chloritidismutans_B. The sequence goes on along the minus strand of NZ_JAHVDX010000002.1, from coordinate 161,765 downwards.
GGGCGCCAGCAGCCTGCGGCGTGGACGATTTTCGGAGCCAGGGCGGATCTACCTCGTCACGGCGGTGACCCAGGCGCGTGAACCACGCTTCGCGGATTGGCGTCTCGGTCGCCTGGTGGTTGAGCAAATGCGCGCAGCGGACGCCACTTGCGGACTCCGTTCGCTCGCCTTCGTCGTGATGCCCGATCATTTTCATTGGCTGTTCGAACTCAGTGACCAACCACTCCACGCGGCTGTAATGCGCATGAAGTCACTCAGCGCCAAGGCCGTCAACGCGGCGTTGGGCCGGAGCGGGCAGGTCTGGCAGCGAGGCTTTCACGATCGGGCTATCCGCCGAGAAGACGATATTCGCGCCGTTGCGCGTTATGTCATTGCCAACCCATTGCGCGCGGGCTTGGTCCAGCGGGTGGGTGAATACCCGCTATGGGATGCGGTCTGGCTCTGATGCGCTCGTCGTTTCGGTTGATCCTGTAGGAGCAGGCTCTGCCTGCGGCCAGGGTGCCGAGCTGTGGCTTGGTCGCAGGTAGAACCTGCTCCTACATGGAGCCGGGCGCAGTGACTAGCTGGAGGCTGCACGAATCTGTAGGAGCAGGCTCTGCCTGCGATGAGTGTTCCGGGCCGCGGCTTGTCGCAGGTAGAACCTGCTCCTACATGAAGCGAGGCGTGCGGGCGCCTGGCAGGTGCGCGGCGCTCAGTGTCCCCCCGCGCCGGCCTGGACGTCCTGCGGCAGGGGGCGGGTGAGCAGTACGGCGACCATGCTCACGGCGAGGGCGATGCCGACGAAGTGAAAGGCGTCGTTATAGGCCATGATTATCGCCTGCTGATGGGTGATCTCACTGAGCCGGCCCAGCGCGGCCTGTTCGCTGCCCAGTTGCGCTGTCAAGGTGGCGAGCCGCTCGGCGACCGCTGGGTTACCCGGCACAACCGATTCGCGCAGATAGTCGAAATACACTTTGCCTCGGCTGTCGAGCAGGGTCGCGAGTAACGCGATACCGATGGCGCCGCCAAGGTTGCGCAGAATGTTGAACAGGCTGGAGGCGGAGCCGGCGTCCTGTGGCTGCACGTAGGCCGTGGCGATCAACGAGATGGTAACCATGATCATCGGCTGGCCCAGTGCGCGGACGATCTGGAGGGGGTGGAACTGCTCACCGGCGAAGTCCGGATTGAGCGCGCCCGAGGCGAAGCTGGAAAGTCCGAACAACAGAAATCCCGCCGCGCAGAGCAGCTTCGGCGCGATCACCTTCATCAACTTGGGCACCAGCGGGATCAAGAATAGCTGCGGGATGCCCATCCACATGATTACCTGGCCGATCTGCAGCGCGTTGTAGTTCTGAATCTGCGCCAGGTAGAGCGGCAGCAGGTAGATCGAGCCATAGAGGCCCAGCCCCATACCCAGGCTGGCGATGCTGGTGAGGCCAAAGTTGCGTTCGCGCAGGATGCCGAGGTTGATCAGTGGGTTAGGTCGCGAAAACTGCAAGATCACGAACAGGATCAAGCTGACGAGTGCCACCGACCCGAGCTGGACGATCAGCGAGGACTCAAGCCAATCCTCGCGATGCCCCTCCTCGAGAAATACCTGCAGACAGCCGAGCCCGAGGGCCAGGGTGACGATCCCTGCATAGTCGGTGCGCTTGAGCAGCTCCCAGTGCGGCGGCTTTCGCTCCAGGCCATAGAGCAGGCCGGCGATCATCAGCAGGCCGGGTGGAATGTTGATGTAGAAGATGTATTCCCAGCCCCAGTTTTCGGTCAGCCAGCCGCCGAGGGTCGGGCCAATCGAGGGCGCGAAGGTCGCCGTGATAGCGAACAGCGCCATGCCTTTGGCGCGATGATGCTCCGGGAGTTTGATCAGCGTCAGGGTGAAGGCCAGGGGGATCAGCGCGCCGCCCGTGAAGCCCTGCAGAGCGCGGAAAACGATCATGCTCTCCAGGTTCCAGGCGAAGGAGCAGAGTAATGACGAGGCGAGAAATCCGACCGATACCCAGACCGCTAATCGCCGCGCGGACAGCAGCTGAACGAGCCAGGCGGTCAGCGGAATCATGATGATCTCGGCGACCAGGTAGGACGTTGAAATCCAGGAGCCTTCCTCCAGCGTCGCGGATAGCGCGCCTTGGATGTCTTTCAGGGAGGAATTGGTGATCTGAATATCCAGCACCGCCATGAACGCGCCCAGCATGGCGCTCATGACGGCAATCCAGTCGCGTCGGCTGGGTTCACCGACCGGCCGGACGAGTGCGTCAGCGGTCACGGAGATCGACCTCGACGTCCACCGACATCCCCGGACGAATGCGGCCCGCAAGCGGCGAGTCGGACGCGAAGGTCAGCTTGATTGGAATGCGCTGCACCACCTTGGTGAAGTTGCCGGTGGCGTTGTCCGGCGGCAGTAGGCTGAACTGAGCACCCGAGGCAGGGAAGAGGCTCTCGATACGGCCCTCGATCGGCGTGTCTGGATAGCTGTCGAACGTCAGTTCGGCGCGCTGGCCAACCCGCATGCGACCGATCTGGGTTTCCTTGAAGTTGGCCTGCACCCAGATCGCCTCGTCCGGCACAACGGACATCAGGTAGGCGCCCACGGCGACATACTGGCCGGTACGGGCCGAGCGCTGGCCAACGACGCCACTGATCGGCGAGCGGATCTCCGTACGACCCAGATTCAATCGAGCTTGCTCGACCTCGGCGCGGGCGGCGTCGATCTGCGCTTCGAGACGCTTGACGTCTGCCTCCAGGGCATCGACCTGCTGGCGCTGCGCAGAGAGGTCGGCCTCGGCCTTCTGCCGCTGCGACCGGGCGACACGAGCGTCCGCTGAGAGCGTAGTAACACGCTCTTCGGACACGAACCCGGGTTTGCGCAGCGCTTCGACACGCGACAGGTCCAATTGGCTACGCGCGAGGTTCGCCTGGGCGGCGCTGACGGCTGCCTGGCTGGCAGCGATCAGGCTTGACTGCTGTGCTAGCCGGCTGCGCGCCTGGGCGAGCTCGGCTTCGCGGATCGCCAGGTTGGCGTGGGCCTGTTGCTCGGCGAGGCGGAAGTCGCCCGGCTCTAGGGTGACCAACAGGTCGCCTGGCGATACGTGCTGATTATCCTGAATGTGCACCTGCTCGATACGGGCTGCGAGCTGGCTGGACACGCGAGTGATCTCGCCTTGCACGTAGGCGTTGTCGGTATGCTCGACGTAACGCCCTGTGAAGTACCACTGCGCGAGAAAAGCCGCGGCAACCAGCAGCACCAATGCGATGAAAATGGAAAGTCGGCGTTGCAGCGTGGCAGGCATGGCGTCGCTCACAGGCATCAATCGAGCCGGACAATCTAGCAGCGTTCCCTTCGAGTAATAAGTCGTTACACTTGCGAAACTTTGTTGCGCACAGGGAACAATGTATGGGCCTGGACGACGCGTTGATCTTCACTCGGGTAGTGGAATGTCACAGTTTCACCGGCGCGGCGACGAGCCTTAGTATGCAGAAGTCGACCGTCAGTCGACGCATCGTTCAGCTGGAAGAGCGGCTCGGTGTGCGCCTGCTCAACCGAACCACACGGCGGCTGCGTATGACCGAGGTCGGCCAGGCCTACTACGAGCGGTGCCGGCAGATCATGCTCGATTTCGCCGAGGCCGAGCAGGCCGTGATGCAGTTGCAACAAGCGCCGGCTGGCCTGTTGCGCATAGCCGCACCGATCGAGTTCGGGCAGTGGGTGCTGGGTCGGGTCATCGGCGAGTTCGTACGCCTGCATCCGGATATCGTCGTGGAGGTAGAGTTGGCTTCGCGTGCTGTCGACCCGCTGGAGGAGGGCGTCGACATCGCGATCGTCGTCGGTCAGCCGGAAGATTCGTCGCTGGTCGCTCGCAAGCTGTTCGAAGCCCGTCGCCGCCTGTGCGCCAGCCCCGCCTATCTGGCCAGACATGGGACCCCCGGCTGTGCGCTCGATCTTTCCGAACACCGCGCTATCGGCCTGTCGCACGACTCGGTGCGCCACTGGCCGCTCACTGAACTGCACGTTGCAAGCCGCCGGGTGCTGACCTGCAACAACATCACGCTGGCGCGCGAGGCTGCGCTTGCTGGTGCCGGCATCGCCGCCTTGCCCTGCATGATTACCGACGCTGAAGTCCGCAGCGGCCGCCTGGTCGAGCTGTTGCCGGACGTAGAATTGCCGACCGGCGAACTCTATGCGGTTTATCCGTCACGGCGCTTCCAGGCGATGAAGGTCAAGGCCTTCCTCGACTTCCTGGTGGCTGCGCTGCCCGTAGAAGGCGGGCAGTTGGTGGAGCCGGTCGATGCACGCCTGTTAACATCGCCACTTTATCCGCGCTGAGCCGGCTAAGCCGGTCACCAGCCCCTTTGCAGTCTTCCCTGTACCTTGAATTCCGAGTACACCATGACCACCGTTCGCACCCGCATCGCCCCGTCTCCCACCGGTGATCCACACGTCGGCACCGCCTACATCGCGCTGTTCAACCTATGCTTCGCTCGCCAGCACGGCGGCCAGTTCATCCTGCGCATCGAGGACACCGACCAATTGCGGTCTACGCGCGAGTCCGAACAACAGATCTACGATGCACTTCGTTGGCTGGGGATCGAGTGGGACGAAGGCCCGGACGTAGGCGGTCCGCATGGCCCTTACCGTCAAAGTGAGCGCGGTGAGATCTACAAGAAATACGCCGACGAGCTGGTCGCCAATGGGCACGCCTTCCCGTGCTTCTGCAGCGCTGAGCGGCTCGACCAGGTGCGGGCCGAGCAGATGGCCAACAAGGAAACGCCGCGCTACGACGGCCACTGCATGCACATCCCCGCCGAGACCGCGCAACAGCGCATCGTTGCCGGTGAATCGCACGTAATCCGCATGAAGGTGCCGAGCGAAGGCGTCTGTCAGGTCGAAGACATGCTGCGGGGTACTGTCGAGATCGGCTGGGACCGCATGGACATGCAGGTACTGATGAAGGCCGATGGGCTGCCGACCTATTTCCTGGCTAATGTCGTCGACGACCATCTGATGGGCATCACCCACGTGCTGCGTGGCGAGGAGTGGCTGCCATCAGCGCCTAAGTTGATCAAACTCTACGAATATTTCGGCTGGGAGCAGCCCAAGCTCTGCTACATGCCGCTGCTGCGCAATCCGGACAAGAGCAAACTGTCCAAGCGCAAGAATCCGACGTCCGTGACCTTCTACGAGCGCATGGGATACCTGCCGGAGGCGATGCTCAATTACCTCGGGCGCATGGGCTGGTCGATGCCTGACGAGCGCGAGAAATTCACGCTGGCGGAGATGATCGAGCATTTCGACATTAACCGCGTCTCGCTGGGCGGGCCGATTTTTGACGTCGAGAAGCTGTCCTGGCTCAACGGGCAATGGTTGCGCGAGCTTCCGGTTGAGCAGTTTGCGGCTGAGGTGCAGAAGTGGGCGTTTAATCCTGAGTACATGATGAAGATTGCGCCGCACGTACAGCAGCGGGTCGAGACCTTCAGCCAGATCGCGCCGTTGGCCGGCTTCTTCTTCGCTGGCGCCCTGAACCTGGACCCTGCTCTGTTTGAGCACAAGAAGCTCGACGCTACTCAGGTGCGTCAGGTTCTGCAGCTGACCCTATGGAAGCTCGAAGCCCTGCGCCAATGGGAGAAGGAGCGAATCACCGATGGTATCCAGGCCGTTGCGACTCATCTTGAGTTAAAACTGCGTGACGTGATGCCGTTGATGTTCGCCTCGATCACCGGCCACGCGAGCTCCGTCTCGGTGCTTGACGCAATGGAAATCCTCGGCCCGGACCTGACACGCTTCCGCCTGCGCCAGGCGCTCGAACTGCTCGGCGGTGCGTCGAAGAAAGAAACGAAGGATTGGGAAAAGCTGTTCGCCGCGATGGGCTGATGACCTGCCACCACTCGTCGGCGATAAGTATTTGTTCCTGCTGCTGAAAATCTTCGCTCAGGGACGAAAATTTCGTTGACACTGCGCAGGGCCGCACCTAATATGCGCCCCGTCCTCGAGACGGGGCTATAGCTCAGCTGGGAGAGCGCTTGCATGGCATGCAAGAGGTCGACGGTTCGATCCCGTCTAGCTCCACCAATCTCGATTGCCACACCGGTTAACGCCGGTTGCCTTTGAAGGGCTTGCGTCCCCTTCGTCTAGTGGCCTAGGACACCGCCCTTTCACGGCGGTAACAGGGGTTCGAGTCCCCTAGGGGACGCCATTATTCAGATTGCGCTGCTCAGGCATCGCAAGTCGGGAGACGTTAAATCCGGGGCTATAGCTCAGCTGGGAGAGCGCTTGCATGGCATGCAAGAGGTCGACGGTTCGATCCCGTCTAGCTCCACCATCCACGATGGACCGCAGCGGTTTTGCGATCTGTTTCGCGAAGGTTTCGTCCCCTTCGTCTAGTGGCCTAGGACACCGCCCTTTCACGGCGGTAACAGGGGTTCGAGTCCCCTAGGGGACGCCATTTTATTGCCCGGTTTGGGCACCAAAGGGTCATTTCTCACGGAATGGCCCTTTTTGTTTTGCGCGTCGTTCAGCTATCAAGCTTTCGTCATGGTGCAGTTGCACGCTGCTGAATGTTCCGTCATAGACCTATTGCGCAACCGTGGCAGGTAGGATGGGTCGGCAAGCGCAATCACAGCCAAACATGAGGGGTGTCCATGATCTGGGATCAGGTCGAGGGGTACGTCATCGACATCGAGGTCGATGCGTCACATATCGATGAGCTGGGGCATGCGAACAATGCGGTCTACGTGACCTGGCTGGAAAGCTGCGCCTGGCGCCATTCGCAGAGCCTGGGGCTTGGTCTTGATGACTATCGGCGCCTCGACCGGGCGATGGCGGTGCTGCGGCACGAGATCGACTATCTGGCGGCGGCGTATGAGGGGGATCGTCTGCAATTGGCGACCTGGATCGTCGAATCGGACCAGCGCCTCAAGATGAAGCGAAACTTCCAGTTGGTTCGGCCGGCGGACAATACGACGCTGCTGCGCGCGCAGACTACGTTCGTGTGCATCCAGTTATCCAATGGCAAGCCCAAACGGATGCCGGTGGAGTTTGTGGAAGGGTACGGTCAGGCCCTGATTGAACCCTATCCGCTGGAACTCTGACTGACACCCGGAGCCGCCATCCGACGTTGAATGGGCGGCTCCGGCCCGAGTCAACGCTGTTCAGGCTTGCTGACGTCCGCGTCGCGGCGCTCCTTGGCGTCCTCTCGCCAATCGTCCTGTACTTCATTCTTCATCTTCTCGTCCATGGTCTTGCCGCTGGTATTGACGTTGGCAGTGTTGTCGCGCTGGTGGTTTTCGTTCATGGCGCTGCCCTGGGTGTGCGCAGCGCCATGGGTGTCGTGCTTCATGTCGTCCTGGTTGGCCAGCGCGCCGCCGGCGAACAAGAGCGAGGTGAATGCGAGTGCGAGGGTTGAATGTGTCATCGGGACCTCCCGTAGCATTGAAAAAACTTCGATTCTCCTGACGTCCGACCTGATGGCTTGGTCAGTGTTCGGTTTCTGGTCAGGTCGGAACCGTCCACAGAGCGGCTTCATTGTCCGCAGCCGCTCTGGCTGGGTGCGGAAAGGGGAGTGGTGGCTAAGGCCGTTCGTCGGACAGCCCTTTAAGCCAGTCGATGCGCAACCAGGCATTGCATGGCCTGGCTGAGGGGCTTCGGCGATAATGCGCGCGGCTTGGCTCCAGCTGGCCTTAGGTTGAACACGAGGCGATCACCGTTAACGCAACCCGAAAAATCATCCATGTCGACTGCGATTGCTTCTATGCCGCGATCGAAATGCGAGACGACCCCAGCCTCGCCAATCGTCCGATCGCAGTAGGTGGGCTGGCAGATCGTCGCGGCGTGATCGCGACCTGTAACTACGAGGCGCGTGCGTACGGTGTCCGATCGGCCATGGCGTCCGGCCATGCGCTCAAGCTGTGCCCCGACCTCCTGATCCTTCACCCACGGATGGACGCCTACAAGGAAGCATCCCGTGAGATCCACGGGATATTTCGCACCTACACGGACCTAATCGAGCCGCTGTCGCTCGATGAAGCCTACCTGGATGTGACCCGCACCGAGCATTTCGCCGGCAGCGCCACGCGCATTGCGCAGGACATTCGGCGGCGCGTCTGGCAGCAGCTGCGAATCACGGTATCGGCGGGTGTCGCGCCCAATAAATTCCTCGCCAAGATTGCCAGTGACTGGAACAAGCCCGATGGGCTCTTCGTGATCACGCCGGATCAGGTTGACGATTTCGTACTGGCGTTACCGGTGACCAAGCTGCACGGGGTCGGGCGCGTGACTGCCGAGAAGCTCAAGCGTATGGGCATCCAGACCTGTGCCGACCTGCGGACATGGAAACGACTGGAGCTGGTCCGCGAATTTGGCTCGTTTGGCGAGCGGCTGTGGGGGCTGGCTCATGGCGTCGATGAGCGCGAGGTACAGGTCGAAAGCCGCCGGCAATCGGTGAGTGTCGAAAACACCTACGATCGGGACTTGCCTGATCTTGCCGCTTGCCTGGAACAGTTGCCCGAGCTGTTGGAGCAGTTGACCAAGCGGATGGCGCGGCTCGATGACGGTTACCGGCCGAGCAAGCCCTTCGTGAAGCTCAAGTTTCATGATTTCACCCAGACTACCCTTGAGCAGGCCGGCGCTGGCTTAGAACTGGACGACTACGCCGATCTCCTCGCCGGAGCCTTCGCACGGGGGAAGCGCCCGGTGCGGTTGATTGGGGTCGGCGTGAGGTTGGTCGATCTTCGGGGTGGTTTCGAGCAACTGCGCCTGTTCTAGCGGTTGCCGAACACCAAGGCCGCGCTATGAGCGGCCTTGGCGGTTTTGCGGATAAAAGAGGGGAATTCCCGGCCTGCCTGTACCGAGGTCCCCGAAACTGGCTTCAGAGCTATTGCATCTGGCGTGCCAGTTTCCAACGTTGCAGAACGAATGCCTTTCCGACTGCGCTGTAGCCCGCGATTTCCGTGGTCCCAATGCGGCTAGGTGAGGTCGGCGTCTGCGAGCCGTCGTCGCTGGTGGATTCTACGGGAGGACGTAAACGATACGGGCGGTGCCTGTCGCCAGTGCATGGGGCCCGCTCGTTGCTCAGGTTTGGCGCAGATCAGTTCTGCTCGGGCCAAGCACGGATCGCGGCGCCATCGACAGGCCAAAGGCGCAGCTGGTCGATGTTGGATACGTCCCAGCGTTCGACCTGCGAGAGCCGTTCTAGGAAGTGCCGCTCCTGCCGCATGAGGTGCTCGGCACAGGCCTTACGGGTACTGCCGATGCTGTCGAAGTGCAATTGCTGGCCTTCGAGCTGATAACCAGCAAACCAGTGGTTGCAGCCTGCGTTGCCGTAGGCGCGGTCATCGCTGAAGGTAATGGAGATGGGGTTGCGCCCAACCACTGGTTCTTCGCCAACCCATTCGACGATGTACGTCACCTCACGCTCGAGTGACAACGGCTCGACGGCGCACCCGGCCAGCGCAGCGCCGGCCACGGCAATAAGCAGGGACGTCCTCATGGCTGGGTACCTCCGCAGGCAGGACACAGGTGGCGCCCTGCATCGTTGCGCCAGCCCAGTTCGGTGATTCGCGCCTCGGCGGCGGGCGCGCGTGCCGGCTCGCCTTTCGCTGCATCGACTGCAAACTCGAAGTCGAGCTGCTTGCCGCAGCCGTCGCAGCTGACTTTCCAATTGAGGATTTCAAGTTCGCGGAACACCGGCCCGCTGGCGACTGCCGTCCACTGTCCAGGCGGGTTGATGAGGTGACGAACTTTCTCGACCGTGAGCCGTTGAAACAGATCGCGGCTGCCCTTGAGGGTCACGATCAGGGTGTCACCGATGCGGACATTGCCGCCGTTGCCGGTGACCTGGTAGCGCCCGGGAGCGAGCGCGCGGCATTCGGTCAGCGTATGGGCGGGATTCAGGAGGTTGTAGCGGAAATCGTGTTCGGCCATGACTCGCGGATAGGGCAGTTTGCAGGGCGGCCATGCTAGCACGGCGGGCCGCCTCGGGCGGGCCGTCTCGATGCCTGAAGCATTCGCTATCGGTGTGCGGATGCTTCAGGTTCGGTGGAGGCAGCCGGTCAGTTGCCCTCGGCGAAGGTTTTTTCGAGGAAGCGCTGCATGTCGCTCCAGGATTGCTCGTCGGCTGCCTTGTCATAGGCGACGTCGACGCCTTTTTCCTGGAAGCGGTCGGCGTCGGGGTTGGTGAAGCCATGCTTGGCGCCGGGCAGGTTGACGAGCTGGAAATCCGCCCCGGCCTTGACCATCTCGGCACTGAGCGCCGCTACGTCGTCGCTGCTGACCATGCTGTCGGCGCTGCCGTGCTCGACCAGCACGCGGGCCTTGACGCTGCCTGGCACGGCGCGGGTCTGGGTCGCGAGCGCACCATGAAAACTCACCACGCCGTCCAGCGGGACGCCCTGGCGCGCCATGTCCAGCACGACCTTGCCGCCAAAGCAGTAGCCGACGGCGGCGAGCTTGTCAGCGTCGGTCTGTTGCTGCTGCTTGAGTAGGTCCATGCCGGCATTGAAGCGCGCCTTGGCGGCATCGGCATCTTTCAGCGCAGCTTGCATGAAGCTCATGGCGTCCTTCGGGTGCTCGGTATTCTTGCCTTCGCCATACATATCGACAGCCAGCGCGCTGTAGCCCAGCTCGGCGAGATCGCGTGCGCGGCGCTTTGCGTAATCGTTGAGGCCCCACCATTCGTGAACCACCACGACCCCGGGGCGCTTGCCTTCGACGGCATCGTCATAGGCGTAGTAGCCCACCAGCTTGGTGCCGTCGGCGGCGGTGTAGGGGATTTCCTGGGTTTGGATTTCAGCGTGGGCCAGCGCGCTCGCGGCCATCAGTGCGCCAAGCAGGCAAATGCGCATGGTAGGACTCCTTGTTCTCGAGGTTTGTCGGTCAGGCAGACTGGATAGCCGTAGTTCGACTCGAGCGCAAGGGCGTGGTTCAGAGAGGGGGGTGAAGGGCGGATTGAAACGTCCCGACCACCACCGTAGTTCGCCGGTGGTCGTCGGGACGGGGTGGGTCACCAGCCGGGCACGCCGTGCATATCCGGCAAACGGTGAGCGATCCCCTTGTGGCAATCGATGCAAGTGGCTTCGCCTTTCGCCAGCGCCGTCGAGTGGAATTGTGCGGCCCGCGGCGATTGCTTGGTGAAGTCCATGTAATCGAAGTTGTGGCAGTTGCGGCACTCCAGCGAGTCGTTCGCCTTCAGCCGGCGCCACTCTCGCTCGGCCATCTCGCGGCGCATACCGAGGAATTTCTCGCGAGTATTGATGGTGCCGAAGATCTTGCCCCAGACCTCCTTGGAGGCTTGCATCTTGCGCGCGATCTTATCTGTCCATTCGTGCGGCACGTGGCAGTCGGGGCACGTCGCACGCACACCGGAGCGATTGGTGTAGTGGATGGTGTCCTTGATCTCCATGTACACGTTGTTTTCCATCTCGTGGCAGGAAATACAGAAGGTCTCGGTGTTGGTCGCCTCCAGCGCGGTGTTGAAGCCGCCCCAGAAGACGATCCCGGCGATGAACCCGCCCAGCGTCAGTACGCCCAGGCTGTAATGCACGCTAGGGCGGCGTAAGACCGTCCAGTACCGCTTGAGAAACGACAGTATCGACTTCATCCGGCGCCCCTTACTCTTCGGCCTGTTCGGTTTCGCGATACAGCAGCTCGTCGATGTTCTCGAAGTCGTTCTGCACCAGCGGTTTGACGTCGTGTTGCACCACATGACACTGCGTGCAGAAGTAACGCCGGGGCGCGACGGTCCCAAGCGTCTGGCTGTCGCGATCGGTGAAATGGGTGATGCTGATCATCGGGGCCTGGGTGCGCGCGCTGTTGGCGCGACTGTGGCAGGCCAGGCAGCGGTTGCCGTTGGCGTCGACCTGGTAGCCGCGAATGGTATGCGGGATGGTGGGCGGCTGCTCCGGATAGTTGCGCTCGCGGCGCAGGTCTTTGTTCTCCTCGTCCTTTAGCGGCGGGGGCGTGAACTCCTGCGTAATGGTCCCGCCCGGGCGGCGGCCGTCCGGAGCGGGGGCGTCGAGCGGGTAGTTTGGCTCTGCGGCCACGGCGAGGCCGATCACCGCGAGGAGCGTCAAAGGCAGTAGGCGGACTTTCATGGTGACTCTCCTCAGGCGATGCTGACCACTTCGATTTTCACGGCACACTTCTTGTAATCGGTCTGCTTCGAGATCGGGTCGGTGGCGTCGAGGGTGACCTTGTTGATCAGTTTGTTGGCATCGAAGAAGGGCACGAAGATCAGCCCCTTTGGCGGTTTGTTGCGCCCGCGCGTTTCGATACGGGCCTGCATTTCACCGCGCCGGCTGATGACCTTCACCACGCTGCCGCGGCGGGCCTTCAGGTCACGGGCGTCGTCTGGGTGCATGTACACCAGGGCGTCTGGCACCGCACGATGCAGCTCGTCGACCCGCTGAGTCATGCTGCCGGTGTGCCAATGCTCGAGGACACGACCAGTGCTTAGCCAGAACGGGTATTCCTCGTCGGGAATCTCGGCCGGGACTTCGTAGGGCAGGGCAAAAATGATCGCCTTGTTATCGGGGTAACCGTAGAACTGAACACCGGCCCCTTTCTCTACATAGGTGTCGTAGCCCTCGCGGTAACGCCAGCGGGTTTCCTTGCCGTCGACCACCGGCCAGCGCAGGCCGCGCTCCTTATGGTAGAGATCGAATGGCCCGAGGTCGTGACCATGACCACGCCCAAACTCGGCGTACTCTTCGAATAATCCCTTCTGCACGTAGAAGCCGAAGTGCTCGGCTTCGTGGTTGCGGTAGCCCTCTTCGATATCGGAGCTGGGGAAGCGGTCGACCTGGCCATTCTTGAACAGCACGTCAAACAGCGTCTTGCCCTTGAGGTCCGGCGCTTTGGCAAGCAAATCGGCTGGCCACACCTCGTCGGTCGTGAAACGCTTGGAAAACTCCATCAGCTGCCAAAGGTCGGAGCGTGCTTCGCCGGGCGCGCTGACGAGCTGATGCCAGAAGTGCGTGCGGCGCTCGGCATTGCCATAGGCGCCTTCCTTTTCCACCCACATCGCCGCAGGCAGGATGAGGTCCGCGGCCTGGGCCGAGACGGTCGGGTAGACGTCCGAGACGACGACGAATGTTTCGGGGTTGCGCCAGCCCGGCAGCACTTCCTGCATGATGTTGGGGCCAGCCTGCATGTTGTTGGTGGCCTGGGTCCAGTACACCTTGAGGCCACCGTCCTTGAGCTCCCGGCTCTGCTGGACGGCATGGAAGCCGGGTTTTTCCTGGATGGTGCCTTCAGGCAATTTCCAGATTTTTTCGGTGACGGCGCGATGCTTTGGGTTGGTGACCACCATGTCCGCAGGCAAGCGGTGCGAGAACGTGCCGACCTCGCGCGCGGTGCCGCAGGCCGATGGCTGTCCGGTGAGCGAGAAGGGGCTGTTGCCCGGCTCGCTGATCTTCCCGGTAAGCAGGTGAATGTTGTAGATCATGTTGTTCGCCCAGACCCCACGGGTGTGCTGGTTGAATCCCATGGTCCAGAACGACATCACCTTTACTTTCGGATCCGCGTATAGCTCGGCCAGCGCTTTGAGGCGTTCAGCAGGAACGCCGGATTCATGCGCGGCGTGCTCGAGGGTGTAGGGCTTGAGGAATTCGGCATAGTCCTCGAAGTTGATGTCGGTCCAGCTACCGGCGACGGCGGCGTTTTCGGCCTTGAGTTCCCGCGGGTCGGTCGGGCGCAGCCCGTAGCCGATGTTGGTCGCACCCTTGGCGAAGCGGGTGTGGTTCTTGATGAATTCCTCATTGACCGCGCCGCTCTTGATGATGTGGTTGGCGATGTAGTTGAGGATCACCAGGTCCGTCTGCGGATTGAACACCATCGGGATGTCGGCGAGGTCGAAGCTGCGATGTTCGAAGGTTGACATCACCGCGACCTTCACATGTGGCGCGCTCAGGCGCCGGTCGGTCACGCGCGTCCAGAGCACCGGGTGCATTTCCGCCATGTTCGAGCCCCAGAGCACAAATGCGTCGGCCGCCTCGATGTCGTCATAGCAACCCATCGGCTCGTCCATGCCAAAGGTACGCATGAAGCCGACCGCGGCCGAAGCCATGCAGTGGCGCGCATTCGGGTCGAGGTTGTTGGAGCGGAAGCCCGCCTTCATCAGCTTGTTCGCGGCGTAGCCTTCCCAGACGGTCCACTGGCCCGAGCCGAACATGCCCACCGCGCTCGGACCACTTTCCTTCAGTGCCGTCTTGTACTTCTCTTCCATCACATCGAAGGCTTGCTCCCAGCTCACTGGCTGGAACTCGCCCTGCTTGTCGTATTTGCCATCTTTCATGCGCAGCAATGGCTGGGTCAGCCGGTCGGTGCCGTACATGATCTTCGACAGAAAGTAGCCCTTGACGCAGTTAATGCCGCGATTGACCTCGGCCTTCACGTCGCCGTGAGTCGCGACGACGCGGTCACCGGAGGTGGCGACCATGACGCCGCAGCCGGTACCGCAGAAGCGGCAGGGTGCCTTGTGCCACTTGAGTTGGGCGGCCTCGGGATCGGTAACCAGGTTGGACGCGCTGGTGGCGATCGGCAGGCCTGCTACTGAGGCAGCGATGGCCGCCGCGTTGGCTTTGGCGAATTGACGACGGGTGAGGCTCATTCAGACTCTCCTTCGTGTGTGAGGAGTTCGTGATAGATCAGGGCGGCGTTCAGCACGCCGGGTATCTGTTGGATTCGGTCGATGGTTTCGAGGATGCGGCGTTCATGTTCAGCTTCGATGACGACCACGATCTTTCCGGCCGGGCTCGTTTGGTGCAGTTCGATATCGGGGAGCAGGCTCAGGTTGCCCTTCACCGCGTCGATCAGTTCTGGGCGGCAATGGACGAGCAGGCTCGCGATATGCAAAACGTTATTCATAGGCGGCAGCGTGCTTTAGTGAACGGGGGAGAGCGGTCGATTCGTCAGCTAGGAGGGCCGGGGGGACCGAAGACGACCAGCTGGCTGATCCAGACGATGAAGCCGTAACCGGCAACGGTCACGACGCTCAAGAGAGGAAATAGAAACACCAGTAGAAAGATGAAAAGCTTGGTTTCCTGGGCTTTTCCAGCGGGGGCTGGGTCGGACTGAGTGGCCACTGCGTTCACCTTTGTCACTGCGACTGTCATGGCAGGAGTCTAGGTAAAGGGAATCGGCCTTTCAAAGCCATTCGTCCACAAAGCATAAGGTTATTGCTGTTAATTCCACTTTTCTTGATCCAGCGCAAGCGAACCCGCCTACACCAAGCGTTTCGGATGAGCGGCAGGCGCGCCAGCCCGGTCCACGGCTGTGTTTTGCGCGTGATAGGCTTCGAACCCCTTCGCTTCATGCTCGCTGCTCGACTGCCAACATGCCCCTTGAATCCGCATCCGCCGCGCACCTCAAACGCGGCACATCCGGCTATCGCCGGGCCACGCTGGCGCTGTTTTGTGCTGGCTTTGCCACCTTCGCCATGCTGTATTGCGTGCAACCGCTGCTGCCGCTTCTGGCTGAACACTTCAGGGTGTCGGCAGCGACCAGCAGCCTTGCGCTCTCGCTGACTACGTTATCGCTGGCGGTGTGCCTGTTGCTCTCGGGTGCGCTGGCCGAGAGCTGGGGGCGTAAGCCGGTGATGGTGGGTGCACTCGCCACGGCCTGCCTGCTGGGCCTGGCCTGTGTCTGGGTCGATTCCTGGCATGCGTTGCTGATACTGCGGGCATCGCTGGGCTTGGCGCTCAGCGGACTGCCGGCGTTGGCAATGGCCTACGTCGGTGAGGAGTTCGACCCCGAGTCCCTGCCTGCGGCCATGGGGCTGTATATCGGCGGTACCGCGTTGGGCGGGCTGCTAGGGCGCCTGTTATCGGGCCTGCTGAGCGATCTCGGCGGATGGCAACTGGCGCTTGGCGGCATCGCAGCGCTTGGGTTGGCAGCGCTCGGCTTGTTCATCTGGTTGCTGCCCCCGTCACGCCATTTCACCGCGCAGGCGCTTTCGCTTCCCGGCTTGCTCGACAACTTCGCCCGGCATATGCGCAATCCGGTGCTGAGAAACCTGTTCATGCAAGGCTTCCTGCTGATGGGTGGTTTCGTGGCGCTGTTCAACTACATCGGCTTCCGTCTGGCCGCAGAGCCGTTCGGTTTGTCGTCCACGGTGATCGGCTTGTTGTTCGTCGTCTACCTGGCTGGGATCTTCAGTGCCGGCTGGGCGGGGCGTTTGGTACCGCGCTTCGGTGCTCGTGCGGTGCTGCAAGGCGGGGTGGCATTGATGCTCGTTGGCGTCGCGATGTGTTCGACATCCTGGCTGGTGGCGATCATTCCCGGCCTGGCACTGTTCACGCTAGGGTTCTTCGCCGCGCATGCGGTCGCCAGCGGGCAGGTCGGCAAGCATGCGGCGGGCGCCAAGGCCCAGGCGTCGGCGCTCTATCTGTGTGCTTACTATCTAGGGTCGAGCGTGATTGGCTACGCCGGCGGGTACGTTTGGGAGCACAGCGGCTGGCTGCCGTTGACCGGGGTCCTGGCGGTGCTCTTTGTGGTGGCCGGTTGGCGTGCGCGGGGACTTTAGCCGGGTCGATATCACTCCAATCGCTGCTCGCCACTGAACACAAGTGTCGCCCGGCAGCGCCGGCAGAAATAGCGCCGGCCCCTGCTGACCAAAGCATGGCGCTGGGCTGTGAAGGAGAAATCCTGACCCTCGCAGCGGCACCGGTAGATGAAACGATTAACCGGGCGACGAGCAATTTCGTAGGTATGGCAGCGATCCGGCGTCAGCTCGTACACACCGCGCATGATCAGCTGCCATTCCTCGCCGTGCGGGCGGATGCGCCCGCCGAACATCTGGTGCGCGACCAGATGGGCAACCTCATGGGCGACCGTCTGCCTGAGGAAATGCTCGCGGTTCTGCTGATAAAGCACCGAGTTGAAGCGCAGCAGGTTCTGGTCGAGGTGCGCGACTCCAGCCTTTTGGCCTCTTAGCTTGAGGCTCACCTGCGGACGCTCGAAGCGTCGGTTGAAGAACGCCTCGGCCTGCAGGTAGCAGGCCTCGACGCGTGCATGAAGCTGGTCGGGCATCTTGGCCTCCGAAGAAGGCCCGGGATTATGCCCAAATGGCTGCCGTGGGCAACCGTTCAGAGACCGCCGGGCTCCTCTTGGGGCCGCTCTTCAGTGGTATAGCCCTGGTTTTCCACGGTGTTGCGCTCGTAGGTAGGCTCCAGCCGCAGATGCCAGAACAGGATCATGCTGACCATTACCGTGACAAGCACCAAAAGCGCGACACCCCAGATTGAACTGGCGTAGAGAAAGCTTTGCGAGTTGCGCTGGCGCATGAACGCCGGCAAGCCGGTGAACAGCAAGTACGTCGAATAGACAGCCGCTATCAACAACACAATCGCTGCGAACCATCGATTTGGATACAAGCCGGTAACGCCGGCCAGCAGGAACGGTGTGATTACATAGGCAACGAAGCCGATGCACTGGTTGACGCTCGGCCGTACCTCAAACGCTTTCGCCATCCACCGAACGAACAGGCCCATTACCAGCGTGCCGATGAGAATCGTCAGGTACAGCAGCAGGCAAAGCTGGAAGGCGCTGCCGGTATCGAGCCGCACGCGCTCGTCTTCGACCAGGCTCCAGCCGACAACGGTCACGCCGATGAACAGGCACACCGCAGGGATCAGCGCTAACACCAGAAGGTGCATCAGGTAGTGCAGGCTGTTGGCGTCTTCCTTCTGGCGAATCGATTCCCACGCACGGTCCGGGCGGGTAAACAAGCTGATGAATTCTGGGGTCATGGAGCCTCCTGATGCCTGGGCTTGAGCGTCGCTGTTGCGGTTTAGACGCTCAAGGCCGGCAGGGATTCCAAAACCATGACGAGTCTTCCAGGGCGAGGGGGGCAGGCGAAGCGATGCGGCCAACCGGGCACATGCCCAGGTCAGCCGCATGGGTTGGCTTTACCGAACGTAGATCGGGCCGATGCCCATGCCCCACATGACCACCGACAGGGCAATGATGGCGACCAGCACCACGAGCCCGACTGCGAGCACTGAGCTTGAAAACAGGAAACCTTCGTCGGATGGGATGTTCATGAACGTCGGTAAGCCGACATAGAGCAGGTAGGCGGTATAGCAGATGGCCGCAGTGCCGACGATCATGCCCAGCCAGATATGCGGATAGAGCGCAGCCAGGCCGCCCACGAACAGTGGCGTCGCGGTGTAGGCCGCAAACACGATGCATTGCACTAGGGTCGGGTTCGCATCATAGGTACGCGACATCCAGTGGATGAACCCGCCCATAACCGCCACACCCGCAAGCATTGCCAGGTAAGAAAGCGCCGTCAGTAGCAAGGCGCTGCTCTCGGTGAGCTTTACCGCTTCGCCGCCATTAATGCTCCAACCCACCTGGGTGGTCCCGATGAACGCCGAGATGGCCGGGATGGCAGCCAGCACCGCTACTTCACCGAGATGAAGCTTGCCGACTTCGCGCTCCTCGCCGGTAATTTCCTGCCACTCCTGACCGGGGTGGGCGAACAGTCCCCAAACATGATTGATCATGCCAGCGTCTCCTCTGTTTTGGAGGGCCGCTCCGCCTGGCGTTCCGTCAGTTGGACGGGCGTGCGACCTTAAGTCGCAGTATAGGAATGCAGCGTGACGCCGTATCGAGCTGGTTAGAGCGTTTGGAAGCTATGCCGCTAGCGGTAATGCCGTTGCAGTATTTCCATTGCCAGGTTGATGGACTGAATGCGCGTCGTGCTGCCGCCGCGGTCCGGGTGGTGAATACTTACCAGCTGCCGGTAGCGTCGCTTGATGGCCGCCATGTCCAGCCGCGGCTCGCTGTCCAGTTCGAACAGCTCCAGCGCGGCGCGCTTCTGTTCCGGGTCCCAGTCGCCGCTGCGGTCGATATGGTCCCCCCGCATGCGCGACCAGAAGCTGGCCAACAGACGTTCGACCTCCGCCTCGTCTGTATCGCGCAGGTTGGTCATGTCCAGGTAGTAATCGCGAAGCGGATCCTGGGCAGCGATACCGCTGGTCCCTGGTACGTAGATCTGTAGCTGAACGCAGAGAGGGGAAATCTGCAGGTGATGGCTGCACTCGCCCCAAAGCTGATCGCGTAAGCGGTACAGCGCGTTGAAGACAAGAAAATGCGTGCGAAACAGCACCAGCTTGTCGATCAGCGGCAGGTGCGGAATATGCGTGCTGTGCCGGGCCTTGAGCTGCTGGATCAACTCGTATTCGCTGCAACCGTCGGGCTGTTCACGCAGCAGCAGAAGGATCTGTTCGGCTAGGTCCTGCTCGAGTTCGAGGTCGTCGTTCATGCGGCAAGCCTAGCACAGCGCCAGTATCGGAACGCTGGATGGATGGGGTAGGGCAGGGACCATTTTTGCGCGTAAAATGCGCGCCTTTCGCATCTCACCCGGACACCTGAAATGGGCAATCTCTCGGTCAATCAGAACAAATTGCAGAAGCGTCTGCGCCGTCTCGCCGGCGAGGCGGTCACCGATTTCAACATGATCGAGGATGGCGACAAGGTGATGGTCTGCCTGTCTGGTGGCAAGGACAGCTACACCATGCTCGACGTGCTGCTCTATCTGCAGAAGGTTGCGCCAATCAAATTCGAGATCGTCGCCGTCAACATGGACCAGAAACAGCCTGGTTTTCCGGAGCACGTGCTGCCCGAATACCTGGCCTCCATCGGGGTCGAATATCACATCGTTGAAAAGGACACGTACTCGGTCGTCAAGCAGAAAATCCCTGAAGGGAAGACCACTTGCTCGCTGTGTTCCCGCCTGCGACGGGGCACGCTGTACACCTTCGCCGACGAGATCGGCGCGACCAAGATGGCGCTCGGTCATCACCGCGACGACATCCTGGAAACCTTCTTCCTTAATATGTTCTACGGCGGCACGCTCAAGGCGATGCCGCCCAAGCTGCTTTCCGATGATGGCCGCAACGTGGTGATCCGACCGCTGGCGTACTGCAGCGAAGCGGATATCGAGGCCTACTCCCAGATGAAGGCTTTCCCGATCATCCCGTGCAATCTGTGTGGCTCGCAGGAGAATCTGCAGCGCCAGGTCGTCAAGGAGATGCTGCAGGAGTGGGAGCGCAAGTCGCCGGGCCGTGTGGAGATCATGTTCCGCGCACTGCAAAACGTCGTGCCATCGCAACTGGCCGACCGTAACCTGTTCGATTTCAGGAGCCTGCGCATCGATGACGCGGCGACACCGCGCTTCCTTGATGTGATGAGCCTGTAAGCGCCGGCCGCGGCCAGGCGCCTCGACGCCCCGCTTGCCAGGCCGCGAAGTGCTGAAGTAAGGTTCAGCAATCGTTTTGGAGTTTTCCCATGCCGCTCGACCTCAATGTGCTGTTCTCGCTCAATGCCGGTGCCGCTAGCGCCGCGCGGGCTGTTGTGCAGCCATTGCTGGCTTCGGCGTATTACTTCTTTGGGTATTGGTTTAGCCATAGGCGCGCCTGATACCCCACAGGCGGCCTGATAACCAGGGTCGCCACCAGAGACGTTTGAAAAAACCCCCGGTCGGCAACCCGACCGGGGGTTTTGTTTTTTTCGGCCCAACGTTGGCCACAGCGCGAGGAACCACAGATGAACAGCTACCGCAACGCTTACCGCAACGACCGCTACGACTGGCGATTTAGCGGCCTGACTGCTGCCTCCATACCTCCAGAACGAACAATCCGATAGCGCCGCCGCGGCATGGGCCGCGCCGGCAGGGAACTGCCAGATCATGACTGCATCCGCCACTGCTCAACTCATTTCCACCCCCGTTTCCACCCTCGCGCCCGCTGCCCGTCGTAGCGCCCAGCCGTTGCCCAGCCCCGCCTTGTTGCGCCAGCGATTGCCGCTTTCGGACGCGCTTGCTCAACGTATCGCCGCAGACCGTGACGCCATTCGCGCGGTGCTTGATGGCCGCGACTCGAGGTTGCTGGTTGTCGTCGGCCCCTGTTCGCTGCACGACCCCAAGGCTGCGCTGGAATACGCTGATCGTCTCGCCGGGCTGGCTCCGCAGGTTGCGGACCAGCTACTGCTGGTCATGCGGGCCTATGTCGAAAAGCCACGGACGACTGTGGGCTGGAAAGGCCTGGCATACGACCCGCACCTGAACGGCAGTGATGACATAGCAGAAGGGCTCAGCGTAGCGCGGCGTCTGATGCTGGCCATTATCGAGCGAGGCCTGCCGGTCGCGACTGAATTGCTGCAGCCCTTGGTCGCAGGTTATCTAGACGACCTGTTGGCCTGGGCTGCAATCGGTGCGCGCACCAGCGAGTCGCAGATTCATCGTGAGCTGGTAAGTGGCCTGGGCATGCCGGTCGGCTTCAAGAATGGTACGGATGGCAGCCTGGGTATCGCCTGTGACGCCATGCGCTCCGCCGCCCATCCGCACAGCCATTTCGGTATCGATGACTTGGGTCACCCGGCCGTGGTGAGCACCTGCGGTAATCCCGATACCCATCTGGTCTTGCGGGGAGGGCATGCCGGGCCCAACCATGACGCCGCCAGCGTTGCCGAAGCGCGGTCGGCGCTGCAGCGGCAGGGTATCGAGCCGCGCATCCTGGTCGATTGCAGCCATGCCAACAGCGGCAAGGACCCGCTGCGACAGCCCGAGGTGCTCAAGGCAGTGCTCGAGCAGCGCCTGACGGGAGACGACAGCCTGCGAGGCGTGATGTTGGAAAGTCATCTGTTCGACGGCTGCCAGGCCCTCGGCACTGCGCTTCGCTACGGCGTCTCCATCACCGATGGTTGCCTGGGTTGGGCGTTGACCGAGCGGACGCTGCTCGATGCGGCCGACCGGCTGCGTGGCTAGGCCTGTTCAATGGGCGGTGGGCTTGCGGGCTCGATCCGAGGCGGGCAACCTGTGCCGCGATCTGAATTGAGCCTTGGATACCGCATGCGTGATTACAAATGGCTGCACGAGTACTGCCTCAATCGATTCGGCTCTGCCGCCGCGCTGGAGGCTCGATTGCCGCAGCCGAGCACTGCGGATGAGCTGCGTGCCGTCTCGGATGATCGCTACCTCTCACTGATCAGCCTGCGAATATTCCGGGCTGGTTTGAAGCACAGCCTGGTCGACGCGAAATGGCCTGCCTTCGAGGAGGTGTTCTTTCGCTTCGATCCGGAAAAATTGGTGCTGATGGGCGGCGAGCACATCGAGCGGCTAATGCAGGATGCGCGCATTATCCGGCATCTAGGCAAGCTCAAGAGCGTGCCACGCAACGCGCAGTTCGTCCTAGACGTCGCCGCGAGCCATGGCAGTTTCGGTAATTTCCTGGCTGGTTGGCCAATCAACGATATCGTCGGCCTGTGGCGCTACCTGGCCAAGCATGGTTGCCAGCTTGGCGGGCTGTCCGCCCCTCGTCTGCTGCGCATGGCAGGCAAGGACACATTCATTCCCAGCAATGACGTCGTCGCGGCACTGAAGGCTCAGCAGGTGGTGGATCGTGTACCCAGCAGCCAGCGCGACCAGGCGCTGGTCCAAGAGGTCTTCAACCGCTGGCATGGCGAAAGCGGCCGCCCGCTCTGCCAGCTTTCGGCAATGCTGGCGTTTACGGTCAATCATTAACCGGGCAGTGCAGAGCTGGCGTGGTTGCTGCATTGGTCGAGGAGCCGCCAGTTTTCCGTCAGCCGCAGGAGCATTCGGATGAAGATGATTACCTTACTCGCTGCCTTCTTGGTCCTTGGAGGCTGCATGAAGGTTAGCGATATGGCCGAGGGCACGCGCGACCAGCTCCGCGATGCCGGCATTCTCGATCACAGCCATACACAGCGCTCGGCGTCCTGGCGGTTACAGGCCGACTCCTCCATCTATATCGCCCAAGGCCACTTCGTGCCCCCGGGGAACGGCTATCCACGGCCGAACGTCGTGGCGGAGGAAGCGTTCAAGGGCTTCGTCGAGTACTTTCCCATGGTTCGCCGTGCGCCAGACCCGGTCGGTCTGGATGAGGCGTTGAACCAGGCAGTGGCCTCAGGTGCCCATTACTTGCTGTACACGCGATTTGCCACGGCCGACGATCGAATCGGCAGTTTCGATGAGTTGAACGATCAGCGTGCGCTCGACCGGCTCGGTGTCGATACCAGCGTGATTCAACTGATGCTCATCGAGACGGGCAGCCGCTATCTGGTCGATACGGCACGGATACGCAGCCGTGGCGGGCTGCTCAATATCTATGATGCGACGCCACAGGTCTTGCTGGGCCCGCCTCTAAGGGACTATGCCCGCAGCCTGATTGGCCTCAGCCGATAGGAACAAACATGAACGATGCGGGCAAGGCTGCGGATCTGCTGGGGCAGATCCCAAAACAAGAGAAGAAGGAGCTGCCACCGGTGCATCTGTGGAATCCACCGTTCTGCGGGGATCTGGACATGCGCATCGCGCGAGACGGCAGCTGGTATTACATGGGCACGCCAATTGGCCGGCCCGCCATGGTGCGATTGTTCTCAACCGTGATTCGCCGCGATGGCGATCGCTACTTTCTCGTCACGCCGGTGGAAAAAGTCGGCATACAAGTCGATGACGCCCCTTTCGTAGCGGTGCGATTGGCGGTTGAGGGAGAGGGCGAAACGCAGCGCTTGCGCTTTACCACCAACGTCGACGACGAGGTGGAAGTGGGCGCCGAGCATGCGTTACGTGTCGTCATCGATCCGCAGACACAGGAGCCCGCGCCCTACGTCCATGTGCGTGCAAATCTCAAGGCTCTGGTTCATCGCAACGTGTTTTACGAGCTCGTGGAGCTGGCGATACCCGGGGTAGTCGACGGTGAGAACTGGCTAGGCGTGTGGAGCGGTGGGGTGTTCTTTCCAATCGGCCGGGCTGAATAGCGGCGGTTGTACGCGGCCTTCGCCGGTACATGAAAAAGGCTCCCGAGGGAGCCTTTTTTGCTTGCTTACATGTTGGGGTAGTTAGGCCCACCCGTGCCTTCCGGTGCGACCCAGGTGATGTTCTGGGACGGGTCCTTGATGTCGCACGTCTTGCAGTGGACGCAGTTCTGCGCGTTGATTTGGAAACGCTTGCTGCCGTCGTCGTTGTCTACCACCTCATAGACGCCAGCGGGGCAGTAACGCTGGGCGGGCTCGTCATACAGCGGCAGGTTCTTCTCGATCGGGATCGACGGGTCGGTGAGCTTGAGGTGAACGGGCTGTTCTTCCTCGTGGTTCGTGTTGGACAGGAAGACGGAGCTGAGTTTGTCGAAGCTGAGCTTGCCATCCGGCTTCGGATAGTCGATTCGCTTCGACTGCGCGGCGAGCTTCATGCACGCATAGTCCGGTTTGGTGTCGTGCAGGGTGAACGGGATCTTGCCGCCAAAGATGTTCTGGTCGACGAAGTTGAACGCGCCGCCCTTGACCGCTCCCCACTTATGGATCGCCGCGCCAAAGTTACGACTCTTGTAGAGCTCCTCGTACAGCCAGCTCGCCTTGAAGCCTTCCTCGTAGCCCGTCAGCTCGTCGCCACCCTCGCGTCCGGCGAACAGCGCGTCGGCCGCAGCTTCGGCCGCCAACATGCCGGACTTCATCGCGGTGTGGCTGCCCTTGATCTTGGCAAAGTTCAGGGTACCGGCGTCGCAGCCGATCAGGGCGCCGCCGTTGAAGACCATTTTCGGCAACGAGTTGATGCCGCCCTTGGCTATGGCCCGCGCGCCGTAAGACACACGCTTGCCACCTTCGAGGTACTGCTTGATGACTGGATGATGCTTGTAGCGCTGGAATTCGTCGAACGGCGAGAGGAACGGGTTGCTGTAGGACAAATCGACGATCAGACCGACCACCACCTGATTGTTCTCCAGGTGATAGAGGAACGAACCGCCGGTGTTGTCATCATCCAGCGGCCAGCCAGCGGTATGAACCACCAGGCCCGGCTCGTGCTTGGCGGGGTCGATGTCCCACAGTTCCTTGATACCGATCCCGTAGTGCTGCGGATCGACGTTGGCGTTCAGCTGGTAGCGGCTGATCAGTTGCTTGCCGATATGCCCACGGCAACCTTCGGCGAACAGCGTGTACTTGGCACGCAGCTCCATGCCGGGCGTATACATGCCTTCCTTCGGATTGCCCTCGCGGTCCACGCCCAGGTCACCGGTTATGATGCCGCGCACCACGCCTTGCTCGTCGATCAGCGCTTCCTGCGCAGCGAAGCCGGGATAGATTTCGACACCGAGGTTTTCGGCCTGCTGAGCCAACCAGCGGCACAAGTTACCCAGCGAAATGATGTAGTTGCCCTCGTTGTGCATGGTTTTGGGTACCAATGCGTTGGGCAGTTTGCGTGAGGTTTCGGCGCTCTTGAGCAGGTAGATGTCGTCGCGCGTGACGGGGGTATTCAGCGGGGCCTCAAGCTCCTTCCAGTTCGGAAAGAGCTCATTGAGCGCACGGGGCTCGAATACCGCACCGGACAGAATATGGGCGCCGACTTCGGAACCTTTCTCGACGACACAGACACTGATCTCCTTGCCAGCGTCTGCAGCCCTTTGCTTCAGTCGGCAGGCAGCGGACAGGCCCGCGGGGCCGGCGCCGACGATGACTACGTCGAATTCCATGTATTCGCGTTCCATTGGCTATCTCCTACTCAAGGCTTTGATTTTTTGTGTGATCGTAAGGGCTGGATCGTTTTCCCTGACCAGGCCGAGCTGCCGCATTATATAGATGTGCCGAAACGGGTCCAATACAAACGTTTGTTTGAATTTTCTGCAAGGCTGTTAGAATCGCGAATCTGCCGGTTATAGCGGGGTATATGCGTTGTTGACCCCAGCCGTGACCAGCGGTCAAGATACGGGCAGTTTTGCGCGCGCCGAACGGGTTCCGCGGTTGCATTGACGCCCGGTTCTTCGAGCAGTGGCTCGATTCGCCTCGGCGACATTCCTATTCACCGGAGAGTAGAGGAATCCATGAAGATTCTTGTAGCTGTCAAACGAGTGGTCGATTACAACGTCAAGGTTCGTGTCAAGGCGGACAACTCCGGCGTCGACCTCGCCAACGTCAAGATGTCGATGAACCCCTTCTGTGAGATCGCCGTGGAAGAGGCCGTTCGCCTGAAAGAGAAGGGCGTCGCCAGCGAGATCGTTGTGGTGTCCATCGGCCCGACTGCCGCACAGGAGCAGCTGCGTACGGCTTTGGCGCTGGGCGCCGATCGCGGTGTGCTTGTTGAATCGACGGAAGACCTGAGCTCCCTGGCTGTGGCCAAGCTGCTCAAGGCAGTGGTCAACAAGGAGCAGCCTCAACTGGTCATCCTCGGCAAGCAGGCCATCGACAGCGACAACAACCAGACCGGCCAGATGCTTGGCGCCCTCACTGGTTTTGCCCAGGGCACTTTTGCCTCGAAGGTCGAGGTGGAAGGCGACAAGGTCAAGGTCGAGCGCGAGATCGACGGCGGCGCGCAGACCGTAGCCCTGAACCTACCGGCCATCGTGACGACCGACCTGCGTCTGAACGAGCCGCGCTACGCATCGCTGCCGAACATCATGAAAGCCAAGAAGAAGCCTCTGGAGGTTCTCACGCCGGACGCGCTGGGCGTGACCGTCACCTCGACCGTCAAGACGCTGAAGGTCGAGGCACCCGCTGCGCGTAGCGCCGGTATCAAAGTCAAGTCCGTGGCTGAACTGGTCGAGAAACTGAAGAACGAGGCGAAGGTAATCTAAATGACTATCCTGGTTATCGCTGAACACAACAATGCCGTCCTGGCCGCTGCGACCCTGAATACCGTTGCTGCCGCCAAAGCGATCGGTGGCGATATTCATGTGCTGGTGGCAGGCGCTGGTTGCGCCGCTATCGGCGAAGCTGCCGCGAAGATCGACGGTGTCTCGAAGGTGCTGGTTGCCGACGATGCCGCCTACGCCAACCAACTGCCGGAAAACGTCGCTCCGCTGATTGCTGGTCTCGCCAGCAGTTACAGCCACGTCCTGGCTGCGGCCACCACCAATGGCAAGAATTTCATGCCGCGCGTGGCTGCCCAGCTCGATGTCGACCAGATCTCCGAGATCATCGCCGTCGAAAGCGCCGACACCTTCAAACGGCCTATCTACGCGGGCAACGCCATTGCTACCGTGCAGTCCAGCGCCCCGATCAAGGTCATTACCGTGCGCAGCACCGGTTTCGACCCGGTCAATGCCGAGGGCGGCTCGGCAAGCGTCGAGCAGGTTTCCGGTTCCGGTGATGCAGGTGTGTCCGCCTTCGTCGGTGAAGAGTTGGCCAAGTCCGACCGTCCCGAGCTGACCGCAGCCAAGATCGTCGTTTCTGGCGGTCGCGGCATGCAGAACGGCGAAAACTTCAAGCATCTGTACTCCCTGGCGGACAAGCTGGGCGCTGCCGTGGGTGCCTCGCGCGCCGCAGTCGATGCCGGCTTCGTGCCCAACGACATGCAGGTCGGCCAGACCGGCAAGATCGTCGCACCGCAGCTGTACATCGCGGTCGGCATCTCCGGTGCCATCCAGCACCTGGCGGGGATGAAGGACTCCAAGGTGATCGTCGCGATCAACAAGGACGAAGAGGCACCGATCTTCCAGGTTGCCGACTACGGCCTGGTCGGTGATCTGTTCGAGATCCTGCCGGCGCTCGAAGAGCTCGTCTGACGCGCGTCGCTGACTAAAAAACCCGCTCCTGTAGCGGGTTTTTTCATGGGCGCCTCGGGCTCGTGGCCGATGGTAAGATGCGCAGCCAGGCCTGTCCGAATCCCCGACACGAGGTAATCCATGCGCTGTGCCGTTCGGCTGAAAACTGCCCTGATCACCTTGCTGCTCGCCGCGCCCCTCGCCGCCACGGCGGCAGGCGGCAAATGCGACCGGCTGATCGCAACGGGCGGAGCGGACAACCCACCTTTCCTCTGGCGTGATCCGCAGAATCCCAAGCGTTTGGTGGGAGCCAATGCGGACCTCTTGAAGCGCATCGCTGACTCGCTCGAACTCAAGCTGGATTTACTCTACACCGGTGATTCTGCCAAGGCATCGGATGAGGTTAGAAGTGGTCGCGTCGACCTGCTTGCCGACGCCACCCTGAGCGTCTCGGAATTGAAGCGAATGGATTTCGTGCATCCCTCAATCACCGGGTTGCAGGTCGCCGCCTGGGTGCGAAACGAACCGGGTTTCTTCTACGCCAGCCGCGAGGATCTGGCCGGGCATGCGGGCACTCGGGTGTCGGGCAAGCATTGGGGCAGCGTATTCGAGGGTTATGCGTCGAAATCGCTGAAGCTTGAGACTGCCCCCAGCCTTGCCGAAGCGATGCAGCGTCTACTCGTCGGCAAAACGGATTACGTACTGCACGAGCGCTATAGCGCAGTGGCGCTGGCCGGCCCGCTGGGGCTGCTGGACGATGTGCAGCGCTTGCAGCCGCCAGTACTGAGCCATGGTATGCATTTAGCGGTGTCCCATGACTCGGCCTGTAACTCGCCATGGCTGCGTGGTCAGCTGGCGGTGAAGATGACCGAACTTCGCGCCGCCGGCGTTCCCGAGCAGCTACTGGCCGATAACCTCGAGCGCTGGAAGCAACAGCAGCTAGCGCCAACAAGCAATTCCCAACGCTAGGATCGAACCCGTTGAAAATTCAATCCTTATGCCTGAGCGTGCTCGTGCTGCTGCAAGGCTGCGCCAGTGACCCCGCACCGACCGAGCAGCTTCGCCTGACGGAGCAGGCCATCGTCCAGGCGCGTGCCGTCGGCGCCAGCGAGCAGACACCTGAATTACAGCAGGCCGAGGCCAAGCTGGCTATGGCCGTCGCTGCAATGAAGGACCGTAACTACCGCCACGCCCGCTTGCAGGCCGAGCAGGCCGAGCTGGATGCACGTTTCGCCGAGGCCAAGGTGCTTCATGACAAGAGCGAATTGCAGCTCGCCGAGCTGAACCGGCGTATTGCGCGATTGCGCGAACAGTTGGGAGATCTCCGGTGAATTCAATCCGCCTCGCTCCGCTCTTTCTCCTTGCCGCCGGCCTCTACGGTTGCACGTCGCCCGCTCTGGATCAGCAGCTGCGCGATGCCACCCAAGCCTACGAAAAGGTAAGCCAGGACCCCCAGGTGATGCACGATGCGCCCAAGGACGTATCGCGCGCCGGCGACTCGCTCGAGCGCGCCATGCGCTTCGCCAGCTACCTCGGCAATGCTGAGGATGCCGAGCACTACGCCTTCCTCAGCCTGCGCTACAGCGATATTGCCCGCTATCACAGCGCCTTGCTGCGTAACCAGGCGCGCGCGACGCAATTGGCGATGGAGCAGGAACGCCTGCGCCAGACCTTGCAGGAGGCCAGGCTGCTGGATGTCCATCAGCAGGACCGCTGGCTGGACGAGCAAATGATCAGCCTGGCAGCCGCCGAGACCGACCGAGGGCTGGTGATGACGCTTGGCGACGTTCTGTTCAAGCCGGCCAGCGCCGAGCTTGGCAATTCAGCCAATCGCACCCTGCTCAAGCTCGCGCATTTTCTCCAGCTCAATCCGGGGCGACGTATCCGTGTCGAGGGGTATACCGATAACCGGGGCGACGCGACGGAAAATCTCGAACTGTCACGCGCCCGCGCCCAGGCGGTGGCCGACTTTCTGGTCGACCTTGGCATCGAGTCCAGGCGCATGGATGTGGTCGGCTACGGCGAGCAATTTCGGGTAACCGAAAACGCGTCCGCGCGTGGTCGGGCGCAGAACAGGCGGGTCGAGATCCTGTTTTCGGATGAAGGGGGCCAGCTCGCGCCTGCGCGTTGAAGGTGTCACGGTTAAGCAAACGTAACGGACTGTTTCGGCGAGTTAGTCGATAACTGTATTGGTCGGCTGATAGTGGGCTGTACTACTGTTATGGTCCAGTTCGCGGAGACGGGCCAAATGACCAATCTGTTGCTCTACCAGCGCATCGCGCATCAGCTGGCCGAAGACATTCGGCGAGGTGTCTACCGGCCCGGAGAGCGGGTGCCGTCGGTCCGCAAGATGAGCATGCAGCTCAGTGTCAGCCATGCCACCGTACTGCAGGCCTACGCGAACCTGGAAGACCAGGGCATGATCCGCGCGCGGCCGCAATCGGGGTTCTATGTGCACCACACACCGGCGCTGACTGCGCCGACGCCAGACATCGCCCAGGTCGAGCGGCCCACACTCGTCACCCGCAGCAGCATCATCAACCAAGTACTCAGTGAATCGCGACGTGATGGGCTCATACCCCTGGGCGCGGCGGTGCCACACGTCGACTACCTGCCGGTACGTGCGTTGCACCAGCAGCTTGCCAAGGTCACACGGTTCCAGAGCCAACGGGCGTTCAGTTACATGTTCAGCCCGGGTTACGAGCCGCTGCGCCGGCAAGTGGCGATCCGCATGCGCGATGCCGGCGTGGTGGTCGGCCCGGATGAAGCGGTGATCACCCACGGTTGCGTCGACGCGCTGCAGATGTCGCTGCGCGTGTTGACCAAACCGGGCGACCTGATCGCTGCTGAATCACCCAGCTACTACGGCCTGCTGCAACTGGCCGACCTGCTGGGGCTTAAAGTCATCGAGATTCCCTGTGATCCAGACACCGGGCTGAGCCTTGAGGCGTTGCAGCTGGCGGCGAGCCAGTGGCCGATCAAGGCGCTGGTCCTGACCGCGCGGCTGAGTAACCCCCTGGGCGGTAGCATGCCGGACGCTCGCCAAAAACAATTGCTCAAGCTCGCCGCGAATTTCGACATTCAGATTGTCGAAGACGATATCTATGGCGAGCTCATGTTCGACGCCGGTTCGATCAAGGCGCTCAAGTCCAACGACAGCGATGGCCGGGTGATCTACTGCTCAAGCTTTTCCAAGACCCTGTCACCGGGCGTGCGGATTGGCTGGATTTTGCCGGGCCGGTATCGCGAGGACGTGCATCGTTTGCAGACCTTCAGCACCCATTCGGCCTGCAGCGTGACCCAGATGGCTGTTGCCGCCTATCTGGAGAACGGCGGCTACGACCGGCACCTGCGTTACATCCGGCACGAGTACCGCAGCAACCTCAGCGCATTTCAGTTGGCGGTGCAGCGTTACTTTCCGGAAGGTACGCAGATGACGCGGCCCACCGGCGGCTTCATCCTCTGGGTGAGCCTACCGGCCCGGGTGAATACCAAGGAGCTGCACGTACAGGCGCTCAAGCGGGGAATCAGCATTGCCCCGGGGCTGATCTTCAGCAATACCGAGCAGTTCAACCACTGCATTCGGCTCAATTGCGCGCTGCCCTGGACCGCAGAGGTCGAGCGGGCACTGAGTACTTTGGGGACATTGGCGGAGGAGCTCTGCCGGCAAGTGAATTAGTGGGAGGTGCAGTCGTGGCGGTCAAGGCGTTTTGGTGGATGATGGCGTTGCTGTTTCTCGGTGCCTGTGACGGCGACAACACGCCAGAAGCGCCGGGCGCCCCCTCGACGCCCCCGGCTCGAACCGGTGCTGCATTGGGTGAGCCCATCGCGCCGACGCCGGATCACGCCCCTCGTCTCGATGACGCACCGGACGAGGTTCCGCCGCCGATCCGCATTGAGTTGCCGGACATCGCCAACGAAGACACCGGCAGCGAACCACCTGCCAACGAGGGGGGCGAGGCGCCACCACCCATCAAAGTAGCGCCTGCCGCCCCCAGGTCGCCCGAGGCGAAGCCTGAGCGGCGACAGGCGGCGGTCGAGCCGCTGAAACAACCTGAGTTGGACCTTAGCCTGCCGGAAGACTGGACTGAGGAACTCGATGCCAGCCAGGACGAAGCCTCGCTAGACCTGCTGCCACCGTTGTTCGAAACCGCTCCGTCCAGCCGTGCCCTGCAGATGAGCGGCCGCCTGCTGCAGGACGACAACGGTGACGACGACTTCGGTGGCGCCGAGATCAATTTCGAGCTCAGGCGCTGATCGTCCGGATGTCAGCTCGGGCTGGTGTCGGTGGGCTGGGCTTTGCCGAGAACGCTGCTCTCGAACAGCGCGTGGAGTTCGCTGGCGCGTAGCGGGCGGCTCATGTGGAAGCCTTGCATTTCCCGGCAACCATCTGCCAGAAGCAGGTCCAGTTGCTCTGAGGTCTCGACGCCTTCGGCCGTCACACGAATGCGCAGCCCGCGGCCCAGGTCGATCAATGCCTTGACGATCGAATGATCCTCGGCCGAATGCTGCATGCCTGCGACGAAGCTGCCATCGATCTTGATCATGTCGAACGGGTAGAGGCGCAGGTTGCTGAGCGAAGAGTAGCCGGTGCCGAAATCATCCATCGCCAGCCGAAGGCCGAGCGTTTTGAGGCGAGTAAGCACGTCCAGCGTGCTTTGATTCTCCTCGAGCAATGCGCTTTCGGTGATCTCCAGTTCAAGCCGCGCCGCGGGCAAGCCGCTGTCGGTCAAAGCACTGCGGATCACTTCGAACAGGTCGTTGTTACGCAGCTGCAACGGCGAAAGGTTCACCGAGACCACGGGTTCGTCGTTCCAGCTCGCCGCCTCGTGGCAGGCCTGGCGCAGTACCCATTCGCCGAGAGGGACGATCAGGCCGGTTTCCTCGGCCAGTGGCACGAACTGCTCGGGCAGAAGCAGGCCGCGTGTAGGGTGGTGCCAGCGCACCAGCGCCTCTGCGCCGTTGATGCGCATGCCTTCGCTGAAGTAGCGCGGCTGGTAGTAGAGCTCGAATTGCTCTTCGACCAAGGCCAGGCGCAGTTCGTCTTCCTGACGGCGACGTTCGTGCAACCGCTTGTCCATTTCACTGCCGTAGAAACACCAGGTTCCGCGCCCGTTGGCCTTGGCCTGGTACAGCGCGATGTCCGCGCACCGCAGCAGGTCGGCGGACTGTACGGCGTCGGTCGGCGCCACCGCGATGCCGATGCTCGCACCGATATGGATCAGGTGTTCCTCGTAGTGGAAGGGCTCGCTGAGGCTGGTCACGACGCGCGAGCATAGGCCTTCGATATCGTCGCTACCTTGCAGGCGCCCAAGAACCATGACGAATTCGTCGCCACCCAGGCGCGCGACAAGGTCATCGGCGCGAACGCACTGCTTGAGGCGGTTGGACACGCCGACAAGGATCTCGTCGCCGGCTCCGTGCCCCAGTGTGTCGTTGACGGGCTTGAACCGGTCGAGGTCGATGTAGAGCACCGCCACACTCGACAAGCTGGTCACCGTGGCGAGCCGGTTCTCGAGGTATTCGCGTAGGCGGTTGCGGTTGGGCAGGCCCGTCAGCGCATCATGCTGCGAGAGGTACTGCACACGGGCCTGAGCCTTTGTTTCCTCGGTGATGTCGCTGGCGGTGCCCCGATATCCGATGAGTTCGCCGTTGCGCCGTATGGCCCGTGCCGACAACCGGCAATGCCGCTCACAGCCGTTAGCGGCGCGATAGCTGCAGCGCAGGGGCGCGCGCCGGGAACTGGCCAGCCAGTCTTGCAGGGCAGCCTTGTCGCTGATGAGCAGGTCGAGCAAGGGGCGCCCGATCCACTCGCTCGGTGCATGGCCGGTGATTTCCTCGAAGCGGCTGGACAGATAGATCAGGCGGGCCTGCTGGTCGGTTTCCCAGATCCAGTCGGAGGCCGCTTCGGCGACGTCCCGGAAACGTTCCTCGCTGGCCGCTAATGCTGCCCGGCTCGCCGCGAGCCGCTCGTAGCTGGCGTCCATGATCCGCAGGTTCTTTAGCGCTTGGCGCAGTAATAGCCAGGCAAGCAGGCCCAAGCCGAGCGTTACGCCGCCCAGCACGGGCATGGTAATCCACAAGAGGTATTCACCTGGCTGGGACACCGTCCAGGTCATGCTCAACGGCGAGCCGTCCAGGTAGCCCAGCTCGAACCGCGCATCGGTCTCCTGGTCGCTTCTAGGGGCAACGCGCAGGCCGTCGATAGCGTAGGCCGCGCCCAGTTCGCGTAGGCGGGCCGGGTCGAGAAGGTCGACGAACAAGAGCGTCGACGCGGGCCCTGGGGTGGGTTCGATATCGCTGCCACCGGTGGTCATCACCGCAGCGGCGGCCATGGCCGGGTGCCCCTCGGCTGTTAGCAGGCCAGTCGTGGTCTCCTCGTTGTCGAGGGCGACGCGCGCATCGTCCAGTAGCGTAGACAACCCCTGACCCAGCCATTGCTTCGCATCGACGTCGCTAAGCTCGCCACGGATGACTGAATACGTGGTGCGGCCGTTCGCATCGACGACGAACACTGCTTCGTAGCCGAAATCTTCATACAGCGAAGGCCCGAGATTCTCCTGCTCGTACGCCCAATCGAGATTGGTCTGGCTGCTCAGGTTGGCGTAGGCATCACCCCAGAAAGCGTTGTCGGCGATGTGACGGTTCATCCCTTCCTGGTGCGTCTCGAATGCTCTTTGGGCAAGAAAGCCTTCGCGTACCAGGGCGTCTCGGTCGATGGTGCCGGCAATGTGTATGACGGCCACAGCGGCCGCTAGCAGCGCGAGGGCAAGCAGGCATGCAATGCCAGGCAGAATGCGCCGGGCAAAGGCCGCCTGGGCCTTGGGTCGGATATCACCGAGCGGAGAGGGGACTGCTGACATGGTTCATCCTTATGAAGGACAGCAATGATCGCCCGAGGCCAGGCAAAAGGCCATCACTGACCGTTCGGTCCGAACATCCCGTGAAGTCTGAGGCAAAGAGCGAGTGATGGAGGGGCGGCTAGCGGTTGCGGGTATCCTCGGCATCCGCTTCGGCGTTGCGCTGGGCGATGCGCTGTTTTTGCTCTTCGGTCAGGGGGATCTTGCGGGCGCCGGCCTTCAGCAGGATCAGCCCGCCGATGATCGAGCCGAGCACCACGGCAAGCAGCAACCAGATGTACCAGGGCATGTTCGACTCCCGAAAGCTGTGATGCAGCCACCTTACGCTGTGGCGCTGGGCGATGCCATCCCGGCAGGCGGAAAGTCGCCACGCGGTGGGGCTCCGCCGGTGCGCCGTATTCTGCGACAATGCGCGCCGAAATTTGCTGAGGACGCCCCATGCCCTGCCAGACCCCCCTCATCGTTGCGCTCGATTTTCCTTCCCGTGATGCTGCGCTGACACTGGCCGAACGGCTGGATCCAGCGCTTTGCCGCGTCAAGGTCGGCAAGGAACTGTTCACCCGCTGCGGTCCGCAGATCGTCGAGGCGCTGCACGCCAAGGGCTTCGACGTGTTCCTCGATTTGAAATTTCACGATATTCCCAATACCACGGCGATGGCAGTGAAGGCTGCGGCGGAGCTCGGCGTATGGATGGTAAATGTCCACTGCTCCGGCGGGTTGCGGATGATGACGGCCTGCCGCGAGACGCTGGACGGGCTCAACGGGCCCAAGCCACTGCTGATTGGTGTTACGGTGCTGACCAGCATGGAACAGCAAGATCTCGCCGGCATCGGCCTGAATCTGGCGCCGCAACAGCAGGTGCTGCGCTTGGCAGGACTGGCAGCCCAGGCCGGGCTCGATGGCCTGGTCTGTTCGGCGCAGGAAGCTCAGCCGCTCAAGGCGCAGTTTCCTTCGCTCAAGCTGGTGACGCCGGGGATTCGCCCAGCAGGCGCGGCAGCGGATGATCAGCGTCGCATCCTGACCCCGGCCGAAGCGATGCAGGCGGGGTCGGACTACCTCGTGATGGGCCGGCCGATTGCGCAAGCCACCGATCCGGCGAAAGCCTTGGCGGATGTCGTCGCGCAATTGGCCTGAAGGCCTAGCCGGCTGCCAGGCGGCAGCCGGCCTGCAATGGCTTAGCTGACTTTCAGCACCAGCTTGCCGAAGTTACCGCCGGTAAAGAGCTTCATGAGCGTATCGGGGAAGGTATCCAGCCCTTCGACTATGTCTTCCTTGCTTTTGAGCTGCCCGCTTTGCATCCAGCCGGCCATGTCTTTCATCGCTTCGGGATAGCGCGAGACATAGTCGATCACCACCATGCCCTGCATGCGTGCCCGATTCACCAGCAGCGACAGGTAATTAGCCGGGCCCTTCACTGCATCGGTGTTGTTGTACTGGCTGATCGCGCCGCAGATCACGATGCGAGCCCCGACGGTTATGCGGGTGAGCACCGTGTCGAGGATCTCGCCGCCGACGTTGTCGAAAAACACATCCACGCCCTTCGGGCACGTGCGCTTCAGACCCGCGCCGACCTCTTCGCTCTTATAGTCGATGGCGGCATCGAAGCCGAGCTCGTCGGTTAGAAAGCGGCACTTGTCCGCACCGCCGGCGATCCCGACCACTCGGCAACCTTTGATCTTGGCAATTTGCCCGACGACGCTGCCCACCGCGCCAGCCGCACCAGAAATCACCACGGTTTCACCCGCCTTGGGTTCGCCGACCGCCAGCAGACCGAAATAGGCAGTCATGCCGGTCATCCCCAGCGCGGAGAGGTAGCGGGGCAGCGGCGCCTGGTTCGGATCGACCTTGTAGAAGCCTTTGGGCTCGCCGAGGAAGTAGTCCTGGACGCCTAGTGCACCGTTGACGTAGTCACCCTCCGCGAAACCGGGGTGCTGCGACGCGACGACCTTGCCGACGCCTAGCGCGCGCATCACTTCGCCAATACCAACCGGCGGAATGTAGGACTTGGCATCGTTCATCCAGCCACGCATGGCAGGGTCCAGCGACAGGTATTCCACTTTCACTAGGATCTGCCCTGGTCCCGGCTCGCCAAGAGGTGTTTCGACGAGATCGAAGGTGTCGCGACTCGGCGCACCGATCGGGCGCTTGGCCAGCAGGAATTGGCGATTGGTCTTGTCCATGGGAGCCTCTGGTCAGGAAAACCTTTGGTTTAGTCGCTCGGACCCGCCGCTGCAAGCAAAGCGGAACTCTGAAATGCATGGGCATCGGCGCGAGTGATATCCGGCGAACGGCTTATGACGATTCAGGCGTTGGCGGTATAACGGTGACCAATTCGCGAGCCTCGGTCACAGCGGGGCGGTGCTTCATCTATCAGAACAAGGGAAATCCGCATGAGCATGTCATTCGCCGGAAAGGTTGCGCTGGTTACTGGCGCCGCAGCTGGCATCGGTCGCGCTACGGCGCTGGCGTTCGCCCGGCAAGGATTGAAGGTGGTCGTCGCCGACCTCGACGAAACCGGCGGCCAGGCCTGTGTCGAGGCCATCCTGGAGGCGGGCGGCGAGGCGCTCTTCGTGCGTTGTGACGTGACACGCGATGACCAGGTCCGCGGCATGCTCGAGCAAACAATCGAGGCGTACAGCCGGCTGGATTACGCCTTCAACAATGCTGGGATCGAGATCGAGCAGGGCAAGCTGGCCGAGGGAAGCGAGGCGGAGTTCGATGCCATCATGGGCGTCAACGTCAAGGGTGTCTGGCTGTGCATGAAGCATCAATTGCCGGCAATGCTTGCCCAGGGCGGCGGGGTGATCGTCAACACCGCATCGGTGGCGGGCCTCGGCGCTGCGCCGAAGATGAGCATTTATTCGGCGTCCAAGCATGCGGTGATCGGGCTGACCAAGTCAGCGGCCATCGAATATGCGAAAAAAGGCATCAGAGTCAACGCGGTCTGCCCAGCAGTGATCGACACCGACATGTTCCGCCGGGCCTATGAGGCCGATCCACGCAAGGCCGAATTTGCCGCGGCGATGCATCCGGTCGGGCGCATCGGCAAGGTAGAAGAGATCGCGGCAGCGGTGCTCTATCTCTGCAGCGATGAAGCAGCCTTCACGACGGGCCACGCATTGGCGGTGGACGGTGGCGCGACAGCCATCTAAGTCGTTGCTCTCAAGTCGTGCCGCCTGCCAGCGTGACTTGTTACCCCGGGGGGGGGGTAAGTCGGATTTGGCCGGCGGCATACTGCCGCCCATCTCACCTGCGACCGTTGAGAATCACCAACGTCAGCACCCCTGCAATCAAGCCCCACAACGCGGCGCCAATGCCGAACAGCGTCAGCCCTGACGCCGTCACCATAAAGGTGATCAACGCTGCCTCCCGCTCGTTCGGCTGTTGCATCGCTTGGGTCAGCCCCGACCCAATAGAGCCCAGCAGCGCCAGTGCGGCGACCGACAAGACCAGTGCGGTAGGGAAGGCGGCGAACAATGCGGCTAGCGTCGCGCCAAAAATACCGGCGATGCCATAGAACACGCCGCACCAGGCGGCGGCGGTGTAGCGCTTGGTTCGGTCGGCATGTGCCTCTGGCCCGGCGCAGATGGCCATCGTGATGGCTGCCAGATGGATGCCGTGCGAGCCGAAAGGCGCCAGTAGCAGCGAGGCGATGCCGGTCACCGAGATCAACGGCGACGCCGGCGTGTCGTACCCCTCGGCACGCAGCACCGCCAGGCCGGGCATGTTCTGCGAGGCCATGGCGATGACGAACAAAGGAATGCCGATGCTGAAGATCGCCGCGATGGACAGCGAAGGCGTAGTCCACGCCGGCACCGCTACTCGCAGGCTCAGGCGCTGAAAGTCCAGCAGCCCAGAGAAGCCAGCAATCAGGCAGCCGACTAGCAACGCGCCAAGCACGGCGTAGCGAGGCTGCACGCGCTTGGCTACCAGATAGCTGAAGAACATGCCGAGCACCAGCAAGGGCTGTACTTCTACCGCGCGGAAAATCTCTATGCCGATGTTGAACAGCACGCCAGCCAACAGTGCCGCCGCCAGCGAGGCGGGGACGCGGCGCATCAGGCGCTCGAAGCTGCCGGTCAGCCCGCACAGCGCGATCAGTGCGGAGGCAAAGATGAACGCGCCGATGGCCTCTCCGTACGGAACGCCGGGAAGACTGGTGATGAGCAGCGCGGCGCCGGGCGTCGACCACGCGATGACCACCGGTGCGCGGTAGCGCAGCGACAGGCCGATGCTGCAGATCGCCATGCCGATCGACAACGCCCAGATCCACGACGAGATCTGGCCTTCGCTCAGCCCTGCCGCCTGGCCTGCCTGGAACATGAGCACCAGCGAGCTGGTGTAGCCGGTGAGCATGGCGATGAAACCGGCGACGACGCTGGAGGCCGAGGTGTCGGCAAGCGGGCGAGGCATTGAGCGAGTGGCGTCCGTCATGGTGATTCCTTTGAGTCCGGCTGCTTAGCCTAGGGCGCCCCGCCGCGGCCGTCACGGTACAGCCGGCATGGCGATGAGCGGAACAGCCAGTGGAATGGGGTGCGCTCAAGGCTGGAGGGCGCCGGCGGGGAGGCCATCTCCCAAGCGGAAGATTCCTGGCAGCGCTCGTGACGCAGCAGCACGACATTCAGGCTGTGGTCGGGCCTCCACCTTCAGGCCGTTCTGGCATCGATGTTGCTATTACCCCTGTGCCCGCTGCGAAGCGTCAAAAAACCCGCAGCTGATGGAGGACCAATGAGCCAGGGTATCGAATTCAACCGCTTGATGCTGGAAATGCGCGCCATGCAGACCGATGCAATGGCGCGTTCCAAGCCCGTGTCTGCGCCCCAGGAAGTGGGCGCGCCGAGCTTCTCCGACATGCTCGGCCAGGCCGTCAACAAGGTGAACGAAACCCAGCAGGCCTCCAGCCAATTGGCTAGCGCGTTCGAAATGGGCCAGGGCGGCGTCGATCTGACCGACGTGATGATCGCCTCGCAGAAGGCCAGCGTTTCTTTTCAGGCCATGACCCAGGTGCGTAACAAGCTGGTCCAGGCGTATCAAGACATCATGCAGATGCCGGTCTAAGGCGGGGTTTGATCAATGGCTGAAGTGCTTAGCAAAGTTCCCGCCACGGTCGATTCGGATGCTCCGAAGAAGCCGCTGTTTGGCCTGTCTTTTCTCGAGAACCTCTCCGAGATGTCGATGCTGCGGCAGATCGGCCTGCTGGTTGGCCTTGCCGCGAGCGTCGCGATCGGCTTTGCCGTGGTGCTCTGGTCGCAGCAGCCGGACTACCGGCCGCTGCTCGGTAGCCTCGCCGGGATGGACGCCAATCAGGTCATGGAGACCCTGACCGCAGCCGATATCGCCTACACCGTCGAGCCCAATTCCGGCGCGCTGCTGGTCAAGGCGGACGACCTGGCCCGTGCGCGCCTGAAGCTTGCCGGCGCCGGCATTGGGCAGACGGACAGCAACATCGGTTTCGAAATTCTCGACAAGGAGCAGGGGCTCGGCACTAGCCAGTTCATGGAAGCCACTCGCTACCGTCGCGGTCTGGAAGGCGAACTGGGGCGCACCATCTCCAGCCTGAACAACGTCAAGGGCGCGCGCGTCCACCTGGCGATCCCGAAGAGTTCGGTGTTCGTGCGTGACGAGCGTAAGCCGAGCGCGTCGGTACTGGTCGAGCTCTATCCGGGCCGCACACTGGAGCCGAGCCAGGTGATGGCGATCATCAACCTGGTCGCCACCAGCGTGCCGGAACTGACCAAGTCGCAGATCACTGTCGTCGACCAGAAGGGCAACCTGCTGTCCGACCAACAAGAGCTGACCGAGCTGAGCATGGCCGGCAAGCAGTTCGATTACAGCCGCCGCATGGAAAGCCTCTACACCCAGCGCGTGCACAACATCCTGCAGCCGGTGCTGGGCAACGGTCGCTACAAGGCGGAAGTGTCGGCTGACGTGGATTTCAGCGCGGTCGAATCGACGTCCGAGACGTTCAACCCGGACCAGCCCGCCCTGCGCAGCGAGCAGAGCGTCAACGAACAGCGTCAAAGCAGCCTCGGCCCGCAAGGCGTGCCGGGTGCCCTGAGCAACCAGCCGCCGGGCCCGGCGGCTGCGCCTGAGAATGCGGTTGCTGGTGCGGCTCCTGCCGGCGCCATCGCCTCCGGCCAGCCGCTGCTCGACGCCAACGGTCAGCAGGTCATGGACCCGGCGACCGGCCAGCCGATGCTGGCACCGTACCCAGCCGACAAGCGTGAGCAGTCGACCCGCAACTATGAGCTGGACCGCTCTATCAGTTACACCAAGCAGCAGCAGGGTCGCCTGCGTCGGCTTTCCGTCGCGGTGGTGCTGGACGATCAGGTTGTGGTTTCGGCTGATGGCCAGACCACCCGGGCGCCTCGCAGTGCCGAAGAATTGGCGCGTTTCACTCGCCTGGTGCAGGACGCCGTTGGCTTCGATGCCAGCCGTGGAGACAGCGTCAGCGTGATCAATGCGCCGTTCGCCAGCGACTCGATGGATGAGACGTTCGTCGACAGCCCGTTCTACACGCAACCCTGGTTCTGGGACATCGTCAAACAAGTGTTGGGTGTACTGTTCATCCTGGTGCTGGTGTTCGGCGTGCTGCGTCCGGTACTGAACAACCTGACCAATGCCGGCAAGGGCAAGGAACTGGCACCGGTCGCCGCAGGCGATGCCGAGCTGGGCGACATGGAAGGCATCGAGGGTTCGCTGGCCAGTGATCGGGTCAGCCTGAGCGGGCCGCAGAGCATCATGCTGCCGAGCCCGACCGAGGGGTACGATGCGCAACTGAATGCCATCAAGAATCTGGTAGCTGACGATCCGGGCCGGGTGGCGCAGGTCGTCAAAGAATGGATCAACGCAGATGAGTGACGCACGGGTTCCCGCCAAGATGAACAAGGTCGACAAGGCTGCGATTCTCCTGCTCTCGCTCGGCGAGGCTGATGCCGCACAAGTGCTGCGCCACCTCGGGCCGAAGGAAGTGCAGAAGGTCGGCACGGCGATGGCGCAGCTGCGCAACGTCCAAAAGAACCAGATCGAGTCGGTCATGAGCGAGTTCGTCGAGATCGTCGGCGACCAGACCAGCCTCGGCGTCGGCTCGGACGGCTACATCCGCAAGATGCTCACCCAGGCGCTGGGTGAGGACAAGGCCGGTGGCCTGATCGACCGCATCCTGCTGGGCGGCAACACCAGCGGTCTGGACAGCCTGAAGTGGATGGAGCCGCGCGCGGTGGCCGACGTCATTCGCTACGAGCACCCGCAGATCCAGGCAATCGTGGTGGCCTACCTCGACCCGGATCAAGCGGGTGAGGTGCTCTCGCATTTCGACCACAAGGTGCGCCTGGATATCGTGCTGCGTGTTTCTTCGCTCAATACCGTGCAACCGGCGGCGCTGAAGGAGCTGAACCTGATTCTGGAGAAGCAGTTCTCCGGAAACTCGAACACCACGCGGGCGAACCTGGGCGGCGTCAAGCGCGCCGCGGACATCATGAATTACCTCGACAGCTCGGTCGAAGGCCAGCTGATGGACGCGATTCGCGAAGTCGACGAGGACCTGTCTTCGCAGATCGAAGACCTGATGTTCGTATTCGACAACCTGGCCGATGTCGACGACCGGGGCATTCAGGTACTGCTGCGCGAAGTATCCTCCGACGTGCTCGTGGTGGCGCTCAAGGGCGCCGACGAAGCGATCAAGGAAAAGGTGTTCAAGAACATGTCCAAGCGCGCTGGCGAGTTGCTGCGCGACGACCTCGAAGCCAAGGGCCCGGTGCGCATCAGCGAAGTGGAAGGCGCGCAGAAGGAAATTCTTACCATCGCCCGTCGCATGGCCGAAGCCGGAGAAATCGTGCTCGGCGGCAAAGGCGGCGAAGAAATGATCTGACTAGCAGGACTCTGTCTCGATGTCGAAGGAAAACCCCAGCGACGTGATCCGCGCGAAGGACATCAATGTCTTCGATCGCTGGGCCTTGCCGAGCTTCGATCCGCACGGCGAGCCATCCGAGCCGGAGGTGCCCGAGCCGGCTGTCGAGGAGGCCGAGCTGGCCCACAGCGAGGACGTTCCGGTCGAGGAAGTCAAACCGCTGACGCTCGACGAGCTCGAGGCAATCCGTCAGGAGGCCTATAACGAGGGCTTCAGCACCGGCGAGAAGGACGGCTTCCATGCCGGCCAGCTGAAAGCGCGCCAAGAGGCCGACGCCGCCCTGGCGCCGAAGCTGCGCAACCTCGAAACCTTGATGGGCCAGCTGCTCGAGCCCATCGCCGACCAGGACCGCAACCTCGAACATGCCATGGTGACGCTTGTCAGCCAGCTGGCGCGCGAGGTTATCCAGCGCGACCTGCTGATCGACTCCAGCCAGATTCGTCAGGTTCTGCGCGAGGCGCTCAAACTGCTGCCCATGGGCGCTAGCAACGTGCGCATCCACATCAATCCGCAGGACTTCGAACTGGTGAAAGCGCTGCGCGAACGCCACGAGGAAACCTGGCGGATCATCGAGGACAGCGACTTGATGCCAGGCGGCTGCCGTGTCGAGACCGAGCAGAGCCGGATCGATGCGAGCGTGGAAACCCGTCTGGCGCAGGCAATTGCCCAGTTGTTCGACCAGCAGCGGGAGAACGCCACCAGCCCGCCGGAAGCCGACCTGCATATCGATCTGGACGCGGAGCCATCCGATGCGCCTTGAACGTACCAGTTTCGCCAGGCGCTTCGAAGCCTACGGCGAGGCCATCAAACTGCCCGCCCAGCCGATCCTCGAGGGGCGCCTGCTGCGCATGGTCGGCCTCACGCTGGAGGCCGAGGGGCTGCGCGCCGCAGTCGGCAGCCGTTGCCTGGTTATCAACGAAGACAGCTACCACCCGACGCAGGTCGAGGCGGAAGTCATGGGCTTCGCCAGCGGCAAGCTCTACCTGATGCCCGTCGGCAGTCTCGCCGGTATCGCGCCGGGGGCCCGCGTCGTGCCGTTACCCAATACCGGGCGGCTGCCCATGGGCACCTCGATGCTCGGCCGCGTGCTCGACGGAGCAGGCCGCGCCCTGGACGGTAAGGGCGGTATGAAGGCCGAGGACTGGGTGCCTATGGAC
This sequence comes from Stutzerimonas chloritidismutans, assembly GCF_051486945.1. Taxonomy (GTDB): domain Bacteria; phylum Pseudomonadota; class Gammaproteobacteria; order Pseudomonadales; family Pseudomonadaceae; genus Stutzerimonas; species Stutzerimonas chloritidismutans_B. The sequence goes on along the minus strand of NZ_JAHVDX010000002.1, from coordinate 118,374 downwards.
GGCCCCGTGATCAACCCGCTCAAGCGCCATCCGATCAGCGAGCCGCTGGATGTGGGCATTCGTTGTATCAACGGCCTGCTCACGGTGGGGCGCGGCCAGCGCCTTGGCCTGTTCGCCGGCACCGGTGTCGGTAAATCCGTGCTGCTCGGCATGATGACGCGGTTCACCGAGGCGGACATCATCGTGGTTGGCTTGATCGGCGAACGTGGCCGCGAGGTAAAGGAGTTCATCGAACATATCCTCACCGAGGAAAGCATCAAGCGCTCGGTGGTCGTCGCGTCGCCCGCCGACGATGCCCCCCTGATGCGGCTGCGCGCGGCGCAGTATTGCACGCGCATCGCCGAGTATTTCCGCGACAAGGGCAAGAACGTACTGCTACTGATGGATTCGCTGACCCGCTATGCGCAGGCCCAGCGGGAAATCGCCCTGGCCATCGGCGAACCCCCGGCGACCAAGGGCTATCCGCCCTCGGTTTTCGCCAAGCTGCCGAGCCTGGTCGAGCGTGCCGGTAATGCGGAAAAAGGCGGTGGCTCGATTACCGCGTTCTACACCGTGCTCTCCGAGGGTGATGACCAGCAGGATCCAATCGCAGATGCCGCACGTGGGGTACTCGACGGTCACATTGTACTGTCGCGCCGGCTGGCAGAAGAGGGGCATTACCCCGCGATCGATATCGAGGCGTCCATCAGCCGCGTGATGCCGGCGGTGGTCAGCCAAGAGCATCTGCGCGGCTCGCAGCGCTTCAAGCAACTCTGGTCGCGCTATCAGCAGAGCCGCGACCTCATCAGCGTGGGCGCCTACGTGCCCGGCGGCGACCCCGAGACGGACCTGGCCATTGCCCGCCAGGCCGAGATGGTGCGCTACCTCAGGCAGGGCCTGAACGAGTCCGAGGGGCTGGCGCAAAGTGAAGTCTCGTTGAGCAACGTCTTCAACCCGAAAGCGGCGAACTAAGCCTTGTCGGCGAGCCGTGCAGCGCGCCTGGCGCCCGTGATCGATATGGCCGAGCGGGCCGAGCGCGACGCCGCGCGCTTGTTCGGCCAGGGGCAGACGCAGGTCGCCCAGGCCGAGGCGAAGCTCGGGGAGCTACGCCAATATTTCACCGACTACCAACAGCAGTGGCTCAATCAGGGCAGCCAGGGCGTCTCGGGTCAGTGGTTGATGAACTACCAACGCTTCCTTTCGCAACTCGAGTCGGCCATCGCCCAGCAGCAACGCAGTCTGGACTGGCACCGCAATAATCTCGACAAGCTGCGCGAGCAATGGCAGCAACGCCGCGCGCGCCTCGACGGGCTGCGCAAACTGGTCGAGCGTTATTTGCAGGAAGCACGTACCGCAGCGGACAAGCGCGAGCAGAAACTGCTCGACGAGTTCGCCCAGCGCCTCGCAGGTCGGCCAAAACAGGAATGAGCTTGCTGCGCGTAGGTTTGGGTGCTAAATCTTCACGTGCTTCTTTGCAACAGCACGGCTGGACATTGAAGCCGCAGGCGCTGGCAGAAAATAGGCGCTACCGGCGGTGCCAGCGCCAATCCAGCAACACACGACAGCCGCGGCGAAGGGTTGCGACCTCGTTAGGATTAGGAGTGCTACATGACCATCAGTTCACAGCTATCGGCAGATGGACAAGAGCTGACGATTACCATCCAGGGGCGTTTCGATTTCAATGCCCATCAGGCCTTCCGCGACGCCTATCAGCGCGTCGATTGCACTCCCAAGCGTTACGTGGTCGACCTTGGCGGTGCGACCTATCTCGACAGTTCCGCGCTCGGCATGCTCCTGCTGCTGCGTGATCACGCCGGCGGCGACAGAGCTGATATCCGCCTGATCAACTGCAACCCAGACGTGCGTAAGGTCCTCTCGGTTTCCAACTTCGAACAATTGTTCGCCATCGCCTGAATGCCTCGCAGGCTATCCATACTCATCGCCGAAGACGGCGCGGCTGACCGCATGCTGCTGGCCGCGATCGTCGCGCGGCAGGGGCATCGGGTGATGACTGCCATCAACGGTGCCGAGGCTGTCGACATCTTCGAACGCGAGCGGCCGCAACTGGTGCTCATGGATGCGCTGATGCCGGTGATGGACGGTTTCGAAGCGGCCGAGCGGATCAAGCGACTGGCCGGCAACGAGCTGGTACCCATCATTTTTCTTACATCGCTGACCGAGAACGAGGCGCTGGTGCGCTGCCTGGAGGCGGGCGGCGACGACTTCATCGCCAAGCCGTACAACCCGATCATCCTCGAAGCCAAGATCCAGGCCATGCACCGGCTGCGGCGTTTGCAGGCCACGGTGCTGGAGCAGCGTGATCTGATTGCACGGCGCAACCAGCAGCTGCTCGACGAGCAACGCGCGGCCAAGGCGATTTTCGACAAAGTGGCCCACGCGGGTTGCCTCAACGCGCCGAATATCCGGTTCCACCAGTCACCGCGCGCCCTGTTCAACGGTGACCTGCTGCTGGCCGCGCATGCGCCGGCCGAGCGGATGTTCGTGCTGCTGGGCGATTTCACCGGCCATGGCCTGCCCGCGGCGATAGGCGCCATGCCACTGGCCGAAACCTTCTACGGCATGACAGCGAAGGGCTACTCCAGTAGCGAAATCCTGCGTGAAATCAACGCCAAGCTGAAACTGATCTTGCCGGTGGAAATGTTCTGCTGCGCGACCTTTCTCGACATCAACTTCAGTCAGGGCAGCCTGCGTTTCTGGAATGGCGGTCTGCCCGATGGTTACCTGCTCAGAGCCGGCCAGGAGGGGCGAGTCGCGTTGACCTCTCGTCACCTGCCGCTGGGAGTGTTGGACAGCGCCGCGTTCGATGACCGTTTCGAAACGCTGCCGCTGGCCGTTGGCGACCGATTGCTGCTGATGTCCGATGGCGTACTCGACAGTTGCAACGCTGATGACGAGCTCTTTGGCGAGGCGCGCCTGCTCGCCGCCCTCGATGCCAACCGCGACCCGGCGCAGCTGTTCGACGAAATCCAGCAGGCACTGAGTGCCTTCCACGGCCAGATGCTCGACGACCTGAGCCTCGTGGAGGTCAGCATGCTGGATGCCCAGGCGGTGGCGCCCGGCAATCCGTTTGGCCAGTTCCCGCTCGGTGCACGACCCATGCGGCCAATGGACTGGTCCACTGGTATCGAGCTGCGGCCTGATAGCCTGCGCACGGCCAATCCGCTGCCGATGTTGATGCAGATGCTGCTGCAGATACCGCCGTTGCGTCAGCGCGCTGGCACCGTCTATACCGTGGTGACCGAGCTCTACTCGAATGCACTCGAGCACGGCGTGCTGCTGTTGGATTCTTCAATGAAGTGCGATGCCGCTGGATTTGCACGCTACTACGACGAACGCCAGCGGCGCTTGGAGCAGCTGCGCGAGGGTAGCGTCACCCTTCAACTGACGGTGCGATCCGAGGGCGCGCGGGGCTGGCTGAGAATCTGCGTCAGCGACAGCGGGCCCGGGTTCGACGTGGCGGAGGTGCTGAGCAAGCAGTACTGCCCCGAAAGCCTCGGCGGGCGAGGGCTGCGGATGATTCGTCAGCTGACTGAGCGGTTCAGCTGGGACGCCGAGGGCAAAGTGCTCAGCGTGGAGTTCCATTGGGGGGCTCATGCATAATTCAGGCTTCTTGCCAGGAGTACAGCTGTGGTCGATCACCTCGACAATCGAGTGTTGATGACGCTTCAGGAGGTTATGGAGGCGGAGTATCCAGTCTTGCTGGACACCTTCCTGGTTGACTCCGAAGAGCGGCTGCGCCTGCTGCAGCGCGCCGTTGATGCCGGCGAGGCGGAAGCGTTGCGCCAGGCCGCGCACAGCTTCAAAGGCAGCTGCAGCAACATGGGGGCCGCCTTGCTTGCCGAACTCTGTCGCGAACTCGAGGAAACCGCGCGGCGCGAACAGCTTGCCGTCGCGCCGGCACTCATCGAGCGTATCGAACGCGAATTCGCCATCGTGCGCATCCTGTACCGTGCCGAGCGGCAACGATTCAGCGGTCGCGCTTGATCCTGTTCGTGCTGGCCCGGAGTTTGCTTTCCCTGCTGTGAAGTCATCACCCTGAGCGGAAAGCCCATGGCCGTTTCCCCCGATCTGCTACTCAATATCAAGGCTCCGACTGCCGCGCCGAAAGCGCCCACCGCCGCAGCTAAATCAAATGCCCAGCCCAGCCGTGACGAGGCCTCCAGCTTCGCCAACGTCTATGCCAAGGAGCGCCAGGCCAAGCCCGTCGAGCGTCATGAGGCCAGCGCAAAACCGACGCGGGACAAAGCCGTTGCTGAAAAACCGAGTCAGGAAACCGCCGCGGCAAGCGGCAGCGAGAAGCCGGCCGTTGACGAATGCGGCAATGAATTGCCTGCCACTGCCGAGGCAACTGCAGAGGACACCGAGTCGCTCGACGACGCTGAGGGGGCCGTGGACCCTTTGCTCCTGCTTGGTCTCGGTGGCCCGGCTGCCGAAACGCCTGCCGACACGGCGCCTACGCTACCGACTGGCAGCGAATTCCTGACGGGCGTGCTGCAGGCGCAACCTGCGTCCGCCGAAGGCGACATGCCGGCTACAGAGGACATGCTCCTAGGCCAGCGTACGCCGCTGGAAGGCCAGACTGGCGCGCCAAAAGGCCAACTGCCGACGACGCTGACCGGCGAGCCGTTGCAGGCTCAGGAGCAGGCCGAGCTCGTCGCGCCGCTCCAGATGGCCGAGGAGAGCACCGAGGATTTGGCTGAGCCCTCGCTGGAAGAAGGCTTCGCCGAATTGCTCGAACAGCTGGATTCGCCAAAGGAAACCCGCAGCGCGGCTGCTGAATCTGCCATCAACCGCTTGAACCCGCTGGCCCAGGCGGTTGGTCAGCAGCCGCCGCAGGTTCAACGGGCAGCGCCATTGGTGCCCGGGCAGCCGGTACAGGTCCAGCAGTCCGGCTGGAGCGAGGCGGTGGTCGACCGCGTGATGTGGATGTCGAGCCAGAATCTAAAGTCCGCCGAGATTCAGCTGGACCCGGCGGAGCTCGGGCGTATGGAAGTGCGCATCGACATGAACAAGGATCAGGCCCAGGTCACCTTCCTTAGCCCGCACGCTGGCGTCCGGGATGCCCTCGAAGGCCAGATGCAACGCCTGCGCGACATGTTTACCCAGCAGGGGATGACAATGGACGTCAACGTTTCCGACCAGTCGTTGGCGCGTGGCTGGCAGGGCCAGGGGCAGGGCGGCGATGAGTCCCGCGGCGGTCGCGGCATGGCCGGTTTCGGCGGCGGGGACGAAGAAGACGTTGTGCAGGGCATGACCGAAATCCGCAGCAATCGGGGTGGCAACGACCGCGGGCTGGTGGATTACTACGCGTGAACCGGCCGGGCGATGAGCCCGGCTTTCCATCCAGCGGCGGGTGAGCAGTGCCCTCTGGCATTTACTGCCGCCTGCCACTGGCCGATACTCTGGCACAGCAGTTGCTCCTAACCCCTTGAACTCAGAGCAATCACACGTGATGACGGATATTTGGCATGGCTAAGAAACAGGGACCACCCGACGTTGCGGCACCTGGTGCGGCAACGGCCGGTGGTAAGAGCAAGCTCAAGCTGATCATCCTCATCGTGGTCGGATTGCTGCTGGCGGTCGGCCTGTCGGTCGGCGCCACGCTGTTCTTCATGGGCAAGAGCGAACCGGAGGCGCCTGCCGAGGACGCTGCCAAGGCGGAGGCCGCCGCGCCTCAGCGTCAGCCAGCCGTTTACGAGGTGCTTGCACCCTCATTCGTGGTGAATTTCAGCAATACCGGTGGCCGGCCCCGCTACATGCAGGTCGGTGTCGCCCTTATGTCGCGTGACCAGGCCGCACTGGACGCCTTGAAGGAACACATGCCGTTGTTGCGCAATCAACTGGTCATGCTGTTTTCCAGCCAGGATTTCGCCGCGCTGGCGACGCCGGTGGGCCAGGAGATGCTGCGCCAGCAGGCGACCGTGAGCGTGCAGGAGCTGGCCCAGAAGGAAATCGGCAAGCTTGCCATCGAGCAAGTGCTGTTCACCAACTTCGTATTGCAATAGGGGGCCGTTCCAGTGGCTGTTCAAGACCTGCTCTCGCAAGACGAGATCGACGCGCTGCTGCACGGCGTGGACGACGGTCTGGTCGATACCGAAAGCGACGCCGAACCGGGCAGCATCAAGAGTTACGACCTCACCAGCCAGGACCGCATCGTCCGTGGCCGCATGCCGACCCTGGAGATGGTCAACGAGCGTTTCGCACGCTACACCCGCATTAGCATGTTCAACCTGTTGCGCCGCTCGGCTGACGTGTCCGTCGGTGGCGTCCAGGTCATGAAGTTCGGCGAATACGTGCATTCGCTGTATGTGCCGACCAGCCTCAATCTGGTCAAGATCAAGCCGTTGCGTGGCACCTCGCTGTTCATCCTCGATGCCAAGCTGGTGTTCAAGCTGGTCGATAATTTCTTCGGCGGCGACGGGCGTCACGCCAAGATCGAGGGCCGGGAATTCACCCCGACGGAACTGCGCGTGGTGCGCATGGTGCTGGATCAGGCGTTCGTCGATCTCAAGGAAGCCTGGCATGCCGTGCTCGACGTCAATTTCGAATACGTGCACTCCGAAGTGAATCCGGCGCTGGCCAACATCGTCAGCCCGAGCGAAGTGGTGGTGGTGTCGACCTTCCATATCGAACTCGACAGCGGCGGTGGCGATTTCCACGTGACCATGCCGTATTCGATGATCGAGCCGATTCGCGAGATGCTCGACGCGGGCTTCCAGTCCGACGTCAGCGACCAGGACGAGCGCTGGATCAATGCCCTGCGCGAGGACATTCTCGACGTGCATGTGCCGCTCAGTGCGACGGTTGTCCGGCGCCAGCTCAAGCTGCGCGACATCCTGAACATGCAGCCGGGCGACGTGATCCCGGTGGAAATGCCCGAAGACATGATCATGCGCGCCAACGGCATGCCAGCCTTCAAGGTCAAGCTAGGCGCGCACAAGGGCAACCTGGCCCTGCAGGTACTCGACTCCGTGCTGCGCCCACGGTGATCGAGCCCTCATTACCTCTCTCAAGCCGGTCGAGGAATCGCAATGGCAGATGAATTTGAAAACACATCCCCTGAAGAGCAGGCGCTGGCCGACGAGTGGGCCGCGGCGCTCGCCGAGGCGGGCGACGCAAGCCAGGACGACATCGATGCGCTGATGAATCAAGGGCCGGCTGCGGCCCCTGCGCCACCGCGAGCACCGCTCGAGGAATTCGGCGCTGCGCCTAAGCACCTCGGCAACCCCGCAGGGCTCGAGGGCCCGAACCTGGATGTCATCCTCGATATTCCGGTGTCCATCTCAATGGAAGTCGGCAGTACCGAGATCAGCATCCGCAACCTGCTCCAGCTCAATCAGGGGTCGGTGGTGGAGCTTGACCGGCTGGCTGGCGAGCCGCTGGACGTCCTGGTCAACGGTACGCTCATCGCTCATGGTGAGGTCGTGGTGGTCAACGAAAAGTTCGGCATTCGCCTGACTGACGTGATCAGCCCGAGCGAACGCATCAAGAAGCTGCGCTGATGAACAGACTCGGTTTTTTCGCATGGGCACTGACGTTGCCGGCGGTGGCTGCGGAGCCGGCCGCCACGGCTGCTTCGGGTGGAATGGGCGCGCAGATGACCAAGCTGCTGCTCGGCCTGTTGCTGGTCATCGGATTGATATTCGCCTTGGCGTGGGCCTTGCGTCGCATGCAACAACTCAACCCGCGCAGCAACCAGGCGATCAAGCTGATTTCCACCCAGGCGCTTGGCCCGCGTGAGCGGCTGGTGCTGGTGCAGGTCGGCACCGAGCAAGTGCTGGTTGGCCTGAGCGCCGGCCGCATCACGCCGCTGCATGTGTTGAAGGAACCGGTGCATCTGCCGGACGCCGAGCCGGCTAATCCGGAGTTTGCCCAGCGGCTGATGGAGTTGCTCGGGCGAGATCAAAAGGACAAGCCTTGATGCTGCGACTGCTGTTGACGCTGCTGCTGGCGGTCGCCGCGCCGCTGGCGATGGGGCAGGACGCAGGCTCGCTGATCGGCCAGGGTGACAACCCGTTGTCGATCCCCGCGATCACGTTGAGCACTGACGCCGAAGGCCAGCAGGAATACTCGGTCAGCCTGCAGATCCTGTTGATCATGACGGCGCTGAGCTTCATCCCGGCGTTTGTCATGCTGATGACCAGCTTTACGCGGATCATCATTGTCTTCTCGATCTTGCGCCAGGCGCTGGGCCTGCAGCAGACGCCGTCGAACCAGATCCTGGTCGGCCTGACGATCTTCCTTACGCTGTTCATCATGGCGCCGGTGTTCGAACGGATAAACAACGAGGCGGTCCAGCCTTACCTCAATGAGCAACTGTCCGCGCAGGACGCGCTGGCCAGGGCCGAGGTGCCGCTGAAGAACTTCATGCTGGCGCAGACCCGAGAGAGCGATCTCGAGCTGTTCATGCGCCTGTCGCGCCGCACCGATATTCCGTCGCCGGATGCCGCGCCGCTGACCATTCTGGTTCCTGCGTTCGTCACCTCCGAGCTGAAGACAGCGTTTCAGATCGGTTTCATGATCTTCATTCCGTTCCTGATCATCGACATGGTGGTCGCCAGCGTGCTGATGGCGATGGGGATGATGATGCTCTCGCCGCTGATCATCTCGCTGCCGTTCAAGATCATGCTCTTCGTGCTGGTCGATGGATGGGGGCTGATCATCGGCACGCTTGCCAGCAGTTTCGGCACGCTCTAGCAGCCAGGGGAGACACGCATGACACCCGAAGTCGCGGTTGACCTGTTTCGCGAAGCCTTGTGGATGACCGCCATGATCGTCGGTGTGCTGGTCGTGCCGAGTCTGCTGGTCGGCCTGGTGGTGGCCATGTTCCAGGCGGCCACTCAGATCAACGAACAAACCCTGAGCTTCCTGCCGCGCCTGCTGGTCATGCTGGTGACGCTGATTTGGGCGGGGCCCTGGCTGGTTCGCGAGCTGATGGAGTACACGCAGGGGCTCGTCCAGAACATTCCGCTGATCATCGGGTGATGGTGGTGCTGGCGTTGAGCGGGGCCCACCGCGGTGCTTGAACTCAGCGATGCGCAGATCGGCGCCTGGGTCGGCCAGTTTCTGTTGCCCATGTTTCGCATCGCCGCACTGCTGATGAGCATGCCGATCATCGGCTCCCAGCTCGTGCCGATGCGCATTCGCCTCTACCTCGCGCTGGCCATTTCGGTGGTGTTGGTGCCGACGCTGCCTGCGGTACCGGTCGTCGAAGCGCTCAGTGGCGAGGCGTTGGTGCTCATTGCCGAACAAATCCTGATCGGGGTCATGCTGGGCTTTACCCTGCAGCTGTTCTTCCATGTATTCATCGTGTCTGGCCAGCTCTTGGCCATGCAGATGGGCCTGGGTTTCGCCTCGATGGTGGACCCGGCCAATGGCATCTCGGTGCCGGTGATCGGCCAGTTTTTCAACATGCTGGTGATCTTGATGTTTTTCGCCATGAACGGTCACCTGGTGGTCCTGGAGATCCTTTCGGAGAGTTTCGTAACCTTACCCATTGGCGGCTGGCTGGTCGGGACCAACCATTTCTGGGAAGTGGCCGGCAAGCTGGGATGGGTGCTGGGGGCGGGGCTCTTGCTGGTCCTGCCAGCAATCACGGCATTGCTGGTGGTGAACCTGGCGTTCGGACTGATGACACGCGCCGCGCCCCAGTTGAACATCTTTTCGATTGGCTTCCCTTTGACCCTGGTGCTCGGCCTGATCCTCGTCTGGATCGGCATGGCCGACATCCTGGCGCAATACCAGACGTTCGCAAGCGAGGCTCTGGCGATGCTTCGCGAATTGATCGGGCTGCGCTGATGCGCTTGACCGTCCACACACGACCGGCGGAGATCCAGCATGGCTGAGAGCGAAAGCGGCGCCGACAAAAGCGAGGAACCCACAGAGAAACGCCTCCGTGAGTCTCGCGAAAAAGGCCAGATCGCGCGCTCACGCGAGCTGAGCACGGTCGCGGTCACAGTGGGGGGAATCGGCGGATTATTGGCGTCCGGGGGAAGCCTTGCCGGTAGTTTGATGGCTGTCATGCAAGGCAGCTTCGAACTCAGCCGGGAAACGTTGCTGGATGAGGGGGCTATGGTTCGCCTGCTGATGAGTAGCGGCATGATTGCGCTCGACGCCATCATGCCGCTGCTGATCGTGCTCATGATCGTTTCGGTCTTGGGGCCAATCTCGCTCGGCGGCTGGCTTTTCTCGGGTTCGATGATGGCGCCGAAGTTCAGCCGCATGAATCCGGGACCTGGACTCAAACGAATGTTCTCCACCAAGGCGCTGGTCGAGCTGCTGAAAGCGCTGGCGAAGTTCATCGTCGTGTTGCTGGTGGCGCTGGCGGTACTGGGCGCCTATGAGGACGATCTGCTGTCCATCGCCAAGCAGCCGTTGGACCTGGCCATCATGCATAGCGTCGAGGTGGTGGGCTGGTGTGCGCTGTGGATGGCTTGCGGCTTGATCCTCATCGCCGCGGTCGACGTGCCATTCCAGCTCTGGGACAACAAGCAGAAGCTGATGATGACCAAGCAGGAAGTCCGCGACGAATACAAGGACAGCGAAGGCAAGCCGGAGGTCAAATCGCGGATTCGCCAGCTGCAGCGGGATGCAGCGCAGCGGCGGATGATGCAGGCGGTGCCGGACGCCGACGTGATCATCACCAACCCAACGCACTTCGCGGTCGCGCTCAAGTACGACGGCGACAAGAGTTCGGCGCCCAGGCTGGTGGCCAAGGGCGGCGACTTCGTAGCGCTGAAGATTCGGGAAATCGCTCGGGAGCACGAGGTAACCGTTCTCGAATCACCCGCATTGGCGCGGGCGGTCTACTACTCCACGGAACTCGACCACGAAATTCCCGCCGGCTTGTATTTGGCCGTCGCCCAAGTGCTCGCCTACGTCTACCAGTTGCGCCAGTACCGCTCGGGCAAAGGCAAACGGCCGGATCCGCTGGGTAACCTGCCGATTCCCCCTGATCTGCGAAGGGATGAATAAGGACGGGCGGCCAGGAAACGTGATGGCTGGACTTCACACTGAGGCGTGAATGCCGCAGGCGTTTCCGGTGTGGGGGCGATAGGCGAGGACGGCAGCGTTTGGAGAGGCTGGAAGCGAGCACGCTTCCAGCCTTGGGCGGTTTTTATTCGATCAATCCACAGGCTACGCGGGCACCGCCACCGCCAAGAGGCTCGGGATGGTCGGAGTGGTTGTCGCCACCCTTGTGAACCATCAGCGCCAGGCCCTTGATGTCACCGAGGCTTTTCAGGCGCGGGGCGAGAACCGGCTGGTTGGCCTTGCCGTCGCTACCGACCATCAGCGCCGGGAGGTCGCCCATATGACCTTCACCCCAGGGTTCGCCGTGTTTGCCGGTGTTTTTCGGGTCCCAGTGACCACCAGCAGCGCCAGCGGGAACGGGTTTACCGTCTTTCTCTTCAGGCTGGCAGCTGCCTTTGGCATGGATATGGAAACCGTGAGTCCCCGGCTCTAGCCCGGACAGTTCAGGGCGAAAGACCAGCCCGTATTCGTTGGTCTCAATCTTGACCGTGCCGACCGATTCGCCGACTCCCTGAGCGTTTACCGATTTGACATCGACATTGAGCGTCTCGGCGCTGGCGCCGAGCGCAGTGCAGCCTGCGATGGCCGCGATGATCCACTGTTTCATTGCAAACTCCTGTTCCTGTCAGGGGCGGCCGCGGCCGCCTTGGGGAGCCGTCGCGCAGCGGGCAACGCGACGGCGCTTCCAGTGAGACTGTGACGGTCGCCAGCGGTTCGCAATCGACCCGTCGGTCGTGTCTGGCATCGAGCTTGGCGCCTGTCCTACCGAAGTTGGACCCCTTCTTGCTATCAACCCGAGCAGGGCGCGTCGAGCGTCAATTCTTTGTTCTGTCTTGTCGGGGTCTACGTGGATCGCACGCAACTCATCAACATTCGCAACGGCCTGGCGGGCGCGGGGCGCGGCAACCTGGGGGTGCCGCTGCTGCTGCTCGTGATGATGGGCATGATGATGCTGTCGGTGCCGCCGTTCCTGCTGGACCTGCTGTTCACCTTCAACATCGCGCTGTCGATCGTTGTGTTGCTGGTCAGCGTCTACGCCTTGCGGCCGCTGGACTTCGCGGTGTTTCCGACGATCTTGCTGGTAGCGACCCTGATGCGCCTGGCGTTGAACGTCGCTTCGACCCGCGTCGTATTGATCAACGGCCACGAAGGGGGCTCGGCGGCGGGCCACGTGATCGAAGCCTTCGGTAATGTGGTGATCGGCGGTAATTACGTCGTGGGTATCGTCGTCTTCGCGATCCTCATGATCATCAACTTCGTGGTCGTTACCAAGGGTGCCGGCCGTATCTCCGAGGTGAGCGCACGCTTCACCCTCGATGCCATGCCCGGCAAGCAGATGGCGATCGATGCCGACCTCAATGCAGGCCTGATCGATCAGGCCGAGGCGAAGAAGCGTCGCGTCGAGGTGGCATCCGAGGCGGATTTCTACGGCTCGATGGATGGTGCCAGCAAGTTCGTACGCGGTGACGCCATCGCCGGCCTTCTGATTCTCTTCATCAACCTGATCGGTGGTGTCGGTATCGGCATGGCACAGCACGGTATGACCTTCGCTGAGGCGGGCCAGGTCTACGCGTTGCTGACCATCGGTGACGGTCTCGTGGCGCAAATTCCGTCGCTTCTGCTCTCGACCGCTGCCGCGATCATGGTGACCCGCGTTACCAGCGCTGAGGACATGGGTCAGCAAGTTAACCGGCAGATGTTCGCCTCGCCTAAAGCGCTGGCGGTCTCGGCCGGCATTATGATCGCCATGGGTCTGGTGCCTGGCATGCCGCACATGTCCTTTCTCGGGCTGGGTGCGGCCTCTGCCGGTGGTGCTTACTGGATCTGGCATCGCCAGAAGCAGGCCAAGCAGCAAGCTGAGCAAGAGGTACAGAAGCAACAGGAAACCCTGCCGGCGCAGCGCGCTGCGGAGACCAAGGAGCTGGGGTGGGATGACGTGACGCCCGTTGACATGGTCGGCCTCGAAGTAGGTTATCGCCTGATTCCGCTGGTCGATCGTAACCAGGGCGGCCAGCTGCTGGCCCGTATCAAGGGCGTGCGCAAGAAGTTGTCTCAGGATCTGGGCTTCCTGATGCCTTCCGTACATATCCGCGACAACCTCGATCTGCTGCCCAACGCCTATCGTCTGACACTGATGGGGGTGAGCCTTGCAGAGGCCGAGGTTTACCCTGACCGCGAGCTGGCGATTAACCCCGGTCAGGTGTTCGGTCCGCTCAATGGGATTGCCGCCAAGGACCCGGCGTTCGGCCTGGAAGCGGTCTGGATCGAAGCCAGCCAGCGTGATCAGGCGCAGTCGCTCGGGTACACCGTTGTCGATGCCAGCACCGTGGTTGCGACCCACCTCAACCAGGTCCTGCACAAGCACGCCCATGAGCTGCTCGGCCACGAAGAAGTGCAGCAACTGATGCAGCTACTGGCCAAGAGCTCGCCGAAGCTCGCCGAGGAACTGGTGCCAGGCATGATTTCGCTCTCGACCTTGCTCAAGGTGCTGCAGTCGCTGCTGATGGAGCAGGTGCCGGTTCGCGACATCCGCACCATCGCAGAAGCCATCGCGAACGTTGCGACCAAGAGTCAAGATCCCGCCGCGATGGTGGCGGCTGTGCGGGTCGCGTTGTCCCGCGCAATCGTGCAAAACGTTGTCGGGCTTGAGCCGCAGCTGCCTGTGATCACCCTTGAGCCCAGGTTGGAACAGATATTGCTCAATAGCCTGCAGAAGGCCGGACAAGGCTCGGAAGACGGCATTCTTCTCGAGCCAGGAATGGCAGAAAAGTTGCAACGGTCTCTGGTAGATGCGGCACAGCGTCAAGAAATGATGGGTAAGCCAGCGATTCTGCTGGTAGCCGGCCCGGTCCGCGCGATGCTCTCGCGATTCGCCCGGCTGGCAGTCCCCAACATTCATGTCCTGGCCTATCAGGAAATACCGGATAACAAGCAGGTCACCATCGTTTCGACGGTGGGTCAGAATTAACCGAGGGTACAGGCCATGCAGGTCAAACGTTTCTTCGCAGCCGACATGCGTATCGCCATGAAGATGATTCGTGACGAGCTGGGTGCCGACGCCGTGATCACCGGCAACCGCCGTGTCGCTGGCGGCGTCGAGCTGACAGCCGTGCTCGATTATCCGATGGAAGCAGTCGCGCCGAAGCAGCCGAATCCGGCGCTCGAGGCCGAGCTGCGCAAGACCCAGACCCGCATCGCCGATGCCCATGCCGAGTTGAGCGCGCCTCGCTCGCAGCCCGCTCGGGACCGTCAGTTGCTTGACGAGAAGCCGGCCGTAGCCGCCAAACCTGCTGCAGCGCCGGTAGCCGCGCCGGCTCCGGCATTCGACTCGCGTGCCGTCGAGGCAATGCAGACCGAATTGCAAGGCCTGCGCGAGCTGATCGAGGTGCAACTCGGCTCATTGGCCTGGGGCCACGAGCAGAACCGTCGCCCGCTGCAGGCTGGCCTCTGGCGTCGCTTGCAGCGCCTCGGTCTGCCGGCTGATCTGTCGCGTGGGCTGTTGGAAAAGGTGGCCTCGATCAGTGATCAGCGTCAGGCCTGGCGCATGCTGCTGGCGCACCTGGCTCAGTCCATCAAAGTGACCAAGCACGAGCCGCTGGAAGAGGGCGGTGTCATTGCTCTTGTCGGCCCGGCCGGCGCCGGCAAGACCACGACCCTGGCCAAGCTCGCTGCACGCCATGTTCTCAAGCACGGCGCGCAGAGCATCGCCCTGGCGAGCATGGACAACTACCGTATCGGCGCGCAGGAGCAGCTCAAGACCTTGGGTCGTATCCTCAACGTGCCGGTGATCCAGATCGACCCGAGTCAGCCGCTGAGCAAGAGCCTGGAGCCGGTTGCACGCAAGCGATTGATTCTGCTCGACACCGCTGGCCTGCCGGCAGGCGATCCGATGATGCGCCTGCAGCTGCAGGCGCTGGCCGACCGTGGCGTACGTTCGAAGAACTATCTGGTGCTCGCGGCGACCAGCCAGAGCCAAGTCCTGAAAGCGGCGTGGCATCACTACCGGCCCTGCGGGCTGGCAGGGTGCATCCTGACTAAACTTGATGAGGCAGGTACTCTGGGCGACGTGCTCGGGCTGACCATCAGTCAGCATCTGCCGATTGCCTACCTTGCCGACGGCCCGCGGATTCCCGAGGACCTCCAGTTGCCGCGCACGCATCAACTGGTCAGCCGCGCGGTGAGCCTGCAATCCGAAGAGTCGCCCAGCGAGGAAACGATGGCCGACATGTTTTCCGGCCTGTACAACGGTTCCTCACGGAGGGCGGGATGAACAGAGCGCTGCGTGAGAGAGAAACAGTAGACGCGTTCAGGTTGAACGCATCGATGGCCTTCGGGCCCCAGCAAGATATAGGCGTTTGATGATGGGTATTCATCCCGTACAGGTTATTGCTGTGACCGGCGGCAAGGGTGGCGTCGGCAAGACCAACGTATCGGTCAACCTTTCCCTGGCGTTGGCTGATCTCGGTCGGCGTGTGGTGCTGCTCGACGCCGACCTCGGTCTGGCCAACGTTGACGTGCTGCTAGGCCTGACCGCCAAGCGCACCCTGGCGGATGTGATCGCCGGTGAATGCGATCTGCGCGACGTCATGATCCCGGGCCCTGGCGGCGTACGGATCGTGCCTGCCGCGTCGGGTACGCAAAGCATGGTGCAGCTATCACCGATGCAGCATTCCGGCCTGATCCAGGCCTTCAGCGAGATCGGCCACGACATCGACGTGCTGATCATCGACACCGCGGCCGGTATTGGCGATGGCGTGGTGAGCTTCGTTCGCGCGGCGCAGGAGGTCCTGCTCGTGGTCACCGATGAGCCCACCTCGATTACCGATGCTTACGCGCTAATCAAGTTGCTCAACCGCGACTACGGCATCAGCCGCTTCCGGGTGCTGGCGAACATGGCGCACGCGCCGCAGGAAGGACGCAATCTTTTCGCTAAGCTGACCAAGGTGACTGAACGTTTCCTTGATGTCGCCCTGCAGTACGTCGGTGCGGTTCCCTACGACGAGGCGGTACGCAAGGCCGTTCAGAAGCAACGCGCGGTCTACGAGGCCTACCCGCGAGCCAAGTGCTCGCTGGCCTTCAAGGCCATAGCGCAGAAAATCGACACCTGGCCGCTGCCGGCAAACCCGCGTGGCCACCTTGAGTTTTTTGTGGAGCGCCTGGTCAGGCCCACCGCAAACGCACACGACTGACAGCGGCGGGAATCGGTTATGTACAACACCAAAGTGGCTAAAGACTCCCAGTACCAGCTCATCGAGCAGTACGCCCCGTTGGTCAAGCGCATCGCTTACCACTTGCTGGCGCGCCTGCCAGCCAGCGTGCAGGTCGATGATCTGATGCAGGCCGGCATGATCGGCCTGCTCGAAGCCTCCAAGAAGTACGACTCCGGCAAGGGGGCAAGCTTCGAAACTTATGCCGGTATCCGCATTCGTGGCGCGATGCTTGACGAGGTTCGCAAGGGCGACTGGGCGCCACGGTCGGTGCACCGCAATTCGCGCATGGTCAGCGAGGCCATTCGCGCCATCGAAGCAAGAACGGGGCGCGACGCTAAAGATCAAGAAGTTGCGGCCGAACTTAAATTGAGTCTCGATGAGTACTACGGCATTCTGGGCGACACCCTGGGCAGCCGCCTGTTCAGCTTCGATGATCTGCTGACGGAAGGCGAGCACGGGGAGTTCGGTGAAGACGCCGCCAGCGCCCACCCGGAACCGTCTCGCGATCTTGAGGACGAGCGCTTCCAGCAGGCCCTGGCTGATGCGATTGCCAGTCTGCCCGAGCGTGAAAAGCTGGTGCTGTCGCTGTACTACGACGAAGAGTTGAATTTGAAGGAAATCGGCCAGGTGCTGGGCGTCAGCGAGTCACGGGTCAGCCAGTTGCACAGTCAGTGCGCGGCGCGCCTGCGGGCTCGTCTCGGCGAGTGGCGCGCGCGATAGGGCCGGTTCTCAGGAACGCGAATCAAGGTTGCTCTAACGAGCTTCATTCACGAAGCCCGCAACAGACCGTGAGCAGGCTCCGGGATTTCGGGATTTACGGAGGTGTACTTGGACAAGAACATGAAAATCCTCATCGTCGACGACTTTTCGACGATGAGACGGATCATCAAGAACCTCTTGCGTGATCTGGGCTTCACCAACACCGCCGAGGCGGATGATGGCACCACCGCACTGCCGATGCTCAAGAGCGGCAGCTTCGACTTTCTCGTCACCGACTGGAACATGCCCGGCATGACCGGCATCGACCTGCTGCGCGCCGTGCGTGCGGACGACCGTCTCAAGCACCTGCCGGTGCTCATGGTGACGGCCGAGGCCAAGCGTGACCAGATCATCGAGGCCGCGCAGGCCGGTGTTAACGGGTACGTGGTCAAGCCGTTCACGGCGCAGGTACTCAAAGAGAAAATCGAGAAGATCTTCGAGCGCGTCAACGGCTGAAGTAACGCCGCGAGGGCACTATGACGCAAGCAGACCAAAGCCTGGCGGAGTTCGAAACGACGCTCAAGGCTCACGCACCCCAACTTATCGAAAGTCTCCAGCAGGGCCGCTTCGACGAAGCGGCGCAGATGTTTAACGAGCTCAGTCAGGCTCGTAACCAGGGACTTTATCAAGAAGTCGGCAAACTTACCCGCGAGCTGCACAACGCCATCGTCAAGCTGGAGATGGACACCTGCGCGACCGGGGGCGATCCGTCACCGATCACTGACGCCACGGACCGTCTGTCCTATGTCGTCGAGATGACCGAGAAGGCCGCCAACCGCACCATGGACCTCGTCGAGGAATCCGCGCCGCTGGTCAACTACGTCAGTTATGAGGCGCAGAGCTTGACGGCTGATTGGCAGCGCTTCATGCGCCGCGACATGAATGCCGAACAGTTCCGCGACCTGGTCAAACGGCTAGATCAGTTTCTGCAGCGGACCATGAACGATGGCAGCCAGCTGTCGCAGAACCTCAGTGAAATCATGCTCGCCCAGGACTTCCAAGACCTGACCGGCCAGGTGATCAAGCGGGTCACGCGGCTGATCACTGAACTCGAAAGCAACCTGCTCAACCTGGTGCTGATGGCCGGTCAGGTCGACCGCGTCGCAGGCATCAAGCACGACCGCGAAGAGCTGCGCGCCGAGCAGGAACGAAAAAAACAAGAAAAAGGCCCTTCCCATGGTGAAGGTCCGCAGATGCATGCCGATATACGTGAGGATGTCGTATCCGGGCAGGACGATGTCGACGATCTGCTTTCGAGCCTGGGCTTTTAGGGGAAGTGAAATATGAGCTTCGACGCCGATGAAGAAATCCTCCAGGATTTCCTGGTTGAGGCCGGCGAGATTCTCGAACTATTGTCAGAGCAGCTGGTGGAGCTGGAGAGCAGCCCCGATGACGCAGCATTGCTCAATGCGATTTTTCGCGGTTTCCATACGGTAAAAGGTGGTGCGGGTTTCCTCCAGCTGCATGAGCTGGTCGAGTGTTGCCACATCGCCGAAAACGTCTTCGACATCCTGCGCAAGGGTGAGCGTCGCGTCGACTCGGAATTGATGGACGTTGTCCTGCAAGCGCTGGACGCCGTCAACGAAATGTTCGGCCAGGTCCGTGAGCGTACGGCCGTTACCCCGGCCACGCCCGAGCTGCTGGCAGCCCTGTCGCGCCTGGCCGAACCAGCCTCCAGCGAGCCGGCTGTCGCCGAACCGGTCACGCCGGTCGGCTCGGCCGAGCCTGAGCCCGTTCCAGCCAGTGCCGACACTGAATTCGAACAGTTCCTTGGCGCGCTGGACGAGGCGGCCGAGGCTCCGGCTGCGGCGTCAGCTGACGAGATTACCGACGAAGAGTTCGAATCGCTGCTCGACCAGCTTCACGGCAAGGGCCAGTTCGCCCCGGCTACGGGTGCCGATTCTGTGGTCGTGCCTGAACAGGCCGCCGCACAGCCGGCCGGCGACGAGATTACCGACGATGAATTCGAGGCGCTGCTCGATCAGCTGCACGGTAAAGGCCAGTTCAGCGAAGTAAGCCCGGCACCGTCTGCACCGGTCGCGGCCGAAGCACCCGCGCCAGCGGGCGACAACATCACCGACGACGAATTCGAAGCGCTGCTTGACCAATTGCACGGCAAGGGCAAGTTCGAACCGGAAGCGGCGAGTGCTGCTGCACCGACACCGCCGGCCAAGCCTGCGGCCGCGCCAGCCAAGGCGGTGGAGAAGGCCGCACCGGCCAAGCCCGCTGCGCCTGCGGCCAGCAAACCGGCTGCCCCGGCTGCCGCTACGGCCAAGCCTGCTGCTCCCGCTGCGCCTGAAAAGCCGGCCAGCGAAGCGGAAACTACCGTTCGCGTCGACACTGCGCGGCTCGACGAGATCATGAACATGGTCGGTGAGCTGGTGTTGGTGCGTAACCGCCTGGTGCGGCTCGGCTCCAACAGTGGCGACGAGGCCATGTCCAAGGCCGTTTCCAATCTGGATGTCGTCACTGCCGATCTGCAGAGCGCGGTCATGAAGACCCGCATGCAGCCGATCAAGAAGGTATTCGGACGCTTCCCTCGCCTGGTCCGCGACCTGGCGCGCAGCCTGAAGAAAGAAATCAACCTGGAGTTGGTGGGCGAAGAGACAGATCTCGACAAGAACCTCGTCGAGGCGCTCGCCGACCCGCTCGTGCACTTGGTGCGCAACGCGGTCGACCATGGGGTCGAGACCCCCGAAGAGCGCGAGGCCGCCGGCAAGCCGCGCACCGGTCGTGTGGTGCTGTCCGCCGAGCAGGAAGGGGACCACATCCTCTTGCAGATCACCGACGACGGTAAGGGCATGGATGCGAACATCCTGCGCGCCAAGGCGGTAGAGAAGGGCATGCTCGACAAAGATGCCGGTGATCGTCTGAGCGACCTGGAGTGCTACAACCTGATCTTCGCGCCGGGCTTTTCGACCAAGTCGGAAATCTCGGACGTGTCCGGCCGTGGTGTAGGCATGGACGTGGTCAAGACCAAGATTTCCCAGCTCAACGGCACGGTCAACGTGTTCTCGAACAAGGGCCAGGGCTCTCGCGTGGTGATCAAGGTCCCGCTGACGCTGGCGATCATGCCGACGCTGATGGTCATGCTGGGCAATCAGGCATTCGCCTTCCCGCTGGTGAACGTCAACGAGAT
Source organism: Stutzerimonas chloritidismutans (assembly GCF_051486945.1). GTDB lineage: Bacteria > Pseudomonadota > Gammaproteobacteria > Pseudomonadales > Pseudomonadaceae > Stutzerimonas > Stutzerimonas chloritidismutans_B. Next base: position 98,235 of record NZ_JAHVDX010000002.1, on the reverse strand, counting down.
TTTCCATCTCGACCTGTCTCGCACCAACGTGGTCGACGGCCAGGAAGTGGTAATCGTGCGAGACAAGGCGCTGCCGCTGTTCTACCTCAAACGCTGGCTGGTTCAAGGTGCCGAGCACGAGGAGCAGCGCGAGGGGCATGTGGTGATCCTCAGCGTAGGCAATCAGAGCATTGGCTTCGTCGTCGACCAACTGGTCGGCCAGGAGGAAGTTGTCATCAAGCCTCTGGGCAAGATGCTGCAGGGCACCCCCGGCATGTCGGGCGCGACCATCACGGGTGACGGCCGCATCGCGTTGATCCTCGACGTTCCCAGCATGCTCAAGCGCTACGCGCGCCGCGGCTGATTCATCCCGGGCGGCGGCCTAATGTAGGCCGCTGTCGCTAGGAGTGTTTTATGGCAGTCAAGGTCCTGGTCGTCGACGACTCCGGCTTCTTCCGGCGCCGGGTGTCGGAAATTCTCTCGGCAGACCCGAATATCCAGGTCATCGGCACCGCGACCAACGGCCGCGAGGCGATCGACCAGGCGCAGGCGCTCAAGCCTGACGTCATTACCATGGATTACGAGATGCCGATGATGGACGGCATCACCGCGGTGCGGCAGATCATGCAGCGCTGCCCGACGCCGGTCCTGATGTTCTCGTCGCTGACGCACGAAGGTGCCCGGGTAACGTTGGACGCCCTTGATGCCGGTGCCGTGGATTTCCTGCCGAAGATCTTCGAGGACATCTCGCGCCACCCGGCCAAGGTCAAGCAGCTGCTGTGCGAGAAGATCCGTACCATCGCGCGCAGCAATCGCCGCTACGGCAGTTACAGTCCGCCTGCGTCCGCGCCGACGCCAGCTGCGTCACTCACCAGCCGCAGTGCGCCGGCGGTGCCTCGCCATGCCGCGAGTACTCCGTTGTCACCCGCTCAGACGCAGCCGCACGTGGCGCCCGCACTTAGCTCACCGGCCCCGCGCCGCAAGGCCTATCGCCTGGTCGCCATTGGCACTTCCACGGGCGGGCCCGTCGCACTTCAGCGGGTGCTGACTCAGCTCCCGGCCAGCTTTCCGTCGCCCATCGTACTCATTCAGCACATGCCGGCGGCGTTTACCAAGGCATTCGCCGAGCGCCTGGACAAGCTTTGCAAGATCAACGTCAAGGAAGCCGAGGACGGCGACGTCCTGCGCCCGGGGCTTGCCCTGCTGGCTCCAGGCGGCAAGCAGATGATGGTCGACGGCCGTGGTACGGTGCGCATCCTGCCGGGTGACGAGCGCCTCAATTATCGCCCCTGTGTCGACGTGACCTTCGGCTCCGCAGCCAAGGCCTACAACGACAAGGTGTTGGCGGTCGTACTTACCGGTATGGGTGCCGACGGCCGTGAAGGGGCGCGCATGCTCAAGCAGTGCGGCAGCCAGGTGTGGACGCAGGATGAAGCCAGTTGCGTCATTTACGGGATGCCCATGGCAGTGGCCAAGGCGAATCTGAGCGACGCCGTGTACAGCCTTGACGAGATCGGCCGCCACCTGAGCGAGGCGTGCATCTGATGAAAGGCCGCCGTTGATGGACATCCTCAGCCTTATCGGGCTGGTCCTGGCATTCGTCGCTATCGTCGGGGGCAACTTCCTGGAAGGCGGCCATGCCGCGGCTCTGCTCAATGGCCCCGCGGCGCTGATCGTGCTTGGCGGAACGCTCGGCGCCGTCCTGCTGCAGACGCCCATGGCAGTGTTCATGCGCGCCATGTCCATTGTCCGCTGGATATTCTTCCCGCCGCGCATCGACATGCTTGGCGGTATCAGCCTTGTCACTGGTTGGAGTGGCACCGCACGTAAGGAAGGGCTGCTGGGCCTGGAGCCTATCGCCGAAGCCGAGCCGGACCCCTATGCACGCAAGGGGTTGCAGTTGCTGGTCGATGGGGCCGAGCCGGAGGTGATCCGCAGCATCCTGGAAGTCGATCTCTATACCCAGGAGACACGTGACCTGCGGGCGGCCAAGGTGTTCGAGAGCATGGGCGGCTATTCGCCCACGGTCGGCATCATCGGAGCGGTGATGGGCCTGATTCACGTCATGGGCAATTTGGCCGATCCCAGCCAACTCGGCAGCGGGATTGCCGTGGCGTTCGTCGCCACTATTTACGGCGTAGCGTTTGCGAACCTGCTGGTGCTGCCGATTGGCAACAAGCTCAAGGCCGTGGTCCAGAAGCAGACCAGCTATCGCGAGATGCTGCTTGAAGGCGTGCTGTCCATTGCTGAGGGCGAGAATCCGCGATCGATCGAGATGAAGCTGCAAGGCTTCATGGACTGAGCGGGCGGCAGGGAAACCATGATGCAGCGAATTCAGACCTACGATCAGAACGCCATGCGGGGCACACCCGTACCTGCGCCCGCTGATTTGTACCTGCTGAGGGGCGCTTGAGATGGCGCGCCGTCGATCGCACGAAGAGCCGGAAAATCACGAGCGCTGGCTGGTTTCCTACGCTGACTTCATCACGCTGCTGTTCGCGTTCTTCGTGGTGATGTACTCCATTTCCTCGCTCAACGAAGGCAAGTACAAGATCCTGTCGGACTCGCTGGTGGGTGTGTTCAACCAGCCCGACCGTTCAATCATGCCCATTCCGGTGGGCGAGGAGCGCCCCCGCGCAAGCCAGGACGCCGCCGCCTCGGTGACTGACCCGGCGGCTGAGCCGGTGGACCCGCTCGACAGTATTGCGCGCAGCATGCGCAGCGCTTTCGCCGACTTGATCGCCAACAACCAGCTGACCGTTCGTGGCACCGAGACGTGGGTCGAAATCGAGTTCAATTCCAGCCTGCTCTTCCCCAGTGGCGATGCGCTGCCGAATGACCGGGCGTTCGGCATGCTGGAAACGGTCGCCGGCATTCTGGCGCCGTTCGGCAACCCGGTGCGTGTCGAAGGGTTCACGGACAACCTGCCGATTAGCACCGCGGCGTATCCGACCAACTGGGAGCTTTCGGCTGCCCGCGCTGGCAGCGTGGTGCGGATGCTGGCCGCGGGTGGCGTCGATCCGTCGCGGATGGCGGCGGTGGGCTATGGTGAATTCCAACCGGTCGCGGACAACGCTACGGCCGAAGGGCGGGCGCGAAATCGGCGTGTGATTCTCGTGATCTCGCGCGACCTCGACGTCCGGCGCGGCGTATCGGAAATGAGGCGCGGCGAGGCCGGGCCTGGCATGCAAAGTGCACCGCCCGTTATTCAATAGGTGCCGCGAGTCGGTAACGTCAATTCCCCGTCGCCGGCTGCTCCGGTGCGGCAGCGGCCGGCCTGGTGCTATCCGGATGGAAATAAGCGTATGAGAGTCTGGGCTGTAGCCAATCAGAAAGGTGGGGTGGGCAAGACGACCACGTCGGTTTCGCTCGCCGGATTGCTGGCCGATTCCGGCAAGCGCGTCGTGGTTCTGGATCTTGACCCGCATGGTTCGATGACCAGCTATTTCGGGCAGGACCCGGATAACATCGAGCGCAGCGTGTTCGACCTGTTCCAGCATCAGGGGGCCGTACCCGAGGGCCTGCCGTGGGAGCTGTTGGTTCCGACGAGCCACGAGCGCATCTCCTTGCTGCCGTCGAGCACCGTGTTGGCCACACTGGAACGCCAGTCGCCCGGCCAGAATGGTCTCGGGCTTGTGGTCGCCAAGAGCCTGTCGCAGCTCTGGCAGGATTTCGACTACGCCATCATCGACAGCCCGCCGTTGCTAGGCGTGCTCATGGTTAACGCGCTTGCCGCGAGCCAGCGGCTGGTAATACCGGTACAGACCGAATTCCTCGCGCTGAAGGGGCTGGAGCGGATGGTCAGCACCCTGACGATGATCAATCGCTCGCGGCGTCAGGCTCTGCCGTACACCATCGTGCCGACGATGTTCGACCGGCGTACGCAAGCCTCGATGAACACGCTCAAGCTGCTGCGCAATGGTTATCAGGACCACCTCTGGCAGGCGTTCATTCCGATCGATACGCGGCTGCGCGATGCGAGCCTGGCGGGGGTGGTGCCGTCCCAGTACGATCCGAACAGTCGCGCGGTGATTGCCTACCGTGCACTGCTCAAGACCTTGCTTGCTGCGCAGGAGACGACTCAGGTCGCTTGAGTCGACGTACGGGCTTATCGCGCCTCAAGTTCGGGGCCGATGCAGCCGATAGCCTATCCAGTTGGTACTCACGAGTTGGTTTCATGAGCCGTACCCTTCTTAAAGAAAGCCGATCGCAGCAGACCTTGCAGTCGTATCTCGACGCCTTGTTGCAGGACGCCATGGAACTGGCCGAGTCGGTCAGCCAGGACGAGTTCCAGGCTGCGGTGCTCGAGGAGCAGCGTCGCGATACGCATCGGGTAGTGCCGTTGCGCGAGGTTGCGCCTCCGGCTGCACCGGTCGAATCGACCCGGCCGGCGCCGGTGATCGTGCCTGTCGAGACGCCAAAACCAGAGCCGGTGCTCCATGTGGTGCCGATGCCCGAACCGACGAAGGTCGAAGCGGAGCCGGTCGCGTTGCTCGAGCTCGAGCCGGAAGTGCCTGCCAAGGCACCGGCCGCGTTGGTCGAGCCGATTGCCCAGTTCGATGCGATGCGCCAAGGCCCGGGTGGGCCAACTGAAGCTGACCCGGGCCAGCCGGAGTGGGGCGAGGAGCCCTTCGAGTGCCTGTTGTTCGATGTTGCCGGCCTGACTCTGGCGGTGCCGCTGGTCAGCCTCGGCTCCATTTACCCGCTGGCCGGGCAGGACCTGACGCCGCTGTTTGGTCAGCCTAGCTGGTTCCTCGGTATCCTGCCGAGCCAGGCTGGCAATCTGAAGGTGCTGGATACGGCGCGCTGGGTGATGGCCGACCGGTACCGTGACGATTTCCGCGAAGGCTTGCAGTACGTGATATCCGTGCAAGGCTACGAGTGGGGGCTAGCAGTGCATCAAGTGAGCCGGTCGATCCGTCTCGACCCCAAGGAGGTCAAGTGGCGCTCGCAGCGTACGCAGCGGCCTTGGCTAGCCGGAACGGTAATTGACCATATGTGTGCGCTCGTGGATGTGGCGGCCCTTGCCGAACTCATCGCCAGCGGTGCGACTCGACACCTCAAGGGCATACCGTCCTGAGACCTGACAATCAGAGGGCCTGCGCATGCAGGTCCCGTTACCGATAGAATCAACCGCCGCAGCGGTATTTAGAGAGGGTGGGCTATGAAGATGACTTCCGCGCAGGGTTCCGACGATCCAGTCCTGCAATGGGTGACCTTTCGTCTGGATAACGAGACCTATGGCATCAACGTGATGCAGGTCCAGGAAGTGCTGCGTTACACCGAGATCGCACCGGTGCCGGGTGCGCCCAGTTACGTGCTGGGCATCATCAACCTGCGCGGTAACGTGGTGACGGTAATCGATACCCGCCAGCGTTTCGGCCTCGATACGGCGCCGGTCTCCGACAACACGCGGATCGTGATCATCGAGGCGGACCGCCAGGTGATTGGCATCATGGTCGATAGCGTGGCCGAAGTGGTTTATCTGCGCCAGTCCGAGATCGAAACCGCCCCGAACGTCGGCAATGACGAGTCGGCGAAGTTCATCCAGGGCGTGTGCAACAAGAACAACGAACTGCTGATTCTGGTCGAGCTCGACAAGATGATGACCGAAGAAGAGTGGGCGGAACTGGAGAGCATCTGACCCATGCTGATCGCGTCTCTGGTCGCGCTTGCCCTGTGCTGCCTTGGGCTGCTCTGTTTCAGCCTCTGGCTGTTGCGTCGCCAAAGGCAACTGCAGCTGGAACAGGCGCGGCGGGACGAGGCGCGTGACCGGCGCCTCAAAGAGCTTGGCGCGCGCCTCGACACCTATCTCGAAGGTAGCGTGAGAATGGGCCAGGAGCTTCGTGAGTTAACACGAACCCTGGCACCGCTGCCCGAGCGTATAACCCAGCTCGAACAGCGCGATATCGATACCTTCACCTATTCCCAAGCCGCGAAACTGGTCGGCATGGGCGCGAGCGTCGAAGACCTGACCCAATCCTGCGGGCTGTCCCAGTCCGAAGCGGAACTGGTCAGCAAGCTGCACCAGATGCGTCGCAAGCCGGGCTAGGCTTGCCCGATCGTCGCCCCGCGCCTGGCTGGGGAACGATGAGCTTAATCCTCTCTCCAAACTGAACAGGGCCCCGCTTCCCTAGCGCGGCCGGCTGCCCGGCGTTGCCGAGGAGGATGTGATGCTACGCATTCTTATGCTGTGCCTGCTGGTGGGGAGTTCAACGGCGCTTCATGCCACCGAAGCGCCTCCCGAGATCGAAGGCGCCATGACGGTAAACGTGTTCCAGGCGAAGCGACTACACGAACTGGGCGCTGTGTTCATTGACGTGCGCGGCGGCCAGGAGTGGGCGTGGGGGCATGTCGAAGGGGCTGTTCACCTGAACCTTGCGAGCGATTTCTTCGGCCTGGCGAGCCCGTCCTGGCCGCGAAACATGCCCTTGGTCGTTTATTGCGATAGCGAGGTGTGCCCAGCAAGTGCCGAAGCGGTGCGGATGGCCGTCGAATGGGGTTACGCGCACGTCTTCTATTTCCGGCAGGGCTACTTCGCCTGGATGCTTCATGACTTCCCACAGGAGAAGGCCCGTTTCGGGCAGATGACCACGCTCAACGCTCAGGCGCATTGAGCCGGGGCAGGTCCTGGGTCGGGGCTGAGGGCGAAAAGCCGGGTGGGCACTTTCCTTTCAGGTACCAGGCAAACGCGATGATTTCGGCGATGGTGCGATACAGCGCCTCAGGAATCGTGTCGCCAAGCTCCAGCCGCGCCAGCAGTTTAACCAGCTCTGCATTTTCGTAGATCGGCACTTCATGTTCACGCGCGATTGCCAGGATTGCTTCAGCCAGCTCGTCGTCACCCTTCGCCGACAGGATGGGCGCATCGACACCGTCGTAGGTCAGCGCGATTGCCTGGCGCGGGGTGTCGGTGCTCATGCGGTTTCGTCCACGAAGCGTTGATCGAGCGAGGTCCGTGGACCCTGCGGTGGCGTGCCTCTGGAGCAGGCGAGTTCGCCAACGTTCAGCCCAGCTGCGAGCAGGCGCTGGCGCAAATGGTCCAGTTCGGCGTTGATCAGGTCAGCCGTGCCGCTGCGCTCGGCCCATATTTGGCTCGACAGGCTGCCCCGCAGCAACTGGGCCTGAACCTGCAGCGGGCCAAGCGGTGGCACATCGAAGGCCAGTTCTACCTTCCAGAGTGTCTCTGGTTTTTCCTTGCGGGCTTGGTTCGGCTCGTCTTCGCGCTGCATCTTGATTTGCAGTGGAACGATGCTGGCCTGGTCGCGCATCGGAATTTCGGTCTGCCAGGTGGTGACCTGGGTGCCGTCCGGCAGGGTCTGGGTTTGTGCGAGGCTTGATAACTGGTGTGTCTGCAGACGCGATACCGCGGCGGCCGCTAGCTTGAGTAGCGCTTCCAGGTCGTCCTCATCTTCCAGCCCTGGCGGCAGGCGGCTGGGAAGCGGAAAGCTCTGTGCCATTTGTCTGGCACTGGGTTGTGCCAGTGCGCCAAGCGAATTGCGGGCGAAGGCGGGCAGGGCCTGGCCGAGCGTGGCGGTCGCCTGGGCCGCACCGAGCGTCCCGGCGCCAGGCAGGCCGGGCAATTGCGCCACCAGGCGCAACAATGCGGCTTTCATATCGGTCGGCAGCGGCTCCGCCTCGCCGCCCAGCAGCGACGACTCCATGAATACGCCGCTTCTCGCCAGCGCCTGGGCCAGCGCCTTTGGATCGCCCAGCTGTTGCATCTGCGGGACGAGGCCAAGCAGGCGTTCAGCTGCACTACGTACTGACGCAGGCAGTTCACTCGGCGAGAGTGCGTTGAGCAAGGCATCCAGTGAGCCCTGGCGGCTGCCTTGGGCGCCCAGTTGCTGGCCCAGGACGAGCTGGTCCAGCCGACCACTCAAGGGTACGAATGCCAGCGATTGGTCACCCTGGACCCGGGCCGTCAACAAGCTACCCAGCGGCAGTGGGCGCGTGGATTCCAAGCTCAGCGTTTGTCCGGCCATTGGCGAATTCAGCAGGGCGATGACTACTCGGAACACCGGTTGGCCGCCCTGCAGGCTCTGTTGGCTGGCTGTGACCTTGCCCTGGATGAGGGTGCCGACGGGCATCTGCGCTAGGTCAATGCTCCCTTGTGGCTGACGGCTGGCCGGTTGCAACGCCGCCATCAGGCGCGTATCGGACAGCGCGGTGACGACCATGACCGCACCCGGTGAGGCGGCTCGCGGGGCGGTCGTCTCCAAGGTCGCCTGCCGTCCATTGGCCAGCGTTAGGCGCAAGGTGACTTGGAAGGTCTGTAGTGCTTCTTTGACGCTGACCACCTCAGCCTCGGCGCTTTCCCCAGCCGCGAGCAGCCCCTGCAGCGGTTGCAGCAGTTTGAGGGCCATATCGGCGGCCGTCGTCACCGGGCGGGACGCGCCGGGGTTCGCGATAGGCTGGCTAGGCTTGATCTCGGTCATCTTTACTCAAATGCTCTTACAACCTTTCAGCTTGGTGAGCTTTGGCGCCGGAGTCCGGCATGTATAATTCCGGCCGCCCGGGGCTGCCCATGAGTGTAGCGGCCATGCCCCCTTCATCTTGAGGTGTGTAGCGTGTCCAGTCCCTTTCTCGAAGCTGTAGCGCTGTCATGCGAGCGGGACTGGCGGCTGTTGTTCGAACGGCTGGATCTGCAGGTTGCTCCAGGCGACATGTTGCAGATCGCCGGACCGAACGGCAGCGGGAAGACCAGTTTGCTGCGCCTACTCAGCGGGCTGATGCAGCCAACCGCCGGGGAGGTGCGCCTCAACGGGCGAAGCCTCGACAGCCAGCGTGGCGAACTGGCCCGCAATCTCGTGTGGATCGGCCATGCGGCGGGCATCAAGGGCCTGCTCACTGCCGAAGAAAATCTCACCTGGCTGTGCGCGCTGCACCAGCCTGCGACGCGTGAAGCGATCTGGCAAGCCCTTGAAGCGGTTGGCCTGCGCGGCTTCGAAGACGTTCCCTGTCATACCCTTTCTGCTGGTCAGCAGCGCCGCGTTGGCCTGGCGCGCCTTTATCTGTCGCCGCCCCCCTTGTGGATTCTCGACGAGCCCTTCACGGCCCTCGACAAGCACGGCGTGGCTCAGCTGGAGCGGCACCTGGCGGCACACTGCGCGTGCGGCGGCATGGTCGTGCTGACGACCCACCATACGCTGAGCGAGACGCCCGCCGGCTATCGCGAACTGGATCTGGGGCAGCGCGCCGCATGAGCAATGTTTTTACCCTGTTGCTGGCTCGCGAAACCCGGCTGTTGTTTCGTCGTCCGGCGGAGCTGGCGAACCCGCTGGTGTTCTTCTCGATCGTGATCGCGCTGTTCCCGCTGGCGGTCGGTCCCGAGAGTCAGCTGCTGCAAACGCTATCGCCCGGGCTCATCTGGGTCGCGGCACTCTTGGCCGTGCTGCTCTCGTTGGACGGCCTTTTTCGCAGTGATTTCGAAGACGGCTCGCTTGAACAGTGGGTCGTTTCGCCGCACCCCTTGGCGCTGTTGGTGCTCGCCAAAGTGCTGGCACACTGGGCGTTTTCCGGTTTGGCGCTGGTTTTGCTCGCGCCGTTACTGGCCCTGATGCTGGGGATGCCGTTCGATGCGTTGCCGGTACTGCTTGTATCGCTTTTGCTGGGTACGCCAGTGCTGAGCCTTCTGGGAGCAGTGGGCGCCGCCCTGACGGTCGGGCTCAAGCGTGGCGGCCTGTTGCTCGCCTTGCTGATCCTGCCGCTCTACATTCCGGTCCTGATCTTGGGTAGCGGGGCACTGCAGGCTGCTCTGCAGGGGTTGCCGGCGGCAGGGCATCTGTTGTGGTTGGCCAGCCTGACGGCGCTGACCGTGACCCTGACACCTTTTGCAGTAGCCGCCGGCTTGAAGATCAGCGTTGGCGAATGATGGAAGGGTTGCCTTTAAGGCTGCGACGTCTGCGCGGACGTTGACAGACGGGGCGCTCAAGTGACGGTTTTACTGATCCGCAACAACCAGCTTCCCCGGGGTCCCGGGGCACAATTGGCACGCTTGGTGGGTTCGAGGCAGGTTCTATGAACTGGACATGGTTCCACAAACTGGGTTCGCCCAAATGGTTCTACGAGATCAGCAGCCGCTGGATGCCTTGGCTCGGCTGGGCCGCTGCGCTGCTGATCACCGTGGGCGTGGTCTGGGGGCTGGCCTTCGCGCCGCAGGATTACCAGCAGGGCAACAGCTTTCGCATCATTTATATCCATGTGCCCGCCGCCTTCCTGGCGCAATCGATCTACGTAATGCTGGCGGTTGCCGGCATCGTCGGCCTCGTGTGGAAGATGAAGCTTGCTGACGTGGCCCTGCAGCAGGCCGCCCCCATCGGCGCTTGGATGACCTTCGTTGCGTTGCTCACCGGGGCGGTCTGGGGCAAGCCGACGTGGGGTGCCTGGTGGGTCTGGGACGCCCGGCTTACCTCCATGCTCATCCTCCTGTTCCTGTACTTCGGCATCATTGCGCTGGGCCAGGCGATCAGCAATCGTGACAGCGCGGCCAAGGCCTGCGCGGTGCTGGCGATCGTCGGGGTGGTGAACATCCCGATCATCAAATACTCGGTGGAGTGGTGGAACACGCTTCACCAGCCTGCGACCTTCACCGTGACCGAAAAGCCCGCAATGCCCGTCGAGATGTGGCTGCCGCTGTTGGTCATGGTGCTGGGCTTTTACTGCTTTTTTACCTTGGTGCTGCTGATGCGCATGCGTCTGGAAGTGCTGCGTCGCGAATCGCGCAGCAGTTGGGTCAAGGCTGAGGTGAAGGCTCTGGTGAGCAAAACATCATGAATTTCTCATCCTTTTCCGAGTTCATCGCCATGGGTAACCATGGGCTGTACGTCTGGTCGTCCTACGGCATCAGCCTGGCCGTCCTGATTCTCAACGTGGCATTGCCGTTGCTGGCGCGCCGGCGTTACCTGCAAGACGAGGCGCGTCGTATGCGCCGGGAGGATATGAAGTGAATCCTGTGCGCAAGAAGCGTCTGTTCATCGTGTTGGCCATCCTGGCTGGCGTCGGTATTGCCGTGGCGCTGGCCCTGACGGCCCTGCAAGAAAACATCAACCTGTTCTACACGCCGACGCAGATCGCCGCCGGCGAGGCGCCGGAAGGCACGCGGATACGCGCCGGTGGGTTAGTCGAAGCCGGCTCGGTATCGCGCAGCAATGATTCGCTAACGGTGGCTTTTCGCGTAACCGACAACAACGCCACGGTCACCGTCCGCTATCAGGGCATCCTCCCGGATCTGTTCCGTGAAGGGCAGGGCATCGTCGCCCTGGGCCGGGTGAACGGCGAAGGTGTGCTGGTTGCCGATGAGGTGCTGGCCAAGCACGACGAAAACTACATGCCGCCGGAAGTCAGCCAGGCGCTCGAAAAGAGCGGAATGATGAAGCATTACGAAGGTGGCAAGGAGGAGTACGCGAAATGATTCCCGAGCTCGGCCATTTGGCAATGATCCTCGCGCTGTGCCTGGCAGTGGTCCAGGGCACGCTTCCGCTAATTGGCGCCTGGCGGGGCGATCGCCAGTGGATGGGGTTGGCGCAGCCGGCGGCATGGGGCCAGTTCTGTTTCCTCGCGTTTTCTTTCATCTGCCTGACCTACGCCTTCATGGTCGACGATTTCTCCGTCGCGTACGTCGCGCAAAATTCCAACAGCGCGCTGCCCTGGTACTACAAATTCAGCGCCGTCTGGGGGGCGCACGAGGGGTCGCTCCTGTTATGGGCCTTCATTCTCGCTGGCTGGACGTTCGCCGTTTCGATCTTCTCGCGCCAGCTTCCCGAAGACATGCTTGCCCGTGTGCTCGGTGTCATGGGCTTGATCAGTATCGGTTTCCTGCTGTTCCTGATCATCACGTCTAACCCCTTCGATCGTCTGCTGCCTCAGGCGCCGATGGACGGGCGCGATCTCAATCCGCTGCTCCAGGATTTCGGCTTGGTCGTTCATCCACCCATGCTCTATATGGGCTACGTCGGCTTCTCGGTCGCCTTCGCCTTCGCCATCGCTGCGCTGCTCGGCGGGCGGCTCGATGCAGCCTGGGCGCGCTGGTCCCGCCCCTGGACACTCGTCGCTTGGGCCTTTCTCGGCGTGGGCATCGCGCTGGGCTCCTGGTGGGCCTACTACGAGCTCGGCTGGGGCGGCTGGTGGTTTTGGGACCCGGTCGAGAATGCATCCTTCATGCCTTGGCTCGTCGGCACGGCGTTGATCCACTCGCTCGCAGTGACGGAGAAACGTGGTGTGTTCAAGAGCTGGACGGTACTGCTGGCCATCGCGGCGTTCTCGTTGAGCCTGCTGGGCACCTTCCTGGTTCGCTCCGGTGTGTTGACGTCGGTCCATGCGTTTGCCACCGACCCGGCGCGAGGCGTCTTTATCCTGATATTTCTGCTGATGGTCGTTGGCGGCTCGCTGACGCTGTTCGCCCTGCGTGCGCCAGTCGTCAAGAGTCAGATCGGTTTCGGTCTGTGGTCACGCGAAACGCTGTTGCTGGTCAACAACCTGTTGCTGGTGGTCGCTACCTCGATGATCCTGCTCGGCACCCTGTATCCGCTGCTGCTCGACGCGCTGTCTGGCGCCAAGCTCTCGGTCGGCCCGCCATACTTCAATGCGATGTTCCTGCCGCTGATTGGCTTACTGATGGTGGCGCTCGGTGTGGGCGTGCTGGTGCGCTGGAAGGACACACCGGTGCGCTGGCTGGCGGGAATGCTGGCACCCGTGCTGGTCACCAGCGCAGTGATCGGCGGCCTGGGTTCGATGGTCTTCGGTGACTTCCATTGGGCTGTGCTCGCGGTTTGCCTGCTGGGTGCCTGGGTGGTGCTCGCCGGCATACGCGACATTCTCGACAAGACACGCCATAAGGGCTTGCTCAAGGGTATCCGCAGTTTGACCCGCAGCTATTGGGGTATGCAGGTCGGGCATCTCGGTCTGGTCATCTGCGCGATGGGCGTTGTGCTGACCAGCCTGCAAAGCGATGAGCGCGACCTGCGTATGGCGCCGGGGGATTCGCTCGAACTGGGCGGCTACACCTTCGTTTTCGAGGGGGCGAGCCATTTCGAAGGCCCGAACTTCACCTCTGACCGCGCGACCATGCGCGTCTTCCAGGACGGCGATCAGGTCGCCACCCTGCATCCGGAAAAGCGCCTGTATACCGTGCAGCAAATGCCCATGACCGAGGCGGGGATCGATCCAGGCTTTACCCGTGACCTCTATGTCGCCCTCGGCGAACCGCTGGGGGAGGGCGCCTGGGCGGTGCGCGTGCACATCAAGGCGTTCGTGCGCTGGATCTGGTTGGGTGGGCTGGTGATGTGCCTGGGTGGCGTGCTTTCAGCCTGCGATCGCCGCTATCGCGTCAAGGTCAAGATGCGCGTGCGCGAAGCGCTCGGCCTCGCCCAGCAAGGAGCCTGAAATGAAACGACTACTGATGTTGTTGCCACTGGCGATTTTTCTGGTGGTCGCGGTGTTTCTGTACCGTGGTCTGTTCCTCGATCCGACGGAGCTGCCGTCCGCGCTGATCGGCAAGCCGCTCCCAGCGTTCTCGCTGCCTTCGGTCGAGGACCCGCAGCGGCTGGTCAGCGCCGAGGACATCAAGGGTCGGCCTGCGCTGGTCAATGTCTGGGCGACCTGGTGCGTCGCCTGCAAGGTCGAGCATCCCGTGCTTAACAAGCTCGCGCAGCAGGGCGTTGTCATCCACGGCGTGAACTACAAGGACGACAACGCCGCGGCGCAAAAATGGCTGCGCGACTTTCACGACCCTTACCAACTCAACATCCGTGACGAGCAAGGCAGCCTTGGGCTGGATCTCGGCGTATACGGGGCGCCTGAGACGTTCCTTGTCGACAAGCATGGGATCATCCGACACAAGTATGTCGGTGTGATCGATGAGCGCGTCTGGCGTGAGCAACTGGCGGCGTTGTATCAGGAGCTGGTTGACGAATGAAAATGTTCTTTCACGCCCTGCTGTTGGCCGTCGCGATGATTGGCAGCGCCCACGCGGCAATCGATGCTTATGAGTTCAAGTCGGAAGCCGAGCGCGAGCGCTATCGCACGCTGGTCGAGGAGCTCCGCTGCCCGAAGTGCCAGAACCAGAATATCGCTGACTCCAACGCGCCGATCGCCATGGACCTGCGGCGGGAGATCTACCGCATGCTCGAAGAAGGGCAGAGCAACGAGCAGATCGTCGAGTATCTCGTAGATCGCTATGGCGACTTCGTTCGCTACAAGCCGCCGGTCAACGCCAAGACGCTGGTGCTATGGTATGGACCCGTTGTGCTGCTGGTGATCGGGTTCGTCGTACTCGGGCTGATCCTGGTTCGCCGCCGGCGGGCGAGTGGCTCCGGCGCATCGCACACTCTTTCCGAGGCCGAACGCGAACGCCTCGCCCTGTTGCTGGATAAAAAAGACCCATGATCGATTTCTGGATTGCGGCCGGCATTCTGCTGCTGGCTGCCCTGGCTTTCCTATTGCTGCCCTTGTTGAAAGGCCGCAGGGCGCAAGCCGAAGAGGACCGCACCGCGCTCAATGTGGCGCTTTACGAAGAGCGTCTCGCCGAACTCGCGGGCCAGCGCGACGCCGGCACGCTCGATGCTGAGCAGTACGAGGCGGCACGCGACGATGCGGCGCGCGAACTGCTCGAGGACACCGCTCCGGGCGAGGCTCGTCGCAGCAGCCGGCTCGGGCGTGCGGTGCCTCTCGTGGCTGCGTTTCTGGTTCCGCTGATCGGCTACGGCTTCTACCTGCATTGGGGCGCCAGCGATAAGCTCCAACTGGCTCGTGAGTTCGCTGAGCAACCCCGGAGCATGGCCGAGATGACTGCCCGCCTGGAGCGGGCCGTTAAAGCGCAGCCGGATTCGACTGAAGCCTGGTATTTCCTTGCGAGGACGTACATGAGCCAGGAGCGTGCAGCCGATGCCGTTCCGGCGTATCAACGCGTCGCCGAACTCGCCGGCCGCCAGCCCGATATCCTGGGTCAATGGGCACAGGCGCTGTATTTCGCAGGTGATCGTCAATGGTCGGAGCAGATCGAAGCCTTGACCTCCGAGGCCTTGCAGGCGGACCCGCACGAGGTGACCAGCCTCGGCTTGCTGGGCATTGCAGCTTTTGAGCAGGAACGGTTCGCCGACGCGATTCAATATTGGGAGCGCCTGGTTGCGACCTTGCCGGCTGAAGATCCATCACGCGAGGCGATCCAGGGTGGCATTGAGCGGGCCCGCGAACAGCTTGGCGCAACTGGTGAGGCCCAAACAGCGCAAGCCGGTGCTGCTGAAACGGCGCCGAAGGAAGCGGGTCTTACCGTCAAGGTGAGCCTGGATGACTCTCTGGCTCAGGGCGTTCGGCCTGAAGATGCTGTGTTCGTCTTCGCGCGTGCGGTGTCTGGTCCGCCAATGCCGCTCGCGGTCAAGCGCCTGACAGTTGCCGATCTACCAGCCACCGTCACGCTCGGCGATGCCGATGCGATGACCCCGCAGCTTCGCTTGTCCAACTTCGATCAGGTCAGGCTGTTCGCGCGGATATCCAGGGACGGCAACGCGACCCGCGGCGAGTGGAAGGGCGACAGCCAGCCGCTAAGCCCGGCGAGTCAAGGTGATGCGGTAGAGCTGACGATCGACCAACCAGACACGCCCTGACGATCTTGTAGGGCAGCGAGGCGATAGATGACGGCCAATGATTCGTTCGACAACCAGTCCCTGATGCGCGTCCTGAGGGCGTCATCGGTTATCTTCCTTGCATCGCTGTTGGCAGCCTGTGCGGGTAATCCCTACGAGACGTCAGAACCGCGCCCGGTTCCGCCGGCGCCAGTGCCGGATGCCCGGGAGCCAGTCCGCACACCGCCCCCTGTGCGGACGCCTCCTGCACCGCGTCCGCCGGCGGTTCAGAAGAGCCATCCGCGCTACGCACCGCCTCCCCATGCCGCTGCGCACTGGGATAACCGGCTCGGCGTCTATGTCGTGGAGGGTCGCGATCTCTACTACCGGGAGCGCCTGTACTACCGTTGGGATGGCGATTGGTATTCGTCGGGTCGTCTGGAAGGGCCCTGGGATCCGGTCGCCCAGCCAAGCGTACCGCCGGGATTGCGGGGACTTCATTGAGTGGATGCGAAGCAAAAGATTGCCCTAAAGCACGGCGCACCGTGGCCGATATCTTGTCTGGCGGGGCGCACAGGCCCCGGGCATTGCATTAGGCGAAATGGTTTGGAGCGGCGGCATATGAGTGCATCAGTCAAGCGTCTTGAAGAAACCGGCAGCGCATTACGCGACGCGTTGGTTCAGCAGGACTGGGCCGCCATCAGCGTGCTGGATTTGCAATGCCGGCAGGTCGTCGAAGCCGCGATGAACGAGCCTCGTCTGGAGGATCCTGCCATTCGGGAGCGAATGCAGGAACTGGTCGATCTGTATCGGGAACTGGTTGCCAGTTGCCAAGCGGAGCAAAAGCGAATCGCCGGCGAGTTGATCCAGCTCAATCAATCGCAGAACGGTGCCAAAGTTTATAAGTTATTCGAGTAGTCACACCCTTGCCGCTCCGCTCGTTTAAACCGCTCGTCGGTTTAAATGGCCCAACGCAATCTCGAAAAGGCTATTTATCGTTGCGGTAGCCATTAGCAGATCGTCGTATTTCCGTTGTTGTCATCTCTTTGACATGCCCGCGATATCGGCATGCTTTAGGTATTGCCATACCTATTCTTCGATATCTCTCTCGTTCTTTGCAAATCAGCCGAACTGCTTTGAGCTTATGGCGGTATGTGAATCGTCCCCAAGCCGATTCTTATCTCGACCTGCTGACTTGCTGCGCCTAAGTGGCCTGAAAAAAATCACGTCATAAATTTGACTGAGCTCTAGTTTTTGACTTTTACTAGTGGCTATCTGCCGGTGAAGTTCGCTTCTCAAGTTCGATTCGTTCTCGGCGTTTCATTCAGCTTCCAGAGCCTATAAACAAGATGTGGCGTGAAACCAAAATTTTGTTGATAGACGATGACAGTGAGCGCCGACGTGATTTGGCCGTCATCCTTAATTTCCTGAGCGAAGACCATCTGGCTTGTTCGAGCAACGATTGGCAGCGTGTCGTTGACTCACTTGAGTCCAGCCGAAATGTGTTGGGCGTCATGCTGGGCGACGTCTCGAACGGCAACGCGGCCGAGTTTCTCAAGCAGCTCGGTAAGTGGGACGAGAACCTGCCGGTGCTGCTGATCGGTGAGCCGCCTCGCAGCGACTGGCCGGACGATGTTCGCCGTCGCGTGCTGGCCAGCCTCGAAATGCCGCCGAGCTACAACAAGCTGCTCGACTCATTGCACCGCGCGCAGGTCTATCGGGAGATGTACGACCAGGCCAAGTCGCGCGGGCGCCAGCGTGAGCCCAATCTGTTCCGCAGCCTGGTAGGCACCAGTCGTGCCGTCCAGCATGTTCGGCAGATGATGCAGCAGGTCGCCGACACCGAAGCTAGCGTGCTGATTCTCGGTGAATCCGGGACGGGCAAGGAGGTGGTCGCGCGCAATCTGCACTACCACTCCAAACGACGCAACGGGCCTTTCGTTCCGGTGAACTGCGGCGCCATTCCCGCCGAGCTGCTCGAAAGCGAACTGTTCGGGCACGAGAAAGGCGCGTTCACCGGCGCCATCACCGCACGTGCCGGTCGCTTCGAGCTGGCCGAAGGCGGCACCTTGTTCCTCGACGAAATTGGCGACATGCCCCTGCCGATGCAGGTCAAGCTATTGCGCGTCCTGCAGGAGCGCACCTTCGAGCGCGTCGGCAGCAACCGCACGCAGAACGCTGACGTACGCATCATCGCCGCGACTCATAAAGATCTCGAGAAGATGATCGTGGACGGTGGTTTCCGCGAGGACCTTTACTACCGCCTGAACGTTTTCCCTATCGAGATGGCCCCACTGCGCGAGCGCATCGAAGATATCCCGCTGTTGATGAACGAGCTGATCTCGCGCATGGAACATGAAAAGCGCGGTTCGATTCGCTTCAACTCCGCTGCCATCATGTCGCTGTGCCGCCATGACTGGCCGGGCAACGTACGCGAGCTGGCGAACCTGGTCGAACGCATGGCGATCATGCATCCCTATGGCGTTATTGGCGTAATGGAATTGCCCAAGAAGTTCCGCCACGTCGATGACGACGACGAGCAGTATGCCAGCGGCATCCACGACGAGATGGAGGAGCGGGCGGCGATCAGCGCGCCCATGATCGCTGCCGATGCGCATGCGATGTTGCCGGCTGAGGGTCTGGACCTGAAGGATTACCTAGGCAATCTCGAACAAGGGCTCATCCAGCAGGCGCTGGATGACGCGGGTGGGGTGGTCGCCCGGGCCGCGGAGCGACTGCGAATTCGCCGTACCACGCTTGTAGAGAAGATGCGCAAGTATGGTATGAACCGGCGCGACGACGATCTGGACGAATGATCGCCGCCCCTAACGACTGACGCTCGCTCCTCGTGCCTGTACCCTGCAGGCACGATCCTTGCTCCGAAGCACTTCGTGACCATCTTTTGACGGCAGCGAGTGCACCCGTGACCACAGCTCTTTCATCGCCTCGGGCTTCTGCCCGCCCGGACAGCATCGATACCGCTGGTTTGGAACGGTCCGTCGACCAGTTCGCGCGTATGGCCGGTCAGCTGGGTGAGTCGCAGAGCCTCTTGCAAGCGCGCGTGAATACACTTAACGACCAGCTTGCCGAGGCCAGTGCCCAGCGGCTATGCGAACTCGGCGAGAAGGAGCGCCTGGCCAATCGTCTGCAAAGTTTGCTTGACCTGCTGCCCGGCGGTGTCATCGTCATCGATGGTCAGGGCGTGATTCGGGAAGCCAATCCCGTGGCGATCGACCTGCTGGGCGAGCCGCTGGAAGGCGCGCTCTGGCGCGATGTGATTGCCCGGAGTTTCGCTCCACGTCGTGATGATGGACATGAGATTTCGCTGCGTGACGGTCGCCGCGTTTCCATCGCGACACGCTCGCTCAATGGCGAGCCGGGGCAACTGGTTCTACTGACCGATCTCACCGAGACGCGCCGCCTGCAAGAGCAGCTGGCGCGCCATGAGCGCCTGTCTTCGCTCGGCCGCATGATGGCATCCCTTGCCCATCAGATCCGTACCCCGCTTTCGACCGCGCTGCTCTATGCCAGCCACCTCGAGCAGGGCGGGCTGTCAGGCGAGCAGCAGCTGCGTTTCGCTGGCCGCTTGAAGGATCGTCTCAACGAACTTGAGCATCAGGTGCGCGACATGCTGGTGTTCGCCCGAGGCGATCTGCCGCTGTGTGATCGCTTGGCGCCGGCTGAACTAATGTGTGCCCTTCGCGGTGCCGCTGAAGCGCGAATCGAAAATGTGAGCGTACGCTGGCAGTGCGATGCACGAGCTGGCGCTTTGCTTTGCAATCGCGACACGCTGGTCGGCGCGCTGTTGAACCTCATTGAGAACGCGCGCCAGTCCGGCGCCGATCCGCTGCGCCTGAAAGTCCACTTTTACCAGCGGGACGATCGGCTGCTGATTACCGTGAGCGACAATGGTCACGGCATTGAGCCGGCGACGCTTCAGCGCCTTGGCGAGCCGTTTTTCACCACCAAGACTAACGGCACCGGCCTCGGGCTCGCGCTGGTCAAGTCGGTTGCGCGAGCCCACTCCGGTGCGTTTCGGCTGCGCTCACGGCTAGGGCGTGGCACCTGCGCCACGCTGAGCCTGCCCTTGCTCGACCAGCCCGCCGCTGCCATGGGGAACCAATGATGAACGCTCGGATTCTGCTCGTCGAAGATGACCCATCGCTCCGCCAGGCGCTCAGTGACACCCTGGAACTTGGTGGCTATCGCCATCGCGCTGTGGATAGTGCTGAATCGGCGCTGGTAGCGCTGCAGGACGAAAGCTTCGCCCTGCTGATCAGTGACGTGAACATGCCGGGCATGGACGGACACGCGCTTCTGGGACTGGTTCGGCAGCGTTATCCGCACATGCCGGTGTTGCTGATGACGGCGTTCGCAGCGGTCGAGCGCGCCGTCGATGCCATTCGGCACGGGGCGATCGACTACCTCGTCAAGCCGTTCGAGCCGCAGGTTCTGTTGCAACTCGTGGCGCGCCACGCCTGCGGTCGGCTGGACGAACCGGGTCAGGGTCCGATCGCGGTCGAGGCCACCAGCCAGCAATTGCTCGCGCTGGCTGCGCGGGTCGCGCAAAGCGACTCCACGGTACTCATTTCTGGCGAGTCCGGGACAGGCAAGGAGGTTCTGGCACGCTATATCCACCAACAGTCGCCGCGTGCTGCCAAGCCATTCATCGCGATCAACTGCGCCGCGATTCCGGACAACATGCTCGAGGCGACGCTTTTCGGGCACGAGAAGGGCGCGTTCACCGGTGCAATCGCCAGCCAGCCAGGCAAGTTCGAATTGGCCGAAGGCGGCACGCTGCTGCTCGATGAAATATCGGAGATGCCGCTCGGGCTGCAGGCTAAGTTGCTGCGCGTACTGCAGGAGCGAGAGGTAGAGCGCGTGGGTGGTCGCAAGCCGATCTCGTTGGATATTCGCATCATCGCTACTACCAATCGCGACCTCGGCGCGGAGGTGCGGGAAGGGCGCTTCCGTGAAGACCTGTTCTACCGGCTTTCTGTCTTCCCGCTGGCGTGGGCCGCGCTGCGAGACAGGCCGGCCGATATTCTGCCTTTGGCTGAGCGGCTACTGTCGACCCATGCGGCCAAGATGCGTCAGGCAGTGCCTCGTTTCAGTGTCGAGGCCCGTCACAGCCTGCAGGTGCATGGTTGGCCTGGCAATGTCCGCGAACTCGACAACGCCGTTCAGCGTGCCCTGATTCTTCAGCAGGGTGGCGTCATCCATCCGCAGGACTTGTGCCTGGAAGGCATGGCGGCCGCGATGACGCCCGCTCGGCCTGTTGTGGTCGTAACGGGCGGAGCAGTTGACGCTCGGCCTGCAGATACTGCTGGTGTCCTTGGTGAAGACCTACGGCGCCGCGAGTTCGAACTCATCCTGGACACGCTGCGCGCCGAGCGTGGCAAGCGCAAGGAAACGGCCGATCGGCTGGGCATCAGCGCCCGGACCTTGCGTTACAAGCTTGCCCAGATGCGCGATGCGGGGATGGATCCCGAAACGCTCGCATCGTGACCCGCTAAGCGTTCGTTCGCTCTGCTAGGCTTCGTCCATCTCGACGAAGGAGCAGAACGTGGAAGCAGGATTCTGGCATCGGCGCTGGTCGCGCAACGAAATTGGTTTCCACCTGGGTGAAGTCAACCCCTACCTGCAGCATCACTGGCCTTGCCTGCAGCTCCCGCCGGGTGCGCGGGTGCTGGTGCCGCTATGTGGCAAAAGCTTGGACATGGCCTGGCTCGCCGCGCAGGGTTTCGATGTTCTCGGCGTAGAGCTGAGCGAAAAGGCCGCGGCTGATTTCTTTGTCGAGCAAGGGCTGCAACCGGAAATCGTCCCTTTGGGTGAGTTCCTGCGGTATCAGGCCGGGCGCGTTGAAATTCTCTGCGGCGATTTCTTTTCCCTTACGCCGGCCCAGGTTGCCGGCTGTGTCGCGTTGTATGACCGCGCTGCTCTGATCGCGCTTCCGCCACAGATGCGCCAGCGTTATGTGGCGCATCTCGCTCAGCTCTTCGAGGCGGGCTGTGAGGGGTTGCTGGTAACGCTGGACTATGAGCAGCCGGAGATGGACGGGCCACCCTTCGCCGTGAGCGACGTGGAGGTCAGGCAAACGCTTTCGCCTGCCTGGGCGATCGAGTTGTTCGAAGAAGTGGACGTACTGAACGGCAACTGGAAGTTTCTCCAGCGTGGCCTAACGCGGTTAGAAGAGCGCTGCTACCGGCTCGTTCGGCGGACGGACTAGCCGCGGGGGCCTGGCAGCGCCACGTTGAAACGAAAACCCCGCCGAGAGGCGGGGTCGTTGTAACTTGCAAGCCGGCCGTATCAGCCTCGCTGGCGCAGGGCTTCGATACGATCGTCCAGCGACGGATGGGTCATTAGCAGGCCCGCCAGGCCGTTGCGCAGCGCGCCGTTGATGCTGAACGCTTTGAGGCTGTCCGGCATGTCGACCGGCACGCCCTGTTCAGCCTGCAGGCGCCGCAGTGCTCCAATCATCGCACCGGTGCCGGCCAGCTGGGCGCCGGCTTCGTCAGCCCTGAACTCGCGCTGGCGAGAGAACCACATGACGATGATGCTGGCCAGAATGCCGAGTACCAACTCCGCGAAAATGGTCGCGATGAAATAGCCCATGCCGTGACCATCTTCATTCTTGAAGATGGCGCGGTCGACGAAGCTGCCGAAGATACGTGCGAAGAACATCACGAAGGTGTTCACCACGCCCTGAATCAGGCTGAGCGTGACCATGTCACCGTTGGCCACGTGGCCGATCTCATGAGCCAGCACGGCCTTCACTTCTTCCGGCGAGAATCGCTCGAGCAGGCCTTGGCTGACGGCGACCAGGGCGTCGTTCTTGTTCCAGCCGGTGGCGAAGGCGTTGGCCTCGTAGGCCGGAAAGATGCCGACTTCCGGCATGCGGATGCCGGCTTCGCGCGACAGCTGCTCGACCGTCTGCAGCAGCCACTGCTCGTGCCGTGTGCGGGGCTGGGTGATGATCTCGGTCCGAGTGCTCATCTTCGCCATCCATTTGGAGATGAACAGCGAGACCAGCGAGCCGGCAAAGCCAAATACGGCGCAGAACGCGAGCAGGCTGCCGTAGTTCTGGCCGGTGTAGCGATCGACCCCAAGCAGCTTGAGGGTGATACTGGCGACGACCAGGACGGCCAGGTTAGTGGCCAGGAACAAGAAAATGCGCATCATGTTTGCGGCAGACTCCGGAGGAGAACAATTAAGAACGTAGGCTATATAAGGGGCGGGTTGGCGCGATTCAACCAAGCGACTATTTCAAGCTATGTCGCTTGTGCAAGCGTCAGGCTCAGGCCTTTGCTTCAAAGTTGCTCGTAAAGAGCTGGCGGGCCAGTAGGGCGAGGCGCTCGCTGTCGCCATCGCGAAGTGCAACACGGAGGGAATTGGCAAGGCTGCCTTGGACGCGTCGAACGCTCAGGGGCACCGGATCGGTGACGGAAACGGATTCCATGCTGAAAGCCGTTAGCTGGACAAAGGACTTTTCTGTCAGCACAGCCTGTTCGATGGCCTGGAATTGAAGGGTGTTCTCGTAACGCAGGTAGCCTTCCTCGGCTAGCCAGATCAGCGTGCTCAGGCAGCCCTGGTGCCGCTTGCTCGGCAGGCCGAACTCATCGGGCTCCTCGAAACCGATGAGGTCCTCCACATACAGCGTGATCTTGCGCGGGAACGCCTGATACAGCGCCAGCAGGCCGGCCGCGGCGTCCCGGTAGAAATCGTCGATTTGCAAGTCCATTGGTTACTGGCTGTAGGACTTGAGGAAGTTACCGATGCGGCCGATCGCCTGTTCGAGGTCATCCACGCGCGGCAGCGTGACCACGCGAAAGTGGTCTGGCCAGGGCCAGTTGAACGCGGTGCCTTGAACGATCAGCAGCTTTTCCGAGAGCAGCAGGTCGAGCACGAACTTTTCATCGTTGTGGATCGGGCAGATCTTCGGGTCGATCCGCGGGAAGGCGTAGAGCGCGCCCATGGGCTTCACGCAACTGACGCCGGGAATATCGTTGAGCAGTTCCCAGGTGCGGTTGCGCTGCTCGAGCAGGCGGCCGGGTGGAAGGACCAGGTCATTGATGCTCTGGTAGCCCCCCAGTGCGGTCTGGATGGCGTGTTGCGAGGGTACGTTGGCACACAACCGCATGTTGGCCAGGATGTCGATGCCTTCGATGTAACTCTGGGCCTTGTGCTTGGGCCCGGTAATCACCACCCAGCCAGAGCGGAAGCCAGCGACGCGGTAGGATTTGGACAGGCCGTTGAAGGTCAGGCAAAGGACGTCCGGTGCCAGCGAGGCGGTGCAGACGTGCACGGCGTCGTCGTACAGGATCTTGTCGTAGATTTCATCGGAGAACAGCACCAGCTTGTGCTGACGCGCCAGCTCCACCATGCCTTCGAGCACTTCGCGCGGATACACGGCGCCGGTCGGGTTGTTCGGGTTGATCAGTACCAGCGCCTTGGTATTCGGCGTGATCTTGGCCTTGATATCGGCCAAGTCGGGCCACCAGTTGGCCTGTTCGTCGCAGAGATAGTGCACCGGCTTGCCACCGGCCAGGCTCACCGCGGCAGTCCACAGCGGGTAATCCGGGGCTGGGATAAGCACCTCATCGCCGTTGTTGAGTAGTGCCTGCATCGACATCACGATCAACTCGGAAACGCCATTGCCGAGGTAGATATCTTCGATCGTCACGCCGTCCACCTGCTTCTGCTGGTAGTACTGCATGATGGCCTTGCGCGCGCTGAACAGGCCCTTCGAGTCGCTGTAACCCTGCGCGGTCGGCAGGTTGCGAATCACGTCCTGAAGGATTTCCTCAGGGGCTTCGAAACCGAACGGCGCCGGGTTGCCAATATTCAGCTTGAGGATGCGATGGCCTTCCTCTTCCAGGCGTTTGGCGTGCTTGAGCACGGGCCCGCGGATGTCGTAGCAGACATTGGCGAGCTTGTTCGATTTGCTGACCTGCATGATCCTGTGTGTCCCGAAGTGATGACGCGCCTGCATGGCTGGACGGCAGGCGGCGTGCGGCGTGAACCCGGGCGCCTTGGCAGCTTGCAATCCCACTGCCAGACTAGGCGTCTTGAGAGCCCCGCATCATACGTGCGGCCCGATCACCGGAAAAGGTACAGCGTTGCCTTTTTACGAGCCCGAGGTGTACCGATGGAAAAGCTTGAGAAACCGCTGGAAACCTGGCGTGAGGAGCTGTCCGACGAGCAGTTTCAGGTCTGTCGTCTGGGCGCGACAGAGCGCCCTTACACCGGCAAGTACAACGATACCAAGACACCCGGCATCTACCATTGCGTCTGCTGTGACGCACCGCTGTTCGACTCAGGCGCAAAGTTCGATTCCGGTTGCGGCTGGCCCAGCTATTTCCAGCCCGTCAGCGATACCGCCATTGCCAGCCTCGATGATTTCAGCCATGGCATGCATCGAATAGAGGTTCGCTGCGCCCGTTGCGAGGCGCACCTTGGGCATGTCTTTCCGGACGGTCCAGCGCCCACCGGACTTCGTTACTGCATCAACTCCGCCTCGCTCGACCTCAAACCGCGCGATGCCTGAATGTTCCCGCCAGGCAGGATTCGTCCATGCATGACCCATTGCTCGATATTCTCTGCACCACTATCGAAGGGCGAACGACGTCCCTCGGTGAGTTCGCAGGCACGCTTTACCTTGTGGTGAACACTGCCAGCGAGTGCGGATTCACGCCTCAATACAAGGGGCTCGAGGCACTGTGGACACAATACCGCGAGCATGGTCTGGTCGTGCTTGGCTTCCCCTGCGACCAGTTTGGCGGTCAGGAGCCTGGCGGCGAAGCCGAAATTGCGGCCTTCTGTGAGCGGAACTACGGCGTCAGCTTTCCACTGTTCGCCAAGGTGAAGGTCAACGGCGGCGACGCGCATCCTTTGTTCGTCGAGCTGAAGAAGCGTGCCCCGGGTGTGCTCGGCAGCAAGGCGATCAAGTGGAATTTCACTAAGTTTCTCGTTTCGGCGGACGGGCGCTCGGTCGAGCGTTTCGCCACGCGCACCAAGCCTGAAGCGCTGCGCGCGCGAATCGAGGCCCATCTTTAGACCCGGCCGTTCGGTCATTCTCAGTACCAGGTCCAACCTTCCATGGATAACGATTTGAAAGCCTTTCTGCAGCGCGCCGAGATGCTGATGACGCGCCTCGAACCGCTGCTGCCGGCGCCACGTACGGCCATCGATTGGTCTCGCAGCCTGGCTGCGCGTTGGCACCGCGATGGTCAGGGCGGCTATCTACAGCCGCTGACGGTGTCGCTGGATATTCGCTTGGACGACCTCATCGGCATCGACCGCCAGCGTGAGCTGCTGGCGAGTAATACCCGGCAGTTCGTCTCCGATCTGCCGGCCAACCATGTGCTGTTGTGGGGTTCGCGCGGCACAGGAAAATCCTCGCTGATCCGAGCGCTACTTGCCGAACATGCGCCGGCCGGCCTGCGCCTGATCGAAATCGAACGTGACCATTTGGCCGACCTGCCTCGGGTAGTCGAGCAACTGATCGGCTTGTCGCAGCATTTCGTAGTGTTTTGCGACGACCTGTCTTTTGAGGCGGGGGAGGGCGATTACCGGGTTCTGAAAAGCGTACTCGACGGTTCGCTCGAACGCGCGCCGGAAAACGTGCTGCTTTACGCGACATCCAATCGTCGTCATCTGGTTCCGGAGCGGCAGAGTGACAACGAGAACTGGCAAATGGTGGATGGCGAGCTGCATCCGAACGAGGCGGTCGAAGACAAAATCGCATTATCGGACCGCTTTGGTCTATGGCTGTCGTTCTATCCCTTCAGTCAGGAGCATTACCTGGACGTAGTGCGGCATTGGGTGGCCGCGCTGGGTGACCAGTCCGGCCTGAGCTGGAGTTGGGATGAGGAAGTTGAAAAAGAGGCGATTCGCTGGGCGACCGCCCGAGGCAATCGCAACGGCCGTTGCGCCTATCAATTCGCGCGCCAGTGGGTTGGCAAGCGGCTGTTATGAGTCCAGGGGCACGGCTGTCGCTTCAGTTACCGGCTGGCTGAGCCTTCCCCATGTCCACGAGCTTGGCGGTCATACGCTGTTCCGAGGCCCAGAAACTCTGGGTGGATGCCAGGCTTCTGATTCGGTCATAGTGGGCAGCGAGCGATGGCCAGCGTGCTGCATCGAGCGACTCGCCTCCATGCTCCATGTTCAAGAGTTGCGACGCCACCGCCAGGTCGGCAATCGATAGCTGATCGCCGAGGAAATAGGCGCGCTCACCCAGCTGTTTCTCCAGATAGTCGAAGTGGGGTGGCAACTTTTCTGTCAGTGCGGCCTGAACGCTGTCTTCGTTGCAGGGATGACCGTTGCTGGGCTTGAGGATGCGGTTTCGAAACACCGTGAAGGTGGTAAGCGGTGCCAGTTCATAGTCCGCATACTTCTCGAGCCACCGGACCTGGGCGCGCTGGGCTGCATCGTTGCCATATAGCCGGGCGGTGTCCGGGTAGGCATCTTCCAGGTACTGGCAGATCACGCTGGAGTCGGCAATGGTCAGGTCGCCATCCTTGAACGCGGGGATGCGGCCTAGCGGGTTGAGCTGCAGATACCACTCGGGTGGCGAAAAGGGCATGACCATCTCGAGCTGGTAGTCGAGCCCTTTTTCCTGCAAACACAGACGTACCTTGCGAACGAATGGAGATAGCGGGGCGCCATAAAGTGTCATGGACATGAGGTTTCTCCCAGTACCGGGTCGCGGGCTGGCCGGTATCAATAGATGTTGTTCTTTTTCCAGTCGTCGTCCGTTTCGAATGCCTTGAGCCCTTCGCTCAGCTCGCTGGGCGCTTCGAGGTCGGGTTTATGTTGCGTCTGTTCGAGTTGGTTGGCATAGGCATAGTTCGCTTCAAGCTGCTTGCGCTGCACCTGGTAATCGGCCTGGTTCGCCTGCTTGCGAACGTATTGCAGGCCGCGTTCGAACGCCAGACGAGCCTTGTGCGGATTACCCTGTTGCAACGCCAGCTTGCCGGCATTTGTGAAGTATTCAACATGAAGGGAGACCAGCATTCGCTGAATCTCCGCCAGCCAGTGCTTGGCTTGTGCGGCTGCGAGCAGTTGTTGCTTGGCTGCCCATATCACCAGGGCCTGCAGGTCGTCGAGCAGCAGGCGGACCTCTTTCGCCTGGGCTTCGGTAATGATCTTCGTGGGCGCGTTGGTGACCGGGATGCCGTCGCCCATGGCCGACTCGTTACGCAAGGTCTCGATGCGCGCAGCCAGCGAGGCGTTCTTCTTGTCCAGAGATTGCAGCTGTTGCGCAAGATTCAGCTCGAGGCGGCTGAGCATGAGTTTGAGCGCGGGCGTCATCATTTGCCCAGGGAAGCCATCCGAAAGGGCAGCGCAGCGACGAATCCGATCCGCCAATTCCGCTCGCCTGCGCGCTTTTTCAAGGTTGCCCTTCTCTACGAGCTGGTTGATGTACCCAATTGCAATCAGAACGAACAGGCCGGCGATGACCAATCCAGCTATCAGGGCAGAGGACACTGCGTACACCTCTCTACAGTGGGGGCGATTTTTCGTACCGAGTGTAGAGGGTTGGATGGCAAGCTGATAGCTCGTTAGCGCGAGGAGGTCGATCGCTAATTTTTTTCGACACGATGCTTGACGACCCTTGGATCGCTCCATAGAATGCGCGCCACTTGCAGCGTAAGCCCAACAGCAGACACTGCAAGCCGGAATGAAGCTGGAGTTTCCGGGCAGCGTCCCCTTCGTCTAGTGGCCTAGGACACCGCCCTTTCACGGCGGTAACAGGGGTTCGAGTCCCCTAGGGGACGCCATATTTGCGGGAATAGCTCAGTTGGTAGAGCACGACCTTGCCAAGGTCGGGGTCGCGAGTTCGAGTCTCGTTTCCCGCTCCAAATTCGCTTCTTAGGTTCATCTGTAGAAGCCACGAAAAAGCGACCTTAGGGTCGCTTTTTTTGTGCCCGTAGGTTTCGGTCTCGGTCGCCGCGCTGGCTGGCGCGCGGCGTAGGCGTGCTTGCCCTTGACCTAGGCTTTGGGCGTCCGCCCTCTCTTGCCGTGAAAACTCGTCACGCTACGCACGGTCCAACCCATTGGCGACGCGTTGAACCCGTTCAGGGTGCCAAGCAATAGCATGTTGCGTGTCAGCCGATTTCGATTGGTCGGGGGTGTCAATGGCAGTTGGTCAAAGCGCCGCAGCGACGCTGCGTTCCGCATGGTTCGCTCATGCCCGGGCGAAACCCTTCATTACCATGGGGCTGGGGGCGACCATGCTGGTGGTCCTCGCGCTGCTCCTGGCGAGTGCCTATAGCGCCATTCATAACGGCGATCAGAGCCATCTGCGCTATGCGCTCCTGGGCGGCACGGCAGGGTTTGCCGCCACTGCTCTCGGTGCGCTGCTGGCCATGGCTTTGCGCAATATCTCTACCAAGACGCAGGACAGCATGCTGGGCTTTGCCGCCGGCATGATGCTCGCCGCCAGTTCCTTTTCCTTGATTCTCCCCGGCTTGGCCGCAGCGCGCGATCAGCTTGGAAGCGGCCCGGCGGCCGCCGCTACGGTTGTCGTCGGGCTTGGGCTGGGTGTGCTGCTCATGCTCGGATTGGATTACTTCACCCCCCATGAACACGAAAGCGCCGGGGCGTTCGGCCCCGAGCACGAGCGCATGAGCCGGGTGTGGCTGTTCGTCTTTGCGATCATCCTTCATAACATCCCTGAGGGTATGGCGATCGGCGTGAGCTTCGCCGATGGCGACATGCATGTTGGGTTGCCGCTAACGACAGCCATTGCCATTCAGGACATTCCAGAAGGCCTGGCGGTAGCGTTGGCATTGCGTACGACCGGTTTATCTGCCGGCAGGGCTGTATTGGTCGCGGCGGCATCTGGGTTGATGGAGCCGCTCGGTGCGGTGGTCGGGCTGGGGATGTCGAGCGGGCTGGCGATTGCCTATCCGGTTAGCCTTGGGCTCGCCGCTGGCGCAATGATTTTCGTGGTCTCCCACGAAGTGATCCCGGAAACGCACCGCAACGGCCATCAGACCGCTGCAACGGTGGGTTTGATGGGTGGCTTCGCTGTGATGATGTTTCTCGACACGGCCTTGGGCTGAAAGGCCCCTCCGCTGAAGCGTGGCGGGCAAAAGTGTTCTGCAGCCATTTGCCCGCGGCTTTTAAAGTTCCTGCTGGCCGAGCAGGCGTCTCGCGGCCTCCTGCCCGCTAAGCCAGGCACCTTCGACGCGCCCCGACAGGCACCAGTCTCCACAGGCATATAGCCCCAGACCTGCGTCGGCCAATGCGCCCCACTCATGGCTCTGCGCTGGGCGCGCATATAGCCAGCGATGGGCAAGGGTAAAGGCCGTTTCCGGCACAACACAATCGATGAGCTCGGCGAACGCGCCGAGTAGCTGTTCGATGATCGCCTCCTTGGGCTGATCTAAATGTTGACGGCTCCAGGCGCTGGTGCCGTGCAGGATCCAGGTGTCCAGCGTGTCGTCGCGCCCTGGCTTGCTGCGATGGCGGGCCAGCCAATCGAGCGCGTCGTCCTGTACGAAGCAGGCTTCGACTCGTGTGTCGAGAGGAGAATTAAAAGCCACGGCGACAGACCAGGTAGGCTCCATCGAAACGCTTGCAGCAACCGCGGCCAGCTTGGGTGCCGAAGCTAACAGGGCGCTGGCTTGCGGGGCGGGCAGCGCAATGACCACCTGGCTGAACGGGCCATGGTTGCCGCCGTCCGCATCGATTAGCGTCCAAAACGCCTCGCCCCGAAACACTTCTGTAATGCGGCACCCATAGACTGCGGGTATTTCGCCGATCAGCCCGCGGGCGATGGCACTCATACGGGATGTGCCTACCCAGCGAACCTGTTCATCGGTTGAGGGGGAAAGCTGCCCGTTGCGGGCCTGGTAGAGGTTGGGCGACCAGGCGTCGACCCACCCCTGCACCTGCCAGTGCTGGACGGCTTCGCTGAAGCGACGGTCCCGCGCGGTGAAATATTGCGCACCCATATCGAGGCTTCCAACCTCGCTGCGCTTGCTGGACATGCGCCCGCCCGGTCCTCGGCTCTTGTCGAACAGTTGCACGCGCTGGCCGGCAGCCTGCAGCGCCTGCGCCGCCGATAGCCCGGCGATACCGGCGCCAATAATGGCGATGGGAGCTTCGTTCATGCTTACCTCTTCGATAGCGCCGTGCGCCTCCGCGCACTACCACCGCGCCGTTTCGTTCGATAGGGCAACCGTCGATCCGGCGACGGTGTTTGCTGATTCGCTCCTTATCCTTAAACAGACCTGGGCGTTTGCCTAGGGGTTCGTTGTGCCAATTCATGAACGGCTGCGCCTTTGCGGGTTTGGCTGACGGGCGGCACAGCGTCGTCCGCGGGTCCGCTCTACAGCGCATACATCAAGGGTGGCGGCGGCGCGCGTGAAATCGAGGCGTTGCGCGCAGCACGCTATATAAGGGCGGGTTGTAACTTGGGAATAAGCGGGTACAATGGCGCCGCTCGCCGCCAGGCGGGTGTCGTCATGGTGGTCCTATCGGTCCCCTCGCAACGATCAGCCGTGAACCCGGTCAGGTCCGGAAGGAAGCAGCCGCAGCGGTGACATTGTGTGCCGGGGTGTGGCTGGTAGGGCTGCCTCCATGACGAAATGCGTTATCCTGCTTTTATATAGTCCCTCCTAATTTCTTGTTCCGCATGCCGAGCCTTCCGCTAGGGCAGCTGATGCCGTTTGCATGCGCGATGGTGTGGAGACGGTGCCCGTCGTTTCTATGCTACGCCGGTGTGCCCACCGTCCATCTCCAATAGCCGGGAGAACCCCTTTGTCGAGCAGCACCCGTTGGGACATTTTCTGTGTCGTGGTGGATAACTACGGCGACATTGGCGTGACGTGGCGCCTGGCTCGCCAGTTGGTCGCCGAGTACGGCCAGCAGGTTCGCCTGTGGGTGGATGACCTGCATACCTTTGCCCAATTGTGCCCGGGCACGAGCGCATCGGCCGAGCAACAGTGGCATGAGGGTGTCGACGTCCGCCATTGGCCCAGCACCTGGCCGGGTGCCGAGCCGGCAGAGATCGTCATCGAAGCGTTCGCCTGCCAGTTACCTGAGCCGTACATCCATGCAATGAGCCAGAGCGGCCACCGGATTCTCTGGCTCAACCTGGAATACCTCAGTGCCGAAGATTGGGTCGTCGGCTGCCATGCGTTGCCGTCGATGCAGGCCGATGCCCTGCAGAAGTACTTCTTCTTTCCAGGGTTCGAGCAGGGAACCGGCGGGCTGATTCGCGAGGGCGACCTAATGGCGCGGCGCGAGGCCTTTCAGCACGATCGGTTCCTGCGAGACGCCTTCCTGCAGAGTGTGGATGTAGACCCGGTGCCAGGGGCGCGGCTGGTGTCGCTGTTTGCGTATGAGAACGAGGCGGTCGCTGGATGGCTTGACGCACTAGCAGCCGACTCGCGGTCGACCCTGTTGCTGGTGCCGGAGGGGCGGGTGCTGGGCGAGATCGCGGGTTGGCTGCGTCTCGAACGAATTCAGGCAGGCGATCGGTTTGAGCGGGGCGCCCTGCAGCTTGCTGTGCTGCCATTCCTGACGCAAAACCAGTACGACTTGCTGCTTTGGAGTTGCGACTTCAATGCGGTACGTGGCGAGGAATCCTTCATTCGCGCGCAATGGGCTGGCCGCCCGCTGGTCTGGCATATCTATCCGCAGGAAGAAGACGCACATTGGGACAAGCTCAACGCGTTTCTCGACCTCTATCTGCGGGACCTCGCGTCGGAGCCCGCCACAGCGTTGCGCGCGTTCTGGCAGGCATGGAACGACGGAGCGGGCAGCGGCGACGCCTGGCGGGCGTTGCTCGAGCACGAGGCAGCGCTGCGCGTACATGCCGAGCGCTGGACGCATCAGCAAGTCGCCAATGGTGATCTGGCTGGGAAATTAATGTTGTTTCATGCCAACTGGTTGTCCGCGGCTCCGGTCTAGCGAGCTTGGCGGGATTCGTTTCGCCGGCAACCGAGGCTGCTCACCACTGGCGACGGCATGCGGCCATCGCGGCTTGCGACGATACGCGATCAGCCCCTATGATACGCGCCTGTTTTTTGTCCCCAATTCCATTCGGATATTCGTATGAAAACCGCACAAGAGTTCCGTGCCGGCCAGGTGGCCATCATCAACGGCGCACCCTGGGTCATCCAGAAAGCCGAGTTCAACAAGTCCGGTCGTAACAGTGCCGTGGTCAAGATGAAGTTGAAGAACCTGCTCAACGGTTCGGCGACCGAGACCGTGTACAAGGCCGATGACAAACTCGAGCCGGTCATTCTTGAGCGCAAGGAAGTGACCTATTCCTACTTTGCCGATCCGCTGTATGTTTTCATGGACAGCGAGTTCAACCAGTACGAAATTGAAAAGGACGATCTCGAAGGCGTGATGACCTTCATCGAAGACGGCATGACCGACGTCTGCGAAGCCGTCTTTTACAACGACAAGGTGATCTCCGTCGAGCTGCCGACCACCATCGTCCGTGAAATCGTCTACACCGAACCGTCCGTCCGTGGCGACACGTCCGGCAAGGTGATGAAGACTGCCCGCCTGAAGAACGGTGCCGAACTGCAGGTTTCCGCCTTCTGCGAAATCGGGGACTCGATCGAAATCGATACCCGCACCGGCGAATACAAGTCCCGCGTCAAGGCTTGATCTCTCAGCCTTAGTAGGACAGAAAAGCCCAGCTCAATGCTGGGCTTTTTCGTTTCGGTAGGCTTCAACCTGCCCAAATCCAGCCAACCAGCAGATAGCAGACCAGCGTCACCAGCAAGACGCCGAACAGGTTGAGGACGAAACCGGCCTTGATCATCGCCTGTATTGGCAGCTGGCCGGTGCCGAAGACGATGGCATTCGGCGGCGTTGCGACCGGCATCATGAAGGCGCAGCTAGCCGCGACAGCAGCCGGTATCGCCAGCATTTCCGGCTCGAGCCCTTGGGCGACGGCCAGAGCGCCGAGTAGCGGCAGGAAGGCGGCTGCGGTGGCGGTGTTGGAGGTAATCTCGGTCAAGAAGATGATCACTGCCACGACCAGCCCGATCATCAGCACCAGCGGCAGCGCGCCGAAGCCGCCAAGGCTTTCGGCGATCCACTCGGCCAGACCCGAGGCGCCTATTACCCCCGCGAGCGAAAGGCCGCCACCAAAGAGCAGCAATACACCCCATGGGGCCTTGTTCGCCTGCGCCCAGTCCAGCAGGAAAATGCGCTCACGCAGGTTAACCGGAATCAGGAAAAGCGTGATCGCCGCTGCCATGGCAATGCTGGTGTCGTTCAGCCCTTCCACGTACTCGGCAAGAAATGGCTGGAATATCCACGCGAGCGCCGCCAGCACGAAGACCACGCCAACGAGCTTTTCTGCGCGGGCCATCGGCCCCAGTTCTGACAGTTCCCGCTCCAGCAACGCTTGCGTATCGCCACCAGCCAGCTTGAAGCCGCGACGGGTCAGCGACCACCAGATAAACACCAGCATGCCGATGCTCAAGGGCAGGCCTAGCAGCATCCACTGACCGAACCCGATCTCGACGTCGTAGTTCTCCCTCATGAAAGCTGCGAGCAACGCGTTGGGCGGCGTGCCGATCAGCGTGGCGATACCGCCGACGCTTGCGGCGTAGGCGATGCCCAGAAGTAGCGCAATGGCGAAGCGGCCACCCTCGCGCTCGTCGCTGCCCGCCACGAGCAAGCCAATTACCGACAGGCCGATTGGCAACATCATGATGCTGGTGGCGGTGTTGCTCACCCACATGCTGATGAATGCGGTCGCGATCATGAACCCGGCGATTTGGCGGCTGGGCTGATTACCCACCGCAAGCAATGTCGCCAACGCGATGCGTCGGTGGAGATTCCAGCGTTGCATGGCCAGGCCAAGCAGGAAGCCACCCAGGAACAGGAATATCGTTGGATTGGCATAGGGGGCGGTGGCTTTGGCCAGGGTGTCGATCCCCAGCAGCGGGATGAGCAAGATTGGCAGCAGCGAGGTCGCTGGAATGGGTATGGCTTCAGTCGACCACCAGACTGCCATCAGCGCCGCAAGCCCAACCGTCAGCCAGGCCTTTTGCGACAGGCCCGCCGGCGGGTCGGTTAGCAGGCATATGAGCAGCAGAAGCGGGCCCAGGGCCAGCCCGATCCAGGCAGCGAGCGTAGCGCCTTTGCTTTGCGAAGATGAATCGGTCATGCGGGCCTCCTCGAGCGGCGCGAAACGACGCTGTTCCTATCAGGGGGACAGGAGCGGCGCGGTTTCGTTTCGTTCAGAAGGCCGGCTACGAATCAGTCCGGGCGAACCTGCTTGAGCGTCTCGGCAATCATGAAGGCCAGTTCCAGCGACTGGTCGGCGTTCAGGCGCGGATCGCAGTGGGTGTGGTATCGATCAGAAAGGCCATCCTCGGTAATCGGGCGGGCGCCGCCAATGCATTCGGTGACATTCTGCCCGGTCATCTCGATGTGGATGCCGCCCGGATAGCTCCCTTCTGCACGATGTACCTCGAAGAATTGACGGACCTCGGCGAGCACCTTTGCGAAGTCGCGCGTCTTGTAGCCGCTGGACGCCTTCATGGTGTTGCCATGCATCGGATCCGAGCTCCACAGCACCTCGCGGCCTTCGGCCTGTACGGTGCGGATGAGGCGCGGCAGACCCGCTTCGACCTTGTCCGCTCCCATGCGCACGATGAGGTTCAGGCGGCCCGGGTCATTGTCGGGGTTAAGGATGTCGATCAGTCGGATCAGCTCCTCGTCTTGCATGCTCGGGCCGACCTTGACGCCAATCGGGTTGCCGACGCCGCGCAGAAATTCCACATGCGCGCCGTCGAGCTGACGGGTCCGGTCGCCGATCCAGAGCATATGCGCCGAGCAGTCGTACCAGCCACCGCTGAGGCTGTCTTGGCGAACGAACGCCTGTTCATAGTTGAGCAACAGCGCTTCGTGCGCCGTGAAGAAGCTGGTCTCGCGCACTTGTGCCGCATTGTCCATTCCGCAGGCACGCATGAAGCGCAGCGCCTGGTCGATGCGCTCGCCAAGCTGGTGATACTTTTCAGCCATTTGCGAGTTGGCGATGAAATCCAGGTTCCACTGATGGACTTGGTGCAAATCGGCGAAACCGCCTTGGGCGAACGCGCGTAACAGGTTCAGGCTTGCAGTCGACTGGTGGTACGCCTGCAGCAAGCGTTCCGGGTCAGGGACACGGCTTTTCTCGTCAAAACCGATGCCGTTGACGATATCGCCGCGGTATGCGGGCAGGGTGACACCATCAATGGTCTCGTTGCCGGACGAGCGTGGCTTGGCGAACTGTCCGGCCATTCGACCGACCTTGACCACTGGGCAGCCGGCGGCAAACGTCATCACCACGGCCATCTGGAGCAGCACCTTGAACGTATCGCGGATCTTTGGTGCAGAGAATTCAGCAAAGCTTTCCGCGCAGTCACCGCCTTGCAGCAAGAAGGCTCGACGCTGGGTCACCTCGGCGAACTGGCGGCGCAGCTCACGTGCTTCCCCAGCAAACACCAGTGGTGGGAGGCCCGCCAAGGTCGTTTCGATTCGCCCAAGGTGGTCCGCGTCCGGGTAGACCGGTTGCTGCTCGATGGGCTTGCTTCTCCAGCTCGAAGGGCTCCAGGCCTGGCTCATTCGTTCGTTTCCGTGCGCATTGAAGTGGCGCGAATTTTACCTGATGCGCTGGGGTGCCGCTGATAGTCCTTGCCAATCGGCTGTTAAGATGCCGCCAAGCCCTGAGAGAGTGTGTATGGAAAAGCAGGAAGTAGTGCTAGCCGAGGTGAGCGATGCGTTCGGCCTGATCCGGGTGTTGGAAGTCGGTGACTACCGCTTTCTGGAATTCGGTGCGGCGGTAGAGCAGAGCTGCGTCTTTACCCGCGATCCCAGCTGGCTGGAATATGACTATACCCGCGCCATGCTGATGGGCGGCTTGTTGCACGAGGCGCCCGAAACGGCGCTGTTCCTCGGGCTTGGTGCCGGTACCCTGACCCAAGCCTGCCTCGAATTCCTGCCCCTCGAAGACGTTGAAGCCATCGAGCTGCGGCCCGACGTGCCTGAGCTCGCCATGCGCTATTTGGGCCTGCAGGACGATCCGCGGCTGTTCATCCGCATAGGGGACGCGGTTGATCTGCTCGGATCGGCCGAGCCCGCGGACCTTATTTTCGTTGACCTCTACACCGATACCGGGCCAGCACCGGCCCATCTTGCCTGGCAGTTTCTCGAGTGCTGCCAGCAGAAACTCAATCCTGGCGGCTGGCTGGTGATCAACCAATGGGGGACCGATCAGGACAAACCGCTGGGAGCCGCGCTACTGCGTGGGCTGTTCCATCGGCACTACTGGGAATGCCCGGTGAAGGAGGGCAATGTCGTACTGTTCGTGCCTGCCGACCTGGATCAGGGGTTAGACCTCGTTGCCCTGCGCCAGCGCGCCGCCAACCTTGCCCCGCGCCTGGGCTATACATTGGACTCGCTCATCGAGGCGATTCGCCCAGCGAGCTGATTAGCGAGCGGCGCCAAAGCGAGCGGCTTCTACCGACAAGGGCTTGCGGCAAAGCGGCGATATGAGGCGAATCGGCTTTGTTTCCTCCACGCCTTGTGCCAGAGCGGCTGCAAACCTAACCCTCAAGACAAAATGCGCGCACAGCTTCACAGTTTCCGGTATAGTACGCGCCGGCTGAAACCCAGCCTGCGTTCAGGTACTGCAACACACGAAGCGCTGCTTCGGCTGCTGTCCGCTTCTCGCGGCTGTCCTAGACGATTCATCATTCATTACGTTTTCGCAAACCCCGCCGACCAGGCTGCCAGGGTGACCTTCGGGTTTTGCATGGCATGCGCAGCTTCGGAACATGGGTCTTTGCGGAGCATCAGGAAAAGACCCATGTCCCAGGAAATCGGCGGCTTTGCCGCACTCGGTATTCATCCATCCGTTCTTGCTGCCGTAACGGCGGTGGGCTACGAAGAGCCTTCGGCGATCCAGAGCCAGGCTATCCCGGTCATCCTCGGCGGCCACGACATGATCGGCCAGGCCCAGACCGGCACCGGCAAGACCGCAGCCTTTGCGCTGCCCATCCTCTCGAAGATCGACCCGTCCAAGCGCGAGCCGCAGGCGCTGATCCTTGCACCGACCCGCGAACTCGCCCTGCAGGTCGCCACCGCGTTTGAAACCTATTCCAAGCAGATGCCTGGCGTGGGCGTGGTGGCCGTCTATGGTGGCGCGCCGATGGGCCCGCAGCTCAAGGCCATCCGCCAGGGCGCGCAGATCATCGTCGCCACCCCAGGCCGACTGGTCGACCACCTGAGCCGTAACAGCGCGCTGCTGTCGACCATCCAGTTCCTGGTACTCGACGAAGCCGACGAGATGCTCAAGCTGGGCTTCATGGATGATCTCGAAGTGATCTTCGAAGCCATGCCGGAGAGCCGTCAGAGCGTGCTGTTCTCTGCGACCCTGCCGCACTCCATTCGCGCCATTGCCGAAAAGCACCTGCGCGAGCCGCAGCACATCAAGATCGCCGCCAAGACCCAGACCGTTGC
The DNA here is from genome assembly GCF_051486945.1 of Stutzerimonas chloritidismutans. Lineage (GTDB taxonomy): Bacteria > Pseudomonadota > Gammaproteobacteria > Pseudomonadales > Pseudomonadaceae > Stutzerimonas > Stutzerimonas chloritidismutans_B. The sequence continues at coordinate 60,205 of NZ_JAHVDX010000002.1, read as the reverse complement.
TCGCATCGAGCAGGCGCACCTGATGGTTCATGCCGACCAGAAGATCCCGGCCGTGCTGCGTCTGCTTGAAGTCGAAGACTTCGATGCACTGATCGCCTTCGTACGTACCAAGCAGGCCACTCTTGATCTGGCCGCTGCGTTGGAAGCCAAGGGCTACAAGGCCGCTGCGCTGAACGGCGACATCGCTCAGAACCAGCGTGAGCGCGTCATCGAATCGCTCAAGGACGGCCGTCTGGACATCGTCGTTGCTACTGACGTTGCCGCTCGCGGTCTCGACGTGGCGCGCATCACCCATGTATTCAACGTGGACATGCCCTACGATCCGGAGTCCTACGTTCACCGTATCGGCCGTACTGGTCGTGCAGGCCGGGAAGGGCGCGCGCTGCTGCTGGTCACCCCGCGTGAACGCCGCATGCTGCAAGTCATCGAGCGCGTCACCAACCAGAAGGTTGCCGAAGCCCGTCTGCCCAACGCCCAGCAGGTGTTGGATGCGCGCATCAAGAAGCTCACCAACAGCCTGTCGCCGCTGGTAGCCGATGCCGAAGCCAGCCATGGCGAACTGCTCGACAAGCTGGTTGCCGATATCGGTTGCAGCCCGCGTGCACTGGCCGCTGCGCTGCTGCGCAAGGCTACCAATGGTCAGGCGCTGAGCCTGGCTGAAGTGGAAAAAGAGCAGCCGCTGGTCCCGACCAGCGCTCCTCGCGAACGCTCCGATCGTCCAGAGCGTAGCGGTGATCGCGAACGCCGTGCCCCGATTCCGCTGGCCGAAGGCCGCGCCCGCTGCCGTACGCCGCTGGGCGCACGTGACGGCATCGCCGCCCGCAACCTGCTCGGCGCCATCCTCAACGAAGGCGGCCTGGCCCGCGAAGCCATCGGCCGTATCCAGGTGCGTGACAGCTTCAGCTTGGTCGAACTGCCGGAAGAGGGTCTCGAACGCCTACTCGGCAAACTCAAGGACACACGTGTCGGCGGCAAACAGCTCAAGCTGCGTCGCTATCGCGAGGATTGATCGTCCGGGCGTTTGATCTAAAAAGGTGGGCTCAGGCCCACCTTTTTTGTTTCCCAAAGCGCCATTCGCCCCGAGGCCGGGGCTCCCACAAAACCACTTCAGTCCGCTTTTGTCGCAGGCGTTGCGCCCTTGCGGCGAATGCAGGCAGTAATACCCCCCACCACTGCAAGCCCTCACCGCACCGCTTCTGTAGGAGCCGCGCCCCGCGGCGAATGCAGGCCAAAGGCCTGCCTCAGCATCCTCCCAACCATCGTAAGCCCTCACCGCACCGCTTCTGTGGGAGCCGCGCCCCCGCGGCGAATGGAGGCCGAAGGCCGCCGCAGCTTCAACCTACAACCAAGCCGCATCCCAGTGCGGATAGTCACCAATCTGTTCTACCAGCCCGGCCCTCAGTGGGTTAGCTACGATGTATCGCGCCACCGCCTTTAGGTCATCTTCACCCCGTAGCGCACGATCATGAAACCCGGCCTGCCAGATTGAACGCCCTATCTGCCTGGCTGAGATCGATTTAACTCGCCCAACGAGCTGCGGCAACGTGCCTTTGCTCAACTGGACCAGCCAGTGAAGATGGTCAGGCATTACGACAAAGGCTCATGTCCTGCTCATACCCCTTCCTTCATCGGATTGCAGGGTGCGAATCAGTACCCGTGCCGCGTCCATATCACGGAAAACAGGCTGTCGATTTTGAGCGACAGTTGTCACCAGATAGATCTGGTCATGAACGGAATAGCGGCCTTTGCGAAGCCGGCTGGATGCGAAATAAGCGTCCATGCTCTTCATCTCTTGCTCATTATTCGGGCAGCTTAACGTTGGTGCTTACACACATTGGCGATCCATTCCCCATGATTCGACACTGGCCAACGGAGAAGCGCTTCGCCCCGAGGTCGGGGCTCCTACGAAAGCCTATCCGCTCGCTTGTGGGAGCCGCGCCCCCGCGGCGAATGCAGGCCACAGGCCTGCCGCTTCAAAAAGCTTCGGCCCGAGGTCGGGCCTCCCACAAAACAGCCCTACTGCACGAAACCTGGCGACCTCACGCTTCGCCGCTTCGGAAAACCTGACCCAAACGTCCAGGCTGTTCAAACTCTGAACAACATGCTACAAACGAACGCAACCCAAATGATCTAGCCGCTTGAAAACGAAGGGAAAACCATGACCAAGTCGGAGTTGATCGAGCGTATCGTCACCCAACAAGGGCTGCTTTCGTCCAAGGATGTGGAACTGGCAATCAAGACCATGCTCGAGCAAATGGCTCAAGCATTGGCAACCGGAGACCGTATCGAAATCCGAGGCTTCGGCAGTTTCTCTCTCCATTACCGCGCCCCGCGCGTCGGTCGTAACCCCAAAACCGGCCAATCCGTCCCCCTCGATGGCAAGTTCGTCCCGCATTTCAAGCCGGGGAAAGAACTGCGCGATCGGGTGAACGAAGAAGAATAACGAGCGCAGTCGCACTCATAATCTCTCTCTTAGAAGCGCAAAGTTATCAGCGTGGGCGAACTTTCCCGCTTAACCGTGCACTAATCCCGGTTCGCCTGCTTTGCATTGAAGCGCATTTATAACAAGGAGTTGGGATGACCGTGCAGTACCAAACCTCCACATCCGAAGAAATAGACCTGGTCGAGTTGTTTCGGGCGCTTTGGCGTCAGAAGCTCCTGATTCTCGGGATAACGGCCGTCGTTACGCTTATCGCAGCCGCTTACGCTTTCCTCGCGACTCCTTATTACCAGACCAAAACATATCTACGCCCCGTCCCTCAGAGCAGTCTGGATCAGCTTAACGAGACCGGTATTTACAAGCTCACACCGGAAGAGGCTATTAATAGAGTGGCTGGTGCGCTGTCATCCTATGACAACCGGCTCGATTTCTTTCTGAACAACCAAGAGCTTTTGCAGCAAATCGAAAAGCGCGGCGACTCGCTTGAGCAGGCCTTTGCTAATTTCAACGAAGACGCCTTCGAAATGCTCTTTCCTGATCCCAAGCGCACGGATAACCGAAGCGCCTTCGTCGGGCTCAGGCTGACCTACCCTGAAGGAATGGACGGTGCTGCGGTGGTCAATGGCTTCGTTGCGCATGTGCTGGAGCTTGAGCGTCGCGAAATCACGGAGGATCTTGAAAGCCTGATCAATAACCGCTTGGCCAGCCTGGATATGAATATGGAGGCTCAGCGCGCGAATTACTCAGCGACCAAAGAGGCGAAGATTGCCGCGCTGCTGGAGGAGGATGCCTTGAAGCGCGCCGAGCTACAGGACGAACTCACTGCGTTGCGTGCAGAACTCAAGACTCGTAGAACAAACCGTATTCAGGAGCTTAACGAGGCAATCTCTATTGCTGATTCGCTGGGAATCCGGAACCCAACAAGCCCCTCAGCCATGACAGCGTCGCCCCCCAGCGGCACTCAGGTCATTCGCACCGAGGTCACCAATCAGAAAGCACCACTGTACTTCATGGGTACCGAGGCGCTAACCGCCGAACGCGATGCGCTTGTTGCGCGAACTTCAGACGACTTCATAGAGCCCCGCATCGCTGAAATCCAGTCGGAGCTGGCGATGCTTGAACACAATCGGGAGGTGGAGATATTGAAGGAGCGAGAGGGCGAAGATCTTTATTTGACCAACCTCGCCGAGCTACGTGAAGAAGCCGCTCGCCTGAAAGGCATCAAGCTAGACACGGAACGGTTGAGACTGGTGCGATTGGATCAGCTAGCTTTGCAATCCCTCAACCCCATCAAACCCAAAAAAGCCATGATTCTTGCCTTGGGTCTTGTGCTTGGTGGAATGCTGGGGGTGTTTGTCGCGTTGATACGCAGTCTGATGACACGTAGTAACGAACAGCATCCCGTCCTGAGCTGAGCGAGGCTGCGCGCTTCAACGTCTACTAGCTTGCCCATACCTTGCCCGAGCAGCACCGCCCGGTGCTGCTCCGTCTCTTGTTGATATCCTCTTCCGCTTCGCTCCCCCTTCGACAGAACCTCCCTGCCAGAAATTTGTAGGGCCGAACTCGTTCGGCCTTCACAAACTGGCAACCGAATAAATTTAGTCTGCACCCAGCGGCGCTTCCCTCCGAAAAATCACCTTTAGCGTTACCGCTCGTCTACCGCGGCGTTTTGCCTCCTTGTTTCATCCAGCGTCTCGCTTGTTTTTTGTGACCTGGATGGCAAAATGCCGACCCGCTAAAGATTGGATGGAACTTTTCAATCTTTTTCAGATCGTGCCGGCGCGGCCTTTCGCTGCGCTGCCTTACCGACGAGACGGAATTCGACGTGAACGCTGCAGTCCCCCCGCAACACCTTCGCTCTGCTACCCATGATGAAATTGATCTGGTCCAGCTCGTCAGCGCGCTATGGAAGCAAAAAACGCTGATCATCGCAGTGACCTTCCTGGCTGGCCTCATTGGGCTTGCCTACGCCATGTCCGCAACGCGCTATTACACGGTTCAAAGCGTACTGCGCCCAGCAGCGATCAAAGACCTGGACGAGCTCAATCACTTGGGCATCTACAAGCTGTCACCGAAGCAGGCATTGGCTCAAGTTGGCGCTGCGCTTGATTCCTATGAGAACCGCCTCGGTTTCTTCCGTGACAATCAGCAACTCTTCGCTGATCTGGCCCAGCCCGGCCGTAGCCTGGAGCAAACGTTCGAAGCCTTTAACGACGACGCGATCAAGTTGCTGCAGCCTGACGCGAAAAAGCCCGAAGGAACCACTCCCTTCGTTGGCATTCAACTGACCTACCCGCAAGACCTCAACGGCGTTCAGATCGTCAACGGCTTCGTGCAGTACTCGCTCAATAGTGTTCGTCAGGAAGTAGCAGCCGATCTCGATACCCTGATCGGTAACCGTCTCAGCCAGTTGGAAAAGAACATGGCTGCCGCTCGCGCCAACTACGAGGCGAGCAAAGAAGTCAAAATCGCCAAACTGAGCGAAGCGGACGCCCTCAAGCGTGCCGAACTGAACGACGAGCTTTCTGCGTTGCGTCAGCAGCTTAGAACCCGCCGTGACAACCGTATCAACCAGCTTAACGAGGCGATCCGCATCGCAACCTCGTTGGGTATCAGCAAACCCACAACGCCTTCATCCCTTGGCGCCGCCGAAATCACGGGGCAGGGCAGCGTGATCCGCACTGAAGTCAACAACCAGCAAATCCCGCTCTACTTCATGGGCAGCGATGCGCTGGAGGCCGAGCGTAAAGCACTGTTGGCACGTCGCTCGGATGACTTCACCGAGCCGCGCATCGCGCAGATTGCCCGTGAACTCAAGCTGCTCGAGCACAACCGCCAGATAGAAGTGCTCAACAGCCGCGAAAACGAAGACCTATTCCTTAAAGACCTTGCCGCCTGGCGCGAGGAGGCCGCACGCCTGCGTGCCCTGCAGTTCGATACCGAATCGCTCAAGCTGGTCTCTATCGACCAAGCTGCGGTAGAGCCGAGCCGGCCCATCAAACCCAAGAAAGCGCTGATCGTCGCGCTCGCGCTGGTGCTCGGCGGTATGCTCGGGTTATTCATCGCCCTGGTGAGAAACCTGCGCCGTCCCGTAGCCTCGATCTGACCATCCGTCCGTCGGAATACTGCTGGCAACTCAGCAGTTCTGAAACTCGGTAGAATCCCCGCTTATTTTTTCAGCGGGCCCGTGACTAGCTTGTCGCGGGCATCTTGGGTGACATCGTTAAAGGAATAACCATGAGCTATCCAAAAATAGAACATCACGGCGCCAAGGATGGCGTTACCGGCTCCTGTCACCAACTGCATATGAATGCCACCAGCAGCCTGTTGGTTGACTGCGGGCTGTTCCAGGGCAACGACGCATCGATCCCGAACGAGCCCGGCGCGGATCGTCTCGCCATCGAATTCCCACTGGACACCATAAAAGCGCTGGTCGCCACTCATGTGCACATCGACCATGTTGGGCGCATACCCTATCTTCTCGCGGCAGGCTTCGACGGCCCCATCCTATGCAGCGAGCCGTCCGCAAAGCTTCTGCCGATCGTCCTCGAAGATGCCTTCAAACTTGGCTTCAGCCGTGACCAGGCACAGATCGAAAAATACATCCGCCTCGTCGAGCAGCGGATCATTGCCTTGCCGTACCAGCAATGGTTCACCTTGGCCGATACCGATGAGTTGCAAGCCCGCATACGGCTGCAGCGTGCAGGGCACATCCTCGGATCGGCCTACGTTGAAATCGACCTGACCTACCCGCAAACCGGGCAGAGCAAACGCGTAGTCTTCTCTGGCGACCTCGGTGCGCCACACGCGCCCTTCCTGATGCCCCCGGAATCACCAGAGCGCGCCGACATCCTCGTGCTTGAAAGCACCTACGGCGACCGCCTCCATGAAGACCGCGCCAACCGCCGTAAACGGCTCGAAGCCGTTATCGAGCAAGCCCTCGAAGACCAAGGCACCGTCCTCATCCCCGCATTCAGCATCGGCCGCACGCAAGAGCTGCTCTACGAGCTCGAAGATATCATCAACAAGGCCCGTCCCAACACCGCACAACCCCCTCTCCCCCCTGGGGAGAGGACCGGGGTGAGGGGAGCGGCGAGCAACACCAACGCTAAGCCCAGCACCGAAACCAACTGGCCCGAGCTCCCAATCATCCTCGACTCACCGCTCGCGAGCCGCTTCACCGAAGCCTATCGAAACCTCAAGCCATATTGGAACCAAGAGGCCCGCGAACGCATCCAATCTGGGCGCCGCCCGTTGGCCTTTGAACAACTGGTCACCATCGACAGCCACAGCGACCACCAAAGCGTCGTCAACCACCTTGCTCAGACTGCACGCCCAGCCATCGTCATTGCCGGTGGGGGCATGTGCAGCGGCGGTCGCATCGTCAATTACCTCAAAGCCATGCTCGGGGATAGACGGCATAACGTTTTGTTTGTCGGCTACCAAGCCAAGGGCACGCCTGGCCATGAGATCCAAACCTACGGACCCAAGGGCGGCTATGTCTATCTGGACGGCGAGCGCATTGACGTGCGCGCAGGCATTGCGAGTATCGGTGGCTACTCAGCGCATGCGGATCAAAAGGGATTGGTGGCATTTGTGACCGGCATGCAGCAGGGGCCAACAGAGATTCGGGTGGTGCATGGGGAGGAGGGGGCGAAACGGGCACTGGCGGCCATGCTTGAGGTGCGTTACGCCGAAAGCGAAAACAAACTGAAGCTAACACGTTAAACGCTTCGGCGCCGGTGCTGCATTATTTAGCGGTAAGTATGTGATGGACTTAAACGTAAGTACTATGGCAAGTAATTTGAAGAAAAATATTATTGCGATTGCCGCATTATTTATTGGTGTAGGAGCCGGCGCTCTATCGGCGTTTTTGCTGCAAATTTTTTTTACACATTTCTTAAGTGTGACGGATTACGGTATTTTTTCCGCTGGCTACTCAATTGCCCTTCTTATATCACCAGTAGCGGGTATGGGCTTGGGGCAGTTCATTTTAAGGACCTTTGGAGAAGAGGGGCAGGCGGCATCAAGATGGCTAGGAATTGCTAAATCATACATTATTATATCGTCATCACTAACTTTTTTTCTTATCTTTTTAATTGTTTATGGCTGGACTGAAAATCTGCTTCAGAGCTTCGCAATGGCGTGTTTGACGTTCCCTGTTATAGCTTTAGAGCTGGTTTCAGTACAGCAGCAACTAGTGGGGAATTATAAAGGTTTGGCTTTGTGGCAAGCTTTTCCCCATGTAGCTAGGCTCGTCTTTATGATCGGGATATATGTTTTTTTTTCCTACCTATCGCTAAAACTTTCATTGCTCGGCGTGATTTTTTCTTCCATTCTCGTCTTTGGTGTGGCAGCTATTAAGCTGAAGTCGGTCTTTCAAGGTGAAATCAATCTGCGTGAGTTTGGCTTTGTGACACAGAAAGTTTCTGCGAGCCAACCTAATTTGTTTGGCTTAGCAAAGGTTGCATTTCCCTTTGGAATAACGTCCCTATTGTTCTTATCTTATTTTCAAGCGTCTGTGCCGTACGCTGCGCATTATTTGGGCGCCGAGTCTGCTGCGCTCACTTCGGTTTGCATAACTATACTTACGGCGGTATATCTGGTGCCGGCTGTCATTTTTCAAAAGTTTTTATCTCCTACCATCAGCTATCGGATTTATAACGACGTATTCAGCTTGTATAAGCTTTACTGTCGCAGTTTGGTAATAATGGGTTTAGTTGGTCTTATTGCGGCGTTAATGCTCTATACGGTTAGTGATTGGTTAGTCCCTAAGATGTTCGGTGAGCAATATACTGACGCAGTATCGTTACTGCAAGTTATGGTTTTTGCTATTCCTGCTCGCTTCGCCGGAGCAAGCTGCGGTGCGTTTATGGTCAGGCAAGATATGGTGCATAGAAAAGTTTTTTCGCTTTTAGTTGTCGTATTGTTTAATTTTCTATTTATAAAGTTAATGCATGAATGTATAGGGTTTCATACAGTTGCGTATTCACTTGTGGCATCCGAAGTGATCTTGGCTCTGTTGTTACTAATATTTTCTAGAAGGTTTTAGGTATAAATAATGAAAAAAATATCGTTTAGTGGATACTACGGGATGCAGAACTACGGGGACGACTTGTTCGCAGTAGCCTGCGCGTTGGGGGCTGAGAAGTTCTGGGGAAGCAAAGCGACTGTCGTTAGCCCAAAAATATTGGGTATTGAGAGCTACTGCGATGTGCCTGCTTGGTTAAGCACGCGCTATTCATCGCTAGGATATCAAGGTGCGCTTGTACGAGGAGTAATGAAAGCCAAGGCGTTACTGCATAGTGATATTGTGCTGCTAGGCGGCGGGTCTACGCTGTCGCCGAATCCCCCCAAACTATTCGACATGCACCTGAAAATGCCATATAAGCGAGCCAAACTGGCTGCTATAGGTGTCTCGGTCGAGCCGGTTGAATCTAACAACCTGAAAAGCCTGAAGGGCTTCCTTGATGGGTTAGATTTTTTAAGTCTGAGAGATAAAGCTTCGTACGATTATTTAAGTAGTTTAAATGTCACATCCCACACGGTATTAGCTGCTGATCTAGCAGGTACGCTATTAGGGCACTCTGAGTTTCAGTCATCAGAACAAGCTGATAACGTGATAGGGCTAGCTCCTTGTAATTACGAAAGCTACGTTAGAGGAAATATCGCAACAGAAAAAAAACGAAATGAATCAATGATAGCAGGAGTTGCTAGGTACGCTTTGGAGCACGGAAGTAAAGTAAAGCTATTTTCCTTAAACAATCATAAGTTTTTCGGTGACGACGAGCTGGTATTGAGCTTCCAAGAGCATTTAGAGAGTCTAGGAGTTGATAGCTTTATTTGCTCTAACGCACAGATAGGCGCTTTTGCTATCTGGCACGAAATAAGCACTTGCTCTGTATTTTTGAGTGTCCGGCTTCACGGCGCCATAACTGCTTATTTGACTGGTGTCCCCTTTGTTCTCGTTGAATATCATAAAAAGTGCACGGAATTTCTTAACGACATCGGTCAGCAAGATATTTTGAGGCTACATGAGCCATTATCGGATACAAGTATTTATGGCGCTTTGGCGGTAGCCGCCGAGGCGGGTGTGAAATGTGCAGTGACACCAGACTCTTATCGACTGCGAGCCGAAACTAATTTTACAGCGTTCAGGGATATAATTTAACCCAGCCAAAATGCGCTAAGTAGTAAAATCTGATGACGCGGTTGGAGTAGTCCTCGGTTTATGGATATATAATATGGTGTATATATTTGGATGGATTCTGCTATTATTTATTTTATCAATTAGGAATTTAAGCGGTTACCATGGAAAGTTTTTTTTAATATTTGTCGTCTTGTATTTTGGCGTTGTCTCGATTTTTAGAGGTGACGTAGGTGTTGACACGGCGGTTTATGACGAGATGTTCCGCAAAATAATGGTAGGCGAGCCAACTGCTGAGGTTGAGCCTGGTTTTTTTTTAATCTCAAAGGTGTTGTTGTATTTTATAGGCGATCCGAAGATTGCGGTTAGGTTCATAGCCTTTATCTTTGCTATGTTGTTAACGACGTTTTTTTTAAAATCAGATGATAACGAGACGTATCTTGGCGTTGCCTATTATGTGCCCGTTTTCTGTTATTCCTATAGTATGAATGGCCTAAGAATTGGTCTGGCTTCTGCTCTTTTTTTGTTGGCTATTCAAAGTTTCAGGCGAGGTGGCAAATACTATATTTTCTTGATTTTTGCGCTCCTTTTTCACTATTCAATAATGGTTTCAATCCTTTTATTTTTTGCGGTTGTTAAAAATTGGCGCCTTCGAGAGCTGGTTTATGTTGCTGCGGTAGGTTTTGTATTGGTGTCAGTATTTGTTATGTTTAACTATCAGTTTCTATTGCTTAAAGTTGACTCCTATGCTTCCTTGGCTGCTCCGGGAATGGTGTCCGGGCTTAGCACGTGCTTAGTAGTCATGTTTGTCTTCGCGGCGATTGCTGTCTCGCATATCCAAGCTGAAAAAAAGCTAAAGACGATAGCATTTGGTAGTTTTTTTCTTTTAGTTTTTTGGATAGTTGGTCGTTATAGCTATGCGGGCTTACGGTTATTAGAGTTGCTTGCTTTCACTATTCCGCTGGCATTGTTGTACTTTCATAGCGAGGATAAACTGAAGTTCAATTCTGGTTCGCGTGGCATGATATTCGTGGCTGGGTGTTTGGGTAGTGTGTTTCTATACCGAAATTTTTTGAGTGAAGAGGGGGTGGGTGCCTCTCCTTTTCTTCCTTATCAAAGTTTTTTTAGATACCTAGATATATTTTAGAGGTGGTTTTGAAGTTCTCTGTGGTTATTCCTTCTTACAATTCTTCTCGAACTTTAGGGGCGGCGCTAAAGTCCTGTCTCGAACAATCGGTTTTGCCCTACGAGGTAATCGTAGTGGATGATTGTGGTGAAGAAAATATGGAGGAAATATTTCAAGCCTACGTTGATATTTTTAAAGGCAAGGGTATATGCATAAAATTTATTCGACTGGAAGTTAACTCGGGTCCCGGTGTGGCCAGGAATACTGGGTGGGACATGGCCGAAGGTGATTTCATTGCATTCTTAGATTCGGATGACAAGTGGCATCCGAATAAACTTGAGATATGTAGGTCGGTTTTAATCCATAACGATTTCGCTTTGATCTATCACCGATTCTCTTATTTAGAAGATCGCTCAGTGAAAAGTCTCGATCAATATCGAGTCAGAGCCACCGATATGTTATCTATTTTATTTAGAAATCCGTCGGCTACGGCCTGTTTCATAGTAAAGCAAGATCTAAACATTCGATTCGATAGTTACATGAAGTACGCCGAGGATCACGACTTGTGGCTGCGTATTTCGTATTCTAATAAAATCGCTTTTATAGACGGGCCGCCGCTAACTATCGTGGGTAGGGAGATTATGTCCGCAGGTGGGCTTAGCTCCGACAAAACTGCGATGCGTCTTGGGGAGCTGCGGATGTATTACAAATTTTGCTCTGGAGTGCGGTTCGTCTTTTTGCCTTTGCTAGTTCTTTTTTCTATGTGCAAGCATATTTTGGCTGCTCTACGAAATGTTTTGTCGATGCGCTGAAGTTTTCCTGAAATCTTGACCAATTAATATCTTATAAGGAGTGAGGTGTGGTTTCAGTAGTCGCTTTTTACGCTGGTTGCTAACTGCGCCCGAGAGGTCTATGCCAAATTTCGTATGCACACCGCGCTTCGCCGTCCTTCTCGCTGCTTATAATGGGATGCAATGGATTGAAGAGCAAGTTGGTTCTATTCTTGCGCAGCGCGGAGTCGAGGTTGTTGTTTATATAAGTGTGGATGTGTCCTCTGATCAGACCTTGGCTTGGTGTGAAGCGTTGTCTCGCCGTGAGCGTCGCGTTGTACTATTGCCTTATACCGGTGAGCGGTTCGGAGGGGCAGCAAAAAACTTCTTTCGTCTCATAAGAGATGTCGATTTTTCTGAATTTAATTATATATCTTATGCGGATCAAGATGATATTTACCTTGGTGATAAGTATATCGCCGCGCATGCGCAGATAGTTGCCCGCGACTGTTCTGCATACTCGAGCAACGTTACCGCCTTTTGGCCCGATGGTCGTCGAATTTTGCTTGTTAAATCGCAGCCCCAGCGAAAGTTGGATTTTTTATTTGAGGCGGGAGGGCCTGGTTGTAGCTATGTGCTTCGAGTGGCAGACGCTTTAGAATTTAAACGATTCCTAATAGAAAATTGGCATGCGGCTAATAATGTTTCCCTTCATGACTGGTTGACTTACGCTTGGTTTCGGTCGACTGATAGGGCTTGGCATATAGATCCGAGCTCCTACATCTTGTACCGCCAGCATGGCGGAAATCAAATAGGCGCAAATAATGGTTTTTCAGGAATTAAGAGTCGATTTAAGCTTCTAGCCTCAGGATGGTATCGTGAGGAAGTCTCGAAAATATCCAGGCTCGTTGCCGGTAATCTGCCAGCTTTACCTTCGAGCTTAGTTGGCCATGGGGCTATACCCAAGGCTTATCTGATAAGGAACTTTACGGAATTTAGGCGGTCGAGGCGTGATCTATTGGCTTTTGGAGCGCTCGCATTTCTCGGGCTTATATGATGAGTAGAATATTGCTTACCGGTGCTACCGGTTTTGTAGGATCTGCAGTTGCGCGCAGACTCGCTGAAGTCAGATGCCACACGTTTATTGCCGCGGTACGCTATCAATGCAATATTGCCGGTAGTGAACGCGTTAACGTGATCGGCAATCTTGGTGAGCCAATTGACTGGACCTATGCAGTGGCCGATGTAGAAGCTGTTGTTCATGTTGCGGCTCGTGCTCACATTATGAGAAATGATTCGCTAGTCGACCCGCTGGCCGAATTTCGCCGCGTAAATGTCGCAGCTACCCTTGATCTTGCGAAGCAAGCGGCGGAAGCCGGGGTCAAGCGTTTCATCTTTATTAGCTCGATTAAAGTAAATGGTGAGAATACTGCTAGCGGGAGATTCTTTAGCGCCTCTGACGTCCCAGCACCAGAGGATGCTTATGGCGTTTCAAAGTACGAGGCTGAGCGGGGTTTGATTGAATTGTCGGTTTCCACGGGCATGGAGCTCGTGGTTATTCGCCCTCCGTTGGTTTACGGGCGAGGAGCAAAAGGCAACTTCGCCAGCATGATAAAGCTGGTTGAGAAAGGTATCCCACTCCCGCTCGGGGCAGTTCACAACAAACGCTCTCTAGTGGGGATAGACAACTTGGTTGATTTGGTCATTCGTTGCATTGATCATCCCGCCGCCGCCAATCAGGTATTTCTCGCTGGTGATGGTGGGGATCTTTCTACAACCGAGTTGCTGCGCAGTGTTGGCGAGGCGATGGGCAGGTCCGCTCGGCTGATTCCTGTACCGGCTGGCATGCTTCAGTTTGGCGCGACCTTGCTGGGCAAAAAAGCGATGGCCCAACGGCTGCTTGGCTCGTTGCAGGTCGATATCAGCAAGACCTGCGAGATGTTGGACTGGAAACCACCCTATACGGTGCAAGAAGGGCTTAGGCGCTGCTTCGAGCGCTCCAATTGATCTATTACCGGATGAACCCGTGATTCGAGTTTTTGATTTTTTATTTTCGCTGGTGGGCTTGGTGGTTGGCTTCCCTGTGTTGCTCGTGCTCACGCTTATCGGCCTGTTCGATACGGGCTCGCCGATTTTTCGGCAAGTGCGTGTCGGTCGCAATCAGCAACCGTTTACGCTGGTCAAGTTCCGCACCATGAGGGTTGATACGGCCTCGGTTGCCACACATCTGGCCAGCAGTGCGTCCATCACTCGCTTTGGTCATTTTCTTCGCAAGACCAAGTTGGACGAGCTGCCTCAATTATGGAACGTTCTTAAGGGCGATATGAGCCTGGTGGGTCCGCGGCCAGGGCTGTTCAATCAGGAAGAGCTGACGGCGGAGCGTGCCCAGCGTGGTGTGTTCGATGTGCGGCCAGGGATCACCGGACTGGCGCAGGTGAGCGAAATCGATATGTCCACGCCTGCTCTGTTGGCGGAGACGGATCAGAAGATGATACGCAGCCTGACGCTGGTTGATTACTTCAAGTACATCGTCATGACCGTAGCGGGCAAGGGCGCAGGGGACCGGGTCGTGAAGCGCTGATCTCAGCAAATTCTCTAACTGTGTTGTCTAGCGTTCGATCGATTGAATAAATGGACTGGGAACCGAAGCGGCCGGCACTCCGGCTCTGGGAAGGGTAGCTTTGTGTTGAGATTGGCTGAAAACCTACGTACGCGGCTGGTGCGATTACCCAGGCGCTACAAGCGCTTGATTCAAGTATCGACCGATGTGGTGCTGGTCTGGATCGCACTCTGGCTGGCGTTTGTTGTTCGATTGGGCGATACCCGTAACATTGAGCCTTTTGGTGGGCATGCCTGGCTGTTTGGTATCGCGCCGCTGATAGCTATTCCGTTCTTCGTTCGCTTCGGCATGTACCGGGCAGTAATGCGCTACTTCGGTAATGACGCGTTGATGGCAATCGCTAAGGCCGTGACGCTTTCGGCGTTGCTGCTTTCCCTTGCTGTTTATTGGCGCAGTGATGCGCCGAAGCTGATTCCGCGTTCGATGGTATTTAACTATTGGTGGCTGAGCCTGGTGCTGATCGGCGGGTTGCGCCTGATGATGCGCCAGTACTTCATGGGCGACTGGTTCTCCCCGGATTCGCTCACCAAGTTCAAAGGGCGTGACGCGGGGTTGCCTAAGGTCGCGGTCTATGGGGCTGGTGCGGCAGGTAACCAGCTGGTAGCCGCCTTGCGCCTGGGCAGGGGTATGCGCCCGGTCGCCTTTATTGATGACGATCCCAATCTCTATAACCGGAGCATTTCCGGGCTGCGGGTTTACTCGCCCAAACATATCCAGCAGATGATCGACGAGACGGGGTGTAACGAGATTCTGCTGGCTATTCCGTCGGCCTCGCGCGCGCGGCGACGTGAGGTGCTTGAAATGCTCGAGCATTTTCCGCTGCACGTACGTAGCGTTCCGGGTTTCATGGATCTGGCCAGTGGGCGGGTAAAGGTTGAGGACATCCAGGAAGTGGACATTGCCGACCTGCTCGGGCGCGACGCCGTGCCGCCGCAGCAGACGCTGTTCGAGCGGTGCATTCGCGGCAAGGTGGTGATGGTGACGGGAGCGGGCGGCTCGATTGGTTCTGAGCTGTGCCGGCAGATTCTGTCGAACAAGCCTCAAACGCTACTGCTGTTCGAGCACAGCGAGTTCAACCTCTACAGCATTCACATCGAGTTGGAGCGGGCGATCGAGCGGGCTTCGCTGGCGGCCCGCTTGGTGCCGATCATGGGTTCCATCCGTAATCCCGAGCGTTTACTGGATGTGATGCGCACCTGGCAGGTGGAGACGATCTACCACGCAGCGGCGTACAAGCATGTACCCATGGTGGAGCACAACGTCGCTGAAGGCGTGCTGAATAATGTGCTGGGCACCATGAACACGGCCCAGGCGGCGGTGCAGGCGGGTGTGGCCAACTTCGTGCTGATCTCCACAGACAAGGCGGTGCGCCCGACCAATGTGATGGGCAGCACCAAGCGTGTCGCTGAAATGATTCTGCAGGCGTTGAGCCGCGAAACAGCACCGGTGCTCTTTGGTGCTGGCGACTCGGTGCATCATGTCAACAAAACGCGCTTTACCATGGTTCGTTTCGGCAATGTGCTGGGGTCATCGGGCTCGGTCATTCCGCGCTTCTACCAGCAGATTCGTAGCGGCGGGCCGGTGACGGTGACGCACCCGAAGATCACCCGTTATTTCATGACCATTCCCGAGGCCGCTCAGTTGGTCATTCAGGCGGGGTCGATGGGGCAGGGCGGCGATGTGTTCGTGTTGGACATGGGCCAGCCCGTGCGGATTGCCGAACTGGCCGAGAAACTGATCCACCTGTCCGGCCTGAGTGTGCGTTCGGAGAAAAGCCCGCACGGGGATATCGCTATCGAATTCACCGGGTTGCGGCCGGGTGAGAAGCTTTATGAAGAGTTGCTGATCGGCGACAACGTGAGCCCCACCGAGCATCCGATGATCATGCGGGCAGACGAGGAATACTTCACTTGGGACGCCCTACGAGGCGTGCTGGCGAAGCTGCTGGAGGCAGTGGAGCGGGACGACTATCCACAGGTGCGCGTGTTGCTGCGCGAAGTGGTCAGTGGGTATGTGCCTGAGGGTGAGATCGTTGATCTGATATACCAGCAGCGTCGGGCGGGGCGAACGGACTAGGCGGTGGTCTCGCCGGGCGGGCTGGGTTTGCTTTGCTGACTTTGCCTTTCTGAAGGCCGCACCCTCGAGACGAAGCTTTTTCAGCTAGGAGACAGCTGCTATTCGACGCATGGACGTGCCTCCCACAAAGGGCGGCGCTTACAGTGCTAGGAAACCTTCGGTTGTTGCAGGCAATAGAAGACCTTTCCCACCCGAGCTATGTGCTCGATGAGTTCGGGATTGTCCAAATGGCTAAAGAGCGATACGTCGAATTTGTAAGGCAAAGGAAGTTCTTCCAATAGCCACTGGATATCGAGCAAAGTTTGGTGGCTGAGGCGGTCGCCTTTGAGTACTAGATCGATATCCGAGCCAGGCCGATAGCTACCTTTGGCGCGCGAGCCATAGAGTATTGCCTCTTTCAACGAGGGGAATCGGCTGAGTACTCGCCGTATTTGATAGACGTCTGCTTCGGACAAGCCTGACTCTAGCATCTTCATTGGCTGCGCTCAGCTCGTGCCGACAAGGTTCGCTCCAACGCGCGCAACAGCGGATGATGGCGCTTTTGAATATTGTCGAGAATGGCCTCAGCTGTTTCTTCGTTAGTAAGCGCTCCATAAACCCCACCTGTCCCTAGCCTGGTGATCATTGGATGCTGAGCCCCCGTTTTCACTGGAGTTCATCCCATGATGCGTCCCGACGCCAAGGTGCAGAAGGTCTATCTCTATCCCAAGCCCGTCGACTTCCGCAAATCCATCAACGGCCTGGCCGCCCTAGTCGAGCTGGACATCAAGGTGGAGGTATTCAACCCGGTGCTGTTCGTGTTCCTCAATCGCACCCGCAGTCAGGTCAAGATCCTCTACTGGGAGCGCAATGGCTTTTGCCTGTGGCTCAAGCGCCTGGAAGCCGAGCGGTTCAAGACCAAGCCCGATGCTGGGGACGAAGCCATTGAGCTGACGGTCAACGAACTGAACTGGCTGCTCGACGGCATCGACCTGTGGCGTAACCGCCCGCACCAGGTGCTGACACCGCGTTTCGTTGCCTGAGCCGGTATAATCCGGCGCCATGAAATCTGGCGCCGATAACCTTCCCGACGATCCCGTTCTGCTCAAGCAGCTGTTGCTGTTGGCGCATGGAAAGGTGGCCCGACTCCAAGAACAGGTCGCCCTGTTGCGGCACAAACTGTTCTCGCCCAAATCCGAGCGCAGCCCTGAAGATGCCGCTTCACCGCAGTTGGCCATGTTCAACGAAGCCGAAGAACTGAGCGAAGAGCCGGTTGCTGAGGCTGTCGACGTGCAAGGTGAAGCCGAAGAAGTCGTCGCACCGGTCAAGCGTCGCGGCAAGCGCAAGCCGCTGCCGGCCAACCTGCCGCGCGTGGAAGTCATCCATGAGCTGCCCGACCACGAACTGACCTGCGCCTGCGGCGCCTGCAAACAGGTCATCGGTGAAGAAACCAGCGAGCAGCTGGAGATCATCCCGATGCAGGTGCGGGTGATCCGCCACATCCGCAAGACCTACGCCTGCAAGGCCTGCGAAGCGGCCCCGGTCACTGCTGACAAACCGGCGCAACTGATCGAGAAGAGCCTGGCCAGCCCCAGCGTGCTGGCGATGCTGCTGACCACCAAGTACGCCGACGGCATCCCGCTGTACCGCTTCGAGAAGATGCTCAGTCGCCACGGCGTCGACATCCCTCGCCAGACCCTGGCGCGCTGGGTGATCCAGAGTGGCGAACAGCTACAACCGCTGCTGAACCTGATGCACGACACGCTGCTCGACTACCCCGTGCTGCACTGCGACGAAACGCGCCTGCAGGTGCTGCATAAACCGGGACGTGATCCCACCGCGCAGTCCTGGATGTGGGTGCAAAGCGGTGGGCCGCCAGACAAGCCGGTGATCCTTTTCGACTACACGGCCAGCCGCGCGCAGGAGGTGCCGTTGCGCCTGCTCGCAGGCTACCGCGGCTACCTGATGACCGACGACTACGCCGGCTACAACGCCGTGGCCGCGCAAGAGGGCATCGAACGCCTGGCCTGCTGGGCGCATGCGCGGCGCAAGTTCGTCGAAGCGCAGAAGGTGCAGCCCAAGGGCAAGACCGGCCGTGCCGACATGGCGCTGAACCTGATCAACAAGCTCTACGGCATCGAGCGTGACCTGAAAGAGGCCAACGACAGGGAACGCCTGACCGCCCGCCAGCAACGCAGCCGGCCACTGCTCGACCAGCTCAAGGCCTGGCTGAACAAGACCCAGCCGCAAGTCGCCGGGCAGACGGCGCTGGGCAAGGCGGTGAACTACCTGGCCAGCAACTGGAGCCGGCTGGTGCGCTACGTCGAAGGTGGACATCTGCCGATCGACAACAACCGCGCGGAGAACGCCATCCGCCCGTTTGTCATCGGCCGCAAGAACTGGCTGTTCAGCGACACGCCCAAGGGCGCCACGGCCAGCGCGCAGATCTACAGCCTGATCGAAACCGCCAAGGCCAACGGCCAGGAGCCTTATGCCTGGCTGCGTTACATCCTCGAACGTTTGCCAACGGCACAGAGCGTCGAAGACTACGAAGCGCTGCTGCCGTGGAACTGCTCGCCAGCTTCTGCCTCTGCTTCCTGAAAACAAACCTCGTCCTGATGGACGGGGTTTATGGAGCGCTTACGTTGCTCATTGGTTTGGCTCCGGTGCTTTGGTCGGCGCTATCGTAACTCCGCTGAGAAACTGGCGTATGCCTATGTTGTTCAATAGCCAGGACCCTTTGACCTAGCCTGGAGGAACGTTTGGCAACGGCTAGCCTGATTGCCTCATAGGTCGCAGAACCTGTTCGATCAGTGCCGCGCGCCATCCTCGGGCATCGTTAGCAGTTGCCGTTCAAGGTTCCAGTCGAACGGCTCGTCGTTCTGCTCGGCTTCGTAGCGGCGTTCTTCCAGGCGCTGGAAGAGTTCGATTTCTTCGTCTGGCATGAAGTGCAAACAATCGCCCCCAAAGAACCAGAGCAGGTCCCGCGGGACGAGGTGGGCAATTTGCGGGTAGCGGTGGAAGACCTGGCAGATGAGGTCCTGGCCGAGGTGACGTTCGGCCGGCACGTCCTTGAGGTTCATGATCAGTTCGTCGAAGCGCTCGAGGAAAAGGGCGTGGCTTTCCTCTGAGACCTGTTCGGATTCGCCCATGGCGAGGAGGATGCCGCGCAGATGGGCGAGCAGTGCCAGGTTGTGATCGTGGTATGCGTTGGCCATGGTTCACCTGTGTCGAGTTGGGCGCGCGATTATAGGGTGCGGCGCGGTTGTAGGGCGTGTCTAGTTGACTCGTTGGTATGGGTGGGGTTCGATTTTCGAGACCGAGGGTTAAGCCAGGCGCGGGTTGTGCGGGCTTGGTTTTCCACGGCTGGAGGCCGGGGCAGCGGGATGTCGCGATGTAGCTATCAATGTAGTGTGCAGGTGTACCGGTGTTGCGACGATTAGCCAGCGCGGACCCGGCCCCTCACCCCAGCCCTCTCCCCGGAGGGGAGAGGGGGGGTGGTGCGGTTCTGCCTGCAGTTGGTTCTGGGGGTCTGTTCCGGACGTTTTCACCTAAACAGCAGGGTTCTGCTTGGTGCGTGCGGATGGGGCACGAGTTACCTCACCCGATCCGGTTGGTAGCCGAGGTCTTCCTTGGCGAAGTCGTCGACGCTGATGACTTTGCGTCTGGCGGCTTCCGCTTCAGTCAGTTGCTGGGCTTCGGCACTGTCTAGCACGCCGGCGGCGACGGCGGCATCAATGGGGTTCTCTCCGGCGACGGGCTTCACGTCGCCGCTCTTGACTGCCTTGTGCAGCTTTTTCTGCAGCGGTTGCGCAGCGACCAGCGCATCATAGGCGTCACGCAGGGCCACCAGGGCTTGGTCGCCGCGTGCCGGCCGGTACACGCCTTCGAGGATCTGTTCGAGGGCAGGATCGCCTTCGGGACGACCCAGGATAGCTGCCACTTCAGCGTCCAGTTCGTCGGACGGCCCCTTGTGCCGCGCGCCGAATGGGAAGACCAATACCTGGAGCACAACGCCGAGCAGGCGGTTCGGGAAATTGGCGAGCGTGTCGGCGAGCGCCTGTTCGGCTTTGTTCAGGCAGTCTTCGAGTGCCCAGCGCAACAGCGGCGCCTGGTCCGCCGGGTGGCCGAGGTCGTGATAGCGCTTGAGGGCGGCCGACGCCAGGTACAGATGGCTCAACACGTCCCCGAGGCGGGCGGAAAGCCGCTCGCGTCGCTTCAGTTCGCCGCCGAGCAGCATCATGGAGAGGTCGGCGAGCATGGCGAACGCTGCGGCGATGCGATCCAGGGCGCGGAAGTAGGGGCGGGTCAGGTCGTTGCCGGGCGCTTTGCCGATCAAGCCGAAGGTCAGGCCCAGCAGCAGGGTGCTGGCAGTATTGCTGACAGCGAAACCGATATGTTGCATGAGCAGCTTGTCGAACTTCACGACGGCTGCGTCGCGATCGGGTTCATGCACCAGTTCCATTTCGCGCAGCACGAACGGATGGCAGCGAATGGCGCCCTGGCCGAAGATCATCAGGTTGCGCGAAAGAATGTTCGCGCCCTCGACCGTGATGGAAATCGGCGCGGACAGCCACAGCCGGCCCAGGTAGTTGTTCGGCCCCATGATGATGCCCTTGCCGGCATGGATATCCATCGCATCGGTGACGCACGCGCGGCCACGCTCGGTGAGGTGGTACTTGAGGATGGCCGAAAGGACCGACGGCTTTTCTCCAAGGTCGACGGCGTTGGCGGTGAGGATACGGGCGCTGTCCATCAACCAGGCGTTGCCGCCGATCCGCGCCAGAGGTTCCTGGATTCCCTCGAAGGCAGCGAGTGGCACATTGAATTGTTCGCGGATGCTGGCGTAGCGGCCGGTGACGTAGCTGCATGTCTTGGCGGCGCTGACGCCAGTGGCTGGGAGCGAGATGGAGCGCCCCACAGACAGGCAGTTCATCAACATCATCCAGCCTTTGCCGATCATGTCGCGACCGCCGATGATGGCCTCCAGCGGCACGAATACGTCTTTGCCCCAGTTCGGGCCGTTCATGAAGGCTGCGCCGAGGGGCAGGTGGCGGCGGCCGATCTCGACGCCGGAGGTGTCGGTGGGAATCAGGGCGAGGCTGATCCCCAGTTCCTCCTCGTCGCCGAGCAGGTGTTCCGGGTCGTATGTCTTGAACGCCACTCCGAGCAGCGTCGCGACTGGGCCAAGCGTGATGTAGCGCTTCTCCCAATTCAGGCGCAGGCCGATTACTTCTTCGCCTTGCCACTGGCCCTTGCAGATGACGCCCGTGTCGTTCATCGCGCCCGCGTCTGAGCCGGCATAGGGGCCGGTCAGGGCGAAGCAGGGTATGTCAGTGCCCTTGGCCAGGCGCGGCAGGTAATGGTTGCGCTGCTCGTCAGTGCCGTAGTGCATGAGCAATTCGGCCGGGCCGAGCGAGTTGGGCACCATGACGGTTGTCGCCAGGTCGCCGCTACGGGTCGCGAGCTTCATCACGATCTGCGAATGCGCATAGGCGGAAAAGCCCTTGCCGCCGTATTCCTTCGGGATGATCAGTGCGAAGAAGCCTTCGGCCTTGATGTAGTCCCAGGCCTCCTGCGGCAGATCCAGGCGCTGGCCGATCTCCCAGTCGCTGACCATGGCGCAGAGTGTTTCAGTCGGGCCGTCGAGAAAGGCTTGTTCTTCATCGGTGAGCCGGGCCTTTGGATAGTTGAGCAGGACGTCCCAGTCGGGCTTGCCGCTGAACAGTTGGCCATCCCACCAGACAGTGCCGGCGTCGATGGCATCGCGCTCGGTATCCGAAATGGGAGGTAAGACTTTCTTGAACCAATCGAACATGGGGCCGCTGAAGTGTTTGATACGCAGATCAGGTATTAGCAGCGGGACGGCGATCGCCGCGAACACCAACCAGAGAATAATCATCAGCCAGGCCGGCGTTTCATAGGCCGCTCCCATCAGCGACAGGTAGGCCGCGACCATGATCAACGCCGGGACGGGTGAGACGCGCAGGTGGGCGATGACGGCGATACCGACCAGGAGAACGAGCAGCCAGAGCAGGGTCATGAGCATTTCCTTGTTGAGCGGATGGCGTCCTGTTCGAGCATAGGCACTGTGCCCACGGCGGTGAAGGGACTGTTTGCCGCGATTGGTTTCAGATAATGACCGGAACGGTGGGGGCGAGTTCTGGTTTGGGGCTGATGTAGGTGCCTCGCCGCGGATCTAGGCTTTTGGGCTTGAGTGGTTGCAATTCACCGCGGGGTCGCGGTTCCCACGGAAGCGGCGTCTAGGATTGGACTTTTGTAGGAGCCCCGCCCTCGGGGCGAAGCCTTTTAGGCTTGAGTGGTTGGAGTTCGCCGCGGGGTCGCGGCTCCCACAGAAGCGGCGTGCGGGATTGGGCTTTGTAGGAGCCCCGCCCTCGGGGCGAAGCCTTTTAGGCTTGAGTGGTTGGAGTTCGCCGCGGGGTCGCGGCTCCCACGGAAGCGGCGTGTAGGATTGGACTTTTGTAGGAGCCCCGCCCTCGGGGCGAAGCCTTTTAGGCTTGAGTGGTTGGAGTTCGCCGCCGGGGCGCGGTGCCTACGGAAGCGGCGTGTGGGATTCTTTTGCAGGAGCCCTCCTCGGGGCGAGCTCGCGCTGATGTGGTTGTAATTGCCCTGTCCTGCCCTTATGTACTGCAGATCCCTCCAGCGTTGCGTGCATGTTCTATGACTACCGCTTTGTCCATCCGGCAGTTGACCAAGACTTACGGAAACGGCTTTCAGGCCCTCAAAGGTATCGACCTCGATGTGGCCGAAGGTGATTTCTTTGCGCTGCTCGGCCCCAACGGCGCGGGCAAGTCCACCACGATCGGTATCCTTTCCACGCTTGTGAACAAGTCCGGCGGCACGGTCAATGTATTCGGCCGTGACCTGGATCGCGACCCCGGCGGCCTCAAACGCTGCTTGGGGGTAGTGCCGCAGGAGTTCAACTTCAACCAGTTCGAGAAGGCATTCGACATTCTCATCACCCAGGCCGGCTACTACGGCATCCCGGCGAAAGTCGCCAAGGAGCGCGCCGAGCAATACCTCAATCAGTTGGGCCTGTGGGATAAGCGTGATGTCTCGTCCCGCATGCTGTCCGGCGGCATGAAGCGGCGCCTGATGATCGCGCGTGCGCTGATCCACCGGCCTCGCTTGCTGATTCTCGACGAGCCTACGGCGGGCGTGGACATTGAATTGCGCCGCTCGATGTGGTCGTTCCTCACCGAACTCAACCGCGAGGGCATCACCATCATCCTGACCACGCACTACCTGGAAGAAGCCGAACAGCTGTGCCGCAACATCGGCATCATCGACCACGGCCAGATCGTACGGAACACCAGCATGCGTGAGCTGCTCAAGCAGCTGCATGTCGAAACCTTTCTGCTCGATCTCAAGGAGTCGCAGCTGGTGCCGCCGGAGCTAGGGGCCTACCCGGCGCGCCTGGTCGACCACCATACGCTCGAGGTGCAGGTCGAGAAGAGCCAGGGCGTGACCGAGCTGTTTCGTATGCTTTCGGCGCAGGGCATCGAGGTGCTGAGTTTGCGTAACAAGACCAACCGGCTGGAGGAGCTGTTCGTGTCGATGGTGGAAAACAACCTGCCCAAGGTGGCCCAATGAACGCAGAATTCCGCCCGAACCTCGTTGCCCTGCAGACTATCGTCCACCGCGAAATTCGTCGTTACACCCGTATCTGGCCGCAAACGCTGTTGCCCCCGGCGATCACGATGGTGTTGTACTTCGTAATCTTCGGCAATCTCATCGGTGAGCGCATCGGCGAGATGGATGGCTTCACCTACATGCAATACATCGTGCCGGGCCTGATCATGATGTCTGTGATCACCAACTCGTACAGCAACGTGGTGTCGAGCTTCTTCAGCAGCAAATTCCAACGCTCGATCGAGGAGCTGCTGGTCTCTCCAGTTTCCCCGCACGTGATCCTTATCGGCTTCGCGCTCGGTGGTATCACTCGCGGTCTGGCTGTAGCGGTGATCGTCACCCTGCTGTCGATGTTCTTTACCGACCTGCAGGTGCATCACCTGGGCGTGACGCTTCTTGTGATTACGTTGACCTCGACGATCTTCGCGCTGGGCGGCTTCATTAACGCCGTGTTCGCGCGCAACTTCGACGACATTTCGATCATCCCGACTTTCGTCCTCACGCCGCTGACCTACCTGGGAGGGGTGTTCTACTCGATCCACCTGCTGTCGCCGTTCTGGCAGACCCTGTCGCTGGCCAACCCCATCCTGCACATGGTCAACGCCTTCCGCTACGGCATCCTTGGCGTATCGGACATCCGCATCGGCACCGCCATCAGCTTCATGCTGGTCGCGGCCATATTGATGTACCTCTTCTCGATCCGCCTGCTGACCAGTGGGCGCGGGATGCGCCAGTAACAGTACCGCCGGGTGCGGTGATAAACGCAGCGCAACCCGATACACTGTTGGCCGTTTTTCGTACAGGTTCCCACCATGCAGCATCCCGCCGAACATTCGCCGCTGGGCAAGACGAGCGCCTATGTCGCGACCTACAGCCCCGAACAACTCTTTCCCATCCCGCGCGCGCCCAAGTGGGCCGAGCTGGGGCTGACTGCCGAAACATTGCCCTATCGCGGCGTGGATATCTGGGACTGTTACGAGTTGTCCTGGCTGCTGCCGTCGGGCAAGCCGGTGGTCGCCATTGGTGAGTTCAGCATCCCGGCCGATTCGCCGAACATCATCGAATCGAAGTCGTTCAAGCTTTATTTGAACTCGCTCAACCAATCCTGCTTCGAGAATTCTGAAGTGCTGGTTGAGGTGATGACGCGCGACCTGTCAGCAGCAGCAGGCAAGACCGTTGGCGTCAGGCTGAGGACGCTGGCCGAGGTGGCGGCGGAGGGCATCGCACTGCCTGCCGGCATCTGTATCGACGCGTTGGACGTGGCGATCGACAACTACGACTCACCGCGCGCTGCCCTGCTGCGCTGCGAGCCGGGTCGACAGGTGGAGGAGTGCGTTTACAGCCATCTCCTCAAGTCCAACTGCCCGGTGACCGGCCAGCCTGACTGGGGCACGGTGGTTATCGATTACAAGGGGGCCGCGCTGGATCATGCGAGCCTGTTGGCCTACCTAGTGAGCTTCCGTCAGCATGCGGATTTCCACGAGCAGTGTGTCGAGCGCATCTTTCTCGATCTTCAGCGCTTGCTCGAACCGCAACGGCTCACTGTGCATGCCCGCTACGTGCGCCGGGGCGGGTTGGACATCAACCCCTACCGCAGCACCGAAGCGCTGACGCCCGACAACGGCCGCTTGGTCCGCCAGTAAGTGAACGCGCGGACGACGCTCGTCTTCCGCGCCGTCTCCTTTCCTTTAAATACCCATGTTCGCCAGCGTCTGCATGATGTTGCGCAGCGTCATGGCGGTATTCGGATGGCTGGCCTCGAAGCGCTCGACCGCCAGGTTAACGCCATCGACGAGCGAATCGTTCTGGTCGACCATCTCCTGATTGGAGAGGCGCAACTCGATGTCCCGCGCGATAAGTTGCAACTCCTCGCGCTCTTCTTCAGTCAGCGGCGTGTCCTGCGCCAGTTGACTGCGCAACTCGAGCAATTGCGACTGCAGGTCATGTTCCGACATCGTGCTTCCCTCTATTGTTGGTGCCATCTCGTAAGGCCGGTGGCCATGTTTCAAGCCTAAACCAGCAAGCCAGGCCTGTCTGTTTCGATAGGCTACGCCCGGGCGAGTTCGTTGCGCTGTTTGCCAACCGATTGTGGGCGTGACTGACGGCTGACGGCAGGCGTCGGAAAGGCCTTATACTGCTGCGCTTTCACGGCAGCCCGCACTCGGACAAGAGGATGCAGCGATGCGATCGATCGGCAAGGAATGGTTCGGTTATTTCAGGCTCACGCTGGTAGCGGCGTTGGCCATGCTAGGGGCGACCTCGTCGTTCGCCGCAGAAGAAGACCCTTGGGAGGGCGTTAATCGCGTGGTGTTGCGCTTCAACGACACCATCGACACCTACACCCTCAAGCCGTTGGCGAAGGGTTACCAGAAGGTAACGCCTGACATCCTCGAAACCGGCATCGGCAACGTGTTCAGCAATCTTGGTGACGTTGTGGTGCTGACCAACGACCTGCTGCAAGGCAAGGTCCGCGACGCGGGCATCGACACCAGCCGCATCCTGTTCAACACCACCTTCGGTGTGCTGGGTTTCTTCGATGTCGCAACGCCCATGGGGTTGCAGAAGAACGATGAGGATTTCGGCCAGACGCTCGGCGCCTGGGGATTGGGTAGCGGGCCCTATGTCGTGCTGCCGTTGCTCGGCCCGAGCACCGTGCGCGACGCCGCCGGCCGTGTGCCCGATTCGTTCCTGCAGCCCTATCCGCACATCGACCACATCCCGACCCGCAACGTGACACGCGCCGTGAACGTGGTCGACTTGCGCGCCGAGCTGCTGTCGGCCGAGCGGATGATCACCGGTGATCGCTACATCTTCATCCGCAACGCCTACCTGCAGAACCGTGAGTTCCGAGTGCAGGATGGCCAGGTCGAAGACGACTTCTGACGGGCACGGTAAACAGCTTGAAACAAAACGGGAGCGCCAAGCGCTCCCGTTTTTTTTGCCATCCTCGAGCGAGGCTTACCTCAACTCATTGACAGGATGCTCAGCCCCAGGCTCTGGCGGCCGTCCTCGTGGGTGCCGACGCGCACCACCTCGGTTTCGGCGTCCAGCCCTTTCAACTCGGCATGCTCGGACGGGATCTGCACCCGCACCTTGTCACCCATGCTCAGCTGTGCAGCCGTGAGCACCTGCATCCCGGTACTCGACAGGTCCTGACACACGCCCTGAAACGTCTGGCCGGCGTGGATCAGCGTCACGGTCGTATCGACCTGCATGCGGATGAAGTCTCGTTTCTCGCTGTAGTCCCGATCGCGCTGGGTCATGGTTTCGTCCTTTAACTACTGTGGCCCCCGGGCCCTTATAACGCTCGCGAATCGAGGCTGTAAAGCAGCGCTTCGGGCGCCTGCGTCTGGCTTGAAACGCATGTCGTATGGGAGTACCGTCTGCGCCTTGAAAAGATCCCATGCCCAGCGCCCGCGCGGGGCTGATGCTCTCGCCAACATCCTGGCGATACCGCCTGGTAGGACCATGCAGAACCCAAGCGCGACGCTGCTGATCATTGATGACGACGACGTAGTGCGAGCCAGCCTGGCTGCCTATCTGGACGACAGCGGATTCAGGGTTCTGCAGGCGCCCAACGGGCCACGCGGCATGGAGCTGTTCGATACCGAGCACCCCGATCTGGTGATCTGCGACCTGCGCATGCCGCAAATGGACGGGCTGGAGCTGATCCGCCTGGTGACTGAACGCCAAGCCGATCTGCCGGTGATCGTCGTCTCCGGTGCCGGGGTGATGAGCGATGCCGTCGAGGCGCTGCGCCTCGGCGCGGCCGACTATCTGATCAAGCCCCTGGAAGATCTGGCCATGCTCGAGCACTCGGTACGGCGTGCGCTGGATCGTTCGCGGTTGCGGTTGGAGAACCGTCGCTATCGCGAGCAGCTTGAAACGGCAAATCGTGACCTGCAGGCCAGCCTGCATCTGCTACAGGAAGATCAGGACGCGGGCCGTCAGGTGCAGATGAATATGCTGCCTGACACTCCCTACGGCATCGACGACTTTCATTTCGCGCATCAGATCATTCCGTCGCTTTACCTGTCGGGAGACTTTGTCGACTACTTCCGCGTCGACGAGCACCGCATCGGCTTCTACCTGGCCGATGTCTCCGGCCACGGCGCTTCGTCCGCGTTCGTGACCGTGCTGTTGAAGTTCATGACGACACGGCTGCTCTACGAGTCGCGGCGCGGCGGCGCGCTGCGCGAGTTCAAGCCGTCCGAGGTACTCGACCACATCAATCGCGGCCTGATCAATTGCAAGCTCGGCAAGCACGTGACCATGCTCGGCGGCGTGATCGATCAGGAGCGCAACCTGCTGCACTACAGCATTGGTGGCCATCTGCCGATGCCGGTGCTCTTTACCGATGGCCAGGCGCGTTACCTCGAAGGCCGGGGCCTGCCGGTTGGCCTGTTCGCCGAAGCGACCTACGATAACTACGAGATAGAGCTGCCAGCTTCGTTCAGCCTGACGCTGCTTTCCGATGGCATCTTGGACCTTTTGCCCGGCGAGACGCTCAAAGCGAAGGAGGCGGGATTGCCTGGGCTTGTCGCCAAAGCGGGCGGCACGCTCAAGGGGTTGCGCGAGGTATTCGGCCTGGCTGGTCTTGAAGACATGCCGGATGACATCGCATTGCTGGTATTGAGCAGGAACCTTGCATGAGCATGGGTACGATCCAGTTCGCAGAACAGGATGGGACCTTCGTCCTGAAGTTCGTCGGTGAGATCCGTTTGACGCTCTGTTCTGCGCTGGACGCGACGATCGAGAAGATCTTCTCGTCGCTCAACTTCTCGGCGATCGTTATCGATCTCACCGAGAGCCGCAGCATTGACAGCACCACCCTTGGCCTGCTGGCTAAGCTGTCGATCCTTTCGCGGCAAAAGGTCGGCATGTTGCCGACCCTGGTCACCACCCACGAAGACATCACCCGCCTGCTCCAATCCATGGGGTTCGACCAGGTGTTCAATATCGTCGACCAGCCGTTGCCAACGCCTGACCAACTCGCCGACCTACCGAGCCAGGATCAGTCCGAAGAGGTGGTGAAGGGCAAGGTGCTTGAGGCTCATCGCATCCTGATGAGCCTCAACGAGTCCAACCGCGAGGCCTTTCGCGACCTCGTAACGGCGCTGGAGCGCTCCTGACTGTCATTTCGGACTACAGCTGAGCTTGAGCGACTACAGCTTGGTCGGCAGCAGCGCTTCGAGCTTTTCCTGATCCCGTGCGAACTGGCGGATGCCTTCGGCGAGCTTCTCGGTTGCCATCGCGTCCTCGTTCAGCCCCCAGCGGAAGTTGATTTCATCCATCGCGATACGCGGTTCGGTCGCGCGACCTGGTTCGAGTGCACGCGCCAGCGGCCCCTCCATGTCAGACAGCTGCCCCAGTAGTTCCGGGCTGATGGTCAGGCGATCGCAGCCGGCCAACGCCTCGATCTGGCCAACGTTGCGGAAGCTGGCGCCCATGACGACCGTTTTGAAGTCGTTGCCCTTGTAGTAGTCATAGATGCGGCTGACCGACTGCACGCCCGGGTCTTCCGCCCCTGCGAAGTCGCGGCCTTCATGCTTTTTGTACCAGTCGTAGATGCGGCCCACGAACGGCGAGATCAGGAATACGCCCGCATCGGCGCAGGCCACGGCCTGGGTGAAGGAAAACAGCAGGGTGAGGTTGGTTTGGATGCCGGATTTTTCCAGCTGCTCGGCTGCACGAATGCCTTCCCAGGTCGAGGCGAGCTTGATCAGTACGCGGTCGCGGGAAACGCCGGCTTTCTCGTATAGGCCGATCAGGCGCTCGCCGCGCTGCACCATCGCCTTGGCATCGAACGACAGACGCGCATCGACTTCGGTGGAGATCCGCCCAGGGATCAGCTTGAGCACTTCCTGCCCCACGGCCACCGCGAACAGGTCGCAACCCAGCCCGATATCGCCTTTGCAGCCAGACATTGCCGCCTGTAGGTGCTCGGCGTAGCGCGGCAGGTTCGCAGCCTTGAGCAGCAGCGACGGATTGGTGGTGGCGTCCACCGGTTTCAAGCGGGCAATGGCGTCGAGGTCACCGGTATCGGCGACAACGGTGGTGAATTGCTTGAGTTGTTCCAGCTTGGATGTCATGGGGCGCTCTATCCTCTGAGGTTGCGTTTCGCCGCGGCGGGCTGGGTGGAGCCGGTTACGGACAGCACTTGGATCGAAAAAGATCCGGCGTGTTCCTCGCTTCAGCGACCTTCCAACAAGCCGATCGCCTGGTCAAGCAAGGCCAGCGGCTCGTCAGTCTTGTGGACGTCTACCGATAGCAACTGGCGGAAGCGTCGCGCGCCTGGGAAGCCCTGCGCAAGGCCCAGTACATGACGCGTGACGTGGTGCATCGAGCCGCCGCTTTCTAGGTGCTGCTCGATGTACGGGCGCATGCGCAGCAGCGCATCGGCGCGGCTAATGGGACGTACATCGCAGCCGAAAAGCCGGGCGTCGACCTGCGCGAGCAGGTAGGGGTTGTGATAGGCCTCGCGCCCGAGCATGACGCCGTCGAGTTCTTGCAGGTGCGCTTCGCACTCGTCGAGCGTTTTGATGCCGCCGTTGAGGATGATCTCCAGCTGCGGGAAGTCCGCCTTCAGCTGCCGGACGACTTCATAGCGAAGCGGCGGAACCTCGCGGTTTTCCTTCGGTGACAATCCTTCAAGGATGGCGATGCGCGCATGCACCGTGAAACTGCGGCAGCCGGCTGCGTGCACCTGGCCGACGAAATCACGCAGCTGCGCGTAGCTGTCGCGGCCGTTGATGCCGATCCGGTGCTTGACGGTCACCTCGATGCCCACCGCATCCTGCATGGCCTTGATGCAGTCGGCGACCAGCGCCGGGTGGGCCATCAAGCAGGCGCCGATCATGTTGTTCTGGACGCGATCACTGGGGCAACCGACGTTGAGGTTGACCTCGTCATAGCCGGCGGCCTCGGCCATCTTCGCGCAAGCGGCCAGATCGGCCGGCACGCTGCCGCCCAGCTGGAGCGCTAGGGGATACTCCGCCTCGTCGTGGCGCAGGAAGCGTTCGGCATCGCCGTTGATCAGCGCGCCGGTGGTGACCATTTCGGTGTAGAGCAGGGCGTGGCGTGACAGCTGGCGCAGGAAGAAGCGGCAATGACGGTCCGTCCAGTCCATCATCGGTGCCACGCTGAAGCGGCGCGAAGGGGAAGGGCGCAGGGTGGGGTTTTGCGGGCTATTCATAGGGTGTCCGGCTGATCGTGCGGGCTGGCCGTGCCGAAGCGCGCTGAAAAGGCGGGCATTTTATCAGCAGTGCTAATACCGCGCCCGAACAAGTCGGGTGCTGACCCGCCGTGCGTCAGACACCCGAATAGCTTCTGCGGACACGCTTGAGATTGCAGAACAGTTGATAGGGGATGGTGCTGGCGCGCTGCGCCACGTCGTTGACCGAGACCTGGCGGCCCCAGAGTTCGACCGCGCTGCCGACCCCAGCGTTGGGCAGGTCGGTCACGTCGACGGTCAACATGTCCATCGAGACGCGCCCGATCAGACGGGTCAGCGTGCCATCGACGGCCACCGGCGTGCCGGTCGGTGCGTGGCGGGGGTAGCCGTCGGCATAGCCCATCGCGACCACACCGACCCGGGTCGGGCGCTCAGTGACGAAGCGCGCGCCATACCCGACCGCTTCGCCAGCTGGAAGCTCGCGCGTGGAGATGATTTTGGAGGTCAGGGTCATAACCGGTTGGAGTTGGTCGGCCAACGGTTGCGGTGCATCGAAGGGGCTGGCGCCGTAAAGCATGATCCCGGGTCGCAGCCAGTCGTGGCGGCCTTGGACGGCAAGCACTTGACGCCAGCCGAGCAGCGAGGGTGAATTGCACAGGCTGACCTCCGCCTCGAGCGATTGCCGGGTACGCTCGATGCACGTCAGTTGCTTCGGGGTGGCCGGCTCGTCCAGCTCGTCGGCCTGAGCGAAATGGCTCATCAGCACCAGCTTTTCGACGTTGCGGCTCATGCGCAGGCGTTGCCAACCCTGTTCGAACTGCTTGGGATCCAGCCCGACACGATGCATCCCTGAATCGAGCTTGACCCAGCAGGTCAGCGGCGCCTGCAAGCGCGCGCGTTCGATCGCCTCGACTTGCCAAGTTGCATGCACGACGCACCACAGCCGGTGCTCTGCCAAGAGCGCCAGTTCGTCCGGCTCGAAGATGCCCTCGAGCAACAGAATCGGCGCGCGGATGCCGGCCTGGCGCAGCTCCAGCGCCTCCTCGATGCAGGCGACTGCGAACCCGTCGGCGTCTGGCTCCAACGCCTGGGCGCAGCGAACGGCGCCGTGGCCGTAGGCGTCCGCCTTAATTACCGCCAGCGCACGTGCCTGACCTGTTTGGCGGGCAAAACGGTAGTTGGCGCGCAGGGCATCGAGATCGATCAGGGCGTGGGCTGGGCGCATGGCAGGGTCTCCAGTGGCGGTCACGCTCGCGCTCGGCGTGCCGCCTGTTCGAATGGCTCGCGGCAGCATCTGCTCGCCGACGAAGTGCCGGCGAAGTGTAGAAAAGTGCCGATAGGTAAGTTCGCTATTTATGAGCGCCTGTTTGGAGATTACCGCTTCGAACCGTCCGTTCATCAGGGGCGTCGGCATCGCCTGGGCTCATCAATCAATGGATATCCCTATCCGCCGCCTGTGCCTCATCGATCAGCCAGCCGATCACCTTGCCTGCTGGCGAGTCGGCAGGTGCCGGGCTGGCTGTGAGCAGGTAGAAGCCGGCACCGACATCCAGCTCACAGGCGCCCTGAACAGCCAGCACAAGGCTGCCACGCGCCAGCCCATCCTCGACCAGCAGGCGCGGCGCCAAGGCTACACCCAGACCCTGTTCAGCAGCCTCGATGGCCAGGCTGGTTTGCGTGAACACCGGGCCTGCGCCGCCGTTAGGCGTGCCCTGGGCAAAGGCATCGAACCATGGCGCCCAGCGGTTGTGTCCATCTGTAATCAGCGGTGCATGCGCAAGGTCCCCAGCGCTGGTCAGGCCGTGCTGCGTGACGAGCGCGGGCGCACAGACCGGCACCAGGCGCGCGTGAAGCAGGTGTCGACTGTGCGCGTCGGGAAAAGGCGGGCTGGCCCAGCGAATTGCCAGGTCCACGCGCCCCGGCCCCTTGAGCGGGCGGGTGGTGTTGGAGGCATCGATCATCAAAGCGATATCGGGATGTGCCTCGGCCAGGCGCGTCAGGCGGGGGATCAGCCAGCGGCTGGCGAAGGAGGGCGTGGTGCTCAGCGTCAGGCGGTTCTCGCCTTCGCTGCTGGCAGCCACCAGCTCGCGCGTCGCTTCCTCGACCACACCCATCGCCAGGCGGATACGGTTGGCGTAGTCGAGCGCGGCGGGCGTCGGCTCCAGGCCGCGGGCATGCCGGCGAAACAGCGCGCAGCGCAATTCGGCCTCCAGGGCGCGTACCTGTTGCGCAATGGCTCCCTGCGTCAGATGCATTTCATCGGCCGCCGCCCGAAAGCTGCCGAGCCGCACACTGGCCTCGAAGGCGAGCAGGTGATGCAGGTTCGGTAGTGACCCCTGGCGGGCTCCCCATCGTTTCACTCGGAAGTTTTCCTACTGGCTGGCAGTGTTACAGATGATTGGTCAACGCTGGTCAGAGCCGTTGAAATAAGCGCATTCAGGCTATGTTGAGGAGGCGCGGCATGACAAGCAGGAAAGTAGCAGTGATCACGGCCGGCGGTAGTGGCATCGGCGCGGGGGCGGCGCGCGCGCTCGCGGAGGACGGTTATGAGATTGGCATCCTGTCTTCATCGGGCCGCGGCGAAGCCCTGGCGCGCGAGTTGGGCGGCATTGGGGTGACCGGCTCCAACCAATCCAACGAAGACATCAAGCGTTTGATCGACGAGGTCGAGGCTCGCTGGGGGCGCATTGATGTGCTGGTCAACAGCGCCGGGCACGGTCCGCGGGCAGATTTGCTGGAAATTACCGACGAGCAATGGCAAGGCGGCATGGACGTATATTTCCTCAGCGCCGTGCGCCCGACCCGGCTGGTGGTGCCGCTGATGCTGAAGCAGAAGGGCGGCGTGATCATCAACGTCTCGAGCTTCTCGGCCTTCGAGCCCGACCCGACGTTCCCGACGTCCAGCGTTTTCCGCGCGGGTTTGGCGGCCTATACGAAGCTGTTCGCTGACCGCTACGCGGCCGACAATATCCGCATGAACAACGTATTGCCCGGCTTTATCGACAGCCTGCCGGAGACGGCCGAACGCCGTGAACGTATCCCCATGCAGCGCTACGGCAAGGTCGAGGAAATGGCGGCGGTGATTCGCTTCCTGGCCTCGCAGGGCGGCGGCTACATCACAGGCCAGAACCTGCGGGTGGACGGTGGCATCACCCGCTCGATCTGATTGGCGGCGTCCGGCTAGAGCTTCATCGACTCGGTAAGGTTCTGCTGCATGTAGTCGAGGAAGCGGCGCTGGAACAGCATCGTGTGCTCATGGGCAGCGCGCTCCGCGGCTTCGGCATCCCGGGCGCGGATGGCCTCGACGATTTCGTCGTGATCGCGCCCGAGGCGGTTGGAGCTGGCTGTGCTCATGATGAAATCGAAGTGCAGGTGTTGCAGCCGTTGGCCTTCGTCGAGCAGCTTCTCGTAGTAGCTGGTGAGGTAGGGATTACGTCCGGCACGGGCAATAGCCAGGTGAAATTCCCGGTTCAGCTCGGTCATCAGCTGGAAATCCCCCTTGTTGATCGAGGCCATGTAGGCATCGCTCGCCTGGCCAATCCGATCGATATCGTCGGGCGTGCCCTGCAGCGCGGCGAGCCGGGTTACGGCTCGCTGGATCAAGTCCAGCGCAGCGATGTAGTTGGGAAATTCGTCGATCTCGAAGGGTGTGACCAGCGTCGTTCGGTTCGGAAGGATGGTGACCAGCCCTTCGGTGACCAGCCGGGCAAGGGCGTCGCGCACGGGCGAGCGTGACAGGCCGAACTGTGCGGCCAACGACACCTCGTCCAGCGGTGCACCGGGCTTCAGTTTCAGCGTGAGGATCTGCTTGCGCAGCTCATCGTAGATGTAGCGGCCACCGTGGCGGCGCGCCTTGGGCTCGGGTTTCACTGCCAAATCATTCATCAGGGCTTCTCTGCGTACGGTTGCGCGACGGCACTAATCGTCCGGCGCGCGGCGCTCGCTCAGGCAATCGACAGGCCGGCCGTCAGGTTCTGCTTCATGAAATCGAGAAAACGATCCCTGAACAGCATCGTGTGATCATGAGCGGCGCGTTCGGCTGCATCTGCCTGGCGTCGTTCGATGGCATCCATCAGCGTGTCGTGGTCCTGCTCGGGTTGGGTCAGGTTACGGGAACTGATGACGAAATCGAAGTGCAGGTGCAGCAGCCGCTGGCCTTCGTCCAGCAGGCGTTCGTAATAGGTGGTCAGGTAGGGGTTTCCACCGGCGCGAGCAATGACCATGTGAAATGCCTTGTTCTGCTCGGTCATCGTTTGGAAGCCGTCGCTGGTCAGGGCTGTTACGTAGCGCTCGTTGGCCGCGCGGATCTTCGCCATGTCGGCATCGCTGCGATTGAGCGCGGCTAACCGGGTCACGGCGCGTTGAGTCAGGTCCAGCGCGGCAATGTAGTTAGGAAATTCCTCGATCTCAAAGGGTGCGACCAGCGTGGTGCGGTTGGGCAGGATGGTCACCAGGCGTTCCGCAATCAAGCGCGCTAGGGCGTCGCGTACGGGTGAACGGGACACCCCAAACTGATTGGCCAGCGATACCTCGTCGAGCTGTGTGCCCGGCCGCAGTTCAAGCGTCAGGATCTGCTTGCGCAGCGCCTCGTAGACGAAGCGGCCGCCATGACGGCGCACCGCTTTGCCTGTGTCCAGCGTCAAAACATCCATCAGGCGCCCTCTGTTGTCGTTGTGGGTCAGGCTGCGGTTCGTCTCGCCAGCTAGTTGGCGAAGCCCGATCCCCAGGTGTCGCTCAGCATGAAGCCGGCGGCTAAGGGGTCATCCGGGTCGACGCCCAGCTGTTGAATGCCGTAGACCCAGGCCCGCCCGGTCACGCGCGGCAATACCGCGGCGCGGCCGCCAACTTCGGTCCGCCCGAGCAGGTCGACGTTGAACTCGCCGCCTATGGTCGAGCGCGACAGCAACCGGTCGCCAACCTCCACGAGGCCGCGCGCATCGAGCGTAGCCAGGTTGGCCGAGCTGCCCGTGCCGCAGGGCGAACGATCGACCCGACCGGGAGGCAGCGTGGTGCAGGTCTGGTAGGTCTTGTCGTCGATGCGATTGCGGAACATCACGTAGGCGACTTCGTTGATCGATTCGAACAAAGGGTGCTGGACTCGGACGTGTCGGTTGATCACTTCCTTCAGCGCCACACCGGCGCTCGCCAACTCGCGGGCGTGCTCGGGTGCGATTGAGAGGCCCACCTGATCGACGTCCACCAGCGCGTAATACACGCCACCGAAAGCGATATCGGCTTTGATACGCCCGAACGGCTCGGTCTCGATGTCGACATCCAGCGTTTCGACGAACGCCGGCACCATGTCCAGCGATACGCTCAGGCAGCGTCCGTCTTCGCAACGCGCCTTGGCGGTGACCAATCCGGCCGGGGTATCGAGTACCACGACCGACTCGGGCTCCTGCATCGGGACCATGCCGAGTTCCAGCAAAGCGGTGACCACGCAGATGCAATTGCTACCGGACATGGGGTGCGCCTTGTCCGACTGCAGGACGATGAATCCGGCCTGCGCTTCCGGGCGCGTCGGTGGCAGCAACAGGTTCACCGACATCTGCAGGCAGCCGCGCGGTTCGAGCGTTACTAGGCGTCTGAGGCTGTCGTCCACCTCGTTGATGTAGTTCATCTTCTCCAGCATGGTACTTCCGGGGACGTCGATGACGCCCCCGGTGATGACCTTGCCGATTTCGCCTTCGCAATGCACGTCCACGAGTTGCAGGGTTTTCTTCCAGCGCATGGCGGCTATCTCACTTGATGTACCAGCCCCAGGGCTGGTCACTGTCGTAGCGGGTGATCTGCTTGGTTTCCAGATAATTGTTCAGGCCCCACTCACCGAGCTCGCGGCCGATGCCGCTTTGCTTGTAGCCGCCCCAGGGCGCTTCGGTGAAGGTCGGTTGCGAGCAGTTGATCCAGACGATCCCGGCGCGCAGCTTGCGGGCAACGCGTTCGCAGCGTGCCAGGTCGGCGGACATGACCGCTGCAGCGAGGCCGAATCGCGAGTCGTTGGCCGAGCGCAGGGCCTCGGCTTCGTTGTCGAAGGGGCGCACGCAAACGACGGGGCCGAAGATTTCTTCCTGCCAGATCCAGCTGCCTTCCGGCACATCGGCGAAGATGGTCGGCTGCAGGTAGAAGCCTTTATCCAGGCCGGCGGGGCGACCGCCGCCGGCAAGCAACTTCGCGCCTTCTTCACGGCCTCGGGCAATGGCTTCGAGGATCTTGTCGTACTGGGCGCGGTTGACGATGGGGCCTAGCAACACGCCATCTTCCATGCCGTTGCCGATCTTGACCTTCGCGGTTTCGTCGGCGAGGCGTTTGAGCAACGGCTCATAGAGGTCTCGCTGCACGAGCACGCGCGAGGTGGCCGAGCAGACCTCGCCCTGGTTCCAGAAGATGCCGAACATGATCCATTCGACGGCGGCCTCGATATCGCTATCGTCGAACACAATGAAGGGCGACTTGCCGCCGAGTTCGAGGCTGATGTTTTTGATGTCGCGCGCCGCGGCCTGCATGATGCGGCTGCCGGTCGGCACGCTGCCGGTGAACGCCAGCTTGTCGATGCCGGGGTGTTCGCTGAGCGGCGCGCCGGCATCTGGACCGAGGCCGGGCACGACGTTGAGCACGCCGGCCGGTAGCCCGGCTTCGTCGGCGATGCGGGCCAGTTCCAGCGCAGTTAGCGGCGTCAGTTCCGAGGGTTTTAGCACCATGGTGCAGCCGGCAGCGAGCGCGGGCGCCACCTTCCACGAGGCCATCAGCATCGGGAAATTCCACGGAATGATGGCGCCGGCGACGCCGATCGGCTCCTTGCGTGCGACCGAGCTGAAGCGGTCATCGGCCAGGGCCACGGGTTTCTCGCGCTGCTCGTCCAGCTCTTCAGCCAGGTCCGCATAAAAGTCGAAGCAGCCCGCCGTATCGCCGATATCCCACAGCGCCTCAGGCAGCGGCTTGCCATTGTCGCGCACTTCCAGTTCGGCCAGTTGCTGTTGCCGCGTGCGGATGCCTTCGGCGATCCGGCGCAACACGGCGGCCCGCTCCGCACCGGTCATCTGCGGCCACGGGCCTTCGTCGAACGCCTTGCGCGCAGCCTTCACGGCGCGGTCGATGTCCTGCGCGGTGGCGGCCGCAACCTGGGTGATCACGGTTTCGGTACTCGGATCGACCGTCTCGAAGGTGCCGCCCTCGGCCGGGGCGACCCAATGGCCGTCGATGTACAGGCGTGTGTAGTCGGTCATGCGTGTCCTCCAATAAGCGCGAAGCGATCGGCTTTAAACGGGGTGAGGTCCTGGGCTGGCGTGCGGCCGGCTACCAGGTCGGCGATCAGGCGGCCCGTGGTGGCGCCGAGCGTGAGGCCCAGCTGGCCGTGGCCGAAGGCCATGAAGACGTTGGTCAGCCGCTCGCTGCGGTCGATGATGGGTTTGGTGTCGGGCAGGAAAGGGCGATAACCGACGCCATATTCCAGATTGCGGGTCTGCAGCTGGGGCAGAATCCGCTGCGCCTTTTCCAGAATGATTTCGGCGCGCTTGAAGTTGGGCTCAGCGTTCGGTCCGGCAAATTCGATAGTGCCGCCGATCTGCAACCCGCGCGTCATGGGCGCGAAGCAAAAGCCGCCGTCGGCGTAGATCACCGAATGGCGAATCTCCACGCCCGGCTCGGGCAGCACGGCCTGATAGCCGGCGATGCCGGCCAGCGGGATGCTCACGCCCAGTTGGTTGAAGAACTGCCGCGAGCCGGCACCCGCCGCGATCACGACCTTGCTTGCTGGGAAGCGATCGCCGTTGGTGAGGGTGACGCCGGTTACGATGTCGTCCAGCTCGACCAACTGCTTCACTTCGCCGAGCACCCTGACGCCGCCCTGGTTGGTGAAACTCTCGGTCAGCGCCGCGATGAAGCCTTCGGTATCGCTGACGTTGCGCCAGTCCGGGAACAGCAGGCCGTGCTTGAACTTCCCTGCCAGCGCCGGCTCGAGGTCGGCGATGGCCGCGGCATCGAGCTCTTCGGACTTGAAGCCCAGCTGCTTGCGCAGTTCCAGGTGCGGGCGCTCGTGGGCCAGCCCATTGGGCGAGTCGAATACCTCGATGATCGGCCGTGTACCGAGCAACGCCTTGTCCGCGCAGGCGTCGAGCAGCGGGGCGTAATCGTCATAGACGCGGCTGGTCAGGGTGGTAATGGCCTCGGCAATCTCGACGATTTTCGAATGCCGGGCGCAGGCGAGAAAGCGCAGAAACCAGGGAAAGATGCCGGGTAGCGCGGCAGGGCGCAGAGCCAGCGGGCCTTTCTGGTCCAGCAGCCAGCCGGGGATCTTTTTCAGAATGCCGGGCTTGGACAGCGGGATGACTTCGCTCACGGCCATCTGCCCGCAACTCCATTTGGCCGTGCTGTTGCCCGGCGCCGCGGGGTCGATCAGGGTGACGGCATAACCGTCGCGCTGCAGGTAGAGGGCGCAGCAGACGCCGACAATCCCACCCCCGATGACGATGGCCTTTTCTTTGTGTTCCGCCTGCGAATCATTCATGACACGCGCTCTCGATACGACAGATAGGGTAGGGGGCCGGCGCCCCGGTCGTTGAATCAAGGGGCCCTCGTCGGGCCCGGAGTTGCATCAGCGTTGCGAGGCTTCGAAGACCTTGCGGAATTCGGCCTTCTCGTCATCGGTCAGGGGCAGCAGGGGCGCGCGCGCATTGCCTGCCTTGAAGCCAGCCAGTTCGGCACCGTATTTGACCTTCTGTACGAACTTGCCGCTTTCAAGGTTGGCCATGATCGGGAACAGGTTGCGCATGACGTTCTGCGCCCCGGCCAGGTCGCCAGCGCTGAACTTGTTATAGAAGTCGACCACCTTCTCCGGAAAGATGTTGGCCGGTCCGCAGATCCAGCTGGTTGCGCCCCAGATGAAGAAGTCCAGCGCCTGGTCGTCCGAGCCGCACGACAGTTCGATCTTGCCCTTGTAGTTCTCGCCGATCTCGATGGCACGCAGCAGGTTGCCGCTGCTCTCCTTGATGGCGACGACGCGCGGGTGATCTTTCAATGCTTCGATCACGCCCATGCCGACCTCGACGTTGGTACGGATCGGGTAGTTGTAGAGCACCACGTTGATGTCGGGGAAGGTGTCAAGGATGGTCTGGTAATGGCTGAGCAGTTCTTCCTGCGACGGCAGTGCGTAATACGGCGGAGCGATCAGCAGGTTGTTGTAGCCGGCATCGACGGTCTGCTGAATTTGCTCGAGCACCTCGCGGGTGCAGGAGCCGTTCGCGCCGGCGATCAGGGTGCCGCGGTCGCCGACCACTTCCTTGACGGTAGCCAGGATCTGGCGGCGTTCAGGGTTCGTCAGCGCGTAGTATTCACCGGTCGAGCCCAGCGGGACGAAGCCGCTCACGCCCGCATTCAGGTGATGCTCGACGATGGCCGCCAGCGTTTCGTGATCCACGGCGCCGTTGGCGTCGAACGGGGTAACCAGGGCGGGAAGGATGCCTTTGAGATGCATGGTGGTTCTCCTGTTTCAGTAATGCGTACGGGTTAGTAGGCGTAGCGCTTGAGCATGCGGGCCTCGACCACGCCAACCAGGCGGGTGAGTGGGAACGCGACGAGGAAGTAGATGACGGCCACGGCGGAGAGAAACTCGACCGGTCGTGCGGTGCTGTTGGAAATGTTCTGGCCGACGAACATCAGGTCGGCGACGCCCACCGAGGAGATCAGCGCGCTTTCCTTGAACAGGCTCACCACGTTCGAGAGCAGCGGCGGCACCGAGCGCAGCAGCGCCTGCGGGAAGATCACGTAGATCACCTTGACTCGTGACGTCAGGCCGAGCGCAGTGCAGGCGTCGTGCTGGTCGGCGGCGATGGACTTGAGCGCGCCGCGGAAGGTCTCGCTGGTGATTGCAGCCATGTACAGCGTCAGCGCGATGAACACCGAGACGTACGGCGACATCGATACGCCAAGCACCACCGGGAAGCAAAAGAACACCCAGAACAGCTGAATCAGCAGCGGTGTGCCGCGAAAGAACTCCACGTATAGCGAACTCGGCCAGCTCAGCAGGCGGCTTTTCGATATGCGCAACAAGCTGATGAGGAAGCCCGCCAGGCTGCCCGCCAATGCGCAGCTGAGCGTGATGGCCAGCGTCAACGCCAGGCCCTTGAGCAAGACGTCCCAGAAGAAAAACACGGCTGTGAAGTCGATCTCGATATTCATGTTCAACTCCTCAGCGCGCGGTCGCGGCTTCCTGGCGGCGCTCGTAGTACTGCACCAGCTGCGAGATGGGCAGCGAGAGGGCGAAGTAGATCAACGCGATCAGGCTGTAGGTTTCCAGGGGGCGATAGGCTTCGGTGGCGAGCATCTTGCCGACGTACATGAGGTCCGAGACGGCGACGATGGCCACCAGCGCGCTCTGTTGCAGGCTGCCGATTCCGTTCGTCATGAGCACCGGCAGCGCGCTGCGCAGGGCTTGTGGCAGCACCACATAGACCGTCCGTTGCCAGGGCTTTAGGCCGAGCGCGATGCTGGCGTCCAGATGTTCACGCGGTACTGCCTGTACGCCGGCTCGATAGGCTTCGGCATTGAACGCCGTCAGGTTGAGTCCGAGTGCCAGGAACCCCATGGCGACGGGGTCGAGAAACACGTTGAACAGCATTGGCACGCAATAGAAGAACCAGACGATCTGCAGCAGCGCCGGTGTGCAACGAAAGAATTCGATGAACAGCTGAGCGGGCCAGCGCAGGAACGGCCAGCGACTCATGGCGAGCAGGCACAGGCCGAATCCAAGGACGAGGCCGATCACGTTCGAGACGAAGGCCAGCTGCAGCGTGACCATCAGGCCGTCCCAGATCGCGTCGAAACTGCCCTTGAGGAAGTGGAAGTCGAATTGGTAGTCCATGACTGACCCTCCTCAATCCAGGTGGATGACTTTTTCGAGGAATTCGCGGGTGCGCGCTTCGCGGGGCTGCTTGAAGATCTGCTCCGGCGGGCCTTGCTCGACCACCTTGCCGTTGGCGCAGAACACCACGCGGGTCGCGATATGCCGGGCGAAATGCATGTCGTGGGTGACGATGATCATCGCCATCTTTTGCTCGGCCAGTTGCAGCATCACGTTCTGCACTTCGGTGACCATTTCAGGGTCGAGCGCCGAGGTGACCTCATCGAACAGCATCAGTTTGGGCTCGAGCATCAAGGCGCGGGCGATGGCGACGCGCTGCTTCTGCCCGCCGGACAGCTGGCTCGGGTAGGCGTTGAGCTTGTTTTCCAGCCCGAGGCGGGCGAGCAGCGCGCGTGCCCGTTCGGTAGCCTCGGCCTTCGATGTGCCGTGCACTTTGGTAGGTGCCAGGATCAAGTTGCCGAGGATCGATAGATGCGGAAACAGGGTGTAGTGCTGAAACACCATCCCGATCTGGGTGCGCAGTTTTTCGTCGAGCGATTTGCCGCGCACCGACTCGCCATGGATGTAGGGCTGACCCTGGAAATGGATCGTCCCTTGCTGGATGCTTTCCAGCCCCATCAGCACCCGCAGCAGCGAACTCTTGCCGCTACCGCTTGGGCCGATGATCACCAGTCGGTCGTCGGCGCGCATGTCGAGGTTCATGTGATCCATGACCTTCAGCTGCTCGCCGTAGGCCTTGCACACGTCGCGCAGCTGAATGAAATCGCCGGTCATATCGACGGCCTGTGGGGCGGGCGCGGCCGGCTCGGTGGTAGCCGTTTCAGGGGCGAGCACGGGCTGTGGCTGGGCGGCCACCAGATAGGGAGCTTTCATTCTCGGGTTCTCCTGGAGGGCTGCAGGAGCCCTCGGGGTCAACGGATCACTGAGCGGGCTTGTTAGCCGCGTTGAGCTGCTGCGATGCCTTGTCGACCAGGGCGGCGATTTCGCCGGTCGCTCGACGTTGGGAGAGATAGATGTTCAAGACCTGGAGGTCGGCCGCGGACACGTCGCGGCGCAAGCCGAACGCAACGCCCTGCTTGGCGAGCGCCGGATTGGGCAGGACTTCCTTGGCCCATTGAGGGTTAGCCAGGGCGAAGAGATGGTTGGTGTCGTTGGCGTCGACCAGCACGTCGGCACGACGCGACATGACCGCCAGGCGCGTCTCGTCCATGCCCGGCAGGCGCATGACTTTGGCGTTTTTTACCGCTGCGGTAATGGCCTTGTCCTGCGCAGTGCCGGACATCACCGCGAATGTCACGCCGTCCTTGTCGTAGTCCTGCAGGCTCTCGCCGGCGCCTTCGAACTTGGGGTTGTCCTTGTTCACCAGCAGTGAGATTTCGTAGTCAGTGGCTTTGTCCGAGAACGCCACTGCGAGGGCACGCTCCGGCGTCTGGTTCAGCGCCATGGCCAGGTCCCACTTGCCGCTCTGCAGGCCGGCGACGAGGTTGTCCCAGTTGGTGTCGACGAACTGGACCTTGACCTTCAGCACGTTTTCACCGAAGTCGCGACATAGGTCGACGAAGAAGCCGCTGTAGTCGGCTGAGCTGGCGTCACGCATGACATAGGGCGCCGCTGTCGCCGCGCCACAGCGCAGCACGCCGGCTTTTTGAATGTCTTTCCAGAGCGTTGCATCGTTTGCCTGAGCAGGCAGTTGGGTTAGCAATGCGCCCATTGCAGCAGCACCTGCAATGGCGTTGCGGATCTTGCGGGAAATGAATCGAGCCATGTCTGACCTCACCGATAGCGTTGTTTTTATAGGCAGAAGTACGAAGCAACCGATCGTGCACCGTCTGTTTGGCTGGCGCCTTGTGTGCAGTGCTGCATGCAGAGTAGGCCCGTAAAAAAACGCGTGTCAACACGCCGCAGTGAAAATTTTCCCGGGCGTGCTTGGGCTAACAGGGGTGTAATGGCCGTGTTCTGACCGATTGGTCAGCCGCTCAGGCCGTCTGCTGCAAGGCTTCGAGGAAATGCTCGAGGATCAGATGAGGGCGACGGCCGCGACGTGTCGCCAAGGCCAGCTTCGCCTCGAAGAACATGCGTTCGGGCAGCAGCGCGACCATCTGTCCTTTGGAAACCCAATTTTCGGCGTAGTGGTCCGGTAGAAAGCCGATGTAGCTGCCGGTAAGGATCAGGAACGCGGTGCCTTCGCGGTCGGTTGCCGAGGCGCTGAGGTTGAGCTGCTGATGCAGGCCGATGGCCTCGGCGGTCATGCGGTAGCTCGGCACCACAGCGTCGACGTGTTCCAGTTCGGCTGGTTTCAGGTCCGCGGCGCGGGCGAACAGTGGGTGCTCGCGGCTGCAGTAAAGATTCGACCGTTCTTCGTAAAGCTGGGTGTATTCCAGCCCTGAAAGCGGCGTCACCAGCGGCAGGGCACCGACATGCAGGCGCCCGTCGAGCAGGCCTCGCTCGATTTCCGCAGGCGTACTCATGCTGATGTTGATGCGCACGCCGCTGCCCTGCGCACGCACCGCCTTGAGTGCCTGAGTGATGCGCATCTTCGGCTGGGTGACCAGGTTGTTGACGATGCCGATGTTCAGGTCGCCGCGCAGCTGCTGGTGCATCTGGTTCACTTCGCTGCGAAAGCCCTCGATGGCCACCAGCACGGCTTCACCGGCGCGCAGCACCTCGCGGCCTTCGTCCGTCAATGCGAAGCCTGCTCGGCCGCGTTGGCACAGGCGCATGCCCAGGCGCTTTTCCAAATCGGCCATGTGCAGGCTGATGGCCGAGCGGCTAATTCCCAGTACACCTTCGGCAGCGGCGAAGCTGCCGCACTCGGCGACAGTGCGGAAAAGCCGGAGCAGGCGCAGGTCGAAATCGGCCACTTGGTTGAGCGGCGCTTTCTTCGTCATAGGTAAATAAATCCATAACTGAAGTGAAGTAAATATAGATTTAACTCACCTAACGCATGAGAACAAGCTGCAAGGCAGGTCAACCAGCCACAGGTCTCACGCCATGAATCAGCTTTTGCAGTTCCCTTCGCCTGCTCAGAGCCAGCTAAAGCTGGACGCACATTGGATGCCTTTCTCGGCGAACCGCAACTTCCAGCGCGATCCACGTTTGATCGTTGCTGCC
Organism: Stutzerimonas chloritidismutans; assembly: GCF_051486945.1. Taxonomy (GTDB): domain Bacteria; phylum Pseudomonadota; class Gammaproteobacteria; order Pseudomonadales; family Pseudomonadaceae; genus Stutzerimonas; species Stutzerimonas chloritidismutans_B. Next base: position 15,254 of record NZ_JAHVDX010000002.1, on the reverse strand, counting down.
GAAGGCAGCTGGCTGATCGATGACCAGGGTCGCCGGGTCTACGACAGCCTGTCTGGACTCTGGACCTGCGGCGCGGGCCATTCACGCAAGGAAATCCAGCAAGCCGTTGCGCAGCAACTTGGCACGCTGGACTATGCGCCGGCCTTCCAGTACGGCCATCCGCTGTCGTTCCGGCTGGCAGAGAAGGTCGCCGAGCTGACGCCCGGTGATCTGAACCACGTGTTCTTCACCGGCTCGGGCTCCGAATGCGCCGATACCGCGATCAAAATGGCGCGCGCCTACTGGCGTCTGAAAGGGCAGCCGCAGAAAACCAAGCTGATCGGCCGCGCGCGTGGGTATCACGGCGTGAACGTCGCCGGCACCAGCCTCGGCGGCATTGGTGGTAACCGCAAGATGTTCGGTCAGCTCATGGATGTCGATCATCTGCCGCACACACTGCAGCCGGGCCTGGCCTTTACCAAGGGTGCCGCCGAAACGGGTGGGGTAGAGCTGGCCAACGAGTTGCTCAAGCTGATCGAGCTGCACGATGCCTCGAACATTGCTGCGGTGATCGTCGAGCCCATGTCCGGCTCGGCCGGCGTCATCGTGCCGCCGCAAGGCTACCTGCAGCGCCTGCGGGAGATTTGCACGCAGCACAACATCCTGCTGATCTTCGATGAAGTCATCACCGCGTTCGGCCGTTTGGGTACCTGGACGGGCGCTGAATACTTCGGCGTGACGCCGGACCTGATGAATGTCGCCAAGCAGATCACCAACGGCGCCATTCCCATGGGCGCGGTCGTCGCCAGCCGCGAGATCTACGACACCTTCATGCACCAGGGCAGCCCGGAGCATGCGGTGGAATTCACCCACGGCTACACCTATTCAGCGCACCCGGTTGCCTGTGCAGCAGGCCTGGCGACCCTCGACCTGTTGCAGCGCGAGCAGCTGCTCGAGCAGTCGGCGGCCCTTGCGCCGAAATTCGAACAGGCGCTGCACGGGTTGAAGGGCGCCAAGCACGTCGTCGATATCCGCAACTGCGGCTTGGCCGGCGCGCTGCAGATCGCTCCGCGCGACGGCGACGCCATCGTCCGCCCATTCGAGGCCGGCATGGCCTTGTGGAAGGCTGGCTTCTATGTGCGTTTCGGCGGGGACACTCTGCAGTTCGGGCCGACCTTCAACGCCAAGCCTGAGGATCTTGACCGTGTATTCGATGCGGTTGGTCAGGCTTTGCAAGGCGTCAATTGACAGCTCCGCCCATTAACAATGCATCCCGGCTATTGATCGAGGAACACCCATGACACTCGTACCGCATCTGATTCACGGCGAGCGCGTCGCCAACGCTGAGCGCACCGCTGACGTATTCAATCCAGCCCTTGGAACGGCCGTGGCCCAGGTTGCATTGGCTGACCGTGCCACGGTGCAGCAGGCCATCGATTCAGCCAAGGCGGCGTTCCCGGCCTGGCGCAACACGCCGCCGGCCAAGCGCGCCCAGGTGATGTTTCGTTTCAAGCAACTGCTCGAAGAGAACGAGCAGCATATCGCCCAATTGATCAGTACCGAGCACGGCAAGACCGTCGAGGATGCGGCGGGCGAACTCAAGCGCGGCATCGAAAACGTCGAGTACGCCTGTGGCGTGCCCGAGCTGCTCAAGGGCGAATACAACCGCAACGTCGGGCCGAACATCGATGCCTGGAGCGATCTGCATCCGGTCGGCGTCGTCGCGGGCATCACGCCTTTCAACTTCCCGGCGATGGTGCCGTTGTGGATGTACCCGCTGGCGATCGCCTGCGGCAACTGCTTCATCCTCAAGCCGTCTGAGCGCGACCCGAGTTCGACATTGTTCATCGCCGAGTTGCTGCATCAGGCCGGCCTGCCCAAGGGCGTCTTGAATGTCGTACACGGCGACAAGACGGCCGTCGACGCGCTGATCGAGGCGCCGGAGGTCAAGGCGCTGAGCTTTGTCGGTTCCACACCGATTGCCGAGTACATCTACGCCGAGGGCACCAAGCGCGGCAAGCGCATCCAGGCACTGGGCGGCGCCAAGAACCATGCGGTACTGATGCCCGACGCTGATTTGGACAACGCAGTAAGTGCCTTGATGGGCGCGGCTTATGGCTCGTGCGGTGAGCGCTGCATGGCGATCTCGGTCGCCGTCTGTGTAGGCGATCAGATTGCCGATGCGCTGATCGACAAGCTGGTACCGCAAATCCAGCAGCTCAAGGTCGGTGCGGGCACTGCCTGTGGGCTGGACATGGGGCCGCTCGTCACTGCCGCGGCGCGTGACCGGGTGGTGGGCTTCATCGATGGCGGCGTGGCGGCGGGCGCGCGGCTGGTGGTCGACGGCCGCGGGCTGCGCGTCAGCGGGTACGAAGACGGTTACTTTGTCGGCGGTACGCTGTTCGATCAGGTCACGCCCGAAATGGACATATATAAGGAAGAGATCTTCGGCCCGGTGTTGTGCGTGGTGCGCGTCAACAGCCTGGAACGGGCCATGCAGCTGATCAACGACCACGAATACGGCAACGGAACGTGCATCTTCACCCGCGACGGCGAATCGGCCCGGCTGTTCTGCGACGAGATCGAAGTGGGCATGGTCGGCGTGAACGTCCCGCTACCGGTGCCGGTGGCTTACCACAGCTTTGGTGGCTGGAAGCGCTCACTGTTCGGCGACCTGCATGCGTACGGGCCAGACGGCGTGCGTTTCTACACCCGCCGCAAAGCCATCACCCAGCGCTGGCCAAAGCGCGAGAGCCACGAGGCGGCGCAGTTCGCGTTCCCGAGCAACGGCTAATCGATAACGCAGATAACGCAGAGAGGAGGGCCATCGGCCCTCTTTTCGTGTACGGGCAAGAGGATGCGCACTATGGACAAACCGCTCGAAGGCAAGACCGTACTGGTGACCGGTGGCTCTGGCGGCATCGGCGCGGCAATCGTCAAGCAGCTCGCCGCCGAAGGCGCACGCGTGCTCGTGCATTACGGCCGTGACCAGGTGGCGGCCGAGCGAACCCTGGCTGCTGCGGGTGGCGGCGGTTATGTCGTCCAGGGCGATCTGGCGTCGCCCACCGGGGCGTTCGATCTCTGGGCGCGCGCAGTCGAGTTGGCTGGGCGCATCGACGCACTGGTCAATAACGCCGGTATTCGCACCGAAATCTCCATCGAGGCCGATCCGGAAGACTGGACGCGTGCCTGGCGCACCGAGTTTCAGGTCAATTTCTTTGCCGCGGCCGACCTGTGCCGCGAAGCGATCCGTCATTTTCAGGGCAACGGTGGCGGGCGCATCGTCAACATGGCCAGCCGGGCCGGGCAGCGTGGTTATTCGGCGGACGCCTTGCCATACGGTGCGACCAAGGCCGCGCTGATCAATCTGACGCGGTCCATCGCACGCTCCTTTGGGCAGGACGGGATTGTCGCCGTGGCGATAGCACCGGGTTGGGTGCGAACGGACATGGCCGAGCGTTTCATCGCGACGCAGGGCAAGCAGGCAGCCGTGGCGGAAATCCCCATCGGTGAGTTGGCCGAGCCAGGCGACGTCGCCGAACTGGTGGCCTTCGTGCTGCGCAACTCACAGGCCTCGCTCAACGGCTCGACGCTGGATGTAAATGGCGGCAGCTACATCCGCTAAGCGAAGAAGCCCCGCCAGATCGGTGCGCATCGGCAACACGTCGTCTGCAGGGCCAGCGTGGTTGCTGCTTTTACGGGGCCGGGATGCGCCGCAGGACGTCGTCATAGGGTGCAAGGTCCAGGTACGCCGTGACCTCGGTGGCCTTGCCGTTGCGCATCTGGAAAATCCAGGCGTAGCTGTTGGAGTAGGGTTGGCCGTCTTTCGCGACGCCAGCGCCATCCCACTGGATGACGACATGATCGCCATCGGCCCAGACCTGTTTGCTGACGGGCCGGACCGGTGTCTGCAGGCGCGAGGCGAATGGCCGAATGGCCTGCTCGACGAAGTTGTCGAGGCCTCGGTATTCACCGGCGCTGGGGCCAGAACCCTTGATTGTCCAGACCATATCCGGCGCGAGCATGTCGCGGAAGAACGTGTTCCCGCCCGCGGCCCAGGCGTCGAACGCTTCGGTGACGATTCGCTTGTTGCGCGTCTCCAGGTCATCCTGGGTGTCGGCGTTCGTCGGGCTCGACAGCAGCGCGGTGCTGAATGCCAGCACGGTCGCCAGGCCGGATGAGCGGATGCGAGTAGAGGTCGAGGTGTACATGCTGAGCTCCTTTTGGAAGTCGTCGGGAAATGCCTCACAGCCTTCAAATCGGAAACTGTGGGGACGAGCTTGCCTGTTGGGTGGGGCTTGGCTGTAACCGGATCCTCCGTGCTCCTTGCTCGATTCTCTCGCGTCGTGTGCCGGGCGCGTTGTCGAGCGAACTCAGAACCAGCAGGCCTCACGCATGCGTTGGCTGCGGCTTGAAGCCCTCTCGGTGGCGTCAATCGGTTTTCGCGTCCCCCGACGCGCGCAATTCGACGAGATTTGGCATGCGCTGCCGAATGAGTTCGGCGAACAGCCGCAGCTTGGCTGGGTAACTGCGTGCGTAGGGGTGGATCAGGTAGACCGGCAAGGGCGCGGCCTGCCATTGTGGGATCAACTGCACCAGACGCCCTTCTTCAATGTCTCGGGCGACGACCCAGGCGGAGCTGATGCACGCACCGAGCCCCGCCAGTGCCGCGCTGCGCAGGGCATAAAGGCTGTCGGTGCTCAGGCGTGGCTGGATACCGAAGCGGTGCTCTCGGCCGTCCGCCTGGCAGGTCAGCACGACCTGATCGGTGTAGTAGGTGCGTAGCGCCAGCCAGGGCAGGCGTTGCAACTCAGCCGACGTGTCCGGTAATGGGGCGTCGCCGAGTAGGGCTGGCGCGGCGACCACGATCCGTGGCACTTCGCCGAGGCGAATGGCGACCACCGACGGGTCGTCGATAACACCGACCTGAATCGCGCAGTCGATGCCTTCGGCTTTGAAATCCGGGCTGCGATCATGCAATACCCATTCGACGTTGACCTTGGGATACCGGCGCAGATAGTCGCCCAACGGCGCAATCAGCTGGTCCTGGCCGAAGGCATGCGGGGCCTGGACGCGCAGGGTGCCGCGTGGATCGTCGCGTGCGCCGAGCAGCTCGGCTTCCATTTCCGCCCAGCGTTCGAGCAGCTGCACGGCGTAGGCATAGCAGCGCTCACCATCACCGGTGAGCTGCATCCGGTGCGTCGAACGGGCGAGCAGCTGCAGGCCAAGCGAGCGCTCCAATGTTTGCAGTCGTCGGCTGATGGTTGGCTGGGTGGTGCCGATCTGCGAGGCGGCGGCGGAGAGGCTGCCGGTATCGACGATACGGACGAAGGTCCGAAGCAGCTCGATGCGATCAAACCCGGTAACGATGAGGTCTTTCATACGTGTCACGCATAACTGATGTGTAAACGAGGCTACTACAGCGGTTGGTGATGCGCGAAGAGAATGGCGGCACGTTTCAACGCCAATGGATCTATGTCATGACTTCAGCTCAGCTTATCCCCTCGCTCGATCAAGGCTCAGCGGCTCCGTCGCGGGGGTTGGTTCTTCTGCTTGCCACGGGCGCCGGCCTCAGCGTGGCGACCCTGTACTACAGCCAGCCCATACTCGGTGTGCTGGGCGCGGACATCCAGGCGGGTGAGCGCGCCGTCGGCATGGTGCCGATGCTCACGCAGCTGGGTTACGCCTTGGGCATCCTGTTGCTCGCGCCGCTGGGTGATCGTTACGACCGGCGCCGGATCATCCTGGCCAAGTCCCTGATGCTGATTGTGGCGCTGTGTATCAGTAGCTTCGCCCCGGGCATCGCCACCTTGCTCGTGGCAAGCCTGGCGATCGGTCTGACCGCGACCATGGCGCAGGACATCGTGCCGGCCGCAGCGACGGTAGCCCCCGAGGCGCACCGCGGAAAGATCGTCGGCACGGTGATGACCGGCTTGCTGCTCGGGATCCTGTTGTCCCGCGTGATGAGTGGGCTGATCGCGGACCAGTTCGGCTGGCGAGCGGTATACGGGATGGCTGCCGTTTCGATCGCATTGATCGGGCTTGGCGCCTGGCGCGGCTTGCCGCGCTTCGCTCCCACGACCGCTTTGTCCTACGGCGATCTGCTCGGTTCGATGCTGAAGCTCTGGTCGCGCTATCCAGCCCTGCGTCGTGCGGCCTTTTCACAAGGGCTGTTGTCAGTCGGCTTCAGTGCGTTCTGGTCTACCTTGGCGATGATGCTGCATTCAAGCTTCGGGCTGGGCAGCGCCGCCGCCGGTGCATTCGGCCTGGCCGGAGCGGCAGGTGCGCTGGCGGCGCCTCTGGCGGGACGGTTGGCCGACCGCAGCGGGCCGGAGCGCGTGACCCGCTTAGGTGCTGGGCTGACTGCGGCCTGCTTTGCCATGTTGGGGTTGGCAGTCGCTGTTCCGCCACAGTGGCAGCTGGGCCTGATCGTGGTCGCTGCAATCGGGTTCGATTTCGGTATCCAGGCGACACTGGTGGCCCACCAGACCATTGTCTACGGCATCGAACCAGCCGCACGCAGCCGTTTGAATGCACTGCTGTTCACCGGCGTGTTCATCGGCATGGCGGCAGGCGCCGGGCTCGGCAGTATCGCCTTCGCGCAGTGGAGTTGGATGGGCGTGGTGGGGCTGGCGACTTTGGCAGCCATCGCCGCGCTGGGCGTACGACTGGTCCGTGGCGGGAGGAACTGACTGACGCGCGGATGGGCGGCGATGTGCTGGCCCATCCGCGGGCCGAGGCGTTAACACGATGTTTCGGGCGCTCCTTGAGCGCCTGGCGGCTAGAGGCTTATCGAAACGCCGGCCTGCAAGGTGCGCGGGGCGCCGGGGTAGGCCCAGATGTTGCCCCAGGCGCGCTCGTCGTATTCCTCGTCGAACAGGTTGTTGAGGTTCAGGTTGAGGCGCACGCGCTCGGTGAGCGGGTAGTAGGCGAGCAAATCGACGGTGGTGTAGGCGCCCATGTCGAAGGCGGTGTTCGATGTGCTGCCGCGGCGGTCACCGACGTATTTCATACCAACACCCAATCCGAGCCCGGCTAGCGTGCCTTCGGCAAACTCGTAGGTGTCGAGCAGGCTCAGGCTGTGGCGTGGCACGTTGGCCAGCCGGGTGCCGACGGGCATGGTCGTGGTCGAGCTGTCGGTCACTTCCGCATCGACATAGGCATAGCCGCCGATTACCCTCCATTCGGGCGTTATGTTGCCGGCGACGCTGATGTCGAAGCCGCGGCTGCGCACCTCGCCGGCTGCGACCTGGTAGTTGCTGTCCTGCGGATCGGTGGTCAGCACGTTTTCCTTGGTGATGTGGAAGAGGGCCGCCGTCACGCTCAGGTTGTGGTCCGGCAGTTCGTATTTGATCCCGGCCTCATGCGCGATGCCCTTTTCGGGATCGAACGCCTGGCTGGAGCGGTCCGCGCCGCGGTTGGGTTTGAACGAGCGCGAAGTGTTGGCGTACACGGCCAGTTCGTCTGTCAGGTCGTAGATCAATCCGAAACGCGGCGAAACGGCATTGTGCGACTGGTCCCAGCTGCCGGTACTGGAAAGCTTGTTCACGTAGCGCTGCTCGAAGCGCTCAAGGCGAGCGCCGAGCTGTGCACTGAGGCGCTCGGTCAGAGCGATCTGGTCTTGCAGGTAAAAGGCATAAGTCTTGAGGTCTTCTGCGTCGTGGGTCGTAGTGCGGGTCAGCGCGGGCAGCGCCTGGCCGTAGACTGGCGAGTAAAGGTCGATCGGGAAGGCGTCCGCCGCGCCGCTGGAGCGACGGATCAGCGAGTTGTAGTTGAAGTCGTCGAATTCCAGCCCGAGCAAAAGGGTGTGCTCCAGCCCGGCGGTCGCGAAATGGCCCTCGAGGTTGGTCTGGGCCATGAAGTCGTTCCAGTTCAGCCAGCGCTCGCTGTAGTTCCGGCCAATGGTACGGCCGTCGGCAGCGATGCCGTTGTTCTCCACCGCACCGCCGTCGATGCTGCCGTCGAGGTACTGCACGCCGCCACGTAGCGCCCAGTCGGCATTGAGCTGGTGCTCGACGCGCAGTTGGGTGGTGGCGTTCTGGTTGGTTAGCTTGCCGGCGCTTTCCTCGCCGAGAAAACGATCGCGCGGCAACTGGCCGGCCTGGGTGGCGTAGCGGGTGACGCCGCGGTCCATCGGGTGGCGGTTGTGCAGGTAGTCACCTTCAAGGATCACGGCGGTGTCGTCACTGAGCTGCCAGCGCAGCACCGGTGCGACGTTGTAGCGTTCGCTTTCGACATGGTCGCGGAAGCTGTCGGCACCCTCGGCCACCACATTCAGGCGATAGGTGAAGTCGGCGCTCTCGTCGAGCGCACCGGTGGTATCGAGCGTGCCGCGGCGCAGGCCCTCGGTGTCGACCTGGCTGCCAAGCACCGTACGCTGCTGTGCCTGAGGTTGTTTGCTGATGATGTTGAAGGTGCCGCCCGGGTCGCCGCGACCGTAGAGCATCGATGCCGGCCCGCGCAGTACTTCGATGCGCTCCAGCGTGCTGGCGTCGGGCATGTTCGGGTAGCCGCGGTTGACCGCGAAGCCGTTGCGGTAGAACTCCTGGGTGCTGAAGCCGCGCACGAGAAATTCGGTCAGGCCCTGGCCGCCGAAGTTGTTGCCGCGCTCGACACCTCCGGCATAGTCCAGCGCATCTTCCAGGCGGGTCGCGCTGATGTCCTGCACGACCTGCGCGGGTACGACGCTGATCGATTGCGGCGTTTCGTGGATGGGGGTATCGGTACGTGTGGCGCTGGCGGAGCGGGTTGCACGATAACCGTCGACCGGGCCGTCGGCGCGTTCGGCCGATGCGGTCACTTCCATTTCATCGAGCGCCAGCGGGCTTTGTTGCGCTTCGTCGGCCAGGGCCGTGGTTTGGCAGAGCAGGGTGGGAACCGCGAGCATCGGGAACAGAAGGCGCCGCATCGTACGATCCTTGGAAACGGAAGGGGCGCGCATCCTAGAGTTATTGCGATTTATTATCAACTGAGATCGTGTCGCATAACCCTGGCCTCTCGGCGGCCCGGGCGGATATCGCTATATTGTGCGCACCGTTTCCAGAACCAGAGAGGGCCGAATGAATACACCGATCGAAGTCACCGAAGCGTCTATCGCCGACCTGCGTAAAGCACTCGACGAAGGGCGGGTCACAGCGGTCGAACTGGTTCAGGCCTACCTCGCGCGGATCGAGGCCTACGACGGTCCGGACACCGCTACGGCACTCAACGCCGTGGTGGTGCGTAACCCGGAGGCACTGGAAGAGGCGCGCGCTTCGGACGCCCGTCGCGCCCGCGGCGAAACCCTGAGCCCGCTCGACGGCATCCCCTACACCGCCAAAGACAGCTATCTCGTCAAGGGCCTGACGGCGGCGTCCGGTAGCCCGGCCTTCGCCAAGCTCGTCGCCTACCGCGACGCCTTCACCATCGAGCGTCTGCGCGGGGCAGGCGCGATTTGCCTGGGTAAGACCAACATGCCGCCGATGGCCAATGGCGGTATGCAGCGGGGCGTCTACGGTCGCGCCGAGAGCCCCTATAACGGTGAGTACCTGCCGGCGCCCTTCGCGTCGGGTTCGTCCAATGGTGCCGGTACGGCAACCGCTGCCAGCTTCGCGGCGTTCGGCCTGGCTGAAGAAACCTGGTCGAGCGGCCGGGGCCCGGCCTCTAACAGTGGCCTTTGTGCCTACACCCCCTCGCGCGGCGTGATTTCCGTGCGGGGCAACTGGCCGCTCACACCGACCATGGACGTGGTCGTGCCCTTCACGCGGACCATGTCCGACCTGCTCGACGTGCTCGACATCATCGTCGCGGAAGACCCTGACACCCGGGGCGACCTGTGGCGCATGCAGCCGTGGGTGCCCTTGCCGAGTGTGGCCTCGGTACGGCCGGCGTCCTATCACGAATTACTGTCGGGGACCGACGCGCTGGCCGGTAAGCGCTTCGGCGTACCGAGGATGTACATCAATGCCGATCCCGAGGCGGGCACCAGCGAGAATCCCGGCATCGGCGGGCCGACCGGGCAGCGCATCCATACGCGGCCATCGGTGATCGCGTTATGGGAAGCGGCCCGCCATACGCTTGAAGCCGCCGGTGCCGAGGTGGTCGAGGTGGATTTTCCGCTGGTCTCCAATTGCGAAGGGGACCGTCCCGGCGCGCCGACGGTGTTCAATCGCGGGTTGGTTTCTAAGGACTTTCTCCACCACGAACTCTGGGACCTCACCGCCTGGGCGTTCGACGATTTTCTGCAGGCCAATGGCGACCCGGCGCTGAACCGCCTGGTGGATGTCGACGGCCCACAGATCTTCCCGCACGACCCAGGCACATTGCCGAACCGTGAAGGCGATTTGGCCGCTGGCATGGATGAATACGTGCGCATGGCTGAGCGCGGCATCACGCCGTGGGATCAGATCGAGACGCTGCCGGACGGCCTGCGTGGCCTTGAGCAGACGCGCCGGATCGACCTTGAGGACTGGATGGTTCGGCTCGGGCTCGATGCGGTGATCTTCCCGACCGTAGCGGACGTGGCACCGGCCGACGCTGACGTTAACCCCGAATCGGCGGACATCGCCTGGAGTAACGGCGTCTGGGTTGCCAACGGCAACCTGGCGATCAGGCATCTGGGCGTACCGACCGTTACCGTGCCGATGGGGATCATGGCGGATATCGGCATGCCGGTCGGCCTGACGTTCGCCGGTCGCGCCTATGACGACACCGCGTTGCTGAGGCTGGCTGCGGCTTACGAGGCGACTGGCAACAAGCGACAGGTGCCGCCGCGTACGCCGCCGCTACGCCGAGGATGAGCGTCGGGCAGCAGCTTGCCGCCCGGCGTGCGCCGCGAACCTAGGCGGACGGCGTCTCGTTCTTGTCGTCCGCACGCGGCCGGATACGGCCAGTGAGCAGCGTTGCTGCGTTCGAATAATCGGTAGTGCGTGCGGCGCGGTCGCGTTCGAGGTTGCGGTAATCGAGCAGGGCGCCGGTGCCGATCATGCCCAGGCTGAGCAGGGCGCAGAGCGCGATCTGGTAGAGATTCATGAGGGAAACTCACGTGGAAAAGGGATGGCTATCCAACCCTTAACTTGCAGCGGTTTCCATTGGCCGTTGGTGCAATGGCGGAAACGCTCGGCATTGCCGCGATGCAACGACGAGCGCCGTGTCCTTGAGCAGGCACGGCGCAGTCAATCGGGTGGGGTGTCAGGCTTGGCGCCGCTCGGCTTCCGGAAGTACATGCGGCGCCGCCAGCCGGGCCTCAAGCGTCTGGACGAAGGCGCGGGCTTCGGATTCGCTGCGGAACGTCACCTTCCGCTGACCCATGCATACCTCCCATACGCTTCCTTCGCGGGGTGAAAGCGGTCGAACCTGGATATTCATGATTGCCTCCGTTCAGCATTCAAAACGTCAGCGAACGCTAGGTTTCTGCCGGTGTCCTGTCAATTGCAGCATTGCCGCAGCCAGTTACCGTTTATGTCCTCGACGGCGAGAGCGGTCGCCATTGCCGCGAATGCTCTAGGGCGAGACCTATAGCCCGACGATGGCCCCGTGCCGCTGCGACGTTCGAGGCCTGGCGCGGGCGCTGGCTGGGCGGTAGGGTGCAGTACCCGGGCGATCTCATCGTGCCGCGGCAACAACAAGAACGGGCGTCTATCGCCTGCAGATTAAGGAAACGTCGATGCTCAAGAGGACACTCATCGGAGCGATTGCCATCGCCTCCGGCTCCGCTGCCGCGCAAACCAGCGATGCGCTGGTGCTCGATCCGCTGCTGGTGACCTCGCCGCGCAGCGAGAGCGACTGGCTTACGCTGCCTATGGCCGTCAGCGCCAGGGCGGTCGAGGACCAGCCCGGCGAACAACTGCTGAGCCTGGACAGTTTCCTCGCGCCGATCCCCGGCACCGTTTCCCAGAGCCGCTACAACCTGGCGCAGGGCATGCGGCTGTCGATCCGCGGCTTCGGCGCGCGTTCGAGCTTCGGTGTGCGGGGGGTGCGCGTGCTGGTGGACGGCGTGCCGCTGACCATGCCCGACGGGCAAACCGAAATGGACGGTTTGGACGCCTCGCTGATCGAGCGCGTGGAAGTCATCCGCGGACCGGCGTCGACCATTCACGGCAACGCCGCGGGCGGTGTGCTGTCCATTGAAACCCGCCAGCCGAGCGCGACGCCGCGCACCCAATTGGAACTCACCGGTGGCGAGTTGGGTTATCGGCGGGCTCGGGCCGAGACCAGCGGCACGGCTGGCGCGCTGGGTGGGCTGCTGGCCGTAAGCAGTACGCGGCTCGAGGGCTATCGTCCACAAGGCGTGGCGGAAACCAACAACCTGACCGGCAAGGTTCGCTGGCTCGGTGAGCACGGAACGTTGTCCGCAACCCTTCACGCGCTCGATAACCGCGCCGAAGACCCGGGCGCGTTGACCCTGGCCCAGGTTCGTGACGACCGCTCCCAGGCGCGGCCGCAGAGCTTGCAATACGACTCGGACGAGTGGATTCGCCAGCAACGCCTGTCGCTCGTCTGGGATGGCCAGGCCGCAGGGGACGACACCTATCAGCTGCGCAGCTATTACGGGCGTCGCGAGTTTGGCAACAGCTTGCCGCTGCAAGCCAACGGGCAGACCAGCTATGACCGCTGGTTCGCGGGCATTGGCGCCCAGCACACCTTCCGCCGCGAATGGGCGGGCTTGCCGAATGCGCTGACGGTCGGCCTTGACCTGGAAAGCCAGCGCGACGAGCGCAGCCGGCATGACAACCTCCCAGGCGGCATCACTGGTGCCCTGACGCAACGCCAGCGTGAAGCGGCAGACAGCCGCGGTGTATTCGCCGAGAACCAGCTGTCGTTCGGCTATGGCTGGCTGCTGACCACCGGGCTGCGTTATGACAGCGTGCGCCTGGAGGTCAAGGACCGCTTCGTCGGTGACGGCGATGCCGACGAGTCCGGCGGGCGCACCTTGGATGATTGGAACTACAGCCTCGGCCTGAGCCGGCAACTGGATGAGCACCATGTACTTTACGGGCGTTACGCCACCTCGTTCGAGACACCGACCATCAACGAGCTGGCCAACCCGGCCGGTGGCGGATTCAATCCATCCCTCGGACCGGCACAGGCGACCAATCGGGAGATCGGCCTCAAGGGCGAATGGCCGGGGCTGCGCTACGAGGCGGTGCTTTACAGCATGCGCATCGAGGATGAGCTGGTGCCGGTCGTGGACGGGCGCACCTTCTATACCAATGCCGGCCGTAGCAGCCGCGATGGCGTGGAGCTGAGCGCGCAATGGCTGTTCGGTCGGTATTGGCAACTGACCGGCGCGTGGAGCTACAACGACTATCGCTTCGATCAGTTCGAGAATTTTGGTGGCAACCGTATCCCTGGCATCCCTCGCCAGAGCCTGTTCGCTGAAGTGGGATATGACCGCGAGGCCTGGTTCGCGCGGCTGAACCTGAGCGCGCACGACCAGCAATATGCCGACAACGCCAATGACAACAGCGTTGCTGGGTATGCCGTTGCCAATGCGCGAGTCGGCTGGCGGCTGAACGCCGCTGGCCAGCGTTGGGAGCCGTACGTCGGCATCGACAATCTTTTCGACCGCGATTACTACGACAACCTGCGCATCAACGACAACTTCGGTCGCTACTACGAACCCGCCCCGGGCCGGACGCTCTACGCCGGCCTCAAGTTGACGTTCGAATAAAAAAGGCCCGTCATCGACGGGCCAAAAGAGCATCACGCGCAGGAGAGGGCGCGTATGAAGGGAGCAGCAGTGACGCGGTTTTACAGGATCGACAACGGGTAGTTGAAGATCAGGCGGTTTTCGTCCAGGTCGCGGGTATTGACCTCGGAGCGGAAGCTAGAGTTACGCCACTTGATATTCAGGTTCTTCGCCGGGCCGTTCTGGATGGTGTACGCCAGTTCGGTCTCGCGGCCCCACTCTTCGCCATCGTCTGTGGTTGCAGTGCGGATGTTGTCACCGCTGATGTAGCGGTTCATCAGGGTCAGGCCGGGGATGCCGACGGCGGCGAAGTTGTAGTCGTGGCGCAGCTGCCAGGAGCGCTCGTCAGCGTTGTCGTAGCTGTTGTTGAAACTGTCGTTGGCCAGCGAGCCGCCGCTGGTGCCGTTGACGCGCATCCAGCCAGTATCGCCGCTGACTTTCTGCAAGCCGACGTAAAAGGTGTTGCCGCCGGCCTTGAGGCCGAACAGGCCGGAGTAGGTCTTGTTGTCCAGCTCGCCAGCGCGGGCGCTGCCGTCGTCCTCGCCCTGGAAGTAGCCGAGGTTGGCGGTCAGGGCCAGGTTGTCGCCCAGCGGCTGGGTGTGCAGTAGCTGCACGTACTGCTGCTCGTAGACATCCTTTAGTTCGGCAGTCCAGAGGCCGACGGTGGTGCGCTTGTCGTTGAAGGCGTATTCGCCACCAAGGAAGTTGAAGCGGTCGGAGGTCGCGCTGGAAACGCCGTTCAGGGACATGTCTTCCATGCTGGCGTCGTCACGCGGGCTGTTCTGGCGGAACTGGCCACCGTAGAGGGTTAGGCCGTCGAGCTCCTTGGAGGTGACCATGCCGCCCTGGAACGTCTGCGGCAGCGAGCGGCCGTCGTCCGAGCGCAGGATTGGCAGCACCGGCATCATCTCGCCAACCTTCAGCTCGGTGTTGGAGAACTTGGCCTTGGCAGCGACCCCGAAGCGGCCGTAGTCATCGGCCGGGCGGTTGCCGTCGTGAACTGGCAATAGTCCGGTACCACGGGTGCCGCGGCCGCCGTCGAGCTTGACGGAAAGCCCCGCCAGCACGTCGACACCGAAGCCGACCGGGCCCGGGGTGTAACCGGACTGGACGTTGAGGATGAAGCTCTGGGTCCACTCTTCGGCCTTGGAGCGGTCGTCGATCGCGTCGTCGCGGAACTCACGGCCGATGTAGAAGTTGCGCGCGGTGACGCTTGCCTTGGTGCCGTCGACGAAGCCTTCGGCGTGGGCCAGCGGCGCGCTGCCGGCGGCAACGGCAAGGGCGAGCAGGCTCGGGGCGGTCAGTTGCTGGAGGGTTGGACGCTTCATTGTTGTTGTTCCTTTTTTGTTGGTGAAGGTGTCGAAGGTGCCCGGCCGGCGGTACGGTGCCGAGGCCGGGCGTGTTGCAGCCGCGGGTGCGGTAATCAATTCAGCCAGCGCACCAGGCACAGCGTGATGGACGGGAAGAGCACCAGGATCACCACGCGCACCACGTCGGAGATCAGGAAGGGCACCACGCCGCGGAAGGCGTCGCGCAGGCTCACGTCGCGGGCCATGCTGCTGATCACGTAGACGTTCATGCCCACCGGCGGAGTGATCATGCCGAT
>NZ_JAHVDX010000001.1:0-1518061 GCF_051486945.1 Stutzerimonas chloritidismutans | reverse complement strand
GGGTTTGCGCGGCACAGCCAATCTTCGGAGCGATGGCCTCAATGGCTGCCCACTCGGACGGATAGTCGTTCAGGTGTTCCAGAACCATGCGCACAGCACGTTCACGGACTTCAGGGGAGTAGGTAGTAGTCTTTCTCATGGCCTCATCTTCTCAAGAGTTGAGGCCTCTACGAAACCCGGGGCGATTCAGACGCAGGAGATTGAGCAAGACTGAAATCAGTAGGTCTGCTTAATGTTAGCGTCGTTACTGTTCAGATAGGAGAAGCATCGCGCCCTGTCGAAAGCGGCACTCGGCGCGGTTGCTATTGCTCAATCGAGACGGCACTGCCATGGCGCGGCAAAGTTCGGCCCGTTCTGATGATTTCGATTACTGCCTAGACTAGCCGGCCGCAACGCTGCGGTTCAAATGGGCGCAGCGTTGATGTCGTGCCGACGTGTTATGCCTAATTATCCAGCTGCTTCGGCTTCTTCAGCTCTACGTTCGACCGCTACGGTGCCCATCTGTCCGCTTGGCTGGCGTCGTTTGATGAATTTCCAGTCCGCTTCGTCGATGTAGATTCCGCTTGGGCCGCTTCCGCCTTCCAGGTCGATGGCAACGTCGGCGGAGACTTGAGGCTTGACGGAGGCCAGGATTGGGACGAAGCCAAGTTGCTGGCTGGTCTCGATCAGGGCTTGCTGGTTGCGCTCATCGATGTCCGCGGCCTCGTCAAGGTAGTACGGAAGCCGGATGCGAGCCGCCTGTTCGCGGTCCATTAAGTGCAGCAGGAGGTACATATTGGTCAGTGCCTTGATGGTCATGGTCGTCCCGTTCGAAGCAGCACCGTCGATATCCGTATGAATCACAGGCTGGCCGCCAACCTTGGTAATTTCGAACGCCAACTCGAACAAGTCCTTCAGGCCCAACTGGTTGCTATTGGCAGCGACCAGGCGGGCCAGGTATTCCTTAGCTTCCTCGTTCTTACTGTCCTGTTCGCTGCTTTGCTGTAGGTCGAACACCGACAGCGTTTCGCCTTGCTCGTATTGGCCGGCGCTGTGAATGATCTGATCGATATGCTTGAGTGCATCCTTGTTCGGCGCCAGGACAATACGGAAACTTTCGAGGTTCGAGACTTGCCGCTTGTTGATCTCACGGTTGAACAGAGCTAGCTGATGCTCGAGGCTGTCGTAATCGCTGCGGATGTTGCGCAAGGTGCGGGCAATGTCGGTCACCGCGGCGCGGCGCGCCTTGGCGAGCGTCAGGGCTTCGTCCTGGCGATGTGCATAGGCGTTCACGAGTAGCTGCAAACGGCGCTCTGGATCTTCTTCGCTATCAAATTTGGCGACGCCCTTGAGACGCACCTGCGCATAAAGCGCTTCGATCTGACCATCGACTCGCTGCAATGCCTGCCAGCTGTCTTGATAGTCGTTAAGCAGCGGCTGGAGGTTATCCAGCGAGTCGTCCACCGGATCCATGAACGGTGTGCCGAATGGCAGGTCGGCTGGGAGCAACTGGCGGCGGCGCAGCGCGTCCTCCAGCGTACGCTCCTTGGCCTCGAGATCGGCCAGCTGTCGGCCGACCAGCTGCAGTTTTGCCGAGAGGTGCTGGACTCGTTCGGTGAAGGCGTCGCTGGTCCGCTTGAGTTCGTCCTGCGCCGCCTCGGCCTGCGCCAGCTGCTCAAGCTTGCCGTCCTCTTCGGCTGTGAGCGTCTGGCAGCTACGGAAATCCTCCAATGCCTTTTGAGCGTCTAGCACCTGTTGGTACAGCTGCTCGGCCTGCGCCTTGCTCGCGGCGCGGTCGACCGCTACCGAATGCTGAGCCTTGAGTTGTTTCAGTTCCCGCTCCAGTCGGTCTTTCTGGTCTCGCAACGCAGCGCGGTCAGCCAGCGCCTGCAAGGCCGGTGGCTCGATATGGGACAGGTCGATGGACAGCCCGGGCGCTTCGAATCGCTCGCCCTTGAAGCCGTCGAGCACCGCTTCGAGCGATTTGACCCAAGTATCGCCGTCGTCTGTGGCGATACCTTTGTCACCCAGCGGCAGGCTGAACAGCTGCGCGTTGAACAGGCGCATCAGACGATCGACATCGGCTTGGGAGAACTCTTCGCGCAGGCGCGAATAGCTGTTGTTGTCCGCATGGTCCAGTTGCTGGCGTACCGACTTGAGGCGCTTTTCCAGATCGCGCAGACGCTCGTCGAGATCTTCGCTGGAGAACTGGCGCGATTGCGACAGCGCACCTGCCAGCTCGTCGTGGGCGTCCTTAGCGGCCAGCAGCTGTTGTTCGAGCACGTGCGCATCTTCGACCAGCGCAAAGCGGTTCTTCAACGCCGAGAGTTCGCCCAGCCAGCGTTGAATCTCGCTGATCGCACGTTCCAGACGCATCAGTTCGGCAGTGCTGCCACGCTGTTCGTTCTGCAGGCCGTCCTGTTCGCGACGATAGTGTTCAGCCTGTATGACCAACTCCTCCTTGCGCGCGCCGGCATAGTCCTGCCACGTGCCGAGTAGCGAGTCGAGCAAGGGTGACAGGCGATGCAGCTTGCCACGCAGGGTTTCGCGTTGCGCTACGCCAGCGGCAAGCGCTTCGACCAGCGGGCCGGCGGCGACCAAAGCCTGGTAATCCTGCTCCATGCGGCGCACGTCGCGGAAGGCTTCTTCGGTAGCGGCGATGTAGTCAACGCTGCCAGAGCGCAGGCTGTGCTCGAACGCGTCGAGAAACAGCTGCTTGAGTTTGGCGGCGGTGATCTCGCGCATGTGCAGCAAGTTGATGAACAGAGCGCGAAATGTCTTCAGGCTCTGCTCGCTGGTCGAACGCAGCGGGATCAGCGTCATGTCCAGCGGGATCGAGGTGTGCCCGCCGACCAGGAGTCGGCGCAGCTCGTCCGGCTTGGCCTCATAGGCCTTGATACCGGCGCGCTCGAGATTGTTGAACAGTTCGCGCTGACGGAGGCACGTGCCGTTGAACTGGTAATGATCGAGGTCCAGCGAGCCCTGATAGACGAAGAACTGATGCCCGAAGCCACCACCCGGTCCACGGCCAGCAACGCCGATCACGTGCGGACCTTGGGGCAGCGCGACTTCGACGAGGATATAGCTGGTATCGCTGCCGAAGTAGAACTTGCGCGACTGCTCCAGGCTGTACTTGCCGAAGCTCATGTCGGACATGCGCGCCAGGATCGGAAACTGTAGTGCGTTGATCGAGGCGGACTTGCCGAGGTTGTTCGCGCCGTAGACCGACAGCGGAGTTTCCAGCGGGAAGACTCCCAAGCTGTAGCCCGCGGTGTTCAGCAGGGCAAAGCGGCGAATGCCGTAGCGTTCCTGGCTCATGCTTCAAGCTCCTTTTCTTCGGCGATGGCACGCGCTAAGGCATCCTCTTCGGACGCATCGTGCTCGGCTCGGTCCAGAACGATGATTTCCTCATCATCCTCGGCCATCAGTTGCGGCACAGGTAGGGACAGGTCGCTGCTGTGCAGGTTTGCGGCGAGGTCGCGGTCCTGCTGCACCGACAGGCAGACGTCGAGGAAGCGGTGCATGGGCGGCAGGAATCGGTAGACCCCATTGCTGTCCTCGGCAAACCCCAGTTGCGTCAGGCGGCGCACCACCTTCTCTTCGAGCTCCTCCTGCGTAGTGATCTCGGCCTGCACAAACAGGTCGCGGTACTTTTCCAGCAGGGCGGGCAGCTCGTCGCGGCCCAGGCTGCCCCCATCCAGCACGGCGAGCGGATCGCGCCCCTGATCAGCCAGGTGCTCGACCAGGATGAAGGTAAACAGCGCCAGGCGCTGGGCCGTCTTGTTGACCTGCGCGCCCATCTGCTCAGGGACGAAGTAATAGAATCCGCGCGGGTCGCAGACCAGCTCGAAGCCGAGCGCCTTGAAGAGTGCGCGGTACTGGTCCTGCATGTTCGAGAGTTGGGCGTAGCACTCAGGCTCGCTGCGAGACAGGTGATAACCCTTGAAAAGCTCCCGGAAGATCGGGGCTAGCTGGGTCATTTCCTTGAGATCGATGTTCATTAGCGGGGCTCGGAGAGGCTGGGGATGGAACGCGGCAAGGCCAGTTTCATCGGGACATTCAGAAAATAAACGCGGGGCAAGCGTGTCGCCCAGGCTATGCGCGATTCACACATCGGCATTCCCCAAAAGCGCGTAAGAGCTCAGGCTGACTTGATGATCGCGCGTCAGGTATTCGCGGCGCTCCAGTCGGTCGCGTTGAAAGCGGCCGTCGCGAGAGAGGCGTGAGAACCAGTAGAGGAGCTCGTCGGTTGCGCCTTCGGGCTCCTGCTCCAGCAGCCACTGCATCAGGTCCGGCAGTGGTAGCGCCTGCTCGCAGCGATCGAGCATTTCGCGCGCCGTCAGCGGTGAGCGTGGCGCTTCGGCCCTGCGCTTGCCGCCGCCTTTGGGGAATTGCGCGGGTTTTGCCTCGAAGCGGGCCAGCGCATAGACATAGGCTTCGACCTGGCTGGCCGATCCAAGGAAAGTGCTCTGAGGCCGGGTGAACAGCGGCATCGAGGCCTGCGGTACAGCGTCCAGCCCCTTCTTGCGAATTGCCGACAGGGCCAGCGCGGCGCCGCGGGTAACCGCATTGTGGCGGCGCGCTTCCTCGCGCAGCGGCAGGAGCAGTTCCCGGGCGTGCCGCAGCGTCAGTTGCGCGGTGCTCTGCATGTCCAGGATGCGTGCATGAGTGCGTAGCAGTAGATCGTCGTCGACCAGTTGACCCAGCCTCTGCTGTTCACCGAGCAGCTTCATCAATACCTGCTCGACGCGATAGACGCCTTGCTCGAAGGCGCCGTCGGCTGCGACCAGCTGGATCATCGGCTCGACATACTCGTCCCAGGTCGCCAGCACCTCGGCGTAACGTTGCCGCAGCGGGATCTGCCGGTCGCTGGTCTTGGCCCGATCGGCTACGCCGATAAGCGCCTGCTCGTCGTTGGCGAGCTTCTTCAGCACGTCGCGCACGCGCATGTCGAGCAGGCGCAGTTGGCGGGCCAGGTCCTGGCCGTCTCGGATCTCAAACGCATCGAGGATATGCCCGGCCAGGCGTTCGAGATGGCGCAGGTACGCTTCGATTTCCAGGCATAAGCCCAGCCGATGTTCGCGGCGCAGGTAGGCAAGGAAGTCGTGGATCTGTGCGTTCAGCTCGAAGCGATTGGGGCTCTTCGCCACTGGCACCAGGATATCCAGGCGGATCCACTGGTCGAGCAGGGCTGTGATATCGGTGGGCGTGCCTTCCGGCAATTGCGCGGCCAGCTGATGACGAAGTTCGACCAGGCTCAGGGTGCCGGCGTCGAAGCGTTCGCACAGCGGCTCAAGCAACGTCCAGTGTTCGGCGAGGGCACGCAGTACGCGCTTGGGTTCGATCATCGTGGCGCCAGTCCAGCCAGTAAAAAAGCGCAAATTGTACTGCATTGACGGCTGGGTGAAGGCCGGCCGGACAACTGGACGCGCCGAAAGCGACCTCACTCAAGTAACGAGGCGATTCACCGGGGCGTCATCGCTCACGCGCTAGCTTGTCTAGCGTCGGCCTTCGGGGGCCGCTCGGAACTGCCGGACGTCTTTCAATGGTGACGAAGTGTTGAAAATCTATTTCGATCTGCTTCCGTAATCGGCACAATTCGCCGCTTTTGCAAACGGGGAGCTGGCGGCTCCTGGCAGCAAACTACCTTGGGGGCACGTAGACATGATCAAGACGCCGTACTACCTCATCGACAAACAGAAGCTGCTGGGCAATCTCGAGAAGATCGCCTACGTGCGCAAACAGTCCGGCGCGAAGGCGTTGCTGGCTCTCAAGTGCTTCGCCACCTGGTCGGTGTTCGACCTCATGCAGCAATACATGGACGGCACCACTTCGTCCTCGCTGTACGAGCTCAAGCTCGGTCGGCAGAAGTTCGCGGGCGAAACCCATGCCTACAGCGTGGCCTGGGCCGACGACGAGATCAAAGAGATGGTCGCCAATTGCGACAAGATCATCTTCAACTCCATCGGGCAGCTGGAGCGCTTCGAAGCGGGCACCGAGGGCACCATTCGCGGCCTGCGCGTCAATCCGCAGGTGAGCAGCTCCGACTACCTGCTGGCCGACCCGGCACGCCCGTTCAGCCGCCTGGGCGAGCATGATCCGACGAAGATCGAGGCGGTGATCGGCAAGATCAGCGGCTTCATGTTCCACAACAACTGTGAGAACGCGAGCTTCGAGCTGTTCGACCAGATGCTGACAACCATCGAGGAGCGCTTCGGCCATCTGCTGGAAAAAGTGGAGTGGGTCAGCCTCGGCGGTGGCATCCACTTCACCGGCGAAGGCTACCCGCTCGATGCCTTCTGCGCACGGCTGAAGGCGTTCTCGGAAAAGTTCGGCGTACAGGTCTACCTGGAGCCCGGCGAAGCGGCGATCACCATGAGCGCCTCGCTGGAAGTCACGGTGCTCGACACCCTGTACAACGGCAAGAACCTCGCGGTGGTCGACAGCTCCATCGAGGCGCACATGCTCGACCTGCTGATCTACCGCCTCAACGCCAAGATGGCGCCCAACGACGGCGAGCACAGCTACATGGTGTGCGGCAAATCCTGTCTGGCCGGCGACATCTTCGGCGAGTACCAATTCGATCGTCCGCTGGCCATCGGCGATCGGCTGTCGTTCATCGACGCGGCAGGCTACACCATGGTCAAAAAAAACTGGTTCAACGGCCTGAAAATGCCGTCCATCGTGGTAAAGCAGCTCGACGGCAGCGTCGAGGTGGTTCGTGAGTTCGACTTTAACGATTACCTGTCCAGCCTTTCCTAAGGCCACAGTACAAGGGGGTGAAACAATTGAAGAAAAACGTTCTTATCATTGGTGCAGGAGGTGTTGCCAAGGTGGTGGCCCACAAGTGCGCGCAGCACAACGACGAACTCGGTCGTATTGCTATCGCGTCGCGCAGCATCTCCAAATGCCAGGCCATCATCGACAGCGTTCAGGCCAAGGGCGGGCTGAAGCAGCCCGGCGACATCAAGGCTTATGCGCTGGACGCTTTGGACGTGGAAGCGACCAAAGCACTGATTCGCGAAACTGAATCGCAGATCGTCATCAATGTCGGCTCAGCCTTCTTGAATATGGCCGTGCTGCGCGCGTGTATCGAAACCGGCGCCGCGTATCTCGACACCGCCATTCACGAAGAGCCGAACAAGATTTGTGAAACGCCGCCGTGGTATGGCAACTACGAGTGGAAGCACCTGGCCGAGTGTCAGGAGAAGGGCATCACCGCCATCCTCGGTGCCGGCTTCGACCCCGGCGTGGTTAACGCTTACGCTGCCCTGGCGCAGCAGGAATACTTCGACAAGATCGAGTCGATCGACATCCTCGACGTCAACGCCGGTTCCCACGGCAAGTATTTCGCCACCAATTTCGACCCGGAAATCAACTTCCGCGAATTCACCGGCCAGGTGTACAGCTGGCAGAACAGCCAGTGGACGACCAACCGCATGTTCGAGGTCAAACGCACCGACGACCTGCCGGTTGTGGGCGAACAAAACCTCTACCTGACCGGGCATGACGAGGTGCACTCACTCTCCAAGCACCTCGACGTACCGAACGTCCGCTTCTGGATGAGTTTCGGTGATCACTACATCAACGTCTTCACCGTGCTGAAGAACCTCGGTCTGCTCTCCGAGCAGCCGGTGCGCACGGCCGAAGGGCTTGAAGTCGTGCCGCTCAAGGTCGTCAAAGCCGTACTGCCCGATCCCGCCTCGCTGGCGCCGGGCTACACCGGCAAGACCTGCATCGGCGATCTGGTCAAGGGCACCAAGGACGGGCAGCCGCGCGAGCTGTTCATCTATAACGTCGCCGACCACGAAGAGGCCTACGCCGAGACCGACAGCCAGGGCATCTCCTACACCGCTGGCGTGCCGCCGGTCGCCGCCGCGCTCCTGATCGCCCGTGGCGAGTGGGATGCCAAGCGCATGGTCAACGTCGAAGAGCTGCCGGCCCAGCCGTTCCTTAAGTTGCTCGATGTGATGGGGCTGCCAACCCGGATTAAAGACGAGCACGGCGACCGGGCGTGGGATCAGGCTCTCTGATTCCTCTCTGCTGAATGAAAAAAGGATCGCCTCGGCGATCCTTTTTTCGTTTCAGACCTAACCTCAGACCGTGACCACGCCGAACAGCACGGCCGTTGCGAGCATCACCAAGCTGATGCCCCAGGCCCACAGCACGGTGTAGCGAATGTGCTTGTACAGCTCGACACCGGCCAGGCCGATGGCCAGGTAAACGCTCGGCACCACCGGGCTGATGCCGAAGCCGGTGTTCTCACCGATCAGCATGGCGCTGGCCACGGCTTGGGCATCGACACCCGCAGCCACGGCAACGTCGCGAATCACCGGCAGCAGGGCGAAGTAGTAGGCGTCCGGCGAGAACAGCATGCCCAGCGGCACGCCGAAGGCCCCGATGATCAAGTGCAGCCAGTTGGCCGAGCCTTCGGGCAGCACGTTGATCATCCAGTGCGCCATACCGTCGGACATGCCGGCGCCGGACAGCACGCCGAGCAGGATGCCGGCCGCAAGCATCACCAGGGCCATCTGCATGGCATCGCTGGCATGGCGCAAGACGGCCTGGTTCTGCTCCGCCAGGCTCGGGTAGTTCAGCACCAGGGCGACGCCTAGGCCGACCATGAAGCAGGCGAACAGCGGAAAGGCGCCAGTGAACAGGCAGACGAGGATGATCAGGGTCAGCGCCAGGTTGGCCCAGTAGCGCCAGTTCATTGGGCTCAGCTGACGGCTGTCGTCGCCAGCTTCAGCAGTCTGCGCGGCTTGGTGGCCGGCGACCACGCCATGGCCATGGAAGCTGCGCTGGGCACGCAGGCCAAGGAATACCGCCAGCGCCATGACCAGTGCCAGGCCTACCGCCTGCACGGGAATCAGCGAGACCCACAGCAGCGAGGCGTCGATGCCGGTCACCGCCGAGGCGCGTGCGGTGGTGCCGCCCCAAGGCACCATGTTCATCACCCCGGCGCTGAGCACCACCAGGCAAAGGAGCATTTCTCGCTTCATGCCCAAGCGCAGATACAGCGGCAGCAGAGCCGGAATCACCAGCAGGAAGGTGGCTGCACCGATACCGTCCAGGTGGGTCACCGCCGTCACCGCGACAGTGACCACCGCTACCGCCAGCGGCTTGCCGCCGGTGCTGCGCAGCAGGAAGTTGACCAGCGGCGCGAACAGGCCACGCTCGCGCATGACGCCGAAGTAGAGGATGGCGAAGATGAACAGCGTGGCTGTTGGAGCCACGGCTTTCAGTCCCTCGGTGATGAACTTGCCGATTTCCCCCAGGCCGAAACCGGCGAGGGCGCTGGCGATCACCGGCAGAGTGACGAAGGCGACCAGCGGGCTGATCCGGCGCAGCAGGATCAGGGTGACGATGAGAAACATCAGGCCGAAGCCCAGGGCGGTGATCATGTCGATCTCTCCGGTGTTGTTATTGTTGGAGACAGGGTGAAATGGCGGCTCAGTCCGGAGGCGGCAGCCTCAGGCCGAGCAGCGCGTAACTCAGGCTCTTGCCGTGACGGTCCAGCCCGGGGCTGGCGTTGACGCCACCTTCCAGTGCGTGCTCTACCACGAAGTTGAGGCCGCCCAGATTCGGCAGCTCGTAGCGTTTCACCGTGCCGATGGCGCGGTGGTTCAGGCAGCCGGCGACTCGGTCGCAGGTCAGCTCACGGGCCAGCCAGGCATAGTGCTCGGCGGCGAAGGCGAACACCGCCACGCTCAGGGTGTTGCCCTTGTCGCCAGCGCGGGCGTGGGCGTAGTCGCACAGCAGTACGTCGGTCATCAGAACCACTCCAGTCGTTGCCGCACCGCGGTGCGCTCGATAAAGAAACTGGCGGTGCCGAGGGATTCGCCGATATGCCGGCGTACGCCGCCACCGCCGGCGGGGCCGTTGGTGTAGAGCGATTCGGCATCGAGCAGCAGGCGTTCCAACAGGGCCTTGTCGCGATCCAGGAAGCTGATGCGCAGGCGCACGTCCTGGCAATCGACCGCTTGAGTCAGGCGCTGCTGAAGCCACTGACCGCCAGCGTCGTTGAACAGGCTGGCGACGCCGATCACATCGATCCACGGCGTGAGCTGCGGCGCCAGCTTGGCGCAGCGTTGCTTCAGGATGTCGCGCGCCAACGCGGCCCGAGCCACGGCGCCAGGGCCTGCGTAGGAAATCTCCGCTTCGGCGAACCACTTGCCGCGCAGGCCGACCAGCCCCTTGAGGTGCTTCGGCTGCGGTTTGCCGCGCACGCCCTCGACCGCCACCTGATCGCTTGCGACCTGCCGGACACGCACCTGGCTCAGGTCCATGACCACGTCCGGCGTCAGGTAGCTGGCCGGGTCGTGCACCTCGTAGAGCAGTTGTTCCTTGACCGTGCGTTCGGTGACGCAACCTCCGGTGCCAGCCGCCTTGCCGATGACGATCTGCCCATCGGCCGTGACGCTGGCGATGGGGCAGCCGACATTGGCCAGGTCCGGTACGTCTTTCAGGCCGGGATGAGCGAAGTAGCCGCCGCTGACCTGGGTACAGCATTCGAGCAAATGACCGACTGCCGTGGCCTGGGCGATGCGGTCCCAGTCATCGGCCTGCCAGCCGAAAGCATGGCGCAGCGGTCCGACCGCCAGGCTGGGGTCGGCGACACGGCCACAGAGGACGATGTCAGCGCCTTGATCCAGCGCCTGGACGATGCCACCGGCACCGCTGTAGACATTGACTGAGACCACCTCGCCATCGAGTTGCGCGGGCAGCCACTGCTGCAGATTGATGCCGCTGTCGAGCAGGTCGTCACCCAGTACGCAGGCGATGCGCGCCGAAGCGTGTCGCGTGCCCTGCAACTGCTGACGCAGGCGTGTGGCGGCGGCGGTGGGGTTGGCAGCGCCGCCGTTGGTGACGATGGCGATGCCGGCATCCAAGCAGGTCTCCAGCACCGGTTCGAGAAAGTCGAACAGGCGCAGGGCGTAGCCGCTCTGGACATCGTTGAGACGACGCAGTTGGGCTTCGGCCAGGGTGCGCTCGGCCAGCAGTTCGAAGAACAGGAAGCGTCGGCCGTCGCGACCGGCGAGGTCGTTGGCCAGCGCCAGCGCGGCATCGGGGCGATCATTGGCGAAGCCCGCGCCGCACCCGATATGAGCTGTTGTGGTCATTGTCGATCCATTTACGGTCAGGTATGCAGCCAGGGTGATGCCTGTGGATTTAGTTGTGAATTCGAAATGTGATATGAATTGATAAGAGAATTTTATAAGTTGCCGAGCTATGGACATCAGCTTTCGCCAGCTTCAGGCCTTCGTCCTGATTGCCGAACACCGCAGTTTCAGTCGCGCCGCCGAGCAGGTTCATCTGTCACAGCCGGCGCTTAGCTACAGCCTGCGCAAGCTCGAAGACGCCCTCGGCTTGTCGCTGCTGGCGCGCAACACGCGCAGCGTGGAGCTGACCGCCGCCGGCCTGCGTTTTCTCGAACAGGCTCGCCGCCTGTTGCGTGACATGGACAACGCCGTGCACGACGCGCATGAGCAACTGCATCTGGAGAGTGGTTCGCTGCGCATCGCTGTGTTGCCGTCCGTGGCCATCGAGCCTCTGCCACGGGTGTTGCAGGAATACCGGCGGCGCTATCCCGGTATCGACATCAGCCTGCACGACGGTCGCGCCGGGGAAATCCGCCAGTGGGTGAGTGCGGCCGAGGTGGATTTCGCCATCACCTCGGCGGCCGACGACCTCGGCGCGCTGGATTTCCAGCCGCTGTACGACGACAGCCTAGTGCTGCTGGTACGCGGCCACGAGCGCCTGCGCGGCAAAGCGTTGCTCGCAGCGCTACGTGAGCAGGACTACATCGCCACCACCCGCGATACCAGCCTGCGCGGCATGGCCGATGAAACTCTGCTCCGTATGGGATTGCTGCGCGATCCTGCCTGGGAAGTGGCGTACATGAGCAGCGCCGCCGCGCTGGCGCGTGCAGGATTGGGCTTCGCCCTGCTGCCGGCCAGCGTCGCAGATACCTTCAACGGCGACGGCAGCCTCGCCGTGCACCAGCTCGACGAGGCGCCTGCGCGCAGCATCGGCCTGCTGCAGCGCAAGCCGTGCTACCTAAGCCCGCCGGCGCAGGTCTTTGTCTCGCTGTTGCAACAGCAGGTGGGTGGGGCTTGGGGCATACCCACGACTACCGAGCCACGCAACGACTTCGGCTCTTGAGCCGATCGCGCTGGATAGCTCGAGTAAAGCGCCAATGTTCGCCTGACGCCATGCCGGCGGCGCTCGCGTCGTCACGCTCCGGGCCGACCTCGCCGCGCCGTCGAGCTGAGGAGCCACTCTTACCGCTACAGGGCAAGGTGGGCGATACCTCGGTGACTGACTTGCGGCGCCCACCCTGGTGCGCTTGGGGGCGTCCGCCGTGCAGCCTGCAGCTGCTCCTTCCCGCCCCGTCCATTTCACGCGACAATCCCCAGGCGACAAGCGCCCTGCCTGAGGCGCTCGGCAGCCGTGAGGACAGTCCTATGAGCAGCAACGACCGCGTCATCATTTTCGACACGACCCTACGCGACGGCGAGCAAAGCCCCGGTGCGTCCATGACTGGCGAAGAAAAACTGCGCATCGCCAAGGCGCTGGAGCGGCTGAAGGTGGACGTGATCGAGGCGGGCTTCGCGATCGCAAGCCCGGGTGACTTCGCCGCGGTGAAGGCCGTGGCTGACAACATCAAGGACAGCACTGTCTGCAGCCTGGCGCGTGCGGTGGATGCCGATATCGAGCGCGCCGCTGAAGCCTTGGCCGGCGCCAACTCCGGGCGCATCCACACCTTTATCGCCACCAGCCCGATCCATATGCAGTACAAGCTGCGCATGCAGCCGGATCAGGTGGTCGAGCAGGCGGTGCGTGCGGTGAAGAAGGCGCGCAGCCTGTGTGCTGACGTGGAATTCTCCTGCGAGGACGCCGGCCGCTCCGAGATCGACTTCCTCTGCCGCATCATCGAGGCCGCTATCGATGCCGGCGCGCGGACCATCAACATTCCGGACACCGTCGGCTATGCGATCCCGCACCAGTACGCCGATACCATTCGCCAGTTGCTCGAACGCATCCCCAATGCCGACAAAGCAGTCTTCTCCGTGCATTGCCACAACGACCTCGGCCTGGCCGTCGCCAACTCGCTGGCCGCAGTGGTCGCCGGTGCGCGCCAGGTGGAGTGCACCATCAACGGTCTTGGCGAGCGTGCCGGCAACGCCGCGCTGGAAGAAATCGTCATGGCGATCAAGACCCGTCAAGACCTGCTCGACGTGCACACCCGCATCGAGACCGAGCACATCCTCGCCGCCTCGCGCCTGGTCTCGGGCATCACTGGCTTTCCGGTGCAGCCGAACAAGGCGATTGTCGGCGCCAATGCCTTTGCGCATGAGTCCGGCATTCACCAGGACGGCGTGCTCAAGCACCGCGAGACGTACGAAATCATGTCCGCCCAATCGGTCGGCTGGAACGCCAACAAGATGGTCATGGGCAAGCATTCCGGGCGTGCGGCGTTCCGCTCCCGGCTCGAGGAGCTGGGCATCGTTCTGCCAGGAGAGGGTGAGCTGAACGCAGCCTTTGCGCGTTTCAAGGAACTGGCGGACAAGAAGCATGAAATCTTCGACGAAGACCTGCAGGCGCTCGTGTCCGACACGCTGGCTGAAGAGCTACCCGAGCATTTCCGGCTGGTGACGCTGGAAGTCGCGAGCAAGACTGGCGAGACGCCGGACGCGAAGATTGTGCTTAACGTGGCGGGCAGCGAGCGCCCGGCATCCGCCCAAGGTTCCGGGCCGGTCGATGCCACCTTCAAGGCCATCGAGTCGGTCGCCAGCTCTGGCGCCACGCTGCAGCTTTATTCGGTCAACGCCATCACCAAGGGCACCGACTCGCAAGGCGAGGTCACGGTGCGGCTGGAGAAGGGTGGGCGTATCGTCAACGGCAATGGTGCGGACACCGACATCGTCGTCGCGTCGGCCAAGGCTTATCTCAACGCGCTGAACCTCATGCAGGTTGGCGCCAAGGCGCATCCGCAGGTGGAAGGCGTTTGATCAGCGAACAGAGGCGCCGCGCCTATTTGGAGGCCATGCAGGTAGCCGTCTGGCTGCCACGCAGCGAATTGCCCTTTGCCGCTCCCTCCCGGCTGGAGCTGCTGCAATTCGAGAGCATGCCAGCCGAGCCGGCCCCGGCCCAGGTGCCGGTTCGACCTGCTGAGCAGCCGAGCAGGCCTGCTGCCCAGCCAGTGGAGGAGGCGGTCGCCGCATCGGCGAGTCCTGCAGCGGACGCCGTGCGAGCGGCCATGCAGCGTGTCGCCAAGCCCGATCCCAAGAAGCCGGTGGTGTCCGCCGACGAATCGCAAGGAGAGGCGACGGAGCAGCCCTCCATCGCACCGCCGCCTCGCTTTGCGTTGCAGTTGATGCGCGCAGGTAATGTGCTTCTACTGGTCGAATTGCCCACAGGCGAATCGTTCCAGAGCCGAGACCCGGCTTACATCCTGCTCAAAGACATCCTGCGAGCAGCGCGCCTGCCGGACAGCCCCCAGCAGGTCGGCGACGGTGAGCCGATTCGCTGGCCGCTGCTGCATCGCGGCAGCCTTGACCAGGGCGCCGACGCCGCACGCGATTACGTCCAAGGCGTCGTTGCCGCCGAGTTGGAAGGCATGGGTTGCGCCTGCCTCTGGCTGATTGGCGCGCCAGCGCTGCGCTTCGCCGGGGAAGTCGAGGCTGACGCCTGCTTCCGCGAACTGACTATTGAAGGGCTCGGGCCGGCGTTGACCATGCCTGGACTCGAGCAGCTGATGGAGCAGCCTGATAGCAAAGCACAGCTGTGGCAGGCCATGCGGCGTAGCATGCCGCGTTGGGTGATGGGCTTATGAGCGCCGTGATGAATGATGCAGTGAGCTTCCGCCCGATGACCCCGGCGGACCTCGAAACCGTGCTGAAAATTGAGTATGCGGCCTTCAGTCATCCGTGGACGCGCGGCATTTTTACCGATGCCCTGACGACCTACGAGTGCTGGGTCATGTTCGAGGGTGAACAGCAGGTTGGGCATGGCGTGATCAATGTGATCCTCGACGAAGCGCATCTGCTGAATATCACCGTCAAACCGCAAAGCCAGGGGCGCGGGCTCGGCTTGTGCCTGCTTGACCACCTCATGCAGCGAGCCCAGGCTCGCGGCGGCCGGGAGTGCTTTCTGGAAGTGCGCGCGAGCAATGCAGCAGCCTATCGGCTGTACGAGCGTTACGGATTCAATGAGGTGGGCCGGCGGCGCGGCTACTATCCGGCGGCCGATGGTCGTGAGGATGCGCTGGTGATGGCTTGTACGCTCATCGATTAGACGGCTAGCGGCCTCGCCAGTTGGGCAGGCCGCTGCCGGCCACAGTCGTTAAGGGGCCCTGTCACGACCAGAGTCGAGCGGGGCGTCGCCTTCCAGCTCGTTGTCATCCAGCACGTCGTCGTTCTCATGAAGAACGGCATCGCCGCCGCCTAACCCGGTGTCCGGGTCGCCATCGGCCGGACCATCCCACGGTTTGCCATCCAACGGGTCGTAGCGGGCCGCTTCGGCCTCGTCCAACTCCACGTCGGCGCCAATCTCATGCTCCGAGACGACACTCAGGTCCTGGTCTACCGGCCCCCCATGGCCGCGTTCGTGCGGCGACCGCGCGCCGTCGTCGGGAATCTGCGTTTCAGGCGCCAGGTCGTCCATCGTCGGCTGGCCGCCAGGCACTTCTCCGGTGGTCATCCCGGCCTCGGCTACGCGCTCCGGCGGGAATTCGTCTTCGAGCTCTTGCGCCGGGACTTCATCGCCAATCCGGCCTTTGCGGTCGTCGCGGTGCTGGTCAAAATCGAGCTGCTCGATAGAACCCATGCGGTCTTCGGTGTCGTCGATTTCCTGGGGTGTGTAGGGCTTGCGATCGTTCATGACAACCTCCTGCTTGAACCTTCGTCTTGCAGGTTGTGACCCGGCCCGGATAGGAAGATTCAGGCACGCCGCTAACCGGTCCGTATCGGCGGGAAGGGGACTGCATGCGGCAATGAGACGGCCGTTGGGCGGAAAAAAACGCGAACCACTGCCGTTGATCGGGAGTCTCACAACCCATGAGCAAACAAAACGATCTGCCTGCGCTAGCACCGCACCGCTGCGCCTTTTTCTTCGATGTGGATGGCACGCTTGCCGAGATCCAGCCACGCCCTGAACTCGTCTTCATCCCGCCCCGCTCACTGGCTGCATTGCGATACCTGCATGAGAGGGGCGTCCCGGTGGCCGTGGTGTCAGGACGCCCGATCGAACAGCTTGATGCGCTGCTACAACCACTGGTGCTACCGGCGGCTGGTGTGCACGGTGCGCAGCGACGCCCGGCCAGTGGAGCGATGCAAAACCTGGCGCTCGATGACCAGGTATTCGACGCCATTCAGCAAGAGTTGGCCGCTGCGTGTGCCGAACAGCCTGGCCTCGACCTGGAAAACAAGGGCGTCGCTTTCGCTCTGCATTTTCGCCAGGCACCGCATCTGGAAGACGTGGCCAGGTGGCTCGCCGAGGATTTCGTCAACCGCTATCGCGACGTACTGGCGCTGCAGCCAGGTAAATGCGTGTTCGAACTCAAGCCGCGCGGTGCCAGCAAGGGTGAGGTCATCCGCACCTTTATGCAGGAGCCGCCATTCGCCGATCACAGGCCGGTTTTCGTCGGCGATGACCTGACCGATGAAGCCGGTTTCGCCGTCGTCAATGAACTGGGTGGCGTCAGCATCAAGGTCGGCAGCGGCGAAACGGAGGCCACCGGCCGCCTCGAATCGGTTTCGGCGGTCGCCGACTGGCTCGACCAGCTGCAACAGGCCCTGTCCGAGCAGCGAGCACATCCAACACAACCAGACTGAAGCGAGAACTGCCCATGAGCCGACTAGTTGTGGTTTCCAACCGAGTAGCGCCAATCAAGGCGGGGAAGGTCGCCGCGGGCGGGCTTGCGGTCGGCGTCTACGATGCGTTGCGACAGGCCGGCGGCATCTGGTTCGGCTGGAGCGGCGACGTCAGCAGCACGCCGCAGACCAATACCGAGGTGGTCGGCAATATCACTTACGTGACGATGGGCCTGACCAAACAGGACTATGACCAGTATTACCGGGGCTTCTCCAACGCCACGCTGTGGCCGATCTTTCATTACCGCATCGACCTTGCCCGCTACAACCGCCAGGAATACGAAGGGTACAGACGGGTCAACGCCATGTTGGCGGAAAAACTTAAGCCGCTGCTCAAGCCCGACGACATCATCTGGATTCATGACTACCACCTGATTCCCTTCGCCGAGGCCTGCCGTCAACTTGGCATTCGTAACCGCATCGGCTTCTTCCTGCACATTCCTTTCCCGCCGCCGGAAATCCTTACCGTCATCCCGCCGCATAACGAGCTGCTCAAGACGCTGTGCTTCTACGACCTGATCGGCTTCCAGACCGAAACAGACCGTCTGGCCTTCCAGGACTACATGACTCGCGAAGTTCGCGGCATCCTCGAATCGGACGGCAGCCTAACGGCTTACGGGCAGAACTTCCGGGCTGGGGTGTACCCGATTGGCGTGGTGCCGGACGAGATCCAGCAGCTCGCTGAAACCGCGAAGGTGGGGCCACGGCATCAGCGGCGCACGACCGACGTGGCCCGCAAGAAGATCATCAGCGTAGACCGGCTCGACTATTCCAAGGGGCTGCTGGAGCGTTTCAGAGCGTACGAGGCCTTTCTGGAGCGTTACCCCGAGCACCGTCGCGCTGTCGATTTCATCCAGATTGCGCCCACTTCTCGCTCTGATGTGAAGACGTACCAGACCATCCGTCAGCAACTCGAAAGCCTGGCCGGGCACATCAATGGCTGGTTGTCGGACCTGGACTGGACGCCGCTTCATTACCTCAACAAGAGCCATGATCGTCGGACGCTGATGGGCCTGTTCCGTCAGGCCGACATTGGCTTCGTCACACCCCTGCGCGACGGCATGAACCTCGTCGCCAAGGAATATGTCGCCTCGCAAGACCCGGAAGACCCCGGCGTGCTGGTGCTCTCTCGTTTCGCCGGTGCGGCGCGCGAACTCACCTCCGCGCTGATCATCAACCCCTACGACTGCATCGGCATGGCCGAGGCGCTCGACCGAGCGATGCGCATGTCGCTGACCGAGCGTAAGGATCGTTACGAGCACATGATGCGTGCAATACGGGCGGCGGACCTCAATGCCTGGCGAGACAATTTCCTTAGAGATCTACGCGCGTTTTCATCCAGGCCGCGTGCAGAGGTGCCATCGAATCCCTTGTTCACGGTCTGAGCCGAGGGTGGTTGGGGCTCGCGTGCTTGTCAAAAACCCGAGCGGTTCGTAACGTGCGGGTCCGAATGTAAGGGGCAGGCGATGAGCAACGATCTTCAACAGCTGTTCGATAACAATGCGCGCTGGGCCGAGGCCATCCTTGACGAGGATCCTGAGTTCTTCACCAAGCTGGCCAAGCAGCAGGTCCCCGAATACCTCTGGATCGGCTGCTCGGACGCCCGAGTGCCCGCCAATGAAATCGTCGGCATGTTGCCCGGTGATCTGTTCGTGCACCGCAATGTCGCCAATGTCGTGCTGCACACCGATCTCAATTGCCTGTCGGTGATCCAGTACGCGGTGGACGTGCTGAAGGTGAAGCACATCCTCGTCACCGGCCACTATGGTTGCGGCGGCGTGCGCGCCTCGATGCGGGACGACCAGCTGGGTCTCATCGACGGCTGGCTGCGTACTATCCGCGACC
This sequence comes from Stutzerimonas chloritidismutans, assembly GCF_051486945.1. Lineage (GTDB taxonomy): Bacteria > Pseudomonadota > Gammaproteobacteria > Pseudomonadales > Pseudomonadaceae > Stutzerimonas > Stutzerimonas chloritidismutans_B. The sequence goes on along the minus strand of NZ_JAHVDX010000001.1, from coordinate 1,499,360 downwards.
TTTACTACGAGCACCGTGACCATTTGGCTGGCTTTCCCAACGAGGAGGCGCGGGTCGACCGGCTGTGCGAGCTCAACGTCATCCAGCAGGTCGCCAACGTCAGCCACACCGGCATCGTCCAGAATGCGTGGCACCGCGGCCAGCCGCTGTCGGTGCATGGCTGCATCTATGGCATCAAAGACGGCATCTGGAAGAATCTCAACGTCACCGTCAGCGGGCTTGACCAGCTGCCCCCGCAGTATCGCCTGCGCCCGAACCGAGCCGTTTGATGCGAGGCCATCAGGGATGGGCCTTTGGTGGCCTGCTATTGGCGGTGCTCTGCTGGAGCGGCAATGCACTCGTGGCGCGCGCGTTTCACGACGCCATACCGCCGCTGACCCTGGCGTTCTGGCGCTGGGTCTTGGCGACTTGCCTGCTCCTGCCCTTTGTGGCGCGCTCGATCTGGGCCCATCGCGCCACGCTTCGTGCTGCAGGCTGGCGCCTGCCAGTCGTCGCCGCGCTGGGTGTCAGCAGCTACAACTCACTGCTCTACACTGCAGCGCAGAGCACCGAAGCGATCAACCTGACGTTGGTTAACACCTGTCTGCCGCTGTTTACTTTCATTGGCGGCGGGCTGCTCCTGGGGGAGTGGCCCGCGCGCCGCGCCTGGTTCGGCATGCTGATCGCCGCAGGCGGCCTCGTTTACCTGATCAGCCGCGGTAGCTGGGTGGCTTTCACCGGCTTGGCATTCCAGGCTGGCGATCTGATCATGCTCGTGGCGGTACTGGTCTGGGCGCTCTACACGCTGTCATTGCGGCGCTGGGCCAGCTTTCTGCAACTGCCACCGCTTACCTTGCTCGGCGTGCTGATGGCGCTGGGCACGCCCCTTATCCTGCCGTTTTACCTGCTCGAGCTCGCCCGTGTCGGCGGCTTTACACCAAGCCTGGCTAACCTCTCGGTGATCGCCTATACCGCGATATTCGCCTCGCTGGTCGCCTACCTGTCTTGGAATCATGGCGTGAAAACCGTCGGCGCCGCCCGGGCGGCAATGGCTACCTACCTCATGCCGGTGTTCACTGCAATTCTTGGCTGGCTGCTGCTGGGAGAAGGCCTGAAGACGTTCCACTGGATCGGCGGCGGTCTGATCTTCGCCGGGTTGTTGCTGGCGACCCGCACCACAGCTTGCAGCGCAACGGCACAACAGGCGAAACAATAAGGCAAAGGCTTACAAGGCTGACCCTGCGTGCCGGGGGCGACCGGAGCGAGATGATGCGAGACGTTCCGCGTTGTTTCGTCAGTACACCGAATGCCCCGCTTGAGGATTGCTTGGCCGTTCAGGCTCACGCCGAACGTGGGTCGTGTGGCGCCGGGTTGACGCTTAGGGAGCGCGATAGATGGCGCACAGTTTGTTGCCGTCGGGGTCGCGAACATAGCCCAGATGCATTGCGCCCAGGCTGCTTTCGCGCAAGCCCGGCGGGTCTTCGCAGCTGGTGCCTCCGTGGGCGACCGCGACGTCGTGAAATTCCTGTACCTGCTCGGGTGAGCTGCATTTGAAGCCGATCGTACCGCCGTTCGCGACGGTGGCTTCTTCACCGTTGATAGGTTCAGTGACGCCGAACAAGCTGCCGTCGTGCCGGTAGAAGAGGCGGGTATGCCCGGTGGGGCCGGTGTTTCGGATCGGCTCGCCAGCACCGAGCACGCCGAGTACTGCATCGTAGAACCGCTTCGACCGTTCGAGATCATTCGAACCGACCATCACATGGTTGAGCATAAGGGCCTCGCTACGTGGTTTTGGATGAACAGTATGGGTGCCGAACTGTAGCACCGGCACGAAGAGGGCCGCCAAGACTCGCGCAACCATTCATGTACGGCTGGTAAGTCAAAAGCAGAACGGTCGAGCGCTTCTTCATTTCACGCGCTGGCGCTCGTGCATTGCTTTCCATGTGCAGACAGGCCCATTCCGCGAGTAAACATTGGGGGCAAGTGAAGTGGAAAACGGACACTTATTTTCGAGTAACGATGCGCTAGTAGCGCCCTGCAATGGTTCCCTAACCTTGCTTCCCCGCCCACGGCACAAGGATCTGCAAATCCCCAACCAGCAGCTGCGCCGCCACCATCCAGACCACCGCACCCATCAACCCCAACGACAGGTGCCCGACAACGATGCCGATGGCGATCTGTTTCCAAAGCCCGGCGTATTGATTGGATTGGGTTGCTGAGGTGGTGCGGTAGGGCGTTTCGCGCTCGGCGCGGATGTTGTCGAAGCTGTCTCTCATGGTGCTCTCGGTGCGGTTGGCTAAACGGCAGGCACAAAAAAAGGGTTCAGCTTTCGCTGAACCCTTTCTTGAATTTGGTGGCTACGCAGGGACTTGAACCCCGGACCCCAGCATTATGAATGCTATGCTCTAACCAACTGAGCTACGTAGCCAAGTGGCGCGCATTATTCGCGCCGCGCGGTTGTGTGTCAACCCTCCTGATGCGCTTTTTCTACCTGCTTTTTCAAATGCTTATGCCGCCGGTCCGGCGGTTGCCGGTGCGCTGTCGATCAGTCCCATTTTGGCGCGAATCCGGGGTTGGCCAGGCGCTCGTTACGGTCCAGCTCGGCGATCTGTTGCATCTCTCCGTCCATCAGCCGCAGCTTCTGCGCCTCGAGGTTGGCGGCGAGGTTCTCGCGCTTGGTGGAGGAGGGGATAACGGCGAAGCCCTGTTGCAGTAGCCAGGCGAGGGCGACCTGCGCGGGGCTGGCGTTGTGGGCTTCGCCGATGCGTTGCAGCACCTCGTCCTGCATCACCTTGCCGTAGGCGAGCGGCATGTAAGCGGTGATGTGGATGCCCTGGCTGCGGGCGAACTCGATGACCTTGCGGTTCTGCAGGAAGGGATGCACCTCGACTTGGTTGGTGGCGATGTTCTCGGCACCGATGGCGTCGATGGCCTGGTGCATATGGCTGATGGTGAAGTTGGAGATGCCGATGGCGCGGGTCAGGCCTCGCTGCTTGGCGTCCAGCATCCTGGCTAGGTAGTCGGCGACTGCCAGTTCATCGTTGGGCGACGGCCAGTGCACCAGGGTGAGGTCGACCTGTTCCATGCGCAGTTTGCTCAGGCTTTCCTCAAGGCTGGGGATCAGGCGGTCGGCGCTGAGGTTGCTCGTCCAGACCTTGGTGGTCACGAATAGCTCGTTGCGCGGGATGCCGCTCTCTGCAATGGCTTGGCCGACTTCCGCTTCGTTGTCGTAGATCTGCGCGGTGTCGATGTGGCGGTAGCCGAGTTCGAGGCCCATCTTCACTGAGTCGATGACTTGCTGACCCTTGAGGCGGAAGGTGCCGAGGCCGAATGCAGGAATGGTCATTGAGCGTTCTCCTGTAGGTTCTTTGATGAAGTCACTGCGAGGCGGTAAGCACTGGCTCGTGCGTATCTGTACCTGGGGTATGGGCTGGTGCTGTACCGGCCTTGCGATCCAGGTGGCCGCTCCAGTAGGTGAGCGTCAGGGCAGCCAGCACCACCAGCGAGCCGATCCAAGCGGTATGGATGAGACCCATGGAGGCGACGATATGTCCGCCGAGCCATGCCCCACCGGCAATGCCGAGGTTGAAAGCGGCGATGTTCAGGCCTGAGGCGACGTCCACAGCCTTCGGTGTGTAGTGCTCGGCCTGGCGCACCACGTAGACCTGCAAGCCGGGCACGTTGCCGAAGGCCACGACGCCCCAGAGCAGTACGGTGGCCAGCGCCAGCCAGGGATTGCCGGCGGTGAAGGAGAGGGCGAACAGCACGACCGCTAGGAGCGTGAAGATCAGTTTGAGCGCGCTGATCGGCCCGCGGCGGTCGGCCAGTTTGCCGCCCCAGATGTTGCCCACAGCCACCGAGACACCATAGACAAGCAGAACCAGGCTCACCGCGCCTTCACCAAAGCCGCTGATTTCTTGCAGGATCGGCGCGAGGAAGGTGAACGCGATAAAGGTGCCGCCGTAGCCGATCGCGGTCATGGCATAGACCAGGAGCAGGCGGGGTTGTTTCAGTACGGCCAGCTGCTGGACGAGGGAAGCGGGTTTGCTGTGCTGAATGTTGCGCGGCACGAAGAGCAGGCTGCCAATGAAGGCGATCACGCCGAGCAGCGACACCGCGAGAAAGGTCTCCCGCCAGCCGAACTGCTGGCCAATGAAGGTACCGAGCGGTACGCCGGTGACCAGCGCGACAGTGAGCCCAGTGAACATGATGGCAATGGCGCTCGCGGCTTTTTCTTTCGAGACCAGACTGGTGGCGATGGTCGAGCCGATGGAGAAGAACACGCCATGGGCGAGGCCGGTGACGATGCGCGCCAGTATCAACGACTCGTAGCCCGGCGCCTGCCAGGCTAGCAGGTTGCCGGCGGTGAAGAGCACCATCAACGACAGCAGCAACAGCTTGCGAGGGACCTTGCCGGTCAGGGCGGTAAGCAGCGGGGCGCCGACCGCGACGCCCAAGGCGTAGAGGCTGACCAGCAGCCCGGCCGAGGGCAGGCTGACGCCGAGGTCTCCGGCAATGGTGGGGATGAGGCCGACGATGACGAACTCCGTCGTGCCGATGGCGAATGCGCTGAGGGTTAGCGCGAACAAAGCGATGGGCATGGGATGAAACTCCGGTTGGATTGCATGGCGCGCAGTGTCTACCGCAGACTCATGCGGAAAAACCGGGTCTCAGGCCAAACATAATTGACTGTGAGTCACAGATGAAAACCACGCTCGACGAATTGCAGGCGTTCACGGCTGTCATCGATACCGGCTCCATCTCTAGCGCGGCGATGCAGCTGGGGCAGACCGCCTCGGGCGTCAGCCGGGCCCTGAGCCGGCTGGAAACCAAGCTCGCCACCACGCTGTTGCGCCGCACGACTCGGCGCCTGGAGCTGACGGAGGAGGGCGCGGCCTTTCTTGTTCAGGCCAGGCGGATTCTCGAAGCGGTGGAAGAGGCCGAAGAGCAGATGTCGCGCCGCTTGCAACGCCCGGCCGGGAGGTTGCGGGTGAATGCTTCCGCACCTTTCATGCTGCATGTACTGGTGCCGCTTATTGGCGGCTTCCGCGAGCGCTACCCGGACATCGAGCTAGAGCTGCACAGCAGCGACCAGATCATCGATCTGCTCGAGCACCGTACCGACCTGGCGCTGCGCCACGGGCCGCTGCGCGATTCCACCCTGCATGCACGGCCGCTGGGGCGCAGCCGGATTCGGGCCGTGGCCAGCCCTGACTATCTGGCGCAGCGCGGCATGCCGCAGCAGGTCGAGGACCTGGCGAAGCACAGCCTGATCGGCTTCACCCAGCCGGAGAGCCTCAATCATTGGCCGCTGCGTCATCCGCTCGGCGAGACCTGGCCCATCGTGCCGAGCCTGTGGGCATCAAGCGGCGAGACCGTGCGGCACCTGGCGCTGGCCGGGCAGGGTATCGCCTGCCTGTCGGACCTCATGACCGCTCGCGATCGCGCCGAGGGAGCGCTGGTCGAGGTGTTGGCCGAGGCGAATACCGAGGTGCTGCAGCCGATCCATGCGGTCTACTACCGCAACACCGCGCTGGCCGCGCGCATCACCTGTTTCCTCGACTACCTGAGCGAGTGTTTGGCTGAGCAGCTGTGGACGCGGTAGTGCGCAGGAGACGACCGGGCCGAACGATGGGGGGCTAGGCCTGCCTAATCCAACAGGCAAACCTGTGAGAATATCCCCATGCTCAGCGTGACCCTACCAAGCGATCCGCCGCTCCATCCCTGGCTGGCAGATGAATCCCCGCTGAACGACCTGGATGACGCCGAAAGCGATACCGAGCTGGACGACGGCGATACGCTGCCGGACGAGGTGCTGGAACAGCTAGAGAAGGAGCCACCGCCGCCAGACCCGATGCCTGATCCAGGCGTGATGTAAAGGATCGGTTGGTTGTAGCTTCCGGACCCTGCGGTACTAGCGACTTGCGGCTTTGATTGGCGGGCTCCGTTACATGCAGCGAACTTCAGCTTGCACGCGCGAGGGCGTTGCTGAGCCGTGCTCATCGGAGTCTTGTGGCTGATCCCATGGATAGGATCTCGAATCTCGGCCGCAGCCTTTTTCCTTGGCTTTGTGGCTCAACAAGTTTCTGGGCTCATGCGCGGCCAAGGGGCTTGCCGATAGTGGATGCACTTTGGCTTCCGCAGCGAGACGGCTCCTTGCCCGTCGCCCATTCAAAATTCTTATATATCGATACGCAGCCAGTCGGCTGGGTGCGTAACAATGTGCTCCCTTCGCTCAAGAGACGTAACGCATGATCAGGCGGTTATTGGTTGTTGTGTTGCTGATTGGCTTGCATGTGTTCGTCGGTATCACGTTGATTCCAGATCTTTCCCTGGGCCGCTTCGGCAGCGTTCTGGCGTGGGGCTATCTTGCGCTCTCGGCTGTGCTGATGCGCTACGGGGTGCTGGTGCGCGGTGCAGGCAATGCGCTGTTGGCGTGGACCGGGTTGTTGGCGATGGGCATCTTTTCCAGTCTCGCGATTTTCGCCTTGCTGCGAGCCTTTGTATTGGTGGTGGGCTCGCTGCTGGGCTGGGAGTCGGCTGCTGTTGCTCAGGGCTCGGCGCTGGCAGTCATCGTTGCGGTGGCAGCGGTCACCCTGTGCGGTGTGCTCAATGCGCGGCGCACGGCTCGGGTCGTCGAGCGCGACATCGTCCTGCGGAATCTTCCACCCGCGTTGGAGGGGTTCAGCATTGTGCAACTCAGCGACATCCATGTAGGGCCTACGATCAAGCAGGGCTATATCGATGCGATCGTCAAACGGGTCAATGGGCTTTCGCCGGACCTCATCGTCATCACCGGTGATCTGGTGGATGGGAGTGTGGCCGACTTGGCCGATGACATTGCGCCGCTGGCTCAGCTGAGCGCCCATCACGGCACCTTTGTAGTGACCGGTAACCACGAGTACTACTCCGGTGCCGACAGCTGGATTGCCGAGTTCGAGCGCCTGGGCATGGCGGTGCTGCTCAATCGTCATGTTCAGCTCGAGCATGGCTGTGCTCGCTTGGTCCTGGCGGGCATCGCTGACTATTCAGCTGAGCTGTTCCGGCCTAGCCATCGAAGCGATCCGGTCGCAGCATTCGCCGGTGCGCCCGATGACGTGCCGCGCATCTTGCTGGCGCATCAGCCGCGCTCGGCGAAGGCGGCGGTCGAGGCCGGCTGCGATCTTCAGTTGTCCGGTCACACCCATGGAGGTCAGTTCTGGCCATGGATGCACTTCGTGCGATGGCAGCAGCCGTGGGTGGCGGGGCTGCAGCGTCTCGGAGCGATGCAGATCTACATCAGCCGTGGCACCGGTTATTGGGGGCCGCCATTGCGCTTCGGCGCGCCGTCGGAAATTACTCGGATTCGCCTGGTCGGCGCCGGCTGATCGAGAGCTAGCTCGCCAGCAGTTCGCGGCGCAGCACGACGTAGTCCTGGCCCTCCTGCTGCCCGCGGCGCAGGGGGTTGCGGGTGCAATGGGCGGCAAAGCCCGCATCGACGAAACGGTACGGCAGGTGTTCGTCGCGACCGGTCGGGATGCCGAGGCGAGTGGTCTGGACGATGTCTGGGCGTGCGCCGATATCGTCCACGCGCAGCCGGGCGGGGTCCATGCGCTGTGCGTTCCACTCTGTCACGGTCAGGCCCAGCGCCTTGCACAACAGCGTCTGGCCAGAACAGAGGCGGGTGAGGGGCCGCAGACCACCTGCGGCAGCTGGGCTATTGGTTCGCATCCGCTCGATGGATTCCTCGCACGAGAGTGAGTCGACCCAGGGATAGCCCGCCTTGATGCAGACGGCGTTGCCATCGCCGCGGACGCTGAAATTCAGCGAGTCTCCGCCACGGGAGTAGTAGAGATAGAGATGGCCGGCCGGCATGAACATCGCGCGTCGCGAAGGGCTGTTGCCCAGTGAGGAGTGGCTGGCTTTTTCATCGACATAATAGGCTTCCGTCTCGATGATTCGGGCCGACAGCCATAGCCCGTCGACGCAGTGACGAATCACCGTCCCGAGGAGATCCTGTGCGACAACTTGGGCGTCGCGGTCGAAAAAACTGTCATCGAGGTGGTGCAACGGCGGTTCGGCAAGGCTGTTCATCGGAACTCCGGCTTCGGCAAGTCTGCCTGTTCCGACCGCATAAACGGCGCGAATATTCCGCAACAGCGACCAGGATTACCTGCCGGTCGTCGATAAGTACCCCGGGGAGTCGTCGATCGTTCGAGGTTAGACCGTTCGGTCGTTACTAACGGCCGGAAACGAAAAGCCCCGCTTGCTACTGCTCGCGGGGCTTTCTGGGGCGCATCTTATTAAACGTTGAAGCGGAAGTGCATTACGTCGCCATCCTTGACGATGTACTCCTTGCCTTCCAGTCGCCACTTGCCAGCTTCCTTGGCCCCGGCTTCGCCCTTGTACTGGATGAAGTCGTTGTAGGCGACCACTTCGGCTCGAATGAAGCCTTTCTCGAAATCGGTGTGGATGACGCCGGCGGCCTGCGGTGCGGTAGCGCCGACCTTCACGGTCCAGGCGCGTACTTCCTTCACCCCAGCGGTGAAATAGGTTTGCAGGTTGAGCAGTTCGTAGCCGGCGCGGATGACGCGGTTAAGGCCGGGCTCCTCGAGACCGAGCGACTCGAGGAACATGTCTTTTTCCTCGCCGTCATCGAGTTCGGCAATTTCGGCTTCGATCTTGTTGCACACCGGCACCACGACTGCGCCTTCCTCGGCTGCAATGGCGTTGACCACGTCGAGGTGCGGGTTGTTCTCGAAGCCATCCTCCGCCACGTTGGCGATGTACATCACCGGCTTGCTGGTCAGCAGGTGGAAGCCCTTCGCCATGCGAGCCTCTTCCTCGCCGAGCTTTTTCAGCAGAGTGCGTGCCGGCTTGCCTTCGGTAAAGTGGGGGATCAGTTTTTCCAACAGCGCCTTCTGCGCCACCGCTTCCTTGTCGCCGCCCTTTGCGTTGCGCGCCACACGCTGCAATTGCTTCTCGCAGCTATCCAGATCGGCAAAGATCAACTCCAGCTCGATGATTTCGATGTCGCGCTTGGGGTCGACCGAATTGGAAACGTGAATGACGTTCTCGTCTTCGAAGCAGCGCACCACGTGCGCAATGGCATCGGTCTCGCGGATGTTGGCGAGAAACTTGTTGCCCAGGCCTTCGCCTTTGGAGGCACCCTCGACGAGGCCGGCGATGTCCACGAACTCCATGGTGGTCGGCAGGACGCGCTCGGGATTGACGATATCAGCCAACGCCTGCAGGCGCGCATCGGGCATCGGTACGATGCCGCTGTTCGGCTCGATGGTGCAGAAGGGGAAGTTTTCCGCAGCGATACCGGACTTGGTCAACGCGTTGAACAGGGTAGATTTGCCGACGTTGGGCAGGCCGACGATGCCGCAATTAAATCCCATGGTGTCTTGCCTCGGTACTGGCTGGCAGCGAATGCGCTACCGGCGTTGCCAAACTGCGTTAAACGGCTTCGTAACGTGCAGTTAATGCCAAGCCGTTGCCTTGTTTTGCGTTCCTGCGTCGAGCTCGATCAGGCCTTCTGGCTATGCAGACGCTGCATCGCGCGCGTCCAGTCACCAACAAGAATTTCGGGAAGCACGTCGAATGCGAAATCGATGCTGGCGTCCAGTTTCTCGCGTTCGGCCTGGGGCGCACGCCCCAGCACATAGCCGGTTACCAGGCTGCTGTGCCCCGGATGCCCAATGCCCAGACGCAGACGGTAGAAATTATTCTGGTTGCCGAGCTTGGCGATGATGTCGCGTAGCCCGTTATGGCCGCCGTGGCCGCCGCCCTGTTTGAGCTTGGCGATGCCAGGAGGCATGTCGAGTTCATCATGGGCGACCAGGATGGACTCAGGGGGAATTCGGAAAAAGCCGGCAAGTGCCGCCACCGCCTGACCGCTGCGGTTCATAAAAGTGGTGGGGATCAATAGCCGGACGTCTTCGCCCTGATGGCGGAACTTGCCGACCAGACCAAAGTACTTGCGATCCACGCTGAGGTTGACGCCCTCGCGGGCTGCCAGACGCTCAACGAAAAGGGCCCCTGCGTTATGCCGGGTCTGGTCGTATTCTGGGCCTGGGTTACCCAGGCCGACGATCAGTTTTACGGCAGTCACGACAGAGGCCCTTCCTCAGGTCTTGGCGAGTGGATTACTCGTCAGCGCCTTCTTCTTTCGGAGTGTCTTCCTTGTTCACGCGCGGGGCATGAACGTTGGCGACCGGCAGGTCACTGCCGTGGGCCAGGGAAACCAGCTCGACGCCCTTCGGCAGGGTCAGGTCGGTCATGTGCAGAACCTGGCCGACTTCAACTTTGGCCATGTCGACTTCGATGAACTCCGGCAGATCCTGCGGCAGGCAGGACACTTCAACTTCGTTGATGTTGTGCAGGATTTCGCCACCCTGCTGCTTCACGCCAACCGAGGTTTCCTGGTTGATGAAGTGCAGCGGGACGGTAGCGGTCAGCTTGTGACCTTCGACGACGCGGACGAAGTCAGCGTGCAGTACGAAGCTCTTGGCCGGATGACGCTGCAGCGCCTTGATCAGAACGGATTCGTTCTGGCCGTCGACGTTCAGGGTCAGCACGTGGCTGAAGGACGCTTCGGTTTCCAGCAGCTTGGCCAGATCTTTGGCCAGCAGGCTGATGGATTGCGGAGCTTTGTCGCCGCCGTAGATTACGGCCGGGACGAGGTTGGCGTTACGACGCAGGCGGCGGCTCGCACCTTTCCCCAGGTCGGAACGCACTTGGGCATTCAGGGTGAAGTCAGTCATTGTGTTTCTCCAAGATGACAACGCGCCCGAGGTGCTCGCGACCAGCACCGCCGGGCGGTTGGGCAAAAAGCCCCGCACGAGGCGGGGCACATTTTCGTTCGGCGCGAAAGCTGAGCTCGAGGCTTAGCGGAACATCGCGCTGATCGATTCGGCATTGCTGATGCGGCGGACCGCTTCAGCGACCATTGGCGCGATGTCCAATTGGCGAATACGGGTACAGGCTTGGGCCGCTGCGGACAGCGGGATGGTATTGGTCACCACCAACTCGTCGAGTACGGAGCCTTCGATATTCTCGATGGCGCGACCGGAGAGGATAGGGTGAGTGCAATACGCGAAGACCTTGGCTGCGCCATGATCTTTCAAAGCGGTAGCTGCGTGGCACAGGGTGCCCGCGGTATCGACCATGTCGTCCACGAGGATGCAGGTACGGCCTTCGATATCACCGATGATGTGCATCACTTCGGACTGGTTGGCCTTCGGGCGACGCTTGTCGATGATGGCCAAATCAACACCCAGCGACTTGGCAACGGCGCGAGCACGTACCACGCCACCAATGTCGGGGGAGACGATCATCAGGTTTTCAAACCGCTGGGCCTGGATGTCATCGACCAGTACGGGCGAGCCGTAGATGTTGTCCACGGGCATGTCGAAGAAACCCTGGATCTGGTCGGCGTGCAGGTCGACGGTCAGAACGCGGTTGACGCCTACGACGTCGAGCATGTCCGCGACAACCTTGGCGCTGATCGGCACGCGTGCAGAACGCGGGCGCCGATCCTGGCGGGCATAACCGAAGTACGGGATGACAGCCGTGATGCGTGTGGCGGAGGAGCGGCGGAAGGCGTCGGCCATCACTACCAGTTCCATCAGGTTGTCATTGGTGGGGGCGCAGGTCGGTTGAATCAGGAAAACGTCCTTGCCGCGAACGTTTTCGTTGATCTCGACACTGATCTCGCCGTCGGAGAATTTACCGACGTAAGCATCACCGAGCGGGATATGCAGCTGACGTACGACACGCCGGGCCAGGTCGGGGTTGGCGTTCCCCGTGAAGACCATCATCTTGGACACGCGCAGTACCTGCCTGAGGGTGGATCCGATGAAACAAAAAGCTGTTCAAAAGGCCAGGCTTCTTGAACAGCTTTCGTGAGATATGGCAGGGGCGGCTGGATTCGAACCAACGCATGGCAGGATCAAAACCTGCTGCCTTACCGCTTGGCGACGCCCCTATAGGTCTAGCTGAATGTCTGGAAAGGTTATGGCAGGGGCGGCTGGATTCGAACCAACGCATGGCAGGATCAAAACCTGCTGCCTTACCGCTTGGCGACGCCCCTGTAACGTATAACCTGATGCTAGACACTCACTTCCTGTGCCAGTTGCGCAAGCCTGCGGTGCAGCATCGAGATGTTGCGACCTTGGGCGACGAACGCTGGCAAGTCAGCTGGAAGTTGGCGGCAGACTTTATCAGCCTCACCCTGGTTTGGGAAGCTCCCAAACACACAAGCCCCAGTGCCGGTCATTCTTGCTGGAACAAATTTGTTCAACAAGCTCAAGGCGTTACGCACTTGGGGGTAACGCCTCTCTACAACCGGCTGGCAGTCGTTACGACCACCCCCTTCAAGAAGGCTGCGAACTGTAATGGCCGGGGTATTACGTGTCAACTCTGGGTCGGAAAATATTTCCGCTGTACTAACAGAGACTTGCGGCGCGATCACGAGGAACCAGGGCTCGCTGAGTTCGACTGGTTCGAGACGCTCTCCGACCCCCTCTGCAAACGCCGCGCGGCCTCTGACGAACACTGGTACGTCAGCACCGAGCGTAAGGCCAATCCGCGCCAGGCGCTCTTCGCCCAGATGGGTTTGCCAGAGGCGGTCGAGGCCGAGCAGGGTGGTCGCGGCGTCGGAACTGCCACCCCCGATACCGCCGCCCATGGGCAGTCGCTTGGTCAGCTCGATATCGGCCCCCAAGGTGCAGCCGCTTTCGGCCTGGAGCAGGCGCGCCGCGCGAACCACCAGATTGCTGTCGTGATCGACGCCCGGCAGCGGCGTGATCAGGCGGATGCAACCGTCCTCGCGCAAGGTAAAGCTGAGTTCGTCGCCGTGGTCGAGAAACTGGAATAGCGTCTGCAGCTCGTGATAGCCGTCGTCGCGCCGACCGAGAATGTGCAGCATCAGGTTGAGTTTGGCGGGCGCAGGCAGGACCAGCGGAGGCATCAGTGGCCCAGCTGGCGTGGCTGCCAGTCCTTGATCACCAGGGTGATCTGCAGGTCGCGACCCGCCAGCTTGATGCGTGTCGGCAGGGCATAGCCATCCTCATCGGCATAGCTCAGATACTGAACATCCCAGTCATCCTGCTGGAGGCTGGCGAGGCGACCGTCAGCATCAATTGCGATGCGGCTGCGGCTACCCGGCGCGGGCAGACCGCGCACCCACCAGAGCAGGTTCGACACCGGCAGGCGCCAACCTAATTGAGTTTCCACCAATGCTTCAGGTGAGTCGGCTTCGAAACGGCCCTGGCCGGCGACTTCGAGGGCGACGGCATCGGGCCGGCCGGTCAATCGGGTCGCGCCGCGTCCCAGCGGGCCCGAAAGCCGGATATCGAAGTAGTCCTGGCGTTGCAGCCAGAACAAGGTTCCGCTGCCCGAGTCCTGCGGCGCGCGAATACCGATCTTGCCGTTGATCTGCCAGCCGTCTATCTCGCTGGTGCGCGTTTTATGTGCGCTCCAGTCCTCGGGGTTGCCGGGGCCCTCGACCGTCTCCTGAGGAGCGAGCCCGGCACAGCCAGCAAGCAGCAAAGCAACGGCGTAGATCAGCAGGTTGCGCATTGGTCTCATAACGTCAGAGGGTCTCCGAGCCTGTCAGGCGTTTGATGGTGTCGCGCAGAATCTGGCTGTCAGGCTCCTGCTCGAGTGCTTCGGCCCACACCCGGCGGGCTTCGCGTTGTTTGCCAGCCGCCCAGAGCACTTCGCCGAGGTGGGCAGCGACTTCGTGGTCGGGAAAGCGCTCGAGGGCTTGGCGCAGCTGAGCTTCGGCCTCTTGAAGGTTGCCCAGTCGGTAGTTGACCCAGCCAAGGGAGTCGAGGATGGCGGCGTCATCTGGATTGAGCCGGTACGCCTGCTGAATAAGGGCGAGGGCTTCTTCGTGCCGGTCAGTGCGATCGGCCAGCGTATAGCCCAGCGCGTTGATCGCCATGGCGTTGTCCGGCTCGCGTTCAATGATGAAGCGCAGGTCCTTTTCCAGCTGCGCCAGATCGCCGCGTTTTTCCGCGATCATCGCACGCGTGTAAAGGAGAGTCAGATCTTCGGGGAATTGCTTGAGGGCCTGCTCGGCAAGTTGCCAGGCCTGTTCGGTTTGCTGCTGGTTGGACAGCGCCTCGATCTCGATCAGGTAGAGCTGGATGGCATAGTCGGGCTGCTCGTCCCGGGCTTGCGCGAGCAGGCGGGAGGCTTCGTCGTGGCGGCCGAGCGAGAAAAGCACTTCGCTCTGCATGAGCTGCGCTGGCAGATACTCGTTACCGGGCCCGACCTTGGCGAACGCCTCCAGCGCTTGCTCTGGCTCACCCAGTTCGCGGTAGGCACGGCCAAGGTTGAATTGGGCGGCGTCCAGGTGACTGCCTCGGGCGATCAATTCCTGCAGATAGACGATCGCCTCACGCCAGGCCTCGGCTTCCAGGCAGACAAGCGCCATGGAAAAGCGCAAGTCATCGTCGCCCGGATACTGCTGGACCAGGGTCGCAAATTCGCCCATGGCGTCCTCGAGTCGCTCCTGCTCGACCAGTAGACGGGCATACGTCAGGCGCAGACGCTTGTCTTCCGGATGCTGGCGTAAGCTCTTCTCGAGCAGCGGAAGCGCTTCCTCGCCCCGGTTCAGCACTTGCAGCAGGCGTGCCTGCAAAAGAATCGAGGGTATTTCCTGATTGCGCGCCGGCTGCGCCTCGAGCAGGTCGAGCGCCTCTTCGGGCCTGCCGTCCTGCTGCAGCAGCACCGCTTTTCCAAACTTCAACTGCGGATTGTCGGGATGCTTGACCAGCAGTTGGTCGAAGCTCTGAAGCAGGCCAGCACGCGTGTCAGGATCGGTCTGGGCGGCCGACAGGGCCAAGAAGTCGAAGTGCGTATCGCCCTGGCCTTGCAGGACGGTTTCCATGTAGGCGAGCGATTCCTCGTAACGACCGGCGCGCGCCAGTTGCACAGCGGCAGCGCGCTGAGCGTCCAGGTTTTCTGGAGCGTTGCGTGCCCAGATCAGCGCGGTATCAAGCGCTGCTTGATCGGCCCTCAGGTACTCGGCGATGCGAAAGCCCCGCTCGGCAACGCCAGCGTCCTCGGTGGCGTTGGCCTGCTGGACGTAATTACCGAGGGCGATGTCGAACCGATTGCGCTGTCCGGCGAGTTCGGCAACCAGCAGCGCATAGAGCGTGTCGGCGCGGAACGAACCGTACTCGCTTGGCTCGCTGGCGACCGGCGCGGGCGTTGCGTCCTCAACTGGCGGGCCGGCATCGGGCGTGCTCTGCATGAAGCTTTGGCAGCCACCCAGGAACAGCGCGGCACTGAGGACGAGGAGTTTGTTCATATAAGGGAGGTTTGGCTTATCTGCGGTCGCGGCATGATGACACAAGCGGCCGGGCAAGCCCATGGGCCGCCGGGCCGGCCTCTTGGGTCGGCTTGGTCAGGTACAGACAATGACCTGCAACGGTTGTTCTAAGTCAGGCGAAGTAGGAGAATCGCGCGCTCCGTTTTTCGAATCAGCGACCTGCATGGCTTTCATCGCGCTTGGCATCAATCACAAGACCGCATCGGTGGATGTGCGCGAGCGTGTGGCGTTCACGCCCGAGCAGATGGTCGAGGCGCTGCAGCAGCTGTGCCGTGTCACGCCGACGCGCGAAGCGGCGATTCTGTCGACCTGCAATCGCAGTGAGCTGTATCTGGAACAGGATCAGGTCGAGGCTGAGACCGTGCTCGCCTGGTTGGCGCAGTACCACCGGTTGAACCTCGACGACCTCAAGGCCTGTGCCTACGTGCACGTCGATGACCAAGCCGTGCGCCATATGATGCGTGTCGCTTCTGGCCTGGATTCGATGGTGCTGGGCGAGCCGCAGATTCTCGGTCAGATGAAGTCCGCCTACGCTGTGGCGCGTGAGGCGGGTAGCGTCGGGCCGCTGCTGGGGCGGCTGTTCCAGGCGACGTTCAGCACCGCCAAGACCGTGCGTACCGACACCGCCATCGGTGAGAACCCCGTGTCGGTCGCCTTTGCCGCGGTCAGCCTGGCCAAGCAGATATTCGCCAGCCTCGATCGCAGCCAGGCGCTGCTGATCGGTGCCGGTGAGACCATCACGCTGGTCGCTCGGCATCTGCATGAGCAGGGCGTCAAGCGAATCGTTGTGGCCAACCGGACATTGGAGCGGGCCAGTGCCCTGGCCGAGCAGTTTGGCGCCCACGCGATCCTGCTCGCCGACATTCCCCAGGAGCTTTACAACAGCGACATCGTCATCAGCTCGACGGCCAGCCAGCTGCCAATCCTGGGCAAGGGAGCGGTCGAGCAGGCGCTGAAAAAGCGCAAGCACAAGCCGATGTTCATGGTCGACATCGCCGTGCCCCGCGACATAGAAGCGCAGGTTGGCGAGCTGGATGACGTCTATCTCTACACGGTCGACGACCTGCATGAGGTAGTCGCGGAAAATCTGAAGAGCCGCCAGGGAGCGGCGCAGGCCGCCGAAGAGCTGGTCGCCGCCGGTACCGAGGATTTCATGGGTCGCCTGCGCGAGCTGGCCGCCGTGGATGTGCTCAAGGCCTACCGCCAGCATGCCGAGCGCATTCGTGACGACGAGTTGGTCAAGGCTCAGCGGCTGCTGACGAATGGGGCGACGGCCGAGGAGGCCCTGGCGCAGTTGGCGCGAGGGCTTACGAACAAGTTGCTGCATGCCCCCAGCGTGCAGCTGAAAAAACTTTCTGCCGAAGGGCGCGTCGAGGCGCTGAGCATCGTTCAGGAACTCTTTGCCCTACAGAACAGCACGGAAAAATCATGAAAGCGTCGCTGCTGAACAAACTCGACATTCTGCAGGACCGTTTCGAAGAGCTGACGGCGCTGCTCGGGGACGCCGAGGTCATCAGCGACCAGACACGCTTCCGGGCCTATTCGCGTGAATACGCCGAGGTCGAGCCGGTGATCGCGACCTATCGCCGCTACCTGAAGCTTCAGTCCGACCTTGAAGGTGCCCAGGCACTGTTAAAGGACACGGACCCGGATGTCCGCGAAATGGCCGAGGAGGAGGTTGCCGAGGCTCACGGTCAGCTGGCCGAGGTGGAGGGGCAACTGCAGCGAATGCTGCTACCGAAGGACCCGAAGGACGGGCGCAATGTATTCCTCGAAATCCGCGCCGGCACTGGCGGCGATGAGGCGGCGATCTTCTCGGGTGACCTGTTCCGCATGTATTCACGCTACGCCGAGCGGCAGGGGTGGCGCGTCGAGATTCTTTCCGAGAACCCCGGCGAACATGGCGGTTATAAAGAAGTCATTTCGCGCGTCGAGGGCGATAACGTCTACGCAAAGCTCAAGTTCGAATCCGGTGCGCACCGCGTGCAGCGCGTGCCGGAAACCGAATCCCAGGGACGCATCCATACGTCTGCCTGCACGGTCGCGGTACTGCCCGAACCGGACGAGCAGGTCGCCATCGAGATCAACCCGGCTGACTTGCGCATTGACACCTACCGCGCGTCCGGCGCGGGTGGGCAGCACATCAACAAGACCGACTCGGCGGTACGCATCACCCACTTGCCGAGCGGCATCGTCGTCGAATGCCAGGAAGAACGTTCGCAGCACAAGAATCGTGCGCGAGCCATGGCTTGGTTAGCGGCAAAGTTGCAGGACGTGCAGGACAGCGCCGCGCACAAGGAAATTTCCGAGACTCGTAAGTTGCTGGTCGGCTCCGGCGATCGTTCCGAGCGCATCCGCACTTACAACTTCCCGCAGGGGCGGGTGACTGACCATCGCATCAATCTCACGCTCTATTCGCTGAATGAAGTGATTGGCGGCGCGGTCGAGCAAGTCATCGAGCCGCTGCTGCAGGAATACCAGGCCGACCAGCTCGCCGCGCTCGGCGACTGATGGCGCGCAACGTGCGTGCAGTAAGACGCCCATCTTTCGCTAGGTGACCATGGCCACGATCGAATCGCTGCTGCGTAGCGCCGAACTACCCGACTCGCCCACTGCGCGGTTGGACGCCGAATGGCTGCTCGCCGACGCGCTGGGCAAACCGTCCAGTTATTTGCGTACTTGGTCCGATCGTGAGGTAGGCGCGGTAGCCGAGGCGCGGTTCCAAGCGAGCCTGGCACGCCGGCGGGCGGGCGAGCCGGTGGCTTATATTCTCGGCCGCCAGGGCTTTTGGAGCCTCGAGCTGGAAGTCGCACCGCACACGCTCATCCCTCGGCCGGACACCGAATTGCTGGTCGAAACGGCATTGGGCCTGGCGCCCCGCACCCCCGTGCAGGCTTTGGACCTTGGGACCGGAACCGGCGCCATCGCGTTGGCATTGGCGACTGAGCGCCCCGCCTGGCAAGTGACCGGCGTCGACCGCGTCGCTGAGGCGGTGGCTCTGGCAGAGCGCAATGCCGCCCGCCTCGGGCTGACCAACCTGAACTTCGAGCACAGCGATTGGTTCGCCTCGCTAGCCTGCCGCCGCTATGGCCTGATCGTCAGCAACCCGCCTTACATTCCTGCGAGTGACCCGCATCTGGGAAGGGGTGATGTGCGTTTCGAGCCGACCAGTGCGCTGGTCGCTGGTGACGACGGGCTGGACGATATCCGCCGAATCATCGACGGCGCACCGGCGCACCTGGAAGCGGGTGGCTGGCTGCTGCTCGAACATGGCTACGACCAGGCCGCGACCGTGCGGGCTTTGCTCGTTGCGGCTGGTTTCGTCGACGCGGCCAGCCGGCGTGATCTCGGTGGGCACGAGCGGATCAGCCTTGGCCGCTTGGCTGGCGCCAACACAACGGGGAATCGCGATGCTGGATGATGAAGAGCTGCTGCGCTACAGCCGGCAGATCCTGCTCAAGCAATTCGATATCGAGGGTCAGCTTCGGCTCAAACGCAGTCGCGCCTTGATTGTCGGTATGGGCGGCCTTGGTTCGCCTGTCGCGCTGTACCTTGCCGCCGCCGGGGTGGGAGAGCTGCATCTGGCTGATTTCGACCGGGTTGATTTGTCCAATCTGCAACGTCAGGTTCTCCATGACGCGGCGTCGGTCGGCCAGCCCAAGGTCGATTCGGCGATGGCTCGCCTGGCGGCGATCAATCCGCACATCAAACTGGTCGCTCACCATGCCGGCCTGGATGCGGACTCATTGGGGGAGGCGGTCGCCCAGGTCGATCTTGTGCTCGACTGCACCGACAACTTCGCGGTCCGCGAGGCGATCAATGTCGCCTGCGTGGCAGCACGCAAGCCCTTGGTCAGTGGTGCGGCTATCCGCCTGGAAGGTCAGCTGTCGGTATTCGACTCTCGGCAGCCAGACAGCCCTTGTTACCACTGCCTGTACGGGCACGGTACCGAAGCCGAGCTGACCTGCAGCGAGGCGGGTGTGTTGGGGCCGGTGGTCGGGATGGTCGGCAGCCTGCAGGCGCTCGAGGCGTTGAAGTTGCTGGCGGGCTTTGGCGAGCCGATGGTGGAGCGCCTGTTGTTGATCGATGCGCTGGCCGGCCGGTTCCGGGAATTGAAGGTCAAGCGCGATCCGGCGTGTGCCGTTTGCGGAGGGCTGCATGACTGACGAGGCGCCCGTCGGTGTGTTCGATTCCGGTGTGGGCGGCTTGTCGGTCTTGCGCGAGATTCGGGTACGGCTGCCTCATGAATCCCTGCTTTACGTGGCTGATAGCGGGCATGTGCCTTACGGCGAAAAGAGCCCGGACTTCATCCGTGAGCGTTGCCGAGCCATCGCCGACTTTCTACTGGAGCGCGACGTCAAGGCCTTGGTGCTGGCGTGCAATACCGCTACGGCGGCAGGTATTTCGGATCTTCGTGAGCGCTACCCGGGGTTGACCGTGGTCGGCATGGAGCCTGCTGTAAAGCCTGCCGCGCAGGCCACCCGCAGCGGGGTCGTAGGGGTACTGGCCACCACCGGCACGCTCAAGAGCGCGAAGTTCGCGGCGCTGCTCGACCGCTTCGCCAGCGACATTCGCGTCGTTACCCAGCCCTGCCCGGGGTTGGTGGAGTGCATCGAGGCGGGTGAGTTGGATACGCCCGCCACCCGCGCCTTGCTCGCCGGGTTCGTCCAGCCCTTGCTGGAGGCGGGCTGTGACGCCTTGATCCTGGGTTGCACGCACTATCCTTTCATCAAGCCGCTTCTGCGCGCCATGGTGCCTCCGGGCGTCGCGCTGGTGGATACGGGCGAGGCCGTGGCGCGGCACCTCGAAACGTTGCTGCAAATGCGTAACCAACTGGCTAGTGGCAGCGCTTCGGTCCAGTTCTGGAGCAGTGGCGATCCCTCGCGAATGTCCCGGGTTCTTCCTATACTTTGGGGCGAAAACGGTACAGTTTCGAACTGTTCTGTTTAGGAACTCCCCGCTTCGTCCAGCCTCTGAACTCTGGAGGCACCGAACAAATAAAAGCGATGCCTAATTTCGATAAGGAAATTTCGTATGAAGAAGCTGATGTCCTTCGCGACCGTTGCGGCTGTTCTGCTGGGTCAGGCAGCGACCGCCAATGCGCTGGATCTAACCGCCGCCGTTGGGCGTACGGGCGAATCGACCATGACCTATCGCCTTGGGGCACAAATGGATTTCAACCGTAGTTGGTTCCAGAGCGGGGTGGGGCGCCTCACGGGCTATTGGGATGCGGGCTACACTTACTGGGAAGGCGATGAAACCTCGAGCAACCACAGCATCTCGCTCGCCCCGGTTTTCGTCTATGAGTTCAACGGTGGGTCGGTCAAGCCTTACCTGGAGGCGGGGATTGGCATCGCAGCGTTCGAAAATACCGAGGTGGAGGGCAATGAGCTGGGGTCTTCATTCCAGTTCGAAGACCGTTTCGGTGCAGGACTGCGTTTTGCTGGCGGCCACGAGGTAGGCCTGCGTGCGATCCACTATTCCAATGCCGGGATCAAGAAGCCCAACGACGGGATCGAGAGCTATTCGATTCATTACCGGGCTGCGTTCTGACCCCATTTCTTCACGGTGACCGGCGCCGTTGCGTGCCAGTCACCCCGAAGCCAGTCGGCGCATGGCCGGGCTGCAGGGTCAGGGTTGCTCCTCGAGTTGCTTGTTCTTCCAGCCTTCACCGCCGGGTAGCAGCAAGTTCAGCACCAGCGCGACGATCGCGCACAGGGAAATACCCGACAGGCTGAACTCACCGTGCCCGACGACCATGCCGCCGATACCGAACACCAGCGTGACGGAGACGATGATCAGGTTGCGCGCCTCGGAAAGATCGATCTGGTGTCGAATCAGGGTACTCAGGCCGACCACCGCAATCGAGCCGAACAATAGGCAGAGAATGCCGCCCATTACTGGCACTGGAATGCTCAGCAGGCCGGCGCCGAACTTGCCGATGAAGGCGAGCACGATGGCGAAAATGGCGGCCCAGGTCATGATTTTCGGGTTGTAGTTTTTCGTCAGCATTACCGCACCCGTCACCTCGGCGTAGGTGGTATTGGGCGGGCCGCCGAATAGCCCGGCAGCGGACGTGGCCAGGCCGTCACCAAGCAGGGTGCGGTGCAGGCCGGGCTTCTTGATGAAGTTGTTGCCAGTGACTCCCCCGATGGCAACTACGCCGCCGATGTGCTCGATCGCGGGTGCCAGAGCAACCGGCACCATGAACAGGATGGCGCCCCAGTGGAACTCCGGCGCCACGAACTTGGGGATCGCCAGCCACGGCGCCGCAGCGATCCCGGTGGTATCGACGACGCCGAAGGCGAACGCCAGGCCGTAGCCCACCGCGACACCCGCGAGAATCGGCACCAGGCGGAACAGCCCCCGGCCAAGCACCGCGACGAGCAAGGTCGTGACGAGCGCCGGCATGGAAATGAGCATGGCGGTTTCGTAAGGCACGAGCTGGGCGCTGCCGTCACCGGATTTCCCCATCGCCATGTTCACCGCGACAGGAGAAAGTGCCAGGCCAATAGAAATGATCACCGGCGCGATCACCACCGGCGGCAGCAGCCGGTCGATGAAACCAGGCCCCTTCAGCTGGACCGCGAAGCTCAGCAGGATATAGACGACGCCGGCCGCGACCACGCCGCCAAGCACCGCCGGCAGGCCAAAATCGGCCTTGGCAGCAATGATCGGGGCAATGAAAGCAAAGCTCGATGCCAGGAAGACCGGCACCTGGCGCTTGGTCACCAATTGGAATAGCAGCGTGCCAAGGCCGGCAGTGAACAGCGCAACGTTGGGGTCCATCCCGGTGATCAACGGCATCAACACCAGCGCGCCGAAGGCTACGAATAACATCTGCGCGCCCGCGAGCACCTGACGGCCGAGCGACTCCTCCATCGGATGCGACATGCTTAGACGTCCTTCTGCTTGGTGCCGAAAATCTTGTCGCCGGCATCGCCCAGACCAGGGACGATATAGCCGTTTTCATCCAGATGATCGTCAATCGACGCGGTATAGATAATGACGTCCGGATGCGCCGCTTCGACTGCCTGAATGCCCTCGGGCGCAGCGACCAGCACCAGCGCCCGAATCTCTTTGCAGCCGGCTTTCTTGAGCATGTCGATAGTGGCGACCATCGAGCCGCCGGTAGCCAGCATAGGGTCGATGATCATCGCCAGGCGCTGGTCCAGATCGTCCACTAGGCGCTCGAGGTAGGTGTGGGCCTGCAACGTTTCTTCGTTGCGCGCGATGCCTACCGCGCTGACTTTTGCGCCGGGGATCAGGCTGAGTACGCCGTCGAGCATGCCGATGCCCGCGCGCAGGATTGGCACGACGGTGATCTTTTTCCCGGAAATTTTCTCGACCTGGACCGGGCCGCACCAGCCTTCAATGTTGTAGTTTTCCAGCGGCAGGTCACGGGTAGCTTCGTACGTCAGGATGGAGCCAACCTCTTGCGCCAGCTCGCGGAAATTCTTGGTGCTGATGTCCGCCCGGCGCATGAGCCCCAGTTTGTGACGAATCAAGGGGTGGCGAATTTCTCGAATGCTCATGGCGGCTCCGGCGGGTAGATAAACCGGCGTAGATTAATGCATCGTGCCTGGGGCGGCTATTGATGAGTCAAATAAGCACTTGCCGTGTCTGTCATTGCATCGGTATCGTCGCGCCCCTTCGATTTCTTGGGCGGGACTGCCGCGCCCTGTCGCACTTTTAAATGGAGCATCGCCAATGTCCGCCGATCTTGCTCATATCCGCCAAGTCATGGCGGAAGCCGACTGCCTCCACCCAGAGGCCGAAGTCGAAGCGGCTATCGATGCCGTCGCCACGAGCATCAATGCTCAATTGGCCGATCGGAACCCAGTCGTGTTCTGCGTCATGAACGGCGGCTTGATCTTCTCCGGCAAGTTGGTCCCTAAACTGAACTTCCCGCTGGAGCTTTCGTATCTTCATGCCACGCGCTACCGCAATGAAACCAGCGGGGGCGAACTGTTCTGGAAGGCCAAGCCTGAGATTTCGTTCATCGATCGAGACGTGCTGATCGTCGACGATATTCTGGACGAGGGGCACACCCTCGGCGCGATCATCGACTTTTGCCGGCACGCCGGTGCGTCCAACGTCTACACCGCGGTGCTTGTCGACAAGGAGCACGAGCGCAAGGCGCGTCCCGATCTCAAGGCAGACTTCGTCGGACTCACATGCGTGGACCGGTATGTCTTCGGCTACGGGATGGACTACAAAGGCTACTGGCGCAACGCCCCGGGTATCTATGCAGTCAAGGGCCTGTAACAGGCTCCATTTTGCAGCGGCGTGATTATCGCGCCGCTGATCCCCCTGTTTCCTTTCTCCCCAATTCCACCGCTGGCGGTAACGCCTACTTCCGAACTTTCCGTTCGGGCAAGGGCTGACTGTGCCCGCTCGACGGCCGACGGGTGCAAGCGCACAGTCGGCATGGTGGCCTTGTGCCTGGATTACCTTTCGTTAAATTCGCCTACCGGCTCGCAAACGCTCTATTACGGGGCTTGCGCATGGCCGGGGCGCGACTAAGCTCTCCGTTAGCTTCACCGGCGTCCCGCTGCCCTACGGGCTTGAAGCCCAGCAGTGGGAAGGCTGTTCATACTTAAGAATTACAAAACAAATCAAACCTTAGTGCGCTTAACCCTCTGCCGCCGTGTCGCTAGGGTGAGCGTACTTCGAACCAACCAGGAGCGCCTCATGACAAAAACAACAAGGCAAGGAATCTTCCAGCCCAGGACTTTGGCACTTGCCGTAGCCCTTGGGACCGTTGCACCGGCCTATGCCGTGAATTTCAATATCGGCGAAGTGGAGGGGCAGTTCGACTCATCGCTTTCCATTGGGGCCAGTTGGTCGACAACTGATCGGGACATGGATCTGGTTGGTATCAATAATGGGGGTACCGGTTATACCCAGACGGGTGATGACGGTCGGTTGAACTTCAAGAAAGGTGAAACCTTCTCCAAGATTTTTAAAGGGGTTCACGATCTTGAGCTCCGTTACCGTGATAGCGGCGCTTTCATTCGTGGCAAGTACTGGTATGACTTTGAACTGAAAGACGAGGGTCGTCTGTTCAAAGACATCAGTGACAGCAATCGAAAAGAAGCAGCACAGTCTTCCGGTGCGCAGATTCTCGACGCATTTCTCTATCACAACTATTACCTCGGCGATTTACCAGGAACTGTTCGTGTCGGCAGGCAGGTGGTCAGCTGGGGTGAAAGTACCTTTATCGGTAACTCAATTAACTCGATCAACCCGCTCGATGCCGCTGCGTTTCGCCGACCGGGTGCCGAAATCAAGGAAGGTCTCATTCCCGTTAATATGCTCTACGTGTCCCAGAGCGTGACTGATCGGTTGAGCATGGAGGCTTTTTATCAGCTTGAGTGGGACCAGACGATTGTCGACAACTGCGGGACCTTCTTCGCCGTTGATGTTGCCCAAGATGGCTGCAACAACAATTACAACGTAGGTAGTCCGGCTATCGCACCGCTACAACCTGTTGCTGCGGCGTTCGGCCAGGGATTCGACGTCAGTTCAGAAGGCGTTGTACTGCCGCGCGGTGGTGATCGCGATGCGAAAGATTCGGGGCAGTTTGGCCTGGCCCTTCGCTGGCTTGGTGACGCGACCGAGTACGGCGCTTATTTTATGAATTATCACAGCCGGACCCCGATCGTTAGCACTCAATCGGCTGGGTTGGGTACTGCGGCAGCGTTAGGAAACGGCAACCCACTTGCCGGACCAACTGGAGGCATTCTTGGAAGCGTTTGTGGTATCGCTTTCGGAGGTGCGCCTGGTTGCTACGGTAACCCTGCATATGGATCAACAGTAGCCGGGCTGGCGCAGAGTGTGATGCTCGGCAATGGCCAGTACTACCTGGAATATCCAGAAGATATCCGATTGTACGGCCTGAGTTTTTCGACCACCTTGCCCACCGGTACAGCGTGGGCGGGGGAGATAAGCTATCGACCAAACGCCCCCGTACAGATCAACACCACGGACGTAACGCGCGCGCTGCTCAATCCGATCGCCCCGGGTACTTCGCCGGTTGCCAGCACCTTCGGCGCTGATAACCGAGGGTATAACCGCAAGGAAATCACTCAGATCCAAACAACCTTTACGCACTTCTTTGATCAGGTGCTTGGTGCTGGCCGCGTCACTCTTGTTGGTGAAGTGGGCTATGCGCATGTTGGCGCGCTAGAAAGCAAAAGCGAGCTTCGTTATGGGCGTGATGCGATATATGGAACGCCAGACGATGCCACACAACTCGCCGCATATGGGGATGACGGCTTCGTAACCGCCAACTCCTGGGGATATCGCCTTCGCGCACTGGCTGATTACAGCAACGTCTTCGCTGGCGTGAACCTGACGCCAAACATTTCCTTCTCTCATGACGTGGACGGCTACGGCCCGAACGGCTTGTTCAACGAAGGTTCCAAGGCCATAAGCGTAGGCGTCGATGCCGTTTACCAGAACGCCTATACCGCCAGCTTGTCGTACACCGATTTCTTCGGCGGTGACTACAACACGCTGGTCGATCGTGACTTCCTCGCGCTTAGCGTGGGTGTGAACTTCTAAGGAGGTTTTTTCGGCGCACGGGGCCGCTTGGTCCCGTTGTGCAAGATGCGTTACGCAAGGCCTCCGGCCATACAAGATCAAGAGGAACTGGAAGCGTATGAAAACAACAAGAAAACTATTCAGTGTCTTGGCCCTTTCGTTGCTTGCGAGCAGCGTGACGGCCGCCGTTTCCCCTGAGGAAGCGGCAAAGCTTGGTGAATCGCTCACGCCCCTGGGCGCGGAAAAATCCGGCAACGCCGACGGCACCATTCCAGCCTGGACGGGCGGCTTGTCGGAGAATGCGGCGCCATTAGACGATGGCCATCTGACCAACCCCTTCAAAGACGAGCAACCGAAGTTCGTCATCACCGCCCAGAACGTCGATCAGTACAAAGACAAGCTCACCGCTGGCCAACTGGCGATGTTCAAACGCTACCCCGAAACCTACAAGATTCGGGTGTTTCCGACGCACCGTACCGCGGCGCTGCCAGACCGCATCTATGAGGCCGCCAAACAGAGCGCGCTGAACGCCGAACTGGTTGACGGCGGCAACGGCATCGCCAACTTCTCGGACAGTCGCTACTACGCGTTCCCGATCCCGAAGAACGGCCTCGAGGTAGTCTGGAACCACATCACGCGCTACCGCGGTGGCAACGTCCGGCGCAACATCGTCCAGGCGACGCCACAGACCAACGGCAGCTACACGCTCGTACATTTTGAAGATGAAGTCGCCTTCCCGAGCGACATGACGGACCTGGATCCGGAACGCGCAAAGAACGCGCTGCTGTTCTTCAAGCAACGCGTGACTGCCCCGTCGCGCCTGGCAGGCAACGTACTGCTCGTCCACGACTCGCTCGATCAGGTGAAGGAGCCTCGTCAAGCCTGGATCTACAACGCTGGCCAGCGCCGCGTACGCCGCGCACCGCAGGTGGCTTATGACGGCCCGGGTACTGCATCGGACGGGATGCGTACCACCGATAACTTCGACATGTTCAGCGGTGCGCCCGACCGTTACGACTGGAAGCTGATCGGCAAGAAGGAGCTCTACATTCCGTACAACAGCTATGAGATCAACTCCAGCGATGTGAAATACAGCGACATCCTGAAGGCAGGTCACGTTAACCAGGATCTGGCGCGCTACGAGCTTCATCGCGTCTGGGAGATTGAGGCGACGCTTAAGAATGGCGAGCGGAACATTTATGCCAAGCGCCGTTTCTTCGTTGATGAAGATACCTGGACCATCGTCCAGTCCGAGCTGTATGACGGTCGCGGTCAATTGTGGCGTGTGGGTGAAGGCCATCTGGTCCAGTACTACCAGCACAAAGTACCGGCGTTTGCCTTCGAAGCCCTATATGACGTCATCTCTGGCCGTTACATTGCGATCGGCATGAGCAACGAAGAGAAGCCGCATGAGTTTGGCTACAAGGCTTCGGCGCGCGATTTCACACCTGCTGCGCTGCGAAATGCAGGGGTGCGTTAATCGCAGTCCATTTAGCTTGTGAATAAGGCGGCCCTCGGGTCGCCTTTTTTTTGCCCAAGTACGTGACAGTGATAGTTTCTGGCCAGTAGCGGCTGGGTACGACCGCGACGGTCGGTCCGCCCGATATCGACAAAGCGCTCCGGATGGTGCAGCGTTGGCCGCACAAAGGCACGCTGCCGAGGATTGCCAACCGGTACGCGGCCGTCAATGGACTGATACAGAACAAGAGAAAGATGGTTATGTCCGTACGCTTCAACCCTGTCGCTCTCGGCACGGATGCCGCTGCGCCGGTCCAGGTAGCGACTATTCCGCGGCTACCGCCGGTCCATGTGCCCCGGCCTCGGCTCGTCAATCCGCTGGTAGAAGCCCGGTGCCGTTTGCGTCTGATCTGCGCACCGGCAGGGTTCGGCAAGAGCGTTTTGATGAGCGAGTGCGCGCGCCAGATACCGGCCGACACGCAACTGATATGGCTGGATATTGGTGGGCGACAGCTCACCCCGGATGACTTGTACGAGCGGCTGCGCAAATACCTATCCGGTGCGCCGCTACCGACCGGCGACGCGCAGCGTGACCTGCTCGAGCTCTTGCGCGCCGCTCGTGGCGCGCTGTGGGTCATGCTCGATGACTTCCCCCGGCAGCCGCATGCGGCGTTCGATGCCTGCCTTGACATGTTGCTTGAACAAGGACCGGAGTCCATCAGCTGGTGGGTGACCAGCCGACGCCAGCCAGCCTGGAAACTGCCTCGCCTTTTGTTGCAGGGCGACTTGCTTGAGGTGCAGGCCGAGTCGCTGGCGCTTGGCTCGGCAGAGCTGCGGCAGCTGCTGCGGGCGCATCGGTTGGATCTGGCCGACGATACCTTCAGGCAGCTGATGACAGGCAGTGAGGGGTGGTTGGCTGGTGTTAGCCTGCTGCTGTTCAACGCTGATGAGCAGGCGGTGCGCGAGCGCTTGGGCGCTGGTACGCCAGTCTTGCGGGACTACGTCCAGCGGGAGGTGCTCGAGCCGCAGAGCGAGGAGGTTCGGCGGTCGCTTTTCGCCTTGGCACGCATGCCCAGGTTTTCGCAGCATCTGTGCGAGCACGTACTTGACGGCAATGGGGGTGAAATACTCGATTCGCTCAAGAGCAATCAGCTGTTCATTCGGCAGATCGACAATTGCGGCGAGTGGTTCCGCCTTTGGCGGCCGCTCGCATCGATCCTTCAACGTATGTCTGCCGGCCTATCACCTACGCAAACGCATCTGCGGGCGTGCCAATGGTTTGCCAACCGCGGCGAGATGCGCGAGGCGGTCGAACACGCCCTTTGGGCAGGCCAGCCGGAGGTTGCGGCCAATTTTCTTCAGCGCTACGGGCAAGAGCAATTGCTCATTGGCGACAACGTTTCGGAGTTCATGCGCTGGCGCAGCGAGCTGCCGCAGGATCTATTCAACAGCACGACACGGCTGATCGTGCTGCACGGTTGGGCGCTGATTCTCTCGGCTAGGCTCGATGAGGTCGATGAGTGCCTTGCCAACCTGGCGAAGTTCTTTCCACAACCCGATGCGCGGCGGCAGGCTCAACTGCTGGCTCAATGGCAGGCGCTTCGGGGATTTCAGGCGCGCTTGCGCGGCGAACCCGAAGCCCGTGATTACTGCCTGCAGGCGCTGGATGTGCTGTCCGACCATGCCTGGGCGCAGCGAGTGTTGTGTTTTCAGGTACTGACGCAGCAGGCAATGGCCGAGGGCAAGCTCGAGCTGGCGCAGCACTACAACAGCGAGGGCATGAAGCTCGCCAGGCTCAAGGGCAGCCTGTTGTACGAGGCGATGCTGAGCGTCGATCGCATCCAATTGCTCGAGCTTGCAGGGGAATTCGAGCGGGCCGCGGGCGTGCTTGACGAATCGCTCATGGCGCTGCGCGACAGCGTGCGCCATAGCCCTATCATCGGCAGGCTGAAGCTTTTGCAAGGACATCTACTGGCATATCAGGGCCTTGACGACGCGGCGCGTGAGGCGTTTCAGCAAGGGCGCATCGAGACCGAGACGTGCGGCGATTCCTATGTCTTTTTCGGCTATGCAGGCCTGGCGGAACTCGCGGCACGTAATCAGGAGTTTCCTTCGGCCTATCACTGGCTCCGTGAAGTCGAGCGGTTGACCCAGTGGCGGCACGTACCTGAGGCTCGGTTTCGCGGCATTCTCGCGTTGTTAACCGGAGCGACCTGGCTGCACCAGGGGCAACTGAAGAAGGCGCGTTCGATCTTCGTTCAGGTACTCGATCTGTACGACGGGCACACCTTTCTCGCCCCGTCCGGTTTCTACGAAATTCTCCCGCGGGTGCATCGCTATCTGGCCGTCATCGACATGCTCGGCGGGCGCAGTGCGCTGGCGATCGAGACCTTGCGCGAATTGATCGAGCAGAGCGTGCGGACCCAGCGGTTCGCCTTGGCATGTGAGTGCCGGTTCACGCTCGCCGAAGCCCTCCATATGCATGGCCAGCAGGTCGAGGCCGAGCAGGAGTTGCGTAAGGCGGTGGACGAGGCGGCCCGGCAGCAGCTAGTCAAGCCACTGTATGAATTTCAGCACCGTCAGCCGCAATGGCTCGCGCGGGTTCTGCCTGCCGGTAAAGGCGAGAGCCTGCGCGACCGCCTGTTACAGTTCGAGCGTGAGCCCGAAGAGGGCATGAGTGGCGCGGATGACATGATCCTCAGCAACCGAGAATTGACGGTGCTGCGCCTGATCGCGCAAGGCTTTTCCAACCAGGAAATCGCCGAGCAGCTGTTTATCTCCCTGCACACGGTCAAGACCCACGCACGTCGAATCAACACCAAGCTTGGCGTGGCCAGGCGTACGCAGGCCGTGGCACGAGCCAAGGCGCTGGGCTGGTTCTGAGCGAAACGGTCCGGTCGCCGGGCCCGCGAGCCGCGCGCAGGGACGCGCGTCGCTGCATAGGCGGCGGCATCAGGCGTTCAGTGGGTTCTTGTTATCAGAATTAAGCGGTTGCAGCCTGCAGGCGTCAGGCTGGGTTCGTTTATTGCGCGGCGGTGAATGCGTGCTTGGTCAGGCGGTAAGTGCTGGTTTGTTCGCCGCGCTCGATCGCGAGGCTGAATTGCAGGCTGGTGATCAACCGCTCGAGTTGTTGCTCGTCCCGCCACTGGCTCGCCGCAATGTAGCGCTTCACTGCTACGCCGGCGGCATCGGTGAGGGTGAGCAGGATGCTGCCGTCGGGCTTCTCGATACTGAAGTTTACGCTGTAGCTGGGTTGGAAGACGTCGCTGATCTTCTTGAATGGACTTTCCATGCCGATTACCTGTTGAGTGACTGCACTCAATGGACCGGGTGCCGTTTGACTAGTTTCGCCCGCTCGGCGAGCGGGCTGCGACAAAACGAAGCATCAAGGCTCGACAGGTAGCTCAGCGAGGGCTTCGGGGTTGTTCTTGAAGGCCTTGGCGAACAGATCACGGTGCCTGGCCATGAAAATGCCAAGGTCTTCCGCCTGTTGCTCGCTCAGGGATGGGGTTGCTTTGTGAAGCGCGGCCGAGAGTGCTTCGGCAAGCTCCAGCATCTTGTCGTGACGATCGGCTTCGGCTTTATCCATGAACAAGCGCTCCAGGTCCCGGCTGCTGCGGTACACCACTTCGACGGCCATCTACCACCTCGGCTCTGTTGATTGATACTGTTTGGATATACAGCATAAGCGCTGCCGTTCGGCTTGCAAAGAGCGGCGTGCACGCAGCGGCGGCTCGTCGCGTCAATCGGCGAAGCGGCCCTGCAAACGCAGCGCCTGGAATCTGAGCTGGCTGGCCTGATATCCGGGCCGAAGCGGTGGAAGCGGCAGGCAAGCCGTCCACTGCTCGCCAGGCTGTAAATCACCGGGCCCGCTGTAGCGCGGGTTGTCGTAGCCGGACTGCACCAGGTCTAGGTCCGAGCCGGGCGAGTGCGCTTTGAGGTCCCAGCGCAAGGCGGTCAACGTCCTTGGGCTGCGATTCTCCAATTCGGCGCGCAACGGCTGACCGGCACCGCAACGCTTGGGGTCGTACTCCACGCGAACATGTATCTGCCCGAGCAGATGCGCTTCGCGCTGTTCCTGCCAGATGACCCACGCAGCGACCAGGCCCAGGCCAAGCAATGCGCCCAGCGAGATGGGCACCGCTCGCATCGGATAACGAACCAGGAGAATCACCCAAGTCAGGATCAGTAGCGCGCCGATGAGCATGAAAGTTCCTCAGTGGCTGGATTGGTCGACATGCGCTCAGCCTCGGTCATGGTCCCGAGCATGACTGGCCAGGCGCTCGAGCGCGGCCTTGAGTCGCGGGTCGCGGATACCTTGCGCCGTCTCCTCGATATTCCCCGCAGCCTGGGAAGACAGTTTTGGCGGCGGTGCCGGTTTGTAGCGAGGGGTATCTGGGGGCTGGACCTTGAACAGGATGCGAACCAAGCCTGCAAACTCTTCGATGGCCGCCAGTTGCCGATGCAAGCGGCGCTGCTGGTAGCGCAGCCGAGTTGCCCAATGCCCATCGGTCACGATAAGGAGCAGCGTGCCATCGCGCAGCGAGGCCACATGGCAATGCGCACGTGCCGCGGGTTGCAACTGGCTGTTGACCAACGCTTGCAGCCGATCCAGCCGCCTGGCCTCGCCGAACAGCGCGCGTAGCGGTTTCGCTTCGCGTAGCAGGGCGGCCGGTGGGCGGGCGGGGGAGGGGCGCAAGGACATGGGCGACCGGAATAGCGAGTAAAGTGCGGCCATCATAGCAGACGGCCTTGGGCCGACCGCCGTGGTCGTCCGTGCCAGTCACGAGGCGGCAAGGCTGCGTTTCGGGTTGCGGTTGAAATTCGCCAAGATGCCCGCACATTTGCTCCCTGGTGCCTGCACAGCTGCGCGGTAGGCACGCTTTCCTCCCTGGCGTTTCCGAGTAGAATGCCCCCTTTGCACGTTCCGTGGTGGCCCCGCAGGCGTGCCTCCATCCTCAGCATGGAAGTATTTGTCGATATGTTTGCGCCTTTAATGAAGAAGCTCTTCGGTAGCAAGAATGACCGCGAGGTCAAGCGCATGCTCAAGGCGGTACAAGCCGTCAATGCGCTCGAAGAGCAGATGCTTTCGCTTTCCGATGAGCAGTTGCGAAGCAAGACCGAAGCGTTCAAGGCCCGCCTTGCCCAAGGCGAGACGCTCGATCAGATCCTTCCAGAAGCCTTCGCGGTATGCCGCGAGGCGGGTAAGCGCGTGATGGGGATGCGGCACTTCGACGTACAGCTTATCGGCGGCATGACGCTCCACGAGGGCAAGATTGCCGAAATGCGTACCGGTGAAGGCAAGACGCTGGTAGCGACCCTGGCGGTCTACCTGAACGCGCTCGCCGGCAAGGGTGTACACGTGGTCACGGTGAACGACTACCTGGCCCGTCGCGACGCCAACTGGATGCGTCCTTTATATGAATTCCTGGGTTTGACAGTAGGCATCGTCACGCCATTCCAGCCGCCCGAAGAGAAACGCGCCGCCTACGCTGCCGACATCACGTACGGCACCAACAATGAGTTCGGTTTCGATTACCTGCGCGACAACATGGCGTTCAGCCTGCAGGAAAAGAACCAGCGCGAGCTGAACTTTGCGGTGATCGACGAAGTCGACTCGATTCTCATCGACGAGGCCCGTACGCCGCTGATCATCTCCGGGCAGGCGGAAGACAGCTCCAAGCTGTACCAACAGATCAACCAACTGATTCCGCTTCTCAAGCAGCACATCGAAGAAGAAGAGGGCGTCGTTACCCAGGAAGGCCACTTCACCATCGACGAGAAGACTCGCCAGGTCGAGCTCAACGAGTCGGGCCACCAGTTCGTCGAGGAAATGCTGACGCGTGCCGACCTGTTGGCCGAGGGTGAAAGCCTCTACTCGGCTCATAACCTGGGGTTGCTGACTCACGTCTATTCCAGCCTGCGTGCGCACAAGCTGTTCCACCGCAACGTCGAGTACATCGTGCAGAACAACCAGGTCCTGCTGATCGACGAGCATACCGGCCGGACCATGCCGGGGCGGCGGCTCTCGGAAGGTCTGCATCAGGCGATCGAAGCAAAAGAAGGTCTGCCGATCCAACCGGAAAGCCAAACGCTTGCGTCCACGACCTTCCAGAACTACTTTCGCCTGTATAAGAAGCTGTCGGGCATGACCGGCACCGCCGACACCGAAGCCTTCGAGTTCATGCAGATCTACAACCTGCCGGTAATGGTCATTCCGACCAACAAGCCGCTGGCGCGCAAGGACTACAACGACCTGGTCTACCTGACCCAGGAAGAAAAATTCGCCGCCATCATTGCCGACATCAAGGACTGCCAGAACAACGGCCGGCCGGTGCTTGTCGGGACCGCGACCATCGAGAGCTCCGAATATGTTTCGCAACTGCTGCAAACGGAAGGCATCGAGCACAAGGTGCTTAACGCCAAGCACCACGACAAGGAAGCCGAAATCATCGCGCAGGCCGGTCGCCCGGGTGCGGTGACCATTGCCACGAACATGGCCGGCCGCGGGACGGACATCCTGCTCGGCGGCAACTGGGAGGTCGAAGTCGCGGCACTCGAGAACCCGACCGACGAGCAAGTCGCTCAGCTCAAGGCTGACTGGCAAAAACGTCACCAGGCCGTACTCGAGGCCGGCGGTCTGCATGTAATTGCCTCCGAACGGCACGAGTCGCGACGTATCGACAACCAGCTGCGCGGCCGCGCCGGTCGCCAGGGCGACGCCGGCTCCAGCCGTTTCTACCTGTCTCTCGAAGACAGCCTGATGCGTATCTTCGCCTCGGACCGCGTGAAGAATTTCATGAAGGCCCTGGGAATGGAGTCGGGCGAGGCGATCGAACACCGGATGGTCACCAACGCCATCGAGAAGGCCCAGCGCAAGGTCGAGGGCCGCAACTTCGATATTCGCAAGCAATTGCTCGAGTACGATGATGTCGCCAACGAGCAGCGCAAGGTGATCTATCACATGCGCAACAGCCTGCTCAGCGCCGAAGAGATCGGCGAGACCATCAGCGAGTTCCGCCGCGAGGCGCTCGACAACGCCATCAGCCAGCATATCCCGCCGCAGTCGCTGCCTGAGCAATGGGATATCGCCGGGCTCGAGGCTGTGCTCTACAGCGACTTCGGTGCGCGCCTGCCGGTCCAGCAGTGGCTCGACGAAGACGAAAAACTCTACGAGGAAACCCTGCGCGAGCGCATCCTCGAGGCGCTGGTCGAAGCGTATAAAGAGAAAGAAGAGCTTGCGGGGGCCGAGGCGCTGCGCACCTTCGAGAAGCAAATCGTCCTGCGTGTGCTGGATGATCTCTGGAAAGATCATCTGTCGACCATGGACCACCTGCGCCACGGCATTCATTTGCGTGGTTATGCGCAGAAGAACCCCAAGCAGGAGTACAAGCGCGAGTCTTTCGCCCTGTTCCAAGACCTGTTGGAGTCGATCAAGCGGGACAGCATCCGCGTCCTGTCCCACGTGCAGGTTCGCCGGGAAGACCCGGTCGAGGAAGAGCAGCGCCTGCGCCGCGAGGCCGAGGAACTGGCGCGCCGCATGCAGTTCCAACACGAAGAGGTCTCGGCCCTGGAGCCGGTCGACGAGGCCGAGCAGGATGCCGATGTGGCCACGGCTGCGGCACCTGCACGGGCGGAGCAGAAGATCGGCCGCAACGAGCCCTGCCCTTGCGGCTCCGGTAAGAAGTACAAGCATTGCCATGGGCAGGTCCAATAAGCGGACACGTCCTGTTTGACCCACGCCGCGACCGGCACTGCCGCTCGCGGCGTTTTTCGCCCTGTTTTCCGGTGGTGTGAGCCACCCATTTCCTCGAGGAGCGTAACGATGGCCGTCGGTCTTGGTCCCTTACCTACCCTGCATCCTGTGCCTGGCTTCGAACTGGGCATCGCATCGGCCGGCATCAAGCGCCCCGGGCGCAAGGATGTCGTCGTGATGCGCTGTGCCGAAGGCTCGACCGTCGCCGGGGTATTCACCCTCAACGCGTTCTGCGCCGCACCGGTGATCCTTGCCAAGCAGCGTGCAGGCGAGGGTGTTCGTTATTTCCTGACCAACACCGGCAACGCTAATGCCGGCACCGGTGAGCCGGGCATGCAAGCGGCGATTCGCAGTTGCGCCAGTCTGGCCCGCCTTGCGGGCGTCGAGGATAAGGCTGTCCTGCCGTTTTCCACCGGCGTCATCGGTGAATTGTTGCCGGTGGAGAAGATCGAGGCGGCGTTGCCGGCAGCTCTCGCCGACCTGGACGAAAATCACTGGGCTGACGCCGCGACGGGCATCATGACGACCGATACGCTGCCCAAGGGCGCGAGCCGCCAGTTCCAGCATGATGGCGTGACGGTCACCGTGACGGGTATTTCCAAGGGGGCTGGCATGATCCGGCCGAACATGGCGACCATGTTGGGCTACATCGCGACCGATGCGAAGGTTGCGCAAAATGTGCTGCAGGAATTGGTACGCGATGCGGCGAACAAGTCGTTCAACCGCATCACCATCGATGGCGATACCTCGACCAACGACTGCTGCATGCTCGTTGCGACCGGCCAGGCGGCGCTGCCTGAAATCAGCGAGGCCAGCGGCGCATTGTTCGAAAAGCTCAAGCAAGCCGTGTTCGAGGTCAGCATGGACGTGGCGCAGTCCATCGTTCGAGACGGCGAAGGGGCGACCAAGTTCGTTACCGTGGTCGTCAACGGTGGTGAAAATCATCAGGAGTGCCTTGATGTCGGCTATGCCGTCGCGCACTCGCCGTTGATCAAGACCGCATTGTTTGCCTCCGATCCGAACTGGGGACGCATCCTGGCAGCGGTAGGGCGTGCCGGTGTTCCACAACTGGATGTTAGCCGGATCGACGTTTTCCTGGGGGACGTCTGCATCGCGGCGCAAGGCGGGCGTTCGCCGAGTTACACCGAGGAGCAGGGCGCCGCAGTCATGGCTCAGGAGGAAATCCAGATCCGCATCGAACTGGGTCGCGGCGACTGCAGCGAGACGATTTGGACAACCGATCTGTCCCACGAATACGTTCGGATCAATGCCGAATACCGGACCTAATCCGAACCTGCCGCACGAACCAAATGGAGCCGGTTGACGATCCTGTCACCGGCGCCGCGCCCACTTCCAGCCTTCCTCCACTTCTGAGCGCCCATGTCCCGCCTCCACGTTGCCGCTGCCGTCATTCGCTCCGCCAATGGACAGGTGCTGATCGCCCAGCGCCCTCTGGACAAGCACCAGGGCGGTTTATGGGAATTTCCCGGTGGGAAGGTCGAGCCGGGGGAGTCCGTCACGGTTGCTCTGGCGCGCGAGCTGGACGAGGAATTGGGCATCACGGTGACCGCGTCGCGGCCGCTGATCCAGGTCCGCCACGATTATCCGGACAAGCAGGTCCTGTTGGACGTTCACGAGGTGCTCGCCTTTACCGGTGAGCCGCATGGGGCGGAAGGCCAGCCGCTGGCTTGGGTCGCGCCCGATGAGTTGCCGCGCTATCCGTTTCCTGCCGCGAACCGACCGATCATCGCGGCCGCACGGCTGCCGGACCGGTATCTCATTACGCCGGATCTCTTAGCGCCGGATGCTTTGCTGGCAGGCGTGTCTACGGCGCTGGATCAGGGTATCCGGCTGGTTCAGCTGCGTGCGCCGTCGCTGCCCTTGGCTGAATACCGTGCCCTCGCCGCACGGGTAACCGCGTGCTGTGCTGGGCGAGCGCTGGTGATGCTCAAGGGCCCACTCGACTGGATCGACGATTTCCCCACTGCCGGTTGGCACCTGACATCCGAGCAGCTGCGACAGTTTGCCGCTTCGCAAAGGCCGGTCGAGCCGGGGCGCTGGCTCGCAGCGTCATGCCATGATGCAGCGGAGTTGGAAATGGCGGCGCAAATCGGCGTCGACTTCGTCGTGCTGTCGCCGGTCTTGAATACGGCGTCGCATCCTGATGCCAAACCCCTGGGTTGGTCCTGCGCTGCACAATTGCTTCTCGGATTTCCGCAGCCGGTTTATCTGCTAGGCGGCCTGAGCGAGACCGATCTGACGCAGGCCAGGGCGATCGGAAGCCAGGGTGTTGCGGCCATTCGAGGGCTCTGGCCTGAGACCTCAGCGCGGTTGTGAATGCCGGGGAAGCTTCGGTGAATTCCTGTTCGATCATGCTGTCGCAGCGTGTGCGGCGAAGATTTCATACGGATCGGATAGTCAAAAGCTATCGGAGCAATTCCGTCAATCAATTACCTTATTTAGAATCTTGCGCTATCGTAGGCACCCGTTGAATTTCTAAATCCCACAGGAGTTAGTAGATGTCTCTGATTAACACCCAAGTCCAGCCGTTCAAAGTCAACGCTTTCCACAATGGCAAGTTCATCGAAGTCACCGAAGAGTCCCTGAAGGGCAAGTGGTCGGTGCTGATCTTCATGCCGGCAGCCTTCACCTTCAACTGCCCGACCGAGATCGAAGACGCTGCCAACAGCTACGCTGAGTTCCAGAAGGCCGGTACCGAGGTGTACATCGTCACCACCGATACTCACTTCTCCCACAAGGTTTGGCACGAAACCTCTCCTGCGGTCGGCAAAGCTCAGTTCCCGCTGATCGGTGACCCGACTCACCAGCTGACCCGCGCGTTCGGCGTGCACATCGAAGAAGAAGGTCTGGCCCTGCGTGGCACCTTCCTGATCAACCCGGAAGGCGTGATCAAGACTGTGGAAATCCACTCCAACGAAATCGCTCGTGACGTCAGCGAAACCCTGCGCAAGCTGAAAGCTGCCCAGTACACCGCTGCCCATCCGGGCGAAGTTTGCCCGGCCAAGTGGAAGGAAGGCGAAGCCACTCTGGCTCCGTCCCTGGACCTGGTTGGCAAGATCTAAGACAGGCCTAGCGTGGCGCTGCGATCGTTCGCAGCGCCTCTGCACTGTCGGCGGATCGAGTAGGTCCGCAATCGAACGCCTGGACGCGAACCGTCCGGGCGTTTTACTTACCGAAACCCGAAAGAAGGGGCCCGCTGCTCATGTTGGACACCAATCTCAAAGCGCAACTGAAAACCTACCTGGAAAAGGTCACCCTGCCATTCGAGATCGTTGCGTCCCTCGGTGAGGGCGCCAAGTCCGAAGAAATGCTCGGCC
The DNA here is from genome assembly GCF_051486945.1 of Stutzerimonas chloritidismutans. GTDB lineage: Bacteria > Pseudomonadota > Gammaproteobacteria > Pseudomonadales > Pseudomonadaceae > Stutzerimonas > Stutzerimonas chloritidismutans_B. The sequence continues at coordinate 1,460,953 of NZ_JAHVDX010000001.1, read as the reverse complement.
TGCTGCAAGAAATCACCAGCCTGAGCGACAAGATTACTCTGCGCACCGACGGCAACGATGTCCGTAAGCCGTCGTTCGCGCTCAACCGCATCGGCGGCGACATCAGCCTGCGTTTTGCCGGCATCCCGATGGGGCATGAGTTCACCTCGCTGGTCCTGGCACTGCTGCAGGTCGGCGGCCATCCGTCGAAAACCGCGCCGGAGATCATCGAGCAGATCAAGAGTCTCGACGGCGAGTACCACTTCGAAACCTACTTCTCGCTGTCTTGCCAAAACTGCCCGGACGTCGTCCAGGCGTTGAATTTGATGGCCGTGCTCAATCCGAACATCCACCACGTCGCCATTGACGGTGCGTTGTTCCAGGAAGAAGTCACGGTTCGCCAGGTCATGTCCGTACCGAGCATCTACCTCAATGGCGAGCTGTTCGGCCAGGGCCGCATGGGCGAGGAAGAGATCCTGGCCAAGCTGGACACCGGCGCTTCGGCACGTGATGCGGAGAAGCTGAGCGCCAAGGATGCCTTCGACGTGCTCGTTGTAGGTGGCGGACCTGCAGGTGCTGCTGCGGCCATCTACGCGGCGCGCAAGGGCATCCGCACCGGGGTTGCCGCCGAGCGCTTCGGCGGTCAGGTGCTGGACACCATGGCCATCGAAAACTTCATCTCGGTCAACGAGACAGAAGGTCCGAAACTGGCCCGCGCGCTGGAAAACCATGTACGCGAATACGACGTCGATATCATGAACCTGCAGCGCGCCGCCCAGCTGATCCCAGCCTCAAGCGAAGGCGGCCTGCACGAGATCAAGCTGGAGAACGGCGGTTCGCTGAAAGCCAAGACATTGATTCTCGCGACTGGTGCCCGGTGGCGTGAAATGAACGTGCCCGGCGAGCAGGAATACCGCGCCCGTGGCGTTGCCTACTGCCCGCACTGCGACGGCCCGCTGTTCAAGGGTAAGCGTGTAGCAGTCATCGGCGGCGGCAACTCCGGCGTCGAAGCAGCTATCGATCTGGCTGGCATCGTCGCTCAAGTGACGCTGCTCGAGTTCGATAGCCAGCTGCGTGCCGATGCCGTGCTGCAGAAAAAGCTGCACAGTCTGCCCAACGTCACGGTGATCACCAGCGCGCTGACCAGCGAAGTGCATGGCGACGGCCAGAAAGTCACCGGGCTGACCTACAAGGACCGTAACTCCAGCGAGTTCCACCAGCTTGAGCTCGAAGGCATCTTTGTGCAGATCGGCCTACTGCCCAACTCCGACTGGCTCAAGGGCACCGTGGAGTTGACGTCGCGCGGCGAGATCATCGTCGATGCACGTGGCGAGACCTCGCTGCCCGGCATCTTCGCAGCGGGCGACGTGACTACCGTGCCCTACAAGCAGATCGTCATCGCCGTCGGTGAGGGCGCCAAGGCCTCGCTGAGTGCCTTCGATCACCTGATCCGCAGTTCGGTTCACTGAGCACAGCGTGAGCGAATGGGGAGCCTATGGGCTCCCCTTTTTGTATCTAGCGCCTGTCAGGACGAAGGATAGATAGCGTCGCAACGGGGTCTACCGAGTGTACCGGCCTGCCATCGGGCCGGTCAGCACGAGCGACCAGCGCGGCCCAGCCTCGCATCGCACCTGTACATGCAGTCCATGGGGCGAAGCAATATGACCAATGCGGACAAACCGCAGGCTGCTCGTGGAGCAGCCGTAACCCTGGCCAGCCGTACGCGGGAACCGCAACACGAGGCGGTCGTCCACGAACAGCTGGCGCGCAAACTCGCCATGCTTCAGGGCATGGAGTTCCTGGGGGCCTTCGATCCCGACGTCCACTATGGGCGGCCGTTGTATTTCGTACCGTCCGGCACGCTTGTCGGGACGGACGACGCACGCAAGCTCGGGCTCGACGATGAACACGACCTGTTCGGCGGCGTAGTGCCGCAGGCGTTCGTCGAGACCAAGGTCATCACCCATCCTTTGGTGCGGCCGGATGCCGATGCGCCCTATGGCTGGTCACGGGATTTCGCCGAGCGGGTCAGGGGCAGCGTATTGCCTGGCTACAGTGTTTTCTCGCTGGCGGACGCGCGTGAAGCTGGGCGGCGGTTGCTGCCCGAAGGGCCGATCCGATTGAAACCGGTAGGTGCTACGGGCGGCCGTGGGCAGGAGCGCATCGACAATGAGCTGGCGCTGGATCAGGCGCTGGAGCGCGTCGATGTCGCCGAGTTGGAACAGCGAGGGCTGGTGCTGGAGGCCAACCTCGAGCACGTCACCACCTTCAGCGTCGGGCAGATTCGCACCGCTGGGCACACCCTGAGCTATTACGGCACGCAGCGCCTGACCACCGACAACGCCGGTGAGATGGTCTACGGTGGGTCCGACCTGTTCGTAGTGGATGGAGGCTTCGATGCGTTGCTGGCGGTCGACCTGCCTGAACGCACTCAGCTTGCCGTCGCTCAGGCGCAGGAGTACGACGCGGCAGCATCGGCGTGCTTCCGCGGCTTCTTTGCATCCCGGCGTAACTACGATATCGCTCAGGGCATCGATGGCCGTGGGCGTGCTTGCTCGGGCGTGCTGGAGCAGTCCTGGCGCATTGGTGGCGCGAGCGGTGCCGAAATCGCTGCGCTCGAAGCGGTCATCGAAGGGGCCCACGGCCTGGTTCACGCGTCCACGGTGGAGGTGTATGGCGAGCAGGAACGAGTGCCGGCCGGTGCCACTGTGCTGTTTCGTGGCGAGGATCCCGAGGTTGGCTTCATCACCAAGTACGTAACGGTAGAGCGCGATGGCAACTCAAAGTGAATGCGTGGACATCCTGGTGGATGGCGAGCACATCGCCGGCACTTTTCTGTCACCTCCGACGAAACTTCCCGGTGTGCTTTTCGTGCATGGCTGGGGGGGCAGCCAGGAACGCGATCTGACTCGCGCCCGGGGCATCGCCGGGCTGGGCTGCATTTGTTTGTCGTTCGATCTGCGCGGCCATGCCCTGACGCTGGCGCAGCAACAGACGGTGACACGTGAGCAGAACCTCAACGATCTGCTCGCCGCCTATGACTTGCTCGCACAGCATCCGAATATCGATCCATCCGCGATCGCCGTGGTCGGCACCAGTTACGGCGGATATCTGTCAGCTTTGCTCACAGCGCTGCGCCCGGTTAAATGGCTCGCGATGCGCGTGCCGGCGCTGTATGCCGACGACGATTGGCAAGTGCCGAAGCGCATGCTGAGCCGGGACCGCCTGAATGAGCTGCGCGCCCGCCGTGTGACGGCGGAAGAAAACCGCGCGCTGGCTGCCTGTGCCGCGTTCCGAGGCGATGTCCTGCTGGTGGAGTCGGAGCACGACCACTTGGTGCCGCATGCGACCATCATGAGCTACCGCGCAGCGTTCCAGCAGACGCATTCCCTGACCCACCGGATTATCCTGGGCGCCGACCATGCGCTCACCAGCGAATGTTGCCAGAAGGCCTACACGGGCATCCTGGTGAACTGGGCTACGGAGATGGTCGTCGGGGCGCGCCTGGACCAAGGCGAAGGGGCGAAAGCCGCGACAAGCCTGCGCTAGCGGGGTGTCGGCGGCTCGACGGGGCCAACGAAACGGCTCCAGCGCCTATCCAAGACCTGCTGCTTGAGCACTTCGATAATGTCGACCAAGAGTTCTTCGAGTGCCAGGTCGGTTGTGTCGTCCTGATAGACCCAGGCCTCGAAGCATTCATCCGCTAAATTCCGCGCCAGACGCTGGAACTGGGCGCTTTGTAGCCCATCGGCGGCGCCCTGGATCAGGCGGGCAGCGATATCCGCCAGCGCATCGTCGAGCGTGTCGGCAACCCGCCCGCCTAAGGGCAACCGACGCAGGCCGGCCACTTCGGGGTTGTTCGCCAAGGCTTGGTGGATGAGGCCACCCACGTAACCTTCGATGGCGCCTCGGTTATCGCGGTAGCCGCTTTCGAGCATGGCGTGCATACGCCGCGACAGGTCGTTGAGCAGGCGTTCCTTTCGGGGGCGTACTACATCCTCAAGTAGCCGACGCGAGAGGTCATCGCTGGCGCCGATCTCCTGTTGCATCCGGCTAAACAGGCGCACCATGACCCGGTCGGCCAGTTCCTCCAGCACGAGTACGTAGTACCGGCGAACGACGCCGTAGATAGCCCACTTGCGCATGTCGATCAGCCCGAGGCGCTGCAGGCGGATCAGCAGGCTACCGACGCGCAGTACACGCAACCAGCGCAGCCCGGCCAGCGGAATACAGCCGAGCACGTCGTACCAGTGGGCGAAGGGGTAGTAGTACCAGCGCGCATAGCGACGCTCGAACAGCGCAATGGTCCAGCCGAGCAGCACGTCCAGAATGAAGATGGCGACAAAGGCCAGGTCGATGTGCTGGAAATTCCGGTGAATCAACGCCTCGTAGCGATCGTGCAAATTCGGCAGCCACGTGGCGAACAGCTCCCGCAGGGGCGTCAGTGCAAACAGGCTGTCAAACAGGATCAGACCCAGATTGATGCACACCAGCAGGACGATGAACGCTTCCCAGCCGGCATGCAGCCCATCGAGCCTGCGCTGGCGAGCCCTAGCCTGATCAGGCATCGGCAGGGGCACTGGCGGCATGCCAAAGAATTTCGGCGCAGCCCTGGCGACGAGCGATCAGGCGTGCCACGACGAAGAATAAGTCCGACAACCGATTCACATAGGCCAGGCCGACCGGCCGCAGCGGCTCGACGGCATTGAGCTGCTGGCAACGGCGCTCACAGGTCCGCGCCACGCTGCGGCAGAGGTGGGCGAGGGCGATCAGTCGAGAGCCGCCTGGCATGATGAAGTCTTCGAGCGGCCCTAGCTCGGCGTTCCAATGGTCAATGGCCGACTCCAAACGGGAAACCTCGGCCTCGTTCAGCGCCTTGTACTCCGGCATGGCCAGTTCGCCGCCGAGGTCGAACAGACGGTGTTGGCAAGGGCTGAGAACTTCGATCAGCTCGGCCAGCGCAGGCCACTGCGCTTGCGCCTCGGCGAGCTCGGCCAACAGCAGGCCCAACTCGCTGTTGAGCGTGTCGATTTCACCCATGGCTTCGATGCGCGGGTGGTCCTTCGGGACGCGGCGGCCATCGGCCAGGCCGGTCTGCCCGGCATCCCCGGTGCGGGTGTAGAGCTTCGAGAGGCGGTTACCCATGGATCAGTCCTTGTCTAGCTGTCGGTGGCTTCGGACGGCGAGGTCAGCGGCAGGCGCAGGGTGAATGTCGTCCCCTGGTCTGGCCGGCTCTGCACTTCCATCTGCCCCTTATGGTTGTTGGTAATGATGAAATACGAAACGGAAAGCCCCAGTCCGGTTCCCTGGCCGACTTCCTTGGTGGTGAAGAAGGGTTCGAAAATCCGCTTGCGGATGTGCTCGGGTATGCCGCCGCCGTTGTCCTCGACCTGAATTTCCGCCCAGGGGGGATTCAGGCGCGTGCGCAAGATGATTTGGCCCTGCGCGCGTTCCGGTTTCTGATGGATCGCTTGCGCGGCGTTCTTCAATAGGTTGAGCAGCACCTGCTCGAGTTCGTTGCCGATGCACGGCACGCGATCGACCTGAGGGTCGAAGTCCCGCACGATGTCGATGGCGCGAAAATCGAAGCCTTCGATCAGGGCGAAGTCGTTGCCGGCGATCTCCAGCGCCTGGTCGATCAGTACCGGTAGCTGGCAGTCGGCGAGCTGGCGGTTGCTCAGGCGGCTGAAGCTCAGCATATGGCTGACGATCTTCGCCGCGCGCGAGCCGGCCTGTTGGATGCCGTCGAGCAGTTGCGGAATCTCGCGACGCTGCAGGTACTGGTTCACCGCGTCGAGCAACACGCCGGTTTCGTCGGCGGCTTCACGGTTGCGTTCGAGGTCCGGCGAAAGCCGCCGGCGAATGTTCTGGGCGTTGTGCAGAATGGCGCCGAGCGGGTTGTTGATCTCGTGCGCCATGCCGGCGGCGAGGCTGCCGACCGAGAGCATCTTTTCTGACTGCACCATGATTTCTTCCATATTGATGCGCTCGGTGATGTCGTCGATGCGGATCACCACGCCGCGCCCGCCGCCACCCATTAGGGGGTAGAGCGTCAGGGCGAAATGCCGGGGTTCCTCGTTGACGGTCCAGGTGACGCGCTCGACTTTCTCCACCTGATGCCGTTCCGAGGTCCGACGGATCTGCGTGAGAAAGGGCTTCAGCGGCTCGAAGGCGATGAATACCGGCTGGTTCAGTGCGTCATCCAGCGAGGTACCGGAAAGCACGCTTGCCTGCTGGTTCCACTGGGTGACGTAGAGTTGCTCGTCCAGGGCGATGAGCACAGAGGGCATCGAGTCGATGATGCTGTTCAGGTAGTTCTGAAACCCCGTGAGTTTCTTTTCGATCTTGCTGCGCACCTGGACTTCCAGCTCCAGTTTGCGGTTGGAGTGGCGGGTTTCCTCAGCCAGCCCCTGGGCATGATCGAAGGCTTCCTGGGCGTCGTCGCGTGCCCGCTTGAGCTGCTGCTCACGGGCTTCCATGCGTGACAGCATGGTATTGAAGGCATCGGCCAGCCGCCCGATTTCGTCCTGGCTTCGGGCGGCGGCCCTCAGGGAGTAATTCTCTTCACGCGTGACCTGTCGGGAGAGCGACTCCAGGTCGCGGATCGGTCGGGTAACGAATTGGCGTATCTGCCGTGCGACCAACAGCCAGAGCAGCAGGCTAGCGAGCAGAATCGCCAGGCTGGCGGTCAGTGTGCCGGTGTAGAACGCGCCTGGTAGCTCGCTGCTGGCGACCATCAGCAGATGCCCGGGCGGCCCGTCTGGTTGCGGAAGTTCGACCAGCAGGTTGGCGCGCATTTCAGTCTTCTGCCATTCAGGCAGGCCCTGAAGGCGCTGCGGAAGGTGGAGGGAATCTCCGCGGTAGAGCTGGCCGAGGCTGTTGCCGGCGCTGTCGTAGATGACCGCCGCACGCAGGGGCGCATAGTCGTCGAGCTTGCGCAGCAGTGCGTTTGCCGCGGCCTGCGATTGCAGGGCGCGCTCGCTCAGCTCCGGTGTCGCGAACAGGGCGCCGAGCGTGTGCATCGCCTGGGGGGCGACACTCTGGCGCGAAATCCAATACGCCGCGCTGATGAAGGCCAGGTTGGACACCAGCAGCACGGCGGCCAGCAGCACCAGCAGGGCGATCAGCAGTTTGCGGCCGACGGGCAAATTTTCGAGGCGTTGGCGCAAGGTCATGGCGGGGCACGGTGGAGGAACCTTCCCGCAGGGTAGCGGTGCCTCAGTCGGCCGGCAATCCGAGCTGGCGTAGCCGTGCCTGCAGACGAAGAAGCAGGGCGCTGCATCTTGGGGCCGGGATGCCATTCTGTGTCGCGGCTTGGCACATCTGGGCAAGCAGATAGGCGATCTCGGTGCGTCGACCGTTGGTCACGTCCTGATGCATCGATGAATAATTCTGCGCCGTTTTCTCGATGACCACGAATACGTCCGCTTCGAGCCCTCGGGCCGCATCGGTTTGCCCGCACGCCTGCAGGATGCGTTCGAACTCGACGCAGAGCGCGTGCAGCTCGTCGCGGTGGGCGAGCAGTGCGCCGTTGCGGCAATCATGCAGGACCGTCAGCGGGTTGATGGCGCAGTTGAGGGCCAGCTTGCGCCAGAGCCGTGTGAGGATCGTGTCTGTCCACTGGTAGGGGATGCCGGCTACGTCCAGGTCGCTTAACCAGTGCGGCGGTGCGGGGTCGCGCGGGTCACCCAGCCAGTTTTGCCCGAGCCCGGCATGCACGATCTCGAACGCATCACGCCGATAGGCGCCCTCGGTGCCGGACACCATGATGCATCGCTGCGCGGGCCAGCGCTGCGCAACGGCCTGCTGGCTGCCTATGCCGTTCTGCAGCAGCAGAATCTCGCTGCCTTCATGCAGGCGCCCCGAAACGGACGCTACGGCCGCCTCGGCATCGTAGGCTTTGCAGGCCACCAGGAGCCGGTCGATCGCGCCGGCTGAATCTGGTAGTTCCGCTGGCACCGCCAACCGCTGGCTCACGCCTGCTTCGACCAGCCGAAGGCCACCGGCAATCGTGTAAGCAGCGAGCCGTTGCTCGTTGCGCAGGATAAGGCGGGTGGCAATGCCTGCACGGTGCAGGCGCCCGGCCCAGAGGCAGCCCAGGCTTCCCGCGCCCAGCACGTGCCATGTCATCAGGACGGGTGCTTGAAGCGGTAGGGGACGATGCGCCCGGTGGTGTAGGCATCCGCCAGCAGCGACTCGGCGCGCTCGGTGAGTTGGCGCCCGTCGACCGGCAGGGCGCTGGCGTCCAGGCTGACGAGCCCGACACCGGCCTTGATGGAAATAAACCCTTCGCTGGTCTTGAATGCCTTGAGGTTGAGCCCTTCGTGCAAACGTTTGAAGCTGCTCGGCGAGCAGGCTTTGAGGTCTTCGATCATGGTCAGCAGGCCGAAGTGGTGATCGTCCAGGCGCGTGAGCGTGTCAAGCGGACGCACCAGTTGCTGCAGCCGCCGGGCGACGCCGCGCAGCAACTCGTGGTGGAACGGGTCTCCGTAGCGCTGCCGTTGAGCCTCGATCTCGGGCAGACCGATCAGCAGGTAGCAGAGCGCGCCGCCGCGGCTTTCGAGCTGGCGCAGGCTGTCGCCGAGTCGCTGGTGTAGATAGCGGGCGTTGCCGAGGCCGGTCACGGCGTCGATCAGGTTGCGCTGCTCGAGGCTGGCGATGTTCTGAGTGAGCAGGCGATTTTCCTGCATCAGGCGTTGGAACGAGCCGCAGATGCGGTCAGCAGCATAGACGCGCGGGACCAGCTGCTCATTCATGGTGGACTTGCTGATGAAGTCGTCGACTCCGCGGTCGAAGGCGTGGCCAAGCACGTCGGGGCCGTCTCGGCCGGTGAGCAGGACGATGTAGGTGTAGTGATCGGTCATCTCGTCCTGCTGACGCACTTGTGCCGTCAGTTCGAGCCCATCCATTTCGGGCATGAGCCAGTCGGCGAGCAGAACGTTGGCGGGCCGCTCCTCGATCAGCTTCAGCGCGGCGCCGGCGCTGTTGGCGAAGCGTACGTCCTCATAGCCTGCCTTGGTCAATGCGCGGCCGATCATGACGCTGGAAAACTTGGCGTCATCGACGACCAGGATGCTGAGTTGGGGGTTAGGCATGCGATGCTCGGTGGGGGTAGCAGCCTAAACGCATTCGGCGGCCGGGTTGTCAACGTGAAGCAGTTATAATGATGGCCCATTTGAACCGTCAAGCTACGCGCGCTGGATCACAGCATAGCGCCGTCATATCAACCAATGGAGGAAGCCCATGCCCTCGTTCGACGTGGTGTCCGAGCTGGACAAGCACGAAGTGACCAACGCCGTCGACAACGCCGTCAAGGAACTTGACCGGCGATACGACCTTCGCGGCAAAGGCAGTTTCGAGTTCAAGGAACTGACCGTCACCCTGACCGCCGATGCGGATTTCCAGTTGGAGCAGATGCTCGAGATTCTCAAGCTGAGCCTGGTAAAGCGCAAGATCGATATCCAGTGCCTTGAAATAAAGGACGCCTATCCTTCCGGCAAGATGGTCAAGCAAGACGTCGTGCTACGCGAAGGCATCGACAAGGAGTTGGCGAAGAAGATCGTTGCCTTCATCAAAGATGCCAAGCTCAAGGTGCAGGCTGCCATTCAGGGCGAGCAGGTGCGCGTCACGGGCAAGAAGCGTGACGACCTGCAGGAAGCCATCGCGCTACTGCGCAGCAAGGACCTGGGCATGCCCCTGCAGTTCAACAACTTCCGCGACTGATCCCCTCCGGCTCCCCTGGGGAGCCTTTCCGTTCGAACCGCTGCGCATCCGCCTGCCCGTGTGTGCTCGGTTGTTTCAAGGAGACTTTTACTGATGGATTTGAGTGTCGATTACCTGGTCGATCTTTCCGAGGCCTGGCTACCGATCGTTCTTCAATATGGCGCCCAAGTGGCTCTGGCGCTGGTCACGTTCCTGATCGGCTGGTGGCTGATCAACGCGCTCATCGGCAAGGTGGGCAGCCTGCTCAAGCGGCGCCAGATCGATCCGTCCCTGCACGGTTTCATCGAGAGCCTGGCGGGCATCATCCTCAAGGTGTTGCTGCTGATCAGCGTCGCCTCGATGATCGGTGTCGAGACCACCTCGTTCATCGCGATGATCGGTGCGGCGGGCCTGGCGATCGGCCTGGCGTTGCAGGGTAGCCTGGCCAACTTCGCGGGCGGCGTGCTGATCCTGATTTTCCGCCCGATCCGCGTCGGCGAGTGGATCGAAGCCCAGGGCGTGGCGGGCACCGTGGATTCGATCCAGATCTTCCACACGGTGCTCAAGACCGCCGATAACAAGACCATCGTCGTCCCCAACGGCAGCCTGTCCAACGGGCACATCACCAACTATTCACGCGAGCCGCGCCGGCGTGCGGACATCAATGTTGGCATCGACTACAGCGCGGATATCAAGCTGGCCCGCAAGATCCTGCTCGAGCTAGCGGAAGACGAGCGGGTTCTGCGTGATCCGGAGCCGGTGGTATTCGTGACCGGCCTGGGCGACAGCTCGGTCAATCTGTCGCTGCGTGTGTGGGTGGCCACTGGTGATTTCTGGCCCGTGACCTTCAGCTTCACCGAGCGGCTGAAGGAGCGTTTCGACGAGGCGGGCATCGGCATTCCGTTCCCGCAGCGGGTGGTGCACCTGGTGCAGAGCTGAAACCGCGAACATGAAAAAAAGCCGGCAATGCCGGCTTTTTTTCATGGTGAAGATTGCTCGGTGCCGGGTAGCGGCGCACTCGCTTGAGGCGGGTTGCGGCTACGCGACCATTGCCACGCAATGAGCACCAGTGTCGGCACGCCGAGCAGCGCCGTCACCAGGAAGAAATCGCTGTAGCCCAGGTGTTCGACCATCACGCCGGAGTAGCCGCCGATCAGCCGGGGCAGAAGTAGCATCAATGAGCTCAGCAGGGCGTATTGAGTCGCCGAGAACTTGAGATTGGTCAGGCTCGACAGGTAGGCGACGAAGGCCGTCGAGGCCAGGCCGCCGCTGAAGTTGTCGCAAGAGATAGTGACGATCAGCATGTTTAGGTTGGCGCCCATGCCCACCAGCAGCACGAACATCAGGTTGGTCGCCGCCGAGGCCACACCGCCGAGAAAGAGGATCGGCAGGATGCTGAACCGGACGATCAGCAAGCCGCCAAACGCAGCCCCCAGTAGTGTCATCACCAGGCCGAACAGCTTACTCACACTGGCGATTTCATCCTTCGAAAAGCCCTGGTCGATGTAGAACACATTGGCCATCACGCCCATGACCGTGTCGGACATCCGGTAGGTCGCGATCAGCCCGAGCAGCAGCAAGGCTTGCCAACGGTAGCGCAGGATGAAATCGGTGATCGGCGTCAGCACCGGCCCCATGAGGATGCGCCCCGGTGCGGATAGGCAACCCCAGACGATCAGCAGGTACATGGTTCCGCGCGGCCAGTAGCCACCCCAATAGGATTGGAACATGCCGCCCGTGGCGACCAGCAGAATGATCAGCAGGATCACCGAGACGGCCTGATGCACGAAATCGAAGTGCAGCGGGCGTTGTCGCTGTTTCGCCTGGCCGAGCATCTGGCGAACGGGCACCAGCAGGCTGCGGCCCGCCGGGGACAGCGAACCGACGATGAACAACAGGTAAAGCGTGGCGCGTGGCCAGGCCTGGGCGATCAGTGCATTGATCAGTGCCGGCACCGAAATCAGCAGCACCAGCAGCAGGCCTACCGCGGCCAACTGATGATTGAAGCTGTAGCGTGAAGGCTCGCTGGGCAGTGGCACGCCAGCGTCCGGTTCGGGAATCAGCAGGCTGGTCAGCAGGCCCGGCAAAATCAGCAGCGCGAAGACGATATAGGTCGTGGTCCAGGCCGACTGGCTGTATTGAAGGTTGCTCGAACCCAGCCATTCGGCCAGGAACAGGGCGCCGGCGCTGGCTAGCAGCATGGCGATGCGGTAGCCGGTCATGTAACTGGCGGCGAGCGTCGCCTGCAGCTTGTCCTCGGCGATTTCGAGCCGGTAGGCATCGATGGCGATGTCTTGGGTGGCCGAGGCGAAGGCGACGGCCACGGCCAGCGCGATCAGCATGGTCAGGCTGGTTTGCGGGTTGCATAGCGCCATACCGACCAGCCCGACCGCAATGGCCGCCTGCGATAGGACGAGCCAGGAACGCCGCCGGCCCAGCTTGCCGATCCAGGGCAGCCGCCATTGATCGAGCATCGGTGACCACACCCACTTGAAGGCGTACGCTAGGCTGATCCAGCTGGCGAACCCGATGGTTTCCCGGGAAACCCCAGCCTCGCGTAGCCAGACCGACAAGGTGGAAAACACCAGGATCGCGGGAAGACCGGCGGCGAACCCGAGGACCAACAGGGTTAGCGAGGCGGGGCTGGCATAGGCGGCCAGTGCGGCACGCCAGGTTTCACGGGACATGGGCAAATCGGGCATGGGCAAGTGAACGCGCACTCTACCCGCTGTGCTCCGGCGAATGCCAGCCGTGTCGACGTATGTCGACGCGGCCATTGACGACCATCACTCCCTCGGCGCGAAGCCGTGCGCGCTGCTCGTCGCCAGCCGCGCTGCCGGCTGGCAGACTCAGCCGCCCGCCGGCACCCATCACGCGATGCCAGGGCAGGCGAGTATCGTCTGGCAGCTGCGACAGCACACGTCCGACCCAGCGAGCCGCGCGACCGAGGCCGGCCATGGCGGCAAGTTCGCCATAGCTGGTGACGCAGCCTTCAGGGATCTGCGCCAGCACCAGATACAGGGCAGCCCGGCGGCTCTCGGCATCAAGAGGGTGCAGCGCGTTTGGGTGCCGCTCTTCGTTGGCTTTCATCATGTGCATCCGCTGGTGAGCCGGCATCGGCCGGGCGTATCGGCAAAGCTTCGGCCATGCTCGGTTCGTGGGCAAGCAGGGGCTGGATGGTGTGCAGGCGGCTCCGTTCAGCGGTCTGCCCTTGTTGTCCGCGAGCGCATCAGGATAATGGCAGGCTTTCTCATTTAGCCCTCTCGCAGACCTCCCAAGATGTTTCCCAGAACCCTGCTTTGCGTAGCCCTGTCGACCCTGACCCTGCCGGCACTTGCCGATACCGTATGGCTGAAGAATGGCGACCGTTTGACCGGCAAGATCAGCGTGCTCGACGGTGGCAAGCTGCTGATCGAAACCGAATACGGCGGCTCCATCCCCGTGAAGTGGAGCCAGGTAGCGACCCTGGAGAGCGACCAGCAACTGCTGGTCAAGCAGGATGACGTGACCGGTGAGGTCGCGAAATCCCTTCAGGCTGCCGATGACGGCAAGGTCACCCTGACCAATGGTGACGCGCCGCGCACGGTCGCGTTGAAGAGCATCACCCAGATCATCCATCCCAAGCCGCTGATTCAAGATCTGACCTGGAAAGGGAATGTCGACGTCGCAGTGGATTACAAGCGCGCCGAAACCGACACGGACGACTACGACATCGCCTTCGACACCTCGGCCCGTCACGGCCTGTGGCGGCATAACGGCAAGGGCAGTTACAACCGTGAATACCGTGACGGCGTAACGGCCACCGACAACTGGGACGCTGAGTACGCGCTCGACCGTTTCATCGACGAGCATTGGTTCTGGCAGGGGCGGCTACAGTACAAGCGTGACAAGATCGAGGACGTGCGCCGCCAGCGCACCATCGGTACCGGTCCCGGTTATCAGTTCTGGGACAACGAGCTTGGCGCGTTCTCGCTGGCGTCGCTGCTCAACCGCAGTGACTACGAATTTGCCAGCGGCGAAAAGGAAGACTTCTACTCGCTGGCAATGAAGTGGGACTACAACCGCTACCTCGTCGGCAAGACGTTCGAGCTGTTCAGCCAGGGCGAGATCGGCAAGCCCCTGGAAAACGTCGCGGATTACGAACTCGATGCGGCCGTCGGCCTGCGCTACAAAGTGACCGACTGGGCGTCCCTTAATATGAAGGCCGAGAAGGACATCGTTAGCGGCGCTGAGAGCGACCTCGACGAAACCCGCTATAGCATCGGCTTCGGTATCGGCTGGTAAGGCTGGCTGAAACGAGAAGGGGCGCTGGTGGCAAGCGCCCCTGCTCGATCAATTGCCTGTCATCACAAGCGCAGCCCGCCGTCGAGCTCCAGGATGCGTCCGGTGAAGTAGTCATTCTCGAAGAGGTAGGCGACCGAGTGGGCAATCTCCATCGGCTTGCCCAGACGTTTCAGCGGGATGCCCGCCGCCATCTTCTCCAGTGCTTCGGGCTTCATGCTGGCCACCATCTCGGTCTCGATGAAGCCGGGCGCTACGCCTGCGACACGAATGCCATATCGAGCCAGTTCCTTTGCCCAGACGACGGTGTCTGCTGCGACGCCTGCCTTTGCGGCTGAATAGTTAGCCTGGCCCATGTTGCCGGCGCGTGAGATCGACGAGATGTTAACGATTGCGCCCGGGCGCTTCAGCTCGATCATCTTGGCTGCGACCTCCCGCGTGCAAAGGAATACGCCGGTCAGGTTCACATCGATCACGGCCTGCCACTGAGCCAGACTCATCTTCGACAGCTCGCCATCCTTGACCTTGACAGTCAGCCCGTCGCGCAGGATTCCAGCATTGTTGACCAGGCCGTCCAGTGCGCCGAAATCCTCGCTGACCCGTGCAACCATTTGGCTGACCTGTGCTTCGTCGGCCACGTTGCATAGATAAGCACGGGCGTCACCACCGGCCTGCTTGCAGGCGGCCACCGCGTCGTCCAGTCGCGCCTGGTCCAGATCGACCAGCGCCACTTTTGCCCCTTTGGCCGCGAGATATTCGCCCATGGCGCGGCCGAGCCCCTGGCCGCCCCCGGTAATGATGATGACCTTGTCGTCGAGCTGCATGTGATCTCCTGCTGTCGAGGCGCTCGCGACGCCGCGAAGTCGAATCGGTATGCTGGTGCGACCCAGTCGCGACCCGCCCCGAGGAGCCTCCGTGAGCGCAGAAGCCACCAAGCATGCCCGACTCTTGTTGCTCAAGGAATACCGCGGCGTGCTCTCCACGCACTCCCATGCCTTGCCAGGATTTCCCTTCGGTTCGGCCGTACCCTATTGCCTCGACGAGGCCGGTTGGCCGCTGTTGCTGATCAGTCGGATCGCCCAGCACACCCGCAATCTGAAGGCCGATCTGCGCTGCTCGCTGCTGGTGGGGGAGCGCGGCGCCGAGGATGTGCAAGCGGCTGGTCGATTGACCGTGCTGGCCGAGGCTCGACAGCTTGAGAGTGCGTCTGCCATCGAAGCCGCCGCCGTGCGCTACTACCGATACTTTCCCGAGTCGCGTGATTATCACCGCGCGCACGACTTCGATTTCTGGTGCCTACAGCCGGTGCGCTGGCGTTTCATCGGAGGTTTCGGTGCCATCCATTGGCTTGACCAGGTCGCGTTGGCCAATCCGTTTGCCGGTGAGAGCGATCTCGAGCGCGGCATGATCGAGCACATGAACGCCGACCATGCCGCTGCGATTGCCCATTACGTCCGGCAGGCCGGCCTGCCGACAAGCGAGCCAGCACAGTTAGTGGGCATCGACAGCGAAGGCTTTCACCTGCGCATCGGCCAGGCCATCCACTGGTTGGCGTTTCCCGAGCCATGCAGGAACCCTGGTGCTGTGCGCCAGGCGTTGGTATCGATGGCACGCGCCTGATCGAACGAGGCACCAATAATTCGTTACAGGGTGGGTGCGGTCATGGGTTGAATCCGCTCCCACTCGACGTCATCTACACCACTTCGGAAGCCGTTCTTCCGCCAAAGGATCTTCGATGCGTATCTTCCTGCTTCTGTTTCTGCTCTTTCCGATCGCCGAATTGGCCGTGCTGATCAAGGTCGGCAGCGCTATTGGGGTGCTGGCGACCCTACTATTGCTGGTCATCAGTGGCATGGCCGGCATCCTGTTACTGCGTCTGGCCGGCTTCGCCACGGCCTGGCGCGCCCGCGAGCGACTCGCACGTGGCGAACTACCAGAGCAGGAAATGCTCCAGGGCCTGATGATGGCGGTCGCCGGTGGGTTGTTGTTTTTGCCAGGATTCATCAGCGACGTGATCGCGCTGCTGGTGCTGTTTCCGCCGACCCGCCGCTTTTTTCTGGGCATGGTCGGGCGCCGTATCGAGCTCCAGGCGCAGCGCCGCCGCGCCTTCGAGGATGACCTGCGCCAGCGAAGCGGCGAGCAGCCGGCCAACCAGCGTCCGAATGTGATCGAAGGGGAGTGGGAGCGCCGCGACAAGTAAGAAACGAGGCGATCGATCAAAGGGATGCTCCAGCATGCCTTTTTCGTTTCTCAATGAAAAAAATCGCGACTCGCCCCTTGAATTCATTTTGCCCGCCCGCATGTAGCGGACACCGAAAGGTCGCTGTCGCGATTTGACAGTCCGTCTTCCGCGGCTCGCATTGCGGGCCGCAACCGGCACCGCCGGATTTGCCCAACCCGCCGATGCATGAGCGTCGGCATGGAAACCACCGTACTAGGAGAGATCGACAATGAAGCTTCGTCCTCTGCATGACCGCGTCGTGATTCGTCGCAGCGAAGAAGAAACCAAGACCGCAGGCGGCATCGTCCTGCCGGGCTCCGCTGCCGAAAAGCCGAACCGTGGCGAAGTCGTCGCTGTTGGCACTGGCCGCGTTCTGGACAACGGCGAAGTGCGCGCCCTGGCCGTCAAGGTTGGCGACAAGGTCGTGTTTGGCCCTTACTCCGGCAGCAACACCGTCAAGGTCGACGGTGAAGACCTGCTGGTGATGAGCGAGAACGAAATCCTCGCCGTCGTCGAAGCCTGATCAGCGCTCGCTGCTAAGCGACTGCGTTCCATCAACAGAATTTGAGGAAGAATCAACATGGCTGCTAAAGAAGTTAAGTTCGGCGACTCCGCTCGCAAGAAGATGCTCACTGGCGTCAACGTCCTGGCTGACGCGGTAAAAGCGACCCTCGGCCCGAAAGGCCGCAACGTGGTTCTGGAAAAGAGCTTCGGCGCTCCGACCATCACCAAGGACGGCGTTTCCGTTGCCAAGGAAATCGAGCTTAAGGATCGCTTCGAGAACATGGGCGCACAGCTGGTCAAGGACGTCGCGTCCAAGGCCAACGACGAGGCCGGTGACGGCACCACTACCGCGACCGTTCTGGCTCAAGCCATCGTCAACGAAGGCCTGAAAGCCGTCGCTGCTGGCATGAACCCGATGGACCTGAAGCGCGGCATCGACAAGGCGACCATCGCCATCGTCAGCGAGCTGAAGAACCTGTCCAAGCCTTGCGCTGACTTCAAGGCCATCGCTCAGGTTGGCACCATCTCTGCCAACTCCGACAGCTCCATCGGCGCGATCATTGCCGAAGCCATGGAAAAAGTTGGTAAAGAAGGTGTGATCACCGTTGAAGAGGGCTCGGGCCTGGAAAACGAACTGTCCGTCGTAGAAGGCATGCAGTTCGACCGCGGCTACCTGTCTCCTTACTTCATCAACAAGCCGGACACCATGGTTGCCGAACTGGACAGCCCGATGCTGCTGTTGGTCGACAAGAAGATCTCCAACATCCGCGAACTGCTGCCGGTGCTGGAAGGTGTTGCCAAGGCTGGCCGTCCGCTGCTGATCGTTGCTGAGGACGTCGAAGGCGAAGCGCTGGCGACCCTGGTCGTCAACAACATGCGCGGCATCGTCAAGGTCGCGGCTGTCAAGGCGCCTGGCTTCGGCGACCGCCGCAAGGCCATGCTTCAGGACATCGCCATCCTGACTGGCGGTACCGTGATTTCCGAAGAAGTCGGCCTGAGCCTGGAAACCGCTACCCTGGAGCACCTGGGTAACGCCAAGCGCGTCGTGCTGAACAAGGAAAACACCACCATCATCGACGGCGCTGGTCAGCAGGTCGACATCGAAGCCCGCGTTGCGCAGATCCGCAAGCAGGTCGAAGACACCACCTCCGACTACGATAAAGAGAAGCTGCAAGAGCGTCTGGCCAAGCTGGCTGGCGGTGTTGCCGTGATCAAGGTCGGTGCCGGCACCGAAGTCGAGATGAAAGAGAAGAAGGCCCGCGTCGAAGACGCCCTGCACGCGACTCGTGCAGCCGTCGAAGAAGGCGTGGTACCTGGCGGCGGTGTTGCCCTGGTGCGCGCGCTGCAGGCCATCTCCGAGCTCAAGGGCGAGAACGAAGACCAGAACGTCGGTATCACGCTGCTGCGTCGTGCTGTCGAAGCACCGCTGCGCCAGATCGTCGCCAACGCCGGTGGCGAGCCGAGCGTCGTGGTCGACAAGGTCAAGCAGGGTTCGGGCAACTACGGCTTCAACGCGTCGACCGACGAGTACGGCGACATGATCGAAATGGGTATCCTCGACCCGGCCAAGGTCACCCGTTCTGCTCTGCAGGCGGCGGCGTCCATTGGCGGCCTGATGATCACCACCGAAGCCATGATCGCTGAGATCGTAGAAGACAAGCCTGCTCCGGCCATGCCGGACATGGGCGGCATGGGTGGCATGGGCGGCATGATGTAAGCCGACTGGCACCTGCCTCGCTGTAAAAAAAGCCCCGCCTCGTGCGGGGCTTTTTTTTGCCCGCCGCGTGCAAGTCATGGCGCCGTCATCCGTCGCTGGCAACCTGGATCGCGACGCTGTCGGCTCGCTGCACAGAAGCGATTGACCGTTGGTCGCTAGACCGAGCGACAGGCTTTTCCCTGGTCTATGGTCAGGTTCTCGAATCACGACATATCAAAGGGTTGCGCGATGAAGCTGGAATTAGCTCGAGGACTGTTCATGGTCGGCGCGCTGGGCGTCGCTTCGTTGTGCGCCGCGGCTTGGAGCGAGCCCGACGCCCGAGTGATCGCCCGAAGCGACCTCGGCAGCCTGTGTCCCACTCCGCGTGTGGTCCAGGCCTCTCCAGCGGACGTTCGGCCGGATCATGATCTCTTGCTGTTCATGTACGGGCTGTCACAGAGCCTGGTCAGCCGTAGCTGACAGCGCGGCACATTCCAAAAACGGGCGGAGGCCCGTCAACGGACGAGCCACCGAGCGGCCTGCTATGCCAGGTGCGCGTGTTCCTGCCCATCCGTTTGCCGGTCGGGGCTCGCCAACAGGCTGTAGACGGCCGGCAGCACGAACAGTGTGAACAACGTACCTACGGTCATGCCGGTAGCGATCACCAGGCCGATGTCGAAGCGACTGACCGCGCCGGCCCCGCTGGCAACGATAAGCGGAACCATGCCGAACACCGTCGCCGCGGTGGTCATCAGTACGGGCCGCAGGCGAATGGCCGCGGCTTCTTCGGCCGCCTCCCGGCGGCTTAGGCCACGCTCGCGGCGCAGTTGGTTGGCAAATTCGACGATCATGATCCCGTGTTTACTGATCAGGCCGATCAGCGTCACCAGCCCGACCTGGGTGTAGATGTTCATGCTCGATAGCCCCAGGAATAGGGGCACCAGCGCGCCGCAGATCGACAGCGGTACCGTGACCAGGATTACCAGCGGATCGCGGAAGCTTTCGAACTGCGCAGCAAGCACCAGAAAGATCACTGCCAGCGCGAGACCAAAGGTCGCATACAGGGCGGTGCCTTCCTGAATGTATTGGCGCGACGCCCCGGCATAGTCGAAGGTAAAGCCCTGCGGCGCTTCCTCGGAGGCGATACTGCGTAACGTTTCGATGGCCTCGCCCATGCTGACGATGGGGAAGCCCTGAATGGTCGCCGCGTTGAGTTGCTGGAATTGCGTCAACTGGGTTGGCCTGGCACGGTCGCTGACGGTGATCAGCGTCGACAGCGGCAGCATCTCGCCGCGCTCGTTCTTCACGTAGTAATTGCTCAGCCAGCTTGGATTGTCGCGGTAGGCACGCTCTACCTGGGCGATCACCTTGTAGCTTCGGCCCTCAATGGTGAAGCGGTTGATCTCGCTTTCACCGAGTAGAGTCGCCAGGGTCAGGCCGAGGTCTTCCATGCTGACGCCCATCTGCGCGGCCTTTTCCCGGTCGATGTCCACGACCACCTCGGGCTTGTCGAATGCCAGGTCGACGTCGAGAAAAGCGAATTTGCCTGAGGCCTGCGCCTTCTCCCGGATGCGTTCAGTCACTTGCAGCAGCGACTCATAGTCACTGGCCGTGTTGATCACGAACTGGAACGGCAAGCCTTCGCCCGTGCCAGGTAACGAAGGCAGGTTGAAGCCAAACACCTGCAGCCCTGGGATTCGGTCGATCTTAGCCTGCACCTCGGGGAGCACCTCCATCTGTGTGCGCTCGCGTTCATCCCACGGCGTCATGAGAAAGCCGCCAATGCCACTCTGCACGCCGTTGAATCCATTGATCTGGAACCAGGAGTAGTACTGGGGGAACGACTTGAAAATCTCGAGGAACTGGTCCGTGTAGGCGTTCAGGTAGTCGAGGTTGGCGGTCTGCGGCGCGCTTGCCATCATGAAGATGATGCCTTGGTCCTCTTCGGGCGCCAGTTCGCTTTCGGTGAACATCAGCAATACCGGAATCAGGCCGAGTACGATCACCGCGAAAACGAACACGACCGGGCGGGTGTCGAGCGTGCTGTGCAGGGCACGTTGGTATCGCCGCTTCAAGCGATCGAACAGCAGATCCAGCCGGTGGGCAAGGCCGCTGGGATTCTCCTCGTGGCGCAGCAGCCGCGAGCACATCATCGGCGACAGGGTCAGCGCCACGATGCCGGAGATCAGCACGGCGCCCGCCAGCGTCAACGCGAACTCTTGGAACAGCGCACCGGTCAGCCCTTGCAGGAAGCCAATGGGTGCATAGACCGCCGCCAGCGTGATGGTCATGGTGACCACGGGCATAGCGATCTCGCGGGCGCCGTCGATTGCCGCCTGGAAGGGCGTCTTGCCCTGCTCGATGTGCCGGTGGATGTTCTCCACCACGACGATCGCGTCGTCCACCACCAGGCCGATCGCCAGAACCATCGCCAGCAAGGTGAGCAGGTTGATCGAGTACCCCATGGCCTGCATGACGAACAGCACGCCGATCATCGACAGCGGGATGGTCACCACCGGGATCAGCACCGAGCGCAGCGACCCGAGGAAGAGAAATACCACGACGATGACGATCACTACCGCTTCGGCGAGCGTCTTGACCACCTCGTCGATGGACGCCTGGATGAAGCGCGTCGCGTCATAGGCAATGGTCACTTTCAGGCCGGGCGGCAGCTGCGACTCGATCTGTGGCATCACCGCGCGGACTTCTTCGATCACGTCCAGCGGGTTGGCGCTGGGTGTGCCCTTGATGCCGATGTAGACCGAAGGAATACCGTCGAAGGAGCTGACGGCGTCGTAGCTTTCGGCGCCCATCTCGACCCGCGCTACGTCGCCGAGCAGCACCCGACTGTCGCCTTCGGTCTTGACCGGAATGCGGGCGAAGGCTTCCGGTGTCTTCAGTTCGGTGTCGGCGTTGATGCTGGTGACGGTGTATTGGCCTTTCACCTCGCCAGCGGCGGCGAGGAAGTTGTATTTGCGAATGGCATCGTTGATGTCCGAGGCGGCCAGGCCGTAGGCAGCCAGTTTCACCGGGTCCAGCCACAGGCGCATCGCGAACACCTGGTTGCCGAGGATTTCCGCTTCCGCCATCCCTGGGAGCGTCGCCAGTTTCGGCTGGATCACGCGCGACAGGTAATCGGTGATTTGCGGGTTGGTCAATTGGTCGCTGTAGAAGCTGATATACATCAGCGCGGTCGAATCGGCGGCCTGCTTGTTCAGTACCGGGTCTTCTGCATTTTGCGGTAGCTGGTTCTTGACCGAGTTGGCCTGACTGAGCAGCTCGGTGTAGAGCCGGTCAGTATCGGCGCCGATGCGGGCGTAGACGGAAATAATGGAAACGTTCTGCTGGCTCACCGAGGTCATGTAGTCGACCCCTTCGGCGCTGGCCAGGCTCTGCTGCAGCGGCTGGGTGATGTAGCCCTGAATGGTCTCGGCATTGGCGCCGGGGTAGGCGGTGGTCACGGTGATCAGCGCGCTTTCCATCTGCGGGTATTGGCGGATCACCAAGCTAGTGAACGCTTGGAGCCCGAGCAGCACGAGCAGCAGGCTGATGACGCTGGCGAGCACCGGACGACGGATAAAGGGGTCTGTAAAGGCCATAGCGTGTCCCTAGCGCCCAATCAGCGGGAGGTGGAAGGAGCGTCTGGTGCGCGCTCCAGGGTGCGTGACTCGGCAATCGACACGTGGGCGCCATTGTCGAGCTTGAGCTGGCCCGCTACGACCACCTGCTCCCCAGCCTCGAGGCCTTCGAGGACCACTACCTGGCCATCCCGACGCTCGCCGGTCCTGACGAAGCGTCTCTGGACAACCAGGTAGGGTTCGGTGCCCCGGTCCGTTGCCTCTGCTTCCTCACCTTCGGGCGGCTGACCTTCCTTCACCACCAACACCGAGTTGCCGTAGAGGGTGTAGGTGATCGCCGTCTCTGGAACGATCACTTGCGGCGCGTTCTTCGGCAGCACGACCTGCAGATCGGCGAACATGCCGGGCAGCAGGCGTTGACCGGGGTTCGCCAGCTCGGCACGAACCTGAACATTTCGCGTGGTGACCTCGACCTTGGGGTTGATGGCCACGATCCGGCCGTCGAACCGCTCGCCAGGAAACGCCGCGACTCGGACTTGCACCGTTTGGTCGAGGGCGAGTAGCGGCACCTGTTGCTCAGCCAAATAGAAATCGACGAAGAGGGTGGACAGATCCTGCAAGGTCGCCAATGGCGTACCGGCAGCGACGAAATCCCCGACGTCGACCTGACGGATGCCGATGGTCCCGGAAAAGGGCGCAACGATGCGCTTCTTCGCCAGGGTGGCCTTGAGTTGCGCCACGGTGGCAGCGGCTTTTTGCGACTCGGCGTTGAGACGGTCGTATTCGCTGCGGGAGATGGCCTGGCGGTCCACCAGGCTGCGCGCACGCTCGAACTCGGCCTTGGCCAGGCGCAGGTCGGCCTCGGCGGCGGCCAGGCTGGCGCGTTCGACCTCGCTGTCGAGCAGTACCACGGGCTGGCCTTTCGCGATTCGTTCGCCGGAGCGGAACTGGACGTCACTGATCGTGCCGGCAATCTCGACGGTGAGGTCGATACCTTGCGAGGCGGTCAGCGTACCGATGGCCGGCAGTCGACTCTGCCATGGCTCACGGCGT
Organism: Stutzerimonas chloritidismutans; assembly: GCF_051486945.1. Lineage (GTDB taxonomy): Bacteria > Pseudomonadota > Gammaproteobacteria > Pseudomonadales > Pseudomonadaceae > Stutzerimonas > Stutzerimonas chloritidismutans_B. Next base: position 1,437,939 of record NZ_JAHVDX010000001.1, on the reverse strand, counting down.
GCTTCGTGGACTTCCACGGCGATGGGTGGCTTGGGCGCCTTGAACTGCTGGATCTGCGAGTAGATGGTGTTGAATTTGAGCGCGGCGAGGATCAGTACCACGACGATCACCGCGCCGAGCATGAACAGCATGCGGCGCCACATGTTCCGTATTCCTTGGAGAGATGAGCCGGCTGCTAATGCCGTTGAGAGGCAGCCGAGGGACACGCATCACGAGTGCAGCCTTCGGCTAGCCTCGTTGTGTTGTTATCTGGACCAGGCAGTCCACTGAGGCGAGAGACGTTAGCCGCGAAGCGAACGCAAGTAAAGGGGAGGGCGGGCATTCGCGGCCGGCGAAAGCGGACAGGGCAGGCAGGCACGACAGAGTGGCCGGCCTGCCACGGTGTGCCGGGTCAGCTGGCCAGGCGGCGGGTGACGTCGCTCAGGCCGGTCGACAGGTCATGCAGATTTTGGCTGGCCCTCTCGGTGCGATTGACGTTGTCCAGATTGGTCGTCGCGATTTGGGTGATCTCGATCAGGTTGCGAGAGATGTCCTCGGCCACTGAGGTCTGCTCTTCGGCAGCGGTGGCGATCTGACGGTTCATATCGCGAATCGCCTCGATCTCCTGGGTGATGCGCTGCAGCATGTCGCCCGCCTCGGTCACTTGCTCGACACCCTTGTCGCTATGGGTCTGCCCGCTTTCGATCGCTTTGACCGCGTCCACGGCACCGGTCTGTACGGTGTCGATGATCTGGTGGATTTCAGCAGTCGAATCGGCAGTGCGGCGCGCCAAGGTGCGAACCTCGTCGGCCACCACGGCGAACCCCCGCCCGGCGTCGCCGGCACGTGCCGCTTCGATCGCCGCGTTCAAGGCAAGTAGGTTGGTCTGGTCGGCGATCCCCCTAATCACCTCGAGCACCTTGCCGATGCGCCCGCTGTCGGCTTCAAGCCGGCGGATGACGTTGGCGGTGTTGCTGATCTCACCGCGCATGTACGTGATGGTGTCGATGGTTGAGCGCATGACCTGTTCGCCGTCTTGGGCCGAGCCGTCGGCAGCGTCAGCGGCACGTGCCGCTTCGGCGGCGTGGCGCGCGACTTCCTGCGCTGTGGCGGACATCTCATGCATAGCGGTGGCGACCTGGTCGGTGCGCGAGAACTGGTCGCGGGTGCCCTGGCCCATGAGGGCGGCAATCGCGTTCAACTCGCCGCTGGCGCTGTCCAGGTCCGAGGTACTGCGCTGGAGACGGGTGAACGTGTCGGCGAGGAAATCTCGAAGCACATTGGCCGCTACGGCCAGGCGACCCAGTTCATCTTGGCGGCTGCTGTCGACCCGCTCGGCGAACTGCCCCTGGCTGAGGCGGGCGATGTGGTCGATTAAATGGCGGATCGGCGAAATCAGGTTGCGGTTGACCAGCCAGAGGCTGAACAGCGAGACCAGCACGCCAGCGGCCAACATGATCAGTGACCCCGCGACGATTGCCTGGTCTGCCGCCTGGCTGATCGTCGAGGCGCTTTGCTGCGCGGAGTTGCGCAATTGATTGACCAGTGCGCTGAGCTGGTCGCTGGTCGCACGATCGATACCCTTGACGGCGGCGTCTCCAGCGCTGGGGTCTGCATCAGCGGCGAGAAATGCATCGCGACCCACTCGGTATGCGGCACCCAGCTTGCGGTGTTCGTTTTGCAGACTTTGCAGTTGAGTGGCCAGAGCGGCGTCGTGCTGGTTGGCTTGTACCAGGGTGGTTAGGAGCGCTTGCACTTTGGCTTCCTGCGATTCGAAGCTCTGCCAGTATTTATCGAGGTTTTCGACGGACTTGCCCCGCAGCAGGACGTTCTTCCATTCCTGCACCTGAATCTTGAATTCAAGATTGGCTTGATCGATCAACCGTGAGGCTTCGATGGGGCCTTTAAGCAGCTGCTGGTAAGCCGCAATGTCCTTGGATAGGAAGGAAAAGCTGGCCAGCGCGATGATGAGCATCGTCGCCAGGCTGCCGGCGATCAGCGCCAGCATTTGTGCACGCAGGGATTTATTGAGCGTCATGAACGGTCTCGCATCGAGTGAGGTATTGCCGCTGACGCAGGGCGCGCCGATGGCCGACGACGTCCATGTCGCACCCTATTTCGGCCTACGGCCTCGATACTTGAACGTGCTCAGACCAAGCGCATGTGGTTGTCCCAAAGCCCTGCCGGGAGTTGAAGGGGAGTGCTGGCGAAGCGGTCACCGGTGCAGTCGAGCAAGCGGCAGCGCCCCTGGCCTGAGGTCACCACGAAACCGGTCTCGACCGAGGCGACGCCAGCACAATCGGGCAGGTGGATCTCGGCACGCAGCGCCGTGCTATCCAGGTCCCAGACGAACACGGTGTTGCCGCGCGGCGCTGTGACGGCGAGTAACCGCAGGCGATCGTGGATTGCCAAGCTGGCGGTGTACTGGTTCATCGCCATGCGCTGCGCCTCTTCAAGCGGGAAGGGCTGGAAGGGCTGGCCGGGGCGCTTGATTGCCAGCAGCGGCGCGCGGTCCATGGCGTCGCCTTCGTACTGCTGGCCGGATACCACGGTACCGTCGGCCGCGACCGCGAGGTGACGCACGCTGTTCATCTGCTCGGGCAACTGCTCCTTGCTCACCAGGGTGCCATCGCGGCGCAGCAGCACCAGGCTCGGCTCCATGGCGTCGAGGTTCATCATTTCTCGGCTATCGGCTTCGGTGCGGATGCCACCGTTGGCGATGACCAGCGTCTCGCCATCCGGCATCCAGAGGAGTTGGTGCGGGCCGATGCCATGGGTGGCGTGCTCGCCGATGCGAACCAGTTGGCGCTCCTCGACCCGGTAGACGCCAAGCACGCCGCGGCCGGCATCGGAGGTGTCGTTTTCGGTGGCGTAGAAGCGATCGCCGCTGGCATGGAAGACGCCGTGCCCGTAGAAGTGGCGATCCGGCGCCGCGGTGATGACCTGTAGCAAGGTGCCGTCACGGCTGTCGATCAGGTAGCTCTCGCGGCTAGGGCGGCGGCCGACGAATACGGCCAGTGGCAGGTGCGGGTGGGCGTAGATATCGTGGCAGCGCTCGGCCACCGGCGTGGCGAACACGCGAGTGCCGTCGAGGCGATAGCCCACCGCGTAGTGCCTGCCATCGCTATCGTCGCGTGCAGACAACAGGAGCGGTTGATCCGAGGCGTGGGTGAGTGTCCAGCCACCGACTGCGGTAGCAGCGACCAGGGCACCGCCCAGGCCTAGGAATGCGCGGCGCTTCATATCAATCTCCGTCGTGAGCGTTGAAGCCTATCTGTACGCCCAGCGCGCGCGCCAGTTCGGTCTGATGCAGACGGTGCAGGGTGTTCAAGTCGTCATAGAGGGCGTTGAGGCGTTCACGTCCCGGTTCGTCGGCGATGAGCTCGCTGAACGGCACCATGGCGTCGGCGAGGTGCTTGCGCGTGGTGGCGTAAGCGACATCAATGCGAGACACCAGCTCCTTCTGATCAGCGGGCACCAAGCGCTTCAGGCCGTCATCATCCGCGCCTTGCCATAGGCGCTGAGCACCGGCTAATGCGGCGTCGATGCTGCCAAGGGTGGCATCGCTGCGCCAGGCCTCAGCCTGGAACGGCTGGGGATGGCCTTTGCTCTGACGCCCCAGTGGCGCACCGAGCTTTTTCTTCAGGCCGTCCAATGCCGTGACCTGAACGCGCATGATGTCGGAAATGGCTTCATTGGCGTCGGCGTAGCGCTCGTTGGGAAATTCCTTGAGCTGTGCAGCCATGCCATCTTCCGCTTCCCAAACCTGCAGCATGTCCGCGGACAGCTTCTGCTGGTGCTCGCCGATGGCCTCCAGCAGAGGGCAATAGCGTGCCTTGGTGGCCTTGTCGGTGAGGTCCACGGCTTTGTCGTACAGCGCGTACTCGTAAGCAGTCAGACCCTGCAGCACGACGCTGCCATTCTCGATGTCCGCTTGCGTGAGGTTGGGTTTGCGCTTGAGCAGGGCGGTGACCTGGCGGCCGACAAGGTTCTTCTTGTCAGGCCAGAACTGCACTTGCCAGGCGCGGTTGCCTTCGCCCATGGGGCCGATGAGTATCGGTTGCAGCCCGGCCCAGGCGAACTGCGCGGCGAGGAAGGTCTCGCGTGTGGCCTGCAGTTCCTCGTTGCCGGCGCAGAACGCGATGCTGCTGGCGGCCATGCGCCGGTTGGCCTCGGCCCACTGGGTGTAGGCGGGGAGCAGGACGTCGTCGGCAAGCGCTTGGCTCGTTTCGGCGTAAGGATCGCTAGGTGCGCAGGCGCTGAGTAACAATCCCACGGCAGTGACGGCGGCTAGCCGTAGACAGGAATTCGCGTACATGGTGCTCCTCGCTGTGGAATGGAATCGCTGTTTCATGACTAGAGTGATTCGAGAAAGGCCAATAGGGCCTGGCGTTCGACCTGGCCAAAGCCAAGCACGGCCTGTTTTGCCTGCTCCGCTTCGCCACCGTGCCAGAGGATCGCCTCGAGCAGGTTGCGCGCACGGCCATCGTGCAGAAACTGGGTATGCCCATTGACCGTTTCGGTCAGCCCGATTCCCCAGAGGGGCGGCGTGCGCCATTCGCGGCCGCTGGCTTCGAACTCGGGCCGGCCATCGGCGAGGCCTTCACCCATGTCATGCAGCAGCAGGTCGGTATAAGGGCGGATGAGCTGGTTGGCCAGCTCCGGTTCGGCGGCGTCGGCGGCCGTGGTGAAGGCGGGCACGTGGCAGCGCTGGCAGCCGGCTTGGTGGAAAAGGCCCTTGCCGGCCAACACTTGAGCGTCGCCCACGTTGCGCCTCGCCGGCACGCCGAGGTTGCGGCTGTAGAACAGCACCTGGGCCAGAATATTGTCGCTCACCTCAAGTTCACCGCCGTTGGGCAGCGCGCGGCATTCCTGCTGGCGCTCGGTGCAGCTGGTGCCGTTGAACAAGCGGGTGCTCAATCCCATGTCGTTGAAGAACGCGTCGGCATTTTGCTGGTTGAGCGAAGGCTGGCCGGCCTTCCAACCGAAGCGGCCCATCACCGTTTCGCCGGTCGCCTGGTCGAACACGCGGTTGGGGCGGCCGGAAATGCCGTCGCCGTTGCGGTCATCCGGGTCGGCATGAGCCAGCAGCGCCGCTTCGGGGATGGCTTCGAGGAGCCCGAGACCGATCATCGGTGGCGCCACGCGCACTGAAAACAGCGTCTCCGGATGCAGAGGGCCATAGCCCAACTGCGAGATTTTCAACAGGGGCGTGCGAAGCTCGACTTCATGGCCATCGGCGAACCGTTCGGTATGGGTGCGGTAGTCGAGACGGACCTTGCCCTCTGGCGCGACGCCAGGGATGGCCATGTCCTGTAGCTGCCCGCCATAGGTCGGCTCCGGCGCGATACCGCGCTGCCTGAGCACCTCCGCATGGCCGTCTTGGGCGGGTATGGAAAGGCGTACCAGCATCGAAACGGCATGGCCCGCGTCGCCTTCGACCGGGTGCCCGCGACCGTCCTTGATATGGCAGTTCTGGCAGGCATTGGTGTTCATCAGCGGCCCGAGGCCGTCGCGGGCCGTTGTCGAGGCGGGCGCGATCACCCAGGGGTTGCGGAAAAAGCTGTTGCCGACGCTGAAATCCACACGTCTGATCGGCGCCAGGTTGGCGGCGGGCATGGAGAAGGCGTTCTGGTCGAATCGCTTGATCGTTGCGCTGCCAGCCGAGAGGGCTTCGCCAGGTTCAGCCTGCTCGAAGCGAGGGGCCGACTTGTCGCAGGCGCCGAGCGCGAGCGCAAATAGCAGGACGAGAGCTGAACGGCATGACGGGCGCATCGAGTGACCAGGACCTTGTAAGGGGCGGCAATCTTAGCAGGCCGGGCGCGGCTAAATAAGAGCAATTTTCATTCAGGAGGCCAGGCCCGCCAGGCAGGCTCGGATGAGGCGCTGGCGGGCTGGAAAGGCTGCAGCCTTGCGCTGCAGCCGGTCGACAGCGATCAGAACTCGTGATCGGCGGTGTCGGGGTTCAGGTCGCTGATGCCAAGCGCGGCGGCAGCGCTTTCGATCGAGCCGGTCTGCTTGACCAGCGCGCCAATCGCGTCGCGAACCTTTTGCTGGCCTTCGCTATTGTCCGGGCCAATCAATTGGTCGAAGGCTTCACCGTTCTCGGCGCTCGTAACCAGGACCTGCATTTTGGCTTCGGTGGTTTCCAGATCCGCCTTCAGCGTGCTGTTGAGCTCCGGGTTCACGCCTTCGACCAGCGAGGCCAGGCTTGGGCCGGTCAGCTTGCTTCCGTCGACGCGGTCGTACTCGCCCAGGTAGACGTTACGGATGCCCTTGGCGTTGTAGTAGTGCGAGTTGTGGGTGTTGTCGCTGAAGCAGTCGTGCTCGTCCTCAGGGGAGTTGGCTTCCAGCGCGACCTTCATGCGCTCGCCAGCCAGCTCACCCAGCGAGAGGCTGCCCATGCCGAACAGCATCTTGCGCAAGCCGTTCTCCGCCGATTCCTTCTCCAGGCTGGCGCGATAGTTGTCGGCGCCCGGTTTCCACTCGTTGACCATCTCTTCGAGATCGCTGACCAGCAGCTCGGTGGCCGCCTTCAGGTAGGCGCGACGGCGGTCGCAGTTGCCGCCGGTGCAGCCATCACCCTCGACGAAATCGCTGACCGGACGCTGACCTGCGCCCGCTTCGGTGCCGTTGAGGTCCTGGCCCCAAAGCAGGAATTCGATCGCGTGGTAGCCGGTGGCGACGTTGGCTTCGGAGCCAGCCAGCTCGTTCAGGCTGGCCAGCTTTTCGCCGGTGATGTCACTGACGTCGATCTTGTCTTCGCCAACCTGAATTTCCTTGTTGGCGATGATGTTGGCGGTCGCACCCGGGTTGCCCAGCGCGTGCTGATAGTCGCCGTCCACGTAGTCGATCATGCCTTCGTCCAGCGGCCAGGCGTTGAGCTGGCCTTCCCAGTCATCAACCACCGGGTTGCCGAAGCGGAACACTTCGCTCTGCATGTAGGGGACGCGAGCGGCCAACCAGGCCTCTTTCGCAGCTTGCAGGGTTTCGTCGGTCGGGTTGGCCAGCAGTTGGTCAACGGCTTCCTGAAGCTTGAGGGCCGTGCTGTGAGCGTCACTGAATACCGCGTGGGCGATGTCGGCGTAGTGCTTGACCACGGCCTGGGCCGCTTCGCTGTTCACCGTCGCTGCTGCAGCCTCGGGCGCAGCCGCTGCCGGCTCGCTCTGGGTGGTGGCTTGCGGTGCGCTGGCCTGTTCGGCGGGCGCTTTGTCTTCGCCGCAACCAGCGAGAGAAATGGCGACAGCCAACAGGCTGGCGGTTGCCCAGACGGGTGTGCGTAGCATGGCGGGTTCCTTTGCTTGCGGGTTTGTATGAACGCGTCGGCAGCCAGGCTGCGACAAACGGTATCGGAGCATAATGCGAAAGATTTTCATTTTGTGCAAAGAAATTGCGTGCAGCCCATCGCGTATGCGGTGCACGGCTGTCGCTAGAATGCCGCTATCCCTTATCCATGGAGTGGCCTAATGAGCCCGAGCGCCGTGATCCTGTTGGTTCTGCTGTTTCTCGCCGTCACCTATGCGGTTGTGCTCTATAACGGGCTGGTGCGCCTCAAGCATGGCGTCGGCAAGGCCTGGTCGAACATTGACGTGCTGTTGCGACAGCGCCATGAGGAGTTGCCCAAGCTGGTCGAGGCCTGCAAGCAATACATGCAGCATGAGCGGTCCACGCTGGAGCAGGTCATCAAGGCGCGCAATGCCGTCTCGAGCGCGCGCGAGCAGGGCGATGTCGCGGCGTTAGGCCAGGCGGAGACGGGCTTGCGCGCGGGGCTTGGCAGGCTGTTCGCTGTGGCTGAAAGCTACCCCGAGCTGCGTGCAAGCGAGAGCTTTCGCCATCTCCAGCAGCGTATCAGCGGGCTGGAAAGCGGAATCGCCGATCGCCGGGAGCTGTATAACGAGGCGGTCAACTTGAACAATGTCCGCATAGAACAATTCCCGGATGTGCTGCTGGCACGCACCTTTGGCTTTCGCGAAGCGGCGCTGCTGCAGTTCAGCGAGGCCGAGCGTGCGGATGTCGACCTCAAGCCCTTGTTCGACCGCACCTGATGGATGGGGCTTGGCTGCAGCCTGCGGTGGGTGCCGCGTTGGCGCTGGCCGGTGGCTGGCTTTGGATCGGGCGCTGGACGCGGCTGCGTCATCTTCAGGACACCCCCACCTCGCGAATCCGCTCGGCCGCACAGGGTTACGTCGAGCTCGCCGGCGTGCTGGCCGAATTGGTCGACGCACCCCAGCAAATCGCCCCGCTGACAGGCACACCATGCCTGTGGTGGCGCTACCGCATCGAGGAATATCGTGAGACCAGCAAGCGTGGAAGCTGGCGGGTCGTCGAGCAAGGCGCCAGCAGCGCTTTGCTCAGGCTGTTCGACGGGAGCGGCGATTGCCTGATCGACACCCGCGGCGCGGAGGTGCTGCCTAGCCGTCGCGATCGGTGGTCGGGAGACGTGCGTCATCCTCGCGGGCTGCCCGTCACCGGCCTGCGGGCGTGGCTCGGCGGCACCCGGCGTTATCGCTATACCGAGGAGCGGCTGCATCTGGGTGAGCCCCTGTATGCGGTAGGAGACTTTCGTAGCGACGGTGGTGGGCGAGCAGGTCTGGCGTTGGAGGCCGCGCGAGGGGAGGTCATCCGAGAATGGAAGGGCGAGTACGATGGCCTGTTGCGGCGTTTCGACAACAACCGTGACGGCCAGCTCGATGTGGCCGAATGGCAGCGGGTACGGCTGGCTGCCGGGCTTGAAGCCGAAGCGAGGCATCGTCTCGCCAGCGTGCAACCAGTCCGGCATTTATTGGCCAAGCCGGACGAGGGGCTGCCCTTCGTACTGTCGAGCCATGGCGAGGAAGTGCTGGTGCGGCGCTATCGCTGGCAGGCGCTGGGTGGCGCCTTATTCTGCATGCTCGGTGCGCTACTCGTGGCAACTAGCTGGACCTGACTGTTCACGTCAGAGCGTCTCGGGATTGAACGTGCGTTCGAAGCGCAAGGACTGGCGCAGCAGGTTTACCAGCTCGTCGGCGGGAACGGGTTTGCTGTAGTAGTAACCCTGGCCTTCGTCGCATCCCTCGGTAACCAGGTAACGCTCCTGCTCCGCGGTTTCCACGCCTTCGGCGATGACCTGCATGCCAAGGCTGCGTGCCAGGTGGATGATCGCGCGCACGATGGTGGCATCGCCTTCGTCGGCGTCCATGTCGCGGACGAAGCTCTTGTCGATCTTGATCTTGTCCAGCGGCAGGCTCTTGAGATAACTCAGCGACGAATAGCCAGTGCCGAAATCATCAATGGCGATCAGCGCGCCGGAGCGGCGCAGGCTGTGCAGGTTATGCGTGGCGGCGGCGATGTCTTCCATCAGCCCGGTTTCGGTTACCTCGAGCTCCAGCGTTTCCGGCGGCAACTGGTGGGTCGCCAACAGGTTGCCGATCACGTTAGGGAGCTCGGCATGGTGCAACTGGACCGTCGACAGGTTCACTGCCATGCGCAGCCCGGTGAAGCCTTGCTGATGCCACTCGCGAAGTTGGCGGCAGGCCTGGTCCAGCACCCATTCGCCGATCGTGATAATGCTGCCGTTCTGCTCGGCCAGCGGGATGAAGATGTCCGGCGGAACCATCCGACCGCTGGGGTGCGACCAGCGTAGCAGGGCCTCGACACCGGTGATGCGCTTGAGCCGGTAATCGATCTGCGGCTGATACACCAGCCTGAATTCGCCGCGCTGGATGGCCTCGGCAAGGTCTTTCTGCAATTCCCGCCGCTCGCGGATCTCGCTGTCGATGCTGGCGACGTAGAACTGGTAGCGATTGCGTGCCCGGCTCTTGGCCAGGGTCATGGTCTGTTCGGCCTTTTGCAGGAGCTTCTCGGTGCTGTCCCCATCCTCTGGAAACAGCGTGATACCGATGGTCGCCCGCAGGCGGACGTTGTCTCGGTCAAGGACGATGGGCCGTTCCAGGTCGTCGAGCACCTGCTGCGCCAGTTCGGCGGCTTCGTAGGGCTTGTCGAACCCGGAAAGGATCATCACGAATTGGTCGCCGCCGAGGCGGGCCAGCGCGCCGATGCGCCCGCTCTGCTTGCGCAGGCGGTCGGCGAGGGCGATCAGCATGCGGTCGCCGTTCTGGTAGCTGTACTGCTCGTTAACGCCTTTGAAGTCGTCGAGGCCCAGGCACAGCACGGCCACTCGGCGCTGCAGCCGCGCGGCCTCGGTCAGGATGTGGTCCAGTTGCTGCTGCAGCTGGAGCCGGTTGGGCAGGCCGGTCAGGAAGTCGAACTGCGTCATGCGCTCCAGGTTGCTCTCGGCGGCGTGGCGCAGCTGCATGTTGCGTTCGATCGAGGCGAGCAGGCCGTTTGCTGTTTCCACCCACAGGCCCAGTTCATTGCCTTCGTGCCCCTTTAGCATGGGCAGCTTGTTCTCGCTGGGGCGATCGGGATTGATGTTGGACAGGTGCTCGATGAGCTTGGTCAGCGGCCGGGTCAGCAGCCACTCGTAGATCAGGTAGAGCACGAGCCCCAGCGTCAGCGCGCGCAGCATGCCGACGATGAAGATGACCAGCGAATTGCTGACAAACTCCTCGCCATAGCGCGCGGTGTCCAGGGTGATGCTGAGGTCGCCGTAATATTCGTTGTAGGGCGGTCGGCCGATCAGGGGGATCGAAAAATTCTGATCGCGCCCGAGGATGGGGTCGGTGATCCAGCGGGTCGGCTGCTCGGACAATGGACGGGACTTGAACGCCAGCGGATCCTCGCCGGGGTGACCGATGGCTGCCTTGCGGATCGATTCGTGCTGGAAAAGGCCTTCCATCACCTGCGCGCCCATTTCCCTGTCGAGGCTGTAAATAGCCTGAGTAGACGGATCGCGCGTCATGCGGAGGATGCGTTGCGCCTCCGCATCTATCAACTGGCGAGTGCTATAGGCGTTGTAGATTATCTGCGAGCAACTCAATACCAGCCCGACGGCCAGCGCCGACAGCAGGACGATACGTAACAGTTGTCGCGACAGGCTGCTGCGCAGGTGGCTCAAAAGAATTTCCTTTTTCCGGGCCGCTTGTTCGCCAGTATTGATACGCGCAGGACATACGTCAAAAGTTGGCGCCGTCCTGTATGGCAAAACGTTATCAAAACACATCGCTTGCCGCAGAGCCGCCCGTCGAGGATTCAAGCCTTTGCCGGGCAGGGCGACGGACCGGGGCGATCAGCCGTGTGGCACGGCGTCCTGAACGTCGCAGCCCTTGATCACCAGGCGGATGATGGTCTCGGCGGCGGCATCGTAATCGGAGTCGTCGAGCCTGGCCTTGCCGGTCACGGTAGAAATCTGCCAATCGAAATCGGCGTAGGTCTGGGTCGCCGCCCAGATGCTGAACAGCAGATGGTGAGGATCGACCGGGGCCATCAAGCCGTCGTCGATCCACCGTTGAATGCAGGCGACGTTGTGGCTCGCCTGGGCGTTGAGCTGCTCGGCACGCTCGGCGGGTAGGTGTGGTGCGCCATGCATGATCTCGCTGGCGAAAACCTTGGAGGCGCAGGCGTGCTCCCGCGAGATTCGGATCTTGGTGCGAATGTAAGCGCGCAAGACGTCGGCCGGATGGCCCGGCTGGTTGAACGGCTCGGAGGCTTGCAGCAAGGGCTCGACGATGCTGTCCAGCACCTCGCGGTACAGGTTTTCCTTGCTCTTGAAGTAGTAGTAGACGTTGGGCTTGGGCAGCCCGGCGCGCTCGGCGATGTCGCTCGTCTTACTCGCGGCGAAGCCTTTCTCGGCAAATTCCTCGCTTGCCGCACGGAGGATCAGTTCTTTGTTGCGCTCGCGGATACTGGTCATGGGCCCCTTCGATTCACTACCTGCGAGGCCGGTTGGCCGGGCGGGAATCCTAGCACCTGCGTCCCGGCCGTCTCAAGGAAGCGGAACGCTCGCTGGCCGGTCGCCAACGCTGCTGTTCGCCTGATGCATGACGGTCCGCCGGACGGTCCTCCAGCCTCTCGTCCGTGCAGTCGATAAATACCTGGCGTCAGAAATTCAAGTTGTATACATTTTTGCTGATAGATGTGTACTTAATCCTGTGCTCGAGGGTCACCCTATGCCTTTCATGCAACGCAGTATCCAGTGGCAGTTGATCGTCAGCATGGGGGCGGCCCTGCTGACCAGCCTGCTGATCGTGATCCTTGTGTATTCATCCGCGGTCAATCGGCTGGCCGAGCGCTACCTGGTGGGGCAGGCGCTACCGGCGAACGTCGGCGCCATCGGCAAGGACATCGAGCGCACGTTGACCGCGCCCATCACTGCCACGGCGGGGATCGCCAGCAATGCCTTGGTCCATGACTGGCTGCGCAGCGGCGAAACGGGGCTCGATGCCGATGCGGTCGGCCGCTACCTGGAGGGCGTCAAGGCTCAACAGAAGGCGTTGACGACCTCCATCGCCGTGCTTGAGAGCGGCAACTACTATTCCGAGGCTGGGCTGTCACGCACGCTCAGCCGCAGTGCTGCTGGTGATGCCTGGTTCTATAGCCTGGCCGACAGCAGCATCGAACGGCGCTTCGAGATCGACATCGACAAGACCACCCGCCAGCCCACGCTGTTCATCAACCAGCGGATTGAGTCGGGCGGGCGCACGTTGGGCGTCGCCGGTCTCGGCTACAGCTTGAGCAGCATGTCCGAGCTGATCAGCAATTTCCGTTTTGGCGAGCGGGGTGAGGTGTATCTGGTCAACGCGGACGGGCGGATCAAGGTGCATCCACGTGCCGAGCACAACGACCGTACTGAGCTTGGCACGCTGGCCGGGAGCGACGCCGCTCGCCAACTGCTGGGCGGCACACGCGATGCGGTGCGCTTCGATCGGGACGGCGAAGCGTACCTGGCAATCGCCCGCCCGCTAGAAAGCCTAGGCTGGGTCCTGGTAAGCGAAGTGCCGGAAGCGGAAATCTTCGCCGAGGCGCGTCGCACCTTGTGGACCATCAGCCTGATCGGTGCCTGTATCGCGCTGTTCTTCCTGGGCTTGGTCGTCTGGCTCGCGCGTGGGCTGGTCAAGCCGATCCGGCAGGTCACCCAGGCGTTGGTCGAAATCGGCGGAGGCGGCGGGGACCTGACTCGACGCCTGGACGAGAGCCGCGCCGATGAGCTGGGTGACCTGGCTCGCGGCTTCAACCGCTTCATCGCAAGCCTGCGAGTGTTGATCGGCGACGTGCTGACGACCAGCCAGCAATTGCGAACGGCCGTCGGCCAGGTGGCGCAGGTGGTCGACAACACGGCGACGCGTGCCGGTCGCCAGCACGAGATGACGGACATGGTCGCTACCGCCGTGCACGAAATGGGCCTCACCGTGCAGGAAATCGCCCGTAACGCGAGCAACGCGGCGCAGGCCTCGCAAGGTGCGCGCAGCGAGGCGATGCAGGCGCGCACGGTCGTTGGCGAGTCCATCGCGCATATCGAGCGGATGTCCGGCGAGATCGGCCACGCGGCCGAGTCGGTGACTGACCTGGCGCAGCAGGTCGCGTCCATCGACAAGGTGCTGGCGGTGATCCGTAGCATTTCCGAACAGACCAACCTGCTGGCCCTGAACGCCGCGATCGAGGCCGCCCGTGCCGGCGAAATGGGGCGCGGGTTCGCCGTCGTTGCCGACGAGGTACGTACCCTGGCCAGCCGTACCCAGACGTCGACCGATGAGATCCAGCAAATGATTCAGGGGCTCAAGAACGGCGCGCAGACCGCTGTGAATTCGATGCATGCCGGTCAGGCGGCGACGGGGACGGGTGTGCAGGCCAGCCAGCGCACCGGACAGTCGCTGAGCGCCATCACCGAGCAGGTCGAGGCGATCAGCGACATGAACACCCAGGTCGCAGCGGCGACCGAGGAGCAGAGCAGCGTGACCGAGGAAATCACTCATAACGTGCAGGGTATCGCCGACCTGGCGCAGGCTACGGCGCGGGACGTGCAAGCCTGCCGGAGCGACTGCCAGGCGCTTTCGCAGCTGGCGGAAGACCTGGGGCGGCAGATGGGAAGTTTCCGGTTGTAGCCGAAAGCGCTGACCACGAAAAAGGCGACCCGCAGGTCGCCTTTTTCCTTTCCTTTACAAGCGCGGCAGCGGCTCTAGAAATGCGCCTTCACCAGGAAGCTCGCCGTGTTCTGGTCGGTTGGCCCCACGAAGTTACGGCTGACGAACCCGCCATCCTCGATCCCGTACTTGTTCGACCAGTAGTCGTACTCGAAGCCCACGTAGAGCCGTCCCGGCTCCCCGTCGAGTGCCTTGCCCAGGTCGTACTTGATCTGCGGGTTGATGTGCAGGTTCTTCGAGACGAAGTCCCCGCGGCGCTCGGACCCGGCGTCGTTTACCACCCAGTCGATGAAGCCATCGAAGAGGATGTCGGACTTGCCCACCGGGATCGTGATCGCCCAGGTTGGCGTGACTTGCCACTGGCCGGCCGGTTTGCCGGTACTGCCGTCCGGCTTGCGGTAGTAAAGGTTGATGGCCAGGCGATCGAAGCCTGGCACGTCGAGGTCAACCGCCGGGCCGAGCAGGTAGTTCTGGTTCGGTACGCCGTCGGTGCTCTCGCCGCGCTCATAGGTGGCGGCGAGCAGCACGTCCTTGACCGGGCCTAAGGCCAGGTCTTGGCCGCTGAGCTTACCCAGCGACAGACGCGGGCTGAACTCGCCGTAATAGGTGTGGCCATCGCTGCCGCTGACGCCGTTGTAGAAGATGTTGTCGATGAACAGGAACATGTCGCCCCAGGCCCAGCCGCTGGCGTGTTCGAAGGTCAGCGTCTGCTGGATGGGCGGGTTGATCTTGTAGTCCTTGCCGTACAGGTAGGTGAGGCTGTTGTTCTGCCAGTGCAGCATGTCGTCGGCGAAGGCGGGCGCAGCGAGAAGCGTGCCGGCCAGAGCCAGCGAGAGCGGTGCGAGCTTGGAGGTCATGCGGATACCCTTTTGGTTTTGTTGTTGTAGGCGGAGGGGCGCGCCAGGCTGCGATGCCCGGCGCGCGGTCAGCCGGTCGGGGTGAGTTGGGCGGAGGGATCGCGGGTGATCGCCTTGGGCTCGGTCTTGGAATAGTCCGGGATGTTCACGGCCAGGGTGTTGGTGCCGATCGTGTCCTCGATCAGGTTGTCCGGGTCGTAGTTGTCGTCTTCCTCCGGTTCGCGGGGCAGGAAGAAGTTGAGCAGGATCGCGCTGAAGGCACCGATGGTGATGGGTGAACCGAAGATGTTCTTCAGCACCTCGGGCAGGTGGTTGAGCACATCCGGTACCGCTGCCACGCCCAGCCCCAGGCCCAGCGAGATGGCGACGATGAGCATGTTGCGGCGGTTGAGCCCGGCTTCGGCGAGTATCTTGATGCCGGCGATGGCAACCGTGCCGAACATGATCAAGGTCGCGCCGCCGAGCACCGGCTTGGGCATCAGTTGCAGCACGCCGCCAACGACCGGGAACAGCGCCAGCAGGATGAGGATCGCGGCGATGTACAGCCCGACGTGCCGGCTGGCCACGCCGGTGAGCTGGATCACGCCGTTGTTCTGGCTGAAGGTGGTCATCGGCAGGCTGTTGAAGGTCGCGGCGAGCAGCGAGCTGCAGCCGTCGCCCAGGATGCCGCCCTTGATCCGCTTGAGGTACAGCGGGCCCTTGACCGGCTGACGCGAAATCATCGAATTCGCGGTGAGGTCGCCCGCCGTTTCCAGCGGCGTGATGAGAAAGATCACCGCGATGGGGATGAAGGCCATCCAGTCGAAGGCGAAGCCGAACTTGAATGGCTGCGGCACGCTCAGTGCCGGTAGCGTGGCGAGGCTGGAAAAATCCACCATGCCCATCATCCAGGCGGCGGCGTAGCCCACCACCAGCGCGACGATCACCGCGGACAGCCGCAGCAGCGGAATGCCGAAGCGGTTGAGCACGATGATGGTGCCAAGCACCAGACCGGCCAGTGCGAGGTTGG
This sequence comes from Stutzerimonas chloritidismutans, assembly GCF_051486945.1. Classification (GTDB taxonomy): domain Bacteria; phylum Pseudomonadota; class Gammaproteobacteria; order Pseudomonadales; family Pseudomonadaceae; genus Stutzerimonas; species Stutzerimonas chloritidismutans_B. Next base: position 1,422,076 of record NZ_JAHVDX010000001.1, on the reverse strand, counting down.
GCAGGGCGCCGGGGTCTTCGGCGCCGTAACCGCCAGCGATGTCGGTCATCGAGACCTTGATCAGCGACAGGCCCATCAGGCTGATGATGGTGCCGGTGACCACGGGTGTGATGATCCGGCGCAGCCGGTCGATGCAGCGGCTGACGGCGATCTCGACGAACGCCGCGCAGAAGCTCACACCGAAGAGCGTCGCGAGGATGTCTTCCGGGGTGCCGCCGCGGTTCTTGACGATGAAGCCGGCCGCCAGCACCACGCTGAGAAAGCCGAAGCTGGTGCCCTGCAGGCAGAGCATGCCGGCGCCGATCGGGCCGACGCGCCTGGCCTGGATGAAGGTTCCGATGCCGGAAACGAACAGCGCCATGCTGACCAGATAGGGCACATGCTCGCCCAGGCCCAGCACGCTGCCGATGATCAGGGTCGGAGTGATCACGCCGACGAAACTGGCCAGCACATGCTGGATCGCGGCGAAGGTGGCGGGGAGTGGACCGGGGCGATCTTCCAGCTGGTAGATCAGGTCCTGATTGGGAGCGTCACCGCTCCTGGGTTCGGTTGCGGTCATGAGTCAAGCCTGCCATTCGTTATTGTTCGGTCATGGGCTTTCGAGGCTGCACGGACCTCTATCACTGGCCGAAAAAAGCTGTTCGCTCGGTCAGGATGCGCTCGACTATAACAACCTGTGGACAGGAGATGAAACAATAAATTTTGTAATTGTGCACAATCCGGACGGCCGTGCACCCGCCGTGTCAATGGGCCGCGCGTAGCTCTCTCGCGACATGCTCGGCCAGGCCCGCGCCGGCTTCGCTCATCGTCAGGTAGGTACGGTCCGCGCCGGCGGCTTCGATCTGCTTGGCGATATCGTCATACATGGCATGCGAGACGATCAGGCCGCTGAAGCCCTTGCCACGCAGCTTGCGGGTAGAAATGATCTTCGCCTCCGGATCGTTCATCGCCAGGATCACCGCCTTGACCTGATTCATCTCCAGGCTCTCCCAGAACATCTGATCCTCGGCATCGGCGAACAGCACATGGCGGTCGTTCTCGCTGCTCTTCTTCACCGTGACCAGGTCCGAGTCGAGGCTGATCAGGCGCCAGCCCTGCGCCTTGAGATGATCGTAGGCGGCGCGCCCGGTACGGCCCATGCCCATGACCAGAATCTGCGCGTCGCCGAGCGAAACGGGCTGTTCGTCCGGGTGGCGGATGTCACGTTCGAGCGGAATCAGGCGTTTGGCCAGGCGATCGTAGAGCGGGTGCGAAATCCGGTTCAGTTGCGCCGAGATGACGAACGACAATGCCACCGTGATTGCCAGCGGTGTCAGCCATTGTGGCAACACGACGCTGGCGACGATCAGGCCGAATTCGCTGTAGTTGGTCAGGCTCGAGGCGCTGAGAAAGGCGCTGCGCGCGCGCAGGCGGAACAGCAGGAAGAGGAAGAAGAACAGCGCGCCCTTGAGCGGCAGCAGCAGCGCAACGGCGCCGGCGAAGAGCATCGCATCCATGTCCGGCAGCCCGCCGATGCCGATCTGCAGGAAGAAGCCGACGAGGAAGACTTCCTTGATTGCCCACAGCGAGTTGGAAAGTTCGGTCGCGCGCTTGTGCTTGGCGAGCATCGCGCCGAACGCCAGGGCGCCCAGTTCCGAGCTGAGGCCGACATATTCGAAGCCCAGGCCGCCCGCGACCAGCGCCAGCATCAGGCCGAGCAACACCATGAGTTCTTCGTGACCGCTGTAGTCGAGCAGGCGGAACAGCAACGGGCGAAGCAGCGGCAAGAGGAATACCAGCAGGGCCCAGGCGGAGGGCACCTTGCCGCTGGCGATGCTCATCACCACGAGGGCAATCAGGTCCTGGATGATGAGCACGCCGATCGCGACGCGGCCATGGAAGGCGCGCAATTCGCGCTTGCCTTCGAGCACCTTGGCCGCCAGCACGGTGCTGGAAAATGACAGCGCGACCGCCAGCAAGAGGCTGTCGCGCCACGTCGTATCGAGAAAGAAGAAGATCGCGGGCAGCACGATCAGGCTGGAAATGCCGAAGTGCAGCAGGCTGCCGCCGATCACCTCGCGCCGTACCAGGTTGCTCAGCTTGAGCTTGAGCCCGACGGTGAAGAGCAACAGCAGCACGCCGAGATGGGCGAGGTGGGCGAGGATTTCGCTGTCCCGCGGGCCGACACCGATCCGATCGCCAAAGGCTGCCAGGGCGAAGCCGGCACCCAGATAGCCGATCAGCGGCGGCAGGCCGATCGATCTCGAGGCGAGCCCGAGCGCGAAAGCGAAGGCGATCCAGGTGGCTTCGATCATGGGTCAGTCCTTCTCGGTTCGGCAGGCGGGCGCCGCATTTTAACGGGGGCGCATGGCTTGTCGAGCATCGGGAAGAACGCCGCGGTGCGCGGAGCCCGCCCGTGGCAGGCTCCCGGTCGGGTGCCTGTCAGTGGTGCGCGGCACCTGTCAGTGCATGGCGCTCCGGGCCACCCAGAACATTGAACAGCAGGTTGAGCGTCACGGCGCTGAGGGTCGCCACGGCGATGCCGCTGTGGGTGATGGGCTCCATCCAGTGCGGTAAGTGGGCGAAGAACTCGGGCCGCACCACCGGCACCATCCCCAAGCCGATGCTTACCGCGACCAGCAACTGGTTGCGTCGATCGCCAATATCGGCCTCCTGAAGGATTTTGATGCCCGTTGCGGCGACCATGCCGAACATGGCGATGCCCGCGCCGCCAAGCACGGCCGCCGGGATCGAGGCCACGAGAAACGCCGCCTTGGGCAGCAAACTCAGCGTGATGAGAAAGAGACCGGCGATGGCCGTGACGTAGCGGCTACGCACGCCAGTCATCTGCACCAGGCCGATATTCTGCGCAAAGGACGAGTGGGTAAACGTGTTCATGAAGCCGGCCAGAAAGGTCGCGCCGGCGTCGCACAGCAGGCCCCGGCGCAGTTGCCTCGGATCGACTTCCTGACCGGTGATCTTGCCCAGCGCCAGGAACATGCCGGCTGACTCGACGAAGATGATCACCACCACCAGACACATCGACAGAATGGGCGCGAGCAGGAACTGCGGTGCCCCGAAGTGGTTTGGCGTCACCAGCTGCACGGCGGGCGCAGCATCCAATCCGCTGAGATCGACCATGCCCAGGGCACCTGCCAGCACGTAGCCGAGGCCCATGCCGATCAGCACCGAGACATTGACCCAGAAACCCCGCATGAACTGATTGATCAGCAGAATCACCGTCAGTACCGCCGCGGCCACGCCGAGATAGGGCAGGGCGCCGAACTGGCCGGTCCCGCTGCCCCCGCCCGCCCAGTTCACGGCGACCGGAAACAGCGACAGGCCGATGGCCGTGATCACGGTGCCCGTTACCAGCGGCGGAAACAGCCGAACAATCTTGCACACGAAGGGCGCGATCAACAGCCCGAAGAAGCCTGCCGCGATGGTCGCGCCGAAGATGCCGGTCATTCCCACGCCGGGCATGCCGGCCATCACCACCATGCTGCTCACCGCGGCGAAGCTGGCGCCCATCGTCACGGGCATGCGGATGCCGACTGGCCCGATGCCCATGGATTGCACAACGGTAGCGATGCCGGCAACGAGCAGATCGGCGTTGATCAAAAAGGCAATTTCGTCACGCGACAGCCCCGCCGCCTGGCCCACGATCAACGGGACGGCGACGGCCCCGCCATACATCAGCAGTACATGCTGGAAGCTCACCAGCAGCATCTGCAGCAGGGGCAGCCGCGTTTCCGTGGCTGACGCGGTTTCCCGCTCGGTCACATCGTTCATGCAAAAACACCTCGGACGCTTTTGTTATTGGAGGGTCGCGGTGGCCCCGCTGAACGTGCGGAGCCGGGAATGGTGCTTGGGGGGTCCGGCCGTGCCGGGTGCTGTTCGTGAAACCTCGCAGGGGCGTGGTCGAGTCGGTTGGAAGGCAGACGCCGCGCCAGCAAGGGCGCGGCGCCGTGGGCGCGATCAGTCGATCGGCGCGCCCTTGTCGATCCAGGCGCCGAGCTGGTCGCGCTCTTCCTGGGTCATGTTGGTCATGTTGCCGAGCGGCATGATTTGGCTGGCCACGGCTTGCGCATGGATCTTGGCGGCTTGCTGGCGGATCTGTTCAGGGGTGTCGAACATCACACCCGCAGGCGCTGCGCTGAACAGCGGGCTGCTGGGCGCAGCGGCATGGCAAACGGTGCAGCGTTCGTTGATGATCCGATGGACTTCAGCGAACTCGCTGTTTCCGCTTTGCTCTGCCGGCGTTACTGCCGCGGCCTGCTGCGCTTCGATGCTCTGCTCACGCGGGCTGGTCGGGGCGGCGTTGGGCACACCACCCTGGCGGTTCGGCGCGGTGACGAACGCCAGGCAGATCATGCCGACGGCCGCAGCGGGCAGGGCCCAGGCGAAGCGGTTGCTGTCATGACGGGTGTTGAAGTAGTGACGCACCAACACGGCCAGCACCGAAATTCCGGCCAGGATTGCCCAGTTGTACTGGCTGCCGTAGGTGCTCGGGAAGTGGTTGCTGATCATGATGAACAGCACGGGCAGGGTGAAGTAGTTGTTGTGGCGCGAGCGCAACAGGCCCTTGGCCGGCAGCACCGGGTCTGGCGTGCGGTTCTGTTCGATGGCAGCGACCAGTGCGCGCTGGGCCGGCATGATGATGCGGAACACGTTGCCGACCATGATGGTGCCAATCAGCGCGCCGGTGTGGATATAAGCGGCGCGGCCGCTGAACACCTGTGAGTAGGCCCAGGCGGCAAAGATCACCAAAACGAACAGCACCAGGCCGAGCAGTGCGGGCTTTTTGCCCAGCGGCGAGTCGCAGAGCAGGTCATAGACGAACCAGCCGACGATCAGTGAGCCAAAGCCGATGGCGATGGCCATCGCTGGGGTCATGTCGCTACCCGGTGCGATCAAATACAGGGTGGGGTTGAGGTAGTACACGACCATCAGCAGGGTCACGCCCGACAGCCAGGTGGTGTAGGCCTCCCACTTGAACCAGTGCAGGTTCTCCGGCATCTGCGGCGGTGCCAGCTTGTACTTCTCAAGGTGGTAAATGCCCCCGCCGTGAATGGCCCAGAGGTCACCCGAAAGACCGTCGCGCGGGTTGGCGCGGTTAAGGTTGTTTTCCAGCCAGACGAAATAGAACGAGGCACCGATCCAGGCGATGCCGACGATCATGTGAATCCAGCGAATAGTAAGGTTCAGCCATTCGGTCAGATGTGCTTCCACGATAGTTACCTCTTGCACGGCTGGCGGACCAACCGCTGTTTCTTCTTATTCGACTCGTCGCAAGTGTCCGGTCTGTTCTGAAGCACGCACGTTCTCTCGGCTGTGCACGGCAGCCTGGAAAATGCCCTTCGGGGTCAGTCGGTCGCCTGTTCGGAGTCCCGGTGGGGGTCGAGGAGAACCTGCTCATCCTCGGTGAAAAAATGCTCGTCGCAGTTGTTCCCAGAACCGCTGCGATCGACCACCAGGAATTCATCCCGCTTTTCGATCGTCAGCACCGGGTGGTGCCAGACGCCGCGGTGGTAATTGACGCCCTGCCTGCCGTTGCTGCGGAAGGCGCGGACGTGACCCGGTACAGGTGCATCGCCAAGTGGCGCGACCACGACCAGAAAAGGGTTGCCGAGCAGCGGAATGAAGGCCTGGCTGCCCTGCGGGTGTCTTTCGAGCATGCGAATGACCAGCGGCATGTTCAGCGCCTCGGCGGCGAAGATGCTGATGATCGCCTGATCCTCGGGCGCGGCGGTCTCGACTGTGGCCAGCTTGTGATAGCGACGGGTCGAGCCGTTGTTGATCATGAAGTAGTCGCTGCCTTCGGTTTCGATGACGTCGCCGAAGGGGGCGAAGGCTTCCTTGGTCAACGGTTCGATCTTGAGTGTGCGCATGCTGTGCTCGTTAGCTGTTCTGTAGGAGCGAGCTTGCTCGCGATCCTGGGGTGGGTCATTCGCGAGCAAGCTCGCTCCTACGGTCTATGCCTGAAGCGGTATCTGGCCGATGCCGCCTCAACGGTTACTTCACTGCTTTGCCAAACAACCGCAGCCGGCTGACGCCGCCGTCCGGGAAGATGTTCAGGCGTACATGGGTAATCGGGCCAAGCTTAGCGATCTGTTCGCTGAACTCATGCTCGGCATGCATCTCGAGCTTCTGGCTCGGCAGCAGCTCACGCCAGAACAGGCTCTGGGTTTCGATCTGGCTGTCGGTGCCGCCTTTGACGTAGGCCGCCTGGATCGAGCAGCTGTCCGGGTAGTTGCCTTTGAAGTGCAGCGTGTCGACGACGATGCGCTCGATCTCGCCCGGATGGCCGAGGGCGACGATCACCCAGTCATTGCCCGGCGTACGGCGGCGGGCGGTTTCCCAGCCGTCGCCCATGTTCTCGCCACGGTTCGGATTGAGGATGTTGCTCATGCGGCCGAAATGCTCGTCGGAGCAGGCCAGTGCGCGGCCGCCATTGAGCGCCGAGGCGAGGTCGAGCTGCTCGTTGTCGCCGACCGTGCTCCAGTCACGGTACGGAATGCCATGTACACGCAGACGGGCGATGCCGCCGTCCGGGTAGATGTTGAAGCGCAGGTGGCTGACCGGCTTGTCGAAGGCGATCTCGTGGTAGTGATGGCTGTTGCCTTGCAGTTCTACCGCGGGAAGGATCTCAGTCCACTGGGTGCTGTCGTCTGGGTCGCCTTCGGCGAGGAAACAGGCTTCTAGCGAGGCGGACGGCGGGTAGTTGCCAGTGAAGAAGCTGGTGTCGATATCCACACCCTTGATCTGACCCGGCACGCCGAGGCGAATCACCGCATGGTCGTAGCCTTCGAAGCGCTTGCGGCGCGACTCCCAGCCGTCCATCCACTTGCCGTTGTCATCGAACACGCCCTCCTTCCATACGGCCGGTGTTGGCTGGAACAACCGGTTGACGTCGGCGAACCAATCGTCGGTGACGGAAATGGCCTTGGTGCCCAGGCGGGCGTCGGCCAGGTTGACGTATTTTTCGAAGGGTACGGCGTAAGCTTTCATCGCGATCTGCCTTGAATTGAGTGGAGCGGTTTCTGCCTTTATTGCCTGTGTTGCGGTGTTGCCTATTTCCCGTTCCGGCTACATCGCCTGCAGCCGGAACAGGGCGATCTTGTTGATTTCGGCCAGCGCTCGGGCGAACTCCTGATCCGGGCTGTTGTGGATGCGCTCTTCGAACGCCGCGAGGATCTGGTGCCGGTTGCTGCCCTTGACCGCCATGATGAAAGGGAAGCCGAACTTGGCCTTGTAGGCCTCGTTGAGTTCGGTGAAGCGGGCGAATTCCTCGGGCGTGCATTCATGGATACCGGCGCCGGCCTGCTCGGAGGTGCTCGATGCGGTCAGCTCGCCACGCACGGCGGCCTTGCCGGCCAGGTCCGGGTGCGCATTGACCAGCGCCAGTTGGGTGTCGTGGCCGGCGGCGAGCATCGCCTGGGACAGGCGGGTGTGCATCACCTCGACGTAATCCAGCGTCTCGTCGACGCCAGCGCCATAGACCGTCTCGGCGACCCAGGGCGAATGCTCGTAAACATCGGCGAAGGCGGCGACGAAGGCGTCGCGGTCCAGGGTCGACGGCTTGATCGTTTTGAACGGGGTCATCAATTGCGCTCCGCGGTCATGGGGTGGGTGGCGTGCCAATGGCGTGCGATATCGACGCGGCGGGCGAACCAGACCTTGTCGTGCCCCTTGGCATACTCGATGAAGCGCTGCAGCGCGGCCAGACGAGCGGGGCGACCCAGCAGGCGACAGTGCATGCCAATGGACAGCATTTTCGGCGCGCCCTCGCAGCCTTCTGCATAGAGCACATCAAAGGCGTCCTTCAGGTATTCGAAGAAGTCGTCACCCTTGTTGAAGCCCTGCACCTGGGTGAAGCGCATGTCATTGGTGTCCAGCGTGTAGGGAATCACCAGATGCGGCTTGGCGGGCGTCGACTCCGGGTCCCAGTAGGGCAGGTCGTCGTCATAGGTATCGGAGTCATAGAGGAAACCGCCTTCCTCACGCACCAGGCGACGCGTGTTCGGCCCGGTGCGGCCGGTGTACCAGCCGAGCGGGCGTTCGCCGGTCAGCTCGGTGAGTATGCGGATCGCCTCCTGCATGTGCTCGCGTTCCTGGGCTTCGTTCATGTACTGGTAGTCGATCCAGCGATAGCCGTGGCTGCAGATTTCGTGACCGTCGGCGACCATGGCTTTGATCACGTCCGGGTGGCGCTGCGCGGCCATGGCCACGGCGAAGATCGTCAGGGGTATGTCATGGCGCTTGAACAGCTTGAGCAGGCGCCAGACGCCAGCGCGGCTGCCGTATTCATACAGCGACTCCATGCTCATGTTGCGCACGCCCTGAAGCGGCTGAGCGGCGACCATCTCGGAGAGGAAGGCTTCGGATTCCTTATCACCATGCAGCACGCTGCGCTCGCCACCTTCCTCATAATTCAGCACGAAGGACAGGGCGATACGGGCGTCGCCCGGCCAGTGCGGATGGGGTGGGTTCTCGGCGTAGCCGATAAGGTCACGAGGGTAGTCGGCGCTCATTGTCGTTCCTTGTTCGAACCGGGCCGCCGCGTAGAAGGTCCGGCAACCTGTATGGCTCAATTGTATACAAAACGATTTGTGGTTTGTAAATCAAAAATCCAGGATTATTTCTGTCTCGCCTCATCGGTGACGCCGTCTGCCCCTATCGTTTTTCTATGCCGAGCGGCGCTTGGCCTTATGCCTTGTGCTTTTGTGCAGCAGGAAGCGGGCCAGATATGGAAATCGCGAGTTGTGTACAATTCAAAAGAAAACTGTCTTTAATTTTTGTGCGGAGTGCTATGCTCCGGTCACCAATCACCACTAAGGAGGCGGGCAGGGCGGTTCGCGCCGTCGTGCTGGAACCTATGGGACGTTTGACCACACACGTATTGGATGCTGCCCACGGCTGCCCGGGCAGCGATATCTGCATCGAACTCTATCGGGTCGAGGGCGACCGCCTGGAGCGGGTCGCCACGCGCCAGACCAATGCCGATGGCCGCTGTGACACGCCGTTGTTGGAAGGCGACGACTATCGGTCCGGTGTTTATCAGCTGCAGTTTTCTGCGGGTGACTACTACCGCCGTCGTGGGGTGGCGCTAACCGAGCCAGCTTTTCTTGATGTGGTGGTATTGCGGTTTGGCATCGATGCCGAGCAGGACCATTACCACGTGCCTTTGTTGATATCGCCGTATAGCTATTCGACGTATCGGGGCAGCTAGTCCGGTTTCTTAAGTGCTGACTCTACTGGAGTCCTTTTACCCGCCTTAATGGCGGGTTTTTTATGGGGGGTGGGGTTTGGCGTGTGTCGCTCGGCGCCAGTTGCAGGACTGCTTACCTTCTTTTGTGTCGCTGATCGTTAGAGTGGAAGGCCGCGCTGCGTTTTTCCACCGAAGTACAACGGCTTAAGACCTACAGGCGACTCGGACTCTTCGTAACGTGCCCTGGGAGCGGCGCCGTAGTGAGAGAGGCCCGGTCGCATAGCGATCAGATCCAGATGTCGGAACGCGCCCAGCAAGGCGAAATCAATGCCCCAGCCAACCAACTGGCTATGGGCATCGCTTCAAAGCGCCTACCGGCTCATCAACGAAGCCGCCCCCGCGCCCCCAAACAGCGCCGCACTCGTTCGGTTGAACCACACATGCCCCTTCCCGGTGCGCAGGTAACGCGCCGCGCCCTGCGCGCCCAGCCCATAGGCCAGCTTGCAGCACAGGTCCAGTACGGCCCAAGTAGCGATCATCACCAGCAACTGCGTCAGCAATGGCTGCTCCGCATTGAGAAACTGCGGCAGAAATGCGGCGAAGAACAAAATGTCCTTCGGGTTGCTGCCTCCTAGCAGGAAGGCCTGCCCGAACAGTCGGCCGAAGCGCGGAGCCGATACCGCTCCATTGATCTCACGCGCAGCTGGCGCGCGGCGTGCTTCCTGCCAGCTCTGCCACGCGAGGTAGAACAAGTACAGCGCGCCGATCAGCTTGAGCGTGCTGAATAGCCGTTCCGAGGCCATCAGGATGGCGCCGAGGCCGAGCGCCGAGGCGCTGAGCAGGAGAATGGAAGCCGTCACCCCACCAAGAAACGCCGGCCACGAGCGACGCACCCCGTGATTCAGGCTGTTGCTGATCATCAGCAGCGACAGCGGGCCGGGGATCAGGATCACTACCAGCGCCGCACTCGCATACAACAACCAGGTTTCCAGACTCATTTCACCCTCCTGACTTTAATAAGAAAGCCCCGCCGCGGTGCGACGGGGCGGCGATGCGCCTCGCTCAGAGAAAGGCGAACTTGGCGATGAAGATCACGCACAACACATACAGGCTGATCGAGACCTTGTCGCGCTGACCGGTGAGCAGCTTCAGCGTGGCATAGGTCAGGAAGCCCAACGCGATGCCGTTCGCGATTGAGAAGGTAAGGGGCATCATCACCACCGTCACGATCGCAGGAATGGTGTCGGTGTGGTCTTTCCAGTCGATGTGCGCCATGCCGCTCATCATCAGCATTGCCACGTAGATCAGCGCGCCCGCGGTGGCATAGGCGGGGATCATGCCAGCCAGCGGGGCAAAGAACATCGCAATCAGAAATAGCACACCGACGGTCACGGCGGTGAGTCCCGTCCGGCCACCCGCGGCGACGCCCGAGGCGCTTTCGACGTAACTGGTCACCGGAGGGCAGCCGACGAAGGCGCCGACCACGCTGGAGGTGCTGTCGGCTTTTAACGCGCGGGACAAGTTCTGGATCTTGCCGTCTTCGTCGACGAGATGAGCGCGGTGGGCGACGCCCATGAGCGTCCCGGCCGTGTCGAACATATTCACGAAGAGAAACGCCAGGATCACGCTGACCATCGCGACATTCAGCGCGCCGGCAATGTCCATCGCTAGCCAGGTCGGCGCGAGGCTTGGCGGCATCGAGACCAAACCGTTGTATTCGACCAGGCCCATGGCCCAGCCAATACCGGTCACAGCGAGCATGCTCAACAGGATGGCGCCGAACACATTGCGGTGGCTGAGCACGGCAATCATCAGGAAGCACACCGCGGCAAGCAGGGCGGTGGGCTCGCCGAAAGAGCCCATGGTGAGCAGTGTCGCGGGGCTGTCAACGACGATGCCGGCGGTCTTCAAGCCAATCAAACCAAGGAATAAGCCCACCCCCGCACCCATTGCAAAGCGCAGGCTCATCGGGATGCTGTTGAGTAGCCATTCACGCAGTCGCGACAGGCTCATGATCATGAACAGGATGCCGGAGAGGAAGACCGCGCCCAAGGCGATCTGCCAGCTGTAGCCCATCTCGCCAACGACGGTATAGGTGAAGAAGGCGTTGAGGCCCATGCCCGGCGCCAGGCCCACCGGCCAGTTCGCGTACAGGCCCATCAGCAGGCAGCCGAGTGCCGCACCAATGCAGGTGGCGACGAAGGCGGCGCCGTGATCGATGCCGGCGTCGGCCATGATGTTGGGGTTGACGAAGATGATGTACGCCATGGTGACAAAGGTCGTGAGGCCGGCGAGCAGTTCGGTCCTGACACGCGTTCCATGAGCGCTGAGTTTGAAGATTCGGTCGAGCAGACCGGTGGGTTGCGGCTGCAGCCCAAGGGCCGCCTGTTCCTGCTTGGTGCTTTCCACAAGGTGTTCCTCATCGTTCTTGTTGTCGATCACCCAGAGCGACGCTCTTGAGGCAGGTGATGGTGAGGGCGCGTCCCCGGCTGGCCGCGTGTAGGCGCAGCGCCTTGTATTTGACCTGAAGGTCAGGATGGCCTGGCGCGATTATCTATTTGTATACAAAAAATGCAAACGGAATTCGCCGGGGAGATCGGGCGGCCACGGTTCTCCTGGCTCCCAAGAAATGCTAGCGCGTCGGCTCGCGCCGCCAGGCAAAGTGCGTGAGATTTTATACGCTGTTGATTGTGCACAATTATTTTGGATTTATTTCGCGATTTGATTCCCGCTAGCTGCCAGCGAACCTCGGAAACGCAGTAAAGTGCGTGCTGCCGACATTTCCGAACGCGAGTCACCATGAACGAACAGTTGCAGCCTCTGAAGAAGCCGACTCGAAGCGGCAAGGTCCGGACCGGGACCCAGGACGACATCGTTTACGCACATATCTTTGACGCGATTCTCGAACAGCGGCTGGCCCCGGGCACGAAGCTCAGCGAGGAAGCCCTCGGCGAAATCTTCGGCGTGAGTCGCACCATCATTCGGCGCGCCCTGTCGCGGCTCGCGCACGAAGGGGTAGTGCTGTTGCGGCCCAATCGCGGGGCGGTAGTGGCCAGCCCGAGCGTCGATGAAGCGCGGCAGATCTTCTTTGCGCGGCGGCTCGTCGAGAGGGCCATCACCGAGTTGGCCGTACAGCATGCCAGCGCCGAGCAGCTCGCCGAGCTGCGGCAAATGGTCAAGGATGAGCAGGACTGTTTCGCCCGTGGAGATCGCGGAGCTGGCATCCGCCTGTCTGGCGAGTTCCATCTCAAACTGGCCGAGGCCGCGCGTAACGCCCCGCTGGTGAGCTTCCAGCGCAGCCTGGTGTCGCAAACATCGCTGATCATTGCCCAATACGAGAGCGGCAACCGCTCGCACTGTTCCTACGACGAGCACAACGAGCTGATCGACGCCATTGCCGCGCGCGACAGCGACAAAGCAGTGAGCCTGATGATGCATCACATGGATCACATCGACAGCAAGCTCAACCTCGACGAAGAGGGCGCGTCGGACGACTTGCACGCCGTGTTCTCGCACTTGGCCCTCGCGAAGAAAAAGCCGCGCGCGGCGCGCTAATCGCTCTGCAGCGGCTCGCCGGAATCGCGACGCCGCTGCGAAAAACACGCCCACCTTTGAATAGCCAAGCCTGAACACCTCAGTCGGGCGGGGAGCCTATTGCTTTCGCCTGATTTTGTTATGTTATAACTATTACGTTATCGCTTGGCCCTGATGCCAGACACCAGGCTGGCGTCCGATAGAAACCGAGGTAGCAATGATCCGTTGTACGCATTTGCAATGGGGGGCGAGCGGGCGGCCGCTGACGCCACCGCTCGATCTGAGCGCGGCGCCCGGGAGCTTGACTGCTGTGATTGGCAGCAACGGTTCCGGCAAGAGCAGCCTGCTCAAAGTCATCGCCGGGCTGGACCGACCGCTGGCTGGAAGTGTCAAGGTTGAGGCACCGAGGCTCGGGGGTATCGGTTATCTGCCGCAGCAGCAGTATGTCGACCGGCAGTTTCCGATTCGCCTCGCCGAGCTGGTAGCCGGCGGCTTCTGGCGCAGCGTACTCGGGCGACGTGAACGGCAGGCACGGCTGCGTCAGGTGCTCTCAGACTGGGGCCTGCTCGAACTGCAGGAGCAGGGTTTGCATGCGCTCTCCGGTGGCGAACTGCAGCGTGCATTGCTGGCGCGGCTGACCCTGACAGACGCGCAAGTGCTATTGCTCGATGAGCCCGAGGCCGCGCTGGACGAAGTCGGTTTCGATCTGTTGTGGCAGCACCTCGCACGTTGGCAAGCGGAAGGCCGTACGCTTATGTTGGTGAGTCATAACCTCGCCAGCCTCGCCGAGCGGGCGTGCGATGGTCTGCTTGTAGCGCGTAGCGGCTGTGTTGCCGGGCCACTTCGGCAGCTGCTGGTTGCGCCTCATGCTCTCCGGCAGGTCGCGTGACAGTCGATCTGTTGTGGGGACCCTTTGCCGAGTTTGCCTTCATGCGTCGGGCATTGTTCGGTGGCGTGGCATTGGCCTGCAGTGCCGGCCCGCTAGGCGTGTTTCTGATCCTGCGGCGCATGAGTCTGATCGGTGATGCTATCGCCCACGGCATCTTGCCCGGCGCTGCGTTGGCGTTTTGGTTGTTCGGCCTGAGCGTGCCGGCGTTGACGGTGGGTGGGCTAATCGCTGGGTTAGGCATGGCGGGCGCCTCGGCTTGGGTCAGCCGTCGGACCGGGCTGCGTGAAGATGCCAGCCTGGCAGCGCTTTATCCGATCTCGTTGGCGAGCGGCGTTTTGCTGCTCGGGCTGGCCGGACGAAAGCTCGACCTGTTGCACTTGCTGTTTGGCTCCGCGCTGGCGGTAGATGGCACGACAATGCACGGGATGCTCGGCACCGCCGCGTTCAGCCTGGTGCTGTTGACCTTGGTGTACCGCGCACTAGCGCTGGACAGCCTGGACCCGCTCTTCCTGCGTAGCATCAGCCGTTTCGGGCCGCTGGCTCACGCGGTGTTTCTGACGCTGGTGGTGCTCAATCTGGTCATCGGTTTTCAGGCCATCGGTGCGTTGATGGTGGTTGGGCTGATGATGCTACCCGCGGCCGCAGCGCGCTTCTGGAGCCGCCGGCTGATCGTTCTACTCCCACTTGCCGCGCTATTCGGAGCGCTCTGCGTATGGGCAGGGCTGTTGCTTTCGTTTCACGTCAGCCTGCCTAGCGGCCCCTGCATCGTCTTGTTGGCCGGTGCGTTCTATCTGATTTCCATGTTGCTGGGCCCGGTGCAGGGCCTGTTGCGCGTTCAGGCTTTTCCCATCACTCCTTGAGGTGTGTTTCATGCGTTATCTGTTATTCACATTAGCCCTGTGGTTGCCATTTTCGCTGCAGGCGGCCGAAAAACTGGATGTCGTCACCAGCTTCAGCATCCTGGCGGACCTGACGCGCGAAATCGGGGGCGACCGAATCGAGCTGACCAATCTGGTCGATGCGGACGCCGATGCGCATGTGTATGAGCCCAGCCCGGACGACGCTAAAGCGCTGCTGCGTGCCGACCTCATCGTCGCCAACGGGCTGGGGTTCGAGCCTTGGCTGGAGCGCCTGCTGGCCAGCAGCGAGCCGGCGGGCAAGCGCATCAACGCCAGTGCGGGCGTCGTTCCGTTGATGCTGGAAGAAGACGGCGAACAGGTACCGGATCCTCATGCGTGGCAAAGCCTGGCCAATGCCGAGATCTACGTGCGCAATATCGCCCAAGCGTTAGCACAACTCGACCCCACGCATCGCGGCGATTACGAGACGCGACGCGATGCGTACCTGGCGCGCCTGCACGCGTTGCTAAAAAAGGCTGACGAGCGCATTAGCCGTCTGCCGTCCAGCCAGCGCAAGGTCGTGACCAGTCATGATGCCTTCGGTTATCTGGGACAGGCCTGGCAGCTGCAGTTCATCGCCCCGCAAGGATTGTCCACCCATGACGAGCCTTCAGCGGCAGAGGTCGCCGCCTTGATCCGACAAATACGCAGTGAGGGCGTGCGTGCCGTTTTCGTGGAAAACATCCGGGATCCGCGCTTGATCGAGCAAATCGCCGACGAAGCCGGGGCCACCGTTGGCGGTACCCTCTATTCCGATGCGCTGGCCAGTGAAGGGCCGGCCAGCACATACCTCGGCATGTTCGAGCACAACCTCGAGACTTTGATGGCAGCGTTGGAGCCGTAGGGTGAATCACGCGATCCACGCGTTAGAGCACGCTGTCTGCCTAGCTCGCGAGACGATTGATCATCGCGTGTGCGATCTGCTGTTCACGATGCCTTTCGGTGTACCGAAACCCCGGCCGCGTAGGTTTCCTTCACCGCGCGGTCGTCGCCGAGGATCATCAGGGCAAAGAGTTTTTCCTGCAGCGTCGTGGCCTGGCTCAGGCGGTAGTCGATCAGCGGTGTCGCTTTGTAATCGAGCACCACGAAGTCGGCGTCCTTGCCCGGTTGCAGGTTGCCGATCTTGTCGTCCAGATAGAGCGCCCGCGCCCCGCCGAGTGTGGCGAGATACAACGCCTTGAATGCATCGAGCTTCTGGCCCTGTAGCTGCAGCACCTTGTAGGCCTCGTTGAGGCTCTGCAGCTGCGAGAAGCTGGTGCCGCCGCCGACGTCCGTGCCCAGCCCGACGCGCACGCCGTAGCATTCCACCTTCGCCAGATCGAACAGGCCGCTGCCGAGAAACAGGTTGGAGGTGGGGCAGAAGGCCACCGCCGAGCCGGTCTCGCCGAGGCGCTGGCATTCCTCGTCGCACAGGTGCACGCCATGGGCGAACACCGAGCGCGCGCCTATCAAACCGTGATGGTCGTAGACGTCCAGATAACCGCTGCGCTCGGGAAACAGCGCCTTGACCCATTCCACTTCCTGCTTGTTCTCGGAAATGTGGGTGTGCATGTACAGGTCGGGGAATTCGGCGAACAGCTTACCCGCGAGGGTCAGCTGCTCCGGCGTGCTGGTCGGGGCGAAACGCGGGGTGACGGCGTAATGCAGGCGGCCCTTGCCGTGCCACCGCTCGATCAGTTCCTTGCTATCGGCATAGCCGGACTCTGCGGTATCGGTCAGAAACTCCGGTGCATTGCGATCCATCAGCACCTTGCCGGCGATCATTCGCAGATTGCGCTTCTCGCAGGCCTCGAAGAAAGCGTCCACCGACTGCTTGTGCACCGTGCCGAACACCAGCGCGGTGGTGGTGCCGTTGCGCAGCAGCTCGCCAAGAAAAAGATCGGCCTGCTCGCGGGCGTGAGCCATGTCGCTGAAGCGGCCCTCGTTTGGGAAGGTGTAGGTTTCCAGCCAGTCGAGCAGCTGTGCGCCATAGGAGCCGATGACGCCGACCTGCGGGTAATGGATGTGGGTGTCGATGAAACCGGGAGTGATCAGCGCGTCCGGGTATTCGACCACCTCGGTGCCCGCTTTCAGGGTTGGAAGTAGGTCAGCAGCACTGCCGATCTGGGCAATCTTTCCATCCCCGACAACCAGCAGGCCGTCTTCGAAATACTCGTGAGATTGCTCGATACCGACCTCGCGCGGGTCGGCAAGGCAGTGAAGCAGGGCGGCACGGTAGGCTTTGGTTTGGGACATGAAGATTCCGAGAAATTCGTTGTATGTAGGTTGCGTAGGAAAGACTGACTGCGAAAGCGCCGTGGTACCTGTAGGAGCCAGCTTGCTGGCGATCCTGTGGGCTCATCGTAGGCGGTTGCGCATTGACACCGGGAGCAGTGCCGCCTTGCGTATCAGCCCGTTTGTGATCGGCGTGATGCAGGCACGAGCATCGGCACCGGCTTTTCGCCGTCCTGAGCTTTCTCACCAAAGTTGGCGTTGTAGGTGGCGATCACTTCGCCAGCGATGGATACCGCAATTTCGACCGGCAGCTTTCCCTTCACCTCGGCAATACCCATCGGGCAGCGCATGCGTTGCACGGTGTCGGGCTGGAAGCCACGGTCGCGCAGACGGTGTTCGAACTTGGCGCGCTTGCTCTTCGAGCCGATCAGCCCGTAGTAGGTGAAATCGTTACGCTCGAGGATGGCCGCGGTCAGTTCCAGGTCGAGCTGGTGGTTGTGGGTCATGACGATGAAGTAGCTGCCCGCCGGCATCTCGGCCACTTCATCGACGACGTCGTCGTTGACGACTTTTTCCACGCCCGCTGGGATATGGGCCGGGAATTCGTTTTCACGCGAATCGATCCAGCGCACCTTGCACGGCAGGCTGGCAAGCAGCGGCACCAGTGCGCGGCCGACGTGGCCGGCACCGAACACCGCGATATGCGCCTGTGGCTGACCCATGGGCTCGAACAGCAGCACGGTGGCGCCACCGCAGCACTGGCCGAGGCTCGCGCCCAGGGAAAAGCGTTCCAACCGCGTATCACGCACCCGGTTTTCGAGCATCTCGCGGGCAATCGCCTGAGCCTTGTATTCCAGATGGCCGCCGCCGATGGTGTCGTACAGGTGTTCACGACTGACCACCATCTTCGACCCGGCGTTACGCGGCGTCGATCCGCGCTCCTCGATGATGGTCACCAGCACGCAGGGTTCACCTTTGTGTTGCAGCTCGGCGAGGGCGTCGATCCAGCTGTTCATCTCGTTCTCCGATGCCGTATGGCATGCGCGTATTCATGTCGTCGGTGACCGGGTCGCAAGCCGAGCTTGCTCCTACAGGTCGCGGTGGCAAGTTGTAGGAGCAGGCTCTGCCTGCGACCGGTGCAGCGCGTCAGGCCGGGGTGGTTTCCGTGGCGCTTGGCACCGCCGCGGTCCGCTTCAGCTTGCGCATCTGCTCCACGCCCCAGAGCACCCGTTCGGGCGTCGCCGGCGCGTCGATCTTCGGCTGGGCCTTGTAGTCCGCCAGGCTGGCGACGGCATCCTTGATCGCACACCAGACCGAGATGCCGAGCATGAACGGCGGCTCGCCGACGGCCTTGGAGTGGAACACGGTGTCCTCCGGATTCTTGCGGTTTTCCACCAGCTTGACCCGCAGATCCAGCGGCATGTCCGCCACCGCCGGCACCTTGTAACTCGCCGGGCCGCTGGTCATCAGCTTGCCCTTGTCGTTCCACACCAGCTCTTCCATGGTCAGCCAGCCCATGCCCTGGACGAAGCCGCCCTCTACCTGGCCGATGTCGATGGCCGGGTTCAGCGAGGCGCCGACGTCATGCAGGATGTCGCTGCGCAGCATCTTGTACTCGCCGGTCAGGGTGTCGACGATCACCTCCGAGCACGCCGCGCCGTAGGCAAAGTAGTAGAACGGCCGGCCGCGTGCCTGGCTGCGGTCGTAGTAAATCTTCGGCGTGCGGTAGAAGCCGGTGGACGACAGCGAAATTTGGCCGAAATAGGCCTGCTGGATCAGTTCGTCGAACGACACGTACAGGTCACGAATGCGCACCTGACCGTTCTTGAACTCGACGTCTTCTTCAGTGACTTGATAGTGCCGCGCAGCAAACTCGATCAGGCGCTGCTTGATGGTCTGCGCTGCATTTTGCGCCGCCTTGCCGTTCAGGTCGGTGCCGCTGGACGCAGCGGTTGGCGACGTGTTCGGCACCTTGTCGGTATTGGTGGCGGTAATCTGGATGCGGTTTATGTCGACTTGGAACACCTCGGCCACGACCTGCGCGACCTTGGTGTTCAGGCCCTGGCCCATCTCGGTGCCGCCATGGTTCAGGTGGATGCTGCCGTCGGTGTAGACGTGCACCAGCGCGCCGCCCTGGTTAAGGAAGCTGGCAGTAAAGCTGATGCCGAACTTCACTGGGGTCAGTGACAGACCCTTCTTCAAAATCGGGCTCTTGGCATTGAACGCGCGGATCTCTTCGCGGCGCTTGGCGTACTCGCTGCTGGCCTCGAGCTCGGCGGTCATCTCCTCAAGCATGTTGTGCTCGACGGTCTGGTAGTACGGGGTGACGTTGCGCTCGGTCTTGCCGTAGTAGTTGCGCTTGCGCACCTCTAGCGGGTCCTTGCCCAGCTCGCGCGCAACCGTGTCCATGATCTCCTCGATGGCAACCATGCCTTGCGGGCCGCCGAAACCGCGGTAAGCGGTGTTGGAGGCCAGGTTGGTCTTGCAGCGATGGCCGTTGATGGTGGCGTCGCCCAGGTAATACGCATTGTCCGAGTGGAACATGGCGCGGTCGACGATGGAGCCGGAGAGGTCCGGCGAGTAGCCGCAGTTGCCGGCCAGGTCGATCTCGATGCCATGCACCAGGCCGTCGTCATCGAAGCCGACGTCGTACTCGACGTAGAAGGGGTGACGCTTGCCGGTCATGGTCATGTCTTCCATGCGCGGCAGACGCATCTTGGTCGGGCGGCCGGTGAGGTGCGCGATCACGGCGCACATGCACGCTGGGCCGGCGGCCTGGGTTTCCTTGCCGCCGAAGCCGCCGCCCATGCGGCGCATGTCGATGACGATCTTGTTCATCGAGACGCCTAGTACTTCGGCGACCAGCTTCTGCACCTCGGTGGGGTTCTGCGTGGAGGTGTAGACGATCATGCCGCCGTCTTCGGTGGGCATGACCGACGAAACCTGGGTTTCCAGATAGAAGTGTTCCTGTCCGCCGATGTGCAGGCTGCCCTGCAGGCGACGCGGGGCGGTGGCCAGCGCGCCACTGGAATCGCCACGCTTGTGGGTATGGCTGTCGAGTACGAAGTGCTTCTTGCGCAGCGCATCGACCACGTCGATCACCGGCTCCAGGTCTTCGTATTCGATGATCGCGGCCATGGCCGCTTTGCGCGCGGTTTCCAGGCTGTCGGCGGCGACGGCGATCACAGGCTGGCCGACATACTCGACTTTGCCATCGGCCAACAACGGGTCACCGGGCATGACTGCGCCAATGTCCAGTTGACCCGGCACGTCCTGCGCCGTGATGGCGATGGCCACGCCCGGAATCTGGTAGCAGGGCGCGGTGTCGATGCGCACGATGCGCGCGTGGGCACGGTCGCTCATGCGGGCATAGACGTGCAGCTGATTGGGGAATTCCAGGCGGTCGTCGACATACACCGCCTCGCCAGTGACATGCTTGGGCGCGCTGTCATGCTTGACGCTGCGGCCGACGCCAGTGATCAGGTCCTGCTTGAACAGGGCGGCGATTTCTTCCTGGGTTTTGGTTGGCTTATGCATAGGAAGTGACCCTCGTCTCGTACGCCGGCGCTTGTTGTTCGTGGAAGCATTTGCGCA
This sequence comes from Stutzerimonas chloritidismutans, assembly GCF_051486945.1. Classification (GTDB taxonomy): domain Bacteria; phylum Pseudomonadota; class Gammaproteobacteria; order Pseudomonadales; family Pseudomonadaceae; genus Stutzerimonas; species Stutzerimonas chloritidismutans_B. The sequence goes on along the minus strand of NZ_JAHVDX010000001.1, from coordinate 1,401,756 downwards.
GCAGGTTCTGTGCGACCAGCAGGCGGTATTCGCGGCTGGCTCGGAAGTCGGTCAGTGGCGTGAAGTCGCTCTCCAGCGCCTCGCAAGCTCGCTCGATGGTGTCGGCAGTAAACGGCGCGCCGATCAGTGCGCGCTCGCAGGTCACTGCACGTTTTGGAATGGCCGCCATGCCGCCGAAGGCCACCCGGGCATCGTCGATCAGACCGTCTTCGAGCTTTAGGTCGAAGGCTGCACAAACGGCGGAGATGTCATCGTCTAGGCGCTTGGACACCTTGTAGGCGCGGAACAGCTGGTTCGGCTGGGCGCGCGGCACGATGATCTTCTCGATGAATTCACCTTGCTCGCGAGCGGTGACCTTGTAGTCGATGAAGTAATCCTGCAGCAGCAGGGTGCGGCTGTTGTTGCCTTTGCGCAGCACGACTTGCGCACCCAGCGCGATCAGCAGGGGTGGCGAATCGCCGATGGGCGAGGCGTTGCCGATGTTGCCGCCCAGGGTGCCCTGGTTGCGGATCTGCAAGGAGGCGAAGCGGTGCAGCAGCTCGCCGAAGTCCGGGTATTCCTTCGCCAGCACTTCATAGCAATCGGTCAGCGGAGTGGCGGCGCCGATCTCGATGCCCTTGTCGGTGACTTCGACCTTCTTCATCTCGGCGATGTGGCCGACGTAGATCATCACCGGCAGTTCGCGGTGGAACTGGGTGACTTCCAGGGCGAGGTCGGTACCACCCGCGAGCAGGCGGGCGTCCGGGTTGGCGCTGTAGATGTCAGCCAGATCGCCTACGGTCAGCGGCGACAGGCAGCGCTTGTCGCCGCTGTTCAACTCGGCGGTTTCGCGGGGTTCGATGGCCTTCAGTTGGGCGACGGTTTCGGCCTCACGCGCATCGAACTGGTCCGGCTGCTTTCCGCAGCAGGCCTGCTCGGCAGCCTCCAGGATCGGACGGTAGCCGGTGCAGCGGCAGAGGTTGCCGGCGAGGGCTTCATGGGTGTCGGCTTTGTCGAAACCGTCCGCTGATTTCTGCAGGGCGAACAGGCTCATGACGAAGCCCGGTGTGCAGAAGCCGCATTGCGAGCCGTGGCAGTCGACCATGGCTTGCTGAACGCTGTGCAGCTGCCCCTGGTGCTTGAGGTCTTCGACGGTGATCAGCTGTTTGCCGTGCAAGGCGCTGACGAAGGTCAGGCACGAATTGAGCGTGCGGTAGCGCAGGCGGTCACCGTCCAGCTCACCGACCACGACGGTGCAGGCACCGCAGTCACCGGAAGCGCAACCTTCTTTGGTGCCGGACTTGCCGCGATGTTCGCGCAGGTATTCCAGCACGGTGGTATTCGGATCGAGTGTCTGCTCACGGCGCAGTTCTCGATTGAGAAGAAACTGGATCAAGGCGGGCCTCCGGGGCTTATTGTTCTGGGCTCTGGCGGTGGAAATTAGCGGTATCTGACTTTTCGGTCAACTAATTCCTGACTCCAAAGTCAATGCGGCCGACGAGCGCATCCCAGGGATGGCGCCCACAACGTGCCATCCCGGGGTGAACAGGGCTTGAGTGTGGCTCAGGCGGGCAGAGGTTGCTGCTCGCGGCGATAGGCGTAGGTCTCGGCAAAGCGCGACAGCATGTACTGGCTGCACGTCGTGGCCGGGTACTTCGGTGGATTGTCCGCGCTATGGCAACCCGGCAGGCAAGCGATTTCGGTGTCCGGATGCGGCTCGGCAAAGAACGGCATCGAGTAACGATCCACACCCAGCGGGCTGATCACACGGTGCGGCGTCGACTTGTACCGGTCGTTGCTCCAGCGCGCCATCATGTCACCGATGTTGACCACGTAAGTGCCCTCGATGGCTGGCGCGTCGATCCACTCACCCTTGACGTTCTGTACCTGCAGACCGCCGGCCGAGTCCTGATGGAGCAGGGTGACGCAACCGTAATCGGTGTGCGCGCCAGCGCCTTGCTGATCTGCGCTAGTGGCGGTCTGTCGCGGCGGGTAATGAATCATACGGAACACGCTGATGGGCTCGACGAAGCGCTTGTCGAAGAAGTCCCGCTCGATACCCAGTGCCATGGCGATGGCGCGCAGCAGGGTACAGGCCAGCGCCTGCATGTCCTGATAGTGCGCCTCCAGCAAGGGTTGCCAGGTCTCAAGCTGCGCCGGGTGGCGATTAGGGCCGCGTAGTGGTTTGCCGGCGAGCACGTCGGGATGGTCCGCGGGCATGTGAAAACCCATGTCGAAGGTTTCCTTCAGGTCGCACGGCTGGTTTGGGTCCAGCTGCTCCGTGGCGACAGCGCCGTAACCGCGGTGGTGCTGGCTCTTTGTGATATCGATCTCGAGCTTTTGCTCGGTCGGCAGGGCGAAGAAGCGCTTCGCATGTGCGGTCAGCTCGGTAATTCGTTCTGCGCTGATGGGGTGCCCCTTGATATAGAAGAAACCCCAATCGCGGCAGGCGCGATCAATCTGTTCGGCTACCTCAAGATGGCCCGCCTCGTTGTTACGGTACAGCGGGGAGATATCGATGATGGGCAATGCGTTCATGGTTGACTCCGCAATACGCGCCGCCGGTCTTCTCGTACCGGCGGCCTTCGGGGGTGGTGCCCCCTTGCGTGCGGTTCGCCCGGAGGCGGGACGGCACGCAATGTCCGCCAGGCACCGACGTTTCGCCGGTGCCTATTGCCTTCACTTAGGCATATCAGCCTTGATGCCTTCGACGTAGTAGTTCATCGACGCCAGGTCGCCATTCGAGGCGGTCTGACCTTCGGCGATGCGCACCTGGCCGGCTTGATCCTTGATCGGGCCGGTAAACGGGTGGAATTCGCCGCTCTTGATGCTGGCGATGATCTGCTCGGCTTCGGTCTTCACGTCAGCAGGGACCAGGTCGCTGATCGGCAGGCTGATGGTGTCCTCGGCCAGGCCGCCCCAGAAGTCCTCGGATTTCCAGTTGCCGGCCATTACTGCTTCAGCCGATTTGGTGTAGTGAGGGCCCCAATCGTTGACGATGGAGGTCAGTACGGCCTTGGGCCCGAAGTGCGCCATGTCCGAGGCGTAGCCGACGGAGTAGACACCACGGCGCTCGGCGGCCTGAATCGGTGCTGGGCTGTCAGTGTGCTGGAAGATCACGTCAGCGCCCTGGTCGATCAGCGCGTTGGCCGCATCGGCCTCCTTGCCCGGATCGAACCAGGAGTTGACCCACACCACCTTGATTTCGGTGCCGGGGTTGTACTTGTCCAGGGCCAGTTGGATGGCGTTGATGTCACGGATCACTTCCGGGATCGGGAACGAAGCGACGTAGCCGATCTTCTTGCTCTTGGTCATCTTTGCGGCAAGGAAGCCGCCGACGTAACGGCCTTCATAGGAGCGCGACAGGTAGGTGCCGAGATTCTTCGCCTGCTTGTAGCCGGTGGCGTGCTCGAAGGTTACCTTGGGGAATTGCTTGGCAACCTTCACGGTCGGGTTCATGTAGCCGAAGGAGGTGGTGAACACCAGGTCATAGCCGCTCTTGGCCATGTTGCGGATAACACGCTCGGCGTCGGCGCCTTCGGGCACGTTCTCGACGAAGTTCGCTTCGACCTTGTCGCCAAGCTTTTCCATCATGTACTGGCGACCCATCTCGTGCTGGTAGGTCCAGCCGTGGTCGCCGATGGGGCCGATGTAGACGAAGCCGACTTTTAGCGGATCGGCTGCCACGGCGGATAGCGCAGTGGTCAGGCCAACGGCCGCGGCGATACCGCGCAGCAGGGATTTCCTTGTGGTGTTCTGCATTTGAGTTGTCGCTCCATGGTGCATGTCTTTTATAGGTCCGCCGTGAGGCTGCCTGATCGACTGCAAAAAACTGACCAACTGGACAGAAGTCGACAGGTTTCGGCAGGCAGGCAGAACTCGCGACGAGGCGTGGGCAGGTCCGATTCGCCGCGGTGCAGGCGCAGCACTATATGCCACAGGTTGGTGCATCGGCGCCGCGTTTTTTACGCGTCGGCCAATGCCCGGTGCGCCCTGTATAGTGGCTGGCCGCGGGTCCGCGGGCGGGCCCGCGCGCTCGAAATCAATCGGATGGATGTCATGACACAAGCGATCTACATCGCCGGCCCCGGCGTGTTCCGCCCCGATGCAATCGAGCATGGTGAACGCCTCAAGGCGATGTGCGCCGAGTTCGGCTTCGTCGGGCTCTACCCACTGGACAAGCATGTGCCGGAAGGCATCGTAACGCCATGCGAGCAGGCCGCCTGGATCTATCGCGCCAACCTCCAGTTGCTGAAACAGGCCGATGCCGTGCTCGCCGATTTGAACTTCTTTCGCGGCGGCGAGCCGGACAGCGGCACCAGCTTCGAGGTGGGTTATGCCGTTGCCCTGGGCAAACCGGTGTATGGCTACCTGGACGGCGAGGGCAGCTATGCCGAGCGGCTGCGGCAGGCACACCCGCAGCTGTGTGGACTCCCCGGCGTCGACTGCGACGGTTTGCAACTCGAAGCCTTCGACTTACCGCTCAACCTGATGCTCGCCGTGCCCGCCAGATTGAGTGTCGGCGGGCCGCGCGAGGCATTGAAGCGGATGGTTGAAGAGTTGCGCCGACCTTAACCCGCAATCAGCTGGCGTGCCGCCTGACGGTGGTCGGCGATCAGCCCCGCTACATCCAGCCCCTCGATCTGGCCTTCAATGACCCGCCATTGGCCCCCGATCATTACCCGGTCTGCGCGCTCCGCGCCGCACAGCAAAAGCGCTGAGATCGGGTCGTGGCTGCCGGAGAAACGCAGCTCGTCAAGCTTGAACAGCGCCAGGTCGGCCTGTTTGCCGACTGCCAGTTCGCCCACGTCGCTTCGACCCAACAACCGCGCCGAGCCGCGCGTGGCCCAGTCCAGCACCCGCTGCGGCGTGATCTGTTCGGCGCCGTAGCGAAGACGCTGAATGTAAAGCGCCTGGCGTGCTTCGAGCATCAAGTTGGAGGCGTCGTTGGACGCCGAGCCATCCACGCCCAGGCCGATGGGCGCACCTGCTGCTTCCAGCGCGAGCGTCGGGCAGATTCCCGAGGCGAGGCGCATGTTCGAGCTGGGGCAATGGCAGATGCCGGTCCCAGCGGCGCCCAGGCGGGCAATCTCTTCTTCATTGAAATGAATGCCGTGGGCTAGCCAGGTTCGGCTGGACAGCCAGCCAACGCTGTCGAGGTAATCCACGGTGCGCAGGCCAAAGCGCTGCTTGCAGAAGTCTTCTTCATCAAGGGTTTCGGCCAGATGGGTATGCAGGCGAACATCGTGGTAGTCTGCGAGTGCCGCGCTGGCGCGCATGATCTCCGGGGTGACCGAGAAGGGCGAACACGGCGCCAGGGCGATCTGGATCTGCGCCCCTGCGCCGCGCTCGTGGTATCTCGCGATCAGGCGTTCGCTGTCGGCCAGGATGGCCTCGGCGGTCTGTACGGTCTGTTGCTGTGGCAAACCACCATCCGCTTCGCCCAGGCTCATGGAGCCACGGGTCAGCATGGCGCGCATACCCAATTCGCGGACAGCGTCAATCTCCACATCGATGGCGTTTTCGAGGCCGTCCGGGAAGAGGTAGTGGTGATCCGCCGCGGTAGTGCAGCCGGAAAGAAGCAGTTCGGCCAGCGCCACCTTGCTGGCGAGCTTCAGGCGGTCCGGCGTGAGCCGCGCCCACACCGGATAGAGCGTCTTGAGCCAGGGAAACAAGGGCTGGTTGACCACCGGCGCCCAGGCGCGGGTGAGGGTCTGGTAGAAGTGGTGGTGGGTATTGATCAAGCCCGGCAGCACGACGTGCTCGTGGGCGTCGAAGGTATTGTCGACCGGCGCCGAGGGCGTCTGTCCGGCATCGAGCAATTCCACGATGATGCCGCCTTCGATGACGAGTCCACCGGAGGCGGTCTGGTCATTGGCGGTGTGAATGGCGAGGGGGTTCTTGATCCAAACGCGGCTGGCTGTCATGGCCGGCTTCTCCTGAGTTGAGTTCAGAAATGAGCCAGCTCAGTTATGCCCTGTCTGCTGATCCAGGTGCATGTGCGTGCTCCACACATGCCGAGCGCACCATAACGGTAGGCGGGAGAGTTGTCACGAGCTTGGTTCGATGCCTCGTGCCCATGTCCTAACACGAACCCGCTATTAGGACAGGGCACAGGCTCGACTGGGTTTGTCAGCCTCCCAGGTAGGCGTCGCGGACTTTCGGGTTGACCAGCAATTCTTCACCGCTGCCCTGCATGACGATGTGACCGTTCTCCAGCACATAGCCGCGGTCGGCCAGCTTAAGCGCCTGGTTGGCGTTCTGCTCGACCAGGAAGATGGTCACCCCATCTTCGCGCAGCTGTTCGATGATCTCGAAGATCTGCTGGATGATGATCGGTGCCAGACCCAGCGATGGCTCGTCGAGCAACAGCAGCTTGGGCTTGCTCATCAGCGCCCGCGCAATGGCCAGCATCTGCTGCTCGCCACCGGACATGGTGCCGCCGCGCTGATGGAAGCGCTCCTTCAGGCGCGGGAACAGGGACAAGGCCTTGTCCAGCTGCTCCTGGAAATCCGCCTTGCTGGTGAAGAACCCGCCCATGGCGAGGTTTTCCTCGACGGTGAGGCGGGCGAAGATGCGCCGCCCCTCGGGCACCACGGCAATGTCCTTGCGCATGATGTCGCAGGTTTGCTTACCGACCAGCTCCTCGCCTTCGAAGCGGATGCTGCCTTCGGCTGCCATGGGCGTGCCGCAAAGCGTCATCAGCAGGGTCGACTTGCCGGCGCCGTTCGCGCCGATCAGCGTCACGATTTCGCCCTTGCGGACCTCGACATTGACGTTGTGTAGCGCCTGGATCTTGCCGTAGAAGGTCGAGACGTTTTCGAAATACAGCATGGTTACGCCTCTCCCAGATAGGCTTTGATCACGTCCGGATTGTCGCGAATCTGCTCGGGCGTGCCGTCGGCCAACGGACAGCCCTGGTTGATCACGACGATGTGGTCGGAAATGCTCATTACCAACTTCATGTCATGCTCGATCAGCAGCACGGTCACGTTGTGCTGGTCACGCAGCATGCCGATCAGCGCCTTGAGATCCTCCGTTTCCTTGGGATTCAGGCCGGCGGCTGGCTCGTCGAGCATGAGAATGCGCGGGCGCGTCATCATGCAGCGGGCAATTTCAAGGCGCCTCTGCTGGCCGTAGGCGAGGGTACCGGCGGGGCGATTGGCGACGTCGGTCAGGTTGACCTGCTCGAGCCAGTGCGCGGCGAAATCCATTGCCTCGTGCTCGCTCTTGCGGAAGGCTTTGGTCTTCAGCAGCCCGGACAGAAAGCCTGTATTGAGGTGACGATGCTGGGCGACCAGCAGGTTCTCCACGGCTGTCATGTCCTTGAACAGGCGGACGTTCTGGAAGGTACGGACGACGCCCTTGCGCGCGATCTTGTGGCCGGACAAGCCCTCGATTGCCTCGCCCTCGAGCAGGATCTTGCCCGCGGTCGGCTGATAGAAGCCGGTCAGGCAGTTGAATACCGTGGTCTTTCCGGCGCCATTCGGGCCGATCATCGAGACCACTTGTTTTTCGTGAACGGTCAGGCCCACCCCATTGACGGCCAGCAGGCCGCCGAAGCGCATGGTCAGGCCGCTTACTTCTAGAATCGGGCGGCTCATCGCTTCAGCTCCAGGTGGGGGCGTTGCATGGGCAGCAGGCCCTGCGGACGCCAGATCATCATCAGCACCATCATGGCGCCGAACATCAGCATGCGGTACTCGCTGAACTCACGCATCAGTTCAGGCAACAGGATCATCACGATGGCGGCGAGAATCACCCCCAGCTGCGAGCCCATGCCGCCCAGCACCACGATGGCGAGGATGATGGCCGATTCGATGAACGTGAAGGATTCCGGTGAAACCAGGCCCTGGCGCGCGGCGAAGAAGCTGCCGGCGAAACCGGCGAAGGTGGCGCCGAGGGTGAAGGCCGAAAGCTTGATCACGGTGGGGTTCATGCCCAGCGCGCGACAGGCGATCTCGTCTTCGCGCAGTGCTTCCCAGGCGCGGCCGATCGGCATGCGCAGCAGACGGTTGATCACGAACAGGGTCAGCAGCACCAGCAGCAGGGCGATCAGGTAGAGGAAGATCACCTTGTTGATCGAGCTGTAGTCGATGCCGAAGAACTCGTGGAAGGTCTGCATGCCCTCGGCGGCGCGGCGGTCGAAGGTCAGGCCGAAGAGGGTCGGCTTGTCGATACCGCTGATGCCGTTCGGGCCGCCGGTGATGTCCGTCATGTTGCGCAGCAAGAGCCGGATGATCTCACCGAAACCCAGGGTCACGATGGCCAGGTAGTCACCGCGCAGTCGCAGCACCGGGAAGCCCAGCAGGAAACCGAACAGCGCTGCCATGGCGCCGGCGATCGGCAGACTGAGCCAGAAGCCGAAACCGTAGTAGTGCGACAGCAAGGCGTAGGTGTAGGCACCGACTGCGTAGAAGCCGACGTAGCCCAGATCCAGCAGCCCTGCGAGGCCGACCACGATGTTCAGGCCCAGGCCGAGCATGACGTAGATCAGAATCAGCGTGGCGATGTCCACCGCGCCGCGCGAGCCGAAGAACGGCCAGGCGAGAGCGACCAAGATCATTGCGATGATGATGTAGCGCTGGGTCGAGGGCAGGGTCAGGAAGTTGCCGGCACCGGCGGGCACGGTTGGCAGGCTGGGGCTTGCGGCCCAGCCTGCGGCCAGGTGATGACGGAACAGCTGCCAGACGAACATGGCCACGGCACAGGCCGCGATGATCCAGAAAGTCTCCATGTCCGCGCCGTGTACTTCTAGGCGGATGCCGACGGTGGTGAGCTTCAGGCCGAATACCGGCACCGCCACCGCGAACACCAATAGCGCGCTGAAGAAGGCGGTTCGTAGATTGCGCGTCATACCTTTTCGACCTCCGGGCGACCCAGGATGCCGGTCGGGCGGAACAGCAGGACCAGCACCAGCAGGCTGAAGGCCACGACGTCCTTGTACTGGTCGCCGAAGATGTCGGCACCGAACGCTTCGGCCACGCCGAGTACCAGGCCGCCGAGCATGGCGCCCGGAATGCTGCCGATGCCGCCAAGCACCGCGGCAGTGAACGCCTTGATACCGGCCAGGAAGCCGATGTGCGGGTTGATTACGCCGTATTGCATGCTGATCAGCACGGCAGCGATGGCCGCCAATGCCGCGCCGATGACGAAGGTCAGCGCAATGATGCTGTTCGTGTTGATGCCGAGCAGATTGGCCATCTTGAGGTCTTCAGCGCAGGCGCGGCAGGCACGACCCAGGCGAGAACGAGAGATGAACACGGTCAGGCCCAGCATCGCCACGATGGTGACGATGAAAATCAGCACCTGCATGTAGGAGATGACGACGCCGTTCATAGCACTTTCACCAAAGATGAAATTCCCAGGCATCAGGTTTGGGATGGCTTTGTCCTTGGAGTCCTGCGACAGGAGCACCACGTTCTGCAGGAAGATCGACATGCCGATCGCCGAAATCAGCGGAATCAGCCGGTTACTGCCGCGTAGCGGCCGGTACGCAACCCGTTCGATGCTGTAGCCGTAGGCGCTGGTGACGATCATGGCCGCCGCGAACGCACCGATCATCAGGATCGGAAGCGAATCGAGCCCCATCATTGTCAGCCCGACGATGGCGATGAAGGTGACGTAGGAACCGATCATGTACACCTCGCCATGGGCGAAGTTGATCATGCCGATGATCCCGTAAACCATGGTGTAGCCGATGGCTATCAAGGCATAGGTGCTGCCAACGGTCAGGCCGTTGATCAGCTGTTGAAAGTAGTGGTAGAGCTCAGGCATTACATTCTCCTGAACACTGCAGCCCGTGCTGGCAGACCGTTTGACGACCTTGGCCGTTAACAGGCATCGCTGGGAAGGTATCGCTATCGAACCAGTCGCCCGGTGCGGGAATCGCTTACCTGTCCGCTTCGCTTTGCCTGCTGCGCCTGTGTCCTCAATGGCTTGCCCAACCGTCCGTGCGGACCTGCTTCGAACACGCGGCATGGAGAATGCGGCGCCAAGGGCAGGTGCGGATCACGCACTCGCCGGTTCGAGCGGGCCAGCTGTCAGGCCTCTCGCTTGGATGCAAGTGTTGCTGGGGCGTCCCGTGCTTGTGGCCGGGTTGGCCCCGATCAGCTAAAACAAAGCCCACAGCGGATGCCGTGGGCTTCGGGTCGGTTGGTCAAGGGTTCACTTGGCTTCGGTCTTGGTGCCGTCCTGGTGCCATTCGTAAACCACGAAGTTGAAGTCCTTCAGGTCACCCTTCTCGTCGAACGAGAGGTTGCCCGTCGGGGTATCGAAGGTGTTGCTGCGCAGGGCCTCGGCAACCTTGTCGGTGTCGGTACTGCCGGCCTTCTCGATGCCTTCGGCAATGACCTGCACGGCCGCGTAGGCCGGGAACACGAACGGGCCGCTCGGGTCCTGATTCTTCGCCTTGAACGCGTCGACCAGCTTCTGGTTGCGCGGATCCTGGTCGAAGGACTTGGGCAGGGTCACCAGCAGGCCTTCGGAAGCCGGGCCGGCGATGGCGGAGATTTCCTTGTTGCCAACGCCTTCCGGGCCCATGAAGCGGACGTTCAGGCCGCGCTCCTTGGATTGGCGCAGCAGCAGGCCCAGTTCCGGGTGGTAGCCGCCGTAGTAGACGAAGTCGACGCCTTCCTGCTTGAGCTTGGAAATCATCGAAGAGAAGTCCTTGTCACCGGCGTTGATGCCTTCGAACAGGCCGACCTTGATCCCTTTCTTCTCCAGGGTTTCCTTCACGGCCGTTGCGATGCCTTCGCCGTACTGCTGCTTGTCATGGATGACGGCGACGTTCTTCGGCTTGATGGTGTCGGCGATGAAGTTGCCGGCGGTGGGGCCCTGCAGGCTGTCCAGGCCGATGGTGCGGAAGATCAGCTCGTAGCCGCGGGAGGTGATGTCCGGGCTGGTGGAGGCCGCGGTGATCATCAGGATGCCTTCGTCCTCGTAGATGTCCGAGGCCGGCTGGGTCGAGCTGGAGCACAGGTGCCCGACCACGAAGCGGACGTCATCGTTGACGATCTTGTTGGCGACGGCTACGGCCTGCTTCGGGTCGCACGCGTCGTCATAGACCACGCCTTCGAGCTTCTGACCATCGACGCCCCCGTCGTTGTTGATCTGCTCGATGGCCATCTGGGCCCCGATGAACTGCATGTCGCCGTACTGAGCGACTGCCCCGGTGACTGGGCCAGCCAGCCCGATCTTGATGGTGTCGGCTGCCAGGGTGTAGCTCGCTGCCCCCGTCATTGCAATGGCCAGGAAAATCTTGGAAAGACGCTGCTTGGTCTTCATACGTGCTCCACTTGCATCATTATTGTTTGGATCCTGCGGGCTGCAGTGTCGTTAAGGGCTCATCGTCCCCAAACGGTACGGCAACTGTACCGGCACAGTGTAGAAGCGTCAGCACCTGTTTGCACAGTCAGGATTCCATCCGTTTGATGACTTTCACCCGGGCGCTATGATTGCGCCCTTTTCGAGACGGGTGAACTTCATGAGCGACGATTCAAGCACTCTCTATGCCAAGCTGCTGGGCGAGACGGCGGAGATTAGCTGGCAGGAGCTGCAGCCCTTCTTTGCCCGCGGTGCTCTGTTGAGGGTTGAGAGTGACTTCGACTTGATCGAGGCGGCGCTCGCGGTTGCGCAGGATGATCGAGACAAGGTTTGTGCCTGGCTAACGTCCGGCCAGCTCTCCAAGCTCGATACAGAGCACGCGCAGGATTGGCACGCACGTGACCCGTCGCTCTGGGCGGTGGTGGTCAGGCCTTGGGTATTGGTTCAGGAAAGGGCATCCCGACCGGAGCTGCACTGAATCGGAACAGTAGCCAGGGTCTCGCTATGCCCGTACCCAACGCATGCGCGCCCATCCGCTCGCGGCGTCAACGACCAGAACCATTAGCAGCATGGCGAGAATGACGGTCGCGGCCTGGGCCTGCTGGAACAGGCTCAGACTCATATACAGCATCTGACCCAGCCCGCCTGCCCCGACGAACCCGAGCACACTGGCCATGCGGATGTTGTTTTCCCAGCGGTACAGGCTGTAGGCCACCAACTGCGGCCACAGCAGGGGCAAGGTGCCATAGCAGAACGCATTGATCTGTCCGCTCCCGGTTAGACGCAGGGCCTCGCTCGGCGCTTCTGGCGTGTTTTCCAACGCTTCGGCGAACAGGCGTCCAAGTACCCCAGCGGTATGCAGGGCCAGAGCAAGGGTACCCGCATTGGGTCCCAGGCCTGCTGCGAGCACCATCAGGGCTGCCCAGACCAGCTCCGGAATGGCACGAAGGGCATTGAGTAGCAGCCGAGACGCTGCTTTGCCCAGGCGGCCGAAACGACCCGATGCGGGCAGAGCCAAGACCAGCCCGAGCATCGCGGCGAGTAAAGTGCCGATCGCCGACATCGCGAGCGTCTCCAGCGCCCCTTGGCCAGTGGCGTATAGATGTTCCGCAGAAAAGTCAGGCGCGAAGAAACCGGTGGCGTAGTCGGCCATCCCCGCCAGGCCATCGGCACTCAACACCGCGGCGGTATCCAGCTGTAGATAGGCAAAGGACGCGATCACGGCGGAAATCAAGAGTAGCGGCAAGGAAACGCGCGACAGGAATTTCATGCGAACCTCCGACGCAATGCCTGGCTGATGGCATCGGCCAGCAACACCAGCAGGAGGAATGTCAGCAACATGGCCGCAACCTCGCCGCCAGCGAACATGCGCATCGACAGGTCCATCTGCTGACCCAGGCCGCCGGCTCCAACGAATCCCATCACTACCGATGCGCGTATTGCGCATTCCCAGCGGTACACGCCGTAAGAAAGCATTTCTCCGCTGGCCTCCGGCAGGATGCCGTACGCGAACGCCTGTATGCGCGGTGCGCCCGCGCCAATCAGCGCGCGGCAGGGAAGCGGGTCGACCGATTCGAAGATTTCCGCATAGACCTTACCGAGCATCCCGGCATAGGTGATGGCGATCGCCAGCACACCGGCCGTCGGTCCGAGCCCCACGGCGCGCACGAACAGCAACGCCCAGACGATTTCCGGCACGCTACGAAGCACGATCAGCAAAGCCCGGACCGGCCAGCGCAGCGCCTCACCCAGCAGGTGCGGGCGGCCCCCGCGGCTAATCGCCGAGACCGACAGCACCCGCGTGGCCAGCAGAGCGCAGGGGAGGGCGACGAGCAATGCCAGGGTCATGCCGGCGGTTGCGATGGCCAGGGTCTCCAGCGTCGCTCGCAACAGCAGAGCGAGAAATTCTGGCTCATGCGCAGGTGGCCAGAAACCCGAAAGAAAAGCGCCCATGGTGTCGGCATTGCTGCCGTCGAAGAGTACGCCTACGTCCAGCTCGCTCAGCCAAACGCCTGGCCAGAGCAGCAACACGGTCAGCAATGTCAGCGCAAGCCGGGAGAATGCGGCCGGGTCACGAGGCGCCCGCTCCTGATTCAGCATCGTGGCACGTGCAGCCGGTGCTGAACTGGCGCCATCGAGGGCGTTGCACCCGTCAGTTGTTCGTTGGCGTAGAGCGCATCGAGCTCTGCGGGGCTGACCTGGCTGGCCGGTTTGTCGAACAGAATTCGGCCGCCCCGCACGCCGATCACGCGCGGAAAGTAGTTCATCGCCATCTCGACTGCATGCAGGCTCGCCAATAGCGTTGCCCCTCGCTGGCGCGCGTCCTCGCTGAGCACACCGAGGGCATGGCGAGCGAGGATCGGGTCCATCGCAGAAACGGGTTCATCGGCTAGCATCAGGTCGGGTCGCTGATAGAGCACGCGGGCGATGCCAACGCGCTGCAGCTGGCCACCAGAGAGCTGATCGCAACGTTCATAGAGCTTGTCCGCGAGGTCCAGCCGAGCAAGCGCCTCGGCTGCACCCACACTGTCGAGCGGGTGGATCAGGCTCATCAGGCTGCGACCGAGCGACCACTCGCCCAGCCTGCCGGCAAGCACCGCGGTGACCACCCGCTGCCGAGGTGGCAACGGTGGCGCCTGGTGAATCATGCCGATGCGCGTGCGCAGACGACGTCGGGCCGAGGCAGACATCCGCCAGGGTTCGCAGTCAAGCAGTTCCAACTGCCCTAGCTGGGGGCGCAAGTGACTGGCGATGAGGCGCAGCAAGGTGGTCTTGCCAGCGCCGGACGGCCCGATGATCGCCACACGCTCGCCAGGCGCGACGCTCAGCTCGATTTCGTTCAGCACCGCCTGGCCGCCAGCGTGGCGAAAGCCGACCCCGGACAGGCGCAGCGCGGCTGGCGTGCCGGATTGGCCGTTTTCCTGCGGTGCTGCCGTGGCGCGCGATGCGCCGGTCGTCACTTAAGCAGACCTGCCGCGCGGGCTGCTTCCTCGATCCCTTCATAATTTTCGGGGCGCGTCTCGATGAAGCGCGTCGCGGCCTGGAGGTCGAGGATTTTCTTATGATCAGGGTTCGCCGGGTCGAGCTCGAGGAAGGCGGTCTTGATCTTCTCGACGAGTGCCGGATCGAGGTTGCCGCGCACGGTCCAGTTGTAGTCGTAGTAAGGCGGCGTGGTAGAGATCACGCGAACCTTGTCGGTGTCGACCTTGCCAGCGGCGACCAGCTTGTCCCATACCGAGGCGTTAAGAACGCCGGCGTCGGCCTTGCCAGCCTCGACCCAGGCGGCGGTTGCGTCATGGGCGCCTGAATATGCGATGCGCTTGAAGAACTGCTCCGGCTCGATGCCGTCACGCAGCATGAAGTAGCGCGGCATCAGGCTGCCAGAGGTGGAGGACACCGAGCCGAACGCAAAGGTCTTGCCCTTGAGGTCCTGCAGGGTCTTGACCTCCGGGTCGGCGGTGATGAATTTGCTGGTGAATTTCTCGTCCTGCTCGCGTTGCACCAGCGGGATCGCATCGCCAGTTTTCAGTCGAGTCTGGACGAAGGTGAAACCGCCGAGCCAAGCCAGATCGAGGCGATCCGAGGCGAGTGATTCGACCACTGCGGCGTAATCGGACACCGGGGTGAACTTCACCGGCATGCCCAATTCCTTCTCCAGGTACTTGCCCAGAGGCTCGAACTTGCGGATCAGCTCGGTGGGGGCTTCATCAGGAATGGCCGAGACGCGTAGAACGTCGGCAGCATGGGCGGGGGCGATAGACAAGGACAGGGCAAGGCCGGCGACGGCTGCCAGGGTGCGCTTCAGCATTGTGGTTCTCCGGTTCAATAGCGGAAAAAGCGCGCGGATTATAGGGGCAGACGAGGCCCGCCGGGCAAGGTGAGTGGCGCGGGCGGCTGGTTGACGCTTCGTCGGTCAATGCCTGCGCTGGCGAACTAGGCGGCGCTACGGCTGTCGTTTTGTGATGTAAGTCTCTCTTGGACTAGACTTCGGCGCCATGAAAGGAGGCTGACCGCGATGGATGAAGACAAAGAGCTGCGCAAGTATCACTCGCTCCGAAAGCACGTGGACGAATTGCTCGCCGAGGGTGCGGTGATCACCGACCGCGACCCTACAACGCTCGTTGCCGATGGCCAGGCGTTCAAAGCCCGGTGCGGCATGCTGGTGGGCGATGAGGGGGCTAATGACTCAGAGCGGCCGGGGGTGCGCACCAATACGTGACGAAGACGGCTACGCGCCTAGTATTGTGCTCTGCGTCTCGCTTCTATTACGCTCGCAGCCTTTTTTGAATGATGGCGCATTGATATGAGTGAGCCGCAGGATCTACGCAAGCACCACGCCCTAAGGCAACACATCGATGAATTGCTTGCGGCCGGCGCCGCGATCATCGCGCGCGATCCCGTTACGCTGATAGTCGATGGCCAGACTTTGCGTGTCAGGCACGGCATGTTGATCGGCTACTCCGGCGTCCTGGACCTTGTCGAACCAGCCCGAGACCATGAATGGCCTGAGGCGCTGCGCCAGATGGCGATCGATCTGTGCCTCAAACAACTCGACAGTGCCATCGAGGCGTTCCAGACGGGCCAGCAGCTTCTTCAGGTCAAGCCCAGCGCAAACGACAGCCAGCACTGAAGCGCGGCAAAAACTGCATCGTCAGGGAAACGAGACGGGGTTGGGCCGATCAGATGGGTAAGGTGTCCGGCAGGGCACCCATCGCCAGAAGGGGGGCTTCATGTCCGATCAGACCGAGTACCGCGGTTTCATTCCACCTTACATCCTCGACCGCATTATCGACCGTGGCTCGCCGGGGCAGCGCGAGCGCGCGCTCGGCACGCTCGACCATGTCCGCCAGTTATTGCACAACCCAGGCCCGCCAAATCGCCAGCCGATGCCCAGCGTGCTTCCCGAGCGCGGCCCGCGTGGCCAGCCTCGACGCAGCATCCATGATGCTCAGCAGCAGATGCAGTTGCCGGGTGTTCTGGTTCGGATCGAAGGTCAGCAGCCGGTCGCCGATGCGGCCGTGGACGAAGCCTATGAGGCACTGGGCGTCACCCACGATTTCTTCTGGACGGTGTACGGTCGCGACTCGATCGACGACCACGGCTTCGCACTGGTCGGCACGGTGCATTACGGCGTGGGCTACGAGAACGCGTTTTGGAACGGCGCGCAGATGGTCTTTGGCGATGGCGACGGAGAAATCTTCAACCGCTTCACCCTGGCGCTGGATGTCGTCGCCCACGAATTGGCACACGGCATTACCGAGAGCGAGGCGGGGCTGGTGTACCTCGATCAATCCGGCGCGCTGAACGAGTCGGTTTCGGATGTGTTCGGCGTATTGGTGCAGCAATACAAGCAGGGCCAGACGGCGGACCAGGCCGACTGGCTGATCGGTGCCGCGCTGCTGACCGAACGGGTGCAGGGCGTGGCGCTGCGCTCGATGGCCAATCCCGGCAGCGCCTATGATGACCCGGTGCTGGGCAAGGATCCGCAACCCGGGCACATGCGTGATTTCATCCACACCCGCGACGACAACGGTGGCGTGCACCTGAACTCCGGCATTCCCAACCGGGCCTTCTACCTGGCCGCCATGTCCATCGGTGGTTTTGCCTGGGAGCGCGCCGGGCGGGTCTGGTACGACACCTTGTGCGATGCCCGGCTGCCCCGCGATGCCGACTTTTCCACCTTCGCCCGGCTCACTCGCGACAATGCCGCTGCGCGCTTCGGCTCGGAGGTGGTCCAGGCCGTCGAGCAGGCGTGGGACGACGTCGGCGTGACGCTTGCCTGAGGAGGTTTGCATGAAACAGCTACCCGAGCTGGGTCGCGAGACCCGAATCCGCCTGTCACGCCAAGGCGGCTTCGCGCCGATGCAGGCGCTGAGCCGACCCCGTGAGATTGCCTTCGCCGAGTGCGACGAACAGCAGCGCGGGCAGATCTGCAGTGTCCTCGAGGGCTGCCTGCCTCTGGATTCCGGCGCCGACAGTGGGGCGGACCGTCGGTACTACCAGGTCGAGCTGCACTACCGGCGCGAAACGGAGGACGGCGAAATAGTCCTGCGGATCCCCGAGGAGCAGGCCCCAGGCGAGTTGGTGCGGCTCTGGGACAAGGGCGAACTGCGCTGAGCATCACGTGGCCTGGCGCGCAGCGAGGGCGCTAGAATCGACGGCCCCGAACGAGGAGATGTCATGTCCGAGCTGCCTTCGATCGCCTTTGCCGGTATCGGCCTGATGGGCGCCCCCATGTGCCGCCGCTTGCTCGCCGCCGGCTACCCATTGACGGTGTGGAACCGGTCGCCCGACAAGTGCAGGTCGCTCGTCGAAGCCGGTGCCCGCCAGGTCAAGACGCCGGCAGAGCTTTGTGCCGAGGCCGATATCGTTTTGCTGTGCCTGGCCGACACGGCCGTGGTGCGCGATGTGGTGTTCGGGCCCGACGGCATCGTCGAAGGGGCCCGGTCCGGCCAGTTGCTGGTCGACCACTCCAGCCTGGAGCCGGCCGCGACCCGCTCAATGGCCGCCGAACTTGAGACGCGTAGCGGCATGCGTTGGGTCGATGCGCCCGTCTCGGGCGGCACCGCCGGCGCCGAGGCCGGCAGCCTGGCGATCATGGCGGGCGGGCGTGTCGAGGACATCGAGCGGGCACGTCCCGTGTTGATGAGCCTCGGCCAAAGGCTGACCCGCATGGGCGAGTTGGGTGCAGGCCAGGTCACCAAGGCCTGCAACCAGATGATCGTCGCCTGCAATGCCGTTGTGATCGCCGAGGTGGTGGCGCTGGCCGAGCGCTCCGGCGTCGATGCCAGCCTGATCGCGCCGGCGCTGGCCGGTGGCTTTGCCGATTCCCGACCGCTGCAGTTTCTTGCCCCCCAGATGGCCAACAGTGCGTTCGAGCCGGTGAAATGGCATGTGCGCACGCTGGTGAAAGACCTCGACACTGCCGTGCAGCTCGCTCGGGAGACGGGCAGTGCCACGCCGGTCACCGGCCTTGCTGCGCAACTGATGCGCCTGCACGGCAGCCAGGGATATCTGGAAAAAGACCCTGCCACGCTGGTCAACCTGTTCCGGGAGCCACGTCCATGAAACTCGCTGCCAACCTGTCCTTATTGTTCAACGAGCTGCCCTTGCCCGAGCGCGTCATGGCCGCGCGGATGGCCGGCTTCGACGGCGTCGAAATCCAGTTTCCCTACGCGCTGCCGGCGATTCGTCTGAAGGAGCTGCTCGAACGGGCCGATTTGCCGCTGGTGCTGATCAACCTGCCGGCCGGTGACCTCATGGACGGTGGACCGGGACTTGCGGCGGTCCCGTCGCGCCAGGCCGCATTCGACGCCGCGCTGCAGGAGGCACTGACTTACGCGGCCATGACCCGCCCTCATTGCGTCAATGTCCTGCCCGGGCGGCTGGCTGAGGGCGTCACGCATGAGCAGGCAATGGAAACCTTGGTGGCGAACCTGAAGACCAGCGCAGAGGCCTTTGGGCTGCTTGGCATTCGTGTGGTCTGCGAGGCGATCAACCCGCTGGACATGCCGGGGTTCCTGATCAACACGCCGGCTGACCTCGGCGAGCTCCTGGGCCGCGTCGACCACCCCAACTGCCTGGCGCAGCTGGACCTCTATCACATGGCCCGCCAAGGCCTGGACATCGCCGAGGGCATCGGGCGATTGGGCGCTCGTATCGGCCACGTGCAGTTTGCCGACTGTCCCGGACGAGGCGCGCCAGGCCGTGGCGAGCTGGCCTTCGAGCCGCTGGTCGATGCACTCAAGCGCGCCGGCTACGACGGCTGGCTCGGCGCCGAGTATCGACCAGCCGGCCAGGACACCACGGCTGAGCTTGGTTGGATGGCGAGGTGGCGCGCCTTCTGACACGCTGCATTGCGCAGCATCAGCGGCACTGATGTTCACAGACAGGCAACCGATAGCGCTCTAGAGTTTCTCGAAGACCGGCCCACTGCGGCCGGGTATAACAATAAGCCGAGAGCGACGCCATGCAGCCATCCAATCAAGCGCCCAATGCCTGGCGCGTCCTGTTCCTGCTGTTTCTCGCCAATCTGTTCAACTTTTTCGATCGCACCATTCCGGCGATCATCGCCGAGCCTATCCGCCTGGAGTGGAGCCTTAACGACTTCCAGCTGGGGCTGATCGGCACCGCGTTTACCATCGTCTACGCCATCGCCGGGGTTCCTCTCGGGCGGATGGCCGACCTCGGCTCGCGGCGCAAGATCATGGGTTGGGGCCTGACCGTGTGGAGCGGCTTGACCGCAGTGAACGGCCTGGCCTGGAATTTCTGGAGCTTTCTGCTGGTGCGCATGGGTATCGGCATCGGCGAGGCCAGCTATGCGCCCGCCGCCAACTCCCTGATCGGCGACCTCTTCCCC
Organism: Stutzerimonas chloritidismutans; assembly: GCF_051486945.1. Taxonomy (GTDB): domain Bacteria; phylum Pseudomonadota; class Gammaproteobacteria; order Pseudomonadales; family Pseudomonadaceae; genus Stutzerimonas; species Stutzerimonas chloritidismutans_B. The sequence continues at coordinate 1,382,093 of NZ_JAHVDX010000001.1, read as the reverse complement.
GCGCACAAGCGTGCACGGGCGATGGGCATTTTCATGCTTGGCCTTCCCTTGGGTTTGCTGTTGGCCTTCTTCACGATCGGCTCGATGGTCCAGGCGTTCGGCAGCTGGCGGGCACCGTTCTTTATCGCCGCGGTGCCAGGGTTGGTGCTGGCTATCTTCATTTTTCTCGTCCGGGAGCCACGCCGTGGCGCCGCGGAAACGGTGAAGGTGTCAGAGGCGCCTATCGAGCAGCCGATTCGCAAAGTACTGGCGATCCGGACGTTCTGGTGGCTGGTGCTGGCGGGGTTGGCGTTCAACTTCGCGACCTATGCCTGCAACGCCTTCATGGTGCCGCTGCTGATGCGTTACCACGGCGTGTCGCTGGTCGACGCGTCGGTCGCTACAGGGGTGATCGTCGGTCTGACCGGGCTGGTCGGTCTGACCTTTGGCGGCTGGGTGGCTGACAAGATTCACCAACGCTTCGCCCGCGGCCGCCTGATCTTCGCAGCCGCGAGCATGGCTATCGCTACGCTCGCCACCGGCTACGCATTGCTGGCCGGGCGCATCGAGACGGGCGTGTTCGTGGCGGTGTTCAGCATCGGTTGGCTGTTTTCCTACAACTTCTACACCTGCGTCTACACAGCGATCCAGGACGTAGTCGAGCCGCGGCTGCGCGCGACCGCCATGGCGCTGTTCTTCGCCGGCCTCTACCTGCTCGGCGGCGGCATGGGCACGGTGGTGGTGGGCCTGCTGTCGGACCATTTCGCTCAGGCGGCCATGTTTGCCGCAGGCGCAACGGAGATGGCCGAGCCATTCCGCGCCGAAGGGCTGCATGGCGCGATGTACCTGATTCCGGTGTCGTTGCTGCTGACGATGGTGTTCCTGTTTCAGGCCTCGAGAACCTTCGGCCTCGATTCGAAGCGCATGACAGACGACATGGGGCGCGCTGCGGTGGGGGAGGCGGCGCCGGCTTGATCGCTTAGCCAGCGGGCAGCGCAGTGGCTGCTCGTTACGGAGGGAGCGAGCCTGATCATGACGCAATGGGGCGAGCCGCAGGGAGGCGGCCAGCGTATCGGCGGGGCAGGGGAGGCTTGTAACGCGTTCCTCGCCGTGGTGATGACGCCGGTGGGCCCCGAGATGAAGGCGGATAGGCCAACCCGCGACGGGTCTTGATGAACACGGCGTCCATCGGCGGGACGACCCGGCTGTGAGACACGCAGGAGCCCATTCGGCAACCCGTCCTGCATCTACCCGCGACCTCCTTTACACTGCGCGGCCGTTTTTCCTGTCCCCTGAGCCCTCATGCCAAACGCTTCTCCCGCCCGCGCCTGCGGCATCGACTTCGGCACGTCCAACTCCACGGTCGGCTGGTGGCGCCCCGACACCGACCCGCTTCTGGTGCTGGAAGACGACCAGCACACCCTGCCTTCGGTGGTCTTCTTCAACCTGGAGGAGCGCCGCCCCGTTTATGGCCGCCAGGCCCTGGCCGAATACCTGGAAGGCTATGAAGGCCGGCTGATGCGCTCGCTCAAGAGCCTGCTGGGTTCCAAGCTGCTCAAGAGCGAAACCACCGTGCTGGGCAGCGCCATGCCGTTCAAGGACATCCTCGGACTGTTCCTCGGCACGCTCAAACAGCGCGCCGAAGCGCAGGCCGGGCGATCGTTCGAGCACGTCGTGCTGGGCCGCCCAGTGTTCTTCGTCGACGACGATGCCCAGGCCGACCAGGAAGCCGCCGACACCCTGGCGGCCGCCGCGCGCGTGATCGGGTTCAAAGAGGTGTCGTTCCAGTACGAGCCCATCGCCGCGGCGTTCGACTACGAGTCGCGCATCGAGCGCGAGGAGCGCGTACTGATCGTCGACATCGGCGGCGGCACCTCGGATTTCTCGCTGGTCAGGCTGTCACCGGAACGGCGCAGGCTTGACGACCGTGAGGCCGATATCCTGGCGACCTCGGGTGTGCATATCGGCGGGACGGACTTCGACAAGCAGCTCAGCCTGCAGGGCGTGATGCCTTTGTTCGGCTACGGCAGCCGAATGAAGAGTGACGCACCGATGCCCACCAGCACGCACCTCAACCTCGCCACCTGGCACACCATTAACGCCGTCTACGCGCCGGCATCGCTGCGGGCGTTGCAGAGCATGCGCTACGACATCCAGGACCCGACCGGCATCGACCGCCTGTTTGGTCTCATCGAGCAGCGCGCCGGGCACTGGCTGGCGATGCAGGTCGAGCAGGCCAAGATCGACCTTACCGACCATGACCGCTACCTGATCGATTTCGCTCGCATCGAGGCGGGGCTGCAGGCATCGCTGACGCGTCGCGGCTTCGAGGCGGCCATCGAGCCGCTGCTCGAACGAATTCGCGCCAACATCGGTCAATTGCTGGCCAGTGCCGGCCTCGGCGAGAACGACATCGACACCCTGTTCTTCACCGGCGGTTCGAGCGCCATTCCGGCGTTGCGCCAGAGCGTCGCCACGCTGTTGCCGGGCGCTCGTCATGTCGAGGGCAACCGTTTCGGCAGCATCGGGTCCGGCCTGGCGATCGAGGCGCGCAAGCGCTACGGTTGATTCGCCAGTCGCCTAGGCTGCGGCAGGCTGGCGGGCCCCAGAGGAGTGTCCATGAGCTACAAGCTGCGAACGGCTGACCCGGCCGCCGAGGTGCGCAAGGTTGCCCAGCAAGGCATCGATAATGCCATCGACTCATTGAGTGTCCCGGAGGCCGAGCGGGCCGAAGGTATCCATCAGGCGCGCAAGCGTTTCAAGGAACTGCGCGCCCTGCTGCGGTTGGTGCGCAAACCGCTGCGCGGCGCGTTCAAGCGGGAGAACACCTTGCTGCGCGACTTGGGGCGGCGGCTGGCCGAGTCACGCGATGCCGCTGCCATGCTGGAAAGCTGGGACCTGCTGGCGGAGCAATTCCCCGACCCGCTGGCCAAGGCTCCGTTCACCAAGGTTCGCCAGAGTCTCGAAGCGCGTGCCCGGCGCGGCGAAAGCCGAGCCAGCGGCCTGGACGCGCAACTCGATGCGGTGATCGACGAGCTACGCGCCCTTCGCGAACGCAGCGAAAAATGGAAGCTCGCTGGCGACGGCTTCGACCTGTTCGCCGCGGGGGTCAAACGCACCTATGCAGACGGCTGCGAAGAACTGGCACGGGTGCGTCAGGACCTGAGCGACGAGCAGCTCCATGAATGGCGCAAGCGCGTCAAGGATCATTGGTATCAGACGCGGCTGCTCTCGCCGAGCTGGCCGAAGTTGATGCACATGCGCAGCGACACGCTCAAAGCCCTGGCCGACCGGTTGGGTGATGACCACGATCTGGCAGTGATGCAGCAGTTAATGAAGGACCAGCCTGCGCTTTTCGGCGAGGCGGCGGATCGCGAGCGGCTGGATGCGCTGATCGCCCAGCGGCGCAGTGCGTTGCAGAGCGAGGCATTGAAACGGGGCCGCGAGCTCTATTTCGACGCCCCGAACGAACTGGTGGCGCGCTGGCGTCGCTATTGGGACGACGCGCAGCGCTGAAGGGCGGGGCTTAAAGCTTCTTGGCGGAAACGATCTTCACCGGCGTTAGCGGGACGTTCTGCATCATGCTGCGGTTGCCGGTCGGCACCTGGGCAATCTGGTCGACCACGTCCATGCCGCGTACCACCTTGCCGAACACGGCGTAGCCGAAATCACGGCTGCCGTGATCGAGGAAGTCATTGTCGCGATGGTTGATGAAGAACTGAGCGGTAGCCGAGTCGACGCGCTGGGTGCGCGCCATCGCCAGGGTGCCGCGTACGTTGTGCAGGCCGTTGTCCGCCTCGTTCTTGATCGGGTCGCGCGTGGGCTTCTGGTTCAGCCCTTCGCCGAAACCACCGCCCTGGATCATGAAGCCGGGGATGACGCGGTGAAAAACGGTGTTGTCGTAGAACCCGCTCTCCACATACTGCAGGAAGTTCTTCACGCTGATGGGCGCCTTTTCGGCTTCCAGCTCGACTTCGATCTCGCCCATGGTGGTGGTTAGCAGTACGTGCGGGTTGTCCGCCGCCATGAGGTGGCCGGCGAGCAGCAGTGAACAGGCAGCGAGCAGAATTCTCTTCATGGTGCGTTCCTAATGGTGGAGTGAGCGTTGCCCGACCCGGGGGCGGCCGGTAGCGTCTGCGCATCGTACGTCTTGATCAGGTCGATGAGAATCTGCGTGGCTGGGCCGAGCGGTTTGTTGTGATTGGTGTAGAGGTAGAACATCGGCCGGCGCACACCGCCCTGGATCAGCGGCAACGGTTTAAGAATGCCCTCGGCCAGTTCGCGGCCGATCATGTGGCGTGGCAACCAGGCGAAACCCAGCCCGCTGCTGACGAAGCCGACCGAGGTGGCCAGGCTGCCGACCGTCCAGCGGTGTTCAGCGCCCAGCCAGCCGCTGTCGCGCGGTTGCCGCTGGCCTGAATCGCGAACCACGATCTGCATCTGGGTCTGCAGGTCCTGGACGCTCAGTTTGCGCTGAAGCTTATGCAGAGCATGCTCGGTGTGCGCCACCGCGACGAACTCCACGGTGCTAAGCCCGCTGCCGAGGTACCCGATGATGTCCAGCGCACTGATCGCCAGGTCGGCGGTGCCGTCGCGTAGTACATCTTCGACGCCTGAGAGCACCTCTTCGCGCAGGCGCACCCGGCAGCCACGACTCTGTGGCATGAACTCGGTGAGCGCGCGAATCAACTTCGTGTTGGGGTAGGCGGCGTCCACCACCAGCCGCACTTCGGCCTCCCAACCCTGCTCCATGTGATGGGCAAGGTCTTCGAGCTGGCCGGCTTGCATGACCAGTTGCCGGGACCGGCGCAGGAGCACTTCGCCGGCCTCGGTCAGTACGGCCTTGCGCCCGTCGATGCGCAGCAGCGGAATGCCCAGCTGCTCCTGCATGCGGGCCACGGTGTAGCTCACGGACGATTGCGAGCGGTTCAGCATTTCGGCGGCTTGGGCGAAGCCGCCGTGGTCGATCACCGCTTGCAGGGTTCGCCACTGGTCCAGGGTCACCCTGGGTGCTTTCATCGGATTCTTTCCTGTCGCGTCGGTCTGGTAGGCTGCAATCGCCCATTCGAGGAGCCACACACAATGAAAATAATCGGCCTGGCGGCGCTCGTTGCGCTCGCCATCATCCCACCGAGCGCCTTTGCCGTCAGCTACCCGGTGGATCTGGAGCAGGAACTCAACGGCACCGAAGTGCTAGCGCGCACCGAAACCATCGACCGGGACATGGGCGGGCTGACGCTGCAGAATTTCGGCCAGCGCCCGGTCACCTGCACGGCGGTCTTTCGTAACGGCCCCGAAGCGCCGCGTACCCGACGCGTTGCCGTCGGTTCCGGCGAAACCCGACCACTGACCGTCAAGTTCACGCGTGACGTGATCCGCCTGCGCATCAAGCTGACCTGCGAAGAAGAAGCGCAGTGATCATGAGGGCGGGCCGGCGCTGAACAAAGCCGCCGTGAGCGCATCGGACGGGTTACTCTATGCGCCGTTTTTTCGATCTGCCTTGAGGTGTGACCTTTGTTTGACCAATTCGCCCTGCACGAACGCCTGCTCAAGGCTGTCGCCGAACTCAAGTTCGTCGAGCCAACCCCCGTGCAGGTCGCTGCCATCCCGCCCGCGCTCGAGGGCCGCGACCTGCGCGTGACGGCGCAGACCGGCAGCGGCAAGACGGCTGCGTTCGTGCTGCCGATGCTTAACCGCCTGATTGGCGATGCGCAGCCCCGCGTCGATGTGCGCGCGCTGATCCTGCTCCCGACGCGTGAGCTGGCGCAGCAGACGCTCAAGGAAGTCGAGCGGTTTTCGCAGTTCACCTTCATCAAATCGGCGATCGTCACCGGCGGTGAGGATTTCAAGGTGCAGGCCGCACTGCTGCGCAAGGTGCCGGACGTGCTCATCGGCACACCGGGCCGGCTGATCGAACACCTGAACGCCGGCAACCTGATCCTCGCTGACGTCGAGGTTCTGGTGCTCGATGAAGCCGACCGCATGCTCGACATGGGTTTCGCCGAGGATGTGCAGCGCCTGGTGGGCGAATGCGGAAAACGCCAGCAGACGCTGCTGTTATCGGCTACCACCGGCGGGGCGGCGTTGCGTGAAATGACCGCCAAGGTACTCACCGATCCGCTGCACCTACAGCTCAACCGTATCAGCGAGCTCAACGAGAGCACGCGGCAGCAGATCATTACGGCCGAAGACATCGAGCACAAGGAGAAGCTCGTCCACTGGCTGCTCGCCAACGAGACTTACAAGAAGGCGGTGGTCTTCACCAACACGCGGGCCCAAGCCGACCGCCTGTATGGCCGTCTGGTGGCCGAAGGCGTCAAGGCCTACGTGCTGCATGGCGACAAAGACCAGAAGGATCGCAAGCAGGCCATCGATCGAGTCAAGGAGGGCGGCGTCAAGGTGCTGGTCGCGACCGACGTGGCGGCGCGCGGTCTGGACATCGAAGGGCTGGACCTGGTCATCAACTTCGATATGCCGCGATCGGGCGACGAGTATGTGCACCGTATCGGTCGTACAGGCCGTGCCGGCGCGGAAGGCTTGGCGATTTCGCTGATCTGCCACAACGACTGGAACCTGATGTCGAGCATCGAGCGCTACCTCAAGCAGCGTTTCGAACATCGGGTCGTCAAGGGCTTGAAGGGCAGCTACATGGGCCCGAAGAACCTGAAGGCGTCCGGCAAGGCGGCCGGCACCAAGAAGAAAAAGGACGACAAGAAGAAAGCGGCTGAAAAGAAAGGCAAGAAGGCGTCCAAGCCTGCTGGCAAGCGGCCCGCAACTGGAAAGCGCGAGGCACCGGCCTCATCGGTAGTAAGCGGTGATGGCCTGGCGCCGCTCAAGCGCAAGAAGCCAGCAGAATCCTGACAGGCTGACCGGAGCGGTGCCCCCGCTCCGGTTAACCTTGCTCGTCAGCCTTTTTTAGCCGGTGCGATATCGGCTTCTTTCTCTGCCTCGCGCACGTGCTCCATGCGCTTTTCGTAGGCTTCGCATTCGCTACCCAGCTGCTCGGCGGTCTGCTTGACTTCCATGTCGCGCAGCTCCTCGTTGATCTCGGCGGCGCGCTCCGGGTTGCTTTTTGTTAGCGCATTTACCCGCTCCGCAAGCTCTCTGGCTTTCGCTTCGATCACGTCGGGTGTGCACTGTTCGTCGAGCTGTTCGTCTGCCAGAACCGGCTGGCTGGCCAGCACGGCCAGCGCGAGGGGAATCATCAGGCGTTTCATAGGCGCGCTCCTCATTGACATCTATCTGGTGGATCGCGGTTGCGGCGCTTTAGTTCAGCCTTCGTGGCCTGCCACGGATCGAACCATGGCGCGCCGGACAAGGTCCGAATAGCAAGGCCGCCGTTCCTAGCGGCGCAACAGGAGAACGGACATGACCTACGACTGGGACCTGATGCTGCGCCTGCTGCGCGAGGTGCAAAAACCCGGCAACGAACACTTCCGGCCGCGCCAGTATGCCGATGAGCATGCCCTGGCCATGGAAGACGCCGGCAAACCCATGCCCAATCTCGATTCGCTCAAGGCCGAGGCGCAGAACTACGAAAGCGTGCTGTTCGAGGGTGGATTCATGGTGGCGCGCCCCGAGGAGCAGGGTGGTAACGGAGAAAACTTCATCCTGACCGAACGCGGCCAGCGTCTGCTCGCCCTGCTCGAGGGTGATGGCAGCGCCGATGGGCGTCGGCGATTGGATGACAAGGGCGAGGCGGCGATGGTGCCGGAGGTCTTCGACGGCATCGCGGGCTGACCCGCGCGCCGTCCCGAAGGGACCGACCTTTCCCTCGATCCTTAGGCCCGCCGAGTAGGCGGGCTCAGGAACGTTCAGTACAGGCCGATGGTGCCGCAGCTCTTGTTCGCGGAGTGCTTTTGCAACACCGGCAATTGCGGGCGGGCCTTGCCGCTCTTTACGTCCAGCGACAGTGCGTACTCACCCCACCAAGGCCCGGCGGCCCAGTAGGTGCTCGGGATGCATTGCTGGCCCAGATACTTCAGCAGATTGTCCATTGCGACCACTGCCGAGGGCGAGAAATCCGGCACGCCATGCTCGCCGATAAAGCCGCGCAGCTTGTACTTGTTCAGCCACTCGACGAACGGCTTGGCCCGCTTTACGCCTTCCATCGGGTCATAGACGGCCTTGGCGTTGGCATAGGTGCCAGAATAATCGCTGTCCAGGTACAGGTGCGCTTCGTAAACCAGGTTGTTGGCGGGGTTACGCATCCAGGCATCGCTGATCAGTTGGATGTTGTAGGACGGCCAATGGTAAGCGCTCGACCAGCGATCACCGGCGACGAAAATCCAGCGCTTCGCATCCACCGTGCGGATCGCCTTGGCCGCCGCGAGCGCCGCGGCGGGCCATTTCCCATTGGTCGAATGTGGCTCGTTCATCAGGCCGTAACCGTACACCGCCGGGTGGTTGAGCACCTGGCTCGCGATGCGCTTCCAGCTGTCAGCGAACGCGGCGATCGGCACCTCGGACGTCGCGATCAGCTTGCCGTAGTAGCGGTAGTAGTTATGCATGTCGAGGATGACTTGCATGCCATGTTTGTTGGCGAGGTCGAGGGTCGCCTTGAGGCGGCCCAGCTCGGTAGCGTTGAGCGGCTGGTTCAGCTTCGGCTGGAGGCGCTCCCAGCGGAACGGTAGACGGACCAGCTTGAGGTTGAGGCCGGCGTAGCGCTTGAAATCGGCCTCGCCTGGGTAGGTGTAGTGCTTCAGGTAGACGCCGGGTAGCGACCCGGAACTGAACTCCGCACCGGCGAGGTTGATGCCGACCAGGTTGATCGGGTTTGCAGGCGCGGCCGTGCCGCCCTGGCTGGTGTTGCCTGCAGGCGTCGTCTGGTTGAAGCCGGTGCTGCTAACCGAAACCGTCCGCGGAAAGCCCACCTTGCTGCCGTTCAGCGCGCTGCCGTCGAGAAGCACGGTCATGTTGCCGCCGAAGCGGTAATACAGGGTGACGGTGCGGATTTGCCCGTCGGCGAAACGCACCTTGGCCCCTTTATGGAAGGCCGCCCGGTTGGCGTCGGTATCCTTCACCGAGATGCCGGGCGAGCGCACGTAGATGCCAAACGAAAAGTCACCGCCATTGAAGGAGTTCAGCGCGACCGTCAGCGACGTGGACGGCGCCACGGTGCCGCTGCCCGACGTGCCTGAGGCTGAGGTGCCTGGCGTCGAGGTGCCTGTACCCGAGCTGGGTGAGGTCGGCGTGGAGCCCGACGAGGGGGTAGTGGGTGTCGAAGGCGAGGTCGAGGGGGGCGTCGATGTCGAACCGCCTGAAGTGGGCGTCGATGTGCTCGACGCGGCGTACAGCTTGTTCGGATAACCGAGCGACCCGCTCAGCGAACTGCCCGAAAGCATCACGCTCATGTTGCTGCCAGAACTGTAGACAGCCGTGATGCTGCGGACCTGACCGTCGGCCAGCTTGACCGACGCGCCAGGCTTGAATGCAGCGCTGTTGGCGCTGTTAGCCGGAATCGAAAACCCGGCCGACTTGCGCCAAACGCCATTGAGCCAGTCGGTGTTGGTGTAATTGTTGATGACGCTGCTGTGGGTCGCCCCGCTCGTGCCCGTGCTCGCGCTGGTGTTTGGCGCCGGCTGCGCGGCAGTGCTCGAAAGCGCAGAGACCGATCGCGGGTAGCCCGTGGTCGCCGCGTCGAGGATCGCTCCGGAAAGCATGGCGCTCATGTGCGCGCCAGACTGGTACACCGCAAGAATGGTACGAACCTGGCCATTAGCCAGTCGTACTTGTGCGCCCTTGGTGAAGGCAGCCTTGTTCGCGGCGCTGGCCGGGATGGAGAAACCGGCCGATTTGCGCCAGGTGCCGAGTAGCCAGTCACTACTGGTGAAGTTATTGAGCTGAGCGGTCGCAATCGCAGTGGCGGCACTCGATGGCGCCGTGGTGGCTGCATCCGCCGAGGCCGGCAGAAGGGTGAGCCCGGCGATCGCGCCGAGCAGTGCGACGCTCAGGGCGAGTCGCGGAGCGCCGGAAACGGCGTTGCAAAGGGACATGTAAGAACTCCAGTACTTAATACGGCAAAGGGCGTTGCCCTTTAAAAAGTGCGGAAGCATCCAGAGACCCATGCAACGAACGAAGCACCGACCCATGACGCCACCCGAACACGTGACGGCCTTTTAGGGCTGGTGAAGCCACGTGCATAGGCTTTATATCGGGTGAATATTATTTTTTGAAGAATCTTTGGCGCCAGAAAATCAAAGGATGAGTCGGAATGTTGTTGCTCTTGTCTATATTGCCATTACAGGCGTGGCATTTAAATATCAAAATGATTGTATTTATAAGTGATTGATTTTGAAGAAATCCGATCATCGGACATTGCGGGGCGTTAATTAAAGCGAGACGAAATGAAACGGTGTCGTGTGAAATTTACCGTTTGTCTCAGAGGCTTTGGTTTTATTTCAGATTATTTCGGATGCAACGCGTACGTTCTAACCAACGAACGCATTCAATTGAACTGGAATAACCGGGCGTGGAGGTCAGCGCACGTGTTGCAGACTGTCGACGGTCAGTTCGAGAGCCTTGCGCATGTCGAGCCGCGCCGAGCGGCCGATGTCCTTGTTGTCCAGTTGATAGCTGCGCTCGGACGGCAGGATCGGAGCGGTCAGGTCGTCGGCCTCGGCGGCTTCGAAATCGCTGTTGCGGCCGATGGTCAATGCACTGCGGCGTAGCAATTCCCGCAGCTGTTCAGGGGCAAGCGCCGGATTGATCGACAGCATGGCGGCGACGATGCCGGTCACCATGGGTGTGGCGTAGGACGTGCCGCAGTGCACCTCGCCACGCTTGCCCGGCTCGAGGGTGGCGGCACGGGTGCAGGCCGACGCGGTGATATCGACGCGCCTGTCGATGTTCGACGAGGGGCGTTTGATTACGTAGTCCGGATGCTCAACGGGCACGTCCTTGCTCAGGTCGCGCTGATGCGCGCCGACCACCAGCAACTGCTCGGTGATGAACGAGGAGGGGAGGCGATAGTCATCCTGCCCGGAGTGCGCCGAGCCGTTGCCGGCGGAGTTCACGACCAGCACGTCGGGGTGTTCGCGGCGCAGCCAAAGAAAGAATTCCTCGAGCAATTCCTCATAGCCACTCATGGCGACACCGGAGCGCACCAGGGAATCGACTTCCTGGCCTTCAACGTCGCGGGTGCCGACTCGGTGGATGCCCCAGCTCCAGTTCAGTACCCGCACGCCGTCTTCCACGAGGTTTACCGAGGCGGCGACATTGGCGGTGATGCCGGCGTCCGAGTTGCGCTCGACAATCACCTCGAAACCGGAGCTGATCGGCTCCAGTGCACTGAGAAAGCCACTATCGCCCGGGTTGGCATTGCGCGCGGCGAGGATGCCCGTGACGCTGGTTCCATGATCCGCCGGCGTTTGGGCGTCGCGGGCATAAACGCAGGTGCGAGGTTGAGCGGGGTCGCACGGGCCGAGGTAATCGCTGAACTCGGGTGAATCGAAATCGACGTCCCGTTCGACGATGCCGATCCGGACCGGATGCGTTTGGAGAGGCGCTCGCTCTGCAGGGACGCGGCGAAGGTAGAAATCCACCGCATCGAGAAATCGGTTAGCGACCCATTCGCTATTTCGGGGTTTGCTTTGCGAATCGGCTTCCAGCGGCTCTTCTGCGCCGGATTCCTCGACGACGACCGCATCGACGCTGGTCTCGCTGCCCAGGCGCAGCACCATGGCATCCCGCTCGGTCAGGTTCTTGACCGGCAGGCGCAGCTGATAGGTGTTGAGTGGTGCGATGGCACCCACGACCGTCGCCCCATATTTTTTGGCAAGGCGCTGCGATTCGGCGAGGCCGTCGTGGTCCTCCTCGATGATGAGGCTGACCAGGTCGACGTAGGTCGTCAGGCCGTCCATGTTCTTCGCGACCTCATCGGGGCCTGCGGGCACCACGTGGCTGCCGTTGAGCGTCAGCCAGACCGGGTTGCTTTGGCGCCCCGCCTGCTCCAGCCAGAGCGGCCCGCTCTGGTGGTCCTTGCGCTGGAGCGTCAGGCGTAGCCTCCCGTTTTGCTCGCGCGTGGCCGCGACGGGCTTGCCGCTCAGCATCACGTCAACCGGTCCGCTACCGAGGCCGTCGCCGCGAAGGCAGAACGTCAGCTCTGCGGTGGAGAACAAGTCACCGCAGCGCTGCAGATCCTTGAGGCGCAGCGGCGTATCGGCACTGGCAGTGCCGAGGCCGAGCGCGAAGACGAGGGCGATCAGGTGGCGTTCGATGGGGGTCATGGGCGGCGTTGCAGGTAATGCACGCTGAACAGTTCCTGGGCGTCGGTCCACTGGCCGCTGCAGTCGAAGCCTGCGCTGCTTGCGAGGTCGGCGAATGTCTGCAGCGTGTACTTGTAGGAATTCTCGGTGTGCAGGCTTTCGTCAGCATCGAAGTGGAAGCGCTGGCCCTCGATGGTCACGTCCTGCGCTTCGCGGCTGATCAGGTGCATTTCGATGCGCGAATGCTGTTCGTTGAAAAACGCTTGGTGGCGGAAGCGGGACGGGTCGATGTCGCTGTCGAGCTCGCTGCGAATGCGCTGCAGGAGGTTGAGGTTGAACGCGGCGGTGACGTGCGCTCGGTCGTTATAGGCCGCCTCCAGCACGTTGCGGTCCTTGACCAGGTCGACACCGATCAGCAGCCCGCCGCCCGGCGGCAGGATGTCGTGCAGATGGCCTAGCAGCCGCCGCGCTTCCAACGGCGTGAAATTCCCGATACTCGAGCCAGGAAAGAACACCAGCGGGTGATGCAGCTCGAAATCGTCCGGCAGCTTCAGCTCTTCGGAGAAGTCGGCACAGGCTGCGTGCACCTCGAGCCAGGGGTAGTCGGCGGCCAGGCGCTGGGTGCTGGTCAGCAGGAAGTCTTCCGAGATGTCGACGCCCAGGTAGCTGACCGGCTTCAGGCCCTCGAGCAGCAACCTGACCTTGCGGCTGGCGCCGCTGCCCAGTTCGATCAAGTCGGTTTGCGGCCCGGCAATCTCGCGGATGTCGTTCGCGGCGTGGGCGAGGATCTTTTCCTCTGTGCGGGTCAGGTAATACTCCGGCTGCACGCAGATCTGTTCGAAGAGTTCGGAGCCGCGCCGGTCATAGAAGAACTTCGGCGAGATGTGCTTGGGGGAGGCCGCAAAGCCCGTTAGCGCCTCGTCCCTTAGGGATGCCTCATGAGCCGGTTGGGTCTGGTCGTGGAAACGTACGGCAAGTGCCATTCAAAGCTCCCTGGCCAGGCGCAGCCCGGCGAATTGCCAGCGCATCGCCGGCTGGAAGAAGTTGCGATAGGTCGCGCGGATGTGAGATTCGGGTGTCGCGCAGCATCCGCCGCGCAACACCATCTGGCCGGACATGAACTTGCCGTTGTACTCGCCCAGGCTGCCCTCGAGCGGTCGAAAGCCGGGATAGGGGCGATAGGCGCTGGCCGTCCACTCCCAGACGTCGCCGAACAGCTGCGCCGGGCCCTCGTGGGGCGCGCGCGCAGCGACGGGCTGCAGGTGGTCGTTTTCCAGAAAGTTGCCGCGGCGGGGCTGGTCGCTCGCAGCCACCTCCCACTCGGCTTCGCTGGGTAGCCGCGCGCCAGCCCAGCGGGCATAAGCGTCGGCCTCGTAGAAGCTGACATGGCAGACCGGCGCATCGAGGTCGAGCGGCCTGAGCCCGCCAAGGGTCATTTCGTACCAGGCGTCGTCGTGGCGCTGCCAGTAGAGCGGCGCATGCCAGCCGGCCTGGTGTATCTGCGCCCAGCCGTCCGACAGCCAAAGGTCGCTTCGCGCATAGCCACCGTCGGCGATGAAGGAGAGGTACTCGCCATTGGTGACGAGCCGGTCGGCGAGCTGGAAATCCTCGACGAACTGGCGGTGCCGTGGCGTCTCGCAGTCAAAGGCGAAGCCGCTGCCGGCGTGGCCGATATGGCGCACACCGCCGGCATGATCATGCCAGCGCAGGCGGTCGTGATGCAGCGTTGGGGCGAGTTTCAGATCGGCGCGGTAGACCGGGTGCAGCGGGTTCTGCGCCAAGATGTGTTTGATGTCCATCAGCAACAGCTCTTGATGCTGCTGCTCATGCTGCAGGCCTAACTCCACGCGCCGCATGATCTCGCTCGCATGGTGCCGCGGCGGGTTGCTCATCAGGTCATCCATGGCATGGTCGACGTGCTGGCGAAAGCGGTAGACGTCAGCTACGCCGGGCCTGGAGATTAGCCCGCGGCGCGCTCGGGGAAAGGGCGTGCCGTGCGTTTCGTAGTACGAGTTGAAAAGGTGGTCGTAAGCGGGATCTAGCGGCCGGTAGCTGGCCAGGTAGGGTTTGAGCAGAAAGGCTTCGAAGAACCAGCTGACATGCGCCAGGTGCCATTTAGGTGGGCTGACGTCAGGCATGCTCTGCACGCCGTAGTCTTCGACCTGCAGCGGTGCGCAGATCGCTTCACTGGTAGCACGCACCTGTCGGAACCGCTGCAGCAGGGCTTCCAGGTCGGCGAGTGCCGGTTGTGCCTGTTGCGCCAGATTGCCCATGTCGTCCCCCTTGTCGGATGCACACGTGGGCTCCGATCGCCCCTATAAGCGACCCGAAGCGCGACGTGAAAGTTCGACCGGGCACATGCTCTGGCCCGGACGTGTCGCTTTGATGAAAGCAGCAGATCGGCAATTGCGAAAGGCGACGCGATGGCGAGTCGGCGGCCGTCCGGTGTAGACACAGGTGACCGCACCGGCCCGGTGGGCCGGCGATGCGTGGTCGACGGTGCTGATCAGTAGTTGGGGGTGGTTTCGGGGATCCCGGTGCCGTCGGTGATGTCCGGCATGGTCCAGGGTTCCAGCCGCTGGTCCTTATCTTCGACGTCAAGCCGCGCCTGTTCGATGACGCCACCCAGGCGCTGCGGGCTGCTGTAGTCCGCCTGTGTCACGCTCGGGACACGCAGCACTTCGGTGCCGCTGCCGGTCATCACGGTAAAGCCGAAACTGTCCTCGTCGGGGTTGGCGCTGGTTACGCAGCCGCAGGGAAGAAAGGCTTCGGACACGAGCTGCATCGCTTCGTCGATTGTCATGGTCTGGTCACTCATGCTGTTCTCCGTCATCGGTTGTCTTAGATGGACCGCCCGGGCGCGCCTCCGTTTCCTGCGATACGGCTGGCGTCGCCCACCCTTGTAGGCCGACGGCCCCGACCGCATAGTCCAGGCATGAAATCACCCATCGATAACGACCCTCTGGCCCGCTTCCATCCCGCCGTGGCCGATTGGTTCCGCCGGCGCTTTCCGGCACCGACACCCGCGCAAGCCGGTGCCTGGCCCTTGATCCGCAGCGGGCGATCGACGCTCGTCGCAGCGCCTACCGGCTCAGGAAAGACGCTGACGGCCTTTCTCGCCGCGCTGGACGACCTGGTGCAGCGCAGCCTGGAACCAGGTGGGCTGCCGGATGAAACGGCGGTGCTCTACATCTCGCCACTCAAGGCGCTGTCCAACGACATCCATCGGAACCTCGAACAACCCCTGGCCGGAATCCGTGACGAGCTGCAGCGGCTCGGCCTGCCGGTGCCGGCTATTCGTACGGCGGTGCGCACCGGCGACACGCCACAGGCCGAGCGCGCCGCGATGCGCAAGCGGGTCCCGCATATCCTGGTGACGACGCCGGAGTCGCTCTATGTGCTGCTCGGCTCCGAGTCCGGTCGGCAGATGCTCGCTGGTGTGCGCAGCGTGATTGTCGACGAGATCCATGCCATCGCGGGCAACAAGCGTGGCAGCCATCTGGCGTTGACGCTGGAGCGGCTGGAGGCCTTGTGCGGGCAACCGCTGGTGCGCGTCGGGCTGTCGGCGACGCAGAAGCCCATCGAGGCGGTGGCCGATTATTTAGTGGGTGTCGGGCGCCACTGCGAAATCATCGATGTGGGCCATGGCCGAGCGCGTGACCTGGCGCTGGAGGTGCCGCCGGTGCCGCTGGAAGCGGTTATGAGCAACGCCGTCTGGGAGCTGGTCTATGACCGGCTTGCCGTGCTGGCCGGTGAACATCGAACCACACTTATCTTCGTCAACACCCGGCGCATGGCCGAACGCGCGGCGCGGCATCTGAGCGAGCGGCTGGGCAACGCCGTGGTTGCCGCCCACCACGGCAGTTTGGCGCGCGAACAGCGGCTGGATGCCGAGCAGCGACTCAAGCGCGGCGAGTTGCGGGTGCTGGTCGCTACCGCGTCGCTTGAGCTTGGGATCGATATCGGCGACGTCGAGCTGGTCTGCCAGTTGGGCTCGCCGCGGTCCATTTCCGCTTTCCTGCAGCGCGTCGGCCGCGCCGGTCACCAGGTGGGCGGTGTCTCGAAGGGGCGCCTGTTTCCCAGCTCACGCGATGACCTGATCGAATGCGCTGCCTTGCTCGACGCCGTGCGGCGCGGCGAGCTCGATACGTTGGTGATACCAATGGCCCCGCTGGATGTGCTGGCGCAACAGATCGTCGCCGAGGTGTCGTGCCGGGAGTGGCTGGAGGATGCATTGCTAGCATTGATCCGCCACGCCATGCCTTACGCCAGGTTGAGCCAGGCGGATTATCAGGCGCTGCTGGCGATGCTCGCCGAGGGCTACAGCACCCGCCACGGTGCACGCGGCGCGTATCTGCACCGCGATCTCGTCAACCGCAGTTTGCGCGGGCGACGCGGCGGGCGTCTGACCGCGCTGACGTCTGGCGGCACCATTGCTGACAATGCCGATTACTCGGTGCTGCTCGAACCACAGGGCTTCAACATCGGCACGGTCAACGAGGATTTTGCCGTCGAGAGCCTTGCCGGCGATGTCTTCCAGCTCGGTAATACGGCCTACCGCATCATCAAGATCGAGTCCGGTCGCGTGCGGGTCGAGGATGCGCAGGGCCAGCCGCCGAACATTCCTTTCTGGATAGGCGAGGCGCCGGGGCGAAGCGATGAGCTGTCGGCAGCCGTAGCGAGGCTGCGCGCGGAGATCGATGCGCGCCTGTCTGCAGCCGACGCCCAGACCCGTAGGAGCGAGCTTGCTCGCGAACCGGACGCCCCCGAGGTGTCGATTTTCGCGAGCAAGCTCGCTCCTACAAAAGCAACATGCATCGAGACCGGCGAACGTTCATCAATACTCGAGTCTGCCATCGACTGGCTCACCGACACGCTCGGCCTGCCAGACGCCGCGGCTCGCCAGATCGTCGAGTACCTGGCCCGTGCCCGCTCGGCGCTGGGCGCGTTGCCTACGCAGCAGCGGTTGATCATGGAGCGCTTCTTTGACGAGTCCGGCGGCACCCAGCTGGTCATCCATTCGCCGTTCGGCAGTCGGATCAACCGCGCATGGGGCCTGGCGCTGCGCAAGCGCTTCAGCCGCACCTTCAACTTCGAGTTGCAGGCCGCGGCGACCGAAGATGCGATCATCTTTTCGTTGTCGACCAGCCACAGCTTCCCGCTCGATGACGTCTGGCGTTACCTGCACCCCAACAGCGCCGAAGCGGTGCTGATCCAGGCGCTGCTCGATGCGCCGCTGTTCGGCGTGCGCTGGCGCTGGAACGCGACCACCGCGTTGGCGCTGCCGCGAATGGCCGGAGGCCGCAAAGTCGCGCCGCAGCTACAGCGCATGAAGAGTGAAGACCTGCTCGCGACCGTCTTTCCAGACCAGGTCGCCTGTTTGGAGAACATCGTTGGCGAGCGGGAGGTGCCGGATCATCCCCTGGTCGCCCAGACGCTGAATGACTGCCTGCACGAGGCCATGGACAGCAATGGCTGGTTGGCGCTGCTCCGGCGGATCGAGGCTGGCGATATCGAGCTTCTGGCGCGTGACCTGCCGGCGCCGTCGCCGCTGGCCATGGAAGTGCTGGGCGCGCGGCCTTACGCCTTTCTCGACGACGCACCGCTGGAAGAGCGTCGGACTCAGGCTGTGCTCAATCGTCGCTGGACCGACCCCGAATCGGCCGACGACCTCGGCGCGCTGGATGCCGCGGCAATCGAGGCGGTCGGCGAGCAAGCCTGGCCCCAGGCGCGTAATCCGGACGAGTTGCATGAAGCGCTTACAGGCTTGGGCTGTATTGCCCAAGCCGAAGTGCAGGCCGATCCCCAATGGCCTGCCTGGCTGAACGAACTGGCTCGTGGCGGGCGCGCGACACGGATGCAGGTCGCGCAGGATCGCGCGCTCTGGCTGCCCGTCGAGCGCCTTGCCTTGTTGCAGTCCATCTATCCCGAGGCGTCTTGCGAGCCGGTGCTCAAGCCGCTGCCTGGCTTCGATCAGCCGTCGAGTGAAGACGATGCCTTGGTCGAACTGATCCGCGCGCGCCTGACCGGCTTCGGCCCCTTGCCGGTGCCGCTGATTGCCCGGCCGCTGGCCCTGCCAGCTTCGGCGGTCGCGTTGGCGCTCACGCGTTTGGAGGCGGAGGGCTATATGCTGCGCGGCCGCTTCACGCCTGGCGCAACGGACGAGGAGTGGTGCGAGCGGCATCTGCTGGCGCGCATGCACCGTTACACCGTCAAGCGCCTGCGCCGCGAAATCGAACCGGTGGAGCGCGCCGATTTCATGCGTTTCCTGTTCGACTGGCAGCACCTGTCCGAGGCGACGCGGATGCAGGGCCGCGAGGCGCTCGGCACCGTCGTCGAGCAACTTGAAGGCTTCCAGGCCGCCGCAGGCGCCTGGGAGAGCGACCTGCTGCCGGCGCGCTTGAAAGATTACGGCGGCACCTGGCTGGACGAGCTGTGCCGCTCCGGGCGCATCGTCTGGACGCGCCTGGCCGGGCGAATCAAAGCCAGCAGCGGGCCGGTGCGCGGCACGCCTATCGTGCTGCTGCCGCGTCGGCAGTTGGCAGCCTGGTATGCGCTGGCCAGTGATGCGCCACAGCCCGAACTGTCATCACGCGCGCAGCGGGTGTTCGAGACGTTGCAGGGGCAGGGCGCTTTGTTCTTCGACGAGCTGCAGCAGGATGCCCGCCTGTTACGCAGCGAGCTGGAAGACGCTCTGGGTGAGTTGGTTGCGGTGGGGCTGGTCAATGCCGACAGTTTCGCCGGCCTGCGGGCATTGCTGGCGCCCGCGGCGAAGCGTTCACGCAGCACCCGGCAGAGCCGCGGCGGGGCATTCATCGGCGGCATGGCCGACGCGGGTCGCTGGGCGCTGGTGCGCAAAGGCGTGCCGGCGCCGCCCGAAACCTCTCCACGCCGGCCGATGCTGGATCCCGAAGCGCTGGAGCACGTTGCGATGACCTTGCTGCGTCGCTACGGCGTGGTGTTCTGGCGCCTGCTGGACCGAGAGGCAGATTGGTTGCCGCCCTGGCGTGAACTCCTGCGCGTCTACCATCGGCTCGAAGCGCGGGGTGAGATCCGTGGCGGGCGTTTCGTGGCGGGTGTGCCGGGCGAGCAGTTCGCCTTGCCAGAGGCGGTTGGCCTGTTGCGTGAGGTGCGCAAGCGGCCGCTGGCCGGTGAAATGATCGCTGTCTCGGCAGTCGATCCGTTGAATCAGGTCGGCACACTGCTACCCGGCGAGCGCGTGCCCGCCACTGCAGGCAATCGCATCCTTTATCGCGACGGTGCCCCGCTGGCCCTGCTGATCGGCGGTAAGCCGGAGCTGCTGGCGGAGCTGAGCGAAGACGACCAGCGCAAGGCCAGGCAACTGCTTGCAGTGGCGCGACGTTAGGACTGCGCTAGCGCTCTTCAGGAACAGGTCAGGGGACGGGTTGCACGGGCGGTACCATGTGTGGCGGCAATCAGTACCGATGGGATCGCGCTGCGCTACGCCACTACGCGAGGGCGATGAAATGAAAAAGGCCGGCTGCGATCACTCGTAGCCGGCCTTTTTATACTGCGATCGAACGTCAGCCGGCGACCAGCACGCGGATCGCCTCCAGCCTCAGCCCGGCCTTCTCCAACATCGCCAGACCTTCCTCACGCTGCTTGCACACGGCCTCGATCTCGCTGTCGCGTACGCTCGGGTTGACCGCTTGCAGCGCCGTCAGGCGCGCCAGCTCTTCGTCGAGACTCGCCTTCAGTTTGCGCTGCGCTTCGGCGACGCGCTCGGTGTGGCGAGGAGTGACCTTGGCTTCGGCGTCAGCGATCTGCTTGGCCAGCACGTCGCGCTGAGCCTGGACGAACTTGTTCGCACTGGCGCGCGGGACGCTTTCCAGCTGATCGGTGAGCGTCTCGAACGCCACCTTGGGCGCCAGGTCGTTGCCGTTCGAATCCAGCAGGCAACGCAGCGCCAAGGGTGGCAGGAAGCGGTTGAGCTGCAGGGCACGCGGCGCCACCACCTCGCTGACATAGAGCAGTTCAAGCAGGACGGTGCCGGGCTTGAGCGCCTTGTTCTTGATCAACGCCACCGCGGTGTTGCCCATGGAGCCGGACAGCACGAGGTCCATGCCGCCCTGAACCATGGGGTGTTCCCAGGTGAGGAACTGCATGTCTTCGCGAGCAAGTGCCTGCTCACGGTCATAGGTGACGGTCACGGCTTCGTCGTCCCCGAGCGGGAAGCTGGCATCCAACATCTTCTCACTCGGGCGCAGAATTAGAGCGTTCTCGGAATGGTCTTCGCTGTCGATGCCAAAGGCGTCGAACAGCTCTTCCATGTAGATCGGCAGGGCGAACTGGTCGTCTTGCTCTTCGATGGCCTCAACCAGTGCCTTGCCCTGTTCACCGCCGCCGGAATTGAGTTCTAACAGACGGTCACGGCCGGCATGCAGGTCGGCTTCCAGTCGTTCGCGCTCGGCGCGTGCCTCTTCGATGAGTTGCTGGAATTCGTCGTCGTCGCCTTCTTCCAGCTGATTCAGCAGGCGCGGGCCGAACTGATGCTGCAGGGCATTGCCGGTGGGGCAGGTGTTGAGGAAAGCATTCAGCGCCTCGTGGTACCACTTGAACAGACGTTCCTGCGGGCTGGTTTCCAGGTAGGGCACGTGCAGCTGGATAACGTGGGCCTGACCGATCCGATCGAGACGGCCGATGCGCTGCTCCAGCAGGTCAGGGTGCGATGGCAGATCGAAGAGCACCAGGTGATGCGCGAACTGGAAGTTGCGACCCTCACTGCCGATCTCGGAACAGATCAGTACCTGCGCACCGAACTCTTCGTCAGCGAAATAGGCGGCAGCACGGTCGCGCTCGAGAATGCTCATGCCTTCGTGGAACACCGTGGCCGGAATGCCGGAGCGCACGCGCAGCGCGTCTTCCAGGTCCAGCGCGGTCTCGGCGTGGGCGCAGATGACCAGCACCTTGAATTTCTTCAGCATCTTCAGCGTGTCGATCAGCCACTCGACGCGCGGATCGAAGTTCCACCAACGGTTCTGAGCATCCGGTTCTTCCTGCTGGCTCTGGAAGCTGACTTCCGGATACAGCTCGGCATGCTCGCCCAACGGCAGTTCCAGATACTCGGTGGGGCAGGGCAGCGGATACGGATGCAGCTGGCGCTCCGGGAACCCCCGCACGGCGGCGCGCGTATTGCGGAACAACAGGCGGCCAGTGCCATGGCGGTCGAGCAGCTCGCGAATCAGGCGGCTACTGGCTTCGATGTCGCCGTCGGTGGCCGCGGCCAGCAGCGCTTCACCTTCGTCGCCGAGGAAGCCGTGAATGGTCTGGTGCGCTTCTTGGGATAGGCGGCCTTCGTCGAGCAATTCCTGCACTGCGCGGGCGACCGGCTGGTAGCTGTCGCTCTCGGCGCGGAAGGCTTCGAGATCATGGAAGCGGTTCGGGTCGAGCAGGCGCAGGCGGGCGAAGTGGCTTTCCTGGCCGAGCTGTTCCGGCGTTGCGGTCAACAGCAGGACGCCGGGCGTGACCTCGGCCAGTTGTTCGACCAGCTTGTATTCCGCGCTGGCGTTCTCCGGGTGCCAGACCAGGTGATGCGCTTCGTCCACGACCAGCAGGTCCCAGCCGGCAGCGAAGGCCGCGTCCTGGGCGCGCTCGTCATCTTTCAGCCAGTCCAGCGAGACCAAGGCGAGCTGGGTGTCTTCAAAGGGGTTGGTGGCATCACTTTCGATAAAGCGCTCATCGTCGAACAACGCGACCTGCAAGTTGAAACGGCGGCGCATCTCGACCAGCCACTGGTGCTGGAGGTTTTCCGGCACCAGGATCAGCACGCGCTTGGCGCGCCCGGACAGCAGCTGGCGATGAATGACCAGGCCCGCTTCGATGGTCTTGCCCAGGCCCACTTCATCCGCCAGCAACACGCGGGGAGCGATACGATCTGCAACTTCACGCGCGATATGCAGCTGATGCGCAATCGGTTGGGCGCGCGCGCCACCCAGGCCCCAGAGCGGGGACGTCAGCTGTTTGCTCTGGTTTTCCAGCGTGTGGTAACGCAGCTTGAACCAGTTCAGCGGGTCGATCTGCCCGGCGAACAGGCGGTCGCTGGCGAGGCGGAACTGGATGAAGTTGGACAACTGGGTCTCGGGCAGGGTGCGGGCTTCGTTCTGCGCGGTCAGGCCGTGGTAGACCAGCAGGCCGTCGACATCGTCAACTTCTCGCACGGTCATCTTCCAGCCTTCGAAATGCGTGATCTCGTCACCCGGAACGAAGCGTACGCGGGTCAGCGGCGCGCTACGGGTGGCGTACTGGCGGGTCTCGCCGGTGGCGGGGTAGAGCACGGTGAGCATCCGCCCATCCTGCGTGAGGATGGTTCCCAGACCGAGTTCCGCTTCGCTGTCGCTGATCCAGCGTTGCCCCGGTAGATACTGCTGCGCCATGCCCTGCCTCCCGCTGTAAAAAAGCCCGCTATGTTAACGGAACACTGTCGATAGAGCGACGATAGCCGACCGGTTAAAGTAGGCCCACGCCCCTGCGCCTTGTCGACGAAACGGAGCGAGCCTTGCCAGTGTAGCGCCGTCGCTAAAGTTGGCGCCGGCCCGGCCGATCTCTGGGTAAAGCTCCAGGGAATTGGAGCGGTGCGTATCGGTCCGCTTATGGGAGAGCCAAGATGCTGCCAGTGATTCCGCCCGGCGCCATTCAAGTCACGACGCAACAGGATGTGGTCAAGCCGCGTCCTGACGTGCCACCTGTCGCGCCGGTGGAGCCAAGCGCCAATGAGAGTTCGGTCGAGCTCGACCGCCGGCATCCGCAAGAAGCCGAACAGATGCTGCGTGACGAGCAGCGCCGACGTCAGCGCCGTGGCTACAGTCCGCAGGAGCTGGCCGAAGGTGAAACCGCCGAAGAAGACCAGGCCGCGCTCGACGAACTGCCCCGCCAGGGGCTCTGGGTCGATGTTGAGGTTTGAACCGCGGCCGGGCGCTCCAGGCCTGCGCATCGAACTGCCGCAGGCCGACCTCTACTACTGGCCACGGTGGGTGGCGCCCGAGCTGGCCGATCACTGGCTCGAGCAGCTTGTCGCCGAAACGCCATGGGAACAGCCGACGATCAGGTTGTACGGCAAGACGTTCGCTGTGCCGCGGCAGGTCGCCTGGTACGGCGACCCCGAGGCGCGCTATCGCTATTCTGGGTTGGTGCATGAGCCGTTGCCCTGGACCGATCTCTTGGCCGATATCCGTGATCGGTTGCAACTTGACACCGGAAGCGCGCTCAACGCCGTGCTGCTCAATCTCTACCGGGACGGCCAGGATGCAATGGGCTGGCACAGCGATGACGAACCGGAGCTGGGCGCCGAGCCGGTAGTGGTATCCCTCAACCTGGGCGCGACCCGGCGTTTCGATCTGCGCCGCAAAGGCGTCAACCGTATCGAGCATTCGCTAAGCCTGGAGCATGGATCGCTACTGGTCATGTCTGGCCCGACGCAGCATCATTGGCAACACCAGATCGCCCGGACGCGTAAGGTGGCCAGCCCACGCCTGAACCTGACATTCCGCCGGATCATCCGCGAGTACCCTGCATGAACGATGATGTAAAACTGATCGACTTCGGCGCCGAGCGCGAAAAGCGCATCCATGACCTCAAGGACAAGCGCCTCGCCGAAATGCGCCAGGCCTTCGAACAGGCGCTGCCTCTGGGTAAACCGAAGAAGAAGGGCAAGGCCAAACCCAAGAAGCGCTGAGCTGCCCGCTGTCGTCTCCCCGCGTCACGGTCTTTGGACACTCCAGCAGACCGCCTACTTCCCCGCCTGAACACCCCCATTTTCTTGATCTGGATCAGCTGGTGGCGCGCTCGTCCTGACGGGCTTGGCCCCCATTGACGTCGGTCAATTTTTTATCAGTGGCGGCGGGTAACGTAGCACCCATCGAACAGCACAACAGCTACAGCGCGGAGGCAGGAAATCATGTTCGTCGATAATGTGGTGCTTGCAGGGGTGATCACGGTCGGCCTGATGGTCGCCTTCCTCAGCGGATTCGGATACTTCATCTGGCGGGACGCTCAAAAGAAGCACTGATCCCCCAGTACACAGAGCACGCAAGGCATTTGGGCGACTTCGGTCGCCCTTTTTTATGGCTGCGTTTTTATGTCCGGCGGGCGGTGATTGCCTATCCTGGCAGGGCGCAAGCGCTAGCCAGGATAGGGCAGGGTGTGCGTGCGGGCTTTAGCCGAAGCTGATCGGCGGCAGCTCTTTGAGCTCGACAGTTTCCTCGCGGCGTGGCGCCAGGACTTCTGCTTCACCACCTACCACCTGTTCATCGTTCTGGTTGAACACATTGGTGGCGATACGGACCCGGTTCTTGGGCAGCTTTTCCAGAATTTCCAGGCGCACGGTGAGGGTGTCGCCGAGTTTGACCGGCCGCGTGAATTTCATCGTTTGGCCCAGATAGATGGTGCCCGGGCCGGGCAGGGTGCAGGCGACCGCTGCGCTGATCAAGGCGCCGCTGAACATGCCATGGGCGATCTGCTCCTTGAAGGGTGTGCCGGCAGCGTAGTCCGCATCCAGGTGGACCGGGTTGCGATCACCGGACATGGCGGCGAAGAGCTGGATGTCTCGCTCCTCGACCGTTTTTTCGTAGCTGGCGGTCTGTCCGACTTCCAGGGCGGAGTAGGGCGTGTTGCTGAGCGTGCTCATGCGTGAACCTCAAGGTGCGGTAACGGAAAAGGAGCCGTCGCGGCGGCGGCCCGGTTCAAAAGCGCGTGGAGCGCTGCATTCTAGAGAGCGAGCGGCGGCTTGTCCCGGTTGTCGTGCCGCGGGTCGCTTGGGCTGAGATTCACACCGCTGATTACGCTCGTTGCGCTATTGCGCGGTGCGGCTGAACTGTTAAGTTCGCCACAGCCCGCCGTGCGTGGGCCAGACCATCTCAGGTAAAGAGGCCAATAAGAATGCAACCTGATTTCTGGAACGACAAACGTCCCGCCGGCGTGCCCAACGAGGTGGACATGGCTGGCTTCCGCTCGGTGGTGGAAGTGTTCGAGCACTCCTGCAAGACATACGCCGACCGCCCCGCCTTCAGCAATATGGGCGTGACCTTGACCTACGCCGACCTGGAGCGGTGCTCCTCGGCGTTCGCGGCCTGGCTGCAGAATCACACCGACCTCAAGCCCGGCGACCGCATCGCCGTGCAGATGCCCAATTTGCTGCAGTACCCCATCGCCGTATTCGGTGCCCTGCGTGCCGGGCTCATCGTGGTCAACACCAACCCGCTCTACACCGCGCGGGAGATGCGCCACCAGTTCAAAGATTCC
Organism: Stutzerimonas chloritidismutans; assembly: GCF_051486945.1. Taxonomy (GTDB): domain Bacteria; phylum Pseudomonadota; class Gammaproteobacteria; order Pseudomonadales; family Pseudomonadaceae; genus Stutzerimonas; species Stutzerimonas chloritidismutans_B. The sequence goes on along the minus strand of NZ_JAHVDX010000001.1, from coordinate 1,356,651 downwards.
GGCGCGCGGGCGCTCGTCTATCTCAATACCTTCGGCAAGCTGGTGCAGGAGGTGCTGCCGGACACCGGCATCGAGTACCTCATCGAGGCGCAGATCGGCGATATGCTGCCCTCGCTCAAGGGGCTGCTCGTCAATGCGGCAGTCAAGCATGTTAAGAAAATGGTGCCGAGCTACAGCCTGCCGCAGGCGACCCCGTTCAAGCAGATCTTGCGCGATGGCGGCCGACACAGCCTCAAGCCGGCCACGCTTGGCCTGGATGACATTGCCGTACTGCAGTACACCGGCGGCACTACGGGCGTGGCCAAGGGCGCGATGCTGACGCACGGCAACCTGGTGGCCAACATGCAACAGGTGCGGGCCAACATGCAGCAGCTGGACGAGCACGGCAAACCGGTAATAGGTGAGGGGCAGGAAATCATCATTGCGCCGCTGCCGCTGTATCACATCTATGCGTTCACGGTGAACTGCATGTGCATGATGGTCACGGGCAACCACAACGTGCTAATCACCAACCCCCGCGACATCGATGGCTTCGTCAAGGAGCTGCAGAAGTGGCGGTTCACCGGCTTCCTCGGGCTGAACACCTTGTTCGTCGCACTCATGTCGCACCCGGATTTCAAGAAGATCGACTTCTCCGCGCTCAAAGGCACCAACTCCGGGGGCACGGCGCTGGTGTCGGCTGTGGCCGAGCGCTGGAAGACGGTGACGGGCGTGACGGTAACCGAAGGCTATGGGCTGACCGAAACGTCGCCGGTGGTCAGCGCCAACCCGCATGGTGACAAGTCTCGCTTGGGCACCGTAGGCCTGCCGCTGCCAGGCACGGCGCTGAAGGTAGTGGATGACGACGGCCGCGAGCTGCCTGTTGGCGAGCGGGGCGAGCTCTGCGTCAAGGGCCCGCAGGTAATGAAGGGCTACTGGCAGCGCGAGGAAGCGACGGCCGAAGTGCTCGATGCGGAGGGCTGGCTGAAGACGGGCGATATTGCAGTGATCGATCCCGATGGTTTCGTGCGCATCGTCGACCGTAAGAAAGACCTGATCATCGTTTCGGGTTTCAACGTCTATCCGAACGAGATCGAGGATGTCGTCGCCGCGCATCCAAAGGTGACGGCGTGCGCTGCGATCGGCGTGCCGGACGAGAAATCCGGCGAGGCGGTGAAGTTGTTCGTCGTGCGCAGCGACCCCAGCCTGACGGTCGAGGAGTTACAGGCGTATTGCCGCGAGAACTTCACCGGCTACAAGATTCCGCGCCACATAGCCTTCCGCGATTCGCTGCCGATGAGTGCTGTCGGCAAGATCTTGCGCAGGGAGCTGCGCGACCAGGCGTGACGGCTGTCGGGGGGCAGCCTCACTTTCAATTACAGCGTGACCGCTTTAACGTAAGCGGTCACTTTTGTGCCGATCTGTGCCTGCCTGGACACTGTTCGGCTAGTTTCAAAACTGCTAACCTCGAACCGCTTTTTGGCGGGATTGCGCTACAAAAATTAACAAAACACAACAAAACAGCTGCGATGTGCGGTAAAGCTGTCGCTTAGGAGTGGGGTTTCATGACCGATAACTTCTGGAAGGATAAATATCCTGTCGGGGTCAGTAGCGAGATCAATCCCGATGAGTACCAGAACATCCAGGCAGTGCTCAAACAGTCCTGTGAGCGTTTCGCAGACAAGCCGGCCTTCAGCAACCTCGGCAAGACCCTGACCTATGGCGAGCTCTACGAGCTTTCCGGGGCATTCGCGGCCTACCTGCAACAGCACACCGACCTGCAGCCTGGCGATCGTATTGCCGTGCAGCTGCCCAACCTGATCCAGTACCCCATCGTCGTGTTCGGTGCCATGCGCGCCGGGCTCATCGTGGTCAACACCAACCCGCTCTACACCGCGCGGGAGATGGAGCATCAGTTCAACGATTCCGGCGCCAAGGCGCTCGTGTGTCTCGCGAACATGGCGCACCTGGCCGAGGACGTCCTGCCCCGCACCGGCATTCGGCATGTGGTGATTACCGAAGTCGGCGACATGCTGCCGGCGCTCAAGCGCATGCTGGTCAATGCGGTGGTCAAGCATGTGAAAAAAATGGTGCCCGCCTACAGCTTGCCCAAGGCGGTGAAGTTCACCGAGGCGATGGCGCTCGGCCGCGGAAAGGCGTTGCGCGAAGCTAACCCAGCGCGTGATGACGTCGCGGTGCTGCAATACACCGGCGGCACCACTGGTGTGGCCAAGGGCGCAATGCTGACCCATCGCAATATCGTCGCCAACATGTTGCAGTGCCGCGCGCTGATGGGCGCCGAACTGGGCGACGGCTGCGAAACCATGGTCGCGCCGCTGCCGCTTTATCACATCTACGCGTTCACCTTCCATTGCATGACCATGATGCTGATCGGCGCGCACAACGTGCTGATTACCAACCCGCGCGACCTGCCGACCTTCGTCAAGGACCTGGGCAAGTACCGTTTTACCGGCTTCGTCGGTCTCAACACCTTGTTCGTCGCGCTGTGCAACAACGAAGACTTCCGCAAGCTCGACTTTTCCGCGCTGAAGGCCACCTTCTCCGGTGGTATGGCGCTGCAGCTGGCAGCGGCCGAGCGTTGGCGGCAGGTTACGGGCTGCGAAATCTGCGAAGGCTTCGGTATGACGGAAACCAGCCCAGTGGTGTCGGTGAATCCTTTCGGCGGCATCCAGATCGGCACCATCGGCATTCCTATGCCATCGACGTCGTGCAAAGTGATCGACGACGAAGGCAACGACCTGCCGGTAGGGGCGATCGGTGAACTTTGCGTCAAGGGCCCGCAAGTCATGAAAGGCTACTGGCAGCGCCAGGAGGCCACCGACGAAATCCTCGACGCCGATGGCTGGTTGAAGACAGGTGACATTGGTCTTATCCAGGAAGACGGCTACCTGCGCATCGTCGATCGAAAGAAGGACATGATCCTGGTGTCCGGCTTCAACGTGTACCCGAACGAGCTCGAGGACGTGCTTGCCACGTTGCCGGGCGTGCTGCAATGCGCGGCGATCGGAGTGCCGGACGACAAGTCGGGCGAGGCGATCAAGCTGTTCGTGGTCGTCAAGCCAGGCGAAAGCCTGACCAAGGAACAGGTCATGCAACACATGCATGACAACGTCACCGGCTACAAGCGGCCCAAGACCGTCGAGTTCCGTGACAGCCTGCCTACCACCAACGTCGGCAAGATACTGCGCCGCGAATTGCGTGACGAAGAGTTGCGCAAACTGGGCAAGAAGTAAGGCTTCTGTCGCTCACTCGAACCCGGCCGATCTGGCGGGGTTCGTCGTTTCTGGCTCTCGCTTCAGACCCGTTGCTGGGCTTAGCTGAAGTGATTGACCTCGCGCTCGAGCGCGTCGGCCAGGCTCTTCAGTTGATGCGCGGTGTTGGCCAGTTCGGCACCGGCCTTACGGCGGGACTGGTTGTCCTGCGCGACGGTGTGCAGGTTCTGGCTGAGCACCGAGGCAGTAGCGCTCTGCTCGCTGGTGGCTCGCGCGATATCGGCGAACTGATCGAGCGTCTGCGCTGTGTGCGTCTGAATGTCATCGAGGGTTGCGGCGACCTTACCGTTGAGCGCTAGTCCCTGCTCCATCAGGCGGTTGCCTTCGTCGATGGAGGTCATTGCGCGGTTGGTTTCGTCCTGGACCGACTGGATCACCTCGGTGATTTCACGCGTGGCCTGGCTGGTGCGAGCCGCCAGGCTGCGGACCTCATCGGCTACCACGGCGAACCCGCGGCCCTGTTCGCCGGCACGTGCGGCCTCGATGGCTGCGTTGAGGGCCAGCAGGTTGGTCTGCTCGGCGATGCCGCTGATGACACCCACGATGCCGCCGATCTGCTGCGAGCGCTCACCGAGGCCGTTGATGACCTCGCCCGTGGACGACAGCGAACGGGCGATCTGCTCCAGTGCGCCGGCGGCCGAACGCATCGAGTCGGCGCCCTGGCGAGTAAGGCCGACGTTTTCTACCGTCAGTTGCTCGGTGCGCTGCATGCCGTTGGCAATATCCCCAGCGGTGGCGCTGAACTGTTCTACCGCGCTGACCATCGAGTCGAGCTGGGTCGCCTGCTCGGCCGAACGCTGCTCGGTGCCGGTCGCCAGCGTGTTGAGTTGGTCGGCTCGCTGGGTGACGTCGGTCGAGGAGCTGCGGACCTTGGCAACGGTACCCGAGAGCGATTCGGCCATTTGGTTGAACGTTGCCGAGAGCGCACCGATTTCATCCTGGCGCACCACCGGCACGCGCACCTTCAGGTTACCTTCGCCAAAGGCGCGGGCCTGTTCGACCAGGCGGCCAAGCGGGCGCAGGCGATGGCGCAACAGGACGATGGTCGCGGCCACCGCGAGCAGCAGTGCGAGCAGGCTGCCCAACGCCAGTTGCGTGCCGACGCGCCAGATCAGCGCATCGATTTCTTCCTGAGGCAGGGTGGCCGCCACATGCAGGGTCTCCTGCTGGACGGGCGCCGAGAGGCTCACGAACTGCGCGTCGCCGTCGTTCCAGGTCAACGGCTGATTCGGTTCGGCCTTGGCAATCAGCGCGTCTAGCGCGTCCAGGGTGGCGGCACCGGCGGGCTTCACCAGCCAGCCGGTGACATCGTCACGAACAGCCAGCGAGCCGCCTGTGCCAATGCGGAACTCGGAGAGGGTCTTGAACTGGTCTTGCTGTTCCTTGGTGTAGTCGAAGCCGACGTACAGCACGGCGATGACCTGCCCGCTGCCATCGCGAACCGGGGTGTACTGGTTCATGTACTGGCGGCCGAACAGGGTCGCGCGGCCCACGTAAGGCTGCCCATTGATCAGGGGAGCATAGCCCGGATGCTTGCGATCGAGCAGGGTGCCGATGGCGCGTGAGCCGTCTTCTTTTTTCACCGACGTCGTAACGCGCAAGAAGTCATCGCCAGTGCGCACGAAGACCGTTGCGGCGCCACCGGTCAAGTTGGTGAATTCATCGACCAGGGTGAAGTCGCCGTTCAGGCGCTCGCCGTTCAGGTACAGCGAAGGTGCCGTCCCGTCCGTCGCCGGGCCGAGCGTCAGGCCCGAGGCGAAGCGCCGCTCGAACAGTGTGGCCAGGCGCTGGGTGCTGGTGCGCAGGGTCTGGTGAAAGCTGGCGAGCTGGCCCGCGAGCAGTTGTGCCTCGCTGGCCAGGTGCTGGCGATGAGCGAGTTCGGTCGACTCGCCGAGCGAGCGCAGCGCGAACAGGCTACTCCCGGCGATGACCACCGCAAGCACGCCGGATAGCGCCAGGCCCAACTGGCCGGCAATACCGGAACGGGTTCCAAACATTCGTGTACTCCTGGGCGGGACGGTGGTCGCGCCCGTCTCTTATGGGTAGGGCGGTGCAGGCAAGAACAGCAAGGCTGGTAGCGCGAATATCGGCGCAACTCCTGCGGCCTTGAGCCGGGCCGACAGACGTACATACCGGCATTCGCGGCGCGCGCATTCATGCATGAAAAGCTTTCAGCCCGCTTTCGGTGCCATTCTTTTGCCACTGCCGGCGACCGGACCAACGGCCGGTGCGCTCGTCGGATGGAGCCGAACGCTTCTTCAGGCGCACCGGTCTACCCCCGCATGGCCGCGTCCGCTTGATGCCGTAGGGGACGATGGCGCATGCCATTTCGCGGCCTGCCCATCAATCTCGTTGCAAGGATGAGTTACCCATGCACAAGAAAAACAATGCACGTCGGGTAGTTGCTTCTTTCGCTGTACTGGCTTCCACCGCAGCCTTGGCTGCACCCAACGCAGAGGTCGAGGCGTTCAACGATTACTGGAGCCCTGGCAAACCTAATCCCCGCGTCTGCCAGTCGCCGCTGCTGGTCGGCACGCCGCTGGGCCTGCCGCGCTGCATGCAGGCCAGTAACGTCATGACGCACCTGCAAAACCTGCAGGACATCGCTTCGCTGAACAACGGTAACCGTGCTTCCGGTCAGCCCGGCTACCAAGCCTCGGTCGACTACGTACGCAGCACGCTCGAGCGTGCCGGCTACCAAGTTCGCATACAGACCTTTCCATTCCTTGCCTTCTATCCCGAGGGGCCGGGCTCGCTGGCAGCCGTTGCCCCCCAGCCGGTGCAGTACACCTGGGAGGAAGATTTCGCTTATGCCGATCAGACCGATCCGGGCAACGTAACCGCGCCGGTGGTGCCGGTCGACCTTGCGCTGGGCGTGGGCAATGCCTCCACCAGCGGCTGCGAGATGGACGACTTCGCTGGCTTCCCCGCTGGTGCAATCGCCTTGATCCAGCGCGGTAGCTGCACCTTCGGGCAGAAGGCCACCAACGCCGCAGCCGCAGGTGCGGCCGGTGCGATCATCTTCAACCAGGGCGATACCGACACCGAGGACCGCACCGGATTACTCGTCGCGACGCTGGGCGAGGATTACGAAGGCGGCATCCCGGTGATGTTCAGCACCTACGCTAACGGCGTTGAATGGGCCGGCACCGAAGGTTTGCAGCTGAGCATGAATGTCGATGTGGTTCGCGAGCGAACCGAAACCTACAACGTGCTGGCCGAGACGCGGCGCGGCAACCCGGACAACGTCGTCATGGTTGGTGCGCATCTGGATTCGGTGTTCGAAGGCCCCGGCATCAACGACAACGGCTCCGGCAGTGCGGCCCTGCTCGAGATGGCGACCTTGATGAGCAAGGCACATCCACTGAACAAGGTGCGCTTTGCCTGGTGGGGCGCAGAGGAATCGGGACTGGTCGGTTCGACTTATTACGTTAATCAGCTTCCCGAGGAGGAGAAGGCGCAGATCAAGGCGTACCTGAATGTCGACATGATCGGCTCGCCGAACTATGCCAACTTCATCTACGACGGCGACGGCTCCGATTTCGGCCTTCAGGGCCCACCCGGTTCCGGTGCAATCGAACGGCTGTTCCGCTCGTACTTCCAGCTGCGCAACGCGCCCTCGGAAGGCACCGAGATAGACTTCCGTTCCGACTACGCGCAGTTCTTCGATGACGGCATCGCCTTTGGTGGGCTGTTCACCGGCGCGGAAGACGTGAAGACAGTCGAGCAGGCGCAGCGCTATGGCGGCACGGCCGGAGAGTCGTTCGATCCGTGCTACCACAGTGAGTGCGATGACCTGAGCAACATCGACACCGAGGCGCTCGAGCTTCACGGCGATGCGCTGGCCTTCGCAACCAGCTGGCTGTCGTTGTCGACCAAGGTGATCGACGACCAAATCGCAGCGGCCGCCGAGCAGAGCATTGGTGCGATGCGTATCCAGAGCGTGCAGGAAAAATCACGCTGGGGTCACTGGATCCGGTAACCGCTTGACCACCGCACCGGTTCGCCGGCGCGGTCCCACCGTTCCCTTTTCCTGCGGCCAGCCGGGCAAATCTGCGACAATCGCGCCCTTCTCGAATCTGCCCACGGCTGTCCATGACTGACGCAACGCCTGCCCCTGAGCAACTCCTGAACAACCTCGACCAGGTGATGTTCGCCGACCGCCATCGCCTGCGCCGCCAGCTGCATGATCTGCGAAAGAAAGCGGGTAGCGCGCCGATTGAGGGCGATGGCCTAGCGCGCTGGATCGAACGCTTCGAGGCCTCCGCCGCCAAGGTCGAAGCGCGGCGCCAGAGCGTGCCGGTGATGCGCTACGACGACCAGCTGCCGATCGCTGCCAAGCGCGACGAAATCAAGGCTGCACTGGCGAAGCACCAGGTGCTGGTGCTGGCTGGTGAAACCGGCTCGGGCAAGACCACTCAATTGCCAAAGATCTGCCTGGAAATCGGCCGCGGCGTGCACGGGCTGATCGGCCATACCCAGCCGCGGCGCCTGGCCGCGCGCAGCGTGGCGACGCGGGTGGCGGAGGAAATCGGCACACCGCTGGGCGAACTGGTCGGCTATCAGGTGCGTTTCGAAGACCACAGCCAGGACGGCACGCTGGTCAAGCTGATGACCGACGGCATTCTGCTGGCCGAGACGCAGCACGACCGCTTTCTGGAAAAGTACGACACGATCATCGTCGACGAGGCGCACGAGCGCAGCCTCAATATCGACTTCCTGCTCGGCTATCTAAAGACTCTGCTGCCGCGCCGGCCGGACCTGAAGGTGATCATCACCTCGGCGACCATCGATCTGGATCGCTTCAGCAAGCACTTCGATAACGCGCCCATCGTCGAGGTGTCCGGTCGCTCCTATCCGGTCGACGTCTGGTACCGGCCCCTGGCCGCCGAGACCGACGAAGACGGTAACCGGGTCGAGGACGACCTCACCGTCGACCAAGGCATCCTCGCCGCGCTGGGCGAGATCGAGGCGCATGAAAAACAGGTCGGCCAGCGGCCCGGCGACGTGCTGGTGTTCCTGCCCGGTGAACGTGAAATCCGTGACGCCGCCGAGGTGCTGCGCAAAGCCAACCTGCGGCACACCGAGGTGCTGCCACTGTACGCACGGCTGACCCCGGCCGAGCAGCAGAAAATCTTCCGCCCGATGCCGGGTCGCAAGATCGTGCTGGCCACCAACGTGGCCGAGACTTCGCTTACCGTGCCGGGGATCCGCTATGTGATCGACTCGGGTACCGCGCGCATCAGCCGCTACAGCTACCGCGCCAAGGTGCAGCGGCTGCCTATCGAGGCCATTGCCCAGGCCAGTGCCAACCAGCGCAAGGGCCGTTGCGGGCGGGTAGAGTCCGGGATCTGTATTCGTCTGTATAGCGAGGAGGATTTTCTCGGCAGGCCGGAATTCACCGACCCGGAAATCCTGCGCACCAACCTGGCGGCGGTCATCCTGCAAATGCTGCACCTGCGCCTTGGCCAGATCGAGGATTTCCCCTTTATCGAGCCGCCGGACGGCAAAGCCATCAGCGACGGCTTCAACCTGTTGCAGGAGCTCTCGGCGGTCAACCGCGAGAACCAGCTGACGCCGCTCGGCCGCCAGCTGGCGCGCCTGCCCATCGACCCGCGGTTGGGGCGAATGCTCCTCGAGGCGGCCAACCTCGGCAGCATGCAAGAGGTGCTGATCGTCGCCAGCGCATTGTCCGTACAGGACGTGCGCGAACGACCGGCCGACCGCCAAACCCAGGCCGACCAGGCGCACGCGCAATGGAAGGACCCGGACTCCGACTTCGCCGCGCTGATCAACCTCTGGCGCGGTTTTGAAGAACAGCGCCAGGCCCTCGGCTCCAATGCGCTGCGGACCTGGTGCCGAAAACATTTCCTCAACTACCTTCGCCTACGAGAGTGGCGCGACGCGCATCGTCAGCTCACGCTGATCGTGCGCGAGCTGAAACTCGGCGCGGGCCGGGCAGTGGATGGCTCCGGCCATCCACTCCACGAAAAGCCTGGGGCGCGCGGAAATCGTAGAGTGGAAAACGCCGAAGGCGTTTCCACGCGTCAGGCCGGGGCCGACGCCCAGCCCGTGCGCACCACCGACAAACGCGTCAACGCCAAACTCGCCCAGCAAGCCGAGGCCAGCGAGGCAGCGGTGCGTGCGAAGAGCTACGCGGCCGTGCACAAGGCTATCCTGGCTGGCCTGCTCAGCCAGATCGGCAGCAAGACCGAGGACGGCGACTACCTCGGTGCTCGCCAGCGGCGTTTCTGGATTCATCCGTCGAGCGTCATTGGCCGGAAGAAGCCTAGCTGGGTGATGGCGGCTGAATTGGTGGAAACCACCAAACTGTTCGCGCGCATGGTCGCCAAAATCGAACCGGACTGGATCGAGCCGCTGGCCAAGCATCTGATCAAGAACAATCACTTCGAAGCGCACTGGGAAAAGAAGCGCGGGCAGGTCGTGGCCTTCGAGCAGGTCACCCTGTACGGCATGATCATCGTTGGGCGCCGCCCGGTGCACTACGGGCCGATCGAACCGGCGCTGTCTCGCGAGCTGCTGATTCGTGAAGGGCTGGTGCGTGGCGACATCAGCAGCCGCGCCCGTGCGCTGACGGCCAATCGGCAATTGCTGGAGCGGCTAGACGAGCTGGAAGCGAAGGCCCGCCGGCGCGACATCATTGCTGACGAAGAAACCTTGTTCGGCTTCTACGATGCACGCATCCCGGCGGACATCTACCAGACCGCCAGTTTCGACAGCTGGTACAAGCGCGAGGGCGCCAAGGACCCGCAGCTGCTGATCATGCGCGAGGAAGATGTGCTGGCCCGCGACGCGCGGGAGGTCACCGCCGCGCAATATCCGGACGTCCTGCAGCTTGGCGAACTCCAGCTGCCACTCAGCTATGACTTCGAACCGGGCAGTGAGCGTGATGGCGTGACGCTGCGCGTGCCGGCGCCGCTGTTGCCGCAACTGCCGCGAGATCGGCTCGACTGGTTGGTGCCTGGGCTGATCGAGGCCAAGGCCGTGGCGCTGATACGCGGTTTGCCGAAGGCCATCCGCAAGAATTTCGTGCCTGTGCCCGATTTCGTTAGCGCCGCGCTTTCCAAGATCACCTTCGCCCAGGGTTCGCTCTTCGAGGCGCTAGGCCGCGAACTGCAGCGCATGACCGGTGCACGGATACCGGATGAGGCCTGGCCAGAGGCAGTCGCCGGGCTGGACCGGCATCTGCAGATGAACATCGAGGTGGTCGACGCCAACGGCAAGTACCTGGGTGAGGGTCGCGATCTGGCGACGTTGACTGCGCGCTTCGCCGAGGCGAGCCAGGCGGCGTTGGCCGTGCCGCAGAAAAAGGCTGAGGCGGACACGCCGGTCGAAGCGCGCGCCTTCGAGGCAGTGCCGGAGAAAACTCAGCAGAAGGTCGCCGGCCTAGCCATAACGGTCTATCCGGCGCTCGTCGACGAGGGTGGGGTTGTGAAGGAAGGGCGCTTCCCGACCCAGGCGGAAGCGGATTATCAGCATCGCCGTGCCCTACAGCGTCTATTGCTTCAGCAACTGGCCGAGCAAGCCAAGTTCCTGCGCAACAAACTGCCGGGGCTCACCGACCTCAGCCTGCTGTACCGCGACATGGGCAAACCCGATGCGCTGATCGAAGACATTCTGCTGGCCAGCCTCGACGAGGCCATTCTTGCAGGCGTCTTGCCGCTGCCGCGTGAGGGCGCCGCGCTGGCCTCGCTGGCTGAGCAGAAGCGCGGCGGATGGACGGAGCACGCCGAACGATTGGCGCGCCGGGTGTTGGACATCCTCAAGCTGCGTCAGGCCTTGCAGAAGCGCTTCAAGGGCAAGATCGACCTCGCTCAGGCGGTCGCGCTGAACGACATCAAGGCGCAACTGGCGAACCTGATCTACCCCGGCTTCGTCCGCGACACGCCAACCGAGTGGCTGAAGGAATACCCGCGCTACCTCAAAGCGATCGAACAACGCCTGGACAAGGTGGGTGGGCAGCTGCAGCGCGACCGCGTGTGGACGGGCGAAATCGCGGGTTACTGGGAGAAGTATCAGGCCCGTGTCGCCAAACATGCGCAGGAAGGCAAGCGCGATCCGCAGCTCTCGCAGTACCGCTGGATGCTCGAGGAATACCGCGTCTCGCTATGGGCGCAGCAACTGGGCACGAAGATGCCCGTGTCAGACAAGCGTTTGAACAAGCAGTGGAGCGAAGTCGAGGTTTGATCCACGCTGAACGCGACGTATCGCGCCAAATCGGGCCGTGACCGCGGTTCGCCAGCGAGCTTGCTTTAGATCAGCGCGCCGGCGTTCAGCGGTTCGCCAGCAAGCTGGCGCCTACCAAAGAGCGGGGCCGGGCACGAGATACCCGGTGTGGGAGTAATTTCTACCTGCAGCCTGGGCCGCTGCGATGAAAGGGGGCCGGCAGCGTCCGCTCCTATGGATCCTAATGAAAAAGGCTTCGGCGCTGGGCGATGGGCAACCGCGCGGGGTCGCCCACTGTGCGCATGCCATGTATCGGCTTCAGGCGGGCCGTGTTACTGAACGTCGAAGGTTGTGGTAGTGCCGTAATACAGCCTATCGACGGCCTTGCCAGCGACCTTTTGTCCGTTGGCCGGCGCCTCATGGCCGCTTGCGACGATATAGCGGCCAGCGCCGCCGACCGGCACCGCGACCTGGCCGTTGGCGTCGGTCTTGAGTTCCTTGGCCTGGTTGTCCGGCGTGATCAGCATGACGTCGTTTTGCGCTACGGGCTCACCCTTGAACAGCAGAGTGAAGCGGTCGGCGCCCGCTTCCACTGGCACCAATTCGAAATCCATGCCCGGCTTGGTTTCGGTGCGGCCATGGCGGGCATGCATCAGGGCAGCCGTCATGCCGCCCTGGTCGTTCTTCCAAGGCTCCCAGACCTGATCATTGATGGCGCGTACATCACCGGTTCCGTCGAGGCGGGCTTCCAGATGATCGTCATGCACGCTGAGCGGGGCCGAGCCTGCCGACTGGCCGCCGAGCAGCCGGGTGGTAGGGGCGAGTGCTGCGATGGTCTCGCCGCGCTCGAGTACATCTTGGTCCGGTTCGCCGAGGTAGAGCTTGACGGGGCCGTTGCCGTCGCGCTCGAGCCAGAGTTCGTGAGCAGAAGCGGGCAGGGCGATTGCGCCGAGAAGCAGGGCACAGGCAAGGGGCTTGAGCATGGTCGTTCCTTGTTTGATGAGTCGGGTTGAGCCGAGTGGCCGGTGGAGGGCGGGCCGCCCCTCACGGCGCGAACGGGATGCTGACGAAGCGGCGTGCAGCCTGGAATGCACCGCACGGCCAGGCGCCTGGCTTGCAGCATCGACCGGAAGACTAAGTTCCTGAGAATGCCTTGTAAACGAGAATATATCTCGATTTAGAGATATTTGAATGCCCATGTTTCGACGGGAACGGAGAGGACACTGCTCGATTCCCGTCGGGCGGAGTGGCTTGGCTATGCTCGTTTGCGCATCGGTCAGCTTCAGAAGCTATTTCGAGCGGGCCGGCGCTGCCTGCCGATTACCCAGCATCCGCGCCAGAACATCCTCATCGTTAGGGCGACGGCGATGGGCTACGACCATAGCCACATGGCCGACCACTAGTACTAGCAGAAGCCAGCCCAGCCAGCTATGCAGCACGCCAGGCGCGGTCATCCAGTCGATGGGGCCGTTGTCGAAGCCGGCCATCAGTGGAATGCCGAACGGCTCGAATGCCCGGCCCGAGCCGTATTGGCGCAGCAGGCCAATGGCCGGGACGATGAGCATCAGCGCATACAGTGCCAGGTGGCCGAGTGTAGCCATGGCGCTGAGCGAGGCGGGGCGGTGGCCCCGGTTGTAGAGCGACCAAAGCCCACGTAACACCACGAGCCCGATCAATAGCAGGCCGACAACTTTATGGGTGCCCCAGAGAAAGCCCTCGATGGCCGTGTCTTCGAGCAGCAGGTGAGCCAGTGCCGTCGCGAATTGCCAGGCAAGGATCGCGGCCATGCTCCAATGGAAGAATCGGCTCAGTGTGCCGTAGCGAGCCGGGCTGTCGTGCAGTTGCCTTTTGTGGGCGCTCATCAGGGGTGCCTCAGGTAATGGTTTGGGTGAAGCCTATCCGCTCTAGGACGGGCCTTCAACGCCATCGTCAGCTTGCGACGTTCAGTTTGCCGTTCACGTCGAGGTGCAGCCGCAGCATGTCTTCGGCCAGGATCAAATTCCCGGCGTAATAACGGTTGGCCTCGGCCCGGATGTCTTCGATCGACAGGCCTCGCCCGGGAGAGCTCTGATAACGCGCGCTGAAATGCGTGAGCACCAAGTTCGGCAGCGCGAGTTGCTCCGCGAAGCGGGCCACCTGGGCGGCCGTGCTGTGGCCGAATTCGGCCTTGCCGGCTTCGGCGATGGCCTGGGTGTACGTTGCCTCATGCACCAGAACGTGCGCGCCCTGGCAGGCATCGCTCAGCAGCGCCGGGCAGTCGTTGTCGCCGGCGATCACTACGCGACGCGGCGTGCGCGTCGGCTGCAGGTAAGCCTCGCTGTGCAGCGTCGCTCCCTCGTGAATCACGTCTAGGCCACGCGCCAGCTGGCCCCATAGCGGACCTCGGGGGATGCCGTCGCGCTCCAGCCGCTCGATGTCGAGCCGCGGGTCGGGGCGTGCCTCGGTGAAGCTGAAGCCCCAGCTCGGCACGCGGTGGGACAGTGAAGCAGCCGACACGATCACCTGGGCGTTGCGCCAGCCCTGAAAGGTCTCGGTGGCGTGAAAGCGCAGCTCGTACGGCAAACCGCTCAGGCTCATCTCGAGCGTGGCGCGCACCCAGCCCTCGATAGCGGCAGGCGCGATGATGTCCAGCGGCGCCTCCCGGCGTGCCATCCCTGCGCTGGCGAGCAGGCCGGGCAGGCCATAACAGTGATCGCCGTGCACGTGGGTGATGCAGATCGCTCGCAGGCCATGCAGCGTCAATGGCGTGCGCAGCAATTGATGCTGCGTCGCTTCGCCACAGTCGACGAGATACCAGCCCTTGCCGCTGCCTTCGAGCAGCGCGACGCCACTGACGTTGCGTGCCCGCGTAGGGGTGCCGGACGAGGTACCGAGAAAAAGCAGATCCACGTATGTATTCCCGTGTCGATCGAATGCCAGCATGGTCCTGCCTCGCCGTCCTGTCTGCAACTCAGGTTCTGGGTAAGCAAGGCGTCAGGCGGAATCGGGATCGCATATATCTTTTCGGTACTAAGAAAGCACGAACTTATATTAAGGATTGCTAGTCGATCCCGTTATGCTGCGCGTCATCGACATGGCCCTAGCGGCCTTCAGGTGGTGTGCGCGATGGAAATAACTGTTCTCGGCTTTGTAGTGGCGGGCCTGCTGGTGGGCTTCATCGTCGGCATGACCGGCGTAGGCGGCGGTTCGTTGATGACGCCGATCCTGCTCTGGTTCGGTGTCAATCCGGCGGCGGCAGTCGGCACCGACTTGCTCTACGCAGCGATCACCAAGGCGGGCGGCGTCTGGGTGCATCAGAAGAACCGCAACATCGATTGGTCGATCACTGGCTGGCTGGCCCTCGGCAGCGTGCCGGCCGCCGCGCTGACGCTCTGGCTGCTCAAGGGTTTGCATTCGGACCAGGAGACCCTGAACGCCATCATCAAGCAGTCGCTGGGCGTGGTGTTGGTGCTGACGGCCGCGGCGGTGCTGTTCAAGAAGCGCTTGCTTGCGTTCGCCGCGCGGCTCTCCGGGCCGACACCGCGCCTCTCGCCGCGCGGCCTGAATGCGCTGACGGTGGCGGTGGGTGTCATCCTTGGGGCAGTGGTGACCCTGACCTCGATTGGCGCCGGCGCCCTGGGAACAGTGGCGCTGTTCTTCCTCTATCCCTTGCTCGCGACCAGGCGCCTAGTGGGCACCGAAATCGCACACGCCGTGCCGCTGACACTGGTTGCCGGCCTCGGCCACGCCAGCATGGGCAACATGGACTGGACCATTCTGACCTACCTGCTGATCGGCTCGCTGCCGGGTATCTACCTGGGCAGCAACCTCTCAGGGCGTGTCCCGGATGCCGTGCTGCGCCCTTGCCTGGCGATCATGCTCGCCACGATCGGCTATAAATTGATCTGATCAAGGCCCTACAGGAGCAGACATGCCGCGCGGCGGCGCGGCGGTCAGGCTGCCCGATGACGCACGCAACATTCCGCTTCTATGCAAGGCTGAACGCCTTCCTTCCCGCCGAGCGCCGCGGCCAGGCTCTGCATTGCCGCTGCGCCCGCGACGCCACCACCAAACATATGATCGAAGCCCTCGGCGTGCCGCACACCGAGGTGGCCCTGGTGCTGATCGACGGTGAGCCAGTCGGGCTCGAGCGGCTAATAGAAGACGGCGACCGCGTCGCTGTCTATCCGCGCTTCGAGCGACTGGACCTCGGCGTGTTTCAGCCGCCAAGGCCGGACGGGCAACCCCGTTTCGTGGCCGACGCCCACCTCGGTGGGCTGGCGCGGCTGCTGCGTATGGCCGGCTTCGATACGCTCTACGACAACGGCTTCGAAGATGCCGCGATGGCCGACCAGGCCAATCGCGAAGGGCGCATCCTGCTGACCCGTGACCGTGCGCTGCTGATGCGCCGCGTGGTCCGCTACGGTTGCTACGTGCATGCGCAGCGGCCGGCCGATCAGTTTCGCGAACTCTACTCTCGGTTGGACCTGGCCACGCACATGGCGCCCTTCAGCCTGTGCCTGGCCTGTAATCGGCCGCTGCACGCCGTGGACAAGCAGCAGGTGTGGGCGCGCTTGCCCGAGCGTGTACGGCAGCGGCATGACCGCTTTCAGGGCTGCGATGGTTGCGGCGGGCTGTTCTGGGAGGGCTCGCACTGGCAAGACATGCGGGCGATGCTCGCGACCCTGACGAATAGCACCTGAGCGAGCCGAACCACCAGGGGCCACGTCGGGTCTGGGTACTATCGACCGCTGCTCACCGGAGCCTTCGGCATGCGCTCACGCAGATATCCCTACCTGATGTCCGCCGTACCGATGCTCGCCACGGGCCTGGCATGCGTCGCCATCGGTCTTTCGACCGAGGCGGAAACCTTCGTTTGGATGGCGCCTGGCTTCTTACTGCCGGGCTTGTTCCTCGCGGTACTCGGCGCAAGCGGGCGGGTGCGCTGAATGACGCGCGGCCTGGTTCGGTTGGCTAGAGGTATTTAAGCCAGCCGATATCCCGCCGCCGCGCCTTCAACTCGGCGAACCAGCGCACCGCCGGGAAGAGCACCACCGCCAGTATCAGGGTGCTGATCCACAGCGGCCACACCGCGTCGAAGCCGAAGTGCGTACCACGATTAAGGCCCCAGACCGCCACCGCGGCGATGTACAGCAGCTTCAGCACGTACAGGTGAAGCAGATAGAAAAACATCGGGGCTGCGCCTAAGACGGTGAGCGGGCGTATCCAGCGCTGTGCCTGACTGCGCTCGAAGGCCCTTAACAGCAACAAGCCGCAACCGAGCGTGAGGCAGAGGAACAGCAACGAGGGCGGGTACTTGGTGATATTGAGCAGACTCATCAGCGTGCGCAGGCCATCCTCGCCGCCACTCCAGGGCTGCTCGCCATAGCCATTGACCAGTCGCAGGGCGACGAATGCCAGTAATGCGGCGAGGCCGGCATTCACCAGATAGTGCTGACGCTGGACCGAATCGGTGCCTCGAGCGAACCAGGGGCCGGCGGCATAGCCCAGCGCAATCACTCCGATCCAGGGCAACAGCGGATAGGAGGTGCGCAGACGCAGGTTATCGGACAGTTCGATCCACCCTCGGTCATGCAGGATCGCCCATGGCACATGCAGGGCCGATTCCTCGGCGAACTGCAGGGGGTCGAGCAGGTTGTGGCCGGCGATGATCACCAGACCAAGCGTTGCGAGCATTGGCCGAGGCAGCCAGAGCAATGCGGCGAGGGCAAGCATGCTCAAGCCAATCGCCCAGATCACCTGCAGGTAGATGACGCCTGGCGGAAATTGAAACGTCCAGGCGAAATTCACCAGCGTGAACTCCAGCACCACGAGAAACAGCCCCCGCTTGAGCAAAAAGCTCGACACTGCGGCGCGCCCGGTTTGCTTCTCGCCGTAGAGAAAGGCAGAGAGCCCGGTGAGAAAGATGAACACCGGGGCACAGAGGTGCGCCAGGGTCCGGCTGAAGAACAGTGCCGGCTCGGTGACGCTGACGTCCATCGGGTCGGGTACCTGCATGTGCAGCAGAAAGGTTTCGCGAACGTGGTCGAGCAACATGAACAGGATGACCAGCCCGCGAAGCGCGTCGATGGATTGCAGACGTGTCGCGGAGGGCGTTGTAGCAGCTGGGGCGGGCATGGATCACTCGAAGCGGGGCTTGCGGGACGTGCGCACGGAGTGGCGCAACGCGTTGGGCGCGATACGTTATAACAAAAGCGGCCCGGCGACCAACAGAGCGTGGCTGCGCGCTTGGCGGCTGCATCGATCCCGAGCGCGTGGCCAGGCGTTGCCCAGCCACGCAACTGACCCATGACCCGCTCAGCCAGGTCATGGCGACGTCGTTGGAGGAACGCTTTACGTCGGCTCGCAGTTGACCATCCACGACACGCCAAAGCGGTCGACCAGCATGCCGAAGCGTTCGGCCCAGAACGTTTTCTCCAACGGCATGATGACCTGGCCGCCCGCAGCGAGGCCGTCGAATACACGTTCGCTCTCGGCGATGGTTTCGGGATGCAATGAGATGGAGCAGCCCTTGATGCCTTCGTACGACCCGCCGCCACAGGCCGGATCGCCCGGCATGGTGTCCGAGGCCATCAGCCGGACGTCACCGAGCGTCAGGCACACGTGCATGATCCGTTCGCGGTGTTCGGCCGGGAAATGCTCTGACTCCGGCGCCTGGGCAAAGGTCATCATTTCCAGATCACCGCCCAGCACGTGCTGGTAGAACGTAAAGGCGTCGCGCGCCTGGCCATCGAACGTAAGGTAAGGGGTGATTTTCATGCAGGGCTCCTTGAGCGTGAGGTGAGGTTAGGCCTTGTCTGTATAGCCTGCGGAGAGGATTCCCGCCGGTAGTGCGGTGGCGGCACGGGTTCCGTCCAATCGCTAGTCGAATGCGGTGGGTGCGGATCGACATTGCCCGTCGGAGCGCTCGGGGTTTCACCGACTTGTTTGTAGAGGATTCGGCGTCCCAAATTTTTTTCATACACCGTGCATCCGTTCCGGCGTCTGGCGGGTAGTACCGGTAGCGGCCACCTCGCCGCTCAACCCGATCACTACCCGGAGACACAAAAATGGACGCGAAAAATATTCTCTGCCTGACCGGTCTGACACTGGCCCTCGGATGCTCTGCCAGCGCCTTCGCTCAAATGAACGTACCTGAAGCCGTGCGCGTACCGGACGGGCACAGGGTCGCGATGGAGACGGTCGGCGTCGGCCAGATCACTTACGAGTGCCAAGCCAAGACGGACATGCCCGGTCAGATGGCGTGGGTATTCATGGGGCCCAAGGCAGCGCTCAACGACCGCAGCGGCAAGCAGGTCGGCACCTATTACGGCCCGCCCGCCACATGGGAATCGATGGATGGCTCCAAGGTGACCGGGACTCAGGTCGCTGTCGCGCCGGCTGGCGAGGGCAACATCCCGCACCAGTTGGTCAAGGCCAATCCCGCTGAAGGCAAGGGCGCGATGACCGGCGTGACCTACATCCAGCGTGTGGCGACCAAGGGCGGCGTAGCGCCGGAAAAGGCGTGCGCAGCGGCCAACGAGGGCGAGCGTCAGGTCGTCGATTACCAGGCCGACTATCTGTTCTGGGCGAGCAAGTGAGTAAAGCGCAGCGGGTGAAAAGCTGCTCGATATGAGCGCTGATCGCCTCTATGCTCTGACTCCCCGGCATGCATGCGCCGGGGGTGTCGATAACCAGCCAATGGCAGATTCCGTGTCGCAATCCCCCTTGTTCGATTACGAAGCGGCACTGCGCGCCTGCGCGCGTGGCGATCGCTCAGCGCTGCAGCATCTTTACGAGCAGGAGAGCCCGCGCCTGCTCGGCGTAGTGCAGCGCATCGTGCGCGACCTGGCCCTGGCTGAAGACATCGTCCATGACGCCTTCATCCGCATCTGGAACAAGGCCGGGACATACGATCAGACGCGTGGCTCGGCCCGCGGCTGGATTTTTAGCCTGACCCGCCATCTGGCCTTGAACGCAGTACGCAACAATGCCCGCCACGTCCAGATGGAACCGGACGAGGAGGGCGACATCGAGCACACAGCCCTCGATGGCTGGCAAGAACAGACCGACGCCTTCGATTGGCGGGTAAACCCCGGCAGGATCGAAGCCTGTCTCGAACAACTCGAACCGGTGCGCCGCAATTGCGTGTTTCACGCTTACGTCGACGGCTATTCGCATCAGGAAATTGCCCAGCGCCTGGGTGCGCCACTGGGCACGGTGAAAGCCTGGATCCGCCGCAGCCTGACCGCCCTTCGTGAGTGCATCGGATGAACAACGAACCCAATGATTCGCACGAGACCCTGCACGAGCTTGCCGGTGAATATGTGCTTGGCACCCTCGATGCGGTAGACCGTGAGGCGGTCGAAACGCGCCTGGCCGTCGAGCCTAAACTGCAAGCAGCGGTCGACTACTGGGAGGCGCGGCTGCATCACCTGACCGACCTGGTCGAACCAGAGACACCTTCGCCGCGTTTGTGGAATCGCATTCAACGCACCCTGGACGAAGCGAATCGTCAGGCTGTTCCGGTAGCACCAGCGCGCCGGTCGAGCTGGTGGGACAGCTTGTCGTTGTGGCGCGGTTTTGCTGCGGCTGGCATGGCCGCTACGTTGGTACTTGGGGCCTTGCTGGTGACGCGCATTCCGCCAGACCCCTCGCCGACCTGGCTCGTGGTGCTCGCTGCCCCGCAGGACCTGTCACCGGGTTGGGTGGTGCAGGCCAGCAATCGAACGCAGGAGATCGAGCTGATTCCGTTGGGCGTCACCGAGTTGCCGCCGGATAAAGCCCTGCAGCTCTGGACCAAGGCCGAAGGCTGGCAGGCACCTGTCTCCCTCGGGCTGGTCAAGCCGGGTGAGCCGGTAAGGATTCGGCTCGACGATCTGCCGCCGTTGCAGCCCAACCAGCTGTTCGAACTGACGCTGGAACAGCCCACCGGCTCACCGACCGGTCTGCCGACCGGGCCGATCCAGTTCATCGGGCGGGCGGCAAAGGTGATCTGACGGCTCAGCCGCGAGCTGGAATGTTCAATCCCTTGGCCACCGCGGGTCGTGCGACGAAGGCATCCAATACCCGCTGTACGTTGACGAAGCGCTCGAACTCGACCAGCTCGCGTGCCTCGTAGAAACCGACCAGATTGCGCACCCAGGGGAAGGTGGCGATATCGGCGATGCTGTAGCGCCCGCCCATGAGCCAATCGCGGCCTTCGAGGCGCTTTTCCAGCACGCCGAGCAGGCGCTGGGTTTCGGCGAGGTAGCGGTCGCGTGGCCGTTTGTCCTCATAGTCCTTGCCGGCAAATTTGTGGAAGAAGCCGAGCTGGCCGAACATCGGGCCGATGCCGCCCATCTGGAACATCAACCACTGGATCGTTTCGTAGCGAGCGGCAGCATCATCTGGGATGAGCTGGCCCGTCTTCTCCGCCAGGTAGAGCAGGATCGCGCCCGACTCGAACAGTGCCAGAGGTTCGCCACCCGGCCCGTCGGGGTCGAGAATGGCAGGGATCTTGTTGTTCGGATTCAGCGAGAGAAATTCGTCGGACAGCTGGTCTTGAGTCTCGAAGCTCACCAAATGCGGCTCGTACGGCAGGCCGACTTCTTCCAGCATGATCGATACCTTCACGCCGTTCGGCGTTGGCAGCGAGTAGAGCTGCAGGCGGTCAGGATAGCTAGCGGGCCATTTCTGGGTGATGGCGAAGCTGGACAGGTCATGCATGAACAATCTCCGATGGGGTCGGTTGGGTGTGCGTTCTGCCTTCGAAGCGGTAACCGCGGAAGTGGCGCGGCAGGCACACCTGCCCGAGTCTAGCTGGGATGTATTCGTGAAGGCACGTACGCATCAGGCTCTGAATGAGAAGGGTGGTTCCGGCTGTTCAGCAGGGCGCACGACACGCTCGCAGACCAACCCTGTCTCGGCGGCTACACGCCGCGCCGCGTCGGGGTCGTCAGCAAAGGGCAGTAACGCGCTCTGCTCAGCGGCGCGGTCGTCCAGCCTGGTCAGGCTCAGTAGGCCTCCGGACACGCAGATGACGGTAAGGCAGATCAGCAGTCCCATGGTTCAACCCGCCTTTGCCAGGTTAGGAATCGGCGCGTCCTCAGCGGATTGGACAGCGCGCACGGTGCGCCAGGTGTTGTAGGCCATCAGCAGCATGCCGAAGGCGAACAGTCCACCGCCGGTCAGGCGCACGAGATAGCCTGGATGACTGGCTTCGAGCGCTTCGACGAACGAGTAGGTCAGAGTGCCGTCTTCGTTGATCGCCCGCCACATCAGGCCTTGAGTGATGCCGTTGACCCACATCGATGCGATGTAGAGCACGGTGCCGATGGTGCTCAGCCAGAAGTGTGCATTGATCAGGCCGACGCTGTGCATCTGCTCGCGTCCCCAGAGTTTGGGAATCATGTGATACAGCGTACCGATGCTGATCATCGCCACCCAGCCGAGGGCGCCGGCATGCACATGGCCGATAGTCCAATCGGTGTAGTGCGACAGGGCGTTGACCGTCTTGATCGCCATCATCGGCCCTTCGAAGGTCGACATGCCGTAGAAGGCCAGTGACACCACCAGGAAGCGCAGGATCGGGTCGGTGCGCAGCTTATGCCAGGCACCGGAGAGGGTCATCATGCCGTTGATCATGCCACCCCAGCTCGGCGCCAACAGGATGATAGACATCACCATACCGAGACTTTGCGCCCACTCCGGCAGGGCGGTGTAGTGCAGGTGGTGTGGGCCGGCCCAAATGTAGATCGAGATGATCGCCCAGAAATGCACGATCGAAAGGCGATAGGAGTAGATAGGTCGCTCGGCCTGCTTCGGCACGAAGTAATACATCATCCCCAGGAAGCCCACCGACAGGATGAAGCCGACCACGCTATGCCCATACCACCACTGCACCATCGCATCGGTGGCGCCGGAATACAGCGGGTAGGACTTGTACCAGGTCACCGGCACCAGCATGTGATTGATCACATGGACCATCGCCGTGACAATGACGAAGGCGCCGTAGAACCAGTTACCGACGTACACATGGCTGACGCGGCGGCGCGCGATAGTGCCGAAGAACAACCACATGTAAGCGATCCAGACGAGCGTCAGCCAAAGCGCGATGGGCCACTCCATCTCGGCATATTCCTTCGATGTGGTGATGCCCAGCGGATAGCTGACCAGCATCGCGACGATCACCGCCTGCCAACCCCAGAAGACGAAACGCGCCACCCCATCGGAAATGAGCCGCACACGGCTGGTGCGCTGTACCACATATAACGACGTGGCCAGCAGCGCGTTGCCGCCGAAAGCGAAGATCACGAGATTGGTGTGCAAAGGCCGAATGCGCCCGAAGCTGGTCCAGGGCAGGTCGAAATTCAGCTGCGGCCAGACGAGCTGGGCCGCGATGAACACGCCCAGGCCCATCCCGAGGATGCCCCATGTCAGGGTCATCAGGGTGAATTGGCGGACGATGTGGTAGTTGTAGCGCTCGCCGGCGGCGCCGGCTGGAATCACGTCAGGCATGAAGTCACTCGTTGCACGCAAGGAAGAAAGGCGTGCACCCGCCAGATCGCATGGCCTGTTCGAAGCTCTCGAGGCGATCGGGGGTGCAACACAAAGCGGAGCGTGAAACAGTTTGGTGAGCTGCTTGAGTTGTTGCAAAGGAATAATAATGGCCTTTAAGTGCAATAAAATTTATTCAAGTGTTGCGGGAAGCCGGCAATCGCCGCAATACGGCGACTCATCCAGCTGGTTGAAATCAAAAACATTGCTGTTGGGCGGCACTAACTTTCATTTCCGCATCGCTGCGCCGCGCCACTAGGATTAGGGCGAGGCGCCTCCCGGCGCGCATGGCAGAGGAGAGTCGATATGACGTCACAGAGCTTGGGTATGGAGCGGCAGCAACTGGTCGAAGCGCTGGACGAACTGCTCAGCGCCGAGCGAGCGGGCGCGCTGGTCGCCAGCGCCAGCCTCGACGAAGCCACGAGCGATGTGCAGCGTAGCGTGCTGGCGCAGGTACACCGTGGCGAGGCGGATAGCTGCCGGCGCCTGCGCAATTGCCTGCAATTGCTCGACGTGGAGCCGGGTCATGAGCGGGGCGCCTTCTACGAAAAGTGCATGGCCATTCCGGATATCGGCGAGCGGCTGGCGCTGGTGGACCGTGGGCAGAAGTGGGTCATCCGCAAGCTTGAAGCGCTGCTCGAGCAGGTCACCCATGCGCCGATCCGCGACGAGCTCGAAGCCGTGTTGCGGACACACGAAATCAACAGCGAAGACTACGCCGCCCAGGCCGACGCCCTGCGCTAAACCCCGCGGCTTCAGCATCCTTGGCGCGGGCGGCCGTTCCCGTTATGGTCGGGGCTTTCCGCCTGCCTTGGAGAGTCCCCGTGTCGCTGACTACGCCTTACGATCCGCAGAACATTTTCGCCCAGATCATTCGCGGCGATGCGCCCTGCTACAAGCTCTACGAGGACGAAGACGTCCTGGCGTTTCTCGATCTCTTTCCACAGTCTTACGGGCATACCTTGGTCATTCCCAAGCGCTCAGCGGCCTGTAACATCCTCGACGTCGACACCGAGGCGCTGAGCAAGGTCATGACGGTGGTGCAGCGGCTAACGCGTGTCATCGTCGATGAACTGCAGCCCGATGGCGTGCAGATCGCCCAATTCAACGGCACGCCCGCCGGGCAAACGGTGTTTCACATCCATGTGCATATCGTGCCGCGGTATTCGGACCAGGGGTTGGGCGCGCACGCCTCGGGCAAGGCCGACCCGCAAGCGCTGGAGCAACTGCAGGCGCGTCTAATCGAGCGCATCGCCGGGCAGGCCTGAACCGCGACCATCGCAGCAAGCGGCAGGCACCAAAGTACTATTCGTGCTGGCCTGAGCGCTTCGTACCCTGCAGGCATGAAGCCTGCTACCTGCTTTTTTGTCCGACTCACGAGCCGCGCCTTGCGCGCGGTGTCGCTCATGTTCGCCACGGTGCTGCTTCTGGCCGTGTCCGCGGTGCGAGCGGCGGAGCCGTTGCCAGTGCTGCGCCTGAGCGTGCTGCAGTTCGGCACGCCGCACTGGGAGCTAGAGCATCTCAAGCGCGAAGGACTGGACGTCGCCAATGGCTTCCGGCTCGAGTTGCGGCTTGTCGCCGACCTGCCTGCTTCGCGTCTCGCCCTTGGTAGCGGCAGCGTGGACGGCGCGGTCAGCGACCTGCTCTGGGCGCAGGCTCGCTACGAGGCCGGCACGGCTTTCCGCTATGTCCCGTTTTCCTCGCAGATTGGCGAAGTGCTGGTCCCCGAGGGCAGCGCCATTGACGGCCCGTCCGACCTACGCGGCAAGCGCATCGGCGTAGCCGGCGGGCCGGACGGGCTCGGCTGGTTGCTGCTGAAGCGTCTGGCCGCACGCGAAGGCATCGACCTTGCCACGGAGGCTGAGGTGCAGTACGCCGCGCCGCCGCTGCTCAATGAAGTGTTGCGGCGCGGTCAAGTCGATGCGCTGGTGACGTTCTGGCATTTTTCCGCGCGGTTGCGCGGCGAGGGCGGGGCGCGGACGGCTTTTAGGCTGGCCGATCTCGTCGGCGACCTGGGGCTGAGCCGCGATCTCCCCGTGCTGGGCTACCTCATTCCAGACGATTGGGCTGCGGCTCACCCGGCCGTGCTGCACGGTTTTACCCGGGCGATACGCCAGGCCAAGGCGCAGCTGCGTGACGATCCGGCTGCCTGGCAAAGCATTCGAATGCTGATGCGTGCGGAGGATGACGCGGTATTCGCCGCGCTGCGAAACAGTTTCGTCGAAGGCATTCCGGGCCTGCTCGATGAGGCGCGGGTCGCCGATCTACACCGGCTGCTGCGTTTGACCGGCAGCCCGCCGGAAGGACTGATGCCCGCCTCGCTGTTCCAGGATGCGCCATGAACACGCCGCGCTGGGCCTGTCTGATCGCGCTGCCGCTGGCCGTGCTGGTCTGGACAGTGACGGCGCACTTCATTGCCAGCCCGCTATTGCCTGGGCCGATGGCGGTGCTGGATACCTTCTGGCGCGCAGTGCAGAGCGGCGAGCTGCCACACCATCTGCTGGTTACCCTGCGTCGGGTCCTGGTCGCCTTCGTCCTTGCGATGGCGTTAGGCGCAACGCTCGGTGTCTGGATGGGGCGCTCGCGGTTGGCAAACGCTGTGCTCGATCCGCTGCTGGTGCTATTTCTCAACCTGCCAGCGCTGGTCACGATCATCCTGTTGTACGTCTGGTTCGGGTTAGTAGAAGCCGCGGCGGTGCTGGCAGTGGTGGTCAACAAGGTGCCCAATGTCGCTGTGACGCTACGCGAAGGCGCACGCAACCTGGACCCCCGGCTCGAACAGATGGCGCAGGTATACGGATTCAGCCGCTGGGGCCGGCTGACTGAGGTGTGGCTGCCACAGTTGTTTCCCTATGCCATGGCGGCGACTCGCGGCGGACTGGCGCTGATCTGGAAGATCGTGCTGGTGGTCGAGCTGCTGGGGCGGTCCGATGGCATCGGCTTCCAGTTGCATATGGCGTTCCAGGTCTTCGACGTGGCGGGCATCCTGGCCTACAGCCTGGCGTTCATCGCAGTGGTACAGCTCATCGAGTTGGCCGTGTTGCAGCCGCTGGAGCGGCGCGCATCGGCCTGGCGCCAAGTGGGGTTGCAGCATGCTTCTGCGCCTTGACGGCACATCGGCCGCGCATCCGTTGCTCGGTACGCTCGACGTGAAGGTACACCCGGGCGATCGCATCTGCCTGCTCGGGCCTTCAGGCATCGGCAAGACGACCTTGCTCAACGCCATCGCCGGGCTCGACCCTCTGTTACGCCCGCAGAGCGCCACGCGAAGGGTCGGCTATCTGTTTCAGGAGCACCGCCTGTTGCCGTGGCGTACGGTTCGCCAGAACCTGGAGCTGGTGGGTGCGACCGGGGCGGAGATAGATTGCCTGCTCATGGAAGTCGCCCTGGCTGAAGCCGGCAATCGTTTGCCCGACCAACTCTCTCTCGGTATGGCACGGCGCGCAGCGTTGGCCCGCAGCCTGGCGGTGAAACCTGACTTGCTGCTGCTCGACGAACCCTTCGCTTCGCTGGACCCAGACCGGGCAGCCGAGCTGCGTGCACTGATCCTCCGGCTGCTAGCAGCGCACCCGGAGATGGCGATGATTTGTGTGACCCATGATGCAGGTGATGCCGACCAGCTGGCCAACCGGCTCTGGTATCTGGACGGGCGGCCCGCGACTCTGCAATGGGATCGACCGCTAGTGCCCGGCACCAGTGCCAGCCGCATCAGCGAACAGCTGCGCTTGCTCAGCACCTAGCCCATCGCGAATTGCGTCAATGCATGTAGCACCAGCCCGACGAGCCCACCGACCAGCGTTCCGTTGATGCGGATGTATTGCAGGTCCTTGCCGACGCTCTGTTCCATCTGCTCGACCAGCTCGCGGCTTTCCCAGTGCTCAACGCGCTGGGCGATGTATTTTCCGATCTGTCCACGGTAGCGCTCGAGCAAGTCGGGTGCGGCGCGCATCAGCCGCTCGTTGATCCACAGGCGCATCGAGGCGTCCATGGCCAGCGAGTCGCCGAGCCCCTGGGTCAACCGCTCGATGCGCCGGCCGATGCGTGATTCCGGGCTGTCCAGGTCGCTTTCGAGCCAACCGGTCAGCTCTTGCCACAGTGACTGCAGGTAATCGGTGGTCGCGGGATGCTCGAGCAGTTGGGCGACGATGCGTTCGACTTCTAGCCGGTAGCTCGGGTCGTGCTTGAGCCGCTCGATGTAGAGCGCGACGTGTTCGTCGAAGCGCTCGCGCAACGGGTGCTCCGGGTCGTTGGCAATCTCGGCGATGACGGCCGAAACGCCGTCCACGAACTTGTTCGCCGACCAACCGCCGACCGCTTTGCCAAGGCCTAAGTAGCGCAGCGTATGCACCTCAGCAGTGATCGCGTCGGCCACCAGCGCGCGAGTATCGTCGTCCTGCAGCAGGGCGTCGAGCTTGATCAACGCCTCGTCGAGCATGGCCTGGTGCTTACCCTGGCGAGTGAGCATCTCCAGAATCTGGCCGCACACGGGGGCGAGGTCGATCTTGCGCACGCGGTCGATCAGTTTGGCCTGGACGAAGCCCTGCACGCGCTCGTCGTGCAACGACTCGGCGCCGAAGCGGGCTACGGCGGTGAGCTGCCGGCCTACCGCGGCGGCGTTATTCGGGTGGCGCAACCAGCCGGCGAGGCGCCCGCCGATATCCAGCGCTTCGAGTTTGGCCAGCACCAGCGGCGTGGAAAGGAAATGCGTGGTGATAAAGGCGGACAGGTTCTGCCCGATGCGCGCCTTGCTGCGTGGAATGATGGCCGTATGGGGAATAGGCAGGCCCAACGGGTGCCGGAAGAGGGCAGTGACAGCGAACCAGTCGGCGATCGCACCGACCATCGCCGCCTCGGCAAAGGAGGCGAGGTAACCCCACCCTGGATGGCGGTGTTCCAGCGCGGTCGCGATGACGTAGAGCAGGGCGGCGAGCAGCAGCAGGAGGCCGGCGACCGCCTTCATGCGGGAAACCGGTGTTTGCCAGCGACGTTGCACAGGGTTCATGCGACTCCTCGTGGCGTGGCGAAGGGGCATCAGGCTCCGGAGGACGACGGGCCTGCCCTACAGCAGACCCGCCAGGAGCGGTGCCGGTTCGGCGCCGCGGGTGGATCAGTCCTCGCCATCGTCCTCTTCGCGCAACAGCACATAGCTGCCATCGTCCAAGCGTTCGCAGACGTAGAACATGGCAATGGTGCCGTCATGCTCGGTGACCGCCGCGTAGTCGTCCGCCTCGACGGTGAAATAACCCTTCGAATCGGACCCTGCTTCGCTGGCGAATACGGCTGTGAAAAACGCGTCTTCAGGCATGCCATCGAAATAGTCGGCACGTTGCTTGGCGTCCCATTCCTGTGGCGCTTCGAATTGGCCGTTGATGATTACGCGGGCGTCGCCCATGTCGCGCTCTTCGCCGTCCGGGTCGGTTTCATGCGCTCGGTAGATCGTGCAATCCAGTGCATCCGGGTGAGCGAGAATGGTCTCGCGCGAGAAATATTCGGTGGCAGGCATGGGGTCGGCTCCGGTGCGGTGGGGAATGGCGGCAGTGTGGTGGAGTCGGGGGGCTGCTGCAATCGCAACTTCACAGGTGGTCGCCTCCCATCAGGAGCAGTGAACATCGCGTTGACCAGGCCGCTCCAATATCGCGAACCCACCCGATAAATAGTGAGGTCTCGATGAGCATCGAACCGGAGCCAAACGAGGACCAAGCCGCACAGGACCTGCCTGATGTCACTATGACCGACGCCGGTGAAAAGGAGCCTGGTGAGGATCCTGATTTCGATGACAGCGAGCTGGACGGCCCGAGCGAAAATCGCGGTCAACGCTCCCCCGATTGAGTCGCCGGCAAGCGTTACGTCGGTCAGCCCATCAAGGAGGCATTCATGGAAACCTATCAGGCTCAGCCCACCCCGATGGGGTGGGAATTGGTCGATCAGCAATCGAGCGAAACCATCCTGCGCACCCTTACCAAGGATGAAATGCTTAACGAACTCGACCGTTTCATGGCCGGCCGGACGGCTACGGTAGCAGTGCTCGATCGCAGTGGCGCCGTTGAAGAAGAGCGCCCCTATCCGGGTAGCCACCACCAGCTGTGAAAATGCACCTGGCATAACAGGCGACGCACGGACGGCCGCGAAACCTGTCATAAGATGACCGCTTCGCTTATCGCCCGGAGACCGCCACATGCGCTCGATATTCACCGTCCTGATTCTGCTGGCCCTGGCTGGCTGCTCGTCTTGGCAAGCCGACCCGGAAGAGATCAATCCCGTTCCGGAAGACCGCCTGCGCGGCTATCAAGCGCCTGTCGAGAACGGTGGCGAGGTGGTAGTGACCCGTGACCTGGGGCTGCGCGGCGGTGGCTGTTATGTCGCGGTGATGATCGATCGCAAGATCGCGGCGCGCATCCATGTAGGCGAACAGGTGCGCCTGCAGGTCCCGGCGGGTATGCGCATCGTCAGCATTGAATCCGATCCCGAGGACGACACCCTCTGCGGCATGGGCAACCTCCTGCGCGAGCGCGCAGCGAAGGTCGAGCCGGGGCAGACGTTGCATTACCGCATCAGCGCGGACAACAGGGTCGGTTTCGACATTCAGCCAGTCGACGCACCCTGAGGGTGGGCGGCTGAATCACGTCGATACATATTCACGAACCCAATCACGGAGCTAAGCACAACGGTTGCCCCACTAAGGTGAGCGGTAACCGTTGTGCTTGAGCCTCCCGCGGCCTGTCATGCGTGGCACGAGCGGCTAGCACGACGCCTCTTGCAACCCTCGGCCAATGCGCCGCTGAACAGGAGCCACTCGTGAAGAAAACCTTTGTTGCCGTGTCGTTCGCCACTGCAATTGCGATCGCTACACCGCTCAATGCCCAACAGCAGCCAACGTTTGGGCCGCAACTTCAAGGCTTCGACTATCCCTTCCCGATTCAACGTTTCGAGTTTTCATCCCAACAGAAAGAGCTGTCGATGGGTTACCTGGACGTCAAGCCGAAAGGCCAGGCGAATGGCCGTACGCTGGTGCTGCTTCACGGAAAGAACTTCTGCGCCGCGACCTGGGAACAGAGCATCCGGGTGCTGAGTGAGGCAGGCTACCGCGTCATTGCACCGGACCAGGTCGGCTTCTGCAGCTCGACCAAACCACGCGGCTACCAATTCAGTTTCGCCCAGCTGGCGCACAACACGCGTGCCCTGTTGCAGTCGCTGGACCTGGAGCGGGTCACTCTGGTCGGCCATTCAATGGGCGGCATGCTTGCTTCGCGAGTGGCGCTCAATTATCCGCAGGTCGTCGAGCAGCTCGTTCTGGTCAACCCCATCGGACTGGAAGACTGGCAGGCCGAAGGTGTGCCTTACGCTGACATCGATCAGCTCTACCAGGGCGAGTTAAAGACCGATTTCGAGAAGATCAAGGCGTACCAACGCAAGTTCTACTACAACGGGGATTGGAAGTCGGAGTACGACCGCTGGGTAACCATGCTGGCCGGGATGTACGCAGGCGAGGGCAAGGAGATCGTGGCCTGGAATCAGGCGCAGACGTCCGAAATGGTGTTCACGCAGCCTGTGGTCCACGAATTCGATCGGTTGAGCGTACCCACGCTGCTGTTGATCGGCGGGAAGGACCGCACGGCCCCCGGTGCCAACCGTGCCCCG
Organism: Stutzerimonas chloritidismutans; assembly: GCF_051486945.1. GTDB lineage: Bacteria > Pseudomonadota > Gammaproteobacteria > Pseudomonadales > Pseudomonadaceae > Stutzerimonas > Stutzerimonas chloritidismutans_B. Next base: position 1,326,037 of record NZ_JAHVDX010000001.1, on the reverse strand, counting down.
GAGGCGGTGGCCGAACGCCTGGGCAACTATCCGGAGCTGGGCCGGCAGGCCGCGGCGCGCATCCCGCGGGCGACATTGGTGCCATTTCCCGAGCTCGGTCATTCGCCGCAGGTCGAGGCGCCTGAGGTGTTTCATGCAGCCTTGTTAAAGGAGCTCGACGACCTCCGGTGACTTAGGCAACAGCTTACCCGCCGCGAATCAGGTCCTGAATCCGCACGGCCAGTTCGTCCATCACGAACGGCTTGGTCATGACGTGCATGTTCTCCGCGAGGTGCCCGTCGCCAACGATGCTGGTATCGGCATACCCCGTGATGAAGAGGACCTTCAGATCTGGCCGGGCGACACGCGCGGCGTCGGCCATCTGCCGGCCGTTCATCCCGCCCGGCAGGCCGACATCGCTGACCAGCAGGTCGACCCGCGCGTCAGACTCCAGCACCCTCAACCCCGAGGGCCCATCTGCGGCTTCGAGGGCGGCGTAGTTCGTGAATATGCGTGCCAGAGTCGGGCAGGTAGTGCTGCCCGGCCGCGCTGGCAGTGCCCGGCACGGTCCAGTCGCCATCTACCATCAAGGTCAGGCGGTCGGCATCGACCACGCCATAGCCGGCTCGGCTGGCCTGCAGCGTGCGTCCGAGAATCTCGGCAGTGGTTGCTGCCATTTCGGCGATGTCCTGCATGTCGCGCAGCCGATCGCTCAGTTCCAGCAGGCCGTTGCGGCGGCCCTCGGCTTCGTGGCTGTCGGTGACCTCGCGGAACAGGGTGGAGAATTTGTCGTCCTCGAACCGGTGGGTGCGCCCTTCGTACCAGCGTCCGCGGCTGCCGATCACCCGCGAAAAGGTCGCCGGAATGCCGGTGTCGACCACCGCCGCCGTTTCCTCGATCCAGTGCGGGTCGCTGTCGAACAACTGGCGGTAGGTCCGCAACCTGGCCAGGGCCGGGTCTATCTCGACGATTTCGCCCCAGGCGGCGTTGACATGCAGGTAGCGCAGGTCGATCACGCGGCCCTCGGCGTCGCGGATCACCTCGCCAAGTACCAGCCCTTCCTCAAGGTTCTCGAACAGGCCGCGCCAGTGGGACTCGCTGCGCGCCAGCGCGAGCTCGGCGCGGCGGCGGTCGGAGATGTCGTTGAACAGGATCGCCACCCGGTGCTCGCCGGGGGCACCGATCCGTAGGGCCTGCACGTCGTACCAGCGGCCGAAGGGGACTGCGGCGTTCTCGAAGCGCTCGGCCACTCCGGTCAAGGCGACGCGACCATAGGTGTCGAACCAGTGCCGTTCGAGATCCGGGGCAATCTCACTGACCCATTTGCCTTGCGAGCCATACAGGCCGGTCAGCCGCTCGAAGGCGGCATTGCCCTCGACGATGCGGTAATCCACGGCGCGGTTGTTGGCGTCGAAGCGCATCTGGACGATGCAGAACCCAGTGTCGATGGCGCCCAGCAGGGTGCGGTAATGCGACTGGTCGGTGGGCGAGCCTTCGGTGGTCAGGCTGGCATCGACCGGCGCGGTGCCAAGCTGCGCACGCAGCTGAGCGACCTCGTCTTCAAGCGCGCGGGCGTAACGCCTGAGCTGTTCTGCTTCTGGTTGACTCACTGATCGGCAGGCCTTCTCGGTTACTGGACGAATGAGGGCGCGTCGGGGCGGCTCCAGGGGCTATGCATCCCTTCACTATGGGCATTGCCGAGCCTGAACAGTTTCTTCGGCCTGATCGCCGGAGATGACCGGCTAGAGCGGCCAGATCCAGAGGATGGCCGGCACCGCGACCAGAATGACCAGGATCGACAGCGGCAGCCCGAGCCGCCAGTAGTCGCCGAATCGGTAGCCCCCCGGCGCCATGACCAGCGTGTTGGACTGGTGGCCGATCGGCGTGAGGAACGCGCAGGACGCGCCGATCGCGACCGCCATCAGCAGCGGGTCAGCAGAGGCGTCCATGCCGCGTGACAGGCTGATCGCGACCGGCGCGGCCAACACCGCCGCGGCGGCATTGTTGACTACGTTCGACAGCAGCATCACGCCACCCATGAGAATCGCCACCGTGGCCGCGGGTGGAGCGGACTGGCCGAGCGCGAGCAAGCCGTCCGCGATCACCCGCGAGCCGCCGCTGCTCTCGAGCGCCTCACCAATCGGCAGCATCGCCGCAATCAGCACGATGATGGACATGTCGATGCTTTTGTAGATATCGCCCGGCGGCACCAGCCCGACCAGCACCATCACCAGGGCACCGGACACCAGAGCAACCGCCGCTGGCAGCACGCCGAAGGCGATCAGCAGCAACGCTGCGGCGAACAGGCTGCTCGCCAGCACGACCTTACGTGGCGCGGTAATGCGCAGCCCGCGCGAGGCCAGGGGCAGGCAGCCAAGGGCATTCAGGGTCGTTTGCAATTGGTCTTCGCGAGCCTGCACCAAGAGGATGTCACCGGCGGCGAAACGGATCCGGCTCAGGCGCTGATTCAGGCGTTGCCCCTGGCGCGCCACGGCGAGGATGTTCACCCCGTGCCGCTCACGCAGCGCCATGCCCGTCGCGGTGGTTCCCACGAGGGAGGACTGCGGCGTGATGATGGCTTCAGCGAGGGCGCGCTCCTTCGACTTTCCATCCGACTCGGCGGGTGCGTCTTCGCCGTTCTTCTGCGCATTCTTGCGTTCGCGCGCCAGCTCGCGCGCCTCTTCCTTGCCATCCGCATCGGCCGCCAGCTCCAGCTTGGTGGAGTCGATGAAGGCCTTGAGGCTGTCCGAGTCGGTCTCGACGAGCAGGATGTCGCCGTCGCGCAGGACCTCATACATCGAGGGCATGCCGATCTGCCGGGTTTCGCGCACCAGTGCGGTGACCAGCACATCGTCCTCGCCGCTGGCGGTCATGAGGTCATGCAAGGTGCGGCCAATGAACTTGCTGCCTTCGGGCAGCTTCAGTTCGGTGAGGTAGGCATTGATCTCGAACAGTTGCCCCTCATCGGCGCGCTCGCGACGCGGCGTCAGCCGCCATAACAGGCCGATGAACAGGACGCCGGCGAGGGTGATGGCCAAGCCCACTGGGAGGAAGTCGAACATCCCGAACGGCGCCTCGGCGACGTCGCGGCGGTAGCCCGCGACGATGATGTTCGGCGGCGTGCCGATCAGTGTCAGCGTGCCCCCCAGCAACGAACCGAACGCCAGCGGCATCAACAGGAACGAGGGCGAGCGGCCTCCCTGGTGGGCCATCCATACGGCAACGGGCATGAACAGCGCGAGCGCGCCGACGTTGTTCATGAAGCCCGAGCAGAGCGCGACGAGCCCCGTCAGCGTCAGCACCTGTACCCAAGCGCGCTCGCCGACGCCGGTCAGGTGCCGCGCCATGGCATCGACCACGCCGGCATTGAGCAACCCGCGGCTGAGTACCAGCACCGCGGCGACAGTGATCACCGCCGGATGCCCAAGGCCCATGAATGCCTCCTCGACGGGTACGACGCCCAGCAAGGTTGCGGCCAGCAGGGCACCGAGCGCGACGATGTCGTAGCGCCAGCGGTTCCAGATGAACAGCCCGAGGGTCGCGGCCAGGAGGACGAATACGATCAGCTGGTCGCTCTGCATGAGGACTCCAAATGGTTGCACGGCGCGGCGGCCGCGCAGGAAATGCCGCCAAGGCGCCCGAGCTTAGCAAGCGGGCTGCGCGCCGACGACGCCTGGGTGACCCCATGACGATCCCAGGCTGGCCAAACGCAGCGGCCGAAGGCATGGTGGGCAGACGATTCCCCTGCACGGTGAACCATGCCCGAGTCCGTCACACTCGTCTGTCGAGACGGCTATCCGCTTGCAGCATGCTGCTGGGCGCCGCCCCGTCCGGCCCGCGGGGCGGTCATCCTGAGCTGCGCGACAGGCGTGCTGGCGCGGTACTACGCTCGGTACGCGACCTTCCTCTGCGAGCAAGGCTACCGGGTACTGACCTATGACTACCGAGGCATCGGCGGCTCGCGGCCGGCCAGCCTGCGCGGTGCGCAAATTCGCTGGCGGGACTGGGGCGAGCTGGACTTCGACGCGGCGGTGCGTTGGATGCGTGAGCGTGAACCGGCCGGCCCTCTGGTGGCGGTCGGGCATAGCATCGGCGGCTTCCTGCCGGGGTTCGCCGAGGCGGCCACCGGCGTAGACCGCTACCTGAGCGTCGGCGCCCAGTACGCCTACTGGCGCGATTACGCGAGGCAGCACCGCTTGCGGATGTTCGTCCGATGGCACCTGTGCATGCCAGCCATCACGGCGCTGTGGGGCTACTTTCCCGGGCGTCGCCTTGGCTGGCTGGAAGACCTGCCTGCGGGGGTCGCTTGGGAATGGGCGTTTCGGCGCGCCCGGCTCGAACAGAGTTATCCGGCGCACGAGCGGGAAGAGGTGCTTCGCCGCTTCGCTGCCGTGCGTGCTCCGATGCTGGCAGTGAGCTTGAGTGACGATGAGTACGGCACGCTGCCGGCCATCGAGCGCGGCTTGCACTACTACCGAAACAGCCCGCGCGAGCATGCTCGTCTCACCCCAGCGATGCTCGGCCAGGCGCAGGTCGGGCACTTCGATCTGTTCCGTGAGCGCTACCGCGACAGTTTCTGGCAGGCCAGCCTGGAATGGATCGAGTCCGGTCGAAACCCCTGGCCTAGCACGGCTCGCTTCGCTCCCGCGCAGCCCTGATGCGGCGCCGGTGCCTTCAGCCGGCCCTGTCGGTCGGTGCCTCGAGCAGCTCGTCCAGCGCCTGCCGGTATTCGCGACGGCCGATGCGCATGCTGTTATTGTGCGTGCCGCCTTCGATCAGTAGCAGGCGTTTCGGCGGCTTGGCCGCTTCGAACAAGGCCTCGCTGAAGCGCGCCGGCACGTAAGGGTCCGCGGTGCCGTGGACGATCAGCACCGGCATCCGTACCTGGCCGATTTTGTCGATGGAATCGAAGCGTTGCGACACCAGCCAGCGCACCGGCCAGGGCGTGTCGGCGACTTCGGTGGCGATGTCGCCGAGGTTGGTGAACGTCGATTCGATGATCAGTGCGCGGGCCCCGTCGGCATCCTCGGTTTTGCTCAGCTCGGTCGCGAGGTCGACGGCTACGGCGCCACCGAGCGAGTGGCCGTAGATGAGCCGCTTGCGCGCGTCAGGCTGGCGCTTCTTGAGCTCAGTCCAAGCGATGCGGGCGTCCTCGTACACCGTGGCCTCGGAGGGTAAACCGCCCAGGCTCTTGCCGAAGCCCCGGTAGTCGATCGCCAGCACCGCGAAGCCCAGCGAACGAATCTGCTCGAGGCGAAACAGATGGCCGGTGAGGTTCCAGCGCGACCCGTGCAGGTACAAAAGGGCAGGGGCGTCGGCCTGCTCGGCCGGCCACCACCAGGCATGGATGCTCTGGTCGTCGCCGAAGGCTGGCGCCGTCAGCTCCAGTTCCTCGACGCCGCTGGGCAAGCCGCTGAACCAGCGCGCCGTGCCCGGCTCGATGCGAAATACCAGTTCGCGCTCCTTCTGTTCGAGCAGCGAGCAGCCCACGGGCAGCGCAGCCAGGATCAGGGCGACGCAGCTCGCGGCGAACAGACGCGCCCGGCTACGGAAGAATCGTGACATGAGTCCTGCTTCCTTGTTCACACCGGCGACATTGAGCGACCCGGCCGACCACGATGCAAGCGGGCGGCGCGAGCAAGTCTTTACCGCAGATTGCAATCGTCCAGTCTCTGCTACGCCACCGGGGCGAAGTACGACACTTGGGCTGTCAGGCCGTCGCTGCGCCCTCAGTCGCAGGCAGCGACGGCATTCGGCGCATCATCCGCCGGCTCACGCGCCGTCCAGGCCCACCAGAACACCAGCAACCCGACCGCGCCGGTCGCTGCGCCGATATAGCCGGTCGAGGTCCATCCCAGGCCGGCGCTGATTGCCAGGCCGCCGAGCCAGGGGCCAAGGGCGTTGGCCACATTGAAAGCTGAATGATTGGATGCGGCGCCAAGCGTCTGGGCCTCCCCGGCCACGTCCATCAGATGGGTCTGCAGGGGCGGGCCGAGTGACACCATGGTGCCAACCGCAAACGCGGCTGGAAGGATTGTCCACAGTGAATTAGCGGCGAAAGGGAATACCAGCAGGACCAGAATGCTCCATAGCAAAAGCCAGGCGACGGCTTTGAACCCCAGCTTGTCAAACAGCCTGCCGCCAATAATGTTGCCGACGATTCCACCCATGCCGAACGCGGCTAGGCCTACCGGGATCCAGTTCTCGCCCACGCCCGTGACCTCAAGCATGGTCGGCGCCAGGTAGCTGAACACGCAGAACATCCCCGCAAAGCCGATCGAGCTGATGGCTAACGCGAGCCAGACGGGCTTGCGGTTGAAATCGCGCAGCTCGCGCATGGGGTTGTTGCGCGGTTCGCTGCGATCGAGCGGTAGGAGGATGGCCACCAGCAGAACGGTCAGTAGGGCGATCAGGCCGACCAGCGCGAATGCCCAGCGCCAGCTCAGGCTTTGGCCGAGCCAGGTCGCGGTGGGGTTGCCGATCAGCATGGCGATGGTCAGGCCAGCCAGTACGCGGCTAACGGCCTTGGCGCGCTGGTCGGCCGGCACCATGGAAGCGGCCACGAGCATGGCGACGCCAAAATAGGCGCCATGCGGCAGCCCGGCGATGAAGCGGAACAGCATCAGCGTGTGGTAGTCCGGCGCCATGGCGCTGGCGAAGTTGCCCAGCGCGAAAAAGCCCATCAGCAGAAGCAGCAGGTGACGGCGGAACAGTCGTGAGCCGAGGATCGCCAGCAGCGGCGCGCCGACCACGACACCCAACGCGTAAGTGCTGATGACATGGCCGACCTGCGGCTCGCTGATGCCCAGCCCCTGCGCAACGTTCGGCATCAGGCCCATGATGGCGAACTCGCCGGTCCCGATGGCGAACCCGCCCATGGCCAGTGCCAGTTCGATCAGCAAAATCGCGCGGGCCGACAATACCGGCCTGCCAGTGTCATCTCGGATCATGGATGCCTCAGCGGAGTGGTGACGTGGCACGCCAGCGTCCTGGGGACGGGGTGCCTGAGGGTGCGATCGGGGCGAACACGATAGGCAGCGGGCGCGGCGTGAAGTTCTCACCGGGCCGATGATCGTCGATATGCACGCCGGCTAGTGGTAGCGGGCGAGGAGAGTATCGAACTCGCCGGCCTGCTGCATCTGTCGCAGCGCGGCGAGTATCGCCTCGGCCGGCACGTCGGGCTCGTCGCGCACGATGCAATGGATGGCATAGTCGCTCAGCTGCTCGACAGCCTTGATCGGCTGGTCAGGGTGGTTCCGGTTGTACCAATCCAGTGCGCTGCGTGTGCTCAAGGCGTAGCGGTCACGCCCGGCGGCGAGCTTGGCTAGCACCTGGGCTTCGGTTCGTGCGTCGTCGCGCTGCAAAACGCCGTCTCGAAACAAGGCCTCCGCATCGGGGTAGTCGAACCCGAGTACCGTGCCGATGCGCTCGCCCTGCAGCTGCGCCAGGGCAGTGGCGGGAACGTCCTCAAGGGCGACGAGCAATGAGTGTTGGGTCATGAAGGGCACACTCCAGCGATAGCTCGCGTGCGACTGGTCGAGCCAGGCGGGGTTCATGTAGCAGCTGACATCGACCAGGCCTTCAGCCAGCAGTGGCTGGATGCGCGACCGTGACATCACAAGTTGCTCGGCCGTGCGGCCGACGTGCGCTGCAATTCGCCGATGCAGGTCGTGGAGAATGCCGTTGATGACCTTCCCCTCGGACAGTTCCACCATTGGCATGGTGGAACTGTCGCTGACCGAGAACCGCAGCGGGCGATCGTCGGCCAACCCCGGTGCGCTGGTCAGCAGTAGAAACAAGGCCAGGATGGTTGTACGCATGTCGATCCTTCAGCGCGGTCGACGGTGCGACCGGGTTCGCGAAAGGCGCGATTATCGATGCGGCGCGTCCGTGTGTCGATTCATGCGCTGAATAATGCCCCTAAGCTACTGCGGTCATGGGCTCGTGCATCAACCCTGGACGGCCAGCGCATCGGCCAGCAGCCGGGGTGTGTCCTGGGCGCCCATGGCTTGGGCTGCGGCTAGTGCGCTCACGCCATTGGCGTCGGTGCGTCGCGGATCGGCGCCGCGCTCAAGAAGCAGTTCAACGATGTCGCGACGGTTGAACATGGCGGCCATCATCAAGGCTGTCTTGCCATCCGGAGACGGGCTCTCGACGTCGGCGCCGTGGTCCAGCAGCAACCGCACCATGTCCAGGTTGCCTTTGAACGCAGCGCCTGCGAGCGGGCTCTGGCCCTTATCGTTACTTAGGTGCGGATCGGCGCCGTGCTCGAGCAGCACGCGCGTGGCGTCCAGGTGGCCGTGGTAGCTGGCCAGCATCAGCAGGCTATCGCCATTGTGGTTGCGGATGTTCGCCGGCAAGCCCCGGCCCAGCAGATCGGCCAGCCGCGCGGCATCACCCTTGCGGGTGCTTTCGAATACTTGCTCGGCAAACGCGAGCGCGGCGTCGTCCAGCTCGGGGCGGGTAGTGGGTTGATCCGTCATGTCATGGTCCTCGGTTCGAATACGGCGAAACGCCGCCATTGTGCCGAAGCGGCACGCCCGCTCGGGCGACGGCTTTTCTATCCGACCGATAGCCGGGGCGAATGTCCTGCAGCACACCACTGGGCTATGGCAGTATCGCCGACCCGTTCACTGTGACCGCTGACATGAAGCCCGAAGCCCTCGAACGCCTGGTGACCCAGACGATGCCTTACGGCAAGTACAAGGGTCGGCCGATCGCCGACCTGCCAGGGCACTACCTCAATTGGTTCGCGCGGGTCGGCTTCCCGCCCGGCGAGCTTGGCCAGTTGCTGGCACTGATGCATGAGATCGACCACAACGGGCTGTCCGCGCTGCTCGCACCGCTGCGCCGCCGCTGAGGTTCAGGCCTCGCCTTGCGCCTTGAGCGCGTCGAGGGCCGGTGCGGCGTAGATGCCCACCTCAACCGCCAGCGCCATGACCCGTTCGACATCGCAGCTGTAGACGAGCACGGCCTGCAGCGCGTCATCCAGCGGCTCGCTGAAATCGACCAACACATAGCCGCCCTTCTCCGGATAAAGGCTGCCGAGCTGGGTCTGGATGCGGTTCAACGCCTTGAGCGGCTCGGTCTTGGCGAGCTGCTTGGGCTTGAGCACGAAATCGACGCCCGGGCCAAAGGAGCCGACGATTTGCTCGAACAACGCCTGGTAGTCATCGGCCTGAAACAGCACGGTGTCCGGTAGGCTGCCAACTACGACCCACTCGCCAAGCGGGATAGGGAAGTCGTCGTCATAGTTGATATCCGGGTTGGCCTGCAGGAAGGCGTCCGGGTCGGCATAGGCTTGCGCGGCTTCGTCGGCGATGCGCTCGATATCGGCATCGCCCAGGCAGCCGGAGCTGATCAGGCGGATCAGTTCGGCGAGTGGCTCTCTCATCGGGGAATCCTGGCGGGCTGCGGGGCGGCCAAGAATACCGGAAACGCAGCAGAGCCGTGCCTTCGCGACGCGCCATCGCATACTGTTGCGCGTGTTGGGTTTTCAGCGCAGGGCTGCAGATTCTGTTAGCTTTTCGTGCACAATAGCCGCCATAAACAGGCACGGCGGGCCATGGCGCACGCTGGCTTCGCTCTGTTCCCGCGCCCTATAACGATCCGCCCATTTTCGAGAGGAACGACTGTGCATAACGTCGTCATCAGCGGTACCGGCCTTTATACCCCTGCCCATAGCATTTCCAATGACGAGCTGGTTGAGTCCTTCAATACCTACGCCCGCCGCTTCAACACCGAGCACGCCGACGCCATCGAAGCCGGCGACGTCCAACCGATGCCCGAGTCGAGCTCGGCTTTCATCGAAAAAGCCTCGGGAATCAAAAGCCGCTTCGTCACTGACAAGGCCGGCATCCTCGATCCGGACCGCATGGTTCCGCGCATCCCCGAGCGCAGCAACGATCAGTGGTCAATCCTGTGCGAAATGTCGGTCAAGGCAGCCGAGCAGGCGCTCGAGCGCGCCGGCAAGACGGCTGCCGACATTGATGGCGTGATTGTCGCCTGCTCCAACCTTCAGCGCGCTTATCCGGCGGTCGCTATCGAAGTGCAGGCGGCGCTGGGCATTAAAGGCTTCGGCTTCGACATGAACGTTGCCTGCTCGTCGGCCACCTTTGGCATTCAGAACGCAGCCAATTCGGTCCAGCTCGGCCAGGCAAGGGCGGTGCTGATGGTCAACCCGGAGATCTGCACCGGGCACATGAATTTCCGTGACCGCGACAGCCACTTCATTTTTGGTGACGCCTGCACGGCGGTGGTCATCGAGCGTGCCGATTTGGCCACCTCGCCGTATCAGTGGGACGTGGTCAGCACCAAGCTGGCAACCGAGTTTTCCAACAATATCCGCAACAATTTCGGCTTCCTCAACCGCACCGCCGAGGAATACATGACCAATCCGGACAAGCTGTTCGTCCAGGAAGGTCGCAAGGTGTTCAAGGAAGTCTGCCCGATGGTAGCCGAGCTGATTGGCGAGCACCTGCAGGCAAACGGCCTTGAAGTGGAGCAGGTCAAGCGCTTCTGGTTGCACCAGGCGAACCTGAACATGAACCTGTTGATCGTACGCAAGCTGCTCGGCCGCGACGCCAGCCCGGAAGAAGCGCCCGTCATTCTCGACACCTATGCCAACACCAGCTCGGCCGGCTCGGTGATTGCCTTTCACAAGCACCAGGACGACCTGCCAGCGGGCAGCCTGGGCGTGCTCAGCTCGTTCGGCGCGGGTTATTCCATCGGCAGCGTGATTCTGCGCAAGCGCTGATTGCAACGCTCAAGCGATCAGAAAAGGGTGGGCTTCGGTCCGCCCTTTTTTGTGCGCAGTGGTTTGCGGTAAGCGTGGATGGTCAGATTGGCTGGCGATAAAGCACGGATTTTTTAGTTCCCCCTGTCATGAAAGCTTTATCTAACAGCCACTTGGCTGACACATGCCCTGGCGAAGATGCCGGCAACACAAAGAGCCATGAGCTGTGTGTTTTCCAACGCTAAACCAAAAGGGGAATTTTCGATGATCCGTAAGCACTTCGCCGGTTTCGCCGCCAGCGCCCTCGCTCTGGCCGTTTCCGCCCAGGCTTTCGCCGGTACCGTCACCACTGACGGCGCCGACATCGTAGTCAAGACCAAGGGTGGCCTGGAAGTCGCCACGACGGATAAGCAGTTCAGCTTCAAAATCGGTGGCCGCCTGCAAGCTGACTACAGCCAATTCGATGGCTTCTACACCGTAAACGGCGACAGCGCTGACGCTGCATACTTCCGTCGTGCGTTCCTCGAAATCGGCGGTGTGGCCTTCGAAGATTGGAAATACCAGTTCAACTATGACTTCGCCCACAACGCCGGCAGCAGCGAAGACGGTTACTGGGATGAAGCATCCATCCAGTACTCGGGCTTCAGCCCGGTCAACATCAAAATGGGTCGTTTCGATCCCGACTTCGGCTTGGAAAAAGCCACCAGCTCCAAGTGGGTGACAGCCCAAGAACGTAACGCTGCCTACGATCTGATCGACTGGGCCAACGGCCATCAGAACGGCCTGGGCATTCAGGTCAACGGTACTGCTGGCGACTCCCTGTACGGCTCGCTGGGCCTGCACGCCAAGGACCAAAACGACGTTGACGGCGACAGCGTCAAGCAGTTCAACGCTCGTGCCGTATTCGCCCCGATGCACGAATCTGGCAACGTTTTGCACTTGGGTTTGAACTTCGCTCAGCGCAGCCTCGATGACACCGCCGTTGACGGTCGCATCCGCAGCCGCCTTGGCATGCGTGGCGTGAGCACTGCTGGTGGTAACGATGCCGGCACCAACGGCAACCGCCTGCTGCTGGGTGGCGCAAACAACGCACCGGCCGGTTCGTACGGCGACGATACCGCTATTGGCCTGGAAGCGGCCTGGGCGATGGGTCCGCTGTCCGTTCAGGGCGAGTACATCACTCGCGAAATGGACGCCGACTCGGCTGCTTATGAGGATGTCGAGGCCAAGGGTTACTACGCTCAGGTCGCCTACACCCTCACTGGCGAAGCTCGTGGTTACAAGCTGGGGCGCTTCGATCAGCTCAAGCCGTCCAACAAGCAGATCGGCGCTTGGGAAGTGTTCTATCGCTACGACCATATCGAAGCTGAAGACGACTCGGTCGGCCTGGTTGCGACCAACGACGTTGAAGGCAAGGTCCACAACCTCGGTGTGAACTGGTACGCCAACGAGAACGTCAAACTCAGCGGCTACTACGTCAAAGCCAAGGTAGACAATGCCGAGAACGCCAACGGCGACGACGATGGCGACGGCGTTGTGTTCCGCGCGCAGTACGTGTTCTAACGCTTCACTTCTCCGCTGATGCTCCACTAAGCCCCGTTTCGACGGGGCTTTTTTTCGCCTGGCTTACGGGCCAGACTGATGCACATGCCTATCCAGACGCTTTCCCGCCTTGCCGACCTCGATCCCAATCACTGGGACGCTTTGCTTGGCCCTGAACCGCAGCCGTTCCTGCGCCACGCCTTTCTTAGCGTTCTGGAGGACAGTGGCAGCGTGGGTGGGCGCAGTGGCTGGCAGGCGCGGCATGCCCTCCTGCACAGCGAGCAGGGCGGCCTGATCGCGGCGATGCCGCTGTATCGCAAAACGCATTCCAGCGGCGAGTACGTGTTCGACTGGGCGTGGGCCGACGCCTGCCATCGTGCCGGCATCGAGTACTACCCCAAGCTGCTCTGCGCCGTGCCGTTCTCGCCCGTGACCGGTGCTCGGCTGCTGGGTGATCCCGAGGCAGCGGGGCTGCTGATCGACCGGCTCGTCGCCGGGCTCGCCGGGCAGGGCCAGTCGAGCCTGCACATCAACTTCACCGAGCCCGAAGCCGACGATGTCATGCGCGGGCGAGAGGGCTGGCTGGAGCGCATCGGCTGTCAGTTCCACTGGCACAACCGTGGCTATCGCGACTTCCAGGATTTTCTCGATGGGCTGACATCGCGCAAGCGCAAGCAACTGCGCAAGGAGCGCGAGCAGGTGGCGGGGCAGGGGATCGATTTCGAGCGGCGCGAAGGCCGTCAGCTCAGCGAGGCGGAGTGGGATTTCGTCTATGCCTGCTACGCCAACACCTACCACGTCCGCGGGCAGGCGCCGTACCTGACGCGCGCTTTCTTTAGCCTACTGGCCGAGCGCATGCCTGAGGCGATTTCGGTGGTGCTGGCACGGCAGGGCGGCCGCCCGGTGGCCATGGCGTTCTGCTTGGTCGATGCCGGTGGGCTATATGGGCGTTACTGGGGGTGCCTGGCGGAATTCGACCGGCTGCATTTCGAAACCTGTTTCTACCAGGGCATCGACCACGCGATCGCGGCAGGCCTGTCCCGTTTCGATGCGGGTGCGCAAGGCGAGCACAAGCTGATCCGCGGTTTCGAGCCGGTGATCACGCGATCGTGGCATTACCTCGTGCATCCGGGCCTGCGCGCAGCGGTGGCGGACTTTCTCGATCAGGAGCGGGCCGGCGTGTTGCGCTACGCCGAAGCGGCCCGTGACGCGCTGCCGTATCGGCAAGCGGACGGCTAGCGAGGCTTCGAGGCGGCACTTACACCTTCGAGCGTGGCGAAGGACGTGTCCTTGGCGGTCAGCAGGAAGTCGCGCATGAAAGGGGAATCGAGCATGTCGGCCCGAATGCCGGCATGGAGCGTGGCGAACAGGCCCTTTTCCCCGAGCCGCTTGGCGGTCACGTAGCCGCGGGCGCTGTACTCGTGCAGTGCCCAGTTCGGCAGGCTGCAAACGCCGCGGCCTGAGGCCACCAGCTGCATCATCATGACCGTCAGTTCGGACGTGCGTACCTGCGCCGGTTCGATGTCCTCCGGTTCGAGGAAGCGGGTAAAGATGTCCAGCCGGTCGCGTTCGACGGGGTAGGTAATGAGCGTCTCGCTCGCCAGGTCTTCGGCGCGCACGAAGGGCCGTGTCGCCAGTGGGTGTTGGTTGGCAACCGCAAGCAAGGCTTCGTACGTGAACAGCGGCACGTAAGCGATCCCCGGGAGTTCGACGGGGTCCGAGGTGACGACCAGATCGAGATCGCCCCGGGCCAACGCAGGCAGAGGGGCAAAGGAAAAGCCCGAGGCCAGGTCCAGTTCGACTTCGGGCCAGGCGTCGCGGAACTGGTCGATGGTTGGCATCAACCACTGAAAGCAGCTGTGGCATTCGATCGCCATGTGCAGCCGCCCCGCCGTGCCGCCCGCCAACCGGGCTAGATCGCGCTCGGCACTGCGTAGCTGCGGCAGCAGGGCGTCGGCCAGTTGCAGGAGGCGCAAGCCCGCACTGGTAAAGCGCACGGGGCGGGTCTTGCGCACGAAGAGCTGCAGCCCGAGGCGCTCTTCCAGTTCCTTGAACTGGTGCGACAGCGCCGATTGCGTCAGGTGCAGGCGTTCCGCGGCCTCGACCAGGCTATCAGTCTCGCGCAGCGCATGAAGGGTTTTCAGGTGGCGTAGCTCCAACATGCTGGGCATCCCGTGGTTTCAAAGCATAGAAGCCGGTTGGCGCGCTACAGGCTATGGGGCGCATGAGCCGAGTTCAGGTTCGGCACAGTTTCGCCTAGCCACGCGATGGCGTCGAGCCCGCGCCTCACATCCAGAGGCGGGTGGCCAGAAAGGCCAAGCCGCCGAGCATGGCGATGGAAAGAAGGACCAGCGCGCCGTCCTTCGCCATCATGCCGAGCCCCAGCAGGCTCAGCGCCCCACCCGCGAGGGAGTTGCCGAAGGGAATTAGCTCAAGCGGTGGCATGGTGGCCGCGATCAACAGGCACAACACTGCATTGAGCCGCACGGCAGGCCCGGTCGTCAGCAGGGTCAGACGATGGCGGATGATTCGGTCTACCCATTTCGCGGGCCGTTTGAGAAAGCCCATCGCGCGATCGTATTTGCTTCTGGGCGCACTCCGACGAAGCAGCCACTGCGGCAGCCAGAAATGGTCGCGGCCGATGAGCAGCTGGAAGGCAATCAGGGCGACCATCGCCGCGAAGAAGGTTGGTAGGCCGGGAATGCCCGACAGCGGGGAAAGCACCAACAAGCCTGGAACCAGCAGCAGCGCCCCGAAACTTCGCTGCCCCGTAGCTTCGAGCATTGTCGACAAGGTTACGTCCTGGCCGGGTTCACCGGCTTGCGTCAGGCAGTCGAGAAGGGAACGCAAGTCGTGCGGTTGTTCGTCGCGATTCATGGTCCTTGGCCTGATTGCGGCGTTATCGACTTAGAGTCCAAGCCGCGGGGAAAATCGCAACATGAATGATTTTGAAGTTCAAGCTTAGTAAGTTGAGTTTGTTTCACCAAGAACGCTCCGGGACAATCGGCGCATTCATGAAACGAATTGGAGAACTGAGATGGCTGTTGCGCATTCCCTGGGCTTTCCCCGCATCGGTGCGGACCGCGAACTGAAAAAAGCACTCGAGGGCTATTGGAAGGGCGATCTCGATGAGGCGGGCCTGCGCGACGCTGGGCGCCGCCTGCGTGCGGCTCACTGGCAGCTGCAGGCCGAGGCAGGAATCGATTTGCTGCCGGTCGGTGATTTCGCTTGGTATGACCAGGTCCTGACCCATTCTTTGATGTTCGGCGTCGTGCCGGAGCGCTTTCGCAATCCCAACGGGCAAGTAGCGCTCGACACGTTGTTCGCCATGGCACGCGGGGCGACGCAGGGGTGTTGTGGTGGGGTTCAGGCCCAGGAAATGACCAAGTGGTTCGATACCAACTACCACTATTTGGTCCCTGAATTTAGCGTCGACCAGGCCTTCGAGCTGTCCTGGACGCAATTGTTCGACGAAGTGGACGAGGCGAAGGCGCTCGGCCACCGCGTCAAACCGGTACTGATCGGGCCGCTCACTTACCTCTGGCTCGGCAAGACCAAGGGCGCAACGTTCGACAAGCTGGACCTGCTGGACCGACTGTTACCGTTATACGGCGAGATTCTGGACCGGCTGGCCGCGCAGGGTGTCGAGTGGGTGCAGATCGACGAGCCGATCCTGGTGCTCGATCTGCCTCAGGACTGGAAGAACGCCTACGAGCGGGCTTACAACCTGCTGCAGCGCGCCCCGCTCAAGAAGCTGGTCGCCACCTATTTTGGCGGCTTGGAGGACAACCTCGGGCTGGCCGCTGGCCTGCCGGTCGATGGCCTGCATATTGATCTGGTGCGGGCACCTGAACAGTTCCCGACCATTCTTGACCGGCTGCCGGCTTACAAGGTGTTGTCGCTCGGCTTGGTCAACGGGCGTAACGTCTGGCGTTGCGACCTGGAGCAGGCGCTGGCGGTAGTCCGGCAGGCTGCTGAGCGTCTGGGAGACCGGTTGTGGATAGCGCCGTCGTGCTCCCTGCTGCATGCGCCTGTCGATCTGAATCGTGAAGATCAGCTCGATCCTGAGATCAAGTCTTGGCTGGCCTTCGCCGTGCAGAAATGCGTAGAGGTCGCGGTGCTGGCACGCGGTGCCGAACAGCCGGACGATCCACAGGTGCAGGCGGCCGTCCAGGCCAGCCGGGCCGTCCAGGCCGGGCGAGCTGCGTCGCCGCGTATCCATAAACCGGACGTGCAGGCGCGGTTGGCAGCGATCAAGCCGCGGCACAGCCAGCGTCAATCGCCGTTCGCAACGCGCATCGAACAACAGCGCGCGCGGCTGAATCTGCCGAGCTTTCCGACCACTACCATCGGTTCCTTCCCGCAGACCGCTGCGATCCGCCTGGCGCGGCAAGCGTTCCGGCAGGGCAAGCTCGCGCTGGCCGATTACACCGAAGCCATGCAGGCCGAAATCCGCCACGCGGTCGCGGTGCAGGAGCAGCTCGGGCTGGATGTGCTCGTGCACGGCGAAGCCGAGCGCAACGACATGGTCGAATACTTTGCCGAGCAACTGGATGGCTATGCCTTCACCCGTTACGGCTGGGTACAGAGTTATGGCTCGCGCTGCGTGAAGCCCGCGGTCATCTACGGGGACCTGAGCCGGCCAGCACCGATGACGGTAGAGTGGATCCGCTATGCGCAACAGCAGACCCGCAAGGTCATGAAGGGCATGCTGACCGGGCCGGTGACCATGCTGATGTGGTCCTTTACCCGCGAAGACATCAGCCGCGAGCAGCAGGCTCGGCAGCTGGCCTTGGCGATTCGCGACGAGGTGTGCGACCTGGAGGCTGCCGGCATCGGCATCATCCAGATCGACGAGGCGGCATTCCGTGAAGGCCTGCCGCTGCGCCGCGCGCAGTGGGGCACCTACCTCGACTGGGCCGTGGAAGCGTTCCGCCTGTGCGCCAGTGGCGTACGCGACGAAACCCAGATCCATACGCACATGTGCTACAGCGAGTTCAACGATGTGATCGAGGCGATCGCGGCGATGGATGCCGATGTCATCACGATCGAGACGTCGCGATCGCATATGGAGCTGCTGGAAGCCTTCCGCGCTTTCGATTATCCCAACGACATCGGCCCGGGCGTGTACGACATCCACTCGCCACGGGTCCCGGATACCGCCGAAATGGTCCAGTTGTTGGAGAAGGCGAGCGAGCGGATTCCTGCCGAGCGCCTGTGGGTCAATCCTGACTGCGGCTTGAAGACACGCGCCTGGCCGGAAACCGAGGCGGCGCTGATCAATATGGTCGCCGCCGCCCGCCACCTGCGTGCCGCCCACCGCAAGCAGGTAGCCTGAGGAACGTGGGCGATGCCGGAGGCGCTGCACCGCTGTGCGCGCCCTCCGGTTTTGGCTAAGGTAGCGCTCTCGTCCCTACCACCACACCTGCCATGACTCCTGCCATCGATCTGCTGAAAAAGGCCAAGGCCGACCATCGCATACACAGCTACGAACATGATCCCAAGTCCGCCTCGTACGGGCTCGAGGCCGCTGAAAAGCTCGGCCTCGAACCGGCGCGGGTATACAAGACGCTGCTGGCCTGCACCGAGAAGAATGAGTTGCTGGTGGCGGTGGTGCCCGTCGCCGGTACGCTGGACCTCAAGGCCCTGGCGCAGGCGGCAGGGGTGAAGAAGGTGGACATGGCCGATCCGATGGCGGCGCAACGCGCCACGGGCTATCTGGTCGGCGGGATCAGCCCGCTGGGCCAGAAGAAGCGTTTGCGCACCTTTATTGACAGCTCGGCGCAGGGGCAGCCGAGCATCTATGTCAGCGCGGGTAGGCGAGGGCTGGAAGTAGAACTGACTGCTGAATTGCTGGCCCGGCACACGGGTGGCAGCTTCGCGCCGATCGGTCGGTCATGACCGTGGTGGTCAGAGCGGAGGGAGAACTTCGCCGAGGTCGGTCGAGTTGATGCCGGGGATGTGGATCTCGCTGTGCACCAGCTGCTGGCCTTCCATCTGCGGCTGCGTCACCCAGGTAAGGATGTCGTAGTAGCGGCGGATGTTGGCGACAAAGTGCACCGGCTCGCCGCCCCGCGCGTAACCGTAGCGGGTCTTGGTGTACCACTGCTTTTGCGACAGCCGCGGGAGCATTTGCTTCACATCAAGCCATTTGTTCGGATCGAGCCCCTCGGCCTCGGCCAGCTTGCGGGCATCTTCCAGGTGGCCGCCGCCGACATTGTAGGCGGCCAGGGCGAACCAGGTGCGGTCCGGTTCCTGGATGCTCTCGGGGAGATTGGCGTGCACTTTGGCGATGTACTTACCACCGCCCTGAATGCTTTGCACCGGGTCCAGCCGGTTGGTCACGCCCATCGCCTTGGCGGTGTTGAGCGTCAGCATCATCAGCCCGCGTACGCCGGTTTTCGAAGTGGCTTCGGGCTGCCAGTGGGACTCTTGATAACCGATCGCGGCGAGCAGGCGCCAGTCCAGGCCGTGTTTCTTGGCGGTTTCGCGGAAGACTTTTTCGTAGCGTGGCAGGCGATGCTGCAGATGCTGAGCGAAGGCATAGGCGCCGACATAACCGAGCACGTCGACGTGGCCGTAGTAGCGCTCGCGCAGGCGTTGCAGGGTGCCGTTCTCACGCGCCAGGTCGAGAAACTGGTTGGCCGCCTGGAGCACGCTGTCGTCTTCGCCCTTGCCGACGATCCAGGCCAGGCTGTTCTGCTCACCCAGGTCGAACGCGGCACGGGCATTGGTGAAATAGACCTGGTTGAGCGCCAGCTCGTTGGACTCGACCAGCGTCAGGTCGACCTGGCCTTCGTCGACCATGCGCAGCAGGTCCACGACTTCTACCGCATCTGATTCTTCGTAGCGCAAATCCGGGAGTTCGGCCTGTAGCGCCTTGAGCTTTTCCGCCTGGCTGCTGCCCTTGAGTACGAGGATGCGCTTGCCGACCAGATCTTCCGGCTGCGTCGGCCGGCGCTGGCCCTTGCGGTAGACGACCTGAGTAGTGACGTCGAGGTAGGGCTGAGTGAAACGGACCGACTCTTTGCGCCCCTCGCTGGCCACCAGGCCTGCCGCCGCGAGCGCCGGACCGCCCGGGCGGTTCAGACGGGTATAGATGTCTTCGATACTGTCGGCGGTTTCGATCTGAAGCTCGACGCCCAGGTGACTGGCGAAGCGCTTGACCAGCTCGTATTCGAAGCCAGCCTCGCCGTTGCGGTCTTGGAAGTAGGTAGACGGGCTATTGCGAGTGATCACGCGCAGCACGCCTTCCTCCTTGATACGCTCCAGCGCGCTGGGCGGTTCAGCGCAGCTACTGAGCATCAGGAGGAGTCCGGTCGCCAGCAGCCAGGAGGCGCAGCGCTTTCGGAACGCGGTTTGGGCAAACATCGGCGCAGTATACGCAAAGGCGATCGGCCACCATATCTCGACAGGATCGACGGACTTTGCTAAGCGAAACGGCGGTGTGGCGTCTGGCCTCTCGCCTGGCACGGCTTGCCGACCGGCGGCCGGACCCGGACAATCCGCGCCGGCTTGCCGTTGAAACCTCTGCGCTGGCTGCATCTTCGACGCAAGGACTCACATGAGCGAGACGCCTTCGAAACCCTGGTATGTCTACCTGGTACGCGCCGCCAATAACGCGCTCTATTGCGGCATCAGTGATGACGCGCAGCGCCGTTTCGCGGCGCATCAAGGTGGCCGCGGCGCGCGCTTCTTCCACACCAGCCCGGCGGTGGCGCTGGTGTATGTCGAGACATGTCCAAGCAAGGGCGACGCGCTGCGTCGCGAACGCCAAGTCAAGCGGCTATCGAAAAAGGCCAAGGAGGCGCTGGTCGCCGCGGCGAGCTGCGCTGTGGTGAATACCGGGCCAATCAGCTGAGCGGGTAGGCCGGTCGCGTGTCGGCGAGTAAGCTGCCGGTCTACCTGAACGACTGGCGGAGCCTGATATGCACGACCTGATCCTGCACCACTATCCCACCTCGCCCTTCGCCGAAAAGGCGCGCCTGATGCTGGGCTTCAAGCAGCTCTCTTGGCGCTCGGTGCAGATTCCGCCAGTGATGCCCAAGCCCGACCTTACGGCGCTTACCGGAGGCTACCGGCGCACGCCGGTCCTGCAGATCGGTGCGGACGTGTATTGCGACACGGCGCTGATGGCTCGCCGGCTGGAAGCGGAGAAGGCCACGCCTGCCCTGTT
The DNA here is from genome assembly GCF_051486945.1 of Stutzerimonas chloritidismutans. GTDB lineage: Bacteria > Pseudomonadota > Gammaproteobacteria > Pseudomonadales > Pseudomonadaceae > Stutzerimonas > Stutzerimonas chloritidismutans_B. Next base: position 1,305,605 of record NZ_JAHVDX010000001.1, on the reverse strand, counting down.
CCCGGAGGGCCTGGAATTCGCTGCCGCGACACTTGCGCAATGGGCCGACTCGGTGCTGTTCCTGCATGCGGTGAGCCTGGTATTCCAGCCCGAATCCATGGCGCTGCGTTTTGCGCAAGTACCGAAAGCGTTCGTCGAGGCCTTCAGCAAGGATCGTGCTGCGCTATTCAGCAGCGGTTCGGTCAGCCGCGTGCCGCTGGAGCAGGCGAAGAACCATTGGCCGGTACTCATGGCGCGTTTGCAGCAGCAGCTGGCGCGATCCCGCGGTGAGTTCCTGTTGGGGAGTGCACTCTGCATAGCCGACCTGTCGGTCGCCCACTGCTTGTGGTTCCTCAAGGCCACGCCCGTGACAGCCCCACTCGTCGATGGCTACCCCGAGGTGGCCGCGTGGCTGGGCAGGGTGCTCGGTGTCGGCCATGGCGCTGGGAGCGAACTGTCTGCCGAGGATGCGTTGAAGGCGGCGCGTGAAGCCGAGCCAGCGGCGTTGCCGGACGAGGCCTTTGCTGACCCGAATGGTTTTACGGTCGGCCAGCAGGTCAGTATTGCGGCCGTCGATTACGGCACCGACCCCGTCGAAGGCGAACTGGTGTTCGCCGGTGTTGAGGAATTGATCCTGCGTCGTGAAGACCCGCGTGCTGGGCTAGTTCATGTGCATTTCCCGCGCTTTGGATTCAAGCTCGAGGCGCGCTGATGGCGGCGGCCGCGACTTCGTCAGTCGCGGCTGTGGCTGTTCAGAGTGCGATGAACAGCAGCGTGACGCCGAGCAGCAGCCGGTAGATGACGAACGGCAGCATGCCCAGCGCGTCCAGCGCCTTCAGGAACAGCTTGATGCAGAGGAAGGCAGCGACGAAGGACAGGGCTGCACCAATGAAGATGTCGTTCCAATGCGCGGCCTCGCCGGACTGTGCCAGCTCGACGGCTTTCAGCCCGCCCGCGGCAAGGATTAGCGGGATCGACAGCAGGAACGAAAAGCGCGCCGCCGTCTGACGGGTAAAGCCCAGCAGCAGGGCGGCGGTCATGGTAATGCCCGATCGGGAGGTGCCGGGAATCAATGCCAGCGCTTGGGCGAAACCGATGATCAGCGCGCTCTTCCACGTCAGCTGTTCGATTTCCGCGACCCGCCGGCCCTTGGCATCGGCGTACCACAGCAGCAGGCCGAAAAGGATCGTCGTCGCAGCGATGAATAGCATCGAGCGGGTGTACTGCTCGATGTAATCCTCCATCAGCAAACCAATGATGCCCGCCGGTAGGGTGCCGATGATGATCGCCCAGCCAAGCCGGCTCTCGGCGCTCTCCCGGCGCTGAAAGACATGGGCCAACCAGCCTCGGCTCGTGGCGATGACCTCCTGACGGAAGCAGATCAGCACGGCGAGCAGGGTGCCGACGTGCACGGCCACGTCGAACGCCTGGCCCTGATCAGGCCAGCCGAGGACCTGCGACGGCAGGATGAGGTGAGCGGAGGAGGAAATCGGGAGGAATTCGGTGATGCCCTGCACGAGGGACAAGATAATCAGGTGAAGCCAATCCATTGTTGATCCTTAGCAGAGCGGGTGTGCGGGTTGCCGGGCCGTTTGGCTGGCATGTGACTGGGAAATCCGCGATTCATTCCGCTGCGCATCTGGTTCGTTGCTGCGTCGCCACGTCGCAGTAAGGCCGCGAGGTCAGAAGCGGCTCAACCTTTGCGACGCTTCAATTGGTCTTTCAGCTGGGTCGGCAGGTTGCGAATGATGAGCATGTCACGGGCCTCGTCGTATTCGACTTTCGAGCCCAACAGGTGCGATTCGAAGCTGATCGATAGCCCTTCGGCGCGCCCAGTAAAGCGTTGGAATTGGTTGAGGGTGCGTTTGTCCGCCGGAATTTCCGGCGACAGGCCATAGTCCTTGTTGCGGATGTGTTCATAGAAGGCGCGCGGGTGATCCTCGTCGATCACGCCGGATAGCTCTTCGAGCGACATCGGCTCGCCGATTTTGGCCTGGCTGCTGGCATAGTCCACCAGAGCGCTGGTTTTCTCGCGGGCCTTTTCCTCGGGCAGGTCCTCGCTTTCGACGTAATCGCTGAAAGCCTTGAGCAGGGTGCGTGTCTCGCCGGGCCCGTCGACGCCTTCCTGACAGCCGATGAAATCGCGGAAGTACTCCGAGACCTTTTTGCCGTTCTTGCCTTTGATGAAAGAAATGTACTGCCGAGACTGCGAGTTGTTCTTCCATTCGGACAGGTTGATCCGCGTCGCCAGATGCAGCTGCCCCAAGTCCAAGTGCTTGGCTTCGGTCACGTCCAGTGCGTCGGTAACGGTCACGCCATTGCTGTGGTGGAGCAAGGCAATGGCGAGGTAGTCAGTCATGCCCTGCTGATAATGGGCGAAAAGAACGTGACCGCCTGTCGACAGATTCGACTCTTCCATTAGCTTCTGAAGGTGCTCGACGGCCTGGCGACTGAAGGCGGTGAAATCCTGGTTGCCTTCCATGTATTGCCCCAGCCAGCCGCTGAAGGGATAGGCGCCGGATTCGTCGTGAAAATAGCCCCAGGCCTTCCCCTGCTTGGCGTTGTAGCTCTCGTTGAGATCGGCCAGCAGGTTCTCGATCGCCTGGGACTGGCCCAGCTCCGAGTCACGGGCATGCAGCACGGCAGGGGTGCCGTCCGGCTTTTTCTCGATGAGGTGAACGATGCAGTGGCGAATGGGCATTTCGGGCTCGCGGCGGATGAGGCAGACGGCGCGCAGTTTACCCGAGCGACCCCGGGCTTCGCAGGGCTAAAACCAGGTGCGGCAGGTAGTCGCAATGCGGGTAAGATGGAGCCCTTTCATTTTTTACCGGGTGTTTCAGCGATGGCGATGTGGCGCAACAGTACGTGGATCCTGCTCGGTGGTTCGCTGATCCTCGCGGTATCCCTTGGCACGCGGCACGGCTTCGGGTTGTTCCTTCCGCCGATGAGCGAGGCGTTTGGTTGGGGGCGTGAGGTGTTTGCGTTCGCTATCGCCTTGCAGAACTTGATCTGGGGGCTGGCGCAACCAGTGACCGGCGCCCTGGCCGACCGTTTCGGCGTCATGCGGACGGTGATCGTCGGTGGAGTGCTTTATGCGCTTGGGCTGGCGCTGATGGCTGGCGCGGATTCGGCGGCATCCTTGTCGCTGAGCGCCGGTTTGCTCATCGGTATCGGGCTGTCCGGTACCTCGTTCTCGGTGATTCTCGGTGCGGTAGGGCGCGCTGTGCCGGCTGAAAAACGCAGCATGGCCATGGGGGTAGCCAGTGCGGCGGGCTCGTTCGGGCAGTTTGCGATGTTGCCGGGTACGCTCGGGTTGATCGGCTGGCTGGGGTGGTCCTCGGCGTTGTTGGCCCTCGGACTGCTAGTGGCACTGATCGTGCCGCTGGCCTTGATGCTGCGCAGCGGGCCGGCCGCGCCGGTGTCTGGGCCGCAGCAGTCATTGACCGAAGCCTTGCGCGAGGCGGTTGGGCACTCCGGGTTTCGGCTGTTGGCGCTGGGCTTTTTCGTCTGTGGCTTCCAAGTAGTTTTCATTGGTGTGCACCTGCCGGCCTATCTTGTCGATCAGGGCCTCCCGGCGATGGCCGGGACCACCGTGCTTGCACTGGTCGGCCTGTTCAACGTGGTGGGGACCTACACCGCCGGCTGGTTGGGCGGTTGCTACTCGAAGCCCAAACTATTGACGGCGCTGTATCTGCTGCGTGGCGTGGTCATCGCGGCGTTCTTTTTCGCTCCGCTGACGATCTGGACGGCTTATGCGTTCGGCATCGCCATGGGGTTGCTGTGGCTATCGACGGTGCCGCTGACCAACGGCACTGTGGCTACGCTGTTTGGCGTGCGAAACCTGTCGATGCTTGGCGGTATCGTCTTCCTGTTTCATCAGATCGGTTCGTTCTTCGGCGGCTGGCTGGGCGGCTGGGTCTACGATCGAACCGGCAGTTACGACCTGGTCTGGCAGATATCGATTGCCCTCAGTCTGATGGCCGCCGCGCTCAACTGGCCGATTCGCGAGCAGCCGGTCGACCGCGTACTCGCTGCGGGCGCGGCGTGATGCGCCGGCACTGGTTGTGGACGGCCGCTCTAGCGCTGGCCGCCTTCATGCTCGCCTTTGCCTGGTGGGGTTGGCATCAGGGCGGATTGGCTCTGCTGCAACTGGGCGTGGGAATCTGCTGAGGCGGCGGTGTGATCGTTTGTCGTGGCACGGGGAATCAATTCGCTGCGCCTGGCTCCAAACAAGCGAGACGAAACAACGCTGTCGCAGAACCGTCATCAGAGCCCTGTAAAAAGCTGCGGCATGCAGTCACCTGGAGCAGCACAACGATGTCCACCCTTACCGAACTCGCCCAACAGATCGCCCAGCTTTACCCCCTGCAGGACAAGCGTGTCGGCAAGCGCTATCGCGTGGTTGGGGAACTGGCCGGCATGACCGAGCTCGAGGAGATCAACGGCGAGCCGCGTTATATCCAGACCTTGGCGCTCAAGGATCGCCAGCGTTGGGATATCGCGGTCTGACACCCCGCCAGGGCGCTTTGGCTAGCCCGGGTTAGCCACGCCCCAATGCTCGGCGCGCCATCGTGCGCGTCGGTCGTCGTCCAGGAAGGTCCAGGCGACGAAGCGACTGCGCTTCTGCCCCTGTGCCATTTCGCGAATGCGCACGTCCTGTGCTCCGAGTGTCGCCAGCCGCGCTTGTAGCGGGCGGACATTGCCGCCTTTCGACACCAGCGTGCTGAACCAGCACACCTGCTGAGCCACCTCACGACTCTCATTGGCTAGCCGCCCGATAAACGCGGCCTCGCCGCCCTCGCACCACAGTTCAGCCGCCTGACCGCCGAAGTTCAGCGCGGGCAGTTTGCGTTTCGGGTCCAGCTTGCCGAGATTACGCCACTTGCGGCGGCTGCCGCTGCTGGCTTCGGCCTCGGAGGCATGGAACGGCGGATTGCACAGCGTGATGTCGAACCGGTCCGCGGGCTCGATAAGCCCGGCAAATATCTGCCGGGGCTGGCGCTGCTGGCGAATCTCGATGCGCTTTTCCAGGCGGTTCGCCTTGAGGATGGCCCGCGCCGATGCCAGCGCCGTGGCGTCGATATCCGAGCCCACGAAACGCCAGCCGTATTCATGAAGGCCGATCAGCGGGTAGATGCAGTTAGCGCCGGTGCCGATGTCCAGTACTCGGATGGAATTCCCACGCGGGATTCCGCCATCGTGCTGCTCGGCGAGCAGGTCGGCCAATCCGTGCAGGTAGTCAGCGCGGCCTGGGATCGGCGGGCAGAGGTAGCCGGGCGGGATGTCCCAATAGGCGATGCCATAGAACTGCCTGAGCAGCGCCCGGTTGAACACCCGCACCGCATCGGGGTTGGCGAAGTCGATGCTCTGCTTGCCGTAAGGGTTGAGGATGACGAACGACGCCAGTTCCGGACAGCCCGCGATCAGCTTCGGGAAATCGTAGCGACCGCTGTGCCGGTTGCGTGGGTGCAGGCTGGGGCTGCCGTGCGTGGGCGGTACGGGTGGTTTCGGAGCGGGCATGATCGGTGTGCTGTCCTGAGAGGCGGGCATTGTCCCACAGCTTTCAGCGGTGGCGGGGCACCAACAGCATCCACACCAGGCCCCACAACAAGGCGCCGGCACCGAGCCAGAACGCCGAATGTAGCGAGCCCCCCATCCCGAGCCAGACGCCTGTGAGCCAAGGGCCGGCCAATTGCGTCAGGCTGTACAGGGCGATCAGCGCGGCGGATAAACGCGGCCCTTGGTGCGGGTGCAGGGCGCGGGCGAGGCGCTGGGTCAGCAGCACCGTGCCGAGGAAGGTGCCGCCGACCAGCACGGCACAGAGCAGGATGCCCGGCGCGCCCGGCATCAAGAGGGCCGCCAGCACGCCCGCCAGTTGCGTTACGTAGCTCAGCCGTAGCGCGAGGGTGTCGCCCAGCAGGGCACCGAGGCGATTCCATAGCCAGGGCGACGGCAGCGTTGCAAACGCGACCACCAGCCAGCTGCTGTCGATGAGGAAATCGCCAGGCTCGACCTGCAGGCGAGCCACCATCGGCAGAAAGGTCATTGGCAGTATGTAACCCATTCCCGCCCCGGCATAGGACAAGAACAATGGCGTGCTGGCGCGATCGAGCAACCGACCGTTGGGCCGGTCAGGGCTATCGGTTGCGGGTGCTTCGTCCGGCAGGTCGAGTTTGGCCAGTTGTCGCCAGCCCCACCACGCCAGCGGAATGGACAGCAGAGCCGCCGGCCACCAGCGGTCGGCACCGCTGAGCACGCCGTTGCTCAAGCTCACCATCACGCTGGACAAGATCAAACCGATGCAGACCCCGAGGTAGACCAGCCCGCTGGACGAAACCCTCCGATGACGCGCCAGCCACTCGAGAATCAGGGAGGGCGCCTGGACGAACACCAGGCCATTACTGATCCCATTAAGCAGGCGCAGCATCGAGAGCAGCTCCGCGGATTCTGCCTGTGTCTGTGCCAGCGAACTGACCACGTGCAGGCCCAGCGCCCAGGGCAGGCTGCGGCGAATTTGCGTGACGCGGTGCCAGCGCAGGGCGAGCAAGGCACCGATGAGATAGCCCAGGTAGTTCCAACTAGCGATGTCCGCGCCCTGCTGGACGGTCAGCACGCCATCTTCGACGAGCCAGGGCAGCAGCGGCGTATAGATGAAACGGCCGAGCCCGTGGACGACGAGCAGCAGGGTTGCACCGGCGAGCAGAACCGGGAACAGGGCAGGGCGTTGAGGCATCGTAAGCAGACCATCCGGGAGCGGAGGTGACAGCTTAGCGGCGCGCATCGGAACGGGCCACGCTACGGATGGCTGAGACGCCATCCGGTAGTCTCAGGGGTAGCCGAGCGTGTCCTTGATCATCGGCAGGTTGCGCTCGACCCAGCGCGGGTCGACAGCGCCCCAATCGAGAATGCGATAGTGGCCGGCGTTGTGTCGCTCACCGGCCTCCTGGGCGAAACGGCAATCGATATCCAGGTCGGCGAGTGCAGCGAGGGTGTCTTGCGCAGTGCGCCGTGGCATCCCCGTCGCCTCTGTCAGCTCAGGGACGCTGCGGGCGGTACCGCTGTCAATCAGCCAGGCCACGTAGAGGCGGCGATAGAAGCTGCTTTTGGTCTTACTGACAGTCATCTCGATTCCTGTATGAGACCGCCCGGGCATCGGCGCGCCCGGGCGGAGCGGGCTCAGCGCAAGGCGAGCATGCCGATATAGGTCACCGCGCCTGCGCTATAGCCAAGAAAGGCCAGCAGGCTGACATGCCTGACGTACCAGGTGAAGCTGATCTTCTCCATGCCCATCGCCGCGACGCCGGCGGCTGAGCCAATGATCAGCGTGCTGCCGCCGGTACCGGCGCAATAGGCAAGCATCTCCCAGAAGTTGCCATCGACAACGAACTGCGACAGCCAGTTCGTCTCGTCTGGTGCGGCCGCTGCGAGGGCAGCCGGACTGACCAGCGGATACATCTTCATCGCACCGGCTACCAGCGGCACGTTGTCTACCACGGCCGAGAGCAAGCCGATGGTGTAGTTGATCGGGTAGATATGCCCGAGCGACTCACGGAGGGCAATCGCCACCTGGGTAAGGTGCCCGGCCGTTGCCAGTGCCGCGACCGCCAGCAGAATGCCAAGGAAGAACAGCACGCTGGGTGTATCGACCTTGCGCAGGACGCCGACGACCGATAGCGGGTGCTTGTGCTCGTGCTCCTTGTCGCGGTGGAGGAATTCGGTGGTGACCCACAGGACGCCGAGGCCAAAAAGGATGCCCATGTACGGTGGCAAGTGCGTGGCGGTCTTGAACACGGGCACGAAAACCAGGGCCGCGAGGCCGAGTGCCAGCACCAGGTTGCGCTCGAAGGGTGTGGTCTCAGGTGGGTTCGTCTCGGCCAGGTGGGCGCGTGCGGCGGGTCGGGGCACTTCGCCGCGCATGCGGAAGCTCAGGATCAGCAAAGGCACCAGCAGGCAGACCAGGCTGGGCAGGAAAAGGCCGACAATCACGCCCGAGGCGGTGATCTGATTGCCAATCCACAGCATGGTGGTAGTGACGTCGCCGATTGGCGACCAGGCGCCGCCGGCGTTGGCGGCGATCACCACGACGCCGACAAACAACCAGCGCTCTGGACGGCCGCGAATCAGTTTGCGCAGAAGCGAGACCATCACGATGGTGGTGGTGAGGTTATCCAGCGCAGCGGAGAGGAAGAACGTCAGGACGCCAATGATCCATAGCAGGTGGACGCGCTTGCGAGTCTGGATGCGGTCGGTGATCACCTTGAAGCCTTCGTGCGAGTCGATCAGCTCGACGATGGTCATCGCGCCAAGCAGGAAGAACAGGATCTCCGACACTTCACCCAGATGGTGGCGGAGCGATTCGATCACCGTCTCCGAGGCGCTCGCCGCTACGTGCTCACCGCCCTGCGCGAGCGGCAGGATCGAATCGGCGCCGAGCACCAGCAAGGTCCAGCAGACCACCGCGGTGAGGATGGCGAGGGCTGCTTTGTCGATCTTCAGCGGGTGTTCCAAGGCTATGCATAGATAGCCGATGAAAAAAACGACAGCCATGAGTAGGTACATCGGAGGGTCTCCATTTTGAGAAACCAGACCGGCGCGCCCGTGGGGCGGCGACTCGGTAATGGCAGGCCCGAGTGATGCAGATGGCTGTACGAAGGGATGAAGCTGAACCGCGGCACTGAAGGCTGACGCCGGCGTTGGAACCTGGGATGCGTGCGGTGCGCGGTCATCGGCACCTGCTGCTTCATGTTCTATAGCGCGTTGCTGATATCCGGCCTGCCTAGTCATTGTTGTGTCCGTGGCGGGATAGTGTATCGGCCGCCACGGTTTTTACTTGTCATCGATCAAGAGCAACGGGCCAAACGAAAAGGCCAGCACTTGAAGATGCTGGCCATTTCGTCTGTCACAGGCTTGCGATGCGCTCGCGTTGCTCCACCAGCCGTGCCTTGGCCTGTTCGGCTTCGGCCAACTTGGCGCGCTCTTTCTCGATCACGTCAGCGGGTGCCTTGTTGACGAATCCTGCGTTGCCGAGCTTGCCGCCGACACGCTTGACCTCGCCGTCGAAACGGGCGATCTCCTTGTCGAGGCGGGCCAGTTCCGCATCCTTGTCGATCAGCCCGGCCATGGGCACCAGCACCTGCATGTCACCGACCAGTGCGGTCGCCGACAGCGGCGCTTCGTCATCGGCGCCGAGGATGCGCACGCTTTCCAGCTTGGCCAGCTTCTTCAGCAGCGGCTCGTTGTCGGCTAGGCGACGACGGTCGGTTTCGCCGGCGTTGCCGAGCACCACGTCGATGCGCTTGGCCATGGAAATGTTCATCTCGCCGCGGATCTGGCGAATGCCAAGCATGAAGGCTTTGACCCACTCGATGTCGTTTTCGGCCGCTTCGTCGAGGCGCTCCGGATTGAATTCCGGCCAGGGCTGCAACATCAGCGTCGGACCGGATTTACCGGCCAGAGGCGCGACGCGCTGCCAGATTTCCTCGGTGATGAAGGGCATGAACGGATGCGCCAAGCGCAGGGCTGTTTCCAGTACCCGCACCAGAGTGCGGCGCGTGCCGCGCTGGCGTTCGGCGCTGGCGGTCTCGTCCCAGAGCACAGGCTTGACCAGCTCGAGGTACCAGGCGCAGTACTCGTCCCAGATGAACTCGTAGAGCGCCTGCGCGGCCAGGTCGAAGCGGAAGGCTTCCAATTGGCGATTCACTTCGCTTTCGGTGCGCTGAAGCGCCGAGATGATCCAGCGATCGACCGAGGACAGCTCGACGGGCTCGCCATTTACCCCGGTGTCTTTGCCCTCGGTATTCTCGAAAACGAAATTGGCCGCGTTCCAGATCTTGTTGCAGAAGTTGCGATACCCCTCGACGCGCCCCATGTCGAACTTGATGTCGCGGCCGGTGGACGCCAGCGAGCAGAAGGTGAAGCGCAGGGCGTCGGTGCCGTAGCTGGCGATGCCTTCTGGGAATTCGTTGCGGGTCTGCTTGGCGATCTTCTCGGCGAGCTTGGGCTGCATCATGCCGCTGGTGCGCTTTTGCAGCAGTTCGTCCAGCGTAATGCCGTCGACGATGTCCAGCGGGTCGAGCACGTTGCCCTTGGACTTGGACATCTTCTGGCCCTGGCCATCGCGGACCAGGCCATGCACGTAGACCGTCTTGAAGGGGATCTGCCCGGTCAGGTGGGTCGACAGCATGATCATCCGGGCAACCCAGAAGAAGATGATGTCGAAGCCGGTGACCAGCACGTCGGTGGGGTGGAAGGTCTTGAGGAAGTCGGTCTGTTCCGGCCAGCCGAGCGTAGAGAAAGTCCACAGGCCCGAGCTGAACCAGGTGTCCAGCACGTCATCGTCCTGGCGCAGTTCGACCTCGTTGCCGAGGTTGTAGCGGGTGCGCGCTTCCATCTCGTCGCGGCCGACGTAGACGTTGCCGGCCTCGTCATACCAGGCCGGAATGCGATGGCCCCACCACAGCTGGCGGCTGATGCACCAATCCTGGATGTCGCGCATCCAGCTGAAATACATGTTTTCGTACTGCTTGGGTACGAACTGGATATCGCCGTTCTCCACCGCCGCGATGGCCTTCTCGGCCAGCGGCTTGGTGGAGACGTACCACTGATCGGTCAGCCAGGGTTCGATGATCGTGCCGGAGCGATCACCGCGGGGGACTTTCAGTGCGTGGTCGTCGATCTTCTCCAGCAGGCCCATGGCATCGAATTCGGCGACGATGGCCTTGCGGGCATCGAAGCGGTCCATATGCGCGTAGCCGTCCGGCAGGCTCGGGTCGACCTTGTCGTTCGGCGTGCCGTCGATGTTGAACACCTGTGCGCGCGCCAGTACCGCGGCGTTGCGATCGAAGATGTTGATCAGGGGCAGGTGGTGGCGCTTGCCGACTTCGTAGTCGTTGAAATCGTGTGCGGGGGTGATCTTTACGCAGCCGGTGCCGAACTCGAGGTCAACATAGTCGTCGGCAACGATCGGGATCAGGCGGTTGACCAGCGGCAGCATGATGTGACGGCCGATCAGGTCCTTGTAGCGCTCGTCTTCAGGGTGCACGGCAACCGCGGCATCACCCAGCACGGTTTCCGGGCGGGTCGTGGCGACGACCAGGTAATCCTGGCCATCCGCAGTCTTACAGCCGTCGGCCAAGGGGTAGCGCAAATGCCAGAGGTGACCTTTCTCGTCGTGATTCTCGACCTCGAGATCGGAGATCGCGGTGTGCAGCTTGGTGTCCCAGTTGACGAGCCGCTTGCCGCGGTAGATCAAACCGTCCTCATGGAGCCGGACAAAGGCTTCCTTCACGGCATTGGACAAGCCGGCATCCATGGTGAAGCTTTCGCGTGACCAATCGACCGATGAGCCCAGGCGGCGAATCTGGCGGGTGATGTTGCCCCCGGACTCTTCCTTCCACTGCCACACCTTGTCGAGAAACTTCTCGCGGCCCAGGTCATGCCGGCTGACGCCCTGCGCGCCAAGTTGGCGCTCGACGACCATTTGCGTGGCGATGCCCGCGTGATCGGTGCCAGGCTGCCAAAGCGTGTTACGGCCCTGCATGCGGCGCCAGCGAATCAGCGCATCCATGATCGCGTTGTTGAAACCATGACCCATGTGCAGGCTGCCAGTCACGTTCGGCGGCGGGATCATGATGGTGTAGGGCTCGCCCGACCCCTGGGGTGCGAAGTAGTTGTTCGATTCCCAGGTCTGGTACCAGGAGGTTTCGATGGCGTGCGGCTGGTAGGTCTTGTCCATGCGGCGGGACCCTTAGAACGGCTAATCGGAAAAGCGGGCAAGTATAAAGGCAAAGTAGCAGAGCGGCGGAACCGCTATGGCGCTTTTATGTCACGCGCGGGGCGGGGCGCTGTGACATCCAGCGCGCCGGCAGGGATGGGCGTCTAGGGGCGCTGGGACTTGATCAGTTGTGCGGCGCGCGCTTCCAGTCGCTGGCGCAATTCCGCTTCGATCTGCGGGACGAAATCATCGATCACATCTTGCAGGATCAACTGCGCTGCGGTGCGGAGCTCGTGGTCCAAATGGCGCTCGGCCAGGGTGCGGAAGGCGGTGCGAACGGCCGGCTCACGCGGTTGCACGGTTTCGGGGGCCGGATCGACGACGTCAGACAATAGCGGGATGCTGTCCGGGTCAAGGGCTTCGCTCACCAGTTCGGGTTCATGATCGCCAAGCAGCGCGCGGATCGACTCCAGGTCGTCGAGCAGTTCGGAGGGTTTGTCGGGGATTGTCTGGGTCATCTGTGGTTCCGGGTTGAGCGTCCAGGCTGCTATGGCGCTCTGTCGCCCTGCCTGGCGACATCGTGCTGTTCGATGCGGCAGGCCCGCGTCGGTATTCGCTAGAGTTCGACACGCTTGGGATCATAGCCGCGCTGACGATACAGGCGGAAGTTGTCCCGGCAAACGGTCAGCAATTCTGGCTGTTGGTTGACGATCTCGATCACTCGGCTGAACCGGTCGACATGCGGAGAGAGGTTGGGTGAAAGATTCACCAGCAGGCCCTGCTGGGCGGCTGGCGTCTCGTCCGTTCCGATCACCACTGGTGCCAGGGGGTCGTGCTCGTGCAATTCATGCGGGACGAAACGTTCGGCACGGAAGTGCCAAAGCAAGGTGTCGAGCTCCTCGCACTGGCGGGCATTCTCGCAGCGGATAAAGACGGGCATGCCATGCTGCCAGCCCTTGCTCGCGAGCTGGCAGGCCGCACGGGCGCGGCTCGCCGGCTCGCTGTCCGCCAGCACGTAAAACTCGATACGGGTCATGCCGCTTGCGCACCGGCGCCGATCACGCCTGACCCGCCTGGTCCAGCAGGTATTGCATCAGTAGCGGCACGGGGCGACCGGTTGCGCCCTTGTCCTTACCGCCGCTGGTCCAGGCGGTGCCGGCGACGTCCAGGTGTACCCAGGGGTAGGCCTTGGTGAAGCGCGACAGGAAGCACGCAGCAGTGATGGTGCCGGCCTTCGGGCCGCCGATGTTGGCGATGTCGGCGAAGGGGCTGTCCAGTTGCTCTTGGTATTCGTCGAACAGCGGCAATTGCCAGGCGCGGTCGTCGGCCTTCTGCCCGGCGCCCAGCACCTGCTGGATAAGTTCGTCATTGTTGCCGAGCAGGCCGGATGTGTTGCTGCCGAGCGCCACGATGCAGGCGCCGGTCAGGGTGGCGATGTCGATGACCGCGCGCGGCTTGAAACGCTCGGCATAGGTCAGCGTGTCGCAGAGCACCAGGCGACCTTCGGCATCGGTGTTGAGGATCTCGACCGTCTGGCCGCTCATGGTCGTCACGATGTCGCCGGGGCGGGTGGCGTTGCCGCTTGGCATGTTCTCGGCGCAGGCCAGCAAGCCGACAAGATTGATCGGCAATTGCAGCTCCAGTACGGCGCGGAAAGTCCCGAGCACACTGGCGGCGCCGCACATGTCGTACTTCATCTCATCCATGCCCTGGCCGGGCTTGAGGCTGATGCCGCCGGTGTCGAAAGTGATTCCCTTGCCGACTAGAGCATAGGGTTGTTCCCCTTTCTTGCCGCCGTTGTACTGCATTACGACGATGCAGCCTGGTTGCTCGCTGCCCTGAGATACGGCCAGGAAGGATCCAGCTCCCAGCTCGCGCAGTTTCTTCTCGTCCAGAACATCGACCTTGAGCCCCTTGAAGGCCTTGCCTAACTGCCTGGCCTGATCGGCCATATAGTTCGGGTGGCAGACGTTCGGCGGCAGGTTGCCCAGGTCACGGGTCAGGCTCATGCCGGCGGCGATGGCCGTGGCGTGGCGTGTGGCGAGTTCCGCTTCGGTCTGTTCGGGTTTGTCGACCAGCAGGGTGAGCTTGCGCAGCGCGGGAACGTCGGCCTTCTTGCTTTTGAATTGATCGAAGACATAGCGACCATCAGCCAGTGCCTCGACCAGAATGCGCGCGCGCGCATAGCCATCACGGTTCTTGAGGCGCACGTCCTGCAGCGCAATGGCAGCATCCGTTCCGCCGAGACCCTTGAGCGCCCCTAGCGCGGCGGCGGACGCCTTGCGCCATTGGCGGGTATCAAGTTCATCGAACTTGCCGACACCCAGTAGCAGCACCCGCTCGGCCTTCAGGCCGGGCAGGCTGTGCTGAAGCAGCGTCTGGCCCGGCTTGCCCTGGACGTCGCCGCGCTTGAGGATCGCGCTGATGGCGCCATTGCAGGCCTGATCCACGGTTTGGGCTACTGGGCCGAGCGCCCGGTCTTCACCGACCGGCAGGATCAGTGTGGCGGTTTTGGTCGCGGCGGCTTTGCTGTTCTTCACAACGAATTCCATGGCGTCAGGTCCCCAAGACAAAGAGTCGGGTTTGCAGGATAATGCCGGGCTCATTTTCCGGTGGTTCGTCGAGCGGGAGGGTTGGTCTCAACACCTCGCCCAGTGCGGACCGGCTACTTGGCGGCTAGTTTGAGCGCAGCCGCCGGAGCCTGACAACCCTGGAGTGTCCGGTTTGATCGTCTTTCGTTACCTGTCCCGTGAGCTGCTGGTTACCCTGAGCGCGGTCAGTGCGGTGCTGCTTGTGATCATCATGAGCGGCCGCTTCATCAAATACCTGGCGCAGGCGGCGCAAGGCGTGCTCGATCCTGGCGTGCTGCTGATGATCATGGGCTATCGCTTGCCTGGGTTCCTCCAGTTGATCCTGCCGCTCGGGCTGTTTCTCGGCATCCTGCTCGCGTACGGCCGGCTTTACCTGGACAGCGAGATGACCGTCCTGTCGGCAACCGGCATGAGCCAGCGCCGCCTGCTCGTCTATAGCCTGGGTCCAGCAGCGCTGGTCGCTGCGTTGGTGGGTTGGTTGAGCCTAGGCCTGGCGCCGCAAGGCGTGGCCCAAGTTGATCGCATCCTCAACGAGCAGGACTCGCTGACCGAATTCGACACGCTTGTTCCCGGACGCTTTCAGACCCTGCGAGACGGCACGCGGGTGACCTATACCCGCGAACTGACGGCCGACCGTACCGAGCTGGCGGGCGTCTTCATTTCCGAGACGAACCTGTCCAGCGCCACAGGCGAGAAGCGTGGCCTGTCGGTGCTGGTCGCCGAGCGTGGCCGTCAGGAGATACAACCCGACGGCAGTCGCTACCTGATTCTCGAGAATGGCTACCGCTACGACGGTAATCCTGGCCAGGCGAACTATCGTGCGATTCAGTACGACACCTATGGCGTGCTGCTGCCCAAGCCTGAGGTAAGCGTGGAGTTGAGCGAGCGCGAGGCGATGCCGACCCGCGAATTGCTGGGTAGCGACAACATCCGGCTGCAGTCGGAATTGCAGTGGCGAATTTCACTGCCGATGCTGGTGTTCGTCGTCACGCTGCTGGCTGTGCCGCTATCGAAAGTCAATCCGCGACAGGGCCGGTTCCTCAAACTGCTGCCGGCCATCCTTCTTTATATGGCATACCTGGCGTTGCTGATCGCGGCGCGCGGTTCGATGGACAAGGGGCGCATCCCTGTTGCGCTTGGGTTGTGGTGGGTGCACGGGCTGTTCTTCGTGCTGGGGTTGCTCCTGGTGTATTGGGAACCGCTGCAGCTGGCCTGGCGCCGGCGCCGCGCTGCACGGGAGGTGCGCCATGCGTAAGCTCGATCGCTACATTGGTATCAATGTGCTTCTGGCGATTCTGACGGTGCTCGGCATCATTGTCGGCCTGGCACTGCTATTTGCCTTCATCGACGAGCTCGGTGACGTCAAAGGCACGTATGGAACTTTGGACGCAGCGCTTTACGTGCTGCTTACGACCCCTTCTCGGCTTTACGAGATGCTGCCAATGGCCGCGCTGATCGGCTGCCTGATCGGGCTCGGTACGCTGGCCAGTAGCAGCGAGCTGACCATCATGCGCGCAGCTGGTGTGTCTCTTGGCCGTATCGTGATCGCAGTGATGAAGCCGATGCTCGTGTTGTTGCTCGTTGGCATCCTGATTGGCGAATACGTCGCGCCTTGGAGCGAGAACATAGCGCAAGCGACGCGGGCATCGGCGCAGGGGGCGGGTGAGGCGCAGAGTAGCAAGCGCGGCCTCTGGCATCGACAGGGCGACGAGTTCGTTCACATCAACGCGGTGCAGCCCAGCGGCACGTTGCTAGGCGTTACCCGCTACCGGTTCGATGATCGGCGCCAATTGGTTTCCGCCAGCTTCGCGCGTCGTGCACGCTATGAGGACGGCTACTGGCAGTTGGTCGATCTGTCGACGACGCACTTCCGCGGCGATCACACCGAGGTGGTTCGCGCGCCGCAAGAGCGCTGGGATGTACAGTTGACGCCTCAGTTGCTTGGTACGGTGGTGATGGAGCCAGACGCACTTTCGGTAACCGGTCTGTGGCGCTACATCCATTACCTCGGTGAGCAAGGGCTCAATAACAGTCGTTACTGGCTGGCATTCTGGACCAAAGTGCTGCAGCCGGTCGTGACGGTGGCGTTGGTCCTGCTGGCCATCTCGTTCATTTTCGGGCCGCTGCGCTCGGTCACGCTGGGGCAGCGGATCTTCACGGGTGTGGTCGTAGGGTTCGTGTTTCGCATATTGCAGGATCTGCTGGGGCCGGCGAGCCAGGTATTCGGCTTCTCGCCGCTGCTGGCTGTCGTAGTGCCGGCCGCCATTTGTGCTGCGGCTGGGATGCTTCTGCTGCGCAGGGCCGGTTAACCGGACGCAGGCCGCCCGGCCTGCGTGGGTCCAGCACTATTTCTTATGGATATTCTTGGGAAGTTGAACCACCTGGCTTTCTGAATAGATGTCATGCCAGGTGCGGTTCTGCTTGTCCCACAGCATCCACCAGTAGCCCAGTCCGAGCGGAAGCCAGGAAATGATCGCCAGAAGGAAGCGCAGCAGCGCCTGCCACAGGTCGATCGCGCTACCGTCGGTATTCTGGATGCGTACCCCCCAGACCTGCATGCCGAGCGTCTGCCCGTTGTGCGTCCAAAACTTTGCGAAGAACGCGAAGAGAGCAAACAGCAGTAGCGTGGAAAGCAATGGATCGATATCCAGGCTGCCGGCCTCGGCCATTACCTTGAGTGCGTCGCTGCCGTAGATGGCGCGCAGGATGACCTGTTGGTAGAGCAGCGTCACGACCATCATCAGGGCGATTGATAAAAAGGCGTCATAGAAGATCGCGGCAAGCCGGCGGATCAGGCCGGCTGCAGGAAACGGACCCTGAGGTTGGAGGCGGTGGTGGCGCATTGGGCTGTCTCGTCGCGAGGGGCGGTTGCGCATTCTACGGAATTGCGCGCATGAAAAAGCCCCTGATGTTGCCATCAGGGGCTTTTCGGAGCGGGGCTTATTCCTGGATTTGAACCTGGTCAGCCTGCATGCCCTTTTGACCTTGCACAGCGATGAAGCTGACCTTCTGGCCTTCTTTCAGGCTCTTGAAGCCGTTGCCTTCGATCGCGCGGAAGTGCACGAACAGATCCGGACCGCTCTCAGGCGTGATGAAACCAAAACCTTTCTCGTCGTTAAACCACTTGACGGTACCGTTCTGACGATTCGACATAGCGTTGTATCCTTGAAACTCAATAGTAGAAGCGCCTCTGCATGGCAGAAGGCGGAAACTGGTTGCAAGGAGTAAAGAGTCGAACGGGATGTAGCAAATCAAAGGATCTACTGCACCAGGTCACGATTCAACGGCGACCCATGCAAACACAGTGGGCACACTCTACGATAACTCGCCGGCCCATGCCAAGCCCTCGGAGTCATAGAATCTGTCCACTGCAAACGGCGCTTTTCAGCGCTTTTTCTAGATGTTTCGAATGTGTTCGTTGCTGCGGTTCGACCGCTTTACAGGCTTGCCTGTAAGGTCGAGCAGGCGAAGTGCATCATCCGACTTCGCGCCTGAAGGCCGCTTCTGGCTTTAGCGGCCGATGCCGAGGACGAGGTCGTCCGCGGTCTTGATTCATGGTGCCTCGAGAGAGACTCGAACTCTCACGTTGTTACCAACGGCGGATTTTGAATCCGCTGCGTCTACCGATTCCGCCATCGAGGCACAGTGGCGGCGCAGTATAGGGATGCAGTTGAGCGCGGTCAATCGTCTATCGTGGTCAGCGTCTGGTCTTTCCGCTAAGCTTTGCGCCCTTCGAATGTCGTGCCGATTCAGCCGCAATGTTAGTTTCCGATTTTTCCTTCGATCTGCCTGATGAATTGATTGCCCGGCACCCGCTTGCCGAGCGTCGTGCGAGCCGGTTGCTGGTGCTCGACGGGCCAAGCGGCCAGTTGGCACACCGCGCGTTCGCCGATTTGCTGGACTACGTTCGTCCCGGCGACCTGATGGTTTTCAACAACACCCGGGTCATTCCTGCGCGGCTTTTCGGGCAGAAGGCGTCCGGTGGGCGGGTCGAGGTGCTGGTCGAGCGTGTGCTGGATGACCATCGGGTGCTGGCGCATGTTCGATCTAGCAAGTCGCCCAAGCCGGGTAGCCTGATACATATCGAGGGCGGCGCTGAGGCGACGATGCGGGCACGGCATGACGCGCTGTTCGAGCTTGAGTTCGCCGAGCCGGTACTGGCGTTGCTCGACCGGGTCGGGCATATGCCGTTGCCTCCCTATATAGATCGGCCGGATGAACAGGCAGACCGGGAGCGCTACCAGACGGTGTATGCCGAACGCGCTGGCGCGGTCGCGGCGCCGACAGCCGGGTTGCATTTCGACGCGCCATTGCTCGAGGCCTTGCGCAAGAAAGGTGTGGAGAGCGCCTTCGTAACGCTGCACGTTGGCGCTGGAACCTTTCAGCCTGTCCGCGTCGATCGCATCGAAGAACATCTGATGCATCGTGAATGGCTCGAGGTCAGCCCGGCGGTGGTCGATGCAGTGCAGGCTTGCAAGGCGCGAGGCGGGCGAGTCATCGCTGTGGGCACTACCAGCGTTCGCTCACTGGAAAGCGCCGCGCGCAATGGCGAATTGGCGCCGTTCAGTGGCGATACAGACATTTTCATTTACCCAGGCAAGCCCTTCCATGTGGTCGATGCCCTGGTGACCAACTTCCACCTTCCCGAATCGACCTTGCTGATGCTCGTTTCCGCGTTCGCCGGATATCGGGAAACCATGGCGGCCTATGCCGAGGCGATTGCCAGTCGCTATCGCTTCTTCAGTTATGGCGATGCCATGTTCATCACGCGCAACCCGGCCGCACGCGGTCCCGAGGATTCACGATGAGTCGTACCTGTCACATGTCGTTCGAGCTGCTCGCTACCGAAGGGAGGGCGCGGCGCGGTCGGCTGACGTTCCCGCGCGGAACGGTCGAGACGCCTGCGTTCATGCCCGTTGGTACCTACGGGACCGTCAAAGGCATGCTGCCACGCGACGTCGAGTCGATTGGTGCGCAAATCATTCTGGGCAACACGTTCCACCTCTGGCTACGACCAGGAACGGAGGTCATCAAGGCGCACGGCGACCTGCATGACTTCATGCAATGGCAGGGGCCGATTCTCACCGACTCGGGTGGTTTCCAGGTATTCAGCCTTGGCGCGATGCGCAAGATCAAGGAGGAGGGCGTCTACTTCTCCTCGCCGGTCGATGGCGCCAAGGTGTTCATGGGGCCGGAGGAGTCGATGCAGGTACAACGGGACCTGGGCTCGGACATCGTGATGATTTTCGATGAATGCACGCCTTATCCAGCCGACGAAGATGTCGCGCGTCGCTCGATGGAGCTGTCCTTGCGTTGGGCGAAGCGCTCTAAGGTCGCACATGGTGAGAATCCGGCAGCGCTGTTCGGTATCGTCCAAGGCGGCATGCACGAGTCGCTGCGTATGCGTTCGCTGGAAGGTCTGTGCGAGATCGGGTTCGACGGACTGGCTATCGGCGGGTTGTCTGTGGGCGAGCCGAAGGAGGAGATGATTCGCGTGCTCGACTTTCTGCCGTCGGCGATGCCCGACGACAAGCCGCGCTACCTGATGGGTGTTGGCAAGCCGGAGGACCTGGTCGAGGGCGTGCGCCGCGGCGTGGACATGTTCGATTGCGTCATGCCCACGCGCAACGCACGCAACGGGCATCTGTTCACCGACAGCGGTGTGGTCAAGATCCGCAATGCCTTCCACCGTTTCGACGACTCCCAGCTCGATCCGGATTGTGATTGTTACACCTGCAAACACTTCTCCAGAGCCTATCTGCACCATCTGGACAAGTGCGGCGAAATGTTGGGCAGCATGTTGAATACAATCCACAATCTCAGGCATTACCAGCGGCTTATGGCTGGTTTACGCGACGCCATTCAACAGGGTACATTGGCCGCCTTTGTCGACACCTTCTACGCCAAGCGTGGCCTGCCAACGCCGCCGCTTGCCTGACGATTCCTATAACTAACTGATCTCTGCAACAGGAGTGCTACATGAGCTTTCTGATTCCCGCCGCCTACGCTCAGGAAGCTGCTGCCGGTCCCGCCGGTAGTGGTTTCGAGTGGCTGTTCCTGGTCGGCTTCCTGGTCATCTTCTATCTGATGATCTGGCGCCCCCAGGCCAAGCGCGCCAAGGAGCATAAGAACTTGATCGGCGGCCTGCAGAAGGGCGACGAGGTGGTGACCTCGGGTGGCATCGCTGGCAAGGTAACCAAAGTGACCGACGATTTCGTCGTGATCGAGGTTTCCGATTCGGTTGAGCTGAAATTCCAGAAGGTGGCGATTGCCGCAACGCTGCCCAAGGGCACGTTGAAAGCCATCTGAGCTGACTTCACTCAACATCAAACGACGGGGCGCGCAAGGCGCCCCGCGTCATTAGACGGGCTGCGTCATGCTCAATAGATTCCCTCTCTGGAAATACCTGCTGATCGTGGTGGTGCTTGGCATCGCCCTGATCTATTCGGCGCCGAACTTGTACCCGGACGATCCGGCGGTGCAAATTACCGGCGCGGCAACCTCGTTGAACGTAACCGAAGCCGATCTCGAGCGCGCTCGCTCGGCGCTTGTCGACGCCGGAATCGAAGTCAAGGCGGCGAGCTTGAGCGAAGACGGCCGAGGCGGGCTGTTGCGATTGGTTGATCAAGACGACCAGCTGCCAGCCAAGGATGTGGTGCGTCGTGCTTTAGGTGACGCTTATGTCGTGGCGCTGAACCTCGCGCCTACCACGCCTGAATGGCTTCGCGATCTCTCTGCCAGCCCAATGAAGCTCGGACTTGATCTTTCCGGCGGCGTGCACTTTCTGCTCGAAGTCGACATGGATAAGGCCGTCGAGACCCGTCTCAACGTGCATGAAGGCGAGGTCAAGAGCCTGTTGCGCAAGGAGCGCGTCCGCTATCGCAGCCTGCCGCAGGCAGGTAACGCTATTCAGCTTGGCTTTGCTGAATCCGACACGTTGGAGCGTGCGCAGTCGTTGATCCGGCAAAACTTCAACGACTTCACGCTGACCACGACCGAGCGTAGCGGTCAGCAGGTGCTGGCCTTGACCCTGACCGAGGCCAAGCTGGCCGAGATCCGGGAATATTCGATCAAGCAGAACCTGACGACGGTACGCAATCGCGTCAACGAACTAGGCGTTTCCGAGCCGCTGGTGCAGCGGCAGGGTGCGAACCGGATCGTCGTCGAGTTGCCTGGTGTGCAGGACACGGCCGAGGCCAAGCGGATCCTTGGCAAGACCGCCAACCTGGAGTTCCGGCTCGCTGCAGAAGCCGATGCCTCGCGCGCGAGCACTGAGACGTTCGAGTTCCGCGAGGAGGGTCGGCCGCCCGTTCAGCTGGAGCGAAACCTGATCATTACGGGCGATCAGGTGACCGATGCGCAGGCCAGCTATGACGAGAATGGGCGTCCTCAGGTAAACATCCGTCTTGACGGGCATGGTGGCGACCTGATGAATCGCGCCACTCGAACCAACGTCGGGCGCAGCATGGCGGTGATTTTCATCGAGCAGCGCCCTGTTACGCGGTACGTTAAGCAGACCGTCGATGGGGTCGAGCAGGAAGTGCCCGTCGAGACGTTCCAGGAAGAGAAGAAGATCATCAGCCTGGCGACCATCCAGTCTGCACTGGGAAGTCAGTTCCGTATCACGGGGCTCGACGGCCAAGGTGAATCGTCGGAGCTGGCGCTGCTGCTGCGTGCCGGTGGCCTCGCCGCTCCCATGTACTTCGCCGAAGAGCGCACCATCGGTCCGAGCCTGGGCGCAGAGAACATCAAATTGGGTGTCCAGGCGGCGATGTGGGGCTTCCTCTTCGTCGCTCTGTTCATGGTAGTGATCTACAAGTTCTTCGGCGTATTGGCGACCGTAGCGTTGCTCTTCAACATGGTGGTGCTGACGGCCCTTATGTCGCTGCTCGGGGCGACACTTACCCTGCCGGGTATCGCTGGCATCGTGTTGACCATGGGTATGGCTGTGGATGCGAACGTGCTGATCTTTTCCCGTATCCGCGAGGAAATTGCCAACGGCATGTCGATCCAGCGCGCCATTCATGAAGGCTTCGACCGCGCCTTTTCCGCCATCGTGGACGGAAACCTGACCACCTTACTGGTTGGCGGAATCCTGTTCGCCATGGGCACTGGGCCGATCAAAGGCTTCGCGGTGACACTGTCGCTGGGCATCCTGACGTCCATGTTCACTGCCATCATCGTGACTCGCGCCATGGTCAACTTGATCTATGGTGGCCGCGATCTCAAGAAGTTGTGGATTTAAGGGGCTAGCACGATGAAACGCGTAATCAATTTCATGGGCGTGCGCTACGTGGCGTTCGCCATGACCGTCCTGCTGACCTTGGCCTCGCTTGGCAGCCTCGCCATCAAGGGTTTGAATTTCGGCCTCGACTTTACTGGCGGCACGTTGATCGAGCTCTCCTACGAACAGCCGGTATCGCTGGATCAGGTTCGCGGCCAATTGGGGCGTTCCGGGTTCGGCAGTGCGGTAGTGCAGAGCTTTGGTGCGACCACTGATGTGCTGGTGCGAATGCCTGGCGATGATCCGCTGTTGGGCGAACAGATCGCCGAAGCGCTTCGGGGCGATGCATCGGCGGGTGACATTACTGTCAAGCGGGTCGAATTCGTCGGGCCGGCAGTAGGAGAAGAATTGCGCGACCAGGGTGGTCTGGGAATGCTGCTCGCCCTCGGTGGGATTCTGGTGTATGTCGCGTTCCGCTTCCAGTGGAAGTTCGCGCTCGGCGCGGTCCTGTCGCTGTTCCACGACGTCATTCTTGTGCTGGGTGTGTTTTCGCTGTTTCAGATTTCGTTCGACCTGACCGTGTTGGCGGCCGTACTGGCGGTCATCGGTTATTCCCTGAACGACACCATCGTGATCTTCGACCGGATTCGAGAGAATTTTCGGGTGCTGCGCAAGGCCGAGCTGATCGAAAACATCAACATCTCTACAACCCAGACGCTTCTGCGCACGCTCGCAACCTCGGTTTCGACGTTGCTGGCCGTGGGCGCTCTGATGGTGTTCGGTGGCGAAAACCTGTGGGGCTTCTCGTTGGCTTTGTTAATCGGCGTCGGTGCAGGCACCTATTCGTCGGTCTATGTAGCGGGCATGTTGCTGACGTGGCTGAACTTGACCCGAGATGACCTTATTCCGCCTGTGGTCGAAGAGGTGGATGAACGTCCCTGATCGACTGCTTCGAACTTCCTCGTGGCTGGGTTGTCAGACTCGCGCAGTCGGGCCAGGTACCGCCGAAAAGAGGAAGTTCGAGTGAATAAGTCGTTATTGATGGGTGCAGTCGTTGGCGCTGTGGTGGCCACTGCGGGTGGTGCGTTTGCAACTTATTCGCTGATGGATCGTGGTCCAGCGTTTGCGAGTGTCCTGTCCGCTGATCAGATCAAGGAAACCATCAAGACGCCGCGTGAGGTGTGCAAGGACGTCAGTGTGACTCGGCAGCGCCCGGTTCAGGACAGTAACCGGATAGCCGGCACCGCGGTTGGGGCGGTTGTTGGCGGTTTGCTGGGCAGCCAGGTTGGGGGCGGGAACGGCAAGAAAATCGCAACGGTCGCTGGCGCCGTCGGCGGCGGCTATGCCGGCAACAAGGTCCAGGAAAGCATGCAGAGCCGGGACACCTATACGACTGTCGAAACGCGTTGCTCGACCGTAACCGATTCGCACGACAAAATCGTCGGCTATGACGTCAAGTACGATATCGATGGCAAGGTTGGACGCGTGCGGATGGACCAGGATCCCGGAGCGCAGATTCCCCTGCGTGACGGCGAGCTCGTCCTGAACCAGGCGCAGAAATGAAAAAACGCCCGTAAGGGCGTTTTTTTATGGTGATGCCTCGTTGCGTAGGCGCGCTTCAGCGCTTCAAGCTTGGCGATAGATGCGGTTGGATAGCTGTCAGCACGGCCTTGAAGCACTTGGTGTTGCCAGCCACTATCTGGCCCTTCTCAAGAAATTCGTGACTGCCGCTGAAATCGCTCACGAGTCCGCCGGCTTCTTGAATCAGTAGCGCACCGGCCGCCATGTCCCATTCGGAAAGCCCGAATTCCCAGAACGCGTCGTAGCGGCCCGCGGCTACGTAGGCCAGGTCCAGGCTGGCTGCGCCTGCGCGACGCAGGCCGGCAGTCTGGCCGACCAGGCTACGAAACATGTTGAGATAGTTGTCGAGATTGTCGAGTTGCGCGTCGCGGAACGGGAAGCCGGTACCCAGCAGTGCGCCTTCTAGGCTCTTGCGTGCGCTGACTCGCAAACGGCGCCCGTTGAGGGCAGCGCCTCGGCCGCGGCTTGCGGTGAATTCTTCCTGGCGGACCGGGTCGACGACGATCGCATGCTCCAGGCGGCCCCGGTATTTGCAGGCGATGCTCACCGCGTAATGCGGCACGCCGCGAAGGAAATTGGTGGTGCCGTCGAGCGGGTCGATAACCCAGAGGTAATCCGTGCCGTCGCCGCTGCCTTCAAGCAGTCCGCCTTCCTCGCCGAGAATGCCGTGATTGGGGTATGCCTTGCGCAGAGCGGTAACGATGATTTGCTCGGCGGTCCTGTCGACCTCTGAAACGTAGTCCCGTGCATCCTTTTCGCTGACCGAGATCACGTCCAGGCGCTCGGTGGAACGGACAATCATCTCGCCGGCGCTACGGGCGGCACGCAGCGCGATATTCAGCATGGGCTGCATCGATCAAATACCTGGTCGTTTAAAGAAAGCCGGCGATTCTAGCAGAAAGCGACGCCGGGGGGAGTGGGTGCGCGCTCCGGTCGCTCAATGGCGGAGTCGGAGGCGCTTACGGTAAGCTTCCGGTTTGTTTTGCGGACGATAATGCTGTGTCGCTTGAGAATATTCGTGTGGTGTTGGTCAACACCAGCCATCCCGGCAACATCGGAGGTGCCGCGCGGGCCATGAAGAACATGGGTTTGTCGCGGTTGTACTTGGTGGACCCGGAAGACTTCCCTAGCGGCGAAGCCAATGCGCGTGCATCGGGTGCGACAGATATCCTCGACGCGGCTGTTGTAGTACCAACGCTCGAAGAGGCATTGATTGGCTGCAGTGTTGCAATGGGCACTAGTGCCCGTGATCGGCGGATCCCTTGGCCGCTGCTCGATCCTCGCGAGTCTGGCTCGGTATGCATGGAGCAGGTAGCCGAGGGCGCGGAGGTAGCGCTCGTATTTGGCCGCGAGTATGCGGGGCTTACAAACGAAGAACTGCAGCGTTGCCATTACCATGTGCATATCCCGTCGAATCCGGACTTCAGCTCGCTGAACCTGGCGGCTGCCGTCCAGGTGCTCACCTATGAGGTGCGGATGGCCTGGCTCGCGACGAGTGGGCAGCCAACCAAACAGGCAAAGCTAGAAACCACTTCGATGCTCAATGCCCAACCCGTCACTGCTGACGAGCTCGAACACTACTACACCCATCTTCAGCAAACGCTCGTGGATATTGGATTCCTCGATCCCAGCCGCCCCCGCCACCTGATGCCGCGCCTGCGTCGTCTTTATGGGCGTAGCGGCATCAGCAAGCTGGAGATGAATATCCTGCGAGGCATTCTGACCGAAACCCAGAAGGCCGTTCGCGGTGAACCCCATAAACGGAGATCAGATTGATGTTCGAGCGCATGCGTGAAGACATCCAGAGCGTGTTCCATCGCGATCCGGCGGCGCGTAACGCTTTCGAGGTGGTCACCTGTTATCCCGGCTTGCATGCAGTCTGGTTTCATCGGGTTTCGCATTGGTTATGGGTCAACGACTGCAAGTGGCTGGCGCGCATGAATTCGAATCTGGCGCGCTGGCTGACCGGTATCGAGATTCATCCCGGCGCGCAGATCGGTCGACGCTTCTTCATCGATCATGGGATGGGCATCGTAATCGGCGAAACCGCGCAGATCGGCGATGACGTCACGCTCTATCACGGGGTAACCCTGGGCGGTACGAGTTGGAACAAGGGCAAGCGTCACCCAACCCTCGAAGACGGTGTCATCGTTGGGGCGGGCGCGAAGATCCTTGGTCCGTTCACCGTCGGCGCTGGCGCGAAGGTCGGCTCGAATGCCGTGGTTACACGTGAGGTTCCGGCTGGTGCGACCGCTGTCGGCATCCCTGGACGCGTCATTGCCAAACCGAGCGATGAGCAGGAAGCAAAGCGCAAGGCGATGGCAGAGAAGATCGGCTTCGATGCCTACGGTGTGACCGAAGACATGCCCGATCCGGTCGCGCGCGCCATCGGAAAGCTGCTTGATCACGTTCAAGCTGTAGAGGAGCGCATGGATGGCATGTGTGAGGCCCTCAAGGCGTTGGGTAGCGATTACTGCGCCAAGAAGATGCCGGAGCTGCGTGACGAGGACTTCGAGCAGGTCAAAGACCATGTGGAGCAGGCCCGGTCTTGACGTGCCGCCTCGCTCCGCTGCTGGTATCATGCCGGCCGGTTTACGGTGACGGTCCTGATAACAGGAGGGCTGTTACGGCGGAATGTCCGAGTAAATCAATCGGACTTATAGTTGATCTAAATACTCGGGTATTGCATACTTGCGCCAAACCATGATGCTTGGTGCGAACCGATGCGATTGACAACCAAAGGCCGTTACGCCGTTACCGCGATGCTTGATCTTGCGCTGCATGCGCAACATGGTCCTGTATCGCTTGCGGATATTTCCGAACGGCAGGGCATCTCGCTTTCCTACCTTGAGCAGCTGTTCGCGAAATTGCGGCGCGGCAGCCTGGTCACGAGCGTCCGAGGTCCAGGCGGAGGCTATCAGCTTTCGCGTGAAATGGCGGGCATTCAGGTAGCGCAGGTTATCGATGCGGTCAACGAATCGGTCGACGCCACCCGTTGCCAAGGCTTGGGTGACTGTCATTCAGGTGATACCTGTCTTACCCACCACCTATGGTGTGATCTCAGCCAGCAGATACATGAGTTCCTAAGTGGTATCAGTCTGGCGGATTTGGTGATGCGTCGCGAAGTGCAGGAAGTTGCATTGCGCCAGGACATGCGTCGCGCCAAGGGGCAAGCTCCGCAACTGGATAAGATCGAAGCGTCCGCCGTCGAATGAGCAGGACGACTGCCTGATAGGAGATACCTGATGAAATTGCCGATTTACCTGGATTACTCCGCTACTACGCCGGTCGATCCACGTGTGGCCGAGAAGATGGTCGAATGCCTCACCGCCGAGGGCAACTTTGGGAATCCGGCTTCGCGCTCCCATGCCTTTGGCTGGAAAGCGGAAGAGGCGGTCGAAAATGCCCGTCGCCAGGTCGCCGAGCTGGTTAATGCCGATCCGCGCGAAATCGTCTGGACCTCCGGTGCGACCGAGTCGGACAACCTAGCGATCAAAGGCGTCGCTCACTTCTACGCCTCTAAAGGCAAGCACATCATTACGAGCAAGATTGAACACAAGGCCGTGCTGGATACCACCCGTCAACTCGAGCGCGAAGGGTTCGAAGTGACCTATCTCGATCCGGGTGAGGACGGCATCATCACGCCGGGCATGGTCGAAGCGGCACTACGCGACGACACCGTGCTCGTATCCATCATGCATGTGAACAACGAGATCGGGACGGTTAACGATATTGCCGCCATCGGCGAGCTGACACGCTCCCGTGGCGTGCTGTTTCATGTCGACGCAGCCCAGTCGACTGGCAAAGTGGAAATCGACCTCGACCAGATGAAGGTCGATCTGATGTCTTTCTCAGCACACAAAACCTACGGCCCGAAGGGTGTCGGTGCGCTTTACGTACGCCGCAAGCCGCGCGTCCGGCTTGAAGCCCAGATGCATGGTGGTGGACACGAGCGGGGCATGCGCTCCGGCACGCTCGCGGCGCATCAGTCGGTTGGCATGGGTGAGGCTTTCCGGATCGCCAAGGAAGAAATGGCGTCTGAGCGCGAGCGCATCCGCGCCTTACGGGACCGCTTCTTCAAGCAGGTCGAGCATCTCGAAGAGCTGTATGTCAACGGCAGCATGACGGCGCGCGTACCGCACAACCTGAACCTGAGCTTCAACTACGTCGAGGGTGAGTCGCTGATCATGGCGCTGAAGGATCTCGCCGTGTCCTCCGGCTCTGCCTGTACTTCCGCATCGCTCGAACCCTCGTACGTGCTGCGTGCGCTGGGTCGCAACGACGAGCTCGCGCACAGCTCGATCCGCTTTACGTTCGGCCGCTTCACGACGGAGGAAGAGGTTGACTACGCCGCGCAGAAAGTCAGCGAGGCGGTCACCAAGTTGCGAGAGCTTTCGCCCTTGTGGGACATGTTCAAAGACGGCGTCGATATTTCAAAGGTCGAGTGGACTGCCCACTGAACCGTCGAACTCCCGCTTAGCCTGATTCAACGAGGATTGCACCATGGCATACAGTGACAAGGTCATCGACCACTACGAGAACCCGCGTAACGTCGGCAAGTTCGATGCCGAGGACCCTTCCATCGGTACTGGCATGGTCGGCGCTCCGGCCTGCGGCGACGTTATGCGCTTGCAGATCAAGGTCAACGAGCAGGGCATCATTGAGGATGCGAAGTTCAAGACCTATGGTTGCGGCTCCGCGATCGCGTCGAGTTCCCTGGCCACCGAATGGATGAAGGGCAAGACGCTAGAAGAAGCCGAGACGATTAAGAACACCCAGCTCGCTGAAGAGCTCGCATTGCCGCCAGTGAAAATTCACTGTTCAGTACTGGCCGAAGATGCGATCAAGGCGGCCGTGCGCGACTACCGTACGAAGAAAGGGCTGCCGCAGGCCTAAGGAGGTACCGATGGCAATCAGTATGACCGCGGCGGCTGCGAACCACGTCAGGCGCTCGCTGGAAGGGCGCGGCAAGGGGCTTGGTATTCGCTTGGGTGTGCGGACTACCGGCTGCTCCGGCCTGGCTTATGTGCTCGAATTCGTTGACGAGGCAGCTGCCGAGGATGCGGTTTTCGAAAACCATGGCGTCAAGGTGATCATCGATCCGAAAAGCCTGGTCTACCTCGACGGGACCGAACTCGATTTCGTGCGTGAAGGGCTGAACGAAGGCTTCAAGTTCAACAACCCCAACGTGCGTGGCGAGTGCGGTTGCGGCGAAAGCTTCAACATCTGAGGTCGCCGTGGGAAGTCCCTGTCATTACGCGTTGTTCGATCTGCAGCCAGCATTCGATCTCGATCTGGAACAGCTGTCGGTGCGCTACCGCGAGATGGCTCGCAAGGTCCATCCGGATCGTTTCGCCGATGCTGGCGAGGCTGAGCAGCGTCGTGCGGTCGAGCAATCGGCCAATCTCAATGAGGCCTACCAGACTCTCAAGAGCCCCTCGCGTCGCGCACGTTACTTGCTGACCCTGCGAGGGCGGGAGATGCCGCTTGAGGCGACAGTGCAGGATCCCGCGTTTCTGATGCAGCAGATGCAGTGGCGCGAGGAACTCGAGTCACTCCACGACGATGGGGATCAGTCCGGTGTGATGGCTTTCAAGGCCCGCCTGAAAGCCGCGCAGCAGTCCATCAATGACTCGTTTTCCATCATTTGGGAAGACGAGGCTCAGCGTGACGAAGCCGAACGCCTGGTGCGGCGGATGCAGTTTCTCGACAAATTGTCTCAGGAAGTGCGTCAGCTCGAAGAGCGCCTCGACGAATAACCCAGCGCAGCCACTGGCGCTGCGCCCGAAATAAGACAGACATGGCCTTACTTCAAATAGCTGAGCCCGGACAAAGCCCGAAGCCCCATCAGCGGCGGCTTGCGGTGGGTATCGACCTGGGTACGACTAACTCGCTGGTGGCCGCCTTGCGTAGTGGCATCACTGCTCCGCTGGCTGACGCCCAAGGCGACGTGATCCTGCCCTCCGCGGTGCGCTACCACACTGACCGCGTCGAGGTGGGCAAGGTAGCCAGGGAGGCTTCGGCGTCCGACCCGTTGAACACGGTTGTCTCGGTCAAACGCCTCATGGGGCGTGGCATCGGCGACGTCAAGCAGCTGGGTGTACAGCTGCCGTATCGCTTCGTCGAAGGGCAGTCGCAGATGCCATTCATCGAAACGGTACAGGGCGCCAAGAGCCCCGTCGAAATATCCGCCGAAATCCTTCGTGCACTGCGTGAGCGCGCCGAGGCCGTGCTCGGGGGTGAGCTGGTTGGCGCTGTGATCACGGTGCCTGCCTACTTCGATGATGCACAGCGGCAGGCGACCAAGGATGCTGCGCGTTTGGCAAATCTGAACGTCCTGCGCTTGTTGAACGAGCCCACTGCCGCGGCAGTCGCCTATGGATTGGATCGTCAGGCCGAAGGCGTCGTGGCCATCTATGACCTGGGTGGCGGAACGTTCGACATCTCGATATTGCGGTTGTCCAAAGGCGTATTCGAAGTGCTCGCTACAGGTGGCGATACGGCGCTTGGCGGGGACGACTTCGATCACGCCGTGGCGGGATGGATCTTGGCTAAGGCGGGCACGTCCGAAGACCTCGACCCGGGCGCACAACGTGAAGTGCTGCGTATTGCCTGCGACGCTAAAGAAAAACTCAGTGAGCTGGACTCAGTGGCCGTCCGCTATGGCGATTGGTCGGGTGAGCTGACGCGCGCCACGTTCAATGAGCTGGTCGATCCCATGATCATGCGCAGCCTCAAGGCCTGCCGACGGGCATTGCGCGATTCGTCCGTCGAGCTCGGGGAAGTAGGCGCGGTGGTGATGGTTGGCGGGTCCACGCGCGTTCCGCGTGTTCGCGAATTGGTCGGCGAAATGTTTGGACGCGAGCCACTGACCGATATCGATCCTGACCAAGTCGTCGCGATCGGTGCGGCGATTCAGGCTGAAACGCTGGCCGGCAACAACCGGGATGGCGAAGAGCTCTTGCTGCTGGATGTGATTCCGCTGTCCCTCGGTCTCGAGACCATGGGCGGGTTGATGGAGAAGATCATCCCGCGCAACACCACGATTCCCGTGGCGCGCGCGCAGGACTTCACCACCTATAAAGATGGCCAGACGGCCATGATGATTCATGTGCTGCAGGGTGAGCGTGAATTGATCACGGATTGCCGTTCCCTGGCACGCTTCGAGTTGCGTGGTATCCCACCGATGGTGGCTGGCGCCGCCAAGATTCGCGTCACCTTTCAGGTCGATGCCGATGGATTGCTCAGTGTTTCTGCCCGCGAGACGGCCTCAGGCGTCGAATCGAGCATTCAGGTCAAGCCGTCTTATGGGCTGACCGATGGCGAGATCGCTCGCATGCTTGAGGACTCGTTCCACAAGGCCGGCGAGGACAAGGTCGCTCGTGCGCTTCGCGAACAGTTGGTCGACGCGCAGCGTCTGATCGAGGCCGTCGAAAGCGCCGTCGAGACAGATGGCGATCGCCTGCTTAGCGAAGAGGAGCGCATCGCGATCCTGGCACAGGTGGATACGCTTCGCAGCTTGATGGATAGCCCGGATGGTGCTGCGATCGAGCGGGAGATCAAGCGGCTGAGCCAGATTACAGATGCTTTTGCCGCGCGCCGGCTGGATTCCACCGTCAAGGCTGCGCTAGCCGGGCGGCGGCTCAACGATATCGAGGATTGACCCAATGCCGCAGATTGTTTTTCTGCCCCACGTCGACCATTGCCCGGACGGTGCAGTTGTGGACGCACAGCCAGGTGAGACGGTGCTCGACGCCGCGCTTCGCAACGGTATCGACATCGAGCATGCCTGCGAGAAGTCTTGCGCCTGTACGACATGCCACGTCGTGATTCGCGAAGGGTTCGGGTCGCTCGAGGCATCCGACGAGCTCGAAGACGACATGCTCGACAAGGCGTGGGGGTTGGAGCCGCACTCGCGTCTATCCTGCCAGGCGGTTGTCGCTGAGAGCGATCTCGTTGTGGAGATTCCCAAGTACACCATCAATCAGGTTTCTGAAGGTCACTGAAGATGGCACTCAAATGGGCAGATGTGCTCGATATTGCAATCGAGCTGGCTGACAGCAAACCGGATATCGATCCGCGATACGTGAATTTCGTCGAGTTGCACCGTTGGGTTGTAGCGCTGCCGCAATTTTCCGATGATCCGCAGCGTGGCGGTGAGAAGGTGCTGGAGGCGATACAGGCAGCCTGGATCGACGAAGTCCAGTGATCCTCGTCGTGCCGCCGTTGCGTTAGCAGCTGCTCGCTGCAGTCTGGCCACGGCCTTATATTCTTAATCCGAACCCGCGTATAATCCGTGGGTTTACTCGTTAGCTTTAACCCTCAGTTTGGAGTCCTACATGGCCCTGCAACGCACCTTCTCCATCATCAAGCCTGACGCTGTCGCCAAGAACGTGATCGGCGAAATCACCACCCGTTTCGAGAAGGCCGGCCTGCGCGTCGTCGCTTCCAAGATGGTCCAGCTGTCCGAGCGCGAAGCGGCCGGCTTCTACGCTGAGCACAGCGAGCGCGGCTTCTTCAAGGATCTGGTTGCGTTCATGACTTCCGGCCCGGTCATCGTGCAGGTATTGGAAGGCGAGAACGCCGTCCTCAAGAACCGTGAGTTGATGGGTGCCACCAATCCGAAGGAAGCCGCTCCGGGTACCATTCGTGCCGATTTCGCCGTCTCCATCGACGAGAACGCCGTGCACGGCTCCGACTCCGAGGCGTCCGCAGCGCGCGAAATCGCTTACTTCTTCGCGGCCACCGAAGTGTGCGCACGCATTCGCTGATCAGGCGAAGGTGAATCCAGATGAATGTATCGACCGGTAAGGTAAACCTGCTGGGGCTGACCCAGTCGCAGATGGAAGGCTTCTTCGATTCGATAGGGGAGAAGCGCTTTCGTGCCGGTCAGGTCATGAAGTGGATTCACCACTTCGGCGTCGATGATTTCGATGCCATGACCAACATTGGCAAGGTTTTGCGCGAAAAGCTCAAAGCCGCTGCCGAGATTCGGGGTCCGGAGATCGTCAGCGAAGACATTTCCGCCGATGGCACACGCAAGTGGGTGGTGCGCGTGGCGTCGGGCAGTTGCGTAGAGACGGTTTATATCCCTCAGGGTGGCCGCGGGACGCTGTGCGTCTCCTCCCAGGCGGGATGTGCGCTGGATTGCAGCTTCTGCTCGACCGGCAAACAAGGTTTCAATAGCAATCTCACTGCAGCCGAAGTGATTGGTCAGGTGTGGATTGCGAACAAGTCATTCGGCACCATTCCGGCCAAGATCGACCGGGCTATCACCAACGTGGTGATGATGGGGATGGGCGAGCCGCTATTGAACTTCGATAACGTGGTCGCTGCCATGCACATCATGATGGACGACCTCGGCTACGGTATATCCAAACGTAAGGTGACCTTGTCGACCTCCGGCGTCGTTCCGATGATCGAGGAGCTCAGCAAGGTAATCGACGTATCCCTGGCGCTATCGCTGCATGCGCCTAATAACGCGTTGCGTGACCAGTTGGTGCCGATCAATAAGAAATATCCACTCGAGATGCTGCTGGCAGCCTGTCAGCGCTACATTTCGAACCTGGGTGAAAAACGCGTGCTCACGATCGAATACACGTTGCTCAAAGGCGTCAATGATCAGCCTGAGCACGCTGATGAACTGATCGCGTTGCTCGCCAGCATTCCGTGCAAAATCAATCTGATCCCGTTCAATCCCTTCCCTCATTCTGGATATGAGCGGCCCAGCAACAATGCCATCCGCCGTTTTCAGGACATGCTGCACAAAGCCGGGCACAATGTGACCGTGCGTACCACGCGTGGCGAGGATATCGACGCCGCGTGCGGCCAGCTGGTCGGTCAGGTGATGGATCGTACACGCCGAAGCGAGCGCTACATCGCCGTGCGTGAACTGCATTCCGAGCCAGGTACGGCGACCGTCGTTTCGAACCGCTCCTGAGGGGATGCTAATGTTTTTGCGCGTCGCGCTGCTGTTGTTTGTTGGTTTGTTAGCTGGTTGCGTGTCTTCTGGTTCCATTGATCCGCTGCGCACCAGCGAGGGGCGCACCGAGGCGCGCGATGCCTATATCCAGCTCGGTATCGGTTACCTGCAACAAGGCGATACGTCGCGTGCTAAACGACCGTTACGCAAAGCCCTGGAGCTGGATCCGAATAGCGCGGATGCCCATGCTGCGTTGGCGCTAGTGTTCCAGACCGAAATGGAAAACAAACTCGCCGACGAGCATTACCGCAAAGCGCTTTCCAGCCGCAACGACGCGCGCATCTTGAACAATTACGGAAGCTTCCTGTTCGAGCAGAAACGTTACCAGGAGGCGCTTGAGCGTTTTTCCAAGGCAGCTGAAGACAACCTCTATTCTGAGCGCTCTAGGGTTTTTCAAAACATGGGCATGACCGCGTTGCAGCTTGGGCAACGCGAGCAGGCAGAAACCTATTTCACCCGGGCCTTGCGCCTCGACAGCCGGCAACCGCGCGCACTGCTCGAACTTGCCCAACTGGCTTACGAGGACAAGCAGTACGTCCCGGCCAAGCGTTACTACGACAGCTTCAGTCGTCTGTCCGAGCAGAACGCGCGCAGCCTGCTGCTAGGCATTCGTCTGGCTACTATTCACCAGGACCGCGGCCAGGCCGCTAGCCTCGCGCTGCAACTCAAGCGGCTCTACCCTGGGACTGCCGAATACCAACAGTTTCTATCGGAGCAACGATGACAGCGCCACAATCCGAAGCCGCTTCCTCGGCGCTTGCCAACCCCGGCGAAACCCTGCGTGCCGCGCGTGAAAGCAAGAATTGGTCGCTTTCTTCGGTGGCCCAGCAGCTTAATCTGTCAGAGCGCTCACTAACTCAGATCGAGGCTGGCGACTTCAGCCAGATGCCGGGCCACACTTTTGCCCGTGGCTACGTTAGGGCCTATGCCAAGCTGCTGGGGTTGGATCAAGCTCGATTGGTCCAGCAGTTCGACCACCACACTGGTACCGATGCAACCGGTAGCCGCGTCAACAGCTTGGGCTACATCGACCAGCCGGTGAGGCTGTCCCGCAGCATGGTGCGGTTCTTCACGTTCTTGCTGACCATTGTCATCGCAGTGGGAGCGTTTCTTTGGTGGCAGGACCGTACGGCTCGAAATGAATCCGGTCGATCGGTTTCCGCGCTCGAGCGGATCGAGGTGGAAGCCGCCGATGGCACCACCGAAATCCACCTGCTCGATCGTGCTGAGGAGCCCGAAGAGCCAGCCGCCGACGCTGCTGACCCAGAGCACTCACTGCCTGAACCGACTGAGGCACCAGCGCCGGCGACTGAATCGCAGGTCACGATCGAACAGACGCTGGGCCAACCTAACGCTGCTGCACCGGTAGAGCAGTCTGCAACTGCTGACCCGGCCGCTCCGACCGAAGCAGCTATTGCGCTTGAGCCGGTCCCAGTCACGCCGGCCGAGACGGAAGCCCCAGCAGCCGAAACAGCACAGTCGGCACAAACCGAAGTGGCACAAGGGGAGGGCCAGTTGAGCCTGGTCTATAACGCCGATTGCTGGACCCAGGTCACCGATGCCGATGGCAACGTACTCTACAGCGCGCTGGCGCGAGCCGGCACTAGCCGCACCGTCACGGGCAAGGTGCCGCTCGATGTTCATCTGGGCTTCGCCTCTGGCGTTGAGGTCCGGTTCAACGGCGAAGCGGTCGATCTCTCTGGCAAAACACGTGGCGAAACAGCCCGTTTCAAGCTCGGACAGTAATCATGCATAGTGAGTCTCCTATCAAACGTCGACCGTCCCGCAAGATCTGGGTCGGCAACGTCCCGGTTGGCGGCGACGCGCCAATTGCCGTGCAGAGCATGACCAACACCGAGACCTGCGATGTCGATGCGACTGTCGCGCAGATCCAGCGTTTGCAGGATGCCGGTGCCGATATCGTCCGCGTTTCCGTGCCCTCCATGGAGGCGGCCGAAGCATTTGGCAAG
This sequence comes from Stutzerimonas chloritidismutans, assembly GCF_051486945.1. Lineage (GTDB taxonomy): Bacteria > Pseudomonadota > Gammaproteobacteria > Pseudomonadales > Pseudomonadaceae > Stutzerimonas > Stutzerimonas chloritidismutans_B. The sequence continues at coordinate 1,269,565 of NZ_JAHVDX010000001.1, read as the reverse complement.
ATCAAGCAGCGTGTCGGCGTTCCGCTGGTTGCAGACATCCACTTCGATTATCAGATCGCGTTGCGGGTGGCTGAGCTCGGTGTGGACTGTCTGCGTATCAATCCCGGCAACATCGGTCGCGAGGACCGCGTGCGTGCGGTGGTCGAAGCAGCCCGCGAGCGAGGTATCCCGATCCGTATCGGTGTCAATGCGGGCTCCCTGGAAAAGGATCTGCAAAAAAAATATGGCGAGCCGACACCGGAAGCACTGGTTGAATCCGCGCTGCGCCATGTCGAGCACCTGGATCGGCTGAATTTTCCGGATTTCAAAGTCAGCGTGAAGGCGTCCGACGTCTTCATGGCTGTAGCGGCTTACCGGTTGCTCGCCGACAAGATCGAGCAGCCGCTACACCTGGGCATCACCGAAGCCGGTGGGTTGCGCTCCGGTACCGTCAAGTCCGCCGTGGGGCTGGGCATGCTCTTGGCCGAGGGGATCGGCGACACCATCCGTATCTCGCTAGCGGCCGATCCGGTCGAGGAAATCAAGGTTGGGTTCGATATTCTGAAGTCCCTGCGGCTGCGCTCGCGTGGGATCAACTTCATCGCCTGCCCGAGCTGCTCCCGACAGAATTTCGATGTCGTGAAGACGATGAACGATTTGGAGGGGCGCCTGGACGATCTGCTCGTGCCGATGGACGTCGCGGTCATCGGCTGCGTGGTCAATGGCCCCGGCGAAGCCAAGGAAGCCCACATTGGCTTGACCGGAGGCACGCCGAACAACCTGGTCTACATAGACGGCAAACCTGCGCAAAAACTGAACAACGAGAATCTCGTAGACGAGCTGGAACAGTTGATCCGCCGCAAAGCTGCGGAAAAGACCGAGGCCGATGCTGCGTTGATCCTGCGCAGCTGATAAGGAAAGAAATTGAGCAAGTCCCTGCAAGCCATCCGCGGCATGAACGACATTCTGCCGCAGCAAACGCCGGTTTGGCGCTACCTCGAAACGACCTTCGCCGAACTGCTCGATGCCTATGGCTACAGTGAGATTCGCCTGCCGATCCTGGAATTCACCGATCTGTTCGCACGCGGCATCGGCGAAGGCACCGATGTCGTGGATAAAGAGATGTACACCTTCCTGGACCGCAACGAGGAATCGCTGACCTTGCGTCCAGAAGGCACTGCCGGTTGTGTTCGTGCGGTTCTTGAACATGGCATGACTGGTGGCGGCCAGGTGCAAAAGCTGTGGTACAGCGGCCCAATGTTTCGCTATGAGAAGCCACAAAAGGGGCGCTATCGCCAGTTCCACCAGATCGGGGTTGAGGTCTTCAACCAGCCCGGTCCTGACATTGATGCCGAACTGATCGTGTTGACTGCTCGGCTGTGGAAGCGCCTCGGCTTTGCCGACGCGGTAACGTTGCAGCTCAACAGTCTCGGTTCCAGCGAGGCGCGGGCCCGCTATCGCGAGGCGCTGGTCGCTTATCTGCAGCAGCGCTTCGACCAGCTTGACGAGGACAGCCAGCGCCGCCTGACGACAAATCCGCTGCGCATTCTCGACAGCAAGAATGCCCAGACCCAGGCATTGCTCGCTGACGCTCCCACCCTTCATGACTACCTGGACGAGGAATCCCGCCTTCACTTCGAGGGGCTCAAGGCTCGGCTGGACGCGGCGGGTATCGCCTACGAGATCAATCCGAAGCTGGTCCGCGGGCTGGACTATTACGGTCGTACCGTGTTCGAGTGGGTCACGGACAAGCTGGGTGCACAAGGCACCGTCTGTGCCGGGGGCCGTTACGACGGACTGGTGACCCAGTTTGGTGGTAAACCGACACCTGGCGTAGGGTTCGCGATGGGCATCGAGCGGCTGGTACTGCTGCTCGAGACACTGGCGCTGGTTCCCGCCGAGCTGAATCGCCCCGCGCATGCATATATCTGTGCGTTCGGCGAGGCCGCTGAGCTCGCGGGCCTGGCGCTGGCCGAGCGGCTTCGAGACGAGTTGCCTGGCTTGCGGCTGCTGGTCAATGCCGGCGCCGGAAGCTTCAAGAGTCAGTTCAAGAAGGCCGACAAGAGCGGGGCGCGCGTTGCGCTGATCCTCGGTGAGGACGAGTTGGCCGAGCGCGTGGTAGGTTTCAAGCCGCTGCGCGACGACACCGAGCAACAAAGCATTGGCTGGGACGCTCTTGCAGCGCGCCTGGCTGCCTGCATGGCATGACCGGCAGGCCTGAAAATCGCGAATCGAAAGGAGTAACGGAGTGACCTCGGGCTCAGAAGAAGAACAATTGGCGGCAATCAAGGATTGGTGGCAGCGTAACGGCAAGCCGCTGCTGCTTGGTGCCGTCGTGGCGTTGATCCTGGTGTTCGGTTGGCAATTCTGGCAGAAGCGCCAGCTCACCCAGGCGCAGAACGCCTCAGCTGTCTATCAGCAGCTACTTAACGCGGTGCTGGAAGAAGGTGAAGTGGATACGGCCGAAGTGTCGCGTCTTGGCAATGTGCTGAAGAACGAGTTTGCCGGTACTCACTATGCGCAGTACGGCAGCCTATTCGTTGCCAAGGTGGCGGTTGAGAGCGGGCGCCTGGACGAAGCAGCGACCGAGCTGCAGGCCGTCATCGACAAACCGGCCGACAAGACGCTCGGCGAACTAGCGCGCCAGCGCCTGGCAAGGGTGATGGCTGCGCAGGACAAAGCCGAGGCGGCTTTGGGCTTGCTCGATGGTGAAGCGCCCAAGGCTTTCGCTGCCAGTCGCGAAGAGTTACGCGGTGATCTGCTCGTGCAGCTGGGCCGCAACGATGAGGCCCATGCCGCCTATACCAAGGCCAAGGAGGCACTGTCGCAGGATGCCGCCATTGGCGGACTTCAGCTGAAACTGGACGACCTGGCTCGTGGAGAGGCGTGAATTGATGCGTTGGAAAACTGCCGCGCTATTGTCGATGGCCATATTGGCTGCCGGTTGCAGTAGCAACGATACGAAAGAACCCGAGCCTGCCGAATTGGTGAAGTTCGATCAGGAAGTCGAACTGAAAACCGAGTGGAGCCGCTCGATCGGTGACGGACAAGGCGAAACCTATAATCTGCTGGTTCCGGCCGTGTATGGCGACGAAATCTTCGCTGCCGATAACGAGGGCCTGGTCGTCGCGATGGATCGTCACACCGGCAAGGTGAACTGGAAGCAGGAGCTCGAGGTGCCCGTTTCCGGTGGCGTCGGCGTCGGCTACGGGCTGGTGCTGGTGGGTACGCTGCGTGGCGAGGTCATTGCACTCGACGTATCCAATGGTGAAGAGCGCTGGCGCAGCCGCGTCGGCAGCGAGGTGCTGTCTGCACCGGCTGTGAATGGCGACGTAGTGGTCGTTCAGACCCAGGACGACCGCGTCCTTGCCTTGGAAATAGACACCGGGACGCAACGCTGGAGCTACGAAAGCTCGCCGGCAGTCCTCACGCTTCGGGGAACCGGTGCGCCCTTGCTGACCAATCAGCTCGCGGTGGCCGGCCTGTCCAGCGGTAAGGTTGTCGCGCTGGATACTGGCCGTGGTCTGCCTGTATGGGAGCAGCGTATCGCCATACCGCAGGGGCGTTCCGAACTCGAGCGCGTCGTGGACATCGATGGCGGCCTGCTGCTTTCGGGGGGCACGCTTTATGTGGCGAGCTTTCAGGGACGCGCAGCGGCGCTGGACCTGGAAAGCGGTCGTGTCCTTTGGCAGCGTGATGCTTCGACTTCATCGGGCGTCGCGCTGGGCTACGGTAGTGTTTACGTGAGCCAGGCCGAAGGCACCGTTCTGGGGATTGATGAGCGATCCACGACCGTACTGTGGAGCAACGACTCGCTGGCCCGTCGCGGCCTCTCCGGACCGGCCGTGTTTTCGAGCTACGTTGCGGTTGGCGACAAGGAAGGCTATCTGCACTTGCTGAGTCAGGTCGACGGCCGTTTCGTGGCGCGTACCCGTATCGACAGTGATGGCGTCCGTGTCAGTCCGGTCGTCGAAGGCGACTGGCTGTACGCATTCGGCAACGGTGGCAAGCTCGTCGCGCTGACCATTCGCCAGGCGGACTGAGCCCCTCGTTCGCACGGTGCCTCGCCTTGGCGGGGCAACGATATCCGGCCGCTGCCCTGCAGCGGCCTTCGTGTTTTCTGAAATAACGCAGTGGAGAGCCGTATGGTTCCCGTAATCGCCCTGGTGGGCCGCCCCAACGTCGGCAAGTCGACGCTGTTCAACCGCCTGACCAAGAGCCGTGACGCCATCGTCGCCGAGTACGCCGGCCTGACCCGAGATCGTCAGTATGGCGAGGCAAAGTGGCAGGGCCGCACCTATATCGTTATCGATACCGGGGGCCTCACCGGTGATGAGCAGGGCATCGACGCGAAGATGGCCGAACAATCGCTGCAGGCGATGCAGGAAGCCGACGCGGTGATGTTCATGGTCGATGCGCGCGCCGGAATGACACCAGGCGACCAGATGATCGCCGAACATCTGCGCAAGATGAACAAGCAGTACTTCCTGGTGGTGAACAAGGTCGACAGCATCGATCCCGACTTGGCCCGGGCTGAGTTCAGCCCACTCGGGCTCGGTGACGCGCTGCCGATCGCCGCTGCCCACGGCCGCGGCATCAACTACATGCTTGAGCGCGCGCTGGGGGCCTTTCCGCGCGACAACGTCGAGACGCTGGAGGACGGCGAGTCGGATGAGGTCGTTGCTCTCGAGGAAGGCCAGGAGCCGAAGCGGATTCCGGGCCCGAGCGAGAAGGACGGGATCAAAATCGCCATCATCGGGCGCCCTAATGTCGGCAAGTCCACGTTGGTCAATCGCATGCTGGGCGAGGAGCGGGTGATCGTCTATGACCAGGCCGGCACGACGCGCGACAGTATCTATATTCCCTTCGAGCGCGATGAGGAAAAGTACACGCTGATCGACACCGCTGGGGTGCGCCGTCGCGGCAAGATCTTCGAGGCCGTCGAGAAGTTTTCGGTGGTCAAGACGTTGCAGGCGATCCAGGATTCGAACGTGGTCATCTTCGTGATGGATGCGCGCGAAGGCGTGGTCGAGCATGACCTGAACCTGCTCGGCTTCGTGCTGGAAAGCGGGCGTGCCCTGGTGATCGCGCTGAACAAGTGGGATGGCATGGAGCCCAGCGAGCGCGACTACGTCAAGACCGAGCTGGAGCGCCGGCTGTTCTTCGTTGATTTCGCCGATATTCATTTCATCTCGGCCAAGCATGGCACGGGCGTGGGTAACCTCTACCAATCCGTTCAGGCGGCCTTCAGGTCCGCTGTCACTCGCTGGCCGACCAGCCGTTTAACGCAGATTCTCGAGGATTCGGTTCGCGAGCATGCGCCGCCTATGGTGTCTGGCCGTCGAATCAAGCTGCGCTACGCCCACCTTGGGGGCGCTAACCCGCCGCTGATCGTGATCCACGGCAATCAGGTCGAAGCGGTGCCGAAGTCTTACACGCGCTACCTGGAGAACACCTACCGGCGTGTGCTCAAGTTGGTCGGCACACCGATCCGGATCGAGTACAAGGGCGGGGAAAACCCTTACGAGGGGAAGAAGAACACCCTGACCGACCGCCAGGTCAACAAAAAGCGGCGCCTCATGTCGCACCATAAGAAGGCTGAGAAGAAGCGTCGCGACAAAAAGCGCTGACGCTTCAGCCTTCGTCGAACGACTGGTCCATGTCCAGGGCCGGTCGTGGGTGCCTGGGTTTGCCGACCTGGCGAGCGGGGTTGCCGACCACGGTGGTATGCGGCGCTACCGCATGCAGCACGATACTGCCGGCACCCACCTTGGCGCCTTCGCCGATCTCGATGTTGCCTAGAATCTTCGCCCCCGCCCCGATCATCACGCCGCTGCGCACCTTCGGGTGCCGGTCGCCGCTTTCCTTACCGGTTCCGCCCAGCGTCACGCCCTGCAGAATCGAGACATCGTCGCCGACCTGCGCGGTTTCGCCGATGACGATCCCAGTGCCGTGGTCGAGCATGATGCCGCTGCCGATGCGGCTGGCTGGATTGATGTCGATGCCCAGGCGCTGGTTGCAGCGCGACTGTATGAAGAGCGCGAGCAGGCGTTCGTCCTGCTGCAGTAATTGATGGCCGACGCGATAGGCCTGAAGCGCCAGGTAGCCTTTGGAGAAGAGGAAGGCTTCGAGCAAGTTCTCGTAGGCCGGGTCGCGGTTGACGATCGCCTCCAGATCGCGCCAACCCTGTTCGGCCAGTTGTGGGGCGGCGCGGTGAAGGGTGGTGAAGCGGTCGCGAAGGGCGACGGCCTGCGCGTCGTTGTCAGCCAGCGCACGGCCGATGTTTTCCGCGAGTGCGTCGCCCAGGTTGGAGTGAGCCAGGACGGCCTGTTGGAGTAGTCCATGCAAGGCCGGTTCCTTTTGCTGTGCCTGCCCGGCTTGGGCGTGTAGCGCTTGCCAGAGGGTCGGATGGGTGTCGCTGGGCATGCCTGATCCTTATCCGAAGCGGAAGTCGTAGGGCTGTCGTGTCGCTCAACTGTAGCAGCCCAGCCGCGTTGCCCGGACGGCCTCGTATCGGGCCGCCTGCATCGGCTATTCTGTCGGACCCTGCCGTAGCCCGTGCGGCAGGCCAGTTGGAAGGCGGCCATGCTCATCAGTAAATTGCCCCATGTCGGCACTACCATCTTCACCACCATGTCGCAGCTGGCGGCTCAGACGGGTGCGCTGAACCTGTCGCAGGGCTTCCCTGATTTTGACGGCCCGGATGCGTTACGCGAGGCCGTGGCCCACCATGTCATGGCCGGGCACAACCAGTACGCCCCCATGACCGGCCTGCCAGCGTTACGCGAGCAGGTGGCCAGCAAGGTCGCGGCACGCTACGGTCGGCAAGTCAGTGCCGATACCGATGTCACCATTACGCCCGGCGCTACCCAGGCGATCTTTTGCGCAATCCACGCGGTCGTCCGGCCGGGCGACGAAGTGATCGTGTTCGATCCCTGCTATGACAGCTACGAGCCCTCCGTCGAGCTGGCTGGAGGTGTGTGCGTGCATCAAGCGCTGAGCCTGCCAGGCTTCTCGATCGACTGGCAGAAGCTGGCTGATGCGATCAACCCGCGTACGCGCATGATCGTGCTGAACACGCCGCACAATCCCAGTGGGACTCTGATCGAGCGGGCGGATCTTGACCGCCTGGCGACGCTGATTCGCGACCGTGACATCTACGTGCTCAGCGACGAGGTGTACGAACATCTGGTGTTCGACGGCCGTGAGCATGCCAGCGTGCTGCGTCACGACGAGCTGTACGAGCGCGCCTTCGTGGTCAGCTCGTTCGGCAAGACCTACCACGTCACCGGCTGGAAGACCGGCTACGTCATCGCGCCGCCTGCGCTCGGCAACGAGCTGCGCAAGGTGCACCAATACGTCAGCTTTACCGGCGTAACGCCGCTGCAGTGGGCGCTGGCGGATTTCATGGCAGCCCACCCGGAGCATCTCGACGAGTTGCCGGGCTTCTACGAGGCCAAGCGTGATCTGTTCTGCGACCTGCTCGCCGGCTCGCGATTCAGCTTCAACCGGGCGGCTGGCACCTATTTCCAGCTGGCTGACTATTCGTCGATTCGCCCCGATCTCGATGACGTCTCGATGTCCGAATGGTTGACCCGGGAGCATGGCGTCGCGACGATTCCGATCTCAGTGTTCTACCAGACGCCGCCGGAAGGCCTGCGACTGGTTCGCTTCTGCTTTGCAAAACGAGAGGAGACGCTGCGCCAGGCAGCGGAACGACTATGCGCGATTTGACAACCCTACCCGATCTTGAGCTGGCGCTCATCCAGACGAGCCTCGTCTGGCAGGATGCCCAGGCCAACCGGGAGCAGTTCATCGGCTTGCTCGACGAGGCGCGCGGCGCCGATCTGATCGTGCTTCCCGAGATGTTCACCACCGCTTTTTCGATGAGCGCCGCAGAATTGGCCGAGCCCGAGGAAGGGCCGACCTATGCGTGGCTGCGCGAGCATGCGGCGCGGATGAAGGCGGTGGTCACGGGTAGCGTCATCATCGAGGCGGCGGACGGCACGCACCGCAACCGGTTACTCTGGGCGCGCCCTGATGGCCAAATCGCTCATTACGACAAGCGCCACTTGTTCCGCATGGCTGGCGAGCACGAGCACTACACTGCCGGCAGCGAACGCGTGCTGTTCGAACTGAACGGCTGGCATGTGCGTCCGTTGATCTGTTACGACCTGCGCTTCCCGGTATGGAGCCGCGACGCGCACGACACCGACCTGCTGCTCTACACGGCAAACTGGCCCGCCGCGCGGCGCAGTGCCTGGAACCGGTTGCTGCCGGCGCGTGCCATCGAGAACCTGTGTTTCGTGGCGGCGGTGAATCGGGTCGGGGAAGACGGTAAAGGCTACCCATACAGCGGTGATAGCCAGGTGCTCGACTATTTGGGCGATCCGCTGCTGGAAGCTGGCGATGCGGACGGCGTGTTCCGGATAACGCTAAGTGCTGGCAACCTCGCAAGGTTTCGCAGCAAGTTCCCGGCTTATCGCGATGGCGATGCGTTTGAGCTGAAGTATTGAGCGCGGCGAGTCAGCGACGGGCGGCCCGGCTTTGCTTGTGACGCCACATCAGCATGCCGTAGATCGAGGCGTTGGTCAGCACGACGATAGCCGCCAGCGCGTACTGCACAGGTACGCTCAGCCAGTCGGGGTAGATGAGCGGCAGCAGGTGATGCTCGATGAAACCAGCCTCGTACCCGGCCTCGCCCGCGAGCCGGCGTAGCTGATTTTCCAGGCCGGTCAGTGGGCATAGGCGGCCAGTGAGCTCGACATAGACGCCCCAGGCCGCAGCGGGGAGATGCAGCACAATCCAGCCCCGCTTCCAGGCGACCAACAGGCCGCCAAGCAACACGAACAGAATGAATGCCAGGTGCACTAGCAGTACCGCATCCGCGGCAATCCGGTAGAGCATGACGTCATTCCCTCGAACTGGGCGGGTTGAAGGCGCTGATCTGGCGGTCTTGCCGGCGGGCCAGCAGGCCTACCGCGAACAGCGCACCAAGCAACGCCATGAACATGTCCGACTGGGTGTCCCAGGGGTCGCCCTGCGTTCCGAGAAAATCCTCTGCACCTTGGCCGGCCAGCAACGCCACCCACCACTCGATGAGTTCGTAGAAGGCGCTGAATCCCAAGGCCACGCAGATGGCGAGGAAACCGAGCATCCGCCCTGGCCTGACGACGCCGAGGCGTAGCAGGATCTCCCGGGCCAGCAGCGCAGGGGTAACGCCCTGGATGAAGTGGCCAAGCTTGTCGTAGGGGTTGCGCTCCAGGTCCAGCCAATCCTGGACCCAGAAGCCCGGCGGCACCCGGGCGTAGGTGTAGGCGCCACCGAGAATCAGGACCAACGCATGAATGGCGATCACCCCATACAACAGCCGCGTCAGCGGCAAACGACCGTAGCTCCAAACGAGCAGCGGGGCGGCAATCAGCACGGGTGCAACTTCGAGTAGCCAGGTGGCGCGGTCATAAGGCGCGATGCCGGAGCAGACAAGGGCCAGCAGAACCCCGGTTGAGAGCGTCGCGTAGAGCGTTTTATCGTGCATGTCAGGCCTCCCGGATGCAGCAGAGCATGCAATGCGCGCCTGGCCGGCGCAACGACCTAGCCCGGCCTCCCGAATGTTCGTTCTGCGTCGCCATGGCGAGAGAGCAGGCGAGGGCAGCGCTGCAGGTCGACCTGGCCAACATAGCGGTTGGCGTTGCCCTGCGCGCAAGCCACGCTACGGTTTCGCCAGCGTTCCCATTCGTCGACCGGATACTGCCTGTTCCATAGGTCGTAGAGCCGTCGGTCTTGCTTCGACAGGCGCAGGTGATAGCGCTCGCTCATGTACAGGTAAACCCGGGCGATCACGCCGCGGCTGTAAGCCGGCGGCATGGCGGTGCGTTGTTTGAAGTTCACCACGAACGGGCATGCCCCGTACTGGGTCGGCTTTTCGCTGAGCATGCCGAAACCGTAGTTGCTGCGATCGCCGTTCACTTCTCCGACGACGGGCACGAGATTGTGCAGGTCGGCTTCCGCCTGGCTGAATACCGGATCGCGAGAGGTGCATTGCTTGCGGCCGCCCTGTTGCCAGCATTGTCGCTGGTGGCCGATCACCCAAGCCGGGACGATGTGCTCCCATTCGACCCGCGCGGCGCGCCTGGGCTGTTTTCGGGGTTGGTAGCCACAGCTGGCGAGGTCGATGCGGCTGCCCTTGAACTGACAGCGGCAATAGAAGTCGACGGGGCGTTCGGCATAGATCCGCGAGGCGATCTTCTTCGCTTCGCGAAACGTGCGTGGCGCCTCGGCGTGGGTCTGGACGGGTAAAAGCAAGGCGAGCAGAAGCAGGCTGAGCAGGCGCATGGTGTTCTCGACGACAGGCTGAGAATCGCATCCATGCGGGGCGCGCTATCTTACTGATCTGGCTGAATCTTCATAGATAACAATAAGTTACTGATATCACCTGGCCTGCTCCAAGCCCAGCCGATTGATCCGCAGCGAGGCCAGGATAATTACTCCACCAATGGCCAACAGCAACAGATTGGTTTCGGTGCCCCAGATGACCAGGTTGAGAATCAGGCCAACCGGTACGGCCATGTTGTTCATGACCGCAAGGGTCCCGGCGTCGACCAGCGTGGCCCCCTTGTTCCAGCAGAACTGGCCCAGCGCCGTCGCCAACACGCCCATCCAGATCAATACGCCCCATTGGGCCGGGGTACTCGGTAATTTGTCTGGATTGCCGAACAGCAACCATGCCGGCAGCACGATGACCAGTGCCCCGAGGAAGAAATAACCGAAGCGGCGGTAAAGCGGAATGTCCGAAGGATAGCGCTGGGCCAGATGCTTATAGCCGACCTGGCCGGCAGCGAAGGTAAAGTTCGCCAGCTGCATGAGCAGGAAGCCGCCTAGGAAGTCCTCGGTGATACCGTCGTAGCGGATGATCGCTGCGCCAAGCACCGCCACGGCGGCGGCCACCAGTGCCCACGGGTTGAAGCGGCGGTTGATCGCGTCGTCGATGAGCGTCACGTGCAGGGGCGTCAACACCGTGAACAGCAGCACTTCGGCGACGGTCAACACGTTGAAACTGAGGTAGAGGCACAGGTAGGTCACGCCGAATTGCAGCGCGCCAACCAGCGTGACACCGGCGATGAAACCGGGCGCCACACCACGCCAGCGTGTCAAGGGCAGGAACACGGCGCTGGCGAGCAGCACGCGGGTGAGAACGGCGAAGTAGCTGTCGACCTGGCCGGCAAGGTAGGCGCCGATCAGGTTAAAGGAATAGGCCCAGAGCAGGGTGACGAGAACCAGGTAGCGCATGCCGACTCCTCATGACGGGGCGGCGACCATACCGGCTCGGTGCGAAAGGGGGAAGAGGTCGTGCAGCCATCCCGAGGCGCGAATGCGCCCCGGGTTAGGTGGTCGCGTCAGGCCGCCTTGCTCTGCGCTTCGCGAGATGCCCGGTTCAAGGCGCTAAACAGCGCGCGAATGCTGGCTGTCGTGATGTTTTCGTCGATGCCGATTCCATGCAGCGGTCGCTCGCCGTCCAGGCGGACCTCGATATAGGCGGCCGCGCGGGCGTTGCTGCCGGCGCCGATCGAATGCTCGTGGTAATCCATGATCTCCAGCTTGACCGGCAAGCCCGCAACCAGCGCCTCCAGCGGGCCCTTGCCGATGCCGCGCCAGCGCATGATCTCGCCCTCGCTGGACACCTCCACATCGACGGCGCTGGTGCCGTTCTCCTCCTGCAAGCGATGGCTCTTCAACGTGTAGGGGGCGGTAGCCTGCAAGTACTCGCTTTCCAGCAATGCATAGATCTGCTTGGCACTCATTTCCAGGCCGAGGCGATCGGTTTCGCGTTGCACCACCTGGCTGAACTCGATCTGCATGCGCCGTGGCAGGCTGATGCCGTATTCCTGCTCGAGCAGGTAGGTGATGCCACCCTTGCCGGACTGGCTGTTGACACGAATCACCGCTTCGTAGCTGCGGCCGATGTCGGCCGGGTCGATTGGCAGATAGGGCACTTCCCACATGCCGTTCGGGTCCTGCTGGCTGAAACCCTTGCGGATCGCGTCCTGGTGCGAGCCGGAGAAGGCGGTGTGGACCAGGTCGCCGACATAGGGATGGCGCGGATGCACCGGCAGCTGGTTGCATTCCTCGACCACCTTGCGCACGGCGTCGATATCGGAGAAGTCCAGTTGCGGATCGACACCCTGGGTGTAGAGGTTCAGCGCCACGGTCACCAGGTCGACGTTGCCGGTGCGTTCGCCGTTGCCGAACAGGCAGCCTTCGACGCGATCGGCACCCGCCATCAGGCCCAGCTCGGTGGCGGCGACACCGGTGCCGCGGTCGTTATGGGTGTGCAGGCTGATCAGCACGCTGTCGCGCTTGTTTACATGGCGACCGAAGTACTCGATCTGATCGGCGTAGATGTTCGGCGTCGCCGCTTCGATCGTCGCCGGCAGGTTGAGAATCAGCTTCTGCGCAGGCGTCGGCTGGAACACCTCGATCACGGCGTTGCACACCTCGACGGCAAAGTCGGTCTCGGTCGAGCTGAACACCTCGGGCGAATACTCGAAGCGCCAATCGGTTTCAGGCGCTGCCTCGGCCAGACGCTTGATGACCTTCGCCGCGCTCACGGCGATGTTCACCACACCGGCCCTGTCCTGGTTGAAGACGATGCGGCGGAAGCTCGGCGCGGTCGCGTTGTAATAGTGGACGATGGCCCGCTTGGCGCCCTTAAGCGATTCGAAGGTACGGGTGATCAGGTCCTCGCGGGCCTGGGTCAGTACCTGGATGGTCACGTCGTCGGGAATATGACCGCCCTCGATCAGTTCACGGACGAAATCGAAATCGGTCTGCGACGCCGACGGGAAGCCCACCTCGATCTCCTTGAGGCCGATCTGCACCAGTGTCTTGAAGAAACGCATTTTCTTGCCGGCATCCATCGGCTCGATCAGCGACTGGTTGCCGTCGCGCAGATCGGAGCTCAGCCAGATCGGTGCCTGCGTGATGGTTTTCGATGGCCAGGTCCGATCCGCAATGTTGATCGCCGGAAAAGCGCGATATTTCGTCGAGGGATTCTTGAGCATGGTCATGGTGTTTCTCCGTCGGTGGCGTGGGCGAGAGGGGGCGGCTCTCGCGTACAGCATCGTTGATGGTGCAAACCTAGTTGGTCTCCGGGATCTATTGCAAGAACAGTTTTAAAATTGGAATAAATCACCAATTATTCTTTTTGAAAGCAATAAATGGTTGGAAAGGGTGGCTGGTTGGGCGTTCGCTTGCCGCCTGGCTTGCGGCCTCATGTCGCATCGATGGGTCGAATGGGCGTGCGATGATCCTGCCGCTCCGCTGGAGCTTGTCTGAAACAGGAATGCAGTCGTGACACGCAAAGGGCTTTCGACATCGAGCATCTGGCTTGGCTTGTTCGCCATGCTGATGATTCATGTCGGCCCCTTGTACTCCGCCCTGCAGGCCACCGCTGCGCAGACATCCAACGCCAGTGCGCATGTGCACCTGCATGATGAGCTAGGGCAGGCGGCTTCTACCGCCATGGACCACCACGGCGGCCGCGGGGTCAGTGCCCCCGCATGGCTGAGCGCGCTGAAATTCTGCGGCTATTGCGAGCTGCTGACGCTCAATCCGCCGCTGACACTGTCGTTGCAGCTAGCCTTGCCGCTGCTGCGTCCTGTCCCCGTCCATGCACTGCCTGCGAAGCCTCTGCCCCCGACCCGGCGCAGCAGCAGCGGATACCCGCGCGCGCCACCCGTACTGCCTGGCTGATGCTCCGGGCCGCCTGCACGCGGCCTGACAAGTCAACGCAGATATGGAAAACCTATGTCCAGGCACACTCGTGGTTGCACGGCGCGCTCGCGCCTGTCCGTTACTTTTGCTCTTCGTCCTGGCTGCCGTCGCTGGCAGCTGGCCCATGGCGCCTTGCTGGCCGTGCTGGCCGGCACGGCGCTCGCGGCCGAACCTACCGATCCGCAGGACCACGCCGCGCATGCCGACGCTGGCGCGACGTATGAGCTGGCGCCCATGGTCATCACTGGTGTCGCGCAGCAATCGCCGCTCACCGTGGTCACCGATCCGAAGGTTCCGCGCCAGCCGATGCCGGCCAGCGACGGTGCCGATTACCTGAAGACCATCCCCGGCTTCTCGGCGGTGCGTAACGGCGGCGTCAACGGCGATCCGGTGTTTCGTGGCATGTTCGGCTCGCGCCTGAAGTTGCTGTCCAACGGCGGCGAGATGCTTGGCGCTTGCCCGAGCCGCATGGACTCGCCCAGCTCGTACATCAGCCCGGACACCTACGACAAACTGACGGTCATCAAGGGGCCACAGACGGTGCTCTGGGGCCCCGGCGCGTCGGCTGCCACGGTGCTCTTCGAGCGTGAGCCGGAGCAGTTCAGCGAGCCGGACTACCGCCTCAATGGCAGCGTGCTGACGGCTTCGAACGGACGCTTCGACCGTAACCTCGATGCGGCCGCCGGCAATGCCCAAGGCTACGCGCGGCTGATGGCCAACAGTTCGCAGGCCGATGACTACGCCGATGGCAACGGCGATACCGTCCCGTCGCGCTATGCCAAGTGGAACAGCGACGTCGCGCTGGGCTGGACGCCCGACGACGACACGTTGCTCGAGCTGACCGTGGGCCGCGGTGACGGTGAAGCGCGTTATGCCGGACGCGGCATGGACGGCAGCCAGTTCAAGCGCGAGAGCGCGGCGCTGCGGTTCGAGCGGTCCAACCTTGGCGAGGTGCTGCAGAAGATCGAGGCGCGCGTCTACTACAACTATGCCGACCACGTCATGGACAACTTCAGTCTGCGCACGCCTTCGGGTACCGGCATGATGGCCAACCCCATGGCGGCCAACGTCGACCGGCGCACCCTGGGCGGCCGGTTGGCCGCGACCTGGCAGTGGGACGACTACACCCTGGTGTCCGGGGTCGATGCGCAGCGCAACGAGCACCGCAAGCGCAGTTCCCGCTACGACATGATGACCGGCGACTTCACGGCGCATGACCGTTTCGCCTGGGACAAGGACGCGGACTTCCACGATTACGGCGTGTTCGGCGAACTGACCCGTTCGCTGAACGATGATAGTCGCCTCATCGGCGGCGCGCGCCTGGATCACGCGACCACGCAGGACTACCGCAGCAGCGGCCCCTCGGCGGGTGACAGTCGCAGCGACAACCTGCCGAGCGGCTTCCTGCGCTATGAGCAAAACCTGCGTTCGCTTCCGGCAACGGCCTACGTCGGCCTGGGCCACACCCAGCGCTTCCCCGACTACTGGGAGCTGTTCTCAGGCGGTGCCAATGCCTTTGCCAACGTGAAACCGGAAAAGACCACCCAACTCGATGTCGGCCTGCAGTACAGCCAGGGCCCGCTCGATGCCTGGGCCTCGGCGTATGTGGGGCAGGTGCGGGACTTCATCCTGTTCAGCTACGGGACCAACATGATGGGCATGTCGACCTCTAGCGCCGGCAATGTCGACGCGCGCATCATGGGCGGCGAACTCGGCGCCACCTACCGCCTGAATTCGAACTGGAAAACCGATGCCAGCCTGGCCTATGCCTGGGGCAAGAACAGTTCCGATGGCCAAGCGCTGCCGCAGATGCCGCCGCTGGAAGGGCGCCTGGGGCTGGGTTACGAGCGCGGCGACTGGAGCGCGGCGGGCCTGTGGCGGCTGGTCGCGGCGCAGACCCGGGTGGCCGAAGGGAAGGGCAACGTGGTCAGTCGGGACTTCGATGAGAGCGCAGGTTTCGGGGTGTTCTCGCTCAACGGCGCCTATCGCCTGAACCGTCATCTCAAGCTGAGCACTGGCATCGACAACCTGCTCGGCAAGGCCTACAGCGAGCATCTGAACCTTGCCGGCAATGCCGGAATCGGCATGGCGGCGGACGAGCGCATCAACGAGCCGGGCCGCACCTACTGGGCTCGTGTCGACATGAGCTTCTGACCAGCAGCGCCATAAGCCGGGGCAGGGCGTTTTGCTGCTCCGGCTTGCCGGTTGGCCAAGCCGGCCGCGTCGACCGGCAGCGCGCCGCAGCGCCAGACGGCTTTTAGGGTGGGCTGGTGCCGTCCGGCGCGCCCGCTTGCGCGGCTCTCGTCACTTCGCCGGGTTGCCCAGACGTGGCGCGCCAGTCGCGCATGTCCGCGCCGCTCGGGTGCTGGAAGACGCGCAAGCCGAACTCCGGCAGGATCGCCAGCAGATGGTCGAAGATGTCCGATTGGATGCTCTCGTACTTCACCCACTGCACCGTATTGGTGAAGCAGTAGATCTCCAACGGCAGGCCATCTGCCGTCGGGCTCAGTTGGCGGACGATCAGCGTCATGGACTGATGAATGCCGCCGTGGCTGCGCAGATAGCGCTCCACGTAAGCGCGGAAGCTGCCGATGTTGGTGATGCGCCGAGTATTGACCGGCTCCTTGCCGCGCTCTTCTAGCTTGGCGTTCCACTCGTCGATCTCGCGGCGTTTCTCGGTGAGGTAGTCGTCGAGCAGGTTGAAGCGGTGCAGGCGCTCGCACTCGTCCGTGCTCAGGAAATGCACGCTCTGCTGATCCAGGTAGAGGCAGCGCTTGATGCGCCGGCCGCCGCTTTCCTGCATGCCGCGCCAGTTCTTGAACGAGTCGCTGATAAAGCGCTTGGTCGGGATATTGGTGATGGTCTTGTCCCAGTTCTGCACCTTCACGGTATGCAGCGCGATGTCGATCACGTCGCCGTCGGCGTTGAGTTGCGGCATCTCGATCCAGTCGCCGACGCGGATGATGTCGTTCGAGGAGATCTGCACGCTGGCAACGAGCGAGAGGATAGTGTCCTGGAAGATCAACAGCAGCACCGCCGCCATCGCGCCGAGGCCGGACAGCAGGATCAGCGGCGAGCGGTCGATCAGTGTGGCGATGATGAGGATCGTCGCAATCGCATAAATGGCGATCTTGATGACCTGCAGGTAGCCCTTGATCGGATGGACGTGAGCATCGGCACGGCGCTGGTACATCAGGTTGATGATGTCCAGCAGCGCGCCCAGGGCGAGCGCGATCGTCAGGACGATAAAGCCGCTACACACATTGCGCACCACGGTGACGGCCGCTTCAGGCAGGCCGGGCACCGCGTTGACCCCGACCGAGAGCACCAAGGCCGGAACGATGTTCGACAGGCGGCGGATGATGCCAAAGTCCTGCAATTGCGCATCCCGCGAGCTGCGCAGCACCTTGTATAGGCCGCGCACGAGGATGCGCTTGACCACCCAGTTGGCCAGCCAGGCGGCAAACAACAACGCCGCGCTGGCGACGAGTGTCTGGAGCTCGGGATGGGCCCTGAGCCAATCCATTGAACTGCTCAGTTCGTCCTGCATCGGTATGACTCCGTCATTGGGTAGCGGTCAGCGTATGAATTCGCGGCTGATCGAGCGGAACAGGTCCGTGCCGGCCTGTTCCATCCATTCGAAGGCGACCATTTCGCGCGACACGATCTGCGCGCCAGCCTGTTGCATGCGCGCGAGCCCGAGCGCCTTGTCAGTGGCGCGCCGGGAGCCGACGGCCTCCTCGACGATGAACACCTGGTTGCCGCGAGCGAGAAGGTCGAGCGTCGTTTGCAGCACGCAGATATGGGTCTCGATACCGCTGATCACGAACTGCTGCCGCTCGCCGCCGGGCCGTTTGAACAGCTCGCCGTCGCGGGCCGCCGAGAAATGCAGCTTCTCAATGATCGCGTCTTCGGCAATGCCGTCGCGCAGCGAGGCGAGCGTCGGACCAAGGCCCTTGCTGTATTGCTCGGTCAGCAGCACCGGCACGCCGACGCGCTGCGCGACCTGGATCAGCCAGGCACTGTGGTCAGCCAGCGTGGCGCCGCCCTCGATAGCGGGAAACAGCCGCTCTTGGATATCGACGATGAGCAGGGTGGATTGCTGCGGGTGGATGAGCATGGCGGCTCCTCAGGGTTTGAATGCGCCAATGAAGATAGACGGGTCGACGCGCGAATCGTTGAGGCTGACGTTCCAGTGCAGGTGCGGGCCGGTCGCGCGACCGGTCGAGCCGACCCGGCCGAGCACTGCGCCCCGGTCGAGCGCGTCGCCGACCTGCACCTCTACCTTGGACAGATGACAGAACATGCTGATCAATCCCTGGCCGTGGTCGACGAATACTGTCTTGCCATTGAAGAAGTAATCGCCGGTCAGGATGACCGTGCCGGCGGCGGGCGCCTTGATCGGTGTGCCGGCCGGCACGGCAAAGTCGAGCCCCGAATGCGGGTTGCGCTCCTGGCCGTTGAAAAAGCGGCGCAGCCCGAACGGCGAGGACAGCGGGCCGTCGACCGGCTTGTCGAATAGCAGATTGCTGGGCTGGCGCGCGCTGAATGCTCGGTAAGCGCGTGTCTGCTCGTTCAGTTCGCGCTCGATGCGCTTGAGATCGTCGGGGTTGGGATCAACCTGGCGCTGATTTTTAAGGGTGATGCGTTGTTCTCGATAGGTGCGGGGCGAGACGCGGAACGGGCGGGGCTGGCCGTCGACGTCGAGCGTCTGCTCAACGGCCTTGGTCGAGAGGGGAATGCCGACGATCGCGATCCAGCGCTGGCCGTCTTCACGGATCACCAGTACCGGCTTGCCATCGTACCGGGCACGTGGAGCACTGGCTGCATCGCCCAGGTCGACGACCGCGACGCCGCCCGGCACGGGTTTGTTCAGCAAGCGAGTGAGGAAGCCCTCGGCATGGGCGGGAAGGGCAAGCAGGAGGGTAATCAGCAAGGCGAAGGCGCGAAGCATGCGGGGATCCGTCTGGAGAAATGGCCCATCCTCGCGTAAACCTCCAGCCAGCGAAAGAGGCGGGGAGGCGCGGCTCACAGCGCGGTGGGCCTCCAAGGTGCCTCAGAGCAGCGGCAGGGTCACGGGTACGAGGTGGTTGTCCTCGACCCGCACGTCCAGTTCGCCTTCACCCAGGCGTGCCTTGAGCCGCTGGCCGGGTTGGGTCTGCTTGGCGCTGCGAATCGCCTGGCCTCGCTCGTCGAGCAGGATGCTGTAGCCGCGTGACAGCGTGGCGAGCGGGCTGACTACATTGAGTGTTTGCACTGCTGCCTGGAGCTGGTGCCGCTGACCCTTGAGCCGGTCCTGCATGGCGCGGGGCAGCCGCCCGGACAGATGCTCGAGGCGCTGTTTCAGGAGCGTGAGGTTACGCCCTGGATGTTGCGCATTCAGCCGGGTGTCCAAGCGTGCAAAACGCTCCTGTCCGGCACAGAGGCGGCGGTCAATGCCGCGCAACAGGCGCTGTTCGAGGTCGTCGATCCGCTGGGCTTGTTGCTGGAGGCGTTCGCCGGGATGACGCAGACGTCGCGTCAGGCTGTCGAGGCGGGCCCCGTCGCGATGCAAGCGGTCATGCATCCGCAGCAGCAACCGCTGGCGCAGGCCTTCGAGGCGCTGGCGCACGTCGGCGCTACTGGGTGCTAGCAGTTCGGCGGCGGCCGAGGGGGTTGGGGCGCGCACATCGGCGACGAAATCGGCGATGGACACGTCCGTCTCGTGGCCAACCGCGCAGACTATGGGCGTCTCGCAGGCGGCCACCGCGCGCGCTACGACCTCTTCGTTGAAGCACCAAAGATCCTCCAGCGAGCCACCACCGCGGGCGAGAATCAATGCATCGAAACCGCCACGATCGGCCAGTTCCAGCGCACGGACGATCTGCACCGTCGCGTCGCGGCCCTGTACCGGGGTAGGGACCAGCGTCAGCGCGACATGCGGTGCGCGGCGGCGGAACACGGTGATGATGTCGCGGATCACCGCGCCGGTGGGCGAGCTGACAATGCCGATCCGTCGCGGGTGAGCGGGCAGCGCGCGCTTGCCGGCTGCGTCGAACAGACCCTCGGCGCTGAGCTTTTCTTTCAGCGCCTCGAACGCCAGGCGCAGGGAACCGTCGCCCGCTGGCTCGACATTGTCGAGGATCAGCTGGTAATCGCCACGGCCTTCGAAGAGCGATACGCGGCCGCGAACCTTGACCGCCAGGCCGTCACGCAACGCCTGCCGCACGCGCAACGCGTTCTGGCGGAACAGGGCGCAGCGTACCTGGGCGTTCTTGTCCTTGAGCGTGAAATACAGGTGGCCGGAAGCCGGCTTGGCCAGGTTGGAGATTTCGCCTTCGACCCAGACCTGGGCGAACACGTCCTCCAGCAGCAACCGTGCGCGGTTGTTGAGCTGGCTGACCGTCAGCACTTCGCGGTCGAGATTCAGGCGTTGGAAAGGATCGTTGAGCATGGCGGCGATGATAAGGGAAACGGGCGAGGGGTGCTGCAACCGACCAGCCGGCATTGACCTCCCCTGGCGTGGCATTAAGCTGCGCGGCCACGACATCACCTGCAGAGCCGTTCATGGGCCACAGCCAAGCCATCATCGTCCCTCGCGTCTCCACCTTCCCGGGCCATGAAGCCAAGGCGCGCATGATCCTGCGATGGCTGGCCGAACGCCGCATCGTCGAGCCATTGCCCACGACTTGCGCGCGCGGCGCGGGTGGAATGGGGTATGCGATCGCCCCAGGAGCGCGCCGCGTGGTGCATCACCCGGACCGTTTGCCCTTCGGCGAAGCGATCAATGGATTGGAAGTCGTGCTTAAACGCTGCATCTATACACCCACCCGCGATTTCGCCGAGGAGGCCGGCTGCCCGGAGTGCCGTCGGGAAATCGGGGAAGCGTTGTTCGAGAGTCTGGACGAATGGATGCCGGCGCAGACGGAAAATTTCATCTGCCCTGAATGCGGTTTCGAGGACGACATCAACGGGTTTCTCTTCATCCCGGCCTGCGGTTTTTCCAACCTGGGCTTCATCTTTAACGGCTGGGGCGACGCGGAGTTCAAGCCCACCTTTATCGAGGAGTTTGCCGAGCGCCTCGGTTTTGCGGTGTCGCTGATCGTCGCTTCGGCGTGACCGAACGGTCAGTTCGGCAGCGACGCGCTCGGTGGTGTTTCTGGACACTAATGCGCGCGCATTGAGCGTAAGGGGCGGCGTGGGTATAATGCCGCGCTTCCTTTTTCCCGCCTGGGAGCCCCCGCCATGCTGCGTATCAGCCAAGAAGCCCTGACTTTCGATGACGTTCTCCTGATCCCGGGTTATTCCGAGGTCTTGCCGAAGGATGTCAGCCTCAAGACCCGCCTGACCCGCGAAATCGAGCTGAACATTCCCCTCGTTTCGGCCGCGATGGATACCGTTACCGAGGGCCGCCTGGCCATCGCCATGGCGCAGGAAGGCGGCATCGGCATCATCCACAAGAACATGAACGTGGAGCAGCAGGCGGCTGAGGTGCGCAAGGTCAAGCGTCACGAGACGGCTATCGTTCACGATCCGGCCACCGTCAGCCCTGAAACCAAGATCAGCGAGTTGCTGCGCAAGGCGCGCGAACTGGGCTTCTCGGGCTTCCCCGTGGTGTCGGGCAAGGAGCTGGTGGGTATCGTGACCGGGCGCGACCTGCGCTTCACGCCGAACGTCGGTGATTCGGTCGCCGCGATCATGACGCCGAAGGAAAAGCTGATCACCGTTCAGGAAGGCACTGGTCTCGAGCAAATCAAAGCCAAGCTCCATGAGCACCGCATCGAGAAGATGCTGGTCGTCGACAGCAATTTCCACCTGCGTGGCCTGGTCACCTTCCGTGATATCGAAAAAGCCAAGACCTACCCACTGGCGTCGAAGGACGATCAGGGTCGGTTGCGTGTCGGTGCTGCGGTCGGCACAGGTGCTGATACCGCCGAGCGCGTCGAAGCACTGGCAGCAGCCGGCGTTGACGTGATCGTCGTCGATACCGCTCACGGCCATTCGCGCGGCGTACTCGATCGCGTGCGCTGGGTGAAGGACAACTTCCCACAGGTACAGGTCATTGGCGGCAACATTGCCACCGCCGAAGCCGCGCTTGACCTGGTCAAGGCCGGCGCCGACGCGGTCAAGGTCGGCATCGGTCCGGGCTCGATCTGCACCACCCGCATTGTC
Source organism: Stutzerimonas chloritidismutans (assembly GCF_051486945.1). Lineage (GTDB taxonomy): Bacteria > Pseudomonadota > Gammaproteobacteria > Pseudomonadales > Pseudomonadaceae > Stutzerimonas > Stutzerimonas chloritidismutans_B. The sequence goes on along the minus strand of NZ_JAHVDX010000001.1, from coordinate 1,247,662 downwards.
GCCGGTGTCGGCGTGCCGCAGATCTCTGCCATTGCTAACGTCTCCGCTGCGCTCGAAGGCACCGGCGTGCCGATGATCGCCGACGGCGGTATCCGTTTCTCCGGTGACCTGTCCAAGGCCATCGTCGCCGGCGCCAATGCCGTGATGATGGGCTCTATGTTTGCCGGTACCGAAGAAGCCCCGGGCGAGATTGAGCTCTTCCAGGGCCGCTCCTATAAAGCCTACCGTGGCATGGGCTCGCTTGGCGCAATGTCCCAGGCCCAGGGCTCGTCCGACCGCTACTTCCAGGATTCCGCCGCGGGTGCCGAGAAACTCGTCCCCGAGGGCATCGAAGGGCGTGTGCCGTACAAGGGTTCGCTGGCTGCGATCATCCACCAGCTGATGGGCGGCCTGCGTGCCTCCATGGGCTACACCGGCAGCGCGACCATCGACGATATGCGCACCCGCCCGCAGTTCGTACGCATCACCGGGGCCGGCATGGCGGAGTCGCACGTGCATGACGTGCAGATCACCAAGGAAGCGCCCAACTACCGGGTTGGTTGATATTTCTGTCGCTGGAGGCTGAACGCCGAGCGGCTGGATGAGCACATGACTCCTTCAGCCGCTTGCGTTCAGCCTTCAGCCGTTTTTCCCAGGGGAAAAAAATGGCCCATCAAGACATTCACGCTCACCGCATCCTGATCCTCGATTTTGGCTCCCAATACACCCAGTTGATCGCCCGTCGCGTTCGCGAGCTCGGTGTTTACTGCGAGTTGCATCCGTGGGACATGAGCGAGGACGACATCCGGACTTTCGCCCCGCGCGGCATCATCCTCGCGGGTGGCCCCGAGTCCGTTCATGAAGCGGGCAGCCCACGTGCGCCGCAGATCGTCTTCGACCTTGGTGTGCCGCTGTTCGGCATCTGCTACGGCATGCAGACCATGTCCGAGCAGCTGGGTGGCCGGGTTCAAGGCTCGGACGAGCGCGAGTTCGGCTATGCACGGGTTGATCTGGTCGGCAAGTCCAAGTTGTTTGACGGCATTGAAGACCACATGGACGACGACGGCGTGTTCGGCCTCGATGTCTGGATGAGCCACGGCGACAAGGTCACCGATTTGCCGAAGGGCTTCCATATCCTGGCCAGCACGCCGAGCTGCCCGATTGCCGCCATGGGCGACGAGGAGCGTTGCTATTACGGCGTACAGTTCCACCCGGAAGTGACCCACACTCGCCAGGGCGGGCGCATTCTGTCGCGCTTCCTGCTGGAGATCTGTGGCTGCGAGGCGCTCTGGACGCCGTCCAACATCGTCGAGGACCTCGTCGAGCAAGTGCGCGCTCAGGTGGGTTCTGACAACGTTCTGCTGGGCCTGTCTGGCGGCGTGGACTCTTCCGTTGTCGCGGCGCTGCTGCATAAGGCCATTGGCGAACAGCTGACCTGCGTTTTCGTCGACAATGGCCTGCTGCGTCTGCACGAGGGTGACCAGGTCATGGCCATGTTCGCCGAGAACATGGGCGTCAAGGTGATCCGGGCTGACGCCGAAGCGCAATTTCTGGACAACCTCGCCGGCGAGGCCGATCCGGAAAAGAAGCGCAAGATCATCGGCCGTACGTTCATCGACGTCTTCGACGCTCAGGCGAGCAAGCTCGACAACATCCAGTTCTTGGCTCAGGGCACGATCTACCCGGACGTCATCGAATCGGCCGGCGCCAAGAGTGGCAAGGCGCACGTGATCAAATCTCACCACAACGTCGGCGGCCTGCCGGAGGAAATGAACCTCAAACTGGTCGAGCCGTTACGTGAGCTGTTCAAGGACGAAGTCCGCAAGATCGGGCTCGAACTCGGCCTTCCCTACGATATGGTGTATCGCCATCCCTTCCCGGGCCCGGGTCTGGGCGTGCGTATTCTCGGCGAAGTGAAGAAGGAATACGCCGACCTGCTGCGTCGCGCCGATGACATCTTCATCACCGAGCTGCGCAAGGCGGATTGGTACCACAAGGTCAGCCAAGCCTTCGTGGTATTCCAGCCGGTGAAATCGGTCGGTGTGGTGGGGGATGGGCGTCGGTACGCCTGGGTCGTCGCGTTGCGTGCGGTCGAAACCATCGACTTTATGACGGCCCGCTGGGCGCACCTGCCCTACGAGCTGCTGGAGAAGGTCTCCAACCGCATCATTAACGAAATCGAAGGTATCTCCCGCGTGACCTACGACGTGTCGAGCAAACCGCCAGCAACGATCGAGTGGGAATGATCGACCGTCCGGCAATGTCCGGCACTAACTGGCAATAGATGCCTTGGAGCCCGCGTAATTGCGGGCTTCTTGCATTTTGCGTGTGGAATTTTCTGGCAAGTTTTGGCAGCGGCAAGCAACTCTTTTGCGTGGTACAGATAATGGTAGTATCCAGATGAAATGCCATGCGCTGCCCTCGATACCATGGTGGTGTCGAGCTGGCTTCATGGTATTTATTTTAGGTTAGTCATTGATTTATAAGGGTTTATATCCTTTTAGATTGAGGCCTTTCTATCATGGTATTTCTACTTGGAGATTCGCCAGGGCGATGCTGACCGATACCAAGCTGCGCAACCTCAAACCGCAAGAGAAGCTATACAAAGCCAATGACCGAGATGGTCTTTATGTTGCGGTCACGCCTGCCGGCTCAATCTCATTCCGCTACAACTACGCAATTCACGGCAGGCAGGAGACCATCACCTTCGGTCGCTACGGGGTTGGTGGAATTACCTTGGCAGAGGCGCGGGAGCGCTTGGGTGAAGCGAAGAAGATGATCGCTGCAGGCAAGTCTCCTGCGAAGGAGAAAGCGCGGGCCAAGGCGCGCGTCAAAGATGCAGAGACCTTCGATGCTTGGGCCCAAAAATGGCTACGTGGCTATCAGATGGCTGATTCAACTCGTGACATGCGCCGTTCGGTCTATGAGCGTGAGCTGAAGTCGAAATTTGGTAGCCGAAAGCTCATCGAAATCAACCATGAAGATCTGCGAGCACTCGCTGACTCCATTGTCGAGCGCGGTGCCCCGGCGACGGCGGTGCATGCGCGCGAAATCGTACAGCAGGTGTTCCGCTGGGCAATTGAGCGAGGTCAGAAAGTTGAGAACCCCGCCGACTTGGTTCGTTCGGCAAGCATTGCCAAGTTCGAACCTCGTGACCGCGCATTGGCGCCTGATGAGATCGCCCTGATGTACCAGTATATGGACCGTATCGGTACTGCATCATCTGTGCGTGCCGCAGCCAAACTGTTGTTACTCACCATGGTGCGCAAGAGTGAGTTGACCAATGCCACATGGGGCGAAATCAACTTTACGGAGGCGCTATGGACCATTCCCAAGGAGCGCATGAAGCGTCGTAACCCTCATTTGGTGTTCCTGTCTAGGCAGGCCCTGGACTTCTTCATTGCGCTAAAGACCTTTGCGGGCGGCTCGGACTACGTTTTCCCGTCTCGTTACGATTCCGATCAGCCTATGAGCGCTGCGACGATCAATCAAGTGCTGACTTTGACCTATCGACTCGCGCAAAAGGAAGGCAAACCGCTTGGCAAGTTCGGGCCGCATGACCTGAGGCGTACGGCAAGCACGCTTCTGCATGAGGCAGGTTACAACACCGATTGGATTGAGAAGTGTCTTGCTCATGAACAGAAGGGCGTGCGAGCGGTTTACAACAAAGCTGAGTACCGCGACCAGCGGCGGGAGATGTTGCAGGATTGGGCCAATATGATCGATGACTGGACTGCTGGTAATTCCCGCTGATTTTTTAGCGGCTAAATTTCACGCTGATGTTACCGCTTCAAATGGAGCGCATCAGGAATGGACCCCAGCGCCTTCGATACGGCTTGGCGTCCGATTCCCAATCTTCGCCCAATCTCCGATTGACTGAAACCGAAGTGCAGCAGTGCAAGCATCTGCTTTTTTCTATCTGATAGCTTTGAATCCACCATGAGGCGCGCTTGATAGCGGAGTTCCGCCTTGTCCGCTGGCTGGGTTGTTTGGCCCAACATGTAATAGTAGAAATAACTGTCTACCAGCGGGGTCCCGGATGCTGCCTGTGGCGTGGACCGTTTCGCGCATTGACGGTTGAGCCTTGCGAGTTCGAGATCAAACTGTCCCTGGGATCGTTTAGCTGTCCGATACGTTGGGTTCCATGCGCCATCCATCCGCTTCGGCCGGTGCTTGAGGCAGTATCGGTGGCTGAGTTCGAGCTTTCTATGGTCGTCCAGTTCGACATCATTGATACGCCCATCAGCTATCGTCGCCATGAAGGCAGCGAACTCGGTTAGATTGCCGCAGAGATCGCAAAAACCATGTTTTCGTTGGCTATTTAGGTTGACGCCTTTTGCGGGGTTTGACGTTTTGGGTCGTTTGCAGGCGCAGTCCCAGACCAATTCTATAATTGACTCCAGGGTTGCGACAAAGCGCTGGTCTGTAGCGGTCTGCCTATCCTCCGTCTTGATAAATTGGCGTAGCAGCTGACGTTGCATGCGAACCATAGCGTCAAGTCCTACTAGCCGAATGATCGCGCTGAGACTAACGCCCGTACCAGATCCCGGCACGTATCCACTGTACTTGTCCGGAAGAGTCGTCATGTATGCGGCCACAGCGGGATCGATGACTTCTTCTATCAACCCAATGATTGGATAGCGCCGAGAAGATATGGAATACGGCTGCCAGCGCCCCTCGAATTTCCGAATGGCTTCCAAAACTGAAGGTGCGCAATTTGCCCATACGACGATGCTAAATTCTTTTCTCATGTCAACTATTATGGACAATTAACACGGTAAAGCAATGTGCACCGCTTGGCAGCATGAGGCAGGTATCGGTAATTGGAGGCCAAGCCATGCAAGCATTGCAAAGCAAGACGTTGATCAACCGAAAAAGGTTATCGGAGATAATCCCTCTCTCGACGCGAACTATCTATAACTTGGAGCAGCGGGGGGAGTTCCCGCGCCGTATCGTGCTTACTAGCAGAAGTATCGCGTGGGACTTGGCGGAAGTTGTAGAGTGGATTGAGGCACGCAGAGCGTCAGGTATTCAGGCAGCCCGCCCCGGCGACGAGAGGAGCTGATATGGCCCTCGACCTAATGGCAGGATTCACCAAGCTGCCTCCGCCGATAGATTACGTTTTACCTAATATGGTTGCTGGCACCGTGGGCGCACTTGTGTCGCCTGGCGGGGCTGGTAAGTCTATGTTGATCCTGCAATTGGCCATGCAGATCGCCGGCGGGCCCGACTTATTGGAAGTGGGGGAGCTGCGCAATGGCACGGTGGTGTATTTACCCGCCGAAGACCCACCTATAGCAATCCATCACCGTTTGCACGCCCTTGGCGCATACCTAACTGCCGAGCAGCGGCAATCCGTGGCTGATGGTCTGCTGATTGAGCCGCTAATCGGAAGATGTCCCAATATTATGGCGGTTGATTGGTTCGATCGCCTCAGACGGGCTGCCGAGGGGCGTCGTCTGATGATTTTGGATACCCTGCGCCGGTTTCATATAGAGGAAGAGAACGCCAGCGGGCCTATGTCGCAGGTGATCGGCCGAATGGAGGCCATAGCCGCCGATACGGGCTGCGCAATTGTGTTTCTGCACCATGCCAACAAGGGCGCCGCCCTGGCGGGCACTGGCGATCAGCAGCAGGCCAGCCGTGGGTCATCGGTGCTAGTTGATAACACCCGTTGGCAGTCGTATTTGTCAGGCATGACGCAAGTCGAGGCCGAGGAGTGGGGGGTTGATGAAGGTCAACGTGGGTATTTCGTCCGCTATGGCGTTAGCAAAGCAAACTACGGCGCACCTTTTCGGGAGTGTTGGTTCCGGAGGCACGAAGGCGGCGTCCTCAAGCCTGCTGTGCTCGAACGACAGAAACGCCTTTCACCTGCGAAGTTGAAGTCCGTAACGAGGGGCGGCAATGAAAACTGGTAACCAGGTCGCCCCGACCAGCACGGTATTGCAGGCACGAGTAATGATCTATCAGCCCAGTCAGCGTCCACGAGAGCTGGCGGGGCAATGGATGGACACCTGCTTCGGTCGATGCCGCGTAACCGGCAGGCTGGGTCAGCGTCATGCCGATATCGTGGAGTCCATGTTGTATGTGGCTGAACGCCGACGCGAAATATCAGACGGCGGCATCGAGCTGCTGATCGACCCGGCGAGGCTGCGCCGGATGCTATCCGATCACCAGTACAGCCACGACCGCATCAAGAAGCTGCTGACCGACCTGCGGGCCGCCACGGTAGAAATCGTGACGCCGGAGCTGGAGTGCAGTGGTGAGCGGATCATCGGCGGCCTGATCGACCACGTTATCCCGTCACCTATGACCCGACGTGATCCGCTCACTGGCGGCGTTCGCCATTTGTGGCGCGTCCGGCTAGGTGTTGCTCTGGTGATGCTGTTGGAAAGGGACTTGTCCCTTTACTACCCGCCTGGCCCCATCGCCCGGTTGCAACACGGGATCAGCCAGGCGCTTGCGCGGCATGTCCTGACCCACAAGCAACACCCGGCGGGAGGCTGGCACCTGGACACGTTGATTCGTGCCGTAGGAGGCGGAGCAGTCGATAGCATGATGCTGCGCAATTATCGGCGGCGGTTGAAGGAGGATGCCGCTGGATTGATCGAAGTCGGCATTGAGTTAGCCGCCGCGGACAGAGTAAAGCGTGTCACAGCGGCCCGATAGCGTGCCACAACGGCCCGATGGCGTGTCACAGCGGCCCGGCAGCGTGCCACAGCGGCCCGATTTTTTGCAGTTTTGGCAGGATATTCAGGATGTCTTAGGATATCCAGGCGGTGTAATTGCCCGCTTGAGACGGGCGCTTACACCTTTTTTGCGCACGGCCTGATGGTTCGCTCAATCGGTTTGAGGCCGATGGTTGGACGCCAAGGGGGAGGGAGGTGGCAGAGGCCATCTCTATACGTCGTCAGGCGACAAGTCCCCTGATTGTTGATTCAAGGGCTCGCTGCGATTTAGAGAATTAGCAGCTAAAGCGGCAGGGCGCTTCAGCTGCTAAATTTCCGCCATGATCTCAGAGGTGTTTGTATGCAAAGTCCAGACGAACACGCTGGTTTGCTGGTACGCATGGTATTGATTAAAGCAGCGGTGGCTGACGCGATAGGCGAGAATAGGCAGCTTGGCCTAAGTGATGTTGAGCCGTCGGCTAAGGAAGGAATTGCCGCAGAGGTTGCCGAGATTGACTTCTCGCGTTGGAAGTCTGTTCCAGTGGCGTAGCGATTGCCCCGGCACCATTTTTAATAGCTAGATTTCTCGTCTCGTCGGCCGCGATTAACTATCGCGGCGTTCTCATCGGCAGGTCTTACCGCTATCGCTTCCAGAACCGAGGCTGTTCGAGAAGATCTTCACTCTCCGACTGGCTTATGCCCCCGGCAACCGAAACCTCTTAGGTTTTCTTCCCCATCTGCCCCTGCCGCCTTAGCGAGTCCCCCCCTCTGGCGTTCAACCTGCTTTTTTGGTTTCGACATGCGCACGTAACTGTTGGCGTCGTGCTGTAGGAGCTGGGGACAATCGCTCGGAGCGCTCGGCTCCATCGAGACGTCATCGCTCTTGACCATGGCGCGCTTTTCGCCATCTCGGTGGTCTTGGATAGCCCACTTGTACTTCAGTTGTGCTCCAGTTGCGCTCCGGTGGTGTTCTGAAGGCTTTCAGCGGATATACCGATTGATGCTCAGTCGATGTTAGTTGATTTGAAGAACAGACAAAAACGCGGTGGAACTGCGGGCAAGACAGGTGAAGTAGGCCCACCCGCAAGCGGGCGGATCCTGCTTCACTTGCCCTAATTCGCGCTACGCGCTCAATCGGGAGTCTTGCTCTGCGAGGCTGTAACACGCGCAGGCTGAAAGCTGAGTGGAGGCTGGAAGTTTGTTACATCGGCTAGAAACACACCCAGGACGGCGTGCAGCAACACTGCTTACTGCCCGGCTCGCAACGCAGCCGGAATCTTTCCCTGTCTCGAATTTTGTCGGCACTTTCGAGGGTGCGGAATTCAGCCTGGCGAATGGAATCTGGGATAGCCGGCGCCTCTCCTTCAGAGCGATGAAACGAGAGCTAAGCATGCGTGGCGAGGGGCTTGGGCCTGTAAACGGCCGTGCATTACTGACGGTAGCTTCTGGTGGTCGCTGCTGCCGACGCAGGTGCGTTGAATTTATCAAGACCGCTTTTCGGCGAGACGAGCTCTGAGGTTTTACTACAGCCGTAATCTTTCCCCCATAGAGTTAGCTAAGTAATTGTGGGGGCGATGCGGGCTGAGCGTTATTTTCTCATGTTACGTCTGCGTGCCAGTTCGGCCTTCATCCGAGCCGATGATTCGGCCATATCTCGGCGAAGCTCTGCGAGTTCAACGTCCGTCAATGCCCGAACGTTTTCGTTGGAACCGTCCGCTTTGACTGGCAAGACATCGTTTCCGCCAATGTCACATTGTGTGGTGTCGTTTTCCCCCATGCGCACCTCCTAGTCTTCTGCTCGATAGCTCCACCACAGTCCGTATAGCGTCTGCGCGATAGGCTTCGAGTATGAGTCGCCACGTTACGCTGACTTACTGTTTTTACATTATGCCCGCGCACACCGAGCCGAGGCTGCGCGTCGTGCTGTAGATTGAAGGCCAAGCCCTCCGAGACAAAAAGCTCATGGACAGCCGCGATTGTGAGAATGCTTGCGCTTTGCTAGAGTGCAAGAGTATGCATCATAAAAAGGTTTTGAAAGATGCCATCTGTTACCGTTCGAAATGTACCCGATGAGGTACATCGTGCGATCCGCGTGAGAGCTGCTCAGCACGGCCGTAGCATCGAGGCCGAAATGCGCGACATCCTGGAGTCCGCGGTGAAGCCGAAGGGTCGGGTTAAGCTAGGCTCACTGCTGGCCGAAGTCGGTCGTAAGGCCAAGCTGACCGATGAAGAGTTCGCTTCCTTTGAGAGTATGCGCGATAGAACTCCCGCCCGTGCAGCGAGTTTTGAATGATTCTTCTCGACACGAACGTAGTTTCGGAGCCGCTACGTCATGCGCCCGAGGCCCGCGTTATCGAATGGATCGATGCACAACCGCTGGAAACGCTTTACCTGTCAGCGATGACCGTAGCCGAGCTGCGCGCCGGGGTGGCGCTTCTGCCGACCGGCAGGCGTCGTACGACGTTGCATGAAAGCCTGGAAAAGCAAGTGCTGCCCATGTTCGTTGGGCGCGTTCTGCCTTTTGATTTAGCTTGCACGCATGCGTACGCCGAAGCGCTGGCGATGGCCCGCAAGTCAGGTAGCGGCATAGAGGCAGCCGATGCGTGCATCGCAGCGGTCGCCCTTGCTAACGGATTTGTCGTTGCCACTCGCGACACAAGACCCTTTCAAGCTGCCGGTCTGACTGTTATCAACCCTTGGGAGATCTAGCCCTCACCCTGACGCCGTGAAATGAACATAAAGGCCGGGCTTCGGTGTCGCTCTGGTCAACTACCGATTAGCTACGTGGCGCAGCTATTCGATGACCCTGAAAGCCACTTTCAGAAAAGGTTATCGAACCATGAAGCACTTCCGCATTTTAGCGGCTAAAACCGCGCTCGCCGCCGTCCTGGTCGGCGGCATACACATCACGTCCACGCAAGCCGGAATTCCTGTCATCGACGGCACCAACTTGTCGCAGAACATCATGACGGCAATCGAATCGGTGGCCCAAACGCTCAAGCAAATTGAGCAGTACAGCACTCAGCTTCAGCAATATGAAAACCAGCTTCAGAACACGATGGCCCCGACCGCGTACATCTGGGATCAGGCGCAATCAACCATCAACGGCTTGATGAGCGCGACCAACACCCTGAACTATTACAAGAACCAGCTCGGCAGCCTGGACAGTTACGTCAGCAGGTTCCAGGACGTGAACTACTACAGGGGGACCCCGTGCTTTTCGGCCACCGGCTGCTCTGCCACTCAGTGGTCGGTGATGAACGACGTACAGCACCTCGCCAGTGAATCGCAGAAGAAGGCTAACGATGCTGTGTTCAAGGGCCTCGACCAGCAGCAAGACAACCTGACCTCGGATGCGGCGACGTTGCAGCGCCTCCAGACCGGCGCGCAAAGCGCTCAGGGCCAGATGCAGGCAATCGGATACGCCAACCAGCTCGCCAGCCAGCAGGCCAACCAGCTATTGCAGATTCGCGCCCTGTTGATAGCGCAGCAGAACGCCTTGGCAACCAAGATGCAGGCCGAGGCGGATAAGGAAGCCCGGCAGCTGGCAGCCGGCCTTACTTCAAGGGAGTCCAGGATCGAGCTTACGGCTAGCCCGAAAAACTGGCTCGAACTGACCCGCTGACGGAGGCAAGCATCATGAAAAAGGTAATGCTGCTTGCCGGCCTTGCGGCGGCGATGCTGTCCGGCTGCGACAACAAAACCGCCATCCCGCCCATGCCCGAAGTTAATGACACTAATTGCCAAGTTCAGGCAATCAAAATGATCAAGGACAACGCCACGCGCGAAACCTTCGCCGGGCTGTGCTCGCGCCGGACTCCGGCCGGCGGTGGCATCGCTCCGACCGAAAAGCCGCTGAACTGGTTGGAGTTGACCGACCCGAAGCACACCAATAAGCAGGAGGCGACACTATGAAAGCACTGCACAAGGCGGCGTTGATGGGGGCCATGCTCGCGGTTTACTCCTCGGCCGCATCGGCCCAGCTCACTAGCCAGGGAATGCTTGACCAAGTTGTGGCTGAGTTTGCCACTCGGGCCTCTGCTTGGCAGGCGGTGGTGATGAGCGCCGCGACGTATTTGTTCTGGACGCTGGGCATGATCTCGCTGGTCATCACGTTCGGCTTTATGGTGCTACGCAAGGCCGACATTGGTGAGTTCTTCGCCGAGTTCATCCGTTTCATGCTCTTCCTCGGGTTCTTCCTTTGGCTGCTACGCAACGGCCCGGAAATCGCCAATTCGATCATTCAATCACTGGCCCGGATCGGCGAGCAGGCGTCAGGGGTGGCGTCGGTGACACCTTCGAGCATTGTGGACGTCGGGTTCATGATCTTGAAGCAGGCATTCAGCAACTCAACAAATTGGTCTCCTGTGGATAGCTTCATCGGAGTGGTATTGAGTGTCGGCATCTTGATTCTGCTCACCGTTGTCGCCGTGAACATGCTTTTACTGCTCGTCTCGGGTTGGCTGCTGATGTACGCCGGAATCTTCTTGCTCGGCTTCGGCGGCTCGCGATGGACGTCGGACATAGCGATCTCCTACTACAAGACTGTTCTGGGACTAGCCGTGCAAATCATGACGATGGTGCTGCTGGTTGGCATCGGAAACGACCTGCTTTCAAGCTTCTACGCCAGGATGAACACCGGTGTGCAGAACTTTGACGAGCTGGGCGTGATGCTTGTTTTCTGCGTGGCATTGCTAATGCTGGTGAATCGTGTGCCACCGCTGGTGGCCGGCGTTATTACCGGTGCGGGCATTGGAAACGCTGGCGGCATCGGTAGCTTCGGCGCGGGCGCAGCTGTAGGTGTCGCGATGGGCGCGGCCAGTTTTGCGGCTGGAGCTGCAAGCATGGCGGGTAGCGCCGTGCTGAGTGGTGCAGCGAACCTCGCTGGCGGTACTTCGGCGCTCAATGCCGCTTTCATGAAAGCCCAGAGCGCAATGAGCGATGCAGGCGGAGGCGCTGACATGATGGCCAGCATGCGCGGCGAGGGTGCTTCGGCGGGTAACGAGTCGGCCAGTGCAGCGGAGACACCGTTCGCACAGGCGGCAGGCTTCGGCGATTCGTCTTGGGTTGCAAGTAGTACATCGACCGGTAACGGTTCGGGCTACTCAAGGGGTGGTGAGAAGTCCAGTACTTCGGCGGCCAGCGTTGGAGGCGGTGCCGAAAAGGTCGCTGATAGCGAAACCGATCTCTCGGGAGGCGCAGTGTCGAGGCAGCAGGGCGGTCCTCAGACTGGATCCGCCAGAACTGGCTCAGGTGGATTCACTCGTGCCGCAACACTCTCAGCGGGCGAATTAGCGAAGGGCGCAGGGACCGTGCTCAAGGGCAAGGCCCCGCAGCTCGCAGAGCGCTTCCACGAGCGCATAGACCAAACGATAGGCGGCCAAGTAGCAATGGCTATCCGGGGCGGCACGGCGGCCGATGATCCGGCCTTCGATGGGGACAGCTTAGCCGGAGAGCAGGTCGACAATGAAACCGCTGATCCCGATGGTGAGATCGCTGCTTTCGTAAATCGCTCGACACCATCGTAAAAGGCGCGTCGGCCGGTTTGGGGCCGGCCGACACTTCCACAACCCACCTGATAGAGAGGTGAATCATGGCAACCGCGAATTTTAACAGCGTAACCCAGGCAGTTCATTATGCAGCCGTACAGCTCGCAGCTTTGGACTGGATCGACCAGGAGGAGGCTCAGCAGCTCGGGCCGTTGGCTGAAGCAGTCGCCAACGCCTTCATGGTCGTCTTCTACCAGGCCGAAACTGGGAAGGCTACGCCAGCGGATTTCCGCGAGGCTCTGGACGCGGTGCGGCAGTCACTCGGCACGTAGTCTTCGCATCGGGAGTAGCAGGGAGGGGCAGCCAATGGCCACCTCTATCCTTTTTGTAGGCCGAAGACGAAAGTGAGGCGTTCCCAATGGGCGGCGAATCAGGCATGTACGGTTACTTTGTGTCCATCATGCGGCGGCTTTCCGAGCACTCTGCAGAGTCCCGTTTATAGGCCTCCGAACCAGAATGAGATGGGATTCAGCGCTGATCGGTAACGGCCACCGTCCAAATTTTCGGGCGTCGCAAGGAAGTGACGCCGCATAGCCGATTGGCCGCCAGCTGACCGGGAATCACCGCACCCTACGCCGCTTCGGCTTGTAGCTGCAGATGGGGAAGTTGGAGCAAGAGCGAAACTCCCCGTAGGGTCCCGTGCGCAGCACTAGCACACCTTGCTTGCAGACCGGGCAGGCCTCCTCTTGGATGGCCTTGCCCTCAGTGTCCACAACCACCACGGCCCCGTCTTCCTGCAGTTCCCGAAGGAACGTCGAGCACTGGCCTCGTGCGCTGAGCATGGTCACGGTGCGTCGGGCCCGGGTCAGGGCCACGTAGAACAGCCGGCGCTCTTCTCCCAACGGAAAGGTGTCGCCCTCGGGCATCGCCAGGGTCAACACCGGGTCGTCGGTGCGAGTGTTGGGGAAGCTACGCCGACGGTGTGCGCTGATCATTTCTGGGAGGATGACGTAATCCGCTTCGCTGCCCTTGGAGCGGTGGATGGTCAGGAACGATACATCGACCCAGCGGTTGAAGCGTCCCGGATTAATCGGCATATACTGCCGATCCGCGTTGTAGCGGCCCAAGACGTAAACGGACACTTTGCCGTTGCGGCCTGGTTGGATCGAGCCATCGCGCACCCCTTCGGCTAGATTCACCACGAACCGGTCGATGGCATCGGCTAACTGCTCTGTTTTATCCACCTGGAATGCCTGGAGGACCGGGCCATGGGCTGGGGTGGCCGAATGCACGCGCTTGGAGATCTGCCCAGGGTTTTTGGATACGAACGCGCTGGACACGTCGCACAACGCTTGAGGGCAGCGGAAGGTTTTCTCCAGCTTGAGCACCTGGCCGTGGCCAAACCATTCACGAAAACCCGTCATCACCGACACGTCGGCGCCTGCAAAGCGGTTAATCGACTGCCAGTCGTCGCCCACCGCGAAGAAGAAACGGCCCTTGTCTTGAACCAACCCGCGGCACAAACGGGCCCGGGCACGCGACGCGTCCTGGAACTCATCGGCCATCACCAAATCAAAGGGCGATTCCACTCGACCGCTTTCAAGGTGGCTGGCGGCGAGGTTGGGCATGTCCTCGAAGTCGATTCCGTTCTCGGCCGCCAAGGCTTGGTCCCATGCGCCCACCACTGGGCAGGCAATGTCGAGGAACATTTGGTGCCGCAGTTTGAACGTGTCGGCGGGCATCGCGTCCAACCGCCGCTGCAGGTCCGAAGCGCTCAGACCATTACTCTTGGCGTGGCTCATGAACGTGCGCACAAGTGCGATGAGTTCGATGGACTCCATGGGCTTTCGGCCGTCTCTGGGAATTTCCCGGTCAGGGTTGGGGTCGAGCACCAGCCCTCGGGCGGTTAGCTCGCGCTCTAGGCGATCGAGATCGTTGCCGTGACGTAAGCCATGGGAGGTGGTCTCAAAAAGGGCCGTGCCTTTTTCCGCGTGCAGCTGCCGCTTCCAAATTACCCCCTCAAGGTAACCTTCGAAGTGCTTTGGCGGCACGCCGTCCGCGTCGAGCGCAAAATGTTCGTGGAAAAGGCCCAAATCAGGGTAGTAGAAATCGGGGCGGTATTGCCGGTGCGTTTCGTCGGCAGTGCTATGGGGGTAGGGCGCTTCGTAGTCGTAGTTCACTCCGTTCAAAAAGAGAAGGTTGGCGATCATCACCTCTTCAAGGCTCTTCACTCGCTCACCGCGGTTGGTGACCAGCGCGCCCTTACCTTGAGCGTCCCAAACGTCGGCCGGTTCCGGAGCACCAGAGGCCGGCAAATCCCGCCCAAAGACGAAGCGGAACAAATCCCACTGGCGGCGAAACGCGGGGGAGCGATCTTTCAACAGATCTACGATCTCCGTGAGCTTGCGTACCCCACCGGCCGCGTCAGTGGCCCAGTCGGGTATGTCGGGCTTTTCTCCCGTGGCCTTGCCGATGAGGCGCAGGCCCAGGGCGTGGAAGGTGGAGGCCTCCACGGTCACGTCCGACATGCCCAATCGTTTAAACGCTTGGGCCGCGCGCTCCTTGAGTTCCTCCGCAGCTTGCTTGTTGAACGCCAGCAAGACGATCCGCTTGGGATCCACGAACCTGCGATGGATGGCGTAAGCTGCTTTGGCGACCATGGTGGACGTCTTACCCGAACCGGCCGAGGCCACGACCTGCACACGGTTGTCAAAGCACACTACGGCTCGCGCTTGCTCCCGGCTGAGCGGCTTGCTTTCCACCTGATCCAGCAGATCCTTGCAGGCCACCAGCTCCCTTTCCACGTGAGCAGCGTTGAGCGCGGCCCAAGCGGAGCGCTGGTCGGCCTCCCAAGCGTCCAAGGAGCGTTCGATCGCCTTCGCCGCCGGTCCTAAACGAACCGTCACGCCCGGCTTCTTCAAGCAGGAACGAACGGCTGCGAGGTCAACCGTGGGCTGGGCCGCTAGGACGGCGTCCTGCTGTTCGCGAGTGAACCAGCGCCGCTGCTCGGCGCAGGCTTGCTCCTGCTCGGCCTTATGCGCCAACCAAGCCTCGATCGTGCGCTGCGCGCCCTTGAGAAATGTGACGTCCTCTCGCAGGCGCTTCTCCCTCAAGGCCGCATTCAACGCTTGAACAACGGCTGCGCCCTGGGTGTTGGGCAGGCCATCGACTTTCAACTCACGGCTTTGCCCCGGGTGTAGCGTAATGTCCGTCCAGAACGTGCCCGCATGGACACGGTAAGATGCCTCGTCCTCGACGTTGACCGAATGTGTGTGGCGCCCCAACGTCAAGGCAAGTTCCAAGTCTTTCAAGCGCAAGCGCCAATCCGGTGATCTGGTTAGGCGCCGGCCCCACCATGAGGGGGACCATTGCTTTGTTGTGTCTTCCTGGATAAGCCGGTGCGGAGGCGTCACGTCGACCGTGTCAAGCACCTGGTCAGGAGGCACGGTCCGGGAAGGGCGAGTGTTCTCGTTTGACAGACTTTTTGAGTTCTTGGGATCGGTCATCAGCGAGTCTTATCGAGCCAGGCCACCGTTATAGCATCGCGGGTGCCCATGCGGGCTAGCTGCTCACTCGCCAGGTCGGCCATGCTCATGCCGTGTGTTGCCTCGTTGGCGGCTGCTTTGACCTCCATTGCCGCCAGCAATGTCGCTGAGATCGCTTTGAAGGTCAAATCCGTTCCCGATGATGTAGAGGGTGTTGGCGTTAGGTACGATCGTATGGACAGAGTGCAGTGTCTCCCAAGCGTAGCTGGCCGACCAGCGCGGCTGGAGAGAAGTAAGCTAACGTGGAGCATACCGTACGAACATCGGCTAGCCACGCCTATAGCAACAAAACCCAATTCGAACGCCCGCATGTCTAGTTCGCAGGCCATAGCCTCCAAAGCTTAATAAGGAATCAAGATGGACCGAAAGGATTTCAATTTTGCCATCCAACGTTTTCAGGCAGGCGAGAGGCCGTTTAGCTTCAGAGAGCCGACTTGGCATATTGTGGCTAACGACGGATCGTTGGTGCCCTTGAAGTATGTCTACGCAATGGCGTTGGGCGTCGATTCGCTCGATACCCACACCGATAAAGCCAAGGCTGCTGCAACAGCTGCTGGTTTTACGGTTGTTGCTATAGGCGAGGCCGGCGAGCGACGAGAGACCCGGTATTGGTGGGTTAATCACAAGCAGACATACAAGGCTGAGCTAGAGGGGGGCTACATCTGGTCGCCGAAGGAAAACCAGAACGGTTCCCGCAATCAGACATACATCAATCTCACCTTGGTGAGACCGGGCGATGTGGTGATCTCTTACGCTGGCGCCGAGATTCGCGCGATCGGCGTTGCCACAGGTGCACACCAAGAAAAGCCTAAACCGAAAGCCTTTGGGCAGGCCGGTCAGAACTGGTCGGAAACCGGTTGGTTTGTACCGGTGGAGTGGTCAGTTGTGAGTAAGGCTGTGTCGCCGAAAGCCCACCTCGCTCGCATCGTGGATCTCTTGCCAGAGAAGAACTCACCTCTACAGCGTACCGGCAATGGTAACCAAAGTTGCTACCTGGCAAGCATTTCTTCTGATCTAGGCTCGCTCATACTCAGCCTGATCCGAGCAGCTGACACCGCGGTTGTTGATCGAGTGAAGGAACTGGAGGACCAGCTAAAAGCTGATGAGGTAGAACAGGTGATCCAAGATGACGAGGCACTCTCTCCGACTGAGCGAGAGCAGTTGGTCCGCTCGCGTGTTGGTCAAGGGGCTTTCCGCCTCCACGTTATGGCGGTCGAGAAGGCTTGTCGCCTAACTGGGGTTGCAGATGGCCGCTTCCTGATTGCCAGCCACATCAAGCCCTGGAGAGACTGTACAAACGCTGAACGCCTGGACGGTGACAACGGCTTGATGCTCGCGCCGCACGTGGATAAGTTGTTTGACCGCGGCTGGATCTCGTTCGCTGATAACGGTGACCTGCTAATCGCGGCGGACGCCCCTCTCGCCGTAATAAATTCCTGGGGCTTCAATGCTGGCCTAAACGTCGGAGCTTTTTCGGCGAAGCAGCGAGGCTATCTTCAGTATCACCGCGAGGTAATCCTCCGCGGCCCACTGAATTGCTCCTGAGCTCGTAGAATCTTAATGACCGCTTCTGGCCGATGTCAGTCTCGGCAAGGTCCTGTTCCACGGGACGCTTTTGAGTCCGTGTTTAGCATCTGAAACGATGGTTGGCTGTAATGGTTAAAAAAATTCGGTTTTACGCCGTGGTACACGGACGACAAACAGGCATTTTCGATAAATGGAACGGTGGTGCTCGCGAAGCGGTTGAGCGGTTCAATGGTGCGCTTCATCGCGCTTTTAGCAGCCTTGAACTCGCTGAGGAATGGTACAGGCAAAATAGCCACACCCCTAAGTCCGCTCATTCTGCTGTTTACCATTTTGATACAGCCACAGCTGCTATAAAACCCGTTGAGTCTTTTCGGCAGATTCCGTTCGAAGGAACCGGCGCCAGAAAATTTGCTGTTTACTTCATTATCGATCCACATAGCGATGAACCGTTTTATGTTGGCGAGACGGGTAATTTAATTAGGCGTCAGAGCGCACATTTGAAATCAGCAACTAATAAAGGAAAACGTGCCTCGGCTAAGATTGCCCAGATTCTGGCCAGCGGTCAGCAGCCGGTCTTCAAAATTGTAGAATGGGTGGAGACCAAGGAGGCCGCATTAGCTGCGGAATCTCGTCGCATCAAGGAGTGTGTCGGACAGGGTTATACAGTATGGAACCGCACAAGAGAGCACCGTGAAATCAGTGAAATTTTCCAGGCCGCAAAAGTTCAGATGGACAGAGTAATTGGTGACGGCCCTATTCAGCTAGGGACGCACTCTTATACATCTCGCTTTGAATTCAAGACAAAATTATTTTATTACTTATCGAAACAGCCTTTTGGTCGGCTAACCCATCCTGTTGCGGTCGAAAAGTTAGGTTTGTTATGGGACACAACAAAATCCGGGACGGGAGCATTGGAATTTTGGTTAGTGCCTACGGATAAAGGTCATGCTTTAGAAGTGCTCGATTCGTATTATCAAAGAGTGCGTTTCAACTACCCCATAGCTATAGACCGTATCAGCTAAGCTAAAGAAATGATCGGGAGTGATACGAGCCTGAACGCTTGGCGTCATCAGGTCAGGATGAGCAGTCAGAAATTTCGACTGCCAAGCTCCACAGAATAGACAATGCCTATAAAGAGCGTGCCACGATATTACTTACTGGCTGTAATGAATCCACTACGGCCTCGTGACAGACATAAGGCTGCCAGCAACTGCCTTCGATATACGCCTGATTCTGGCCGATTCTGTTGAAAAAGTTCCGTCGCGATTTTTGCCCATGAAAGAGCGTGAGCGACGTTGAAATCTGGTGCGCTCAGAAGGCAGAGCTGCCTTGGTTTTTTACGTAGCAACGCCGAAATCGAGCATTTTTTGAGCTGCCGATAAGCAGCTCTCTCAGAGGCCGACTTTTTCAACAGAATCGGCCAGGAGCAGACACTCAGCGGTGTGCAGGAAGCCGGGACGATTCATTAACACCTTGCTGCCAGTTCTGAAAGGCATGGAATCGGCGCTAGCTGATATAACTATAATGCTTTGGCAACGATGCAGTACTCGCAGGGCTTCGAAAATTCAGAAACGGCAGGTGTGCACATGACAAAATTGAAGGTCTATGCTGATTTAGTAAATGACATTTTCGGTCCAGGAACAACCACCTTCAATATCGAAGCAACGACATCGAACGATGTCGTTGGAGCAATAGCCAGCATCACAAACTTTGAGGTTTTTAGGGGGAATTTTACAGCCCGTCTTCGCAGACTCCAAAGCGCAATTAAGTCAAATGAGGAAATTTCCGTTCCTATCATTAACGCGGTTAATGGTGTCGCCAAGCTAGGCGGATGGGAAGGCTACTACGCAGAATTGGCAGCACTGGATTATTTCTTAAGTGATGCAGAAACGGGGCCTGGAGAGATCAAACTAGACGTTACATATCCAGCATCAGCCGCAATTGCCTCCGAATTTGGAATGCAAAATATCAATTACGACTTGTGCATTCCTTCCTTAGGCGTCGTCTCCGATTTCAAAATTCTTTCAGACAAGAGCGGCGGAATTCTAGAAGGTATTTTTAAAGAGTTCCGCTCCACCAAGGGTATAGGTCGGCTAACGATCTTGCCTGAATACTCCGATGACGAGGATTATGAAATATTTCAAAGGCAACGCAGTAGCCTACTGAAAGAACTCATTGATGAAATCGACCTAACGATAAGACCCCCTTATTTTCGTAGCAAAATAATCGATGGCCTTTCCTATCGGTTCGGATGGGGAGCTGGTGTAGTGTTCGCGGAGAGTAGTTACGATTCGAAAACTCACGCATCAAATCACCAGCGGCTATTGGTGACACATGCAAAAAAATTTTCACGAAGAGATCCTACAATAATTATTTTTGTAGTGTTCCCCTGGGCTAGCGAAAGAATCATGCTTTTTAGCGAAATGGGTATTAGCCAAGAATTCATCTACAATCTCGGCTCTAAATTTTTTGACACGACTACAACTGCTCACACTGAGGCCAGAAGCATAAATAAAAATATAAAAACCGCAATCACACTTGCAGAAATATCTCGCCACTTATCCGGAATCATCCTGATTGAGGATAATGCCATTCTATCCACTGAAGATAATTCAACGTTGAAGACAAGCTATATATTTAACACTAACGCGATACACGATCTTCATGGCAGCAAACTAGAAACCTATCTAAAGCGGAGAGGCGCAGACAATCTTGCAACCTTGCCACCAAGATAGTGCCGCTGATAATTTCGTTCCCTAACCATGTGCGTCCATTATAGACGACATGCTTTCAAACGCGTTCTTAAGAACGACTACGGCATGCTCAACATTGTCCGAGTGGCAGATTGTTGGTCAATCGCGGCCCCTCACGACAGGCAGAAATCGGCCAAAAGCAGACTATTCCGCAGTGATTTAACAGACCGCCTTTGTGGCTTGAAGGTATCTATGAAGGAATGGGCAATTCAGACTGATCAAGCGAAACCATTGATATAATCCCCGGCCTAAAGACCGGGGATTCCTAACAACAGCTCCTAAGATTTGCATACCTTGGCCCAATAGTGGCTAAGCGACTTAAAGTGGCCAAGGTATTGGCCAACTCCGTAAGCCAGTATCAGGCAAGAGAACATCAGAAGGTACTTTGTACGGAGTACGAAATAGAACGATTCTGCGCACCCACCACTAGCTTTTGGCAGGTCTTCTAATGCGTAGGAGCCGGGAACTCCTCCGGTATAAACCACATCTTTGCAGCCGAAGGGGTAGCCAGAGAGGATCGTCATCTGTTCGTTGAGGCTCCAGAGAAGGCCAAGTCTCGGCTCGTAGCCGTCTGAGAGGATAATGCTGGCGATCATTGTGATGATGGCAATCGCTATCAGGATCGTACCTTCTTTCTGGTGATTACTACTTGGCAGTGGAGCTTTACCGATTGCTGGTGCAGCCACTGCGGCTTGTTCTGGCTCTGGTGTCGGGAGTTGCTGGGTTATTTGGGGCTCTTGGATATCGATTTCGATTAGGCACTCAGCCCCGGCTTGCTCGACGCGGGATTTGATCTTGTTAGCGAGGGTAAGGTTAGTGCCCTTTTTGATGGTGGCCTTGCTTGTAATCAGATGCTCAATTTCGCGCTTATTTTTAACCTGGATGAACGTCGACAGGTCTTCAATTACATCCTCCATCGTGCCGTTGAGAAGGTTGCCTGTCAGGCTCACATTAAATTTTTGCTCCATGTCATCCCCCGTGACTCACTGCATCAGTATGCCGCTTAGAAAGTGTCGTTCTTGCTCACCTGACGACGGTAACGCTCTACCTTGTGCGGATCACATTCCACCTTCACTCTTTTAACGTAATGAACTTCTACCGAGGTTGGGATGACGTCTAACGTCTCCTCGCGCACATCCTCATCCTCAGGGATATGATGAAATGCCATAGCCCAGGGGCTTGACGCCAGAGCAGTCTCAGCCTCGTCAGGCATTGGGACTTCCTCCCGCACGCAATAGTCGGGGTACCAACCATCACTGTCGCAACTCATGGTGCTGGCACTCAGCTCGACGCCTGATGGTAGATCCATGCTCTTCACGCGTGACGCCTTGTGGAACAGTACGATGTTGTCTCCCTCTTCTGACTGTGTCGAATTGAAGAGGATGCCGTCCAACGTCGGATCGTTTTCGGTCGCCAGGAAATCAGCCACCGCCTGCGTGGAGAGGTAGTCGAACTCCTGATCATCGGGCATCACCGGCCGCGTCATCTTGCGACCGAGCGATTGCAGGAAGGACACGCGCTCCAGCCGTTGGAGCAGCGTCGGGTCGAACACGCTCCCACCGTCTGACGCATTTTCAAGCGCGGAAAGATCCAGAAGGCGTAGAGGGCGGATGATTCTGAAAGTAGCCAGCGCGACCTGGCTACCCACTGGCGGCCGAACCTCAGCGAGAGCAACACCTGGAGAGGTGGCCCCATAGAATACCGAGATACCTCGGGCATTCATTCTGCCCGCTGCCGCAGCACGGGCGGGGGGAGAGCCCAGGTGGCGATCGGGACGGCAAAGTGCCTCTTTAAGCGGCTCCTCCGACTGGAACACTCGCGCTCTGAAAAGAATCGCAATCGACGTACCGGGGCCAGCGTCGACAACAACCGGCTTGCCATCCAAGGTGCCGAGCTGATCTATCCTCCCGAAAACAGCTGCGAGGTGTTCTGTAGCTGCCCGAGAAAAGTACCTGGCCTCAGTTTTCAGCGTTCTCTCGAAATACCGCCACTCATACTGCCAGGTAGCGTCGCTAGAATCCTTCTGCTCATAGTACGAGTCAGCGTCGAACTCGCACTCGTCTCCCATGGCCGCCGTGTCGAAGTCAGAGTGCCGTTCACCGAGAACCTCCAGTACATCTGCAACCGCCTCATTCGGGATGCGGGCTGCGCCTTCGATAGCATCGTAAACGGGCTCACCGTTTCGCTCCCATTCGTAATCCGACTCTCTATCCCGCAGTAGGCTTTGCTGCCAATCATCCGGCTCATTGGATGTGCGAACGTAGTGTTCGGCGAATGCTTGCTCAATCCGATCCGCGAGTTGTTCGATCGTCCAGCATTGGCCTTCACTCTCACAGTAGGAGCACACCGCGATCTCGCCTGTGGATGCAATCTCGCTGGAAAGGAACGGCTCCTCCACACACTGGTCGCAGATCCACAGCTCTTCACCTTGCTCGTTCATCGAGCCTCCCCGAGATTCCAGATCATCAGCCGACAACTGATGCTCGCCAACTTATTCCGGCCCTGAACCGTAGAAGATTTGAGGTCTGCATTACAATCGGCGACAGACCACTATTTGGTGCTGATGGGCCGCTACGGTCGAGAACAGCCCGTTGCTAACGGCTGCTGTTGGGCCGAAAGCTGCCCGCAGATAAGGGCCAGATACGGAAACTCTGAAGTACCTTAGTGTGCAGGTTCCGGTTTCCGCTTATATGGTGGATCAGCAGGAGGAAGACAATCTTTGAACTCCTCGTAGATACCTGCCATTTTTCCGGCCTCCGGTGGGACACCAGCAAGGATCAGAAGTAGGTTCCCCGCAATTCCGAGCAGCCCATTCGAATGCCGTATCTCCATCAGAACCAGCTCTAGCGGGAAACCCTTTCCGTGGCGATTCACCGCATGGATGCCCCCATGCACGAATGAACTCAAAGGTCGCCACGAGTAGTGCTTGAATTCTTTGAGATGCGCCACTGGGGCGTGCGGCGCCTTCTCCTCAATTGCCTCTAACATTTGGCTGAGCATGGGGATTTTGCTGGCTTGCTTAGCGGTTTCCTCGGTGAGCTCAGCAAGCATTAATTCAGCTTGGTTATCTGTTGCCACGTAAAGCGCCCAAAGCGCGCGAACAAGGGATTCATACTGAACACGAAGGAGAGCAGCGGCAGATGTGTACAAACCTGCTGCCACCAGATGCTTCACGCTTCGAGCGTGCTCGAATCCGAGGCTAGCGAGTGACCTGGCTGCCCGAAGGCGGCTGGTACTGTCAAAAAGTGGCAATGCCAGGAAACTAGCAAGACGGTTCTCTAGTAGAGCCGAGCGTGAAAGCAACTGATCAATGACCATTCAAGTCAGCCTAATGAAATTCTTAATGCCCGGTACTCTACCTTCAGCAGGTCCTCTCCGCTTACGGCCAAAACCTGCCTATCGCGACCGGGTAATTACCGCCAGAGTTCGGCATTGCAAAACACGACATCATCCGCCAAGGCTTCGTAGAGCAGCTTCTTCCATCCATTGACCAGCAAGCTAGGGGCATTAGCCCCTGAGCGGAGGAAATCAGAAAACTCTTCTGGGGGCAGCCTTCTGAAATAGCTCTCACGCAAGTCCATCAGGGTGCTGAGTTCAGAGCCCGCTTGGATGCTGTAGCGCTCGGCAATTCTGAACAGGTCAAAATGATTTACTACCCTTGCCTTGTCCTCATCACTCCAGTCATCCGGCGGACTGGCGCTATAGGTGATCGTGCACGGGCTGGTGTGGGATACGGAAACGCTGATCCACCTTTCCTCGAAAAACTGTCGTTTGTCCAGATACGGATGAAGCGGTTGGCGATACGAGTGATCAATCAGGGGGTTGCGCTTGTCGGTATTACAATCACGGCAGGCAGGAATCAAATTATGGGGAACGATCGCCAGCTTCGGATAGTTGGCCTTTGGAAAATAATGATCCAGGGTTCGAGGCTGTCCTATTCCTCCACATGTCGGGCAATGATCACCTGCAGCCACCAAGATAGAGTCGTAGAGCGCTCGGCCAGGCTCTCGCTTCACCATGTAGTAGTCATAAAGGTAAACCAACTCGCTTTTTCGAATGTCGTCGATCACGAAAGGGTCTTCCCCCTTAACCGACCTCAGATATGGCATTTCCCAAGTGGATCCAGCAGCGACTCTTTCGATAAATTCAGCTGCGTTGGCGGTGATACTTGGAAGAACGCTCCTCATTCTGTCTCGCTGCTGATCATCGATGATCGCAGAAGTGCAGGCCATGTAGGCTTCCTCGGGAGAGTAGCTCGGGGCAAACAGTTGCTTCATGCCTGACCCGTCGAATCACGCTCAGCGATTAACGCTCGAAGAACTGCTTGCCCTTCGAGTCCTACTCTTCCACCAAATTTTCGAAGGATCACGTCAAAGCTGTGTCCTTCGGCAACTTCAGCAGCAAGCAGTGTATGAAAACCCGAGGATGCCACCTCCAAGCCAAAAACTTCCCGGGTCAGAATCCCCACATTCTCGCCGAACGTCTCGACTGTTGGCCGCTGCGCTGAGGCTACCAAGTTAGAACGATGAATTTTCCATACACACGACGCAGGAATTTCTTGGAGCACCACGGGCGAGTGCGTGGCCACGATCGCTACACCGTTACGATCCAGAAGCAGCTCACTCAACGCCCGAATCAATGCGGATAGCAGCGGCGGATGCAGATGACTCTCGGGTTCATCCATCAGGACGAGAGTTTTTTCTTCGACCCGTTCGACCAGCTTGGTGATAGTCAGCAGCACGACCGAATGGCCGGAGCTAAGGTTTGAAAAGATTTCGTTGGCGGTCTCGGTCCATTCTTCGCCGCTCAAGGACAGAAGCCGTTCGAATCCCAAACCTGCAAAATTCTCGTCAGACTGCAAGGTTGTGACGGCCTGCCGCCAACGATTGCGCTTATGCGTATCCCGTAGGCACCCCCTCATGCCGGCAAGGAAGTCAGATTTGAGAGCGTCTCGGCGCTTCAGCTCATGCCATGCGTCCTCACCTTTTGACTTCAACCCGACATAGAAAAAACAGGTGCCTTTGGCTGGATCTGGCTGCTCTGGAGGTGGATCGAAGGGATCAAATGCGCTAAAGGATATGAGCACTACGCTGCTGAAGAAATCCGGGGTAATAACCTCCCGTTGTTGCCGCCAATAGTTATATTGGTGAATTGCATCTGCGCCGGTGTGGCCATTGTGAATGGCATTGGTGATGCCGTTGAGGATGGTGGTTTTCCCTATGCCATTTCGCCCGATAAGCGCGTGCACATTTGTTAGAGGCGTCGAATCAACGTCTACCTCGAAACTCAACTCAATCCCGGCGGTAGAGCTGTCAGACTGCTTCGTATAGACGAAGGAGAAATTGGTTCTAACAGCACCGCCACGGAGCACTCTCGTGAATTGATTTTTGACGCTGCTCAAGCTTACATCGCGCAACAACGAGATTGAAAACACGGGCTCATCTTTTATCGTTTCCAAAATTTCAGGATCGGCGACGATGTCATTCATCCCACTTAGAAAGTCAGGCCGCAGCTCGTCCGAGAGCGAGTTCGCAATCTTCTGGTAGTACTCGACATTGGTACCGAGTGAAAAGAAGCCCTCTGGAAGCGTCTCAAAAGAATCCGGAAGCTTGGATCGAGTGGCCGTGGAAGTATCCTGCCCTTTGAACCCAATCTTTACGTTCTCAAGGTCGTGGGCTTGGCCAAATTCGTCAAATACGATCACATAGAACATCGTGATGAAGCTGTGATCGTTCCAGCGGTCATATTTCAGATAGGCAGCACTAACTCCGGCGCTCGGGAATTTATCTTCCCTGCCTATAATGTGAAATTTCATTTTTCCCTGCTCGTAGTAGAGAGCCTCTACGCCGGGTCGAAGCCCACGAGGCTGATTTTCTTAATCTCGCGGCCAGTGCCCAGCACCATCTCAATCTTCTCTTCGCACCGAAATCGGTATCGATTGCGCAGCGTAATACCTGCAAGGTTGATACCTGAACCTTCTTTCACTCCGCCGCTATATGCAACTCCATCGACGAAGATTTTCCATAAGCCAGCAGTAGCATCTGCAGAGTCCACGACGCCAACTAACTCAAGGCTCTCCACGCTTAAGTCTTCGCGCAGTAGGCAACGCTGAATAATATTCTGTGCGGTCGCAACACGGATCCGGCTTTGATTCGAGCTATGCATCCCTGGTGTTGACCAGCGGTTGGTGAGCTGGCAATCATTTTCCGTAATGAAGTTCAGCAGCCCAATTAACGATGAAGCTGCGTGACCCTTCAGTTTTGCGAGGAACTGCATGGCATCATCGGTATTGTCAGCTACGTCCAGAAACTCATTGAGTGTCTGGAATGCGATGATCAGCGCCTTATTCTCTCCCAACATGTCACAAGGCTCGGCGCTGCGTACCTGAACAGTGAAGGAGCCGTAGCAGAAACCAAACACATCGGACTCATACGGATCTTCGCCCTTGGGAATCGGCTTGCCCGCCGCCTTAGCAGCGGTTCTTGCCAGATTCTTGAGCACCCCTTGATAAATATTCAGGAAGGCGGATAGCTTGCGAGTCCTGATACGTGGCTCTCGCAAAGACTCTGGAACACCGAGCGACGCATATGCAACGGTGGCATTCAGCTCTTGCGCCTTGATCAAAACCTCGTCGTTGAGCGAGAAGGTCAAACCAGGTTCTGGCAACAACTCTTGCGCCACTACCTCCATCTGCGCACGCTCAATATCGAACGGTTCGATCAAGTCATCTGGTGTGGCAAGGTAGAACTCGGGAATCTCTGGTTCCTCGTATACCTGCCTCAGGTCAATCTTCCCACCCAGCAAATCGTCACAACGCCTGCCTGAAACTGGCGCACAGAGGAACGCAGGGCCTTTAGCAGCTACCTCAGAGATCATGCAAACGTAGCGAACGCCAATTAGATCACTCGCAATGAACACCTGCGGGTAGTCATAGTCGAGCAACACATGCAGAAGCTTGATTGCTTTCATGCCTCGCCCTCAATAGCGCACGCCAGATTGAATCGCCTGGAACGCCACCAAGAATAGTGGCTGCCATTGCCGGTTTTCATCGCAACCCCATCAGCCTGGCCGAGGATGACCTTCACCTTAGCCTTGTGCTTATGGATAGCGAGTTTCAGCACCGCATCTAAGTCTTCCGGATTTTTGAACACGGATATTGCATGAGCCTGGCACTCGGGAACGCGGAAAGTCTTTTGCGGGAACAATGCACGATGAGAGAGGAAATCTGCTTCCGCTGGCTCGGCACGTTCACAAAGTCGGTAACAAACGAAGCCATCAAGACTGAAAGCCCCGGAAGGCGGGCATTGCTCAGGTAGCTCCTCATACCACTCGTGATTCACATCCATGTCACTATTCCGATGATCGATAAAGCAGTGAACGTCATATGCTAGCCACCACGTGGCGATGGTGTCACGACATTTGCTTAGGCTGCCTTCTATTCCACTGCCAAAGAACAGCTTCAGAGGTTTATTACCAGCAGCCTTAGGTCGAGTATAGGCGTCGTTGAATGACAGCTTCTGGCCGAATCCAGCCGGTCGGCTCAGGCAGAAACCGGCCAAAAGCTACCGGTCGTGACTGGTGGCTCCAGTCATAGGTCGGGGATGTCTATAGGGGGCGGGGGGAGTTCAGACAGGCTCTCAAACGTGTTTTGATCCTTTATGGTATTTTTCATGGTTTTAAAATCGTTAGTGCCTTATAGGCTTCGTAATTTCTGGTCTGTGCTGGGCTATTGATAATAGAGTGGGAGTAATCAAAAACCCCGGCATTCGCCGGGGTTTTTTTATCAATGAAGAACGGCAGCGGTGTCGATGCGTCGCCAGATGGCCTCGGCAAAGCTGTAAAGGGCAAAAGCGATTAGCCCCAGCCCGATCAGCGATAGCCAGAACGTGCCGAAGGGCAAGCTTTGCAGGGCGTTGAGTGCGTCCTCGAGTCCCGGCGGTTCGGTTGGCTCGTAGCGTCGGCCTCCGCTGAACAGCATCCCGGCAACGACCAGGAACGCCACCCCGCGAGCGATGAGGCCAGCGCGCGATACCGGGCGGACCCAGCGCATCACGTCGTCCGATGCGTAGAAGTATTTCTCGAACTTGGCTTTCCAGCCTTTGATGATGTGGGCAATTCCGACGCCAAGTGGAATAAGCGCCACGACATAGACGAGGTAGTTCGAGAACTGCCAGCCAAGCAGGCCAGACAGAAAATCGCCGCCTCCACTGCCACCACCGTTTTGTGATTGGCCCAGCGAGCTGCCCAGAAGCCCTAGCGTGAAGAGCGCGAGCAGGGTGTACGTCACGCAGCTGCCGATCAGCCCAGCGCGTATTGCGATGCCCTTGGCATCGGTACCGTGATCTTCAGGGTCCGCGATGGCTTGGGTCAGGCGCCATGCCGCGTAAGCCGCAAGGCCTACAGCCATGATCCAGAGCAAGGTCTCGCCGAAGGGCTGCCCCAACAATTGCACCAGCGCGCCTTGGGTACCGACCGTTTCGCCGTTACCGCTTGCAGCGAAAAAGGCAAAGGCGCCGATGATCAAATAGACGACGCCGCGTGCGGCGTATCCGCTGCGCGCGAGCCAGACGATGCCGCGCGACAGTTCTCCCTTAGGGTGCTTGGCTGGGTTGCGCATTAGGTTTCCTCCAGATTGGTCGCAAGTCGAGCCGACGAAGCTGTAGACGCCCATCAGCGACGGGGGGTTCGATCTGGTCGTTTGGTGCCGCTGGTAGTCCGAAGATGCCTGGCGGCACCAGACCCTGTAGCATGTTGCAAATGCGAGGTATTCCTTTTCTGTGCGGCTCGCATGTTCTATGGAAGCAAGATGACTTTTACTCGACGAAAGATGTTGACCGGGCTGGCCGGACTGGCCGTGCTTGGCGCCGCAGGCAGTGGCGCGCGGTATTGGCTGGGCCGTCCAGCCGCCCCGATCACCCATGACTATGAGCTGATTGCAGCGCCTCAGGACCTCGAGCTGATCGCTGGACACCAGACGCCAGCTTGGTGCTACGGGGGACGCGCGCCAGGGTTGGAACTGCGCGCACGTCAGGGCGATTGGCTGCGTGTACGTTTCACCAACCACTTGCCCGAGCCGACGACCATTCATTGGCACGGTATTCGTGTGCCGCTCGAAATGGACGGAGTGCCCTATGTCTCGCAACTGCCGGTTTTGCCCGGTGAGTCGTTCGACTACCAGTTCAAAGTCGAGGACGCGGGCAGCTTCTGGTATCACCCGCACACGACCAGTGCTGAACAGCTGGGGCGGGGACTCGTTGGGCCGCTGATCGTCGAGGAGCGCACACCCTCCGGCTTCATCCACGAGCGCACGTTGTCGCTGAAGAGCTGGCATGTAGACAAGCAGGGCGCCTTCACCGATTTCAGCGTGCCACGAGAGGCTGCGCGTGGCGGCACGCCCGGGGTCTTGTCGACCATTAACGGCGAGCATGCGCCTTTGCTGGACCTGCCGGCAGGTCAGGTCGTGCGGCTGCGGATCCTCAATCTGGACAACACGCTGACCTACCGGCTCAACCTGTCTGCGGGCGAGGCGCGCATCTACGCCATTGATGGTCATCCAGTAGAACCACGTGTGCTGGGCAAGGACTATTGGCTCGGCCCCGGCATGCGGCTCGACCTCGCGCTGAGGGCACCGCAAGTGGGTGAGCAGATAGCCCTGCGTAATGGTCCGCTGCGCTTGGCAACGTTCACGGGGGCGGGCACAGGCGGCGAGGCCGTCTGGCCGGCTGCGCTGCCGCCGAACCCCATCGCCGAGCCTGACCTGGCGAAGGCAGAAACGCTGCGGTTCAATTTCGAATGGGCGGGCACCCTGTCCAGCGATGCGGGGGAGGGCAAAGCGTTTACTTTCTGGCAGGTCAATGGGCAGGCCTGGGATATCAACGACAAGACCTGCGCCGACCGGCCAATCGCAACCTTGAAGCGAAACGGTCATTACATCTTCGAACTGCGCAATCTCAGCCAGTACCAGCATCCGATCCACTTGCACGGCATGACCTTCAAGGTCATCGGATCGAACCGCCGGCGCATCGACCCGTGGTTCACCGACACTTACCTGTTGGGCAAGAACGAGACGGCGCGCATCGCGCTGGTTGCTGATAACCCAGGCGTATGGATGTTTCATTGCCATGTCATCGACCACATGGAAACCGGGCTGATGGCTGCGATCGAGGTGGTTTGAGCCAAGCGGTTATGAATGAGCGCGCGGGGCGGCGGGTGGATATGGCGGGTACAATCCGCCGGTCCGACCATCATGCAGAGCCAACATGAAAAGACCCCTGATCATCGATCGCAGCCAGGACGAGCACTTCATGCGCGAGGCGCTAGCACTGGCAGCCCAGGGTGCCGAGCGCGGTGAAGTACCGGTCGGCGCTGTGCTGGTGCAAGGCGGTCAGGTCGTTGGGCGCGGCTTTAATTGCCCAATCTCCCGACATGATCCGAGTGCGCATGCCGAGATGGTCGCGATCCGCGATGCGGCGTCCAGCTTGGAGAACTATCGCCTGCCGGGTAGCACCCTATATGTGACCTTGGAGCCGTGCAGTATGTGCGCCGGGCTGATTGTCCATTCGAGAATCCAGCGAGTGGTGTTTGGCGCGACCGAGCCGAAGGCGGGCGTGGCACTGAGCCGGGGCCAATTTTTCGAGCAGGCCTTTCTCAACCACCGGGTATTGGTGGAGGGTGGGCTGATGGCAGACGCATGCAGCGCAATGCTCAGTGACTTCTTTCGTCAGCGTCGTTTGATCGGGCGCAAAGAGCCCGCCGCCGACCAGTAACCTCAGATATCGCTGCTGTAACGGCGCACGCCAGTTTCGGGCAGCTTCTCATGCGCGGCGACGCTGCCTTGGGCGGGGAACACGACCAAGTGATCCGCTGCAATGGCGATGCCCACCGAGTCGCCGGTGCGAAAATCGGCGTGGCTGGGAAAGATGCCCTCGAGCTGGTTGCCGGTCGGCAATTGCAGGCGATACAGCGTCGAGGCGCCAAGGAATGTCTTGCCGACGATCAGGGTCTTGAGGCTGCTCTCCGGTGCGTAGACGATGTCGTCGGGGCGCAATAGCACGTCTACTGAGCTACCGGCGGGTATGACGTACGCGCGATTGCCACGGATAACGCCGAGCTCGGTCCGCACGGTCTCGGGGTCGAGCAGCTGGCCCCGAATGAAATAACCCTGGCCGATGAAGCTCGCCACGAAGGGAGTCAGTGGTTCGTGATACAGGTTGTAGGGCGTATCCCACTGCTCGAGTCGGCCGTCCTTGAAGACCCCGACCTGGTCGCTGACGGCAAACGCTTCTTCCTGATCGTGGGTCACCAGGATGGCGCTGGTCCCCCGCGCTTTGAGAATTTCGCGCACTTCGTGGCTGAGGCGTCGGCGCAGGTCGCCGTCCAGGTTGGAAAAGGGCTCGTCGAGCAACAGGAGCTCGGGCTCGGGCGCCAGGGCGCGGGCGAGCGCGACACGCTGTTGCTGGCCGCCGGACAGCTCATGGGGATAACGCTTGGCGAGCGAGGTGAGGTGCACCAGCTCGAGCATCTCGTGCACGATTCGCTCACTGTTTGGATGCTTGCGAATCCCGAAGCCAACGTTCTCCGCCACTGTCAGGTGAGGGAATAGCGCATAGTCCTGGAACACCATTCCGATCCGGCGCTTTTCCGGTGCCAGGGTATGGCCCTTGCGCGAAATGAGCGTGTCGCCGAGCTGGATTTCCCCTGCATTGACGGGTTCGAAGCCCGCAATGGCCCGGAGCGTGGTCGTCTTGCCGCAGCCGGACGGGCCCAGCAGGCAGCCGATTTCCCCGCGGTTGAGATGCAGGTTGAGATGCCGCACGACGCTTTGAGCGCCGTAGCCGCAATCCAGCTCGCGCAGCTGAAGCAGCGGCCCGCTGCTCATGCGTGGTGGTAGGCCGGTTCGACCAGGAATTCCAGCAGTGCCTTCTGCACGTGCAAGCGGTTTTCAGCCTGGTCCCAGGCCACCGAGCGGGGATCGTCCAGCAGGTCCTGGCTGATCTCCTCACCGCGATGGGCAGGCAGGCAGTGCATGAACACAACGTCCTTGGCGGCCATGTCCAGCAGCGCGCGATCCACTTGATATGGACGGAAGGTGGCGATACGCGCCGCAACTTCTTCTTCCTGCCCCATCGACGCCCAGACGTCAGTGCTGATCAAGTGGGCCCCGTCAGCGGCTGCACGCGGGTCGCGAAGCACCTGGACCCGGTCGCGGGCCTTCGCCAGCAGATCAGCCTTCGGCTCGTAGCCCTCCGGGCACGCGATACGCAATTGGAAGTCGAACTGAATGGCAGCTTCTATATAGGTATTGCACATGTTATTGCCATCGCCGATCCATGCCACTGTCTTGCCGGCGATGCTGCCGCGGTGTTCATGAAAGGTCTGCATGTCGGCCATCAGCTGGCAGGGGTGCAGGTCATCGGAGAGGCCATTGATCACCGGGGCCGCGGAATGCGCGGCGAACTCGGTCAGTGTCGAGTGAGCGAAGGTCCGGATCATCACGGCATCGAGCATGCTTGACATCACGATGGCCGAGTCGCAGACCGGCTCTCCACGGCCCAGCTGCGTGTCGCGCGTGGACAGGAAGATCGCCTGGCCGCCCAGCTGGATCATGCCGGCTTCGAACGATACGCGCGTACGGGTCGAGGCCTTCTCGAAGATCATGCCCAGCACGCGGTTCTTGAGGGGTTCGAACAGGACGCCGCGCTTGCGCAGATCCTTCAGCTCGATGCCGCGACGTACCAGGTCGTTAAGCTCCTGGGGCGTGCAATCCATCAGTGAGAGAAAATGCCTTGCGCTCATATCAACTACCTTTATTGCCGCCGCCACGGCCAGGATTTCAAGAAAGCAGAAAGGGCCTACGACAGCGGGTCGCACGGGGAGCGACGAAACGGGAAAGGCGCGATCTTATCCAGAAAGGCTTTGACGGCGCAAATCGACCGCGAACAGCCATAACGGGGCATTAGGCGGCGCTACTGGAGCTGGCGTGGGCGCCGCGGAGAACGCAAAGCCGAGCCCTGCACTCGGCTTTCCAGCGTCAGTTCTGTACAATGCGCCGCAACCGTGACTAGCCGAGGTGCCCCATGGATATCATCGAAACCATCAAAGAGCAGATCGAAAAGAATCCGATTCTGCTGTACATGAAAGGCTCGCCGAATGCGCCGCAGTGCGGTTTCTCCGCGCGTGCGACCCAAGCCCTCATGGGTTGCGGCGAGAAGTTCGCTTACGTCGACATCCTTCAGAATCCCGAGATCCGCGCCAATCTGCCCAAGTACGCCAACTGGCCGACCTTCCCGCAGTTGTGGGTCAATGGCGAGTTGGTCGGGGGTAGCGACATCATTCTGGAAATGTTCGAAAAGGGCGAGCTGCAAACCCTGATCAAGGATGCTGCGCAGCAAGCGGGCGCTTGATGAATCCGGCTTACTGCTCAAACAACAAACCCGCCTGATGGCGGGTTTGTTGTTTGAGCAGGGATGAAAAGCGGGAGCACGCGGCTCCCGTTCTTCGACGAGGCGAGCGCCTGTTATTCATCCATTTGCGATTGCAGGTAGTTCTCGATCCCTACTTTATCGATCAGGCTCAACTGGGTTTCCAGCCAGTCGATGTGCTCTTCTTCGGATTCGAGAATATCTTCGAGCAGTTCGCGGGTGCCGTAGTCACCAACGCTCTCGCAGAAGGCGATCGCGACCTTGAGGTCTTGCATGCCGCCCTGTTCCAACTTGAGGTCGCATTCGAGCATTTCCCGCGTGTTCTCGCCGATCAACAGCTTGCCGAGGTCCTGCAGGTTGGGTAGGCCTTCGAGAAAGAGAATGCGCTTGATGAGCTTGTCGGCATGTTTCATCTCATCGATGGATTCCTCGTACTCATGCTTGCCGAGTTTGCCGAGGCCCCAGTCCTCATACATGCGTGCATGGAGGAAGTACTGGTTGATCGCAACCAGTTCGTTGCCGAGGATTTTGTTCAGGTGCTGAATGACCAGCTTGTCGCCTTTCATGTCTGTACCCTGCGTGGAATCGGGTTCGTGATGTGCGCAGTCTGGCCACGAAGGTGCAGGCTGTCAAACCTAAGTCATTGAATGTTAACGAGTAAACCGAAATGGGAATACGTCTGTTCTGCGCCTTGCCGGCAACTCTTTGATTTGCAGCAATAAAAAAGCCGGGCATGTGCCCGGCTTTTCGAATTCGATTTTGTATCAAGCAGGTACGAAGCCTGCTGGGTAGGCGAGTGCAGCGTTGGCTCCCTGGATGTCGCTCAGGGTGTCGCGAACGACCTGTTTGGCCAAGCACGCACATTTACCGCACTGAGTGGCGACCCCTGTCGCTTCGCGGACCTCACGATAGCTGCAGCAACCTTCATAGATGGCCTCACGGATCTGGCCATCGGTAACACCTTGGCAAAGACACACGTACATAGAACTACCCGTTGGGTCTGCGAATGGTGGTGATGCTAAATATAATGAGAATGATTGTCAAAGTGCGCTCGTCGGGTTTCGCTACCGGCCGGCGCCGCATCGATGGCGATGTCGTGTTTGGCATGGAGTACACTGCGACACCTTTTTCCGCCCGGAGCCGACATGGCCCTGCAAGCCACGCCTTATAAAGTCGAAATCAACCTCACCGACCTCGACCGCAACGTGTACCAAGACCTGCGTTTCACGGTGGCTCGGCACCCTTCGGAAACCGAAGAACGCCTGGCCGCACGGTTGATCGCTTTTGTGCTCTGGTATGGCGAGCAATTGGCGTTTGGTCGTGGGCTGTCCGATGTCGACGAGCCGGCGTTGTGGGAGAAGAGCCTCGACGACCGAGTGCTGCATTGGATCGAAGTGGGCCAGCCCGATGCTGAGCGCATCACCTGGTGCTCCCGGCGTGCCGAACGCTTCAGCCTGGTGGCCTACGGCAACCTGCGGGTCTGGCAGACCAAGGTGTTGGACGCGGTGCGCAGCCTGAAAAAAATCAACGTGGTTGCGGTTGATCAGGAGGCGCTGGAAACCGTGGCGCAGGATATGCCGCGCGCGATCAACTGGAGCGTGATGATCAGCGAGGGCGCGCTGTTCATCACAGACGAGCGGGGCCAGCACGAGGTCCCGTTGCAGTGGTTGATCGGCGGGCGCGACTGAGGAGCCGTGCGCGAGCCGGCTCCTCGCGTATCAGGATTGCCAGAACTGCAGCAGGGCATTAAACGACATCACCACACCTACTGCGGTCGCGACCATCGCGAGCAGACCGAACAGGAGCATCCAAGTCGGGTGCTGATAGCGGTCGCCAACGATGGCTGGCTTCTTGGCAGCCCATAGCACGCAGCCAAGCGCCAGCGGTAAGACCAGGGCATTCAGCGTCCCGGCTACTACCAGCACTTTCACAGGCTGGCCGACCAGGCTGTAGATCAGCGTCGAGCAGGCGATGAAACCAATCACCACCCAACGGTTGTTGCGCTCGATGCCTTTGTGCAGCGAGTACATGAACGTCACGCTGGTATAGGCTGCGCCGATCACCGACGACACCGATGCGGCCAACAGCACTACGCCGAAAATCTTGTAGCCGATGGTCCCCATCGAGTGCGAAAACACCGAGGCGGCCGGGTTGCCCGGGTCCAGTGCCAAGCCCTGGCTGACCACGCCCAACGCTGCCAGGAATAGACAGATCCGCACGACACCGGTTGTGGCGATCCCCGTCACGGCGGCGCGCGTAACCACGCCGACGTTCTCGACGCCGGTGATGCCCGCCTCGACCAAGCGGTGCCCGCCGGAAAACGAGATGTAGCCGCCTACTGTGCCGCCGACCAGCGTCACGATTGGCAACAGCAAAATCATGGGATCGTCCGGGTTGAAGCTGCGGTTGATCGCTTCCAGCAGCGGTGGGCTCGATTGCAACATCGCGTAGCCGATCATGCACAGCATCACCAGCCCCAGCAGCTGCATGACCGAGTCCATCACGCCCTTGGCGTTGCGCAGCAAAAAAAGGCCGATGATCAGCACGGCGGCGATCAGCGAGCCGATCACTGGCGGGATCCCGAAGATGACATTCATCGCCAGCCCGGCGCCGCCGATATTGCCGATGTTGAACGCGACGCCGCCGAGCACGATGAAAGCGGAAATCAGATGCCCGACACCCGGTAGCACCCGGTTCGCCACGTCCTGGCCGCGTAGGTTGGCGACGGTGATGATCCGCCAGATGTTGAGTTGAGCGCCGATGTCGATCAGCAGCGAAATGACGATCGCGAAGGCGAAGCTCGCCAGGTATTTCTCGGTGAACAGGGACGTCTGGGTGAGGAAAGCCGGACCGATCGAGGACGTCGCCATGATGAAGATGGCGCCGCGCAGGACGTTTCGCTGGGACGCGGTGGGTGCGCTAGGGGTGGGGTGCATTGGGTTACCTTTTTTCTTGATGTTGGGGCAGGTAGGAAATGCAGCCGGGGTGGGCCCGGTGAAGGGTGTAATTTTTCTTGTTCTGGGCGGCAGTTCAGTCGCCGGCCGTGTGCATCCGCGTTGGTTGGCTGGACAGATGGGTGTCGAAGAGGTCCCGCCAGAGCGCGAGTGCGCGACGTTGCGCCTGCTGGGCGACCGCAAGCCCGACTGGCTGGAATCGCACCTCGGTGCCCGGCAGGCACTGAGCGAGCTGTGCCACGGCCAGCGGCGTCAACGCGCCGAGCCGAGGGTAGCCGCCGATGGTCTGACGATCGTTCATCAACACGATTGGTTGGCCATCGGGCGGCACCTGGATGGCACCAAGCGGGACGCCCTCGGAAACCATGGATTGCCGCGCAGTGCGCAATGCCGGGCCGAGCAGGCGTATGCCCATGCGGTCGGCGCGCTGGTCGACCGTCCAGCGCGCATTGAACGCGTCGAATAGGCTTTGGCCGTTGAAGTCGCCGATCTGCGCGCCCAATACCACAGGGAGCGGAGTGCCCGAGTCGAACAGGCTGACGTGACCGGGCGGCAGGCGGCGTGGTTCCAGCTCGGCGGTCGCCAGCCAGCTCAGGCGATCGCCTTCGACCAGGGTGCGGCCATCGCCGTGCAGCCCTCCCAGGCCTTCGCGGCGGACCGTGGCGCCGCTGCCCATCAGCTGAGGCGCAACAAAGCCGCCCGGCGCTGCCAGGTAGGCGCGCACGCCTTGTTTCGGAGTGGCGAAGCGCAAGCGCTGGCCGCGACGGATGCGAAAGCTGCGGCCAGGCTCGACTGTTTGTTCATCGAGCGTCGCGCCCAGATCCGCACCACACAGCGCCAGGCAGCCATCGGCCTCAGCGCGAAGCGTCAGATTGCCCAGCGTGATTTCGAGGGTGGCCGTCTGAAAGGCATTGCCCAGCAGCCCGTTAGCCCAGGCATGCGACACCCAGTCCGCCGCGCCGCCTTGTGTCACGCCCAGGTGACGGACACCGAAGCGGCCCATGTCCTGGAGGCTAGCCAGCGCTCCGCTGCGTTCGACGATTAGCGTCATGGCGTTTCCTCAAATGGACGGTCGTCGCCACCAAGGCGGATGAATTCGGCTCGGTCGATCGGCTGAAAGCGAACCCGGTCGCCAGGTTGGCAGAGGCTGTAACCATCCAGATCCCTGTCGAACAGGCGGGCCGGACTGCGGCCGATCAGGTTCCATCCGCCCGGCGATACCAGCGGATAGATCGCAGTCTGGCGATCGGCGATGCCGAGGCTGCCGGCCGTGACCTGTTGGCGAGGCGTCTGCAAGCGCGGGCTGGCCAGGCATTCGTCGACCAGCCCCATGAAGGCGAAGCCCGGCGCGAATCCCAAGGCGAACACTTGATATGCCCGCTCGCTGTGGCGTCTGATGACGCCCGCCACCCCCAACCCGCTGCGTTGGCCGAGCCCCTCGAGGTCCGGGCCCACGCTGGCGTCGTACCACACGGGGATCTGCAGTTCACGCCGCTCGGCATCCGTTTCCGGTTCCAGGCCTTCCAGCGCCTCGGCGATGCGCTGGCGTGCCTGACGGTCGTCGAGCATGTTCAGATCGTAGTGAACCAACAGCGTGGTGTAGGAGGGCACCAGATCGATGAGTGCCGGGCCAAATGTTTCGTGCAGGCGGCGAGTTGCGGCGAGCAGCCAGGGCATGTGGGCTTCGTCGATAGCCTCGAACAGGCGCACCATCAGGCTGTCGATGCCGACCACCTCGATGCGTGGGTTCATGCCGGCAGGGCCTCAAGTGCCTGGCGGATGCGCTGCACCGCGGCGATCGAGGCCGCGTTGTCGCCATGCACGCACAGGGTGTCGACGCGAAGGGTCAGGGCGGAGCCATCGCTGGCGGTCAGCGGTTCACCGCGAGCCAGGGCCAGGGCCTGCGCCATAACGACCTCGGCGTCGTGATGGACGGCTCCCGGCTGGGTGCGCGAAACCAGCATGCCGGCCGGGTCGTAAGCGCGATCGGCAAACGCCTCGAACCATAGGGTGATACCCATCTCGTCGGCCATCGCCTGTGCCGCGCCAGTGTCGCGAGTCGACATCAGCATCAAGGGCAACGATGGCGCGTACCCCCGGACCGCACGCATCACCCCACGCAGTAGCTCAGGGTTGCGCATCATGTCGTTGTAGAGCGCACCGTGCGGTTTCACGTAGCGCACCTGGGTGCCCTCGGCACGGCAGATGCCGTCCAGCGCACCAATCTGATAGAGCAGCATGTTCTCGACTTCATCCGGGCTGCAGGCCATCGATCGGCGGCCGAACCCGACCAGATCGGGGTAGGCGGGGTGTGCGCCGATCTTCACATGGTGCTGCACCGCCAGCGCGACGGTGCGGCGCATGATTTGCGGGTCTGACGCGTGGAAGCCGCAAGCGACGTTGGCGCAATCGATGTAGGGCATGACCTCCGCATCCAGGCCCATGGTCCAGGCGCCAAAGCTCTCGCCAATGTCGCAGTTCAGAAGCAGACGTTTCATAACCATCCTCGCTAGCGGCTCGCGAAAGCTTGCCGATGAACATGAAGACTACATTGATAAAACATCAACGAATTATCAATAACTTTTTTCTGTGTCTTCCCTGGCGGCCCCCGTCTCGTGCATTGCTGTATGCTTGCGCTCCTCGATTCACTGGGCGCGGCAACGCTACGCCCCGACAGGCCATGGTCCGCTAGATGGTTGATTCCAAACTCCCTCGTCCGTTGCGATCCCCGATCGTCGCCTCGGCCCACCTGGCCGAGCAGTCCCAGGAGTTGTCTGAGCTGGAATACGGCATCATCGTCGCCAGCGCCGCGCTGATGCGTTGGATGGAGCGCTGCATGAAGGCGTCCGGCGCGGTAGAGATGAACGCGCTGGATGTGATGGTGCTGCACAACCTGACCAGCCGAGGGCGTGCGAAGCGACAGGCGGACATTTGCTTGTTGCTGAACGTCGAAGACACCCACACCGTGACTTATGCGTTGAAAAAGCTCGGCAAGCTCGGCCTGGTCGAAGGCGAGAAACAGGGCAAGGAAATGTTCTACCGGACGACCGACAAAGGGCGCGAGCTGTGCCAGGAATACGCCGATATCCGGCGCGAATGCCTGATCGCCTCGTTCGAGAACCTGAACGTCGACCCGGAGGACATCCATCGTCTGGCCGGCTTGCTGCGCGCCATGTCCGGCCTCTACGACCAGGCTGCGCGCGCCGCCACCTCGCTTTGATCCACCCCATGCTGCTCGCCGGATAACCTCAGATGCGCATCGAACCCCGCCCGCTTCCCGAACGGCTTCCCGACCTGGGCGACCTGCCGCCCCTGCTGACGCGGCTCTATGCCGCGCGCGGCGTGCAGTCGGTGGCTGAACTGGACAAAGGCCTCGCTCGGCTCATTCCCTACCGGCAACTCAAAGGTATCGACGGCGCAGTTGCGCTGTTGGTCGAGGCACTCGAGCGCGGCCAGCGGATCCTGTTCGTCGGTGACTTCGATGCCGATGGTGCCACGGCCAGCACCGTCGGCGTGCTTGGGCTGCGCCAGCTCGGCGCCGCGCATGTGGACTATCTGGTCCCCAATCGCTTCGAGTACGGGTACGGCCTGACGCCTGAAATCGTCGCCGTGGCGCTCGAACGCCAGCCGGATCTGCTGGTGACTGTGGACAACGGCATTTCCAGTGTCGAGGGTGTCGCTGCGGCCAAGGCCGCCGGGCTCAAGGTGTTGGTCACGGACCACCATCTGCCGGGCCCGGAAATGCCCGGCGCTGACGCCATCGTCAACCCCAACCAGCCCGAGTGCAGCTTTCCGAGCAAGTGCATCGCTGGCGTCGGCGTCATCTTCTACGTGCTGCTGGCCCTGCGTGCGGCGTTGCGCGAGAACGGCTGGTTTTCGCGCACCGGGCGCGCCGAGCCCAACCTTGCCGAACTGCTGGACCTGGTCGCCCTCGGCAGCGTGGCTGACGTGGTGCCGCTGGACGCGAACAATCGCATTCTGGTTCATCAGGGATTGGCGCGAATCCGTGCCGGTCGGGCGCGGCCTGGTTTGCGCGCAATTCTGGAAGTCGCCGGGCGCGACCACAGCCGTATTACCTCGACCGATCTCGGCTTCATTCTCGGCCCACGCTTGAACGCGGCGGGGCGCCTCGACGACATGGCGCTGGGCATCGAGTGCCTGCTCTGCGAAGACGAAGCGCTGGCCCGTGATATGGCCGTGCAGCTCGATCAATTGAACCAGGACCGCAAGGGCATCGAGCAGGGCATGCAGCGCGAGGCCCTGGCGCAGCTCAAGGAACTGGCTGTCGAGGACATGCCGTTCGGCCTATGCCTGTTCGATCCAGACTGGCATCAGGGGGTCATCGGCATCCTCGCGTCGCGCCTG
The DNA here is from genome assembly GCF_051486945.1 of Stutzerimonas chloritidismutans. GTDB lineage: Bacteria > Pseudomonadota > Gammaproteobacteria > Pseudomonadales > Pseudomonadaceae > Stutzerimonas > Stutzerimonas chloritidismutans_B. The sequence goes on along the minus strand of NZ_JAHVDX010000001.1, from coordinate 1,206,961 downwards.
AAGGAGCGTTACCACCGGCCGACGATCGCCTTCGCTGACGCCGGCGAGGGCCTGCTCAAAGGGTCGGCGCGCTCTGTGCCGGGCTTTCATATTCGTGATGCGCTGGATGCCGTCGCCGCCCGTCACCCGGGGCTGATCAGCAAATTCGGCGGGCATGCGATGGCGGCAGGGTTGTCCCTGCCGGAAACCAATTTTGGTGCCTTCGCCACGGCCTTCGATGCTGAAGTGCGGCGTCAATTGTGTGAAGACGACCTGACCGGGCGGCTGCTGACCGACGGGCAATTGAGCATCGAAGAGTTTCACCTCGAGCTGGCCAAGGCACTGCGCAACGCCGGGCCTTGGGGCCAGCATTTTCCCGAGCCGGTCTTCCATGGCGTATTCCAAGTGGTCGAGCAGCGGCTGGTCGGCGGCGAGAAGCACCTGAAACTGGTACTCAAGAGTGAGTGCGGCTCGCTGACGCTCGACGGCATCGCCTTCAACGTCGACCGCGAGCTGTGGCCAAACCCGACGGTGCGCTGGGCAGATGTGGCCTACAAGCTCGACGTCAACGAGTTTCGAGGGCGCGAAAGCGTGCAATTACTCGTCGCGCACCTCGCCGCGCGCTAGGGAACCCCGCCAACGCCGCCAACCCCGCCAAAAGGGCCGCAGATTGGATTTGCGGCTCTTCACATGATCGGTCATCTGAATCGAACCCTATTTGCCACGCCGTGCTTGATTGGCGGCTTCGCGGCGCCGGCCTAGAGTGACTGGATTACAAAAACGATCCAGTGGAGCCTGCCATGAGCGAGACGACCCGGCACTACCGTGCCTGCCACTTGTGCGAGGCCATTTGCGGCCTGACCATCGAGACCCGCGACGAGCAAATCCTGTCGATCAAGGGCGATCCGGCCGATCCCTTCAGCCGCGGTCACATCTGCCCCAAGGCGGTCGCCCTGCAGGACATCCAGAACGACCCGAACCGCTTGCGCCACCCCATGCGGCGTGTGGGAAACGAGTGGCAGGCGATCGACTGGGACGAGGCTTTCGCCCTGGTCGCCGACCAACTGACCAGCATCCGGGAACGCCATGGCTCGAATGCGGTGGCGGTATATCAGGGCAATCCCAGCGTCCATAACTACGGCCTGATGACGCACAGCAACTATTTCCTTGGGCAGTTGAAGACGCGCAACCGCTTCTCTGCCACCTCGGTCGACCAGCTGCCGCACCACCTGACCAGCCTGATGATGTATGGCCATGGTTTGCTGATCCCTATCCCGGACATCGATCACACCCGCTTCATGCTGATCCTCGGCGGCAACCCACTGGCCTCCAACGGCAGCATCATGACCGTTCCTGATGTTGAAAAGCGGCTCAAAGCGTTGCAGGCGCGGGGCGGGCGGCTGGTGGTGGTTGACCCGCGGCGCAGCGAAACCGCCGCGATGGCAGACCAGCACCTGTTCATCCGTCCCGGTGAGGATGCCGCTCTGTTGCTCGGTTTGCTCAGCACGATATTCGATGAAGGCCTGAGTCGGCCGAGCGCGTTGCCGATCGAGGGGCTGGAGGAGCTGCGCGAGGCGGTCATGCCGTTTTCCGCCGAGTCGATGAGCCTGCGCTGCGGTGTGCCCGCCGAGCAGATTCGCCAATTGGCCCGGGATTTCGCGGCGGCGGATGGTGCGGTCTGCTATGGCCGGATGGGCGTTTCGACGCAGGCCTTCGGCACGTTGTGCCAATGGCTCGTCCAGGCGATCAATTTGGTCACCGGCAATCTAGATCGTGTCGGCGGGGCGCTCTGTACGGAGCCTGCCGTCGATCTTGTGGAAAACGCCTCCGGCGGGCATTTCAACCGCTGGCAGAGCCGCGTCTCCGGCTTGCCCGAATATGGCGGCGAGTTGCCAGTGTCGGCATTGGCCGAAGAGATGCTCACCGAAGGCGAAGGGCAGGTGCGAGCATTGGTCACGGTGGCGGGCAACCCGGTGCTCTCGACGCCGAACGGGCGCCGGCTGGAACAGGCGCTGGACGGGCTCGAGTTCATGCTCAGTGTCGATTTCTACATCAACGAGACCACCCGCTACGCCGACCTCATTCTGCCGCCCACCGCACCGCTCGAGCATGACCACTACGACAGCACATTCAACCTGCTCGCCGTTCGCAATGTCACCCGCTTCAACGAGCCGGTGTTGGACAAGCCAAACGGGGCGCTGCATGACTGGGAGATATTCATCGGGCTGGCCAGGGCCTACGCGACGCGAGCGGGCCTAGAGCTCAAGCCCAGCCTCGCGCCGCAGCAGATGATCGACATGGGCCTGCGGGCCGGACGCTACGGCGATGGCCACCCGCTGGGTCTGAGTCTGGCCCGCTTGCGCGAACACCCGCACGGGATTGACCTCGGTGCGCTCAAACCGAACCTGGCATCACGATTGAAGACCGCCAATCAGCACGTGCAGGCGGCGCCGGCCCTGTTTCGTGCTGACTTGCAGCGATTCGCCGCGCAGGCTGCGCCGTTGGGCACTGGGCTCGTGCTCATTGGCCGCCGCCACGTGCGCAGTAACAATTCCTGGATGCATAACTATCACAGGCTAGTCAAAGGCAAGCCGCGGCATCAGCTGCTGATGAACCCGCTGGACTTGGCCCGGCTGGGCCTGGCGGATGGGCAGCGCGTACGGGTTCGCTCGCGGGTCGGGATGATTGAGGTGGATCTGGCTGCCAGCGACGAGATGATGCCGGGTGTTGTCAGCCTGCCGCACGGCTGGGGGCATGACCGGCCAGGCGTCCAGCTGGACATCGCCAGTCAGCAGCCGGGTGCGAGCGCCAACGACCTGACCGACGAGCGCGAGCTCGATAGGTTGTCGGGCAATGCCGTACTCAACGGTGTGCCGGTCTCCGTCGAGGCCGCCTGAACGGCGGCGGCAGGGTGGCCCAGTGGCCTGCCGGTTGCACACAAAGGGTTACGCCTGGTAAGCAAAGTCGCGGAAACAGTCTGTACTGAAGGATGTCCATTAACGCATCCATGCAGTCGAGGTTTCCATGACACAGCTCTTCCAGCCGCTCACCCTGCGCCAGTTGACACTGCCGAACCGCATCGCCGTCTCGCCCATGTGCCAATACTCGGCGAAGGCCGGCATGGCGAACGACTGGCACCTGGTTCACCTGGGCAGCCGCGCCGTGGGCGGGGCCGGGCTGGTCATCATCGAGGCTACGGCGGTGTCCGCGGACGGCCGAATTTCGCCGGAGGATCTGGGGATCTGGTCCGACGAGCACGTCGAGCCGCTTCGGCGCATCACTCGGTTCATCGAGGCGCAGGGATCATTTGCGGGCATCCAGCTGGCGCACGCCGGGCGCAAGGCAAGCACCTGGCAGCCCTGGCTGGGGCGCCATGGCAGCGTACCTATCGCTGCGGGGGGCTGGACGCCGGTAGGTCCGTCCACCATCGCGTTCGACCCGGAGCATGCCGTGCCGACGGCGCTGGACGAGGCGGGGATCCAGGGCGTCATCCAGGCCTTCGTCCGCGCGGCTGAGCGCGCATTGGCCGCCGGTTTCAAGGTGGCCGAGGTGCATGCCGCGCACGGCTACTTGCTGCATCAGTTCCTCTCGCCACTCTCAAACCAGCGGCAGGACGGCTACGGCGGCTGCTTTGACAACCGTATCCGGCTGTTGCTGGAAGTGACTGAAGCGGTGCGGGCTGTCTGGCCACAGGAACTGCCGCTGTTCGTGCGGCTTTCGGCGACCGATTGGGTCCAGGACGGCTGGAATGCCGAGGAAACCGTCGAGCTTGCGCGCCGGCTCAAGCCGTTGGGCGTGGACTTGATCGATGTCTCTTCCGGCGGAACGGCAGTCAATGCGGAAATCCCTGTGGGTCCCGGTTACCAGACTCAGTTCGCCGAGCAGGTGCGCCGCGAGGCGGGCATCGCCACCGGCACCGTTGGCATGATCACCGAGGCAGTCCAGGCTGAGCACATCCTGCGCACCGGGCAGGCCGATCTTATCCTGCTGGCGCGCGAGTTACTGCGCGACCCATATTGGCCGCTGCATGCCGCCGAAGACCTGCGCGACGCTTCTGTGCCATGGCCCGCGCAGTACGTGCGCGCTGCGCATCGCAACACCCCGATCCGGCAAGTACCCGATCCGCTGGATTGACCGCTCTCTTTATCCCAGAACCAGGTGACCCATGAAGACCTCAGGATTACTCGATCAGCTGCTCAAGTCGGGGCAGGACCTTTTGCAGAAGAAATCCGGCTCCGTGTCCCGATCCTCCCCGGCGCCGGGCGACCCGCTCGGCGACCTGCTATCCGGCGTCGGCGGCCCCTTGGGCAGCGTGCTAGGCAGTGGCGGCGGACGGGGCGCCCTGGCGACCGGCGCGCTCGGCCTGTTGCTCGGACGCAAGGGCGGTCGCCGCCTCGGCGGCAAAGCCGTCACCTATGGCGGGCTCGCGGCGCTCGGCATGCTGGCTTACAAGGCCTATGGCAACTGGCAGGCGCAACAGGCCACCGCGACGAACCCGAGCGCCACCCAGCCGAGCCCGACGCGGACCGAGCCGAAGACAGTGGATCGGCTCCCTCCCGATCAGGTCGAGGAGCACAGTCGCGCGATCCTCAAGGCGCTGGTCGCCGCGGCGAAGGCCGACGGGCACGTCGATGAACAGGAACGCCGGATGATCGAGGCCGAACTGGCCCAGCTCACCGAGGATGCGGAGTTGCAGCGCTGGCTCGAGGCTGAGCTGAATAAGCCTCTGGACCCGGTGGAGATCGCCGCAGCCGCCACTACGCCAGAGCTGGCTTCGGAGATGTACCTGGCCAGCGTGTTGATGATCGATGAGGATCAGTTCATGGAGCGCGCCTACCTCGACGAGCTGGCGCGCCAGATGGGGCTCGACGCTGGCCTCAAGGCCGAGCTCGAAAGCCAGGTCCGCGGCGTTTCCACCTGACCCTACCGGTGCTGGGCACGCCATCAGGCGTGCTCGGCGGGCCCGGATGGGCTGTCAGCCTCGGGTGGCTGCGCTATAATCGCCGGCTTTTCGCCAACGTCCGATCGAGAGCTGCCCACCATGGAAATCAACCCGATCCTCAACAGCATCAAGGACCTGTCCGACCGCACCCAGTCAATTCGGGGGTATCTTTGACTACGATCAGAAGCATGATCGCCTCGTCGAAGTAAACCGCGAACTCGAAGATCCGAACGTCTGGAACAAGCCCGAATATGCCCAGGGCCTGGGCCGTGAACGCGCCACCCTGGCGCAGATCGTCGAAACCATCGACGATCTGACCGGTAGCCTGGCCGATTCGCGCGACCTGCTGGAAATGGCCGCTGAAGAAAACGACGAAGGCGCCGTGGACGACATCGTGGCCGAAGTCGAGCGCCTGCGCGAAATCCTCGAGAAGCTCGAGTTCCGCCGCATGTTCAGCCACGAGATGGATCCCAACAACTGCTACCTCGATATCCAGGCCGGTTCCGGCGGTACCGAGGCCCAAGACTGGGCCAACATCCTGCTGCGCATGTACCTGCGCTGGGCCGACAAACGCGGCTTCACTGCCGAGATCGTCGAGCTGTCCGAAGGTGAAGTCGCCGGCATCAAGGGCGCCACCGTGCACATCAAGGGCGAATACGCCTTCGGCTGGCTGCGCACCGAGATTGGCGTGCATCGCCTGGTGCGCAAGAGCCCGTTCGACTCCGGCGCCCGTCGCCACACCTCGTTCTCGGCGGTATTCGTATCGCCCGAGATCGACGACAAGGTGGAGATCGAAATCAACCCGGCCGACCTGCGCATTGATACCTACCGCTCCTCCGGCGCTGGTGGTCAGCACGTCAACACCACCGACTCGGCGGTGCGTATCACCCACGTGCCGACCAACACCGTGGTGGCCTGCCAGAACGAACGCTCTCAGCACGCCAACAAGGACACCGCCATGAAGATGCTGCGGGCCAAGTTGTACGAGTTGGAAATGCAGAAGCGCAACGCCGCCTCCCAGGCGCTGGAAGACAGCAAGTCGGACATCGGCTGGGGCCACCAGATCCGGTCCTACGTGCTCGACGACTCGCGCATCAAGGATCTGCGTACCGGCGTGGAACGTAGCGATTGCCAGAAGGTGCTCGACGGCGACCTCGACGGGTACCTCGAAGCCAGCCTGAAACAGGGGCTCTGAGCGCAGCCGCACGCCTCAAGCCGCAGCACCCCATTGAAACGATTTGACCGGGACGACCCGCAATGAGCGAACAACCGCTGAACCAGCACGCCATCCTAGAGGAAGAAAACAAGCTGATCGCCCAGCGCAAGGAAAAACTTGCGGCCGCGCGCGAGCAGGGCAATGCCTTCCCCAATGACTTCCGTCGCGACAGCTACTGCAACGACCTGCAGCTGAAATACGCGGACAAGACCAAGGAAGAGCTGGCAGAAGCGGCCATCCCGGTGAAGGTTGCCGGGCGCATCATGCTCAACCGCGGCGCCTTCATGGTCCTGCAGGACATGACCGGACGCATCCAGGTCTACGTCAACCGCAAGACACTGCCGGCCGAGACGCTGGAAGCCATCAAGCATTGGGACCTGGGCGACATCATCGCCGCCGAAGGCACCCTGGCACGCTCGGGCAAGGGCGACCTGTACGTCGAGATGACCGGTGTGCGCCTGCTGACCAAGTCGCTGCGCCCGCTGCCGGACAAGCATCACGGCCTGACCGACACCGAACAGCGCTACCGTCAGCGCTATGTCGACCTGATCGTCAACGAAGAAACCCGCCACACCTTCCGTGTGCGCTCCCAGGTCATTGGGCACATTCGCAAATTCCTCAACGAGCGTGACTTCCTGGAAGTCGAAACGCCGATGCTGCAGACCATTCCCGGCGGCGCCGCAGCCAAGCCGTTCGAGACCCACCACAATGCGCTGGACCTGCCGATGTTCTTGCGCATCGCGCCGGAGCTCTATCTCAAGCGCCTGGTGGTCGGCGGCTTCGAGCGCGTCTTCGAGATCAACCGCAACTTCCGTAACGAAGGCGTCTCGACCCGGCATAACCCCGAGTTCACCATGCTCGAGTTCTACCAGGCCTACGCCGACTACGAAGACAACATGGACCTGACCGAGGAGCTGTTCCGCGAGCTGGCGCAGCTGGTGCTCGGCAGCACCGACGTGCCCTACGGCGACAAGGTGTTCCATTTCGGCGAACCCTTTGCGCGGCTGTCGGTGTTCGACTCCATCATGAAATTCAACCCGGACATCAGTGCCGACGATCTCAACGACATCGACACCGCGCGTGCGATCGCCAAGAAAGCCGGCGCCAAGGTGCTGGGCTTCGAAGGCCTGGGCAAGCTGCAGGTGATGATTTTCGAGGAACTGGTCGAGCACAAGCTGGAGCAGCCCACCTTCATCACCCGTTATCCGTTCGAGGTTTCGCCGCTGGCACGCCGCAGCGATGACGACCCGAGCGTCACCGACCGCTTCGAACTGTTCATCGGCGGACGCGAGATCGCCAACGCCTATTCCGAGTTGAACGACGCCGAAGACCAGGCCGAGCGCTTCCATGCGCAGGTGCGTGACAAGGACGCCGGCGATGACGAAGCCATGCATTTCGATGCCGACTTCGTCCGCGCACTGGAATACGGCATGCCGCCGACGGCGGGCGAGGGCATCGGTATTGACCGTCTGGTGATGCTGCTGACCAATTCGCCGTCGATCCGCGACGTGATCCTGTTCCCGCACATGCGCCCTGAGGCCTGACGGGGAGCGGCGTGTCCAGGGGTATACGCGATACGGCGGCGGGTTGCACCCGCTCTACGGAATCGGGCAACGCTGCCGATATGTCGGACGTTGTGCTTGCGTAAGGCGAGTACAACCCGCCTTGGTTGGCCTGCGTTCGTCACGCGCCCCGCCACCGGCCCGGTTGGCGAACCGTGCACGCTTTGCCGGGGTCCGCTGCTGTATAACCTCAAGGCTACGGACCATCACTGACGAGGTACGGATGAATTCGCGTAATAACCTGGACGAATACCAACTGACGGTGCGTGGCCTGTCGGACCGCATCGTCGAGGCTCAGACGCCGGTCCGTGTGCTTGATGCGGTCAAGTGGGACGAAAGCATTCGCCAGCGTTTCTTCGCCGCCGGCGGTCGCGAGCTGCCGGAAGTGAGCCGTGCCTACTACGAAGGCCGTCCGCTGTCCTTCGATTCCAGCGCGAAGAAGGAAGAATTCCAGAACATCGAGCGTGACATTACCCGCCAGCTCGGCCAGTTCAATCCGGTCGGGCAGATCATGCGCCGCATGTGCAAGGAATACCGCATGGTGATCCGCATGCTCGAAGCGCGCGGTACCGCCGATTTCGGCCTGATCTCCCAGGAGCTCTATGGCGCGGCGTCCGATGCCTTCCACGCCGGTGACCCTACGCTCGCCGACCTCGGGCTGATGCTCTCCGATTACCTGAACAACATCGCCGATCGCGGCGATTTGAAGGACGAGGCCAAGACCGTCAACGCGCCGCAGGCGGTCGAAATGCTGCAGAGCCGGCTGGACAAAGTGTTTGGCGAAGGCGAGGGCGTGATCCGCGTCTTCGAATCCGACGGCATCCTCGCGGACGCTGCGGCCGGCGCCGACTACATCAAGATCCGCAGCGACGCGATGTTCAACGAACGCGACGTGCGCGCGCTGGAAGTCCATGAAGGGCTGGTGCACGTCGGCACCACGCTCAACGGCCAGAACCAGCCAATCTGCACCTTTCTCGCCAAGGGTCCGCCGTCCTCGACCGTGACCCAGGAAGGCCTGGCGATCCTGATGGAAGTGATCGCATTCGCCTCCTACCCGACCCGCCTGCGCAAACTGACCAACCGCACGCGCGCCATCCACATGGCGGAAGAGGGCGCGGATTTCCTCGACGTCTTCGCCTTCTTCCGTGAACAGGGTTACGGCGACGAAGAGAGCTACAGCAACGCAAGCCGCGTCTTTCGTGGGTCGACGCCCGATGGCTTGCCCTTCACCAAGGATCTGTCCTACCTGAAGGGTTTCATCATGGTCTACAACTACATCCAGCTCGCGGTCCGCAAAGGCAAGCTGGAGCAGATCCCGCTGCTGTTCTGCGGCAAGACCACGCTCGAGGACATGCGAACGCTGCGCCAATTGGTCGAGGAGGGCATGGTGGTGCCGCCCAAGTACCTGCCGCAGCAGTTCCAGGACCTCAATGCGCTTTCGGCCTGGATGTGTTTTTCGAACTTCCTCAACCATCTGAGCTTGGATCGAATCGAGGCCGACTACGCCAACATCATCTGAGGCGCGACGGATCGCGCCTCCCGTTTCAACGCTTAAGCAAGGATGCTATCGCCATGGACACCCCCGTCTTCGCCCGCCGTTCGGACCTGATGGACCGCACGGTCTCCGCCTCGCTCTATAACCTGATCATTGGCCTCACGCTCTGCTGGGGGCTGCTGATCAATTGGTGGATGGTCACGAGTATTCCGGTCGGGGCGATCCGCGATATCCATCCCTTGCTGTTCATCGGCGGTTACCTGCTGAGCGGCTTGGCAGGCATTCACCTCTTTCACCGATCCAATCAGCCCTGGGTCAGCTTCGTCGGCTACAACTTGGTGGTGGTGCCCTTCGGCCTGGTGGTTAACCTTGCAGTGAGCCGCTACGACGCCAGTCTGATGACCGATGCGATCCGCGTCACCGCCTTCGCCACGCTCGTGATGCTGACGCTGGGCACGCTGTTTCCACGCGTCTTCGCCAGAATCCCCGGGGCGCTCACCGTTGCGCTGCTTGCGGTATTGGTGGTCGAACTGGTCGAAATTCTGGTGTTTAACATCCGTCACGCCATGATCGATTGGCTGGTGGTACTGATCTTCTGTGGTTACATCGGCTACGACTGGGGCCGGGCGAACCAGATCCCCAAGACGATCGACAACGCCATCGACAGTGCCGCTGCGGTCTATATGGACATCATCAACCTGTTCCTGCGTATCCTGCGCATTCTCGGGCGCAAGTAGCCGCCGCGCCTCGGTGCGCAGTGGTGGGGCGCCCAGTCAACCAGCCGCAACGGAGGCCGCCGTGTCTAGCCACGAACTTGAATACGAAATCCTTGGGCAGTCCGCGCAGAGCGTCGAGATCCTGCTCGACCCGGGGGAAACCGTCATCGCCGAAGCGGGTGCGATGAACTACATGACCGACGGGGTGCGTTTCGAGGCGCGCATGGGCGATGGCTCCAGCAGCGGGATGCTCGGCAAGTTGTGGGGCATGGGCAAGCGGATGATCACGGGCGAATCGCTCTTCCTCACGCATTTCACCCATGAAGGTAAAGGCAAGGCGCGTGTCGCGTTCGCCGCGCCCTATCCGGGAACCGTCGTGCCGGTGGACCTGGCATCGGTGGGCGGCACCTTGATCTGCCAGAAGGATTCCTTCCTTTGCGCCGCCTTCGGCACGCGGATCGGCGTCAGCTTCAGCAAGCGCATCGGTGCCGGCTTCTTCGGCGGCGAAGGCTTCGTTCTGCAGCGCCTGGAAGGCGATGGCCTGGCCTTCGTGCACGCCGGCGGCACCGTAATCCGCAAGGAGCTCAACAACGAAACCCTCCGGCTGGACACGGGTTGCCTCGTCGCCTTCACCCAGGGGATCGACTACGACATCCAGCTTGCCGGCGGGCTCAAGAGCATGTTGTTCGGTGGCGAGGGGCTGCTGCTGACGACCCTCAAGGGCACCGGCAGCGTCTGGATCCAGAGCTTGCCATTCTCACGGCTCGCCGAGCGTGTGTTCGAGGCGACCTACCAACCGCGGGGCGAAACGCGGGCCGGGGGCAAATGAGCCGACCTTCGCCCCGCCAGATTTGCCACAATCCGCTTTTTTGCTTCTACCGAGATCATCCATGTCCGATCGCAACCTGATTCCCTACATCCTCACCGCCGTCGGCACCGTTATCGGAACGGTCGGGGTGCTCAGCTATTACGGTTATGTGCACATAGCCAAGCCTGAGGATGCGCTGCTGCTGGCTGACTTCACCATGCTAAAGACTATCCCCGGCGAGGACTACAAGGTGTCCCTGGACCCGGCACCGCAGGTGGCGCAGTGCATCGACGGGGTGCTGGTTCTGTTCGATACCGAGCACAAGGGGCTGACCGGCGTGTTGGTCGACAAGCGCAAGCGCGCCATCCGTTGCATGGGGCAGGAAACCCCTGTGGAGCTCAAGTGAGCAATAAAAAAAGCCCGCCTTATTGGCGGGCTTTTTCTTTTCGGGCACCGGCGTCGGCGCCGTGCTGCGTACATCACTCCATGGACGAACGCGGCGCGACGCGCTGGTTGTCGTTGGAAATAGTGACTTCCACGCGACGATTCATCGCCCGGCTCGACGGCGAATCGTTGCTCGCCACTGGGTATTGCTCACCGTAGCCTACGGCCTGGATCCGCTGGGGATCGACGCCGGCACGGGTCAGCGCGCGGCGTACGGCCTCGGCGCGGCGCTCGGAGAGCTGCTGGTTGTACGAGTCGGAACCGGTGCTATCGGTGTAGCCCTCGACCACTACCTTGCGTTCGGGATTTTCGTTGAGGAAGTCGGCGAGTTTCTGGATGCCACGCATGCCGGACGGCTTCAACTGGGCTTTGTCCAGGTCGAACAGCACGTCACCGAAGGTAACCAACGTACCGCGCTCGGTTTGCTTGGCCTGTAGATCTTGCTGCAGCTGGCGAATTTCTTCCTGCTGGCGACGCAGTTGTTGCTCACGAGATTCCAGACGGGCCTCGGCGCGCTTAGCTGAGGCTTTTTCAATTTCCTGCTCTGCGGTGCGCAGCGCGATGGTTTGCTCGGCCAGCTCCACTCGGCGCTTGGCCAGGTAGGCGAGTTGGTCGACGCGCTCTTCATCGGCATCGTTCTGATAGGCCGTAGTGGCACGGTCGAGTGCTTTTCCGGCGTCTTCGGTCTCAAGCGCAGCCATACGGTTGGAGCGCGGGTCGCTCTGCAGCTGGGCATACTGGCCGCGAACCTGTTCCAGGTTTTCGTTCGGCTGCGACGAACAGGCGGCAAGGCCGACAGCCATGGCCAGCGCGGTGGGGATGGTCAGTAGTTTGTTCATAACGGGTCATCCTGTGCTGAAGGCTTGAACGTGATCAACGGGTGCCGCGCATGCTTTCTTCGCGCAGATCCTCGATCCCTTTGTTGGCTTCTTCGACTGCCCTCTTTGCTTTGGCAGCCTGGGCCTTGCGCTCGGCAACGCGGGCGTCCCACTCGGCCTGCTCGGCGAGCTTGCGAGCCTTGTCGTAGTTTTCCTTCTGCATTTCCAACTCGGCCTGCTTCCACTTTTCCTGCGCAGCGCGCATTTCAACGGCAGCGTATTCAGTGCCGCCTGCGCTCACGGCGCTACGGACAGCCGACTCGGTAACGGCGAACTGCTCGTTCGGCGGGTTGCCGGCACAACCGACCAGCAGCAGGCCTCCCAGGGCCACGGCGGCCAGCTTGGGAACCTGGAAGCGCGACAGAGGGCTTGCGAGGGATTTCATTTTCATGGCCAGTCTCCAATGCAAATGTTGCCTGACGGATCGGAACAGCGCCCGCGGGCGTCGAATCGCGGCCTGGCCGCTTATTAGCGATCAGGGCGGGCATATTTTTGTGAGGCCATCGCGCTGCAATCGTTCAACGAAACGTGCGCCGACACGTCTGCAGCGCCGCTTCGGGCCACTTCAGTTCGCTTCCCGCTCGGCCAGCAACCGTTCAAGATGCTTGCGCGATAGAGCGAGAAAGCGCGGCGTCGGACCAACATCCTCATAGATCGGGTCGCCCTGCTCATCGGTGGAGATCACTTTGGTGCCCTGCTTGTAGGGCAGGCTGGTCTCGATGGCCTCGAGTGCGGCGCCGACCAGCTCGCCCAGCAGTTCCTCGGTGCTGCGCTTGGGGTACATCTCGGCCAGCGCAGCCAACCTCGCCGCGCTCTCGACATCCAGATGGATGCGGTACTCCTGGGCGCTCATCCGGCCGCTTGCGGTGCTTTCCCATTCGCGGACCAGTTCGGATATTTTCATTGCGCGTCATCCTTAGCTCGCCACCGCGAGCGATTCGAGTGAGTGGTTGCGCGGCTACCGGGCGCTCTTACCCGACGCCTTGTCATCGGCGGCTGCGCTGGGCACTCTGTTTGGAGGTTTTTACCGCGCGGCCGTTCAGCACTCGTTACGGCGCGTCCTCACTGATGCGGCAGGGGAGAGGAAACATGGCGAAGATCGATGCGCGGCTGCGCGAGAACGTCCATCTGCTCGGTGAGCTGCTGGGGAAGACAATCCGTGAACAGCATGGCGAGGCGTTCTTCGACAAGATCGAGCGCATTCGCAAGGGTGCAAAAGGCGCGCGGCGAGGATCGGCAGATGGCGCGAAGCTGTTGCAGGAAACGCTGGACGGCCTGGCCGACGACGAATTGCTGCCCATGACCCGAGCCTTCAATCAATTCCTCAACCTGGCGAACATCGCCGAGCAATACCACCGCGTCCGGCGCCGGCAGCCGGGGGAGCTGGCACCTTTCGAGTCCGGCGTGCTCGGCGGCCTGTTGGAGCGACTCAAAGCCGAGGGATTCGGCCAGGACGTCATCGCCCGTCAGGTTGGCCGGCTGGAGATCGAACTGGTGCTAACGGCGCACCCGACCGAGGTGTCGCGGCGCACGCTGATCCAGAAGTACGATGCCATTGCCGCGCAGCTCGCCGCGCGGGACCACACCGACCTTGGCGCCGCGGAGTTGGCGCAGATCGAATTGCAGCTGCAGCGCCTGATCGCCGAAGCCTGGCACACCGAAGAGATCCGTCGCAGCCGGCCGACCCCGGTTGAAGAGGCGAAGTGGGGCTTCGCGGTGATCGAGAATTCTCTCTGGCAGGCATTGCCCAACGTGTTGCGGCATACCGACCTCGCACTGCGCCGCAGTACGGGGCTTCATCTTCCACTGGATGCGGCACCCATCCGCTTCGCGTCGTGGATGGGCGGTGATCGCGATGGCAATCCGAACGTCACGGCGGCCGTGACGCGTGAGGTATTGCTGCTGGCGCGCGGCGTCGCGGCCAGCCTGTTCCTGAAGGACATGGACGGCCTGATTGCGGCGCTGTCCATGCAGAGCGCCACCGAAGAGCTGCTTGCCCAGAGCGGCGAGACCGCCGAGCCCTACCGGGTATTGCTGAAGCAGCTACGCGGCCGTCTGCAGGCCACGCGTGACTGGGCGCGCCAGGCGCTGTCGCATGACCTGCCCGCACCGCCCGACGTGCTACAGGACAACCGAGCGCTGCGCGAGCCGCTGGAACTCTGTTATCGCTCCCTGCATGCCTGCGGCATGGGCGTCATCGCCGACGGCGCGCTGCTCGACACCCTGCGCCGTGCTGCCGCGTTTGGGCTGTTCCTGGCGCGCCTGGATATCCGTCAGGATTCGACCCGGCATGCCGCCGCGTTGGCCGAGATCACCGACTACCTTGGCCTCGGCCAGTACGATCAATGGGATGAACAGCAGCGGCTGGATTTTCTACAGCGCGAGCTGAACAACCGTCGGCCTCTTTTGCCGCCGGACTTCCAAGCCTCCGCTGAAACCGCCGAGGTGCTCGCGACGTGCCGGGTTGCCGCGCAGGCGCCGGGCGCATCGCTGGGGTCCTACGTGATTTCGATGGCGCGCGGTGCTTCCGATGTGCTGGCCGTGCAGTTGCTGCTCAAGGAGGCGGGTCTGCAACGACCGATGCGCGTGGTGCCGCTGTTCGAAACGCTTGATGACCTGAACAACGCTGGCCCGACCATCGAATGTTTGCTCGAACTGCCCGGCTATCGGCAGCGGCTGCATGGCCCGCAGGAGGTCATGATCGGCTACTCCGACTCAGCCAAGGATGCCGGTACGACGGCGGCGGCCTGGGCGCAATACCGCGCACAGGAACGGCTAGTCGAAATCTGCCGCGCGCATGACGTCGAGCTGCTGCTCTTCCATGGCCGCGGCGGTACCGTTGGCCGCGGCGGCGGCCCGGCTCATGCGGCGATCCTGTCGCAGCCGCCGGGCTCGGTCGCTGGACGCTTCCGCACCACCGAGCAGGGCGAGATGATCCGTTTCAAGTTCGGCCTGCCCGACATTGCCGAACAGAATCTCAATCTCTACCTGGCTGCAGTGCTCGAAGCGACGCTCCTGCCGCCACCGATGCCGGAGCCGGACTGGCGCGAAACCATGGACCGGCTGGCCGCCGATGGCGTCGAGGCCTACCGTGGCGTGGTGAGGGATCATCCACAGTTTGTCGACTATTTCCGTCAGGCCACGCCAGAGCAGGAGCTGGGACGTCTGCCGCTCGGCAGTCGCCCGGCCAAGCGCCGCGAAGGCGGGGTCGAAAGCCTGCGGGCGATTCCGTGGATCTTCGCCTGGACCCAGACACGGCTGATGCTGCCCGCCTGGTTAGGCTGGGAGCAGGCGCTGCGCCAGGCGCTGGCGCGGGGCGAAGGGGATCGGCTTCAGGTCATGCGCGCGCGATGGCCCTTCTTCACCACGCGCATCGACATGCTTGAAATGGTGCTGGCCAAGGCGGATGCCGAGATTGCCCGGCGCTACGACGAGCGGTTGGTCAGCGCTGATTTGCAGCCGCTCGGTGCGGATTTGCGTGACAGATTGTCGCAGGCGGTCGAGGCCGTGCTGGGCCTGACCGGACAGTCGCAGCTGCTGGCCCATAGTCCGGATACGCTCGAGGCGTTCAGCCTGCGCAACACCTACCTGGACCCCCTGCACCTCATGCAGACCGAACTGCTGGCGCGCTCCAGGCAGCAGCGTAACCCTGCCGAAAGCCCGCTGGAGCAAGCCCTGCTGGTCAGCGTTGCGGGGATCGCCGCTGGGTTGCGCAACACCGGCTAGGCATCTGCGCCCAACGAGGCCTGCCGGTATCGCCGCTTGCGGCGGGCTTTGAGCACCGTCGTGAACCGGGCACCGGCGCGCCCGCAGCTGGCACCTGGGCGGAGCGGGGCGCCGCTTGTCTGGCTACTGTGCGCTGTGTATCGTGTTCAACCTTTTGTCGCATGGCGGCAAACCAGATTTGTTGATCCGCCAGGTTGTTCGGCCAGTCATCCGGGCCTGGCGGCGCCCCTTTTTAAGAAAAGTCGAGGACTCATCCATGCGCGTGATTCTGCTGGGAGCGCCCGGTGCCGGGAAAGGTACACAGGCACGCTTCATCACCGAGAAGTTCGCCATTCCGCAAATCTCCACTGGCGACATGCTGCGCGCGGCGGTCAAGGCTGGCACCCCGCTGGGCTTGCAGGTCAAAGACGTCATGGATAGCGGCGGGCTCGTCTCCGACGCCATCATCATCGCGCTGATCCAGGAGCGCCTGCAGCAGGCAGACTGCGCCAACGGCTTTCTGTTCGACGGTTTCCCGCGCACCATCCCCCAGGCCGAGGCGTTGCGCGACGCAGGCGTCAAGTTGGACCACGTCATCGAAATCGCCGTGGACGACGAGGAGATCGTCGGTCGCCTCTCGGGCCGTCGCGTGCATCCAGCGTCGGGGCGTGTGTATCACACCGAGCACAATCCGCCGAAGGTCAGCGGCGTCGATGACGTGACGGGCGAAGAGCTGGTCCATCGCAAGGACGACCTCGAAGACACCGTTCGCCATCGCCTGAGCGTCTATCACTCCCAGACCCAACCGCTGGTGGCGTTCTACCGGAACCTCGAAGCGGCTGAAGGTAAGCCCAAGTGCAGCCGCATCGAAGGCGTTGGCACGGTCGAGGAAATCACCACCAAAGTGCTCGCCGCGCTGAGCTGATCCCCGCAGCGCCGCCGCCAGGAACCCCGCCATCGCGGGGTTTTGTTTTTTCAGGCTGATGGTTTGTCGGGCCGCGGCCCGCTCAGGTTTGGATGCCGCGTTGCTGCTACAATCGCCGCCTTTTCACAGAGCTGAACCGCCGATGTCCACGTTGCTCGCCCTCGATACCGCCACTGAAGCTTGCTCCGTCGCGCTGCTGCATGACGGCCGAGTGCTGAGCCATTACGAGGTGATTCCGCGCCTGCACGCGCAGCGCCTGTTGCCGATGATCCAGACCCTGTTGGCCGAAGCCGGGATCAGCCTGTCTGCGGTCGATGCATTGGCATTCGGTCGCGGCCCGGGCGCTTTCACCGGCGTGCGGATTGCGGTTGGCGTGGTGCAGGGGCTGGCGTTCGCGCTGGAGCGGCCAGTCGTGCCGGTATCGACCCTGGCGACCATCGCCCAGCGCGCCCGCCGAGAGCAGGGTGCCGAGCAGATTGCGGTGGCCATCGATGCCCGCATGGACGAGGTGTATTGGGCCTGCTACCAGGCGCAGGGCGATGACCTCCAGCTGGCTGGCCTCGAGGCCGTGCTGCCCCCCGAGCAGGTCAGCCTGCCGCGCGACGCGGACGGTGCCTGGTTCGGTGCTGGCACTGGGTGGCGCTATGCCGAGCGGTTGGCGGTGCGACCGGCTGGCATCGACGCTACGCTGCTGCCCCATGCCGAAGACCTCTTGAGCCTGGCGCGGCATGCGTGGGCGCGGGGAGAAGCCGTCGAGGCGGAACAGGCGCAGCCGATCTACCTGCGGGACAACGTCGCGACCCCCAAGGTCCAACGCTGACGACGGCGACGGGCGGCGTTGCGTAATTTCAGGCCGCTCGCTAGAGTCGCGGCACTTGCCACAGGTGAATGATGCGCCTAAACGGTCTCGCCCCTTCAGCCTATCCCATCGAACGCCTTCCTCAGCGGGACAGCGCGACGGCGCCTTATCGCGAAAGCGAAAAGGCTGCGGAACAGGCACGCGAGTCGATCGTCACGCCGGCCAATCAGGCCGATGCCACCTACGAACAGCAGTCTCGGCCGGGCAAGAGCGAATCGACCGACTATGCCTCGGTCGTCTCTGGTGATTTCATGCCGTCACGCTTCGAAGCCATGATGGAGCGACCATTGACCAGCCGCGCAGCGCAGGCGCTGCAAAGCTACGGCACCACGGCGAGCTTCAGCCCGGACGTCGACGCTCACGAAGTGCTCGGTCTGGACCTCTACGCCTGAGGCGTAGCCGTTTCGCTTGAACCTGCCTTATTTTCTTGGTTGCCCATCCTGGAACGAGCCTGCCTGGCGCGGTGCGCTGTATCCGGCCGAGGCGTCGTCGAGCGCCTTTCTCGACGGCTATTGTCGAGTGTTCAACAGCGTTGAGGGCAATACCACGCTTTATGCGTGGCCTTCGGAAAAGAAAGTCCAGCGCTGGGCAAGCCTGATGCCCGAGCCATTTCGCTTCTGCGCGAAGCTGCCGCGTGAGATCAGCCAGGCGCCCGACCTGCGCGACACCGGCGACCTGCTCGCGGCCTTCCGTACCCTACTTGGTCCACTCGGGCCACGAATCACACCCTTTTGGTTGCAGCTGCCGGCTAGCTTTGGGCCGAGCCGTCTCGGCGAGCTGGCCGGGCTGATCGACACCCTCGGCCGGCCGCTGGCCGTGGAGGTGCGCCATCCAGCGTTCTTCGCCCGTGGCCAGGAGGAGCGGGCGCTCAATCGCCTGCTGCTCGACCGAGGCGTCGAACGCATCTGCATGGACACCCGCGCGTTGTTCAGCTGCCACTCTCGAGACCCCGCGGTGCTGCATGCGCAAAGCAAGAAGCCGCGGCTACCGGTGCGTCCGACTGCTTTTAGCCTGTCCCCGCAGGTGCGGTTTGTGGGCCATCCGGAACTCGAAGCCAATGATCGCTTTTTGGCGCCCTGGCTGGACAAGGTCGCCGGCTGGATCGAGGCGGGCAAGCGACCGCACGTTTACTTGCACACGCCTGACAACCGGCTGGCGCCCGATCTGGCGCTTCGCTTCCATGCGCAGTTGCGCCTCCGGCTACCCGGTTTGCCGGTGCTGGAGCTGCCAGCCGTGCGGAACGAGGCGCAACTGTCGCTGCTGGGCTGAGGCTGGCGCGCAACCTTGGCGCAACGCCGTTGCCGAACCTGCATGACGATGGGTCGTTTCTTTCTGCTCCTGCTGATGCTCGGCGCCGGGTTCGTCTACGCGGTGTGGCGAGGGCATGTCGACATTCCGGGAGAGTGGAACCCTTGGGCGCCGTTGGATATCCGCGAAACGCCCAACCTGCTTACGCCGTTCAAGCTCGAACGTTTGCAGCACAGTCGCTCGCTGTGCAAGCAGGCGCTGGCGACCTCTGGGCTGGACTACACCGCTTTACCCGACAGCACGCCGCAGGCTGGATGCCCGGTCGAGAACGCCGTGAGGGTCCGCGGCTCGGCCGTTCGCTTTAACGCGCCCTTCATGGCGACTTGCCCATTAGCGGCTGCGTATGCGCTGTTCGAACGGCACGGGTTGCAGCCGGCAGCCGAGAAGGTGTTCGGCCAACCGGTCGTGCGTGTCGATCATTTCGGCAGTTTCGCCTGCCGCAATATTGCGCGCAGCAACCGCCGCAGCCAGCATGCATCGGCCAATGCGCTCGACCTTGCTGGCTTTCGGCTTGCCGACGGCACGCGCATCACGGTCGCGCGCGACTGGAACGGAGATGGCGATAAGGCGCGCTTTCTCCGGGCGGTGAAAGCGGCCGCCTGCGATGCCTTCAGGATTACCCTGAGCCCCGAGTACAACGCTGCGCATCATGACCATTTCCATGTCGACATGGGTGGCTTTGGCCTTTGCCGCTAAAGCGGGCCGCCGCAGGCTCTGGCAGAATGCGCCGTTTCCCCCGCCGAGCACTGCCATGTCCGACAGCCGCCCAATCGTCCGTGTCGAAGCGCTTGCCCCCTCATTTGTCGGGCAGGCGCAGGCCTGGGCAAGCCGTCTCGAGTTGCCGTTGCAGGCCGAGGATGCGCAGTTCGCCCTGCAAGTCGGGGAGGGCGGCTTGCAGTTGCAGTCGGTCGAGCCACAGGCACCGGGTCCTGTGCGGGTGGATTTTCTCGAAGGCGGAGCGGCGCATCGTCGCCAGTTCGGCGGTGGCAGCGGGCAGATGATCGCCAAGGCCGTGGGCATACAGCCCGGGATTAGGCCCTCGGTGCTCGACGCTACGGCTGGTCTCGGTCGTGACGCCTTCGTGTTGGCGACCCTGGGTTGCGAGCTGGTGCTGTGCGAGCGCCAGCCGTTGATCGCCGCCTTGCTCGAAGACGGCCTCTCGCGTGCGGCCATGGACGCTGAGGTCGGCCCCATCGTTGCGCGCATGGGCTTGGTACAGGGCAACGCCATCGAGCGGATGGCGCGGTGGGAGGGCGAACCGCCGCAGGTCATTTACCTCGACCCGATGTTTCCGCACCGCGACAAGAGCGCGCTGGTCAAGAAGGAGATGCGCTTGTTCCGGCCGTTCGTGGGCGACGACCTGGATGCCTCGGCCTTGCTCGAACAGGCGCTTGAGCTGGCGAGCCACCGCGTGGTGGTCAAGCGGCCGCGCAAGGCGCCGGCCATCGACGGCGCGAAACCGGCTTACTGCCTGGAAGGCAAGTCCAGTCGCTACGACATCTACCCGAAGAAGAAGCTGCAGCCGGCTCAGTAGCCTCGCGCCGGATCGACCAGATTGGCGAGCGGCCGGCCGTCACGCAGCGCGCACAGGTTCTCCGCGACCACCCTGGCGGCGCTGCGCGCATCGGTCATTGCCGCCACGTGCGGCAGTACGGTGATCTTCGGGTGACGCCAGAACGGGTGTGACCCCGGCAGCGGCTCCTGGCGGAAGACATCCAGTACTGCGTGGCCGAGCTGGCCCCGCTCCAGCGCTGCGATCAGGTCATCCTCCACCAGATGCGCTCCGCGGCCCAGATTGATCAGCCCCGCGCCCGCTGCCAGCGCATCGAACAGACGTGCATCGAGCACGCCTTCGGTCTGAGCCGTCAGTGGCAGAAGATTGATCAGAATATCGGTGCGCTCGAGCAGCGCCGGCAACTGGGCTTCACCGTGACAGGTTTCGATGCCGCTTATCGACACCGGTCGGCTACTCCAGCCTGCGATGCGGTAGCCGAATCCGGCCAGTCGCTCAGCACAGCAGCGGCCCATCTGGCCCAGGCCAAGCACCGTCACCCGAACGTCATCGGCCCGCTTTTGCGGCCATTGCTCCCACCGCGACGCCTGCTGCTGCGCGGCGTAACGGAAGAAGCCGCGATGCAGCGAGAGCGTTGCCCAGACGGCGGTTTCGGCCATCGCCTGGTTCATCGCCGGGTCGACCATACGTGCAATGGGCACTCCATGCGGCAGGCTGGCGTCCTGCATCAGCCGGTCGACGCCAGCCCAGAGTGACTGGATCAACCGCAGGTTGGGCAAGCCCTGTAGCGCACCGGTGGGTGGGTTGGCGACAACGGCCACTTCGATGCGGCTCGTCTCGATGCCGTCTAGCGTGGTGTGCCAATGGGCGTCCGGGTAGGCGGCCTGGAGGGCGGCGAGCCATTCGTCGCGCTCGGCCTCGTCGAAGCTACCGCAGAGCAGGATGTCCATGAATCGCTCCTTTAGGATTTCTGGTCGAGGTTAACGGGGCTGCATGGGGCTGTCTTGCTTGATCTCGCTCAATGCTTGCGGTCGAGGTTGTGTCGAGCCGTTACGTTCGGCTTGCGTAATCGTGGCGACGGTGGCATTGGTAGATCAGGCCGTTTGAGGCTGAACGGTGGTTACCCCGATCGCGTAGAAGGAACAAGCGTATGCAAATTCAAGTTCATAGCGATAACCACATCGAAGGCAGTGCCCGTCTCGTCAATTGGGTCAGTGCCAGTGTCGCGGACAAGCTGGACCGTTTCGATGACGGTGTGACCCGGGTCGTGGTCCACCTGAACGACGAAAACGGCGTCAAGGCTGGCTCCCACGACAAACGATGCCAGATCGAGGCGCGGCCGAAGGGCCAGCAGCCCGTGTCCGTTTCGCACAAGGCCGCATCGCTAGAGCTGGCCGTTGACGGCGCCATCGACAAGTTGAACAACGCACTCAAGCACCAATTCGGCAAGCTGCGCAGCAAGCGAGCCTCGGCGCCCGTCCCGCTGGAAGGCGAGACGCTTGAAGTCGAAGGTCGCGACGCCTTGCTCGAGGCTGATTTCTACGACGACCAGGCCATGCGGGCCATCTGACCACTCATCCGAACAGGCGGGCCTGCCAGACGCGGCCCGCTGCTTCAAACCCCCTTGGATGCATGCCGGCGGAGCCTTCAGCGCTCCGCCACGCTTCGCCAGCGAGGCGACCATCGGACCTTCTTATCCCGTAGTGCTGTGCTAAACCTTAGAGACGAACCGCGCCAGGGTGCCTCGCACCCCGTTTGGCTGCGGACCGTAACGAGAGGGGGACAATCCAGGCGCACGGGCACAGCCAGATCGCCCAGTGCCACACAGCGACGAGGTGAACCATGACCATGATGCAATGCGAGTACCGAGACCACGTCATCACCGCTGAAGTGATGGAACATCCCGGCACGCCGACGCCATGGGCCGGTGGATGCCGCATCAGTAACATGCAAGGCCAGACGACCCGGCGCATGGCGCTTCCGGTTGGCCATGCCTTCATGGCGGAGCTGGAACAGGCCCAGCGCGCCTCCATCGCCCACGGAAAATGGCTCGTGGACCAATGCCTGGACCACGGCCGTCAACTGTTCAGCAAAGCAGCCTGATCCCGCCACGGGCCTCGCTTATGCAGCGGGGCCCGTCTTTCCTCCCGTCCGTGTGGCGTTCCGTTCGTTGAACTGTGTTTGCCTGCGCGCCTCTATCTAACTAAGTGGCCTGCTGAAGCAGGCACAAGACCGATCAGCCTGAGGAGGCGTTTCATGGAACTCCCGAACAAAGACATGAGCACCCTGTTCGAGCAACTGGGCCTGCCATCCGATCCGCAGAGCATCGACGACTTCATCGCTCAGCATGCGCCGCTGCCGAATGAAGTGCGGCTGGCTGACGCGCCGTTCTGGAATGAGTCGCAACGAGCGCTGTTGAAAGATGAATGGATCGAGGATGCCGAATGGGCACCCATCGTCGACGAGCTCAACGTGCGGCTGCACGAGGAGCAGAAAGAAGCCTGACCGGCCAGGCGGCTTGCGGGGTTGGGCCTGTCGTCGCCGATTCACTAGAATCCGCACGCCCAACCCAATCCATAAGGATCGCCATGACCTCGCAACCAATTGCCTCCGGGCTCGACATCGATGCGCGCTATGCCTGTGCCAAGGCGCTGGCCCAGGAGGCCGCGCAACTCGGGATGGATTTCTACCGAAAGCGCGATGCCTTGACCGTCGAGCACAAGGGTGACGATCCGCAGGACGTTGTCAGCATTGCGGACAAGCAAATCGAAGCCTTCATCCGTGACCGATTGACCGAGCGTTTCCCTGAAGATGGCTTCCTGGGCGAAGAAAGCGGCTCAGCGGACCTCGGCGCGCGATGCGTCTGGGTCATCGACCCCATCGACGGCACGGCGTGCTTCGTCAATGGGCTGCACAACTGGTGCGTGTCCATCGGCTTGCTTATTGACGGCCAGCCGCACCTGGGCGCCATTGCCGATCCCAACCACAACGAGCTATTCCATGGCTGCCTGGGCAAGGGTGCATTCGTCAACGACGCGCCTTTGAAGGTCAGCGCGGCCACGCACGTGGGGCAGGGCGTGACCGCCACGGGCACCTTCCATCCGCGCGGCAAAGAGCACTTCATTCCGTTCATGGAAAAGCTGCTGGCCGAAGGGGGCATGTTTTTCCGCAACGGCTCCGGCGCATTGATGACCGCCTACGTGGCTGCGGGGCGGCTGCTCGGCTACTACGAGACCGAGCTGAAAAGCTGGGATTGCATGGCCGGTCTCGTTTTGGTGAAAGAGGCGGGCGGCCGGGTCAATGATTTCTTCCGTAACGATGGGTTGTTGCTAGGCAATCCTTATCTTGTCGCCTGTCCAGGCGTATATCCGCAGCTGGCGGAGATGATCGGGCCGTCGCTCGACGATTGAGTAGTGAAATCAGCCGATAACGGCTAGGCATTTGGTCGCTGGCACCGACGGGTGTAAGCGCGACCGGCAGGTACGAGACCCCCGAAATCTGATCGCCAGCAAGCTGGCTCCTACAGGTCCGCGGAGTTCTGTGAGCGCTCGCTAGATGACGAACTGGGTGCTGCAGCGTTTTCGTTTCGGTACGGCGAGGCGTCTGAATAGCTGATCGCGAGCAAGCTCGCTCCTACAGGGTTCGAGTAGTCCTTTGTAGGAGCCGGCTTGCTGGCGATCAGTGCTAAGCCGAGAACCGAGATCAAAAAGCCTCACCAGTGAATTGCACCCAGCGAGGCCCCGATGCCTGTTAAGTCCGCAGTTCAGGCGGAACGGTGCCGCCATGTTCTGCGAGCTTGTGCATCACGGTGCGATGCAGCCAGGTGTTCATCTGGGCTGAATCGCCCATCTTGTCCTGCGGGCAGCCCAATTCTGTAGCGAGCTCTTTACGCGATTCCAGGCTGCTATCCAGACCCAACAGTTTGAGCAGATCGACAATGGAGGTGCGCCAGTTCAGCTGCTCCGGATGATTGGCGGCCATGCCATCGAGCTTGGCAGGCACATCCACCGCGCTGGTTGATGTTCCAGTTGAATGAGCCATGCCCTCGGGGCTGGGAGCAACGCCGGGCGGCGTGGTCGTGGCGTTGTGCGCAGCGGTAGGCCGCTCCGAATCAACGACGGTATCCGGCGCGTGCTGGTTCGGCGTGTTGTTCGGGTCGACTGGCTTGTGCGCTTCGTTGCTCACGCCGCCCATGCCGAGTTTGTCTTTGATCTTGTCGAACAGGCCCATTTCGATTCCTCTGCCATTTAGTGGTGATCTTTGGACCACCGTGACGTCTTGAGGATTCGGCGCCGCAGGTCGGGAAGCGCGCTGTTCCGCGGCTTACTGCTCGGAAGTCACGACCCGTTGCGGGGTGTCGCTTGATGCTGAAGGGGCGTCGGTACCACCGCCCAGCGCTATATACAAACTCACCAGGTTCTGAATCTGTGCACGCTTGACCTCAATGAATGCCTGTTCGGCATCGAACAGGTTGCGCTCGGCATCGAGAACCTGCAGGTAATTCACTACACCTTCGGCATAGCGCTCTCTTGCGAGGTCGGCAATGCGTCGCAGCGTGTCGACATTTTCTTCCTGCGCGGCGACCTGTTCTGCCAGATAGCGTCGGCCGGCGAGTGCGTCAGCCACTTCGCGAAAGGCGGTTTCGATGGCGCTTTCGTACTGAGCCACCGCGACGTTTTCCCGGGCTTCGGCGACGGTCAGGTTGCCGCGATTTCGACCGAAGTCAAACAGTGGAAGGGTGATGCTCGGGCCAATGCTCCAGGTGCGATTGTCCCGGCTCACCAAGTTGTTCAGCTCGTTGGAAATGTACCCGAAGCTGCCGGTCAGGGAGATTTGCGGGAAGAATGCAGCTCTCGCCACGCCGATGTTGGCGCGTGCTGCACGCAGCTCCAACTCGGCACCCAGGATGTCGGGACGCACCAGTAGCAGCTCCGACGGCAGCCCGGCATCCAGCCGCACCGGATCGATCTGTTCGGCCAACGGTAGCGGCGTCGGCAAAGGCCCTTGCAGTTCGCCCCCGATCAATTGAGTGAGGTAGTTGACCTGCTCGGCTCGGATCAGGCGCAGGCTTGCCAGCTCTGTCTTGGCCTGGGTCAGCAGCGCCTGTGCCTGGTTTAGATCGAGCGCCGAGGTGATCCCTGCCTCGAAGCGAACACGGGCAATGCGCAGGCCGTCGCGGCGGCTCTGCAGCGTCGCCTCAGCCAGTTCGATCCGTGCTTCAGCGCCGCGGACGGCGAGGTAGGTCGTGGCCACATCGGCAATCAGCGACAAGCGAAATGCCCGTTGCGCCTCGATGGTCGAGAGGTATTGAGCGCGCGCGGCTTCGGTGAGATTTCGCACGCGTCCCCAGAAGTCGAGTTCGAACGCCGATATGCCAAGCCCTACCGAGAACTGCTCGGTGATCTGACCGCTTGAACCGCCCGCTGCGCCCGAGCTAACGCCTCCGGCGGAGCCGCGACCGGCCTGCCCAGCGCTGCCGGTCGGAAAGCGGCCCCGGCTGGCATCAGCCGTCGCAGCCAGCGTCGGGTAGCGGTCGGCACCTTGCACGCCAAACTGGCCGCGGGCTTCTTCGATTCGCGCTACTGCGATCTGCAGGTCGCGATTCCGCTGCAGAGCCGTTTCGATATACAGCTCGAGTCGTGGGTCCTCAAGAAAGTCGCGCCAGGCGATCTCGCTGGCCAGCACTTCGCCGTCCATGGGTTGGTAGTCGGCAGGATATTGCGCGGCGCTGGGGGAGGGCGGCCGCTCATGGGGCGGTGCGAGCTGGCAGCCAGCAAGCAGAGCGGCCATCAGCAGAGGCGCCAGTTTCGTGAGCCGGTCAGGCATTGTCTGGCGCCTCTTTTTCCTCGGCGGGGTGCGCCTTGTCTTCGGCTGTCGGCGGCCGACGCTTGGTCAGCCAACGACGCACGGAGAGATAGAACAGCGGGATATAGAACAGGCCCAGCAGCGTCGCGACGATCATGCCGCCCATGACGCCGGTACCGACTGCGACCCGGCCAGCCGCGCCGGCGCCGCTGGACAGTACGAGGGGCAGCATGCCGAGAATGAAGGTGAGCGATGTCATCAGGATCGGCCGGAAGCGCAGGCGCACCGCGTTCATCACGGCATCGGTCAGGCTTTTGCCGTGGCCTTCTTCTTCAATGGCAAACTCGACGATGAGGATCGCGTTTTTCGCCGACAGGCCGATGATGGTCACCAGCCCCACGTTGAAATAAACGTCTGCCGGCAGGTCTCGAATCATCGCGAACAATATTGCGCCCAACGCACCGAAGGGCACCACGAGCAGCACCGCGATGGGCACTGTCCAGCTTTCATAAAGCGCTGCCAGGACCATCAGCACCACCAGCAACGACAAGCCCAGCAACAAACCGACCTGGCCGGAAGCCTGCTGCTCTTCCAGCGAGGCGCCGGTCCATTCGTAGCTGAAGCCGCCCGGCAATTCAGCGGCCAGCCGCTCCATCTCCGTCATCGCTTCGCCTGTGGTCGAACCGGGTGCGGCACTGCCGGACAAGGTCAGCGCAGGGTAGCCGTTGTAGCGCTGCAACTGCGTTGGGCCCTCGGTCCAATCCACGGTGGTAAAGGCGCCGAAGGGCACGCTTTCGCCTTCATCGTTGATCACTTTCAGATCAAGCACATCCTGTGGAGTCATCCGATAGGGGGCATCCGCCTGCAGCAATACTTGCAGGACGCGCCCGTCACGGTTGAAGTCGTTGGCATAGGCGCTACCGAAGGCGATTGCCAGTGTTGCGTTAACCTCGTTGATCGAAAGCTCCAACGCGCGGGCCTTGATGCGGTCGATGTTGACCCGCAAGCGTGGCGCGTCGTCTGCGCCCTCCGGCCGGACGCTCTGTAACACCGGGCTTTCGCTCGCCTTGCCGAGCAGCTGGTTGCGTGCGTCGAGCAGCGCCTGATAGCCGAGACCTCCGCGGTCCTCGAGCTTGAAGGTAAAGCCGCCCGCCACGCCCAGTCCGGGAATCGAAGGTGGATTCAGGGCAAACACGCGGGCTTCGTTGATCTGCGAGAAGCGGCCCATGGCTTCGCGAACCAAGGCCTGAGCGGAGCTGCCGTCTTCGGTGCGTTGCTCCCAAGGGATAAGCCGTACAAACGACATCGCATGGGCCTGGCCCTGGCCGAAAAAGCTGAAGCCGTAGACCGTGATAGCGTCCTCGACCAGCGGGTGGTCGGCGTAGAACGCCTTGACCTGTTCAATGGCTTCTTCGGTGCGCTCGACCGTTGCGCCAGCGGGCGCTTGGATGACCGTCATCAAAGAGCCCTGGTCCTCGTCCGGTAGAAAGGCGCTGGGCATCCGCAGGTAGAGAAAGGCCGTCAGCGCCAGCAGGCCGACAAAGGCGAACAGAAACCAGATCGGTCGCGCGAGCATGCCGCCGACCGCATGGTGATAGCGGTCCGTGGTGCGCTCCATCCAACGGTTGAAAGGACTGAAGATGCGTTGGCCCAGGCCGGGCTTGCCGTCGTCCGGCTGGCTAGGTTTGAGCAATGATGCGCACAGTGCGGGCGTCAGCACGAGTGCCAGCAGTGTCGAGGTGGCAACCGCAATTGACAGCGTCACGGCGAACTGTCGATAGATGCCCCCTGTCGAGCCCGGAAAAAATGCCAGCGGCACGAATACCGCGATCAGCGCGAGGGTCGTGCCGATAATGGGCGCGGTGACCTGCTCCATGGCTTTGACGGTCGCTTGATAGGGCGGCAGCTGCTCCTCGTCCATGATCCGCTTGACGTTTTCCACCACCACGATGGCATCGTCCACCAAGGTACCGATCGCGAGGACCATGCCGAACAGGCTCAACAGGTTGATCGAGAAGCCGGCAATCCACAGGCCGAGACAAGTGCCCGCCAGGGTGATCGGGATGACGATGGTAGGGATGACGGTGGTGCGCCAGTTCTGCAGGAACAGCAGCATGACCAGCACCACCAGCGCCATGGCCTGGAGCAGCGTGACCACGACTTGCTGAATCGACGAGGCGATGAAGGGGGTCGAGTCGAATGGCACCGTCCAGGCTACGTCTTCCGGAAAGCCTTCGGCCAGTTCGCCCATGCGTTGCTTGACCGCATTGGCCGTGTCCAGCGCATTGGCCCCCGGCGACAGTTGCACGGCCAAACCCGCCGCCGGTTGGCCGTTCAGCTCGCTTCGTGAAGCGTAATTCTGTGCGCCCAGCTCGACCCGAGCGACGTCACGCAAGCGGATGGCCGATCCATCCGGGCCGGCACGAAGAATGATCGAGGCGAATTCTTCAGGCGTGGAAAAGCGCCCTTGGGTCTCGATGGGCGCATTGATTTCAGTGCCCTCGGCCAGTGGTAGATCGCCCAGTGCGCCGCCCGCGGACTGGCTGTTCTGCTCCTGTACGGCGGCGAGCACATCGGCCGCAGAAAGTCCGAAGCTGGCCAGCCGATCGGGGTTCAACCAGATCCGCATGGCATAAGCGGTATAGAACTCGCGGATATCACCCACGCCCTGTACGCGGCGCAGCTCGTCAAGCACGCGTGTTGTAGCGAAATGGCCGAGCTCCAGCGTGCTCATGGTGCCGTTCTCAGAGAACAGCGAGATGATCAGCAGAAAATCCCGCGAGGCCTGGAATACCTGAATGCCCTGTCGGCGGACTTCTTCCGGTAAGCGCTGCTCGACGCGACTAAGGCGGTTCTGCACCTCCATCTGCGCAATGTCGATGTCGGTGCCGGCTTCGAACGTCAGCTCGATCGAGGCGCTGCCGTTGGAGCGGCTCGATGAATCCATGTAAAGGAAGCCCTCGACACCGTTGAGCTCCTGCTCGATCACCTGGGTGACGTTGGTTTCGAGCACCGAGGCGTCAGCGCCGGGGTAGGTCACGCTGATGCGCAGCGTGGGCGGTGCGATGCTCGGGTATTGCTCGACGGGCAACGAGCGCAGGGCCAGCACGCCACCCAACAGAATGCCCAGCGCAATGACCCAGGAAAAGACTGGACGCCGGATGAAGAACGCTGGCGTCATTGGCTGGACTCGGTCGCGCTCGACGACTCTGGCGCTTCCGGAGGCCCTTCAGGCTGGTAAGGGGTGGTCCGTACCGCTGCACCACTACGGACGCTGCCGCCCCCCTCGACGATCACAACGTCGCCTGCAGTGAGACCATCACGAATTACCCATTGGCTGCCCTGCAGTTCGCCAAGTTCGACTTCACGTGAGGCTACGTTGTCGTCCTTGTCCACGAGCAGGACGCGGGCAGCCTGATCGTTGACTATCACTGCACGCTGGGGAATCAGTACACCGTTTGGGCGAGTACCGGCATTGATTCGCGCACGCACGAACTGCCCAGGCAGCAAAAGCCTGTCTGGGTTGGGGAATTCAGCGCGTAACGCCACGGTGCCTGTGTTTTCGTCAATGCTCATGGCGTAGAAGTTGACGTAGCCCAAGTGTGGATACTCGGCGCCATTTTCCAGGATCAGCTTGACCTCGACGCGGCCTTCCTCCGGTAACTTCAGGGCGCCAGACGCCAGCTGCGCTCGTATGCGCAACAAATTGGAGCTCGACTGAGCAAAGTTGACATACACCGGATCGAACTGCTCGACGGTGGTCAGCAGCGTACCTTCGCTGGCGCTCACCAACGCACCTTCGGTGACCTGGGCCCGCCCGGCGCGGCCTTCGATCGGTGACTCTACGGTGGTGTATTCCAGCTCGAGAGCAGCCGACTGAACATTGGCTTCTGCTTGCGACACGTCTGCTTTGGCGGTGCGCAACGTGGCCAACGCGGTGTCGTATTCCTGCTGACTGATGGCCTGTTTGGCAACCAGGCCCTTATAACGCCTGACGTCCTGCGCGGCATTCAATGCCGTGGCTTCGGCTCGCTCCAGTGCTGCTTTTGCTGCTTTGAGGTTGGCGCGCATTTCTCGCGGATCGATCTGGAACAGTGGCGTGCCGACCTCCACGTCGGTGCCCTCTTCGTAGAGCCGCTTCTGGATGATGCCGTTGACCCGCGCACGGATCTCGGCGATGCGAACGGCCTGAACGCGTCCCGGAAGCTCGATGATGTTAGGAATCGGCTTGGGGTCGACCGTGATCACTTCGACTTCAGGTGGGGGTGGTGCGGCTTGCTCGGCAGGTTTGTCCTCAGAGCAAGCTGCCAGCAGTAGCGCTGAGACGCTGATCAGCGCGGCGTGTTGCAGAAACTGCCTCATTCAGTCCGACCTTTTTGTATCGCTCCGTCTTCGCTGCGGTATAGCGCGCTGACCTACACTCGACCGCAGCGCACCGGACGCGGTTCCGGTTTTTACGCCTGCTCCGCCCATATCGAGCCGTAGCGCTCCCTGTCAGGCAGGGTGCGCTTCAGTTTTGAGGGGTATGAACCACGATGTTCTGCCGCGCCTGGTCCGGCAGTCCGACGCCGGCAGCGCGCAGCGCACCGACCAGGCTCTTGCGCACCTCCGAGGCGGTAGAGACGAAATCGGAGCGGCGCGAGTCGCACCAGAACTGGACGTCGAAGAACAGCTCGCTCTGGCCCAACTCGCTCAAGCGGACCGAGGCTGGCGGTTCGGCAAGCACGCCAGGTGTTCCCTGGGCAGTGTCCCGCAGCAGCTGGGTGGTGGCGTCGATGTCGACACCGTAGCTGAGGCGGCACACCACCTTTCCCCGGCGAACCGGCGCCGCCGTGTTGTTGGTGACTCGGGAGGTGAAGGTTTCGGCATTGGGCACCAGGACCCGGCGCCCGTCGTAGGTGCGAATCTGCGTGGCGCGCAGCTCGATGCGCTCCACGCTGCCTTCGGTCTCGCCGATGATGATCTGGTCGCCGAGCTGGAACGGCCGCAGCGTGAGAATCAGCAGCCCGCTGACGAAATTCGACAGGATGTCCTTGAGTGCGAAGCCCAGAGCCAGGCTAGTCAGGCCCAGGCCCGTTGCCAGGGTGCTCGGTTCCAGGCCAAAGGCGCTGGCGGCGACGATCAGGCCGAGCAGCCAGACGGTGTAGTAGCTGACCTGACGCACTAGGTTCTCTACCGTCCGGTCCTTCACCAGCCGTGCGAAGACGACCCGCGTGAGGGCGCGCACGCCGGTAGCCAGCCCCCAGAAGAGCAGCAGCACGAGCAACGCGGCGAGAATGCGCGGAATGATGCTGACGGCCGATTCGAGAAGGCGCGCGAAAGCGGTCTCGACGCTGACCTGTACGGACGTGACGAAACGGCCTCGGTCCGAGTCGCGCCGCTCGACGGCACGCACCAGCGCCCGGTCGATCAGTGCTGCCCAGTCCCGCGCGAGCACGTCCAGCCGTTGCCCATTGGCGTCGGCATCGGCTGGCGTTACCACGACAAGTGGGCGCCCGGCGACGCTGATCTGACGGGCTTCACCGTCTTCGCCAGCGGCTTCGATACGCGAGCGGGTGATGCCCTGCGGCGTCTCTAGCACGGCCGCCAGCTGCCGTTCGACCTGCCGGGCACGAGGCCGGGCTTCGAGTTCGGCGTTCGGGCCGATGCGAAACAGCGCACGGCCATCCAGGCGTACCGTAGCGACGCCCTCTTGCGCGACACTCGCTGGCGGCGCGAGCAGCAGCATGAACAGCACGATGAGCGCCAAGAGCGGTGAGTGACGCAGGCGTGGCGCGGAGAAGGAAAGCGGGGTCATGGTGCGGCCGTCCAGGAACCGGATACGACCAGGCCGCCGGGGTGCGGCGGCCTGTCGATGTTCATGCAACGTGCGGCGGTGTGCGTACCGAGGCCGTGGTTGCGTTTGGGTCGTATCGCGTGGCTTAGAAGATCAACGCGAACAGGCCGATCACCACGAGCAGGCCGATCAGGAAGATGATGCCGATGGTGCTACCCAGAAACTTCAGCATGAGGTTTCTCCTTCACAGTGGGTTCACTATGTCCGACTGGGGTAGGCCCCGAACGTTCAGAACAACCGGCGGCCGGTTCTGCAGCTACAGATATTTCCAGATCAGTTGCAGCCCCGCGATCAGTACGCCAACGCGGGCGATGCGGTAGAACAGGGCGTGGTCGATGCGCTTGTGCAGCCATAGCCCGGTCCAGACGCCGAAGGGGACGATGGGCGCGAGCGTCAGGCTGAGCAGCAGGTTCTCGCGTGTGAACTGCCCGAGCGCGGCGTAGGGAATGAGCTTCAGCGCGTTGGTCATCAAGAAGAAGAGGTTGATGGTCGCGACGTAGCGCAGCTTGTCCAGTTGCTGTGGCAGCAGGTGCATCATGATCGGCGGCCCGCCGGCATGTGCAACGAAACTGGTGAAGCCTGCGATGGACGAGAGCAGCGTGCCGCGTCCGCGTTGCAGGGGGCGCGGCTTGTCGTTGCGCGAAACCAGCCCCAGCAACACGAAGCCCACGGCGATGCCGCCCATGAGTAACCCGATCAGGCGCTCGTCGAGCATGCCGAACGTCAGCGAGCCCAGGGTAATGCCGATCAGCGCGCCCGGCAGCATGACCTTGAGGTTGGCCTTGTCCCAGTGCCCGATGTAGGCGCGAAGGCCGACCACGTCCGCGAGGCAGAGGATCGGCAGCATCACCGCCGCGGCTTGTTTGGGCGAGATCGCCAAAGCCAGCAACGGCACCGCAATGCCGCCAAGCGCACCGCCAAAGCCGCCTTTGGAGACGCCCGTCAGGAAAATGGCGGGCAGCGCGAACAGCAAGAAATCGTTGAGCGTCATATTGGAAGCCGGGCCGTGTCGAGGAATAGTGAGCCGCATGCCGTGGTCTGCATGGTTATCACAGCCAGACAGGGTGACCTATGACTATCGCTACGGCAATCAGGCGCTCCGGTGCGGCGGCCGCCGGCTCAGCGTTGGGCCTGGCGCTGACTCTGATACCAATGTCAGCCCATGCTGCACCGGCGGACGACCTGGTCAGCCAGATCAACGCGTTTCGTGGCGAAGAGGCAAGCTGCTCGGGCGAGGAGGGCAAGGCTGTCGCGCCGCTGGCACCGAACGCCTCACTTGACCTCAAGCCGGCGACCACGGGCGCGCAGCTGCAACAGCGCTTGCAGGCGTCCGGCTACCGGCCGGCGAAACTTCAGGCCATATCGATTTCCGGGCCGGCTAGCGTGCAGGCGGCGATGAGCGCGTTGCGGCAGCGCTACTGCGAGCCGCTGCGCAGCCAGGATTACGCCGAGATCGGCGTTGCGCACGAGGGCAACACTTGGCAAATCCTGCTGGCCAAGCCGCTGCTGCCGCCGGATCTGGGCGATTGGAAAACGGTGGGCCAGTCCATTCTCGAACGAGTCAATGCGGCGCGCAGTCAACCTCGGCGGTGCGGTGACCAGGCGTTCGAAGCCGCTCCGGCGCTGGGCTGGAGCGATACGCTGGCCGACGCCGCTCTGGCGCACAGCCAAGACATGGCCCGGCGCGATTACTTCAGTCATCGCGCGCCGAACGGCGAGCAGGCCGGCGATCGGGCGCGCCAGGCGGGCTATCGCTGGTCGCGCGTTGGCGAGAACATCGCGGCGGGGCAGGGCTCGGCCGAGCAGGTGGTGGCAGGGTGGCTTGCCAGCCCAGGCCACTGCGCCAACATCATGAATGCGGATTTCACCGAGATGGGCGCCGCCTACGCCACCGACAAGGCCAGCACGGCGGGCAGCTACTGGACGCAGGTATTCGCCACGCCGCGCTGATGCGGCTCAGGCGCTATCTTCAAGCCAGAGGTGCGCCGCGGTGCCCTGGTGGTCTTCGAACGCCCTGACCGTCAACCCGGGAATCAGCGTGCCTTCGATCTCGGCGGCCTTGCGGACCCATTCCTTGGCGCAGACCACCGCGCAGCGATCGAAGCGACGCATGAGGCGAAACAGTTGCGGAATGCGCGCCAGCTCCACGCCGACGGCGCCCAGCGTGGGCATGTCGAAGTCGCCGATGCGCCAGAGCAGTTGGCCTGCGGTGATGCCCTCGGATTTGCGCCAGAGTTCGTCCAGGGCGAAGCGCATGTCGTGGCTGTCCAGCTTGCCGGAAAAATCGATCTCGATGCGTTTGTCGCCAATCCGCGTGACGTGAAACATGGCCATCCTCCTCGATGCCGAAGCGGCTGTCTCTGAAGTTGTAGCCCAGGCCCGCCTGCCGCGCCTCACACCGGTGGTGCAGGGCAAGCTAACCGCGCGCGTGCGGATGCTGAACGCCGAAGGGTGGACACGTGAAAGGCGGTGATGCTGTATCAACCGAACAGGGTAGAAGCGTTTGGGCGAGGTGCTGGCGGAAAGGGGGCGAAACGCCCCCGTGTGAAACGGGGGCGGGCGATCAGTCCTGGCGGCTGGTCACTTCCAGCAGGTGGTAGCCGAACTGGGTCTTGACCGGGCCTTGCACCTGGTTGAGCGGGGCGCTGAACACGACGGTGTCGAATTCCTTCACCATCTGGCCGGGGCCGAACGAGCCGAGGTCACCGCCCTGGCGGCCGGACGGGCAGGTCGAGTTGTCCTTGGCGACCTGAGCGAAATCGGCACCGCCTTCGATGGCAGCTTTCAGCTCATTGCACTTCTCTTCGGTGGGTACCAGGATGTGGCGGGCAGTGGCACGGGCCATGGTTGTACTCCTCTGTTGGAAGCCGCAAAGCCTACCGGAATCGCCCCGCCAATCAAACGCTGCCGGCAGGTGCTGTTCAGCTTCTCGCCTTTAGCCAGTCGTTCTTAAATGCACTCCAGAACAGTTGCAGGCTGTTGAACCGGGTGTCGACGGCATCGATGTAATCATCCAACCGCTCGATTTCGCGGTGCTGGGCTTGCTGCTCCTGCGCATCGATGCGTTCGAGCTGTGCCTCCAACTCGTCGAGCGACTCTCTTAGTTCGCGGATGCGGTTCTCGGTCTGGATGCGGCGTTCGTGTTGCATGCAGTTCTCCAGGCGGGTTCAGAGTTGGCTGCCGCCGATCAGCAACAGCGGCAGCGCGAAGAACACACCGCCAATATAGGCGCCTACGTACAGCTTGCTGCGCTGGGCCAGGTTGGCGAGGGTATTGGCGATGGCCGGTGGCACGCCCCGTAGCACCGGAAGAACATAGATCAGCAGAATGCCGAAGAGGTTGAACAGCAGATGCACTAGCGCGATCTGCATCGCGAGTTCCGCCGTAGGGCCGGCAATCGCCGTGGCTGCCAGCAGTGCGGTAACGCAGGTGCCGATGTTGGTTCCGAGGGTAAAGGGATAGACCTGCTTGAGCGTGAACACGCCGGTGCCGGCCAGCGGCACGATGAGCGAGGTGGTCGTCGACGAGGACTGCACCAGAACGGTAATGAGCGTACCGGACGCGATGCCGGACAACGGGCCCCGGCCCACGCTGGCGTGCATTACTTCCTTGGCCCGCCCGACCATGACCTTGCGCAGCACCTTGCCGATCGCCTGCACCACGAACAGGATCAAACCGATCCCGATGATGATCAGGGCCACCCCTGGCCAGACTTTTCCCGGCAGCCAACTTACGCTCGCAGCCAGTAGATCACTGGCGGGCGAGAGCAGGGCCTTCATGAAATTCATGCCACCCATGTCCATGCTGGCGTCGTGAACGAGCAGGCCCGCCAAGGCTTCGGACAGCCGCTGCAGCGGATGGAAGAGCAACTCCAACGGCAGCAGGATCGTCACGGCCGTAACGTTGAAGGCGTCGTGCACGGTAGCGGCAGCAAAGGCTCGATGGAATTCTTCACCACTGCGGAGATGCCCCAGGCTGACGATGGTGCTGGTCAGCGAGGTGCCGATGTTAGCGCCCATGATCAGTGGGATGGCAATGGGGATTGGCAGGCCACCAGCGACCATGCCGACGATGATCGAGGTAACCGTGCTGGAGCTCTGGATTAGCGCGGTCGCCGCCAGCCCGATCATCAGCCCGACGAAGGGGTTGGTTGCAAAGGCAAATAGCTGCTTGGCATTGTCGCCGGTAGCGGCCTTGAAGCCGTCGCCGATGGCGCCAACCGCGGCCAGCAGGAGATAGATCAGCGTCACTACCAGCAGCCAGGACAGCCATCGATTGGTCATCGAGGTGGACGAGCGAAGTGCACCGGTATCCGTTGTCATCAGCCAACTCCCGTGAGTGCGTGTAGCTCGACGGTGTGGGCAGCGCATGAAGCCTTGATGACCGCAGCGGCTTCGGGCGACGAACGGATCAGTGCGCGGCGTTCAGCCTGCGCAAAGCCCTGGCGTAATCCTCACGGGGCGATCGGAGCGTGAACGTATCGGTGCTCGTGAGCTGCTCCCCATACAGCGACCGGTAGTTCAGGTTGAGCTCGATGCGGTGTTCGGTGAGCAATTTCAGGCTTTCATGCAAGCACAGCTGCATGCTCGGGTCGGTGATCGCCAAGAGCGCAATTTCTTGATCCTCCCGAATGGCCGCACCGGCCGGGATCCAAGAGCGGGTGAAGCAGATGGTCTCAATATCCATGGCCACCAATGCCTCTTCCCAGAAATCAGCCGTCAGGTCGTAGGCAGTGCCGTCGAACACGATTGACGCACGATCGATGATCGCCGGGCCAAGGCCGAGGTTTGCCAGGTAAAGCCCGTTACGGGCGCGTGGCCCTTCGAGGTATGGCGTGGCGACGATGAGCCGCCGCACGGACAGGCGGTTGTGCTCGTTGCCCACCCAGCCTTGCCACAGTGAGGCGCCAAGCGCGAGGGTTGCGAAGCCGATGGCACCAACGGAGAGCAGGTTGTTCATGGCGACGGTATCCCGGACGGGTGGCGGACCGATGCCAGGACACGGCGGTGGGCGACGTCATGCCCGGCGTTACTTCAGTTCGGACCGACAGGCGTCCGCAAAGTTACCGAGGCATGACCCATGCGCCCCAAACCGGGGCACCACGGTTCAGGCAGCGTCGCTGTCGTGGCGGGATGCCGGCTGTTCACGCAGGTGGGCTTCCAGGCGGGCCCTCTCCGTGGCGTGGAACGCCAGGCCGAGCTTGGTCCGGCGCCACAGGATGTCGTCCACCTCATGGGCCCATTCTTCCTGGCGTAAATACTCCACCTCCCGCGCATGGAGCTGTTGGCCGAGGTCCGGGCCGAGCGCATCGACCGAACGGGCGCTCCCGAGCATGCGCCAGACGCGGCTGCCATAGAGCGTCGCCCAGCGCCGGGCAAGCCGATCGTCGAGCCCTTGGACCTGACGTTTGAGGTCGGCAACGAGCGCGTCGGGAGTGGTCATCTCCTCCCCGCCGGGCAGCGGCGATTGAGCTGTCCAGCTGGCGCCCATTTGAGGGAAGAATGGCTTGAGTTGCGCCATCGCCGACTCGGCGAGCTTGCGGTAGGTGGTCAGCTTGCCGCCGAACACCGAGAGCAGCGGCGCTTGCTTGTCCTCGGCGGCCAGCGAGAGCGTGTAGTCGCGGGTCACAGCGGACGGGTTGTCCGACTCGTCATCGCACAGCGGCCGGACACCGGCGAAGGTGTGCACGATGTCCGACGGCTGAAGCTGTTTGCGAAAATGCGTGTTGGCAACGCCTAGCACGTAGGCGATCTCTTCATCGCTGATGCTGACGGTGGCCGGGTCGCCGTGATATTCGCGGTCAGTCGTGCCGATCATGGTGTAGCGATCCAGATAGGGGATCGCAAAGACGATACGGCGATCCTCGTTCTGCATGATGTAGGCCTGATCGCCTTCATACAGCTTGGGCACGATGACGTGGCTGCCCTGAATCAGGCGAATACCGTAGGGCGACCGCTGCTGCAGGTTCTCACCGATGAACTGCGCTACCCAGGGGCCTGCCGCGTTGACGAGCGCCTTGGCGCGGAGGGAAAAGCGGGCGCCGTCTTCGCGCTGCAATTCCACGTGCCAGATTCCTGCAGCACGTTTTGCGCTCAGGCATCGGTTACGGGTATGGATATGCGCGCCTTTCTCCCGTGCCGCCATGGCGTTGAGCACCACCAGGCGGGCATCGTCTACCCAGCAGTCCGAATATTCGAAACCGCGCGTGATTGCAGGCTTGAGCGGGCTTTGAGCGTCGAACCGCAGGCCGCGGGAGGCGGGCAGCTTTTCGCGCTTGCCAAGATGGTCATACAGGAACAGCCCGGCGCGGATCATCCAGGCTGGGCGCAGATGCGGGCGGTGCGGAAGGACGAAACGCATCGGCTTGACGATGTGCGGCGCCTTGGCCAGTAGCACTTCGCGCTCGGCAAGTGCTTCGCGGACGAGGCGAAATTCGTAATGTTCGAGATAGCGCAAGCCGCCGTGGATCAGCTTGCTGCTGGCGGATGACGTATGGCTGGCCAGGTCATCACGCTCGCAGAGGAAGACCGAAAGCCCCCGCCCAGCCGCATCGGCTGCGATGCCCACTCCATTGATGCCTCCGCCGATCACGGCGATGTCGTAGAGCTCGGCGACGGGGCTGTTGGAATCGGTCACGGGAATCTCCTCAAGAACGAACATTTATTTTCGAATACGAACATCCTAGCGCAGAAGAATTCACCTCTCCAGTCGCGATGTTCGTTTTTTATATCAAAAGAAAATAATCGAACCGATTTGAGCAATCTATTGGTGTTGACCTGGCGGGCCCGAGGAGGGCGAAACATTGGCGGGCAGCGGGCGAATAAATTCGGCCCTACGGATCCCGCACCGTAGGGGCGAATTTATTCGCCCGGCGGAGGCTGGCTCAGGCTGGTCCGCCGGTGACTTGCAGCTTGAGCTTGTGCCGAGTCAGTACACCAGGAAGCCTCAGGCTCTCGAAGGCCGCTTGGGCGGTGATCGGAGTAGAGACGGGAAGGGCAGAGAAAAAACGGACCGCGTGGTGAGCACACAGGCTGGAGGACCGAGGGCGAATAAATTCGCCCCTACAGATCCGCGCTGTAGGGGCGAACTTGTTCGCCCGGCGGCGGTTTGGTCCACCCTATCAGTCCGTCACTTCCAGTTTGACCTTGTGCCGGCTAAGCAGCTCGAGAAAAGCCTCTGGCGGCTGCGCTTCGGTGAACAGCATGTCGATCTGTTCCAGCGAGCCCAGGCGGGTCATGGCGTTGCGCCCGAACTTGCTTGAGTCGGCGGCCAGAAATACCTGGCGAGCGTTGCTGATAATGGCCTGAGAGACGCGTACTTCCTGGTAGTCGAAGTCCAGCAGGGTGCCATCCTCGTCGATGCCGCTGATGCCAATCAGCGCATAGTCGACCTTGAACTGGCTGATGAAGTCGGCCGTCGCCTGGCCGACCACGCCGCCGTCGCTGCGCACATTCCCGCCGGCAATCAGCACATCGAAATCTTCCTTGGGACTGAGGATGCTCGCCACGTGCAGGTTGTTGGTAATGACTTTGAGGTCTCGGTGATTGAGCAGCGCGTGAGCGATGGCTTCGGTGGTGGTGCCGATGTTGATGAACAGTGAGGCCTGGTCGGGGATGTGCTGCGCCATGGCATCGGCGATGCGGCGTTTCTCGTCACGCATCTGGCGGGCGCGTTGGGTATAGGCGGTGTTCTGCACACTGGAGTCATGGGCGGCGCCGCCGTGGTAGCGGCGAAGCAAGCCGGCTTCGCCGAGTTGGTTGATGTCGCGGCGGATGGTCTGGGGCGTGACGGAGAACTGTTGGGCCAGCTCTTCAATGCTGACGTAGCCGCGCTCGCGGACCAGTTCGAGAATGCTCTGCTGTCGTGGGGCCAGACTCATGGAGGCTTCCTTCTTATCGATATGGCAGAAGGATGCCGCAGTATGGTCGTCGATAAAAGCTGTGTTCGTTTTCGAAGCGTGGCGCCGGGCGCGGAAACGAATCCGCGCCCGGCGCCGTCGGCTGGAGCTACCGCTTAGCCCTCTTCCCAGTCGCGGGTGCGACCCACGGCCTTCTGCCAACCTTTGTAGAGCGCTTCGCGCTTTGCTTCATCACAGGCCGGTTCGAAGATGCGCTCGATGGTGGCTTTGCTGCGCAGCTCATCCAGGCTGCTCCAGAAACCCGTCGCCAGGCCTGCGAGATAAGCCGCGCCGAGGGCAGTCGTTTCCTTCATTTCGGGCCGCTCTACGTGAGTGCCGAGCAGGTCGGCCTGGAACTGCATGAGGAAGTTGTTCGCCACCGCGCCGCCGTCTACGCGGAGCGAGCGCAGGCGCTCACCGGCGTCCTGCTGCATGGCATCGAGCACGTCACGGGTCTGGTAGGCGATGGATTCGAGCGCGGCGCGGATGATGTGGTCGACCTTCACTCCGCGCGTCAGGCCGAACAGGGCGCCACGGGCACGCGGGTCCCAGTAGGGCGCGCCGAGGCCGGTGAAGGCGGGGACGAGGTAGACCCCATTACTGTCCTGCACCTTGGTGGCGAAGTACTCGGAATCCAGCGAATCGTTGATGACCTTCAGTTCGTCGCGCAGCCACTGCACGGTGGAGCCGCCGTTGAAGATGGCGCCTTCGAGCGCGTAGTTCACTTCGCCCTTGGGTCCGCAGGCGATGGTGGTCAGCAGCCCGTGCTCGGACTGCACGGCCTTGGTTCCGGTGTTCATCAACAGGAAGCAGCCGGTGCCATAGGTGTTCTTTGCCTGGCCCGGCTCGACGCACATCTGGCCGAACAGCGCGGCCTGCTGGTCACCGGCGATCCCGGCAATCGGGATGCCGGTGCTCTGGCCGGAACCGAGGTAGGCGTGGCCGTAGACTTCGGACGAGGAGCGCACGTCCGGCAGCATTTCGCGCGGGATATCCAGCGTCTCCAGCATCACTGGGTCCCAGTCCAGCTTGTGGATGTCAAAGAGCATGGTGCGCGAGGCGTTGGTGTAGTCGGTGACGTGGGCTTTGCCCTGGGTCATCTTCCAGATCAGCCAGCAATCGACGGTGCCGAACAGCAGCTCGCCGCGGCGGGCCCGCTCACGGCTGCCTTCAACGTGGTCGAGAATCCACTTGATCTTGGTGCCCGAGAAGTAAGGGTCGATGACCAGCCCGGTGGTCTTGCGTATGTGCTCTTCCATCCCGTCACGCTTGAGCTGATCACAAATCGGCGTGCTCTGGCGGCTCTGCCAGACGATGGCGTTGTAGATGGGCCGGCCGGTGTTCTTGTCCCAGACGATGGCCGTTTCGCGCTGGTTGGTAATGCCGATCGCTGCGACCTGTTCGTTGGTGATGCCGGCCTGGGCCAGTGCCTCGACGAACACGCCGCTCTGGGTGGCCCAGATTTCCATGGGGTCGTGCTCGACCCAGCTGGGTTGCGGGTAGATCTGCGCGAATTCGCGCTGGGCAATAGTGACCACGTTGGCGTTGCGGTCCAGCACGATGGCGCGGGAGCTGGTGGTGCCCTGGTCGAGGGCGACGATGAATTGCTTGTTGTTCTGAGTGCTCATGGTGTCGATTCCTTAGTGAGCTTTATGGGCAGTGACATCGCGTTCGGTAAAGTGGTCGGCCTCGCTGGTGGCGCATGCGCCGTTGCCCATGGCCGGTAGGTGCTTGCAGATCAGCGCCTTGTAGCCGGCAGCGCCGAGACACGCGCCCACCACTGGCGCGACCAGTGGGACGAGGAAATACGGGATATCCCGGCCACCGGTAAAGGCCACGTCGCCCCAGCCGGCGATGAAGGTCATCAGCTTCGGTCCGAAATCACGTGCCGGGTTCATGGCAAAGCCGGTCAATGGGCCCATCGCGCCGCCGATGACAGCGATCAACAGGCCGATCAGCAGGGGCGCCAGCGGGCCGCGTGGCAGGCCATTGCCGTCGTCGGTCAGCGCCATGATCATCCCCAGCAGGATAGCCGTGATCACCACTTCCACCAGGAAGGCCTGGCCGATGGACAGCGACGGGTGCGGGTAGGTCGAGAACACCGAGGCCAGCTCCAGGCTGGCCAGGCTGCCACGCGTCATCTGCTGCGCTTGTTCGAAATCGAAAAACAGGCTGCTGTACAGACCGTACACCAGCGCCGCCGCGCAGAACGCGCCGGCAACCTGGGCAAGGATATAAGCCGGGACCTTGTGGCGTTCGAAGGTGCCGAACAGCCAGAGCGCGATGGAGACAGCAGGATTCAGGTGCGCGCCGGAAACACCCGCCGCGAGGTAGACCCCCATGCTGACACCGATACCCCAGATAATGCTTATTTCCCAAAGACCTAGCTCTGCACCGCCCAGCTTCATGGCGGCAACGCAACCGGTCCCGAAGAAAATGAGAAGGGCTGTGCCGAGGAACTCGGCGATACATTGACCCCGGAGCGTCGGGGTGGACGGACTGCTCATGCGCAACCTCTTTAAATGGAGCTGTTGTTTTTATTGATCCGATACGGCGCGGTTCGGAAATGTTCGGTTCCGAAAAAGTAAGGTCAAAAGTGAGGGCTGTCAAAGCTAAATTTCGAACATTTAGCCGAAAAGATGACGTTTCGCGCGATGAGCAGGTTCGAGTGCCGGAAATCCGGCGGCAAGCCCGCCAGGGCCGGTCACGTAACCGCTCACTCCCAGCCCGCTAGCCAACTTGAGTTCACGCACCACACGGCGTGCCTGCCGCGCCGAACGCAGCCGTTGAAAAGATGCTGGTGCCGCGGCGACGCGTGCTAGAGCCGGTCGAGGGTCGCGGGGTCAGGTTGCCCTGCGTAGAAGGCAGCCAGCACGCGTCGATAGGTGGCGGAATCACTGGCCGCGTCGAACAGCGTCATGCTCGAGCGCAGCTTGATGTCATCTGGCGAGCCGAGTATCTCGCGGGCCGTGCGGTCGGTGTGCTGCAAAAGCGCGTTGGCACACTGCTCCAACCGCGGGCCGAGCAGCGGATGGTTGAGGTAGGCGACGGCCTCGTCGCGGCTCTGGATCGCATAGCGTCGCGCCATGGCGCTGTGGCCCAACCCCGCAATCTGCGGAAAGATGAACCACATCCAATGGCTTTGCTTGTAGCCAGCGCGCAGCTCGGCGAGCGCTTGCGCATAAACTGGCTGTTGCGCCTCGACGAAACGGTGCAGATCGTGCGGATCGCTCATGGCATGTCTCGATGATGTGTACCCGTATCTAGACGCTTGGAAGAGGCCGTCGATCCCTCTCGGGGGAGGCGTACGCCGAGTGGTGGCTGATCGCGAGCAAACCCGCTCTTACACGAGCGCTGCCGTCATGTCATTGAACGCCATGCTTGCGGGTTCCAGAGCCGCTCCGACCAAAGCACAACCTTGATGGACAGCTGTGATGGATGGTCGCCGCATCGGTAGGAGCCAGCTTGCTGGCGATCCAGCACCGGCCCCATCGTCTATCGCCTTTCGTTGAAGCAGCTCTGGCACAGCCTGAACTGTTTGCCTGCAATAGGCATGGCCTTGCCGCATTTCTGGCATTGGCGCGCGCCGCCGGACAGTTTGCGACGGTCCGAACTGCGCGGTTTGCGCTGTCGGGAGAGCTCGCGAGTAATGGCGCCGTTGAGCAGGCTGCGGTGGCTTTCGGCCTGTTCCAGGGCAGGAAAGTGCGCAGGCAGGGTGCGCGCCAGGTGCAGGTAGGTTTCGATGACGTGCAGCGAACTTTCCAGCGACGCCAGGTCCGCATCGATCAGCAACCGTGGCAGCGGAACCTCCTTGTCCTGCGCGACCTTCTTCAGCCACTGCTGGGCGTGATGGCTGGCCGGGCTGTCCAGACCACCACGGATCGGCGTACACGCGAAAATCCAGCGCAGGGGCAGGTCGATGGTCGGATCGTCGATCAGCTTGATCCATTCAGCCAGTTCGTCCGGCAGGACGGAGATGAATTCAGCACCGTAATTGATGTTGCGGTTGAAGGTCAGCCAGGCGCGCAACAGGCTGGGCTCGTTCATCAGTTCAGCGATAGCCTGCAGGTGTTCGATGGACGGCCGCACCTGGAACTGCGTGAGGTCGACGGGCAGGTCGGCGCTGTGAAACAGACGCTTGATCGATTGCAGCGTCTGCGCATCGAGGGCGGTGATCAGGCCACTATCGTGGTGGCCGAAGCGCCCGGCGCGGCCGCCGATCTGCTTGACCTCCTGCACCTTGAGCTGGCGGTTCTGGATGCCGTCGTACTTCTCGTCGGTGTAGAAGCACAGGGTATGCGCAGGCATATTCAGGCCCATGCCTACCGCGTCGGTGGCGACCATGATGTCCGCCTCACCTTCGCGAAAACGCCGCGCCTGCTCACGGCGCACCTCGGGCGAGAGGGCGCCGTAGACCACCGACACGCTCTTGCCAGTCATCTCCAGCAGCGCCTTGAGTTCAAGCACCGTCTTGCGGCTAAAGGCGACGAGCATCGAGCCGGGCTCGAGCTGCTTGAGAGTAGTGGCGCGTCGCGACACGTCGACCGGAGAGAGGCGCTTGGTACGCTTGACGACCAGTTCGTCCTCGCAGAGATCAGACAGTGTTTTCAGGCTCGGCTGGATCAGCTCCGGGCCCGTCATGATCAGGTCCTGCGTATAGGCGCTGACGAGCGCGTCGACCCAGGCCCAGCCGCGCTGCGAGTCAGCCATCATCTGGACTTCGTCGATCACCACCACGTCCCAGGATTCATGACGAAAGCGGGCGAACTCTTCCACGGTGCAGCAGTAATGCGTAGCGCCCTCACGGATGATCTCTTCTTCGC
Organism: Stutzerimonas chloritidismutans; assembly: GCF_051486945.1. GTDB lineage: Bacteria > Pseudomonadota > Gammaproteobacteria > Pseudomonadales > Pseudomonadaceae > Stutzerimonas > Stutzerimonas chloritidismutans_B. Next base: position 1,162,250 of record NZ_JAHVDX010000001.1, on the reverse strand, counting down.
CAGTGACGAGAGAGCACGGCACGCCCATCGACTCGATGCGCTCCTGGTTCTCCAGCGCCATCAGGCGCAACGGGGAGAGGTAGATGGCGTGCTCGACAGCGGTCATGGCCTCGATCGCCTGGTGCGTCTTGCCGCTGTTGGTCGGGCCGAGCAGGGCGGTCCAGGTACGGGTGATGCGCCTGGCGGCATACAGCTTGTGGTAGTGGACGAAGCGCGGGTTGTTCTCCAGCAGCACGGCGAAGGCCATCTTCTCGCGATGATCCTCACGGGCGAAACGGATGGTCCGACGCAGTTTCTTCGGTTCCATCATGAACACTTCGGTCAGGCGCTTCTCGCCGAGCAGTTGCAGATCGAAGTCGCCAGCCTCGTCCATCATCATGTCGAATTTGGCTTGCAGCGCCTCGCGATCTTCCTGTTTGATCGCGGCGACTTCTTCCGTGGTCAACACATGGCCCTGGCCGCCCGGGATGCGCCGCTGCATGTCCAGCGCGACTTCGCCGTGGCGCAGCTCGACGACATAGCGCAGGTCGTGCAGCACTTCGTTCAGCGTATCCACGGCGCGGGCGGCGAAATCATCGAGGCGTGACAGCCGCTCAGGCAGGCGCTCCAGGCTGCGAGCCTTCTGCTCCTCACTCATGTGGGCGAAGGGCCGCTCCAACACGCGGAGCCGGTCGCGGGCCAGGCCCTCGATGGCGTCGCTGACATGCCGCTCGAACGCTTCGGCGGAATCGCTATCCGGGATGCGCAGCGCGAGGTCGGCTTCTAGCAGGGTCTGTACCGAGCCGCAGTCGAGCATTACCGAAACGCCGAACAGGTCCACCGTGCAGCTGAACGCGTTGACGTCGCGGTTGAGCAGCCGGCCGACCAGGCTGGTGGGTTCCGGCGCCCCGAGAACCGCTTCGACCGCAGGGGCCTCCAGGCCCAGCCAGAACAGCCTTGCGGCCCGGCCGATTTCTGGTGGTTGGTGACCGAGGTAGGTGCTGAACCACTGCTCCTGGTGGTTCTTCTTCGGCACGAAATCCGGGTGCCGCTCTGCCGCCCAGTCGAGGAAGCGCTGAAGGCGCTCGAGCTTGACGGTATTGCGGTGCTTGGCTTCGGCCTTGCGCATGATCGACCCCTCACTGATCAAAAGACTGCCCAGTTTGGACAATCGCGCGCGGCAATACGAGCAGCCGTCTCGACTGGTGGATCTGCCGGTGCGGACGCGGTCTCACTCCGGCTCGCCGAGTAGCGCCCGAGTGATCGCCTGGCCAACCTGCTCGAAGGCCTCCCCGGCTTCCTTGTTTTCGTCGAGGTCCTCGGCGCAGGCGACGACGATGACCGTGTTGGCTTGGCCTTCGGACAGCGGATCGATCACCCCGACATGGCAGGCCCGCTCCAGTTGCGTGCCCGTCTTCTGGATGAAGGGCGCTTCTTCGGGAAGACCGGCTTCGAGGCGGTAGGCGTCGTAGCGGTCGAGTTTCATGTCCTTGTAGAGCAGGTCGCGGCTGGCGTCGGACAGCAGGTCGCCTTCGACGAGCTTCTGCAGCAAGGTGCCGTACGCCTCCAAGGTGCTGGCATTGAGATTGCGCGCGTAATAGCGCGCATAGGCCTGCTCCATGCTCTCGGCGTTGAGTTCGGCGGTGCTGATGTTCAGCACTCGAGCCACGGCTTCGTAACGGGGCTTGCTGAAGGGCGCTGACGCCAGCTTGACCAGCTCGATATTCGGTAGCTCGCGAGCGTCCGGGTGCAGCTCCCCGTAAACGTCGCGTCGCACCTGGGTGAAGTCGGTGATGCGCTCGAACCCGGTGCCGCCCATGTTTTCGCGGGTGCGTTCATTGAGTCGGTCTTCGCCGACCAGCCGGATCAGCATATTGGCGGCGGTGTTGTCGCTCTCGATGAGCATTTCGTTGAGCAGATTGCGCACCGAATAGGCAACGCCCTCGTCTTGCCAGACGAGGTCGCCCGAGCCGTCGACCTTGTTGCTGGCCTGGAGGGTCATTTCCTCGTCGAGGCGATGTTCTCCCTGGTCGACGCCCTGCAGCACCGCGATGGCGATCGGCACCTTGACCGCTGAACCGAGGTACCAGAAGCGGTCCGCCTCGTACGCTAACGTTTTGCCATCGCCTAGGTGCTTGACGTAGACGCCCAACTGGCCGGGCGATTGCGCGTCGATGGCTTGGATATCCTGCTCCAGCGCGTTACGCCATGAATCCGACCAGGCTTGTTCCTTGTAGGCCCAGAGGGCCAGGCCGGCACCGGCCAGAATCGGCACCGCCAGCAATTTTCGAACGAGGGTCATAAGCGCAGCACTCCGGAGGCGGTAATGGCTTCGCCGGCACCGCGCAGGGCGTGTTCGGCCTTGGCGGTGGAGCCGGCGCCGCGTACGCAGGCGACGACCACGATGCGCCCGGACGGATCGGCCAGGCGGAAGGGCGGCGGGGCGATGAGCCCGGCATCGCAGATGCGCGACACCTGCGTGCCTGTCTTGTGGGCATAGCTCACGGTTGGGGGTAGCCCCGCCTTGATCCGCTGTTTGCCGGTCTGCACGCGTGACATCACGCCGAGCAGGTACTCGGTACTGGCGGGTGATAGAGCTTTACCCTCGACCAGCGCCGCGAGCAGCTCACCGTAGGCTTGCAGGCTGGCTGAATTGTTCGGCGTGGCGTAATAGCGTTCGTAGGCTTCGCTCAGGCGCAGCGGGGTGAATGACGATTGCGGCACGCCGAGCAGGCGGGCCAGCAGCGCCAAACGGCCGGACTCGCTGCGTTGCTGCTTGAGGCGCAGAAAATCGCGGCCCGACAGCTGTCGCGCATCGGGGTGGAATTCGCCGAAGATCAGGCGCCGGACGTCGGCCAGCCGGGTGATGGGCCCGAAGCCGCCCGGCGCGAGTTCGGCCGTCACCGCATTGACCGCTTCGAGCCCGACAAGGCTGATCAGCAAATCGCTGGCGGTGTTGTCGCTGTGGATCAGCATCTGGTCCATCAGGTAGCTCACGCTGAGCTCGGTGCCGGGCGCGTGGCTGTTGGTCGGCCCGGCGCCATCGACGTAATCGGATTCCATCAGGCGCACGGTGGTGTCCAGGCTCAGGCTGCCTTCGTCGACGCGGCGCAGGATGGCGATCGCCACGGGGACTTTCACGGTCGAGGCGAGATACCAGCTTTCCTCCGCGTGGTAGGACGCCGAGACGCCGGTATCGAGATCTTTGAGATAGACCCCCAGCTCGCCGGCGGTATCGGCATCGACCTGGGCGATGCGCTCGAGAAACGATTCGGCCCAGCCGAACCCTTCCCGGGCGGCGGCCGGCAGCGATGTGGTGATGAGAAACAGGGCCAGCACCAGGGGCAGGGCATGGCCGGCAAGGCGGTGGTGATTGACTCGGAGCAGCACTGCGATGGGTCTCCAGCGAGTGAGGTTGTGCGTTGGACCCCGCCCGTCGTGGCCCGTGCGCCGGCCAATGGTGACTAAATTCGTCCCGCCGCTGCCGCTGCGCTCGCTGATCGAACGAAGCCTCCCGGCGGGCGTCCTACTGCTGGTTGAGGCTCAGAGAAGTGGGAGCGGCGAGTGGAGCAGGTCAGCAGGGACAAGTTCATCGGGCTCGAATGGCTGCGCTTCACGCTCGGCCTGTACATCCTGTGCTTCCACACGTTGCACAACTATGCAGCGGATCTGCCCGGCTGGATGGCCGATCTCACCGGCGTTGGTTTCTTCGCCACCAGCAGCTTCTTCGCGCTGTCGGGATTTCTGCTGGCCCACGTCTATTGCCAGCAGGGGCGCATGCGCGAGCCGGCGCGAAGCTTCCTCAGCCGACGCTTCGCCAACCTTTACCCACTGCACCTGTTCTCGTTGGCGCTGACGGCAGTGGTGTTGCTGATCATCTCCAACCTCGGTATCCCGCCGGATGACGCCAAAGCCACGCTGCGGTTCGTGGTCTATGACACCAACGAGGACCTGGGCGCCGCGTCCCGCGAGACGCTCGAGCACTTCATGAGTAACGGCGAGCTTGCGCTCAATTTCGTCCTGCAGCTGTTGATGCTGCAGGCGTGGAACCCCTATTACCTGACGTTCAATCCGCCGCTGTGGTCGATCTCCACGCTGTTTTTCTTTTACCTGACCTTTCCTGTGCTGGCGCCGCGGCTGATGCGTGCCGACCGTACGCTCGCCTGGCTGGCGCTGGTGATTCTGCTCTACCTCTTGCCGCCGCTCTGGGTGATTCAGCAGCAGGAGTACGGCATTCCCTATACCGGCATGCTGCACCGCATGCCCTTGCTGCGCCTGCCCGAATTCCTGGCGGGTATCCTCGCGTACCGGTTGTATCGCCAGCATCAGGCGGCGGATCGCGTGCCGGGCGTAGCGGTGCGCGTACTGATGGGCGCGTTCGTGCTGTTCTGCTTTGTCGCTGCCATCCAGCTGCTGAAGGGCGAAAAGTACTGGTATTTCCTGCTGCACAACGGGTTGTTGTTGCCGGCTCAGCTGATGCTGATCTACCTGTTCGCACTGATGCGCTCGCCGTCGAGCGAGGCGGTCAATCGATGGGCGCAGCGCCTGGGGACGGCGTCGTTGCCACTGTTCGTGCTGCATGTTCCGGCCTTTGTGCTGTTCTCCCGATCAGAAAAGCTGCTTGGCGTGTTCTCGCCGCGTTGTTTCGATGACTGGGCTGCCTGCGCCGCGCAGGCGGGAGACCAGAGCTTGTCGCTGTGGCTGTACCCGCTCTATGTGTTGTTGACCGTCGTGCTCTGCATCTGGGCGCAGGAGCATGCCGTGGTGCCCACACGCCGATGGCTGCTTCGCTGGCTTCCCGTGCGGCCGAAGCATGGATGAGCAACAGCTGCCAGTGTGGCTCGGTACCGCCGGCTGGAGCCTGCCGCGGACGCTGTGGCCGCGATTTCCTGAAGTCGGCACGCACCTGCAGCGATACGCGGGCTGCCTGAACGCCGTTGAGATCAACAGCTCGTTCTACCGCGCGCACCGGCCCGCGACCTATGTGCGCTGGGCCGACAGCGTGCCGGCGGGCTTCCGCTTTTCCGTCAAGGTGCCTCGTCAGATCACCCACGAGCGGCGCCTGGCAGCGTGCGAAGCGCTGCTCGACACCTTTCTGAACGAATGCGGCCACCTCGGCGAGAAACTCGGTTGCCTACTGGTGCAATTGCCACCCTCGCTGGCCTATGAGCCGGACGTGGCAAGGCGCTTTATCGATACGCTGAGGGCGCGCCACTCGGGGCCGGTCGCAATCGAACCAAGGCACACCAGTTGGCTTGCCGCCGACTCCCTGCTGCACGACGCGCAAATCGCGAGTGTCGGTGCTGACCCGGCGCCGTTCACAGGCGCCGCCAAGCCGGGCGGCTGGCCTGGTATGCGCTATTACCGCCTGCACGGCTCGCCCCGCATCTATCACTCGCCCTATGGTGCGGACTGGCTTGCGGCCCTGGCCACGCGGCTGGTTGACGAGACGGCGGTGCCGTCGTGGTGCATCTTCGATAACACCGCCAGCGGCGCCGCCACGGCCGATGCGCTGGCGCTTGGCCGGCTCCTTGAGCAACGGCTTGGCTGATCGCGGTCGACACAAATCGAAACGCTATGCCCGCCGGCCGTCGAAGCGCCTGCACGCTTTTCCTCTACTGTTGATGGACGCGTTCACGATGAAGGAGTCGTTCGATGAAGAAAGCAGGCGTGGCCCTGGCATTGACCGGCATGCTCGGCGTTGCCGTAGCAGCCACCGTGGTCAAGCCACTGGCGTATGAGATCGATGGGGAAACCTTCGAAGGCATGTTGGTTTACGACGATGCCGTCAGCAAGCCGCGGCCTGGGCTGGTGATGGTGCCGAACTGGCTGGGCGTCACTGAGCGTTCCGCTGAAAAGGCGGCGCGGGCGGCGGGCGACCGGTACGTCGTGTTCATGGCTGACATGTACGGCAAGTCCGTTCGGCCCTCCAACCCGGACGAAGCCAAGGCTGCGGCGTCCGCGGTACGGGGTGACCGCCCGTTGATGCGCAAGCGCGCCCAGGCGGCGGTAGAGGCGTTCCGGGCACAGGACGAGGTGGCTATCGATACCTCGAAAATGGCCGCGATCGGCTTCTGCTTCGGCGGCGGCAGCGTGCTGGAACTGGCGCGCTCGGGCGCGGACCTGGACGCCTTCGTGTCGTTCCACGGCAACCTCGATACGCCTGATCCAAAGGATGCCCAGCAGATCAAGGCGCCGGTGCTGGTGCTGCACGGTGCGGACGACCCCGCCGTGCCCAAGGAGCAGGTCGATGGTTTCATCGCCGAGATGAAGGCCACCGACGTCGACTGGCAACTGGTGAGCTACGGCAACGCCGTGCATTCGTTCACCGATCCTTACGCCAATGTGCCGGGTCGCAACGAGTACAACCCGGAGGTCGCACAACGCGCCTTCGAGGCGATGAACGACCTGCTCGACGAAGTGTTCGCCACGCGCTGAGCCGTGGTCCTCAGCGTGGAATGATCCGCACTCGGCCGGCGGTGTTGTCGCGCCGCGCGGCCCGGTCGTTTTCGGCACGACCGGGAATTGAGCCGTCCTCGGCGCCGCGATCCGGCGTAGCCATGCCGTTGAGTTCGCGCTCATCGACGCTGACCGAGGCCGCGTCGGGGTAGCCGGTCGTCAATGTCTCGGTGCTGGCCGTCACGGGCGTCGCGTCATCCGTGCCCCAACTGGCGCTGCGCTCATCGATGTCGATCGCGCCGTTTCGCTCCATCGTCTGCTCGACCGCCTTCACCTGGCTGTCGTCCTCGAGCGTGACGGTGACGATCGTCGAGCCGCGACGGGCTGCCTCGGGATAGCGGCCGGCATGCTGGCTCGATTCGTTGCCGAAAAGCTTGTGAAAGAAGCTGCCGACTTTCTCGGCCACCGTCGCATCGCCGCCAGGCTCTTCGCCGATCACGTCCACGCGGCTGCTGTTGACGGTTTCAGGATTGAAGGAGGCGGAAATCTGGATGGCATCGCTGGCGACGCCCTGGCCGAGCAGGTCGCTCTTGACGCGTTCGGCTTCGGCGTAGCGGTCGAACGCTGCGATGAGAATCTGTGTCATGACGTTACCTTTTCATGGGCAGCACAGGCTGCGTTTCGTCCGCGGCAGGCCGCTCGACTCGAGCGCCTGCCTTCCTGACTGTTGGGCGTGGCAGGCGCGACGATGGTTCCGTGTGCAGGCGTTACCTGATGCTTCGTTTGCCACAATGGTGCGCGGGCGAACCATGCGGGGGCGCATCAATGCGCCCCCGCGGGGCGGGGTGGCGATCCTCTGCACCAGCATCTTGCGCAGCCTTGCAAGGTGGCGTTCGAACACCGTCAAACTGTTCCGGTTCACTTTGAAAGTGTTCCGTTAGTTATTTCGAATATGCCCGCTTTACAGATCTCCGACCCCTCATAACGCCCGATCTAGAGCGCCTGGCACGCTAGCTGCTATGTCCTTTTCGCCTAGGTGAAAGAAGCTGCTTCGTTATGCGCGCCGGTACTGGGATGCGTCCCGGCACGCTTGAACATATGACGAATCAAGGAAAAAACATGGTGGAAAGTTTGGGTGTAAGCAGACGCACGCTTCTAGAGTGGATCGGCAAGACGGCCGGCGCAGCCGCCATGTACCAGGCCATGACTTCGCTGGGCTTCGCTGCCGAGAGCCACGCCGACGAGCAGTTCGGCCTGAGTGGTGCGCCCAGTGGCACATCGGTGCTGGTGTTAGGCGCGGGGCTTGCTGGAATGACGGCGGCTTACGAACTGCGCCGTGCCGGGTACAGGGTCAAGGTGCTTGAATACAACGCCAAGGCCGGCGGCCGCTGCTGGACACTACGCGGTGGCGACCGCTTCGCCGAACTCGGTGGGGCTGTGCAGACCTGCCGTTTCGACGAGGGGAATTACCTCAACCCGGGGCCCTGGCGCATTCCTTATCACCACCATGCAGTACTCAATTACTGCAAGCGCCTGGGTGTGAAGCTCGAGCCCTTCATGCAGGTCAATTACAACGCTCTGGTGCATTCGACCGAGGCGTTTGGCGGCATGCCCAAGCGTTACCGTGAGGTTCAGGCGGACTTCCAGGGGCACGTCGCCGAGTTGCTTGGCAAAGCGGTCAACCAGGGAGGGCTGGATCAAAGCCTCACCCGTGAGGATCGTGAACGACTGTTCGAGTCGCTGCGAGCCTGGGGCGCTCTGGATCACGATGGGCTCTATCGCAAGAATATGGAATCGAGCCTGCGGCGCGGCTTCGCGGTCGATGCGGGCGGCGGTCTGATGCCGCTGCCCGAGGCTTCCGACCCTATCGATAGGCAGGCGCTGATTCAGTCAGGTCTCTGGAAGAAGCTGATCGACGGGCAGGAATATGAGTTCCAGAGCAGCATTTTCCAGCCAGTCGGCGGTATGGACATGATCGCTAAGGCTTTTGAGCGAGAGGTCGGTGAGCTGATCCGCTATGGCTCGAAAATCACGCGTATCGAGCAGGACGGGCAGGGCGTGACTGTCACCTACCAGAACAGCGATGGCAGCGGCGCAGCGATGCAAGAAACAGCGGATTGGTGCGTATGCACATTGCCGCTATCGATTCTTGGGCAGATTCCGGTCAGCGTCAGCCAGCCAATGCAGGCGGCAATTCGTGCTGTGCCTTATGACGCGTCCGTAAAGATCGGCTTGCAGTTCAAGCGCCGCTTCTGGGAGCAGGACGAGCACATCTACGGTGGCATCAGCTACACCGACACGCCGATCGAGAAGATCAGCTACCCCAGTACTGACTATGGCAAGGCTGGCTCGGGCGTGCTGTTGGGCGCGTATATCTGGGGGCCGAATGCATATGAATTCACCGCCATGACGCCCGAGGAGCGAGTACGGAAGGCAGTCGAGTACGGCGCCCAGTTGCATCCCCAGTACCGTGACGAGTTTGACAACGGGGTCGCAGTTGGGTGGCACCGTGTGCCCTGGACACAGGGCTGCTACGGCATGTGGACGGATGAAACACGCGAAAAGCATTACCGCACCCTCTGCCAGATCGACGGGCGCATCGTGCTTGCTGGCGAGCACGCATCCTACATACCGGCGTGGATGGAAGGGGCTATTCGCTCCTCGCAAAACGCCATCGAGCGCTTGCATACCCACATCGTCGCTACCCAGCGTGCAGCCTGAGCCGAAGGAGAGTTCCATGCAGCACCTTAACCGTGGTCTAACCGCCGCACTGGGCCTATTGGCCATGACCTGGCTGTCCGGGCCCGCTCATGCAGCCCCAGCACCCATGCTGTCGAAGGGTGACACCTTCGACGAGCAGAGCGGCGAAGCGCTTTTTCATGGCATCTGCCAAGGCTGTCATATGGACGGCGGGCAGGGCGCGATGGGCGCCGGCGCATATCCCGCGCTCAAGGCCAACCCGCGCGTCGCGGCAGCCGCCTATCCGATCTACATGGTCGTTAACGGCCAGGGTGGCATGCCTGGCTTCAAGGACTACCTGAGCGACCAGCAGATCGCCGAGGTGGTCAACTACGTCCGTAGTCACTTCGGCAACCAGTACGCCGACGTCGTCGATGCCGATGACGTTCGCAAAATCAGCCTTCGCTGACCCTCTACCGATTCTGGAGATGTATATGTTCCGTACCTTCCCCCTCGCCGCCACGTTGTTTTGTGCTGCCGTCGCCAGTGTTCAGGCCCAGGCAGCCGACGAGGTGATCCGTCACAAGATTCCTGGTTCGGACTTCCCAATCTCACTTGCAGTGGAAATCCCGGCGAGTGCAACCGTGGTCAATCTCAGCGGAGCAGTACCCAAGATCAATGAAGGCGACACGGAGGCACAGACTGTCAGTGTGTTGCAAAGCATCGAGGGCACGCTGGATCGCCTAGGCCTCGGTATGAAGGATGTGATCAAGATGCAGGTCTTTCTGGTCGGCGACCCTGCCAATCAGGGAAAGATGGACTTCGCCGGTTTCATGAAGGGCTACACGCAGTTCTTTGGCACCGAGGCGCAGCCCAATCTGCCAACGCGCTCGGTATTCCAGGTTGCCGGTCTAGCCAATCCGGCCTGGCTTGTCGAGATCGAGGTAACGGCTGTTCGGCCCTGATGCTGTGCCCGGGCCTCACTGGCCCGGGCTCGGTTGTGTCAACCGTTCACCACCTTCCCGCCATTGATGTGGATGGTCTGACCGCTGACGTAGGAGGAATCTTCGCAGGCGAGGTAGACGTATGCCGGGCCCAGCTCAGAGGGTTGGCCGCAGCGGCCCATGGGCATCTGGCTGCCGAAGCCTTCGAGCATCTGCGGGTCGTGCCGGCCGATGGTGGCCGGCTGTAGGGGCGTCCAGATCGGGCCGGGCGCGATCTGGTTGACGCGGATCTCGCGCTCGATCAGCTGTTGCGACAGGGCGCGGGTGAAGCCGTCGATGGCGCCCTTGGTCGCGGTGTAGTCGACCAGCATCGGGTTGCCGATGAACGAGTTGATCGAGGTGGTGTTGATGATCGAGGCGCCGGCCTTCAGGTGGGGCAGGGCGGCGCGGGTCAGGTAGAAGTAGCCGTGGATGTTGGTGGCGAAGGTGGTTTCCCACTGCTCGTCGGTGATGTGTTCCAGCCGAGTGCGCACTTCCTGCCGTCCGGCGTTGTTGACCAGCACATCGAGGCGGCCGAAGGCCTTGACCGTCTGCTGCACCGCGTCGTTGCAGTAGCGACTGTCACGCACGTCGCCGGGTAGCAGCAGGCAGCGCTGGCCCTCGGCTTCGATCATCTGCTGCGCCGCGGCGGCGTCCTCGTGTTCATCCAGGTACATGATGGCGACGTCCGCGCCCTCGCGGGCGAAATGCACCGCCGCCGCCCGGCCGATGCCGCTGTCGCCGCCGCTGACCAGCGCGACCTTGCCGGCCAGCTTGCCGCTGCCCTTGTAGCTGTCGCGAATGAACTCGGCGGGCGGGTTCATCTCGCTTTCCAGGCCGGGCTGGCGGTCTTGCTTCTGCGCGGGAATTTTGGGGTAGGCCATGACTGCTCCAGGTGGGTGGGTCGGTCTAGTTACGGCTGATACCCGCCGGGAAAGTTTCGGTCGGGTGCCGAGCGGGGTAGAGAGGACCGACCGTCGGAAGCGTGGCTTTCCAGGATAGTGGCACTTGGCTATTGCTTGCTTTGATCCTATAGTCCCGCCCCGCCCCGCCAAGGATGGCCGCCGGGCCCGTGCCGGGTTTTCCAGCCGTCCACACCCACACCACCTGCAAGGGATTGATGATGAACACCAAGCTACGCCTCGCTACGCCGCTGATCGCCGCGCTGCTGTCCGCCTGCACGGCCACCACCTCGTTACGTGCCACCGATTCCGACCTGGCCGTCAAAATCAATCAGGATGCACCCCTGGTGCTGAAGAACCCGGTCAGCAAGACCTACAAGACCACCAGCTTCGGCCAGTACCGCTTTCGCGCAACGCGTGAGGGTATGGAGCCGATGTACGGACTGATTCCCCTGAAGTTCAACGGTGGCTACCTGGCCGCCGATATCCTGTTCTTCGCTCCGGCAGCGTTCTACAACCTGCGCGAGGTCTATCCGTTCTACGAATTCGACGTGGAGGCGGGGGTGGTGCGCTACAAGAAGAACGAGCAGGACCAGTGGATCAGCTACAAGCCGACCGCTGCCGAAGTGGCCCGGGCACGGGCTTATTTCAACGAATAAACCGCGCCCTGCTGGTCGGCCGTGCGCATCGTCACGGGCCGGCCAGATGGCTATCACAGCTGCCCGTTTCGACCGTCATTCGGCGAGGGGACTGTCCTTCAAGGGTGGCGCGTTCCGCACGGGCTTTGTCTTACAGGCGCCGCGTCGCCGCCGCTGGTCGCCGGGGCTGCGCGATGCCTGACAGCGTCCCGCGCCGGGCGTAGAATCCGCGCCGCTCAGACCTGCCACCTGAAACTTCTCCCGAACCCGTACCTGTCCTCGCGCTTGCTCGAAGCGGCGGGAGAGTTCGTCGTTGGGCTCCAGGCGCATCGTCCTTTTCATCACCGCCCTTCGCGCTGACCTCCGTTCGGGAGGCTCTGGCGGCCGAAGGCATTGCTTTTCAAAACGGCCCGAATGAACGAAACCCAAAGCACCACCGGCGGGAGCTGGCTCAGTGTCGTCGCACTGGCCCTGGCCGCCTTCATCTTCAACACCACCGAGTTCGTCCCGGTCGCCTTGCTCAGCGATATTGGTCGCTCGTTCGACATGCCGCCGTCGCAGGTCGGGCTGATGCTGACGATCTACGCCTGGGTGGTCGCGCTGATGTCGCTGCCGATGATGCTGATGACGCGCAACGTCGAACGGCGCACCTTGCTGATGTTCGTCTTCGTGGTGTTCATCGGCAGCCATCTGGTGTCGAGCGTGGCCTCGAGCTTCGGCATGCTGATGGTCAGTCGTGTCGGGATTGCCCTGGCGCATGCGGTGTTCTGGTCGATCACAGCGTCCCTGGCGGTGCGTGTGGCGCCGCCGGGTCGGCAGGCGCAGGCGCTTGGGTTGCTCGCGACAGGCAGTGCGCTGGCCATGGTGCTGGGCATCCCGCTGGGGCGTGTGGTCGGGGAGATGCTGGGCTGGCGGACCACCTTTCTCGCTATCGCGATCATCGCCAGCCTCGTGGTGATTTGCCTGGCGCGCACGCTGCCACTGCTGCCGAGCCAGAACTCCGGTTCGCTGCGCAGCCTGCCGGTGCTGTTCCGCCGGCCAGCGTTGGTCGCGACCTATGTGCTGACAGCACTGGTGATCACCGCGCAATTCACCGCTTACACCTATATCGAACCTTTCGCGCAGACCATCGCTCACCTAAGCGGCGACCGCACCACGGTGCTGCTGTTGCTGTTCGGCGGCGCCGGCATCCTCGGGTCGATGCTGTTCAGTCGCTACAGCACCCGCTATCCACGCGGCTTCCTGATCACCGCGATTACGATCATGTGCGCCTGTCTGTTGTTGCTGCTGCCTGCCTCGCGCGACAGCGCTTTGCTCGGCGCGCTGGTGGTCGTCTGGGGGATCGCCGGAATGTGCTTTGGCCTGGCGCTGCAGGCCAAGGTACTGAATCTCGCCTCGGACGCGACGGATGTCGCCATGGCGATGTTCTCGGGCATCTATAACGTGGGCATTGGTGGCGGCGCGTTGATGGGCAGCCTGGTGGTGCGCCACCTGGGCCTGGCGGACGTGGGCATCGTTGGTGGGTTGCTGGCGTTGGCCGGCGTGCTGCTCTGCTGCTTCGCTACCTACCGCTTTGCCCGTCCGGCCGAGCCGGCGGTCGGCTGAGGGGCCAGGCCTGCGGCGGTGAATCGAGCGTCGTGCCAGTTGCGTCGCTTGAGCAGTTGACGGCGTGCATGAGGTTCGCCCCACGCACGCCGCCTTCGGTCAGTTCAACTCGTTGGCAAAACGGCCCACCGCACTGACCACCTGCTTGGCGCCGTCCTGAATCTCGACAATCACCGAACCCGCCTGGTTGGCGAGCGACAGGCCCTGAGCGGCTTGCTCGCGGCTGTTAGCCATCTCGCGCACGGCATCATCGACGAGCGCCTGGTTCTTCTGTACCACGCTGACGATCTCCTCGGTGGCGGCGCTGGTGCGGCCGGCCAACTGGCGTACTTCGTCGGCTACCACTGCGAACCCGCGACCCTGCTCGCCGGCCCGCGCTGCTTCGATGGCCGCGTTGAGCGCCAGTAGGTTGGTCTGCGCGGCGATGCCTCCAATCGTCTGAACAATGGAGCTGATCAGGTGCGACTGCTGGCCCAGGGCTTCGATGCCGTGGGTGGCTGATTCGACCTCTTCGGCGATGCGCTGCATCGTGGCGACGGTGTCCTTGACCACCACGGCGCCGCGTTCAGCACTCGTATCGGTCTGCCGGGACACGTCATAAGCGATGCTCGCCGCTTCGCGCACTTCCTGCTCCCGGGCGACCTGATCGGTGACCACGCTGGCGAACTTCACCACCTTGCAGAGCTTGCCTTCGGCGTCGAACACCGGGTTATAGGTGGCTTCCAGCCAGAGATCGCGGCCGTGGCTGTCAACGCGCTTGAAGCGATTGGCGATGAATTCGCCCCGATTGAGCGTTTCCCAGAAGGTTTTGTATTGCGAAGAGCTGGCCTCTTCCTGGGTGCAGAACATGCTGTGATGCTTGCCGACGATCTGCTTGAGCGAATAGCCGGTGCCCTGCAGGAATTGCTCGTTGGCAGTGACCACGGTGCCGTCCAGGTTGAACTGGATGACCGCGGTCGAGCGCAACAGCGCGTTGATGAAGGCTTCGTTCTCCTTGGCCATCTGCAGCTCGCGTGTCACTTCGCGGGCGAAGCCGCTGATGTGGTGCAGCCCACCTTGCGCATCGCGGATCGGATACCACTCGATGTGCAGCCAGACGAGGTTGCCGTTGCTGGCCAGGAAACGGTAGTTGTCGCTGATGGGGTCGTGCTTTGCTACGGCTGCTCGGAAGTTGTAGTAGCAGGGCAATTGTTTCACGTAGGCGGGAACAATCTCCGCCATGGCACGACCAGTCAATTGCTCGGGCTGATAGCCGAGGGCCTTGGCGAACGCTTTGTTCACCGTCTTCATCCTGAGCTCCGTGTCCAGCGTGATGGACAGCTTCGTCGCTTCGATCTGCTCGCGCAGTTGACGAAGCTGCAGCAGTTCCGCTGTTTGCTGTTCGAGTTGTTTTTTGAGGTGGCTGTTGAACATGGTGCACCGAAAGGTGAGTAGACGTGCCAGGGCTATCGGCGTCGGCGGCAGATACTTGATGCGCGCTCGTCGCTGGGCGGTGCGTTTGAGCCAGTTCCACGCGCGCGCCCGACGCACTGGCGAACCGGGCGCGCCACCTGTCAGTCCGCTCGCTCCAGTCGCACCCGAATCACGCCGGCGCGTGTGCTGGCGATGCGTTCGAAGGCGGCTTTGGAGAGGTCGATGATGCGCCCGCGCACGTAGGGGCCACGGTCATTGATGCGCACCACCACGCTCTTGCCGTTGCGGGTGTTGACGACGCGAACCTGCGTGCCGAACGGCAGCGTGCGGTGGGCGGCGGTCAGCGCTCCCTGGTCGAAGCGTTCGCCGTTGGCGGTCTTCTTGCCGTGGTGCTGGTTGCCATAGAACGATGCCTTGCCCTGCCCGAGAACGGCGGCGGTTTCAGGCGCAGGCGGTGGAGACGTGGGCGGCGGGGTTCTGAAAGGAGTGGAGCAGCCGGCGAGCACGGCGGCGAGGAACAGAGCGGTCAATCCACGGGCTGGCCTTTGAAGCATGATCGATCCCTGTCTGCAGGCGTTTGGGTGATGGAGCATAGCCGGGCGCGGTGTGCCGTGCTGCCCGGCACGCATGCAGACACCGCCAGGGGCGGAAGTTCATTCGGCCGAAGCGCCGGGACGGGGCCGCGGCGCGCCTGACCTTAATGCGCCGGCTTGCTGCGGATGGTCTTCATCAGGTCAGCTGGGGTGATCTGGCCGACCACGCTGCTGGCGCTGCCCGGTTGCGGCAGGTTGAGGATATTGCCCTTGATCTTGCCGATCACGTGCATCTCGCAGGGCTTGCAGTCGAACTTCAGGGTCAGCACCTCGTCGCCATGTACCAGCTGCATTGGCGCGACCTTGGTGCGCACGCCGGTCACGCCCTTGGCCTGTTTCGGGCACAGGTTGAATGAGAAGCGCAGGCAGTGCTTGGTGATCATCACCGGCACTTCGCCGGTTTCCTCGTGGGCCTCGTAGGCCGCATCGATCAGCTGCACGCCATAACGGTGATAGAAGGCCCGGGCTTTCTCGTTGTAGACGTTGTAGAGGAACGACAGGTGCGATTCGGGATAGACCGGCGGTGGCACGCTGACCGGCTTGCGCGCGCCGCGCGGGCGGATGGCCTCGCGCGCGTCGGTCAGCGCCTCGATGGCTTCGCGGCGCAAGGCCTTGAGATGGGAGTTGGGGATAAAGAAGGCCTGCGGTGCATCCACGTCCACCTCTTCGGCGTGGTAGATGGTCGTGCCCAGCTGGCTCAACAGGTCGGCGATCTGGCTGGGCACCTGTTCCGGCTTCTTCGCTTCACCAAAGGGGCCGGCCAGCGAAACCGTGGCGTAGGCGCCCTCTTCGCTGGTGACATGTAGCTCCAGCTCATCGGCGCGCAGCTTGGCCAGCCAGCGCACGCCGACGCGGCGCTCGGCAGACGTCTTTAGCAGCGCTTGCTGCCAATTGTGGTCAAGGTTGCGGTTCAGCGGATGGTTCGGGCGTAGCTGGCGGATCGCCGCCGGCATTTCATTGGGCTCGACGCGGTAATGCCACAGTGGTTGGCCGTCTTCTTCGAACTGACTCAGCGGCTCGACCACGCTGGCGCGGAAACCCACCACGTCGCGCTTGACCAGCACGTTCAGGCCATCCCCGTTGGACAGTGGCTCCCGGGTCTGGACGGTGAGGTCGTGCTTGCCCACCTTGAGCACTTCGCCCACGGCAAGGCCCGTGAAGGTCGGCGAGTCGAAGGCGCCGATGTCGATCTTACGGTCGGTGACGAAGTAATCCGTGCTGCCACGGTGGAAGGTCTTGTCCGGGTCGGGCACGAAGAAATGATCGGTGCGGCCGCTGGAGGCGCGGGCCAGATCGGGGCGGTCCTCGAGGATGTCGTCCAGGCGCTGGCGATAGTAAGCGGTGATGTTCTTCACGTAGCTCACATCCTTGTAGCGGCCTTCGATCTTGAATGAGCGCACGCCGGCATCGACCAGCGCGCGTAGGTTGGCGCTCTGGTTGTTGTCCTTCATGGACAAGAGGTGTTTTTCGAACGCGACAACCTGGCCCTTGTCGTCCTTCAAGGTGTAGGGCAGGCGGCAGGCTTGCGAGCAGTCGCCGCGGTTGGCGCTGCGGCCGGTCTGCGCGTGAGAGATGTTGCATTGCCCGGAGAAGGCCACGCACAGCGCGCCGTGGATGAAGAACTCGATGGCCGAATCGACCTCGTCGGCGATGGTGCGGATTTCCTGCAGGTTCAGCTCGCGCGGCAGCACCAGCTGGGAAAAGCCGGCCTGGGATAGAAACTTCGCTCGCTCCAGGGTGCGGATATCGGTCTGGGTGCTGGCATGGATCTCGATCGGCGGAATGTCCATTTCCATCACGCCCATGTCTTGCACGATCAACGCATCGACACCGATTTCGTAGAGCTGCCAGATCAACGAGCGGGCGGCTTCGAGCTCGTCGTCATGCAGGATGGTGTTGATGGTGACGAACACCCGCGCATGGAACAGGTGGGCGAATGTCACCAGCTCGGCGATGTCTGCCACGCTGTTCTCAGCGTTGTGCCGTGCCCCGAAACTCGGCCCGCCGATGTACACCGCATCGGCGCCATGCAGGATGGCCTCGCGAGCGATGGTGGTGTCCCGAGCGGGGGAGAGCAGTTCGAGATGGTGCTTGGGCAAGGACATGGGCGCGGACCGGGTGCAGATCGAAAGGCGCGCATTGTAAAGGCATACGCAGCTTTTGGGACTGGCCGCCGGGCGTATGGCGGCGCGGCGGCTGTCCGAGCGATCGAGCCCCCGCGTCAGATGGGCTTTCGTGGCGAACTGCCATTTCTAGAAATAAATGATTACACCTCTCATTAGCGATTGATTACTATCCGTCTTCGTCGAGCCGGAGGCTCACGTTAGAAAAACAAGGTGAGCAGTAGCCACCACTTGATCGAAGAGGGGGAATCGAGCATGACGGCTTTGAAATCGGGCGCCCGGACACAGGCGCCGTGGCGGCGAACCACCACAGCAGTGCTCTGCTGCGCGCCATTGGTTGGTACGACCATGAGCGTGTACGCGCAGGAAGCCGAGCCAGGTGCCGGCGACGAGCCGTATCGCCTGGCGCCCATCATCGTCAACGCTAACGCCTCTGCGGGCGACGACTCGGCCACGGTGGTCGCGCAGGAGCTTTGGGTGGGCGGCAAAGTGCCCACCAGCATCCTCAACACGCCTGCTTCGGTTTCGGTGGTCACCCAGAAGGAAATCGAGCAGCGCAGCGCCAGCACCACCGAAGAAGTCCTGCAATACACCCCGGGGGTGGTCACCGATTACTACGGCACCGATGACCGTAACGACTATTTCCAGATCCGCGGCTTCCAGGCCACCACTTACCGTGACGGCCTGACTCTCGGCTCGATGCGCGGTGTTCGCGAAGAGCCCTTCGCGTACGAGCGGATAGAAATCCTGCGTGGCGCCAACTCGACGTTGTTCGGCCCGGCGGACCCGGGCGGCTCGGTCAACTTCGTGACCAAGAAGCCGCGCTTCGAATCCTTTGGCCAGGGCTATGTGACCTACGGCTCCTTCGACCACAAGGAAGTCGGGATCGACGTCGGCGATGCGCTCAATGACAGCAAGACCCTTGCCGGCCGCTTCACCGCCAAAACGCAAGACAGCGAGCGCGAGTACGACCACTCGCAGGACGACAATCATCTGGTGATGGGTGGCTTGACCTGGGAGCCGACCGCGTTCACCTCGGCCACGCTGGTGGTGGATCAGTTGCGCCAGGACACCACGCCCAATAGCGGTGGTTATCCCAAGGACAGGGAATACGACCGCGATGAGTTTTTCGGCGAGCCGACGTACAACTTCCACGATGTCGAGCGCACCAATATCAGCGCCACCTTCAGCCATGATTTCGACAACGGCTTCGTGCTGCGCAGCAACCTGCGCCATAGCGAGCTGGAGGATGCGTACGGCTATGTCTATATCAACGATAGCGCCGGGCGCACCGGCACCCTGGTTGACCGTGGTTACCTGGGGGTCTATAGCGAAGCCGAGCAGCTCAATGGCAACTTGATGCTGCAGTACGACGCACGCTTCGGGGACATCGATAGCAGCAGCATCGTGGGTGTGGAGTATCTTGATTCTTCTTCCGAGAACGTGTCCGTCTATGGCTCCGCCGATGCCATCGACGTTACCAATCCGGTATATCGTGGCGTATCGCCTGCAATCGTCTATCAGGATAGGGACCTGGACACGACCATCAAGTCCGTTTTCCTGCAGCAGAACCTGTCGTTCTATGAGCGTTTCATTGTCACGTTCGGCATGCGCAATGATTCGATGGACGTGTCGGAGACTGACTACCTTGCCGGTACCAAGACTTCAGACAGCTTCTCGGAAAACTCCTTCCGCGGTGCCCTGACTTATATCGTCAATGACGAGGTTTCCACCTATATCAGCGTTGTAGAGTCTGTTTCCCCGCCTGAAGTTGGCGTGGTTCCCGAACGGGGCAAGCAGTATGAAATTGGTGTGAAGTATGCCCCCACCGGTATGAATGCCCTTTTCTCAGCAGCGGTCTACGACCTGACCCAAGAGGACATCGCCGTTGCGGTGGTGCAGTCCAATGGTGTCATCGACCAGCAGACCGTGGGTGAACAGCGCGTGCGTGGCCTGGATCTGGAAGCGAAGGCTGAGCTGACGGAAAATTTGTCGCTTATCGGTGGCTACTCATACATGGACACCGAAGTGCTTCGCGGCGCCGTGCAGTCCTGGACAGGGGCAGGTTATGAGGTCGTATCGATCAAGGGTAATGAGATCGTCTCCGCGCCCAAGCATTCGGCCTCGCTATGGAGCTACTACAACGTGCCCGGAACGGATGTCAGCGTAGGCCTTGGCGCTCGCTATGTCGGTTCCTATTACTTCGGCACCTTCAACGACACCGGCAAGAGCGATAGCGCCACCCTGTTCGATGCCGCCTTCAACTACCAAATAGCCAAGGGCACCGATCTGGCCGTCAATGTCAGCAACCTGTTCGACGAGCAGCATGTGGTTGGCTCGGGCACCGCGGATTACTACAACCCGGGCCGCGAGATCACGGCGAAGGTCAGCTACAACTGGTAACGGCGTCATCCGATCCAGGCAAGGCTCCGGCCTTGCCTGAATCGGCTACCCCTTCGCCTGCTTTGCCTGGCCGTCAACAGCAGGTCGTTCTGGTTGCCGGTTGGTTTGGCCTTGCAATGCCAAGCCAACCGGCGATGTCGCCTCTGTCGCGTCCTGCACTCAGCTGTCGAAGCGGCTCACCTCGAGCCCCGTGCCCACCGGTAGCAGCACGCTGCTCAACTTCGGCGTGCGGGCGATGGCCTGGCGGTAGCTCGCGGCTCGCTCCCCGCCTGGGCGGATCATGTTGTCGGCGACGATGATCGCGCCGGAATTGAGCTTCGGATAAAACCGCTCCAGGCAAGGCACATAAAGATCCTTCCATAGATCAAGCAACACGAAATCGATTCGCTCTGGCATGGCGTCGATCAAATCGAGCGCATCGCCTACCTGGAAATCGATGACGCTCGCCAGGGCTGCCTTTTCGGCCATGTCGCGGGCGAAGTCGGACTTGTGCTGGTGCAGTTCCATGGTCACGACACGGCCACCACTGGCTTGCGCCGCCTCGGCAAGCCAGAGCGTCGAATAGCCGAAGGAGGTGCCCAGCTCGAGTACATTGGGTGCATCGAGGCTGCGAACCAGCGTGTTGATCAACTGCCCGGTATCCGGACCGACCGCGAGAAATGCATGGGTGCGCCAGTCGGCGTTAGTCGCCTGACCAGCTAGGCGCTGCTCGCGCTCGTCTTGCAGGTGCTTGTGGTATTGGTCGAACACGGACCTGACACGATCGTCCATCGAAGCCTCCGAAGTGCTTAGCTGTGGCCAATCAGTGGATGGGCTTGATTGGCCTCGGTGATGATTAGTGGACGTTATCAACAAAAAGTTTGCAGCCGCCGTGAGCCTAACGCTAGGCAGGCCGGGGAGCGGTAGGGGAGCGTTTCGTTCATCAGATCGTCCGGGTAACGCCGGTAAGTCCCGCGCAGTCGGCTGCTCCGGCCTGCATCCGCTGACTGCCGTTTGACCTGGCCAATCGCTGCGAGTCGAGCAGGTCAGCCAACCAGCACTGTTATGGCCCATATGATTCCACCGGCCAGCGGTAGCCCTGTCGCCATTCGGGGCGCATAGGGAATCAGCATCAGCAGGGCAAAGCCAGTGAGCGAGATCAGGCCGAACCAGGCGACCACCGCCATGCCGGTGGGCCAGACGTGACCGGCTACATACACGGCAAGGCCGAGCAGCAGACTGCCAGCCGGAACACAGAGGCGACGAAGCCGAGCAGGTATTCGCGGGTTGACCAGCTGTTTCCAGTGGCGCTCTTTTCCAAGGCAGAAACCCAGCATGCCGGCATAGGCCAGCACCAGGCTGGCAAGCAGTGCTGAACCGTTCATGACGAGGCTCCTGGAACCGGACGGCTGAGAGAAGTGGACCGCGCCTTGCGGGCGGCGACGGCCTTGGGGATTTTCCAGGCTGTCCACGCCAGCGACAGACCCATCGCCATCACGCTGGCCGCGAGGGACAGGCGCATGCTGTCGAGTGTCAGGTGGCCGCCTGCCAGGTCGAGCAATGGCAGACCGAGCGCCAGCACGGCGGCTGCGAACAACTGTTCACGCCAGGCGGGCAGCGGCTTGCGGACCCAACCGTGCACCCAGCTCAAGGCCCAGATGCCAAAGAAGATCCGCAGCTCCCAATCCTGGCGGCCGGCCAACTCTGCCGGCAGCAGTCGATTGGCCCACAAGAGGGCGATACAGGCCAGGGAAAGCCCGGCGACCACGGCCACGTTCAGGCTTTCAACGACTCGCAGGAAATGCGGATTGGCCTTGGTCTGCTTGCGTTGCTTGACGGTATAGAGCACCAGACCCGTGGCGATCATCGCGCAGCTGACCAGGCCACAAACGAAGTACAGCCAGCGCATCGGATAGCCGCCGAACTGCGCGAAGTGCAGGCCCGCCATCACCCGCTGGGTCAGCTGGCTGGTGCGTGACGGTTCTGGCGCCTTGATCAGCTCGCCGGTGACACCACTGAAAAGAATGCCTTCGCCCTTCGTCAGTTCGATACGGTTGCCCAGTACGGGACGCGCCGTGACCTGGGCGTTGGCCCGGCCCGGATTGCTCACGGCCAAGCCGCCGATCATGCCTTCGCCGTAATGTGCCTCGGCCCGGCTGACGATTTCGCCCAGCGCAAGCAAAGGCGCTGCCGGTGCCGCCGCCGGTCGGGCGCCACGACTGTCACCGCGAGGCGCCTGCTCGGCGCGACCGCCTTGCTCGCCACGTGCCGTCTGCCCGCCGCGCGGCGCCGGTTCGTTACGCATTGCCTGATCGCCACGGGGGACTTGCTGCTCGCGCTGGCCTTGCTCAGCGGCGCGGGCTGGCTGGGCATCGCGGAAATAGGCCTGGCGATCCCCGTCGTAGAGCGCGTCGACCGCTGCCGGCATGTAGACCAGGAAAAAGATTGCCAGGCCGGTGTAGGTGATCATCAGGTGGAACGGCAGTAGCAGGACAGCGCTGGCGTTATGGCCATCGAGCCATGACCGCTGGCCTTTGGCGGGGCGGAAAGTGAAGAACTCCTTGAAAATCTTCTTATGGATGATGATGCCCGTGATCAGCGCCACCAGCATCGCCATCGCAGCAATGCCCACCGCCCAGACGCCAACGTTGCGTGGCATATGCAGCGTGTAATGAAAGCGAAAGAAGAAATTACCACCAACGGTTTCCCGAGGTTCGATCACCTCGCTCGTCAGTGGGTCCAGCTGCGTACTGCCAGCGCCACGACGGCGTTCGCCCACGGACACGCTGAGATCGGGTGAGCGATCGGTTGGCAGGCTGATGTTCCAATTCGATTCGTCCGGATGATTTTCCATCAGCCAGCGCTGTGCCAGATTGGCGGCCGCCGCAGGCGATGGGCTGTGGTCGGTGAGCTCAGGCTGCATCCACCAGCTGATCTCCTTGTCGAACACTGCCAGGGTCCCGGTCAGGAAAATGGCGAACAGGACCCAGCCAAGCAGGAGCCCGCACCAGGTGTGCAGCCAGGACATGGATTGCGTCAGACTGCCTTTCATTTGATGGCCTCCACCAGCTGTGGCCAGAAGCCGATAGCCGCCAGTGGCAGCGATACGCATACGCCGATCAGCACGCGTCGTAGCGAAGCCGCAGCAAAAGCCCAGAGAATGAACGTCAGGTAGACCACGAACGAAAGCAGCGAGGCGATGGTCAGCGCGTCCATGGGGCCTATCGGCAGCACTCGCGCCAGAGCGGCAGTGAATGCATAGGTGAAGGCGTAGCCGCCAAAAATGGCGAGGGCGGTACGAACGGCGATGTCAGGCCAGGTACTTCTCGATTGCGATACGGAACGAGTCACGACAGGCTCCCGCTGGGAAACAGCTGAAGGTCATACGAAAACGCCCGACGCTGGCTTTACCATGCGGTCGGGCAGTCAATCCGAAGCGGTGTGACGCGCCGGTCAGGCTGCGCCGTCAGCGCATCCGAGCGTTAGAAGTCGACCGTCATGCCCACGACCAGACGGCGTCCGTCGAGCACAACCTCGTAGTCATCATTGGTCACTTCCTTGTTGGCCACGTTGTACACGCCTGCGGTCAGGTCGACATTTCGGGTCAGTTCATAAACTGCGCCGATGTCGACGAAGCCATAGCCCGGCGTTCCTTCGCTCATGCTGGTGCGGCTCAGGTAATCCGAGGTTCGGCTGCGGTAGTTGTACTGCGACCATAGGTTGAGCTTGTCCGTCAGGCGCCAGTCCAGGTTGGTGTTAAACATATGGCGGGGTTGCTTGTTGAGCGGCTCGCCCTTGAACTCACCGGTCTTCTGTTCCGAGTCGGTGAAGGTGTAGCTGCTCATCCAGGTCAGGTCGTTCGTGATGGCGTAATCGAGCGTTACCTCGACACCCTGAATGACAGCCTCGTCAATATTGCGGGTCGTGCTGAGGAAGTAATAGTTGTTGCCGCCGAAGTTACACGCGTAGTTGGCAACGTCGTTGTTGTTGGCGGCGTTAGGGCTTGTGCAGTAACGGTCTTCAGCGATTTTGTCCTTGTAAATCGTATGGAACAACATGACGCTGGTGCCCAGGCCGATCGACCTATCGTCGAACACGAAGCCGATTTCATAGCTGGTGCTGGTTTCAGGATCTAGGTCGGGGTTACCGATGCTCAGTGCCCGCGGCAGCGCCTGTCCGTTGGCGCCGACATTGAGCGAGCCGCCGCCGCCGGTACGCCCGCCGAAGCCTTCGGTAGCCTGGGTGAGGGAGGGCTGCTTGTAGCCGGTCGACACGCCGCCTTTCAGGGTCAGGGCGGGGGTCAGACTGTATACACCGTAAACGCGGGGGGACAGATAACCGCCGAAAAACTCGTCATCGTTGTAGCGCAACCCTGTGGTCACTGCGAAATCATCGGTGACGCCCCATTCCACTTCACCGTAAATGGCCGCCAGCCAGCGATCCGCCTCCCTTACGCCACCGGTGATTCCTTCGTTGTAGAGCACGTTCTGGCCGTTGACGAAACCCTCGTCTTTATATTGGCCGCCGAAGGTAAGGGTATGCGGACCCCAGAAATAGGTGCCTTGCGTGTTGAAGAGATTGACGGTCTCTTTCATCGATAGCTCCTGCACGCGCTCGGACACGTCGCGTTGGAGGTAGCTGTTGAGCAGAAGGTTGCCGTAATTGCCGTCGTGCGATAGCGTCCAGACCTCTTTTTCGAAACGGTTCGTCGACGCCTGACCCTCGAGCAGGGTGGTGGTGACGGGGGTGCTCTTGCCGGCGGTATGCCGGGATTTCTGCGTGACCTCGCGATAACCCAGCGTTATCCGGTCGGCGTCGGTTGGTGTCAGGAACAGGTCCGCCCCGAGGTTGCTTTCGCGAGCCTCCGGCTTGCTTTCGCCGGAGTTGAAGGATTCGCCGCCAACGTAATCGCTTTCGTACGTGTGCGTGTAGGCGCCGCTCAGCTGCAGTCCCATCAGACCGGGGATCAGCGCACCGCCGGCGAATAGCTCGGTGTGGTATTCGTCTTCGTTGTAATCGTTCTGGGAGAACATCTTCTGGGCCCGGACGGTGCCTGCCCATTCGCCGGACGACTTGCGGGTGATGATATTGATCACGCCGCCCATGGCTTCGGACCCATAGAGCGACGACATAGGCCCGCGGATGACTTCGATCCGCTCGATCATTGCCAGTGGCGGAAGCGCCAGTTGTTGCTTGCCGCCTGAGGTGCCGTTGGTCTGGGTCTGCCGACCGGCGGAAATCGGACGGCCATCGACCAGCACCAGCGTATATTCACTGCCCATACCGCGGATGGTGATCTCCTGCTGATTGCCCCCGCCGGACACGTAGACGCCTGGTACGTTTTTCATGGCGTCGATCACGCTTGTGTAGGACTGCTCCTCGAGCTGCTCGCGAGTGATGACCGAGATGCTCGCGGGCGCCTCGGCGATGTTCTGTTCGTAACCGGCAGCGGTCACCACCGTGGTGGGCTGCAACTTGATCGCGTCCTCGGCCTTAGCTGGCACGCTGACGTAAATCGTCAGCGCGATTGCACAAGCCAGCCGGGTCCGATTGAAAATCACCATTGCACCTGCCTCCATGAATAGCGTTACGCCAGTCCGAACCGGACGTAGCCGGGTAGGGCAGTTGCCCTGAGTGGCGCTAATGCTATTTATTCTCATTTGAGAGTAAAGCGCATTTACAATCTATACATTTCGAAGGCGGATGTTCATTCGCAGGCCGGGCTCGCCGTTTTCGGCCCAGATATCGCCGCTCTGCATCAACACCATGCTGCGAGCGATTGCCAGGCCCAAGCCGAAACCGTCGCCGCCGGGGCGGGCGGCGCTGAGTCGGGCAAAGGGATGGAAGATCACATCCAATTGTGCGGCGGGTACGCCGGGGCCCTGGTCGGCGATGCACAGGCGCCAGTAGCCCGGCTCAGGGTGTGCAGTCAGGCGCACAGAGCCGTCAGGCGGGGAGTAGCGGATGGCGTTGCGCAGGATGTTCTCCATGGCCTGGGCGAGTGCGTTGAGGTTCCCCAACACGCGGCAATGCTCCGGCACGTCAACGCGGATGCGCTCGCGCGGCCAGCCGGCCTCGAAGCAGGCGTTCTCGCTGATCACGTCCCAGAGCGCAGCCACCTCCACCGGCTCGCATTCGAAGCGTGGCTGCTCGCTGTCGAGCCAGGCGAATTCGAGGGTGCTATCGACCAGTTGCTGCATGCAGGTCACTTCGCGATCGGTACGCTGGCGCATTTCCTCGGCGCTCAGGTCGCTTTCGCAGGCCACGCGCAGCCGGCTGAGCGGGGTGCGTAGCTCGTGGGAAAGGTCGCGCAGAAGTTGTTGCTGTTGCGCGATGGTGTCGCGCAGCCGGCGCGTAAGGTATTCGAGCGATCGGCCCAGTTCGCCGAGCTCATCGTTGCGATCGGCAATCCCGGCTGGCAGCAGCGAGTCGAGCCGGTTGCCGCGCAGCGCATTGGCTTGCTGACGCAAGGCATCGAGCGGTGAGACCAGCAGGCGATAGAGCATCGCGCAGAACAGCACGGACAAGAGCACCGGCGCCAGGTAGACCGCGCCTGCCGTCAGCAACGCATGGTTGCGCCATGGCCGGAAGCGTTCCGGCAGCCGCATGATCAGCTGCGCATGGGTGCCTTCGATGGGAATGGAGATCAACGGCAGCCCCTGGTAACGCCGGCTCATCGGCCATTCGTAATGGCGGACGAACGTCAGCTGGCCGCGTTGAGCGTCGGTCAACGCCTGGCCGCCGAGCGGTTGCAGCTTCGCGTCCACGACCACCGCCCAACTCGCTTCGCGGGCCTCGACCTGCTCGCGCCAGCGCGCGAGTACCTGCGGGCCCTGCGCGAGCGCCGCGGCGGCCTCTTCCGCGTAGCCAGCGAGCACCTCCAGCGCCTCGGCCGATAGATAGGACGTGCTTCGGTCGATCTTGCGACTGACATAGCCACTGGCCCAGATCATCGCAAGGCAGAAACCGGCGACCAGCACCACCAGCCGCCAGAACAGGGAATGACGGTTGGGCATCAGCTGGCCGGCCGATCCAGCACGTAGCCCTTGCCCCAGACCGATTCGAGGTTCAGCGCGACCTGCTTGCGCGCCAGTTTGCGACGGATGTTGCTGATGTGCATATCCAGGCTGCGGTCATGTTGGGAGTAGCCCCGGCGCAACGCTTGCTGGTAGAGAAAGGGTTTGCTCAGCACCTCGCCGCTGGCTTCGTGCAGCACTTTCAATAGCCGAAACTCGGTCGCGGTCAACCCGATCCAGCGCCCCTCGTAGCGTAGGTCGCTGCGCGGATCGTCGAACCACACCAGGTCGTCGTTGGCAGCGGGGATCTGGTTGCGTGCGCTCCGCTCATAACTTACGCGGCGCAGGATCGCAGCGATACGAACCTGTAATTCTTCGAGGCTGAACGGCTTTGGAAGATAGTCGTCGGCCCCGCTATCGAAGCCTTGGATGCGGTTCGCTTCGTTGCCTAAGGCGGACATCATCAGAACAGGCGTGCACCGGTGTGCGCGCAGCCTGGTCAACAGCTCCATCCCGCTCACGCCGGGTAGCATGACATCGAGCAGGATCAGGTCATAGTCGGCCTCGCTGGCGAGCGCCAGCCCGGTGGTGCCGTCGTCGACCAGGGTTACGTTGAAGCCGTGCCCTTCCAATGCGGTCTTAAGATGATTGCCGAGAACGGGGTCGTCTTCGATCGCCAGGATCTGGCGAAGCGCCGGTGCGGACATTGGGAGAGGCCTGCAAATAAGAACGATTATAAAATGCGACCGCATGGCAATCGCAAGGCCCTTGCAGCGCCTGCGCAACCACCTTTCGCTCAATCAGGGCTCGACGAAGCACTGCCGGACGGTGCATCTTCGGCGTTTCGCCCTGTTACCTGGGTACTGCTGGAGGCCTTACATGCGCGCGTTTCCCTCGTTCCTGCTTCTGCTCACGCTTGCGGTTGGCAGCAGCCTCGCCAGGGCAGCGGGAGAGGAGACGCAGCTGGTCGAGTCGATCAACGCCTATCGCAGCGAGGTACAGCGTTGCGGCGAAGACTCGAGCGAGGAGCTGACACCGCTGGCCCTCGATGTGCGCCTGATCCTGCCTGCCACCGGGGCCGGTGACTTGCAGGGCGCGCTGGGGCGTGCCGGTTACCCGATGGTCAACGTCCAGGCGATCAGTCTGTCCGGCCCCCGTGACGCCCAGGCGGCGATGCAAGTCCTGCGGGAGAGTTTTTGCCGCGTCGTTCTCGATCCGCAGTTCGCCGATATCGGTGTCAGCCGCGAGGGACGCGACTGGCGCATCGTGCTGGCGCGCCCGCTGCTTGGCGCGCATCTGAAGGACGCACCGACCGAAGGCCAGATGCTGCTCGATGAACTCAACCGCGCGCGCGGCCAGGCGCGCCAGTGTGGCGGTGTGCCGTTTGCTGCCGCCGCGCCGCTGCGCTGGAATACCACCTTGGCCGACTTGTCCGAAACCCACAGCCGGGCGATGGCCAACGGCAATTTCTTCGGGCCACTCGACGAGGAGGGCCGCACGCCGGGCGACCGTGCAGAACTGGCCGGTTACGTTGGCGCCCGGGTGGGGCAGAACATCGCTGCCGCGCTGGATCGTTCCAGCGATGTCGTCGAAGGCTGGTTGGCCAGCCCCGGCCATTGCACCAACCTCATGAACCCCGCGTTCACCGAGCTCGGCGCGGCGTATGCGGTCGATCCTCAGAGCGATGCCGGCATCTACTGGACCGCCACATTCGGCGGCCACTAACCCTCGCTCCAGGCTGCACACCCCCGCACCACGCGTTTTCGCTCGTTGGATGGATTCTGTTGCGCAAAACCTTGCGCAAGATCACAACCCTGACAACGGACGCCAGGACGCTCCATGCAGCGGCTGATCAACTCGTTCATCCCTCCCGACACGCAGCGCCCTGGGCCCACCTCTCGCCTCGTTAGCCGGGCAATCCATCGTCGCAGTATCGGCGGCGCGTCAACCTTTCAACTCGCTATCCCGTACGTGTCGCGTACAGGCCGTCGAGTCGCGCACCGGCCACGGTGTGCCATCGAAGTCGGGCTTATAGCTGTGCCCGTCTTGCATGGGATCCGGTTTGCCTGGGCCCATGCAAAAGCACGGGAATCTCCCGTGCGGTAAGGAAGTACAGCCAATTAAAAATCATGGAGATTGCCTCATGTTCCAAATCAAACCGCTCGCTGCCGCCATCCTGACGCTGTTCGCTGCCCAGGCCTTCGCCGATCTCGACACCGCCAGGCAGATCCAGACCGGTGACAGCAATATCGCGACCGCCACCCAGAAAAACGGCCTGTACGGCACCAGCCGAAACGTTGCTGAGCAGTACCAGCATGGCGACAACGGCACGGTCGAGATCTACCAGGAGACTGATTCGTTTGCCAAAGCCGTGCAGACCCAGACCGACTCCTCCAGCTACAACACGCTGTATGCAAAGCAATTCGCTACGGCTGGTAGCTCGCTGTCCGAGCAAACCCAGACCAACGGCTCTGGCAACAACGCGAGCGTGTCGCAGCAGCATTCGACCAGCGTTGAGGCAACGCAGTACCAGAGCGGCAACAATAACCAGGCCAGCACCGACCAGTATGGCGAGACCGATAGCCTGGCGAGCACCTATCAGGTCGGCGACTGGAACACCGCGTTGGTTAAGCAGACCGGGGGCCAGGGCAACGAGGGTTATGTACAGCAGTACGGCAACTATAACGACGCAACCATTACCCAGACGAACGCCAGCGACTCGACCGCGTTTGCAATCCAGGTGGGTGATGGGAACGATCTGACCGCCACGCAAACCGGCTCGGCGAACACGCTGTACTTCACTCAAATGGGCAATGAAAACACGGGCGACTTCAGCCAGAACGGCAACGACAATGAAATCTGGGGCATGTCGGACGGGGACTTCCACAGTGTCGACGTCGCGCAGGTGGGTGATGCGCACGCGGCCGACGTCTTCCAGTTCGGCGGATCGAACAACTCGATCGACATCGACCAGGTCGGCAACGAGCAGTACGCGAGCGTCGTGCAGGAAGGGGGCTCCTACAACCAAGCCACCGTCATGCAGAACGACATGCAGGCGAACATGGCGTTCATCATGCAAAGCGGTAGCGGCAACCTGGCTACCGTGATGCAAAACCAGTAAACGAGCTACACCGGAACGCCCCGCCTCGAGAGAGTGCGGGGCGTTTTTATGTCTGGCCGAACGCTGAATGCGGCAGGGCGTCCTAATCTGTGAAAGGTGTATTCCACGCAACGAGGATCAGCCCATGACCGACCCCAACAATCCGCTCAAGGATGGCCTGACGCCCAAGGACTACGACGAATACGGCGACATGCCCCAGCAGGAGGGCAGCCAGAAGCCGAAACCCGAGGCCGAGCCCAAGGACGAACCCAACGCGGGCGAGAGCCCGCTCGGTTAAGTCACTCTAGTCCCTTCTCGGAGGCCTCTCTGGACATTCCCTGCCAGCCAGCCTAAAAAGGCGCCCTTGCAGGCTGACCGGCACGAACCTACGCACCGGTCACATATTCCAGAGGCAGGTATCCGTGAAAAAGAAAAAACCGGTGGACCCCATCCGCCAAGCGGAAAAGAACCGCGCCCATCGCATCGGCTGGCTTATCGCGCTGGCGGGGATCGTCGCCGGATTTGTATTAGTGGTGTTGAAACCCATGTGACGATCCGCTATCTGCCGCCGAATGGCTGCAAATAGCGGTGTCTAGGCTGCTGGTTGCGACAGGTCAGATGAGGCCTTTGCGGGCCGCTTCCGCCAGATTGGCTTTAGTCAAGTCACGCAGAAGCATGTCGCCCGACTCATTGAACGGCATCGCGAAGATCAGGAACAGATGCATCCAGGTCGTCAGCGTTTCCTGCTGCTCTACACTTCCGAGCTTCTTGCCGGCGCCGTCGCGAAAGGTCATGTCCATGATCAGCTTGTTATCGAACGTGCCAGGCACCAGGAAGAACGTCGCCCCAGTCAAGAAGGCCAGCCCAAGGCTGCCCGTCTCCTGATTCCTCAGCGTCACGGTGACGTAAACATCCGACTGCTCCTGCTCGGTCGTAACCCGTGAGAAGCGTGCGCTGTCGGTAAACGTTTGTGAAATGAGCGTCTCCAGCAACGCCATGTTCGGCGTGCTGGCCTTGGGCGTCCCGTTCAACGAATACTGGGTTTGCACCTTGATGAACGCTGTTGGCTTGGACTCTATCGGCTCGGCCGGTGGCCAAGGCGTGACTTCAGGCAATGAGTGATGTGAATACGTCATACAGCCCTGCAGAGCCAAGGTGGTCAGCAAGGTCAGTAGTGATAAAAGTTTGGTCATACGAAACGTCCTTGTTAGTGCGCCAGCTGTTCAGTGCCGTCTTTGAGTAAGTCTTCAATCAGTTGCGTTAGCTGACGAGCGCCGAGCGACGTATTGAAATAATCGGCATCCCATAGGCCAGTGTTCTGATTCAGCTGCAGCGTCTTTTGAGAAAGAGCCAGTTGCTTGCCAGCGGCATCCTTGATCGTCAGGTTGGCTGCCAGGTCGTATTTGTCGACGTAGATAGGGCCGTTCACCCAAATCCATACCGTTAGGGTCAGAAGCGCGCCTGGGAAGTAGCCCGGATGCGGGGTGCGCTTGCCCTTGAGCGATGTGAATTCGAATTGCAGCTCGACATCGCTCTCTCCTAGTTTCGCCGGGAACGTAATGACTCGCTCGAAGTACTCACCGCGCTCAACATGCCGCGCAATCTGCGTGGTGAGGGTATTGCTGATATTGCGACGCTGGTTTTCATCTAGTTTCGGGTCGGTAACGGCAACTTCCTTCACCAGGGCGCCCGCTGGAATCGAGTTCTCGACGATGTGTTCGGGTAGGCCGATTGGCCCTGTGGGGGTGAATGCCACACAGCCGGTCAGCGCCAGGCTCAGAAACCCGGCGGCGAGGAGTTTGGAGAGGGACATGCAGACTTCCTTGATTTCTACGATAAGCGATGGCGTGCCGTGGACAGTCGCAGGCGCTCGTACGAGCGGCGATTCGCCGTCCTTGGGCGCGGCGGAGTCTAGCGTCACATCGCCATCATTCGTAGCGCGGGCCCTGAACTATTCGGTACTGGTTCGCATTGTTGGCTGCGCTACTGACCAACGGCGTTGTCTAGCTGCGGGGCTGGGACGGCCGCGTTAGAGCTGTTGGCCTGTGGTGCGGTTGGCTATGAATGCCGGGGAGTTCGCCTAGCCGGAAAGATTGCAGCGGTTCACATTTCCAACCTCAAGCCCCGGCGCATTAAACCTGTGCAAGGTTCGAGAAAGCTCCGTACCGTCAAATGGCCAGCCCTTGGCGCCTTCAGGCGTCATTAGGGGCATCCCGCCCGGGCGGGGTGCTCTTGTTTCCATTAGAAAGGATGTCCCCTTGATCAAGAAAACGATCCGCGTGCTGCTGCTCGGCTGCAGCTTGCTGAGTACGACCTGTTGGGCCGAGATGGCACCGCTCGAATTGATGAACATGGCCGGCCTGCAGCGCACCCTGGGCCAGATCGTTGCCAAGAACTACCTGATGATCGGCTCCGGCGTGAAGGTCGATGAAGCAAGCAAGCAGTTCGCCTCGAGCCTTGCGCTGTTCGAGGATCACCATGCCACGCTCAAGGCAGCGGCGCCGAACGATGCCATCCGCACCGCGCTGGCCCAGGTTGAGCGCACCTGGACGGACTACCGGACGCTGGTTGGCGAAACGCCGCAAAAGAGCCAAGCGCCGGCTGTGCTGGCGAAAGCGGAGGAGTTGGTTCGGCAGACGCAGGAAGTGACCGACCTGTTTGAGCAGCACAACGGTGACGAAGCCTCGCACGCCATCAACCGCAGCGGCTGGAACCGCGTCCTGACGCAGCGGACCGCGATGTTCTACATGGCCCGTGCATGGGGTGTCGATGATCCGACGCTGGATGAGCGCTTCTCTGCATCGGTCAAGGAGTTTGGCGTGGTCATGGCCGAACTGCAGGCTGCCGGGGCACCCAACGCAGAAATCGCCGAAGCACTGCGCAAAACCGACGCCCGCTGGAAGTTCGCGAGCAAAGCCTTTAGCTCCAAGGATTTCGTTCCGACGATCGTCGCAGTCAACGCCGAGTCGATGTTCCGCCAGCTCAACGAGATGACTCGCCTCTACGCCGGCCTGCGCGAATACGCGCTGTAGTCGAGTAGCCCGAAGCCCGCCGTCACACCGGCGGGCTTGCAGCAATCACCGGCTAACGCTTCAAGCGCGGAGCTGCTCGCCCACCGCCGCTTTGTCGATCACCGACCAGACCTCTCTGATGCGTCCATCTTCGAACCGGTAGAACACGTTCTCGCCGAAGCGGACCCGCCGACCCGCGACCGCATGGCCGAACAGGTTGCCCACGGGCGTGCAATCGAACCACAGGCGGCACGCCACATGGGGCGGTTCTGTGAGCAGCACCTGCGGATCGAAATGCAGGTCTGGAATGGCGCGGAAATCCGCTTCGAGCATGGCGCGGTAGCCGTCCAGCCCGATCCGTTGCCCGTTGTAGTGCACCTCGTCATGGACGAACCGGCCGAGGTCGCTCCAGTGCTGGGCGTTCAGGCAGGCGAGGTAGCCGCGGTACAGGGCTGCTAGTTCAAACGTGGTCATCGCGGTGCTCCGTAGGGGTTCGCCGTTCAGGCTAGCGGCTAAAAGCCGTGACGCTACCCAAGAAGCCTGTCGTTCAGCGCCGCCTATCGCGACGATAGGAAAATTTCATATTTATCCAAACGGCCGGGTTTCATGGCCCACAAAGCCGCGCGAGCCCGCTGATCCCGGGGGATACGGCTGCGCCGAGGTGGGCTTCAAGGCGTCTCGGTGCCCAAGGGTGCTTCTGTTCAGTCACGCTCGGAATGCTACGGTTTGTAGAGCGGTGCCTGACCGCACTTACAACAATCACGTGAGGAACCGAAGATGAATGATGAGTCTGGATCAAACGCGGGTGGTGGCTGCCCCTTCGGTCATGGCGACGGCGCGCCACGCAAACGCCCATCCAACCGGGACTGGTGGCCTGAGTCGCTCAGCCTGACGTCGCTGAACCAGCACTCGCCGCGCTCGAACCCCTATGGGGGTGACTTCGACTACGCCGCCGAATTCAAGACGCTCGATCTCGACGCTGTGATCGCCGACCTGCACAAAGTGATGACCGATTCGCAGGATTGGTGGCCGGCCGACTTCGGCCATTACGGCGGCCTGTTCATCCGCATGGCCTGGCACAGCGCCGGGACCTATCGCATCACTGACGGCCGCGGCGGTGCGGGCGGCGGCCAGCAGCGCTTCGCCCCGCTCAACAGCTGGCCTGACAACGCTGCGCTGGACAAGGCCCGGCGGTTGCTCTGGCCGATCAAGCAGAAGTACGGGCGCAAGCTGTCCTGGGCGGACCTGTTCGTCCTCACCGGCAACGTCGCGCTCGAGTCCATGGGCTTTAAGACGTTCGGCTTCGGCGGCGGCCGCGCCGACACCTGGGAACCGGAAGAGCTTTACTGGGGGCCGGAAGGCACCTGGCTCGGCGATGAGCGTTACAGCGGCGAGCGGCAGTTGCATCCGGGCCTTGGCGCCGTGCAGATGGGCCTGATCTACGTGAACCCTGAAGGCCCCAACGGCAAGCCCGACCCGAAGGCCGCGGCCATCGATATCCGCGAAACCTTTGCGCGCATGGCGATGAATGACTATGAGACCGTGGCGCTGATCGCGGGCGGCCATACCTTCGGCAAGACCCACGGCGCGGGCGACCCATCGTTTATGGGGCCGGAGCCGGAAGGCGCGCTGATCGAGGATCAGGGCCTGGGCTGGCGCAGCAAGTTCGAGACGGGGGTCGGCCCACACGCCATCACCTCGGGCCTGGAAGTGATCTGGAGCCAGACCCCGGTCAAATGGTCCAACTACTTCTTCGAGAACCTGTTCAATTTCGAATGGGAGCTGACCAAGAGCCCGGCGGGCGCGCATCAGTGGGTCGCCAAGGACGCCCCGGAAATCATTCCCGACCCCTTCGATCCGAACAAGAAGCGCAAGCCGACCATGCTCACGACAGATCTGTCGCTGCGCTTCGACCCGATCTACGAGCCGATCTCACGTCGCTTCCTCGAGAACCCGGAGGAATTCGCCGACGCCTTTGCCCGCGCCTGGTTCAAGCTGACCCACCGCGACATGGGCCCAATCGCACGCTACCTCGGCCCTCTGGTACCGAAAGAGCAGTTGATCTGGCAGGACCCCATCCCCGAGTGCGATCACCCGCTGATCGACGATGCGGACATCGCGTCGCTCAAGCAAAAGCTGCTGGGCATGGGCTTCTCGGTCTCCGACCTGGTGTCGGTGGCCTGGGCATCGGCCTCCACCTACCGCGGCTCCGATAAGCGTGGCGGGGCGAATGGCGCGCGTATCCGCTTCGCGCCGCAGAAGGATTGGGAGATCAACAACCCGCCGTTGCTGGCCAAGGTGCTGGAGAAGCTCGGCCAGATTCAGAGCGACTTCAACGGCTCGGCCAGTGGTGGCAAGAAAGTCTCCATGGCAGACCTGATCGTATTGGCCGGCTGCGCCGCCATCGAGAAGGCCGCAATGGAAGGTGGGGTCGAGGTGAAAGTGCCGTTTACACCGGGGCGCATGGACGCCGAAGAGAAGTGGACCGACATCGAGTCGTTCGAGGCGCTGCGGCCGGCTGCCGATGGCTTCCGCAACTACTACCACGACTCCAACTTCATGGCGCCCGAGGAAGCGCTGGTCGACAAGGCCCACCTGTTGCGTCTGAGTGCGCCGGAAATGACCGTGCTGGTCGGCGGCATGCGCGTGCTGGGCACCAATGCAGGTGGCAGCCAGGACGGCGTGTTCACCCAGCGCGTCGGCACGCTGTCGAACGATTTCTTCGTCAACCTGCTGGACATGAAGAACGAGTGGACAGCCACCGAGCACAAGAACCGCTTCCAGTGCCTGGACCGTAAGTCCCGCCAGCCCAGCTGGACGGCGACACGCGTCGATCTGATCTTCGGCTCGCAATCGGAACTGCGTGCCCAGGCCGAGGTGTACGGCATGACCGATGGCAACGAGAAGTTCGTCCATGACTTCGTCAAAGCCTGGGATAAAGTGATGAACGCGGACCGGATGGACATCGGCAAACCCGCCGATCAGTTCAGCCAGAAGCTGTCGGCGTAAGGCTGCGGCGGCGCCTCTTGGGGCGCCGCCTGCCTCTTTCAGCGTCATGCGAGGCTGCAATGGCTGGCGTGGCGTCCTCCCCTGATCGCGGCGCTTGGCGCGACTCTTCTGTGCAGCGCTGGCCGCAGCGCCTAAGCCCGTCAGGGAATCAATTTGTCTTCGCGCAACCGGGCAAACACCTTGAAGAACGCCTCGTCACTGGCCTGGTAATCCAGAAAGCCGAGCTTGCGGCTTTTCGACATATCGGTGACCACTTCAATGGGGCGCCCCAGGTCGGCATCGGTGTGCCAGGGCGAGATGAGCGTGGCGATGTCCGCTTCGGCCAGCCCGAAGCGCTGCGCGATGTCGGCCCATATCGGCGCATCGTCCGCCATCTGCTGTTCCAGCGGGGCGGGTGCGTCGAACGGCGCTGCCTCGATGCCGAACCAGTCGGCGATGCGCGACCACATCCATTTCCAGCGAAACACATCGCCGTTGACGATATTGAATGCCTGGTTGGCCGCCGCCGGGGTGGTGGAGGCCCAGCGCAGGTGGCGCGCGAGTTGGTCGGCGTCGGTCATATCGGTCAGGCTGTTCCACTGCACCTCGGAGCCGGGGAAGCGGAAAGGCCGACCGGTGAACCGGCAAATGGAGGCGTACACCGCCAAGGTCGTGGCCATGTTCATTGCATTGCCCACGGCGACACCTGTGACGGTATGCGGGCGGTGGACGCTCCAGTTGAAGCCGTCGCGCGCCGCTGCCGCAAACACTTCGTCTTCCTGCGCGTAATAGAAGTTGTCGACGTCCAGCCGGCCCTGCTCCTCGCGGAACGGCGTCTGCGGCAGCGAGCCCTTGCCGTAGGCCTCGAACGGGCCAAGGTAATGCTTGAGGCCCGTCACCAGCGCGACATGGCGCACCGAGCCCGAAGGGCGGACAGCATCGAGCACGTTGCGGATCATTTGCGCGTTGACGCGGATGTTCTCCGCTTCGCTGGCCTGGCGAGACCAGGTCGTGAGAAAGACATGCGTCGGAGAAACGCTGCTCAGCGCTGCAGTCAGCGCGGCCGGGTCGAGCAGGTCCGCGCTGATCGGCGTGATGCCCAGCCCGGTACTAGGGCGGCGCGCGAGCCCCGCCACGGCCCAGCCCTCACTGACCAGCAGGCGAGACACCGCGCTGCCAACGATACCGCTCGCCCCGACCACCAATGCTTGATTTGCCATCTTCGAACCCCCACAAAACGAAACTGGCCTGCACCTTACCCACTCGAAAAAGCCGATCCAAGTCGGCACCAAATGGTGACCATTCCCCATGCAACCGGGCTCTGACGAAAAACAATGGCAGGAAGACTGCGCGCCGAGACGGGTGCTGGAACTCTTCTCCACCAAGTGGACGAGCATGATCCTGCACACCCTCCATGCGCGCCACGACGGCACGGCACGCAGCGGCGCACTGCACCGAAGCCTGCCCGGCATCTCCAAGAAAATGCTGATGCAGACGCTTCGCGAGCTAGAAGAGAGTGGCCTGATCGAGCGCCACACACTCGAGTCAGTCCCTCCGGCGGTGAGCTACGCGCTTTCGCCGCTGGGTCAGTTGATGGTCGAGCCTATCGAGATGATCTACGAATGGGCGAGGCAGCACTCGGGCGCGCTGGATGAGTTGCAGCCAAGACGAACGTCGCGGCGGCGTTAGATTGCGCTGGCGATTCGCGCGTGCAGCCAGTACCCGAATCGGCCAGCCCGCGTAGGGTGCAGGCGCGGATGCTGCAGTCCCGCTCGGGTGGGTTTCGATGTCTCGATCCTCAAAGCAGGGGGCGATCGGGGGGCTGTGTCCATGTTCGGTTGCAACGCCCGGCGACACGCCTGTGTACGCAGGGGACGGCTACGGCCAGGTTCGAAAGGGCAAACGAGCCCTGCTGATCGTGACCACCGTCGGCTGCTCCGAACGGCAGCGCTGGTATCAACGGGTCTGTGTCGTTTTCAAGGCCGGCGGCGCCTCGAACTCTACCAACGAAATATTGGCAGCCGCTGGTCTGTGAGGGCTCATGCCGGGATATGATGCGCGCCCCCCAAACCCGGCCACTTCAGGTCACCATGCCCGGCATTCACCTCTATACCGACCTGTCGGGTTATTACGACCTGATGTGCGCGGATATCGATTACAGCGCACAGAGCGGCTGCATCCATCGGCTTCAACAACTGTTCGGTAACGGCGGCCGCAGGCACTTGGACCTTGCGTGCGGAACGGGCCCGCACGTGCGGCATTTCATCGATGCGGGCTATGAAAGTGCTGGGCTCGATATCAACCAGCCCATGCTCGACAGGGCCACGATTCGCTGCCCGGAAGCGCGTTTTTCCCTGCAGGACATGTGTGGCTTCAGCGTGGATCGGCCCGTCGATCTGATTACCTGCTTCCTTTACTCAATCCACTACAGCGCGGGTATCGAGCGGCTGAAGCGCTGTATCGCCAGCGTTCATGCGGCCTTGGCTGATGGCGGCGTTTTCTGCTTCAACGCGGTCGACAAACAGGCCATCGACAATCGCTCATTCGTTTCTCACCGCGCCGACCATGCCGATGGCCTGTTCAGCTTCAGCTCCGGTTGGCACTACCCCGGCACTGGCGAACAACAATGGCTCAAGCTGCGCATCGAGCGAACGCTTGCCGATCAAAGCCAGGTTTGGAGCGACGAGCACCCCATGGTGGCCGTGAGCTTCGCGGAGCTAGGCGCATTGCTGGCCCCGTATTTCGAAGTACACATGCTCGAGCACGACTACACCCGGATCGTCCCGTGGAACGGGGTTTCGGGTAACGCGATATTCGCGTGCGTGAAAATCTAAGCAGCGTGCTGTCTCGCGCCGCGCGGGCAGCAAATTGGATGTTGGCGGGCGCGGGCGCGTTGACGCCCCGTCAGTGCAAGCGACTGGCGCCCGAATGCGTCTGGACGAGATGCTCGGCCTGCCGAGTCAGTTCATCGAGCAGGCGGTCGCGGTCTTTTTCTGCATCGCTCAGCGCCTCGGCGCCCTGTTGCTTCACGAGATAGGTATGGATCTGTCGCACCTCCTGCGACTGGAAGATCGGCTGCAAATCCTGGATCGCTAGCGCGCCATCCGAGGCTTGGTTGCGCGTACTCATCACCACCTGCGGGCCGCGCGCGACCAGCGGCATGAAGCCGAGCGCCTCGAAGTACGGCACCTTGGCTGCTACGCAGGCAACCTCCGCATGGGGAAAACGCGACACCATGTCCACGACCATTGCCTTACCGATGCCTTGGCCACGATGGCTGCTCTTCACCGCCAGATAGATGAGCGAGCTCGCTTCCGGGTCGTCCACATAGGGCAGATACAGCGCAAAGCCGAGTAGCGTGGCGGGATCATCCCCATCCAGCGCCAGGATCAGTTCGGGCTTGCCGGCCTGGGCACCGTCCATGCTGTCCAGGTAACGATGCACTTCTAAACCGACCACGTATTGATAGAGCGGGTACAGCGGATTGCTGGGCGGCAGCGATACGGCGCTGATGTCGCTGAGGTAATCCACCACCATCTGCAGCACCTGGCTCTTGAGCGATTCCGGTGGCGGGGTGTTCAGGTGGGTGAGGGTGAACATCGGGGTGCTCCGGGCCGGCTGCAAAACCGGCATTGTACTGGGCAAGGCGATCCGTGCCAGGCGAGCGCGTTCGATGCGCGCCAGGGTAGGCACGCGCCGTGCTACCCGTCGTGCGGTTCCGGTTAGGCATTGCTGGAAGGATCGCAGGGCAGTAGTGTGGCCCCCGGCCATCATTGGTGGTCAGACCCCAGCCTGAATCGGGGCAGCCGACTCCGGTGGCTAGGAATGCCAACTACACAAGGACTCGTACATGAACGCCGCCTCTCTAACTTCAATCAAAACGACGCTGTTGGCCGTGCTGGCTGTGACCCTGGTCGGTTGCGTCACCAACCGCTCGGTCGTCGATGTATCCGTCCCGGCACTGGCGGCCGCGACTGGGCAAAAAGTGGTTATCACGACGCTCGACGAGCGGACTTTCGAGGCCAAGCCACGCAGTGCTGATATCCCGTCCCTCAAAGGCGGCGAGATCAACGACACCTCAATCACCGAACGCGCCTATGCCCGCAAGCGGAATGGTTACGGCAAGGCATTGGGCGACGTCGTGTTGCCGTCCGGCCGTACCGTCAGCCAGTTGGTGGGTACTGCCGTAGCCAATGCCTATACGCAGGCCGGTTACCAAGTCGTGGATGGGCAAGTTGCTGACGCCCGTCACGTCAAGGTGCACGTCAAGGAGTTCTGGACCTGGTTCTCGCCAGGCTTCGCTTATGTCGCCGTCAACAACAAAGCCAACCTGGTCATCGAGACGAACGGCCAAGCGCCGATGGAAATCTCGACTGAAGTGGAAGACGGCATGCAGTTCGTGACCGACAGCGATTGGGCCAAGGTAACCAGGCAAGGCCTGAACGAAGTAACCGCGGCTGTTGCCAAGAAACTCGAAGCAGGCAAGTAACCGTTAAACGCAAGCCTATACGTCGGTAGGTGACGTATAGGCTTGCCTAAGCCGACGCCGAATCCGGCTAGGCTGAAATCTCCGCGGTTGAACCGGCGTCAACTGGGTTCCCGCTGACGCTGAGGCTGGCCCGCAGGAGCGGCCTTCAGTGCCGCTTGAAGCTCGCTCACCAACGCATCCACCTCCCGCAACGCCTGCTCCACTGACGCAGCCAGCACCTCGCCTCCGGTTTCCTGCCCTTCGATTGCGATCTGATGGATGCGGGTAATGCCGATGAAGTTGAGCGCCGTCACCAGGTTCGGCTCCAGGTGGTTCATGTGTGCCATCTCCCCGCCAGGGCCGAAACCGATGCCGCCCCGGGCGCTGAGGATGACGGCATGCCGCGGCCTGTCCTCCAATAGGGGTACGTAGGGATCCGGGAGCCGGCTTTCGTCCATTCCTACCGTACGACCCAAGCGCACGATCTGGTCGATCCACGCCTTGAGCGCCGCGGGCATGCCGAAGTTGTACAGCGGCGTACCGATGACCAGTACGTCGGCCGCGAGCAATTCGTCGACCAGCTCGTCGCTTTCGGCCAGTGCGTCTTTCATCCAGGGTTCGTGGCGCTCTGGCGGGGTAAAGGCCGAGGCGATCCAGTCGTGGTTGATGAAAGAGGGCGGGTTCTGACCAATGTCCCGATAGGTCACGCTGTCCTGCGCGCGGTGGGCCAGCCACCCACTGATGAAGCGGTGCGTGAGGTGGCGACTGTGCGAGCCATGCTCGTCCTTGCCGGCGACGCCGGGGCGGGCGCTGGCGTCGAGGTGCAGTAGGTGCGTCATGACGGGTCTCCTCTGTGACTGAATTCATCTGTGTTCGCGTTGAATTCAGGCTATGGCTAGGCTGTGTGGGCGACAAACGACCATTTCTTCCCGTTACGCATGAGGAAAACTCAGCCATGGCGCATCGCTGGTTACCTTCGTTATCCGCCCTGCGCGCGTTCGAAGCGGCCGCACGGCACGAGAGCGCAAAGCTGGCGGCTGAGGAGCTGCACGTCACCGCCACGGCGATCAGCCACCAAGTTCGCTCGCTGGAGGAGTCGCTCGGCGTCTCATTGTTCGTGCGCAAACCCCGCAAGCTGGAACTGACCGCTGGGGGCCGTGAACTCCAACAGACGCTGGAAACGGCGTTCGACAGCATCAGCACCACGGTCGAACGCCTCAGCGCCGCGCCGTGCCGGCAAGCCATCACGCTCAGCACCACACCGGCCATCGCCGTGCGCTGGCTGGTGCCTTGGGTGTGCCTGCTGTTGGAATCGCACCCCGATATCGACCTGCGCTTTCACACCTCGCACGAACCGGTCGCGCTGGATGGCGTTACGGCCGACATCGCCATCCGCTATGGCGACGGCCGCTGGCCCGGGCTTGTAGCCGAGAAGCTGATCGACAACACCTTCGTCCCGATCTGCAGCCCGTTGCTAGGCCTGCACGACGCCAACGACCTGCCCAGCCATCCTCTCATTCACTTCCAGGCACGGGGCGCCACCTCAGCGCCGATTCATTGGGCATCGTGGCAAAAGCTCGCCAAGGTGCCAGAGCTGGACGTCAGCGCCGGGCTGGTCTTCTCCGACGAAACCCATGCCATCTCGGCTGCGATTGGTGCGCAGGGCGTGGCCCTGATGAGCCGTCAGCTGATCGAGGATGAATTGAGGGCAGGGCGGCTGGTGCAGCCCTTCGGGCCGGAGATGGAGGGCAAGCCGTTTCATCTCGTTTATCCCGAGAGTCGGAAGGATGACCCGGCAGTGCAGGCGGTGAGGGAGTGGGTGATGAAGGTGCCGGGTGGGTTGTGTGAGGTGACGGGCTGATACAGGCAATGTCGAGTCTATCGGGCAGGTTCCTTTTGGTTATCGCCCGGATGGCCGGCCCCCGTCATCAATTTCCAGTGAGCTTTAGCAGGCCAACCGCAAGACACAGCCATGCCATGCCGACACATGCCAGCTTGGTCGATAGGGTCATAAGGCGGCGCAGCGGAGGGGGGAAGTTGCTAACGTCGTTGGCATCAAGCACCCCTTTTCGAACATTGAAATCCGAAAGAAGTAAGGCTCCGCTTAGCGACCCGACCAGATAGAAACGGGAAGTAAAGTTTCTTGTTCCCAAGATGTGCTGCTGCTTAGCCCACGCACTGTTTGGAAGAGCTGACAGCATGATGTTGAAGTGGCGACTACAAGCGATGTAGACACCAATCGCTACGCCAGATAACCCAATAACGAAGGGTGTCAGCATAAAAGCGAATGCCCACCACGAATTCCAAAAGTCAGTCATGGTTTAGTTTGCTCATATAGAAACTCTCCCATCCACTCCCCACCATCACCCCCAATTGATCCACCAGCAGCCGAAGCGCCGCCAACCACAACCAAGCCACAAATCATCCCGCCAATACCTGCAGAGCCCATGCCGATTGCTGCACAGATGGCCGGCGCGGCGGCGCTTCCAATCCAGACGCCGACAGATCCACCACCCAGCGCTCCAGCAAAACTCCCTGTCTCCGTAAATCGAATCTTCTGACACGCCTGGGTTTCGCCAGCCTGACAGACCTCTTGAA
The DNA here is from genome assembly GCF_051486945.1 of Stutzerimonas chloritidismutans. Taxonomy (GTDB): domain Bacteria; phylum Pseudomonadota; class Gammaproteobacteria; order Pseudomonadales; family Pseudomonadaceae; genus Stutzerimonas; species Stutzerimonas chloritidismutans_B. The sequence continues at coordinate 1,119,373 of NZ_JAHVDX010000001.1, read as the reverse complement.
CTTTCAAGACAGAGGCCGTACCACCTAGGGCAATACCTATATAGCTGCCGTTCTTGAGGTACTTCGCCGCCTTGGCAATTTCATTCATGTGGGTCGCGTATCCGGGTATCTGGCCTGGCGCGCCGCCTTTGCTCCAATGGTGCACCAAGCTACGAGTGGAAATACCAAGATCCTGGCGCAGGGTTGGGTAGTTACCCAGGCCCAGTTGCTTGCCAAGAAATGTCGCCTTCAGCTGACTGTCGAGCTGGCGGTACAGCTGTTGACGGGACGTGAAGAATTGCTGGCTGCGCAGATGACCATGCGCTGCGAACTCGCGCTGATGAAGGTATTCGATATCGCGCAGCGTGTTCTCGATTTGCTTCAAGCCGTTCCCAAGCACGTCGGTGCCGAGCCCCAGCGACCCGCTTGCGCCGCCGACCATCAAAGCGATTTCGGCTTGATGGTCGGCCATGAAATTGGCTTCGTTCTCGCTCAATGGCTCCAGAGCCGCGCGCACCTCAGCGGCGGCAGCCATCAGGTCAGCTTCTTCGCGTGAACAAGCGGCTGGATTGATCAGGTTGCCGAGGACGAACATTTTTCCGGCTTTGAAGCCTTTCGCAAAGGTCGGATTTAGCGCCTTGATGCGATTGACCAGGTGTTTGTGCGGCGCGTCGGCGAACAGCCTGGCAAGCACCTGCTCGCCGGACATGCTGCGCGGCACCCTGTAGAAGCCGGGCGGAAGGGCCTCGGGAAGCTTGAGCAAATCGGGCGGCGGCCAATCCGATTGTTCTGGAGCGGCTTCGATCTTTTGCTCCCAGGCGGCAAAGGAGGCGCCGCCGTTGCCTGGCTTGATCTTCGGCATCTCAGCCTGGCGGCCCCAGCCATGATCAGGCAGCCAGCTTGAATCGCGGCTGCCGGTGCTGTCAGGCTTCCAGCCGGTGTCCAGATCCCACCCCTGATCGACTGGGTAGGCCGTGTCTTTGAGGGTGTCCGTCCCCATGAAAATCTTCCCTGTGCTGTTGAACCGGGCCGCAGTCTATCTGTTTGATGGCCTTGGCTAACCAGCCCTTGTTCACGGAACTTGGGCTTAAGCACTGTCGAGGGCTGTTAGATTTCGAATCGCGGCCTGCCAGCATCACTAGCGTTTCGTTCGGCACGGCGGAAAATGAGCGGGTTGGGGGTTAGAGCGTAGGGTGGAAAACGGCGAAGCCTTTTCCACGCGTTATCTCCAGACTACCCCGCTGCCGGTGTTACGGTCCCTTGGGTATTGCTTACCAAGTCCTTTCCTTTGCCCCGGTTACGCATGCCTGGACGTCTTCGTCGATCACGTTGCCCGGCTTTAGGCATTCATTGATGGGCCTAAGCGCTGTACCAGCGGCCGGTTTAGCGCGCTGCTTGAGGGCTGACCTTGCACCTTCGGCCAAGAGCCCATCACCGCCTGCCATGAACTCAAGCATCGTTTCGGTATACACACCCGCAGCACGCTTGGTCAGTGGTGCCATGGCTTCGCCCAGTTGCGTGGCGACCGGCTTGTCGTCTTGCGCGTGCGCGGGCACAGAAAGTGCCAGCAAGAGCAGAATGTAACGACCAGTCATGCTGGCATCTCGTTTCGTGTGGTCTTGCACTTCGGGTATTGCGAGCAGCCCCAGAACGAGTTGCCGACGTTGCTCCCTCGTTTTGCTACGCGCTGAACCATTGGTGCTTGGCAAGCAGGGCAGGAGGGTGCTGTTGCATGAAGCGTTTGCGCCTGCGATTCGGGTGATGCCACCGCTGGCTGACAGGGTGCTGGGCTGGCTGTTGAATGAGGCTTTCGCCGAGCCGCATTTGCTCGGCTTTGGCGAATCATGTCGTTCAGCTCTGGGCCTTCGATCAGATGCAGATTCTTGCCTCGCGCGAAGAGCTTTGCGTCTTCGGTAAACCGGCCGGAAATCACCACGAAGCCGCCATTCGCGCCTTCGGCAGCCATTACCCCGAAGAGCTCGCGCACTACGTTGACCTGCACCAACTGGCGCCGCCATTGCTTGCATTGCACCAGATGCTTTTCCCCGTCCTTCAGCAGCACTAGATCGATACCGCCATCAGCCCCACCTTGGCCAGTCTCCTGAACGGTAAAGCCTTTACGCCGGAAGGCTTCACCGACTAGCAACTCAAACTCGCGCCAGCTGATGGATTCGAGTGCGTTTGCGCTGCTTGCTACGGAGTCAAAAAGCTTCTTGCGGCGCAAGCGACCGAAGATCGACGCGATGGCTCCGACTACCAGCGCAGCAGAGACGAAGTACTGCGCCGGTACTGCCAATCCGCGCAGCATCATGCCGGACATCTGTCCGCCTAGGTCGGCGGGGTTGGCTGGTGTCGGGATTGGTGATGTTGCGATGCTGTTGAGCCACAGATACGCAATCAGCGCCATCGGCAGGCTAACCCACCAGGGCAACAGCGCGGCGAGATCGATCAGGTCTTCGAAAGGGGATTGCTTGCGGCGGCGTGCCATATCGCGTCCTTGTGATGGCTAAATGCTTTCGCCAGGCAATGTGCCGACAGAAAGTGGGATCGGCAAGGGGTTTGTGCGCTTGGGTGACAGTCGGTTGGTTTACGCCAATATAGGGTGGAAACGGCAAAGCCTTTTCCAAGCGATTGCGGTTCGCCTCCCTTATTCAGCCGGATCCCGTCAATTCGCCACACCACTCTCGGGGATATACGCCGGCCCTGACGGCCCGATGAAAGCTGGAGTAGGGCCAGTCAGAGACGCGGGTGACCCATCCATGCTTCAGTGGGTTGAGGTGAACATAGTCAACGTGATGCCGGTAATCGCGCTCGTCACGAATCAGATGCTCCCAATAACGCCGTTGCCAGATCCCTCGCTCGCCACGGGATCGTTGCGTTGCCGTCAGCACCTCGGTTTTTGGCAACCGCCTAGCAAATGAGAACTTGATGACCTTCCAGCGCAGCGCAAAATCTGCATCGTCGTCGGGTAGCGTCCAGACGCAATGCATGTGGTCAGGCAAGACGACCCAGGCATCGATATGAAAGGGGTGTCGTTCCCTGGTGGCCCGCACCGTCTTGCGGAGAAGGTCGATGTGACGGACAAGAAGATCGCTTCTGCGGTTACGCAGATTGACCGTGAAGAAATAGGTCGCACCCGGCACCTGGGCACGGCGGTATCGAGACATGCGGCTCATCCTTGAGCGTCGTGTTGGCAGGAGGTCCATATTCGGTGGATAAGCAAAGCGTTATCCACCCTACGCCATCTCACCCGCCCACACCGCCGACGCATCGACGTTACCGGAGGTAGGGTGGAAAACGGCGAAGCCTTTTTCACACGTTATGCCCAGGCTACCTCGCTACCTCGCTACCTCGCTACCTCGCTACCTCGCTACCTCGCTAAGAGCTCGGGAAAGATCACTTCCGAAACTTCTCATATTAAAATTGTTCTTGGTTTTAATTTTTTCGCTATACATTGATGTGTATTCAAGGGTAAGCATTAAGTCGTGCTGGCTTAGAAACTTGGATGCTTCTAGTAAGCAGCGTGAGGATTCCACTGACGATAGTTTTATTAGTGGGATCTCTTTGTCTGCAGGGATGATTGAGCCTTGGGGTATCCAAGACTTAGAGAAGCATAGGTCATCTATATCTATGGATTTGAGTGCGTGCTCCCATATGTCTTTAGAAAGTGAGTGAGTAGTTCCGTCTATGCTTATGGTGGCTTTGTTTAGTATTGCGGGGCCCAGGCCGTAATTCGAAATGTATATTCCGTTTCGTTTGCCGGGCCCTTCAAGATAAGGAGTGCTTTGTAAGTACGGCCTTACTGACAGGCGATTGTGTTCTCGTGATGCATAACCTTGCCATACAGAGATGGTTAGAGCTAAGACTGAGATACTAATTGTCGCAATTGTACCTATTTTATTCATTTGTTACCTTTTGTGCCGATGCGAGGGGCGGGGTGAGGATTCGGCTTACTTCACATCTGTTTACTCGCATTTGGCTAGTATCCTTGCTGTTTTTTTATGTGAGCGCACAGGCCGTCAAGATCTGGGAATATAGTTGAGTTGTTAATTCCATACTTTGTCAAATTCTTTAGAAAAAAGGATTTTTGATTGCTTGGAATTATTAATTTTAAGATCTTTGGTTCGTCTATTTCCTGGCAGCAGTCTGGGTGGATCGTGAATGCTCCAGATTGAGCTGTGATTCTTTTCGAACCGTGCGCTGGAAGAAACTCAACAGGTTTGGTTAGCTTCTGTATGTTGATTTTTTCTTCTCTTTTGTATTCCCTGGCTTCGTAAAGGTAAACGGCTCCGTCGCGCTCTGGAAATTCTCTTACGGCAAAGAAGCACGCAACAAGAGGGCTGAAAGTGCAATCAAGAAGCCGCGTGGGAAGGCCGTGATGCTGAGCAAGTGTCAGCCATTGGATATCATTGTCGGGCTGCTTTTCGAGATGAGGCCGAGAGTGCGCTTTGAAGACCCACATCATCTTATCTTCTCGGGCTTTATGCCCAGTAGTTTCATGTCTGAATAAAGAAGGTAGTAGTTTGAAATTTCTGTCGGGAACGCCTCGGAATAGGTCGTTAGGGTCTGACGTACTAACCCGCTCTAGAAAATCACCAATGCTGGAAACTATAACTTCATTCTTTGTGGCAGTTAGGTAGGCGTCAGCAAATATCTCTGCCTCCAATAAAGCACCATACAGATCCCGGCACTGAGATCTATATACTTTCTCCGCCTCTTTGTACTGTTCGTACGAGCTGCTAGTCAGGAGGTCTTGTACGGTGCCTGGCCTGCTAGATCTTCTTAATTGGGGGTTTTTGGGGAGCGTGCGGAGTAAAGCGAACTCACTCTGTAGAAGCTGTAGCTCTGCCTGTGTGTTTACGAGAATTTCGGCGGAATCTAAGAAGTCGTCTAGCTCGTTCGCAACTTGGCTGAAAAGTGGCTTGTCTGAAAGGAATTCATCCGTGATGCCATGCTTGGTGATTGCGCGTTCTTGCACATTGCTTGATGGATTCACGTAGCAGTGAAAATGTTTTCCTGTAAGTTCCCGGCTACTGATTTCTATAGCGCCAATTTCGACAAGACGATCTTCGTTTCCTTGCAGTAAGCCAGTGGAGTTAGCGCAAATGAATACTTGTCTCATATGTGCAGTCTCAAAAAAGCCCCGCTTAGCGGGGCTTATGTCCTTTCCTTGGCGGCGCTCGAATTACTACCGTTGATCAATCCCAGCTCAAAGCCCCACCCGTCTGATACTCAATAACCCGCGTCTCAAAGAAGTTTTTCTCTTTCTTGAGGTCCATGATCTCGCTCATCCACGGGAACGGGTTGGTGGTACCCGGATACTCTTCCTTCAACCCAATCTGCGTCAGACGGCGGTTGGCGATGAATTTGAGGTAGTCCTCCATCATCGAGGCGTTCATGCCGAGGACGCCGCGGGGCATGGTGTCGCGGGCGTATTCAATTTCCAGTTGGGTGCCCTGGAGGATCATCTGGGTCGCTTCGTCCTTCATGGCGGCGTCCCACAGGTGTGGGTTTTCGATCTTGATCTGGTTGATCACGTCGATGCCGAAGTTCAGGTGCATGGACTCGTCGCGCAGGATGTATTGGAACTGTTCGGCGGTGCCGGTCATCTTGTTGCGGCGGCCCATGGAGAGGATCTGGGTAAAGCCGCAGTAAAAGAAGATGCCTTCCAGTACGCAGTAGTAGGCGATGAGGTTGCGTAGGAACTCTTTGTCCGTCTCGACGGTGCCGGTCTGGAAGGTCGGGTCGGAGATGGAGCGGGTGTACTTGAGGCCCCAGCTGGCTTTTTTCGCGACGCTCGGGATCTCGTGGTACATGTTGAAGATCTCGCCTTCATCCATGCCCAGCGATTCGATGCAGTACTGGTAGGCGTGGGTGTGGATCGCCTCTTCGAAGGCCTGGCGCAGGATGTACTGGCGGCACTCGGGATTGGTGATCAGGCGGTACACGGCCAGCACGAGGTTGTTGGCGACCAGGCTGTCGGCGGTGGAGAAGAAGCCGAGGTTGCGCTTGACGATGCGGCGCTCGTCCTCGGAGAGGCCGTCCGGGCTCTTCCACAGGGCGATGTCGGCGTTCATGTTCACTTCCTGCGGCATCCAGTGGTTGGCGCAACCATCCAGATACTTCTGCCAGGCCCAGTCGTACTTGAAGGGGACGAGCTGGTTGAGGTCGGCGCGGGCGTTGATCATCTGCTTGTCGCCGACGTGAACGCGGGCGGATTCGCCTTCGAGTTCGTCCAGGCCTTCCTGGATGTCGAGGTCGTCCAGGGCCTTCTTGGCACGGGCGACGGCAGCGGAGTCGTCAGAGGCAACGGCGCGTGCTTCTTCGACAGAGCCGGCGGCGTCCTGGTCGAGTTTGGCGGGGGCTTCGTTGCTGGCGGCAGCGGCTTGTGGGGCAGCCGGAGCGGCGGTGGTGGTTTCTTCTTCGTCGAATTCGTCCCAGCTCAGCATGGCGGTTTCTCCTGATTGGGGACCGGCGCGGCCGGTCGGGAATGTTCTGGGCTTTTGTGTGTGCACGCAAAAGCGGGTGTTTTGTTGGGTCGGGGTTTGGGCCCGGCCTTTGTTTTGTTCTGAGGGTTTTCCCCTCACCCTAGCCCTCTCCCCGGAGGGGCGAGGGGACTGGAGCAGGGCTGGCCTCTGCTATTGCACTAACTCAGATCGGGAGTTGGCGGATAGCTGATCGCGAGCAAGCTCGCTCCTACGAAAAGCGAAAAGCGAAAAGCGAAAAGCGAAAAGCGAAAAGCGAAAAGCGAAACTGGTCGCAGCAGCTCGGTGTGAGCGCGAAGCTGAGCGAGGCAGCGCTAGGCGCCGGGCGGGTCGGAGCCCCTGAGCGTACGCATGTACGTGATGGGGGCCGGCCTGACCGGCAACAACGCGCGGTCCGCTCTGGGGACCGCGACTTTCAACTACTTACTTATTGGCAGGCTTCGCAGTCTGGCTCATCGATTGCGCACGCTTTTGGCACCGGTGCCGGACCTGCCGACATTTCTGGCGCTGGTGCGGCTTTCGCCGGCGCAGCACTGGCGCCGCTGTTGCCACCGCTGGACACGGCGTTGAGCTTGCCGGTGTTGACGGTGGACTTCTCGGTGCTGGTCGCGGCCAGGGCACGGAGGTAGTAGGTGGTTTTCAGGCCACGGTACCAGGCCATGCGGTAGGTCACGTCCAGCTTCTTGCCCGAGGCGCCGGCGATGTAGAGGTTCAGCGACTGGGCCTGGTCGATCCACTTCTGGCGGCGGCTGGCGGCGTCGACGATCCACTTGGTTTCCACTTCGAAGGCGGTCGCGTAGAGGTCCTTCAACTCCTGCGGGATGCGCTCGATCTGCTGTACCGAACCGTCGTAGTACTTGAGGTCGTTGATCATGACCGCGTCCCACAGGCCGCGCGCCTTGAGGTCGCGAACCAGGTAGGGGTTGATCACGGTGAATTCGCCGGAGAGGTTCGATTTCACGTACAGGTTCTGGTAGGTCGGCTCGATGGACTGCGACACGCCGGTGATGTTGGCGATGGTCGCGGTCGGTGCGATGGCCATGATGTTGGAGTTACGGATGCCGTTCTTGACGCGGGCACGGACCGGCGCCCAGTCCAGGGACTCGGTCAGGTCGACGTCGATGTACTTCTGGCCACGCGCTTCGATGAGGATCTGCTGCGAGTCCAGCGGCAGGATGCCCTGGCTCCACAGCGAGCCCTGGAAGCTCTCGTAGGCACCGCGCTCGTCGGCCAGGTCACAGGAGGCCTGGATGGCGTAATAGCTGACCGCTTCCATGGACTTGTCGGCGAAGTCGATGGCGGCATCGGAGCCGTAGGGGATGTGCTGCAGGTACAGCGCGTCCTGGAAGCCCATGATGCCCAGGCCCACCGGGCGGTGCTTGAAGTTGGAGTTCTGCGCCTGCGGCACGGAGTAGTAGTTGATGTCGATGACGTTATCGAGCATCCGCACGGCGGTGCGCACGGTGCGCTCCAGCTTGGCGGTGTCGAGCTTGCCGTCGACGATGTGGCGCGGCAGGTTGATCGAGCCCAGGTTGCAGACGGCGATCTCGTCCTTGTTGGTGTTCAGCGTGATCTCGGTGCAGAGGTTGGAGCTGTGCACCACGCCGACGTGCTGCTGCGGGCTGCGCAGGTTGCACGGGTCCTTGAAGGTCAGCCATGGGTGGCCGGTTTCGAACAGCATGGACAGCATCTTGCGCCACAGGTCTTTGGCCTGCAGGGTCTTGTAGTTCTTGATCTTGCCGTATTCGATCAGGGCTTCGTAGTACTCGTAGCGCTCCTCGAAGGCCTTGCCGGTGAGGTCGTGCAGGTCGGGTACTTCGCTCGGCGAGAACAGGGTCCACTTGCCGTCGTCGAAGACGCGCTTCATGAACAGGTCCGGAATCCAGTTGGCCGTGTTCATGTCGTGGGTACGGCGACGGTCGTCACCGGTGTTCTTGCGCAGCTCGAGGAATTCCTCGATGTCCAGGTGCCAGGTTTCGAGATACGCGCAGACCGCGCCCTTGCGCTTGCCGCCCTGGTTGACCGCCACCGCGGTGTCGTTGACCACTTTCAGGAAGGGCACGACGCCCTGGGATTTGCCGTTGGTGCCCTTGATGTAGGCGCCCAGTGCACGTACCGGGGTCCAGTCGTTGCCCAGGCCGCCGGCGAACTTGGAGAGCAGGGCGTTATCGCGAATGGCGTCGTAGATGCCGCCCAGGTCGTCCGGCACGGTGGTCAGGTAGCAGGAGGACAGCTGCGGACGCAGGGTGCCGGCGTTGAACAGGGTCGGCGTGGAGGCCATGTAGTCGAAGGACGACAGCAGGTTGTAGAACTCGATGGCGCGGGCTTCGCGCTGTTCTTCCTCGATGGCCAGGCCCATGGCGACGCGCATGAAGAAGATCTGCGGCAGCTCGAAGCGCACGCCGTCCTTGTGCAGGAAGTAGCGGTCGTAGAGGGTCTGCAGGCCGAGGTAGGTGAACTGCTGGTCCTGCTCGTGGTTGATCGCGGCGCCCAGCTTGGCCAGGTCGAATTCCTTCAGGCGCGGATCGAGCAGTTCGAACTCGACACCCTTTTCCACGTAGGCAGGCAGGGCTTTGGCGTAGAGGTCAGCTATTTCGTGATGAGTGGCGGCTTCTGCGACATCGAGGAAGCTCAGGGCTTCGGCGCGCAGGGTGTCCATCAACAGGCGTGCAGTGACGTAGGAGTAGTTCGGCTCACGCTCGACCAGGGTGCGGGCGGTCATCACCAGGGCGGTGTTGACGTCGGTCTGCTCGACGCCGTCGTAGAGGTTCTTCAGGGTTTCTTTCTGGATCAGCGCGCCATCGACTTCTTCGAGGCCTTCGCAGGCTTCGGTGATGATGGTGTTCAGGCGTCCCAGGTCCAGCGGCGACAGGCTGCCGTCGGCACGCTTGATGCGGATGCTCGGGTGGGCGTCGACCGGTACGTCGACCGCGCCGCGCTTGCGCTCCTGGGTGCGCGATTCGCGGTAGATCACGTAGTCGCGGGCAACCTTCTGCTCGCCGGAACGCATCAGGGCCAGTTCGACCTGGTCCTGGATTTCCTCGATGTGGATGGTGCCGCCGGAAGGCATGCGGCGCTTGAAGGTGGCGGTGACCTGTTCGGTCAGGCGCTGCACGGTGTCATGGATGCGCGACGAGGCGGAGGCGTTGTTGCCTTCCACTGCGAGAAACGCCTTGGTGATGGCGACGGTGATCTTGTCATCGGTGTAGGGGACGACGGTACCGTTGCGCTTGATCACGCGCAGCTGGCCCGGCGCCGTGGCGGCCAGGTCCAGCGTGCCATCGGCTGCCAGCGGGTTCTCGCGAATGGACTCGTTCTGCATGGGGTCTCCGGATTCTCTCTGTCTCGGTAGATCGTGGGTGTTGGGCCTGCCTCGGGGGCGGCCGCGTTCTCGTACGGTCGGTCTGGCACTGCATGAACCATGCCCCGGCGAACCGGCACATGGGTCTGAAAAATGAAAACGATCCGGCACCAGTGGGTGGCGAATCGAATGCTCCGAGCATAGTCAGGCGTTGTTAACTTCTCAACCTCGAAACACAAGATGTTGTGTGACGCATCTATCGCGTTCGCTACTGCTGGTCTTGATTGCAATCAACGTTAAGGGCTGTCAGCCCGGGGCCCGCCTGTGCTTTTTGCGTGCTTAGGCGAGGCCGGCGCCGGCAGAAAGCGAGTGCAAAATTTTTTGCTTGCTTTTTTCGCCGTTTGTGTCTGCTTCGCTAAATACACCCAACATATGGGGTTAAAGCGGCTAGGGACGACAAGATAGTGCCCGTTTCACACGTGCGCAAGGCGCGAGAGCGGAACAACCTGTGGATAAGATGTGGGTGAGCTGTGCGCCATTCGGTCTATGCCTTGCCAGTACAGGGCTTGGCGGCGTTCGGATGAAATACCGGTCGCTCAGCCTCGTTTCGAGTGATGAAACGGCTGGGACGCAAACACTATATGTGGTGTTTTGTCAAAGTCGGGTTTTTGGATATCCAAGGCGCTGTGAGCGGACTTTTGACGGCGGTTATCGGGCCGTTCCGCGGTGCTGCACCAAGGCGCTGCGCTGGCGCTACAATGCCGGGCCGTTGTCTGGAGGGCGCATGGTGGATCAAGAGTCGTGGAACATCCTGATTGTCGAAGATGACCAACGGTTGGCCGCGCTCACGCGCGAATACCTTGAAGGCAACGGCCTGCGGGTAGCGATCGAGGGCGACGGTGCTGTCGCTGCCGAGCGCATCCTCACCGAACGCCCCGACCTGGTCGTGCTCGACCTCATGCTGCCCGGCGAAGACGGCCTGAGCATCTGCCGCAAGGTGCGCCACCGCTACGACGGCCCAATCTTGATGCTGACCGCGCGAGCGGATGACCTCGACCAGGTGATGGGGCTCGAGATCGGCGCCGATGATTATGTCTGTAAACCGGTGCGACCCCGGCTGCTGCTGGCGCGCATCCGTGCCTTGCTTCGTCGGCGGGAGGGGAGCGAGGCTGCGCCCGCGCCGAACAAGCGCCTGCAGTATGGGCCGCTGGTAGTCGACAGCGCGCTGCGTGAAGCCTGGCTGCGTGGAGAGAGCATCGAATTGACCGGTGCCGAATTCGACCTGCTGTGGCTGTTGACGTCCAACCCGGGCCGGATCATGTCTCGCGAACAGATCTTCGCCGAGCTGCGCGGTATCGAATACGACGGCCAGGATCGCTCCATCGATGTGCGCATCTCGCGCATCAGGCCCAAGATCGGGGACGACCCCGATCACCCGCGCCTGATCAAGACGGTGCGTGGCAAGGGCTATCTCTTCGTTTCCGAAGCAGCCGAAGCGCTGCAGTGAACTCCATATTCCTGCGGATCTACGGCGGCATGCTCGCCGTGCTGGTGCTGGTCGGCCTGCTGGGCACGGTTGCCTTGCAACAGCTCAACGAAGTCCGCGCCGACCACCATCGCGAAACCCTGGCCGCAGGTACCTTCCGCCTGATGGCGTACAACATGCAGAGCATGACGCCCATCGAGCGGCGCCAGGCAGCCAACCTTTGGGGTCGCTTGCTGGGCATCCCGCTGCGGGTGCGTACCTTGGAAGACGTCCGGTTGGAGCCGCGACTGGAAACGCGCCTGCTCAACGGGCAGGTGTTGGTCGAGCAGCTGCGGCCGAACAGCGTGACGGTGTATTCCTTGGTCAGCGGGACGGACCGGTTGGTGCTCACCGGCGAGGTCGAACAGCTCAGTGAGCAGCTGGCGCGGGCGACCATTTACCTGTTGATCGACGAGCTGGTCCGCTATCCCGAGGAGGAACAGCCGCAGCGCTTGGCTGAACTCAAGGAGGATCGCGGTTTCGGTTATGACCTGGAGCTGCTGACGCGCAACAGTGCCAGCCTCGACGACGACCAGCGTCGCCGACTCGACGAGGGCGATACCGTGATGGCGCTGGTGCGGGGTGGCGAGGCGATTCACGTGTTCGCGGCGGTCGCCGGCACGCCCTGGATCATGTCGATGGGGCCGCTGCATCAGTTCAACCCCTATCCCGCCGAATTGCTGATCGCCATCGCCGTGCTTGGCCTGTCGTTGATCGGCCTGACGGTTTATCTGCTGGTTCGCCATTTGGAGCAGCGCATGCGCGTGGTGGAGCGGGCGGCGACGCGCATCGCTGGCGGCAACCTCGAAACCCGCGTACCGGATGCCGGCACCGACTCGGTCGCACGGCTGGCTCGGGCGTTCAACGGCATGGCCAGCCACTTGCAACGCCTGCTGGCGGTGCAGCGCGAAATGGTCAGCGCCGTAGCCCACGAGCTGCGCACCCCCGTGGCACGCCTGCGCTTCGGGCTTGAAATGGCTGCTGACGCGCAAACTGCCGAAGCGCAGACCAAGTACCTGCACGGGATGGACGGTGACATCGATGACCTGGACCGGTTGGTCGATGAGATGCTCGTCTACACGCGCCTGGAACGCGGCTCGCCAGAGCTGAATTTCCAAGCGGTGGACTTGGCCGCGCTTGTCGATCAGGTCATCGGCGAGTTGGCGCCGTTACGCGCTGACGTTCAGGTCCTGCGTGGGCCGAGCAGCGAAGGCGACAGCCTTGTCGAGGGGGAGCCGCGTTACCTGCGCCGGGCGCTGAGCAACCTGGTCACCAATGCCATGCGCCATGCTGAATCACGCGTGGAGGTCAGTTTTCACCTCGATGCCGAGCGCGTGACGCTCTCCGTTGACGATGATGGCCCAGGCGTACCGGAAGAGGCGTGGGAGAAAGTGTTCACGCCCTTCCTGCGGCTGGATGACAGCCGCACCCGCGCCTCCGGAGGGCACGGTCTGGGCCTGTCGATCGTGCGGCGCATCACGTATTGGCATGGCGGCCGCTCTCACATCGGTCACAGTGAACTCGGTGGGGCGCGCTTCAGCCTGACATGGCCTCGTCGGCAGACGGCCAAGGTGCCGCGATAGCGCGACGGCAATGGCCGATGCCCAGCTACCAGCTAAGCGTGTGGAACGCTGATCAGGCTGAGCAGGTAACCGTCGAACAGGCAGAACTGGCCGTCGAGTTCGCTCCCGGCGCGCCACTCGGCGGACAGGTCTGTCAGCAGGCGCAGGCCGGCCGCCCCTTGGTCATCGTGATGAATGAGTTCCGCGTCCTGAAAATAGAAGCGCTTGTTCACCAGTGGGTAGAGCGCCTTGAACAGGCTTTCCTTGAAGGAAAAGGTCAGGGTGACGCGATGTGCGCGTTGCGTTTCGTCCAACGCGGCGTAGTCATGTAGCTCTGTGGGCGTCAGGATCTCGGCCGCCAGTCGATCGGCCCGGGCCACTGGCAGCAACTTTTCCACATCCAGCCCCAAGCCGCGCCAATACTCGTCGCGTGCGGTGATGGCTGCTGCCCAGCCGGCGCCATGGGTGATCGAGCCGACGGCGCCCGGCGGCCAGCAGGGCGCACGGTCCTCGCCGACTGTGGGAATGGCAGCCGTTCCGAGGGTGCGCTGTAGCGCCTCGCGTGCACAGAGCCGGCCAGCGAGAAATTCGGTGCGGCGTTTGTCTACGCCGTTTACCGGCGGCATGCCCCAGCGCAACAGGTCTTCCGGATCGAACCGGGTGGGGTCAAAGCGCGTACTGATCAACTGGGCGCCAGGCAACCGCTGGCGGAATGGCCAGGCGTCGTGCAATGGCGAGCAACAGGCGGGATGGGGCGAGTGGGCAGTCATGGCGCTAGTCTGCCGTATTCCCAGGCTTGCCGGGAGCGGCTGTGGCCGGGCGGGCCAGAATTCTGGGGGCGGCTTCGATGATCTGGCGCGACAGGTTCTCCATCCGCGGCGACTGCACTTTCCAGGTGTGCCAGTACAGCGCGATGTCCAGTGGTGCGTCGGGAGCCAGATCGACGACGTCGCCGTGCGCCAGTGCCTCTCCGAGCAGCAGCTCCGGCACCATGCCGTAGCCCAGCCCGTAGCGAATCGCGCTGAAGTGCGGTTCGGCGCCGGGTACGAAGTGGCAGGGGTAGGCGCCGTCCGGCAGGCCTAGCTGGTTGAGCAGGAAGGAGGCGGTGAGGCTGTCCTTGCGCGTGTAGGCAACGACCGGTGCCTTGCGTGCCGCCGCTCGGGTCAGGCCGTTGCCAAAGTGCTGCTGGCGAAAGGCGCTGGAGGTGACCAACCGGTAGCGCATGCTGCCCAGCGGGCTGGCGGTGCAACCGCGCATGGGCTTTGGTTCGGTGCTGATGCAGCCGATCGCCAGGCCAGTTTCCAGCAGGTTGTAGGTGTGGTCCTGGTCTTCGACGGTCAGGTCCAGCAGCACGCGTTCGCGAATCAGCACCTCGGACAGCGCCGGGAAGAACCAGGTGCCGAGGCTGTCGGCATTCAGCGCGGCGACCACCACTAGCGGCGCATCGCTGCGCTCGGCCAGTTCAGCAAGCAGATCGGCTTCCAGCAATTTCGCGCGTTTGAGGTATTGCAGCAGCCGCCGGCCGGTCTCGGTCGGGCGGCACGGCCGGCTTCGCACGACCAGGGCATTGCCCAAGGCACTTTCCAGTGCGCGCACGCGTTGCGAGATGGCCGGTGGGGTGAGGTGTAGCTGCACGGCGGCCTGCTCGAAGCTGCCGGTACGGATGACCGCGCGAAAGGCCTCAGTCTGCTTGGGGTCGAGATTCAAGCGGGTTTTCCTTGATTAAGGAAATATTTGTATAGCCTACATTTGCTTAGCCAGGCCGATTGTTCGGAAGTGTGCCCCATAATCGCGCGCCTTTCACCCGCCGTGCCCCGTTTGGAGTCGCCATGGAACTGCTGCATGTCATCTACCTGGTCGCCATTACTGCCGAAGCCATGTCCGGCGCCATCATGGGGATGCGCCGGGGGATGGACCTGTTCGGCATCTGCCTGCTGGGCACCGTGACGGCATTGGGCGGTGGAACGGCACGCGACGTGTTGCTCGGCCATTACCCCATCGGCTGGATCGCTCACCCGGAGTACCTCGCGTTCACCGTGGGGGCGGCGATCGTGACTGCCATGGTGGCGCGGCATATGCACCACCTGCGGCAGGTATTTCTGCTCGTCGACGGATTGGGACTGGTGGCCTTCACAGTGATCGGCTGCGGCGTGGCGATGGAAATGGGCGTTCACCTGTCGATCGTCGTGCTGGCGGGCGTCATCACCGGTGTTTTCGGCGGCCTGCTACGCGACATCCTGTGCAACGAGGTACCGATGGTGTTGCAACGCGAGCTGTACGCCACCGTGGCCTTGTTCACCGGCGTGCTCTACGTCGGGCTGCTGTGGTTGGGCGTCAGCAATTCGATCGCTTCGCTGGCGACGCTTTGCGCCGGCTTTCTCTTCCGCGTGCTGGCCATGACCTTCCACTGGAAACTGCCGGATTTCCAGGGCCGGGATATTCGCGGTCTGGACTGACCGGCAAGCCGGGTGCGCCCCGTCGCCTGAGCGCGCTACTGAGCAGATTCCAGCCCGCCGAGCCGCTACACTAGCGCGCTGGTTAACAAGGGGATGGATCCGTGCTCAAAGACCTGGGAATCAAAAGTCGCGTACTGGCGCTGACGCTGCTGCCAGCCACGGCGTTGGCCGTGATACTGGGCATCTATTTCACCTGGATGCAGCTGTCGGAAATGCGCCACCAGCTCGACGAGCGCGGCCAGTTGGTGGCCCAGCAACTGGCGCCTCTGGCGGCGCCGGCGATGGCCCAGGGCTACAGCAAGCGGCTGCAGCGCATTCTCAACCAGGTGCTCGACCAGCCCGACGTGCGCGCCGTGACCATCCTCGATACCGAGCGCAACGTGCTGGCCCACGCCGGGCCGAATATGGTCACCCCCTCGCCGCCGGCCGATCCCGAGGCCCTGACCCGCGTCAGCAGCGTCGATACGACGCGCATCCTGCTGCCGATCCTCGGCAAGCACCTCAACCTGGCGGCGGACAGCCTCGGCAACGACATGCGCCAGATCGGCTGGCTCGAACTCGAGCTGTCGCATCAGGGCACCCTGTTGCGCGGCTACCGCAGTCTATTCACCAGCTTGTTGCTGATTGGCGCGGGCTTGATCATCACCGCGCTGTTGGCGCTGCGCATGAGCGGTGCCATCAGCCGGCCGCTGCACAAGGTCAAGATGGCCGTGGCGCAGCTCAAGGAGGGCCATCTGGAAACCCGCCTTCCTCCGCTCGGCAGCCATGAAATGGACGAGCTGGCGGCAGGCATCAACCGCATGGCCGAGGCGCTGCTCAGCGCCCGTGAGGAGCTGCAGCAGAGCATCGACCAGGCCACCGAGGACGTACAGCAGAACCTCGAAACCATCGAGATCCAGAACATCGAGCTGGACCTGGCGCGCAAGGAAGCCCTGGAGGCCAGCCGCATCAAGTCCGAGTTCCTGGCCAACATGAGCCACGAAATCCGTACGCCGCTCAACGGCATCCTTGGCTTCACCCATTTGCTGCAAAAAAGCGACCTGACACCGCGTCAGCAGGATTACCTGTCGACCATCGAAAAGTCCGCTGACAGCCTGCTCGGGATCATCAACGAGATCCTCGACTTCTCGAAGATCGAGGCCGGCAAGCTGGTGCTCGACAGCATCCCGTTCAACCTGCGCGACCTGATCGAAGACACCCTGACCATCCTCGGGCCAGCGGCACATTCCAAACACCTGGAACTGGTCAGCCTGGTTTACCGCGACACGCCGCTGTCGCTGGTGGGTGATCCGTTGCGGCTCAAGCAGGTGCTGACCAACCTGGTGAGCAATGCGATCAAGTTCACCAACGAGGGCACCATCGTCGTGCGGGCCATGGTCGAGGACGAGCGCGGCGACCGTGCGCAGCTGCGCATCAGCGTGCAGGACACAGGCATTGGCCTGACCGACCAGGACATGCGCTCGCTGTTCCAGGCCTTCAGCCAGGCGGACAATTCGCTGTCGCGCCAACCAGGCGGCACCGGCCTGGGCCTGGTCATTTCCAAGCGCCTGATCGAACAGATGGGTGGCGAGATCGGCGTCGACAGCATTCCAGACGAAGGGTCCGAGTTCTGGATCAGCCTCAGCCTGCCCAAGGCGCGCGACGACATCGAGGACTTGCCCCGTGCCGTGTTGCTCGGTCGCCGGGTCGGCTTGTTGGAAGCACACCCGCTGGCGCGCCAGGCACTGCAACATCAGCTGGAGGGCTGTGGCCTGGAGGTGTTGTCGTTCGACACGCTCGACCAGTTGCAGGACGCCGTCGCCGAGGCGCGCACGGGCGACACGCCGATCGAAATCGCCGTGCTCGGCGTGACCAGCCGCGAAATCGCACCCCAGCCGCTGTGCCAGCGGTTGTGGGAGTTCGAGGGGCTGGGCTGCAAGTGCATCGTGTTGTGCCCGACCACCGAGCAGGCGCATTACCACGAGGCCTTGCCGGAATCCCACACTCATACCCAGCTGCAGGGCAAACCGGCCTGCACCCGCAAGCTGCAGCGCGTGCTGCTCGATCTGCTGCGCCCGGCGCAGGCTATTGTCGATCTGCCGTTGCTGCCGGAAAGTCGCCCACCGCGTGTGTTGTGCGTCGACGACAACCCCGCCAACCTGCTGCTGCTCGAAACCCTGCTCAACGACATGGGCGGGGAGGCCGATGCGGTCAGCAGCGGCCAGGAGGCGCTCGAAGCAGTCAAGCGCAAGAGCTATGACATGGTGTTCATGGACGTGCAGATGCCCGGCATGGACGGCCGCCAGACCACTGAGGCGATCCGCCAGTGGGAAGTCGACAGCGGCCAACCGCCGTTGCCGATCATCGCCCTGACGGCGCATGCGCTGTCCAACGAGAAGCGCTCGCTGTTGCAGAGTGGGTTGGACGACTACCTGACCAAACCGGTCAGCGAGCGGCAATTGGCGCAGGTCGTGCTCAAGTGGACCGGCTTGCCGCTGACGCGAAGCTTCCTGGCCGCGCCCATCGAGCCAGTACCGCTGGAAAACAACCTCAAGGTATTGGATGCCGAAGAGGGCTTGCGCCTAGCCGCCGGCAAGGCTGATCTCGCAGCGGACATGCTGAGCATGCTGTTGGCAACGCTGGAAGACGACCGCCGGGCGATCCGTGACGCCCGCCTGGCCGGCGACCAGCAGGGCATGATCGACCGCGTGCACCGCCTGCACGGTGCCACGCGGTATTGCGGCGTGCCTCAGCTACGCGCGGCGTGCGAGCGCAGCGAGACCTTGCTCAAGCAGAACCACCCCAGCGCCGCGCAGGCGCTGGACGAGCTGGACAGTGCGATCGAGCGACTCGAACACGAAGCGCGGGTAGTCTGATCGCGCCTGCACGCTGAGTTCGGCCCGGGGTCGGGCCTCCACGAAGTCAGGCGTGAGCACGGCTTTGTAGGAGCCGCGCCCTCGCGGCGAATGCGTAAGCGTCCCTGGCGGGTTATTCGCCCATCACTACGCCTTCCCGTCGCGGGTCGGCGCCGCCGAACCAGCCGTCCTCGGTGCGCTGGATGGCCTGAAGGCCGCTGGTCATTTCCATCTCGTTGACCTCATGCCCACGCGCCTCGAGCGCTCTCGGCGTGGCGGGTGGGAAGCGGCCGGCTTCGAGCACTGTGGGGCCGTTGAAGCTACCGAAGTTTGGCAGGTCGATGGCTCGCTGCGCATCGAGCCCCCACCCGTACATGCCGAGCAACGTCTTGGCCGTGAAATGAATGATGGCCGCGCCGCCCGGCGAGCCAACACTTGCCAGCAGCGTCTCCCCAGTGGCATCGAACACCAGCGTCGGGCTCATGCTCGAGCGTGGCCGTTTATTCGGCTCGACCCGGTTGGCAACTGGGCGGCCGTCGGCGTCACGTGGCTCGAAGGCGAAGTCGGTCAGTTCGTTGTTCAGCAGGTAGCCGCCAGGTAGGCCCGTGCCGCCATCGTTAAGCAGGCGAGACCCGAAGCCTTGCTCGATGGTGGTGGTCATGGCGAGGGCGTTGCCGTCGGCATCGACGATGCTGATGTGGCTGGTTCCATACTCAGGCTGTTCAGGCTGAGACGCCAAGGCGACCGGAATCGGACCCGGCTCGCCGGGCTGCGCGGTGCCCATGCTGCGTGGGCCGATCAGCTCAGCGCGTTGGCGAAGGTAGTCAGGGGCCAGCATGCTGTTCCACGTGCGCCCCGGAACCGGCACGAAATCCGGGTCAGCCAGGTATTTCGCACGGTCGGCATAGGCCAGGCGCGAGGCTTCGCTGTAGCGGTGCAGGAAATCGACGGAGGGCACGCCCTGGTCCAGCGGCGGCAGCGGGCCGAGGTGTTCGAGGATGCCAAGGATCTGCATCTGGGTGATGTGCCCGGACGATGGCGGCGGGAATCCACATACCTGGTATTGCGACTGCCAGAGCGTGCAGATCGGGTCGCGCTGGCGGGGCTCGTAGACGTTCAAATCGCTCAAGGCGATCTGCCCCGGGTTGGTCGGATGGTCGTTGACCTGCTTGACCAGCGCATAGGCGTTCTTGCCTTCGTAAAAAGCGCTGCTGCCGTCCTCGGCGATGGCCTGAAGCAGCTCCGCCAGCGCAGGATTACGCAGGCGATGGCCCACGGGCCAGGGCGTACCGTCCGGTTGGTAATAGAAAGCAGCAGCGGGCGGGTTGTCGCGCAGCGATGGGTCGCTCTGCAGCAGTGCATGCAGCCGCGGGCTCACCTCGAAACCGTCTTGTGCCATGCGGATCGCCGGTTGCAATAGATCGCGCCACGGCAACTTGCCGTACTGGCTGTGTGCCTTTTCGAGCATCTTGAGGGTGCCCGGCACGCCAACGGAGCGGCCGCCGACCACCGCTTTCTGGAACGCCATCGGCGTGCCGTCGGGTTCGAGAAACAGCGTCTCGTCGACCGCGGCAGGCGCGGTTTCGCGACCATCGAGCGCGACGATCTCCTGGCCGTCCCAGTGCAGCAGGAAGGCGCCGCCGCCGATGCCGCTCGACTGCGGCTCGACCAGGGTCAGCACCATCTGCACCGCGATGGCAGCGTCCAGCGCGCTGCCACCGGCCTTGAGAACGTCGTAGCCGGCTTGGGTCGCCAGCGGGTTGGCCGCTGCCACGGCGAAGCGGTCGGCCTGCCAACCGGGCTTGGGTGTGTAGCCGCTGCCTGCCTCGGGCGAGGGGGGCGTGGTGTCGTCGGTTCGATCGTTGTGGGTGCAAGCGGCGAGCGCCGCGAGAAGGGCGGCGGGGACCAGTAAGGCACGTCCGTTGAGCATGCGGTGTTCCTTGTCATAGAGCGGGATGTCGGTTCTATAGACCTAGACGACGAAGCAGGTTCTGCCAAGGCAGATCGAAACGAGGCGATACAGATAACCGGGGCAATGCCAGCCCGCTCGCGGCATTCATGCGGTGCGGCAACGGAGCAGCGGTCTGCCCGACGCCTCGGGTTGCCGGTATCATGTGCGCCTTTCTCATGCCGTGCGGTACATCGAAGTCATGACCATTCAGTACCCGACCATCGCCGATTGCGTCGGCAATACCCCACTGGTTCGTTTGCAGCGCCTGCCTGGCGAAACCAGCAACACCATCCTGCTTAAACTCGAAGGCAACAACCCCGCCGGGTCCGTGAAGGATCGCCCGGCCTTGTCGATGATTGCGCGCGCTGAGGCTCGGGGCGACATCAAGCCTGGCGATACGCTGATCGAGGCCACTTCCGGCAACACCGGTATCGCCCTGGCGATGGCCGCTGCGATCAAGGGTTATCGCTTCATCCTGATCATGCCGGACAACTCCAGCGCCGAACGCAAGGCCGCAATGACCGCCTACGGCGCTGAGCTGATCCTGGTCAGCAAAGAGGAGGGCATGGAGGGCGCGCGTGACCTGGCGTTGCGCATGCAGGCTGAGGGGCGTGGCAAGGTGCTCGACCAGTTTGCCAACGGCGACAATCCAGAAGCGCACTACACCAGCACCGGCCCGGAAATCTGGCGGCAAACGGGCGGCAGCATTACCCATTTCGTCAGCTCCATGGGCACCACCGGCACCATCATGGGCGTGTCGCGCTATCTCAAGGAGCAGAGCCCGGATGTACAGATTATCGGGCTGCAGCCGATGGAGGGCGCGGCGATCCCCGGCATCCGCCGTTGGCCGCAGGAGTACCTGCCCAAGATTTACCAGGCCGACCGGGTCGATCGCATCGTCGACATGAGCCAGGCGAAGGCGGAGGACGTCATGCGCCGATTGGCGCGCGAGGAGGGCATCTTCTGTGGCGTCTCTTCCGGCGGCGCGGTGGCGGCGGCCTTGCGTCTGTCGCAAGAACTGGAGAACGCGGTGATCGTGGCGATCATCTGTGACCGAGGCGACCGCTACCTGTCCACAGGTGTCTATGATCAGCCGCGCTGAAATACGCGTCCGCCGGCAGGGTGTACGTTAAATGGCCAGACGCAGCAGCGGATTGCGCTTCCAGCCCAGCGGCGGCGAACGCAAGGCGCAGATTCCGACCGGCAAGAAGCAGCGCGTAGAAGTACAGCGCCTGGCCAATGATGGCCGCGGCATTGCCTTTGTCGAGGGGCGCACCTGGTTCGTCGAGGGCGCGCTGCCGGGCGAAAGCATCGAGGCGCGTGTGCTTGGCGCGCGCAGCCAGATCGTAGAGGCGCGCACCGAACGGGTGCTTACCGCCAGTTCGGTGCGTCGCGAGGAGCCGTGCATCCATGCTCGCGTCTGTGGCGGCTGCAACCTGCAGCACCTGCCGGGCGCCGAACAGCTGGCACTGAAACAGCGCAGCCTCGCCGAGCAATTGTCGCGGCTCGCTGGAGTCGAGCCGCTGCAGTGGGCCGACCCGCTGAGCGGGCCGGACTTCGGCTACCGCCGCCGCGCACGGCTGGCGGTGCGCTGGGACCCACAGGCGCGTCGGCTGAACGTTGGCTTTCGCGCCAGCGCGAGCCAGGACATCGTCTCGATCCAGGAGTGCCCAGTGCTGGTACAGCCCTTGCAGACGCTGTTGCCGGCATTGCTGGCCGTCTTGCATGGGCTCGCTCGGCCGCAGGCCATCGGGCATGTCGAACTCTTCAGCGGAACGGCCGAAGCCGTGCTGGTGTGGCACACCGCGCCGCTGGTGGATGACGATGTACAGCAGTTGAAGGCGTTCGCCGATGCGCAGGGCGTGCAGCTCTGGTTGCAGGGTGACGGCGAGCCGCAGCCAGCCGAGGTGGGCGCGACGCTGGGGTATCGCTTGCCGGCGTGGGCATTGGAACTGGCATGGCGACCGGGCGACTTCGTGCAGGTCAACGCGCCGGTGAACGAGGCGATGATCGCCCAGGCGCTGGATTGGCTGAAACCGGCGCCGGGTGAGCGGGTGCTGGATCTGTTTTGCGGCCTGGGCAACTTTGCGTTGCCGCTGGCCCGGTCCGGCGCGGAGGTCACCGGCGTGGAGGGCGTGGCAGAAATGGTCGATCGAGCGCGCACCAATGCCCAGCGCAACGGTCTGGATAATGCGCACTTTCATCAGGCGGACCTGTCGAAGCCGCTGGCCGAGGCCCCGTGGGCATCGGGCGGCTTCTCAGCCGTGCTGCTCGATCCGCCACGTGATGGCGCCTTGGAGGTCGTCAGGCAAATCGAGACCATTGGCGCAGAGCGTGTGGTCTATGTTTCGTGTAACCCTGCGACCCTCGCGCGTGATACGGCCGAGCTGGTTCGTCAGGGGTATCGGTTGGAGCGGGCAGGCGTGCTGGACATGTTCCCGCAGACCGCGCATGTCGAGGCCATGGCGCTGTTTCGGCGGCCTGCCTAGCGCAGCGATTGCAGGCATATGCCTGAGGTTTTATCGACCGACCCCAGAAAGTCGGCGTATTCGACGCAGCGATGCGTAAAGGGAAGGCAGAAAGATGGTCCAGGTCAGAGCGCTTCAGCCAATCAACACCGACGGCAGTATCAATCTCGAAGGCTGGCTCGATCATGTGCTGGGGATGGACCCGGCACTCAACCGCGACGCGCTCAAGCAGGCGTGCGAATTTGCGCGTGCGGCCGAGCAGCAAGCCAACGCCGCGCAAAACCTGTGGAGCGAGGGCACGTCTAGCTACCAGACAGGGCTGGAGATTGCCGAGATTCTCGCCGACCTCAAGCTCGATCAGGACAGCCTCGTCGCTGCCGTGATGTACCGCGGCGTGCGAGAGGGCAAGATTCAGCTCGCCGATGTGCAGCAGACATTCGGTCCGGTGGTGGCCAAACTGATCGAAGGCGTGCTGCGCATGGCTGCCATCAGCGCCAGTCTCAACCCGCGCGAATCGCTGGTGCTCGGCACCCAGACGCAGGTCGAGAACCTTCGCAAGATGCTGGTGGCGATGGTCGACGACGTGCGCGTTGCCTTGATCAAGCTGGCCGAACGTACTTGCGCCATCCGCGCGGTGAAGCATGCAGACGACGACAAGCGTCATCGCGTTGCCCGCGAAGTGTTCGATATCTACGCGCCGCTGGCCCATCGCCTGGGCATCGGCCATATCAAGTGGGAGCTGGAAGACCTCTCCTTCCGCTACCTGGAACCAGAACAGTACAAGCAGATCGCCCAGTTGCTGCATGAGCGACGGTTGGATCGCGAGCAATACATCCAAAGCGTCGTGCAGCAACTGAAGGACGAGCTGAACGCCGCCGGCATCCATCCCGAGATCGACGGTCGCGCAAAACACATCTATTCCATCTGGCGGAAGATGCAGAAGAAGGGCTTGCAGTTCAGCCAGATCTACGACGTTCGCGCCGTGCGGGTGCTCGTCCCTGAGATCCGCGACTGCTACACCGCGCTCGGCATCGTGCATACCTTGTGGCGGCACATTCCGCGCGAGTTCGACGACTACATCGCCAACCCCAAGGAAAACGGCTATCGCTCGCTGCACACCGCGGTTCTCGGCCCGGAGGGCAAGGTGCTCGAGGTGCAGATCCGCACCCAGGCCATGCACGAGGAAGCCGAGCTGGGCGTGTGCGCCCACTGGCGCTACAAGGGCACGGACGTCAACTCCAGCTCCAACCACTACGAGGAAAAGATCGCCTGGCTGCGGCAGGTGCTCGAGTGGCATGAAGAGCTGGGTGACATCGGCGGGCTGGCCGACCAGCTGCGCGTGGATATCGAGCCGGACCGTGTCTACGTGTTTACCCCCGACGGCCACGCCATCGACCTGCCCAAGGGCGCCACGCCGCTGGACTTTGCCTATCGGGTGCACACCGAAATTGGCCACAACTGCCGGGGTGCCAAGGTCAACGGCCGCATCGTGCCGCTCAACTACAGCCTGCAGACCGGCGAGCAGGTCGAGATCATCACCAGCAAGCACGGCTCGCCCAGTCGCGACTGGCTGAACCCTAACCTCGGCTACATCACCACCTCGCGCTCGCGCGCCAAGATCGTTCACTGGTTCAAGCTGCAGGCACGCGACCAGAACGTCGCGGCCGGCAAGGCGCTGCTGGAGCGCGAGCTGGGGCGCCTCGATCTGCCGCCGGTGGACTTCGACAAGCTCGCTGAAAAGGCCAATCTCAGGACCGCCGAAGACATGTTCGCCGCGCTCGGGGCTGGCGACCTGCGCCTGTCTCAGTTGGTGAACCATGCGCAGCAGCTCGTCGAGCCCGAGGATGGCGGCACCGACCAGCTCGAACTGATTCCCAAGCGCCCGACCAGCACCAAGCCCGGCAAGCGTGGCGATGTGCAGATTCAGGGCGTCGGCAACCTGCTCACTCAGATGGCGGGCTGCTGCCAGCCGCTGCCGGGCGACCCGATCGTCGGCTATATAACCCTCGGGCGCGGGGTCAGCATCCATCGCCAGGACTGCGCGTCCGTGCTGCAGCTGGCTGGGCGTGAGCCGGAGCGGATCATCCAGGTCAGCTGGGGGCCGATCCCCGAGAAGACATACCCGGTCGACATCATCATCAAGGCGTATGACCGCTCCGGCCTGCTGCGCGACGTCTCGCAGATCTTGCTCAACGAGCGGATCAATGTGCTGGCCGTCAACACCCGCTCCAACAAGGAAGACAGCACTGCGCTGATGTCGCTGACCATCGAGATTCCCGGGTTGGGCGCGCTGGGGCGCCTGTTGGGGCGGATATCGCAGCTGCCGAACATCATCGAGGCGAAGCGTCAACGCACCACCTGACCTGCTCCGAGCTGCTGCACTCGATCTGGGGTTGTTGAAGCCTAACCCGCTCTTTGCTCGCGACGCGCGTGGCCAGATGCACGAGTGGAGAGAGTCCGGATGGCAACAGCCAAATCCGGTCGTTCAGCAGGCGGTGGCCTTGTCTGGCCTCGGCACGCGACGGTTCGCTTCTTCGAAGGGATGTCGCGCTCGCCTGCACCGCAACTCGCCCGAGCGCAATACGCCCCATGCTTCAAGAGGATTTTGCATGTACCACCTCCCTGACCTGCTGCACCTCATGGCCCGGCTACGTGATCCGCAGCACGGCTGCCCATGGGATCTGAAGCAGGACTACGCCAGCATCGTCCCGCATACCTTGGAAGAAGCCTATGAAGTGGCCGATGCCATCGAACGTAGCGATTTCGACCATCTGCCCGGCGAGCTGGGCGACCTTCTGTTCCAGGTCGTCTACTACAGCCAACTGGCGAAAGAGGAGGGACGGTTCGGCTTCGATACGGTAGTCGATGCCATTACCCGCAAACTGATCCGCCGCCATCCGCATGTATTTCCCGACGGTGATCTGTATGGTTCGCCCGAGCTGCCGCGCCTGGACGATGTCCAGATCAAGCAGCGCTGGGAAGCCATCAAAGCGGAGGAGCGCGCTGAGAAGGCCGATGCACCCGAGCAGTTGTCGCTGCTCGACGACGTGCCTCATGCCCTGCCGGCGTTGAGCCGCGCGGCCAAGTTGCAGAAGCGTGCGGCCCAGGTGGGGTTCGATTGGCCAGAAGCGCTGCCGGTGGTGGACAAGGTGCGCGAGGAGCTGGGCGAGGTGCTCGAAGCCATGAGCGCGGACGATCCACAGGCCATCGCCGAGGAGTTGGGTGATTTGCTGTTCGTCACGGTGAATCTGGCCCGCCACCTCAAGGTCGATCCCGAGGATGCCTTGCGGGCAGCCAACCGCAAATTCGAACGGCGCTTTCGCTTTATCGAAACGACATTGCGCGAACGGGGCCAGCCCATCGAACGATGCGACCTCGCAGCGCTCGACGCGCTGTGGGATGAAGCAAAAAAACAGCTGGAAGCGAAGGGCTAAACGCCAGCGAAGCCGGTGGCACCCTATTCACGCGTCGTTGAGTCGGGTAGCACGCTTTCGTCTTCCGGCATCGGGCGCCAGCCGTTAAGCTCCATCCCGTCTTTTCAATCCCGATAGTACGAGCCGACACATGAGTCTTTCCCTTCGCGACCAGCTACTCAAAGCCGGGCTGGTCAATGAGAAGCAGGCCAAGCAGGCCGGCAAGCAGCAGCAGAAACAGCAGCGCCTTGTAAAAAAGGGGCAAGCCCAGAAGGACGACTCTCAGCGCGAAGCGGCGCTGAAGGCGCATGCCGAAAAGCAGGCCCGCGACCAGGAATTGAACCGCCAGCAGCAGGAAAAAGCCGAGCAGAAGGCACGTGCAGCGCAGGTCAAGCAGCTGATCGAAGGCAGCCGCCTGCCCAAGCTGACCACCGAGGATTACTACAACTTTGTCGACGACAAGAAGGTCAAGCGCCTGTCGGTCAACAAGCTGATGCGCGATAAGCTGTCCAGTGGATCACTGGCGATCGTGCGTCACGGCGGTGGCTACGAAGTGATTCCGCGTGAAGCCGCGTTGAAGATCCAGGAACGCGACCCACGCCGCATCGTTCAGCTCAATACCCAGACCGAAGCACCGGACGCCGACGATCCGTACGCCGCTTACCAGATTCCTGATGACCTGATGTGGTAAGCGTCCGCTGAATTGAGGGCGCGTCTGCACGCTCAGCAACCTTAGTGGTGTTGCTGTTGTATGGGCTGGGCTGATCGCAAACGCGCGCCGGTTCGCGAGCAAGCTCGCTCCTACAGACAGGGGATGAGAGTGCTTCGCGTCGCTATGGATCGCCAGCAAGCTGGCTCCTACGGATGGGGGACGGCTGTGCTTCGCGCTGTTTTGGTCAATCGTGACGCGTCCCCCAAACCAACAGCGTTGGCCAGCCACTTGTGTAGGAGCGAGCTTGCTCGTGATCAGCAGGTTCGGCGTCGCCATGGATCGCCAGCAAGCTGGCTCCTACAGATGGAGGCGGGTGTGCTTCGTGCTTGTGCCGACCCGTTGATGCCGCATCCAGCAGCCCAGCGGCATAGTGCGGTTGATTTTGTAGGAGCGAGCTTGCTCGCGATCCGGAGTTGCAGTATGGCGACCCGCTTCCACGCCCGACAGATGGACGGATTTATGGCGCTTGCCGGACCTCTACTGCTATAGCCCATCCGGGCTTGTGGAACCAGCAGGAGGACAGCGACATGGAAACCCATCCTTACGTGGACGAACTCGACACGTACAGCTTGCAGGCCAATGGCGTACCGGGTGACCCGGAAGAACCAGGTGTCCCAGATCTGCCCAGCGAGCCAGGCGAGCCGACCATTCCCGACCAGCCACCGCCAGCGCCCGTCGCGTGATCTGCTAGGCAGGCGATACCTGAGACGCCCGCGCGAGCAGGTCGACCACCTGCTCGTCAGGGGTCTGTTCGAAATTGCCGTAGTGGCAACCGACCCCGATGAACGGCTCGGGCATCGCCAGGCATATCAACTCGTCGACTTCCTCCCTCAGC
Organism: Stutzerimonas chloritidismutans; assembly: GCF_051486945.1. Taxonomy (GTDB): domain Bacteria; phylum Pseudomonadota; class Gammaproteobacteria; order Pseudomonadales; family Pseudomonadaceae; genus Stutzerimonas; species Stutzerimonas chloritidismutans_B. The sequence goes on along the minus strand of NZ_JAHVDX010000001.1, from coordinate 1,091,852 downwards.
ATCTCGATTACGTCCCGCGGACCGACCGGCACAGCCAGCACCACGTGGCTTGGTTTCGATTGCTTGAGCCCTTTTAGCGCCGCCCGCACGGTAGCACCCGTGGCAATGCCATCGTCGATCACGATGACGCAGCGATTGGTTATCACAGGTGCCGGCCGCTCGCCGCAGTAGCGATGGCGTCGGCGTTCCAGTTCGCTGAGTTGCCGCTGCATTTCTTCGTCGAACCAGTTCGGCGGCGGTGCGATCTGGTTGAACAGTTCCTGATTGACTACCCACTTTGGCTCGGCACCATCGATAACCGCGCCCAGCGCCAGCTCCTCGTTGCCAGGCGCTCCGATCTTTCGCACCAGTACCAGATCGAGCGCTGCGTTGAGGCGTTGCGCCACCTCGAAGGCAACCGGAACCCCGCCGCGCGGCAGGGCAAGCACCAAGGGTTGTGCTTCTGCCAAGTGCTGCAGAGCTTCGGCTAATTCCAGGCCAGCATGGCTGCGGTCGCGAAACAGGTGGGACTCGGGCATTAAGGCGCGCATGGCTCACTCTCCGAATGGGTAGGTATCCGGAACGCTCTGATCATCGATCTGCTGTGGGCCGATCGGTTTGACCGCGGTGGTCTGTTCGAGCCAGAGCAGGGCGTCGAACTGTTCGGCAAGTATGGCTTGGAAATAATGGCTCTGGCGTTCAGTGGCCGGACGGTAGATCACGCCGATCGCCCGCTCCAGGCGGGGTTGTGCCAGCGCTTCGCGCAGCACGGGGTCGTCGCGCCAGTTGGTCAGGGACGCGGCGACTCCCGCCCGCAGAAATAGCTGCTCCCAGCTGCCCTCGAGGGACGGGCGGACCTGCTTGATCTGCATGGGCTCGTCCCAGTTGTCCGCGGCAGCCACCTCGCCGCGGTCGGTGCTCATGCCGATGAGTACGGCGTCGCGCCCATAGGCGGTGCGACACAACTCGCCAATGTTGAATTCGCCACGCCAGCCCATGGAGGTCGCTGCTGCGTTACCGATATGCGAGTTGTGGGCCCAGACCACCGCCTTGGCGGCGTCACCTCGACGCGCGAGCAGTGCGCGAAGTGTGTCGAACATGTGCCGGTCGCGCAGGTTCCAGGATTCGGTCGAGCCGCGGTACATCGCGCGGTAATACTGTTCGGCCGCTAGCACCACCCGCGCATTCTGCTCAGCATTGAAGAATTGGCCTCCGTCCTTTTGCAGATAGTCCAGTCGTTGACCAAGCAGAGCACGCAGCTGCTCCACCACTGCATCCTCGCAGGACGGCTCGCCGCGCATCACCTGGTGGCCATAGGCGGCCGGCTCGTCATGCCAGGGGCTCAGGCAGCCATAGCGCTGGCGGGCAGCCTGTGCAGCCGATGGGTCGACTTTGTCGAGATAGGTCAACACTTCCCGGATCGAGCTGCCTAGGCTGTAAACGTCCAGCCCGCGGAATTCGACGCGCTGCTCGGGCGCTTGCGCCGCGTTGTGCTCACGCAGCCAGGCGGTGAAATCTGCGACGTCGCGGTTGCGCCACATCCAGGTCGGAAAGCGGCGGAAGCCCTGCTCGAGCCATTCTGCCGGCGCCTGGTGGCGCACATCGCGGTCGATCATCGCGGCGTCCGGCCAGTCAGCCTCGGCGGCAACGATGGTGAAACCGTGCTGTTCGATCAGCCGGCGCGTAATGGCCGCGCGGGCTCGGTAAAACTCCGAAGTGCCGTGGCTGGCCTCGCCGATCAGCACCACGCGGGCATCGGCGAAACGGTCGAAGGCCTCGGCGAACGAGGGGGCGTCTATCGACGGCAACGGTTCAGCCTTCTGCTGTAGCAGGGTGATCAACTGCTCATCAGCCTGTTGCGGCGCGCGCGTGCGGGTGAGCGGCATGGCGTCATCTCCTTGGGCTTTCTACCGATGACCGACGCCGAACGGGGCTGTTCAGACCACTCGGCGGCTCGTCTACCGGCCAGCGGAGCGGCAGAACTAGATATCTGCAGCTAGCCTCTAAACACAGGCAACGCCGTTTCGGCCAGCCATTGCTGCCGAGGGCGCTATTGTTCAGAGGGGATATTCATGACGACCTGGATCATTGCTTACAGCAAAGACGGCAACACATCCATCCTCAGGACCGAGTCCGACCATAAGCCGGACATCGAAGAGGCCGTCGAATTGGTGACACGCAAGGCCGAGCAGGACTATGGCGATGAGGAAGACGCCTACGAGCACGATCCGGACGTCGAGGAAACACCCGCCACCCGGCTCGCCGAACGGTTCGGTATCACTGTGACCGGTATCAGCCAGGCCTGACCGTCAGGCCACCCGCCACACGCACTCGTCCCCAACCACATAGAGACGCCGGCCCGGGTCGGCGTCCAACTCCATCATTCCGGTGAAACTGCCAAAGGCAGGCAGAATGCTGACGTGTTCACCAATGCTGAAGCACGGCAGGCGTAGCCGCTGCCGGCCGCGGCCGCGCAGGCAGAAGGCCGGGTGCAGATGCCCGGCCAGGACGTGGTGGGTGGGGTGCGGGTGGGGCTCGTGTTGCAAGGCGAACGGCCCGAGCAGCAATGGCTCCGGGACGACGTCCAGGCCCAGGCTGGCCGGCGGATCGCCTGCGCGGCGGTCATGGTTGCCGCGCACGAGGGTAATCCTCAGCTCCGGATGGGTGCGACGCCAGTCGTGCAGCGGCGCGAGTGTGGACGGCACCTGCGATTCGGGGGCGTGAAGGAAGTCGCCAAGGAAGATCAGCCAGTCACTGGGATAGCGGGCCAGCAGCGCGTCGAGCTGCTGCAGGTTCGCTTGCGTCGTGCCGTGCGGCACCGGTTGGCCGAGCCGACGGTAAGCCGCTGCCTTACCGAAATGGATGTCGGCGACCAGCAGCGCCCGCCGTTCAGGCCAGTAGATGGCCTTGTCGGCAAGAAGCCACAGCTCGGTCTGTTGCAGCACGATGGGTAGGGAAGGGGACATGCGCGCCAGTGTATCGGCGTTCGGCGGCGCGCCCAAACTATCCAGCACGCCCTGTAGGAGCAGGCTCTGCCTGCGACTTGGCCGTTCAACCACCACGCCCGGTCGCAGGTAGAACCTGCTCCTACATGGAGCGGGCGCGGGTTTCCTGATCTGGCCTGGAAGCTTTGGGTAGGAGCAGGCTCTGCCTGCGACCTGGCCGCCCAACCACCACCCCCGGTCGCAGGTAGAACCTGCTCCTACATCGAGCGGGCACGCGGTGTTCCTGATCCGGCCAGGAAGCTTTGTGTAGGAGCAGGCTCTGCCTGCGACTCTGGCCGCTCAACCCTCACCCTCGGTCGCAGGTGGAACCTGCTCCTACATGGAGCGGGCGCGGGGTTCCTGATCTGGCCACGAAGCTCGTGTAGGAGCAGGCTCTGCCTGCGACGTTGGCCGCTCAACCCTCACCCTCGGTCGCAGGTAGGACCTGCTCCTACATGGAGCGGGCGCGGGTGTTCCTGATCTGGCCAGGAAGCTTTGTGTAGGAGCAGGCTCTGACTGCGACCTGGCCGCTCAACCCTCACCGTCGGTCGCAGGTAGAACCTGCTCCTACATGGAGCGGGCGTGGGGGTTCCTGATCTGGCCAGGAAGCTTTGTGTAGAAGCAGGCTCTGCCTGCGATCAAGCTGGCGCGTCAGCGAGCGGCTTTCTTCTGGCGGGGTGTGCCGTCCTTGGTCTGCCGCGGTTTGCGTTTGGGGGTGGTTTCGCGCTCGACGGCAATGCTGGCATCGGCCTCGGGCTGGTAGCCGCCGGGCCCGGCCGCCTTGTCCAGCTCGGCGACCATGCGGCGGATGCGGTCGGCCAGTTTTTCCGAGGTCATGCTTTCGCGGAAGCGTTCGACCATCAGCGGAAAGGCCAGCGGCGTGGTGCGCTTGACGACGTGCACGTCCAACGCTCGCTGCTGCAAGCGGCTCAACGTCTGCTCCAGCCGCTCGACCTCCAGCTCCTGGCGCAGCACCTCTTCTTCGGCCTGGGTCAGCAGCAGGTTAGCCGGGTCGTACTGGCGGAAGACGTCGAAGAACAGTCCGCTGGAGGCTTGCAGCTGCCGCGCACTTTTCTGTGCGCCGGGGTAGCCGGAAAACACCAGCCCGGCGATGCGCGCGATCTCGCGAAAACGCCGGCGCGCCAGCTCTCCGGCGTTGAGGCTGGCGAGCACGTCGTGCAGCAGGTTGTCCCGGCTGAACAGCGTTGGTGTGAGCCAGTGCAGCCAGTCCACCTCGGTCGCCGAGAGCAGCTCGAAGCCGTAGTCATTCACGGCAATGGAAAAGGTCAGCGGTTGGCGCTGGCCCATGCGCCAGGCCAGCAGGCTGGCCAGCCCCAGATGCACGTGTCGACCGGCGAAGGGGTAGAGGAACAGGTGCCAGCCCTCGCGCGACTTCATCACCTCGGCCAGCAACGTGCTTTCCGTGGGCAACGTCGACCAGTCCAGCTGCACGCGTAACAGCGGCTCGACCAGCTGCATCTCCGCGCTCTCGAACTGGCCGCGTGAAGCGGCACCGAGCTGCTCGACCACCGCATCGGCCAGTTCGCTGGACAGTGGCATGCGGCCGCCATTCCAGCGCGGCACGGCGGCCTTCTTGCCGGTGGCGCGGCTGACATAAGCAGTCATGTTCTCGACCCGCACCAGCTCCAGCAGGCGCCCGCCGAAGAGAAAGTTGTCGCCGGGGCGCAGGCGGGCAATGAAGCCTTCCTCGATAGTGCCCAGCGAGCGGCCGCTGCCACCCTTGGCCCAGAATTTCACCGTCAGGCTGGCGTCGCTGACGATGGTGCCGATGCTCATTCGGTGGCGCAGCGCGACGCGGCGGCTGGGGACTTTCCACAGCCCGGTCTCGTCCGGCTCGACGCGCTGATAGTCCGGGTAGGCCGTCAACGAATGCCCGCCATGACGCACGAACGCGAGCGCCCACTCCCAGTGGTCAGCGGTGAGTTCGCGGTACGACCAGGCCTGGCGCACTTCGGCGAACAATTCGTCCGGCCGGAAGCCTCCGCCCAATGCCATGCTGACCAGGTGCTGCACCAGCACATCGAGGGGACGATGCGGGGCGCTGCGGGCTTCGATGCGGCGTTCGGCGATGGCCACCTGCGCTGCTGCGGCTTCCACCACTTCGAAACTGTGCGTCGGTACCAGCGTGACCCGTGATGTCCGTCCGGGTGCGTGACCGGAGCGACCGGCGCGCTGCATCAGGCGCGCCACGCCCTTCGGCGAGCCGATCTGCAGCACCCGCTCGACCGGCAGGAAGTCGACGCCGAGGTCGAGGCTCGAGGTGCAGACCACTGCCTTCAAGGCGCCTTGCTTGAGGCCCAGTTCCACCCAGTCGCGCACCTCGCGCGCCAGCGAGCCATGGTGCAGGGCGATGAGTCCGGCCCAGTCCGGGCGGGCCTCGAGAATCGCTTGATACCAGATCTCGGACTGCGAACGGGTGTTGGTGAAGACCAGCGTGGTGGCGGCCGAATCGATCTCCTCGACGACCTGCGGCAGCATGCGCAGCCCCAGATGGCCGGCCCAGGGGAAGCGCTCGATGCTTGGCGGCAGCAGGGTGTCGACGCGCAAATCCTTGTCGACCTTGCCTTGCACCAGCTTGCCGGTGCCCGGATGCAGCAGCACGTCAAGCGCGTGCGGTTGGTTGCCCAAGGTGGCCGAAAGCCCCCAGACGATCAGCTCCGGCATCCACTGACGCAGCCGGGCCAGCGCCAGTTGCAGTTGCACCCCACGCTTGTTGCCCAGCAGTTCGTGCCACTCATCCACGACCAGCATGCGCAAGCCGGCAAACGCCTGGCGCGCGTCGGCGCGGGTCAGCAGCAGAGTGAGGCTTTCCGGCGTGGTGACCAGCGCACTGGGCAATCGCCGACCCTGGCGCGCCCGCTCGGCGCTGCTGGTGTCGCCGGTGCGCAGGCCGATGCTCCAGTTGATCTGCAGATCATCCAGCGGGGCTTGGAGGGCGCGGGCCGTGTCGGCGGCCAGGGCGCGCATGGGCGTGATCCAGAGGACGGTGAGTGGAGCGGGTTTGTCGGAATGCGGGACCGAGTCCTGCGCCGCCTTCGCGGGCAAGCCCGCTCCCACAGAAGCGAAGCGGTTGAGCGCGCCCATCCAGACGGCGTAGGTCTTGCCCGAGCCTGTGGTGGCATGAAGCAGGCCGGACTCGCCTTCATGGACCGCTTGCCACACCTGTTGCTGAAAAGGGAACGGCTGCCAACCGCGGGTGGCGAACCAGTGTTCGGCAAGGGAGGCGGGCGGCACGCTCATTCTTTGGTCCGCCCCCGATTCGAACCGAGGCCATGCCCCTGCTTTTCGTAGAAGCGAGCTTGCTCGCGATCATGGGCGTGCGCAGCGATGGGGATCGCCAGCAAGCTGGCTCCTACAACGGCGGGGTGCTTTTGCTCATCGTAGGAGCGAGCTTGCTCGCGATCATGGGCCTGCGATTCGACACGGATCGCCAGCAAGCTGGCTCCTACCGTGGCGGGCTGCTTTTGCTTTTCGTAGGAGTGAGCTTGCTCGGAATCATGAGGTTCCGCGCCGATGCGGATCGCCAGCAAGCTGGCTTCTCCAGTGGCGAGGTGCTTTTGCTTTTTGTAGGAGCGAGCTTGCTCGCGATCATGGGCCTCCGCGGCGACACGGATTGCCAGCAAGCTGGCTCCTACGGTGGCGGTGTGCTTTTGCTCTTCGTAGGAGCGAGCTTGCTCGCGATCATAGGGCTGCGCGGCGATGGGGATCGCCAGCAAGCTGGCTTCTACGGTGGTGGGATGCTTTTGCTTTTCGTAGGAGCGAGCTTGCTCGCGATCATAGGGCTGCGCGGCGACGTGGGTCGCCAGCAAGCTGGCTCCTACACAGGGCAGTCCGGCTTTTCCAGCTGATCGGATCATCCCAGCAATTCCTTCAGCGTTTCCAGGGTGTCGGCTTCGTCCACCGGCTTGTCCAGGCGCCAGCGCAGCATGCGCGGGAAGCGCACGGCGATGCCGCTCTTGTGGCGACTGCTGGCGGCGATGCCTTCGAAGCCGAGTTCGAACACCAGGGTCGGGGTCACGCTGCGCACGGGGCCGAATTTTTCCACGGTGGTCTTGCGCACGATGGCGTCGACCTTGCGCATTTCCTCGTCGGTGAGGCCGGAATAGGCCTTGGCGAAGGGCACCAGCTTGCGCTCCGGATCGCCCGGTTCTCCGTCCCAGACGGCGAAGGTGTAGTCGGTATAGAGGCTGGCGCGACGCCCGTGGCCGCGTTGCGCGTAGATCAGCACGGCGTCGACCGAATACGGATCGATCTTCCACTTCCACCAGACGCCTACGTCCTTGGTCCGGCCGACGCCGTACTGGGCGGCGCGGGCCTTGATCATCATGCCCTCGACACCTCGAGCACGTGACGCCTCGCGTTGTTGCGCGAGATCGTTCCAGTCGTTGCCGGTGACCAGCGGTGAAAGCATCAGTCGCGGGTTGGGGCATTGCCCAACTACCGTTTCGAGTTGTTGCCGGCGCTCGCGATGTTCACGTTGCCGCCAGTCGTCGCCCTGCCATTCCAGCAGGTCATAGGCGAGCACCGCGACGGGGGCGTCCTGCAGCACCTTGGCGGTCAGGTTCTTGCGGCCGATACGCTGCTGCAGCAAGGCGAAGGGCTGCACGCCGACGCGCTCGGTGGTTTCGCCATCTTCGCCTTCCGGTTGCTCGAAGAGCGCTTCCGTCGGCTCGCCGGGCGCGTGCTTCCAGACCAGGATCTCGCCGTCGATCACGGTGCCGTCCGGCAGGCAGCCGGCCAGTTCGCAGAGTTCCGGAAAGCGTTCGCTGACCAGCTCTTCGCCGCGCGACCAGACCCAGATCTGCCCGTCACGCTTGACCAGCTGCGCACGGATGCCGTCCCACTTCCATTCGATGAACCAGTTCTCCGGTGCGCCGAGCAGGGTGTCGAATTCTTCAACAGGCGCCTGCAACGGATGGGCGAGAAAGAACGGGTAGGGCTGGCCGCCGCGCTGGGCGTGCTCGTGTTCGGATTCGTCGGCGATCAGCGCGCGGTAGCCCTCGGCGCTCGGGCGGTGCGACAGATCGGTATAGCCCACCAGCCGCTGCGCCACGCGCTTGGGGTCGAGGTCGACCAGCGAGGCCAGCGCGCGGGTGACCAGCAGCTTCGACACGCCGACGCGAAAGGCGCCGGTGATCAGTTTGATGCAGACCATCAGGCTCAGGCGGTCCAGCTGTTTCCACAGCGCGGGCAATCGCTCGGCCAGCTCGTCCGGTGGCAAGCCGCGCAACGGCAGCAACTTGTCCTGCATCCACACGGCGAGCCCGTCATCGGAGCTGTGCTCGGCTTCCGGCATCAGCAGCGAGATGGTTTCGGCCATGTCGCCGACTGCCTGGTAGCTTTCCTCGAACAACCATTCCGGCAGTTCAGAGGCCTGCATGGCGGTTTCCCGCAGTACGCGGGTCGGCACCAGCTGGCGCGGCCGACCACCGGCCAGGAAGTACACGGCCCAGGCCGCGTCGGCCGGATCGGCGTCGCGGAAGTAGTCGCGCATCGCCGCGAGTTTGGCGTTGCTTGAGGTTGTCGCGTCGAGGCGGCTGTAGAGGGTGGCGAAGGCTTTCATCTCGGTCCACCTTCAACTGCGGTGACAATCCGCTCGTGAGTAAGTCCGAGTCTGCGTTGTGATTCCGGATCGCGAGCAAGCTCGCTCCTACGGGGTAGGTGTTGTGCCCCAGCGCGGATGCTTTTCTGTAGGAGCCAGCTTGCTGGCGATCCGTGGCGGCGTGGCGGTCCTGGATCGCAAGCAAGCTCGCTCCTACGGGGCCGGTGGTGTGCCCCAGCGCGGATGCTTTTCTGTAGGAGCCAGCTTGCTGGCGATCCGTGGCGGCGTGGCGGTTTCGGATCGCGAGCAAGCTCGCTCCTACAAGGACGGTTGTGTCGAATCTCGACGCTGAAGCCTGTGAGTGGGACGCCTATGGCATGGCTGCGGGTCATTCGGCCTCCTGCGTGGGGGTGTCATCCTCCTCGCCATACTCGGTCTCGAACGCCTGCGCATCGAGCCCACGCATCTCTCGCAGGTAACGGACAAGGATCGGCACCGAACCGTGGGTGACCATCACCCGCTCGGCGCCGGTCTGTTCGATGGCCCAGAGCAGTCCGGGCCAGTCGGCGTGATCAGATAGCACGAAGCCGCGGTCCACGCCGCGCCGCCGACGGGTGCCGCGCAGCATCATCCAGCCGCTGGCGAAGGCATCGGCATAGTCGCCGAAGCGGCGCATCCAGGTGCTGCCACCGGCTGAAGGCGGCGCGAGGATGATGGCCTGCTTCAAACGGGGATCGCCTTTTTTCAGGTCACCGGCATAGACGGTCGGCGGCAGGTAGATACCGCCCTCGCGGTAGACCTTGTTCAGCGGCTCCACTGCGCCATGAACCACGATGGTGCCGATGCTCTCATCGAGTCCGTGGAGGATGCGCTGCGCCTTGCCGAAGGCGTAGCAGAACAAGACGCTGGCGCGACCGGCTGCGGCGTTGGCGCGCCACCAGTCGTTGATCTCGCGGAATACCTCAGCTTGCGACGGCCACTTGTAGATCGGCAGGCCGAACGTCGATTCAGTGATGAAGGTATCGCAGCGCACCGGCTCGAACGGCGCGCAGGTCCCGTCCGGCTCGACCTTGTAGTCGCCGGAGGCAACCCAGACTTCACCCTTATATTCCAGCCGCACCTGGGCCGAGCCGAGCACGTGACCGGCCGGGTGGAAGCTGAGCCTGACGCCGTGATGCTCGATGGATTCACCATAAGCGAGCGTCTGCAGGGGCATGTCCGCGGCGATGCGCGAGCGCAGGATGCCTTCGCTGTCGCGCGAGGCCAGGTAGTGGCCCATGCCCCAGCGCGCATGGTCGCCGTGGGCGTGGGTGATGACGGCGCGGTCCACGGGCCGCCAGGGATCGATGTAGAAATCACCGGGCGGGCAATAGAGGCCTTCGGGGCGGGCAACGACGAGGTCCATGGGTACAGGCACTTTGCGGGCTTGTAGGGTTGGAGCGCATCGGCCGACGTGGAGTTCGGGCGGGTCGCACCCGAAGGGTCAGTCCACCAACTTCAGGTGCGAGGTGTCGGGTACGGGCGCATCGCTGGCGCGACGGCGCTCGCCCATGTCGCTGCCAACCGGGGCGAGGCTGAATTGGGTCAGGTCGACCGCGGGCGGTTCGGTAGCAGGCCGGGCATCCTGCAAGTCGGTGCCGGCTGGCGCGACGCCAAAATCCGGTGCCTCGACGTCGACGAAAGCTGCCATGTACTCATCACGCGGCGCGACCTTCAACGGCCCAGGCCGAGTTCCACTCGTAGCCACGGATGGCGCGGGCGGCGCTGTGGTTTCAGGCGGTGGGGGCGCCAGTTCGATTTCCTCTACCTCGACCGGCATGGGACGCACTTCGGCGATCGCGCCCGCACGGGCCATGGCCTGTCGATACTTCTCGACGCTGGCGTGGTCGAGGTCCTGCTTGATTACCACCCGGCGTCCGGAAAAGAGCGCGGCGATGCGCTGGGCGTCGGCCTGGAACAGCTTGGCCAGGTTGGCTTCGACTTGTTCGAGCGTAGCGCCAGGGGCTAGCTCCCCGGAAAATGCGATTTCGTAGCGACTCATCTTTGTTCAGGCCTCTGGCGCGGAGCGATGGGCTGATCATAGGAAGTCGACCCGTCGTTGGAAAGCGGCGGTTTCGCGCTTCGAGCACCAAGCGGCACTGGCAAATGCGCACTCGACCGGATGCGCGCCACGTGCCGTCGGTCGGCGAGGTCGAGTGGTCATGCGAGCGGGGCGAACAGCGCCTCGATGTCCGCCTGTTCCAGCTGCCAGTTCGCGGCCTGGCCCGCATCCAGCACGCCGGCGGCCAACTCGGCCTTGCGAGCCTGCAACTGCTGGATTTTTTCTTCGACGGTGTCGCGAGCGATCAGCTTGTAGACAAACACAGGCTTGTCCTGGCCGATGCGATGCGCGCGGTCGGTTGCCTGGTTTTCCGCCGCCGGGTTCCACCAGGGGTCGTAATGAATGACGGTGTCCGCGGCGGTCAGGTTGAGCCCGGTGCCGCCGGCCTTGAGGCTGATGAGAAACAGCGGTACTTCGCCGGCCTGGAAGCGTTTCACCGGGGTGCGGCGATCCTTGGTCTCGCCGGTGATCTGTACATACTCAATGGCCCTGGTGCGGAGCTCATCTTCGATCAGTGCGAGCATTGACGTGAACTGGGAGAACAGCAGAATGCGCCGGCCTTCGGCCAGCTGCTCGGTGAGCAGGTCCATCAGGCTGTCGAGCTTGCCCGAGGCGCTGGCGCGTGAAACTCTAGCGTCGCGCTTGACCAGGCGCAGGTCGCAGCAGACTTGGCGCAGTTTAAGCAGCGCATCGAGGATGACGATCTGGCTGCGCGCCAGGCCTTTGCTGTCGATCTCCTCACGCACCTTGTCGTCCATGGCCAGCCGGACGGTTTCGTAGAGGTCGCGCTGCGCCGGGCTCAGCTCCACCCAGTGAGTGATCTCGTTCTTGGGTGGCAGTTCATGCGCGACCTGTTCTTTGCGCCGCCGCAGCAGGAAAGGTCTGATTCGCGCGGTCAGGTGCTCGAGCCGGTCGCTATCGCCGTTCTTTTCGATTGGATGGCGATAGTCACGGTTGAAACGCTTGGTGTCGCCCAACCAGCCGGGCATCAGGAAATGAAACAGCGACCAAAGTTCGCCCAGGTGGTTTTCGAGCGGCGTGCCGGTCAGGCATAGGCGCTGTCGGGCATCGAGCCGCCCGGCGGCTTGTGCGGCTTTGCTGCTGGCGTTCTTGATGTTCTGCGCTTCGTCGAGCACCAGCAGGTGCAGCGGGATCTCGATCAAGCGCTCGATGTCACGCGGCAGCAGGGCATAGGTCGTGAGCAGCAGGTCGCAGTCATCCAGGCGCTCGTATTGCTGTTGCCGGGCTGTGCCGTGCAGCGTGACGACTTTCAAGTCCGGGGCGAAACGCGCCGCCTCGTCCTGCCAGTTGGGGATCAGGCTGGTCGGCATGACCACCAGCGAAGGGCGGTCCATGCGCCCGGATTGCTTCTCCAACAGCAGGTGCGCCAGGGTTTGCAGCGTCTTGCCGAGGCCCATGTCGTCGCCGAGCACACCGCCCATGCCGAGCGCGCGCAAGGTCTGCATCCAGCGCAGGCCATCGAGTTGGTATGGCCGCAGCTGGGCTTTCAATGCCGTCGGCGGTTCGACCGGCTGCTGCTGGTAGTCGCGCAGCCGCTGGGCGAAGTCGCGCAGTTGTTCGCCACCGCTCCAGCGCAGGTCGAGTGCATCGAGTTGGGCCAGGCGGGCGGCATCGGCGTGGCCGAGGCGCAGAGGCTCGGCCGCGGCGTGCTCGGGAAGGTAAAGCTCGGACAGGGTGCCGAGGATTGGCTTCAAGCGGCCAAAGGGCAGCAGGACTTGCAGCGGCTGGCCGTCATCGTCGCGGCGCTTGTCGAGTTGAACACGCAGGGTTTCGCCGTCGGCTCGCTGCGAGAGGGCCGGCGGGGAAAGCATTGCCGGGTTGCGCCGGATCAGGCCCAGCAGGACGGGCAACAGGCTGATCCGTTCGCCCTCGACGATGATGCCGAGTTCGAGATCGAACCAGCTGTGCTCCGGTGACTCATCGACATCGACGTACCAGGCTTCCACGGGCGTGAGGTCATAGGCGAAGCCAGGTTGCAGGATGATTTGCCAGCCTTCCTCGCGCAGTGCCTGCAGGTGCGCCTGGGAGAACTGCAACCAAGCCGCCTCGTTGGCCAGTTCGAACATTTCCGCGGAATCCTTCGGCAGTGCCTGGCTCTGGCGCAGCGCCGGGCGAAAGCCGAGGTCTTTCATGCGCTGGCGCAGGGCCTGTTCCGCATCCGGTTGCCGCGCAATGCTGCGTACCTGCGCGCCCTTGGTTTCGCGTACGCGCTGATCAGGCCGAGCCTTGCCGTGAACGCTGGTCCTGCCGTAGAGAAAAGTCAGGCCGGCGCGGTGCTGGTGGTCCGCGACCATGCGACCGCTGCCTGGCTGGTAATTCACTGCATGGTGGCTGCCGAGGGTCAGGCGAGGGGTCGGCTGCACATTGTCCACCACGATTTCTTGCGGCCTTGGGGGCGCGGGCAGTTGCGGCGCGATCTCGTTGAGCGTCAGGCTGAACCGCGCGGCCTGGGCCGAGGGCACAGATGGGGCCTCAAGCAGGTGACGCGCAAGGGGCGCCGGCAGCCCGTGGTCGATGAGGCCGAGCTCGCCCTTCGTCTCGTCGATGTAATAAAGCGGGTCGAGCGCGTGCAGCGGTCGGGCCTGCGCGTCCGCCATCTCCAGCTCGGCGTCGTAGCTACCGTCGGGCTGCTGCTTCCAGTTGAAGCGGGCCTGGCGTGCATCGGCGAGCGTCAGCGCGGGTTGCCGCCAATCAAGAAAGGCCCGGCCGGTCTCGAGAATCAGACGCAGGGTTTCGCCACCGTTTTCCCCACCGAGCAGGAACCCGTTGCCGCTGGGTCGGCACAGGCCGAGTAGCGCGGCGATGCGCAGGTCAAGCGGCTGCATGAACGCGGGCTTGCGAAAACTGGCCTCGCGCATTCCATAGTAAGGCTGGTGCTCGCCCCAGGTACCGTCCTTGCGCAGGCGGCACTTGAACGCTTCGACCAACAGGTCCGAGCGAAGCCGGTAGTGGACGCACCAGCCGTGCTCTGCAGGAAGCGCGTCGCTCAGCGCTTGAGGCAGTTGTGACAGCCAATGTTCCAGCGTGCCTGGAAGGTTGGCGTCATCCGGCTCGCAGGTGTTGGGTGCACGCTCGGCCTGCTCTTCGATCGTCAGGATGAGCGCGACGCAATGCTTGCAGTTCAGGCCTACCGGGCAGTTGCAGACGCAACTGAGCGTGCCGTCACGGGAGAGTTGCAGGGATTGCCGGTACGTCGCACCGCCTGTTCCGGCACAGGTGCCTTCGACGAACTGCTCCGTGTCGCGCAGCACCCGGGCGCGCCGCTCGGCCGCATAGCGCTGGCCGCGAGCGAGCGCGTTATCGGAAAACGGCAGGCGCCACGCCGGCGGCAGGGCGGGGAGGAACCTAGCGGCCATCGTGCGGCCATTCCAGGTCGCGCGCCTGGTGGGCTCGCCGCATCAGGGAGTGCCCGCCGCCAGGCGTTCGAGCAACGCTTCGAGGGTATTGAAGCGTTCCTCCGGTCGCTCCATCGGCACCTGGAATTTGAACACCGTCGCGCCCTCGAACTTGTAGCGGTTGGGCTGGCTCTGGATCAGCTTGATGAGCACCATCGGATCGACTTTGGTTTCGGCCGCAAACTCGATGCGACCGCCCTGCGGGCCGGCGTCGATCTTGGTGATGCCGAGCTGTTCCGCCTGCAGCTTGAGCAGTGTCAGGCGCACCAGGTTTTTAGTCGGGTCGGGCAGCAGGCCAAAGCGGTCGATCATCTCGACCTGCAGCTCCTTGAGCCCATCCTCGTCAGTGGCGTTGGCGATGCGCTTGTACAGGATCAGCCGCGCATGGACGTCTGGCAGGTAGTCCTCGGGTATCAGCGCCGGCAGGCGCAGGTTGATCTCCGGGCCGCCGCCCAGCGGCTGATCGAGGTTGGGCTGCTCGCCTTTCTGGATGGCCTTGACGGCGCGTTCGAGCATTTCCATATAAAGGGTGAAACCGACGGCCTGAATCTGGCCGCTCTGGCCTTCGCCGAGCAGTTCGCCCGCGCCCCGGATCTCCAGGTCGTGGGTCGCCAGCACGAAGCCGGCGCCCAAGTCCTGCGCATTGGCGATCGCTTCCAGACGCTTCTGCGCATCATCGGTCATGCCCTTGCGCGGCGGCGTAAGGAGATAGGCGTAGGCCTGGTGGTGACTGCGGCCGACACGGCCACGCAACTGGTGCAGCTGGGCCAGGCCGAACTTGTCGGCGCGTTCGATGATGATGGTGTTGGCGCTGGGCACGTCGATGCCGGTCTCGATGATGGTCGAGGCGACCAGCACATTGAAGCGCTTGTGATAGAAGTCGCCCATCACCTGTTCGAGTTCGCGCTCGCGCATTTGCCCGTGGCCGACGCCGATGCGCGCCTCCGGCACCAATGCGGCGATGTCGGCGGCGCACTTCTCGATGGTTTTGACGTCGTTGTGCAGGTAGTAGACCTGGCCGCCCCGCAGCAGCTCGCGCAGCAGGGCTTCCTTGATGACCGCGTCCTGCTGTTCCATGACAAAGGTGCGTACCGACAGCCGGCGCGCCGGCGGGGTGGCAATGATCGACAGGTCGCGCATGCCGGCTACAGCCATATTCAGCGTGCGCGGAATAGGTGTCGCGGTGAGAGTGAGGATGTCCACCTCGCTGCGCAGCGCCTTGAGTTGCTCCTTCTGGCGAACACCGAAGCGGTGCTCCTCGTCGATGATGACCAGGCCCAGGTTGGTGAACTTGACGTCATCCTGCAGCAGCTTGTGGGTCCCGATGAGGATGTCGACCTTGCCTTCGGCCAGCTCCTGCACCGCGCCCTGGATTTCCTTGGCCGATTTGAAGCGGCTCATTACCTCGACGCGCACCGGCCAATCGGCGAAGCGGTCGCGGAAGCTGTTGTAATGCTGCTGGGCGAGCAGGGTGGTCGGCACCAGTACGGCGACCTGCTTGCCGCTGTGCACGGCGATGAAGGCGGCGCGCATGGCCACTTCGGTCTTGCCGAAACCGACATCGCCGCAGATCAGGCGATCCATCGGCTTGGCCGCGAGCATGTCGCTGCGTACGGCCTCGATGGCTGCCTGCTGGTCCGGCGTCTCCTCGAAGGGGAAGCCAGCGCTGAAGGTTTCATAGTCAACCTGTGGGTCTTGGAATGCATGACCCTTGCGTGCGGCGCGGCGGGCATAGATGTCGAGCAACTCGGCTGCCACGTCGCGGACCTGCTCAGCGGCCTTGCGCTTGGCCTTCTGCCAGGTTTCCGAACCCAGGCGGTGCAGCGGGGCCAGTGCATCGTCGCTGCCGGTGTAGCGGGCGATCAGATGCAGGCTGGAAACCGGCACATAAAGCTTGGCTTCGTCGGCGTACTGCAGCATCAGAAATTCGGCCGACTGACCTTCGATCTCCAGCGTCACCAGGCCCTGGTAACGGCCGACGCCGTGGTCGATATGCACTACCGGCGCGCCTTCGCGCAGCTCGGTGAGATTCTTGATGACGTTCTCGCCGGCGTCGCGGGTCTTCTCGCGGCGGCGACGCTGCATGATGCGCTGGCCAAACAGCGGGCTCTCGGCGATCAAGGCCAGCGCCGGGTCCTGCAGTAGAAGGCCATCGTCGAGCGGGGCGATGGAGATCGCCAGGCGCTCCTGACTAGCGACGAATTGCGGCCAGCCACCGACCTCTTGCGGGCGCAATTTGAGCCGGGCGAGCAGCTCGAGCAATACCTCGCGACGGCCGGCGGATTCGGCGGTGAACAGCACGCGGCCCGGGAATTCCTCAAGGAAGCGCCTCAGCGCGCCCAGCGGCTCGCTGGCCTTGGCGTCGATGGCCAATTCGGGAAAGCGGCTCGCGGCGAAGCGCTCGCGGCCAATGCCGGGCTCAACGTCATCCGGGCCGGCGACCACCCGCGGCCAGGTCTTGAGCCGGGCGAAACAGTCTTCCACCGGGATGAAGAGTTCAGCGGGCGGCAGCAATGGGCGTTCGGGATCGACGCGGCGGTCCTCGTAACGCGTGCGCACGTCCTTCCAGAACTGCTCGGCGGCCTGCTCGATACCGGGGAGCGAGAACACCTGGGTGTCTTCCGGTAAATAGTCGAAGAGCGTGGAGGTCTCGTCGAAGAACAGCGGAAGGTAGTACTCGATCCCAGCCGGCGTGATACCCGTCGACAGGTCCTGGTAGACCGGGCACCGGCGGAAATCGACGTCGAAGCGCTCGCGAAAGCGGGCGCGAAAGCCGGTCACCGATTCCTTCCGGACTGGAAACTCGCGTGCAGGCAGCAGCCGGATGGATTCGACCTTGTCGATCGAGCGTTGGTTTTCGGGATCGAAGGTTCGCAGGGTTTCGATCTCGTCATCGAACAGGTCGATGCGATAGGGGAGGGTGCTGCCCATCGGGAACAGGTCGATCAGGGCGCCGCGGACGGCGAACTCACCATGTTCGTAGACGGTATCGACGCACCGGTAGCCCGCCGCTTCCAGACGGCTGCGCATCTGCTCGACGTCGAGCTTCTGGCCGATGTCCAATACCAGGCTGGAACCGAGCAGAAAGCGCTTGGGCGCCAGCCTGTGTAGCGCCGTGGTGATGGGGACTACCAGTACGCCGTGGTCGAGTTCCGGCAGCTGGTAGAGTGCTGCGATCCGCTGCGAAATGATGTCTTGGTGAGGTGAAAAGACATCGTAGGGCAGGGTTTCCCAATCCGGGAAGTGAAGCACTGGCAGCTCGGGCGCAAAGAAGGCGAGCTCTTCCTGCAGACGCTCGGCGCTCTGGCTGTCGGCGGTAAGGAGAAGGGTGAATCGCTTTGCGTTGCTGGCTGCTTCGGCAATCGCCAGGCTCAGCGCGGCTCCGGGAAGGTTGCCCCATTGTTGCTTGCCGCTGGCGGCAGGCATGGGCGGAAGGCGCAATACGGACACGGGTGGGCGTGGCTCCGGTCGTTAAAAATGGACCGCGAGGATTGTAACTATCCGCGCGGGACGCTGTCAGTGTTTCCGCTGCACAGATTGCCCGCGCTAGGGTGCGCCGGCATAATGTAGCCCCTTTTCTCAGCCCCTACATGTTGGAAGGAACTGCCCGTGACTCAGAAGCCCGACCAGTGTCTTGGTGAATGGATTGATCGAGAAGCCCTCGCCGAAGCGATGATTCCGCTGATTGGTCAGCTGTATCGTAACAACAACGTGGTGACTTCCATCTATGGTCGCGGCCTGATCAACCGTTCGGTGATCGCGCTGCTCAAAGCTCATCGTTTCGCGCGCCATCGCCAGGCCGATGAGGCCGAACTGTGCGTCAACGAAACCCATCAGATTCTCACCACTATGAGCAAGATGGAGCTGGGCGCCGCGTCGGTTGACCTGGGCAAGCTGGTCGCCAAATTCAAGGCCGAGGGCAATGGTCGCAGCCTCGATCAGTTCGTCCGTGACGAACTGGCTGAAGTGGCTGGCAAGCGCAACACCACGGGCGTGCATAAAGGGACCGATGTCGTGCTCTATGGCTTCGGTCGTATTGGACGCCTGCTCGCCCGCATCCTGATCGAGAAGACCGGTGGCGGCGACGGGCTGCGCCTGCGTGCGATTGTCGTGCGCAAGGGCGCCGAGAACGACCTGGTCAAGCGCGCCAGCCTGCTGCGTCGCGATTCGGTGCATGGTCCGTTCGACGGCACCATCCACATCGATGCGGAAAACAACACCATTACCGCCAACGGCAGCCTGATCCAGGTGATCTACTCGAACGATCCGTCGACGGTCGACTACACCCAGTACGGTATCGAGAACGCACTGCTGGTCGATAACACCGGTAAGTGGCGCGATGCCGAAGGTCTCAGCCAGCATCTCAAGTGCCCAGGCGTTGCGCGCGTGGTGCTGACTGCGCCTGGCAAGGGCGAGCTGAAGAACATTGTACATGGCATCAACCATGACGAAATCACGGCAGATGACAAGATCGTCTCGGCTGCCTCATGCACCACAAATGCCATCGTGCCTGTGCTCAAGGCAGTCAACGACCAGTACGGCATCGTCAATGGTCACGTCGAAACCGTGCACTCCTATACCAACGACCAGAACCTGATCGACAACTTCCACAAGGGCAGTCGTCGGGGTCGCAGTGCCGCGCTGAACATGGTCATCACGGAAACGGGCGCAGCCACGGCTGCGGCCAAGGCCCTGCCGGTGCTCAAGGGTAAGCTGACCGGCAACGCCATTCGTGTACCGACGCCGAACGTCTCCATGGCCATCCTCAACCTGAACCTGGAAAAGGCGACGTCGCGCGACGAAATCAACGAATACCTGCGCCAGATGGCGATGCATTCGGATCTGCAGAAGCAGATCGACTTCGTCAGCTCGCAGGAGGTCGTCTCGACTGACTTCGTCGGCTCGCGTTATGCCGGCGTGGTGGATGCCGAGGCGACGATTTGCAGCGACAATCGTGTCGTGCTGTACGTCTGGTATGACAACGAGTTCGGCTACAGCTGCCAGGTGGTTCGAGTGATGGAAGACATGGCCGGGGTCAACCCGCCTGCATTCCCTCGCTAAGCGAATCGCTGCAATAAACGGGAGCTTCGGCTCCCGTTTTGCGTTTTTTGGGTTCGATGGACTGGCGAAGACGTCTTGCTGGCGTCACCCGCGCCATAGATGGTCAATTCCTGCCGCTTGTCCTCAGTCAAAATTTTGAAAGACCTTGGGTGGTCAGTGGCGGGTCACGGCCTCTATAATCGGGCGGATTTCTACCTGGGCCCGCGGCATAGCGTCGCGCTGATATCGCATCAGCGCGTGTTGTGCAATTCAACTTTGCGCTAGACCGCGAGGCTCGTAAAAAAAGCATTCAAAATCAGTGGTTAGGCGAACCGATGATCAATATAAAACGTGGGCTAGATCTGCCCATTGCAGGTGCGCCGGCGCAGCGTATCGAGGCCGGCAGGCCTGTGCGAAGCGTCGCCGTAATAGGGTTTGACTACCCGGGTATGAAGCCGACCATGGACGTCCAGGTCGGCGATCGCGTCAAGTTGGGGCAGGCTTTGTTTTCGGACAAGAAGACCCCCGGCGTGACGTTCACGGCGCCTGGCGCGGGTGTGGTAAGTGCCATCCATCGTGGCGAGAAGCGCGTCCTGCAGTCGGTTGTGATCGACCTTGAAGGCAACGACGAGCTGACATTCAGCCAGTATGCCGAGGCTGAACTTGAAGGCCTGAGCGATGCCCAGGTGCGTGAGAATCTCCAGCAATCAGGGCTCTGGGTCGCCTTGCGTACCCGTCCGTACAGCAAGGTGCCTGCGACCGACGCGGTGCCCCATTCGATCTTCGTTACGGCAATCGATACGCATCCGCTGGCTGCCGATCCTGCTGTGGTGATCGGTGAGCGCATCGCTGAATTCGAAGCCGGTCTGAAGGTGCTTGCACGCCTGGGCAAAGTCTTCCTATGCAAGGCTGAAGGTGCCTCGATCCCCGGTCAGCAGATTGCCAACGTACAGGCCGAGAATTTTGCCGGCCCTCACCCGGCCGGTCTCGCCGGGACCCACATTCATTTCCTCGATCCGGTCAGTGCCAGCAAGAGCGTCTGGACAATCGGCTACCAGGACGTCATCGCCGTCGGTGCGTTGTTCACGACGGGGCATCTGTCTGTCGAGCGAGTGCTTTCGCTTGCGGGCCCCGTGGTCGAAAAACCTCGTCTGATTCGTGCTCGTCTGGGCGCTAATCTTGACGAACTGACGGCCGGCGAACTTCAGTCAGGCGCCAACCGGGTGGTGTCGGGCTCCGTGCTGGGCGGTCGTACCGCGCATGGTGCCTTCGCCTACCTGGGGCGATACCACCAGCAGATCTCCTGCCTGCGTGAAGGCAAAGAACGCGAGATGCTGCACTACCTGCGTGCCGGTGCCGAGAAGCACTCGATACTCAACATCTATATCTCCAAGTTGATGGGCGGCAAGAAGTTTGCCTTCTCGACTTCCACCAACGGCAGCCCGCGGGCGATGGTGCCGGTAGGTAACTACGAAGAGGTCATGCCGCTCGATATCCTGCCGACCCAGTTGCTGCGATCGCTCATCGTCGGTGACACAGAGGTGGCGCAGAAGCTCGGCTGCCTGGAACTCGACGAGGAAGACCTGGCGCTGTGCACTTATGTTTGCGCCGGCAAATACGAATACGGCCCGATCCTGCGGGACAATTTAACCCGTATCGAGAAGGAGGGTTAAGGCATGGGCATTCGCGCATTCCTCGACAAGATCGAGCATCACTTCGAAAAAGGCGGCAAGTATGAAAAGTGGTACGCGCTTTACGAAGCGGCTGACACCTTTCTCTACCGCCCTGGCAGCGTAACCAAGACCACCGCCCATGTGCGCGACGGCATCGACCTCAAGCGGATGATGATCACCGTCTGGCTCTGCACATTCCCGGCGATGTTCTTCGGCATGTGGAACACCGGCTACCAGGCCAACCTGATCTACGCGCAGAACCCGGATCTGCTCGCCGCTCAGGCGGGCTGGCACATGGCGCTGATCAGTGCACTGGCGGGCTTCGACCCGAACAGCCTGTGGGATAACTTCATACAGGGCGCCGCCTACTTCCTCCCGGTGTATGCGGTCACCTTTATCGTTGGTGGGTTCTGGGAAGTCCTGTTCGCCTCGATCCGTAAGCACGAGGTCAACGAAGGATTCTTCGTCACCTCCGTGCTGTTCGCGTTGACGCTGCCCCCGAGCATTCCGCTTTGGCAGGTCGCGCTAGGCATCAGCTTCGGTATCGTGATTGGCAAGGAAATCTTCGGCGGTACCGGCAAGAACTTCCTCAACCCAGCGCTGACGGGGCGTGCCTTCCTCTTCTTCGCTTATCCGGCGCAGATGTCGGGTGACGCGGTCTGGACCGCAGTCGATGGTTTCGCCGGTGCTACGGCCCTGAGCCTGAGCTTCGCTGGCGGCATCGAGAATGTCGTGCAGAGCGGGATTTCCTGGATGGATGCCTTCGTTGGAACCATCCACGGTTCGATCGGCGAGACCAGCACCCTGGCGATCTTCATCGGCGGTGCGGTACTGCTGGCAACCAAGATTGCCTCGATGCGTATCGTCGCGGGCACCATGATCGGTCTGATCGCGCTCAGCACGTTGTTCAACCTCATCGGCTCCGACAGCAACGCGATGTTCGCCATGCCTTGGTACTGGCACATGGCGGTCGGTGGCTTTGCTTTCGGCCTGATCTTCATGACTACCGATCCGGTATCGGCGGCCATGACCAATACCGGTAAATGGGTCTATGGCATCGTCATTGGTGTGATGGTCGTGCTGATCCGTGTCGTCAACCCGGCCTTCCCGGAGGGCATGATGCTGGCGATCCTGTTCGCCAACCTCTGTGCACCCTTGATTGACCATTTTGTCATCCAGGCCAATATCAAGCGGAGGCTGGCACGCAATGTCTAGTCAAAAAGAATCCACTGCCCGTACGCTGGTAGTGGCCCTGTTGGTCTGCCTGGTGTGCTCGGTATTTGTTGCCGGCGCAGCGGTCGCGCTTCGCCCGACTCAGCTTGAAAACCGCCAGTTGGACAAGCAGCGCAGTATCCTGGCAATCGCCGGTCTCGGTGAGGTCGGCATGTCGGCCAATCAGGTCAAGACCTTGTACAGCGAGCGGATTGTGGCTCGCCTGGTTGATCTGGAAACCGGCGAGTTCAGCGATGAGTTCGATCCGAACAGCTTCGACCCACTGGTCGCGGCAAAGGACCCAAAGCTGTCTCAAGCGTTGCCAAGCGAGGAAGATATCGCCTCGATCAAGCGGCGCGAGCGGTACAGCGTTGTCTATATCGTCGAAGAGAATGATTCGATCGATACGCTGATCATGCCCATTCGTGGCTATGGGCTCTGGTCCACGCTGTACGGTTTCATCGCGGTCAAGGGCGACCTAAACACTGTGGAAGGCCTGGGCTTCTACCAGCACGGCGAGACCCCGGGTCTTGGCGGCGAGGTCGATAACCCGAAATGGCGTAGCCAGTGGCAGGGCAAGGAGCTCTTCAACGACGACGGCAAGCTGGCCATTCAGGTGGTCAAGGGTGGCGTCGATCCGCAAAGTCCGCGTGCCGACCACCAGGTCGATGCACTGGCCGGTGCAACCCTGACCAGTAACGGTGTGAACAACCTGTTGCGCTTCTGGCTGGGTGAAGACGGCTTCGGTCCATTTATCGCTAACCTACGCGATGGGGAGGCTTGATCATGTCGCAACCCACTATTAA
This sequence comes from Stutzerimonas chloritidismutans, assembly GCF_051486945.1. Lineage (GTDB taxonomy): Bacteria > Pseudomonadota > Gammaproteobacteria > Pseudomonadales > Pseudomonadaceae > Stutzerimonas > Stutzerimonas chloritidismutans_B. The sequence goes on along the minus strand of NZ_JAHVDX010000001.1, from coordinate 1,069,078 downwards.
GGAAGTCCTGTTCAATCCGGTCTTCAACAACAACCCCATCGGCTTGCAGATCCTCGGGATCTGCTCGGCCCTGGCCGTTACCTCCAACCTAAAGACAGCGTTGGTCATGTCCGTTGCGCTGACGCTGGTAGTGGCATTCTCCAACCTGTTCATCTCGATGATCCGCAGCCAGATCCCGGGTTCGATCCGCATGATCGTGCAGATGGTGATCATCGCTTCGCTGGTAATCCTCGTCGACCAGGTCCTGAAAGCCTATGCCTTCAGTCTGTCCAAGCAGCTTTCGGTGTTCGTTGGTCTGATCATCACCAACTGCATCGTAATGGGCCGCGCCGAAGCATTCGCTATGCAGAATCCGCCCATGCTGTCGTTCTTCGATGGGCTGGGTAACGGCCTGGGATACAGCGCTATGCTGATTGCTCTGGGGATCATCCGAGAGTTGTTCGGCGCCGGCAAGCTGATGGGCTACACCATCCTGCCGGTTGTCAACGACGGCGGTTGGTACTTGCCCAACGGCATGATGCTGCTGCCGCCTTCGGCCTTCTTCCTTATCGGCCTGTTCATCTGGGGCATTCGCAGCTGGAAGAGGGAGCAGGTCGAGAAGCCTTCCTTCAAGATGGCCCCGCAAGTCTCGAACAAGGAGGCTTATTAATGGAGCATTACATCAGCCTGTTCGTCCGCGCCGTGTTCATCGAGAACATGGCCCTGGCGTTCTTCCTCGGCATGTGTACCTTTATCGCAATTTCGAAGAAGGTCGAAACGGCGATCGGTCTAGGCATCGCGGTAATCGTGGTGCAAGCCATCACCGTGCCGGCCAACAACCTGATCTACACCTACCTTCTGAAAGCCGGTGCGCTGTCCTGGGCCGGCCTGCCCGAAGTCGATCTCAGTTTCCTTGGGTTGCTTAGCTACATTGGCGTTATCGCCGCCATCGTGCAGATCCTCGAAATGACGCTCGATAAGTACGTGCCGAGCCTCTATAACGCGCTCGGTGTGTTCCTGCCGCTGATCACCGTTAACTGCGCCATCATGGGCGGCACGCTGTTCATGGTCGAGCGTGATTACAACCTGGCCGAGAGCGCCGTGTACGGTGTCGGCTCCGGTTTGTCATGGGCGTTGGCGATCGCGTTGCTGGCCGGCATCCGCGAGAAGCTCAAGTACAGCGACGTACCGGATGGTTTGCAGGGGCTCGGGATCACCTTCATCACCATCGGACTGATGTCGCTGGGCTTCATGTCTTTCTCTGGCGTACAGCTGTAAGGACGGGATGAACTGATGAGTTACGAAATTTTCCTCGCCATCGGCATGTTCACCGCCATCGTGCTCGCGCTGGTAGTGATCATCCTCGCGGCGCGCGCCAAGCTGGTCTCCAGCGGTGATGTGAACATCGAGATCAATGGTGAACGCACCATTACCGTTCCGGCTGGCGGCAAGCTGCTGCAAACCCTGGCCGCGAACAATATTTTCCTTTCATCTGCCTGCGGCGGTGGCGGTACCTGCGCTCAGTGCAAGTGCGTCGTCGAAAGCGGCGGTGGTGAGATGCTGCCGACCGAGGAGTCGCACTTCACCCGCCGCGAAGCCGGGGAAGGCTGGCGCCTGTCCTGTCAGACTCCGGTCAAGGCAGACATGAAGATCGAGGTCCCGGAAGAAGTCTTCGGCGTGAAAAAGTGGGAATGCACGGTGGCGTCGAACCCCAACGTGGCCACCTTCATCAAGGAGCTGACGCTGCGCCTGCCTGAAGGCGAGAATGTCGACTTCCGCGCGGGTGGTTATGTACAGCTCGAATGCCCACCGCACACCGTCAATTACAAGGATTTCGATATCCAGCCGGAGTTTCGCGGCGACTGGGACAAGTTCAATCTCTGGAAGTATGTCTCCAAGGTCGACGAAACCACGATTCGCGCCTATTCGATGGCCAACTACCCCGAAGAAAAGGGCATCGTGAAGTTCAACATCCGCGTGGCTTCGCCGCCGCCGGGGCGTGACGAGCTGCCACCGGGCAAGATGTCGTCCTGGGTGTTCGGTCTCAAGCCGGGCGACAAGGTCACCGTATATGGTCCTTTCGGTGAGTTCTTCGCCAAGGACACAGACGCCGAAATGGTCTTCATCGGCGGCGGCGCGGGCATGGCTCCGATGCGCTCGCACATCTTCGATCAGCTGAAGCGCCTGAAGTCCAAGCGCAAGATGAGCTTCTGGTACGGTGCGCGCTCGATGCGCGAAGCGTTCTATGTCGACGAGTACGACCAGCTCCAGGCCGAGAATGAAAACTTCAAGTGGCACTTGGCGCTGTCCGACCCGCTGCCAGAAGATAACTGGGAAGGGCCGACCGGCTTCATCCATAACGTGCTGTACGAGAACTACCTCAAGGACCATCCGGCACCTGAGGACTGCGAGTTCTACATGTGCGGCCCGCCCATGATGAACGCCTCGGTGATCAAGATGCTTACCGACCTTGGCGTCGAACCGGAAAACATCCTGCTTGACGACTTCGGCGGATAGCATGGTTCTTGCGTCACTACGGCCCGTCATCGTTGTCGCTCTTGCGACAGCCCTGACGGGCTGTCTTTTTCAAGACAAGCTCGAAAGCTTCTCTGGCCCGACGATGGGCAGTACGTACACCGTGAAATACGTGGCCGGCTCTGGGACACCGGACAGGGCGACGTTGCAACGGGACACCGAGGTCATCCTGGCGGATATCGACAAACAGATGTCGACCTACCGTGCGGACTCTGACATCGAGGCCTTCAATGCTTTACCAGCGGGCACCTGTAGCGCAATGCCTGCGGGTGTGCTCGAGCTGGTCCAGGTCGGGCGGCAGCTGTCGGAAGACAGTAAGGGTGCCTTCGACCTGACCGTAGAGCCACTTCTCAACCTTTGGGGCTTCGGTCCACAGGGCAAGGGCGAAGTGGTCCCGACAGCAGAGCAGATTGCAGAAACCATGCAGATCGTCGGGCAGCATCACCTTCGCGTCGAAGGTGGAAAGCTGTGCAAGGACGCAGCCGTCCAAGTCGACTTCAACAGCATCGCTGCCGGTTATGCGGTGGACAGGGTGTCTGCCAACCTGGAGGCTGCGGGCGTGACGAGCTACCTGGTCGAGATCACAGGTGAACTGAGGGCTCAAGGTCACAAGCCCGACGGTATGCCTTGGCGCGTGGCTATCGAAGCGCCGCACGATAATGAGCGCGTGGCGCAGCGGATCATCGAGCTGGACGGCCTGGGCGTCTCGACATCTGGAGACTACCGCAACTACTTCGAGCGTGACGGCAAACGCTACTCGCATACGCTCGACCCGCAGACAGGCGCACCGATCGAGCATCGGCTGGCTGCGGTGACGGTCGTGAATGAATCGACCTTGATGGCGGACGGATTGTCTACCCTGCTCATGGTCCTTGGACCCGAGCGTGGCTTGGCTTACGCGTCCGAGCGGGATTTAGCGGCGTTCTTCGTGATTCACGAAGGGCAGGAATTCATCAGTAAGAGCACCGGCGCCTTCGACGGGTTGTTCGGTGCGGGAGCAGAGCAATGACCTGGTTACTGGTATTCATGATCATGCTGCTGGTGGTCTTTGGTATGGCCATAGGCGTGATCATGGGGCGCAAGCCTATCGCAGGTTCCTGTGGTGGCATCGCCAATCTTGGGATCGAGAAAGAGTGTTCGATCTGTGGCGGCAGCCGCGAGAAATGCGAGGAAGTGAACGAACAGGCGAAGCAGGGCGCTAAAGCAGATCTCGCATACGACGCGACCAGACGCTGAGCCTTGGCTCGAATCATCGCCTCCAGTGATCGAGGCGTATCGCGATGCGCTGGCATGTCCTTGTGTTGGCGCACAAGCGTTGCCTGAATCAATCGATTTTTGATAGTTGCGGCAGTAATGCCTGCCGCGTCAGGGGTGAATATGGCGGTTTACAACTACGACGTGGTGATACTGGGTTCCGGACCTGCCGGAGAAGGGGCCGCAATGAACGCGGTCAAGGCGGGGCGCAAGGTAGCGGTCGTCGACAGCCGCCCCCATGTTGGCGGCAACTCAACTCACCTCGGCACCATTCCGTCGAAAGCGCTGCGCCATTCGGTGCGGCAGATCATGCAATACAACACCAACCCCTTGTTTCGGCAGATCGGCGAACCGCGCTGGTTTTCCTTCCCAGATGTACTGAAAAGCGCTGAAAGCGTTATTGCCAAGCAGGTCACCTCGCGCACCGGTTACTACGCGCGTAACCGAATCGACCTCTTTTTCGGCACCGCGAGCTTTGCCGATGAGCAGACCGTTGAGGTCGTCAGTGCCAATGGTATGGTCGAAAAGCTTGTAGCAAACCAGTTCATCATTGCGACAGGCTCACGTCCCTACCGCCCGAACGACATCGATTTCACGCACCCGCGCATCTATGACAGCGACACCATCCTGACCCTTAGTCACACACCGCGTCGGTTGATCATCTACGGAGCAGGCGTCATTGGTTCTGAATATGCTTCGATCTTTAGTGGTCTTGGCGTGCTGGTCGATCTCATCGACAACCGTGACCAGCTGCTTAGTTTCCTCGACGACGAGATCTCCGATGCGCTGAGCTATCACTTGCGCAATAACAATGTACTGATTCGCCATCGCGAGGAGTACGAGCGTGTGGAGGGTGTCGACAACGGGGTGATCCTGCACCTCAAGTCAGGCAAGAAGATCAAGGCAGATGCGTTTCTCTGGTGCAACGGTCGCACCGGTAATACTGACAAGCTGGCACTCGAAAACATTGGGCTGAAGGTGAACAGTCGCGGGCAGATCCATGTCGATGAGCATTACCGTACCGACGTCGGCAATATCTATGCGGCGGGGGACGTGATCGGTTGGCCGTCACTGGCAAGTGCGGCTTATGACCAAGGCCGCTCCGCGGCGGGAAGTATTGTGGATAACGACAGCTGGCGCTTCGTCGATGACGTTCCGACTGGCATCTACACCATCCCGGAGATCAGCTCGATCGGCAAGAACGAGCGTGAGCTCACCGAGGCCAAGATTCCTTACGAAGTTGGCAAGGCATTTTTCAAGAGCATGGCCCGGGCGCAGATATCGGCCGAGCCGGTTGGAATGCTGAAGATCCTGTTCCACCGCGAATCCCTGGCGGTGCTGGGCGTGCACTGCTTCGGTTACCAAGCTTCGGAAATTGTCCATATCGGTCAGGCAATCATGAACCAGCCCGGCGAAGCCAATACCATCAAGTACTTCATCAATACGACGTTCAACTATCCGACCATGGCCGAAGCCTATCGCGTCGCCGCGTTCGACGGCCTCAACCGGCTTTTTTGAGCGGCTCCGACCGGTGGCCTGAGCCGGTCGGAGATGATCCCCGGACGTGGCGCTGGCCCAACCGGGAAAGTTTCTAGTTCAGGTACGCAAGCCGCCTCCATGCGACTGGTCCGGTTCAGCCCCTGCTGCGCAGGGTGCTGACCGCCAGTTCAGGGTAGTCGGTGATCAGGCTGTCTACGCCAAAGTCGGAGAGTCTGCGCATGAGCGCAGGCTCGTTGACCGTCCAGACCGAGACGTGCAAGCCATGCTGCTGCGCCTTGGCGATGCGTTCCGGCGTGCACAATGTCCATTTCAGGACAAGGTATTCGCACCCGTATTGCTTGGCCACCTTGATCGGGTCGAGCCAGGCGTACTCCGCGACCAGTCCGCATGAAAGCTCTGGTGCCAGCCGCTTGAGCGCCCTGAGCACCTCGCGTGAGCCGGAGGTGACGGTAATCTTGTCAAGCAAACCGTAGTGGTTGGCAAGCGCCCGGATCGCCTGTACCGAGCGTGCGGCCCGTACGCGCGAGGCGCTCTTGACTTCCAGTTGCCAGTGCTCGAAGTCACACTCTTCGAAGAGCTCCGCCAAGCGCGGGATGGGGCAGGGCTGCTTCCAGCCGGGGCCGCCCTGGCGTGCGTCATAGCGGACCAGGTTGTCGGCCTCCTGCTCGGCGACTTTGCCGCGTCGACCGGTCGTGCGTTTGAGAGTGGGGTCATGAATCACCATCAGCTCGCCGTCCTTCGACAAATGAAGGTCCAACTCGCAACGGCGCACGCCGTCCTCAAGGCATCGCTTGAAACCGATCAAGGTATTTTCGGGGGCTTCGCCCTTGGCGCCTCGGTGGCCATAGATGAGTGTCACGATACGTTTCTCGCTGTACTAGGGGTGCTGGCCCGCGGTGACGGGTTGACGGTGTCGAACGCTGTCGATGACCCGGTCGCCTTCGAAATAGACCGAAAATTCCCGATAGTCCCACCGGGTGATCGGAGGCCGGCCGACGGCTGGATGCTCTTCGTCCGCGAGGCCAAAGTGATCCAATACCCGGTTCTTTGAATCCCCACGGGCGGGCATCTCGATATTCGGTAGTCCTTGCTGGCCGACCGGTATTCGGACGACCTCGGCGTTGGCTGCAGTGCAGAGCAGAAGAGCGATCAAAGAGGGGAGGAAGCGCATGTTCAGGTTCCTTGCAGGGTTTCTCTAGCCAGGCGCCGTTGTGTCGCCTGTTTCTGCAGGATATGGCGCGCCAGGAGTTGTCGCTGTGCATCAGTCAGCGCTTCGAAAGACGTACCGATGGTGAAGCGTCCGTCACCCATTGCCTGGCAGCTGGCAATCCGCGCTCGCAGCAGCATGCCAAGCCCCTGCGGCATCAGCATGAACTTGAGTAGCCAGATCGAATCTTCTTGCAGCGGTTGATCATGGACGAAACTGATGCCGCCTTCTGAGAGGATTACCTCTCGTGTCGAGTCGATGTCGTTCAACAGCGTCTGAGCCAGCGCCTGGCCAACGAGATCGATACGCTTGTTCTGCACCTTGAGATAGCTCGCCAGGGTGCGGTTACGTTCGCTAATCTGGCGTATCAGATGCTGCGCCTCGAACTCCAGTTGATTGAGTTCGGCGAGCAGGTCGAACAATTTTTCGGACCCACCCTGAACGGCTGTCATAGCCCGGTCCGGAGGCAGGATTTCCAGTGCGATGACGTCCTCGATGCGATAGTATTCGCGTCGATCTTCAATGTCTTCGGTAGGCATGTCAGTCCCTGGGCTGCAGTGATGGCTTGATTGTATCAGCCTGCGTTGCCGCGTCATTCAGCTTGTTCCTCGTCAGCGAAAGCGAACCCGTCGATTTATGTTCAGACCGCTGTCCGTGTATATCGGGGCGCGTTACACACGCGCCAGACGTCGCAGCCTCTTCGTCTCCTTCATCTCATTCACGTCCATGATCGGATTGGCGCTTGGTGTGCTGGTGATGATCGTCGTTCTCTCGGTGATGAACGGCTTCGATCATGAAATGCGAACGCGCGTGCTGGGCATGGTCCCGCATGCCACGATCGAAAGCCCGGTGCCGATCGACGACTGGCGTACCTTGGGCGAACGATTGGCAGCGCATCCCCAGGTCGAAGCGGTGGCGCCTTTCATTCAGATGCAGGGGTTGTTGACCAACCAAGGCCAGGTCAGCAAGACCCTGATCAATGCGGTTGACCCGCAGCTTGAAGGGCAGGTTTCGATCATCGGGCAGTTCTTTCAGGAAGGCTCGCTCGAAGCGCTCGAACCCGGCGAGTTCGGCATCGTGCTGGGCGATAATGCCGCACGTAAGCTCGGCGTCGGCGTTGGCGACAAGGTGACGTTCGTCGCGCCGGAGGTTTCGGTCACGCCCGCTGGCGTGTTTCCCCGCATGAAGCGTTTCACTGTGCAAGGCATCTTCCATGTCGGCGCTGGCGAGATCGACGGCCACGTAGCGATGGCCAACATATCGGATCTGGCTCGGCTGCACCGCTGGCGGCCTGACCAGGTGCAGGGATTGCGTTTGCGCTTCGCCGATCTGTTCCAGGCGCCGCGAATCGCCTGGGAACTGGCGGGCGGTCTCGGCGAGGATTTCTACTCGCGTGATTGGACCCGAACGCACGGCAATCTCTACCAGGCGATTCGTATGGAGAAGGCCATGATCGGCCTGCTGCTGTTGCTGATTGTCGCCGTCGCTGCGTTCAACATCATTTCGACGCTGGTGATGGTCGTCACCGACAAGCGGGGCGATATCGCCATCCTGCGGACGCTGGGAGCGACGCCACGGCAGATCATGGCGATCTTTATGGTGCAGGGCACTGTGATTGGCGTCGTCGGCACGCTGGTAGGGGCGCTGCTTGGTATTTTCGCTGCGCTGAATGTCAGCGGGTGGATAGCGGCCCTGGAGCGCCTGATCGGCCATAAATTTCTCAACGCCGATGTCTATTTCATCGACTATCTACCGTCTCGGGTGATGACGGCGGATGTCGTCCAGGTCTGTGTCGCAGCTCTTGTCCTGAGTTTTCTCGCCACCCTGTACCCGGCCTGGCGCGCAGCGCGTACCCAACCGGCCGAGGCGCTACGTTATGAGTGAGCTGGTTATGAACGAGTGGTCACCGGAACAGGCGGTGCTCAGCTGCCGCAACCTCGGCAAACGCTACGAGCAAGGCCCCGAGTCGGTCAGTGTGCTGTCTGATCTGCAGCTCGAGCTCTACCCGGGCCAGCGAGTCGCCATTGTCGGTAGTTCTGGTTCCGGCAAGAGTACTTTGCTCAACCTCCTGGGTGGTCTCGACACGCCCAGCGAAGGAAGCGTCTGGCTGGCCGGTGAGGAGCTGTCCGCGTTGAGCGAGAAGGATCGCGGTCTGTTGCGCAACCGTGCGCTGGGATTCGTTTATCAGTTCCATCACCTGCTACCCGAGTTCACCGCGCTGGAAAACGTCTGCATGCCGTTGCTGATCGGCAAGGTGCCGATCCCCGAAGCGCGCCGCCGATCAAGCGAACTGCTCTCGCGCGTCGGCCTCGGGCATCGTCTCGCCCACAAACCCGCCGAGCTGTCCGGCGGCGAGCGCCAGCGTGTGGCCATTGCCCGGGCGCTGGCGAACCAGCCGGCCCTGGTCCTGCTGGATGAGCCCACCGGGAACCTCGATCACCATACGGCACAGGGCATACAGGACCTGATGCTCGAACTGAGCGTGTCGTTGCGTACCGCGTTTCTGGTCGTGACACACGATCCACAGCTCGCCGGGCAGATGGACAAGGTACTGCGCCTCGAAGATGGTCGCCTGGTGGAGGCGTGATGTTCAGACCCTTGAGCCTCTTCATTGGCAGCCGCTACACGCGCGCCAAACGTCGTAATCACTTCATTTCGTTCATCTCGTTGACATCCATGATCGGTCTGGCGCTTGGGGTGCTGGCGATGATCATGGTGCTTTCGGTGATGAACGGCTTTCAGCGTGAGATGAGCAACCGCATCCTCGGGATGGTGCCTCACGCCGTAGTTACAGGGGCAGGGCAGCCGCTGGACGACTGGCGGGCCATAGCCGAGCGACTCGATACCCATCCTCAGGTCTTGGGCGCGGCGCCGGTCACCCAGCTCGAAGGGATGTTGTCGTTCAAGGGCAACATGCAGCCCATCGAGATCAACGGGATCGATCCGCAGGCCGAAACGCAAGTCTCGATCTTAGGATCGAAGATGGTTGGAGGGCGTCTGGACGACCTTCGTCCCGGTGAGTCCGGCGTCATCATCGGCCTGATGACGGCGCGTCGGTTCGGTTTGAGGATTGGCGACAAGCTGACGCTCATCGTGCCGGAGCTTAGCGATGCGCCGGGTGGGATCACGCCGCGCATGCAGCGCTTAAACGTGGTCGGCGTGTTCAAGGTCGGTGCTGAACTGGACGGTAGTCTGGCCATGATCCATCGTGCCGATGCCGCGCGCATCCAGAAGTGGAATGCCGAGCAGGTCGAGGGCGTCCGGGTCCGGCTGGCCGATCTCTACCGAGCTCCAGAGGTGGCGGGTGAGCTGGTGGCGATGATGGGTGAGGGATATGGCGCGCGTGATTGGTCGCTGACTCAGGGCAGCTTGTTCAGCGCGATGAAGATGGAGAAAACCATGATCGGCCTGCTGTTATTGCTGATCGTTGCGGTGGCCGCGTTCAACATCATTGCGACGCTGATCATGGTGGTCGCTGACAAACGGGCTGATATCGCGATTCTACGGACGTTGGGCGCAACGCCACGCCAGGTCATGACCATTTTCATGGTACAGGGCAGCATCATCGGTCTGACCGGGACGCTCATCGGCACCGTGCTTGGCGTCATGGGGGCACTCAACGTCAGCGCGCTCGTCGGCTGGTTGGAGCGCGTCACCGGGCAGCACATCTTCAGCTCGGACGTCTACTTCATCAACACGCTGCCATCCGAATTGCGTCTTGAAGATGTCGTGCTGGTGACACTGGCGGCCTTGCTGCTGAGCTTCCTTGCGACGCTCTATCCCGCTTGGCGCGCGGCCCAGACACAGCCGGCCGAAGCCCTGCGCTACGAATAGGCCTAGCGGCGCGATCGCTGGCGCCTGCGCCAGTTTCGCGCCACCCACCAGCGCCAGTACGCCTGTGTCGCGACATAGCCAAATACGGCCACGCCGATCCCCACGACGAGCGAGCCGAGAAATAGCGGCTGCCAGTGGCTTTCCAGCATCTTGGTTACCCAGGCTAGGCTGAGCTCCATCGGCATGGGCGAGACGGGCGTGTCCATCAACCAGGCCCCCACCTTGTAGTTGCAATAGAAAACAGGCGGCATGGTCAGGGGGTTGGTCAGCCAAACCAGACCAACGGCGATGGGCAGGTTGGCCCTGGCCGGTACGGCGCACAGCGCGGCGACGAGCATTTGCATTGGCATCGGGATCATGGCCCAGAACAAACCGATCGCCATCGCGCGGGCCACCGAGTGTCGGTTGAGATGCAGCAGGTTGGGATCATGTATCAGCGTGCCGAGAAAGCGCAGGGATTTATTGGCCTTAATACGGTCCGGGTGCGGCATGTAGCGTTTGAAAAAACGACGCGGCATGAAGGTTCTCTGGCAGGCTGAGCGGGCGATTATGCCTGAAACGAGAAGCGTCGCTGGGCGCTGATTTTGTAACAGCTGCTACTGTCGACAGGCGACAGGAGGTCGCACGGTGAGCCTGGCGGGCTTACCTTGGAACGGAATCCGGGAGATCAGATGCGTTCAGCATTGCTGTCGCTTGCAGCGGGCCTGCTTTTGCTGCGTTTCCTACCTCAACTACCTCCGCTGTGGGGTGTTGCGTCACTGCTGCTCCTTGGTCTGGCGTTGCTGCGTACTCGCCTGTGGCTGGTGGCGTTTCTTGCGTTAGGTCTGGGCTGGGCGTGTTTGCAGGCGTATCGGTCGTTGGACGATCGTTTACCTCCCGGGCTCGACGGCCGAACGTTCTGGGTCGAGGGCACCGTGGTCGGGCTGCCCAGCACCCAGGGTGCCGTGGTGCGGTTCGAGTTGGAGCAGGTCACCTCCCGACATGCGGGGCTGCCGACGCGTATTCGGCTTGCCTGGTACGGCGGACCGTCGCTGCGATCGGGTGAACGATGGCGTATGGCAGCAACGCTCAAGCGTCCCCGTGGGCTGGTTAATCCGCATGCGTTCGATTACGAAGCCTGGCTGCTATCCCACCGGGTCGGTGCTACCGGGACGGTCAAGGCCGGCGAGTTGCGCGCTTCCCCGCCATATGCCAGCGGTTGGAGGGATTCCCTCAGGCAGCGTTTGCGGCAGGTGCCTGCGCAGGGTCGCTCCGGGGTGATCGCGGCGCTCGTCGTCGGTGATGACAGTGGGTTGTCCCAGACAGATTGGCAGGTGTTACAGGCCACAGGCACCGTCCACCTGATGGTCATCTCTGGCCAGCATGTCGGCATGCTCGCCGGGCTGCTCTACGGTTTCGTTGCCCTCCTGTCGCGGGTCGGGTTCTGGCCGGCTCGCTTGCCATGGCTACCTTGCGCTTGTTTGCTGGCCGGTTTCGGCGCCTTGGCCTACGGCTGGCTTGCCGGTTTCGACGTACCCGTGCAGCGTGCCTGCCTGATGGTGGTGCTGGTGCTGGCGTGGCGCTTGCGCTTTCGTCACCTGGGTGTCTGGTTGCCGCTTTTGATCGCGTTGAATGCGGTCTTGCTATACGACCCGCTGGTTGCCCTGCAGTCTGGGTTCTGGCTCTCCTTTCTGGCGGTGGCCTTCTTGGCGCTGGTGTTCCGCTGGCGCTTGGGCGTGCTGCCCTGGTGGCATACGCTCGGCCGCGCACAGTGGAGCATGTCTCTCGGTTTGCTGCCGATTCTCCTGGCTCTGGGCTTGCCGGTGAGCCTGACCGCTCCCTTGGCGAACCTGCTCGCCGTACCGTTGGTGAGCCTGTTGGTCGTGCCCCTCTCCCTGTTGGGTACGTTGCTGCTGGCGATTCCCTGGATAGGTGAAACGCTCCTTTGGATCGCTGGTGGCCTGATCTCACTGCTGTTCGAAGTGCTCGGGCTACTCGCGGCCTGGCAGCCGGCGTGGCTGGCGCCGGCCATGCCGCTCTGGGCATGGGCGATGGTCATGCTGGGTACGCTGATCGTTCTGCTCCCCGCCGGTGTACCGTCGCGGGCGTTGGGTTGGCTGCTGTTGGCACCGTTGCTTTTCCCGCCTGTTGAAAAGCCGGGCATCGGTGAGGCCGAAGTCTGGGTACTCGACGTAGGGCAGGGGCTCTCCGTGCTGGTTCGTACCGCCGAGCACGCGATGCTCTACGACGCCGGACCCCGCCATGGCGAATTCGACATCGGTGAGCGTGTCGTGCTCCCGTCGTTGCGCGGGTTGGGTGTCACGGGGCTCGACATAATGCTGTTGAGCCACGCCGACAGCGATCATGCCGGAGGGGCAGAAGCTATCCAGCGGGGGCTGGGACCGAGGCGGGTCATCAGCGGCGAACCTGGGCGACTCCCGGCCCCTCTCGGTGCCGAGCCGTGCCGCTCGGGTGAGCAATGGGAGTGGGATGAAGTACGCTTCAGCTTATGGCATTCGAATGCGAGCAAGGGCAATGCAGCGTCCTGCGTGCTGCTCATAGAGGCGAACGGGGAGCGCCTGTTGCTGACCGGTGATATCGATGCCGGCGCCGAACGGGCGCTGGTGGGCAGTACGATGCCGATCCAGGCTCGGTGGCTTTTGGTCGCGCACCATGGCAGCCGCAGCTCATCTTCGGCAGCCTTGCTCGACGCGGTCGGTGCCAGCGAGGCGCTCATTTCTCGCAGCTACCATAATGCGTTTGGCCATCCACATGCCGACGTTGTGGCGCGTCTGGCTCAAGCAGGTGCACGTATCCATGACACGGCGCTATCGGGTGCGTTGCGCTTGTCGCTTGGGCGTTTCGAGCCCGTCTCAACATCCCGCGACGAGCAGCGATTCTGGCGGGAAAAATGAGAACCCGCGCCGTCGGCGGCCTGCCGACCCTATGCTAGAGTGGCGCCACTTTTTAGTGGGGGATTCGTCTCGTGTGGGAGCTGGTCAAAGCAGGTGGCTGGATTATGCTGCCAATCATTCTTTGTTCCATCGCGGCTGCTGGCATCGTTGCCGAGCGCCTCTGGACTTTGCGGCCCAGCCGCGTCACCCCTCCGCATCTGCTCGGCCAGGTGTGGAAGTGGATAAAGGAAAAGAAGCTGAGCAACCAGAAGCTCAAGGAGCTGCGAGCCGATTCGCCCTTGGGTGAGATCCTTGCAGCCGGCCTGGCCAATTCGAAGCATGGCCGCGAAATCATGAAGGAATGCATCGAGGAAGCGGCGGCGCGCGTCATCCACAACCTCGAACGCTATCTGAATGCTCTTGGAACCATCGCCGGCATTGCGCCTCTGCTCGGGCTGTTGGGAACGGTGCTGGGCATGATCGAGATTTTCAGCGCCTTCATGGGCTCGGGGATGGCCAACGCTCCGCTGTTAGCTTCAGGTATCTCCAAAGCGCTGATCACGACGGCAGCAGGGCTGATGGTGGGCATTCCGGCGCTGTTCTTCCATCGCTTCCTCCTACGCCGGGTCGAGGAGTTGGTTGTCGGTATGGAGCAGGAGGCTATCAAGCTGGTCGAAGTCGTGCAGGGCGACCGTGACGTCGATCTGGGCGAGGGCAAAGCGTGAAATTTCGACGCAAGGTGCGGGATAACGTCGATATCGGGCTGGCACCGCTGATCGACGTGGTCTTCATTCTGCTGTTGTTCTTCGTGGTAACCACCACCTTTACTCGCGAAACGCAGTTGAAGGTTGACTTGCCCGAAGCGGCCAGCGGTACCCCACCGGATCAGGCGGAGAAGAAGCAGCTCGAAGTGGTGATCGACGTCGACGGTACGTTCTCGCTCAATGGCAAGGCCCTGATCAAGCACGATCTGGATACCCTGATGGCCGCACTGGCCAAGGAGTCTGCAGGCGACACCAGCTTGCCCATGATCATCAGTGCCGACGGGAAAAGCCCACACCAGGCTGTCATCACTGCCATGGATGCCGCCGGCAAGCTGGGCTTCGCCCATCTGCGTATCACCACCGTCGAGGCGCAGCCGGAGCCCTGATGTCGTTCGCTGATCGTCTCCAGCGCGCCTGGTACCAGGGCCATTCCGCCCTTTCGGTGTTAAGGCCGCTCGAGGCACTGTACCGCCACGTAGCCCGGCGACGCCGACAGCGCTTCCTGGACGGAGCCGCCCCTTCGTACAAGGCGCCAGTTCCGGTCATCGTCGTAGGCAATATCACGGTTGGCGGTACTGGCAAGACGCCGATGATCCTCTGGTTGATCGAGCACTGCCGAAGTCGTGGCTTGAGGGTTGGGGTCGTCAGCCGTGGCTATGGAGCCAAGCCACCTTCGCTGCCCTGGCGAGTGCAAGCCGAACAAACCGCCAGTGAAGCGGGCGATGAACCCTTGCTCATCGTCCAGCGCACGGGCGTTCCGCTGATGATCGATCCTGACCGGGCGAGAGCCGTGCAGTGCCTGTTGGCCGCCGAGCCGCTTGACCTGGTGCTGTCCGATGATGGACTTCAACATTATCAACTTGCCCGAGACCTTGAGCTGGTGTTGATCGACGCCGCGCGCGGGCTGGGTAATGGGCACTGCTTGCCAGCGGGGCCGTTGCGTGAGCCTGTTGAACGCCTCGAGGCGGTCGATGCCGTACTGTTGAACGGGGCGACCAGCGATTGCAAGGAGGGCTACGGCTTTGCCTTGCAGCCCTCGAGTCTGGTCGAACTAGCTTCCTTGCAGGCTTGGCCGCTGGATCATTTCCCGCCGGGGCAATCGCTCCATGCAGTGGCTGGTATCGGCAATCCGGAGCGTTTCTTCGCTACGCTCGAGGCGCTACACTGGCGGCCGATTCCGCATCCGTTCGCCGATCACGCCCGCTATAGCCTCGAGCAGCTGACATTCAGCCCTTCGCTGCCGTTGGTGATGACCGAGAAGGACGCGGTCAAATGCCGGGCATTCGCGCCTTCCGGCTGGTGCTATCTGCAGGTACAGGCCAAGCCTTCCCAAGCCTTTGTTGCCTGGTTTGACGCTCAGTTGGATCGGCTACTGCCCGATCACCCATAAGCCGCTCGCCTGCAACGCAGTCGGCTGCTTTCAAGGACTGCGCATGGACACCAAACTTCTCGATATTCTCGCTTGCCCGCTTTGCAAAGGCCCACTGAAGCTCGCTGATGACAAGTCTGAACTGATCTGCAAGGCCGATGGCCTGGCATTCCCGGTGCGTGAAGGGATTCCAGTGATGCTCGAGGGTGAGGCTCGTACGCTGGATGTCGATGAGCGCTTGGACAAATGAGTGCACCTTTTACTGTCGTCATTCCTGCTCGCTATGCATCGAGCCGCCTGCCAGGCAAGCCGCTGCTGGATATAGCTGGCAAGCCGATGATCCGCCGCGTTTGGGAGCAGGCCTGCCGCAGCGCCGCTGAGCGCGTTGTGATCGCCACTGATGACGAGCGCATTATGGCGGCGTGCAAGGAGTTCGGTGCCGATGCGGTTCTGACCAGCGCCGAGCACAACTCGGGGACCGATCGTTTGGCTGAAGTGGCGCGAGTGCTTGGGCTTGCGAGCGACGCAATCATCGTCAATGTGCAGGGCGACGAGCCGCTGATTCCGCCGGCCGTAATCAACCAGGTCGCAGAGAATCTGGCAGGTCATCCCGAGGCGGCTATTGCAACTCTCGCTGAGCCTATCGAAGACGCCGGTGCGTTGTTCAATCCGAACGTGGTCAAGGTGCTTGCCGACATCAACGGGCTTGCGCTTACTTTCAGTCGCGCGCCGCTGCCCTGGGCTCGTGACGAGTTCGCACAAGACCGTTCCATGCTTGCGGTGAACGTGCCGTATCGACGTCACATCGGTATCTATGCCTACCGTGCCGGATTTCTTCAGGACTTCGTCGGCTGGGGACCTTGCTGGCTGGAGAACACCGAATGCCTCGAACAGTTACGGGCGCTCTGGAATGGGGTCCGCATTCATGTCGACGATGCTGTCGAGGCGCCGCCAGCGGGCGTTGATACCCCCGAGGATCTCGAGCGCCTCCGGCAACTCCTGGGGGCGCAGGGGTGAGGGTACTGTTCGTTTGCATGGGGAACATTTGCCGTTCCCCTACTGCCGAAGCGGTCTTTCGTGCTCGGGTCGATGCGGCAGGTCTCGATGATCGTATCGTTATCGACTCGGCTGGTACGGGCGGCTGGCATGTTGGCAAAGCGCCAGATCCGCGTGCGTGCGAGGCAGCAGCGAGCCGTGGCTATGATCTTCGAAGCCTTCGCGCGAGGCAGGTGACGCGTGACGACTTTCATCGATTCGATTTGATTCTGGTAATGGATCACGACAATCTGGCCCTCTTGCAAGCAATACGTCCAAGCGACGCGACCGCAGAAGTCGATCTGCTACTTAGGCGCTACGGTGTCGATGAAGAAGTAGTCCCGGATCCCTATTACGGCGGGGCAGAGGGTTTTGATCATATGTTGGAATTGGTTGAGCAGGCTGCCGAAGGGCTGCTCGATGAAGCCAGGAGCCGCCTGTGAGCCTGTCGATCGAAACCGACCGTTCCTTGCAGCCCTTCAACACCTTCGGTATCGATGCGTCCGCGGCTCGCTACGCCGAGGCTAGGTCCGATGCGGATGTGCGTGACGCCATCGCTGAGGCGCGCGAACTCAGCCTGCCGTTGCGCGTCATTGGTGGTGGCAGCAACCTTGTCCTGACTGGCGACGTCGATGCGATGGTCCTGCGGATGGCGAGCCGGGGCATACGAATTCTGTCCGATGACGGTGATCAAGTTGTGGTTGAGGCTGAGGCGGGCGAACCCTGGCATCCTTTTGTAGGGCACTGCCTCGCGCTGGGCCTCGGGGGACTTGAGAACCTAAGCCTGATTCCAGGCACAGTCGGCGCGTCGCCGATCCAGAACGTCGGCGCCTACGGCGTGGAAATCAAGGATGTGTTTGCCGGATTGACCGCAATGGACAGGCAAACCTCCGAACTGCGCGATTTCGAACTGAGCGACTGCGAGTTCGATTACCGGGACAGCATTTTCAAGCGCGAACCTGATCGCTACATCATCCTGCGTGTCCGTTTCACGCTTAGACGAACACCAGTGCTCAGGCTGGACTATGGGCCGCTTCGTCTACGTTTGCAGCAGGAGGGCATCGAGACACCAACGCCCTCAGACGTCGGTCGCGCCGTGTGCGCGGTGCGTAGCGCAAAATTGCCCGATCCGGCGGTCCTCGGTAATGCCGGCAGTTTTTTCAAGAATCCGGTGGTCAGCCAGGCAGTTGCGGAAACGCTGCGTGAGCGCTTTCCTGATCTGGTCGCCTATCCGCAGCCGAACCGTCAGCTGAAGCTGGCGGCTGGTTGGCTAATCGAGAGGGCGGGCTGGAAAGGTTTTCGCGATGGCGCGGTCGGCGTTCATGAGCACCAGGCCCTAGTGTTGGTTAACTACGGCGGCGCAGAAGGGATGGAGGTTTTGCAGCTCGCTCGGCGGATACAGGCTGACATCTCCGAGCGTTTTGGCGTGCAACTCGAGATCGAACCGAACGTCCTCTGATGCAGAGCGGCGGTAGATCGCTATCGACATTTTCCATTTCCATGTGTCGCGAAAACAAAAAAGGGATGCCGCGAGGCATCCCTTTTTGCTTGCAAGGGCTTGATCAGTCCTGGTGCTTGCGCACGCTGTCCTGATCATCGGCCTCGGCGGGAGATTCGACCTGCTGGTCGTCGTCACCGGCCGGTGCCTTTGGCTCCTCTGGTGCTTGCTCCGCCGCTTCCCTCGCCGCTGGCGCTTCGATGATCTCGGCTACTCTGCCTTGTTCACTCAGCGTCGGCTCGGCTCCGGGTTCGTCCACCGTCAACGGCTGCTCGATTGCTTGCGCTTGTTGACGTTGTTCTGGCGTGAACGAGGTGGCCGGTGCCTGCTCTGGTGTCCCTGCCGACGGTTCCTGCGCATCGCCAGCTACGATTTCGGGACTCGCCAGCGGCTGTTCGGCGGCCAGCTTGGCTTCAGCGTCCGCTTTTGCCTTCGCTTCGGCAGCTTCTTTGGCAAGCCGCTCCTGCTCCAGGCGACGGCGGCGAACTTCGCGAGGATCGTTCGGTGCGCGGCCCGATGGCGTTGACACGGGCGTGGCCGGTTCAGCAGCGGGTGTCGGTTCGGCTGGCGCGTCACCTGCAGGCTCGCTGGACGCGGGCAGCGCGACAGGCTCGACGGTTACCGCCGGTGCAGGGGCGCGTACTTCCTGCTTGGTTTCGCTGATGTCGGTGGCCGCTGGCGCTTGGATCTCTTCGTCAGCGGATGGCGCTTCAACAGCCTGGGCAGCGGCTGGAGCCGGTTCGCTGGCGACAGGCGTCTGCTCTGGGGCGGGCTCAGCAGGCGTCTCGGTATCCGCAGTGTTCGCCGCCAAGGCCGCAGCGGTGGCGGCGATCGCAACCTGCTCCGACTTCACTGGCGCATGGCTTTCAGTGCCTTCAGCGACATTCGCAGCGGTGGCTTCACCTTCCTCTTCGATCTCGTTGCCGTTGGCATCACGTTGGCGGTCGCGGCGGTTGCTGCGACGGCGCTGACCACGGGAACGGCGACGCGGACGTTCGCTGCCCTCGGCATTGTCCTGATCGTCCTGGCTATTTTCGAGAGACTCTTCGTTCTGCTGCAGCCCGTCATCGGCTAACGCCTGCTCCACGCGAGGCTTGCGCTCTTCGCGTGGCGGGCGCGCCTTGCGCTCGATGGCTTCTTCAGCGACCGGAGCGGGGGTAGCCTGTGGCGCTTCATCCAGCGGGGCGCGGAGCTCGCGCTTACGCTCTTCGCGAGGCTGGCGATCTTCGCGTGGCGTGCGCTCGCGGCGAGCCTGCGGCTGAGGTGCGGTATCCGTGTTATCAGGCTGGGCTTCGCGCGGTTCACGTGGCTTGCGCTCTTCACGCGGTGGGCGTGGCTGGCGCTCTTCGCGTGCTGGGCGCTCTTCACGAGCTTGGCGTTCTTCGCGCGGGGCGCGCTCCTCGCGCGGCTTGCGCTCTTCGTCGCGATTGGCGCGCGAGTCCCGGCGGCGGTTCTGTTGGCGGCCGCTGCGGCGTTCATCATTGCGCTGCGAGCGATTACCGCCGTTGGCGGGCTTCTTCTCGGTTTCTGCCTGGGGCGTTTCCTGCTTGCCTGCGAACAGGCCAATCAGTGACTTGACCAAACCTTTGAACAGGCTGGGTTCTTGCGCGGCCGGAACGGCGACCGAGGCGGTCGGCACAGGTGTCGGAGTCGGGGCGGGCGCGGTACGCTGCGGCGCGGTCTTGACTGCGGCCTCCTGGCGAACAAGCGTGCGGGTGGCGCTGACTGGTTGGGCTTCTTCGGCTTCGCTCGGGCTCATCTCATAGCTGGCCTGGCCAGCGATGATGTCCGGGCTGTCGTCGCGTAGGCGCTGCACCTCGAAGTGCGGGGTTTCCAGATGATCGTCCGGCAGGATGAAGATGCGAGCACGGGTGCGCAGTTCTATCTTGGTAATCGCGTTGCGCTTTTCGTTGAGCAGGAACGCGGCGACCTGGAAGGGCACGCGGGCGCGGACTTCGGCGGTACGGTCTTTGAGGGCTTCTTCTTCGATCAGGCGAAGGATGGCGAGCGAGAGCGATTCGACGTCGCGAATGATGCCCTGGCCGTTGCAGCGTGGGCAGACAATGCCGCTTGTTTCGCCGAGAGATGGCCGCAGGCGTTGGCGGGACATCTCCAGCAGGCCGAAGCGCGAGATGCGACCGACCTGGATGCGTGCACGGTCGGCCTCGAGGGCTTCACGTACCTTTTCCTCGACAGCGCGCTGGTTCTTGGCTGGCGTCATGTCGATAAAGTCGATGACGATCAGGCCGCCAATGTCGCGCAGGCGCAGCTGGCGAGCGATTTCCTCGGCGGCTTCGAGGTTGGTATGCAGTGCCGTTTCTTCGATGTCGCCGCCTTTGGTGGCGCGCGCCGAGTTGATGTCGATAGACACCAGCGCTTCGGTCGGGTCGATTACGATAGAGCCGCCGGACGGAAGCTTCACTTCACGTTGAAAGGCGGTCTCGATCTGGCTTTCGATCTGGAAGCGGTTGAAGAGGGGAACGCTGTCTTCGTACAGCTTGATCTTGCTGGCGTACTGAGGCATGACCTGCTGAATGAAGGATAGTGCTTCATTCTGCGCTTCCACGCTGTCGATCAGCACTTCGCCGATGTCCTGGCGAAGGTAATCGCGAATGGCGCGGATGATGACGTTGGATTCCTGATAGATCAGGAAGGGCGCTGCGCGGTCCTGCGAGGCTTCCTTCACAGCGGCCCAGAGTTGCAGCAGATAATCCAGGTCCCACTGCAGCTCTTCGCTGGACCGGCCAAGGCCGGCTGTCCGTACGATCAGGCCCATGTCTGCCGGAATGTCCAGGCCATTGAGGGCTTCGCGAAGTTCGTTGCGCTCTTCACCCTCGATGCGGCGGGAAATGCCCCCGGCGCGAGGGTTGTTCGGCATCAGGACCAGGTAGCGACCGGCCAGACTGATGAAGGTAGTAAGGGCTGCACCCTTGTTTCCACGTTCTTCCTTCTCGACCTGGACGATAACTTCCTGGCCTTCGCTCAAAACATCCTTGATGTTGACCCGGCCTTCAGGCGCTTTCTTGAAGTATTCGCGGGAAATCTCTTTGAGCGGCAAAAAGCCGTGGCGGTCGGCGCCGAAATCAACGAAAGCGGCTTCGAGGCTCGGCTCGACGCGAGTGATCTTGCCCTTGTAGATATTCGCTTTCTTCTGTTCGCGTGCGCCAGATTCGATATCAAGATCGAACAGACGCTGGCCGTCGACCAGTGCGACACGCAACTCTTCGGGCTGAGTTGCGTTAATTAGCATTCTTTTCATGTTGTACCGTCGGTTTCCAGTGAGGCGGAAACAACGCTCGGCACACACGACTCTCGCGGTCGGTGTCAGGTGAGTCAGGAATGGTTGTGAGGCACTCCAGTGTCCAGCGATGTGAGGCCGACAAGGCCAGCGTCGCGACGACGTCTCCTGCATGCTGCCGAAACAGCTGCAATGGTTCGGGAGGAGGAATCAGCAAACGGTTGCGGACGAAATGATGCGTCTGCGAAAGCCTGTGCTACGCAACCGGTGGCTGTGCATCTCCACCCAACACTCATACTTTGAAAATCGGGTGCCGCTCGCAGAATCCGGGAGCGGGTTGTCGATTTCGCGATTCCCCATCGGGGGCACGCATCATGTCTTCAAGGCTTGTTTCGGTGCTTCACCGCTACTGAAGGGAAGCGCCGTCGGACGGCCTCACGTCCTCGAACATTGCTGGGGCGGGAATGGCGGTTTCGCTTGCATTCCGCAACCAGGCCACTTTTGGCGGCGCTCGGGACTATAACAGCAATGTTTAAGTGCTTCAAATCCATGAAAATTGATATGATCCGGCGATGACCAATATCCCTTCCCAGACCTCCGGCGTACAGATGCTCGAGGTCTCGCCGGAGCTTGCCGGCCAGCGCATCGACAACTTCCTTCGTACTCAGCTGAAGGGCGTGCCGAAGACCTTGATCTACCGCATCCTTCGTAAAGGAGAGGTGCGTGTGAACAAAGGGCGCATCAAGCCCGAATACAAACTACAGGCAGGCGATGTGGTGCGGGTGCCGCCATTGCGGCTGGCCGAGCGCGACGAGGTCGTGCCGCTGGCGCAGGGCCTGCTCGAGCGGCTTGAGGCGGTGATCGTCTACGAAGACAGGGCGCTCATCGTGATCAATAAGCCCGCAGGCATCGCCGTGCACGGTGGGAGCGGTTTGAGCTTCGGGGTGATCGAGGCGTTACGGCAGTTACGGCCGGACTGCAAGGAGCTCGAGCTTGTTCATCGCTTGGATCGCGATACGTCCGGTCTGCTGATGGTGGCGAAGAAGCGCAGCATGCTACGCCACCTGCACGAGCAACTTCGTGGTGACGGCGTCGACAAGCGCTATATGGCGCTGGTGCGGGGCCGCTGGGAGTCGGGCAAGAAACAGGTCAACGCGCCTCTGCTGAAGAACACGTTGCGCTCGGGCGAGCGAATGGTGGAAGTCACCGAAGAAGGCAAAGAAGCTTTGACGTTGTTCAGGGTGCTGCGCCGATTCGGTGATTTCGCGACGCTTGTAGAGGCCAAGCCGGTCACCGGGCGCACGCACCAGATCCGCGTGCACGCCCGTCACGCCGGGCATGGGATCGCCGGGGATAACAAGTATGGCGACGAGGAGTTTTCTCGTCTGATTCGAGAGCTCGGTGGTAAGCGGCTCTTCCTTCACGCTTATGCCTTGAAAGTGCCGCTGCCAGATGGGGCGGAACTGTGTCTCGAAGCGCCTGTCGATGAGCTCTGGGCTAAAACCCTGGAGAAACTGGGTGAGTAAGTACAAGGTACTGATCTTCGACTGGGACGGAACGCTTGCCGATTCGATCGCGCGTATCGTCCAGTCCATTTCCCTGGCAGCCGCAACTTGCGGGCTGCATCCGCTGGATGACGACTCGATCAAGGGCATCATTGGGCTTGGTCTGCCCGAAGCTATTGCCATGCTGTATCCGGACGTAACGGATGTCGCGATGGTTGAGGCGTTTCGTCGTGCTTACGCGGATCATTACCTGGCCCTTGAAACCGAACCGTCTGCGTTGTTTCCAGGTGTGCGGGAGGGGCTCGACCAGTTTCGCGAAAAGGGCTACCTGCTGGCGGTCGCCACCGGAAAAGGACGCCGGGGCCTCGATCGAATTTTGAGTGCGCATGGGTGGGGTGACTATTTCGATGTCACCCGTTGTGCGGATGAGACGGCCAGTAAGCCGGATCCGCTGATGCTGCGAGAAGTTCTCACACATTGCGGCGTGAGGTCGGATCAAGCCTTGATGGTGGGTGATTCGGTCTTTGATATAGAAATGGCGCGGCGTGCCGGTGTCGACAGTGTTGCGGTCTCGTATGGTGCTCAGTCGGCGGCGGTGCTTGGTGCCTGCAAGCCGAACGTAGCCATCGAGTGTTTCTCGGAACTTGGGGAGTGGCTATTGGCTCCTCGCATGGTCAAAGCAGGTGCGCATGTCTGATCAATGGAAAGAGTCCGTGCGGGATGAAAGCGAAGAGCGCAACAGCTGGCGGCTGCTCGAAAAAACGTTGCTCGCCAGTGTGCAGGAGCAGCGGCGAGCCAGGCGCTGGGGGATTTTCTTCAAGTTGCTGACGTTTACCTACTTGTTCGTTGCGTTGGCCTTGTTTTCTCCCTTGCTTCCCTTGGGGGGTGAGAAGCAGGCAGATGGCTCGCATACCGCTGTGATCAACGTCCGCGGCATGATTGCTGATGAGGAACCGGCCAGTGCAGACAATATCGTCGGCGCGTTGCGCGAGGCTTTCGAAGACGAGAGTACGAAAGGCATTGTGCTTCGAATCAACAGCCCCGGCGGAAGTCCGGTGCAGTCCGGTTATATCTTCGACGAGATTCGCCGACTGCGCAGTGAGCATCCGGATATCAAGGTTTATGCCGTTATCACTGATCTAGGTGCGTCAGGCGCCTATTACATAGCCAGCGCTGCGGATGAGATCTATGCGGACAAATCCAGTCTCGTTGGGTCGATAGGTGTCACGGCAGCCACGTTCGGGTTTGTCGGGACGATGGATAAGCTCGGCGTCGAGCGGCGGGTCTATACCTCAGGCGAGCACAAGGCTTTTCTAGACCCGTTCCAGCCGGAAAAGCCAGAAGAAACGGCGTTCTGGAAGGGGGTGCTCGGCACCACTCACCGTCAATTCATTGAAAGCGTCAAGCTCGGGCGTGGCGACCGGTTGCAGGTCGATGGGCATCCCGAGCTTTTTTCAGGCCTGATCTGGTCGGGCGAACAGGCGCTTGAGCTCGGTCTGGTCGACGGTTTGGGTAGCACCAGCTTCGTTGCGCGCGAGGTGATAGGCGAGCCGGAGCTGGTGGACTTCACTGTAAAGGATTCTCCCCTGGATCGTTTTACCAAGAAGCTCGGCGCAAGCGTAGGGGCTCAACTGGCGATGTGGATGGGGCTGCAGCAAGGGCCATCGCTGCGCTGACCTGGTCAGGGGATATCGAGGCCTGCCTTGTGAAGCATGCTGACGAGGCTTATCAGGGGTAGGCCGACCAGGCTGGTCGCGTCAGGACCGTCGGTCGATTGGAAAAGGCTGATGCCGAGCCCCTCAGCCTTGAAGCTGCCGGCGCAATCGAGCGGTTGCTCGGCTTGCAGGTAGCGCTCTATCTGCTTATCGCCCAGGTTGCGAAAATGCACCTTGAAACTTACGCAGTCGAACTGCTCACTGCCGTCGCGGCTGTCCAGCAGAGCAAGGCCGGTCAAAAATTCTACGGTTTTGCCACTGCTCGCCTTTAATTGTTCGGCAGCTCGGTCAAGCGTGTGTGGCTTGCCAAGTATGTGGGTGCCGAGTACTGCTACCTGATCAGAGCCGATGATCAGGTGATCCGTATAGCGGCCGGCGAGCGCGCCGGCCTTCAGTCTGGCGAGGCGGGTCACCAGGTCCGTCGGTTGTTCATCTGGCAGCGCGCGCTCATCAATATCGGGTGCGACACACTCGAAGGGGAGGCGCAGCCGTGACAGCAGTTCGCGTCGATAGGTCGAGCTGGATGCAAGTAGCAATTGACGCATTTTGTTCTTC
This sequence comes from Stutzerimonas chloritidismutans, assembly GCF_051486945.1. Classification (GTDB taxonomy): domain Bacteria; phylum Pseudomonadota; class Gammaproteobacteria; order Pseudomonadales; family Pseudomonadaceae; genus Stutzerimonas; species Stutzerimonas chloritidismutans_B. The sequence continues at coordinate 1,044,217 of NZ_JAHVDX010000001.1, read as the reverse complement.
CTTTATAAGGTTGCCGCTACCTGTCGGGTGGCGCCTTGGTGTGGGATGGAATTCCTTTGACAGTCGAGAGGTGCATCCCTAGAATGCCGCGCTTATGTTGAAAGGACCAATACCTCCGCACGTTGATCCGCGCAAGCTTGCAGACCGTGCAGCTCGCCTTGAGGGTGAGTTGCAGCTGTCGGAGCTAAAGCGGCTAGTCGATCCTCTCGAGGATGATCAAGGTGCGGTGCTCGCCAGTTTCGAGTTCGGGCGTGACGAGCAGCGGACCGTGGTGATCCATAGTCAGCTGGATGTTGCGGTCACAATGATTTGCCAGCGCTGTCTGGAGCCCGTTGTTCTTCCCATTCACAGCGAGTGTGATTACGCCGTGGTGAACGAGGGGGCGAATACCGAGCATTTGCCCAAGGGCTATGACGTGCTGGAAGTGGGGGAAGATCCTTTGGATCTGCTGGCGCTGGTTGAAGAGGAGTTGTTGCTCGCTCTTCCGATTGTTCCACTCCATGACCCAGAAATTTGCCAGCCGCCGACCGGGCCGGAAGTGTCCGAGTCGCGTGAGAACGAGGTATCGCGGTCCAACCCGTTCAGCGTCCTGGCGCAGTTAAAGCGTGACCCAAACGTTTAGGAGTTGTTTCAATGGCTGTTCAGCAGAACAAAAAATCCCGTTCCGCCCGCGATATGCGTCGCTCGCACGATGCGCTCGAGCCGAACGCGCTGTCCGTGGAAAAGAGCACCGGTGAAGTCCACCTGCGTCACCATGTGTCTCCGGAAGGCTTCTACCGCGGCCGCAAAGTGATCGACAAGGGCGCTGACGAGTAACTCTTGTCCGCTCCGATCATTGCGATCGATGCAATGGGTGGGGACTTCGGTCCCCACTGCATTGTTCCGGCCAGCCTCGACTGCCTGGCTGAGTCTCCCTCGCTTCACCTGGCCCTTGTCGGTCATTCCTCCATACTCGAAGAACTTGTGTCTCATCAGCGAGGCGTTGATCGCTCACGTCTGCAGATTGTGCATGCAGAGGAAGTGGTCGGTATGGACGAAAAGCCTGCTCAGGCGCTTCGCGGCAAGCCATGCTCATCGATGCGTTTGGCGCTTGAATTAGTCCGCGACGGCCAAGCGCAGGCATGTGTCAGTGCAGGTAACACTGGTGCGCTTATGGCGTTGGCGCGACTCGTGCTCAAGACGTTACCCGGCATTGATCGACCTGCAATGATGACGGCCCTCCCTACAAGCAAAGGTCCGTGCCTGCTGTTGGATCTCGGTGCGAATGTCGATTGCTCGGCCGAACAGCTTTATCAGTTTGGCGTAATGGGTTCAGTGGCGGCGCAGAGTCTGGGTATTGCCTCGCCTCGCGTCGCCTTGCTCAATGTCGGGATCGAAAACATCAAGGGTAATCAGCAGGTTAAAGGCGCGTCGCTCTTGCTGCAGGGCGTTCGTGACCTAAACTATCAAGGGTTCATCGAGGGCGATGGCCTTTTTCGTGGTGATGCTGACGTCGCGGTTTGCGATGGTTTCGTTGGCAATGTCTTGCTTAAATCCAGTGAGGGGCTGGCGCAGATGGTCGCGATGCGCGCCGAAACGTTGTTTCGCCGATCGTTGAGTTCCCGCGTCATCGGTGCGCTGGCGCTGCCACTGCTGCGGCAATTGCGGGCGGACCTGCAGCCAGCACAATACAATGGTGCGTCTTTTTTAGGGTTGCAGGGCATCGTGGTTAAGAGCCACGGTAGCGCTGGGCGTGAGGGCTTTCGTGCTGCCGTGCGGCGAGCGACCGACGACGTCCGTCAGAACCTGCCGGCACGCCTGCACGATCGTCTCGAGGCGTTGTTGAGGGTGCAGCGGGCTGGCGCCGTACAGGACGATGTGACTGCATCCCGGGGATCGCCATCCAACTGATTCGCCGCGCCGTTCAGGCGTGTTCTTCTGATCACAATCAAAAGAGAGCAGTTCATGTCCGCATCACTTGCATTCGTCTTCCCGGGGCAGGGCTCCCAGTCCCTGGGTATGCTAGCCGAGCAGGGTGCACAGCAGTCGGTTGTGCTCGACACCTTCGCCGAAGCATCTTCGGCGCTGGGCTACGATCTTTGGGCGCTGTGCCAGCAAGGCCCGGAAGAAAGCCTGAACCAGACTGACAAGACGCAGCCGGCGATTCTTGCTGCTTCGGTAGCCCTGTGGCGGCTCTGGCTCGCAGCGCAGGGAGCGAAGCCGGCGTTTGTCGCGGGCCATAGCCTGGGTGAGTATTCGGCGCTGGTCGCGTCTGGTTGCTTGTCGTTCGCCGATGCGGTGAAGCTGGTCGAGTTGCGTGGTCAGCTCATGCAGCAGGCGGTTCCCGCCGGTAGTGGCGCGATGGCTGCGATTCTGGGGCTGGACGATGCTGAGGTTATTGCAGCCTGCAGCGAAGCAGCGCAGGGCGAGGTCATCAGTGCGGTTAATTTCAATGCGCCTGGGCAAGTCGTTATCGCCGGCACTGCGGGTGCGGTGGCACGAGCCGTCGAGGTGTGCAAGGCCAAGGGCGCCAAGCGCGCCATGCCGCTGCCGGTCAGCGTGCCGTCTCATTGTGATTTGATGCGCCCTGCCGCGGAACGCTTCGCTGACGCTGTTAAATCGATTGCCTGGCAAGCGCCGGTGATTCCGTTGGTGCAGAACGTCAGTGCTGCGATCGTCACTGAGCTCGATACGCTGCAGGCGGATCTGCTGGCGCAGTTGTATAGCCCGGTGCGCTGGGTGGAAACGGTCGTGGTGCTCAACAACCACGGCGTGACCGAATTGGTCGAGTGCGGCCCGGGCAAAGTGCTCTCCGGCCTGAACAAGCGTTGTGTCAAAGGCATCAATACCTACAATCTCGATACCCCCGAGGCCTTTGCGGCGGCTCGTGACGCTCTGGTCTGAATCAAGGAGAACTAATATGAATCTTCAAGGCAAGGTTGCGCTGGTAACGGGCGCAAGCCGTGGCATCGGGCAGGCAATCGCGCTCGAGCTCGGGCGCCAGGGTGCCATCGTCATCGGAACGGCTACATCATCGGCTGGGGCGGAGCGGATTGCCGAGACCCTTAAGGAAAATGGTGTCGAGGGTGCCGGCCTGGTGCTTGATGTGAGCAACGACGAATCAGTCGCAAGCACGCTGGAACACATTCAGCAACATCTCGGGCAGCCAGCGATTCTGGTGAATAACGCTGGGATCACACGCGACAACCTGATGTTGCGTATGAAGGATGACGAGTGGTACGACGTCATCGATACCAATCTGAGCAGCCTGTATCGGCTGACCAAAGGCGTCCTGCGCGGCATGACGAAAGCGCGCTGGGGGCGGATCATCAATATCGGGTCGGTAGTGGGTGCCATGGGCAATGCGGGGCAGGTAAACTACGCCGCGGCCAAAGCCGGTCTCGAAGGTTTCAGTCGCGCATTGGCGCGTGAGGTCGGGTCGCGTGGCATCACGGTCAACGCCGTGGCGCCCGGGTTCATCGATACCGACATGACGCGCGAGCTGCCCGAGGCGCAGCGTGACGCGTTGCTTGGCCAGATACCCCTGGGGCGTCTGGGGCAGGCCGAGGAAATTGCCAAGGTCGTCGCTTTCCTGGCGTCTGACGGTGCTGCCTATGTCACCGGGGCTACGGTTCCGGTCAATGGCGGGATGTACATGAGCTGATGTGACGCCTGGCGCATCGAAGTAGTCAAACGGCAGTTTTGTTCAGTTATAAAACGGCGGCTGGTTTATAGACAGAAGGTTGAAAGCGGCATCATGCTTGCCTGCTTTCAGCTTGAAATGCGGAAAACGCTTTCTATACACTACCGCGCAGACCAGCTGCCTGGATTTTTCCATAGGAGTGAAAACAAGGTATGAGCACCATCGAAGAACGCGTCAAGAAAATCGTTGCCGAGCAACTTGGCGTTAAAGAAGAGGAAGTTACCAACAGCGCTTCCTTTGTCGAAGACCTGGGTGCCGATTCCCTTGACACCGTTGAGCTGGTGATGGCTCTGGAAGAGGAATTCGAGACCGAGATTCCGGACGAGCAAGCCGAGAAGATCACCACTGTTCAGGAAGCTATCGATTACATCAACGCGCACGCGCAGTAAGTTGTAATCCCGCTTCGAAACAGTAAAGCCGCACTGCCTTTGACAGGTAGTGCGGCTTTTGTTTGAGAATGAACACAATGCGGCGGGCCGGTTGCTCCGGCTGATGTCTGCGATGACTCACTTTTGGCGCTTTGCGTCGTCAGCTTCGGTGTGGGTCCAACCTAAGGGTAAGGAGAATTTCTGTGTCGCGTAGACGCGTCGTAATTACCGGGATGGGGATGGTCTCGCCGCTGGGTAACGATGTGCCAAGCAGCTGGCAGGGAATTCTCGCCGGCCGCAGCGGCATCGGCCTGATCGAGCACATGGATCTTTCCGCCTATTCAACGCGCTTTGGCGGGGCGGTCAAACACTTCGATGTCGAGCAATACTTGCCGGCAAAAGAAGCCCGCAAGCTCGATCTGTTCATTCAGTACGGGCTTGCAGCTAGCTTTCAGGCCGTCCGCGATTCCGGCCTGCAGATCACCGACGCCAATCGCGAGCGGATCGGTGTCGCCATGGGCTCGGGGATTGGCGGCCTGACCAATATCGAAAATAGCTGCAAGGCGCTTATCGAACAGGGTCCGCGGCGCATTTCGCCGTTTTTCGTGCCAGGCTCCATCATCAATATGGTGTCGGGTTTCCTGTCGATCCATCTCGGATTGCAAGGCCCCAACTACGCCATCGCAACGGCATGCACCACGGGTTCTCACTGCATTGGCATGGCTGCGCGCAATATCGCCTATGGCGAGGCCGACGTCATGGTTGCGGGCGGTTCGGAAATGGCCGCTTGTGGACTTGGCATCGGCGGCTTCGCAGCTGCCCGTGCGCTGTCTACCCGTAATGACGATCCGGCCGCGGCGAGTCGTCCATGGGACAAGGGGCGTGACGGCTTCGTGCTCTCTGACGGCGCTGGGGCAATCGTTCTGGAAGAGCTCGAGCATGCCAAGGCTCGAGGTGCGCATATCTATGCCGAGCTGATTGGTTTCGGTATGAGTGCCGATGCGTTCCATATGACGTCACCACCGGATGACGGTGCAGGCGCCGCACGTTGTATCCGCAATGCGCTGCAGGACGCCCGGATCGATCCGCAGCGCATCGATTATATCAATGCCCACGGCACCTCGACGCCGGCGGGTGACAAGGCCGAGGCAGCGGCAATCAAGAGCGTGTTCGGCGAGCATGCATACGAGCTTTCGGTCAGTTCGACCAAGTCGATGGTGGGCCACCTGTTGGGTGCTGCCGGGGCCGTTGAAGCGATTTTCACCGTGCTCGCCATTCGCGACCAGGTTGCGCCGCCGACGATCAACCTCGACGAGCCTGACGAGGGTTGTGATCTCGATTTCGTCCCACACGAGGCCAAGCCTCGCAAGATTGACGTGGCGGTGTCGAACTCGTTCGGCTTTGGCGGCACTAACGGCTCTCTGGTGTTCCGCCGGTTCACCGAGTGATTCTGAGCTGGGTAAACGGGCAGCCCAGTGCTGGAGTGCCCGTCCAGGACCGCGGTCTTGCCTACGGCGATGGCTTATTCGAAACCATACGGGTCCTGGGCAAGCAGCCGCGTCTGTTCGAGCGGCATCTGGCTCGGCTTGCGGCTGGATGCGAGCGCCTTGGTATCACAATCGATAGGTCGGTTCTGGCCCGAGAGGTGTTAGCGTTTTCCTCTCAACTGGAAAGCGGCGTCGTTAAAGTGATAGTGACTCGAGGTGACGGGCAGCGAGGCTATGCGCCGCCCAGTCTCGATGCGAGCGCCAGGCGCATCCTGCTAGGGGCGCCAGCGCCGGCCTACCCGGCTGAGCATGCCTGCTCGGGAATTCGGCTTCATGCGTGCGCAGTTCGGCTTGCAGAGCAGCCAGCGCTTGCAGGACTGAAACACCTCAATCGGCTTGAGCAGGTGATGGCGCGTGCTGAGTGGTCTGACGCCTCGTTCGCCGAGGGCTTGATGCGGGACACAAGCGGGCGAGTGATCGAAGGTGTATTCAGCAACCTCTTTTTAGTCGAGCCGAGCGGCTTGATCACGCCGGCGTTACATCGCTGCGGCGTAGAGGGTGTGATGCGCGCCGAGTTGATCGAGCGCGCGCGGCGGGACGGTATCGCTGTACGAATCGAAGACGTCACGTTCAGCCGGTTACTGGCTGCAGAGGAAGTGTTCTTCTGCAACAGCCTGTATGGGATATGGCCCGTGGTCGCACTGGAAGGGCATCGCTGGCCCCTAGGGCCGCTCACACGTAAACTTCAGGCCCTGATTTCCGACCTGTCGAGTGATGCGTGATCCGCAAATTGAATTTAGCGCTTCTGGCGGTCCTCCTGTTATGCGCTCTGAGCGCAGGCCTAGTCGCGTGGAAGCTACACGCATCTCTTGAGCAGCCGCTGCGGATCGAACAGGAAAGACTGCTCGATGTACGTCCGGGTGATACGCCCAGTGGCCTGCTACAGCGCCTCGAGCGAGAAGATGCCTTGGATGGCGCATTCTGGTTGCGTCTTTATTGGCGCTTGAAACTGTCCGGGCAGACGTTGCACAGCGGCGAGTACCGCCTGCAACCGGGCATGCCTGTCGCGGATATGATTGGCTTGTGGCAGCGAGGGGAGGTGGTCCAGCACAGCCTGACCATCGTTGAAGGCTGGAACTTCCGCCAGTTGCGCACGGCTCTTGGCAGTTTGGACACGGTCAAACAGACCATTGCCAGCTTGTCGGACCAGCAGGTAATGGAAAAGCTTGGGCATGCGGACCAGCATCCAGAGGGTCGATTCTTCCCCGACACCTACAGCTTCACGCGCGGCGTCACTGACCTCGAGCTATTGCAGCGCGCCCATGCGCGGCTTGAGTCGGTGCTGGCCGAGGAGTGGCAGCAGCGCAGTGAAGGCTTGCCCTACACCGCCCCCTACGAGGCACTGATCATGGCCTCGATCATCGAGAAGGAAACCGGCGTGCCGGCCGAGCGTGGCGAGATCGCGGGCGTCTTCGTCCGCCGCCTGGCGCAAGGCATGTTGCTGCAGACTGATCCCACTGTGATCTATGGCATGGGCGAGCAGTACCGCGGACGTATCACTCGCAACGACTTGCGCAGGCCGACACCCTATAACACCTATACCAACGCCGGACTGCCGCCGACGCCGATTGCCATGGTCGGGCGCGAGGCGATCCATGCCGCGCTTCATCCGGCGGATGGCACTAGCCTGTATTTCGTCGCACGCGGAGATGGTAGCCATGTCTTCAGCGATTCGCTGGAGGCCCATAACCGCGCCGTTCGCGAGTACCAGCTCAAGCGGCGTGCGGACTATCGCTCCAGTCCACCGCCCCGGCAAAACGCGCCGGCACCCGCCGAGACTCAACAGTGACAGGACTTTTCATCACCCTGGAAGGCCCCGAGGGGGCAGGCAAGAGCACCAATCGGGACTTCCTTGCCGAGCAACTGCGCGCGCGTGGGATCGACGTCGTGCTGACCCGCGAGCCAGGGGGAACACCGTTGGCCGAGCGTATTCGTGAACTGCTGTTGACGCCTACGCGCGAAGTCATGAACAGCGATACCGAATTGCTGCTGGTTTTCGCGGCACGCGCACAGCATCTTGCCGAAGTCATCCAACCGGCACTGGCTCGAGGCGCCGTGGTGATCTGCGATCGCTTTACCGATGCCACCTATGCGTACCAGGGCGGCGGGCGCGGCCTGTCTGTCGAGCGGATTGCCCTGCTCGAGACTTTCGTTCAGGGCGAGCTGCGCCCGGACCTGACCCTGATATTCGACTTGCCTGTGGAAGTCGGTCTCAGTCGCGCGGCAGCGCGTGGGCGGCTGGACAGGTTCGAACAGGAGGCAACGACCTTCTTCGATGCGGTCCGTCAGGCCTACCTCGCTCGCGCCGAGGGCTGCCCGCAGCGATACAGGATCATCGATGCGGCGCAACCGCTGGGCACCGTTCAGGCTGATCTCCAAGCCTTGCTACCCGAGCTCGTGGAGCGCGCCCTTGGCTGACGGCATTCTTCCGTGGCAAAAAGCGCTCTGGCAACGCTTGGCCGGGCGCGCCCAGCATGCTCACGCTTACCTGTTGCACGGGCCGGCCGGGATCGGCAAGCGTGCATTGGCTGAACATTTCATGCGATTCCTGCTGTGTCAGCAGCCGTCCCCAGTAGGCGCATGCGGTCGCTGCAAGGCTTGCCTGCTTCTTGCGGCGGGCACCCATCCGGATCACTGCGTCATAGAGCCTGAAGAGGCGGACAAGGCGATACGGGTCGACCAGGTGCGGCAGTTGGTGGGTTTCGTAACCCAGACTGCCCAACTCGGCGGACGCAAGGTGGTTTTGCTCGAGCCCACCGAATCGATGAACCTGAACGCGTCCAATGCCCTCCTCAAGAGCTTGGAGGAGCCTGCCGGCGACACTGTCCTGCTGCTGATCAGCCATCAGCCCAGTCGCCTGTTGCCGACTGTCAAGAGTCGCTGCGTCCAGCAGGCTTGCCCGCTTCCAGGGCGTGAAGCGAGCATTGCCTGGCTGGGCGAGCATCTCCCGACGTTAACTTCCGAGCAGCGCGAGGAGTTGCTTGCGCTTGCGGCGAATTCACCTTTGGCTGCCGTCAACTTGCATAGCCAAGGTGTGCTTGATATGCGCGCTCAGGTCGTAGACGGGGTAAAGAGGCTGCTCAAGCAGCAACAATCCCCCAGCCAGCTGGCCGAGTCGTGGAACCCGGTGCCCCTGATCCTGCTGTTCGACTGGTTCTGCGAATGGGCTCATCTTGTGCTGCGGTATCAGATGGCCGGTGATGAAGCTGGGCTCGGTTTGGCCGATATGCAGAAGGTCGTGCAATACCTGGCTCAGAAGAGCCCATCAGCGCGCGTGCTCTCCCTGCAAGACTGGTTGTTGGCGCATCGGCAGAAAATCCTCGGCAAGGCCAACCTCAACCGTGTCTTGCTTCTCGAAGCGTTGTTGGTGCAGTGGGCAAATCTGCCTGGGCCCAGCTAGAATCCACCGGAAACGATGTTAGGAATACCGCATGAGCCTGCCTGCAAATCTCGGTCCGCGTAATGGCATTCTGTCGCTGACGATCAAGGACAAGTCGGTGCTCTACGCGGCTTTCATGCCGTTCATCAAGCATGGCGGCTTGTTCATCCCGACGAACAAGAGCTACAAGCTCGGTGACGAAGTGTTCATGCTGCTCAGCCTGATGGATGAGCCTGAAAAGATTCCGGTTGCTGGAAAAGTGGTTTGGATCACACCGAAAGGCGCCCAGGGCAACCGTGCAGCCGGTGTAGGCGTGCAGTTCAACGAGGGCGACTCCACAGCACGCAACAAGATCGAGACCTATCTGGCCGGTGCCATGAAGTCGGACCGCCCGACCCACACGATGTAACAGCTTTCTCTTCGCCCCAAACCGTTACCTGTTCTGATTTTCCGCGACACTGCGAGCCCGGTCATGATTGGTCTACAATCGCCGGTTTCGCATCTGGACACGATTTCATGCTGGTCGACTCTCACTGCCACCTTGATCGTCTCGATCTGGCCGCGCACGGCGGTTCGCTCGATGCAGCGCTGGCGGCTGCGCGAGCGAGGGGCGTCGGGCATTTTCTATGTATTGGCGTCAGCGCTGACAACGCAGCGGCCGTGAAGGCCCTGGCGCGGCGCTATGACGATGTCGACTGTTCTGTTGGTGTGCACCCGCTCGATCTCCAGCCTGGTACCGAGCCAGCGCTCGATTGGTTGCTGGCAGAGCTGGACGATCCAAAAGTGGTCGCAATCGGCGAGACCGGGCTGGACTACCACTACGAGCCTGAAGCCGCCACGCTCCAGCAAGACTCCTTCCGGCTGCATCTGCAGGCGGCGGCTGTGTGTGGAAAGCCTGTGATCGTGCATACCCGCGCGGCGCGTGCCGATACGCTGGCATTGCTGCGCGAAGCCGCGTTGCCTCAGGCGGGCGTACTGCATTGTTTCACCGAAGACTGGGACATGGCCGCGGCCGCGCTCGACCTAGGTTTTTATATTTCACTTTCGGGGATCGTTACCTTCCGCAATGCCGAGGCCTTGCGTGACGTAGCGCGCCGGGTACCTGCCGATCGCCTGTTGGTTGAAACCGACTCACCCTACCTGGCCCCTGTGCCGCACCGGGGCAAGCCTAACCTGCCGCAATATGTTCGGGAGGTGGCGCAGTACCTGGCCGAATTGCGTGGCGTCTCGTTCGAACGGCTCGCCGAGCAGACGACCGAAAACTTCACACGCCTGTTTCCCCTCGCGCGGGTCAGGTTCTGAAACGCTGCTGCGCGATGCCACAGGCGGGCCCGTGACTGGGCGTGTACAATTCGCGCCGCTTAGCGCCATGGTGCCGGCCCAGTGCCATTCGCTCATGATTAGCGCCTGTTTTCTTTCCACCCGTTAGCGCGCTGCGATTTTCACCGTCACAGACAGTACCGAGGCGACGTGATGTCCCAAGACAGGTTGCACACCGGCCCGCTTCAGCGCGGCTTGAAGAATCGGCATATCCAGCTCATTGCTCTGGGCGGTGCCATTGGTACCGGCTTGTTTCTCGGCTCAGCAGGTGTGCTACGCAGCGCGGGACCCTCAATGATCCTAGGCTATGCGATCGGCGGGCTGATCGCGTTTCTGATCATGCGGCAGCTCGGTGAGATGGTCGTCGAAGAGCCGGTCGCCGGTTCATTCAGCCATTTCGCCCACACCTACTGGGCGCCCTATGCAGGCTTCCTGTCGGGTTGGAACTACTGGGTGCTTTATGTGCTGGTGGGCATGGCGGAATTGACCGCTGTCGGCAAGTATGTGCAGTTCTGGTGGCCCGAGGTGCCGACCTGGGCGACAGCCGCGGTCTTCTTCGTGCTGATCAATGCGATCAACCTCGTCAACGTCAAAGCGTTTGGCGAAACCGAGTTCTGGTTCGCCATCATTAAGGTCGCCGCCATCGCCGGGATGATCGCCCTGGGGCTGTACCTGCTGGTGAGCGGAGCCGGGGGCGAGCAGGCCTCGATCAGCAACCTCTGGGCTCACGGGGGGTTCTTTCCCAACGGTATAAGCGGCATGGTCATGGCGCTTGCCATCATTATGTTTTCCTTCGGCGGACTAGAGCTCGTCGGGATCACCGCGGCTGAGGCGTCGGATCCGCGAACAGTCATACCAAAGGCGATCAACCAGGTCGTCTATCGCATCCTGATCTTCTACATTGGCGCGCTGTCGGTGTTGCTCGCGCTTTATCCTTGGGACAGCCTGCTCGAAACGCTCGGCTCAGCAGGCGATCCCTACAGCGGCAGCCCGTTCGTGCAGATCTTTTCCTTGATCGGCAGCGATACCGCAGCACACGTGCTCAACTTCGTGGTGCTCACTGCGGCGCTGTCCGTGTACAACAGTGGCGTTTACTGCAACAGTCGAATGCTCTACGGGCTGGCAGAGCAGGGTGATGCACCGAAGGTGCTGATGACCGTGACTCGCCGGGGCGTACCTGTGTTGGCGATTCTTGTCTCAGCACTGATGACGATGCTCTGTGTTCTGGTCAATTACCTGCTGCCACAGAGCGCGCTCGAATTGCTCATGTCACTTGTCGTCGCGGCGCTATTGATCAACTGGGCGATGATCAGCCTGGCGCATCTCAAGTTTCGCCGCGCTCTAGTGGCTCGCAGGGTCGAGCCCAATTTCAAAGCGTTTTGGTATCCGCTGAGCAACTATCTGTGTTTGGCGTTCGTCGCCTTGATCGGGGCGATCATGCTCTCGATGCCCGGGCTGCGGGTTTCGATCATCGCAATGCCGTTCTGGATCGCGTTCATCTGGGTGTGCTTCCGCGTTCGTCTGGCGCTGCGCGGCCGTTGATCGACCGGTCGGCCGGGCAAAAAAAACCCGACTGCCAAGAGCCGGGCCAAGACCATTAGGAGTAAAAATGAGGTCGCGTTCCTCGCTGCCTCAGCTGGCCAGGCATTGGGGGGATTGCCTGGCCAGTGCTTTGAAGTATTGGTCTGGATCGACGACTTTGCAGAGCGAATCCGTGGCTTTTTAAAACGGATTTGGAATAGGCATCCGTACCTTGATCGCTCAGGCTTCGAGTACTTGCCGAACGGCCGCCAACGCATCATCCAGCACGCGGGCCGGCGTATAGAAATGCGGCGAGAAGCGAATCCCCCCTCCGCGTAGCGCGCAGACGACCTGTTGTGCTTTCAGCTGCTCGAACACCTCGGAATGGTCTTTGCCATCAGCGCTGAATGTGACGATGCCTGCTCGGCGTGCCGGGGCCGTGGGGCTTAGCAGGCGAACGCCAGGCATGCGCGCCAGTTCTCGCTGAAGATAGTCGACGCGCTCGGCGAGCCCTTTCCCGACCTGTTCAAGGCCTACCTCCTCGAGAAGCGAAAGGCTGGCCTCCAATGCGACCCCCCCGATCATGTTGGGGCTGCCGCATTCGAATCGCCGTGCGCTGCGTGCCGGCTGCCAGTCCGTTCGTTCGTAGTCGCCCGCGTGCTCAAGCATGTGCCAGCCGTATTCGTGCAGCGTCAGGCGTTCGCGAAGGTCGCTGCGACAATAAAAGGCGCCGAGCCCTTCTGGACCCAGCATCCACTTGTGTCCATCGGCCATGGCGAAGGCACAGCGGCTCTCCTGTACATCGAACGGCAATGCGCCCAGCTGTTGTATGGCGTCGATGCAGAGCAATACGTCGCGCCTTTCGCAGGCTTCGCCTAGTCGCGGCAAGTCCAGGCGCAGTCCGCTGGCGTATTGCACCGCGCTAATTGCCATAAGGCGTGTTTTTGGCCCGCAGGCGGCGATCAGTGCCGCTTCGGGGTCGTCGCCAGCCAGGCTCACCTGTACTACCTCGACGCCGCGCGGGCGCAACGCCTCCCACACCACGCGATTGGATGGGAATTCTTCGTCGCTGATGACGATTCGATCGCCAGCCTTCCAGTCGAGGCCGAAGGCAACGAATGAGAGCGCTTCGGAGGTGTTTTTGACGAGAGCGATGTCGGCGATCGCTGGTGTATTGAGCAGACGCGCAAGCCTTGCTCGCAGGCTGCTTTCTATCTTGAGCCACCGTGGGTAGTCGCGAGCGCCAATCGTCACATTCTCCCGGGCGAAGGCCGCTACGGCTTCTGACGCGCGGCGCGGCCAGGGTGCAACGGCGGCGTGATTGAGGTAGCACAACCCATCGGCCTGGGGAAATTCGTCATTCACTGAACTCATGCGTGTCGCCTCGTGCTTTTTCTGACCGGATAGGCATAATGGTCCGCTTCGAAACCTCGGCCGCAGCCCCTTATGCAAAATGAACCCCGCAAGGTTCGCGAGTTTCGCCGTCGCGAACAGGAAATCCTCGACACCGCGCTCCAGCTGTTCCTCGAACAAGGGGAAGACAGCGTAACTGTCGAGATGATCGCCGACATGGTTGGCATCGGCAAAGGCACCATCTATAAGCACTTCAAATCCAAGGCGGAGATCTACCTGCGCCTGATGTTGGACTACGAGCGCGACCTCAACGAGTTGCTTCATTCACCCAGCGTCGACCGCGACAAGGAAGCCCTGTCGCGCGCCTATTTTGAATTCCGCATGCGTGACCCGCAGCGTTACCGGCTGTTCGACCGACTGGAGGAAAAGGTGGTCAAGGGTAATCAGGTGCCCGAGATGGTCGAAGAGCTGCATCGGATTCGCGCATCCAACTTCGAGCACCTGACGCAGCTGATCAAGGGCCGGATCGCCGAAGGCAAGCTGGAGGACGTACCGCCATACTTTCACTACTGTGCAGCCTGGGCGCTGGTACACGGCGCCGTGGCGCTCTATCACTCGCCGTTCTGGAGCAACGTGCTGGAAGATCAGGAGGGGTTCTTCCAATTCCTCATGGACATCGGCGTGCGCATGGGCAACAAGCGCAAGCGTGACTAGGTGGCGACGGTAGCGGGGTAGATGATGCAGCAAGCGCTTCTGCGGGTTGCGGGCGCACTGCAGGAGGCAGATCGCATCCTGGTGATTACCGGTGCGGGCCTCTCGGTCGACTCCGGGCTGCCAACCTACCGGGGCGTCGGGGGCCTCTATAACGGGAGCACAGAGGAAGGTCTGCCGATCGAGACTGCATTATCCGGCCCGGTGCTGCAGCGTGACCCGGCGCTGTGCTGGAAGTATCTCGCCGAGATCGGTCGAGCATGCCTTGCCGGTCGACCCAATGACGGGCACATGGCGATTGCTAGCTTGCAGCAGCAAAAGCCTGAGTGCTGGGTGCTGACGCAGAACGTGGACGGCTACCACCTCGCCGCTGGTAGTCCTCGAGCGCGTGTGATCGAACTCCACGGCACCCTGGCGCCGCTGTATTGCGTCGACTGTCATGCCCATGGCGAGGCGCTGGCAGCGGTCTTGACCCGACCGCTGCCGCCTCGGTGCGACAGCTGTGGTGGCGTGCTAAGGCCGCCCGTGGTGTTGTTCGAAGAACGGCTGCCAGAGGCGGCGCTTGGAGTGTGGCGGGCGCAACTCGCGAGGGGCTTCGATGCGGTGATCACCGTGGGCACCTCGGCAAGTTTCGCCTACATCATCGAGCCCGTGCTGCAAACGCGCGCCGCTGGTGGCTTTGCTTGCCAGATCGATCCGGTAGAAAGCGAACTGTCCCGTCTGGTGGATGTGCATCTTCAAGCGGGCGCATCAGACGTTTTGCCACAGCTAATCCGTCACATTTTTTCCGATTGAATTTGCTCATCGGCGCAACGGCAGGCATAGTTCGGCCACTTCTCGCTTCGAACCTATCCGTGCCATGCGCCAACGCCTCGCACCCCTGCTGCCGATTTTCCTCGTTACGCTGCTGAGCGCCTGCGCCAGCCAGCCGCAACCTGCCGAGCCGGTCGTGGCCCTCGAAGGGTTTGGTTTCGAGCTGCCTCCGCTCAACGTGAGCGAACAGGGTGCCTACGATGCCGAGGCGGAGGCCTCGCTCGGGGCCCTCACCGATGACACCCGCTATGCCTTGCCCGCCTTGGCGGACAGCGTGCTCGAACGCGGTTTCAAGCTGGTGGGTACGCCATATCGTTATGGTGGTCGTTCGACCCGTACCGGCTTCGACTGCAGCGGCTTCGTAGGCTTCGTGTTCCGTAAGGAGGCCGGCATCGAACTGCCGCGCTCCACCCGTGAGATGATCAATCTCGACGTGCCCAAGATCAAACGCAGCGACCTGCAGCCGGGCGACGTAGTCTTTTTCAATAATCGCGGTCGTGGGCGGGTCAGCCACGCCGGTATCTACATCGGCGAGCATCGCTTCATACACTCGTCCAGCTCGCGCAGTGGGGGCGTGCGGGTCGATAGCCTCGATGATGCCTACTGGCGGTCCAGCTTCATGCAGGCCAAGCGTGTACTCGTGTTGGCCGGCGAGACGAAGGTAGCTGCCAACCACCACTGAGCGGCTCCGCGCCGAGCGGGGTTGCATCCATGGCAGCGTACCGGCAGAGTGATGGCTCGTTTCCCCGGACTGCTCTGCGATGCCCGTTCTGGCCCGCTCGATCCTGATTTCCTTCATTGGCCTGCTGGCCGCCTGTGCAGGCGACCCGCCCCGGCACGCGCCTCTCGTCCACGAGCCCATAGCGATACCGCAACCCTCCGGAACAGCTGAGGACGTGCTTTTCACTGCGCTGGGGCTCGTCGGTACCCCGTATCGCTACGGTGGCAACACGCCGTCCAGCGGCTTCGACTGCAGCGGCCTGATCGGCTATGTCTACCGGGGTGCAGCCGGCCTGGAACTGCCGCGTACCACCCGCGAAATGAGCGGGATGCGCGGTGTCGGGGTGCGGCGCGACGCTCTGCAAGCCGGCGACCTCCTATTCTTCGCCACGGCAGGCGGCCGGAAGGTCAGCCACGCAGCGATCTACGTCGGCGAAGGACGTTTCGTCCACGCCCCCTCGTCTGGCGGCACGGTTCGGCTCGATCATTTGTCAGATCGATACTGGCAGCGTGCATACCTCAGCGCCAAGCGCATCCTCGATACCGAGCAGTGGGCGAGCACGCGCTGACAGATGAGTTAACGCGTCTATCGACAGGCTGTTCAGCCACGCGGGCGCGGCCTGTATGGTTGAGCTACTGCCATGGTCACCGGGATCAAGCTGTGAAGCCTCTGCTGCGCCTGCCTGAACCGCCCGCTGCGTGCGAACTCTGTCAGCGGGCTGCACGGCTTACCCGCCATCACCTGATCCCCCGGGCGGTTCACAGCAAGAATTAGTCCGCAAGCGTTATTCGCGCGAGGAACGGATCACAGCAGCACTCTGGGTCTGCCGGCCTTGTCACGACGAGATTCACCGGCTATTCAGCGAAAAGGAGCTGGCGCTTAACTACAACTCCCGTGAGGCCTTGCTAACCGATTCACGTCTTCGCGCTTTCGTGGACTGGTTGGCGGCCAAACCGGCGGGCTTCGTACCGCGACATTGAGCGATCTGGGTGCTCGTCGGAATATTTGGAAATATTCCGCGGGTTGACTTTGGACAGGTGTCGAAATGTCGCACCTCGGCTATGATCGGCACCCCAAACTTCTCGGGTGCGCGTCCTGCGCACGAACCGTTTCCCCTTTTGCGTTAGGTGCCTTATGCCTGAAGTACTTCAGTACGTGCTGATCGGCCTCGCCGTGGCCGCTCTGCTCGGTGTCGTTCTTGAAGAGATCACTCACGTCAACAAAGCCAAAGTCACGCTATTCTTCGGCACCCTGGCCTGGATGCTGCTGTTCGTATTTTCTCCAGAAGGCGCCGAGCGTGAGCGGGTGCTCGAAAGCCTTAACGAAAACATCGCCGAGATCGCCGGGCTCTGGATCTTCCTGGTCGCTGCGATGACGTTCGTCGCTTACCTGAACAAGAAGGGCCTGATCGAAAACCTGATCTACCTCGTGCTGCCGCAGCGGATTAGTGAACGCGCCTTGTTGTTTCTCACAGCGACCTTCTGCTTCGTGTTCTCCTCCCTGGCAGACAACATCACCGCGACGCTGGTCTCCATCACCTTGATCATGTCGCTCAAGCTCAGTGCTGAGAAAACCATCAAATACGCCGCATTGGTGGTGTTCGCGGTCAACTCTGGTGGTGTTGCGCTGATCACCGGTGATGTCACGACGTTGATGATCTTCCTGGCTGGCAAGGTGAAGATTCTGCAGCTGCTATTGCTGGCAATTCCGGCATTCCTTGCCGTCATGCTGTTGGCGGCGATGCTCTCGGTCGGCATGGGCGGGCAGGTAGTCGTCGAGCGCAAGCGCACCGAGGTGCGGCGTGTGGACATTGCCATCGCGATGATTTTCCTGGCGACCATTCTGTGCACCATTGCTGGGAATTTCCTGTTCCAGATTCCGCCGGTGCTGACCTTCCTGACTGGCCTGTCGATCATGTTCCTGGTGGCACGCTTTTTCAGTGATGACATCGAGACGGATCCCATCCTCGAATACGTCCGCCAGGTTGAATTCGAGACCTTGCTGTTCTTCCTAGGCATCCTTCTGCTCGTCGGTATGCTCAAGGAGATCGCGGTGCTCGACGGTCTGGTGCGTATCTATGATCAGGTTCCGGCTGTCATGGCCAACTACTCGATGGGCGTGCTTTCCGCGGCAATCGATAACGTCCCTCTGACGGCCGCGCTGCTTAAATCGGGTTTGCAAATGGGCGTGGCCGAGTGGATGGTGCTGACCTATGCCGTCGGCGTCGGCGGCTCGCTGCTGGTGATTGGCTCTGCAGCCGGCATCGTGGCGATGAGCAAGGTGCGTGGGCTTACCTTCGGCAGCTATTTGAAGTACTTCGTCTTCCTGTTCATCGCATTCAACGCCGGTTTCGCAGGGGTGTACCTCATGGGGCGCACGATTGCCGGCTGAGCGCGCAATGGCCCGCCGCCGGCAACCGGCAGGCGGTTAGGGCCAATGCAGGTTGAAATGCGAGCCCAGGACGAAGCAGCCGTCCAGCAGGTCCCAGCGCTCGACGCATGCGTGTTTGTTCGGCCCGGCATGCAACTTCAATCGATTGAACGAATTGGGTGAGGTGCCACGCACCCGCGAGGACAGGGTGGTGCCCGCCTGGACCATCCAGATCTCACGCGACAGCGCGGTGTATTGCTTGGACAGCGGCAAGACGTAGGGCAGGTGGATATGCCCGCCCATTACCAGGTCAAGTCCTTCATCGGCCCAGCAATGCAGGGCTGCATCGGCACCGTGCTGCAAGTTGCTCAGATCGCTCAGCACCATGGCGCCGAATGGCTGATGGGCGACCACGATGCGTAGCTTGTCCCGGCTGGTCTGCCTCAGCCGCTCACGCACCGCTCGTACCTGCTGATCGGTGACCAGCCCGTCCTTATGGCGTCTTGGATGCGTGGTATTCAGGCCTATCACCAGCACTTCGCCATTTTCGAAGGTCGGCTCCAGGTCGTCTCCAAAATGCCTGCGGTAATTGCGGTAGGGCGTCAGGAAGCGTGCAAAGAGGTTGTACAGGGGGATGTCGTGATTCCCGGGAATCACTAGCGTCTCG
Source organism: Stutzerimonas chloritidismutans (assembly GCF_051486945.1). Lineage (GTDB taxonomy): Bacteria > Pseudomonadota > Gammaproteobacteria > Pseudomonadales > Pseudomonadaceae > Stutzerimonas > Stutzerimonas chloritidismutans_B. Next base: position 1,025,765 of record NZ_JAHVDX010000001.1, on the reverse strand, counting down.
GGAATGCCATGAGCGAGCAGGCGCTCGACGAACGCCTGCGCCGCTGCGAACTGGCTGGCACGGGCGCGTTGCGTGATGTCACCGGAAAAGACCAGAAGGTCCGCCCCGTGCTCGCGTACGTGGCTTTCCAGGGCCTCGACGACACCGGATTGCTCGGTGCCGAAATGGGTGTCGGATATCTGCACGATGGTCGTCATTAGGCTGGCGTCTTCTCGTTGGGATGCCGGGTTCGAAGGCACGTTACCTTATTCGAAGCCAGGATCGCCGAGGCGTTCCGGTAACGTCTCGTGACGAGCTTGCGGCGACGCTTCCGGTTGCGCCGCGCAGGGCCTTGGACTAACCTCCGCGCTGCTTCAGGTGCCCCCTGGCATAAAGCCAGTCGGGTGAAACAGGGAAGCCGGTCCATTCGTAGAAGATTCCGGCGCTGCCCCCGCAACGGTAGGCGAGATTGAGCCGCACAAAGCCACTGTGCTCCAGGCACGGGAAGGCGCGGCTTACAGGACGTTCGTCCACTCGCAAGCCCGGAGACCGGCCTGTCGCAATCCACGGCAGTGCGGCGGGCGCTGATCGGGGTGCGGCTGCTTGCACCTGCGCTCCCTTCGTATCCTCCGTCTGCCCTTATCGACTGTTGTCGTGCGGCGGGCACGACGGAGACCCCACCTTGATCTGCAAGACCCTCACTTCAACCGCGGCGTTCGCGCTGCTCGGCCTGGCTCCCTTTGCGCTCGCGCAGGCTGCGCAAGGCTCACTCGACCTGGATTCGACCGTCGTCACGGCGACGCGCGTCAACACGCCAACGCCAGCGCTGGCGGCAACCACCGTCATCGATCGTGAAGAAATCGAGCGCAGCCAGGCGACGTCGCTGCCTGATCTGCTGCGTCGTGTGCCGGGCTTGTCGTTAGCCAACAACGGCGGGCCAGGCAAGACGACCAACCTGTTCCTGCGCGGCACCAACTCGGACCACACCATCGTGCTGGTCGACGGGGTGAAGGTCGGTGCCGTCAGCAACGGCGCTGCCGCTTACCAGGATTTTCCGGTCGAGCTGATCGAACGTATCGAAGTGGTACGGGGACCGCGCTCGAGCCTCTATGGCTCCGAAGCCATTGGCGGCGTCATTCAGATTTTTACCCGTAAGGGCGAGGTGCACGGCATTCGCCCATTCTTCTCGGCAGGCTACGGCACGCATGACACCGCCACCGGCAGCGCCGGTGTCAGCGGCGGCGATGGCCAGGGCTGGTTCAACCTGGCGGTCAATAGCGAAGATACCGACGGTATTGATGCAACCAACCACAACAGTTTCTCCAACGACCCGGACGCCGATGGCTATCGCAACCTGGCCGGTTCGTTGAATGCCGGCTACCGTTTCGACAACGGGCTGGAGCTGGCTGGCAATGTGCTGCGTGCCAAGATGCACAACGAATATGACGGCGGCGACGATGCGTACATGGACGGCGAGCAGCACGTGGTGGGCGGTAGCGCGCGCTATGCCCCCGTCCAGAACTGGCTGGTCACCCTGCAGGCTGGGCGCAGCCAGGACAAGAGCGACGCGTACAGCGACGGCAGTTTTTCGTCACGGTTCGATTCGCGTCGCGACCAGTTCTCCTGGCAGAACGACATCCAGCTGGCGGAGCGGCACACCCTGACCCTCGGCTACGACTATCTGCAGGACGAGCTCAGTAGTGACTCGAACTATCAGATGAATTCACGACACAACAACGGCGGCTTCGCCCAGTATCTCGGCAGCCATGGGCGCCTGGACTGGCAACTCAACGCGCGCCGGGACGTTAACGAAACCTTCGGTGGGCACAATACCGGCGCGGTCGCATTGGGCTATGCCTTGACTGACGATGTGCGTGGCTATGTCAGCTACGGTACTGCGTTCAAGGCACCGACCTTCACTCAGCTTTACTACCCGGGATTCTTCGGCATGTATGAAGGCAATCCCGACCTGGACCCGGAGGAGTCCGAGAACCTCGAGGTCGGATTGGAAGGTCAGCCAAGCTGGGGTAGCTGGAGCGTCAATCTGTTCCGCAACGAGATCGACAACCTGATCGCCGCCACCGGCCCGAACAATGGCTATATAAACGTCGACGAAGCGCTGATCCACGGCGCCGAGCTTAATGTCGCGAGCGAGTGGCTTGGCTGGTTCTGGAATGCCAACGCGACGCTTCTTGAGGCCGAAAATCGCTCGGATGGCGCCAACAACGGCCGGAACCTGCCGCGTCGGCCACAGCAGCTGTTCAACCTGGAAATGGATCGCGCATTCGATCGCATCAGCGTAGGCGCTACGCTGCATGCCGAAGGCGCACGCTACAACGACGCGGCAAACCAGACCGAGCTGGGCGGTTTCGCTACGGTTGACCTGCGTGCTGAGTACCGCATCGATCAAGAGTGGCGCGTGCAGACGCGGGTCGCGAACCTGTTCGACGCCAACTACCAGACGATTGACGGCTACAACCAGCCTGGCCAAGCGGTCTATTTCACCGTCCGTTATCAGGCCCTCTGATTCGGACTCAACGGCGCACCTCGAAGGAGAACACGCATGATCAAACTGTCCCCACGAGCCCAAATGGCTGTCGGCGTTGCCCTGGTGGCGCTGATGGCGATGACCCGCGGGCAGCATCTTGCCTCGGTCAACTTGCCGAGCGCCTCTTGGGCGGTGTTCTTCCTGGCTGGTGCATTGTTAGCGCCGCGCTGGGTCTTCCCGGGGCTATTCGTCGAGGCTTCGCTGCTGGACCTGGCCTCGATGGGCTGGGAAGTCGCCGGTAGCTATTGCATGTCCCCGTCGTATTGGATGTTGCTGCCGGCCTACGGTGCGCTCTGGTGGGGCGGACGCACCTATGCGCGGTTGCACCAGCCACACTGGCGCAGCCTCGCGGTGTTGGCGGCCTGCATGGCAGCCAGTGCGTTCGTTTGCTATCTGTTCTCCGGCGGTGGCTTCCTGTTCTTCTCCGGCCGTTATGAAGAGCCGTCGTTGGCGCTACTGGTCGAACGTATCGTGCACTACTACCCGCGCAACCTTGGCACCATGGCGGCGTATGTGGGTATGGCGGCGCTGCTGTTCGTCGGGCTGCGGGGCTTTAGCGCTGAGCGCGCTGAGGCTCGGGCATGAGCGAATCGACTGAGCGCGACGCCCGGCACCGCGCACGTATGCAGCGCAAGAAAGCGGTGGTCGACGAAAAAATCGCCGCCGCACAGGACGAATACGGCCTTCTGTTAGTGCACACCGGCAACGGCAAGGGCAAGAGCAGCTCCGCCTTTGGCATGGTCGCTCGTGCGCTCGGCCACGGCATCAAGGTCGGCGTCGTTCAGTTCATCAAGGGTGCGGCCAGCACCGGTGAGGAGAATTTCTTCCGGCGCTTTCCTGACGAGATCCGCTATTACGTAATGGGCGAAGGCTTCACGTGGGAAACTCAGGATCGTCAGCGCGACATTGCCAAGGCCCAGGAGGCCTGGGCGGTTGCAGCGCAGCTGTTGGCCGATTCGAATGTCGGTCTGGTCGTGCTCGATGAACTCAACATCGCACTCAAATACGGTTATCTCGAGTTGGAGACCGTACTGGCCGACATCGAATCGCGGCCGCTATTGCAGCACGTGGTCGTGACCGGCCGAGGCGCCCCGCCTGCGCTGATCGACGCGGCGGATACCGTGACCGAAATGAACCTGGTCAAGCACGCCTTCAAGGCGGGCGTCAAAGCGCAAAAAGGAATCGAATACTGATGCAGGGGCTTGCAGCCGGCGCCGGGCGACGCGGGGCTATGGATGACTGAAGTGCGTCAATGTCCTGCATTGCTCATCGCCGCGCCGGCATCCGGTCAAGGCAAAACCACCGTGACGGCTGGCCTGGCCCGACTCCATGCCCGGCAGGGGCGACGGGTTCGGGTCTTCAAGTGCGGCCCCGATTTTCTTGATCCGATGGTGCTGGCGCGGGCCAGCGGCCACCCGGTCTACCAGATCGATTTGTGGATGGTCGGTGAGGCGGAAAGCCGGCGGCTGCTCTGGGAGGCCGCGCGCGACGCCGACCTGATCCTTATCGAAGGAGTCATGGGCTTGTTCGACGGTACGCCATCTGCAGCTGATCTGGCGCGCAGCTTCGGCGTGCCGGTGCTGGCGGTGGTGGACGGCTCCGCCATGGCGCAAACGTTCGGGGCGTTGGCGCATGGCCTGGCGAGCTACCAGCCGGACCTGCCGTTCGCGGGCGTGCTGGCCAACCGCGTCGGTAGCTCGCGTCATGGTGAAATCCTGCGTGATTGCCTGCCGGCGCACATCGACTGGTACGGAGCCATGCCGCGCAGCGAGCAGGTTGGGCTGCCCAGCCGACATCTCGGCCTGGTACAAGCGCAGGAACTGGCTGACCTGGATGCACGGCTGGATGCTGCAGCGGACGCTCTGGCCAGCAGTGCTGATAGCGAGCTGCCGGCACTGGTGAGCTTCGCGCCACCCCGGCAGGAAGCCATCCCGCGTTTGCTAGAGGGCGTTCGCATCGGTGTAGCGCGCGATGCCGCGTTCGCATTCGTTTACCAGGCCAATCTCGATCTCTTGCAGCAGCTTGGCGCCGAGCTGCTGTTTTTTTCCCCGCTCAGGTTCGCGCGGTTGCCGGCGGTGGACAGCCTCTATCTGCCGGGTGGTTACCCGGAGTTGCACCTCAAGGCCCTGGCTCGAAACCGCGCCATGGGCGAGGCAATCCGGGCGCACCACGAAGCGGGCAAACCGACACTCGCCGAGTGCGGCGGCATGCTTTATCTGATGGACGGGCTCACCGACCGCGATGGCCAGCGAGAGGCCATGCTTGGGCTGCTGCCTGGCGAGGCGCGCATGCAACCGCGCCTCGCCGCGCTGGCCTTGCAAGAGGTTCAGTTGCCGGAGGGCCGGTTGCGTGGCCACACGTATCACCATTCCGCCCTCGATACGCCGATGCGGCCGCTGGCACGGGGTGAGTGTCCAAACTACAAACGCACCGCCGAGGCGGTGTATCGTCAGCACCGCTTGACGGCTTCCTACATTCATTTCTACATGCCATCCGATCCGGTGGCCGCTGCGGCATTGCTGACTCCATGACTGATTCTGCGTTTACTGATGAGCAGCGCGCCGGCGTCTATCGTGCTATCGCCGAGCGGCGTGACATGCGCCATTTCTGCGGTGGCTCCATTGCGCCGGAATTGCTGGCGCGGCTGCTCGAGGCCGCGCACCAGGCGCCCAGTGTGGGGCTGATGCAGCCGTGGCGTTTCCTGCGTATCAGCCAGCCGGACCTTCGCAAGGCAATCGCTGATCTGGTGGAGAATGAGCGCCTGCAGACTGCTGAGGCGTTGGGCGAGCGCAGCGACGAATTCATGCAGCTCAAGGTCGAAGGCATCCGCGAATGCGCCGAGGTGCTGGTCGTCGCCCTAATGGACGGCCGCGAGCGGTACGTGTTCGGCCGGCGTACCCTGCCGGAAATGGACCTGGCTTCCGCATCCTGTGCGATCCAGAACCTTTGGCTGGCCGCACGGGCTGAGGGGCTCGGCATGGGCTGGGTGTCGCTTTTCGATCCGGAAGCGCTGGCCCAGTTGCTGCAAATGCCCGAGGGCGCCAAGCCGATCGCCGTGATTTGCCTGGGCCCCGTCGAGGCGTTCTACTCTGCGCCCATGCTGCAGCTCGAAGGCTGGGCCGAACCACGGCCGCTGGCTGAATTGAGTTATCTCGATCGCTGGGGCAACCCGGCGTGAGCTTGGCGCTGTCCTGCTTGGCCGGCATCGGCCTCGATGCTTGGCTCGGTGAGCCGCGGCGTGCTCATCCCTTGGTTGCGTTCGGTCGCTGGGCCGATACGTTGGAACGCCATTTCAATGGGCCGGATGGGCGCGGCTGGCGTAGCCACGGCGTTACCGCATGGTGCCTGGCAGTGCTGCCACTGACGGTGCTGGCCTGGCTGCTGGCGTGCCTGCCAGCTATCGGTGGGCTGGTCGAAATCGCGCTGCTTTATTGCGCGCTGGGCTTGCGCAGCTTGGGCGACCACCTGCTGCCAGTGGCGCGGGCACTGCGCCAGGGCGATCTGCATGAAGCACGTCGACGAGTGGGTTTCATCGTCAGCCGCGACACCCGCAACCTGGATGCGCAAGGTGTCGCCCGCGCGGCCACCGAATCGGCGCTTGAAAATGGCAGCGATGCGGTCTTTGCAGCGCTGTTCTGGTTCGCCGTGGCGGGCGCACCCGGAGTGGTGCTGTATCGCCTGAGCAACACGCTCGACGCCATGTGGGGTTATCGCAGCCCGCGCTTCGAGCGTTTTGGCTGGGCCGCGGCACGCATCGACGATCTGTTGAATTTCTTTCCGGCGCGGCTGGTGGCGCTCACCTATGCGTTACTCGGTCGTACGCGTCGCGCACGGTACTGCTGGCGAACGCAGGCGCCACAGTGGGACAGCCCCAACGCCGGCCCGGTGATGGCGGCAGGCGCCGGCGCACTTGGCGTCACGCTCGGCGGTGCAGCGATCTACCACGGCGAGGTGCACCCGAGGCCGATCCTGGGTGAGGGCCCAGCGCCAGAGGCGCGCGACATCGAGCGGGCGCTGGACATGGTGTGGGCGGGCGTCGGGCTCTGGCTGCTAGCGCTGCTGCTCGGAGGTTGGTTGCATGCTTGAGCACGGCGGACGTCTACGCGCCGCAGCGCGCGATTTCGACATCCCGCTGGCCGATTGGCTTGACCTCTCTACAGGTGTCGCGCCCTACGGCTTCGAGCTGCCGCCGGTCCCGGCCGAAGCCTGGCTCCGCCTGCCAGAGGTAGACGATGAGCTCAGTGCGGTTGCGCGTGGCTACTACGGTGTGGCCTCGCTACTGCCGGTGGCCGGCTCGCAAGCTGCAATCCAGGCGCTGCCGCGATTGAGGCTGCGTTCGCATGTGGGCATCGTCTCGCCGTGTTATGGCGAACACGCGCAAGCCTGGCGCCGCGAGGGGCATCGGCTCTATGAGTTCAGTGAAGGCAGCGTGTCGCGCGCGCTCGATCAGCTCGATGTGCTGGTGGTGGTCAACCCGAACAATCCTACCGGTCGCCTGTTGCCGGCCGAGCAGCTGCTCGACTGGCATGCGCGCCTCGCGGAGCGTGGTGGCTGGTTGGTGGTCGACGAGGCGTTCATCGATGCGACACCGGAGCATAGCCTGGCCGCGCATAGCCATTTGCCGGGGCTGGTGGTGCTGCGCTCGTTCGGTAAGTTCTTCGCCATGGCAGGGGCGCGGCTGGGTTTTGTATTGGGTGAGGGCGAATGGTTGCAGGTGCTAGAGCGTTCTCTGGGACCATGGCCAGTAGCCGGCCCATCGCGCTTCATCGGTGCCGCATTGCTTGCCGACCGGGATGGCCAAACGCGCCAACGCCAGCGCCTGCAGGCCGATACCGATCGGCTTGCGGCATTACTGACGGCAAACCGATTGCCGCCCAGTGGAGGCTGCGCGCTGTTCCAGTGGGTGCTGACCGAGGAGGCGAGCATGCTGCGTGAGTTCCTGGGTTGCCAGGGCATCCTGGTGCGTCACTTCGGACACCCATCGAGCCTGCGCTTCGGCCTGCCGCCAGACGAGGCGGGCTGGGCGCGTCTCGAGCGGGCGCTGACGCACTACCAGGCGCTGCGCGCATGACCAGTCTCATGGTTCAGGGCACGACCTCGGATGCTGGCAAGAGCACGCTGGTGACGGCGCTGTGCCGCTGGCTCATGCGCCAGGGTGTCGGGGTCGCCCCGTTCAAGCCGCAGAACATGGCGCTCAACAGTGCGGTGACGGTCGACGGTGGCGAGATCGGTCGCGCCCAGGCCGTGCAGGCGCAGGCCGCGGGGCTGGCGCCGCACACCGACATGAATCCGGTTCTGCTCAAGCCCAACAGTGACATCGGCGCCCAAGTCATCATTCATGGTCGCGCTGTGACCAGCATGGACGCGGCGGCCTACCACGATTACAAACGTGTCGCCCTGCAAGCGGTGCTGGAATCGCACCGGCGGCTGGAAACGGCCTACGACGTCGTGATGGTGGAGGGCGCCGGGTCGCCGGCCGAAATCAACCTGCGCGCTAACGACATCGCCAACATGGGCTTTGCCGAAGCGGTCGATTGCCCCGTCATCCTTATCGCGGACATCGACAAGGGCGGCGTATTCGCACACCTCGTGGGCACACTGGCGCTGCTGTCACCGAGCGAGCAGGCTCGTGTGAAGGGTTTCGTGATCAACCGTTTCAGAGGTGATATCGCGCTCCTGCAGCCTGGGCTGGACTGGCTCGAGGCGCGCACCGGCAAACCGGTGCTCGGCGTGCTGCCGTACCTGATGGATTTCCATCTCGAAGCCGAGGACGCCGTGGATGTACGGCAGATCGCCAAGGCCGAGCAGACCTTGCGCGTGGTGGTGCCGGTACTGCCGCGCATCAGCAACCACACCGACTTCGATCCGTTGCGCCTGCATCCTCAGGTGGACCTGCGCTTTGTCGGCCCGGGGCAGGCGATTCCCCCAGCGGACTTGATCATCCTGCCAGGCTCGAAAAGCGTTCGCGCCGACCTCGCATGGTTGCGCGAACAGGGATGGCCGCACGTGATCGAGCGGCACCTGCGCTACGGAGGCAAGCTGCTCGGTATCTGCGGCGGGTTGCAGATGCTCGGCCAGACCGTCGCCGATCCGCTTGGTCTGGAAGGCCCTGCGGGTACCAGCAATGGCCTCGACCTGTTGCCATTGAGCACAGAGCTCGCGGCTCAAAAGCAACTGCGTAACGTGCGCGGGCGGCTCTGCCTGGATGGCGTCGAAATTGCCGGATATGAAATTCATGCGGGCGTCACGCAGGTGGCCGACACTGCGCACGCTGCGGTTCAGCTGGATGACGGTCGCGCGGACGGCGCCGTCAGCGCGGATGGCCAGATACTCGGCACCTACCTGCATGGCCTGTTCGAGCTACCCGAAGCATGCGCGTCGCTGTTGCGCTGGGCCGGCCTGGACGAGGTCGAGCAGGTCGATTACCACGCCTTGCGCGAGCGTGACATCGAACGGCTCGCCGACTTGGTGGACGGCCACCTCGACACCCGTCTGTTGCGCCAACTCTGCGGCCTCTGAACTGCAACGCTGGAGACCCCTATGCTTGATCTGATTCTCGGCGGTGCCCGCTCCGGCAAGAGCCGGCTGGCCGAGCGCCTCGCCAGCGCGAGCGGCCTGGCCGTGACCTACATCGCCACCAGCCAGCCACTCGACGGCGAAATGGCGGCGCGCATCGCCCAGCACCGCGCCCGCCGGCCGGCTGCTTGGGCGCTCGTCGAGGAGCCGCTGGCGCTCGCGACAACCTTGCGCCAGCACGCCCATCAGGATTCCTGCCTGCTGGTCGACTGCCTGACGCTGTGGTTGACCAACCTGCTCATGTTCGAGGATTCGGCACGCCTGGTCGAAGAGCGTGACGCGCTGCTCGACTGCCTGGCTGCGCTGCCTGGGCGCGTAGTTATGGTCAGCAACGAAACCGGACTTGGCGTGGTGCCCCTCGGCGAGCTGAGCCGCCGTTATGTCGATGAGGCAGGCTGGTTGCATCAGGCCATTGCAGCGCGCGCTGATCGGGTCGTCTTCACCGTGGCCGGTCTGCCGATGATTTTGAAAGGAGAACCGCTGTGAACGAGCTTTGGTGGCAGTCGGCCTGCCGTATGCCGAATGCAGAGGCGCGGAAGGCCGCGCAGCTACGCGATGCCGAGCTGACCAAACCGCTCGGTGCGCTCGGTCGCGTCGATGCGCTGGTGCCGACGCTTGCCGCCCTTCAGGGCCAAGAGCGACCCAGCCTCGATCGAGTCTGGATCAGCATTTTTGCGGGCGACCACGGTGTCGCCGCGGAGGGCGTTTCCGCGTTTCCGCAATCGGTGACCGGGCAGATGCTGGCCAACTTCGTCGGTGGGGGTGCAGCGATCAGCGTGCTGGCGCGGGAGCTGTCGGCCGTACTCGAAGTCATCGACCTGGGCACAGCTCACCCGGTCGGGCCACTGCCGGGCGTGCGTCACCTGGCGCTTGGCCCGGGTACGGCGAATTTCGTCGAGGGCGCAGCGATGACCGCCGAAACCTGCCATCAGGCGCTTGCAGCGGGCCGTGAGAGCGTATGTCGAGCGCAGGCGGAGCAGGGCACTGAACTGTTCATCGGCGGCGAGATGGGTATCGGCAACACCACCACGGCGGCCGCCCTGGCGTGCGCCTTGCTCGGCTGCGGCCCGCACGATCTGGCCGGCCCTGGGACCGGGCTGGATGCGGCAGGAGTTGCACACAAACGCGCCGTGATCGAGCGGGCGCTGGCGCTTCACGCTGGTCCGCATGATGCGTTTGGCTGGTTGCAGCGCCTCGGTGGTTTTGAACTGGCTGCGCTGACCGGGGCCTACCTGGCCTGTGCGCAGCAGGGGGTGGTCGCGCTGGTCGACGGGTTTATCTGCAGCGTCGCTGCGCTCTGTGCGGTGCGCCTGAATCCGGGTTGTCGCGAGTGGCTGCTGTTCGCTCACCGCTCAGCCGAGCCCGGTCACGTTGCGGTGCTCGAAGCACTCGACGCCAAGCCTTTGCTGGACCTAGGCCTGAGGCTGGGCGAGGGCAGTGGCGCGGCGCTCGCGGTGCCGCTGTTGCGCATGGCCTGTGCGCTGCATGCCGGCATGGCGACATTTGCCGAAGCAGCGGTGGCTGGGCAGCACGCATGAACCTGCACCTGGACATGCTGCGTCACGGCGAGACGGTTTCCGGTGGCGGCTTCCGTGGTCGCCTGGACGACGAGCTGACCGCCGACGGCTGGCAGCAGATGCGCCGCGCTGTGATTGGGCAAGCGCCCTGGTCGCGCATCATCAGTTCGCCATTGAAGCGATGCGCCCGGTTCGCCGCCGAACTGGCCGAACAGCATGGCGTCGCGCTTGAACTGGAACCGGGCTTCCGCGAGCTGGATTTCGGTGAGTGGGAAGGGCTGACCGCAGCCGCCCTGATGGTCGACCGGAGCGAGCAACTGGGGCGCTTTTGGCAGGACCCGTATGGTTTCACGCCGCCAGGTGGCGAGCCGCTCGTCGATTTCGAGGCGCGAGTTTTAACGGCCCTTGAGCAGGTCACCGATCGGTGGGCCGGGGAGCAGATCCTGCTGGTAACGCATGCCGGTGTGATGCGGCTGTTACTTGCCGAAGCACGTGGCCTGCCGCGCGAGCGGCTGCTCGACGTCGAAGTGCGGCATGGCAGCCTGTTCGGATTGAAGGTGGGTTTTCGCGACGCCACGCTTTGGCTGGAGGAGACATGCAACCAGTCCTGATCGCGCTGCAATTTCTCACCTGCCTGCCCATTCGCCTGCGGCAGATGCCCTCAGCCCGCGCCATCGGCCACTCGCTCCCTTTCTACCCGCTGGTAGGGCTTCTACTGGGGGGTGTGCTCTGGCTCCTCGCCGCACTGCTCGACACCTCGGCGCCGCCTCTGGTGGCGGCGTTGATGCTCGCTGTGTGGGTTGCGCTGACGGGCGCGCTGCACCTCGATGGGCTGGCCGACAGCGCTGATGCCTGGCTTGGTGGGCTTGGCGATCGCCAGCGGACGCTGGCCATCATGAAAGACCCGTGCAGCGGACCGGTGGCCGTCGTGGTGCTGGTCCTGGTGCTGTTGCTCAAATTCATCGCGCTTTGGGTACTCCTTGCCGAAGGTGACCGGTCAGCCTTGCTGCTGGCTCCGGTGCTTGGCCGTGCGGCACTGCCTGCGCTTTTCCTGCATACGCCTTATGTGCGGCCAGGCGGTTTGGGCCAAGCGCTCGCCGAGCACCTGCCGCGGCGGCAGGTTGGTTTGGCTTTGCTCGTGGTGGTGACCGGCTGCGTGCTGTTGGGCAGCGACGGCTGGCTGGCGCTGGCCGTGGCCTTGCTGGTCGGCGCGTTGGTACGGCGTGCGATGTACCGCCGGCTGGGCGGCACGACTGGCGATACGGCAGGCGCCCTGTTGGAGCTGGTCGAATGTGCCGTGCTGGTCGCGCTGGCGTTATGGGCCTGACCTTCAGCCAAGCAGCGCAACCGATTTGATCTGTGCCCACATCGGCTTGCCGGGGCCGATCTCAAGCTGATCGGCCGAGCGTCGCGTGATCCGTGCAAGCAGAGGCGTGCCCTGCGCATCGAGCCGTACCAGCACATGAGCGGGCGTGTCGGCGTCGGCCAGTTGCTCGACGCGAACAGGCAGCAGGTTGCTGATGCTGGTGCCCTGCGCCCGCTCCAGCGCAAGGCTGACATCCCGGGCATGCACGCGAAAGCGTAGGGGGTGGCCGATGGGTTCGTCCCGCAGACCGACCAGCACCTCGCCGCCGCTGAATCCGAGGCGGGTCAGGTGGTAGTGCGCGTCGTGCTCGGTAATCCGCGATTCGATGACCACACCGGCGTCGTCGCCGAACGCGGTCGGCAGGTCAAGGCGCGCCAGGGTTTCCCTTAGTTCGCCGTGCGCGATGACTCGCCCGTTTTCCAGCAGCACCAGGTGATCGGCCAGCCGCGCCACCTCATCCGGTGCGTGGCTGACGTAGAGCATGGCGATATCCAATTGGGCGTGCAGTCGTTCCAGGTACGGCAGTATTTCCGCCTTGCGCCCGGCATCCAGCGCGGCCAGTGGTTCGTCCATGAGCAGCAGCCGCGGGCTGGTCAGCAGGGCCCGGGCGATGGCGACGCGCTGGCGTTCGCCTCCGGAAAGCCGGTCGGGCGCGCGCTCGAGCAGGTTGCCGAGCCCGAGCAAATCGACCGCCTGGTCCCAGACCACGCGGTGTGCCTTGGTCGGCACCCGCTTCATGCCGAACTCGAGATTGCGACGCACGGAAAGATGGCTGAAGAGATTGGCCTCTTGGAAGACATAGCCGATTGCCCGCCGATGGGGTGGAACAAGCACGCCGCGCGTGGTATCCAGCCAACAGGCGCCGTCGACTTCCAGGTATCCGCGGGCATGCCGCTCCAAGCCGGCGATGCAACGCAGCAGGCTGGTCTTGCCGGAGCCTGAGGCACCGAAGAGGGCGGTTACGCCACGTCCGCTCAGGTCAAGATCCACATCGAGTTTGAACCCTGGGTAATCCAGTCGCAGCTTGGCGCGTATCGCGCGGGTCGTCTGGTTCATCCGCGCCACACCTGAGCGCGGCCGCCCCCGTAGAGCATCAGCAGTACGACGAAGGCGAAGGCCAGCATGCCGCCGGCGAGCCAGTGCGCCTGGGCGTACTCCATCGCCTCGACATGGTCGTAGATCTGTACGGACACCACGCGCGTCTTGTCCGGGATATTGCCGCCAATCATCAATACCACCCCAAACTCACCCACCGTATGGGCGAATCCCAGCACGCTGGCCGTGACGAACCCGGGCCGGGCAAGAGGCAGTACGACGTGAACGAAACGGTCCAGCGGGCTGGCGCGCAAGGTGGCGGCTGCTTCGAGCGGTCGATCGCCGATGGCCTCGAACGCGTTCTGCAGCGGCTGGATGACGAACGGCATTGAATAGAACACCGAGCCCACGACGAGCCCGGCAAAGCTGAAAGCCAGCGTACCCAAACCGAGCCATTGAGTGAGCTGGCCGACCGGACCGTTTGGCCCCATCGCGATCAGGAGATAAAAGCCCAGCACGCTTGGCGGCAGAACCAGCGGTAGCGCGACCACGGCACCGACCGGGCCACGCAGGGGCGAAGCGGTGCGCGCCAGCCACCAGGCAATGGGGGTGCCGATCATTAGAAGGATCAAGGTGGTGACGCTGGCGAGCTTGAGCGTTAGCCAAATCGCTGCGATCCCAGCGTCGTCAATCGGTAGCATCGGCGGCGTCCAGTTCGTAGCCATAGGTTTCGATCAGCGCTCTGGTCGACGGACGTTGCAGGTAGGCGAGCAGGGCGCGGCCTGCCGGGTTGTCGGCACTGGCTTGCAGCAGCACGGCATCCTGCCGTATCGGTGGGTGCCGATCCGGCGGCACGACCCAGGCGGAGCCCGCGACGTTGCCAGCGCTGTCGATCACCTGGGACAAGGCTACAAAGCCCAGCTCGGCGTTGCCGCTGGCGACGAACTGATGGGTCTGCGCAATGTTTTCACCCTGCACCAGCCGGCCCTGCAGCCTGGATTCGAGCCAGAGCGACGCCAGGGTCGCTATGGCTGCCGCGCCATAAGGCGCCGTCTTGGGGTTCGCCACCGCAAGGTGTGCGAACCCCTGCTCGCGGAGCACGTGGCCCTGGTTGTCGACGTAGCCGACGCGGGGCGACCACAGCACTAGAGTGCCAATGGCATAGGTGAACCGGCTACCTGCGGCGACCAGGCCATCCTGCTCGAGTTGCGCCGGGACTTTCTCATCGGCGGCCAACAGCACATCGAACGGCGCGCCATTGCGAATTTGCGCGTAGAGCTTGCCGGTCGAGCCAAAGACGAGTCCTACCCGGTGGCCGGTGTCGCGCTCGAAGCGCTCGGCGATAGCCTGCATGGGCGTACTGAAGTTGGATGCAACGGCGACGCGCACCTCGGCGGCATGGCTGACCCAGGGCAGGCAGATCAATGCGAGAACCAGCAAAAGGCGAAACGGCATGCGGGGCTCCTAGTCGACGGCGATGATGACGTGCGAGGCCTTGATCAGCGCCGTACAGGGCTGACCGAGCGCCAGGCCCAGCTCGGCGGCGCTTTCGTTCGTGATCACGGCGCCCAGGGTGCGATTGCCCGCCAGTGCAAGCTTGACGTCGCAATTGACGGCGCCGGGCGTCAGTGCGCTGATGGTCCCGGTGAGTCGGTTACGCGCGCTGATCCGAATGTCCGGGTCGGGAGACAGCAGGACGAAGCTGGCCTTGATCAGCGCAATTGCAGGCTTGCCGGGGCTGAGCTGGAGCTCGTCGATACTGTCATTGGTGAGCGTGGCGGTGATGGTCTGCCCTTCACCGATGTCCAGCTGCAGGCTGGCGTTGACCGCACCTTTCTCCACATGGGTGATGCGGCCTCGAAACTGGTTGCGCGCGCTGGTTTTCATGGCGATGGCCTTGAGCAATCGGTCGATGTCATCGAACCCCTCGATACCCCGCGATACCTCAGCGAGAAAGCGTTCGTATTCGTGCTGCATGCGGCGCCAAACGTGCAGCATCTCGCGGCCGAAGTCGGTCAGCTGCGTACCGCCACCACCCGCTCCGCCAGCTGCACGCGTAACCAGCGGGCGCTCGGACAGGTTGTTCATCGCATCGACCGCATCCCAGGCGGCCTTGTAGCTGAGCTTGGCGGCCTTGGCGGCCTGACTGATCGAGCCGGTGGCTTCGATCTGCTCCAGGAGCTCGATGCGCTTGCCGCCGAGATAGCCCTTCTCGCCCCGGTTGAACCAAAGGTGGCCATCGATGCGTAGCGAATCGAGCGGAGGGGAGTGGCTCATGGTGCGCTCCTTTGTCGTGCGGCCATTCTGCCAAGCGCTATATGTTTTTGTATATAACGCTATTCGACCGAATCGTTGCCGAGCCGCCAGCGGCGGAGTAGCGTGGCGGCGATCAGTCCAGGAGAAATGCCATGAAGCGTCACCTGCTTGCTGCGCTGTCCGTTTTATACGCTGGCTCGCTGCTGGCGGCCGAATGCCCGGCCGTGCTCGATCATGAGCTGCCAACCTTGCGCGCCAAGGGGACGGTTGACCTTTGCGAGCGATACCGCGGCAAGGCCTTGGTTGTCGTGAATACAGCCAGCTATTGCGGCTTCGCGCCGCAGTTCGAAGGGCTCGAGGCGCTCTACCAGCGCTACAAGGACGAGGGGCTGGAGATCCTGGGTGTGCCTTCAGATGACTTCTTTCAGGAGTCGGACGATGCCGCTGAGACCGCCGAAGTTTGCTACGTGAACTATGGCGTGACCTTTCAGATGACCCAGACGCAGCCGGTGCGTGGCCGTGATGCGACGCCGTTGTTCAAGGTGCTGGCTGAGCAGGCGGGTGGCGCGCCGCGCTGGAACTTCTACAAGTACGTGGTCGATCGTGAGGGGCGGGTCGTCGAGTACTTTTCCAGCAAGGTCGAGCCGGACGATCCGGCGTTGATCGCGGCAGTGGAAAAGGCGTTGGAGAAATAGGGAGAGCCCCGGCCGATCGGCCGGGGCGGGGTGCATCAGAAGCGGTAAGTCAGCCCGGCACCGAAGCCGTGGGCGCTGTTCTTGAAAGTCGCGTCGTAGTTGGCTACGAGCGCACCACCCTGGTAGGAGCGGCTGCGGCTGATGTCGACTTCCTCTTCCCGTAGGTAGGAGTAGGCCAGGTCGAGCGTGACGTCGTCCGTAGGATTCCACGCCAAGCCGAAGCTGATCGCGGTGCGATCGCCCGTTGGAATACGCGGCGAGCGATGGACATTGTTGGTCGGGCTCTGGTCAAACGCGAGGCCAGTGCGCAGCGTCCACTCCTTGTTCAGCTTGTACGCCGCACCGATCGCGTAGGACCAGGTGTCGTGCCAGTCCTGCTCTTCGACGATGGGAGCAAGATTGCCCTGCAGCGCCAGCGGGATGCCGTCGTTCTCGATGACGATGGCTTCGAAGCGGCTCCAGCGGGTCCACATGGCGCCTGCATATACCGTCCACTGGTCGTTGAGGTCGTGCGTCACCGACATGTCAACAGACTCGGGCGTATCGAGTTCCAGCGAGGCGTCGTACTTGCCCGAGGCACCAGACAGATCGAAGCTGCCGCCGGAGAGCTTGGTGTCACCCTCGAGCTTGTAAGCGACTTTCGAACGGTAGGTGATGCCAGCACGGGTGCTAGGCGTGAACTCGTAAAGCAAACCCGCGTTGAAACCGAGGGCGGTATCGTCGCCTTGAACCTTGACCTGACCATCGTTCGAGCCAAGCGGACCGAACGGGTTCGGGGACGCGCTGCGCAGCTCGCCGTCGATGCGGTTGATCGTCGGGCCGAAGCCAACGGACAACTTTTCATTGAACCGGTAGCTGACAGTGGGCTGTACGGTGATCACGCGTACTTCGCTGTAGTCACCAAAATAACGGCCCTGGTAGCCGCTTTCGTAATCGGTTACCAGACCGAACGGCACATAAATGCCGACGCCCACGGCCCACTTGTCGTCGACCGGCTTGACGTAATAGCCCATCGGTACGGCGGTGACCGGCACCATGTCGCCGTCGTTGCTGCCGCCATAGGGCAGGTTCAGGCCGCCCAATGCAGGGCCGGAGAACGAGCCCGAATTATCCTTGATATCCGTTTTGGCATTGATCGCGGCCATGCCGAAGCTGACTTCTTCGCGCTTGAGGCGGGACATGCCGGCCGGGTTGCCGAACAGGGTGGTAGCGTCGTCGGCGGAAGATGAGCGGCCGGCAAAGGAGGTGCCCATGCCGCTGATGCTTTGTTCGTTGAGGGCGAAGCCGGCAGCCATGGCCTGGGTGGAAAGGGCGCCTACGGCTACGGCGATTGCAGTCTTCAACCAAGTTGTTTTCATTGTTGTACTCCGGGGGAAAAAGCGGCTCGGACCCTATCAAGCTTCATTGATTCGCGGCAAACGAAAGAGTGCAATTTTTCGTAAAGCACGACGATTGGCGCCGATAAACGGTTTAACGCGCAATAAAACCATCCAGGCGAGGGCTGACCGATCGGTCAATTGCAGGGTCAGGCGACCGGGCGCTGCGGGTCTGTGATCCACTCGCTCCACGAACCCGGATAAAGGCGTACAAGCGGATGACCGGCGAGGCATAAAGCGAACAAGTTGTGGCAGGCCGTGACGCCCGATCCGCAGTAGGCCACCAGGCACTCGGGTGAGCCTCCGGCCAGCACGGGTGCGAAGCGCTCGGCGAGCTCGTGGGGCGCGCGGAAGCGGCCATTGGCGTCGAGGTTGTCGGTAAACGGCATGCAGTGGGCGCCGGGGATGTGGCCGGCGACCGGGTCGATGGGTTCCACTTCACCCAAAAAACGCGGCAGCCCACGGGCATCGAGCAGCCTGTACGTCTGGGATGCGAGTCCGGCGCGGATGCGTTCCGCATCGATGGTAAGCGTCTCGTCCGGCTGGCCAGCGAAATCACCGGCCGCTGCCTCGGTCTGCTGCTGCTCGATGGGCAGCCCCGCCTCGCACCAGGCCTTGTAGCCGCCATCCAGTATGAACAAGCCGTCGCGTTTGCCCAGCCACGCCAGCAACCACCAAGCCCGCGCGGCAAAGGCACCCGGGCCGTCGTCGTAAAGCACGACGGTGCTGTCACTGCTGATACCCCACTGGCGCAATCGGTCGATGAGGGCTTGCGCTTGTGGCAGTGGATGTCGCCCCGTCTTGCCGGGAACGACCGGGCCGGACAGGTCACGCTCGAGGTCGGCATGCTGCGCACCTGGGATGTGGCCGTCCCGGTAGCACGCGCTGCCCTGGGTCGGGTCATCCAGCGCGAAACGGCAGTCGAGAATGCGTAGATCGGGCTGGGACAGGCGCGTGGTCAAGGCGTGTGCGTCGATCAGTTGCGCGAGTGGCATGTGGAGGGCTCCTTTCGGTGACGCGGCACGTTAGCACGCCGGCGAGGGGCGCGATGTTTGCGCGGCGAACCGGCGGTCGCGATATATACTGCGCGACTTTCGATCGGAAGCCGGTCGCAAGCCGATAACCAAAGGAGGGCCTAGTGGCCATCGAAACTCAATGGGTCCTGGATGACGCGCACCTGGCCAGCCTGTGCGCCGAGTGGCGTCGGCTGCCGTATGTGGCGCTGGACACCGAGTTCATGCGGGTCGATACCTTCTACCCGATCGCGGCCCTGCTCCAGGTTGGCGATGGGCGCTGCGCCTACCTGATCGACCCCCTGCGAATCGAGGATTGGTCTGCTCTAGCCGATCTGCTGGAAGACACCGCGGTCGTCAAGGTGCTGCATGCCTGCAGCGAAGACCTGGAAGTGTTGTGGCGGCTCACCGGCAGCCTGCCCACGCCCTTGTTCGATACGCAGCTGGCGGCTGGTTACCTGAACATCGGTTTTTCCATGGGCTATTCGCGTCTGGTGCAAGCCGTGCTCGGGCTCGAGTTGCCCAAGGGCGAGACCCGTTCTGACTGGTTGCAGCGGCCGCTCAGCGAGACGCAAATCCAGTACGCGGTAGAAGATGCGCAGCATCTGGCAGAGCTTTACCAGGCGCTGGTGCCGCGCCTGTCGGACGACAAGCGTGCCTGGGTGCTCGATGATGGTGCCGAGTTGGTGGCCAACCTGCAGCGAGAAGTCGATCCCGACGAGGCCTATCGCGACGTCAAGCAGGCCTGGCGGCTAAAACCTCGCCAACTGGCGGTGCTTCGCGCGGTTACCGCCTGGCGTGAGCGGCAGGCGAGGGCGCGCAACCAGCCGCGCAACCGCGTCCTGCGCGAGCCCAGCCTGTGGCCGCTGGCGCGCACCCAGCCTGCCGATCTGGTCTCGCTGGCGCGGATCGACGACATGCATCCACGTACTGTCCGCCAGGACGGCGAGACACTGCTTGAGCTCATTCGCACCGCGGCAGCGCTCCCGGAGTCGCAATGGCCCGCGCCGCTGCCCGAGCCGCTGCCGCTGGAATGCTCGTCGCTGCTCAAGAAGCTGCGCGCCGTCGGTCAGCGCGAAGCGGAGAAGCTCGATATCGCCCCTGAGCTGATGCTGCGCAAGAAAGTGCTCGAAGCGCTGCTCAAGACCGGTTACCCGGACGGCCCGTATTCACTGCCCGATTCGCTGCGCGGCTGGCGCCGTGAACGCATGGGCCAGGCTCTGCTCGACGCTCTGGAAGGACAGCCATGAAACGCATCTGCTCGATCTACAAAAGCCTTCGCAAGAATGAAATGTACCTCTACGTCGACCGTGCCGAGGCGCTGACGCGCGTCCCTGAAGGCCTGCTCGCTGCCTTCGGCCCGCCCCAGCATGCCTTCGATCTCGTGCTGACGCCTGAGCGCAAACTGGCGCGCGAAGACATCCATAAAGTGCTCGAAAACATCGAGGCTCAAGGTTTTCATCTGCAGATGCCGCCGCCTGACGACGACTACATCGAACACCTTCCAGAAGAGCTGCTCCGTCGCAACGACCCCGCCTGACGGAAGCCTTCGTGCCGACGGTCGGCGGTGGATGGCCGCAGGCCCCGGGATGCTTGGCCGCCCCTGTGGCAATGGCTAGACTCGCGTCTTTATTCAAGGCAGCACGATTCATGGCGGCGAAAGTCGAACCCTTCTGGAAGCGCAAGACCCTGGCCGAACTCGATGCCGAGGAATGGGAGTCGCTATGCGACGGCTGCGGCCTGTGTTGCCTGCAGAAGCTTGAGGACGAGGAAGACGGCAGCGTCTACTACACCCGCATCGCCTGCAAGCTGCTTGACCTGAAGAGCTGCCGCTGCAGTGACTATTCGAACCGCCGTGCCAGCGTGCCCGATTGCGTGCAACTCACTGCCGCCGATGCCGCGCAGTTCAAATGGCTGCCGCCGACTTGCGGCTACCGCCTGGTTGCCGAGGGCAAGGATTTGCCGCTCTGGCATCATCTCGTCTGTGGCGATCCTGACGCCGTGCATGCCGAGCGCATTTCACAATCCGGGCGGATGCTCGCCGAAGGCACCGTCGCGGAGGATGACTGGGAAGACCACCTGATTTTCCGCGCCGGCTGACGCTGGTTGCCGAATCGTCGCACCGAACCTGACTTGGAGACGCCTGATGCCCCTTCGCCAGCTTCTGCTGTTTGTCGTCCTGTCCTTTGCCGTTGGGCAAGGCCACGCTGCCAAGCGGGTCGATCTGGACATCAACGTCAAGTTCGTACCCGACGAGGACATAGCGGAAGTGGAGCTAGTTCTGGAAGAGGGCACGGCGGTCCGTTACGTCAACTTCAACCTGGGCGACGACGCGCTCTACAGCGACTTCGACGCCGATTCCGAGGCTGCATGGCAAGTTGAAGACGGGCGAGGTGTATGGCGGCCTGGCGAAGGTGAGGCCCGCTTGTCCTACCGGGTGAAGATCAGCCATCAGCGCAAGAGCGGGCGTTTCGATGCGCGCATGACGCCGGACTGGGCGCTGGTTCGCGGAGATGATCTGGTGCCGGCGGCGCGAATCGACCAGCAGGATGGCGTACGCCTGGTATCCCGGTTGGCCTTCTCGTTGCCCGACGGCTGGAAGAGCGTCGAAACCGGCTGGCCGCGCATCGGCAAGCATCGTTTTCGTATCGACAACAATGAGCGGCTGTTCGACCGCCCAACCGGTTGGATACTGGCTGGCAAGCTGGGCACGCGTCGAGCGCGGCTCGGGGAAACCGATGTAACGGTAGCCGCCCCAGTTGGCGAAGGCGTGCGGCGCATGGATATCCTCACGTTGCTCACGTTCGTCTGGCCGGAAGTACAAGGCGTCTTTCCGCGCGACCCGAAGAAGTTGCTGATCGTCGGTGCGGGCGATCCCATGTGGCGAGGCGGGCTGTCGGGTCCCAATTCGCTGTTCATGCATGCCGATCGACCGATGGTCAGCGAAAACGGCACGAGCTCTCTGGTGCATGAATTGGTGCACGTGTTCAGTCGGATATCCGATGCCGATCGCAGCGACTGGATCAGCGAAGGGTTGGCTGAGTACTACGCCATCGAGCTGATGCGGCGTGCAGGTGGGCTCAGTGAGGACCGCTACCAGCGGGTCCGCGAGCATCTTACTGAGTGGAGTCGAAAGGTCGACAGCCTGCGTGGGGAGCGATCCAGCGGGCCAGTCACGGCGCGCGCGGTCTTGCTGCTCCAGGAGCTCGACAAGGAGATTCGTCAGCGCAGCAAGAGCCGGCATTCGCTCGATGACGTGGCGCGCGGCCTGATGCGACTCGATCGCGTCACCACGAAGGATTTCATCGACATCACTGAAACCCTGCTTGGTGGTGCGTCGTCGGTGCTCGATACACGGCTGCTGCGCTAACCGGCGCGCGCGTCGGCGCTTTCGGCGCACGGCGTGACGCGCCATGTCCGATCTACTGGTGGTCCTGCTGTCAGCCCCTGGCCCTTGGCCTAGGCACGGGGCGGAGTCAGTGTCGAATAGCTTGATTCAATCTTATTTATCCTCTATGCGGGCGGCGTCGGCCCGATATAATGCGGCCCTTTGCCGGCGATCTGTTCGGTCGTGGCGAACCGGCTCCCGGTATCGCGTCGCCGCGTCGATCTTGCAGCTGTTCGGCCGCAGTCTTCTGGAAGAAAACTATGAAAAGCGCTGAAATCCGTGAAGCCTTCCTCCGATTCTTCGAAGAGAAGGGCCACACGCGTGTGGCCTCCAGTTCGCTGATCCCCGCGAACGATCCGACCCTTCTGTTCACCAATGCCGGCATGAACCAGTTCAAGGACTGCTTCCTAGGCCTGGAAAAGCGCGCCTATACCCGCGCCACCACCAGCCAGAAATGTGTACGCGCGGGCGGCAAGCACAACGACCTGGAAAACGTCGGCTACACCGCGCGCCATCACACGTTCTTCGAGATGCTGGGCAACTTCAGCTTCGGCGATTATTTCAAGCGCGACGCCATCGCCTACGCCTGGGAGTTTCTCACCTCGGATAAGTGGCTCAACCTGCCCAAGGAAAAGCTTTGGGTTACCGTCTACGCCAGCGATGACGAGGCCTACGATATCTGGACCAAGGACGTCGGAATCCCGGCTGAGCGCATGGTCCGCATTGGTGACAACAAGGGTGCGCCCTATGCATCCGACAATTTCTGGGCGATGGGTGACACGGGGCCGTGTGGCCCGTGCACCGAGATATTCTTCGATCACGGTGAGCACATCTGGGGCGGCCCGCCCGGCTCGCCGGACGAAGACGGTGACCGCTACATCGAGATCTGGAATAACGTCTTCATGCAGTTCAACCGCACGGCCGATGGCGAGTTGCATCCGTTGCCGGCGCCCAGCGTCGATACCGGCATGGGGCTCGAGCGCATCAGCGCGGTGTTGCAGCATGTCAATTCGAACTACGAAATCGATCTGTTCCAGAGCCTGCTGAACGCCTCTGCCGAAGCCATCGGCTGTCAGAACGAAGGGCAGGCCTCGCTCAAGGTCGTCGCCGACCACATCCGCTCCTGCGGCTTTCTCATCGCTGATGGCGTGACGCCGTCGAACGAAGGCCGTGGCTACGTGCTGCGTCGCATCATTCGCCGCGCTTGCCGACACGGCAACAAGCTCGGCGCGAAGGGTAGCTTCTTCTACAGGATTGTCGCGGCGCTTGTGGCCGAGATGGGCGACGCGTTCAGCGAATTGAAAACTCAGCAAGCGCACATTGAACGCGTACTGAAGAACGAGGAAGAGCAATTCGCCAAGACCCTGGAGCAAGGCTTGAAGATCCTCGAGCAGGATCTGGTCGAGCTGGAGGGCGGCGTCATCCCTGGCGAGGTCATCTTCAAGCTGTACGACACCTACGGCTTCCCGGTGGATTTGACCGGCGATATCGCCCGCGAGCGCGAGCTGACGCTCGACGAGGAAGGTTTCGAACGCGAGATGCAAGCGCAGCGCGAGCGCGCCCGGTCCGCCAGTGCGTTCGGCATGGATTACAACAGCTTGGTCAAGGTAGAGGGCGAGACCCGCTTCATCGGTTACCAGGGGACTCATGGCGAAGGCAAGGTGCTGGCCCTGTTCAAGGAAGGGATGGCCGTCCAGCACCTCGGTGCGGGCGAGGAGGGCGTGGTGGTTCTCGACCAGACACCGTTCTATGCCGAGTCCGGCGGGCAGATCGGTGATTGTGGCTTCCTCTCGGCCGAAGGGTTGCGCTTCGATGTGCGCGATACCAGCAAAGCGGGGGGCGCTTTCCTGCATCACGGGGTTCTTGATTGCGGCCAGCTTGTGGTAGGTGCCGCCGTCACGGCGACCGTCGATGCTTCGGTTCGCCAGGCGACTGCGCTCAATCATTCGGCCACGCACCTGCTGCATGCGGCCTTGCGTCAGATCCTCGGCGAGCACGTCAGTCAGAAAGGCTCGCTAGTCGACAGTCAGCGGCTACGCTTCGATTTCAGTCATTTCGAGGCCATCAAGCCCGAGCAGCTCAAGGCGTTGGAAGACAAGGTCAACGCCGAAATTCGTGGCAACTCGGCGGTGGAGATCGAGGAGACCGACATCGATACGGCCAAGCGCAAGGGCGCGATGGCGCTGTTCGGTGAAAAGTATGGCGATCAGGTTCGCGTATTGACGATGGGCGGCGGATTCTCGGTCGAGTTATGTGGCGGAACGCACGTGAAGCGGACCGGCGATATTGGTCTGTTCAAGATCATTAGCGAAGGCGGCGTTGCTGCGGGTGTCAGGCGTATCGAGGCGCTGACCGGCGATGCTGCGTTCGCCTATCTCGTAGGCGCCGAGGAGCAACTGAAGGAAGCGGCGGCGTTGGTCAAGGGCAGCCGCGACACGCTGGTGGACAAGCTCAACGGTGTGCTTGAGCGCAATCGCCAGCTGGAGAAAGAGCTCGAGCAGTTGAAGGCCAAAGCAGCCAGCGCGACCGGCAACGATCTCGCCGGCTCCGCGGTCGAGATCAATGGCGTGAAGGCATTGTCGGCGCGGCTGGACGGCCTCGATGGCAAGGCACTGCTTGCGCTGGTCGACCAATTGAAGAACAAGCTCGGCAGCGGCGTCATCCTGCTTGGCGGTGTGCACGATGAGAAAGTCGTTCTGGTTGCAGGTGTAACCCAGGATCTGACCAGTCGCTACAAGGCGGGTGACCTGATGAAACAGGCAGCCGCGGCCGTCGGCGGTAAAGGCGGCGGTCGCCCCGACATGGCTCAGGGGGGCGGCAGCGACGCGAGTCAGCTGGACGATGCACTGGCACTGGTCCGTTCGTTCGTCGAAGGCCAGTAGCGCCGGGCTGGCGGCTGCCCGAGCGGGGTGGCCGCTGGGGTCGAAAGTATCAATGAGCGCCCGTGACGGGCTTAGGCGGCAATGAAATGGCGTTGATCGTACAGAAGTTTGGAGGTACCTCGGTGGGCTCTGTAGAGCGCATCGAGCAGGTGGCTGCGAAGGTCAAGAAGTTCCGCGACAACGGTGACGACATCGTTGTAGTGGTTTCGGCCATGAGTGGTGAAACCAACCGGCTGATCGACTTGGCCAAACAGATTAGCGAGCAGCCCGTTGCGCGCGAGCTCGACGTCATGGTCTCGACGGGCGAGCAGGTAACCATCGCCTTGCTGGCAATGGCGCTCATCAAGATTGGTGTTCCGGCCGTGTCCTATACCGGCAGCCAGGTACGCATCCTCACCGATAGCGCTTTCACCAAGGCGCGAATTCTTCAGATCGATGCGCAAAACATCCACAAGGAGCTCAGGGCCGGCCGTGTGGTGGTCGTGGCGGGATTCCAGGGTGTCGACGAGGCCGGCAACATCACCACGCTGGGGCGTGGGGGCTCGGATACCACCGGCGTTGCGCTGGCGGCGGCGCTGAAAGCGGATGAATGCCAGATCTATACCGACGTGGACGGCGTTTACACTACTGACCCGCGTGTGGTGGCCAAGGCCCAGCGGTTGGACAAGATCACGTTCGAGGAAATGCTCGAGATGGCCAGTCTGGGCTCGAAGGTGCTGCAGATTCGCGCCGTGGAGTTCGCCGGCAAGTACAGCGTGCCGTTGCGCGTGTTGCACAGCTTTCAAGAGGGTCCGGGAACCCTCATTACCCTAGATGAAGAGGAATCCATGGAACAGCCCATCATTTCTGGCATCGCTTTCAATCGTGACGAGGCCAAGCTGACCATCCGTGGGGTGCCGGATACGCCCGGCGTTGCGTTCAAGATCCTCGGCCCGATCAGTGCGGCTAATGTCGAGGTCGACATGATCGTGCAGAACGTCGCGCACGATAACACCACCGATTTCACCTTCACCGTGCACCGCAACGACTACCATAACGCGCTGCAGGTGCTTGAAGGTATCGCTCGTGAAATGGGCGCGCGCGAAGTCATCGGCGACACCGACATCGCCAAGGTGTCGATCGTCGGCGTAGGCATGCGCTCCCATGCAGGTGTCGCTAGTCGCATGTTCGAAGCCTTGGCAAAAGAAAATATCAACATTCAGATGATTTCGACGTCAGAGATCAAGGTGTCCGTCGTGATCGAAGAGAAGTACCTGGAGCTCGCAGTGCGCGCGCTGCATACGGCTTTCGAACTGGACGCTCCCGCCGGGAAAGTGGAGTGATCATGCAGGAGAGCAGCCTGAACCGGCACCATCTGTCGATTCGGGCGGCATAAAAGGAACTTTAGGCTCTCGCAAGCTGGTCAATAGCTGGTGAAAGGCTCTAGGCTCAATGTCTTACGGAACATTATCCGTCTTTATCTTTGCAGACTGCTTACTGAACTGAATCCGTTTTTAAGGAGAAAGGAATGCTGATTCTGACTCGCCGGGTCGGAGAGACCCTGATGGTCGGTGACGATGTGACGGTCACTGTACTGGGTGTCAAGGGAAACCAGGTGCGCATTGGCGTTAATGCACCAAAGGAAGTCGCGGTGCACCGTGAGGAGATTTACCAGCGGATCCAGAAAGAGAAGGACTCGGAACCAAACCATTAATTTTGTTTGATTTTTGGCTTTGCAAACGGGGTGAAGATGGGTATGATGCGCCCCGTGTTGCGGAGAGGTGGCCGAGTGGCCGAAGGCGCTCCCCTGCTAAGGGAGTACACCTCAAAAGGGTGTCGGGGGTTCGAATCCCCCCTTCTCCGCCATATTGCATTGTGTGGTTGTGGTGGTTTTGCTGTAGCGGATGTGGTTGAAATCATTGAAGCAAATAGCTTGACCGAGAAAATCGCGAACATATAATGCGCACCCTCAGCGCACTCATAGCTCAGCTGGATAGAGTACTCGGCTACGAACCGAGCGGTCGGAGGTTCGAATCCTCCTGAGTGCGCCACACTGGAAGTTGGTTGCTGTCAGGCAACAAGCTTTTGAAACCAGAAGCGATCTGGTCTACCAAGCGCTAATGCACTCATAGCTCAGCTGGATAGAGTACTCGGCTACGAACCGAGCGGTCGGAGGTTCGAATCCTCCTGAGTGCGCCAACTAAAAGAAGGGCCTGCAGCGATGCAGGCCCTTTTTCATTTCGGATTATTTCCGCACGCAACCTTGTTCATCGAAGCTTACGGTCTTGCTGCCGCCTCGCTCGGCCTGGTAGCGATACTGGACGCGTCCGTTGCGCTGAGTGATGCCATCTGGCTTGCCCAGGGCGCTTTCCACATCCATGCGGGTCATGCCTGGCTGCACCTTGCCAGCAATGATCGCGCTACGCCGTTCGTTGCCGGTCACTCGGTTGCCGCAGCCATCGTCGCGCTCTCCAACCACTACAACCGAATCCTCGGACGAACGCCTGCGTGCTGTCTTGGGTACGGCGAGTGGTGTCATCCGTTTCGTACTTGGCGTTGGGTTACGGGCGTCCTGCAGGGCAAGCGCTTGATCGGTCGGGCAGCCCTGGCGGGTGAACGTCGTGTGGCCTGCACTGTCAACGCAGCGGTAGACCGTTGCAGCGGTTGCAGGTGTATTGCCTATCAATAGGGCGCAGAAGCACGCCGTAGCCATGGCCTTCATCAATGTCGTCCTCCTTGACGATTGAGGGGCCAGCCTAACCGACAAATTCGTCCTGTGCTTCCGTGCCTTCTTTCAACGTGAAGGCGTCGACAATGAGGATGTGCGGGTGATCACCACGCATCTTGTGCAAGCGGTTGTATTGCCGTGCATTTCGTGGGCTGATCAAGTGCGCGGTGTTAATATGCCGCCGTCCGCCCGTCCGGGTTTGTGGATTTCCCTCATGGACTTACCCAGTAGATACAAGAACAGTTTCGCTAGCCAACCGCGTATCGAATGATTGATCCCTGGCGCACGCCTGTTGCTGGGGTGGAGTGCGCCATGACCGAAGTAGAAGCAAAGAAGCCGCAGGAAAGTCTCCAGGATCGCCTGGCACAGGTCGTCGAGCTGCTCCATCGACACAAAATCGTCGAAGATCTGGCTCACCGTCAGAGCCAGGAGGGCCAGCATCAGGAGCTGGTCGATCAGCTGGTGCACCGGCAAAACCTGGTTGAGCTACAACGCCGCCTCGAAGTTCTTCACCCAGCTGATATCGCTCACATTCTCGAGGCGCTACCGCTCGATGATCGCCTGACCGTCTGGCAACTGGTCAAGTCGGAGCGTGACGGTGACATCTTGCTCGAGGTGTCCGACGCTGTGCGCGAGACGCTGATCGCCGATATGGACGATCACGAGCTGCTTGCCGCTGCGAAAGAATTGGACGCTGACGAGCTTGCCGACTTGGCCGCCGAGCTGCCGCGAGATGTTGTCCATGAGTTGATGGAAACCCTCGATGCGCAGCAGCGCGAGCGTGTGCGCTCCGCCTTGTCGTATGAGGACGATCAGGTCGGCGCGTTGATGGACTTCGAGATGGTGACTATCCGGGAGGATGTCAGTCTCGAGGTGGTGCTGCGTTACCTGCGCCGCCTGAAAGAGCTCCCCGGGCACACCGACAAGCTCTTCGTGGTCGATTACGACGGCGTTCTCAAGGGCGTTCTGCCGATCAAGCGGCTGCTCGTGAACGATCCGGACAAGCAAGTGGCCGATGTCATGGCCAGTGATCCGGTCACCTTCCACCCGGATGAGGATGCTTACGAGGCCGCGCAGGCCTTCGAGCGTTATGACCTCGTTTCCACGCCGGTCGTGGACAAGAGTGGCAAGCTGATCGGGCGCTTGACCATCGACGAGATGGTCGACCTGATCCGCGAGGAGAGCGAGAGCGAAGTCCTCAACATGGCCGGCCTGCGCGAGGAGGAGGATATCTTCGCCTCGGTTTGGAAGTCGCTGCGTAACCGCTGGGCCTGGCTCGCGGTTAATCTGATCACCGCCTTCGTGGCCTCGCGCGTGATTGGCCTGTTCGACGGTTCGATCGAGAAATTGGTTGCGCTGGCCGCCCTGATGCCTATTGTCGCCGGGATCGGCGGTAATTCGGGTAATCAGACAATCACAATGATCGTCCGGGCCATGGCACTCGATCAGCTTGGTACCGGCAACAGCACGAGATTGCTGCGCAAGGAAGCAGGCGTCGGCCTGCTTAATGGCCTGATATGGGGCGGCGTCATCGGGTTCGTTGTGTATTGGCTTTACGGAAGCTGGTCGCTCGGCGTGGTCATGACAGCGGCGATGACGCTCAATCTGTTGCTTGCCGCGCTTATGGGCGTGTTGATTCCGATGACGCTGGCGCGCCTGGGCCGCGATCCCGCGCTGGGCTCAAGTGTGATGATTACGGCTGTGACGGACAGCGGGGGGTTTTTCATATTCCTTGGGCTGGCAACGCTGTTCCTGCTCTGATTCTTGACGGGGTGCGTCCCCTTGACGTTTGCCTTGGGTTCGTAGTTCGGGCTACTGTTCTCGGGTTTCGCTTCTGGCGAGACCCAAGAACATGATGCGAATAACAGGCGGCCCGAGCTGCTGATCTAAAAGGGAAAGCCCAATGACCCCTAGCGAACTCCTGCTTGAAGGCGTCGAACTGATGCTATTCGGCCTGGGCTCTGTCTTCATCTTCCTCGTTCTGTTGATCGCCTGCATACGCCTGATGTCGTCGCTGGCAAGCCGCTTCGACACGGCAGCCCGTGCCCAGCCGCACAGTCCGGTGCCGGTTGCGGCAGCATCTGACGTAGATGCCGACGTTCTCGCTGCCATCCAGGCTGCCATCCATCAGCACCGCGCTCGTCGCGGTTGACCCGGAAAGGGAGTTCCCTTCGATGAATCCTGTATCCAAACCGCTCGGCATCACCGACGTGGTGCTTCGTGACGCCCATCAGTCCATCCTCGCGACGCGGGTGCGGCTGGAAGATATGTTGCCTATCGCCGCCAAGCTCGATCAGGTTGGTTTCTGGTCGGTCGAGTCATGGGGTGGGGCAACCTTCGATGCTTGCATACGCTACCTTGGCGAAGATCCGTGGGAGCGGATTCGTGAACTGAAGAGAGCGATGCCCAACACGCGTCAACAAATGTTGCTGCGCGGGCAGAACCTTCTCGGCTATCGGCATTACGCCGATGACGTGGTGGAAAAGTTTGTCGAGCGGGCTGCAAGCAATGGTGTCGACGTCTTCCGTGTGTTCGATGCTATGAACGACCCGCGAAACCTCGATACCGCGCTCCGTGCCGTGAAGCGGCAGGGCAAGCATGCGCAGGGCACCATTTCCTATACGACCAGTCCCGTTCACACGCTGGACATGTGGGTCGACCTGGCTAAGCAGATCGAGGACATGGGCGCCGATTCGGTCGCTATCAAGGACATGGCAGGCATTCTGGCGCCGTACACCGCGTACGAGCTGGTGTCCCGTCTGAAGACGAGCCTGGCGATCCCCATCCACATGCAATGCCATGCGACTGCCGGACTGTCGACCGCTGCGATCGTCAAGGCGGTGGAGGCGGGCATCGATAACGTCGATACGGCCATCTCGTCGCTCTCGATGACGTACGGGCATTCGCCGACCGAGTCTGTGGTCGCCATCTTCCAAGGCACCGAGCGTGACACGGGGCTTAACCTAGATCTGCTGGAAGAGGTTGCTGCGTATTTTCGTGAGGTGCGCAAGAAATATGCGAAGTTCGAGGGGACGCTCAAGGGCGTAGATTCCCGCATTCTGGTCGCACAGGTGCCGGGCGGCATGCTGACCAACATGGAAGGGCAACTGAAGGAGCAGGGCGCGCTTGGAAAGTTCGATCAGGTGCTGGCTGAAATCCCACGGGTACGTGAGGATCTTGGTTTCATTCCGCTCGTAACACCGACCTCGCAAATCGTCGGCACCCAGGCCGTCATCAACGTACTGACTGGCGAGCGCTACAAGTCGATCACCAAGGAAACGGCCGGGATATTGAAGGGTGAGTACGGCGCTGCGCCGGCGCCCTTCAATGCTGAACTGCAAGCGCGCGTGCTCGATGGCGCTGAGGTCATAAACTGCCGTCCTGCCGATCTGTTGCAGCCCGAAATGGACAAGCTCACCGCCGAGCTGCGTGGGCTGGCCAAGGAAAAGGGGATCAAACTGGCCGCCGACGAGCTCGATGACGTGCTGACCTATGCACTGTTCCCTCAGATTGGTTTGAAGTTTCTGGAAAACCGTGGCAATCCCACAGCCTTCGAGCCTGCACCTGGCAATGAGCCCGTAGCGTCGCGCGAAGCTGACAAGCCTTCGGTCTACACGGTGGAGGTCAATGGCCGCTCCTTCGTGGTTCAGGTCAACGAGGGCGGCGATATCGATGGGATCAAGCCCGTCGGTTCTGCTAGCCCCTCTTCAGCCGCAGCGCCAGTATCAGCGCCTGCGGCGGGCAGCGGTGCACCGCAGGCGGCCCCGCTTGCTGGCAATATATTCAAGGTGTTGGTGCAGCCAGGTCAGGTGGTGCAGGAAGGTGACCTGGTGATTATTCTGGAAGCCATGAAAATGGAAACCGAAATTCGGGCGTTCAAGTCGGGCACCGTCTCCGGCGTCAACGTAAAGGTCGGGGATGCGGTGGCTGTAGGCGATAGCCTGCTGACCATTGCCTAAGGGGGCGACATGGATAAGTTGCTCAAACTATGGCACAGCACAGGGCTTTATCATCTGGAGCTGGGCCAGCTTTTCATGATCGTGGTTTGCCTGGGGTTGATCTATCTCGCGGTTCGAAAGGGTTTCGAACCGCTTCTATTGATCCCGATCGGATTTGGCGGGGTGCTCGCTAACATTCCCGTCGCCAATATGGCCGACGGCGCCGGCATTCTGCATCTGTTCTACGAGGTCGGCCTGCCTACCAGCGTGTTCCCGTTGCTCATTTTCATGGGCGTCGGGGCCATGACCGATTTCGGCCCAATGCTGGCCAACCCCAAGACGTTGCTTCTCGGTGCGGCTGCGCAGTTCGGCATCTTCGCAACCCTGCTCGGTGCGCTGGCGTTGGCAGCTGCGGGCATCCCGGGTATGGAGTTCACGCTGCGGGAAGCGGCATCCATCGCCATCATTGGTGGTGCGGATGGCCCGACCTCCATCTTTGTCACGGCGAAGCTGGCACCTCACCTGCTTGGCCCGATTGCAGTGGCCGCGTACTCCTATATGGCTCTGGTGCCGCTGATTCAGCCACCGATCATGCGTGCACTGACGAGCAAGCAGGAGCGGATGATCGTTATGCAGCAGCTACGGCCGGTGGGTCAGATCGAGAAGATCGTGTTCCCGTTGGTGTTGGCGCTGCTGGTCGGCTTGCTGTTGCCGGATGCCGCGCCATTGGTGGGCATGTTCGCGTTCGGCAATCTGCTTCGTGAAAGCGGTGTGGTGGAGCGCCTGGCCGATACGGCACGCAACGCGCTTATCAACATCGTGACGATAGCACTGGGATTGACGGTCGGCTCCAAGCTGTCCGCCGAAGCATTTCTGCAAATGAAAACGCTTGGGATCCTGGTGCTCGGGATGGTCGCGTTTTGCGGGGGTACAGCGGCAGGCGTGCTGATGGCTAAGGGTATGAACCTGTTCAGCGCGAACAAAATCAACCCGTTGATCGGTGCGGCCGGTGTCTCGGCAGTGCCGATGGCTGCTCGCGTGGCCAATAAGGTGGGGCTCGAGGCCAATCCGCAAAACTTCTTGCTGATGCATGCGATGGGGCCGAACGTGGCAGGGGTCATCGGTTCGGCAGTAGCCGCGGGTGTCCTGCTGAACTTCGTTGGGTAATTGCACGCTTGCGTCGAATGCGATGCAGGCAAAGCGATTTCGGAGTTCTACCAGTCCGCTGCCACGCTCCACGCGCCAATAATGAAAACGCCTCGACAAAGCGAGGCGTTCAGATCGCGCAAGCAGGGTGGTTGCCAGAGTTACTCTTCGTCCCGGGCGGCCTCGGTATCCTGGGCGATCAATGCGATCAGAGCGTTCTGCTGCCGGTGCGCTAGTTGACGGAAGCGTTGGAGCAGCTCTCGTTCATGAAGCGTGAGTTCAGGGCTATCGAGTCGCATATTCAAGTCGTCATCCAGCGCGCCTTCTTGAAGCAGGCTTTGCTCCAGTCGCGCGATGATTTCCGAATTCATGCTGCGATGGTGGTTGCGAGCAACCTCAGCGATGCGTTCGCGCATCCCGTCCGGTAGCCGAACCACGAATTTGTCAGCCGTGCGGCTGGAATAAACTGCCTGCTTCATTGGGCGCATAGTTAACCGGTTAGTCAGGTGGACGATGGTGGCTCATTGCCGTTCTAGTCACGGTCTGACAACCGAACAGCGCCTGCTGTTCCGCGACCTGCAAAAAAGTTGCGAGACGGCTTAATGGCGCCAATCATACGTCGTTTAGCGTGGCAGTAAAGCTGCTTGTGATGGCAAGATGCCTCTAGTGTGACATGCGCCTTGTCTTGGTCTTCGACCACGTCATATTAGCGAAGGACGGGATCGAACTTGATTCTGCGCCCAAGCATCAGCGAAACGATGAAGAGCAAGCCAAACACGCCGCTCCCGCTTTTAAGTGCAACGTCCCATATACCGCTGGGGTCGAGGGTAATGGAAACGGCAATACAGGCGGAGCTCAACCCGAACCAGCAGAACGTTAGCAGTGACATATGAATCTCTCTGACAGGGCCTAGCGGTGGTCTTTTCGTCCTTAAAATACCCAACGCTGCGGCTGCGCAGGCGCAACGACTTGGCTGTGGTTAATCGTCTGGGCAGCTGGCAATGCTGGACGGCTGATATATGTGGGCATAACCAATTGACTGGCGGTAGCCGTTGAGGCGGCGTTATCCACACCATTTTCATTGAACTCAAGCGCGGCTAGCGCAATCAGTATCGATGTGCTCAACAAATAAGCCGGGCGTTGCATGGGCGTCTCCTTCGCGTTGCGGGATAGTCCTATCTATAGCATTCGCCGTGCCAGGCTTGATGGCGGATTAATTACTTAAAAATCAATCACTTAGATTCCATCGTATCTAGGGTTGCAGTGCGCTTTGCATGGTTGCCGGTCGGAAGTAGTGCAAATTGCAATGCGGAAGCCTCGTTGTCATTTTCGGTCGGTTCGCTGGTGAATGCGGACTCGACTGACGTGTGACAAAGCGGGCAGGGACGGCTAAGATGCTGCGCCAGCCGATTTGTCCCAGTAGCTCAATTGGATAGAGCATCCCCCTCCTAAGGGGAAGGTTGTGAGTTCGAGCCTCGCCTGGGACGCCAGATTCTATGCGGTTTTCGGCGATTTAGAGCCTGCATCGGTTCTCCTCCATGGGTGCAATGTGGGTGCAGGCGTAGGCTTTTCACAGCCCCATTTGGCTCACGATTACTGCGGGGTCTGTGCCTCGTTGCAAGGCGCGCCGCACGTCCCGGGTCATCTGGTCGATTGCCTCGTTCTCCAGCTTCTCTGCTAACCGACACGCCTTTTTCACGATTAGGACCGCGAGTTCTGCCGGAATCTTGATCGTTTCTTGCGCCGGTCGGCCGTATGCGAGTGACATCTGCTGTCCCTAAATTGTTGCGGTTAGTGAAAGCTGACTTTCGGAGGCGGTCTTGGAGCGGGGCGGTTTTGAGGATCGGGCCGCCCCTCCCTGGGTCACTCGGACAGGGCCTGCCGCAGTTCCCCACCGACGCCGAACAAGCGTCCTGCCGCAGCTACAAAGCGCTCCTTGCCTTGCTGCTCGTTGACTCGGATATCAAACGCCAGGTCGGCCGTGATCGGCCCGCTGTGAAGCGCGGCGGCCAGCATACGGCCGAACATCATTCCAGCTTGCTCAGCTATTGCTCGGATCTCGTGCATAGGTGTGGCCGCTGTAATCGTTGCGTATCCGCTCACCTCAGTTGCCAAGCGAGCCAGCTTCTCTTCTAGTTCAGTCACATCGTAATCAATCATCTCAACCTCCATTGGTTATCTACCGGCTGGGCTTAGGCCGAACTTCTGCGCGATTGCTCTGGCTCGCGGGCCATCGCCGAAGATATCCGACACGAATACGTTCACCTCTTCACGTCCATCTGCACCGGTGCGCCGTTCTGTTGTGCCGCGCTTGCTGGCGTCCTCGATCACGTTAACGGTGGTCCCGCCGCCAGTGTTCCCGCCTTGGATGTCGCTCAGCGTCTTGTCGAGCTTTGCGCTGGTTTCGGCCGTAGTGACACGCTCGCCCTTTTCCAGCAGCCAGGTTCCGGTCTGCGGAATGGAATCGATGCCCTCGTGCGCCATACCGATCGCGCCGATGTTGCTAACGATATTGGCTGTCGCCGCGGCTACAGACGCCATCGCGGCCAGGTTGGCAGGCCAAGGATTTGCCGCAGCCATCGCTATGCCTTGCTGAATGGCGACTGCAGATTGAGCGATTGCCGCGGCCTTCTGGACCGCAAACATAGCCTTGTAGAGCCCTGACTGCTCGCCGGCAAAGGTCTTTGTCAGTCCTGCCAGGTCTCCGAAGATGCTTTCTGCCGATGCCAGCTGCGCCATCTGGCGGGCCTGTTCGATCCGGGCAAGCTCGTCTTCGTGCTGCTGCTTAAGTGCTAGCTCTTCCTCATCCCACACTGCGGAGAGGTCGGCGCGGTCCTGGCGAAACTGTTCAAGCATCTCAAGCTGCGTGTCGTACCACTCCTGCAGCTTCTCCTCAGCCTCGTCGATCTTCAGCAGTTCGCCAAACGGGCCGCCCACAGCAGCATCTAGCCCGCCGAACTCTGGCGCGTCAGTTGTTGCGGCTCCGGCGATCCGGCCGGCAACCTTCATTCGCTCATCAGGCTCGATGCCCTGCATCGCGTCGAGCACAGCCAAGCGCTCGCGCATCTGGTCGGTTAGCTGTTCCTCGTCTGTTCGCAGCTCAGCTATCAGGCGCTGATAGGCCTCAAGCGCCTTGTTCTGCTCCTTGACCGCTTCGTCCTGGCTCTCGATGGCCTTGGTTGTGCTCGTGATAGCAGCCGGCAGAGCGCCGGGGGCCATAGTGGTTTGCAGCTCGTTAAATAGCTCGGTGAGTGTTTCCAGGCGGGTTGATCCGCCACCGCCGTTGCCCTGGCCGTCGAGCTTATTCAGGAACTCGCCGTAACCCTGCGCAAGCTGGTCGAGACCAGAGACGCTATCGCTAAAGGTCTCCTTGATCTCGTCCATACTCTCGAAGGCGCGGTAGATCCGTACCGGTGGCAGGTAAGTCTCCCACCAGGAACCGCCACCCTTGGACGCCTCGTTCAGGTCGTAGAGGTCCTTCAGTGCGCTGCCGGCAATGTGGATTGCTGCCACTGCGCCGACTGCTGCCTTGCCAACCGCTCGAAGCGATCCGGCCAGGTCTTCCGAAACGGTAGCGGCAAGGCTGCCATCCACAGTGACGCCGGAAAGCCCGTCTGCGAAGTCGCCCAGGACGGGTATCAGCGCGCTGCCTATCTGGTTTTTCAGACCTGTCGTTGCCTGGTCCATCAGGAACATCGCAGCCCGGAGCTTGTTGGCTTCCGCGATGGTCTGTTCACTCAAGATGGCGCCGGCGCGCTCGGCCTCATCGGCGAAACCCTTCATGGCTGCGCCGTTGTCCTTCAGTAGCGGAATCAGCGCAGTGGCATCAGATGCCAGGCTTTCCATATAGAACGTCATCTGCTGCTGACTTACGCCGGCCTTCTCCAGCGTGTCGACGTACAGGCCAAGCGCCTGCGGGCCGGATAGGGCGGCGAACTGGTCAGCCGTGACGCCAACCTGCGGGGCGATCTGCTCGAAAAAGTCTTTCATGCCGCCGCCGCCAGTTGCCGCGAACTCGCCGGCCTTGTCGGTTACGTCCTTCAGGATATCGGCGAGCTTGTCCTGCTCGATGCCGACGAGCTGAGCGCCGGCTGCGAACTTCTGGAACTCAGTGGACGACGAGCCAGCGATGGTCGATAGCTTGCTGATCTCAGCCGCTGCGTTCACCGTCGATACGGTGATGGCGGTGAGGCTTGCGATCGCCGCGGCAGATCCAGCGCCAAACGCTGTGCCGACTGCCTTCGCGTTCTTCTCTACTTCCT
Organism: Stutzerimonas chloritidismutans; assembly: GCF_051486945.1. GTDB lineage: Bacteria > Pseudomonadota > Gammaproteobacteria > Pseudomonadales > Pseudomonadaceae > Stutzerimonas > Stutzerimonas chloritidismutans_B. The sequence continues at coordinate 989,081 of NZ_JAHVDX010000001.1, read as the reverse complement.
TGCGCCACTTCTCGGAGCTGCGTTCGGCCTTGTCCATACCACTGACAAACGAGCCGGTTCGGGCTACGAGATCGAGCGTCAGGGTTCCTAACGATTTACTCATTTGGGCCACCGATGGTGTTTAGTCTGTTAACGGGTTGGTTAACGTCTTCGTTAACAGGCAAAAAGTCTGCGAATGGGAGGGGGCGCGGTTTCCTGCACGGTTGAGCGCTAGGCTTTTGACCCACCCCTACCACCTGGCGGGCCATCGCTTGAGCTCGCTGACGGCCTTTGTGGATGGCGCGTAGTGGTACGCCTTGCCGTCCTGCTTGGGTGCCTTGGGCAGCGTCCTGGCGCGGTAGATACCGAGGAAATCGATCAGGTCTTTCATGGCTGCCTCAAGTGAATTAGTTGCCTGCCACCGTCTTGCGAGAATCTGAAGGAGTTGACGCGCAGGCTGTCGCGGTTCTTTCATGACCTGGTGACTCACGACTATACCCAGGGCCGGACTTTCCCTTACGGGCCGCTCCGGCAGCGGGACATCACCGTTTAAACAACAGCGTCAACGATCTTGCGAACGGCACCGGTAGCGAACACGGCCAGGCCATAGCGGGCTTCCGCCAAAATAGTGGTCTGGTTCGTGGTGAAGTTGGTCCCATCCTCACGGCTGGCCATCACGGTCACGCCTTCACGGTTCAGCACAGCAACTTGCGACTGATCGAGAATCAGCGTGGTACCAGAGGCGATGGCCGGGGTGGTTAGGACAGGAACGCCCCACAGGCTCGGACCGGCCGGGTCGCGCGGGCTGCCCAGAACATACTGCTCATCGGTGGCGCGCTCGGAAGCAACCACGAACCAGTCGGCCGGGTTCATCACGATCAGGCTCGGAACCCAACCATCGGCTTCCATTGCGGCCTTCGCTTCGCCGATCTTGTCTGCCTTGGCGGTCAGGGTCGGAACGAACGCTGTAGCCTGAGGCACGAGGCCCAGGATCTTGCCGGCACCGCCTGCGCCGTTGATAAGCTCGCTTTCGAGCCTGGCGGTCACGCCGTAGCGCAACAAGTTGTCGATCTGCATCGAGAGGGCGGGGGCGTCGGCCAAGATCTGGTTCGATGCCTTGATCCAGTGCGCGATGGTGCTGATGTTGGCCTGCACGATCTGGGTCGGCAGCGATGCCTCTGCCTTCACGTCGCCTTCCAGCACCTGCACGGCTGCAGCGTTGACGTAGCCGTTGAGCTGCATGAACTCGAACACGCCAGTGTTGACGGCCAGGCTCGGCAGAACCGACAGCAGAGACAGGGCGCGCTGCGGGTTGTTGAACAGGCCCGGTGCGCGTTCTGCCTGCACGTCATGGGTTGCGCTGGTGATGGTTGCCTTCACTTCCACGCGGCCAGTGGTAGGCGCGCCGGTCAGCATCGACTTGAACTGCGGCGATTGCACGAACTGCGCTGCGACCGACTCGTTATTGGCCTTCACGCCGAAACCGTTCGGAATTCCGCCTTTCTGCGCCAGGTCGATCATCTGCTCGCGCAGAGTCTTGATTTCGCCGTCGACTTTTTCCAGGCGGTTGGTGGCGAACTCGTTGATCTCCGCCAGTTTGCTTTTTACCTGCTCAACATAATCAGTCATTTGGTGTTCCTCGAAATTCTGTTGTGCCGCTGATGCGGCCGGATGCTCGTTGCTTCGCCGTGCCCCGAATCACTCGGCTTACGGGAAGTGCCGCCAATCAGGGGAGCTAGTCCTGCCAGGCGGTGTGAAAACCCACGAGCATCACGCACAGGGCTTTCGATGGTTCGTTTCATCGCAGATCGCTCTCCAGCAGATAGGCGAGATCGGAGACGCGAAGGTCTGACCTCGGCCCTTTAACGTGCCACCCGCCTGGGATGCGTTCAGCGGTTGCGCGGTAGCGCTTCAGCATCTCAGCGGCTTCCTCGCGCTTCTTCTGGTTCGACGGGCTGTTGACGGCGCTCATTTGGTTTCGAGCTCCTGTGCGGCCTGTGCGCGGTCCAGGGCTGCGAAGACCGTGCTGCGGAAACTGCCGATCGCGGCGTTCATGTCTTCTTGGGTTTGCCGCAGACGCTGGCGGGACGCCTCCGCCTCAACAGTGATGGTCAACCGGCGAATCTGTTTGCCGATTTCCTCGGTCGCTTCGATCTGCTCGGAGAGCTTGGTCAGGAACAGTGCGGACGCCATCGCGCTAAGGTCGCCCCGGTCAGCAGCCTCACGGATGCTTTTAAGGTAGGCGCGCTGCTCCGGCTGAGTTGGGAGAAGCTGGCGGCCGCGTGGCGGGGTGGTGTTCATGGGGAGCCCTCAATATGTAAAGTGACGCGACGTGACGTCGTAATGGCTACATATTAGGGGCTTTTTTGGTGCTGGCCAGCGCTGATTTATGGCTAATCCCGCTCTGCCGTCCGGGTTCGTTCGGTTTCGTTTTTGTCTTGAAAATTCCCGACGAACGGTCATCCGTTGTACGGCGAGTGAGCCGTTTTGGTCTCAGTGAGACGGTTCGGTCGCGGTGAGATATCCCCAGTTGTGGGGAAAACCCGCTGCCTTGATAGTGGGAAACCCCCGGTCTTGATCGTGGGAAAACTGCCGATCTGGTCCGAGTCGGACAGGTTGGTCTGTCTCGCGTGTCGATAACGACACAGTGTGTTGATTCCTACACAGTGGAAACCCAGCGATAACCCTGCCGGTTAGGGTTGGGTTTCAACGGGTGTTGAACAGTTGTTGAACGATCGGTGAACGCTTGGTGCACGAAACGTGCTCAGTTCTGAGCGCATTAAAAACCCCGCTCGGTGGCGGGGCTGGCGAGAGAGATACGCCGCGCTGATTTTACCGCGCGGTGCCGCGACGAACTGGACGGCGAATACTGCGAAAGTTTCGTAGTAAAGAATCCCCGCGGCCCGGCCTCTGAGGGGCTTCGCTTGGTGGGTCAGTGAATGCGCCTGGTGTCGAGTGTCGCCAGATCCTCGTCACTGAGCACGCCGGCAGCGAACAGACCCTGTAGGAATCCCGACAGCATCTTGGTATCTAGCTCGCCCCGGTCGGCGTCGGCCTGGTACATCTCCAGCGCGGCGACCGCTCCGTCACAGTGGGCGACCATTGGCGCGATCTTGGTGAACAGCGTGCGCTCCACGGCCTTCATGGTTCGTAGCGCTCCAGCAGCTTGCCCAGGCGGCTGGCGATCCCGTCCAGAGATACGGCCAAATCTGGACGCATCTCGCCGCCACGTAGCTGGCAGAGGTCGGAGAAGATTCCGAGCAGCATCACTTGGCCGAATGCGTCGATGTGCGCGCCTTGGTCGTCGACCACGATTCCGCAGTCAGGGTCGATATGAACGATGTTGGTCATGCGTGACGCTCCTCGTTTGTAGCCACTTGCTGCCCTGAATATCAGTAGATACCTGGCAGAATCTAAAAGGGTGTTCACTTTCTGAACACGTAGAACAGCGATTACGGTTCGGTTTCTGAACACGTAGGCAAAAGCGCCAAACGCAACGGGACAAAACCATACGAACCAATTTGTCTATGTGTTCACTAACTGAACCGGTACGTGTTCATTTTCTGAACAGGAAGAAATCGAATTGAGTAGTGTCGGCAAAGGGCGCAGCGGCGCCCTCGTCGGGCCTACCTCAAGGTCTTTGCCGGGGCACTCGTTTACCGGAAGCCAGGACAGTGCGTAGAGCGCGCAGCGGGCGCCGTGCTTGTTGAACAGACTGCTACGGGTCTGAGTGATCCAGCCTGCCGACTCCAGATCGCAGAGCGCCTTCTGTAGCGTCGATGGTGATCCGATGCCCCATTCCCTAGCCATCGTGCGCGTGGCTGACAGGTCGCCATTGTTGCCCCCGTTGTACTGCGACATGAGCTCTTGCAGCACCACGCGGGCAACGAAGCTCAACGCTCGATGCCCGGGCGATTGAACTAGGCGCCGCTCTAGCCGGAAAAAAGGTGGCCCCGATTTGGGCTTTGATTTGCCTGCCATATCGAACTCGCGCAATGGCTGGCAGGGCAGGGGCCCCGCCAGCGTTATGGCCGTTAGGCCGCCGCTTCCTGCATCAGGACGTACTGCCCCACACGGTGGGGTGGTCTGCCTGGCTCGGTGGCCTGATAGGCCCATTGCGTGCGGATATCAAAGCCACGCCGACGCAGACGGCGAACCGTTGACGGCGGGTGGACGATATCCAGGTCATTGGCTGCTTCGATGGTCGTCACTGGATGAATTCTCAGTGCTTCCAGAAGGCGCCGGTCTTGCTCGGTTGCGGAGTGTGATGGCATAGTTCAGTCCTCACTTGGTGCAGTCCAATGTGTTTGCCCTTGGCGGTGTTGGCGCACCGCTTCGGGTTTCCTTCCCGCTTCCTTTCTCATGTCCATTCGTCCCTGTCCGGGGCGGCGTAGCCCCATGCTTCGTTGGCGGCTGCGTAGATCATCGAGCCCAGGGCGGCCACTGCATACGCAAGGCTGCTCCGGTCGTCGTCGCTTAGGTGATGCTCCGATTCGTCGGCACCCAATAGCCGGCCGATACCTTCCAACCCTTTGCCGGCGTTCGTCAGCACCGCGGTGTTGCGCTGGATCATCTCGAACGCCTCGCGATCAGTGATGCGGCTCATTGCAGCCCCTCCACACGCTTGATGCGCTCCGCTTCGCAATCCATGTGGTTGCTCAGATCGTCGGCGAGGTACTGCGCAAGGTTGGCGAGCTCTAGCGCATCGCGGCCGTTCTTGTGCGCGCAGTTGAGCTGGATCGCTCTTGCTATCGAGCCAAGCCACTTGCCGTGTTCGCGCGCATAGGTCGCCAGGTCGTAAGCGTCGATCGCGTCCACTGTTTCAGTCGTTGCGGTGTTCATTTCGCTAGCTCCAGTCGAGAGGCGCCAAGGTGGCGCAGGTGTTCGAGGTCAATCAGTCGGGTATTGGTTGGCAGTGCCAGCCACCCAATGACTTTGCCGCTGCGGTCGATTAGATGGAAGGCCCGTTCCAGGGCCTCAAAACGGGCGCTCATCGTGCGTTGTCCTTCGCCATACGGTTCAGCCAGGCGCGCAGTTCCTCTACGAGAATCAAACGGCGCTTGCCTGCCTTGAACGACACAAGGTCGCCGCGGGCAATGGCTTCATAAACAGCGGAGCGGCTTGTGCCGGAAGCGCGGGCGGCTTCATCGGTGCCTACCGCAATTGGTTGCAGGCTTGCGATTTGGATCATGGTTTGCTCTCCATCTGGCCGGTTGTGTTTGGATAGCGGGATTGTCGACCAGATGTGTGCATCCTAGATGTAAGTAACAGTCATCGCAAGCATAAGTTGATACTTTCGTTAGCGTCGCTTACTGTGGCGCCATTAAGGAGACGGTGATGGCTAACAGATCAAAGAAGACAGTGCTATCGGTCAGGGTGTCGGGCTACGCCAAGTCATGCTTGGACGTGCTCGCTGCGATCGAGCAGAAGAGCCTTCCGGACACTATTGAGGGTTTGCTTGAGCACGCTTTCGACCGAAAGTCGATCGCGCCGCCGGCTTTCATCCGGCAAGACAAGCTCACAAAACAAGGCGAGCCGCGGATTTTGCTGGGCGAGCTTATGCGAGCCCTTTGGACGGAGGATCAGGAGCTTTTCAAGCTAAGGCTGCATTTGATTGAGCCTGCAGCGCTCAATGACCGAGACCAGGTCGTTACCGGAACAGTATTCAAGAATCTCGACATCTTCGCGGGTGATGACGATCTGTTCGATAAGAAGGCTCGTGAGCTGGTTGTGGAAAGCCCGGCAATTCCTAAGCTCAGCCTTTCGCTGGTCAGCATTTACTGGCCTTTGTTGAATGACTACGCGCGCTTTCTGGCGAACAATTCGCTCAATCTCAGCTTCCCTGACTATGTCGATATGCTTCGTAAAAGCGGTGAGCTCGACGAAATTTTCGAGGTGCTCTAGAGAAGTTCCACTGCGGCCGCCTTGCTGTCGGGTGCAAGGTGGGCATAGCGGAGCGTCATCTTGATATCCGCGTGCCCCAGCAGATCGCGCACCGTGTTCAGCGGTACGCCAGCCATCACCAGCCGCGATGCGAAGTCGTGGCGCATATCGTGCCAGCGGAAGCCGACGATGCCGGCGTTCGTCAGCAACTCCAGCCAGGCGGTTTTCACGTCCGTCATGGGCTTATTGTCTTCACCCGGGAAGATGTAGCCGTTACCGCTCGCCTGGTCGTACCATCCCTGAAGAGTGGCCAGCGCCTCGGCGTTCAGTGGGATATGCCGTGTCTCGCTGGTTTTTGCGCCTTCGCCGGCTACCGTCAGGGTCTTGGCTTGCAGGTTGGCGTGATGCCAGCGCAAATTGAACAGCTCGCCGCGCCTCATTCCAGTGTTGAGCGATAGCAGAACCATCGGCTTCAGGTGATCGGCGAAGGCGAGGGCGCGAAGGTCTGGCAAAGCCCCTCTGCCGCGTTTTGCGCGCCATTCGTTTGCGCTGTCACGCTCTGCCCTGATTCGCTCCTCGCGTGCGTCTAGCGCGTCCCTGAGTGCTTTGGCTTCGTCTTTCGAAAGGTAGCGGATGCGGCCGATTGAATCGACCTTCAGTTGCTTGACCTTCTCCAGGGGTGAGGCGGGCAGGTAGGCCCATTCCACGGCTCGGCTGAATACGCCGCTGATGCTGCCCATCTTGCGGTTAGCGGTGGCGGGTTTGTTGCCACCGTTGAGCCAAGCGGTTCGGATCTGCTCCAGATCGCGGCCGGTTATCTCATCGAGCCGGCGGTGCATGATCGGCTCGAAGCTGGTATCGAGCGTGTGCAGCGTCTTATCGTGGCCTTTGTGATGGGCCTTGAACCACGGCATATAGTGGTCATCGATGAAGCTGCGCAGGGTAGGGGTGCCGGCACCGCGGCGGCCTTGGGTGACTGCCAGCGGTTCGCCGTGCTTGCGGGCCTCATTGAGGTACTGCAGCGCCTCTTCGCGGGCCTGCTCAAGCGTCAGGATGCCGACACGGCCGAGCGTCTTCTTGCGACCGCGTGCCCAGGTCACAACGTAGGACTTCGCACCGGCCGCCGTCACGCGCACGAACAGACCGGGCACGGTGGTATCGTGGATTTCGTATTCTTTGCCGGTGACTTCCAGGCTGTTCAGTCGGCGCGCCGTTAGCTTCTCTCGCACGGTGTTCCCATGGGTGCAGTGTGGGTGCAAAAGTGACTATACGGGGCTGATTTACCGGATGCAACGGGACGCTAAGTGCCTGATTTATAACGTAAGTGCTTGATTTGGAAGGGGCTTGTTTGCCCCTCCTAAGGGGAAGGTTGTGAGTTCGAACCTCGCCTGGGACGCCATGGCCCTCCCTATCGAAGCGACTAGCTGCCGCCCGCTTCGCCTTAGTCCTATGTTTTTGCGATCGCCGTAGCCGGCTATAGCGTCTTACTACCCGTTGGATGCCGCATTTCGCTTCGGGATCGATTATGGAACGGCCCAACGCCCGCTTGGATGCGACGCCGTTAGACGTTGATGCGTTAGTGTTTGGCAAGCCAGTTGTCTGCGTGCTGCGGGTTAGCGGTTCACGTCGCGCTGGGTATCGCTGAAGGACGCTTTCCGCGTGCAGCTATGAAATAGCGTAGCGAGTGAGGCAATCACTGTGTTTTCGATCAGACTTGTTAGCTGAAACGATCCGACACCTGGTCGCGACGCGCCTCACGCTGGAGCTGATAGACGAAACGCTCAATGTTGCGCTGCGGCAAGCCGCTCAAGCGATAGAAGCGCAAGCCGCAATAGGTAACGTTGTTCTTTTCGTCATGGGAAAGGTGGCGTAGTTCGACGGCGGTTGTGATGTTGCCGATCGGTAAGGCTGCCGAGAGCTCGTACACCTGCCCGGTTTGTAAGCCACTCGGGATTAGACCGCCCAGGCTGATTTTGCAGCCTGTGGCTGACATGTCCAGCAGGCGGCCATCAAGGGGTTTCTTGATGATTTTACCGCTCAGCGCAACATTGACCGCTGGGCCGGAAATCGGTGCCCGGAATGCGTTGCGGCGTTGGTGATATAGCATTTCCGTCGGGACGGCGATCCAGTAACAGCGCGCATCGTCGAGTTCGCCGGCGTGGATGGGCAGGTCGTTTTGCCACGCGATGCGCACCCCGTCGTGGAAACCCTCCACTGAAAAGGGTTCGCCAGTCATCAATAGCCGCTCGCCATCGTTGGGTACGAGCTCGTCCAACGCAATCCAACCCTTTTCCGGGGCGAGATCGACCACGTAAGTCTGGTAGCGAACACTGCGTCCGGCGAAGTGGACCAGCAAAGGGGTGCGGTTTTCCTGTAACAACCGTAGATTCGAATGGATCTCTACGGTTGTCTTAAGAATCTTGGGCGGCTGCGGACCGTCGTCCTCGACGAAAAGGCTGGACACTTTGCTTGGCTCTCCGGCACCTGACGAGATGAAGGTCGCATAATAGCACTAGGCCATCAAAGGCCGTGCGTATGGTTCAAGCCTGACTGAGCGGGCGGTGATAAGTGCTCCGGGAGGCCGAGCCACGGCGATCGTACAGATCGGGGGTGTCGGCGCTGCCCTTGAGAATGCGCAGCATGCCCCCAACGGCCGTTTGGTTGGCACGGATGAGCTTGCCGTTGCGTTCATTCGCTTGGCGGCAGGCTTCCAGCAGCTGCTCGAGTCGCTGTGCACTTTCGAGCAGAGCCTCGCCGTTGGAAGCGTGGGCCGCATAGGCAGTCATGCCGTCCAGATCGGCGGTCAGGCCAGCCTGCCGAAGGGTCTGGCTGCGGAGCGCACCGTGCTGCCCGAGCAGCGCAAGCATCGTCTGTTTCTGCGTCAGCAGGGCCTCGAGGCCGGCCAGGTCGCGGTCGGCCAGCGCCTTGTATTCCTGGTCGATGAGCTCAAGAAGCTTTTGCGCATGGCCGATATCGTCTACAAGCTGCGCGAGTAGCTGGGAGTCTTGCATAACCGCCCCTGTAACGCTGTTGCCGCCGCGTCAGGTCAGCGCTGGCTCTCGAAAGCCAGAAGCTTGGACGCGACGCGCTTGCTGTCAACCTCATAGCTGCCATCGGCGATGGCCTGCTTGATTTGCGCGACGCGCGCCTGATCGACAGACGGCTGTTGATTCATTTTTTCCGTTGCCTGTTGAAGACGCTGCGCTTCAGGGCTGAGCTGGACGTTTTCGCCTGCCGCCGCGCTGCTCTTGCTGGCCTCGGTTGCTGGTGCTTGTGGAGCTGCGGGCCGCTCGGCATTCTGAACGCCGGAGGTACGCCCGCTGTTGGGCGCATTGGTTGGCCCGTTCGGTCGATTGAAGTCGATAACCATGATGAACCTCGAATAAGTCAGGTCGCTTGCCTGCTTTTCGGCAACCCTGGAAAAAACTTTAGCGTTTTTTTGGCGGGGCGCTATCGAGGTGACTACATCATGACTTCTACCTGACCCGGTCCAGTCACCCGAGCCTTGACCACACGTCCCGAGCTCTGATTCTTGACGCGGATCTGGATGCCGATGGCGCCGTCCGATAACGCTTCGCCGGGCATTCTGACATTAATGGCCGAATTTTTCGCGCTGATCACCACTTGGTCGCCTTTGCGAATGACATCGGCGAGCGATACGTAACTTTGTGGAACCACCTGGTCGGCGAGCAGCGGTCGCGACAGTTTATTGCCAACGACCTGGTCGATCGCGGTGAGATAACCCTGACTAAGCAAACTCACGTCTCGCTCGGCCAGGCTTACGTCTGAACTATCGACAAGGCTGTCGCGCTTGAGAGGGCGCAACGTGACGACCACCTCACGATAGAGATGCACCTGCCCCGGGACGAATACTGACCAGGGCGCAGAGCCTTCGCAGCTCACCCGGACCGTCGCGCGGCCGACCGGCTGCGCCGGGCTTTCAAGGCGCGTGCTCAACGGCTGATCACAGGCAGCCAGGCGCAGGCGAGGATCCAGCCGATTGACTTCCACCTGGTAGCGCGCCTGGATTTGGCTACGCTGCAGGTATTCCGTCACCTCACGCTCAAGAAAGGCTTGGGTCGCGTCGATAAGTTGTTCAGGGCGGGTTGCGGCTGTCGCCCCTGCACCCTCGGCCAGCACGCCTAAGGCGGGTAGGAGGGCTGCAAGGGCAATGCAGGAACGCCGGAAAAAAGTCATCAGTTCGCTCATGACCAACGATAAAGCAAGGGGCGTGCCGTCACGCCCTGGCTCACAACTGACTCAGCGCCTATCTGGCAAGCAAGAGGAACCTGGCATGGCCGGTGTATTGGATTCCGTAAACCAGCGTACGCAGCTGGTCGGGCAAAACCGTCTGGAGTTGTTGCTGTTCAAGCTCGATGGCAAGCAGCTGTACGGGATCAATGTGTTTAAGGTCAAAGAGGTCCTTCAGTGCCCGAAGCTGACCGTTATGCCTCGATCGAGCCCCGTGGTGCGTGGCGTCGCGAATATCCGCGGCAGCACGCTGTCGATCCTTGACCTGTCACTGGCCACCGGCAAGCCGGCCCTGGAAGACATTTCTAATAGCTTCGCGATCATTGTCGAGTACAACAACAAGGTGCTGGGCTTCCTGGTGCGCTCCGTCGAGCGCATCGTCAACATGAATTGGGAAGCCATCCTGCCACCACCCAAAGGGGTAGGGCGCGACCATTACCTTACTGCTGTCACCCATATCGATAGTCAGATGGTGGAAATCATCGATGTCGAGAAGGTGCTGGCCGAGGTTGCACCGGTGTCCGAGGCCGTTTCGGTCAGCATCACTGACGAAGAAACTCACACCAAGGCTGCGCTGTGCCGCGTATTGATCGTCGACGATTCTTCCGTTGCGCGGAAACAGATTATCCGTTGTCTACAGAACCTCGGCATTGAGGTCGTGGCCCATAACGATGGCCGCCAGGCGCTGACCTACCTTAAGGGCTTGGTGGCGCAGGGCAAGAAGCCGTCCGAAGAGTTCATGATGATGATCTCGGATATCGAAATGCCGGAAATGGACGGCTATACCCTGACGACTGAGGTTCGTCAGGACCCGGATATGCGGGATATGCACATTCTCCTGCATACTTCGCTCTCCGGTGTGTTCAACCAATCGATGGTTAAACGAGTCGGTGCGGATGATTTTCTTGCTAAATTCCAGCCGGACGATCTGGCGGGTCGAGTCATACAGCGTGTCCGGATGACGGATGGAAAATGAGGCGCGAGCCTCTCAACAAAACGACCTGTGGGGCGTGATTAGTGTCAGGTGATCTGGATTTCGATCAGTTCCGGGTATTCCTGGAAAAGACTTGCGGCATCTTGCTGGGCAACAACAAGCAGTACCTGGTGTCCAGCCGGCTTAATAAGCTGATGGAGCAACAAGGCCTCAAGACGCTGGGTGACCTGGTGAGGAAAATCCAGGCGCAGCCTCGTAGCGGCCTGCGCGAGCAGGTTGTCGACGCCATGACGACCAACGAGACGTTGTGGTTTCGCGATACCTATCCGTTCGAGGTCATGAAGAGTCGCGTCTTGCCGGAGCTGCTCAAATCGGCGCCAGGGCAGCGACTGCGCATCTGGTCGGCGGCTTGCTCGTCTGGTCAGGAGCCATATTCCCTATCAATGACGGTCGACGAGTACGAGCGCAACAGCCCGAGCCAACCGAAAACTGCCGTGCAGATCGTCGCGACGGAGCTGTCCGGCGCGATGCTGACTGCAAGCAAGGCGGCCGAGTACGACAGTCTCGCGATTGCTCGGGGATTGTCCACCGATCGCCTGCAGCGTTACTTCGACGTCAAGGCGCCTGGGCGCTGGGCCGTCAAACCGGCCATCCGCAGCCGCGTCGAATTTCGTGTGCAGAACCTGCTCGACAGCTATGCCGCGCTGGGCAAGTTCAACGTGGTGTTCTGCCGCAACGTGCTTATTTATTTCTCCGCGGATGTGAAGAAAGACATTCTTCGCCGTATCCATGCCACGCTCAAACCGGGCGGTTATCTCTTCCTCGGCGCGTCCGAAGCGCTGAACGGCCTACCTGAGCTGTACCAAATGGTGCAGTGCAGCCCAGGCATCATCTATAAGGCCAAATGACGGCCTGAGCGGCGGCGGTTTTCTGTCGTCACGCGGCGAAACAGCGGCAATGGAATCGGAAAAAACTTGCCGCTTTTGACGCCCTTGCCGCGACGTGTGCTCTGAATCCCTTGTAGATCAGTCGTTTGAACAAGTGGCACGCCCTTTGCTGATGTTCTGCCAGGCAGACTTGTATCCGGCAAAGGTCCAGATCATGAGCATCAGTTTCGACAAGGCACTCGGCATCCACGAAAAAGCGCTCGGCTTCCGCGCGCAACGTGCTGAAGTGCTGGCTAATAACATTGCCAACGCAGACACCCCCAACTACAAGGCCCGTGACCTCGATTTCGGCGCCGTGCTGGCTGCTCAACAGAGCAAGACCGAGGGTGGCTTCGGGGTGAGCGTCACCAACGGCAAGCATATCGCTGCCGAGGGGATGGAAATTGCCGATCCCGGTCTGCGCTTCCGCACGCCGGCGCATGCTTCGCTCGACCAGAACACTGTCGATGCCCAGGTGGAGCAAGCCGCTTACGCCGAGAACGCCATCGACTTCCAGGCCAGCTTCACTCTGCTCAACAGCAAGTTCAGGGGGCTGATGAGCGCCCTGCGCGGCGAATAAGAGGAGCCATTTCCATGTCCCTTAGCAACGTTTTCAATATCGCAGGTAGCGGCATGAGTGCGCAGAGCACTCGGCTGAATACCATTTCCAGCAACATCGCCAACGCCGAGACGGTGTCATCCAGCGTCGATCAGACGTACCGCGCACGTCACCCCGTGTTCGCGACCATGCTGCAACAGGCCAGCGGCGCGCCGAACGATTCACTATTCGCCGAGCAGGACCAAGCCGGCGCGGGTGTACAGGTGCTAGGCATCGTCGAAGACCAGAGCGAGCTGCAGGCCCGCTACGAGCCCAATCATCCCGCTGCGAACGCCGACGGTTACGTGTACTACCCGAACGTCAACGTGGTCGAGGAGATGGCCGATATGATTTCGGCCAGCCGCTCATTCCAGACCAATGCCGATTTGATGAATACGGCCAAAAGCATGCTGCAGAAAGTCCTGACCCTCGGTCAGTAATCGCTACGAGAGATCACCATGACCACGACAAGCGGCGTCAGCGGTACCGGTTCGGTACTAGACCAGTACCAGATCAAGGATCGCGAGGTTAAGAGCAACGACCTCGGCAAGAATGAGTTTCTCGAACTGCTGGTCACCCAGCTGAACAACCAGAACCCGCTCGCGCCCCAGGAAAACGGTGAGTTCATCGCCCAGTTGGCGCAGTTCAGTACGGTCGAAGGCGTAGAAAAGCTCAACAGCAGCATGGAAACAATGCTCTCGGGCTACCAGTCGTCCCAGGCGTTGCAGGCGTCTTCGCTGGTCGGGCGCAAGGTCATCGTGCCGACCGACAAGGCGGTGGTAGATACCAGCGAAACCTTCAAGGCAAGCCTGGTGTTGCCCACGACCAGCAGCAACGTGGCGGTCAACGTCTATGACAGCAGCGGTACCGTGGTGAACCGCATCAACATGGGCCAGCAACAAGCGGGCAACGTTTCGTTCATGTGGGACGGCAAGGATTCGAGCGGCAAGACTTTGCCGCCGGGCACCTACCGTTTCGAAGCACAAGCGACCTACCAAGGCGAGACCAAGGGGCTCTACACCATGCTTCCCGCCAACGTAGACAGCGTCACTCTCGGACAGAACGGCGGTGAGCTGATGCTCAATCTGGCCGGTGTCGGCAGCATCGGGCTGTCAAAAGTCCAGGTCATCGGTCAATAACCGCCGGCACGTCCCGGTAACAGGAGCTTTTCATGTCGTTCAATATCGGCCTTAGCGGCATGCGCGCCGCCAGCAAAGACCTCAACGTCACAGGTAACAACATCGCCAACGCTGGTACGGTCGGCTTCAAACAGTCGCGAGCGGAATTTTCCGACGTGTACGCTGCCTCGATGCTGGGCTCCGGCAAGAACCCAGTTGGCAGCGGCGTCCTGCTGTCGGACATTTCCCAGCAGTTCAATCAGGGCAACATCAACTACACGCAGAACGCCCTGGACCTGGCCATCAACGGCAATGGCTTTTTCCAAGTCAGCAATAACGGCGCGCTGAGCTATACCCGTGCGGGTTATTTCGGTACTGACAAGGAAGGCAATTTGGTCGATAACTTCGGTTATAACCTTCAGGGTTATGGTGTCGATGACAACGGCAACATCCGCACCGGGCAGGTCAGCGATCTGAAGATCCAGACCTCCAGCCAGGAGCCAAAGGCCACGACCAAGATCACCCAAGGGTTTAACCTGAATTCGACGAACACCGAGCCGGTCAACACTCCGTTCAATCCGTCTGATCCGTTGAGCTACAACTCCTCGACCTCGACCAACGTCTACGACGAGCAGGGCAACGCCCACGTCATGACCCAGTATTTCGTCAAGACCGGTACCGCCAACACCTGGCAGATGCACGTGCTTGTCGACGGTCGCAATCCGGCCGACCCGGTCAACAGCACTGCGCCGAGCACCACCAATCTGCAGTTCAGCCCCTCCGGCGCGCTGATCGACCCGGCCAGTGGTACGTCTGCCATTACCGGTTGGCAGCCGGCCGTAAAGAATACTGACGGCACCTGGTCGTTGAACAATGCTGCGCCGGCGGCTGGTTTGAACATGACACTCGATATGCGTGGCTCGACCCAATACGCCAGCGCGTTCGCCGTCAATAGCGTCAGCCAGGACGGTTACACCACCGGTGAGTTGGCAGGTCTGGAAATCAGCGAGACCGGCGAGATCTTCGCGCGCTACACCAACGGGCAATCGAAGGTGCAGGGGCAGATCATCCTGGCTAACTTTGCCAACGTCCAAGGCCTGACCCCGGTCGGCAAGACGCAGTGGGTGCAGTCGTTCGAGTCGGGCGAGCCGGTTCGCAACCCTCCAGGCAGTGGCACCCTGGGTTCGTTGCAGGCAGGTGCCCTGGAAGATTCCAACGTCGAACTCTCCGACCAGTTGGTCAACCTGATCGTTGCGCAGCGCAACTACCAGGCAAACGCCAAGACCATCGAAACCGAAAGCGCCATTACCCAGACGATCATCAACCTGCGCTGACGGCGCGCCGGCAACGGCAACGGCGGCGGGAAACTGCCGCTTCGTCTCAAAAGGGCCCTTCGGGGCCTTTTTGTTTTTCTGAAAAACCTTTTATTTCAATGGTTTGCGTATCTGTTTCGCCTGTGGCACGTGCTTTGCTTTGTCTCCTTCCGAAGATCTATCAAGCGTCAATTTGCGCGGCTCGGAGGTTCGATGGACAAGATGCTTTATGTGGCGATGACGGGGGCGAGCCAGAACGCTCGAGCCCAGCAGGCGCACGCCAACAACCTGGCAAACATCTCGACTACGGGCTTCCGCCGCGATTTCGAACAGGCGCGCTCGATGCAGGTGTTCGGCGATACCTTTCCCGCCCGCGTCTATGCAATGACGGAGCGGCCGGGCACGGATTTCAGTTCCGGCACCTTGCAGGAAACTGGCCGTGACCTGGACGTAGCCGTCGAGGGCGAAGGCTGGATCGCAGTGCAGGCGCCGGACGGCAGCGAGGCCTATGCCCGTACCGGCAGCCTCAATATCGACACCCTCGGCATGCTGCGCACCGGCGACGGTTTGCCGGTGCTCGGCAATGCGGGGCCGATTGCCGTGCCGCCGGAAGAGAAGGTCGAGATCGGAGCCGATGGCTCCATCAGCATTCGCGCGCTGGGCGAAGACCCGAACGTGGTGGTGACGGTCGACCGGCTGAAGCTGGTCAATCCCGATCCGAAGCAGCTGGAGAAAGGCACCGATGGCCTGATCCGCATGAAGGACGGCCAGCCCGTCGAGGCGGACGCCGCGGTTCGTGTCACATCCGGCTTCCTCGAGGCGAGCAACGTTAACGCCGTTGCTGAGATGACTTCGATGCTCGCGCTGTCCCGGCAATTCGAGCTTCACGTGAAGATGATGCGCACGGCAGAAGAAGACAGTGCCGCAGCGGCCCGAGTCTTGCAGAACAGCTAACAAACTAGGCGGCGTGCCTGATTTCCGGCGCGCGAGGAGAAGATCATGCTTCCAGCACTGTGGGTGAGTAAGACCGGTTTGTCCGCCCAGGACATGAACCTGACCACCATTTCCAACAACCTGGCGAACGTGTCCACCACCGGCTTCAAGAAGGACCGCGCCGAGTTCCAGGACCTGCTCTACCAGATCCGTCGCCAGCCTGGCGGCCAGTCCAGCCAGGACAGCGAACTGCCATCCGGCCTGCAGCTCGGTACCGGTGTGCGCATCGTCGGCACGCAGAAGCAATTCACCTCCGGCAGCCTGCAAACAACCGAGCAGCCGCTGGACATGGCCATCAATGGTCGCGGGTTCTTCCAGGTCTTGCTGCCGGACGGCACCGTGTCCTATTCGCGTGACGGCAGCTTCCACCTGAACGCGGACGGCCAGATCGTCACCTCCAACGGTTATTCGCTGGAGCCCGCCATCGTCGTGCCGCCGGAAACCCAGACCTTCACCGTGGGCGAGGACGGCACCGTGTCCGTCACCACGCTGGGCAACCCGGCGCCACAGGTCATCGGCAACATCCAGACCGCCGACTTCGTCAACCCGGCCGGCCTGCAGGCAATGGGCAGCAACCTGTTCCTGGAAACCGCCGCCAGTGGCGCGCCGCAGGTCAGCACCCCGGGCCTCAACGGCTTGGGCACGGTACTGCAGAACACATTGGAAAATTCCAACGTCAGCGTCGTCGAGGAGCTGGTGAACATGATCACCACCCAGCGCGCCTACGAGATGAACTCGAAAGTCATCTCCACGGCCGACCAGATGCTGTCTTTCGTTACCCAGCAGCTGTAACAGCCGTCAGCCGCTGGATTGAGGTGTATATGCGTCGCTTGTTGAATGTCCTGCCGCTGGTGCCTGCCATGATCCTGTCCGGGTGCATGGCGCCGGCTCCGAAACCCAACGATCCGTACTACGCGCCGGTGCTTCCACGCACGCCGCTGCCTGCTGCGCAGAACAACGGGGCGATCTACCAGGCGGGTTTCGAAACCAATCTGTACGACGACAGGAAGGCTTATCGGGTCGGCGACATCATCACCGTCACGCTCAACGAGAAGACCCAGGCGAGCAAGAACTCGAACTCCAAGATATCCAAAGAGAGCAAGGCCGATATCGGCCTCGGCTCGCTGTTTGGCGGCGCCGTCTCGATGGCCAACCCGCTGACCGGCAACAGCATGAGCCTCGGTGCCGAGTACGACGCGTCACGTGATACCTCCGGCTCCGGGCAGGCAGGGCAGAGCAACAGCCTGTCCGGCTCGATCACCGTGACCGTTTCGGACGTGCTGCCCAACGGCATCCTGGCGATCCGTGGCGAAAAGTGGATGACGCTCAACACTGGCGACGAGCTGGTGCGGATCGCGGGCCTGGTGCGTTCGGACGACATTGCGACCGATAACACCGTGCCTTCGACCCGTATCGCCGACGCCCGCATCACCTATTCCGGCACCGGCGCGTTCGCCGATGCCAGCCAGCCGGGTTGGCTGGACCGTTTCTTCATCAGCCCGTTGTGGCCGTTCTAAGCAGGTGTCGGCAATGAAAATGTTCAGCTCCGTATTGATTGCCCTGTTGTGCCTGGCTGGCGCGCCGGTGCATGCCGAGCGTCTGAAGGACATCGCCAGCATTCAGGGCGTGCGCAGCAACCAGCTGATCGGTTACGGCCTGGTCGTCGGCCTCAATGGCAGCGGTGACCAGACCACCCAGACGCCGTTCACCGTGCAGACCTTCAACAACATGATGGCGCAGTTCGGCATCAAGGTGCCTGCGGGCGGCAATGTGCAGCTGAAGAACGTCGCGGCCGTATCGATCCATGCCGAATTGCCGCCCTTCGCCAAGCCGGGTCAGACGATCGATATCACTGTCTCGTCCATCGGTAACGCCAAGAGCTTGCGCGGCGGCAGCCTGTTGATGGCGCCGCTAAAAGGGATCGACGGTAACGTCTACGCCATCGCTCAGGGCAACCTGGTCGTCGGTGGTTTCGATGCAGGTGGTGCTGATGGGTCGCGCATCACCGTCAACATTCCTTCGGCCGGGCGTATCCCGAACGGTGCGACGGTCGAGCGGCCGGTGCCGAGCGCGTTCAACCAGGGCACCACCCTGACGCTGAACCTCAACCGCCCGGATTTCACCACGGCGAAGAACATCGTCGATCACATCAACGAGTTGCTTGGCCCAGGCGTGGCTCAGGCGCTCGATGGCGGCTCGATCAGCATCACCGCGCCGCTGGATCCGAGCCAGCGCGTCGATTACCTCTCGATTCTGGAAAACCTCGAGGTCGACGTTGGCCAGGCGGTCGCCAAGGTCATCATCAACTCGCGTACCGGGACCATCGTGATCGGCCAGAACGTGCGCGTTCAGCCTGCCGCCGTGACACACGGCAGCCTGACCGTGACCATCACCGAGGATCCGCAGGTCAGCCAGCCTAACCCGCTGTCCGACGGCCAGACGGTCGTGGTGCCGAACTCGAAAGTGAAAGCCGAGCAGGAAGCCAAGCCGATGTTCAAGTTCGCCCCGGGGACGACGCTCGACGAGATTGTCCGTGCGGTGAACCAGGTTGGCGCGGCGCCGAGCGACTTGATGGCCATTCTCGAAGCGCTCAAGCAGGCCGGTGCGCTGCAAGCAGACTTGATCGTCATCTGAGGACCGGGACATGGAAAATCGTCTGGGAACGGCTCGGCGTACGCCTGACAGTGGCAGCTACTCCGACCTGAATCGCTTGAACCAACTCAAGGTGGGCAAGGACCGTGACGGCGCCGAGAACGTGCGCAAGGTCGCGCAGGAGTTCGAGTCCCTGTTCATGAACGAGATGCTCAAGTCGATGCGGTCGGCCACCGAGGTCATGTCCCAAGACAATCCATTCAACAGCCAGGCCAGCAAGCAGTACCAGGACATGCACGACCAGCAGCTGTCGGTCACCTTGTCCAAAGAGGGCGGCGGCATTGGCCTTGCTGATGTGCTGATTCGCCAGCTGAGCAAACAGCAGGAACCCAGCGCGAAGCCCAATCCTTTCGCCCAGGTTGCGCAGACACAAGGCTCGAAGTGGTCGAGCAGCCCCGACGCGGCCGTTGCGAAGGTGGACCCGGCGCGCAACGACGTGCAGATGCTCAATCAGCGCCGCCTGGCCCTGCCGGGCCGGCTAATCGAGCGCAACCAGGCGGATGTCGCCGCGGCCGATGCGCCTGTCGGGCAGACGGCTCAAACCGCGCAGGCCGAGGCGGCCAAGCCGCTGGTCAACCTCGACTGGAAACCGGCGATCGCTTTTGCAGCACCGGCTGAGGCGCCGTTGACGATCAATGGCGTCGAGGCGAGCGTACCGAGCGCGCCGAGCAAGACACGCTTCAGTTCGCCGGCCGAATTCATCGCGACCATGTTGCCCATGGCCGAAAAGGCCGCCAAGCGGCTGGGCGTCGAGGCGCGCTTCCTGGTGGCACAAGCCGCGCTGGAAACCGGATGGGGCAAGTCGATGATCAAGCAGAAGGACGGCAGCAACAGCCACAACCTGTTTGGCATCAAGGCCACCGGCTGGCAGGGCGAGTCGGCGAAGGTCACCACCACCGAATACGTCAACGGCAAGGCGACCAAGCAAGTGGCAGGCTTCCGCGCGTACGACTCGTTCGAGCAGAGCTTCAACGACTATGTGCGATTGCTGGAAAGCAACGATCGCTACAAGCCCGCCGTTCAAGTGGCCAGCACCTCGGGCGACTCCGAGCGTTTCGTCAAGGAATTGCAGCGGGCCGGCTATGCCACCGATCCGCAGTACGCGAGCAAGATCAACCAGATCGCCCGCAAGGTTCAAACCTACCAGACCATCGCCGATGCCAGCACGGCGCCCACGACACGGACTAGAGGCTAATCATGGCTGACCTGTTGAATATCGGCCTGTCCGGGCTAAGCGCCAGCAAGACCCAGCTGTCCATCACTGGCCATAACATCAGCAACGTCAACACACCCGGCTTCAGCCGCCAGGACGCCTCGCAGGCGACTCGCACCCCGCAGTTCAGTGGTGCGGGGTACGTCGGTTCGGGTACGACGCTGGTGGAAGTCCGCCGCAGCTACAGTGAATTCCTCACTGCTCAGTTGCGCAGCAGCACGTCGCTGAGCAGCGACGTGGAAGCGTACAAGAGCCAGATCGACCAGCTCGACTCGTTGTTGGCCGGCAGTACCACGGGGATTACGCCATCGCTGCAAAAGCTGTTCTCTGCCTTGCAGACGGCCGCTGAGGATCCGTCCAATATCCCGGCACGCCAGCTCGTACTGGCAGAGTCCGAGGGCCTCGCGCGGCGATTCAATACGGTTTCCGATCGGCTGACCGAGCAGAACAATTTCACCAACAAGCAGATGGCGGCGGTCACCGATCAGGTCAACCGCCTGGCCGGCAGCATCGGCAGCCTGAACAACGCCATCGCCATCGCGGCGGCCAATGGGAAACAGCCCAATGACCTGCTCGATGCGCGGGACGAAGCGGTGCGCCAGCTGTCGACTTACATCGGCGTGACCGTCACGCCGCAGGACGACAGCAGCTTCAACATTTCCGTCGGCACGGGCCAGCCCCTTGTCGTTGGTGCCACCGTCAGCCGGTTGGAGGTCGTCCCCGGCCAGAGCGACCCGAACCGTCACGAAATCCAGTTCGTCAGCGGCAGTTCCCGCCAAGGCATCACCTCGCAGATCACCGGAGGCGAGCTCGGCGGATTGATTCGCTATCGGGAAGAAGTGCTGGACCCCACCCTGAACTCGCTGGGGCGCTTGGCGCTTGCCGTGAGCGATCAGCTCAATTCACAACAGACCCAGGGGCTCGATCTCAAGGGGCAGGTGGGTGAAGCGATCTTCGGCGATTACAACGCCGCGTCGCTGATGGGGCTGCGAGCAACGCCGTTCAGCAGCAACACGTCGGCCGCGGATGCCTCGTTGCGCATTACCGATACGCAGAACCTGACGGCCAGCGACTACCGCATGGAGTTCGACGGCACGAACTATACGGCCCGGCGGCTGAGCGACAACGCGAACATCAGCGTCACGCAGAACGCGGGGCCGCCCGCATTCCTTAGCTTTGCCGACAGTGCGGGCAAGGATCAGGGTTTCACCGTAGCCATCAGCGGAGCGCCGGCTGCCGGGGACAGGTTCTCGCTGCAGCCCACCCGCCGTGGCGCGACAGATATCAAAGCGGTGCTGGATCAAGCCGATCAGCTTGCCTTCGCCGCCCCAGTGCGCGCAGGGAGCAACCTGCAGAATGTTGGGACCGGCGTCATCAGCCAGCCTGGCACGACTGAGAGCGTCGATATGGCGGCCTTAAAGGCGGCCTTGGGTAGCGACATTACCTTGACCTACAACGCCGGCACGCCGCCGAGCATTACGGGAGCAGGGGTCACGCAGGTAAGCCCCGCCACGTTCACGCCGGGGCAGACCAACGAGCTCGCCATCGAAATCGACGGGCGCAGCTTCACCTTTACCGTGAGTGGCCGGCCACAAGCTGGCGACACCTTCACCATTGGCTTTAACAGCAATGGCGTCTCGGACAACCGCAACGCTTTGAACATGGTCAACCTGCAAACCAAGCAGACCATCGGCGCGGACCCGAGCGTGCCAGGGTCCGGCAAAAGTTTCACGGACGGTTATGGCGAACTGGTCGAGCGCGTCGGCACGCTGACGGCGCAGGCACGTATGGACAGCGAGGCGACGGGGGCAATACTCAAGCAGGCCACCGATAATCGTGACTCGCTGTCAGCAGTCAACCTGGATGAGGAGGCGGCTAATTTGATCAAGTTCGAGCAGTACTACAACGCCTCGGCTCAGATCATTCAAGTTGCGCGCACCATGTTCGATACATTGATCAGCACCTTCAGGTAAAAGGCCGGCTTATGCGCATCTCGACCTTGCAAGCATTCAACAACGGCGTGAACGGTATCCAGCGCAACTACGCCAATGCCACGCGCACCCAGGAGCAGATCAGCACCGGCAACCGGATTCTCACGCCAGCGGACGACCCCGTCGCTTCGGTTCGCCTGCTGCAACTCGAGCAGCAGCAGAGCGTGCTTGGCCAATACGATGCGAACCTGACGGCGGCCAAGAACAGCCTGACCCAGGAGGAGGTAACCCTCAATTCGGTCAACACCGTGCTGCAGCGTGTGCGCGAGCTGGCCGTGCAGGCCGGCAACGGTGCGTTGGATCCGCAGGATAGGAAGTCGATTGCCGCGGAGCTGGGCGAGCGCGAGGACGAGCTGCTGGCGTTGATGAACACCCGTAACGCGCGCGGTGAATACCTGTTCTCTGGGTTCCAGGGCAAAACTCAGCCCTTCGTCCGCGCCGCTGATGGCAGCTACAGCTACCAGGGCGATGAAGGGCAGCGCAAATTGCAAATCGCGAGTTCGCTGAACATCCCGATCAGCGACAGCGGTAAAGCCGTGTTTCAGGCCGTGACGAATGCGGGGCGAATCTCGATGAGCCCCGCTTCGAGCACCATCACAGCGCCTGCGGTCCGGTTGTCCGCACCGTTGGTTGACGATGAGGTCGCCTTTGCCGCGACAGATTTCCCTGCTGCTGGCTTCGAGGTGCGTTTCGATGCGACCGACCCGAAAGCGTACGAGGTATGGGAGGTGGGCGGCACCGTAGCGCTGCAGAGCGGTCGCCTGGATGATGACGATAAAAACAGTGACAAGCTCGTGTTTCGCGGCATGACCATTCAGATCGACGGCGCTCCGGCGGGTGGCGAAACCTTTACGTTCGCGCGCAACGGCGAGGAAAAGCAGGGCGTTCTCGACACCATTGCCAACCTGCGCAAGGCGCTCGAAGCGCCGGCAACCGATAACAATGGCGTGCGTGATGCCGTTGGCGTCGCCCTGACCAACCTTGATCACGGCATAGTTAGTGTCGACGCTGCGCGGGGAAACATTGGGGCGCGGTTGAACGTCATCGAAACCACCCAGACCGACAACCAGGACGTGACGCTCGTCAACAAGGACGTCCAGGCTGAACTGCGTGAGCTGGACTATGCCGAGGCGCTGTCAAGGCTGTCGCTGCAGACCGTGGTGCTCGAAGCGGCGCAGCAGAGTTACGTAAAGATCTCGGGGTTGAGCCTGTTCAATGTCATGCGCTGACGGAACATGAATCCCGGCGGGGGCCGGTGTTGATGCCCGTCAGGTGACCGATTCGGTACGTTGCCCACAATTCGATCTAGTCATGGTTCACATTACGAAGCATGCCGTTTGACTTAGTACGCCCAGCCCTTACATTGGCCGGGCGGCGCATGGAGTACCGCGCCGGTTAATTCCGACTTTCAAAAGGATGTGAAGCATGACCAAGTCTTTTCTTACTGCAGCATTTTTTGCCTTGTTCGCCAGCGTCTCGGTGGGCGCCAGTGCCGCTGATGTAGCGTCCGCCAAGCCGGCCGCCGTTGTGGCTCA
Source organism: Stutzerimonas chloritidismutans (assembly GCF_051486945.1). Taxonomy (GTDB): domain Bacteria; phylum Pseudomonadota; class Gammaproteobacteria; order Pseudomonadales; family Pseudomonadaceae; genus Stutzerimonas; species Stutzerimonas chloritidismutans_B. Next base: position 965,695 of record NZ_JAHVDX010000001.1, on the reverse strand, counting down.
GGTGGCAACCATCAACCTCAACGCAGCCGACGCGGATACCCTGACCCGTGAGTTGAACGGCATTGGTGCTACCAAAGCCAAGGCGATCATTGACTACCGCGATGCGCATGGCCCATTCAGCTCGGTGGACGAGCTGCTCGAGGTCAAAGGCATTGGCGCCGCCACCCTTGAAAAGAACCGCGGCAAACTTAGCGTCAATTAAGCCTCAGCAATGCCAAAGGCCGGTCATATGACCGGCCTTTTCGTTTCTGCGCGATAGGTCCTTCCATTTGCGATCACGAACGACTCGCCTGCTTCCGTTGTCGTTGTTAGAACCCTGGCCGAACGCGTATGGCTGGCGCAACGCTAAAATCGCATGAAAAATGGATTGACAGGCGCCGGTTATACACATTTAGGTTGCATGCGATGCAGTGCTATTCCATCTGCGTTGTGGTCGCGTACCGTTTTAACTAAGGCATTGTTTATAAAAGACTTTTCTCGACTGGATAAGAAACCGCCGATTTAACGGAAGGCCCCGTGACACGGGCGTTCGAGCCAATCATCCAATCTCTGTTCACAGACTTATCCACAGGATCTGTGGATAAGATCCCAGCCCAGACGGGCCGGTTGTTAGCGAGGATTCGACATGCCTGCACCTTGGACATTCTTCCGATATTTGCCACTGGCCAGCCGCGTGATTGCAAAGGGCAGGCTGCCAGCTGTGCTGATCGCTGTAGCGCGCAAGCGGTCATCCAAGGGCGGACTTTTAAAAGGGCTACGGGAAGACTTAAGTCTTTTGCAGGCGCTTTGCCTCGCCTGGTGGCGAGGTGAGTATCGGTCAGTTAGCCGGCCGGCCTTGATCGCAGCGGTGGCTGGGCTGCTGTATTTTCTGTCGCCTATGGACGCCATACCGGACTGGCTCCCTGGGTTGGGCTTCGTTGACGACTTAGCCGTGCTGGGTTGGGTGATGCGCAAGTGGTCCGGTGAGCTGGAGGCGTTCAAAGCCTGGCGAGCCAGACAACCCGCTAGCGTGCGAGAAAGCTTGGCGCACATGCCAGACACGAATGAATCGCTCGATGACGAATACGTCAGCCCTGGAAAAGGGCGCTAACGCGACGCGATCTACAAGGATTAATACCTAACTGGTCGATAAGCGGAGCTTTCCGGCTTTCGCCAAGTGAGGCCTCCTTGGCTAAAAATCTCTGCCCAGGCTGTTAACATTCCGCTCATCAATTACGGCAATCGGAGCGGAGAAAGCGGATGAGCGTTCAGGTCATCATGCGGGATGGGTCGCCGGAATATGCAGTGTTGCCCTGGGACGAGTACCAGGCGCTTTTAAGTGCAGTGGGGCAGCGTCAGGAGGTGTCTCAAGCAACCCCCGTTTCGATGCCTCCCTTCCAACAGCTGGCGGCGCTGCGGGAGACGCGTCAGCTCAGCCAGGCTGACCTGGCGCGCGCGGTTGGCATCAGTCCGGCTTACCTGGCGCTAATCGAATCTGGTGAGCGCGACCCTGGCGATGCGATACGCAGCGCTCTGGCGCGCGCCCTACAGATTGGTGGGTGGGAGCAGCAAGCGTGAGCGACGCCGCTTCCTCGATCCGGATCAGCCGTTCACACTGGCAGGCGCTTGTTCATGAACTGTCCGAAGCGAGGCGTCAGCGCCACCTGGTGACCTACAGGGCGCTCGTCGAGCGACTTCAATTACCAACGCCGGCCATGCAGACGCTGACAGCAGCGCTCGAACACTTGGCCGCGCTCGATGCCCGCGCCGATCGCCCGTTGCGCAGCGCGCTGGTCATAAGCCAGGGTGCTGACCGGCTGCCGCGTACCGGGTTCTTCGAGTGCGCCACGCGCCTGGGCCGCTTCTCCGGGCCAGTGGATGGGCCGGTAGCAGCGTCCTGGCACGCCGGTGAGGTGGCCAGAGTTTTCGAGTTCGACTATCCCGAGGTTCCATGATGGTGTTGAAGCTACGAGCGCGCCTCGGCTATTGGACTGCGCGAAAACTCATGGCATCTCGCTGGGCAGTCCAGCAGCCCAAGCTGTGGCGCTGGATGGAAGGCCAGTTTGCGCGCAAGGCAGCACTGGGTGATCGCGCCGCGCAAAGTTTCTATGGGCATATCTTGCTTTTCCGAGGGCAAGGGTCCGGGGCCAGGCGAGAGGGCATCCGCCTGCTGCGCTTAGCCGCCGAGGCGGGCGATGGGAAAGCGGCGTACCAGATGGGGGTCGTTGCGCTAAGCGAGGACGCCACGCACGGGCCGGACGGCGCCCAGGCTGCTCGCTGGTGGAAACTGGCACTCGATGCCGGTCACCCACTCGCGGCGACGCGGTTGGCTCAGTTGTATCAGGCCGGAGGTCACGGGCTGGAAGCGGACCGTGACCAGGCGGAACGCTATAGGGCCAGCGCGGCGCGGGTCGGGCTTTGAAACGAGTGCTGGGCCAGGGATTGGGTGTCGAGCACGTGCATGCTGAACCCTGGCTTCTGCTTGGCGCTGCGCTTGGCCTCCGAGGCGAGTGCCGCCAGGCGGTCAGCATCCATATTCGTCCTGCTGCCAGGCCGCAGGCTGACAGCGCCAACGGATAGCGAAAGCAGCGAAAACTGCTCCTCACCCCCTTGGCGGCCCTCCGCTACGAAGCAGCCAGCGGCCAGATGGTCCTCTCGATAGAACGGCCTGCAGCGTTTTTCGAATGCCTCGAACAATTGTTCGATCCGGATCGACCAGTCAGTGGATTGCATCACCAAAAGGAAGTCATCCCCACCGATATGGCCCACGAAATCGCAACCGGGATCGATCTGTTCGTCGAGGCAGCGAGCCAGGCACAGCAACACTTCATCGCCCTTGGCGTAGCCGTAGAGGTCGTTGAAGGGCTTGAAGTGGTCGATGTCGACGTAGCAAATGACCGCCTCGCGGTCTTGCCTCAACAGGCGTGTGAGGCATTGCTGGATCGGGACATTGCCCGGGAGCAGGGTGAGCGGATTTGCATGGCGCGCCTGTTGGATCTTCATCTCGGTGATCAACTTGAGTACGTCGATCACCCGGCCAAGCCCGTGATAGCGGCCTTCCTGAGTGATGACGAAATCTTCTTCGATACGTTGCCGGGCGCGGCTGGTCAATAGGCGGCTGACCTGCTGAAGTGACTGGCTCGACTCCACGGCGAGAAAGTCATGGCTCATCAAGCGGCTGATAGGTTTGCGCGCGAGCAGGTCGGTTGCGAACGGCTTGAGCAGGGCGTCGGACAGTAGGTTTCGGTGCACGATGCCGACCGGCACCTCCATGGCGTCCAACACGGCGACTGAGTTCAGGTTGGCCTGCATGCGAAACAGCGTCAGCACATCGGCAATCGGGCACGTGGCCTGGACAGCTAACTGTTTGAGCACCAGGACCGAAAGATCCGGCTCGTCACTGAGCGATTCATCCCGTTCAGCGCTAGACGGCAAGAGCTTGACGAAGCCGGTATCTGGCTGCTCTACCGGGCGGCCGAGCAGGTAGCCCTGAACCAGGTCGATACCCATGTCAGCAAGCACGCGCAGCTCTTCGTGTAGCTCGATGCCTTCAGCGATAACCTGAGCTTGGGATGTTCGTGCGATTTTCAGAATGGACCCAACGAACTCACGCTTTACGGCGTCGCGGTGGATGCCGTCTATGAAGTAGCGATCGATCTTGACGTAGTCCGGCCGCAGTTCCGACCACATCCGCAGGCTGGAGTAACCGGCGCCGAGGTCATCCAGAGCGATGGAAAAACCCATGTCCCGGTAGTGGTGGAGCGCCGCGTCGAGCAGTTCGAAGTCATCCGTTGGGGTCTGTTCGGTCAGCTCGATGACGACCTGTGACGGTGCGATTCCGTACTGCTCCAATAGCTCCAGGGTGCGCCCTGGCTTATGGGTCACGTCGAGCAGCGTCTCCGGCGATACGTTCAGGAACAGCTTCCCTTGGAGATCGAGCTGGCTGTAGCGGCGCGAGGCGCATTCGCGGCAGGTCATCTCAAGCTCATTGAGGCGCCCGGCATGGCGCGCGGCTGCCAGCAGGTTGATCGGGGAGTGCAGCGAAGTGTTGGAAGGCCCGCGGCTCAATGCCTCGTAGCCGAGGATGCTACGACCTGAAAGCGAAACGATGGGCTGGAAGAGGGTAGTGATGTCGCCGTGAGCCAGAATGCCATTCAGCGTGCTCAACTGCTCGGTGACGGTCATGATCATCTCGATATGCGTGAAATGCGAGGGGCCGCACATGGCGGCCCCCGTATTTACGACGCAAATGATGTCACTTTGATGACAGTCTCGTGTTACGGCTCGCCAGTGTTGTTCTTGGCCATGGCGTGCTCGAGGTTGAGGTAGTCCAGCAGGATGTGGCCGCTCTCGGTGAGGTAGGCATCATCTTCCGGCTTGATTTTCTCCTCGTCATGCGGGGTGTTTTCATCCTCGCGCTCGAGTTTCGCCAGTGGCTCCTCACCCTTCGCCTGCCGCCGTGCATTCTCGAGCGTGAGCTGTTGCTGTTCGATGCGCTCTTGCTGCGCCTTGCGCTTTTCTTCGTTCAGGGTCACGGACGTTTCAAGGGCCAATTCCTGCGCAAGTGCCAGACGGTCACGGGTAAAGACGAAATCGGCATTGTCACCTGTCCGCTGGTCATGGCGAGACTTGAGCTCCGCCAGGAAAGGCTTGAAAGGATTCATGTCAGGCGTAATGGCGGCGCGAATGCTGTCCCAGGGCATGGCCTCGGGCAGTGCGCTCTCGCCGATTTCCTTGGTATCGACATCCGCTGGATATGAGATATCCGGAATCACACCCTGATGCTGCGTACTCTGTCCAGACACTCGATAGAACTTGGCCAGGGTCAGTTTGAGTTCACCATGGTTCAACGGCTGCACGGTCTGGACGGTGCCCTTGCCGAAGGTTTGACCGCCGAGGATCAGGGCACGGTGGTAATCCTGCATGGCGCCAGCAAAGATTTCCGAAGCGGAGGCCGACAGGCGATTGACCAGTACGGCCAGCGGGCCCTTGTAGAAGGCCCCCTTTTGCTCGTCAGCCAGCACGTCCACACGGCCGTCGCTGTTGCGGACCAGGACGGTTGGCCCTTGGTCGATGAACAGGCCGGTCAGCTCGGTAGCTTCCTGAAGCGAGCCGCCGCCGTTGTTGCGCAGATCAATGACCACGCCATCGACCTTTTCCTGCTCCAGTTCGGTAAGCAGCTTCCGCACGTCGCGCGTTGTGCTCTTGTAATCCTTGTCACCGGCGCGCAGCGCTTTGAAGTCCAGGTAGAAGGCCGGGATCTCGATGACGCCCAGCTTGAAGTCCCGCCCTTCATGCGTCAGGTTCAGCACCGACTTCTTGGCCGCCTGTTCTTCCAGCTTGACGGCCTCGCGGGTTATGGCAACCACTTTGCTGCTCTGGTCGTTGGGCGCATTGCTGGCGGGGATGATCTCCAGGCGAACGACCGAGCCCTTTGGACCGCGAATCAGCTTGACGACCTCGTCGAGGCGCCAGCCAATCACGTCGACCATTTCGTCGCCGCTCTGGCCGACGGCGATGATCTTGTCAGCGGGCGCGATCTGCTTGCTCTTCTCGGCCGGGCCAGCCGGCACCAGGCGCACGACCTTGACGTGTTCGTTGTCGCTCTGCAGGACTGCGCCGATGCCCTCCAGGGACAGGCTCATGTTGATGTCGAAGTTCTCAGCGTTGTCCGGCGACAGGTACTGCGTGTGCGGATCGTAAGACTGCGCGAAGGCATTGATGTAGGTCTGGAACACGTCCTCGCCGCGTGTCTGCTCGAGGCGTGACAGCTGCGCCTTGTAGCGTTTCGTCAGCAGTTCCTCGATCGCCTTGGGTTCCTTGCCGGCGAGTTTGAGGCGAAGGACCTCGTCTTTGACGCGCTTGCGCCACAGGTCGTCCAGCTCCGCCTCGTCCTTTGGCCAGGCAGCGTTTTCGCGATCGACCAGTAATTCCTCGTCAAGGGTGAAATCGAAGCTGTCGACGCCTTTGTCCAGCAGGGAAAGCGCGTACTGCAGCCGGTCGCGCAGCCGCTCGAGCTGAACCTTGTAGATGGCAAAGCCGGGCTCAAGGTTGCCGTTGCGCAGGAAATCATCGAACTGAGTGCGCCAAGCCTTGAATTGCTCGATGTCGCCAGCGGTGAAGTAGCTGCGCGCGGGATCGAGCATCTCGATATAGCTGTCAAAGATCTTTGCCGAGCGTGCGTCGTTCAGCGGCGGCTTGTTGTAGTGGTGCCGCTTGAGCAACTCGACGACGTTGAGGCTGGCGATGACCTGATCGCGGTCCGGCTGCAAGTAGTCCCAGTGTTGGCCCTCGTTGGGCTTGGCTAGCGTGATCGAGGCCTGCAGGCCCATCAGCAGCGCGAGTGCGCCTGCCGTCAAGCTGCGTTTCAGTTCGAAGGTACGGCGCGTGGCTTGGTTATAACGCATATAGGGCCATCATGTTCAGGGGCCGGGACGAGGTGTCCGACGGTAATAACAACAGCCCGATGGTAACTGCCCGCTGGCTTGCATGACAGATCGCGGTTCACAGTTGCAGGCAGCGTTACCTGAAGACACCGTGCCCCTCACCGAGGTTTCACGCGGGAGGATCGGCAGGTAGCCTTGTTCGGGCGATCTATCGAAAAGCCTGCATCGCCAGCGTAAAAGCGGTTGGGCGGGCACAGGTACGAATCACTATGGAGGCAGCATGAAGGCATTGCAAGGCATCGAAGGGCAGCTGGAGTGGACCGAGCGCAGCGCTCCGGAATGCGGGGCGGGGCAGGTTCGCATTCGCGTCGCGGCGGCCGGCCTCAACCGGGCCGACCTGTTGCAGCGGGCTGGGCATTACCCGCCGCCGCCAGGCGTTACCGATATCCTTGGGCTGGAATGTGCGGGCGTGGTCAGCGAAGTCGGCAGCGGGGTGACGCACCAAGTGGGCGACCGGGTGTGCGCTCTGCTGGCTGGAGGCGGTATGGCTGAAGAGGTCGTGGTCGATGGCCGTCATGCACTGCCGGTGCCGGAAGGGCTTTCACTGACCGAGGCTGCCGTGATTCCGGAAGTCTATGCAACCGCCTGGCTGAACCTGTTCCGCCTGGGAGCCATCCAGCCCGGCGAGAAGGTGCTGCTGCATGCGGGTGCCAGTGGCGTCGGGTCAGCGGGTATCCAATTGTGCAAGGTGTTCGGCAATCCGTGCTGGGTCAGCGTGGGGTCGGCAGAGCGGCTTGCGTACTGCGAATCCCTTGGTGCCCAGGGCGGTGTCCTGCGCGAAGAGTCCTTGGATGCACTCAAGGATTTCGGACCGTTCGACATGATCCTCGACCCGGTCGGCGCCAAATACGCCGCGCTGAACACTCAGCTGCTCGCCGTTGACGGGCGTTGGGTGATTATCGGTTTGATGGGCGGGCGCAAGGCCGAAATGGATCTGGCTGGGCTGCTCGCCAAGCGCATCCAGGTCATTGGCTCGACGCTACGCAGTCGTGACGCTGATTCCAAGGCTTCGCTGCTGGCCGAGCTGAAAGACAAAACCTGGAAGCTGTTCACCGACAAGACCCTCTCGACCCGACTGGAACGCAGCTTCGCGATCAAGGATGTCGAAGCTGCGTTCGCCGCGCTGGCAAGCAATCAGGTTTCCGGCAAGGTCGCGCTGGTCATCGACGACAGCCTCTGACGGCGGGGCGAGCCCGCCGCGGTGACTCAGGGCAGTTCGGCGCTCGAATAGAAGGCGCCGAGCACCTTGACCAGCTGCGCTAGATCCTGGCTGCCGGCCAGCTCGCGGATCGAGTGCATGCCAAACGTGGGCAAGCCTATGTCGACCGTGCGGACGCCGAGCTGGCTAGCCGTGATGGGGCCGATCGTCGAGCCGCAACCCATATCGCTTCGGGTCACGAAGCTTTGTACCGGCACTTCGTTCTCCAGGCATAGGTGACGGAAGAAACCGGCGGTTTCGCTGCTGGTGGCATAGCGCTGGTTGCTGTTGACCTTGATTACCGGGCCGGCGTTGAGTTTCGGGCCGTGATTACCGTCATGTTTGTCAGCATAGTTCGGGTGTACGGCGTGGGCGTTGTCGGCCGAGATGAGCAGCGAGCGGTTGATGCTGCGCTGGAAGCCATCGCCATCGGGCAGTACGCGACGCAGGACTTGTTCGAGAAACGGGCCGTCCGCACCGCAAATGGAGGCCGAGCCGACTTCTTCATGGTCGGTGCAGACGAGCACGCAGGTCTCTTCCCCGCCAGCACGCAGTAAGGCTTGGAGACCGGCAAAGCAGGACAGCAAATTGTCCAGGCGCGCACCGGCAATGAAATCACGGTTCAGTCCGACGACCGCTGCCGGCTGGGTGTCATAGAAGCTCAGTTCGAAATCCAGGACGACGTCAGCAACCAAGCCGTGCTCACGGCTCAACTGATCGGCGAGCAGCGCGCGGAAGTCCGGGCGCTCTTCGCTGGCTACCTGCGCGAGTACCGGTGGCAGCTCGTTCTGGGCGTTGATCGCCCAGCCCTGATTGGCTTCACGATTGAGGTGGATGGCCAGGCTCGGAATCACTGCGATCGGCAGCTGGAAGTCAATCAACTGGCTTTCGATTCGGCCATCGCGGCTGTAGGTGACGCGCCCGGCCAGTGATAGGTCGCGGTCGAACCAGGGCGCGAGCAGGGCGCCACCATAGACTTCGACGCCAAGCTGCCAAAAGCCTTGGCGTTGTAGCTCCGGCTGCGGCTTGACCCGAAGGCAGGGGCTGTCCGTGTGCGCGCCAACCAGGCGAACCCCGTGCTCGGTGACCGGCTTGGTGCCCAGTTGAAAGGCGATGATTGCTGAGTCGTTACGTGTGACGTAATAGCGGCCACCGGCTTCGGTCTCCCAGGTGTCCTTTTCGTCCAATGCCTTGAAACCGGCCGCCTGCAGGCTGCGAGCGAGGCTGCGTGTGGCATGGAAGGGCGTTGGGGACGCCTTGAGGTAGTCGATCAGACCCAGGTTGAGTTCGTCGCGCATGAGGAGCTCCTGACTGCAAGGCTTGAAAGTCTATCCCATTGGCTGTCGCTGTTGCTGCGGCGGACTGCATCGAGATCGCTCATCCATTGCGGCGGGCAATTACTTCGAAGAGATGCCAATGTTTGGCATGGCCCACGGCGGTTTTGCCGTCATATTCGAACTCGTTCAGCTCCAACACCGTCCAGCCTGCTGTCAGCTCCACCAGTTGGTCGCGGCTATGAATGATTAGGCCTCTTCCTGCCCAGTCATCACGCGGACCAAGAAAGTGTCCGCTGAACAGTCCCTCAGTGCGTAGAGCCGTGGCGATTCGTTGCCACACGCCTGAAAACTCATCGGGTTGGCAGAACGGCAATGCGAAGCTTGCATTGATGAAATCTGCCGCCGGTAGTGCCGTGCTGTCTTCAAACTCTCGGCAGAGCGTAGTGAGCATCTGGTCCTGATGGGCTGGCGCCTGCTCTCGAAGCGCCGCTAAAGCCCGTGGGTCCCTGTCGAGGGCAGTGACTTTCCAGCCGGCTCTGAGCAGCGCCAGGCTGTCGCGTCCTGCTCCGCAGCCGAGATCGAGCGCTCGACCTGGGGGTTGCGTCCATAGATGGAGCGCCTTGCGTAGGGTGGGATGCTCTGGGGCACCTCGAGTCGCATCCAGAAAATCGCGCATCAAAACGGCGCCGGGCACTCGAAACGCAGACGCTCGCCCGTTCCTGGGTGGGTCAGGGTGAGCATGCTGGCATGCAGGCAGAGCCGGTCATGCGCGGCGAGGGCCTGCTCATGAGCGTAAAGGCGATCGCCGAGCAACGGGTGGCCGATGGACAACATGTGAACACGCAATTGGTGCGAGCGCCCGGTGATGGGCGTCAGCTCGACCCGGCTGTAGTGACCCTGGCGTTCCAGCACGCGCCAGTAGGTGAGGGCGTGCTTGCCCAGTTCATGGTCGACGACATGGCGTGGCTTGGTTGGAGGGTCATAGCGCAAGGGCAAGTCGACACTGCCGCTGTCCTGTTCCGGCTCGCCCCAGCACAGGGCGGTATAGGCTTTCTCGGTTTCCCGGTCGTGGAACTGGCGAGACAGCTCACGATGGCTGTCGGGGTCACGGGCGAGGACGATCAGGCCGGATGTTTCCCAGTCCAGGCGATGCACGATCAGCGCTTCGGGAAAGCCGTTTTCCTGCAGGCGGGTAACCAGGCAATCCCTGTTGTCCTCGGCGCGGCCGGGAACGGAGAGCAGGAGTGTGGGCTTGTTGATCACCAGCAGGGCAGGGTCCTGGTGGACGATCTGGATATTGCTCAAGGGCATTTGGAATCCCAGAAACGAAATCGGCGACCGGGCAGCAATGCCCTGGTCGCCGATCAGCCGCAAGGCCGGTCTGTCAACGATCCGGCAAGGTGATGTTCAGCTCGAGGATCGAGCAGCTGCCTTGATCTTCGAGGGCAACCTGCACCTGGTCGTTGTCGATGTTGACGTATTTGCGGATCACCTCGACCAGCTCCTTCTGCAATGCTGGCAGGTAGTCTGGCTGAGTACGCTGGCCGCGCTCGTGCGCGACGATGATCTGCAGGCGTTCCTTCGCGATGTTGGCTGGCGTTTCCTTCTTCTTGCGTTCGCGGAAGAAGTCGAGGAAGTTCATTCGCGACCTCCAAACAGCCGTTGCAGGAAGCCCTGCTTTTTCACGTCAAGGAAGCGATGGCTGACTTCCTTACCCAGGAGACGGTCAACCGCGTCGCTGTAAGCCTGTCCGGCGTCGCTCTGGTCATCGAGGATGACCGGCACGCCCTGGTTCGAAGCCTTGAGCACGGCCTGGGATTCAGGAATGACGCCCAGCAGACGGATCGACAGGATTTCCTCGACGTCCTCGACGCCGAGCATCTCGCCCTTGACCACGCGCTCGGGGTTATAGCGGGTCAACAGCAGGTGCTCCTTGATCGGCTCTTCGCCGTTCTCAGCGCGGCGCGACTTGCTCGCCAGCAGGCCTAGCATGCGGTCGGAGTCGCGTACCGAGGAGACTTCCGGGTTGGTCACGACGATGGCTTCGTCGGCGAAGTACATCGCCAGGTGGGCACCTTTCTCGATGCCGGCAGGCGAGTCGCAGATGACGTATTCGAAGCTTTCGGCGAGCTCGTCGATGACTTTGCCAACGCCTTCCTGGGTTAGCGCGTCCTTGTCGCGGGTCTGGCTGGCGGCCAATACGTACAGGTTCTCGAGGCGCTTGTCCTTGATCAGGGCCTGGGTGAGCGTAGCGTCGCCCTGGATCACGTTGACGAAGTCGTACACCACGCGGCGCTCACAACCCATGATCAGGTCGAGGTTTCGCAGGCCGACATCGAAGTCGACGATGACGGTCTTGTGGCCGCGCAGAGCGAGGCCGGTACCGATGGCGGCGCTGGAAGTGGTTTTACCGACGCCACCCTTGCCGGAAGTGACTACGAGGATCTTGGCCAAGGTGATTCACCCTAAAAATGGAGGTCGGGTCCCGTGCCGTTTCGGCCTTGAGGATGCCCGTTCTGGTGCTTGAAAAATTGCGGCAGTATCCGTTAAAGGCGGGTGATGTTCAACACATCGCCGGATAGCTTCATCTGTACGGCTTCGGCCCAAAGAGGGTCCCGCCTGAGGTCCTCGGCGACCTTGTACTGCCCGGCAATCGAGACCATTTCCGCCGCCAGTTGCTGGCAGAAAATGCGTGCATTGACGTCGCCCTTGATACCGGCCAGGGCGCGCCCGCGCAGCGGACCGTACACATGGATATTGCCGTCGGCGAGAAGTTCCGCGCCGGGACTGACGGCGGATAGCACGATGAGGTCGCCGCCCTGGGCGTAGACCTGTTGCCCGCCGCGGATCGGCGTTGTCACCACGCGAGTCGGACGATACACCGGTTCGGCGGGCTTGGGCGGCTCCGCGGCGGCCTTGAAGATGTCGAGTTTGCGTTCGCGCGCGCCGGACGGGGGCAACACGGGCAGGTCCAGCCCGCCGGCGGCCTCGATGACCTTCGGGTCGCCGGCACGCAGCGCCAAGGTGCGCAGGCCGTGCTTGCGGCAAAGCGCGATGAGCGCCGGCAGGTCAGGCGTGGTATCGGCGGGCAACTTATCCAGCGCCAGCACGAGCGGCGTATTGTTGAAGAAGTCCGGCGCCTGCTCCACCTTCAGGGTCAGCTGCTGGTCGAGGCGTTCGAGGTCGTGTTGCGCGAGCTCCAGCACGGTGATGGCGAGCATGCTGCCCTTGAGCTGGAACACGGGCGTCTGGTCGTTGGATTCGGCTTGGCTCATGGTCTGCCTGCTGCGGTAAATGGCGAGGACTTATAACGGGGGTGACGATCGCCTGCAAGCCCACGCGCGGCAAGCGCAGCGCTGCCACGCATCGAGACGCAGCGGCATCGCCGGCTGGTTTGCCGCTAGAATGTCCGCTTTTATCGGTTCGAGCTTGCTGATGGATCGTCCCCGCTTCAGTACATCCTTCCTCCATCCACGCTTCTGGCTGCTATGGCTGGGGTTAGGCCTGCTCTGGCTGCTGGTGCAATTGCCTTATCGGGTACTGCTGGTGTTGGGGCGAGCGGTGGGGGCCGTCATGTACCGCGGCGCTCGATCGAGGCGCCACATCGCCCGGCGCAACCTGCAACTGTGCTTTCCAGAGCTCAGCGATGTGCGGCGCGAGGCTCTGCTCAAGGAAAACTTCGCCTCCACCGGCATCGCTCTGTTCGAGATGGCCATGAGCTGGTGGTGGCCCCGCGCCCGCCTGCAGCGCTTGGCACATATCGAAGGCCTTGAACATCTGCAGAAGGCTCAGGCGGAAGGGCAGGGCGTGATCCTCATGGCGCTGCACTTCACCACGTTGGAAATCGGCGCCGCGCTGCTTAGCCAGCGGCACACCATCGACGGCATGTACCGCGAGCACAAGAACCCCTTGTTCGATTTCGTCCAGCGGCGCGGCCGCGAGCGGCATAACCTGGACGCCAGCGCCATCGAGCGCGAGGACGTGCGAACCATGCTCAAGGTTCTGCGTGCCGGGCGCGCGATCTGGTATGCGCCGGACCAGGATTACGGTCGAAAGCAGAGCCTGTTCGTGCCCTGGTTCGGCATCAACGCCGCGACCGTGACGGCGACTACCAAGTTTGCCCGCTTGGGCCGTGCGCGGGTGATCCCCTACACCCAGGTGCGGCTGGCCGATGGAACTGGCTATCGGATGGTCATCCACCCGCCGCTCGGCGACTTTCCGGGCGAGAGTGAGGAAGCAGATTGCCGACGCATAAACGAATGGATCGAGGATGCGGTCAGGCAGCATCCCGAGCAGTACTTGTGGGCGCATCGCCGCTTCAAAACCCGGCCAGAAGGCGAGCCTAACCTGTACCGCAAATTGCCGAAGAAGCCGCTCAGCTTGTAAAGACGCCGTCGCGAACGTCGCGCAGGGCCTGCTCGATCTCCTCGCGGCTGTTCATCACGAAGGGGCCGTACTGCACGACAGGCTCGCCGATCGGCCGCCCGGCGATCAACAGAACCCGCGCTCCCGTGTCGCTCGAAAGCCTGAGCTCGCCTTCGTCGCTCAGCCGCGCCAGCTGGCGCGTGCCAACCCTCTTGCCGGCCACGGTCAAAGCGCCTTCGAATACGTAGAGCATGAGCCGGTGCCCTTCAGGAACCGCCGGCGATAGCGCCGCGCCGGCCGGCAAGGCCAAGTCAAAAAGCTGCGGTTCGGTATCGGGACGCTGCACGGCGCCGGGTTGCTCGACGCCCTCAGCGGCGAAAGTGCCGGCGACAACTACGGCCTCCACGCCATTGGGCAGGCTGATGCGGGGGATGTCCTGCGGGGCATAGTCTCGGTAATCCGGGGCCTGCATTTTGCTTTTTGCCGGCAGGTTGAGCCAGAGCTGAAAGCCGCGCATCAGGCCTTTTTCCTGTTGCGGCATTTCGCTATGGATCACGCCGCGGGCTGCGGTCATCCACTGCACGGCGCCAGGTTCGAGAAGCCCGACGTTGCCCAGATGATCCTCGTGGCGCATGCGGCCTTCGAGCATGTAGGTCACCGTCTCGAAGCCACGGTGCGGGTGAGGCGGAAAGCCGGCAATGTATTGGTCGGGATCGTCCGAGCCGAACTCGTCGAGCATCAGGAAGGGATCGAACCGCTCCAGGGCCGACCCGCCGAACACGCGAGTCAGGCTGACGCCAGCTCCATCAGAGGTGGCTCGACCAGTTTCGATGGCTATCACTTCGCGCAGGGACATGGATTTACTCCTCTATCGATGCGCGCCAGCCTAACGCGAGGCTGTCGATGCATTAGCGCGATTTCAGGATGTAACGCATCGAGCGGCTCGATCATTCGCTGATCTGCAATTCCCTCGCACGGGTGTAGACGTAGCGCACTTTCTCGTACTCGAACGGAGAGTTCAGTTGGCCATAGCGCAGGCTGGTGGTGTGCCGGATATCGATCAGGCGCAGCGCCGTAAGCCCGAATTCGCCGCCGCTGGCGTCGGCATAGCTGAAATAGTCCACCTGGCGCTCGATGCCGAAATCGGCGACCTGGCCAGTGGTGTCCCTCAGGTTGGACGGCCCCAGCGCCGGCAAAATGATGTAGGGGCCGTGTGGCACGCCATAGAAGCCAAGGGTCTGGCCGAAATCTTCCCGAGCACGTGGCAGGCCCATGCGGGTGGCCGGGTCCCAGACGCCACCAACGCCGAGGATGGTATTGAACAGCAGCCTGGCCGTGGTGGTCATCGCGCGTTCGCCCTTCAGTTGCGCAAGGCTGTTGAACAGCGTCGGGATCTCGCCCAGGTTGTTGAAGAAGTTGCTGACGCCAGTGCGCACGACCCTCGGCGTGACATAGCGATAGCCACGAACTGCCGGCAGCATCACCAATTGGTCCAGCCGGTAGTTGAAGTAGTACATCCGCCGGTTGAACGACTCCCAGGGATCATAGATGTTCAGGGCATCGAAGGTGGCGCGCTCGAATTCGCGCTGGTCCAGGCCGGGATTGAATTCCAGCGTGCGCAGTGGATGCGTGAAGCCGTCTTCGTCGGCGTTCGGCGTCTGGCCATGGGCAATGCTGCTGGCTAGCAGCAACAGGGCAAGCAGTTGACGTCTAGCCACGAAAGAACTCCAGCATGTGTTGAACGTTGACGCGGTAGTCGAGGTTGCCGCAGTGGCCGCCGCGCGGGTAGAGCGTCATGCGGTCGCCGAAGGTGCGCCGCAGGAACCCGAGGTCCCCTGCGCCCAGGATGATGTCGTCGGCGTTGTGCATGACGGCGATTTTCGGACTGTTGCGCAGGTAATTCTCCAGCGCGTATAGGCTGACCTGGTCGACCAGTTGGGTCAGGCTGCCCCCATCGGTTTGCGCCCGCCACATGGGGATTAGTTGCTCGGTGAGGTAGCAATCGAAGTCGCACTGTAGGGCGCGGCGGAAGAACGGCTCCAGGCTGGTGCCTTCATCGATCGGGTAATCCGGCGGCACGATCAGCCCGCGCCGATTAATGAGGTCGGACGTGAAGGCGATATCGGCCGCCGAGAAGCGAAATACCGAGCCGATCAGCATCGCCATCTGTTCATCGGTCAGGCGTAGCTCCGAGCGCTGGAAGTCGAACAGCAGGGCCGCGTCGAGGTCGATGCGACCTTGCTGATGGAAGTAGCGCGTCAGCTTTTCGAAAATCAGTTCGTAGAATGTCGTGGTGCTGTCCACGTCGGCGACGCGGGTCTGCACCAGTTTGTCGAGATTGTTGATAGACGTCTGCAAGTTGACCGGAGGGTTGATCAGCAGCACGCGATCGAAATCGAAGCTGCGCCGGGTTTCGTCGAGCTGGCTCACGAAGGCCGCGTTCAGCGCGCCAAGGCTGTAGCCGACAAGGTTGAAACCGGTCACGGGCAATTCATGCTGCTGCGCCCGAATCGCCTGCATCACGCGGTACATGTCCTTGGCATCGTTGGGGCTGTAACCGGGCGTGGCGTAGCGTGAGGCCGAGGCGATGAAGTCGAAGCTGGTCGGCGATGACAATTGCACGACGTGATAGCCCGCTCCATAGAAGATGCGCTTGAGCGTTTCGCTCTTGCCGGCCGAGTAGCTGGCGCCGGTGCCGGCAATGATGAACATCAGCGGGGCAGGGCCGCGCTGGCGGGCCAGCCGGTAGGTCAGCCGCTTAACGGCCCAGAAGTTGTCCGGCAGAGTGAATTCGCGCTCGGGGCGCAGCCGCAGGCTGTAGTCGCGCTGGTCGATATCGTCGTCGGTAGGGGTCTCGGCGCGCAGCTCGACAGGTGTCGTGGCAATGGTGGCTTCGAACGGATTACTCAGTGGGTAGCCGTAGTCTTCGACGCTGATGTCCGCCGCGAGGGTGGGCAAGCTCAGCAGCGCGAGCAGGGCCGTCAGGCACAGCGACAAACGCATGGATGTTCTCCGGGTGGCGGGTGGGGTATCCGGCGCGGCCGGATGGGCACGTCTGGGTATAGGCTCTATCGTCGTCGTCCTCAGTTTCCCTTGTGTTCGACCGCGCGCTGGTTGCAGCGCGTTTGTCGCTTGCAACGGCGCCGGGCTCGATTATGCTGAGCGCCGCCTGACTCCTGGAGCCTTCACGTTGCGCCTGTCCCCTTCGCTGATGCTGGTCCTGCTGCTGGTGGCCTGCATTGCTGCCAGCTACGAAGTTCGTTTCGCGCTGATGGAAGACCCTCGCTGGGTTGGGCTCTGTGCCGAGTCCGCAGCGCACTGGGCGTGCCAGGTACGGGCCGGGCTCGGCTGGCTCATCCACATGCGGGTGCTGGCCTGGTCGGCGCTTTCGCTTGCTGTGCTGGCGTTTTTCCTGCCACGGCGCACCGGCTGGTGGTTGGCCGCGTTGGGATTGCTGCTGGCGGTGCCTGCGTTGGTCCTCTACAGCGCCAGCCTGGCCGTGTTCGCGGTGGTCATCGCGGCGCTTCGGTTGGTCCGGGCGCCACGTGCTGCGCTAAGCATTGACCACGGCTAGGCCGTCTGGTTGCGTGAATCGGTCGCAGCGATAGCGATTTGCCGGTTTGACTGGTGCAGGCTTCGCCACAGCGCCAAGGTCACGAGTACGCAAACCAGCGCCCAGCCTATCGCCTGCTCGTTTTCCAATCCTTCCTGATAGAGCTGCGGCGCAATACAGGCGGCAATCAGGGCGGCCAGAAGGGTGGTCTCCCTGCGGGGCGCGATCGTTGGGCGGGCCAAGTAGACCAACGCCGGATAGAACAGCGCAGCGCTTGGAAAGCTTCGGTAACGCGCATCGAACACCAGCGCCAGGGCCATGACCGCGCCAGCAAAGCCGGTGGCCAGGAGAACGAGGCCGGCGTGGCGGTCCAGCCAAGCGCATGCACGGCGGCGCCACAGCGTGTCGTTGCCGAGCATCAGCGCCACATGCGCCAGCGCGACAGCGTTGAGCATCAGCAGGGCACCCGTCCAGAACCACTCGCCCAGGTAGCGGCTGGTTACCACGCCAAGTTCCAGCCAAAGCCCCATGCAGGCAGCGCCGGCGGCTGTCGCAAGCGGGAGGACGATGGCTGAGCGGCGTCGTGTCGGCTGGCCAGCTACAACTAGCGTAACCAGCCAGGCAACCGTGCTGATCGCCAGCCAGCGTGGCCAAGTCGGCAGGTTCGACACGGGGCCTGTGAGAATGCCTTTGTCTTGCCGATCGGCATCGAACAAGCCCCAGTAGCCGCCCACCGCACCTTCGCTGGCGCGCTTCCAGGGCTGGTCGAAGGCTTCGATCAGGTTGTATCGCCAACCGTTCGCTTCGGCCAGTTGCACGAACTCGCGGATGAAGCGGGCCTGGTTCTCTCGGCTGGGTACCGCGGTCTCCCGCTGACGCCCTTCGCTGGGCCAGCCGGTTTCACCGATCAGGATGTCCTTCGGCGCGTAACTGTTGCCGAACACCTGGCGTACCTCGGCGACTTCGCGTAGCGCGTGCTCGATTCCAGCGGGCTCGTCTTCCCAATAGGGCAGCAGGTGGATGGTCAGGAAGTCTACCGCCGGGGCGACTTCCGGATGTCGCAGCCAGAACTCCCAGACGTCGGCATAGGTCACCGGGACCTCGACACCGGCGCGCACCCGCTCGATCAGCGCGACCAGTTGCGCGGCTGTGGCTTCCTTGCGTAGCAACACCTCGTTGCCGACGATCACGGCGTCGACTACGTCCCGGTTGGCGTTGGCGCTGCGGATCAGCGCATCGATCTCCGCACCCGTCTGGACCGGATCCGCGCTAACCCATGCGCCCATCAACAGCCTAAGGCCGTGCTTGCGTGCCAGTGCAGGCACGTCTTCCAGGCCAGTCATCGAATAGGTCCGCACGCAGTCGAAGCGTTTGGCCAATAGCGCCAGATCCGCATCGATGCGTTCGGGGCGCAGCTGGAACGGCTGGTCGAATGGCGACTGGTCCTTGTCGAAGGGGCTATACGAGGCGCACTGCAGCTTTTCGCCCGGCGCGCTGGCATCGGCGATCGCGATCGGGCGGCCAAGGCCGTACCAGAAGGCGATCATGGCGGTCAGGGCGAACAGGCAGGCAAATGCGTAGGGCAGCAGGAAAGGGCGCGAGCGCGACGTCATTACAGCGATCTGCAAGGGGGCGGGGCGCGCATCTTAGCCGAGCGGCGGGCGGTTCGACAGCGGCCCTTGCGGGCCGGCGACGGTCAGGCCTGGTGGTGCAGCCAGGCATGAGGTGGGATGTCCTTCTTCGGTGTGTGCCGCCTGTCGAGGCGCTGCCAGATCTTTTCGTGAAAGTAGAACCCGACCGAGTTGCACAGCGGCTCGATCGCAGCGACCAAGCCACCGGCGGCCACGCTACCGGTCAGGGCATAAGTCACCGAAAAGGCGATGCAGAAATGCATCAGGGTGAAGGTGACGGTCTTGATCATGTTGGGCTCCGCTGAAACGAACAGGAATTGTTCTCCGTTGCGAATGGAGTTTGGTCATGCGGAGCGAGGCTGTGAAATGGCCGTCTTGCATGGTGCGCATAGCAGGCATCTATGGTCTGCCGAGGTGCGGCGAATTGACGCTGCAGCGGCTCTAGTCCGGTACTTTGATGCGATTGAGTACCAGACCATGGTCGAGTGGCGTTCGACCTCGGCGGCACTAAAGTAGCCGCCCTGTCCGCATGTGTGGGCAGTGATCGTGTGGAGACAATCCAATGAACAATGAAAACCTGTACCGGCAGATCGACGCCGACCCGCGCTTCCAGGATCTGGTCGCCAAGCGAGGCCGCTTTGCCTGGTTGCTAGCGACCATCATGCTGGCGGCTTACTTCGCATTCATCCTGATCATCGCATTCGATCCCGCCGTGCTCGGCACGCCGTTGACGACGGGCGCCGTGACCACTTGGGGCATTCCGGCCGGCCTCGGGTTGATCTTCCTGTCTTTCGTGCTAACCGGCGTGTACGTCCGGCGCGCCAATGGCGAGTTCGACCGCATCACCCAGGACATCCTCCAAGAGGCGCAGAAATAACATGCTTGCACGCTTGCTGACCGCGGCCGTCCTGATGACGGCTGCCCCGGCGCTGTTCGCCGATGCCCTGACCGGCGATGTTCAGAAACAGGCCACCAACTGGACCGCGATCTCCATGTTCGTGGTGTTCATCGTCTTCACGATGGGCATCACCAAGTGGGCGGCCAAACGTAACACCTCCACCTCCGATTACTACACTGCTGGCGGCAGCATTACCGGTTTCCAGAACGGCCTGGCCATCGCCGGTGACTTCATGTCGGCGGCGTCCTTCCTCGGCATTTCCGCGCTGGTTTTTACCAGCGGCTATGACGGCCTGATCTACTCGATCGGCTTTCTCGTCGGCTGGCCGATCATTCTGTTTCTGATGGCCGAGCGCCTGCGTAACCTGGGCAAATTCACCTTCTCGGACGTCGCCTCCTACCGCCTGGGCCAGACGCAAATCCGCATCCTCTCGGCATTCGGTTCGCTGATCGTCGTGGCCTTTTACCTGATCGCGCAAATGGTCGGCGCCGGCAAGCTGATCCAACTGCTGTTCGGCCTGGATTACCTGGTCGCGGTGGTCATGGTCGGCGTACTGATGGTGATGTACGTGATGTTCGGCGGCATGCTCGCCACCACCTGGGTGCAGATTATCAAGGCGGTTCTGCTGCTCTCCGGCGCAAGCTTCATGGCGATCATGGTTATGTATCACGTCGGATTCGACTTCGGTCGCCTGTTCTCCGAGGCCGTTGCGCTGCATCCGAACCACCAGGCCATCATGAGCCCGGGCGGTTTGGTGTCCGACCCGATTTCCGCGATTTCCCTCGGCCTGGCGCTGATGTTCGGTACGGCGGGTCTGCCACATATCCTGATGCGCTTCTTCACCGTCGCTGACGCCAAGGAAGCGCGCAAGAGCGTGTTCTACGCCACTGGCTTCATCGGCTACTTCTACGTCCTGACGTTCATCATCGGCTTCGGCGCGATCCTGCTGGTCAGCACCAATCCGAGCTTCAAGGACGCTTCTGGCGCCATCATCGGCGGCACCAACATGGTCGCGATTCACCTGGCCACAGCGGTGGGCGGCAACCTGTTCCTCGGCTTCATCTCCGCGGTTGCCTTCGCCACCATCCTGGCGGTGGTATCGGGTCTGGCACTGGCCGGCGCCTCGGCCGTGGCTCACGACCTTTACGCCTGCGTGATCAAGAAGGGCAAGGCCAAGGAAGAGGACGAGATGAAGGTCACCAAGCGCACCACGTTAGCGCTCGGCGTGTTGGCCATCCTGCTCGGCGTCGCCTTCGAGAACCAGAACATCGCCTTCATGGTGGGCCTGGCCTTCTCGGTCGCGGCCAGCTGCAACTTCCCGATCCTGTTCCTTTCGATGTACTGGAAGAACCTGACCACCCGCGGCGCGCTGATCGGCGGCTCGATGGGCCTGGCCACGGCGCTTCTGCTGACCATCCTCAGCCCGACTGTGTGGGTCGACGTGCTGCACTTCGAACAGGCGATCTTCCCGTACAAGTACCCGGCGCTGTTCGCCATGATCGCCTCGTTCGCCGGCCTGTGGTTCTTCTCGGTCACTGACAAGTCGAAGACGGCAGCGGAAGAGCGCGCACGCTTCTTCCCACAGTTCATCCGTTCGCAAACGGGCTTGGGCGCTACTGGCGCGGTCGCCCACTGACCGAACGCACAGCGGTACGAAAGGCAGCCTTCGGGCTGCCTTTTTTGTTTGCCACGGCTGCCAGATCGGGCCTGGAGCAGGGCGGTCATTCAGCATTTCGATAGAGGCCGGTTGTGGCTGTGGCTTTCGCTAGACTCGCCGCAACCCAACGAACAAAAGGTTACAAACGATGCAGAACCGCATGATGGTCACGGGGGCCGGTTCCGGCCTCGGGCGTGAAATTGCCTTGCGCTGGGCGCGTGAGGGCTGGCAATTGGCGCTTTCGGACGTCAACGAGGACGGCCTGGCCGAAACGCTGAAGCGGGTGCGCGATGTCGGCGGCGACGGCTTCACCCAGCGGTGTGATGTACGTGACTACAGCCAGCTCACGGCGCTGGCCCAAGCCTGCGAAAGCAAGCTCGGCGGTATTGACGTAGTGGTAAATAATGCCGGTGTGGCTTCGGGTGGCTTCTTCGAAGAACTGTCGCTCGAAGACTGGGACTGGCAAATAGCGATCAACCTGATGGGCGTCGTCAAGGGTTGCAAGGCCTTCCTGCCATTGCTGCAGCAGAGCAGGGGGCGGATCATCAACATCGCCTCGATGGCTGCCTTGATGCAGGCACCCGGCATGAGCAATTACAACGTGGCCAAGGCCGGTGTGGTGGCCCTGTCGGAGAGCCTGCTGGTCGAACTGCGACAGCAGGAAATTGGGGTTCATGTGGTCTGCCCGTCGTTCTTCCAAACCAACCTGATGGACTCCTACCGGGGCCCTACGCCGAACATGAAGGCGCAGATCGCCAAGCTGCTCGAAGCGTCGCCCATTACCGCGGCGGACATCGCCGATTACATCCATCGCCAGGTTGCCGAGGGCGTGTTCATGATTCTGCCCCACGACGAAGGGCGTATGGCTTGGACGATCAAGCAGCAGAATCCTCAGGCGATTTACGACGAGATGGCTGCGCTGGCAGAAAAGAAGCGCAACAAAAGTAAAACCTGACTGAAAGGTCCGAAAAACTTGCCGGAGCCGGCGCGGCGGGAGTAGGGTGCAGTCCCGTTTCGCTGCCGGTTCCCGATCGTGACCAATCCTGCCCGCTGGCTGCTCATGCTGGCCCTGGTGCTCGCCGCCATCAACTTGCGCCCTGGTATCACCTCGTTCGCGCCGCTGATCGAGCGTATCGCCGCCGATCTTCACCTCAGCCGAGGGCTGATCAGCCTGACCACCGCGCTGCCCGTCCTACTGATGGGATTGCTGGCCCCGCTGGCGCCACGTCTGGCGGTTCGTTTCGGTTTGGAGCAGACCATTCGTTTGTGCCTGGCCTTGATTGGGCTGGCGCTGATTTTGCGGCTGGTAGGTGATAGCGCCTGGCTGCTGATCGTCACCGCAGCCATGGTCGGGGCCGGTATTGCGGTGGCCGGTCCGCTGATTTCCGGCTTCATCAAACGCTATTTCCTCGATCGGGTGGGCCGGACGGCAGCGTTCTATTCGTTGAGCATGGCGGTCGGTGGCACGCTCGGCGTCGTATTGACCGCGCCGGCGACAGCGGTTTTCGGACAGCGCTGGACGCTGGGCCTGGCGCTGTGGGCGATTCCTGCCGTCCTGGCGCTGCTGGTCTGGACGCGCTTGCCCAATCGGCCGGAACCCGCCGCCGAGCGCAACGCCGGCTTGCCCTGGCGAGAGCCGCGGGCCTGGCTGGTGAGTATCTACTTCGCCCTACAGGCCGGTTTGTTCTATGCGCTGGCGACTTGGCTGGTGGCGCGCTACCACGAAGCGGGCTTCAGCACCGTGCAGAGCAATGCCTTCTTCAGCGGCTTCATGCTGATCGGGCTGCCGAGCGCTTTCCTCATGCCCTGGCTGGCGCAGCGATTCGGCAAGCGTCACCTGATGATGGCGGCGTGCAGCGCCCTCGCGACGGCCGCGCTGTTGGTGATCGCGCTGCTGCCGCAGGTCCAGCCCCTGCTGATTTGTATGCTGTTGGGCGTGGCCCTCAACGGCACCTTTTCCATGTCGCTGGTGCTGCCGATGCATGAGGCCACCACACCTCTGGCCGTCAGCCGATTGACCGCAATGATGCTGTGCACCGGCTACTGCTTGGCCTGCTTCGCGCCAGTGCTGACCGGCATCGGGCGCGACCTGGCCGGGAGCTACCAGGGACCTTTCCTTGTGCTGGCATCGCTCGCAGCCGTGATGTCGCTGCTAGCGCTGCGCCTCGCACCGCGACCTGACGCTGGCCGCGTGTCCTGACCGCCTGTGGCACAGGTCACCGCGTGAATGTGTGGCGCGTTGCAGAGCGGCTGAGAAGGCTAGCACGGCATCTCGATTTGGTTGAACATGTGCGGCCTTTCGCCCGGAGAGCAGCCTGTGGAGCAGGAATCGATCGTCTACGGCAGCATTCGTGACTGGCCGGCCGCCGACCTCGACGAGTGCCGCCGGCGTCGTGCCGTCAACCGCCGCGCGCTGGGCAACCTACCGCAGGGCGAAGGCTGGCCCTTCATCGGTCGCGAGATGTTTTCTTTCTGCACGGATGAGGGGTTATACCAAACCCAGGTCATTCATTTCGGCGCCAGCTACCGCGCCGTCGAATACGAATGGTCATTGTGGGTTCGCAGCTTCGAAGCGCTGCTCGACGAGCTCTACTGGACCCGCGCCGTGGTCCACCTCGAGACCGAGCTCAACGGCACGCACACCTTTCGTTGGGAAACCGAGAGTGGCAGCCATAGCCCCCGCCAGCGCGACGTGCGCATGCGTTGCGCCTGGGAGCGCGAGGGTGGCGTGCTGGGCTGATCAGTCTTGCAGCCACTCGCGAGGCACGTCGCGTCGTAACGCCAGCTGGCACTGCTGGCTGTCCGGGTCGAATACGATCACCGCTACGCCTTTGGTAAGTGCCTGGCGCACACGCTCGACACGCGTCTCAAGAGGCGTCTCGTCACCGTTGTCGGTGCCGTCGCGGGTCACGAAGTCCTCGATCAGGCGAGTGAGGGTGTCGGGTTCGAGCTGGTCGTGGGGAATAAGCATCGGCTGTCAGGTCGGCTGGGGCAGATCGGGTGTGAGTGAACCTTGCGGGCTGGCTTCGAGAAAGCGGTCCAGGCAGGCATAGAGTTGCTCGCTGTCCAATGGCTTGCCGATGAAGTCATTCATGCCCGCTTCGCTGCCCAGGCGGCGATGTTCCTCCAGCACATGGGCAGTCAGCGCGACGATAGGAACCGCAGCAAGGCCGTTTTCGGACTCGAATTGGCGAATTCGACGGCTCGCTTCGAAACCGTCCACTTCCGGCATTTCGCAGTCCATCAGGATGAGGTCGATGGCGGCCGGGTTCTGGCTGTAGGTTTCCACCGCGCGGCGACCGTTGTCGGCGATCAGCACGTCGTAGCCGCGCTTGCGCAGCAAGCTGGATACCACCATCTGGCTGACAGGATTGTCCTCGGCGGTGAGGATGCATGGCTGCGGCGCGCCTTCGCTAGGCCGCGTGCCGTTGCCCGGTGCCGTGAGGCTATTCGGCGCATAGAGGGCCTGTAGGGCTTCGCGCAAGGCGCCAAGCAGCAGCGGCTGATGCAGGCTGGTCAGGTTGACCTTGGAGGCCGACAGCACCGGCGTGACCTGGGGCGGCGTCACCAGCATCGTCGGCTGGCGAGGGTGGAGCTGATCCTTGACGGCCGACAGCCATTCCTTGGGCGTACCCGGCCAGGGCGCCAGAATCATCAACAGCGGAACGTTCGGCTGTTCGCCCAGGTGGCGAGCCAGGCGCCTCGGATCCTCACAGCGAACCACGCGCATGCCCCATCGCGCGAGCAGCTTGGCCATGGCCTCCAGGGCGGCGCCATCCTGCGAGGCGACGATGGCGGTGCGCCCTTCGAGCAGCGGCGTCAACGGGTCGCGGAAATCCCCCGCTTCGCGCAGCGGAATGTCGAAACTGAAGCGGCTGCCCTGGCCGGGTGTGCTCTGCACGCCGATCTGGCCGCCCATCATCTCGACCAGTTCCTTGCTGATCACCAGCCCCAGGCCACTGCCGCCATAGCGGCGTGTCGTGCTGGAATCGCCCTGGCTGAAGGATACGAACAGTTGGTTCAGCACCTCGGCGCGCATGCCGATGCCGCTGTCGGTGATGGAAAACAGCAAGTTGCGCGACTCGTCAGGACCTTGCGGCGAGACGTCCAGCACCACACAGCCGCGTTCGGTGAATTTCAGCGCGTTGCTCAGCAAATTCATCAGCACTTGCTTGAGGCGGGTCGGATCGCCGCGCACGTACCGTGGTACGCCGGGTGCGAGGCTGACGTGCAGACCGAGCTGTTTTTCCAGCGCCTGAGCGGTCAGCAAGCTCAGCGTTTCGGAAATCAACGCCTCCAGATCGAACTCGATGTCTTCGAGCACCAGCTTGCCGGCGCCGATGCGTGCGTAGTCGAGAATGTCGTTGATCACTGTCATCAGCGAGGTACTGGAGCTGGAAATCGTGTCCAGATAAAAGCGCTGCCGACGATCGAGGGAGGTTTCGCGCAGCAGTTGCAACATGCCCAGCACGCCGTTGAGCGGGGTCCGGATTTCATGGCTCATCTTCGCGAGGAAGCGGCTCTTGGCCTGGTTTTCGCTCTCGGCGCGCTCGGCGGCCTGGCGAGAGCGAAAGCCTTCTTCCTTGAGCAGATTGATCCGGTCGGCCAGACCGATCGAAAGGGTGATCAACTCGAATGCAATACCGATCTTGACTACCGGTGCGCCGTATAAGCCGAGCAGGTTGAAGCCCAAGGAGCCGGCGGTCACGATCACGAAGGTCGCCAGCAGCACCCCCCACGCGAGCGTGTAGTACAGGCCATAGCGTACGCCGCGGCTCCACACAAAGGCACCGGTGAACAACAGGCCGATCGACGAGCCGATCACCATGATGCTGGCGAGGATGCTCCAGACCTGCAGGTCGAGAACGAAACCGGATAGCAGCGCCCCAAGCGACAGCAGCAGGGCCACACGCAGGGTGAAATCGAGCCGGGGGAAGTATTGGCGCGTGTGCAGGAAGTGCCGGCTGAATTGGATAGAAATCAGGCAGTGGCTGAGCATGAGGGCGTAGATGCCCATGGCCACCGCGCCGCCGGCACCGCTCAGCCACTTGACCAGCATGCCGTCGAAGCTGAGCGCGAAGAGGCCGACGTTAAGGTTGTAGATCAGGTACCAGAAATAGGCGGGTTCGCGTAGCGAGAGAAACAGGAAGAAGTTGTAGCAGAACATCGCGAAGAGCACGCCATAGAACGCGCCGGCGAGCCCCGCACTGTCCTCGAGTGCCGCGACGTTGGCCGTGTGGGTGCTGAAGTACAAGGGCATGAACAGCGTGCTGGTGCTCTTGACGCGCAGCACTAGTGTCGAGACGCCCGGTTCGAGCTCGACGGGAAACCAGAAGTTAGCGACCTTGACCGCCCGCTCGGCAAAGGGATGGTCATCGCCCGAACGTTGGCGGCTCAGCCGGCCATCGGGGTGCTGCAGATACAGCTCGATGTCGTCGAGTAACGGGTAGTTGATCTCGAATACGCCGCTGACCGTTTCCGGCAACTGGTTATCCAGCTGCACCCGGAACCACCACACTGAATCGTTCTTGCCCTTGTTGGCGTGCTCGCCGGACACCTGCTCGAAGACCTTTTCCGGCAGCGTCATCACCTCGGCGGCATTCAGCTCGGCGCCAGGGTCACGCAGGAAGTAAGTCCATTGGCCCAGCGGTTCGCGGAAGGCGTCGGAGTCGATCGGAACGGTAGAAAATGCCCAGATCGGACCCGACAGGCAGTACAGGATGATGGCCAGGCAAAGACGCAGCAGCATGAAAAGACCCGGGTATGCGGCAGGGCGAGCCGATCGGGAGGGCTGTCAGCGCGACCTCGAACGGCAAGCCGGAACGCCTGTGCCCGGCTATGGCGGGCAGACAAGTTTTTCGGATGCCTGCGACTTTGCCTTGATCGTTGCCGCCTCGCAATCGGCAATTGCGTCAAGTTGGCTACGGATCATGAAACGCGGCGCTCACTTGCCGGTTTCGTCGTTCTGACGCTCGAAGATCTCGTCTACGGCGGGCACTCGCGTGTCGTTTTCCATCTGCGTGACATGCTCCAGTTGGTGGCTGAAGTTCTCCAGCGAATCCTTGCCGCTGCTCGCGTCGCTGGCAAACACCGGCGGGCTCAGCAGGTAGGCGCTGATCAGGCGCGTCATCGCGGTCAGGCTGTCGATGTGAGTGCGCTCGTAGCCGTGCGTAGCGTCGCAACCAAAGGCCAGCAGGGCAGTGCGGATGTCATGCCCGGCGGCGATCGCCGATTGCGCGTCGCTGTGGTAGTAGCGGAACAGGTCGCGGCGCACTGGGATCTCATTGCTGGCGGCGAGCTTGAGCAGGTGGCGCGAGAGATGGAAGTCGTAAGGGCCGCCTGAGTCCTGCATGGCCACGGTTACCGCATGTTCGCTGGACTCCTGACCTTTGGCGGTGGGTGCGATGTCGATACCGACAAACTCGCTGACATCCCAGGGCAGCGCGCCGGCCGCACCGGAGCCGGTTTCCTCGGTGATGGTGAACAGTGGATGGACATCGATTGGCGGTTCGCGCCCGCTTTCGACGACACCCTTCAGCGAGGTCAACAGCGCGGCGACACCCGCCTTGTCGTCCAGGTGACGGGCACTGATGTAGCCGCTGTCGGTGAACTCCGGCATCGGGTCGAAGGCGACGAAATCGCCCACGTTGATGCCCAGGGCGACGGTGTCCGCGCGGCTCTGCGTATAGGCGTCCAGCCTCAGTTCGACGTGATCCCAACTGATCGGCATTTCATCCACGGCGGTGTTGAAGGCGTGCCCAGAGGCCAGCAGGGGCAGTACGCTGCCGCGGAACACACCGCTGTCGGTAAAGACACTGACCCGGCTGCCCTCGGCAAAGCGGCTCGACCAACAGCCCACCGGCGACAGGCCCAGCCGCCCGCTGGGATGGATCTCACGCACGCTGGCGCCAATGGTGTCGAGGTGCGCGGCGATGGCGCGGTCCGGGCTGTAGCGTCGCCCCTTGAGCGTCGCGCGGATGGTGCCACGGCGGGTCAGTTCGAAGGGGATGCCCAGCTCCTTCAAACGTTCGGCGACGTAGCGCACGATGGTATCGGTGAAGCCCGTAGGGCTTGGGATTGCGAGCATTTCCAGCAGCACGCGCTGGAGGTAGTTCAGGTCCGGTTCGGGGAGCTTTGCGGTCATGATCTCTCCTCGGCGACGGATGAAACGGTCGCCCACGTCGGTGAATGGAGTCGAACTGCGTCCGCGTCGCCAGAAGGCGACACCGGGCGACGGGGTCGCCGCGGTGCGGGGAGGGCCTAGTTGGCGTTGTGGCTGAGCGGGAACAGCAGGTCGATGAAGCGTTCGGCGGTCGGTTGCGGATGGTGGTTGGCCAGGCCGACGCGCTCGTTCGCTTCGATGAACACGTACTCGGGCTGATCCGCTGCTTTGACGAGCAGGTCCAGGCCGACCACGGGGATGTCCAACGCACGGGCGGCGCGCACTGCGGCGTCCGTCAGGTCAGGGTGCAACTGGTCGGTGACGTCATCCAGCGTGCCGCCGGTGTGCAAGTTCGCCGTCCGCCGTACGGCAAGGTGCGTGCCCTGTGGCAGCACGCTGTCGTAGTCGTAACCGGCATCGACGATGCAGCGTTGGGTCTCGTTGTCGAGCGGAATCCGGCTTTCTCCACCGGTTGCCGCTTGGCGACGGCGGCTTTGCGCCTCGATCAGCTCGCGAATGCTGTGGCTGCCGTCGCCTACCACTTCGGCGGGGCGGCGAATGGCGGCAGCGACGACCTCATAGCCGATTACGACGATGCGCAGATCCAGGCCTGCATGGTAGCTCTCGAGCAGCACGCGCTGGTCGAACTGGCGGGCCCGCGAGATGGCGTCTTCGACATCGGCGGCGGTGCGCAGATCGACCGAGACGCCATGGCCCTGCTCGCCGTCGACCGGCTTGACCACCACGCTGCCATGCTCATCGAGAAACGCGGCGTTGTCTTCCGGCGCGCCGGCCAGCTGCTGCGCGGGGAGCTTGAGCCCTGCGCGCGCCAGGGTGCGGTGGGTCAGGCTCTTGTCCTGGCAGAGCGTCATGCTCACGGCCGAGGTGAGGTCGGACAGCGATTCGCGGCACCGGACCTTGCGCCCGCCTTGCGTCAGGGTGAAGAGGCCGGCTTCGGCATCGTCGATGTCGATCTCAATGCCACGGCGGCGTGCCTCGTCGACAATGATGCGGGCATAGGGGTTGAGCTCCGCTTCAGGGCCGGGACCGAGGAACAGCGGCTGATTGAAGGTGTTCTTGCGCTTGACGGTGAAAGTTTGCAGATCGCGGAAGCCGAGCTTGGCGTACAGCGCCTTGGCCTGCTTGTTGTCGTGCAACACCGAGAGGTCGAGGTAGGCGAGGCCGCGCCCCATGTAATGCTCGATGAGGTGGCGCACCAGGGCTTCGCCAACACCCGGGCGGGTGCAGCTTGGCGCGACCGCGAGGCACCACAGGCTGGAGCCGTTTTCAGGGTCGTTGAAGGCCTTGTGGTGGTTGATGCCCATCACGCTGCCAATGATCTGGCCGGAGTCGTCGTCCTCGGCGAGCCAATAGACCGGGCCGCCGTTCTCGCGTGGCGTGCACAGCTCGGGGTTGACCGGCAGCATGTGTCGCGACTGGTAAAGGGCGTTGATCGCCTTCCAATCCGCATCGCTCTGTGCCCGGCGGATACTGAAGCCGCGGAAGCTGCGGCGGGCAGGGCGGTAATCGGTGAACCAGATGCGCGAGGTGTCGGATGGGTCGAGGAACAGCTGTTGCGGCGCGTAGGCCAGCACCTGGTGCGGCGCAGCGACATAGAGGGCGATGTCACGTTCGCCGGCTTGCTCATGAAGCAGGTCGGCGGCCAGGTCTGCTGGGTCACTGTAGGTGTGGCCGATGAGAATGCGGCCCCAGCCACAATGCAAGGTGACCGGGCCCTTGGATTCGCCCTGGCCGTCTTCGGCCAGCCGGGCCTGCAGGCGTTCGTAGGTCGGTGTCTGCCCGCGCAACAAGCGCTGTCCGTAAGCCTGAGACTTCTGCATGGTGCTTTCCTTCGAGCTAGTCGTGCCACCGACGGGCGCAGCGCGCAGGGCCGGTGGCTTGATCGGTTCTTATAGACCCTGTTCGGTCAACCAGAGATTGACTGCCGCCAGCTGCCAGAGCTTGGAACCACGCAGCGGGGTCAGTTGGCCTTCAGGGTCATTGAGCAGCTTGTCGAGCATGGCCGGGTTGTAAAGGCCACGATCCTGGCTCGGGTCGGTCAAGAGTTCGCGCACCCAGTTGAGCGTGTCGCCCTGCAGGTGCTTGAGACCGGGCACCGGGAAATAGCCCTTCGGCCGGTCGATCACCTCGGCGGGGATCACCTTGCGTGCGGCTTCCTTGAGCACGTACTTGCCGCCGTCGGGCAGCTTGTACTTGGCCGGAATGCGTGCCGAGAGCTCGGCTACGTTGTGGTCGAGGAAGGGCACGCGCGCTTCCAGGCCCCAGGCCATGGTCATGTTGTCGACACGCTTGACCGGATCGTCGACCAGCATCACGGTGCTGTCGATGCGCAGCGCCTTGTCGACCGCGGCTTCGGCGCCAGGCTGGGCGAAATGCTGGCGCACGAAATCGCCAGAGAAATCGCCTTTGGCCCATTGCTGCTGCACGGTCTCGGTGTATTCCCCGTAGCTGCGGTCGCGGAATGCCTGGAGGTAGGCCGCCACCGGATCCTGGGCGCCATCGACTTGCGGATACCAGTGGTACCCGGCGAACAGTTCATCGGCGCCCTGGCCGCTCTGCACCACTTTGCAATGTTTGGAGACTTCCCGTGACAGCAGGTAGAACGCAATGCAGTCGTGGCTGACCATCGGCTCGCTCATTGCCCGGAACGCGGCCGGCAACTGCTCGAGAATTTCCTTTTCCTGGATACGCAACTGGTGGTGGCGTGTCTGGTAGTGGTTGGCGATCAGGTCGGAATACTTGAACTCGTCGCCGCGCTCGCCCCCGGCATCCTGAAAGCCGATGGAGAAGGTCAGCAGGTTGTCCGCCGCGCCAGCCTCGCGCAACAAACCGACCAGCAGGCTGGAATCGACCCCGCCGGACAGCAGTACGCCGACATCCACCGCGGCGCGCTGGCGCAGAGCGACGGATTGGCGTAGCGCACTCAGGGTGCGTTCCTGCCAGTCCTCGAAACTGTAGTTTTGTTCGTCAGCCCGCGCGCCGAACTCCAGCTGCCACCAGCGGTGCTGGCTGGCGTTGCCCTTGGCGTCGATACGCATGAAGGTGCCCGGGGGCAGCTTCTCGATGCCGGCGATGAGAGTGTCGGGGGCTGGCACCACCGCATGGAAGCTCATGTAGTGGTTAAGCGCGACCGGGTTCAGTACCCCGGCGATGTCGCCGCCCTGCAGCAGCGCGGGCAGTGTCGAAGCGAAGCGCAGGCGGTCGTTGGTCTTGGAGAAATACAGCGGTTTGATGCCCAGGCGATCACGGGCGACGAACAGTTCCTGGACGTCGCGCTGCCAGATGGCGAAGACGAACATGCCGTTCAGGCGCGGCAACAGGGCCTCGCCCCACGCGTGGAAGCCTTTGAGCAGCACCTCGGTGTCGCCGCCGGAGAAGAAGCTGTAGCCCAGCGCTTCGAGTTCGGCGCGCAGTTCAGGGTAGTTGTAGATCGCGCCGTTGAAGACCATCGACAGGCCCAGTGCCGAGTCGATCATCGGCTGCCCCGATGCCTCGCACAGGTCCATGATCTTCAGCCGCCGGTGGCCGAGCGCGACCGGACCTTGGCTGTTGAAGCCGCAGGCGTCAGGGCCGCGGGCAGTGAGATGTTGAGTGATGCGTTCAACCGCGGCCAGATCGGCCGGTTGATTATCGAAACGAAGTTCGCCAGCTATGCCGCACATAGGATCCTTACCGGGTTTTGCCAATGAGGGTGTGACTGGCAAGCGGCGGGTGAGTTCAGGTTTTTCGGCCCGGCTGCACCGTCCCGGAGCATCGCCTGGGAGCGCGGGTTACAGGCGAAAACCCTCGACAATGTGCTCGGCCAGGGCCTCGCTGACCTTCGACGGGTTACGCTCGCTACGCAGCAGCACGATACTGCTCAGCGGCAGTTCCGGCAGGCCTTCGGCTTCGCCGAGGATGCGCATGTCCGACGACACCAGGCTCTGGAATTGCGCCGTCACTGCCAGCCCGGCGCCGACGATCGCCATGAGCGCCGACAGGCTCGGGCTGGTATAGGCGACCCGGTAGGCAATGTCCCGGCCGTCCAGCGCGTTGCAGGCCCAGGCGCGGCAGAAGCATTCGGTGTTGAACATCGCCAGTGGCATCGGGCGCTGCTCGTGCGTGTTGAAGCCCGGCGCCTCGGCCCAGACGAAGCGCTCTCGGCGCAGCAGTTGGCCAATCTCGGTGCCCGGTTCGCGGGTGACGATGGTCAGGTCCAGGTCGCGACGTTGCAGTAGCTGGTAGGACGGCTCGCAATGCACCTCGACCTGGACCAACGGGTACGCTTGCGCGAAGCGCGACAGAATGCCCGGCAAGAAGCGCATCACGTAGTCGTCTGGCGTGCCGATACGCACCGAGCCGACCATGTGCGGCTCGCGCAGTGTCGTCAGCACCTCACCGTGCAGCTTGAGGATGCGCCGCGCATAGCCGAGCAGGACCTGGCCTTCGGCGGTCAGCCGCACCTGGCGGCCTTCGCGCTCGAACAGCGGGCGCTGTAGCACGTCTTCCTCGAGGCGTTTCATCTGCATGCTGATCGCCGACTGGGTGCGGTTGACGGCTTCGGCGGCACGGGTGAATCCGCCGTGATCGGCAATGGCGACAAAGCTGCGCAGTAACTCTGCATCGATGCTGGGGTAGTGGGCCATTCATCAATCTCCAAGATGGACGCCATCAGAAACATTCGTTGGATTGATCATAAGCCGGGCGGGAGACTGGCGCCATCCACCAGGAGGTGCCGTCATGAAAAGCCAGACGTTGGTCCACAATTGCCTCGATGCCCCGCGTGTTCGCTCGCCACTGGCTCTGGCGCGGGCGGTCGCCCAGCTATTGCGGCGCTGGTCGGCACTGTCGCGTCAGCGTCGGCAGCTGGCTGCGCTCAGCGACGATGCGCTGAAGGACATCGGCCTCAGCCGCGCCGACATCGAAACCGAGATCAACCGGCCCTTTTGGGACGAACCCTTTCGCTGCGGTTGAGTGCGCGTCCAGGCGTCTTCACTCGCGGCGAATCACTCGGCGCAGCAGGAAGCGATTGGGGTGACACGCCTCGGCAATGTCGCGCGGTAGCGGCAGCGGGCCGCCGTCGACCCAGGCGGCCAAGAGTTCGCCGGACAGCGGCGCGGTGATCAGGCCGCGCGAGCCGTGGGCGGTATTGATGAAGAGCCCGTCGAGCCAGGGGCAGGGCAGGTCCGGCACCTGGCGGGCGTCCTTGCCGAGGATGGCATAGTGGCTGGCGAAAGGTTGCGGGTCGGCTAGCGGCCCTACGATTGGCAGGTAATCGGGGCTGGTGCAGCGAAAGGCGACACGCCCTTGCAACGCCTCGACGGGCATGTTGCTGGTATCCAGCCGATCGCTCAGCTCGGCGGATATCTCGTCGAGCATGGCGAGGTTGGCACGGTGTTCGGCCTCACTCGGCTCGGGATGGGCGTCGGCGAAATTGAAGCTCGCCCCTAATGTATGGACCCCGTCGCGCGGCGGCGCGACATAGCCTTTGGCGCACAGCACGGTGCCCAGCCCTGCGCTGCGTGCCGTGGCAGGCAGAGCAGTGATCTGCCCGCGGATGCGCTTGAGCGGCAGCCAGGCGGCCTGGCTGAAGCGGGCTGCGTCGGCAGCGCCGCTGATCACAACCACAGGCGCTTCGGCGAGCACATTTCCGTCATCGAGGGCTTGCCAATGGCCACCTTCTCGTCGCAGTTCGAGCGGCTCGTGATGGCGCAGCACGGTGATGCCCGGCTGTTTCACGAACCATCGGCACAGCGCCGGCGGGTGTGCCCAGCCGGCATCGGGAAAGTGCAGGCCGCCGCTGCCGAGCGCCACGCCGGCGAGCCGCTCGGCCTCGTCGCGTTCGATGCGGCGTAGTAGACCGGGTGGGAAGGCGCCGGCCAGTTCGGCCTGGCGCGCCGCTTCCTTTTCATCGAAGGCCAGTTGCAGCACGCCGCAGGCGTCCCAATCGCGCCCTTGCTGCAGATGCTCCAGCAATCGGCGGGTGTAGCCGAAGGCGCTGACGACTAGGCGTGACAGTGGGGTGCCATGCGCCGAGAGTTTGAGATAGAGCACGCCCTGCGGATTGCCGGATCCCTCGGCGGCGATATCGGCATGCCGTTCCAGAACGGTGACGTCCCAGCCACGTGCCGCCAGGCTCGCCGCGCTTGCACATCCAGCCAGTCCCGCTCCGATGATCAGGGCCTTGCGCGGCCCGGGTTGACGGGCCGGCCGGGCGAACCAGGGCTTCTCCGCCTGGGGAAGCGCATCGATCCGCGCACCGCGAAGGCTTTCGCGCTTATGGCCAAAGCCCTGAATGCGCTCCACCTCGAACCCCACCGCCTGCAAGCCGCGGCGTACCAGCCCTGCGCTGGTGAAGGTAGCGAGCGTGGCACCCGGTGCGCTCAGGCGTGCCAGTTGATTGAAGAGTGCCGGCTGCCACATATCCGGGTTCTTTGCTGGGGCGAAGCCGTCCAGAAACCAGGCATCGACCTGGGCGTCCAGTTGCCCGAGCATTTCCAGCGCATCGCCGACCAGTAATGTCAGCACCACTGGACCGAATCGCAGCTGCTGAAAACCCGGATTGATCGCGACGTACTGGTCAAGCAGCTGCTCGGCCAATGGCGCGAGCGCCGGCCATAGCGATAGCGCGCGGCGCAGGTCTGCAGCGGTCAGTGGGTGCTTTTCCACACTGATGAAGTGCAGCGTGGCGCCGACCGGTGCGAGGCGTTCGAAACGCTGCCAGGCGCAGAGAAAGTTGAGGCCAGTGCCAAAGCCCGTCTCGCCGATCACCAGCCGTTCGCCTGCTCGCAGCGCCGTGAAGCGCTCTTGCAGGCGGTTCGGCTGGATGAAGACGTGGTCCGTCTCCTCGATGCCGGACGCTCGAGAGAAATAGACATCGCCATAGTGGCGGGACTGGGGCTGGCCATTCTCGTCCCATTCGAGTTCAGCGTGCTGGAAGTCGGCGGAGGAGGGAGCGGGCATCGGGCGCGTCCTGAAGCGAAAGGCGGCGATTCTATCAGCCGGCGGAAACCTCCTGCGGGCGCGCTTTGTCGCATCGCCAGCACGATGTAGAAAATCAGCATGCCCTGGCCAACTGCTAGGGTTAGCGCAACCACCGTCCGGGAGAATGCGATGTTCGAGTCTGCGGAAATTGGCCACACCATCGACAAGGACACCTACAAATCCGAGGTTCCCGCGCTGCGCGAGGCCTTGCTGCAGGCTCAGTACCGTCTGCGCGAGCAGGCACGGTTTCCGGTGCTGATCCTGATCAACGGCATTGAAGGTGCAGGCAAGGGCGAAACGATCAAGTTGCTCAACGAGTGGATGGACCCGCGCCTGATCCGCGTCGACAGCTTCGACGTGCCGACTGACGAGGAGCTGTCCCATCCGCCGGCGTGGCGCTACTGGCGCAAGCTACCGCCCAAGGGGCAGACAGGCATCTTCTTTGGCAATTGGTACAGCAAGATGCTGCAGGATCGCGTCCACGGACGCATCGGCAAGGTCGACCTGGAGCTGGCCACCGATCGCGCCCAGCGGCTCGAGCGCATGCTGTGCAATGAGGGCATGCTGATCTTCAAGTTCTGGTTTCACCTGTCGAAGAAGCAGATGTTCAAGCGCCTCGACTCGCTCAAGGACGACCCGCTGCACAGCTGGCGCATCAGCCCGCTGGATTGGCAGCAGTCCAAGACCTACGACAAGTTCGTGCGCTACGGCGAACTGGTACTGCGGCGCAGCAGCCGCGACTTCGCGCCCTGGTACGTCATCGAGGGCAGCGACGAGCGCTACCGCAGCCTGACTGCCGGCCGCATCCTGCTCGAGGGTTTGCATGCGGCGCTCGAGGCCTGCGAGCGGGGGCAGCCGGCGCAGCCACACACGGCCTCGCTTGACCTTAACCTCGATCGCCTCAGCCTGCTCGGCAGCCTCGACATGGAGCAGCGGCTCAGTAAGGACGATTACAAGGCGCAGCTGTTCGACGAGCAGGTGCGGCTGTCCCAGCTGTTGCGTGACCGGCGCATGCGCAAGCGCGGCGTGCTGGCGCTATTCGAGGGCCACGACGCGGCTGGCAAGGGCAGTGCCATCCGCCGCGTCACGGGTGCGCTCGATCCACGGCTCTATCGCATCGTGCAAATCGCCGCGCCCAGCGAAGATGAGCTGGCGCAGCCCTGGCTATGGCGCTTCTGGCGCAACGTCCCGGGGCGTGGCGAATTCACCATCTTTGATCGCTCCTGGTACGGCCGGGTGCTCGTCGAACGGGTCGAGGGCTTCTGCTCGCCGGACGAGTGGCTGCGCGCCTACACCGAGATCAACGAGTTCGAAGAGCAGCTCGTCGAGGCCGATATCGTTGTGGTGAAGTTCTGGCTATCGATCGACCAGGATACGCAGCTCGAGCGTTTCAAGGCCCGCGAGGAAACGCCGCACAAGCGCTTCAAGATCACCGAGGAAGATTGGCGCAACCGCGACAAATGGGACGACTACGATCACGCCGTCGCGGACATGGTCGATCGCACCAGCACCGAAATCGCGCCCTGGACGCTGGTAGAGGCCAACGACAAGCGCTTCGCCCGGGTCAAGGTGCTACGGACCCTCAACGACCGGCTGGAAGCGGCCCTCAAAGACGGCTGAAATCAGCCGCCATGGCCGGCCATATCCGCGCTGAATGGTCGTCGCGCTGGGCGATTGGCTGGAACTATGCTCCGGTCACAATCCAACAGACGGCCCATCGCCCGCGGTGCGGCGTCCGACACCTATCCGAGGTATGCCATGCGTGAAGTAGTGATCGTCGACAGCGTACGGACCGGCCTGGCCAAGTCCTTCCGTGGCAAGTTCAACATGACCCGTCCCGACGATATGGCGGCTCATTGCGTCAACGCGCTGCTGACGCGCAACGACCTCGACCCGGCGCTGGTCGAAGACTGCATCGTTGGCGCCGGCTCCAACGAAGGTGCGCAGGGCTACAACATCGGCCGCAACGTGGCGGTGTTGTCGAACCTTGGCATCCAGTGCGCAGGCATGACGCTGAACCGCTTCTGCTCCTCGGGCCTACAGGCCATCGCCATCGCGGCGAACCAGATCGCTTCCGGTTGCAGCGACGTCATCGTGGCCGGTGGCGTCGAGTCCATCACGCTGACCGCCAAGAGCAAAAACACCGACAACCTCTTCAACCCGATCCTGCAGGAGCGCGTTCCCGGTCTTTACCACAGCATGGGGCAGACCGCCGAACTGGTCGCCCGTCGCTACAACGTCACCCGCGATCAGCAAGATGCGTATTCGCTGCAAAGCCAACAACGCACTGCACGTGCCCAGGCCGAGGGGCTGTTCCAGGACGAAATCGTGCCGATGAACGTCCGTTACTACACTGAAGACAAGGCCACGGGTGCGCGCACCGAGCACGACGGCGTCGTCGACCGCGATGACTGCAACCGCGCGGACACGACCCTCGAGAACCTGGCGGCGCTCAAGCCAGTCTTCGCCGAAGACGGCTCGGTTACCGCTGGCAACGCTTCGCAATTGTCGGACGGCGCCTCGATGACGCTGGTCATGAGCCTGGACAAGGCCATCGAGCTTGGCCTTAAGCCACGCGCCTTCTTCCGCGGCTTCACCGTGGCCGGATGCGAGCCCGACGAAATGGGTATCGGGCCGGTGTATTCGGTGCCGCGTCTGCTTAAAGCGCGCGGGCTGCAGGTGGGTGACATCGATCTGTGGGAACTCAACGAGGCCTTCGCTTCGCAGTGCCTGTACTGCCGCGACACGCTGGACATCGATAACGAGAAGTTCAACGTCAACGGCGGCTCCATCTCCATCGGCCACCCGTTCGGTATGACGGGTTCGCGCACTGCTGGCCACCTCATCCGTGAACTGCAGCGCCGCAACCTGCGTTACGGCGTGGTGACCATGTGCGTTGGCGGCGGCATGGGCGCGTCCGGTCTGTTCGAAGCGGTGCGCTGACGGTTGTGAAGCGCTGCCCTGCAGCTCATGCCGCAGGGCAGGCGATCAGCCGTGCTGGCCTGAGCCCAGCATGGTTTCCGGCCGCACCCATTGATCGAATTCCTCGTCACTGAGATAGCCCAGCCCCAGCGCGGCCTCACGCAGCGTGATGCCTTCGCCGTAGGCTTTCTTGGCAATTTCGGCGGCTTTGTCATAGCCGATGTGCAGGTTGAGTGCGGTGACCAGCATCAGGCCGCGCTCCAGATGTTCGGCCATGCGACCGGCGTCCGGCTCCATGCCCACTACGCAATGGGTGTTGAAGTTGCGGCAGCCATCGGCCAGCAGCCGGATCGACTCCAGCATGTTGTGCACGATGACCGGTTTGAAGACGTTGAGCTGAAGGTGGCCCTGGCTTGCCGCAAAGCCGATGGTCACATCGTTGCCCATCACCTGGCACGCCAGCATCGAGAGTGCTTCGCACTGCGTCGGGTTGACCTTGCCTGGCATGATGGAGCTGCCGGGCTCGTTGGCCGGCAGGCGCACCTCGGCGAAACCGCCACGCGGGCCGGAGCCGAGCAGGCGAAGGTCATTGGCGATCTTCATCAGCGCGGTGGCGAGCGTCTTCAGCGCGCCGGATAGCGCCACCAGCGGCTCGTGCCCCGCAAGCGCCGCGAATTTGTTCGGTGCCGAGACGAACGGCAAGCCGGAGAGGGCGGCCAGCTCGGCAGCAATCGCCTCGGCGAAACCATGCGGTGCATTGAGGCCGGTGCCGACGGCGGTTCCGCCTTGAGCCAGTTCATAAACGGCCGGCAGCGCCTGGCGGATCGCTCGCTCGGCAATGTCGATCTGCGCGACGAAGGCCGACAACTCCTGGCCGAAGGTGACGGGTGTTGCATCCATCATGTGTGTACGGCCGGTCTTGACCAGCCCGTTGTGCCGCGCAGCCTGTTCGGCCAAACCGCCGGACAGCTCGGTGATCGCGGGCAGCAGCTGCTCGTGGACCGCTTTGGCGATGGCGATGTGCATCGCCGTCGGGAAACAATCGTTCGAGCTCTGCGCGCGGTTGACGTGGTCGTTGGGATGCACCGGGCTTTTTCCGCCACGGTTGCCTCCGGCCAGTTCGTTGGCACGGCCGGCGATCACTTCGTTGACATTCATGTTGCTCTGGGTGCCGCTGCCGGTTTGCCAGACCACGAGGGGGAACTGGTCGTCGTGTTGGCCGTGAAGGATTTCGTCGGCGGCCTGTTCGATCAGCCGGGCAATTTCCGGTGGCAGGTCGCCGATGCGGTCGTTGACCCGCGCCGCGGCTTTCTTGATGAGGGCGAGGGCGTGGCAAACGGCGAGCGGCATGCGCTGGTCGCCAATGGCGAAATTACCGAGTGAACGCTGCGTCTGTGCGCCCCAGTACGCCTGTTCCGGTACTTCAACTGGGCCTAGGCTGTCGGTTTCGGTGCGTGTCATGACCTGCTCCATCGCTGAGATATGCCTGTTAGGTTTCCGCTCGACGGCACAGGTTCAATCCGCCCGGCCGCCGATGTTGAGGGTTCAGAGCCTGGCGCGCAGAATGCGCGTCGAGCCCACTTGCCAGACATCAAGGAACACCTCATGCATCTCGTTCGTAAAATCGGCCTCTGCGGCGCGCTGCTGCTGCCGATCTTCAGCACGCAGGCCAGCGCTGACCAGGCCGGCCACGCGGCCAAGGCCGAACAATTCCTCGAGCTGGTCAATGCCGATCGCCTTTCCGTGCCGGTCTATGCCCAAGTCCAGCAGATGTTTGCAGAGCGTTTCGCTCAAGCCGGCGCGCCGGAAGACAAGCGTGCCTTGCTCGAGCGCTACCAGTCGCAGGCTGACGCTGCGCTTGATAAAGCGATCGGCTGGGAGCAGGTTAAACCCGACCTCGTCACGCTCTACACCGAGGCCTTCACCGAACAGGAGCTGGCCGACCTGAACGCCTTTTACCAGTCCGAGCTCGGACGCAAGATGCTGAGCCGCCTGCCGCAACTCAATGCCCGCTCGGCCCAGGTCACCCAGGCCAAGCTGGAGAGCGCAGTGCCGCAGGTGAACAAGCTGCTCACCGACATGACCAACGAACTCGCCCCCAAGAAGCCCTGACGGAGCACGCGCTCGATGAGCAAACTCGCCACCATTGAAACCACCCTCAACGCAGCCTTGGCCCCTCAGTTCCTGGACGTGCAAGACGAAAGCCACATGCACAGCCGCGGACAGGAAACCCACTACAAGGCGGTCATCGTCAGCGAGCAGTTCGCCGGGCTGAACGCCGTCAAGCGGCACCAGAAGGCGTACGGTGCCATGGGCGATCTGATGCAGCAGATCCACGCGCTGGCCCTGCACACCTACACGCCCGCCGAATGGGCAGAACAAGGCAGCGCACCGGATTCGCCCACCTGCCGCGGTGGCAGCAAGCACGATCTGTGATCGTGCAGCGGTAAGCGGCGCTGGCACTCGCGGTACGAGCTCAGTGCGCCCCGATAGCAGGTGCCTTCGGCTTGGAACCGCCTTTTGCTAGAATTCGCGCCCCGGCCGTATGGCCGGTTTTTCTTTTTCCCAGTCCGCCCTTTACGTGGGCGACTACTGCAGGATGAATTCATGACCCAGAAGATCGTCGTCGCGGCGCTCTACAAGTTCGTTTCGCTGCCGGACTATGTCGAATTGCGCGAGCCGTTGCTGGCTGTGCTCGAGGCCAATGGCATCAAGGGCACCTTGCTGCTCGCCGAAGAAGGCATCAACGGCACGGTGTCGGGCACTCGCCAGGCCATCGATGCATTGTTCGCCTGGTTCGCCCAGGACGCGCGCCTGGCCGATATCGACCACAAGGAGTCCTTCTGCGACGAGCAGCCGTTCTATCGCACCAAGGTCAAACTGAAGAAAGAGATCGTCACCCTCGGCGTTCCAGGCGTGGACCCCAATCAACGCGTCGGCACCTATGTCGAGCCGCAGGACTGGAACGCGCTGATCGAAGATCCCGAGGTTCTGCTGATCGACACCCGTAACGATTATGAGGTGGCCATCGGCACCTTCGACGGCGCGATCGATCCGCAGACCAAGTCCTTCCGTGAGTTTCCCGACTACATCAAGGCGAATTTCGACCCGGCCCGGCACAAGAAGGTCGCCATGTTCTGCACCGGCGGCATTCGCTGCGAAAAGGCGTCCAGCTACATGCTCGGCGAAGGCTTCGAAGAGGTCTATCACCTCAAGGGCGGCATCCTCAAATATCTCGAAGAGGTACCGCAGGAGCAGAGCCGCTGGACGGGCGATTGCTTCGTGTTCGACAACCGGGTGACGGTCCGCCATGACCTTAGCGAGGGCGATTTCGACCAGTGCCACGCCTGCCGCTTGCCGATTTCCGCCGAAGACCGCCAGTCGGAACACTATGTCCCTGGCATCAGCTGCCCACACTGCTGGAATACGCTCAGCGAGAAGACGCGCACCAGCGCGCGCGAGCGGCAGAAGCAGATCGAACTGGCGCTCCAGCGCAACCAGCCGCATCCGATCGGCTACAACTACCGAAAGCAGGACGCTTGATCCCATCCGCCTGACGCCTACCGGAGCCGCCATGAGCACTCGACTGATCTACGTGATGGACCCGATGTGCTCCTGGTGCTGGGGCTTCGCCCCGGTCGTCGATGCGCTCATGGAGCAAGCTGCTTCCCAGGGCGTATCGACCGACCTGGTCGTCGGCGGCCTGCGACACGAGCTTACGGCGATGGACCAGGCCGGACGGGACCGCACGGCGTCCTACTGGCGCGCGGTGCACGAGGCGACCGGCCAGCCGTTCAACTTCGAAGCAGGCCTGCCCGACGGGCTGGTCTACGACACCGAACCAGCCTGCCGGGCACTGGTGGCCGCCCGCCGGCTCGATCCGCACAGCGCCTGGCGCCTGGTCGGCCTGATTCAACAGGCGTTCTATGTGCAAGGGCGCAACGTGACGCTGCCACCCGAGCTGCTGGATCTGGCCGAGTCCGCTGGCATACCGAGGATCGAATTTTCCGAGCAGTTCAGCTCGCAGCCCGCGCGTGACGAGACCGCTGCCGATTTCGAATGGGCGCGTAACCTGGGCATCGCTGGCTTCCCGACGCTGCTCGCCGAGCATCAGGGCCAGCTCGCATTGCTCACCAACGGATATCAGCCGCTCGAGGCATTGGCGCCGCTGCTACAGCGCTGGCTGGAGCACAACCTGAATGCCTGACCAGCTCAGCTGGGCGGAGATCCGCCGTCTCGCGCTGCGCCATCGCCGGTCGCTGGTACTGGCGAACCTGGTGGCGGTGCTGGCGACGCTTTGCAGCGTACCGATCCCGTTGTTGTTGCCGCTGCTCGTCGACGAGGTGTTGTTGGGGCAGGGCGATACCGCGTTGCGCGTGATGGACCGCTTCCTGCCGGCCGGCTGGCAAACGGCGATCGGCTACATTGCCCTGATGCTCTGCGTCACGCTGCTGCTCAGGGCTTGCGCGCTGGTTTTCAACGTGCTCCAGGCGCGGCTGTTCGCACGGTTGTCGAAAGACCTCGTCTATCGCGTGCGCATTCGGCTGATCGAGCGGCTCAAGCGCATTTCCCTGAGCGAATATGAAAGCCTTGGCGGCGGTACCGTAGCCGCGCACTTGGTCACTGATCTGGAGACGATCGACAAATTCATCGGCGAAACCCTGAGCCGGTTGCTCGTCGCGCTGCTGTCGATCGCCGGCACGGCGGCCATCCTGATCTGGATGCATTGGCAACTGGCGATGCTGATTTTGCTGTTCAACCCGCTGGTGATCTATGCCACGGTGCAGCTGGGCAAGCGCGTCAAACACCTGAAGAAACTGGAAAACGACAGCACGTCGTTGTTCACCCAGGCACTCACCGAAACGCTGGACGCGATCCAGGAAGTGCGCGCCGGTAATCGCCAGGGCTTCTTTCTCGGCCGGCTCGGCCTGCGCGCGCGGGAGGTTCGCGATCATGCCGTTGCCTCGCAATGGAAGACGGACGCCTCGAACCGCGCCAGCGGGCTGCTGTTTCAGTTCGGCATCGATATTTTCCGCGCTGCGGCGATGCTCACGGTGCTGCTTTCGGACCTCTCGATTGGCCAGATGCTCGCCGTATTCAGCTACCTCTGGTTCATGATCGGCCCGGTCGAACAACTGCTCAATCTGCAGTATGCCTATTACGCCGCCGGCGGGGCTTTGGGGCGTATCAACCAGCTTCTGGCGCGCTCGGACGAGCCCCAGTACGCCGGCGGCCGGGACCCCTTCGCCGGGTGCGATACCGTGAAGAT
This sequence comes from Stutzerimonas chloritidismutans, assembly GCF_051486945.1. Taxonomy (GTDB): domain Bacteria; phylum Pseudomonadota; class Gammaproteobacteria; order Pseudomonadales; family Pseudomonadaceae; genus Stutzerimonas; species Stutzerimonas chloritidismutans_B. Next base: position 922,354 of record NZ_JAHVDX010000001.1, on the reverse strand, counting down.
CGAGGTGCGGGATCTGCGCTTCTCCTACCAGGACGAACCCGTGCTGGAAGGGCTGGATCTGACCATCGAGGCGGGAGAGAAGGTCGCCATCGTTGGTGCCAGCGGTGGCGGCAAGAGCACGCTGGTCCAGCTGCTGCTGGGCCTCTATCAGCCCCAGGCCGGGCAGATCCACTTTGGGGGTGTGCCGATCGAGGCAATCGGTCTGGGCACGGTGCGCGACAACGTCGCCGTGGTACTGCAGCACCCAGCGTTGTTCAACGACAGCGTGCGCGCCAATCTGCTGATGGGCCGTGAGCGCGACGACCAGGCGTGCTGGCACGCGCTGGAAATAGCGCAGTTGGCCGACACCATTCGTCAATTGCCGGCTGGGCTGGACAGCATCGTGGGGCGCTCCGGGGTGCGCTTGTCCGGCGGCCAGCGCCAGCGCCTGGCCGTGGCGCGCATGGTGCTGGCCGAGCCCAAGGTGGTGATTCTCGACGAAGCCACCTCAGCGTTGGACGCGGCGACCGAATACGCATTGCATCAGGGACTGAACCGCTTCCTGCAAGGCCGCACGACGCTGATCATCGCCCATCGCCTATCAGCGGTGAAACAGGCCGACCGGGTGCTGGTGTTCGATGCCGGACGCATTGCCGAGCAGGGTGATCACCAGCAGCTCATCGCCGACGGCGGGCTCTACGCCAGGCTTTATGGGCATTTGCAGCAGCATTGAACGCATCTTCCTGCACGGCCTGTGACTGTCGATACGAGTTGCCGGCACTGTGCCATCAATGCCTGATTAAATCTGTCTGAATTCTTGTTCAACTTTCTCCGCCACCTGCCGACTCCTTGGGTGCGCCTCCCTTCAACTAGGAATTTCAGATGCAGTCCGATCTCTTCGCCAACCTTTCCGTAGGCAAGAAGCTGTTGCTTGGCTTCGCCATGGTCTTGTTGCTGACCCTGGGTGTCGCCGGCACCGGCTTCTATGCAGTGGACTCGATCCTGTCCCGTTCGTACCAGACGAACCAGCTCTCGCGCATCAACGCGGCGATCCTCGAAGCCCGCGGCCTGGAGCGCGACTACGCGCTGACCCGCAGCGAAGCCTCCGCGACAGCCCTGCGCAGCACACTGGACCGGCTCAACAACGAACTTGATGAGCTGACCGAGCGCTCCGACGAGCACGAGCAGGAACTGTTGCAGCGCATTCGCAGCGACGCCGCCGAATACGCCACGGAGTTTTCCGACTACGGCCGGCTGATCGACCGCGGCGCCCAACTGCGCGAGCGCATGGCCGAGGCGGCCCAGAAGAGTCGCGAAGAATTTGAATACATCGAGCTGGACATGTACGACGCGGTACGAGTGCTGCGTCTTGAGGGCGACCGCCTCAGAGGTAGCGACCCATTGACCATTGCCGAAGCAGCCTCAGGCCTGACCAAGAAAATCCTCGACCTGCGGACCTTCGAAAACGTCTTCATCGCCAACAACTCTGAGGAAGCGATCACCCGGTGGAGTGAAGCCTACGACGATGTGACCACCATCGGCACCAGCCTCAAGACCTGGCTCGACGACGACCAGAAGGCCACGATGGATGGTGCAATTGCCGCACTGGCCAGCTACAAACAGGCCTTCGACGAATTCCGCAACAGCCGTGCTTCGCGCATCGCGTTGGAGCAGGACATGGTCCGGCAGGCCCAGCGCATCCTCGATACCGCTAATGAGGCGCTTGGCGAGGCGACCGAGGCGATGCAGGCGCAGCGCAGCAACGCCTACATGCTGCTCGCCGTCATCGGGCTATTGGCGGTCGTCATCGGTATCGCCGCGGCGACGCTGATCTCGCGCATGATCGTCGTGCCGCTTCGCTACACCGTGCAGCTGGCGCAGCGCGTGGCCGATGGTGATCTGACCCAATCGCAAAAGGTGAGCCGTCGCGACGAGCTGGGCCAATTGCAGCACGCTATGTATGGCATGACCGACAGCCTTCGTGGATTGATTGGCCGAATTGGTGGCAGCGTTAGCCAGATCGCGACGGCGGCCGAGCAGCTGTCGGCTGTCACCGCGCAAACCAGCGCAGGCGTTCAGAAGCAGCGTGTCGAAACTGAACAGGTCGCCACGGCCATGCATGAGATGGCCGCGACTGTGCAGGAAGTCGCGCAGAATGCTGAGCAGGCGTCGCTGGCAGCGCGCGAAGCCGACCAGCAGGCTCGCCAGGGCGACCTGGTGGTGCAGGAAGCGATCGGCCAGATTGGCAGCCTGTCCGGTGAGGTCGAGCATTCGGCCCAGGCTATCGAGGAACTCAACAATGAAAGCGGGCGCATCGGCACTGTGCTCGAAGTGATTCGCGCCGTGGCCGAGCAGACCAACCTGCTAGCGCTGAACGCTGCGATCGAAGCGGCGCGTGCGGGTGAACAGGGTCGCGGTTTCGCCGTAGTGGCGGACGAGGTGCGCGCACTGGCGCGGCGCACGCACGACTCGACCGAGGAAATCGAAGGGCTGATCGGCAACCTGCAACGCGTCGCGCAGAAGGCGGTCGAGCAGATGCAGACCAGCCGCGACCTGACCCAACACACCGTCGACCTGGCCAACGAGGCCGGCAGCGCCTTGGGCCGCATCACCGAATCGGTGTCGACCATCGAGCAGATGAACCAGCAGATCGCAGCTGCAGCCGAGCAGCAAAGTGCCGTGGCCGAGAACATTTCCGAGAGCGTGACGCGCGTGCGTGACATCGGCGAGCAGAGCGCCAGCGGCAGCGAGCAGACCGCTGCTGCCAGCGCCGAGCTGGCCCGGCTTGGTGTCGAGTTGCAGGGCTTGGTGGCGCGCTTCCGCACCTGATCCTGTGGTTCCTCCCGTGGGAGCCGCGCACTCGAATGGGAGGTGGGTGCGGCTCCGGGGTAGAGCGCTTCGCCCCGAGGTTGGGGCTCCTACCGGGCGGTCTTTGGGATTCCCTAAAGGCCGTCCTGCAGTCGGCGATCCGTGGCCGAGTCCTGGCCTGTCATTTCCCGAGCTGAACTCCAGCGATCCCTCTTGGCTCTAGACATGTAACGCACATCGCGCTGCATGTTCTGGAGACGCCCGCTTGAAACCCCTTCCGTTCGCCCCCTGCCGCCGCACAGATGAGGCGCGCGCCAGATGAAAACCACGGCATTTGTCGCAGGTGAGTCCCGCCTCAAGCAGGCGATTACCGGCCCTGCATTGTTTCTGTTCATTCTTGGCGACGTGCTGGGTGCCGGCGTCTACGCGCTTGTCGGCAAGATTGCTGGCGAGGCGGGCGGAGCGGTCTGGGTGCCTTTGCTGGTTGCCCTGGGGTTCGCGCTGCTGACGGCGGCGTCCTACGCGGAGCTGGTCACCAAATACCCCAAGGCAGGTGGTGCGGCTGTGTTTGCCGAACGCGCTTTTGGCAAACCCCTGCTGTCGTTTCTGGTGGGGTTCAGCATGCTTGCGGCTGGCGTGACCAGTGCCGCCGGGCTGTCGCTGGCCTTCGCTGGTGACTACCTCGGCGCGTTTCTCGATACGCCGGCGGTGCCCACCGCGCTGGTCTTTCTGACCTTTGTCGCACTGCTCAATGCGCGAGGTATCAAGGAGTCGCTCGGGGCTAACGCGGTGATGACGGTCATCGAGGTGTCGGGGTTGCTGTTCGTGATCGTGCTGGCGGCTCGTTTTCTCCTCGGCGGGGCGGGCGAGCCCTCACGCGTTCTCGAATTCGCACCCGATGTGTCTCCCGCCATCGCGGTCCTCGGCGCTGCCTTGATCGCGTTCTATTCCTTCGTCGGTTTCGAGGTGTCGGCGAACGTTGCCGAAGAGGTCAAGAATGTCCAGCGCAACTACCCTCGCGCACTGTTCGGTGCACTGTTGGTGGCAGGGTTTGTGTATGTCGGTGTCGGCATGGCAGCGACCGCGGTGCTGCCGCCGGCAGTGTTGGCAGATTCTTCCGCGCCACTGCTCGATGTCGTACGGGCCACCGGCTATCGCGTACCGGACTGGCTGTTCGCCGCGGTGGCGCTGGTTGCGGTGGCCAATGGCGCGTTGCTGACGATGATCATGTCGAGCCGGCTGGCCTACGGAATGGCCGACGAGGGCTTGCTGCCTTCGGTGCTCACTCGTGTGCTGCCTGCGCGGCGTACACCCTGGCTGGCGATCATCGTCACCACGCTTCTAGCGATGATTCTGACTGTGACGGGCACGCTCCGCGCCCTGGCCGAGACCGTGGTGCTCTTGTTGCTGTTCGTCTTCATGTCCACAAACGTCGCCGTGTTGGTGCTGCGCAAGGACAGCGTCGCCACGCCGCACTTTCGCACCCCGACGGTTCTGCCCGTGTTGGCGATCCTGTCTTGCCTGGTGCTGTTGTCCCAGCAGAGCGCCGGCACCTGGCTGCGGGCGGCGCTGTTGATGGCTCTGGGTGCGGCGCTCTATGGCATTGGCCGCTGGCAGCAGCGGCGGCGCCCCTAGCGCCGCTCGAGTTCCGCTGCCCATTCGGCCAGCGGCAGGGCGGGCTGCTGAGCCCAGATGCGTCGCCAGATCAGCTTGAGCCGGTCCAGGTCGCCACGCTCGGCGGGCAGCCGCTCCACCTCGGAGATCAGCGCCCAGCCGTCGTCGCTACGCTCGGCCATGGGGAAACGGAACGGGTGAAAGCCGGTCATGCCCAGACGCAGGTCCGTCACCAGCAGGCGGTCGTCGATCTCGTCATAGCGCATCACGCCGCCGGTGAACCACTCCAGGCGGGCATGCTGCGGCGAGGCCGCGAGCGCGTCGGCGAGCCCGGCGCCACGGGGCAGGCGCACCAGTTGCGGTGGGTCCCGGTCGAACCAGCTGACCAGTGCCTCGTGGTAATCCTCGCCATCAATCACGATGACTCGCCACAGCAGGCTGTTGAAGGGCGTCGGGGTGCTAAAGACGCGCTCGGCCTGGATGCCTTGCTCAGCCATGGCGGCGTCGACACGATGCTCGGCCATCTGCTTGCCGGCCAGGGTGGAGCCCAGGTACAGCGTGGAAATAGCGAGTGCGACGATGGAAGGCGTAGGCTGGCGGCCCTTCATGCCGGCGAAGACGCTGATCAACACGGCCAACAGCAACGGTACGCTGTACAGCGGGTCGATGATGAACACGCTCGACCAGGCAACCGGCGGCGTGGTCAGCGGCCAGAACAGCTGGGTGCCATAGCTGGTGAAGGTGTCGAGCAACACATGGGTGACGAGCACCAGCCACACAGTGAGCAGGAGCCGGTTGGCGCTGTACGCTGGGTCGGGCCGTATCCGCCGCGCCAACCAGGTCAGCGCCACGGCCAACAGGCTGAGGACGAACAACGAGTGGCTGAAGCCGCGGTGGTAAGTCATGTTGGCGATGGCGTCGCCGAAGTCGAGCACGACGTCAAGGTCAGGCAGTGTGCCGAGTACGGCGCCGTAGAGCAGCGCCTTGCGGCCCTGCCAGCGCCCGAGTAGGGAGGCTTGAACGGTGGCGCCGAGAAGAGCCTGGGTGATCGAATCCATGCGTGGGTTCCGTCTGTTGCGAGCGGGCTACAGTAGCCGAAGCGGCCAGTCCTCATGTTCGGCAAATCTTGTTAAAACGTGTCGGGCGGGCGCGACTCGTCGACAATAAAGCGCCTTCGTACGTGGCGCCGACTCAGAGGGTTCGATGTTAGAAATTTCCAACAGCGTGCAGCTTCCCGATGCCGAGATCGAGCTGAACGCCATCCGATCCCAGGGCGCTGGCGGGCAGAACGTCAACAAGGTCTCCAGCGCAGTACACCTGCGTTTCGATATTCATGCCTCGTCATTGCCCGAGTTCTACAAGGAGCGCCTGCTGGCACTGCGCGACAGCCGCATCAACGGCGACGGCGTGATCGTCATCAAGGCCCAGCAGTTTCGTACGCAGGAGCAGAACCGCGCCGATGCCCTGGAGCGCCTCGCCGAACTGATCCGTAGCGTGAACAAGGTGGTGAAGGCGCGCCGCCCGACGCGTCCGACGCTGGGTTCGAAGACGCGCCGCCTGGATGGCAAGAGCAAGCGCGGCGCGATCAAGGCCGGGCGCGGCAAGGTGGACTACTGACACAGGGCGGACCTGCCGCTTGCCGGCAGGTTGCGCTCGATCAATGCGTTCCGGTACGGGGCTCGGCAGCCAGCTCCTCTTCGTCCCGCGGGACCTGGCCCTGATCCAGAACGTCCGCCTCGGCGACTTCGCCTTCCGGATTGTCCGGCATCAACTCCAGCACGGTTGGGCTGGTCCGCAGCATTGGCGTGAAGTGGCCGTGCGGCTCGGTGACAAGGTCGAAGACACGCCGCGCACGGAAGTATGAATACAGTGCGAGGAAGGCCAGCGTCACGGCGAAGAACACCGGCAAGGCCTTTGGCCCGAAGAAGCTCATCAGGCCACCCGCGACCACCGGGCCGAAGGCGGCGCCGAAGCCGTTGGCGAGCAACAGGCCGCTGGAGCCGGAGAGGATTTCGTCCGGATGCAACTGGTCGACCATCTGCGCGACGGCGATCGAATAGATCGAGAACGCAAGGCCGCCCCACAGGAACATCACGCCCAGCAGGGCAGGGCCAGCGGTGAGTGGCGTCATCGCCACTGCCAGCGCCGCGCCAACGCCCACCACCCACAGGAGTACCAGACGCCGGTCATGCTTGTCGGAGAAAAGCCCGATAGGCCACTGCAGCACGGCGCCGCCGAGGATGGTCACGCTCATCAGCAGGCCGACGCCAGAGGCATCGAAGCCGCTCTGTGACGCATACACAGGCGCCAGGCCCCAAAAACCGCCCAGGGTGAGCCCGGAGATACCAGCGGCCATCAACGGCAGCGGCGCGATACGCGCCAGTTGCAGCAGGTCGGTGGGCGGCATGTCCGGCTGTGCCGGCTGAGCCTGGCGGGTGAGGGTGATGGGCATCAGCGCGGCGCTGACGAGGATGGCGGCGAGCGCGAACAGCGTGAAGTTCATCGGGCTGTCCAGGCTCAGCAGCTGCTGAGCGGCGGCAAGCGCGCCGAGGTTGACGGCCATGTACACCGCGAACACCTGGCCGCGCTTCTCGCCACTGACCTGCGCGTTGAGCCAGCTTTCGATGACCATGTAAAGCGTGACCAGCGCGACGCCATACATCACCCTGAGCACCAGCCAGACCCAAGGGTTGACGATAATCACGTGTAGCAACACGGCGACCGAAGCGAGCGCGGCGTAAAAGGCGAAGGTGCGGATATGCCCGACCCGGCGGATCAGGGAGGGTGCCAGCCAGGTGCCGACAAGGAAGCCTGCGAAGTAGCCGGACATGAGCAGACCGATCAGGCCGGTCGAATACCCCTCGGCGACACCGCGCAGGGTGAGCAGTGTATTGAGCAGGCCGTGACCGAGCAGCAGCAAAGCTACTCCGCCCAGCAACGAACTGATGGGGGCAATCAAGGACTTCATGTCGAACAACCCTAGGCAAGTAATACGGTGATGGCAACCGGTTCGTCTGGCTGGCTGCCGTGAAACGTCAATCGCGGGCGCTGCGCCCCGCTGGGCTCCGCCCGTTGCTGCTTGGGCAGTTTTTCCCGGTCAGGATTCCGCGCATATCGTTTTTTCCAGCGGCCTATTGTGGCTAATGGCTTCGTTGAGCCGCTGTATGGCGGCGTCTATCGCCTCGCGGTCCGGTTGCTGGGCAATGTGCTCCAAAGCCTCGTCGACCACGGCTTGCGCATGCGCGAGCAAGACAGCTTCGGTCTCAGCACCCGGATCGCAAAACAGCAGGTTCTTGTAGCACTGCAGCAGGCTGAGCACGACCTGTGTATCGCCGGCGCCATAGTGGCGTGGTGGGCCCAGCACGGCCAGGAGCATCTGCGGCAGATCCAGCTCGCGGATGTATAGCCGAGGCGGCTCTTCGGGCTCGCAGGCAACATCGAAGTCTGGGAGCTTGAGGCGCTTGGCGAACAGCAGGCCAAGCATGTCGATGGCCTTGATCGCCGTACCCGGGTCGTTGATGCCGGGGCTGAGCGCCTTACTGGCGATTTCGGTGATCTGCTTGAAGCCAAAGAAGTAGTGCTGGTTCGCGTACTCCTCGACATAGAAATCAAAGGCATCGAGCAGCGTGTCGATCACTTCGTCGTCGGCTTCGCGATTGAGCCTGAACAAGGGGTGGCCGGGCATCACGAAAAAACCGTTGTGCACCTGGATGGTCATGCACAGGTCGTGCTCTTTCAGCAGTGCTTTGGCCGCTTCGCTGTTGAATGCCTTGAAGTAGCCGGCACGAGTCGAGCGGACCACCTTCCAGCCCCGGTCGTCCGGCCACTGCGGCTGGTCGCTCAGCTCATCGAGCTTGGCCTCCAGGACATCCAGTTCCTTTAGCGTCTTCTTGAAGAGGTTGTTGAGGATGAAGTCGACCTGGATCGACTGGGAAATCTCCCGGATGAACATGATGAAAAGGCACAGGCTGATGATGCCCAGCCCCAGCGCGAGAAAGATGCCAAGGCTGGGGATGTTGATGTCGTCGCCTTCCTGAATCGTGAGAATCAGCAGTAGCGAGTCGATGATCGTCCCAAGATAGATACCCAGGATGAACTGGTGATTGCGGCTGCTGATCAGGCTTGGAATCACACGCGGCGAGAGCGTCGAGGAGGCCGCGTTGAGCACCACCATCACCATGCTGAAGCTGAACACCATCAGCGAGATGATGCCGCCAACCAGCGTGCCGAGTATCAGCCTGGCGTTCTCGGCATTGTTGACCAGGCCGAGCTTGAGATCTTCCTTGTAGGCCTGCAGGTAAGTCATCTCTATCCAGATACTGACAACGCACAACAGCACCAGGCCGAGTGAAATCAGCGCGGGATAGAAGGCGATGCTGCTGACGATGCGCTGGTAGAGGCGAAACAGGCGGTTGTTCGGCGTGGCCATGCAGGGCTTCCAAGTTGCGATGCGTACCGGTTTCGGCAGTCGCCAGGCGCAAATGTTCGTCGAGCGCTGCAGTGGCTCAGGGTTTGGCCGGGGCGAGAGCGGCAATCAATGCGCGCACGCTACCGGGCAGGGCGTCGAATTCGCGGACGAGGATGCTGCGCTCGCGGATAGCCCAGGGCTCGTCGAGTTCGACCAGCGCCAGGCGCATCGTCCGGCTGTGCCGCTTGGCCGCAGATTCAGGAATGATGCCGATGCCGACTCCCGCCTCGATCATCCGGCACACCGCCTCGAAACTGGACAGCTGAATGCGTAGCGACAGAGTCGCGCCGAGGCGGTCCACCTGATCGCGCAGGAATGTCAGCAGCGTGCTGCCCTCATGCAAACCGATGTGCTGGTAGGCCAATGTTCGGCTCAGGTCGACGCGCGCTTCGCTGGCCAGCGGATGGCCGACCGGAACGGCCAACACCAGCCGGTCGGTGCTGAAGTGCAGCACCTCGAGCCCCTGCGCCTGGACCGGCCCGGCGATGATGCCGAGGTCGGTGCTGCCGTCGAGCACACCGCGCACGATGTCCCGGCTCAAGCGCTCCTGCAGGTCGACGGTCACGCCTGGCCGCTCGGCAAGAAAGCCCGCAAGAATCTCAGGCAGGAATTCAGTTACCGCCGTGGTGTTGGCAAAAATACGGATGTGACCCGCCGAATCGGCGCCGTGGTCGGTGAACTCGCTTTTCAGGTAATCGACCTGCCTGAGAATCAGCCGCGCGTGCTGCAGCAGCTTGTGTCCGGCCGGTGTGAGTTCGACGCCGCGGCTGTCGCGATAGAGCAGGCGGCTGTCGAGCTGCGCTTCCAGTGCCTTGATTCGCGCACTAGCCGCAGCAGGAGACAGGTGCGCCCGGCGCGCGCCCTGCGTCAGGCTTGGGCTTTCGGCGATATGGACGAACAGGCGCAGGTCGGGCAGATCGAAATGCATGGCGATACTCAGTGGGTTCGGCGTTCAGCATAGCCGAACGCCGGGGTCGGGAAATGCAAATTCACAGAATGCGAGGCGCGGCGCATGCTCTGGACACAACAACACAGCCGGAAGCCGAGATGACCGACGTCACCGCCTGGATAGGCCGCACCGAAGAAGTCCATGACCAGCTCAGCCGTAACCTGCTGATGCGCATCGCCGCCACCCTAGGCCAGGCCACGCCCGGCCATGGCGAAGCGCTCCCGCCCTTGTGGCAGTGGTGCTTCTTCCAGGAGCCGCTCGCCGAAACGGGGTTGGGGCAGGATGGGCACCCGGCCCGTGGCGGCTTCCTCCCGCCAGCGGATAACCGTAATCGGATGTGGGCCGGCGGGCGCGTCGAGTTCATCGAGCCGCTGCTGGCCGGGGCCGAGGCCACGCGCTTCTCCACCATTACGCGCATTGAGGAAAAGCGCGGCGGCACTGGTTCGCTCCTTTTCGTCACCGTACAGCACGACTACCTGCAGGATGGCCGCCTGGCCATTCGCGAGGAGCAGGACATCGTCTACCGCGAGCCGAGCCCGCCGAAGACCCGCAGCAGCGAAGCGCTGATCACTGGCAACTGGCGCGAAGCGGTGACACCGACCCCGACGCTGCTGTTTCGGTATTCGGCGGTGACCTTCAACGGCCATCGCATTCATTACGACTGGCCCTATGTCACCGAGACCGAAGGTTACGCCGGCCTGGTGGTGCATGGCCCGCTGATCGCCACGCTGAACCTGCGCGCGTTCTGCCGCGCCAACCCCGACGCCCGTCTGCGCCGCTTCACCTATCGCGGCCTGCGCCCGTTGGTGGTGCCGCAACCCTTCGAGGTGGGCGGGCGCATCGTTGCGCCGGGCAAGGCCGAGCTTTGGGCAGGCGACCACAACGGCTTGGCGCAGAAGGCTGAAGTGGAATTCGAGTGAGGTGTATGGCGGGACTCCGGCCCCTCACCCTAACCCTCTCCCCAAGGGGGAGAGGGGACTGATTTTGCAGGGTGGTCAGGGCCGCGCGAAATAGCCAGCCGGCCGGCTTCAAGATGATGGCGTTAGCAGTCGGCCCAGCCAAACGCCAAAAGCAGCCCCCTCTCCCTGAGGGAGAGGGCTGGGGTGAGGGGGAAGGTCGAGCCTACACACCATCGCCCGTTTTTCTAAGGAACCGAGATGAAACCGAACAAGACCGAAGAACTGAACTTCATCCGCGAAGGCGTGCGCGCCCTCTGCGCCGAATTCCCCGCCGACTACTGGCGCAAGCTCGACGAGGAGAAGGGCTTCCCGGAAGCCTTCGTCAAGGCGATGACCGAGGCCGGCTGGCTCTCAGCGATGATTCCAGAAGCATTCGGCGGCTCGGGGCTGGGTCTGGCCGAGGCCTCGGTGATCCTCGAGGAAGTGAACCGCTGCGGCGGCAACTCCGGGACCATCCACGGGCAGATGTACAACATGTTCACCTTGCTCAGAAACGGCAGCGAGGAGCAAAAGCGCTACTACCTGCCCAAGCTCGCCAGCGGCGAGCTGCGCCTGCAGTCCATGGGCGTGACTGAGCCGACCACCGGCACCGACACGACGAAAATCAAGACCACGGCGGTGAAGCAGGGCGACAAGTACGTCATCAATGGCCAGAAGGTGTGGATCTCGCGCATCCAGCATTCGGACCTGATGATCCTCCTGGCGCGCACCACGCCGCTCGCCGAGGTAAAGAAAAAGTCCGAGGGCATGTCGATATTTCTCGTCGACCTGCGCGAGGCCATCGGCAACGGCCTGACCGTCCAGCCGATCGCCAACATGGTCAATCACGAGACCAATGAGCTGTTCTTCGACAACCTGGAAATTCCCGCCAGCAGCCTGATCGGCGAGGAGGGCAAGGGCTTTCGCTATATCCTCGACGGCCTGAATGCTGAGCGCACGCTGATCGCCGCCGAGTGCATCGGCGACGGTCGCTGGTTCATCGAGAAATCCGCGCAGTACGCGCGCGATCGCGTCGTGTTCGGCCGGCCCATCGGGCAGAACCAGGGGGTGCAGTTTCCCATTGCCGAGGCGCATATCGAGGTGGAAGCGGCCGACCTGATGCGCTGGCGCGCCTGTGAGGAATACGACAGCGGGCGCAACGCCGGAGCCGCGGCCAACATGGCCAAGTACCTGGCGGCCAAGGCCAGTTGGGAGGCTGCCAACGCCTGTCTGCAGACCCACGGCGGTTTTGGTTTCGCCAATGAATACGACGTCGAACGCAAATTCCGCGAGACCCGGCTGTACCAGGTCGCGCCCATCTCCACCAACCTGATCCTGTCGTACGTGGCCGAGCACCTGCTCGAGCTGCCGCGCAGTTTTTGAGGGCGATTGTAGGAGCGAGCTTGCTCGCGAACGAGGTGCAAGGACGGCTTCGCGAGCAAGCTCGCTCCTACAGGTAAGCAACAGGACCGTAGGGTGGAAACGACCGTAGGTCTTTTCCACGCGTATCGAACAGGCGACACAGGTCGTGGAAATGCTTCGCGATTTCCACCCTACGAAAGAGGGACGTGCGTCATGAATATCAGCCACCTCGACCATCTGGTCCTCACCGTCGCCGACCTCGACGCAACGGTCGACTTTTATACCCGCGTGCTCGGCATGCAGGCGGTGACCTTCGGCGAGGGCCGCAAGGCGCTGGCCTTCGGCAACCAGAAAATCAACCTGCACCAGGCCGGCCGCGAATTCGAGCCCAAGGCCGCGCGGCCGACGCCGGGTTCGGCTGACCTGTGCTTTATCGTCGCCACGCCGCTGGAGCAGGTGATCGCGCATCTTGAAGTGCAGCAGGTCGCCATCGTCGAAGGCCCGGTCAAGCGCACCGGGGCGACCGGCCTGATCCGCTCGGTGTATCTGCGCGACCCTGACCACAACCTCATCGAACTGTCGAACCCGCTGGAGCTTCCCGCATGAGCCAACACACCCGCGCGCTCACCGAATTCCTCGCCGGGCTGCGTTACGAGCAGATTCCTGACGCGGTGCTGGCCCGCACCGAAGACCTGTTTCTCGACTGGCTCGGCTCGGCCCTCGCCAGCCACGGCGCGCACCCCATTCCCTTGTTCGAACGCTACGCACAGACGATGGGCCCGGCGGACGGTCCGTCACGCATTTTGGTCAATCGTCGCGGCAGCTCGGCCTATTTCGCCGCGCTGATCAACGCCGCCAGCTCGCATCTGGTCGAGCAGGATGACCTGCACAACAGCTCGGTGCTGCACCCGGCTACCGTGGTCTTCCCGGCGGCGCTGGCGGCGGCGCAACACCTGGGCAAGTCTGGTCGCGACCTCTTGCTGGCATCGGTCGCCGGCTACGAGGCGGGCATCCGTATCGGCGAATTCCTTGGCCGCTCGCACTACCGCATCTTTCACACCACGGCGACGGTCGGCACGCTGGCCGCAGCCGTGGCGGTCGGCAAGCTGATGGACTTCGATCAGCGGCAGTTCACTCACCTGCACGGTAATGCGGGTACGCAGGCGGCCGGGCTTTGGGAGTTTCTCCGTGACGCGGCGGATTCCAAGCAGCTGCACACCGCCAAGGCGGCTGCCGATGGGTTGCTCGCCGCCTATCTGACGCGTGACGGGCTGACCGGCGCGCAGGACATCCTTGAAGGCGAGCAGGGCATGGCCGCCGGTATGTCCAGTGATGCCGACCCGAGCAGGCTGTCCGACCGCCTCGGCATGCGCTGGGCGCTGGCCGAAACCTCGTTCAAATTCCACGCCTCCTGCCGCCACACGCACCCGGCGGCCGATGCACTGCTCGAGTTGATGCAGCGCGAAGGGCTCGGGGCCGATGACATCGCCTCGATCACCACCCGTGTGCACCAGGGCGCGATCGACGTGCTGGGCCGTGTGACGGAGCCGCAAACGGTGCATCAGGCGAAGTTTTCCATGGGCACCGTGCTGGGGCTGATCGCCCTGTACGGCAAGGCCGGCCTGACCGAATTCCACAGCCATGCGCTCAGCGACCCGCGCGTCGGCCAGTTCCGCGAGAAGGTCTCGATGACGCTCGATCCCGAGGTGGATGGCGCCTACCCGGCACGCTGGCTCGGTCGCGTCGAAGTGATCACCGCTGATGGCCGCACGCTGCACGGCGCCATCGACGAGCCGAAGGGCGACCCGGGCAACACGCTGAGCCGCGCCGAGCTGGAGGACAAATTTCGCCGCCTGGTGCAGTTCTCCGCGGCGCGCAGCGATGACGAGGCGGGCGTGCTGATCGACACGGTCTGGCGGTTGCGCGAAACAGATGATCTTGGCGTTATCGCGTGAGCCTAGGCAATACAGAACCTGTAGGAGCGAGCTTGCTCGCGAAGCCTGTCCTCGCTGATCGCGAGCAAGCTCGCTCCTACTAAACGGCAAGAATCGTAGGGTGGATGACGGCGAAGCCTCATCCACCAGAGTGACGCCAGAGTCCCCAGGGGCTGGAACAGACGCGTGGAAAAGGCGTTGCCGTTTTCCACCCTACGCCGAATTTGCAGGAACCGAACATGACCGACACCCAAGCCCAACCCCGCCCCCTCGACGGCATCACCGTGGTCAGCCTTGAGCACGCCATCGCCGCGCCGTTCTGCACTCGTCAGTTGGCCGATCTCGGGGCGCGCGTGATCAAAGTCGAGCGCCCGGGCGTGGGCGATTTCGCACGCGGCTATGACGAACGGGTAAGCGGCCTGGCGTCGCATTTCGTCTGGACCAATCGCTCAAAGGAAAGCGTCGCGCTGGACCTCAAGGCGCCCGAGGCCGGCGACGTGCTCGATGCGCTGCTGGCGCGCGCCGACGTGCTGGTGCAGAACCTCGCGCCGGGCGCCGCCGCGCGCATGGGGCTGTCGTTCGAGGCGTTGCACGAGCGATTCCCCCGGCTGATCGTCTGTGACATCTCCGGCTATGGCGAAGGTGGCCCCTACGAGCAAAAGAAGGCCTACGACCTCCTGATCCAGAGCGAAGGCGGCTTCCTGTCGGTGACTGGCGGGCCGGGCGAGAACGAGATGGCCAAGGCCGGGTGTTCCATCGCCGACATCGCCGCCGGCATGTACGCCTACACCGGCGTGCTCTCGGCGCTGATGTTGCGCGACAAAACGGGCGAGGGTAGCCGCGTCGACGTCTCCATGCTCGAAAGCCTGGTCGAGTGGATGGGCTACCCCATGTATTACGCCTACGAGGGTGCGCCGCCGCCCCCGCGCGCGGGCGCCGCGCATTCCACCATCTACCCGTACGGGCCGTTTCCCGCAGGCGATGGCGGCACCGTCATGCTGGGATTGCAGAACGAGCGGGAGTGGCGGCTGTTCTGTGAGAAGGTCCTGCTGCAGCCGGCGCTGGCGGGGGATGATCGCTTTTCAACGAACGCGAGACGTTCGGAAAACCGCGCCGAACTCCGCGCCATCATCGTCGAGACCTTTGCCCAGCTGACGGCCGAGCAGGTGATCGAGCGCCTGGAGGCGGCCTCGATCGCCAATGCACACGTCAACGACATGGCGGGTGTTTGGGCACACCCGCAGTTGAAGGCGCGCGGGCGCTGGAGCGAAGTGGACAGCCCGTCAGGACGCGTGCCGGCCTTGTTGCCCCCTGGTCGCAACGCCGCGTTTACGCCACGCATGGATCCGATCCCGGCGCTCGGTCAGCACACCGACACGTTGCTCGCGGAACTGGGTTACGCGCCGGCCGATATTCAGCGTCTGCATGAGCAGGGCGCGGTATGAAGGCCTTGGTAGGGCAGCCGCACCCTGTGGGGTCGGAGGCTCAGCGCATCCCGCACTGCATGGTCCCGCTCATGACGGTGCGTCCCGCCGTGGCAATGGTGGTGGGTTGCCTGCGCCCTACGAACCCATCTGAAAAGGTACGTCTATGACTCGCATAATCCGCACTGCGTTGTTCGTTCCGGCGAGCCGCCCGGAGCGCATTCCCAAGGCGCTGGCGGCGGGCGCTGACGCGGTCATCGTCGACCTTGAGGACGCAGTCGCGGAGCATCTCAAGGCCGAGGCTCGAGGCAACCTTGACGCCTTCCTGGCTGCCACGCCGGAGGCTCGCGTTCTGGTGCGCATCAACGCACCGACGCATGCCGAACAGGCCGCGGACCTGGCGCTTTGCGCCCGCCATTCCGGAGTCGCCGGTGTGTTGCTGCCCAAAGTCGAAAGCGCCGTGCAGGTCGCCCTGGCCGCAGCCTGCGGCAGGCCGGTGTGGCCGATCGTGGAAAGCGCACGCGGGCTGGCCAACCTTGCCGAAATTGCCCAGGCGCCCGGCGTCGAGCGGCTGTCCTTCGGCTCGCTGGACCTTGGGCTCGATCTGGGATTGTCCAGCGGCACTGCCGCAGCCGAACGCATCCTCGACCAGGCGCGCTATGCGCTGCTGCTGCAGTCCAGGCTTGCCGGGCTGGCTCCGCCGCTCGACAGCGTATTTCCCGACATCAAGGACCTCCCTGGCCTTGCCCGGTTCGCCGCCGACGCCCGCGACATGGGCTTCGGCGGGTTGCTGTGCATTCACCCCAGCCAGGTCGCTGTGGTGCACGAAACGCTGATGCCCAGCGTCGATGAACTGGCCTGGGCGCAACGCGTCCTCGCGGCCGGTGCATCCGGTGATGGGGTCTTCGTGGTGGATGGGCAGATGGTCGATGCGCCTGTCGTCGGCCGGGCCCGCCGCCTGCTCCAACGTGCGGGGCAAGCGGTCCCCTGACCGTCGCAACGCCCGCGAAACGTACCAACCGACAACAACAAAAGGGGTACTTCCATGCTGAGCAACAAACTCAAGGCGCTCGCCTGCGCGCTGTCGTTCACTCTCGCAGGCTTCGCGCAAGCGGAGCCGATCACCATCAAGTTCTCTCACGTCGTGGCGGACAATACGCCAAAGGGGCAGGGCGCCCTGCTGTTCAAGAAGCTTGCCGAGGAGCGCCTGCCGGGTAAGGTGAGGGTCGAGGTCTATCCGAACTCGTCGCTGTTCGGTGACGGCAAGGAAATGGAGGCGTTGCTGATCGGCGATGTCCAGCTGTTGGCACCCTCGTTAGCCAAGTTCGAACAGTACGCCAAGCCAATCCAGATCTTCGACCTGCCGTTCCTGTTCGATGATCTGGCTGCCGCCGATCGCTTCCAGAGCAGCCCGCAGGGCAAGGCGCTGCTGACGTCCATGGAGGGCAAGAACATCACTGGCCTGGCCTATTGGCACAACGGCACCAAGCAAATGTCGGCCAACAAGCCACTGCGCGAACCCAAGGATGCGCGCGGGCTGAAGTTTCGTGTGCAGGCTTCGCAGGTGCTCGAAGAGCAGTTCAAAGCCGTGCGTGCCAACCCACGCAAGATGAGCTTTGCCGAGGTCTATCAGGGCCTGCAGACCGGCGTGGTCAATGGCACCGAGAACACCTGGTCCAATTACGAAAGCCAGAAGGTGCATGAGGTGCAAAAGTACATCACCGAGTCCGACCATGGCCTGATCGATTACATGGTGATCACCAATACCCAGTTCTGGCGTGGCTTGCCCGAGGATGTCCGCAGCGAGCTGGAACAGATCATGGCCGAGGTGACGGTGGAGGTGAACCGCCAGGCCGACGAGCTCAACCAGAAGGCCAAGCGCGCCATCGCCGATTCCGGCAAGAGTGAGATCATCCAGCTGACCCCGGCACAGCGCGCCGAATGGCGTGAGGCGATGCGCCCGGTATGGACGAAGTTCGAAAACGAAATCGGCGCCGATCTGATCAAGGCGGCCGAGGCCGCGAACAGGCCTTGAGGTCGGTTTCGCCGGATGTCGCCGAGCTGGGGCCCGGTGGCATCCGGCGGGGCCGTTAGTACGTCATGCCGGCGTTGATCATCAGCATCAGGTCGTCGTTGCCCGCTTCGTTGTTGTAGTCCTCGATGCGCAGCAGGCTGCCCTTGAAGGTGATCGCCCAGACCGGCACGTCGTAGCGGAAGAACATCTCGTATTCCATGTGCCGGCCGCTCGCGTCCAGGTTCAGGTCGACCCGTTTCCAGCTGACGCTGTTATCGGGATTGATGCCGGTCGGTAGCGTTGTCGAGAGCGTGCCGTCCTTCATCCGCAGGGGTTGGTAGGCGAGCGCGCCGAGCTGCCAGCCAGTGGCCGGTCGACCGATGACGCCCAGCGTGAAGCTGTCGCTGTTCAAACGGCCGGCCTGCATCCAGCCGGAGCCAGCGAGCCGCGTCTGCCCGTGGTTGTAACGCCCGTAGAGCTGCCAGTCTTCATTCAACGGCAACGCCAGGTTCAGGCCGCTGAACAGGGTTCGTGCCTGCCCGTTGCTCAACAGGCCATCGCTTTGCGTACCGAGCAGCCGGTTCTCTTCATTCAGTACGCCCACCTGTACGCTGGCGGCCAGCCCAGACGGTGCGACGTAGCCCCATTCGGTCTGCACGCTCTGTTGCAGGTCGGATCCCTTGCGCTCGGCAAAATGCGGCGCCTCGCCGGCCTGAACCTGCACGCCGCCATGCCAGCGGCTGCCGAGTTGCCAATGCATGCCGGCGCCACTCGCGCGTTCATCCAGACTCAGGTAGGGGTTGCCCAGTGCACGCGTAAGGCTGGCGTATTTAAGTGACGGTGCCAGGGTCGCGAGGCCTTGGTTCCAGGAGGGATCGGTGTTGAAGCTGGCGGTCATCGAAAGGTCGGGACCCAGCGGCTGCCACGCCTGGACTTCGCCGAGTGCCGCGAGCCCGCTGCCTTCGCTACCCGCCGTGAAATCCAGGCGCAGGCCACCCTCGGTGGCCAACGATTGCACGCGGTATTCCTGGTCGAAACGCGCGAGGTAGCCGTCTGTGTCGATGCGGGTGCGGTCGGCCTGGGTGTTGCCGCTGAGAACGGTGCCGCTGTAGATGAACGGTGCATCCAGGCTGTCCTTGAGGACCAGGCTGACCTTGGCGAGCGAGTCGCGGATGGCGCTGCCCATCGCCGAGCTTTCGCTCAGCACGCTCGTACTGAAGGGCACGATCCTCCCGCTGCTGGTTTCGATCATTAACGCGCCGATCGGCTGCGTGGCAGCGTTCAGGTCCATCAAGCCCTGGCCGTAGACTGCCTGATTGGAGTAGGGCCCGGTCTTGCTGGCCGACACGAGCAAGCGCTGGACGATCTGCTCGGCACTGAGCGTTGGAAACCGGTCCATCAGCAGGGCGACCCCGCCGCTGACCTGCGGTGCGGCGATGGAGGTGCCCGCGACCCACTGCGGTTGGCCGTCTGCGCCGACATCGACAACGACCTGCCCGGGCGCGGCGATGCACCAGGCCGCGGCATCGCCGCAGCGGTTCGAGTAGCTGGAGATGTTGCCCGCCGACGTGCCGAGGTTGTCGACCGCGACCACGGCCAACCACTGGCCTTGCAGCCCCGGCACCAGCACGGGCAGTGCGGCGAGTGAGCTGGGCTGGCTGTCGGCGCTGTTACCCGCCGCCCACACGTAGACGATGCCGGCATCGACACCTTGCTGGTAGATCGGGCCGAAGTGATCGCGTACCCAGGCCCCGCCGTCGGCATTGTCCTCGATGCGAGAGGTTCCGCCGCCGGCGCGGGTCAGGCTCCAGCTGTTGTTTGAAACGCGCGCGCCGTACTGGATTTCCCGGGCGACCTGGTCGCGGTCGCTCAGCGCGCCACTACCCAATACCCGGATCGGCAGTAGCTTGGCGTCATAGGCCACGCCATGCCCGGCCGACTCGTTCTTCTCCGCGGCCAGGGCCTTGGCCACAGCCGTACCGTGGGTGCCGGTGTCGGACATCCGTTCGCCCCCATCGGTAACGTAGTCGCCACCGGGGGCGATCTGGTTGCGTAGCTCGGGGGCGTCGATATCGACGCCCGTGTCCTTCACGGCGACGATTATCCCTTCGCCTGTGGCACCACGCGCGTAGGCATGGTCGGCCCCAAGGATCGAAAGATGGTTGGCGCGGTTGAATTCGGCCGTCCGAAAATCTTCCGGGACGGCGACCCGAGGCGGCTCGGGTGCCGGTTCCGGTTCGGGCGTAGGATCCGGTTCGGGGGCTGGGTCTGGGGTCGGCGTTGGTTGTGGCTCAGGCTCAGGCGTTGGCGTTGGCGTTGGCGTTGGCGTAGGTGCAGGGTCGGGTGTCGGTGCTGGCGTGGGTTCTGGCTCGGGCAGCGGAGCAGGCCGGGCGTTTTCCACGGGAGCTGGCCGGTCGTCGTCAGAGTGGCGGCGGGCCACCAGCGCGGCGGCCGTCACCACGGTTCCGGCGGCTATGAGCCCGCGACCCCGAGGCGTCTGGAACCAGGCGATACGTTCCTGCTCACTGGCCTTGGCGATGCTGGCCAGCAGCGCCTGGCGTTCAGGACTGGCCTCCTGACCGAGGTACTGTACGAGCGTGCTGCGATATTCCGGGAAGATCTCGAGCGCCGGTTCGACTTGCAGGCGCAGCAGCGAATCGGGCAGCTCGTACAGGCGGACGAACTCCTGCTGGATTTCCGGCATCAGCTCGGGCGGTGGCAAAGGCGTGCCCCAGGCTGGGGTGCAAAGGGCCAGGCCGAGCAGCGTTCGAACTGTCAGCCTACCGGGTGCATAAGGCCGGCCTTTAGCGTGGTCCATGCAGAAGCTCCTGTTGTTTTTTGATCAAGGCTGCCCGGCAGCAGCAAGCGGTGCGCCACTTGTTTGGCGTATCGATAGGGATGAGTCGGTTTTGTGACGTAAGGCGTGGGGCGGGTTTCAAGAAGGCGAAGCGGTTAACGAAGCGGGCTGTTCACGCGGCGAGGCTGGCTTTGTCTGTAGGCTGACGAACTGACCTGAATGGTCAGTTTTGCCGGCGTTGCGACAGCGCGGAATGTGCACCGAAACCGGTACGTTTCAGTACATACATATGGTCTAGGCTTGCTTGGCCCCCTTTGAGCGAGGTTCGCCGATGCCAAACCCTGAATTTCTGCTGACCGCACTGATCGTCGTGCTCATTCCCGGTACGGGCGTGCTGTACACAGTGTCGGTCGGGCTAATGCTGGGGCGCCGCGCCAGCTTCTTCGCGGCGCTGGGCTGCACGCTTGGCATATTGCCGGCACTGGGCGCCAGCCTGCTTGGCCTGGCGCTCGTGCTGCATCTCAGCGCAGTGGCATTTCAGGTGGTGAAGTTCTTTGGCGTCGCCTACCTGCTGTATCTCGCCTGGACCATGTGGCGCGATATGGGTGCTCTAGCGGGCCCTGTCGCAGGAAGCGGCGCGCTCTGGCGAGTGGCGTTGCGCGGGCTGCCGATCAATATCCTCAACCCTAAGCTATCGATCTTCTTTCTCGCCTTTCTGCCGCAGTTCGTTGACCCGCATGCGGGCGGAGCGACCGTTCAGATGCTGACGCTGGGTGGCGTGTTCATGGCGATGACCTTCGTTGTGTTCGTTATCTACGGCCTGCTTGCCGGACGGTTGCGCGAGCGGGTAATCGGTTCACCACGAGCCTTGGCGTGGTTGCGACGCAGCTTTGCGGTCGCTTTCGCCGCGCTGGGCGCACGGCTGGCGCTTGCCGAGCGATAGGCGTGAGTACGCCTCATCCCGCAACCGGTGCGAAGGACTCGGCCCCGCACCCTAGCCTCAAACTGAGCCGTCCATCCACTTCGGCTTGGGGTAGCGTCGATCCGAGGTGCCGGCCTTGAGGATGGCGCCCGGCACGTCGTGGCCGAGCAGGTCGGGCAGGCTGGCCGCGCAGGCGAGCAGCCGATGCAGATCGACGCCTGTGTTCAGCCCCATGCGCTCGAACATGTGCACCAGATCCTCGGTGCAGATGTTGCCGCTGGCGCCGGGTGCGTAGGGGCAGCCGCCGAGGCCGCCGAGCGAGGCGTCGAAGCGGTCGATGCCGGCTTTCAGCGCAGCCAGCGCATTGGCGAGCCCCATGCCACGGGTATTGTGGAAGTGCGCGGTGAAGACGACCTTTGGATGGCGCGCGAGCAGGTCGCTGCAGAGGCGCTCGACCTGCGCCGGGTCGGCCATGCCGGTGGTGTCGCAGAGCGTCACGCCCTGCACGCCGATGTCCAGCAGGCGTTGTACCAGTTCATGCACGCGTGCCTGCGGCACCGCGCCTTCGAACGGGCAGCCGAAGGTGGTCGACAGTGAGGCGTTGATGAATACGGAGGTCCCGCGGGTAACCTCGATGATCGCCTCGAACTGTTCGAGCGACTGCTCGGGGGTCATGCGCAGGTTGGCCAAACCGTGGGTATCGCTGGCCGACATCACCAGGTTGATCTCGTCGACCTGGCACGCCAGCGCCCGCTCGCAGCCTCTCACATTGGGCACCAATACGGTGTATTCGACGCCCGGGACGCGGCGGATACCGCGCATCACATCTTCGGCATCACGCAGGTTGGGGATGGCCTTTGGCGATGTGAACGAGGTGACCTCGATCTTCGCCAGGCCCGTTTCGGAAAGGCGGTCGACCAGGGCGATCTTCTCCTCGGTGGGGACGAAGGTCGGTTCGATCTGGAAGCCATCGCGCGTGGCGACGTCCTGGATGTAAAGGCGTTGGGTCATGGTGTCTCCGGGCTAAGCCTTGGGTTCAGACGATGCCGCGCTCGCGTAGGCCGCGAACCTGGTCCTCGGTCAGGCCGAGGCCGGCCAGCACATCGTCGGTGTGCTCGCCCAGTTGCGGGCCGCCTTCGCCGATACGTCCCGGCGTGCGGCTGAGCTTGGGCAACACGCCCGGCACTTTCAGCGGCCCGGCGCTGGTCTCCACCTGCTCGATCATCTGTCGCGCGAGATAGTGGGGGTCTTTCACGATGTCGGCCGCGTTGTAGGGATATCCCGCCGGTACACGGGCGCCTTTCAGTGCCTCGATGACCTGGTCGCGGCTGTGCTTGACCGTCCACTCGCCAATGGCGGCATCGATCAGTTCGGCGTGCTGGGCGCGGCCGTCGTTGTGGGCGAAACGGGGGTCGTCGGCAAGGTCTTGCCGGCCGATGAGGTGCATCAGGCGCCGATAGATGCTGTCGCCATTGCCCGCGATAAGGACGTAGGCGCCGTCGTTACACAGGTATGAATTGGACGGTGTGATGCCTGGCAGCGCGCTGCCTGCCGGCTCGCGGATGTAGCCGAAGGCGTCATACTCCGGCACGAGGCTTTCCATCATGGCGAAGACCGATTCGTAGAGCGCCACGTCGATCTCCTGGCCTCGGCCGCTGCGCTGGCGCTCTTGAAGCGCAAGCAATACGCCGATCACGCCGTGGAGAGACGAAAGCGAGTCGCCGATGCTCACGCCGACCCGCACCGGCGGCTGGCCCGGGTAGCCAGACAAGTGGCGCAGGCCACCCATGGCTTCGCCGATCACGCCGAAACCCGGTAGGTCACGGTAAGGGCCGGTTTGGCCGTAACCCGAAATGCGCAGCATGATCAGCCGCGGATTGATGCGCGACAGTTCCTCCCAGCCCAGCCCCCAGCCCTCGAGCGTGCCGGGGCGGAAGTTCTCGACCAGTACGTCGGCGTCGGCGACCAGCTTGCGGACGATGTCCTGGCCCTCGGGCGCCTTGAGGTCGAGCGTGACGGACTGCTTGTTGCGTGACTGCACGTGCCACCAAAGCGAGGTCCCGTTCTTGAGCTTGCGCCACTTGCGCAGCGGGTCGCCGACGCCCGGCGGCTCGATTTTGATCACCTGTGCGCCAAACTCGCCGAGCATCTTGCTGGCAAAGGGGCCGGCGATCAGCTGGCCCATCTCGATGACCTTGAGGCCATGCAGCGGCATGCTGTCTTCGTTCTTCTGGTTCATCACAACACCTGTGCCGGTAGCTCTGTAGGCGCAGGATGACTCAGCGCGCGGCAGTGAACAATTATCCGATGACCAAGCAAGCCTTCGCGTACTGCGAAGGCAGAATCCTGATGCCGCCACGATCAAGGCGGTTTATGGTTGGCGCTTCGCCAGTCACGAACAGGGTTAGCCAGATGCGCCGGATCGATTTCGTCACCTTGCGGCTGTTCGCGGCGATTGCCGACGAGCGCAGCCTGACGCGCGCTGCGGAGCGCGAGCATCTGGCGCTGGCGGCCGTCAGCAAGCGCGTCAGTGATCTTGAAGGGCAGCTCGGGGTCAGCCTGCTTTATCGCCAACCCAAGGGCGTGGAGCTGACACCAGCCGGCCACGCGCTGCTGCACCACGCTCGCAATCTGCTCGACAGTCTCCAACAGCTGGACGCGGACCTCAGTGAGTTCAGCCAGGGCGTCAAAGGCCACGTGCGCATCCACGCCAACACCTCGGCCGTGATCGAGTTCCTGCCCGAGGACCTGAGCAGCTTTGCCAGGCGCCATCCCGAGGTGAAGATTGACCTCGAGGAACGTGTCAGCAGCGACACGTTGAGGGCGCTGCGTGAAGGGCTCACCGATATCGGTATCTTCGCCGGGCACATGGCCGCGGACGATCTTCAAGTGTTCAGCTATCGGCAGGACCAGCTTGTGCTCGTGACTCCGCGCGGTCATGCGCTGGCTGGGCAGTCGGCGCTGGCGCTGCGCGAAGCGGTCGGCTACGACTTCATCGGGCTGCAGCAAGACGCCTCGTTGCACGCGTTGCTGCACCAGTCCGCGTTGCAGCTCGGCACGCCCCTGCGCCTGCGTATCCAGGTGCGCAGCTTCGAGGCGATCTGCCGGATGATCCATACCGGCATGGGCATCGGTGTGCTGCCTGAGCAGGTCGTGCGTAACTACCTGCCGGTGCTGGACGTGGCGATGATCCCGCTGACCGACCCCTGGGCGCAGCGCGAATTGAAGCTCGGCGTGCGCAACCTCGATGCCTTGTCGGTGACGGCCCGACAGATGCTTGAGCACCTCACCAGCCGCGAAGGGAAGGGGTGATACTGCGACCTGCAGCGCGGTGCCTTCGCGTCGGGCGAAGCCTCGCTTGGTCAAATATGAATTTCAGGCCCAAATCACGCCGCGTAGAGTCCAGACCGTACCCAGCTCACCACAACTACAAGACGGAGCTTTCCCATGGCACGACTTTTTCTGCGCAGCGTTACCCGTTTACTGGCCGCGTCGGCCCTGTGCGCCGTGTTCAGCGCGCAAGCTGAGCAACAGCCGGCTGAGCCCATCCTCATCAAGTTTTCGCACATCACGGCTGACACCACGCCAAAAGGGCAGGGCGCCCTGCTGTTCAAAAGGCTGGTAGAGGAGCGAATGCCCGACAAGGTGAAGGTAGAGGTGTACGCCAACTCCTCGTTATACGGTGACGGTAAGGAGATGGAAGCGCTGTTGCTCAACGAGGTTCAGATGCTTGCCCCAGCGCCCTCCAAACTCGAGCAGTACACCAAGCAGCTGCAGTTGTTCGACCTGATGTTCCTGTTCGATGACGTCGCCGCAGCCCAGCGCTTTCAGCAATCGGACAAGGGCAAGGCGATGCTCAGGTCAATGGAGGACAAAGGCATCACCGGCTTGGCTTACTGGCTCAACGGCATGCGCCAGTTCACCGCCAACAAGCCGCTGCGCGAGCCTGGCGACGCGCGGGGGTTGAAGTTCCGCGTGCAGCCATCGGACCTGCAGGCGGCGCAGTACACCGCGTTGCGTGCCGTGCCGCGCAAGATGGCCTTCGCTGAGATTTACCAAGGGCTGCAGACCGGCGTGGTCAATGCGCAGGACAACCCCTGGTCGAACATCTACAGCCAGCGTTACTTCGAAGTGCAGAAGTACATGACCGAGTCCAATCACGGCATCGGAAACTACCTGCTGATCACCAACACGCAGTTCTGGAACGGTCTGCCTGCACCGGTGCGCGCCGAGCTCGAGGCGATCATCGAATGAAGTCACCACCGAGGTGAATCGTCAGGCGCAGGCGCTCAACGACAAGGCCCGTCAGGACATTCTCGACACCGGCAAGAGCGAAATCCTTGTGCTGACCGAAGAGCAGCGCAACGCCTGGCGCGACGCGGTGCGCCCAGCCTGGAAGAAATACGAGGCCGAGATTGGCCCGGACCTGATCAAGGCCGCGGAAGCTGCAAACGCTGGTAACTGACAGGCCCTGCAAACCGCGCCGCCTCCGTTGGCGGCGCGTGGGTTTCAGCCCAACCTTTCGTTCTCGACGGGTAAAAACGTGACGGCCGGATGCTTGCGTCCTTCGAGCCTGAGTAATCGATCGATTGCATCGTTCACCGCCTGCCGGTCCCGCCAGTTTGCGACTTCAGCGTCCGCCTGGTCGCGCAGCGCCCTTATTTCTTCGTGGATTGCCTCGATTTGCTCGTCGCTCGGGCTGTCGTGCAGCGCATTCTTCATGCACTGCAGCAGCGTGATGATCACCAGCGGATCCTGGCTGGCGTACACCCGAATAGGCGCGATAACCGTCTCCAGCATGCGTGGCATAGCCAGTTGCGGATAGAAAAGGCGCGGCACGCCCTCATCGAAACAGCCAACGTCGTAGGGCGGCACGCCCCCGATTCGCTGCAGCAGAACGCTGATGAGATTCACCGCTCGCATCGCCGTGCCGGGGTCGTTGATGGCGGGGCTGATGGCTTTAACCGCGATTTCCGCCATTTGCCGCATGCCGTAGGACACATTGGCACTGGCGAACTCGTTGTTGTGGAAGTCGAAACAATCGGTCGCCCAGGCCTGTTCATGCTCGTCGAGGGGCTCGCTGAACCGAATCAGCGGATGGCCTTCGACGAGAAAGAAGCCGGGCTCTACCTGGATCACTGCGACCAGGCCGCGCTTGCTCAGCAACTCGCCCAGCCGTCGCTCGTTCACAGCGCGTAAGTAGCCGGGGCGCGAGGCCGGGAGACACCACCAACCTGCTGCATCCGGAAAGGGCCCCGCATCTGAGAGCCGCTTTTTACGCTTCTCCAGGTTGGCGTAGGCGCCTTGGTAAAGCTGGTTCAACACCCAGTCGACCTGGATCGACTGCGACACCGAGCGGATGAACACGACGAACATCGCCAGGTTGAAGATGCCCATCAGTACGGCAAGGGCCACGCCTACAGAGGGGATGCTGGTCGAGTCTTTGGTATCGATCACGCTGATCAACAACAGGTAATACAGCGTACTGCCCAGATAGATGCCGAGTATGACCCTGTTGCGTGTGTCACTGATCAAGCCAGGCAGTACGCGGGGTGTCAGGCGGGCCGCGGCGCCATTGAGTACCACCATGACCATCGAGAAGCTGAATACGGTCAGCGAGACAATGCTGGTTACCAGCGTGCCGAGAATCTCGCGACCGGTATCAGGATCGCGCAGGCCCGCCGGTAGCCGCTCGCTGACCGGGGCAGCCATCGAGCTGTTCTCCAAGGTCAGCACCGCGGCGGCAATCAATGCATAGACGGCCGTAATGATCACCGGGTAGAAGGCGATGCTTTCCGTGATCCGCTTGAATTGGCGAAACAGGGTATTCGACGGGGCGGGCATTGGACATTCCTGGAGGGGCGATGAAGCTGAGACAGCCGTCAGCCGAGAAGTACGCCTGGCCGAACAGGTCTATGCTTGCAGAAGGCCGGTATTGCCCGGTGGAACACTTTGGCCCCGCGTAGCTCGAAGATGAAGTCTGCCAGGCGCTTGGTTTGGATTCGTATGGTTCGCCTGTAGGACAGGGGTTATTCGAAAGATAACGAGACCGACGAGTGAGGTACTGCCATGAGCGCTGCGTCCCTGTATCCCGTGAACCCGCAAGTCGCCGAACGGTCGCTGACCGACGAGGCCACCTACAAGGCCATGTACCAGCAGTCAGTGGTCAACCCTGACGGCTTCTGGCGCGAGCAGGCGGCGCGACTCGACTGGATCAAGCCCTTCACTCGCGTCAAGCAGACCTCCTTCGATGACCACCATGTCGATATCAAGTGGTTCGCCGACGGCACGCTGAATGTCTCGGCCAATTGCCTGGACCGTCATCTCGAAAAGCGCGGTGATGACGTTGCGATCATCTGGGAGGGCGATGATCCCGCTGAGCACCGGCGGATCACTTACCGCGAGCTCCACCATGAGGTCAGCAAGTTCGCCAACGCCTTGCGCGGACAAGATGTGCACCGCGGCGACGTGGTGACGATCTACATGCCGATGATTCCTGAAGTGGCAGTGGCGATGCTGGCGTGCGCCCGCATCGGCGCAATCCATTCGGTGGTTTTCGGTGGGTTTTCCCCCGAGGCGCTGGCCGGGCGCATCATCGATGGCAGCTCGAAGGTGGTGATCACGGCCGACGAGGGCCTGCGTGGCGGCAAGGTGGTTCCGCTAAAGGCCAACGTCGACGAGGCACTGACGAACCCGCAGACAAACTGCGTTCAGAAGATCATCGTGGTCCGGCGCACCGGCAACGCGATCAAGTGGAACCCGCATCGCGACATCTGGTACGACGAGCTGATGCACGTTGCGGGTGATGTCTGCGCGCCGAAAGAGATGGGTGCCGAGGAGCCGCTGTTCATCCTCTATACGTCCGGCTCCACGGGCAAACCCAAGGGCGTGTTGCATACCTGTGGCGGCTATCTGCTGTATGCCGCGCTTACCCACGAGCGAGTCTTCGACTACCGGGCCGGCGAGGTTTACTGGTGTACCGCCGACGTCGGCTGGATCACCGGCCACAGCTATCTGGTGTACGGGCCGCTAGCCAATGGCGCGACAACGCTGATGTACGAGGGTGTGCCGAATCATCCTGACGTCACTCGGGTCGCCCAGATTATCGATAAGCACAAGGTCAATGTGCTTTACACCGCACCGACCGCAATCCGCTCGATGATGGCCGAAGGCGTTGCGGCGATGCAGGGCGCCGATGGCTCCAGCCTGCGATTGCTGGGCTCGGTGGGCGAGCCGATCAATCCTGAGGCCTGGCACTGGTATTACGAGACGGTTGGCAAATCGCGCTGCCCGATCGTCGATACCTGGTGGCAGACCGAGACTGGCGGCATCCTTATCAGCCCGCTTCCCGGTGCGACAGCACTTAAGCCCGGTTCGGCAGCCCGGCCGTTCTTTGGGGTAGTGGCGGGCCTGGTCGACAACCTCGGCAACCTGCTTGAAGGCGCGACCGAAGGTAACCTTGTGATTCTCGATTCGTGGCCCGGGCAGATGCGCACCATCTACCGCGACCACGACCGCTTCGTCGATACCTACTTCAAGACATTCCGCGGCATGTATTTCACCGGTGACGGCGCGCGCCGGGACGAGGATGGTTATTACTGGATCACCGGGCGTGTGGATGACGTACTCAATGTATCGGGCCATCGCATGGGCACCGCTGAGATCGAAAGCGCGATGGTTGCGCATCGCAAGGTGGCCGAGGCTGCAGTCGTCGGGGTGCCGCATCCGTTGAAGGGGCAGGGCATTTACGTCTATGTCACGCTGGTTGCCGGGGAGGAGCCCACCGATCAATTGCGTCAGGAGCTGCAACAGTGGGTGCGTCGTGAGATTGGGCCGATTGCCGTACCGGATGTGATCCAGTGGGCGCCCGGGCTACCCAAAACACGCTCGGGCAAGATCATGCGGCGCATTCTGCGCAAGATCGCGACGGATGATTTCGATGCGCTTGGCGATGTGTCGACCCTCGCAGACCCAGGCGTGGTGCCGCAGCTGATCGAGGCGCACAAGCGCATCCAGTCACACTGACCAGTCGGCGGTGCCAGGCACCGCTTGATGTCAGGCGTTGGGCTGTAGCCGGGCGTCGGCGCCTTGCTGGTTGGCAGCCGGGCCTTGTTTCGGCACGCCGGCGACGTTCAATTCCGGGAAGCTGCCACCGATGAATTCGACACTGCGCGTGGGGAAGGCAAACTGCACGCCCATCTCGCGAATGCCATCGAGCAGCTTCAGGTTGATTTCCTGCTGGGCATCCATGTACGCGTTGTAGTCCGACACTTGCATGATGTAGACGACCTCGAAGGTCAGTTGGCTGTCGTCGAAAGCCAGGAAATGCGCACGGTCGAAGTTGGCATTTTCGATGCCGTCGATGATGCGTTTTACCAGGGCGGCAACTTCGCGCACCTTGTCGCTTGGCGTGTTGTAGGTGATGCCGAACTTGAACACGATCCGCCGGGTGTTCATGCGCTTGTAGTTGTGCAGGATCTGCTTGAGCAGGTCGGCGTTGGAGCACACCACTTGCTCACCGCTCAGGGCGCGGATTCGGGTGGTTTTCAAGCCGATGTGCTCGATGTTGCCAGCGACCGAACCAAAGACGACGAAATCCCCGATCTCGAAGGGCTTGTCCACACCAATCGAGAGCGAAGCGAAGATATCGCTGAGCAGCGTCTGCACGGCCAGCGCAATGGCGATACCGCCAACACCGAGGCTGGCGACCATGGCCGTGATGTCGACCCCAAGGTTGGCCAGAATCGAGAGCAGCATCATCGTCCAGATAACGATGCGGATCATGATGCCGATGATGGTCGTGGTGACCGGGTTCCGCGTCTTGCCGTCCCGGGTCAGGCTTTCCATCCATAGGCGAGCGGCAGTGTCCAGCCACAGGGCAATCTGGAACGCCAGCGCGATGAACCAGCCGTGTGCCATCGCCAGTTCCCAGCGAGCGGGCAGCTGCACGACCTTGAGCGCGATGAGCAGGGAAAGAGCGATCAGCAGGATATGGCTGGTGCGGCTGAGCATTTCCGCCGCGATACTGGCAAAGCCGGTGGTCGAGCCTTTCGAAAGCTTGCGCAGCCGATTGGTGATGATGCGCAGCACAGCCTGCATGACCAGGTAGCTGACAACGGTGATGCCAAGAACGATGGCGATGTTCATCCAGAGCTGTTCATTCAGCATCAGGTCCCAATTCATCAAGCGAGGCCTCCGGGTCTTCTGGCAAGGGCGATGACTCCTTTTTCAG
This sequence comes from Stutzerimonas chloritidismutans, assembly GCF_051486945.1. GTDB lineage: Bacteria > Pseudomonadota > Gammaproteobacteria > Pseudomonadales > Pseudomonadaceae > Stutzerimonas > Stutzerimonas chloritidismutans_B. The sequence goes on along the minus strand of NZ_JAHVDX010000001.1, from coordinate 891,913 downwards.
TAGTCATGGCCGCGCATTAGTTCCCTGATCAGCCGCTTCGAAAGCGGACCGTTGTAGCAGACGGCGACGTCAGCGAGGTGGGACGAGGTCCTTGAGATCGTCGTACCCGCCGGCGTTGTACACCTGGCTGTAACCCATCGCTCGCAGCTTGTCCTGCGCCGCCGAAGAGCGAGTGCCGCTGCGGCAATACAGCACCACCGGCGTGTCTTTGTCGGGTGCGACGCTGGCAATACGATCGGCCAGTTCGCTGGTCTCGATGCGAGTGGAGCCGGGGAGGGCGCCCTGAGCGTGCTCCTGTTCGGTCCGTACATCGATCAGCACGACGCCGGGTTCCTGCAAAGCCTGCAAGGCTGCGGGCTGGTCGATTTGCCCGGCCATGGCCCAGTGGGTGAGGGCCATGAAAAGGATCAACACTCGATGCATGCCGGTTCTCCTTGACGTAAAGGTGTTCAGCTGATCAGTCGGCTGAGATTGGGCAGGATCAGCACCACTGCCGTGGCGATCAGAATCATTGTCGCCTGCCTGAATTTCTTGTGCTTGAACATGATGGCGGCCTTGTTGTCGTAGGCGCGGGCGTCGATCGGGCCGTCCCGCGTCTTGATGGCTTAACGGGTGAAACGAGCAGTACGGGAGGCCAGGCCGCGAAGTCGAGGGGCCTGTTCGACGCTGGGCACGCAAGTTTGGATCAGCATCGTTCCGCGAAAACTGAAGCAATATGTGGACCATGGTTAACGCGACAGGACTTACGCACGCCTGCGCCGCCGGGGTGTCCATCGTCATGTAAGCCACGAGAAATGGAGGCAACGCAGATGAACCGACTGCTGATTCCCATGCTTCTGGCGCCCTTGGCGCTGACCGGCCAAGTGCTGGCGCAGGAGCGGAACTTGACCCTGCAAGAGGAACGCGAACGCATCGGGGAGCGAATGGAAGCCGAGCGGCGCGAAACGGCGCGTGAAATCAATGCCATCCGCGAGCCAGAGGCTGCCGCCGGGAGCGAGCAGGGAGCGGCTGCCGGAGCGGCACGGCCGAACCGGGCGATCGGCCCGCGTGCCGCGGCCCCGCAGTCGGAGCCAACTCCAGGCCTGAGCAATGATCCAGTGGGCGATCCCGATCCGGTGCAGCGAGGCACGCAGCAACCGCCGATCACGACCACTGGTCCGGGCCAATCGACGACCGGTCCCGGGATCTCGACCACGACGGGTACACCAGGCGAATCCGCTCCCCGCAATGGTGCAAATGGAAACGCCGGCTCGACCGGTGGTGCACCAGCGGGTGGAATCGGAACATCGGGCGGTAACGGGAACGCAGGGCCAGGCGGAACGGGGCTGGGTGCATCGGGCGGCAACTGAGCGGCAGAGATGATGCCGGCGACAGGAAAGTTGGACTGCTGAAACGACAAAGCCCCGCATGGCGGGGCTTTGTATGGGGTCTGGCGGTGAGGGAGGGATTCGAACCCTCGATACGGTTTCCCGTATACACACTTTCCAGGCGTGCTCCTTCAACCGCTCGGACACCTCACCGGATCTCGAGGACAGGTCAGTCCGTCGAGGCGCGCTAATGTAGCCGAACACTTCGCCAATGGCAAAAACTTTTTGAGTTTTTTCATGCGGTTAAGCGGCGGTTTAAATACTGGCTAATTGCGCGTATCCAAGGAACCTCTGCATGTTCTAGGGTTCTGAGGTCAAGTTGGTGTACGCCGTTCGGCCTGATGACGACACCTGAATATGAAGAGCCGGGAAAGGCTTCGATGAAGTTATTCAAAAGCAAGCGCAAGCGACCAGATGCGGTGCTGGTTCCAACCAAGCGGCGCCTGCACGTCAGCCATCTGGAGCTTGGCATGTTTATCTGCGAGCTGGACCGCCCGTGGCGCCAGACCGATTTCCTGTTCCAAGGCTTTCCTCTGCTCAAACTGGAACACATCCAGGCAGTGCGCGAGCGCTGCGATTATGTCTTCGTCGATGACACCCGCCGCGTGCTGGTCGACGACGGGCAAGTGATCGTGTCATCGGCGACCCCGCTCAAGGTCGAGCGCAGGCTAAACCGCATCCCCCTCTCGCTCGAGGTGCAGGAGGCCAGTGCCGCCTATTACGACAGCGTAACGGTGCTCGATCAGGTCCTACTCGATGTGCAGCATGGGCGGGCAATCGACACCAAGGCCTGCCAGCAGTTGGTCAAGCGCAACCTCGAAAGCATGCTGCGCAACGAGAGCGCCATGCTCTGGCTGACGCGATTGAAATCCCAAGACGTCTACACCAGCCTGCATTGCCTGTCGGTGTCCATATTGGCGATGGGGTTTGGGACTCACCTGGGGCTATCGGACGAGAAGATCGAGCTGCTCGGCATCGCCGGTCTGCTGCACGACGTCGGCAAGATGAAGATCGATCCTCAGATCCTGAACAAGCCGGGCAAGCTCACCCAGGAAGAGTTCACTCTTATCAAGCAGCATCCGGCGTTCGGTTATCAGGCGCTATGCACGCAGGCCGATATCCCACCTGCTGCCGCCCAAGCGGCGCACGGTCATCATGAACGGCTCGATGGGCGTGGTTATCCGCTCGGTCTCGACCGTTACCAGATTCCGTTCACCACGCGGGTGATCACCATCGTCGACGCCTTCGATGCGATCACTAGCCATCGCTCCTACGACAATGCGCGGCCGATCCAGGCTGCCTACGACGTGCTGCGTAGCGGTGCGGACCAGCAGTTCGACGAAGCGCTCGTTCACGAATTCATCCGCTGGCTCGGGGTGTTTCCCGTGGGCACGCTGGTCGAGCTGCACACTGGTGAGGTGGCGCTGGTGCTGGAGAAGCACCCGCAACTGCATCTGCGACCCAAGGTAGTGGTATTGCGCAACGCGGCCAAGGAACCTTGCGAGCCCCGCTACCTGGACCTGGCGCAGCTCACCGTCGATGCCGAAGGCACGCCGTACCGGATCAGCAGCGGGCTGTCCGATGGCTCCTTCGGGTTGTATGTTTCCGATCCGCAGTTGCAGGGCATTCTTCACCCGGAGCTGCTTGCCGTGTTGGAACTCGAACCGGAACCGGACGCGATCCGCTAGTGCTTGCTCTCCCTTCGAAAGGCCCTGTTTCGTGACCGAGCGGTCGGTCGCCGTGCTTTACCTGACTCGGTTGGCTGGGTAACGTCTGGCGACTTCTAACAAGGAATTCTCGCCATGAGTGAACTGGTTTCCTACGAACTCGACGATGGCATCGCCACGCTGACCCTCAGCAACGGCAAGGTCAACGCGTTGTCGCCGGCCGTGTTCGATGCCCTCAATGCCGCGCTCGACCGCGCCGAGCAGGACCGCGCCGTAGTCATCCTCACAGGGCAACCCGGCATTCTTTCCGGCGGTTACGACCTCAAGGTAATGACCTCGAGCGCGGAGAACGCCATCTCGCTCGTTGCGACCGGCTCGACCTTTACCCGCCGCATGCTCGCCCACCCATTTCCGATCATCGTGGCCTGCACAGGCCATGCGATTGCCAAGGGCGCGTTCCTGCTGCTCAGCGCCGACTATCGGATCGGAGTGGAAGGCGCATTCAACATCGGGCTGAACGAAGTCCAGATCGGCATGACCATGCACCACGCAGGCATCGAGCTTGCGCGGGACCGGCTGCGCAAGTCGGCATTTCATCGCTCGGTCATTAACGGCGAGATCTTCGACCCGCAGGGTGCCGTCGATGCAGGCTTTCTCGACCGAGTGGTGCCAGCGGGCGAGCTGATGCCGGTCGCACGGGCCACCGCGGAGCAGTTGAAAAAGATCAACATGACGGCGCACCGCAATACCAAGCTGAAGGTACGCAAAGCGCTGCTGGAAACACTGGACAAAGCGATCGAACTGGATCGTCAGCATTCGCTGTCCTGACAGCCCGTAGAGGGTGTCCGGAGAATTTTCGCGGGGTCGCCCATTCCACTGGCCCTGCGTTTAAACTGCGCGGGCAACGCCCCGCCATGGCGGGGCGTTTTCATTTTTCATCGCAGGAGAGTCCTGATGTCCGCCCCGCATATCCCGGTAGATCGTGCCGATTTCGACCAGGTCATTGTTCCCACCTTCGCGCCGGCTGCGTTTATCCCGGTCCGAGGCGAGGGCTCCCGCGTGTGGGACCAGAGTGGACGCGAGCTGATCGACTTCACCGGTGGCATTGCCGTGAACGTGCTTGGCCACGCCCATCCGGCCTTGATGGCAGCCCTGACCGAGCAGGCCGGAAAGCTGTGGCACATCTCCAACATCTTCACCAACGAGCCGGCGCTGCGCCTGGCCAAGAAGCTTGTCGCCGCGACCTTCGCCGACCGTGCCTTTTTCTGCAATTCCGGCGCTGAGGCGAACGAGGCGGCATTCAAGCTGGCCCGCCGGTACGCGCACGATCGTCATGGGGCCGAGAAATTCGAGATCATCTCGGCAGTCAACAGCTTCCACGGGCGTACGCTATTCACGGTGACAGTGGGTGGCCAGCCCAAATACTCCGATGGCTTTGGCCCGAAAATCCAAGGCATCAGCCACGTGCCGTATAACGACCTGGCTGCGCTGGAAGCTGCTATCTCGGACAAGACCTGTGCAGTGGTGCTGGAACCGATCCAGGGCGAAAGCGGTGTGCTGCCCGCCGAGCAGGCCTACCTGGACGGCGCACGGGCGCTCTGCGACAAGTACAACGCGCTGTTGATCTTCGACGAAGTTCAGACCGGCATGGGCCGCACCGGCGAGCTCTATGCCTACATGAATTACGGTGTGACGCCGGACATCCTCACCAATGCCAAAAGCCTCGGTGGCGGTTTCCCCATTGGTCTGATGCTGACCACGAATGAAGTGGCCAAGCACTTCAGCGTGGGCACGCATGGCACCACCTACGGAGGTAACCCGTTGGCCTGCGCCGTGGCTGAAGCGGTAGTCGATATCGTCAACACGCCGGAGGTGCTATCGGGCGTCAAGGCGCGCCACGAGCGCTTCAAGCGCGGATTGCTCGACATCGGCCAGCGCCATGGCTTGTTCGATCAGGTGCGCGGCATGGGATTGCTGATCGGGTGTGTGCTGAACGAGACCTGGAAAGGGCGCGCACGCGAGATATTCGATGCGGCCGAGAAGGAAGCGCTGATGATCCTGCAAGCCGGCCCTGATGTGATCCGACTGGCGCCCAGCCTGGTGATCGAGGAGGCCGACATTGCTGAGGGCTTGGCCCGCTTCGAACGCGCAGCCGCCAAGCTGGCGCAGGCCTGAGTACTCCGGGGCGCCAGAGGCGCCCTTCCTATACCTCCAACGAGACGAGATGTCATGAGCGATAGCCTGCAACTGATCCTGGAAGATGTTGATGGAACCCAGCTGGAAACCTCCTGCACCCGCTTTGCCGTGATGTGGCAGGGCCGCGAGGTGTGGATTCAGCAGGTTGGCAACAACCAGTTGATGATCGGCGTGGATGTCGAGGACGGCGACACCGAGTACGCAAACCTGCTGCTGCGCCCGCTGGCAACCAACCTGGTCAGCCTTGAGCTGGAAATGGAGCCGGTCGAGGCGGGCGGCGACGATCATGTCCACGGCCCTGACTGCAATCACGATCATTGACATCCGTGTCCCTGCTCGCCGACCTCCTGCCGTTGACCCTCGCCGGTAGCGAGCCGGCTGAGCGGGAAGTGTTTACGCCTGCCGGCGCGCGGGTTCGCTGGCTGGCCGAAGGCTCGCTCGAGCTGACGCCCGTCGCGGCTGATGACGCAGGCCTGGACCTGGTGCTGTCGGCCGGGGTGCATGGTTGCGAGGTGGTACCGGTCAAACTACTCGATCAATTGCTGCAGCGGATCGGGCGAGGGGAGATTCGTCCCCGGGCGCGCCTGTTGCTGCTGCTGTGCAACCCTCCGGCGATGCGCGCGGGTGTGCGCCGTATCGGGCAGGACCTGAACCGGCTGTTCTGTGGCGCTCATGCCGGTCAAACCGGCTGGGAAGCTGAGCGTGTAGCCTTGCTGGAGCGGCTGGTCGCGGCATTTTTCCAAGTGCCCGGAAGAGCGCGTTGGCACTACGACCTGCATTCGGCCATGCGCCCGTCATGCCTACCCCAATTTGCCGTATGCCCCTGGGTCGCCGGGCGAACGGTATCTGAAGCGAGCCTATGGCGGCTGGGTGATGCCGCAGTTGATGCCGTTCTCGTTCAGGAGCGGCCGTCAGCCACGTTCAGTGCCCATACCGCCACCCGCCACGATGCCGACGCCTATACGGTGGAAGTCGCCGAGGCGCCTGGAGGCGGCTGGCCTGCTTGCCTGCCTCAACTCTTGGCAACGGTGCAAGGTTGGATCGAGGCACGCCCGCGGTCGCCCGATCTGCCTTTAAAGAAGCCGCAAGGGTTTCGTCTGGCTCGGGAAATCATCAAACGCAGCGAGGCGTTCGTCCTGCGCCTGCCCGCAGACATTCAAAATTTCACACCATTGCCTGCGGGCATGCTGCTTGCCGAAGACGGCACTCACCGGTGGGTCGCCGAAGGCACAGATGAGCGCATCCTGTTTCCGCTGGCGGATGTAGCGGTGGGTGAGCGTGCTGGCTTGCTCGTGGTGCCCAGACAGCTGTAGCTGCTGGGTCAGACACCCGTCGGCGGATTACGCAGCGATTCGTTTCCGGTCACTGTCGCGGTTTCCGTCGCGGCGCGCGCGTTACGTTCGAGCTGCTGCTGGTCCGATTCATGACGGTGCAGCGGCATGCTGTGGGAGCGCCCCTCTGCGAGTCGTGTGTGTTCCTCGAGTTCGCAGAGCACCCGCTTGGCTTCGCAGTGGCCGGTAAATCCGCGGGCTAGCGCCATACCGCCCATCGCAACCTGCAGGATGCCCCCCAGGCCGCCGCGGCTAAGGCCCTTGCCAAGAAAGAACAGCCCTCCGGCGATGGAGGCGGCGCGCTCCCAGCCCTGGACGTTCTGTGGGGTGTGTTTGTTGGATCCGAGGTTCATGGTCCTTCACTCCGTTGTGGTGTGAATCAGATGACCCTCCAGGCCGCCAGCCCGTTCCGCAACGCTTACGTCAGGCGTAAGCCGGTCCGACCTGCGGCCATTCCGGCTTACGCCTGGGTTAGATCGAAAACCTTGAGCAGGAACGCATATTCCAGGGCTACGTCCTTCAACGCTTGGTAGCGGCCGCTCATGCCGCCGTGCCCGGCGCCGAACTCGGTCTTGAGCAACAGCAGGCTCTCGTTGGTGCGGGTGGCACGCAACCTGGCGACCCACTTGGCCGCTTCCCAGTACTGCACACGGCTGTCGTTGTAGCCGGCAACTGCGAGCACCGGCGGATAGACCTGGGCCGTGATGTTCTCGTAGGGCGCATACGCCTTGATGCGCGCGTGGACGTCAGGCTGGTTCGGATCACCCCACTCGTCGTACTCGGTGACCGTCAGCGGCAGGTCCGGGTTGAGCATGGTGTTGAGAACGTCGACGAAGGGCACCTCGGCGATCGCCGCGCCGAATAGCGACGGTTTCAAGTTAAGGACCGCGCCGATCAGCAGGCCGCCCGCGCTGCCACCGCTGATGGCAAGTTGTGACGACGTGGTTAGCCCGTCGGCGATCAGTTGTTCGGCACAGGCAATGAAGTCTGTAAACGTGTTGGTCTTGTACTCCAGCTTACCCGCGCGGTACCAGGCTTCGCCAAGATCGCCGCCGCCGCGTACGTGAGCGATTGCAAACACGAAGCCGCGGTCGAGTAGCGAGAGGCGCGCATGCGAGAACCACGGGTCCAGGCTATGGCCGTAGGCGCCATAGCCATAGAGGTAGAGTGGGGCGGCCGAGGTAAAGGCGTCGCGGCGTCCAACCAGGCTGATCGGGACGCGGGTTCCGTCGGCCGCAGTGGCCCATATGCGCCGGCTTTCGTAAGCCTCTGCATCGAAGGGCCCTTCAACTGGCGTCTCCTTGAGCACCTGCTGTTCGCCGCTACCTAGCGTGAGCTGACGAATCTGTGCCGGGCGATTGAGCGCTTCGTAGCGCACGCGAATGACCGGGCTATGGAACTCCAGGGTGTTGTGCACGTGCAGGCTGTAGGCCGCGTCAGGCAACTGTAGGCGATAGGGCGGCGCGGCTTGCGGGCGAACCTCAATGATGGGCAGCCCGCCTTCGCGCAGGCTCAGCGTAAGCGCCGTTGCGTTCAGGCTGATGTCTTCCAGCATGACCGTGTCGTTGTGGGGAACGAGCACCTGCCAATGTTGGCGCTGCGGACTGGATTCAGGCGCTTGGTACAGCGCGAAATTGATGCCGGCCTGGTTACTGCGGATCAGCCAGCAGGGCTGCCCATCGAGCAGCCCATGATCGGGGAAATACTCGTGATCCTCTTCGCGCGGTGCCAGGCAGACCCACTCGCCCTCAGGGTAGTCCGCTGATAACACCCAGGCTTCGCTGGTCGTCTTGCTGTTGGCAAGGATGATCAGCTGGCGTTCGGAACTGGCCCGGTAGCAGTGGACGAAGTAGCGGCCGTCCGGGTCGTGGAAGGTTTCATGGCTGCCCGGCTCGCCAAGACGGTGGCGAAAGATCTTGTGTGGGCGGTGGGTTTCGTCGAGCTGTCCATAGAACAGGGTCTGGCTGTCATTCGCCCAGGTCATGCTGCCGTCGCAGTCATCAAAAGGCAGTTCACTGACCTCGCCGCTGGCCAGGTCTTTGACATACAGGCGATAAATCTCATCGCCCTCGCGGTCGAGGCTGTAGGCGAGTTTGCCGTGGTCCTGGCTGATGCTGAACGCACCCAGCGAAAGAAAGCCACCGGCGGCCAATTCGTTAGGGTCGAGTAGAAGCTGCTCGCTCTGCTCGTCGACGGTCAGTGAGCCATCGAGTGGGCGGGCGCAGCGGTAGTGGCGCGGGTATTCGTCGCCAGCGGTGGTGCGCTGGTAGTACAGCCACGGTCCCCAAGGCGACGGCAGGGACAGGTCGGTCTCGCGGATGCGGCCTTTGATTTCCTGAAACAGCTTTTCACGCAGCTCGGCCTCGCCAGCCAACTGCTCGTCAAGGTAGGCGTTTTCGGCCTTGAGGTAATCGAGCACATCCGGCGCGTCGCGGCTTTCCAGCCACTTGTAAGGGTCGGAGCCCTGGTCGGCACGGGCAATGGGGGCGGACATTCGAAACTCCTGGAGATGCCTGCGCGTGGAGGCGCGGCCGTGAACGTAAAGCGCGCAGTGTACTCGGCGCGTCGTGAATTTGTGACGACCAGCCGCAGGCGGGGTTCCAGTGCGTGGCGAAGCGGGCATCACGCATATGAATGATGATTGATGGATGCTGATCCGCCGGTTCGAATCGCACGCGTTGGGCGTCGGCTAGTCTTATCGGACTGATTGGCCGTGAGCCGAGTCGGCGGGCTGTTGGCGCCGATTGACAATGGCTCGCTTTTCCATGAAGGTGTGCTCACCCAAATCAAACGGGCGTATGAATCGAGCGTTTGCCCTGCAAGCGCCGTCTGCCCGGATTATCGTGTCGGTGGGTGTCGTTTCTCTGGGTCGCTTCCGCGGCCCGGTGGCGGTTCAAGGCCGCAGACGTGCGACACGTAACGTTCAGCTTCCATACCGTGGAGATCAGTTGATGATTTACGAAGGTAAAGCCATCACGGTTAAGGCTCTTGAGAGCGGCATCGTCGAATTGAATTTCGACCTCAAGGGTGAGTCCGTCAACAAGTTCAACCGCCTCACTCTCAATGATCTGCGCCAGGCCGTCGATGCCATCAAGGCGGATACCTCGGTCAAGGGCGTCATCGTCACCAGCGGCAAGGACGTATTCATCGTCGGCGCCGACATCACCGAGTTCGTCGACAACTTCAAGCTGCCGGACGAAGAGCTGGTCGCCGGTAATCTCGAAGCGAACAAGATCTTCAGCGATTTCGAGGACCTCGGCGTACCCACGGTCGCCGCGATCAACGGCATAGCCCTGGGCGGTGGTTTCGAAATGTGCATGGCGGCCGACTATCGCGTCATGTCGACCAACGCCAAGGTGGGTCTGCCTGAAGTCAAACTGGGCATCTACCCGGGCTTCGGCGGCACCGTTCGTCTGCCGCGCCTGATCGGTGTGGACAACGCTGTCGAGTGGATTGCCTCGGGCAAGGAAAACCGCGCTGAAGACGCCCTAAAGGTGCGTGCGGTCGATGCCGTGGTCGCCCCTGAGAAGCTGCAGGACGCTGCTCTGGACCTGATCAAGCGCGCCATCTCCGGTGAGCTGGATTACAAGGCCAAGCGTCAGCCCAAGCTGGACAAGCTCAAGCTCAACGCCATCGAGCAGATGATGGCCTTCGAAACCTCCAAGGGCTTCGTTGCCGGTCAGGCGGGTCCGAACTACCCGGCCCCGGTCGAGGCGATCAAGACCATCCAGAAAGCTGCCAACTTCGGCCGCGACAAGGCCATCGAAGTCGAGGCTGCAGGCTTCGTCAAACTGGCCAAGACCTCGGTTGCGCAGAGCCTGGTCGGTCTGTTCCTCAGCGATCAGGAACTGAAGAAGAAGGCCAAGGCCTACGACAAGCAGGCCCGCGACGTGAAACTGGCTGCGGTACTGGGCGCTGGCATCATGGGTGGCGGTATCGCCTACCAGTCGGCTGTCAAGGGCACGCCGATCCTGATGAAGGATATCCGCGAAGAGGGTATCCAGATGGGGCTGGACGAGGCCTCCAAGCTGCTCGGCAAGCGTGTCGAGAAAGGCCGTCTGACCGCTGACAAGATGGCTCAGGCGCTTAACGCGATCCGCCCGACCATGTCCTACGGTGATTTCGGCAACGTCGACATCGTCGTCGAAGCCGTGGTCGAGAACCCGAAGGTCAAGCACGCCGTGCTGGCCGAAGTGGAAGGCCACGTTCGCGAAGACGCGATCATCGCTTCCAACACCTCCACCATCTCCATCAGCTACCTGGCTCAGGCGCTCAAGCGGCCGGAAAACTTCTGCGGCATGCACTTCTTCAACCCGGTGCACATGATGCCGCTGGTGGAAGTCATTCGTGGTGAGAAGACCAGCGAAACCGCTATCGCCACCACCGTCGCCTACGCCAAGAAGATGGGCAAGAGCCCGGTCGTGGTCAACGATTGCCCAGGCTTCCTGGTCAACCGCGTACTGTTCCCGTACTTCGGCGGCTTCGCTCGCGCCATCGCCCATGGCGTCGACTTCGTTCGCGCCGACAAGGTGATGGAGAAGTTCGGCTGGCCCATGGGCCCGGCGTACCTGATGGACGTTGTCGGCATGGACACCGGCCACCACGGCCGTGACGTGATGGCCGAAGGCTTCCCGGACCGCATGAAGGATGACAGCAAGACCGCTGTTGACGTCATGTATGAGGCCAACCGCCTCGGTCAGAAGAACGGCAAGGGCTTCTACGCCTACGAGATGGACAAGAAGGGCAAGCCGAAGAAGGTGGTCGATCCCCAGGCCTATGAGCTGCTCAAGCCAATCGTCAGCGAGACCCGCGAGCTGTCCGACGAGGACATCATCAACTACATGATGATCCCGCTGTGCCTGGAAACCGTTCGGTGCCTGGAAGACAACATCGTCGAAACAGCTGCCGAAGCCGACATGGGTTTGATCTACGGCATCGGCTTCCCACCCTTCCGTGGTGGTGCGTTGCGCTACATCGATTCGATCGGCGTCGCCGAATTCGTCGCGATGGCCGACAAGTATGCCGACCTGGGCCCGCTGTACCACCCGACCGCGAAGCTGCGTGAGATGGCTGCCAACGGCCAGCGCTTCTACGGTTAATCGAGGAAAGAATATGAGCCTTAACCCGAGAGACGTCGTCATTGTCGACTTCGGCCGTACCCCGATGGGTCGTTCCAAGGGCGGCATGCACCGCAACACCCGCGCCGAGACCATGTCCGCGCACCTGATCGATGGCTTGCTGGCACGTAACCCCAAGGTCGACCCGGCCGAAGTGGAAGACGTGATCTGGGGCTGCGTCAACCAGACCCTGGAGCAGGGCTGGAACATTGCCCGCATGGCCTCGCTGCTGACCCGCATTCCCCACACCAGCGCCGCGCAAACCGTCAGCCGCCTGTGTGGCTCGTCGATGAGCGCGCTGCACACGGCCGCCCAGGCGATCATGACCGGCAACGGTGATGTCTTCGTCGTCGGTGGGGTCGAGCACATGGGCCACGTTGGCATGATGCACGGTGTCGATCCGAACCCGCAGCTGTCGCTGTATGCCGCCAAGGCGTCCGGCATGATGGGGCTGACCGCCGAGATGCTGGGCAAGATGCACGGCATCACTCGCGAACAGCAGGATGCCTTCGGTGAGCGTTCGCATCGCCTGGCGCATCAGGCAACCGTCGATGGCATGTTCAAGGATGAAATCATCCCGATGGAAGGCTACGACGAGAACGGCTTCCTCAAGGTCTTCGACTACGATGAAACCATTCGTCCGGAAACCACACTCGAGAGCCTGGCCGCGCTCAAGCCTGCCTTCAATCCGAAGGGTGGCACCGTCACTGCGGGTACCTCCTCGCAGATTACCGATGGTGCCTCGTGCATGATCGTCATGTCGGCGCAACGCGCGCAGGATCTGGGCATCCAGCCGATGGCCGTGATCCGCTCCATGGCCCTGGCAGGTGTCGACCCGGCCATCATGGGCTACGGCCCGGTACCGGCGACGCAGAAGGCGCTCAAGCGTGCCGGTCTGACCATGGACGACATCGACTTCGTCGAGCTCAACGAGGCTTTCGCCGCCCAGGCCCTGCCTGTGCTGAAGGACCTGAAGCTGCTCGACAAGATGGAGCAGAAGGTCAACCTGCACGGCGGCGCCATCGCGCTGGGCCATCCGTTCGGTTGCTCGGGAGCACGTATCTCCGGCACCCTGTTGAACGTGATGAAGCAGAAGGGCGGTACCCTCGGCGTGGCCACGATGTGCATCGGGCTGGGCCAAGGTATCACCACGGTGTTCGAACGCGTCTAAGCTGTCGGGAACGCGAAGACCGGGGCCACGCGCCCCGGTTTTGTTTTTCAAGCAGTGCTCGGACGGAGAATTCAGATGCAAGTAACGCCTGGCCGTTACCGCCATTACAAAGGCCCGGAATACCGGGTCTACGCGGTTGCCACCCATTCCGAAACGGAGGAGCCCGTGGTGTTCTACCAGGCGCTCTATGGCGATTTCGGGCTATGGGTACGGCCCCTGTCGATGTTCGTCGAAACGGTCGATGTCGATGGTGAGACGCTGCCGCGCTTCGCCTTGATCGAGGCGGAACCCAGCCGCTTTTGAAGGCCATGGATGAGCCTGGGCTTAACCCTCGTGCTTGACCTTGCGTCCGTCGCCACTATATATAGCGGTGCTTTTCCAGCAGAGCGTGCATCGCCGTGCGCTGCCGGGATTGGTAAAAAGACCCACCGGGCAGCGGCGCTGCCAAGGGATTTCGCAGTGGGTATGGAAGATTTCCGAGGCATTTCGTTGCCTCACCGCAGCGCTGGACTGGCCTGCTTCGCTTCTTTCTGCGGTACCGATCTGTGGTGTGCTGCGCCGCCGATCCACTCTTAAAGCCATCTCTAGATTCAGGAACCTTCCTCTCCATGGGTAAATCGCTGGTCATCGTGGAATCACCGGCCAAGGCCAAGACAATCAACAAGTATTTGGGCAACCAGTACGTGGTGAAGTCGAGTATCGGCCACATCCGCGACCTTCCCACCAGCGGCTCGGCCGTTCGCGAGCCGGCCAAGCGGGGCAAAGCCGCCGCCGAGGCACCTGCTTTGTCACCGAAGGAGAAGGCCAAGCGCCAGTTGGTCGCGCGGATGGGCGTCGATCCTGAGCATGGCTGGAAGGCTCGCTACGAAATTCTCCCTGGCAAAGAAAAGGTCATTGACGAACTGCGTAGGCTGGCCAAGGAAGCCGACACCATCTATCTCGCGACCGACTTGGATAGAGAGGGGGAGGCCATCGCCTGGCACCTACGCGAATCGATAGGCGGCGATGACAGCCGATACAAGCGCGTGGTGTTCAACGAAATTACCAAGAAGGCCATCCAGGAGGCCTTCGCTCAGCCGGGCGACCTGGACATCAACCGTGTCAATGCGCAGCAGGCGCGGCGCTTTCTTGACCGTGTGGTTGGCTACATGGTCTCCCCGCTGCTGTGGGCCAAGATCGCCCGCGGCTTGTCTGCCGGCCGCGTGCAGTCCGTCGCCGTAAAGCTGGTCGTCGAACGCGAGCGCGAGATCCGCGCCTTCGTGCCGGAGGAGTACTGGGAAGTTCATGCCGATCTTGCAACCTCTAGCGACGCCAAGGTTCGCTTCGAGGTGGCGCGTGAGAACGGCGAGGCTTTCAAGCCGCTGAATGAGAGCCATGCCATGGCAGCGCTGGAGCAGCTCAAGGGCGCCAGCTACAGCGTGGCCAAGCGCGAGGACAAGCCGACCAGCAGCAAGCCCTCGGCACCTTTCATCACCTCGACGCTGCAACAGGCGGCGAGCAATCGCCTCGGTTTCGGCGTGAAGAAAACCATGATGATGGCGCAGCGACTCTACGAAGCGGGCTACATCACCTATATGCGTACCGACTCGACCAACCTGTCCGCCGATGCATTGACCATGGTCCGTGGCTTTATCGAAGGCGAGTTCGGCGACAAGTACCTGCCGGAGAAGCCCAACTTCTATTCCAGCAAGGAGGGTGCACAAGAGGCCCACGAAGCCATCCGCCCTTCGGACGTCAACCTTCGGCCGAACCAGCTGTCTGGCATGGAGCGCGACGCGGAGCGCCTCTATGACCTGATCTGGCGCCAATTCGTGGCCTGCCAGATGCCGCCGGCTCAATACCTGTCCACCAGCGTGACTGTGACAGCCGGCAACTTCGAATTGCGTGCAAAGGGGCGCATCCTCAAGTTCGACGGGTATACCAAGGTGATGCCGCAGCAGAGCAAGAGCGGTGAGGACGATGTACTGCCGGAAATGAACAAGGGCGACGGGATGAAGCTGGTCAAGCTCGACCCGAGCCAGCACTTCACCAAGCCGCCGGCGCGTTACTCCGAGGCCAGCCTGGTCAAGGAAATGGAAAAGCGCGGCATCGGCCGGCCGTCGACCTATGCGGCGATCATCTCGACCATCCAGGACCGCGGCTACGTCTCGCTGCACAACCGCCGCTTCTATTCCGAGAAGATGGGCGACATCGTCACCGAGCGGCTCTCCGAGAGTTTCAATAACCTGATGGACTACGGCTTCACTGCCGGCATGGAAGAGCACCTCGACGACGTGGCCCAGGGCGAGCGTGAGTGGAAGCACGTACTCGATGAGTTTTACGGTGACTTCCGCAACAAGCTTGAGCTTGCCGAGGGCAGCGAGAACGGTATGCGCGCCAACCAGCCGACGCTGACCGACATTCCCTGCAAAGTTTGTGGCCGGCCGATGATGATCCGTACGGCTTCGACCGGCGTATTCCTGGGTTGCTCGGGCTACAGCCTGCCTCCCAAGGAGCGCTGCAAGTCGACCGTCAATCTGGTTCCGGGTGACGAGATCGCCGCGGATGACGAAGGCGAGTCCGAGTCCCGCGTGCTGCTGGGCAAGCATCGTTGCCCGATCTGCAGCACCGCGATGGATGCTTATTTGTTAGACGAGACGCACAAGCTGCATATTTGTGGCAACAATCCCGACTGTACTGGTTACGAAATCGAAGAAGGTCAGTACCGGATCAAGGGCTACGAAGGCCCAAGCCTCGAATGCGACAAATGCGGTAGCGAAATGCAGCTCAAGACTGGGCGCTTCGGCAAGTTCTTCGGTTGCACCAACGCCGAATGCAAGAACACGCGCAAGCTGCTACGCAATGGCGAGGCGGCGCCGCCGAAGATGAATGCAGTGAAAATGCCGGAGCTCAAGTGCGAGAAGGTGGATGACACGTACGTCCTGCGCGATGGCGCGTCCGGCCTGTTCCTGGCGGCGAGCCAGTTCCCGAAGAATCGCGAAACCCGTGCACCGTTGGTCAAGGAGCTCATTTCTCACCGCGACGAGATCGATCCGAAATACCATTTCTTGCTCGATGCGCCGCAGCAAGACCCGGAGGGGCGCCCCGCAGTCATTCGCTTCAGCCGCAAGACCAAAGAGCAATACGTGCAATCGGAGGTCAACGGAAAGCCGACCGGCTGGAAGGCATTCTTCGATGGCGGCAAGTGGAAGGTCGAAGACAAGAGCACTCCGAAGTAACATCCACTTGGGCCGGCCGCCACATAGGTGCTCCGGCTCAACCTCAACTCAGTGGAGACCACCGCCATGGCGCACGAGCTCTATACGCGGACCAACCAGAAAATCTACTTTGCCGGTTTGTCCCTTGAAAGCTGGCGACGCGCCGAGGAAAAGAGCGGGCTGAATGCGCCCGGCCTGATCCAGGCCGAGCGGGAGGCGAGCTTATTCCACCTGTATGGCGCCGTGCTTGGCTTGTGCCATGAGGTCGCCGGTTACTACCGCCTGCCCAACGCCGGCGAACCCCGTGTCGAGGCGATGCTGATTGGCCAGGCCAGCCCCAGCCCGGAGTTCAGCGAACTCATGGAGCTCACGGCGAACGACGAAACCTGGCTTGCGCAATTGCTCAAAGCGCATGCTGGATTGTTCGAGCCACCGCGCGCACCCGCAAAGGCCAAGACAGACCCAAGCCTGCCGATCATCGAAGCGGTGAGCATTGGCGAAGAACGCCCGGCGTTGTCTCGCGAGCAGGTCGAAACCTGGCGGCAAGACCTCAAGGCACTGGCGCTGCGTTTTCGTGAGGCGCTTACCGAGTGGTAACGCCTCGGGTTCGCTGCCGTGGAAGAAGCACGAGCGCGATGCCCCCGAGAATGGCCAAGCCGGCGAGCACGATGCGCCCGGTAAGGCTTTCACCCAACAACAGGCTTCCAGCGAGGGCTGTGATCAGCGGTACGCTCAACTGGACACTGGCACCCTGAACGGCGCTGAGTCCCGGTAGTGCGGCATACCAGATCGCGTAGCCGATCCCCGACGTCAGGGCGCCGGACGCTAAGGCATACAGCGCGCCGGTCGAATCCCAGTCTAGCCGCGCCATCGCGGCCACGCACAAAGCTGCCGCGATAGGCGTCCCGCGCGCGAAATTGCCCGCTGTGGTTGCCAGCGGGTTCGGCCTTCCTTTGCCCATTAGCGAGTACGCCCCCCACGCGACGCCTGATACAACCATCAGCAGCGAAGCTACCAACGGGGGCGCGCTTGCACCCGGAAGCAGGAGCGCGACCACGCCGGCGGCAGCCAGAAGCATGCCGCCGATCTGCATGGCCACTAGGCGTTCGCCGGACAATAGGCCCCACCCGATCATGCTGAGCTGGACTGCTCCGAATAGCAGTAATGCCCCAGCGCCGGCGTCGAGCTGGACGTAGGCATAGGAAAACGCAGCGGCGTACGCGAACAGGGCGAGCGCGCCGCGCCAGCTCCCGGCGGGCGCGGTTGTCTTCGCTCGCATACGCACGATTAACCAGAGCACACCGGCGCCAGCGAACAGGCGTAACGCCGTGAACGTGGCCGGATCGATTGTGCTGTCCCGCAGCGCGGCGCGGCACAGCAATGAGTTACCGGCGAAGGCAAGCATGGCCAGAGCGGTGAGCAAGTAGGTCCGCGACGTCATAGGGGTTGGGTCCGCATGGCTGGGCTGCACAAGCCCCGACGGGCCATGCTACTGCGCGGTGAAGGTCCGGTGCATCCGCGATCGAATGCCAGTCCGTGGATCTCGAAGGTGAGGGCTGGCGGTCAAGTCGGTGGCTGCTACAATGCCGGCCTTTCACGAGAGAGCCAGTCCTATGCCAACCTCATTTCTTGAAATCGTCGAGCTCCCCGATGGCAGCATCGTGTTGCGTCGCGCCGATGACGAAGGGGTGCTGGTAACGCTGGATTTCTCCGACGACGCGAAAGCATTCCTGCAAGGGCAGCATGTGGAAATCGCCAAAGCGATGTTCAATGTGGGTGTTCAGATGGCGGGGCGGATGTCGGAAGGGGAAATCGAGCAGGAAGAGGCGCCACGCGTCCTGCATTGAGTGAGAGGGGCGTTGCGCCCTGATTTAACGTCCGGCACTTTCCATGTGCCGTTTCCATGGCCGGGTTCAGGCCATTCGGATGTTCAAGCTTTGAGCGCCGCCCTGTTCGGCCGCGGCGCGTAGCTTGGCCCTGCTGTTACGGTCCAAGCGGTCGAACCAGGTAATCACTGTATGGCTGCAACCGGACATCAGCGCTTTGCAGGCAAGGTCAAGTGCGCCTTGAGTGGCTTTCTCGGGCAAGAGCAAGATGCGGTCTCGGTTGAAGCCGCTTTCCTTCAGCCAACCATGCGAAAGTGAGCCGGGCGGTGCGATCAGCGTTAGCCAACGGGTGTCAGCAGCCTGGCTAAGATCGCGAAGAATAGGTGCAATCAGCAGCCGGCAATGCGCTTCGCTACCGGTCAACATCATTTCGCTGAGACGTTCTTCAGCGGGGGCTGTCACCTGAATCTTGCTGAAGGGGCTTACGGCTTGGGAAAGCATTCCCTCGAACAGGGACAGCTGTGGCGGGTTGCCTGCAACGGGTAGTGGTTGATACTGCATGAACCTCTCCTTAACGGCGAATCACGCCGACACTCAAGCCTTCTATCACCAGTTCCTGCTGCTCAAGGTCGACTTCAATTGGGGCGAACTCGGGATTTTCGGCCAATAGCCAGACCTTGTTGCCCTCTCGCTTGAAGCGTTTGACGGTCACTTCATCATCCAAGCGTGCTACCACGACCTGGCCATTCCGGGCTTCGCGCGTGGTGTGCACTGCAAGCAGGTCACCATCGAATATCCCGATATCCTTCATGCTCGTTCCACGGACGCGCAAAAGGTAATCGGCACGGGGATGGAAAAATGCAGGGTTGATCTGACAAGATTCTTCGATGTTCTGTGCTGCAAGAATGGGGGCGCCGGCCGCCACTCGCCCAATCACTGGTAGCCCGCTGTCCTCTGCGGCAGGTTCGAAGCCTGGCACCCTGATGCCACGAGAGGCGCCAGGGGTCATCTCGATAGCGCCCTTGCGCGCCAATGCCTTAAGGTGCTCCTCGGCGGCATTCGGTGACTTGAACCCTAGCTCCTGCGCAATTTCTGCACGTGTCGGTGGGTAGCCGTTGTCTTCGAGGCAGCGCTTGATGAAGGCGAGGATTTCCGACTGCCGCGGGGTCAGTTTGATCATGGAGGCACTCTGTTCTTATATACAGGTGCTGGGATTATATACAGTGTATTGGTCATGGCAATCGTTGTGTGGTTGAGCCAGGTGCGGGCATGGTGCAAGCTTTCGGCCTCCGAGCCGGGTGTCCAGGGGTTTCAGGTTGACTTGGTAAAGGCCGGAACGTAAGTTTCAAACACTTGTTTGGTGTGCGGGAGCAGGCATGGCGCAGTCGGAAACAGTCGAGCGAATTCTGGACGCAGCGGAACAGCTGTTTGCAGAAAAAGGCTTCGCCGAAACGTCACTTCGCCTGATCACCAGCAAGGCCGGGGTCAACCTCGCTGCGGTCAACTACCACTTCGGCTCGAAGAAGGCGCTGATCCAGGCAGTGTTCTCCCGGTTTCTCGGCCCCTTCTGTGCCAGCCTGGAGCGCGAGCTCGACCGGCGCGAAGCGCAGTCCGATAAGACCGATACGCTCGAAGAATTACTGGAAATCCTGGTAGAGCAGGCGCTCGCGGTAAAGCCACGCAGCGGCGATGACCTGTCGATCTTCATGCGCCTGTTGGGACTGTCGTTCAGCCAAAGCCAAGGTCACCTGCGTCGCTATCTGGAGGATATGTACGGCAAGGTATTCCGCCGTTACATGATGCGTGTGCACGAGACCTCGCCGGCTATCCCGCCTATCGAGCTGTTCTGGCGCGTGCATTTCATGCTTGGGGCCGCTGCGTTCAGCATGTCGGGAATCAAGGCACTCCGTGCGATGGCCGAAAACGACTTCGGCGCAAAGACGTCGACAGAGCAGGTCATGCGTATGATGGTGCCGTTCCTCGCTGCCGGCATGCGTGCCGATTCAGTCGGGCTCGACCCGTCATTGGCGCAGGCTCATCCGATCGCCAGGCGTAATGCGTTGGCATTGCCTGCCAAGGGTTGAGTTCACCGGCCTGGGTCGATCGGATAAGCTACCGGCCTATGTCCGAACTCGATCTTCTCCATATATCTATCGCTGACCAACAGCTGTACGGCTTCGCCCGTAATCAGATGCGGGTTCGCATCCCGGTCTCTACGGCGCTCAACGGCGCTGGCGAGCAAAACGGCTCCGGTTGCACACCTCGTGGGCGTCACCGGGTTCGTGCGCGCATAGGCGACGGTTTGCCAGAAGGTGCCGTGCTTCGGGGCCGTCGCTGGACAGGCGAGATCTGGAGCCAGGCGCTGCATGCTCAATTTCCCGGCCGCGACTGGATTCTGTCCCGTATCCTCTGGCTCAGCGGCTGCGAACCAGGCTTCAACCGCATGGGGCAGGTCGACACGTTCCGTCGCTACATCTATTTGCACGGCACGCCCGATACCGAGCCCATGGGCGTGCCGCTTTCTCATGGCTGCATCCGGCTGCGCAATGCGGATTTGCTCGCTCTCTTTTCTCTCGTGCCGGCCGGTTGCGAAGTGAGGATCGAGGAGGCGGCATGCCCGACGTGGGCAAGCGCAGTGCTGGATGAAGGAACCACATCCTGATGCAAGGTTCGTTGATGCTGGACATCGCCGGCACTTGGTTAACTGCGGAAGACCGTCATCTTCTGCGGCAACCGGAGGTAGGTGGCCTGATTCTCTTCGCTCGCAACATCGAGCACCCAAAGCAGGTGAGCGAGCTCACGCGTGCTATTCGCGCCATTCGTCCTGATCTGCTCCTCGCCGTAGACCAGGAGGGCGGGCGTGTACAGCGCTTGCGCCGGGATTTCGTACGCCTCCCGGCAATGGGGGAGCTGGCCAGTCGCGACGATGCTCCACAGCTGGCCGAAACCTGTGGTTGGGTCATGGCCACGGAGGTGCTGGCCGTCGGGCTGGATTTCAGCTTCGCGCCGGTCCTGGACCTGGATTACCAGCGCAGTGCGGTGATTGGCGCTCGGTCGTTCGGTGGCGACCCCCAGCGCGTCGGCGAACTCGCCGGAGCATTCATCCGTGGCATGCGCCGTGCGGGGATGGCAGCGACCGGCAAGCATTTCCCTGGACATGGCTGGGCTGAGGCCGATTCGCATGTTGCCATTCCGGTTGATGAGCGCCCGTTAGAACTGATTCGCCAGCAGGACATGCTGCCGTTCCGTCAGTTGGGTTTCGAGCTGGATGCTGTCATGCCCGCGCATGTCATCTATCCCGCCGTTGACGACCAGCCGGCCGGCTTCTCCCGCCGCTGGTTGCAAGACATGCTCCGTGGCGAGCTCGGCTTCGGCGGGGTGATCTTCAGTGACGATCTGTCGATGGCCGGCGCGCACGTTGCGGGTGATGCGGCCGGTCGCATCAAGGCCGCATTGCAGGCTGGCTGTGACATGGGCCTCGTCTGTAATGATCGTGCTGCTGCCGAGCTGGCCCTGACCGCGCTGCAGCGGATGGAGGTGCGGGCGCCCGGGACGCTGGCGACCATGCGCCGACGCGTGATCGGCACCCTGGAATACAAGCAAAATCCGCACTGGCGAGCTGCCATCGAACGTCTCAAAGCGGCTGGCCTGATCGCCTGAGGCAAGGAAAACGCATGACTGTCCACGCCATCATCGGCGGTACTGGCCTGACTGAATTAGCTGGCCTGGCCCTGAGCGAAGCACATTTCATCGAGACGCCTTACGGTCCGCCGTCTGCCGATATCCTGCGCGGCGAGTATGCCGGTAACGAGGTGTTGTTTCTTGCACGTCATGGGCACCCGCACCGGCTTCCTCCGCATCAGGTCAACTATCGCGCCAATCTGTGGGCGTTGAAGCAGGCGGGTGCCGAGGCAGTCATCGCGGTCAACGCCGTCGGCGGCATTCACGCTGCGATGGCGGCCGGTCACCTCTGCGTGCCGCGTCAGCTGATCGACTACACGCACGGGCGCGAGCACACCTTCTTCGATGGCGACATCGAGCACGTCACCCATGTCGATTTCAGCTTTCCCTATGATGAGTCGTTGCGCCAGCGATTGATTGCCGCGCTTGCCGCCGAAGGTTATGCGTACAGCAGCCACGGCGTTTATGGCTGTACGCAGGGCCCCCGGCTGGAAACGGCTGCCGAAATCGCGCGGATGGAGCGAGACGGTTGCGACATCGTGGGCATGACCGGGATGCCCGAAGCGGTACTGGCACGTGAACTCGGCCTGCCTTATGCGTGCCTGGCGCTGGTGGTCAATCCTGCGGCGGGCAAGACAGCCGGGATCATCACCATGGCGGAGATCGAGACGGCGCTCAATGAAGGCATTGGCAAGGTCCGTGGCGTGCTCGCGCGTGCCTTGCTTGGCTAGGCCCCGCGGCCGAAGGCGTGAAAGGAGGCAATCCACCCGCGATGATCGCGGCTTCAGGCTCTAGCAGGCGGCGGTAGCAAAGTCGTAGCACAGACGTGCTAAATTCGCCCACCAGTGCATTGCAGGCCGAAGTCCGCTTGCTACACTTGGCCGTCCTTTGGAGTACCGGAATGCTGTACCACGCGCCTATAAAAAGAATATCCAGAGTTGTGGTCCTGCTAGGGTTGCTGTCCGTCAGTGCGGGCTGCTCGACCTGGTTCTCCAGTGACTTTGAGGATCCTGAAGTCCAGCTGACGGATGTCGAGATCATTAAGGCGCGATTGCTCGAACAGCAATTCATGCTGCGCTTTCGTATCGACAATCCCAACGAGCGGAGCCTGCCGGTACGCGGGCTCGTCTATCGCGTCCATCTCAACGAAATCGAACTGGCCAGTGGAGAATCCAGCGCATGGGCGACGGTCCCGGCCCATGGGTTCGAGTATTACGAAGTACCGGTGCATACCAATCTCTGGCGTCACATGAAGTACATCGTCCGGCTGCTGGAAAAACCGGACAGGCCAATCGCCTATCGTCTGGATGGCGAGCTGAAAACCGGTTTGATGCTCGGTCGGGGCGTGCACATCTCAACCAATGGCGAGATAATCCCCGGCAACTTTCTTCCGGAGTAGCGACACTGATGAACCAGCAGCAACCTCATGTGCACGGGCCCGATTGCAACCATGACCATGACCATGACCATGACCATGACCACGCCCACCACGTCCACGGGCCGCATTGCAACCATGGCCATGATCCCGTGCGTAATCCGCTGAAGAGCATCGGCCGCAACGACCCCTGTCCGTGCGGCAGTGAGAAGAAATTCAAGAAGTGCCACGGAGCCTGACGCGCATATGACGTCCTGGGCCATCCTCCTGATCGTCGCCGGGCTGCTTGTCGTTGCAGCGCTGGCAGGTTATGCCCTGTACCTATGGCGCAAGGTTTGGCGACGTGAGCAGCAGTTGGCTGACCTGCAGGCCAGCCAGCACGCTGCGCTGGCGGAGGACCTTCGTATCCTTGCAGGCAGCCTGCTCGACGAGCAGGTTCCGCTCATCGAAGGGGCCATCCGCATCAAGGTGTTACTCGACAACTACGACGCGCAGTTGGGCCAGGACCCGCGATGCGAAGTCTTCCAGCGTCTGTTCGATGCCACAGCGACCGTGCCGACGCACGCCGCCTGGAACGCCCTGGACAAGACCGACCGCCGTCGCCACGAAGCGTCGTTCAGCGCGTTGGAACTGCAGCACAAGGCCGAAGCCCGGCGCTCAGCGCGCTGGCTGCTCGACGAAGCCCTGCCTAAAGGGCGACAGGCTGCCTGATCTGGTGCGCCGCCAACCTCTATTCTCTTGTTTCCCTATCGGGTTTGCGTGCGAGGAGCCTTCGATGTCCCTGCGTCTGCCACATGTTGTGCTTCGCCTTGCCCTGGGGGCTGCGTTGGCGGCCGGGGGGCTCTCAGGGTGCCAGGCCTATCTTGATAGCCGTTACAGTGACAGCCTGCCGCCCGCGCAGGGTGTTCAGGCGATCACTGGCCTCGACAAGAGCGTCAGCATCAGGCGCAACGCGCTTGGTATGCCGCTGATCGAGACGGCGACTTTCCACGATGCACTGTTCGGGCTGGGCTATATCCATGCTACCGATCGCTTGAGTCAGATGGTCAGCCTGCGGCTCATGGCGCAGGGTCGCCTGGCGGAAATGGCAGGCCCTGGCGTGCTCGACGTCGACCGTTTCATGCGGGCAGTGAATCTGCGTCAGAGCGCGTCGGTCCTTTATCGAGACAGCTCGCCGCGTCTCAAGCAGTTCTTCGAAGTCTATGCGCGTGGCGTCAACGCTTACCTGTTCCGTCACCGCGACCGCTTGCCTATGGATCTCGCCGCTGCCGGCTACCAGCCGGAATACTGGAAGCCGGAAGATTCGGTGCTGGTGTTCTGCCTGCTCAACTTCGGACTTTCGATGAACCTGCAGGAGGAAATCGCCTCACTGGTGCTGGCGCAGAAAGTCGGCAGCGACGCGCTTGCGTGGCTGGTGCCGACCTATCCAGACGAAGCCTTGCCGGTCGAGGAGGCGCAGAAGCTCGCGGGGCTGGACCTGAGCGGAACCATCCCGGGGCTCGCTGCCGTGGAAGGGGCGGCCAGGCATGTCGCGGGGGTGAACATGCTCGGCGTGGCGGCCTCGAATAACTGGGCGGTCTCGGGCCGCCTCACCCGCAGTGGCAAGCCATTGCTGGCCAATGACACGCATCTTCCGTTGTCGATGCCTTCGTATTGGAACTACGTGCAGATCAGAGCGCCGAAATTTCAGGCTGCCGGGGTGACCATTGCGGGCGTGCCGGCCTTGGTCGCTGGCTTCAACGGCAAGCTGGCGTGGGGCATGACCATGGTCATGGGCGATACCCAGGATCTGTTCCTCGAGCAGGTGCGGCGTGAAGGCGGCCAATGGCGCTACCTCGCAGACGGCAAGTGGTTGCCGATGCGTGAGCGGCACGAAACCTTCATTGTCAAAGGCCAGCGGCCGATCCGCGAGACGATCTACGAAACCCGTAACGGTCCGTTGCTCAATAGCGTGCTGGGTGAGCGACGGCATCCACTACAGCCGATCCGGATGAACAGCGGTTACGGCATTGCATTCAAGAGCCTCCCGTTCGAGGGGGATCGTTCGTTGGACGCCTTCTTCGATCTCTCCCGAGCGCAGTCGGTCGACCAGGCGTTCGAGGCGACGCGAGAGATTCGCGCGGCCGCGCTGAACATTCTGTTTGCCGATGAGCAGGGTATTGGGTGGCAGGTAACGGGGCGCTTCCCCAACCGTCGCGAAGGGCTCGGTCTGTTGCCGTCGCCGGGTTGGGAAGGCCGCTACGACTGGGATGGTTTCGCCGATCCGATGCTGCATCCCTATGATCAGGACCCCTCGCAAGGGTGGCTGGCTACGGCCAACCACCGCACGGTGCCCAAGGGTTACGGCATGCAGTTGTCCAATTCCTGGTATTACCCGGAGCGTGCCGAGCGCATCGCCGAGCTGCTTTCCACAGGCAAGCAGGACACTCGCAGCACGATCGCGATGCAATACGACCAGACGACGCGCTTCGCGGCCAAGCTGAAGGCGATGTTCGATGCGCCAGGCATGGCCGGACCGTTGACGGCAGCGATCGACGCGCTTGCCGAGCCAGCGCGTAGTGACGCACGCCTGGCGCTGTCCCGGTTAATGCGTTTCGACGGCGTACTGGCGCCTGACTCTGCCGATGCGGCCTTGTATGAGGCATTTCTGAGCGAATCGGCGCGTGCGATTTTTCTCGATGAGTTAGGTCCAGACACGAGCCAGGCATGGCAGGCGCTGGTGGAAATGGCCAACGCGTCCTACTCGGCACAGGCTGACCATCTGCTGGGCCGGGACGACAGCCCATTCTGGAATGACGTCTCCACAGCCGAGCAGGAAGATAAACCCAGGATTCTGGCACGCTCACTGGCTGCCGCGGTCGCTTACATGAGGCAGGCCCAGGGTGCGAACCCCGACGCTTGGCGCTGGGGAGGCCTGCACACCTACCAGTGGCGCACAGAAAGCAGCCGGCTGGCGCCCTATCTGCCGCTGGGCCAACGCAACAGCCTGAAAGCGATTTCTGGCTATCTGGACCGTGGCCCCTACGCGGCGGGTGGGGACTTCAGCACGTTGAACGTGTCGGCCTATCGTTGGGGTGACAGCTTCGATACCTGGCTGATCCCGGCGATGCGCATCGTGGTGGACTTCGGGCGGGACGAACCCATGATTGGGCTAAACAGCTCGGGCCAGTCCGGCAACCCGGCGAGCCCGCACTATGCGGACGGGATCGATGCCTGGCTGAAGGGTCAATACCAGAGCTTTCCATTCAGGGGTGATAACCTGGACAAGGTGTACGGCAACCAACGGCTCTTGCTGACGCCGGCACCGCAACAGGCAGCACCCGCGCGCTGATTGCTGCTAGGCGCGCACCACTTCGATCACTCGGATCGTATGAAGATCCGGATAATGCCAGCGCACATCGACATCCCATAGCCGAGTGCCGTATCGACGGTCTGGCGGTGGCGTCTGGTACGCCGGACGCGGATCCTGACTTAGGCACTGCCTGATCAGCTCAACGAGCGGCTCGCCGAGCCGCTGTTCCTCCTGGCTGGCCTGCGCCAGTGCTTCGTCAGACCAGATGACGTCGATCATCTCCGGTGCGCTGGTCGCAAGGCCGTTGTGCGCCTCGGCAATCGAGTCGGCGTAGGGCACGTACGGCTTGATATCCAGCACAGGTGTGCCGTCGAGCAAGTCGATGCCGGAGAGAAATAGCCGACCGGGTTCGATGCGCTCCAGCCGGACGACCGACTGCCCGATGCCGTTGGGACGATGCGTCGCCCGCGTGGCGAAAACACCGACCATGCGATTGCCACCCAGGCGCGGCGGGCGAACCCGCAGTCGCGGTTGCTGCTCAAGGGTTTCGTGAAAAAGAAAGAGCAGCCAGACGTG
Organism: Stutzerimonas chloritidismutans; assembly: GCF_051486945.1. Classification (GTDB taxonomy): domain Bacteria; phylum Pseudomonadota; class Gammaproteobacteria; order Pseudomonadales; family Pseudomonadaceae; genus Stutzerimonas; species Stutzerimonas chloritidismutans_B. The sequence goes on along the minus strand of NZ_JAHVDX010000001.1, from coordinate 865,117 downwards.
GCTGACCCGCTCGAGCCCTTCGACGGCTGTCGGTTGGTCAAACGGGGCAATCAATTCCAGCACGCCTCGCGCGGCTGGCGCCAGGTGGGGTTGGCGCGGGATGGCGAATTTTTCCTTGAAGCAGGAGCGGACGAAGCCAATGGGCGAGACGTAATAAGGCATGTCGGCAAGCAGCGTTGGTAGGGGCGTCTATCTTAGCGAACGCAGCGCGTCACAAGGGCGCGCAATGAAGCGCGTGTCGGCTATAACGCGCCTAAAGCCAGGGTTGGCGTGCAGAGTTGCCGATATTCGTGTAGGATAGCCGCCCTTTTTTAGAACATAGGCTATTTTTGATTTACGGCTGCATGGCTGCACCTGTTTCCGCGCCAAGATCGCGACGATCTTTGGTGGCATTCGGCGTACCGCACCTCGGTATGACTTCTTTTGGCAGCGACCTTCGCTGCCTCCAAGGCAGCGCCCCGGTCTGCCGCTTCCATCGCACCGCGATGTCCCCAAGCCAGAACAAGTTCAGGAGAACGAACTGATGAACGAGGCTGAGCTCTCACCCAATGACAAGGATCCATCCCCTGACCGTATCAACCCGGTCGTCTTCTACAGTTCCGCGATTGCCATCGTTGCCTTTGCGCTGTGGACGATGTTTTCCACCGACGCATCGCTGAACGTGATCAATGCCGTGCTCGGCTGGATCTCCGACACCTTCGGCTGGTTCTACTTTCTCGCCGTTGTGGCCTACCTGACCTTCGTCGTGGTGATTGCGACAAGCCGCTACGGCAAGATTCGGCTCGGGCCCGATCACTCGAAGCCGGAATTCAACGTACTGACCTGGGCGGCCATGCTGTTTTCCGCCGGGATCGGGATCGACTTGCTGTTCTTCTGCATCGCCGAACCCATTACCCAATTTCTCGAGCCGCCGATCGGTGAAGGCGGCACCTACCAGGCGGCGCGCCATGCCATGGAGCTGACATTCCTGCATTGGGGGTTGTCCGGGTGGGGCGTTTATACGTTGGTTGGCATGTCGCTGGCGTACTTCAGCTTTCGCCAGGGGTTGCCGCTGTCGATCCGCTCGTCGCTCTATCCCATTTTCGGCAAGGGCATCTATGGACCGATCGGGCACACGGTGGATACCGCGGCGGTGTTGGGCACCGTGTTCGGCATTGCGACCAGTCTAGGTATCGGCATTATCCAGCTCAATTTCGGCCTCAATTACATTTTTGGAGTGCCGGAAGGGACCTTCACGCAGGCTGTCCTGGTGGTGCTCATCGTCGTGTTCTCGGCGATATCTGCCGCGACCGGTGTCGAGCGAGGCATTCGCCGCTTGTCTGAATTCAACATGCTGCTGGCCGTTCTGCTGTTGCTCTTCGTGCTGTTCGCTGGCGAGACGACCTTCCTGCTCAACGCGCTGGTGATGAACATCGGCGACTACTTCTCGAACTTCATTAGCCTGTCGTTCGATACCTATGCCTATGAGCAACCCACTGACTGGCTAAACGCCTGGACCGTGTTCTTCTGGGCCTGGTGGATCGCGTGGGGGCCTTTCGTTGGCCTGTTCCTGGCACGCATCTCGCGCGGCCGGACGATTCGCGAGTTCGTCGTCGGCACGCTTTTGCTGCCGCTGGCTTTCATGATGGCCTGGATGTCGATCATGGGTAACAGCGCGATCGAGATGGTCATGCAGGGCGCGGTGGAGTTCGGTGCCCAGGCGGTCAGCAACCCGGGATCGTCGATTTACCTGTTCTTGCAAAGCCTGCCCTGGGCCGGACTGACCACGACGGTTGCGACTGTGCTGGCGATTGTCTTCTTCGTCACCTCGGGCGACTCGGGCTCCCTGGTGTTGTCCAACTTCACGTCGATCCTCAAGGATGCCAACAGCGATGCGCCCGTGTGGATGCGCGTGCTCTGGGCCGCGATCATCGGCGTCTTGACGTTGGCCTTGTTGATCGCAGGCGGACTGACCGCGCTCCAGGGCACGGTTGTAATCATGGGCCTGCCATTTTCAATCGTGCTGGTGTTCATGATGGTGGGCTTGTTCAAGGCGCTGCATGTCGAAGGGGTAATGGCGGACAGCTACCAGAAAAGCCTCGCCGGGCATCTGTCCGGTCGCGCGACGCTGGAGCATGCACAGATGAACTGGAGCCAGCGGTTGTCCCGTGCCATGAGTTTTCCGAGCCTGTCGCAGATCCGTCGCTACCTGAAGGAGACCTGCCGGCCCGCAATGGAAGAGATCCAGAAGGCCCTCGGCGAGAAGGGCGTGCCGGTGGAGATCATTGAAGGTGAGGCCGGCAATGAACATCTCATCCTCAACGTGAACCTCGGCACGGAGCTGGATTTCACCTATCAGATCTGGCCGCTGCGCAGCGCCATGCCGTCCTTTGCCGTACGCACCTCCAGCAGCAGCGCGCACTACTACCGGCTCGAGGCGCACCTGCGCCAAGGCAGCCTGGGCTACGACCTCATGGGGTATTCCAAGCGCCAGCTGATCGAGGACATTCTCGACCACTACGAGCATCACATGCAGTTCCTGCACCTGCAGCGCGAGAAAGGGACCTTGGCAGACGGCGCATCCGAGCCCGGCACTACCGGCAGTCATTGACGCGCTCGCGCAGCGGCTTACCCGTCGGTGCGCGGCAACTCCAACCGCGGCGGCGTCCACGAGACGCCGCCAAACGGACATCCGCAAGAGGTACATCATGGCCCGTTACCCACGGCAACAACTGTATATCCACGGCGCCTACGTCGACGCCAGCAGCGGCCGCCATTTCGAAAGCATCAACCCCGCCAATGGCGAAGTGCTCGCCGAGGTGGCGCAGGCGTCGGCCGAAGACCTCGAACGCGCAGTCAGCAGCGCAGAACAGGGGCAGCGGATCTGGGCATCCTTCACCGGCATCGAACGCGCACGAGTGATGCGCAAGGCCGTGGATATTCTGCGTGAACGCAACGACGCGCTGGCACACCTGGAAACACTGGACACCGGCAAGCCGATCAGTGAAACACGCACGGTCGACATCGTCACCGGCGCCGACGTGCTCGAATATTACGCAGGCTTGGCGCCGGCCATCGAAGGCGAGCAGATCCCGTTGCGTGACACCAGCTTCGTCTACACACGCCGCGAGCCGCTTGGGGTGGTTGCCGGCATAGGTGCCTGGAACTACCCGATCCAGATTGCACTGTGGAAGGCCGCGCCGGCACTTGCAGCCGGCAACGCAATGATCTTCAAACCGAGCGAGGTGACGTCGCTCAGCGCGCTCAAGCTCGCCGAAATATTTACCGAGGCGGGCCTGCCCGCTGGCGTATTCAACGTGCTGACCGGCACGGGAACCGAAATCGGCGCATGGCTGACCGAACATCCACGCATCGCCAAGGTGTCCTTTACCGGAGGCGTGGCGACCGGCAAAAAGGTCATGTCGACTGCCGCGGCGTCCTCGCTCAAGGACGTGACCATGGAGCTGGGCGGCAAGTCGCCGCTGATCGTGTGCGAAGACGCGGACCTCGATCGGGCCGCGGACATCGCCGTGATGGCCAACTTCTTCAGCTCGGGTCAGGTGTGCACCAACGGCACGCGTGTGTTCGTACCGCGGCACATGGCGGCGGAATTCGAAACCAGGCTGCTTGAGCGGATCGGGCGTATTCGTATGGGCGACCCGTTGGACGAACAGACGAACTTCGGGCCAATGGTCAGCTTCGCCCATATGCAGAACGTGCTCGGCTACATCGAAAAGGGCAAGGCGCAAGGCGCGCGGTTGCTGTGTGGTGGCGGTCGAGCGACGCAAGGCGATCTCGCTCGGGGGGCTTACGTCGAGCCGACCCTCTTTGCCGACTGCACGGACGAGATGACCATCGTCCGCGAGGAAATTTTCGGGCCGGTGCTCAGCCTGCTTACCTACGACGATGAAGAGGATGTGATTCGGCGCGCCAACGACAGCGATTACGGCCTCGCGGCCGGTCTGGTCACCCGCGATCTGGCGCGCGCGCACCGGCTCATTCACCGGTTGGAAGCGGGTATCTGCTGGATCAACACTTGGGGCGAGTCGGCCGCGCAGATGCCGGTGGGTGGTTACAAGCAATCCGGCATCGGTCGTGAGAACGGCATCTCGTCGCTTGCGCACTACACCCGGTTGAAGTCCGTACAGGTGGAGCTGGGCGAGTTCGCCTCGGTGTTCTGACGGGCAGGCCGCGCCGGTGCACGAGTCGCGCGCGGCAACAGGAGGAAGCATGGAATACGACTACATCATCATCGGTGCCGGCTCGGCGGGGAACACGCTGGCGGCGCGATTGACCGAGGACGCCGACGTCAGCGTTTTGCTGCTGGAGGCGGGCGGCCCGGACTATCGTCTGGACTTTCGCACCCAGATGCCTGCAGCGCTGGCGTATCCGCTGCAAGGCACCCGCTACAACTGGGCCTACAAGACCGACCCCGAGCCGCACATGAATAACCGCCGCATGGATTGCGGGCGTGGCAAGGGGCTGGGCGGCTCGTCGCTGATCAATGGCATGTGCTATATCCGCGGTAACGCGCTGGACTACGACAACTGGGCCAAATCACCCGGTCTGGAGGATTGGACCTACCTCGACTGCCTGCCGTACTTCCGCAAAGCCGAAACGCGGGACATTGGCCCGAACGACTACCATGGCGGCGACGGCCCGGTCAGCGTGACCACTCCCAAGGCGGGCAATAACGAGCTGTTTCACGCCATGGTGGAGGCTGGTGTGCAGGCGGGCTATCCACGCACGGACGACCTCAATGGCTACCAGCAGGAAGGCTTCGGGCCGATGGATCGAACCGTCACCCCGAACGGACGTCGGGCCAGCACGGCCCGAGGCTACCTCGACCAGGCCAAGGGACGGCCGAACCTGCAGATCGTCACCCATGCAGTGACCGACCGCGTGCTGTTCGAGGGCAAGCGCGCGGTCGGGGTGACCTATCTGCGTGGCCGCGAACAGCCCGCGACAGCCCGGGCCCGCCGCGAGGTATTGCTTTGCGGCGGTGCTATCGCCTCGCCACAGGTGCTGCAACGCTCCGGTGTCGGCCCAGCCGCCTTGCTCAAGGGGCTTGGTATAGCAGTCGTCCATGACCTGCCAGGCGTTGGCCAAAACCTTCAGGATCATCTGGAGATGTACCTGCAATACGAATGCAAGCAGCCCGTTTCGCTCTACCCCGCGCTCAAATGGTGGAACCAGCCTGCCATCGGTGCAGAGTGGATGTTCCTGGGCTCCGGCGTCGGCGCCAGCAATCAATTCGAGGCCGGCGGCTTCATTCGCAGCCGGGACGAGTTCGAGTGGCCGAACATCCAGTTCCACTTCCTGCCGGTCGCGGTCAGCTACAACGGCACCAATGCGTATGACGGCCATAGTTTCCAGGCGCATGTCGGCTCGATGCGCTCGCCTAGCCGCGGACGGGTACATATTCGCTCGACCGACCCGCGGGTCGACCCCAGCATCCTGTTCAACTACATGGCGTACGAACAGGACTGGCAGGAATTCCGTGACGGCATTCGGCTGACGCGCGAGATCATGAACCAGCCAGCGCTCGACCCGTATCGCGGGCGCGAGCTCAGCCCGGGCATCGAGGCACAGAGTGACGCGGACCTGGACGCCTTCGTCCGCGAGCACGCCGAGACGGCCTACCACCCATCCTGCTCGTGCAAGATGGGCACGGACGACATGGCCGTGGTCGATGGTCAGGGCCGGGTGCATGGCGTGGAAGGGCTGCGTGTAGTGGACGCCTCGATCATGCCGCAGATCATCACCGGCAACCTCAACGCGACCACTATCATGATCGCCGAGAAGATTGCCGATCGGATCCGCGGGCATGATCCGCTCCCGCGCAGCACGGCTGACTACTATGTGGCCAAGGGCGCCCCGGTGCGGCAGCCACCGCAGCGTGGCTGACGGGCTTGCAGAAACGAAAACGCCCCGCAGAAGCGGGGCGTTTTCGTTAATTGGGGCCGCTCAGATCACTTCGGCCCACAAATCGTACTCATCGGCGTTGGTGACGCGGACGCGCACTTTGTCGCCCGGCTGCAGCGGTTTATCGCTGTCGACATAGACCATACCGTCGATTTCCGGGGCATCGGCCCAGGAGCGGCCAATGGCCCCGTCTTCGTCCACTTCGTCGATCAGTACGTCCATTTCCTTGCCGACCTTCAGCTCCAGGCGCGCGGCGCTGATGGCCTGCTGATGCGCCATGAAGCGGTCCCAACGGTCTTGCTTGATCTCGTCCGGTACGGCTTCAAGCCCCAATGTTTCAGCGGGCGCGCCGTCGACTGGCGAATATTGGAAGCAACCGACGCGGTCGAGCTGCGCTTCGGTCAACCAGTCCAGCAAGTACTGGAAGTCTTCCTCGGTCTCGCCGGGAAAGCCAACGATGAAGGTCGAACGGATGGTTAGCTCGGGGCAGATCTCGCGCCACTGTTTGATGCGCGCCAGCGTCTTGTCCTCGAATGCCGGGCGTTTCATCGCCTTGAGCACCTTGGGGCTGGCGTGCTGGAAGGGGATGTCCAGGTACGGCAATAGCTTGCCGGCGGCCATCAGTGGAATGACGTCATCGACGTTGGGGTAGGGGTATACATAATGCAGACGCACCCAAACGCCCATGCCCGACAGCGCTTGGCAGAGCTCCAGCATGCGCGTCTTAACCGGCTGACCGTTCCAGAAATCGGTCTTGTACTTGACGTCCACGCCATAGGCGCTGGTGTCCTGGCTAATCACCAGGATTTCCTTGACCCCTGCCTTTACCAGGCGCTCAGCCTCGGACAGCACGTCGCCCACCGGGCGGCTGACAAGCTTGCCTCGCATGGACGGGATGATGCAGAAGCTGCAGCTGTGGTTGCAGCCTTCGGAAATCTTCAAATAGGCGTAGTGGCGCGGAGTGAGCTTGATGCCTTGAGGCGGCACCAGGTCGACGAAGGGATCGTGATCGATGCTGGGCGGTACCACTTCGTGCACGGCATTGACGACCTGCTCGTATTGCTGCGGGCCGGTGACGGCCAGCACGCTGGGGTGCACGCTGCGGATGTTGTCTTCGGCGACGCCCATGCAGCCGGTGACGATCACCTTGCCGTTTTCGGCGATCGCCTCACCGATGGCATCCAGTGATTCAGCCTTGGCGCTGTCGATGAACCCACAGGTGTTGACGACCACCACGTCGGCGTCCTGGTAAGTGGGCACGATCTGGTACCCCTCCATGCGCAACTGGGTCAGGATGCGTTCGGAATCCACCGTGGCTTTGGGGCAGCCAAGCGAAACGAATCCGACGGTAGGTGCTTTGCTCATCGAGTTACCTCAGGACACCGTGCATAAAAGGCGCGGGAGTATACAGGTATTTGTGCAGGGCCGAACCTGCCTTGGGAGGCCAGGCGTCGGCTGGTTGCCGGGGCGGGCGCCGGTCAGATCGCGCCCATGGCGTCCGGTTCGGCGATCTCCGAACGGTTGCGGCCGCGCTGCTTGGCCTTATAGAGCGCGCCGTCGGCGAGTTTGAACACGCGGTCGATGTGCACGGCGTGATAGGGCCACAGCGCAATGCCCAACGAGATGGTGATGTGCCCCACGTCGGGGAGGTCGTCCTGCTCGACGCACTGGCGCAGGCGCTCGGCGACGAGCAGGGCCGATTCCAGGTTCGCTTCCGGCAGCAGGATGAGAAACTCTTCGCCACCGCTGCGGCACAAGATGTCGGCGCCGCGCGAGCAGGCCGTCATCAGCTGTGCCACGTAGCGGATCACGTTGTCGCCAACGTCATGCCCGTGGGAGTCGTTGATGCGCTTGAAATGATCGAGGTCCAGGGCGATCACGGCAAAAGGGCGGCGCTCGGTTCCGAGTGCTTCGAGCGCCAATTGCAGGCCCCGGCGGTTGTGCAGGCCAGTGAGCGGGTCGGTCTGGGCATCCAGATTGAGCTTGCCGATGCGCTGGTGTAGCAGGCTGATGCCCAGCTGCATGGCGCGCTTGAGTTGTGCCGCCTCGAAATACCATGAGCGGATGCGCTGGATGCGGTCGGCACTGTCAGGGGCGTCCATTTCGGTGGCGCTCTGCGCCAGTTGCCAGAGCGGACGGGTAATCAGCCTCGCCAGCCCCCAGATGCAGAGCAGGGTCAACAGGGCGAGCGGTGCTGTTTCACGCAGCACCTTGAGCATCAGGCCGTCGAGCGGGTGGAGCGTGTCGGCCGTCGGCCGCTGGGCGACTACGCCCCAGCCGCTCGAGCGCGACGAGGCATACCCGGCCAGCATGTCCACGCCCTGGCTGTTGATGACGCGTTCGCTGCCCGCGTTGCCTTGCAATACCTTGTCGATGACCGGGTTGTCGCCCACGACGGTGCCCAGCCGTGCCGGGTCGGGGTGATAGAGGAGCCGGCGCGAACGATCGACCGCATAGAGATAGGAACCGTCGAGGTAAAAGTGATCGCCCAACAGACTGTTGAGAATGTTGCGATCCTTTAGGTAGATGGCTCCGCCGATGTAGCCGAGGTAGGTCCCATCCTCGGCCGTGATCGGATGGGAAATGAGCACCACCAGTTCGCCGATGGCCGACACGTAGGGGCTGCTAATCAGAGGCCGGCGCTCTAGCAATGCCTCGCGCGCTCCAGGCGAATCGAGCTTCTGGCCGACCAGTCGGCCCGTATTTGGTGCGGTCGCACGTACTACGCCGTGGGCATCGGTGATGAGTACGGCGTTGAAGCTGTCAGTCTGCCGTCGCAGTCGGTCCGCTTCGTGAATCAGGGCGGTGTCATCGAAGCGTGTGGCGAGCCATTGTGCGCTCACGGCCAGCTGCTGCTGCGCGCCCCTGAAGAAGAGCTCGGTGCTGTCCGCAAGCTTGGCGGCGTAGGCTCGGTTGGCCTCGAGCGTGCTGTCGATGAGCGATTCGCGCTGCACCTTGTAGCTCGCATAGAAGCCGATGCTGAGCGTGATCAGTCCGCTGAGCATGGCGAGCAGGATGATCAGTCGGCGCAAGTCCAGGCGCGGCAGGCGGGCTGAGTGCATAGGTGCGTTTGTTGTTGTCCTCTGGTTCGCGGCGCATGGTAGGGGTTTTGTGCTGGCGGCTCCAGTATGGCTGCTCATTCGCTGACCAGCTGGCCTGGCCGGCAGCGCCGTTTCGCCGATAGGCAGGTCGACCTCGAAACGACATCGAAATCGCGTTGTCGATCCATGTGCGGCTGACCCGGGCTACGGCCGGTACATTTGTTAACATGCCTCCGATTGTTCTGAACGAGTGACTGTCGTGAGCGAAACCGATTCCCCTGTGACTTCAGGCCCGGCGCGCGTGCCAACTGGCGTGCCCGGCCTGGACGCCGTGCTCAAAGGTGGCCTGCTGCCCCGAGCGGTTTACATCGTTCAGGGCGGCCCGGGTGAAGGCAAGACAATTCTCGCCAATCAGATCTGTTACAGCTGGGCCGCCCGTGGCGAGCGGTCGCTGTATGTGACGCTGCTGGCCGAAACCCATCACCGCCTGCTGCGCCACCTGCAGAACATGGCGTTTATGGACAACCGGCACGCGGGAACGTCCGTCACCTACGAAAGCGCCTTCGACATTTTGCGCAATGAAGGCTTGGAAGGCGTGCTGCGTTATCTCTCGCGCAACGGGAAGCGCCAGCAGGCATCGTTGATCGTCGTCGACGGGCTCTTCGCGCTGGAAGAAAACGCCCATTCGGAGCGAGCCTTCCGGGAGTTCATCAACGACCTGTCGGTGTATGCCGATGTGGTCGGCTGCACCATTCTGTTGCTGACCAATAGCAAGCGTGACTCCGGCAGTCCGGAATTCACGATGGTCGACGGTTGGCTGCAACTGGGCAGCGACGAAGACTATTTCCGCACCTACCGCTACCTTCAGGTTCGCAAGTTTCGGGGCAGCGATTTTGTCGCCGGCCGCCATATGACCTCGATCTCCAACGCTGGTTTTCGTGTGTTCCCTCGGCTGGAAGCCATCACAGGGGAGTTGCGATCCGTGCCAATGCGAGGCCAGCGGCTCTCGACGGGCGCGGCGGGCCTCGACGAGATCATCCACGGAGGCATCCCCTATTCGTCGACGACCTTGTTGGTCGGGCCAACCGGCGTCGGCAAGACGACCCTTGGGTTGAGCTTCATCTGCCAGAGCACGCTCGAGGAGCCGGGCCTGGTGTTCGGTTTCTATGAAGATGCGCATCGCCTGCGCCGACGCGCCAGCGCACTTGGGCTGGACCTGGGTTCGCTCATCGATCAGGGCGCCGTCGAGGTGGTCCATCATTCACCGACCGAATTCCTGCAAGACGAGGTCGCCGAGAAGATCATCGCTGCGGTTCGTCGTCGTGGCGCGAAACGCCTGTTCATCGACGGCGTCGACGCCTTCAAACAGGCCTCGATCAACACCCAACGGCTGGGTCGGTTCCTCAGTACCCTGACTGCCATCCTGCGCTGCGAGGGAGTCACCACCTTTTTCACCGCCGAGCTCGCCGAGATTGTCGGCGATCAGCGTGGGCTTCAGTTCGCCACCATATCGGCGATCGCCGAAAATATCGTGCTGCTGCGTTACGCCGAACTCGAGTCGCGTCTCTACCGCACCCTGGCCATCCTGAAGATGCGCGAAAGTGGCTTTGACCCCTACGTCTATGAATTCATGCTCGACTCGAGTGGATTCCGGCTCGGCGAGCGGATGTCCGGCACCGAGGGGGTCGTGACGGGCCGCGCCCACCGCCTGTCATCGGCTGGGGAACGGGATGTGTGACAACGGCCAGGACGGACTAGCGCCGCTTGTGCTGCTGGTCGAGGACGAGCTTGGGCTGAGTAAGCTGATGGTCATGATCCTGGAGGAGGAGGGCTATCGCGTTACCGAGGCGGCAAACGGGGCGCAGGGTCTTGCCAGGCTTGAACAAGAGATGCCGGCGCTCATCATCACCGATTACATGATGCCCGAGCTGAACGGCGTGGAAATGGCGCGCGCCATCCGCCGGCAGCCGGTCTACGACGCCGTGCCCATTCTGATGATGAGCGCTGCGATGCCCCAGCAAGTACCCGGCCGTGATCTCGTCGATGCATTTCTTGCCAAGGGCACTGGGCTCGAGCGACTCGTCACGACCGTCCGCGCGCTGATCGAGCGGCCGAGGGGCGACGAATCGGGTTGAGTGGCTGGTGGTAGCTCGGGGCGCGAGAAGGAGGGTCGAGGAAGGTTTTCAGCGCACTTACCATCCTCGACTTGGTACTGGCCGCTAGGCTGCATCTGGCTGCGAGATCTCAGGTGCTGTCTCCGTTTCGTGCAGGGCGAGCGCTGAGCTCAATCTCGCAGTTCGAACCGAGCGATCCGTGGAAAACTCGGATCGCTAGAGGCGAACCCCACAACGTCTCGGTCGTATCGAGTGCTTGGAAGATCTCGGTGTACGAGTACCCATCGGCTAACACGAGTGGCTGGCCCCGATGAGGATTGCGCATCGTTGTCTTCACAGCGTTCTCCTAGAAGATGTACCGAATCGTTTTGCTTGAGCGGAGGTTGTAGTTCTCGGAGAGAGGCTGAGCGATGTGAATCGGCGCGCTGGGCTGGGCGCTGGGTTTGCAGGTCTGCGCCTCTCTTTTTCCCTGAAGTGAAGTGCGCCCCTCTGACGGAGCAGTGCATGCGCTGCGGGAGCGGGTACTGACCTCGTAGGCGTTGGGGTGGTCGTCGCGATTGGCAAGATCGGCGCGAGAGCTCGCGACGGTGGTTCCGCTTATCAGCAAGGCGATGCCGATGGCGCAGCCGGTGGGAATACGCTGGGTTGAAATCGCTGTGTTCATCCGTGAGCCCTCGCAATAGCCAGGCATGCTCCTACGGTTTGCAACCATGCAAGCGGCGTAGTAGCACGTCCTATCTTTAAGAAATTTTCACGCGGATTATTGATTAAGCATTTCCACCCAGCATGAATCGTTTGGCTGATCCTCATTCGACAGCGTTAATTACTAGGGCAGCGAGCGGGCGTGTAGGGGCGGATGGATGCTAGGTTCGTACATCGGCTTTAGGGCTACAGGCAAGAGCGGCGTGTCTACTTGGTGCGCCAGTCCCAGTCAGAAAGGGCAAGCTGGGGAAAGAAGGGCGAAAGAAGCCGGTTACTATGTAACGGGCAAAAAAAAGCCACTCCTAAGAGTGGCTTTCTGATTTGGTTGCGGGAGCCGGATTTGAACCGACGACCTTCGGGTTATGAGCCCGACGAGCTACCAGACTGCTCCATCCCGCGTCTGTGGGCCGGCATTCTACAGCGTGACGTTTCCCTGTCAACCGTTAAACAATATTTAGGCGTTTTGTTTCAAATGCTTAGCGACACGCACTTGCAGTCGTCAGCGTGAGGAAACGAAAAAGGGCCACTCTTGGAGTGACCCTTTCGATTTGGTTGCGGGAGCCGGATTTGAACCGACGACCTTCGGGTTATGAGCCCGACGAGCTACCAGACTGCTCCATCCCGCGTCTGTGGGCCGGCATTCTACAGCTTTATGGCGAGCTGTCACCCCCGGGTAAGAAAAAAGCCGGGCAATTCTCAGGCGCTTAGCGAGATTTCAGCCTTGTGCGGTTCGCTGCAGCAGGGGCTGGGCCGGCCTTTAGGCAGCGGGGATACGTCTTGGTAGTGATGACGAAGGACGCGTAACAAGCCCCAGAGCATGGCGATGGCAGCGCTGCCCCATCCCAGAACGACCAAGGCAATTACCAGTGCGGGATTGATCATGTTGAATTCCTTTCTGCCGGTGTCGGCTGATCATCGAACGCCGAGCCGCGTTCATGCGGCTCTAAGTAGTGGACCCGCCTCGCCCGATCAGGTTCCGCCTCTGCCATTGGTCGCTGATCGTCCGCGTTGGCGCACTGTTCGCGCCGCGGCCTGCCTAATGACAAAACACGCATACCAAGGAGGCAACATGCGCACCTACGCGATGAAATCTTCATTCATTTTCGTCGTCGCCATGACCTTGTCGGCATGGGCCATGGCCGCACCGATCGACCGGCCGGGCCTGCACTTGGCTCAGCAGGGGCCAGCACCGGCGGACCGCTCGTTAGGCAACGGCTCGATGGGCATGGGCGAGGGCATCGAACGGCTTCCGGACGACGAGCCGGACCGCGAGGGCAACCAGGCTCACTACGACCAGCCTGAGCACGGCGACACTGACACTGATATGGAGCACCGCCCGCGCCGTACCCTCGGTCACGAGGCAGATGACTGACCAACACGACGGAGGACAAATCGATGAAATCTCTACATGCAATAGCGGCCTGCACGTTACTGATGTCAGGACTGGCGATGGCCGACGCGGACGGTGATCTCAGTAACCCATCGACCACCGGAACCGGGGCGATGGAAGCGCCGACTTCAACTATCGGAGCTGACAATCGCGATGCCGGGGACACCCGCGACGACGGGCAGGGTAACGATGAGGCGCTCGGCACCATGGGTACCGGTGCGGCCGGGACTACCGGAGGCATGGGGGCAACGACCGGCACAGATACGATCAAGGGCACCGACGAAGCGGAGCAGTAGCCGCGTACAGGCCCGGGTGGGGCGTGTCCAACTAGCCGGCGGCCCCGTACAATGCGCCCCTTTTCGGGCTGAGCAGTTACTGATGCAAATCGCTTTGGCGCCCATGGAGGGGCTCGTCGATGAAATCCTTCGTGACATTCTGACGAGCGTGGGCGGTGTGAATTGGTGCGTCACGGAATTCATTCGCGTGTCGGACCGGCTGCTGCCTCCGTCCAGCTTCCACAAACTAGCCCCGGAACTTCAGCGCGGCGCCATAACCCGAGCAGGCACGTCGTTGCGCGTGCAGTTACTGGGTTCGGACCCGATCTTGCTGGCGGAAAACGCCGCGCTTGCCTGCAGCCTTGGCGCGCCGGCGATCGACCTCAATTTCGGTTGCCCGGCCAAAACGGTCAATAAATCCCGCGGCGGTGCGGTGTTGCTCAAGGAACCGGAGCTGCTGCACGACATCCTGTGTGAGGTTCGCCGATCTGTTCCGCCGTCGACTCCAGTCACTGCAAAGATGCGCCTCGGGTTCGACAGCCCCGATATCGCGCTCGACTGCGCCCTTGCTCTAGTTGAGGGCGGCGCTGAGCAATTGGTTGTACACGCCAGAACCAAGGTCGAAGGATACAAGCCGCCGGCGCACTGGGAGTGGGTGGCTCGGGTGCAGGAGGTGGTGTCCGTTCCGGTGTACGCGAACGGGGATATCTGGTCGGTTGAAGATTGGCAGCGGTGCCGCGAGGTCAGCGGCGCGCAAGACATCATGTTAGGGCGCGGCCTGGTCTGCCGCCCTGATCTGGCGCGGCAGATCGCGGCGGCGAGGCGAGGGGAGGCGGTGCAGCCGATGAGTTGGACTGATCTGCAGCCCTTATTGGCCGAGTTCTGGCGTCAGGCACGCCGAAAGTTGTCGCCACGCTATGCACCCGGGCGGCTCAAGCAGTGGCTGTCGATGCTTACCCGAAGCTATCCCGAAGCGGTCGAGCTTTTCGCGCGCGTGCGCCGCGAGAACGATTGCGAACGGCTGGATGCGCTGCTGGGAATAAACAGGCCGGTTCTAATGGACGCGGCGTTCTAGCGTCCCCCGCTAATATCCAGCAGCGCGCCGGTGACATAGCTAGCGCGTTCACTGGCGAGCCAGAGGATCGCCTCGGCAACTTCGTCCGCGCGACCGCCTCGTCCCATGGGTACGCTGCCTTTCACTCGCTCGACTCGGCCCGGCTCACCGCCGCTGGCATGTATCTCGGTATCGATGATCCCAGGTCGAACCGCGTTGACCCTGATGCCCTCGCCGGCGACTTCTTTTGCCAGGCCCAGCGTCATGCTATCGATCGCGCCCTTTGCGGCGGCGTAATCGATGTACTCGTTCGGTGCGCCTAGCTTCGCTGCGATGGACGAGACGTTGACGATAGCACCGCCCTGTCCGCCATGCCGCGTGGACATACGCTTCACTGCGCGTGCCGCGCAATTGAAGCTGCCCAGTACGTTGACTCCGAATACGCGCGCCAGACGAGCGGCGTCCATCTCGTCGAGGCGCATCTGGCGTTCGAGCATGCCGGCATTATTCACCAGCACATCGAGCTGGCCGAAACGGTCGTCGAGTGTCTGGAACATCCGTTCGACCTGCGCCTCGTCCGCGACATCCGCAGCGATCGCAACCACCTCGGCGCCGGCCTCGCGCAGCTCATCGACCAGCCTGTCGATGGCATCTTGGCGCTGATGATAATTCAGGCACAACGCATAACCTTCAGCGGCTGCAAGCCGGGCAGTTGCGGCCCCAATGCCACGGCTGGCGCCGGTGATCAACATGATTTTGGACATGAAATTACCCCCGACGGACGGTCTTGAATTGTGCCGAGCGGCACCTATTTAGGGGATCATGGAATGCCGAATTCGGGTTCCGCAATCACAACTCGCTGATTTCAGGAGATAGCACCATGAGCAGCTTTTCAATGGCTCCCTTGTTTCGCCAATCCATTGGCTTCGATCGTTTCAACGACTTGTTCGAGTCAGCGCTACGCAACGACGCGAACAGCTCGTTTCCACCCTACAACGTGGAAAAGCATGGTGATGACCAGTACCGCATCATCGTAGCAGCGGCTGGCTTTCAAGAATCCGATTTGGACCTGCAGGTCGAGCGTGGCGTGCTGACCATCAGCGGCGGCAAGCGGGAGAACGGTGGCGAGAACGTCACCTATCTTCACCAGGGCATCGCCCAGCGCGCGTTCAAACTGTCGTTCCGCCTCGCCGACCACATCGAGGTCAAGGGCGCAGCGCTGAATAACGGCCTGTTGAGCATCGAGCTCGAGCGTGTCGTACCGGAAGAGGCCAAGCCCAAGCGTATCCCGATCAACGGTGAACGCCTGGCGCTGGAAGAGGCCTGATCTGAGGGCGTCGCAAGACGCCCTTTTTCATGTCTACGGCTGGGCCTCAGTAGCCGCTTCCTCGAGCAAGGCCATGAATGCTTTGGCCGCGTTCGACAAGGTGCGCTCGCTGTGACTGATGTAGCCCAATTGCCGTGCAAGCTGCACCCCTGGCAGCGGTAGGCGGACGACTTGCTCATCCAGCATGGTGCGAGGCAAGACGCTCCAGGCGATGCCGATCGACACCATCATCTTGATCGTTTCCATGTAGTTGGTGCTCATCGCCACGTTCGGCTTGAGGCCTTTCTGCTCGAACAGGCGGTGGACGATGTGGTGCGTAAAGGTGTTTTCGCCGGGAAACACCGCGGGAAAGGTTGCAATGTCCTCCAAGCTGACAGCCTTTCTCTGTGCCAGGGGATGCTCCGGCGCCACCACGAAGTCGAGCGGATCGTCCCAAATGCCATGCGCCAAAACAGGCGGCGCCGTCTCCGGTGCGAGGGTGATCACCGCAAGCTCGGCGCGTCCGTGCAAGATGTCTTCATAGGCGATTTCCGAATCGAGAAAACGAATGTCCAGGTTCACCTCGGGACAGGCCCGGGTAAAGCGGCGAAGCAAGGGCGGCAGGCGGTGCAGCCCGATGTGATGGCTGGTCGCGAGCGAGAGCTGGCCGCTGATATTACCGTTGAGGTTGGTCAGCGCGCGGCGCGTGTCGTCCAGCACATTGAGGATCTGGTAGGCGCGGGGAAGCAAGGCACGGCCAGCCTCTGTCAGGCTGATTTCCCGGCCGAGCCGGTCGAACAGGCGAACAGCTAGTTGGTTTTCGAGTGAGGCAAGCCGTTTGCTGATAGCCGGCTGCGTCAGGTGTAGCCGTTCGCCGGCAAGCGAAAAGCTGCCGGTTTCGGCGATTGCTATGAAAGCGCTGAGGTTGGCCAGATCCATATCGAGTCCTGACGGCAGATAACATTCTATTCCAACACGGAATGAGTCGGATGAAAAATATGAATTTGAGTAATCCGAGGGCAGGCCATAGGATCACCCCATAAGCAGCAGGGCTAATGCCCGAAGAACTGATGAGGAAAGTCCGATGGCCGGCAAGACGCTGTATGACAAGCTCTGGGAAATGCATGAGGTAAAGCGCCGCGACGACGGCTCTTCGCTAATCTACATTGACCGCCACATCCTCCATGAAGTGACGTCCCCGCAGGCATTCGAAGGCCTGCGTCTGGCTGGCCGAAAGCCTTGGCGTATCGATGCCAATATCGCTACGCCGGACCATAACGTTCCGACCACCGCAAGCGAGCGCAAGGGCGGTATCGAGCAGATTGCCGATGAGGTCTCACGTCTGCAGGTGCAGACGCTCGATGAGAACTGCGACGATTTCGGCATTCTCGAATTCAAGATGAACGACGTGCGCCAGGGCATCGTTCACGTGATCGGCCCGGAGCAGGGCGCCACCCTGCCGGGCATGACGGTCGTCTGTGGTGACTCGCACACCTCGACCCACGGTGCCTTCGGTGCCTTGGCGCATGGCATCGGTACGTCCGAGGTCGAGCATGTGCTCGCTACCCAGTGCCTGGTCGCAAAGAAGATGAAGAACATGCAGGTGCGC
The DNA here is from genome assembly GCF_051486945.1 of Stutzerimonas chloritidismutans. GTDB lineage: Bacteria > Pseudomonadota > Gammaproteobacteria > Pseudomonadales > Pseudomonadaceae > Stutzerimonas > Stutzerimonas chloritidismutans_B. Next base: position 847,722 of record NZ_JAHVDX010000001.1, on the reverse strand, counting down.
GTCGAAGGCCAGCTGCCGGCGGGCGTCACCGCGAAAGACATTGTCCTGGCGGTGATCGGCAAGATCGGCACTGCCGGTGGCAACGGGCATGCGCTCGAGTTCGCAGGTAGCGCGATCCGCGACCTTTCCATGGAAGGCCGGATGACGCTTTGCAACATGGCCATCGAAGCCGGCGCGCGCGTGGGCATGGTGGCGGTCGATGAGAAGACCATTGCCTATGTCGAGGGCCGGCCGTTCGCCCCGAAGGGCGCCGACTGGGAGCGGGCGGTGGCGTTGTGGGAGGGGCTGGTATCCGATGCCGACGCGGTGTTCGATACGGTCATCGAACTCGACGCCGCGCAGATCAAGCCGCAGGTGAGCTGGGGCACGTCGCCGGAAATGGTGTTGCCCGTCGATCAGCGCGTGCCGGACCCAGCTGCCGAAGCCGACCCGGTCAAGCGTGGTTCGATCGAGCGCGCGCTCAAGTACATGGGCTTGACCGCGAACCAGCCGATCACCGAGATTCGCCTGGATCGCGTCTTCATCGGCTCCTGCACCAATTCCCGGATCGAAGACCTGCGTGCCGCGGCTGAAGTCGCCAAGGGCCGCAAGGTCGCCGCGACCGTCAAGCAGGCGATGGTGGTTCCTGGCTCTGGTTTGGTCAAACAGCAGGCTGAAGCTGAGGGCCTGGACCGCATCTTCATTGAGGCCGGTTTCGAGTGGCGCGAGCCCGGGTGTTCGATGTGCCTGGCTATGAATCCGGACAAGCTCGGTAGCGGAGAACATTGCGCTTCGACGTCCAACCGCAACTTCGAAGGCCGTCAGGGTGCCGGCGGACGCACGCATCTGGTGAGCCCGGCCATGGCGGCGGCCGCGGCGGTGGCCGGCCATTTCGTCGATGTTCGTGATTTGCTCAATGCGGGAGCCCAGCAATGAAAGCCTTTACCCAGCACACCGGTCTGGTCTGTCCGCTCGATCGCGCTAATGTCGATACCGATCAGATCATCCCCAAGCAGTTCTTGAAGTCGATCAAGCGGACCGGTTTTGGTCCGAACCTGTTCGACGAGTGGCGCTATCTCGACGTCGGTCAGCCTAACCAGGACTGTTCCAAGCGCCCAATCAACCAAGAGTTCGTTCTGAACTTTCCCCGTTACCAAGGCGCGAGCGTGCTGCTCGCGCGGGAGAACTTCGGCTGCGGCTCCTCGCGTGAGCATGCGCCCTGGGCGTTGGATGAATACGGCTTTCGCACCGTGATTGCGCCAAGCTTTGCCGATATTTTCTACAACAACAGCTTCAAGAATGGCCTGTTGCCGATCGTGCTGAAGGATGAAGAGGTCGATGCGTTGTTTCAGCAGTGCGAGGCCGCCAAGGGTTACCAATTGACGGTCGATCTGGCGGCACAGACCGTTACCAGCCCGGACGGCAAGCAGTACGCATTCGAGGTGGACGCGTTTCGCAAGCACTGCCTGTTGAACGGCCTGGATGACATTGGCCTGACCTTGCAGGAAGCTGATTCGATTAAGGCCTTCGAGACTGGGCACCAGCAGCGTCAGCCCTGGTTGTTCGGCGCCATCAAATAACAGGAGCGCCAGTCGTGTTTTTTGCATCGGGCTAGTTGGCGCCCGATGCCCATGGCTTCGCCCGCAGCGTTTTTCTCAAGGACCAAACGATGAGTAAACAGATTCTGATTCTTCCCGGTGACGGTATCGGCCCGGAAATCATGGCCGAGGCGGTGAAGGTGCTGAAGCTGGCCAATGACAAGTTTCAGCTCGACTTCGAGTTGATCTATGACGAACTAGGTGGCGCGGCAATTGATAAGTACGGCGTCCCGCTTGCTGACGAGACGCTTGAACGTGCGCGCAACGCGGATGCAGTTCTGCTTGGCGCCGTTGGTGGTCCCAAGTGGGATGCCATCGATCCGGCGATTCGCCCGGAGCGCGGTTTGCTCAAGATTCGTTCGCAGCTGGGCCTCTTCGGCAACCTGCGGCCCGCGTTGCTTTATCCGCAGCTCGCCGACGCGTCCAGTTTGAAACCCGAAGTGGTTGCCGGCCTGGACATTCTGATCGTCCGTGAGCTGACCGGCGGCATCTACTTCGGCCAGCCGCGCGAAAGCAAAGTGCTCGAAAACGGCGAGCGCATGGCCTACGACACCCTGCCGTACAGCGAGAGCGAGATCCGTCGCATCGCCAAGGTCGGCTTCGACATGGCCCGGGTACGCGGCAAGAAACTTTGCTCGGTAGACAAGGCCAACGTGCTGGCCTCCAGTCAGCTCTGGCGCGCCGTGGTGCAAGAGGTTGGCAAGGATTATCCAGACGTGGAACTTAGCCACATGTATGTCGATAACGCTGCCATGCAACTGGTGCGTGCGCCGAAACAGTTCGACGTGATCGTAACGGACAACATGTTCGGTGACATTCTGTCGGACGAAGCCTCGATGCTTACAGGTTCGATCGGCATGCTGCCGTCGGCCTCGCTGGATGCGAGCAATAAAGGCATGTACGAACCCTGTCACGGGTCTGCGCCGGACATCGCAGGCCAGGGTATCGCCAACCCGCTGGCGACGATCCTCTCGGTTTCCATGATGTTGCGCTACAGCTTCAATCAGGCGCAGGCTGCCGATGCAATCGAGCGGGCCGTCAGTGATGTGCTTGAGCTGGGGCTGCGCACCGGAGATATCTGGTCCGACGGCTGCCAGCGGGTCGACACCCGAACCATGGGCGACGCGGTAGTCGCCGCGCTCGCGAAGTTGTAGTCTTCTAAGCCCCCTTGCGCTAGCCGTCGTCAACGCTTGCGATCGACGGCTAGCGGGTGATGCTGATGGTGCGGGTGCGGACCAGGTTCGCCTCGCATCGAACATGCAAACTCAGTCTGAGTTCGACGGTCTGCACGGCGGGCCACTTCATATATAGGTGTAGTTGATGAAACGCGTAGGTCTGATCGGTTGGCGCGGCATGGTTGGTTCCGTGCTCATGCAGCGGATGCTGGAGGAGCGGGATTTCGACCTGATCGAGCCAGTGTTCTTTACCACTTCCAACGTGGGTGGCCAGGGGCCCTCGATCGGCAAGGACATCGCGCCGCTCAAGGATGCCTACAGCATAGAGGAGCTGAAAGCACTCGATGTGATCCTCACCTGCCAAGGGGGTGATTACACCAGCGATGTATTTCCCAAGCTGCGCGAGGCGGGCTGGAAAGGTTATTGGATCGATGCGGCGTCCAGCCTGCGTATGCACGACGATGCGGTGATCGTGCTTGATCCGGTGAATCGCAAGGTCATCGACCAGCAACTCGATGCCGGCACGCTCAACTACATCGGCGGAAACTGTACGGTCAGCCTGATGCTGATGGGCCTTGGCGGCTTGTTCGAGCATGGGTTGGTCGAATGGATGAGCGCCATGACCTATCAGGCAGCGTCCGGTGCAGGTGCACAGAATATGCGCGAGTTGATCAAGCAGATGGGCAGCATCAATGCCTCGGTTGCTGATGACTTGGCCAATCCCGCGAGCGCAATCTTGGACATCGACCGCAAGGTCGCTGAGTGCCAGCGTTCCGAAACGTTCCCGGTCGACAACTTCGGAGTCCCGCTGGCTGGCAGTCTGATTCCCTACATCGACAAGGAACTGCCGAATGGGCAGAGCCGCGAGGAGTGGAAGGCGCAAGCCGAGACGAACAAGATTCTTGGGCGCTTCAAAAGTCCGATCCCGGTCGACGGTATCTGTGTTCGAGTGGGCGCTATGCGCTGCCACAGCCAGGCCCTGACCATAAAGCTGAACAAGGACGTGCCTATTTCGGACATCGAGGGCATGATCAGCCAGCACAACCCTTGGGTAAAGCTTGTGCCTAACCATCGCGACGCCAGCATGCAGGCGCTCAGCCCGACTTCCGTTACCGGTACGCTGACCGTCCCGGTGGGGCGTCTTCGCAAGCTCAATATGGGGTCGCACTATCTCGGCGCCTTCACCGTGGGTGACCAATTGCTATGGGGTGCCGCCGAACCGCTGCGTCGTATGCTGCGAATCCTGCTCGAACGCTAATCGTCGGTTATGCGTCAAATAGAAAACGCCACGCTTGTCGTGGCGTTTTCTATTTGCGGTTTGTGAAAAACGACGAACACAGCTTGTTTGTGACGCATGAAACATAAGCGCCTCACGTTCGTCGGGCTGCAGCCGATATAGGCGGAACGAGCGTGATTTTCCGATAGAGTCCGGCACGTCGAGGCGTGACCTTGAACGAGTCGATGCGGCAATTGCTCTCGCGGTCAGGCGCCACCTGGGTCGTGACGTTGCGCATGGCGCGGATGGTGGCCAAGGCTCGACCCGAGCGGCGCCCACTAAAGTGTGGAGTGTGTCTGATTACGTGCGAAAAGGCCTGAGGCTTAATGCGGTGCAGTCGGGTGGGTTGTTGATAAAACACTATCTGTAAAAGATACTTACTGAAAGTTCGAAGAACTATTCTAGCTGACAGTGTTAACAGGCTTGTCGCTGACGGGGGCCGCCATCCGGGTGGCAGGGCAGTGAATATCAGGCCTCTCTCGAAGATCCGAGAAAGTTAAAAAACAAGGGATTACATCAATGGTTCGGGTTCGCAATCTGGTGCTGGCAATCGCGGCTGCAACCGCGTTGACTTCCGAAATGGCTTACGCGCTAGGGTTGGGCGAAGTCACCTTGAAATCAGCGCTAAATCAGCCGCTTGTCGCTGAAATCGAGCTGCTCGATGCTAAATCCCTTGCGCCAGGAGAGGTTGTTCCGGCGTTGGCCTCGGTCGAAGAGTTCAATAAGGCGGGTGTAGATCGCCAGTACTTTCTGACCGATCTGACCTTCACCCCTGTACTTCGTCCCGATGGCAAAAGTGTCATTCGCGTGTCGTCGACGAAGCCTGTTCGCGAGCCCTACCTAAATTTCCTCATCGAAGTCCTCTGGCCTAGTGGGCGTCTGCTGCGTGAGTACACGCTGCTTCTCGATCCGCCACTTTATTCTCCCGAGATTGCCGCCGCGGTCGCTCCTCAGTTGCCGGTATCGGCTCCTGCATCTAAGCCGTCTTCCCCAGTGCGGGCACCGTCGGCGTCTCCAATGAGTGCGCCTTCAGCTACTCCGAGCGCCTTGCAGGGCGATCAATACAAAGTCACGCCAAATGACACGCTTTGGGAGGTTGCCGAACGCGCCCGCCAGGGCGGCACCGTCCACCAAGCCATGTTGGCTATCCAGGACTTAAACCCGGATGCTTTCATCGGTGGAAATATCAATCGCATGAAGAATGGCCAGGTGCTGCGCCTGCCGACTGAAGAGCAGGTGCGGAGCCGGTCCCAGGCGGAGGCGATCCAGCAGGTCGCCCAGCAGAACGCAAGCTGGCGACAAGGTGCAGGTCTTGCAGGCGAGGGTTCTCGTCAGCTCGATGCCACCCAGCGCGGCCAAGCCGGAAACGCGCCGACACGCAGCGAAGCGGGCGACAATCTTCGCCTGGTCGCTCCAGAGGCTGGTCAAGCCACTACGGGCAGTGATAGCGGTGGGGCTGACGATACCAAGTCCTTGCGCGACAAACTGGCCGTCACCGAAGAAAGCCTCGACTCCAGTCGCCGCGAGAATCTGGATCTCAAGGACCGCCTGAGCGATCTCCAAGGCCAGCTGGACAAGCTACAGCGCCTGATGGAGCTCAAGGACAACCAGTTGGCCAAGCTGCAGGCTCAGATCGGGGCCGATGCTGCACCGGCAACGGGCGCTCCTGTAGGCGGCGAACCGCAAGCCGAAGCTGCCCTGGCGAATCCTCAGGTTGATGCGTCGCCCGCCGATACAGGCGAGCCGGCTGACGTCGAGGCACAGACCAGTGATGCCGCTCCGTCGGAGCCGGAACAGGTTAAGGCCCAACCGGTAGAGCCTGCTCAGCCGGCACCGGCCCCTGCTGCGGAACCTAAACCTGAGCCTGTTGCAGCAGCCCCAGCCTCAGCGCCCGTTGCCGACGAGCCGGAGTCGGGTGGTTTTGTCGATGATCTAATGGCCGATCCGGTCATGCTGGGCGTAATTGGTGGCAGCGCGTTGCTGTTGCTGTTGGTTGGTCTGATGGCATTGTCGCGCCGCAATGCGATGAAAGAGGCTGAGCTTCAGGAAAGCCTTCTCGCCGACAGCGAGACCAACAACTTTTACGCAGCCGATCACGATGAGGCTGTGTCCCAAGGCAAGCCGGCTGCCCAGCCGATTGCCGATGCCAGCCCCGCCGACGCGCTGGCCGGTGCCGCGAACGATCCGCTGGCTGAGGCGGACATCTATATCGCCTACGGCCGTTTCAATCAGGCAGCCGAATTGCTGCAGAACGCATTGAACGACGAGCCCCAGCGTAGCGATCTTCGCTTGAAGTTGATGGAGGTGTATGCCGAACTTGGCGATCGGGAGGGTTTCGCTCGTCAGGAATCTGAGCTGCGCGACATCGGTGGATCGACATCAGCAATCGATCAGCTCAAGACCCGCTACCCTGGCATGGCCGCAGCTGCCACCGCGGGGTTTGCCGCAGGTGCATTCGGTTCCAATCAGGATGATCTTGATAACCTCAGTCTGGACGATCTTGATCTGGATGGCCCGTCAGCAGCCGCGCCGGCCGTATCCGAGGAAGCCGACAATGCGTTCGATCTCAGCCTGGATGATCTCGAGCTGGATCAACCCTTGCCGTCAAGTGAGCCAGTTGGAGAGACACGCGGTTTCTCCGAAGTAGACGAGCTGAGCTTTGACGAACTCTCTCTTGAAACGGCTGCGCAGGAAAAGGGTACCGATGAGTTCGCCCTTGAGCTTGACGAGTCGACTACGAGCAGCGACGTATCGTTCGAACAAGAATTAGCCGCTTTCTCACTGGACCTGGATGAGGAGCAAACCCAGCCGGCTGCCTTGCAGCGCGACGATGAACTTAGCCTGAGTCTCGATGAGACGCCCCAGCCTTCCGTGGACAGCTTCGATTTCGAGTTGCCAGAGCTCAACGAGCCCGCGTCGATGCCTGATGAATTCGACTTGTCTCTGGAAGAGGAGGTCGCTTCGGCCGAGCCGGAAACCTTCGCCTCCCGATTGGAAGAGGTTGAGGCAGAACTGCAGGACCTGTCTCGAGATATTGACGAGTCTGCTGAACTGACGAGCGCTGCGCCGGCCATCGAGCCGGTCGCTCCCTCGGCTGAATCCATCGATGAGCTTGGAGATGACTTCGACTTTTTCTCCGACACCGATGAAACGACCACCAAGTTGGATCTTGCCCGCGCTTATATCGACATGGGTGACGCTGAAGGTGCGCGTGACATCTTGGATGAAGTGATGAGCGAAGGAAGCGACGTTCAGCAGCAGGAGGCGCGCGAGATGCTCGCCAAGCTCGCCTGAGCATGACCGAAGCAGTACCCGAAGCGGCAGCCTCAGTGGCTGCCGCTGGCATTTCCAGGATTGCACTTGGCGTTGAGTACAAAGGGTCTCGCTATCGCGGTTTCCAGCGGCAGCGAGACGGGGTGCCGTCGATCCAGTTGTCCCTGGAAAATGCGCTGAGCAGAGTGGCTGGGGGGCATCCAGTTATATTGAGTTGCGCAGGGCGTACCGACGCGCTGGTACATGCCTGTGCGCAGGTCGTTCATTTCGATACCGCCGTGACCCGTTCAATGCACGCCTGGGTCATGGGTGCCAACATGAATCTGCCGGGCGATATCAGTGTCACCTGGGCCAAGGAAATGCCGATGCATTTCGATGCACGCTTCAGTGCCATGGCTCGCCGTTATCGTTATGTCATTTACAACGACCAGATTAGGCCGGCTCACCTTGCTGAGGAGGTCACCTGGAATCACCGGCCGCTGGATATCGAACGCATGCGGGAGGCCTCGAAGGTTTTCGTCGGCACGCACGATTTCAGCGCCTTCCGCGCGCGCCAATGCCAGGCCAAGTCTCCGATCAAGACCATTCATCATCTCGAGCTGCTACAGCATGGGCGGCTTATGGTCATCGATGTTCGGGCAAACGCCTTCCTTCACCACATGGTGCGCAATTTTGCCGGTGTGCTGATGACGATTGGAGCAGGAGAACGCCCGGTCGAGTGGGCGGGGGAAGTATTAGAGTCGCGTGTGCGGCGAACCGGTGGCGTGACGGCTCATCCATATGGTCTCTACCTGGTCGAGGTCGACTACCCGGACGAATTCGAGCTGCCCAGCCGTTACTTGGGCCCGCACTTTCTTTCAGGCCTGCCGGACGTAAGGAAGCGTTAATAAACGCGCTTCACGCCTTGTGTGGCTTGCAGCTAGCGGCGCTTTTGTTACCATCCAAAGTCTTTTATCGCAGGTAGACGACCGTTGCCCATCGTTCGTACCAAGATATGCGGCATTACCAACGTTGACGACGCCCTCTTGGCCGCTGAAGCAGGCGCGGACGCGATCGGGTTGGTGTTCTACAGGCCCAGCCCGCGGGCGGTCGACGTTCAACGCGCTCGCCAGATCGTGGCGGCGCTCCCGCCATACGTATCCACGGTCGGCTTGTTCGTCAACGCATCGCGTTGTGAGCTCACCGAGACGTTGGAAGCGGTCCAACTGGACATGTTGCAGTTTCATGGCGATGAGTCCCCAGCTGATTGCGAGGGTTACCACAAACCTTGGTACAAGGCGCTACGTGTCAAGCCTGGCGAAGATATTCGCGCCCAGGCCGCGCATTACCGGGGAGCTTGCGCGATTCTTCTTGATGCTTATGTGCCGGGTCTACCTGGCGGTACCGGTGAGTCGTTCGACTGGTCATTGATTCCGCGGGACCTGGATAAGCCGTTAATTTTGGCCGGCGGACTGAACCCTCAGAACGTAGAACGTGCCATTTCCCAAGTGCAGCCCTATGCCGTGGATGTGAGTGGGGGGGTGGAGTTGCGCAAGGGTGTCAAGGATGCCGAAAGCGTTCGTGATTTCATTCGAAGAGTCCGAGGCGCAGTGTGACGAACCGGTGCCGTGCGCCGTCCAGTTACCGCTCGCTGGTGAGACCTGTCAGCGTTTCGTGCGGCCTGGCTGGAAGCAAGCTGGCCGCTAGCACTATAGATCTTGCCTCGTTGGCATATCGTTTTCGCGGTGAGGACGGCTCCGGTAGCGTCCGTGCCGCCATGATGAATTCGCCTGTAGCGCACAGAGTTGCGCTCGGGACAGACAAGCTGTGGAGAATAAAAGCATGAGCAACTGGCTGGTAGACAAGCTGATCCCCTCGATCATGCGCTCTGAATCGCAGAAAAGCTCGGTACCGGAAGGGCTTTGGCACAAGTGTCCGTCTTGCGAGGCGGTGCTTTATCGCCCCGAGCTGGAAAAGAGTCTGGACGTCTGCCCCAAATGCCAGCACCACATGCGTATTGACGCTCGGACCCGCCTGGACATCTTTCTCGACAAGGACGGGCGGCAGGAAATCGGGGCAGACCTAGAACCGGTTGATCGCCTCAAGTTTCGTGACAGCAAGAAGTACAAAGATCGCCTCTCGGCTGCGCAGAAGCAGACCGGCGAAAAGGATGCTCTGATCGCCATGAGCGGCACGCTGATGGATATGCCGGTCGTGACCTGTGCGTTCGAGTTCTCTTTCATGGGGGGCTCGATGGGTGCGATTGTCGGCGAACGTTTCGTCCAAGCCGCCAACTCAGCGCTAGAGCAGCGCTGTCCGCTGGTGTGCTTTGCAGCGTCCGGTGGTGCACGGATGCAGGAGGCGCTGATCTCTCTCATGCAAATGGCCAAGACCTCCGCCGTGCTGGCTCGTATGCGCGAAGAGGGCTTGCCTTTCATTTCGGTGCTTACCGACCCGGTTTACGGTGGTGTCTCGGCGAGCCTGGCAATGCTGGGTGATGTGATTGTCGCTGAGCCCAAGGCGCTGATCGGCTTCGCCGGGCCGCGTGTCATTGAGCAGACGGTGCGCGAAAAACTGCCGGAGGGCTTTCAGCGCAGCGAATTCCTGCTCGATCATGGTGCTATCGACTTGATTATCCCGCGTGCCGAGCTGCGCCCCCGGCTGGCGCGCTTGCTCGCTCAGTTGCAGCAATTGCCGGCCCCCGCCGAGCCAGTCATGGTCAACGCGCCTGCATGACCGAGCGGAGCCTGAACGACTGGCTCGCCTATCTTGAGCGACTGCATCCGAGCGCGATCGACATGGGCCTCGATCGCAGCCGCGCAGTGGCGCAAGCGTTGGGGCTCGGGCGCCCCGCGCCGCGTGTGGTAACCGTCACAGGTACCAATGGCAAAGGCTCGACCTGCGCCTTCATTGCTCAACTATTTGCAACCCACGGGCTGAAAACAGGCCTGTACAGCTCACCGCACTTGCGCAGGTATAACGAACGCGTCCGTATTGCGGGGCGCGAGGCAAGTGATTCAGAGCTATGCGAGGCCTTTGAAGCGGTCGAGCGTGCTCGCGGTGACATCTCGCTAACCTATTTCGAAATGGGGACACTAGCGGCGTTCTGGTTGTTCGAACGTGCGCGGCTCGATGCTGTTGTGCTCGAGGTTGGGCTGGGTGGACGCCTGGATGCGGTGAACCTGGTCGATGCTGACGTGGCGGTGGTTACGAACATCGGTCTCGATCATGCCGAATGGTTGGGTGATAGCCGTGAAAGCGTAGCGTTCGAAAAAGCCGGGATTTTTCGAATGGGTGCCCCGGCGGTATGCGGCGACCCCTTGCCGCCCGCAACCTTGCTCGAGTCGGCCAACCGTTTGTCCGCTCCGTTGAAACTTCGCGGCCGTGATTTCGATCTGTGCGTGGATGGGCAGCGCTGGCGCTGGCATGGGGTCAGTGCAACAGGCGAGCCGCTATTGCTTCAGGATCTTCCGCCGCTTGACCTCCCGCGAGAAAACGCCGCTGTTGCGTTGCAGGCCTATGCGATGCTCGACCTTCCTTGGGAGGCTGAGCGGCTGAAGCAGGCCCTGGCGACTACACAAGTCGTCGGCCGGCTCGATCGCCGGCAGGTCATCTGGCATGGCAAACAGCTCGATCTGTTGCTCGATGTCGCGCATAACCCACATGCCTCCAGCTATCTGGCCGGTCGCCTCGCCTCTTGTCCACTCAGGGGCCGTAGATTGGCCGTGTTCGGACTGCTAGCGGACAAGGATATCGCTGGCGTTGTAGAGCCTCTGCTCGGAGTGGTTGAGAGTTGGGCGGTCACCCCGTTGCCCAGTCCACGCTCTTGCTCGGCGGAACGGCTTGCTCAGACGTTGAACGAGCGTGGCGCCTCGGTCAGTATCTATCCTGACGTGTCCCACGCGATCGAGGCGCAATGCGACGCTGCTGTCGAGGGGGATGAGCTCTTGATATTTGGGTCGTTCTACTGCGTTGCAGAAGCGCTGGAGTGGCTTGATCGTAACGCGGTGAACGGAGGGCGACGCATTGCTGGATAAGGGATTGCTACAACGAATCGTGGGCGCCCTGGTGCTGGTTGCGCTGGCGGTCATTTTCGTGCCGATGTTGTTCAATCGGGAAGACGCGGGGCGCGAGGTTGCGGTCGACGCGCCTCGGATGCCTGAGGCACCCGTGGCCCCCGATATCGAGCCTGAGCCTGTGGACTTGCCGGAGCCCGCACCGGATGATTTCGAGATCATAGAAGAGGGGTCGGTTGGAGAGGGGGCGTCACCGGCCGCCGGCGAGCCCGAACGGCCATCGGCACCGATCGCCGATGCTCCTGAGGCGGCGCCTTCCTCCGAGCCGGCTCCGGCACCGTCGCAGCCCGTTACAGCGCCGGTCGAGACCGCGGCTAGCCCAGTGCAGCCTGCCAAACCGTCGCCGAAGAGCGCCGAAGAGCAGCGCCTCGACGCGTCGGGCCTCCCGGTGAGTTGGTCTGTGCAGTTAGCGAGCCTGTCGAGCCGCGAGAATGCCGAGAAACTGCAAAGCACGCTGCGCTCTCAAGGCTACAACGCATATGTGCGCACGGCGGATGGGATGAATCGCGTTTTTGTCGGTCCGCTGGTCGAGCGCGCCGAGGCGAATCGCTTGCGTGACCAGCTACAGCGCCAACAAAAGCTCGATGGTTTCGTGGTGCGCTTCAAGCCCGAGCAACAATAGCGTCTTGTTTACCGGCGCGGCGACAGGGTTTAGGCGTCTGATCGCCGAGTCGCCTCGAATGCACCAGGGAGGCGTATTCCTCCTCGAGGGGCTCTGCTAAAATGCGCCGCCTTTCTTCCTTGCAGGACAGCCCGTGGCATTCACCTGGGTCGATTGGGCGTTTGTCGCCGTCGTGGTCATTTCCAGTCTCATCAGCCTGAAGCGTGGTTTCGTCAAGGAAGCGCTTTCGCTGCTTACCTGGATCATCGCCGGCGTCGTGGCCTGGATGTTCGGTGGTTCGCTGTCTCATTATCTGGCCGAATACATTGAAACCCCCTCGTTTCAGGTCATCGCCGCCTGCGCGATCCTGTTCGTGGTGACCTTGCTAGTCGGGGCGCTGGTCAACTTTCTCATCGGCGAGCTGGTCCGGGTGACGGGCTTGTCCGGTACCGATCGATTTCTTGGAATGGTCTTCGGAGCGGCCCGGGGCGGCCTGCTCATCGTTGTGCTGGTTGGGCTGCTCAGTCTTGCCCCGGTGCAGCAGGACCCCTGGTGGCGCGAGTCTGCGCTCGTTCCGCATTTCCTGTTGGTGGCCGACTGGTCTAAGAATCTCATCCTGGGATTCGGTAGCCGCTGGGTCGCCGGCTCGTTCGACTCGGGTGCCTGAGCCGACGGATATTCACAACGGGCGCTGGGGATTCCCGAGCGTCCGGATCAGCCTGAAATGAGAGGTTCCTTGCATGTGTGGCATTGTCGGCATCGTCGGTAAGTCGAACGTCAACCAGGCGTTATATGACGCTCTTACCGTACTGCAACATCGCGGGCAGGACGCGGCTGGAATCGTGACCAGTGATGGAGGCAAGCTGTTCTTGCGCAAGGACAACGGCCTGGTCCGCGACGTGTTCCAACAGCGCCACATGCAGCGTCTGGTGGGCAATATGGGGATCGGTCACGTTCGTTATCCCACCGCCGGCAGCTCCAGCTCCGCCGAGGCCCAGCCCTTCTATGTCAACTCACCATACGGCATCACGCTCGCGCACAACGGCAATCTCACCAACGTCGACCAGTTGACCAAGGAAATCTACGAATCCGATCTGCGCCATGTGAACACCAATTCTGATTCCGAAGTGTTGCTCAACGTGTTTGCCCACGAGTTGGCTGTGCGCGGCAAGTTGCAGCCTACCGAGGAAGACGTATTCGCGGCCGTGACGAAGGTGCATGAACGTTGCGTCGGTGGTTATGCGGTGGTGGCCATGGTCACCGGTTACGGCATTGTCGGCTTCCGCGATCCCAATGCCATTCGCCCGATCGTGTTTGGCCAGCGCCATACCGACGAAGGCGTGGAGTACATGATCGCGTCTGAAAGCGTTGCGCTCGACGTGCTGGGCTTTACGCTGATCCGTGATCTGGCGCCCGGCGAGGCGGTATATATCACCACCGACGGCAAGCTCTTCACGCGCCAATGCGCGGCCAATCCACACTACGCACCCTGCATCTTTGAGCACGTCTACCTGGCACGTTCCGACTCCTTGATGGATGGCGTTTCGGTCTACAAGGCGCGCCTGCGGATGGGCGAGAAGCTGGCGGACAAGATTCTGCGAGAGCGGCCCGAGCATGACATCGACGTGGTCATTCCGATTCCTGACACCAGCCGCACCGCCGCGCTGGAGCTGGCCAACCGGCTCGGTGTCAAATTCCGCGAAGGCTTCGTCAAGAACCGCTACATCGGCCGCACGTTCATCATGCCCGGGCAAGCGGCACGCAAGAAGTCGGTGCGTCAGAAGCTCAACGCTATCGAGCTGGAGTTCCGCGGCAAGAACGTAATGCTGGTGGACGACTCCATCGTGCGGGGCACGACCTGCAAGCAAATCATCCAGATGGCGCGCGAGGCGGGGGCGAAGAATGTTTATTTCTGCTCCGCTGCGCCAGCGGTGCGCTACCCGAACGTCTATGGCATCGATATGCCCAGCGCGCATGAGCTCATCGCGCACAACCGCACCACCGAGCAAGTTGCCGAGCTGATTGGCGCCGATTGGCTGGTCTATCAGGACCTGCCCGACCTGATCGATGCGGTCGGGGGGGGCAAGGTGAAGATCGATAACTTTGACTGTGCCGTGTTCGATGGCAAGTACGTGACCGGTGATATCGACGAAGTCTATCTGCATAAGATCGAGCAGGCTCGCAACGACCTCAGCAAGGCCAAGTCGGCCGTCGCCAGCGCTATCATCGACCTGCATAACAATTGACCGGTGCGTCGGCGATTCAGCGCCGGAGCGAGGAGAATCACTATGGCACATGATTGGGATGCGGGGCGCCTCGACAGCGACCTGCTAGGCGTCGGCCCGGATACCCTGGCGGTACGCGCTGGTCAGCGGCGCACGCCAGAGGGCGAACATGGCGAGCCGTTGTTCTTCACTTCTAGCTATGTGTTCCGCAGCGCCGCGGATGCTGCGGCAACCTTTGCTGGCGAAAAGCCGGGTAACGTCTATTCACGCTATACCAACCCGACGGTGCGGGCGTTCGAGCAGCGCATTGCTGCTATGGAAGGGGCCGAGCAAGCCGTGGCGACCTCGTCCGGCATGTCCGCCATCCTGGCAACCGTCATGAGCCTGTGCTCGGCCGGCGACCATGTGCTGGTTTCCCGCAGCGTATTCGGTGCAACCGTCTCGCTGTTCGAGAAGTATCTCAAGCGTTTCGGGCTCGAGGTGGACTTCGTGCCGCTGGTTGACCTTCAGCGTTGGGAGGGTGCCTTCAAGCCGAACACCAAGCTGGTGTTCGTCGAGTCACCGTCCAACCCGCTGGCCGAGTTGGTCGATATCGAGGGGCTTGCCACCCTTTGTCGTGCGAAGGGCGCCTTGTTCGCGGTGGATAACTGCTTCTGCACGCCCGCACTGCAGCAGCCGCTGGCACTGGGCGCTGACATCGTCATCCATTCGGCGACCAAGTACATCGATGGGCAGGGCCGTTGCCTGGGCGGCGTGGTCGCCGGCCGCGCGGAGCAGATGAAGGAGTTGGTCGGCTTTCTGCGCACCGCTGGCCCGACCATGAGCCCGTTCAACGCTTGGGTGTTTCTCAAGGGGCTGGAAACCCTTCGCCTGCGTATGCAGGCCCACTGCGCGGGTGCCCAGGTGCTTGCCGAGTGGCTTGAGCAGCAGTCTGGAGTGGAGAAGGTTTACTATGCTGGCCTTCCGAGCCACCCGCAGCACGAGCTGGCCAAGCGGCAACAGAAAGGTTTTGGCGCGGTGCTGAGTTTCGAGATCGCTGGCGGCAAAGAAGCCGCTTGGCGTTTCATCGATGCGACACGTCTGATTTCCATTACGGCGAACTTGGGCGATAGCAAGACCACCATCACTCATCCCGGCACGACGACGCATGGCCGCCTCACGCCCGATGAGCGGGCCAATGCGGGCATCCGCGACAGCCTGATCCGCGTCGCGGTAGGGCTCGAAGATGTCGAGGATCTCAAGGCCGATCTCGCCAGGGGTCTGGCTGCGCTATGAGCTATTTGCGGCACCTACGGTGCCGCATCCTCCTGGGCTGACCGGCTACTCCCCAGCCGTTTCGACCTTTACCAAGAAACCGTCCAGGCGCTGCTCGGCGGATAGCCGCTGAAGTAGGCGACTGGCCTCGGCGCGCGCTTCGACCGGTCCCACGAATACGCGGTGGGTGTTGCCGGTCGTTTTGACATAGGCCTCATAACCCTGGCTGCTGAGCTTCTCCTGGAGCGCCTGCGCGCTGGTGGGATTTTGAAAGCTCGCCAATTGCACGGACCACCCTGCTCGGGGCGCCGCCGTTGCCGTGGGTTCCGGCCGCGGGACGACCTGAACGGCTGAGGCAGGTGCGGCTGCTTTACCCGAGCGCAGATCGATGGCCGGTGCCGGCTGGCCTTGCCCGTCGAATAACCGCTCCGGTGTTGCGGGGAGGATGCTCGGGCTGTCTGAGTCCGTTTCGATGACCCTTATATCGCTGTACTTCTTACCGGACAACGCAGCCAGGCCAGCACGGTCGCGTACGACGGTCGGCCGTAGAAATACCATTAGGTTACGTTTGACGTGCGTTTCCTGGGTGGAACGGAAGAGGGCACCGAGCAGGGGGATATCACCGAGCAGCGGGACCTTCGAATCGGTACGGGTGACGTCGTCCTGTATCAGGCCGCCAAGCACAATCACCTGCCCATCCTCGGCGAGGATGGTGCTCTTGATGGAGCGTTTGTTGGTCACGAGGTCGACGGCCTGCGCGGAAAGCGACGCTGACGGGGCGATCGATGAAATTTCCTGCTCGATCTCCAGGCGCAGCGTCGCGCCATCATTGATGTGTGGCACGACTTTGAGCGTGACGCCGATATCCTGCCGTTCGATAGTGGTGAAGGGGTTGTTCGCACCGGATGCATCGGTTGTATAGGTGCCCGTCTGGAAGGGCACGTTCTGACCGACCAGGATCTCCGCCTCTTGGTTGTCCAGCGTGAGCAGGCTGGGTGTCGACAGCAGGTTGCTCTTGCTATTGGCCGACAGCGCGGTGATCAAAGCGCCGAAGCTGCTTGTGCCGAGACCGATAATGGCGCCATCGGGCAGGTTCGAGGGGATCTCGTTTTCACTGATCGCCGACAGAACGCTGCCAACGGAAAGGCCAGTATTGGAGAAACTGACGCCGCCCACGCCGCCTGTGCCGCCGCGAGCGTCGACCGCCCACTGCACGCCCAGGGCGTCGGTAATGTCTCCGGATACTTCGACAATGGCCGCCTCGACCATTACCTGTGCCCGCGGGATATCGAGTTGCCGAACGATGGACTCGAGGGTGCTGATCACCTCGGGCTCGGCCAGCATGACCAGTGCGTTGAGGCTCTCGTCGGCGCGGATGAGGATATTTTGCTGACGGGTGCTTTGAGTTTCACCCTCGCCGGGCTCGGATAGTCGTTCGGAAATGTCGCCCAGCGTCTCGGCCAGCGCTTTCGCATCGTTGTGCCGCAGGCGTATGACTCGGGTGTTGGCCGAACGGGTGCTCGGCGTGTCCAGCGTCTTGGCGAGGTTGGCGAGTTTCTGCCGAGCCTGTTCCGGGCCTGTGAACACCAGGCGGTTCGTGCGGGAGTCGGCGATGATCTGTGCGCCAGCGGTGTCCCGCGCTTCGCCACGGGCGAGCGTGTTGCGCAGCACCTCGGCAATATCCGTTGCCCAGCCGTATTGCAGGTTCACCACGCTGTGGTCGTCACTCTGCGCGCGGTCCAGCTGACGGACGATATCCTCGATGCGCGAAATGTTCGCGCTGCGGTCGCTGATAATCAGCGCGTTGGCGGAGCCGACGGCGGCGAGGTGCCCGTATTGAGGCACCAGCGGGCGTATCAACGGAATCAGTTCGGTCGCGGAGGTGTGCTGGACCTGGATCACGCGGGTTTCCAGCAAATCCCCGCCGGTCGGTCCGCCTCCGGCTTCGGACTTGGCTTCCGCGTTCGGTACGATGCGGGTCACTTCGCCCTGCGTGAGGACGCTGTAGCCGTGCGTCGCCATCACAGAAAGAAACAGCTGGTAAACCTCTGACAAGGACAGTGTCGTGGATGAAACCACGCTGACCTGGCCTTTTACCCGCGGGTCCACGATGAAAGTCTGGCCTGTCAGCTGGCTGATCTGGTCGACGAATGCGCGGATGTCGGCGTCCTTGAGATTGATCGTCCAGCCATCCTGCTGGGTTTCGCTCGGTTCGATGCCAGGTTCCGCCGCCAGCAGGGGCAGCGGTGCAATGAGCAAGCTGGCGGCAAGGAACGCAACGAGCGGACGAGAGGAGAAAGGCGGCATCAGTCAGTCATCTTCCATGTTCTGTTCATCGGTGGGCAGTGTTTCCGGCGATTCCGCCGAGCCTTCCATCTGCTGGCGCAGTGCTTCCATCTGTTGCTGAAGCATCTCCGCTTGCGGATCGATGGCATCCATTGGGGCGGGCTCGCTGTAATCCGGCAGATTGTCCGGTACGGCTGTTACGGCTCGGGTAGTCGGAAAAAATAAATTCTCGATCCGCCCATTGCGTTGGATTTCGACGCGGTCAGGATGAACGCTCTTCAGGCTCAGCCCCGATTGAAGTTCCTCGCCGACCCTGTACAGCTGAGGCGGGCTGCCGGACAGCTGAACGATCGCGGTGGAGCGAGCCGGGTCCGCATGCACGAAGCTGCCGAGCAAGGTTAGATCAGAATGAGCCGTGTCGGGGGTGTAGGCAGAGTTCGCCGGGGTTCCGAACAGGGTGGACATGCGCTGCAGGTCCGGCACAACGCCGGCAGGTTGGGCTTCGCCAACAGGCTGCTTCGCAGGTTCGCGTATCAGCTGGAGCCAATCGGCAACCTGTGCGGCCAGATAAAGGCCAAACACGACGACCACCAGCGCGCTTACGAGGATAGGCGCGTGTGGGCGAATACGCTGGAGGGCAGCAGGAAAAGCCAAGCGAGGCACTCCAATGACGGTGATAACGGACATGACCCTCCAGGGTGCGTGAGCCGATGCCTGTCTGACAGGCTAGCCGCAGAGCCGGATCATGGCGAGGAAGCGCCTGAGTATGCCAGGCCAACTGACTGTTTTTCAGGCAAAAGGTGCCCAGCGGTTGGCCGAATTACTGGCGCGGTTGCAAGGTGCCGGCATTTCTACGAAAAAAATGTTGCAACCTGTTGACTTGCCGGGGGTGGGTGCGTAAATTGCGCGCCTCGCAGGGCGAACGGCCATTATCCGAAAGGAAAAAGCCAGATCATAGCCTTGTGATTCGGACGCAAGTCCGGCCGACGCGCAGCGGTAGTTCAGTCGGTTAGAATACCGGCCTGTCACGCCGGGGGTCGCGGGTTCGAGTCCCGTCCGCTGCGCCATATCTGCTTCCGATGGAAGCCTCGCTAAAAGCGGCCTCAGGGCCGCTTTTTTCGTTCCGGCGGTTTATCCGCCTTGCCTGTAGCACCGCGCCGGTCCAGTGCGCCAGGTTCTTCCGGACACCTAACTAAACAGTGCGGCCCGATCGCCACGCGGGCGTCGCCTGCGCGACAACCTAGCTAACCCATGTGCCCAAGTCGGCGCCATGCTAGCGTCTCGCTGACCGATGTAGCGGCTGGCTTGCAGCCTGCGTTTTTGCTCTCTCACAACAAGCTTGATCCAGGTCATTTCGCCTTGCCTGCGTCATCTGGTAGCGCGCCAGGTGCGCACCCTTGGGTTTTAATGCTGTCACTAATGCGTGACTAATTAACAAGCCAGGTGCAAGCGGCTGCTGACGAGGGGTAGTGAATGTTCGGTTTGGAAGCTCTCGAGCTTGCGCGGATCCAGTTCGCTTTTACCATTTCCTTCCACATCATTTTTCCGGCGATCACCATCGGGCTGGCAAGCTTCTTGGCGGTGCTGGAAGGTTTGTGGCTGAAGACCAAACGCCAGGTCTACCGTGACCTTTATCACTTCTGGTTAAAGATATTTGCGGTCAACTTCGGGATGGGCGTGGTGTCGGGCATCGTCATGGCTTACCAATTCGGGACCAACTGGAGCGCCTATTCGGAGTTCGCCGGCAGCGTGACGGGGCCCTTGCTGGCCTACGAGGTCCTGACGGCGTTCTTTCTTGAGGCGGGCTTCCTTGGCGTCATGCTGTTCGGCTGGAACCGGGTCGGGCCGGGGCTGCATTTCTTTTCCACGTTGATGGTGGCGGTCGGCACCCTGATTTCGACCTTCTGGATTCTCGCCTCGAATAGTTGGATGCACACGCCTCAAGGGCACGAGATCATCGACGGCGTGGTGGTTCCGGTCGACTGGCTGGCGATCATCTTCAATCCCTCGTTTCCCTATCGCCTGACGCACATGGCGATCGCCGCGTTCCTGGCGACGGCCTTCATGGTGGGTGCCTCCGCGGCCTGGCACTTGCTTCGAGGCAACGACAACCCGGCGGTCCGCAAGATGTTTTCAATGGCCATGTGGATGGCACTGATCGTCGCGCCGATCCAGGCAGTGGTCGGTGACTTCCACGGGCTGAATACCCTCGAACACCAACCGGCGAAAATCGCGGCGATGGAAGGTCATTGGGACAACAGTTCCGGCGAGGCGACGCCTTTGCTGCTCTTCGGCTGGCCTGACATGGAGCGCGAGGAAACACGGTACAAGGTGGAAATCCCCTACCTTGGCAGCCTGATCCTCAAGCACAGCCTGACCGAGCAGGTGCCCGCGTTAAACGAGTTCCCTGCCGAAGACCGCCCCAACGCCACGATTGTGTTCTGGACCTTCCGGATCATGGTTGCGTTGGGCCTGTTGATGATCCTGACCGGCTTCTGGAGCCTTTGGCTGCGGCGCGGCGGTCGGCTTTACCGGACCCGGCCGTTCCTGCGTCTGGCCTTGTTGATGGGGCCGTCCGGCATACTGGCGATCCTCGCGGGTTGGTTCACGACCGAGATAGGCCGACAGCCCTGGGTCGTCTATGGCGTGATGCGCACCGCCGATGCCGTGTCCAACCACAGCGCCGAACAGCTTGGCCTCACACTAGCGCTCTTCGTGCTGATCTACTTCGCGGTGTTCGGTATCGGCTTCGTCTATGTGCTGCGGCTGATTGCCAAAGGCCCGATTATCAACGAAGGCAACGAGAAGGGCGCGGGTGGCCCTGGTGAGAAGCGCACCCCGATGCGGCCGCTGTCGGCAGCCGACGAGGCGATCCCTCATGATCATGGTGACGAACTGGGCGAGAGGAACTGAGCAATGGGCATCGATCTTTCGCTGATCTGGGCGATCATCATCATCTTCGGAATCATGATGTACGTGGTCATGGATGGTTTCGATCTGGGCATCGGTATTCTCTTTCCATTCCTGGCCGACACCTCCGAGCGCGACGTGGCGATGAATACCGTCGCGCCGATCTGGGACGGTAACGAAACCTGGCTGGTACTTGGCGGGGCCGGATTGTTCGCCGCGTTTCCCTTGGCCTATTCGGTGGTGCTCTCGGCGCTGTACCTCCCGATCATTTTCATGCTGATGGGTTTGATCTTTCGCGGTGTGGCCTTCGAGTTCCGTTTCAAGGCTAGCGCGAATCGCCAGCACATCTGGGACAAAGCATTCGTCGGTGGTTCGCTTGCGGCGACCTTCTTTCAGGGCGTGGCCCTGGGGGCGTTTATCCATGGTTTTCCGGTCGAGGATCGCGCCTATGCAGGCGGCGCACTGGACTGGCTGACGCCGTTTTCGGTGTTTTGCGGACTGGCGCTGATCGTTGCCTACGCCTTGTTGGGTTGCACCTGGCTGATTATGAAAACCGCAGGCGACTTGCAAAAGCGCATGCATGACATCGGCATTCCGCTGGTTTGGGCCGTGCTTGCGGTCACCGGGATCGTCAGCATCTGGACGCCTCTGACCCACCCCGACATTGCCGAGCGTTGGTTCAGCATGCCTAACCTGCTGTTGTTCATGCCAGTACCCATCCTGGTACTGGTTTGTACGTTCGGGCTTCTGCGGTCGATCGCCCGTTACGCGCATTACTCACCGTTCCTGTTTACGCTGGCGCTGATTTTCCTGGGCTACAGCGGGCTGGGGATCAGCCTCTGGCCGAATATCATTCCGCCCTCGGTGAGCATCTGGGAGGCTGCCGCGCCGCCACAAAGCCAGGGTTTTGCCGTCGTGGGCGCGTTGCTGATCATTCCGTTGATCCTGGTGTACACCGCCTGGAGCTACTACGTTTTCCGCGGCAAGGTCAGCGTCGAAGACGGGTACCACTGAGGTTGCATGGAGCGCGCCATGAAAAACGAGCCCAATGATGGTGCACAGAAGCCAAAGCCCCTTTGGCAACGGATGACGTGGTTGGTGGTTATCTGGTCGGCCAGTGTGCTGACACTTGGCGTCGTGGCCTGGCTGCTGCGGCAATTCATGACTGCCGCCGGTCTGGCCACGCCCTAGCCGAATTCGCCCGAGGTCGCGCCGCCTGCGGGTGCGGCGATCGGGCGCGTTGCGACTTCCTCAACCGAGCGCTATTTCTCGATCCTAACGTGGCGGGTTCATGTGCTGGTCATGTGAACGCGTTAGCGTCATGGCACGGTCTTTGTAGCGATCGGGTCGACAATCGAGAGGAGACGCCAATGGACGATTATCAAGACGAAATCCTCGAATGGCATGCCACCGAGCAGGACGGCCCGGAGCCGGCTGACGATGCCTTCGAGCTTTAGACGTCGCGCCGTTGCGCGCGTCTGTACTCACCGGGTGTCTGGCCGCACCAGCGTTTGAACGCTCGTTGAAACGCCTCGGCTGACGAGAACCCGAGCAGCCACGCGATTTCCCCAAACGCCGATTCGGTGTCCCTGATATAGGCCATTGCCAGGTCGCGCCGGGTGTCATTGACGATGGCGCGATAGGTGGTGCCTTCTTCTTCCAGCTTGCGCCGCAGCGTCCAGGGTGGCAGCTGCAGGCGCGCGGCGACTAGATTGAGGTCCGGCTCCTGGCCCTTGAGCATCGGCCCGAGCAATTGCGCGACGCGCTCGCGCAAGCTGCGGGTGCGGGTGCGCTGGTCCAGTTCGGCTTCGCACAGCGCCAACAGCTGCCGCCAGGTTCCGGGGCAATGTTCGGGATTACGCAATGCCAGCGAGGCCTGATCGAGGCGTAGCTGGTTATGTTCGGCGCCAAACTCGACGCCGAGGCCGAAGAAAGCTTCGTAGCGGGCGGCATGGGCAGGGCGGGCGAATTCGATGTGCACCGCTGCGGGAATGAACGGTTGGCAGGCGATTGCGCCCAGCTGGGAAAGCCAGCTGGCCAATACCGTATCGACGACAAAGCGGTTGTAACTGTTATAGGGGCTGATCGAATAGAAGCGCAGCCAGGCGCCCGTGGTGTCTTCCTGAAAACTGGAGCTACCCCGGTAGTTCGATGCGTAGAGCGGTTCGAAGCGGACGAGCGTGCGCGCGGCCTCACGCACGGTCGGCGCCTGGGCGGCCGTGACGCCGACCAGCCCGAGATGACCAGGTTTGCGCAGCCGGCCCATGTCCAGGCCAAGCCCGGGTTCGCCGGCCAACTGAATGGCGGCGTGGCCAAGGCGCATGTAGCGGGGGATGGACAATCGCGCCTGTGGCTCGGCGAGCCGCGCCTGGTCCAAGCCGTAAGCGAGTAACAATGGTTGCGGATCGATTCGCCGTTCTTCCAGGGCGCTGGCCAGGCTGTGCACGAAGCCGACGGAAAGGTCGCCTAAGCGCACCTTCTGGTGAGATGGCCTCACTGTGGCGGCAACCAGAGGTTGGTAATACGTACCGGCTCGCTGTGCAGGTGCCGCGTCGGGCGGCGAGGTGAGCCGACGAGGTTCCACGGCAAACCGAGGGTGCTGACGCTGAGTGTCGGTAATCCGCTTGCGCTGGGATCCCCGGGAGGGCAGGGCGGCGGCAGGGTCTGTCCCGCGCCGATGATGACGGCCAGCTGGGCGTTGTTGGCGGGCATGCCGCGGTAGCCATCACAGCCGATCAACACGGCCAGGCGGCCGGCTGGCGTCTGGATCGGTGCGTTGGCCGCCTCCGTCGGCGCTTCGCTGTAGCGTCGCTCGTAACGGCTCAGGTTCAGCTTGTACTGCAGCGGCGCCAGAGGCGCGCCGTCTGGCGCGAAGGTAACGCTCACCTGTCGCAGCGGGCCGCTTCCGGCCAGAAGGCGCCCGTCTTTGAGCCGTGGCTCGGGAAGCACGATGGAGCCGGCAACGAGAGTAACGCCGTAGCGCCTGGCCAGGTCGCCGAAGACATCCTGATAGTCGCGTGCCATCTGCCGGGCCTTGATCTTCAGGACGGCTTCGGTACGGCGATCGCTGCCTTGGTGATCGAGCAGCGCGCGCAAATAGTCCCAAGGGTTGCTCAAGGCCATCCACTGCATCGCGTCGCGTAGCGTCCGGGCTTGCTGCACCTCCGGCTTCTCGTCCGTAGCGAATAGCCCAGTGCCCACGTGTTCCGGAAGCGCCACGACGGTATGGGCATTGAGTAGCCCTGCGTCCCTCGCTTGGTCAAGGTAGGTGGCGAAGCGCAATCGCAGGCGCTCTGCGTCCTGGTAGTCGGCCGGCAGCAGGCGGGTTTCGATCGCCACCAGGTTGCCGGCGCCACCGGGATGGCCCTGGCTCTCGATGGGCAGCGTACGCAGGTCGGACAGCAACGGGCCGCCAGGCCTTTCTCCAGTCCAGTCGAGATAGAGAATCAAGGCGGCGAGCGCAATCAGCGCAAGGGCGAAAAATTTACTGTGCGTGGGCATAGGCAGCTAAGGGCTAGGACGGCCCAGAGTAGACAGTAACCTCTGGAATGCCAAGCGGTTTTGTACGACAGGGTCAGGTGGTTGTTAGTTTCGATCATTGAGCGAGCCGCGCCGGCTGTTTATCGTCTTGGCATTCGGACCGTGCTCGACAGAGGCGCGGCCATAGACCGCTGAATGCTTGCACGTGCTTCGTGCCGCCTGACTCGAGGATTGACCATGACCGCCTTTCCCCATCTGCTTGCCCCGTTGGACCTGGGCTTCACCACTTTGCGCAATCGCACCTTGATGGGCTCGATGCACACCGGCCTGGAGGAGATGCCCAATGGCTTCGAGCGTATGGCGGCCTTCTTTGCGGAACGCGCGCGGGGCGGGGTCGGGCTGATCGTTACCGGTGGCGTGGGACCCAACGAGGAAGGTTCGGTACGCGCCGGGGCTGCAAAACTTTCAACCGCGGCGGAAGCCGAGGAGCATCGGATCGTCACCCAAGCGGTTCATGAAGCGGGCGGCAAGATCTGCATGCAGATCCTGCATGCAGGGCGCTACGCCTACAGCCCACAACTGGTAGCGCCGAGCGCCATCCAGGCGCCGATCAATCCCTTCACGCCGCGCGAACTGGACGAGGCGGGCATCGAGAAGCAGATCGGCGACTTCGTCAATTGCGCGAGCCTGGCCAAGCAGGCCGGGTACGACGGCGTCGAAATCATGGGTTCGGAAGGGTATTTCATCAACCAGTTCCTGGTCGCGCATACCAATCACCGAGACGACCGCTGGGGTGGAAGCTACGAAAACCGGATGCGCCTGCCGGTCGAGATCGTCAGTCGGGTGCGAGAGGCAGTGGGCACGGATTTCATCATCATCTACCGGCTGTCCATGCTCGATCTCATCGAGGGTGGCAGCACCTGGGAGGAGGTGGTGCTGCTGGCCAAGGCGATCGAGCGTGCCGGTGCGACCTTGATCAATACCGGTATCGGTTGGCACGAAGCGCGGATTCCGACGATCGCCACCAAGGTGCCACGCGCCGCCTTCACCAAGGTCACCGCCAAGCTGCGCGGCGAGGTGAGCATCCCGTTGGTCACGACCAACCGCATCAACACGCCAGAAATTGCCGAGCAGGTGCTGGCCGAGGGCGACGCGGATGTGGTCTCGATGGCGCGCCCGTTTCTGGCTGATCCTGATTTCGTCAACAAGGCCGCCGCCGGTCGTAGCGACACTATCAATACCTGTATCGGTTGCAATCAGGCCTGCCTCGACCACACCTTTAGCGGCAAGCTCACCACCTGCCTGGTAAACCCGCGGGCCTGCTACGAAACCGAGCTGAACTACATCCCGACCACCCAGGTGAAGAAGATTGCTGTGGTAGGTGCTGGTCCGGCAGGCCTGGCGGCGGCCACGGTAGCGGCAGAGCGTGGCCATGAGGTGACGTTGTTCGATTCGGCGAGCGAAATCGGCGGCCAGTTCAACGTCGCCAAGTGCGTTCCCGGGAAGGAGGAGTTCTACGAAACGTTGCGCTATTTCGAGCACAAGGTGCGCGACACTGGTGTGACGCTCCGGCTGAACACCCGGATCGGGGCGGCGGAACTGCTGGCCGGCGGTTTCGACGAAATCGTGCTCGCCACCGGTATTGCGCCCCGCACGCCGGACATTCCGGGCATCGAGCACCCGATGGTCATCAGCTACCTGGATGCCATTCTGCAGCGCAAGCCGGTGGGGCCGCGCGTTGCGGTCATCGGCGCGGGCGGCATCGGTTTCGATGTATCGGAGTTCATCACCCACGACGGCCAGTCGACCAGCCTTGACCGCGAAGCGTTCTGGAAGGAGTGGGGCATCGACCTGGGGTTGCAGGCGCGTGGCGGCATCGCCGGTATCAAGCCTGCTCCGCATGCACCGGCGCGACAGGTTTACCTCCTGCAACGCAAGAAGAGCAAGGTGGGTAACGGGCTTGGCAAAACCACCGGCTGGATTCACCGCACCGGCCTGAAAAACAAGCATGTGCAGATGATCAGTTCCGTGGAGTATCTGCACATCGATGATCAGGGGCTGCACGTCCGCGTGGCCTCGGGAGAACCGCAGGTGCTGCCCGTCGATACCGTGATCGTCTGCGCCGGTCAGGATCCTCTTCGCGAGTTGCAGGGTGAACTCGAGGCAGCAGGCCGCACGGTGCACCTGATCGGCGGAGCCGACGTCGCGGCTGAGCTCGATGCCAAGCGTGCCATCAATCAGGGCTCGCGCCTGGCGGCCGAACTCTGATCATCGGCGCCCCACACCGGGGCGCTTTACCCGAGGGACTAGCCATGAATGCACCATCGGAACCTGCGATCGCCCGAAGCTTGCAATGCTGGCACCAGATGGTCGAAGCGCGGCGGTTGGATCGTCTGCCCGAGTTGCTGCACCCCGAAGTAGTGTTCCGCTCGCCCATGGCGCATACGCCTTACGCGGGCGCGCCGACAGTTCAACTCATCCTCTCCACCGTGCTTGGCGTGTTTGAAGATTTCGCCTATCACCGGGAGCTTTTCAGCGAGGACGGCACCAGCGTAGTCCTCGAGTTCAGCGCCAGGGTTGGTGAGCGGCAGCTCAAGGGCATCGACCTGATTCGCTTCGATCAACACGGCGCCATCGTCGAGTTCGAGGTCATGGTGCGCCCTATGAGTGCGCTGCAAGCCCTGGGCGCTGAAATGGGACAACGGCTGGCGCCTCTCCTGTCCGCGAGCAAAAACTGAGCAGCCAACCCGGTCACAAATTCCCGGCACGAGCACCGTGCGGATTTGCCGCCGCCGGATCGGCTGCCAACCCAATCACATTGCCCGTTCGTCTTTTTCCCCTACACTTGCCGCCACACAGCGCAGTTCGGGTGCGCTACGAGATCAGCCGTGAAGGATGCCGAGCATGCAGATCAAGCCGCAGACGGTCGAGGCCGTACTGTTTTTCAACGACAGCGGTATCTGCAAGGAAATGCTCTACCCCGAATTCGAAGCCATGTTGGACGGGCTCGTTTGCATGCCAGAGTTCGCCGACCAGCAGATGCGCGTCGCTTATGTCCTGGTCAATGCCCGGCTGCAAATCCGCGCCGCGGTGTTCTTCTATCTCGATTTCAACGACGACGGCTCGGCCGACAGCGGCTGGAACATTCCGCTGCGCAGTCTGGCCGAACGCACCGGCCGTGGCCCTGACCTGGGTGCTGGGCCCATTCGCCTGGCATGCCGCAGCCAGTGTCCTGTCTCCTGGCATCAGATGCACCTTTGGGACCCGCAGATGACCCAAGGTGCCAATCACTTCGTCATGCTGCGTGACCGCATCAAGCGCAACCAGCTTGGCTTGCTGGTCGAGGACGAAGTGCCGGCGCCAGTACCGACCGAGCGACTGCAAATGGTGGCTGAGGACACTTGGTATGCAACCGACACAGGCAAGGATGTTGCGACGCGCCGGGCCGAAAAACTCGAGCAGGAGCAACGCCTCAAGGCGGCACAGTTAATTAAGCAGCAGCGCCTGCGCATCGCTAATCTCGAGCAGGCCCGCGAACTTGAAAGTACGAAGCTGAGAGAACTGGCTGCGCAGCAGCAGGCACGCCTGGAAGAGGTGATCGCCTCGCTACGCGCAGAGCTGACCCAACAGGAACGCTTCGCCGACGAGTTGCGCGAGCAGCTGACGGCGCAGGCCGAAGGCTTCCAGAAGACCCGTGAAGAAATGAGCCGCCAGCTTCGCGCGCTGGAGCAAAACAGCCGTGCTGAAGCCGAGGCCGCGCGCGAGCGCTTTGTCGAGGACCTGCAAGTGCAAGTCGACGCTGCGGTTGCCGAATACAAGGAGCAGGTCGCCATCCGTGACGTCGAGCTGGCTTACCGCAACGAACTCGACACCCAGCTGCAGGAAGAAATCGAACAGTTGCAAAAGCGCTGCGAAGCCTTGGCCGAACAGAGCGGCGAGCGAACGCTCGAGGCCCTGTCACGAATCGGCGTGCTGTTCATGGCGTATCACCCTGGCGCTGGGCATCTCACCATTCCACTGCAAGACATGGCGCGCTATCAAAGCAACCCGCTGGCCTACGCGGCGACGAAATGCGGCGTGTCCGAAGAGCAGTACCGTCAGTGGGTTCAGCATTTCCAGCAGCCGACCTGCGTCGCCTCGCTTCCCAGCGGAGAGCGTTGCAGCATGCCGCTGGACAAGGTCGACGCACCGTCGCGTTTCGTCGTTGGCGAATCCAATTGCTGTGCTCGCCATCGTACGCTCGACCGCCTACGTACCGGCAGCTGACATTCCCCCATCTTGTCATTCGACATTTCCACTCCACCCTTGGAGCCGCTCCGCTTGGGCTGGCTTGACGAAGCCGGCGTCCAGGTGGCGGTGCTGCGGCTCGATCAGGTCGATCCACTGCTCTCCGGCAATAAAGGGTACAAGCTCGCCCACCACCTTGAGGCGGCGCGCTCAGCGGGCGCCACGGGGCTGATCAGTCTCGGCGGCGCGCACTCCAATCATCTTCACGCCCTTGCTGCCGCAGGCCAGCGCTTTGGGTTCGCAACCATCGGCCTGCTGCGGGGCGAGCCGCAAGTCACCCCGACGACCGACGATCTCCAGCACTTCGGCATGACCCTGCACTGGCTCGGCTATGGCGGTTACCGCGCCCGCCACCAGGCTAATTTCTTTGACGCTTGGCGACTGCGCTATCCAGGCCTCTACTGCATTCCCGAAGGAGGGGGCGGGCTACCAGGCGCACGAGGCTGCGCACCCCTGGTGGCCTTGGCCGAGGTGCAGCTGCCGCGCCTCGGCTGGGCCGATCACCAGGGCTGGTGGCTTGCGGCTGGCACCGGAACCACCGTGGCCGGTTTGGTGATTGGCGAGGCCGCGAGTACGCGGCGGCCGGTCTTCGGCGCGCTCGCCGGGCCTGCATCGCACCAGCTTGATGATGCCGTTCGGCAACTGGTGAACGAAGCCGGCGTCGATGCCGGGCCCTACCACCTGCTCGACGCCAGCCGCGGTGGCTTCGCGCGCTTCGACGCCGGGCTTGCCCGGTTCATGTTCGAGACCGAAGCTGAAAGCGGCCTACCGTTGGAACCGGTCTACACCGCCAAAGCGATGATGGCATTGCGCCTTCATGTCGAGGCCGGGTATTTTGTCCGCGGTACGCGGCTCGTTTTCGTGCACACCGGGGGCCTCCAGGGTAGGAGAGCTGCCCTGCCACGCCTGAACGAACTGCTGCGCTGATCCAACGCTCTGTGGAATACATGGATGAACAAGTCGCTGCTCGCAGACCAGGTACGTACTTTTTTCCCGCTCAATGCGCTGGCGCCGAGGCAGCTTCAGCAGCTGCGTGATCAACTGGCGCCCCGGAGGTTGGCTCGTCATGAAGCCCTCTTCGAAGGCGACGCCGGTACGGAGACGAGCTATTTCCTGGTAAGCGGTGCGCTGGTGGTGCAGGGCGCTGACGGCGAGCGCATCCTGGCAGCGGGTTCGCCGGAAAGCGGTTGCGCGATCGTGCCAGGCGTTACGCTGAGGCGGGCCGTCGCCGCAGAGGAATCGAGTGTGCTGCAAGTCGACAGCCAACTGCTCGACGGCCTGGTCGCACGGCAGCAAGCGGACGCCGACCTGCTGCTCGAACTCGCAACGGCAGGTGAGCTGACCGAATGGCTCGAGGAGTTGCTCGACAATCCGCTGTTTGCCAAGGTCCCCGTCGAGAACGTTCGTCAGATGCTTGGAAGGCTCCACGAGATCGAATTGCCCGCCGGCTACGTCCTGCTGAAGGAAGGCGAGGCCGGTGACTGCTGCTACTTCCTCAAGCGCGGCCGGGCAGAGGTGATTACCGGCCTGGGCAGCCAGCGCCAAGTGGTGGCGGAGCTGGCCGTCGGTGCCTGCTTCGGCGAAGAGGCGCTGCTTACCGAGGCTCCACGCAACGCTACCGTTTCGCTGCTCGAGGATGGGACAGTACTGCGCCTGGCTCGCCAGGACTTCATCGCGTTGTTGCAGGAGCCGGTAGTCGCTGAAGTCGGCTTGCATGATGCCGAAGCGCTGATCGAGCAAGGGGCGCAATGGCTGGACGTTCGCCTGACCGACGAGTACGAGCGTGGGCACGCGGCGCGTTCGCTGAATATGCCGTTGCATCTGCTGCGCCTGAAGACCCGCCTGCTGGCGTCCGACCGGGTGTACCTGTGCTATTGCGACAGCGGCAAGCGCAGCGCCAACGGGGTCTTCCTGCTGACCCAGTTGGGGTTCGCTGCCTACCACCTGCGTGGTGGCTTGAACGCACTTGGGCCTGAGCAGCTCAACGTCTTTCTATGCGAGCGGGGTAGTGGATACCTGGCTCGCTCCGGCGGGCGGACCGAGCGCAGTGGCTGATTAGACGCCGGGCAGAAGCCAGCCGAGCAGCCCCCCACCGAGCACGACCAGCCACGGTGGCATTTTCCAGGAAACCAAAGCGGCCAGCGCCAGCAAGGCGAGCGCGAAGTCGGTAGCGTCGTGGATGGCGCTGGTCCAAACCGGGTCGTACAGCGCCGCCAGAAGCAGCCCGACCACCGCCGCGTTGACACCTGCAAGCGCGCTCTGCAGGCTTCGGTTCGCGCTCAGGCGAGCCCAGAAGGGAAGCACACCCATCACCAACAGGAACGAGGGCGCGAACACCGCCACCAGGCAGGCCGCTGCATAAAGCGGGCTTCCACCGACCATCGCCCCGCCGAGAAATGCCGAGAAGGTGAACAACGGCCCGGGCACTGCCTGCGCAGCGCCGTAGCCGGCCATGAAGGTGTCCTGGCTGACCCAGCCGCTCGGTACTACCTCGGCTTCCAGCATGGGAAGCACGACGTGCCCGCCGCCGAACACCAGCGCGCCGACACGATAGAACGTGTCGAGAAGCGCGATCAGCGGCGCGTCCGATGCCGCAGCCAGTACCGGCAGTATCAACAGCAAGCCGAAGAACGCCGCCAAAAGCAACGCGCCCGTGGTCCGGCCGATGCGCGGGGCAATGGTCAGCCGCGCCGCGTCCTTGCCCGGCCGGAACAGCGCAAGCCCTAGCAACCCGGCGATCAGGATGACGCCGAGTTGTGCCCAAGCGGCCGGTAATAGCAATGTCAACATTGCCGCCACCACCGCTATACCGACGCGGATGCCGTCGCTACAAAAGCTGCGAGCCATGCCCCAAACCGCTTGCGCTACCACGGCGACGGCGACGATCTTCAGGCCGTGCAGCAGGCCACTGGCCATGGCGTTATCCCAGCTTGTCAGGCCCAGCGCGAACAGCGTCAGTGCGATGGCCGAGGGCAAAGTAAAACCCGCCCAGGCTGCGAATGCTCCTGCTTTACCGCCGCGCAGCAGGCCGAGGGCGATGCCGACTTGGCTGCTCGCAGGCCCAGGTAGGAATTGGCAAAGGGCAACCAGCTCTGCGTAGCTGCGCTCGTCCAGCCAGCCGCGCCGGGTGACAAAGGCGTCTCGAAAGTAGCCTAGGTGCGCCACTGGCCCGCCAAAGGACGTCAGGCCGAGCCGCAGGAAGATCAGAAAGATGCGCCAAGAGCTGTCGGTACGTCCAGGAGGACAAGAGGTGGCTGGATCGGTCATGTAAAGGTTGTCAGCGTCAATGGGACTAGACCGCGCAGTATCGTCGCTATGGATGACAGTTCAAGCGTCGCCGCCGGTGCTCTCCGGCCAGGTATCGGGGACGACGAAACACCGCTCCTGCTCGATCCAGTAACCGTCGGCCGTCTCGACGAGCCTGACGATCAGTCGTGCCTGGTTACGCCGGGCAAACGCTTCGTGCCAGCGCTGCCAGTCGTCCGTACCGCTCAGCTGTTCTGCTTCGAACCGTGCCGGGGCCAGCCAGGCGGGCCTTGCCAGGGGTTGCCAGCAGGCCTGCTCGGCATCGCCCGAAGCGAGCCAATGCTGATAGCGAATCCAGCTGCCGCCGAGGTGGTCTGGATTCGCGCCTTCAGGCAGTTCGCCGAGATGGAACATCGGTCGGAACAGGTAGCCACCGAGCCACAGCGCGCTTGCGATGTCGCGGCAGGTCAGCTCGCAGAGCAGCGCACGGGCCTCGAGCGTGTCGCACAGGCGCAGTTGATGGGCGCAAAGTCGTTCCAGTTTGATGTCCAGCCGGTCGTGGCTGCCGGGGCCCAGCCAGTGGTCGTGACGGCGCCGCTCACCCGTGTCCTGGCCGAGATAGAACTTGACCGCCAGTTCGACATGATGAACGCCCTCGTCGTCACGCAGGATCAGGTCCAGCTCGCCTAGTGTCTGACCGCCATTGCGGATCGGCAGGTTGGCGACCAACAGTTCGACATCGGGCGCCTGGCTTACCGCAAATTGCCAGAGGCGCTCGTAGTACAGGCCAAGGCGGCGGATGCTGTGCTGCGCGAGCCAGGCCAGAAGCAGATCGGGGCGACGATCGAGCGACAGCAGCCAGTCGGCCAGGCCATCGGGCCGCATCGCCCAGTGACTGGCAGCCAGCGGATGCCGCTGCGGTGCGGGCACCTGGCTAAGCATGGGCGGCGACAGGACCGTCCAGGCAAGATCCCGCACTTGCGGGTGCGCGAGGATCGGCATCAGTTCGTCGAGTCGGGGGAGTGTCATGAGAGCAGCATAGCCGAGGATGGTTTGCTGCCACTTCCGGCTTTCGCCCATAATCGCGCAGCCGCAGCCTCGCGCGGCCTGGCACTGCCGAGGCGTTGAACTCGAACACCCCCGCGTGACACCAATCTAGTGCCTGTTACGCTTCGGCCGGCCCCGGCCCGTTACACGTCACGCCTACCAGGGAGCTTCAATGGATCAGTTCCGCAACATCGGCATCATCGGGCGCCTTGGCAGTTCCCAGGTCCTGGATACGATTCGCCGACTGAAGAAATTTCTCGTCGAGCGCCACCTGCACGTGATCCTCGAGGAGAACATTGCCGAAGTGCTTCCCGGTCACGGCATGCAGACGTCCTCGCGCCAGCGCCTGGGCGAATCTTGCGATTTGGTGATTGTGGTCGGCGGTGACGGCAGCCTGCTTGGTGCGGCACGCGCCATGGCCCGTCACCGCGTCCCGGTGCTCGGCATCAACCGCGGCAGCCTGGGCTTCCTGACCGACATCCGCCCGGATGAACTGGAGCAGAAGGTCGCCGAAGTGCTGCGAGGTGAGTACACGCTGGAAAATCGCTTCCTGCTCGAGGCGCAGGTCAGGCGGCTGGAAGAGTCCATCGGTGAAGGCGACGCGCTGAACGACGTGGTGCTCCACCCAGGCAAGTCCACGCGGATGATCGAGTTCGAGCTCTACATCGACGGCCAGTTCGTCTGCAGCCAGAAGGCCGACGGCCTGATCATCGCGACGCCTACCGGTTCTACCGCCTACTCGCTGTCGGCAGGCGGGCCGATCATGCATCCGCGCCTGGATGCCATCGTCGTTGTGCCGATGTACCCGCATACGCTGTCCAGCCGGCCCATCGTCGTCGATGGCAACAGCGAGCTGAAGATCGTTGTCTCACCCAACATGCAGATATATCCGCAGGTGTCCTGCGACGGTCAGAACCATTTCACTTGCGCGCCGGGTGACACCGTCACGGTGCGCAAGAAGTCCCAGAAGCTGCATTTGATCCATCCGCTGGACCACAACTACTACGAGGTCTGCCGCACCAAGCTGGGCTGGGGCAGCCGCCTCGGTGGAGGGGAATAGTGATTGTCGACCCGGAGCGCGGCTACGACCTGATCGGTGATGTGCATGGCTGCGCCCACACCCTGGTGCACCTGCTCGACCTGCTCGGGTACCGGCAGCACGGCGGTGTTTGGCGTCATCCCCGGCGTCAGGTGATCTTCCTTGGCGACATCATCGACCGCGGGCCGCGTATCCGCGAGGCATTGCACCTGGTCCATGACATGGTCGACGCCGGGCAGGCGATCTGCATCATGGGCAACCATGAATTCAACGCCCTGGGCTGGTTCACGCCGGCACCGCCAGAAAGTGGCCGGACCTACGTTCGCGACCATACGCCGCGCTATGCCAAGCTGCTGGAGCAGACCTTCGAGCAATTCGAGCACTACCCGGACGAGTGGCGTGCATTTCGCGAGTGGTTCCTCGAGCTGCCGTTGTACCTGGAAAGCGAGCGGTTTCGCGTAGTGCATGCCTGTTGGGACAACCAGGTCATCGACCCGCTGCGCGAGCGCCTCCAGGACGGTCGCATCGACCCGGCCTTTCTGGCCGACGCGGCGTTCCCGGATCGCTTCGCTGCCAAGGCGCTCGACCGCCTGTTGCGTGGGACGGACATGCCGCTGCCCAAAGGCGTGACCCTGACCAGCGAAGAAGGCTTCACACGCAGCGTCTTTCGCACCAAGTTCTGGGAAGAAAACCCGCAGACCTATGGCGACGTGGTCTTTCAGCCTGACGGGCTGCCCGAGCAGGCCGCACGCATGCCGCTGAGCCAAAGCCAGAAGAGCCGCCTGTTTCTTTACGGGCCGAATGATCCCCTGCTGTTCGTTGGGCACTACTGGCGCAGCGGCACGCCTGCGCCGATCCGGCCGAATCTGGCATGCCTGGACTACAGCGCGGTCAAGTACGGCAAGCTGGTGGCTTACCGCCTGGACCGCGAGCACCTGCTCGACCCGGCCAAGTTCGTCTGGGTGGAAGTGGAGCAATAGATGGTGATCGTCGAAGCGCTGCGCTTGCCGCTGTCGGAGGATCTCAGTGGTTTCATCGCGCTGCTGCAACGCCTCCGGGTGCCTTGTCGCGTGTCCGAGGAGGCAGGCGAGCAGGTGCTCAGGGTGCCAGCCGAGACAGCCGAGCAGGTCCGCGAACTCTATCAGCGTTATCCGCACGGGGATGGTGCTGTCGTGGCTGAGCAATCGCCCCGGCGTGGAGGCGGCTTCGTCGCCAGCCTCAAACGCAGCCCCCTGACCACCGCGGTACTCGTGCTGACGCTGATCGCTGCGGTCATCACGATGCTTGGCGAAAATCTGGACACCATCCGCTGGCTGACCTTCAGCGATTTTCGTGTTGACGGTGAGTACGCCTACTTCGCGACGCTCGGCCAGACGCTTGCTGCCGGGCAATGGTGGCGGCTTATCACCCCAATATTCGTGCACTTCGGCATCCTGCACCTGGCGATGAACAGCATGTGGTACTGGGAGCTTGGCCGGCGTATCGAATACCGCCAGGGTGCCTGGATGCTGCTCGCGCTGACGTTCCTGTTCGGCGTCGTCTCCAACCTGTCGCAGTATGGCTTTGGCGGGGCGGGGATTTTTGGTGGGCTGTCCGGTGTGCTCTATGGGTTGCTCGGGCACTGCTGGCTGTTCCAGAAGCTGGCGCCGGACGACGCCTATCGCCTGCCACCGGGTGTGGTTGTGCTGATGCTGCTCTGGCTGGTGATCTGCCTGACCGGGCTGATCGAAGTGGTGAGCTTCGGTGCTTTGGCGATTGCCAACGCGGCGCACGTCGGCGGGCTGGTTGCCGGCTGCCTAACCGGCGTCATTGGCGGCGTGCTGTCGCGCCGGCGGATGGCCTGAGGGCTTCGTGCCGCTTTTCCGTTAGAATGCCGGCTTGTTTTTTCCGGGAGCCCGGCCATGTCGTCCTTTATCGAAGCTATTGAAAACATCACCCCCGAAATCTACGAAAACCTGAAAACCGCTGTCGAGCTGGGCAAGTGGAGCGACGGTCGCAAGCTCACCCCCGAGCAGAAGGAAACCTGCCTAGGCGCCATGATCGCCTGGGAGATGAAGAACCTGCCGGAAGAAGAGCGCACCGGCTACATGGGTGGCCAGGAATGCGCCTCCAAGAGCAAGAACAAGGCGCCTATCGATACCAGCTTGTTCGCTCCGGCTTCCGGGACCCGTCACTGATGCTCGAACTGGGACGTGGCGCGCTGAGCAAAATGTCGATCCAACTGGGCGAACAGGCGCAGTACGCGTTTCGCCTCGACGACCAGCAGGTGCCGGTCAACCCGCTGATCGGCAAAACCCTGCGGCTGGAATACCTCGGCGCTATCAATTGCACCCATTGCGGACGCAAAACGAACAAGAGCTTTAGCCAGGGCTACTGCTATCCCTGTTTCAAGAAACTGCCGCAGTGCGACATTTGCATCATGAGCCCGGAAAAGTGCCACCACGACTTCGGCACCTGCCGTGACCCGCAGTGGGGCATGGATTTCTGCATGACCGACCATGTGGTGTACCTGGCCAATTCGTCGGGCATCAAGGTCGGCATCACCCGCGCCACGCAGCTGCCGACGCGCTGGCTGGACCAGGGCGCCAGCCAGGCGCTGCCGATCATGCGGGTCGCTACACGGCAGCAATCGGGGATGGTCGAGGACCTGCTGCGCAGCCAGGTCGCGGACCGCACCAACTGGCGTGCGCTGCTCAAGGGAGAGGCCGAGTCGATCGACCTGATCGAAACCCGCGAACGCATTTTCGACGCCTGCGCCGACGGGCTGCAGGGCTTGCAGCAGCGCTACGGTCTGCAGGCGATTCAGCCGATTGCCGACGCCGAGGTGCTGGAGATCCGGTACCCCGTCGAAGCCTACCCGACCAAGATCGTCAGTCTAGACTTGGAAAAGACGCCGGTGGTCGAAGGCACCCTGCGCGGCATCAAGGGTCAATACCTGATCCTCGATACCGGCGTGATCAATATCCGCAAGTTCACGGCCTACCAGGTCGCGGCCAGCACCGCGGCGTAGGTCGTTCCGGCGGATCGGTCCGCCAATCGAACGTATTCACCTGCAGCGCCGGGCTAAGGCCCGAAGCTGCCTCGAAGAGGCCATCCCATGCGCACCGAACAACCGAAAGTCATTCATCTCAAGGACTATCAGGCTCCGGACTATCTGATCGATGAAACCCACCTGACCTTCGAGCTGTACGAGGATCGTACCCTGGTGCATGCGCAGTTGATCATGCGCCGCAACCCTGAAGCGGGTACTGGCCTGCCGCCGCTGCAGCTGCACGGGCAGGATCTTGAACTGATGTCGCTGTCGATCAATGACCGCCAGCTCGGCCTGGGTGATTACGAAGTCGCCGAGGAAAGCCTGACTCTTCAGCCCGATGCAGCCAGCTTCACCCTGGACAGCACCGTGGTGATCCACCCCGAAAGCAACACCGCGCTGGAAGGCCTCTACAAGTCCGGCAAGATGTTCTGCACCCAGTGCGAGGCCGAGGGCTTCCGCAAGATCACCTATTACCTCGACCGTCCGGACGTGATGAGCACCTTCACCACGACGGTTAGCGCCGATAAGCAGGCTTATCCGATCCTGCTGTCCAACGGCAACCCCATCGCCAGCGGCGACGAAGAAGACGGCCGTCATTGGGCGACCTGGGAAGATCCGTTCAAGAAGCCGGCGTATTTGTTCGCCCTGGTAGCGGGCGACCTCTGGTGTGTCGAAGACAGCTTTACCACCATGAGCGGGCGCGACGTGGCGCTGCGCATTTACGTCGAGCCGGAAAATATCGACAAATGCCAGCACGCCATGGACAGCCTGAAGAAATCCATGAAGTGGGACGAGGAGGCCTACGGCCGCGAATACGACCTGGACATCTTCATGATCGTCGCGGTCAACGACTTCAACATGGGCGCCATGGAAAACAAGGGCCTCAATATCTTCAACTCCAGCGCCGTGCTGGCGCGTGCCGAAACGGCTACCGACGCTGCACACCAGCGCGTCGAGGCCATCGTCGCTCACGAGTATTTCCACAACTGGTCGGGCAACCGTGTGACCTGCCGCGACTGGTTCCAGCTGTCGCTGAAAGAAGGCTTCACGGTTTTCCGCGACTCGCAGTTCAGCGCCGACATGAACTCGCCAACGGTGAAGCGCGTCGAGGATGTGTCTTATCTGCGCACCCACCAGTTCGCGGAAGACGCCGGCCCCATGGCCCACTCGGTGCGCCCGGAATCCTTCATCGAAATCTCCAACTTCTACACCCTGACTGTGTACGAGAAGGGCGCCGAAGTGGTGCGCATGATTCAAACACTGTTGGGCGAAGAGGGCTTCCGCAAGGGCAGCGACCTCTACTTCGAGCGGCAC
The DNA here is from genome assembly GCF_051486945.1 of Stutzerimonas chloritidismutans. Classification (GTDB taxonomy): domain Bacteria; phylum Pseudomonadota; class Gammaproteobacteria; order Pseudomonadales; family Pseudomonadaceae; genus Stutzerimonas; species Stutzerimonas chloritidismutans_B. Next base: position 809,643 of record NZ_JAHVDX010000001.1, on the reverse strand, counting down.
GATGGCCAGGCCGTGACCGTCGATGACTTCGTCAAAGCGATGGAAGATGCCAACGGCGCCGACCTGACCCAGTTCAAGCGCTGGTACAGCCAGGCCGGCACGCCGCGGCTGGCTGTCAGCGAGCAATATGACGCCGCTGCGAACACCTACAGCCTGACGTTCCGCCAGAGCTGCCCGCCGACACTAGGGCAGAGCGAGAAGCTGGCATTTGTCATCCCGGTCTCGCTGGGCCTGCTGGACGGGCAGGGCAACGAAATCCCGCTGCGGCTGCAAGGCGAAAGCGCTGCGGTCGGCACGACCCGCGTACTGGCAGTCGATCAGCCGGAGCAGACCTTCACCTTCATCGACGTACCAGAGCAGCCGCTGCCGTCACTGCTGCGCGGGTTCTCCGCACCGGTGAAGCTGGACTTCCCCTACAGCCGCGATCAACTGATGTTCCTGATGCAGCACGATTCCGACGGCTTCAACCGTTGGGAAGCGGGCCAGCAGCTGTCGGTTCAGGTTTTGCAGGACATGATCGGCCAGCACCAGCGCGGCGAAGCGCTGCAGCTGGACCAGCGTCTGGTGGCGGCGCTTCGCAGCCAGTTGGAGGACGAAAGCCTCGATCAGGCGATGGTCGCGGAGATGCTGTCGCTGCCGAGCGAGGCCTACCTCACTGAAATCAGCGAGGTGGCGGACGTGGATGCCATTCATGCCGCTCGCGATTTCGCTCGCGAAGGTATCGCAACGGCGCTCTTCGATCTGTTCTGGAAGCGCTACCAAGCCAACCGTGAAGTGTCCCGGCAGACGCCATACGTCGCGGAAGCCAGCCACTTCGCCCGCCGCGCGCTGCAGAACATCGCCTTGTCGTATCTGATGCTGAGCGGCAAGCCGGACGTCGTCGCCGCCTGCGTCGAACAGTTCGACCAGGCCGACAACATGACCGAGCGGCTGACCGCGCTGGCGGTGCTGGTCAATTCGGACTTCCAGGCCGAGCGTGACAAGGCCTTGGAAGCCTTTGCCGAGCACTTCAAGGACAACCCGCTTGTCATGGACCAGTGGTTCAGCGTACAGGCAGGCAATACACAGCCGGGCGGGCTGGAGCGCGTCCAGCACCTGATGCAGCATCCGGCATTCACGCTGAAGAACCCGAACAAGGTCCGCGCCTTGATCGGCGCCTTTGCCAATCAGAACCTGGTCAACTTCCACCGTGCCGACGGTGCGGGCTACCGCTTCCTCGCCGACCAGGTCATCGTGCTGAACACGCTCAACCCGCAGATCGCCTCGCGCTTGTTGGCACCGCTGACTCGCTGGCGCAAGTACGACACTGCCCGCCAGGCGTTGATGCGTGGCGAACTCGAGCGGATTCTTGCCTCCGGCGAGCTGTCCAGCGATGTTTACGAAGTCGTCAGCAAAAGCCTCGCCTGATGATCACGACGGCATCGCGCTTCATTGCGCGGTGCCGTCGTCTCCGTTAACAAGTTCCCGCCAAAACCTCAGTTATTGTCGCCCGCGATACCGCGCACAGGGCCAATCAACGCCATCAGACCGGGCCTCGGTAGCTTCTTTCTGAGCCCTGCCATAACGCCCATCTATTGGGCAATATCAATCAGCCTGGCTTAACAAAACATAACGTCCAGCCGATTGCTGCTGCTTTCGAAAGCCCTATAGCATGGCTCCGCCTGTTCCCATACGCAGGCCTTACCTAATAAGAATAAAGGGGGTATGTATGAGTGAGCCCGTCATGTGGCGCACCCAGTTCGGCCGCGCGGTAAAGCTGCTCGGCAGGTCGTCATCCAGTCACCTGAGGCTCACCAGAACGCTTCCGCTTTGCGGATTACTCTGCATGCTGCCCTTCCTGACCCCGGCTCACGCTCAGAGCCCGACCGAGCCTGGCGCACGCTATGCCATCCAGTCCAAAAAGGCCGTTAGCAACCTGTTGCTGGACATCACCCATGCGGGCACCCGCCTGGTCGCGGTAGGCGATCGCGGGCACATCCTCTATTCAGACGACAGTGGCAACACCTGGACCCAGGCCAAAGTGCCGACCCGGCAGTTGCTTACCGCTGTACATTTTGCCGACGACAAACTCGGCTGGGCCGTTGGTCACGATGCGCTGATCCTCGCCACTACCGACGGTGGCGAAACCTGGACCCATCAGTACGAGAACCGTGAGGGCGAGGTACCGCTGCTCGACGTCTGGTTCGAAGATGCCGAGCACGGCTTCGCGACCGGCGCCTACGGTGCCCTGCTGGAAACCACTGATGGGGGCAGCAACTGGGAAGACGTCGCCGACCGCCTCGATAACGAAGACGGTTATCACCTCAACGCAATCAGCGAGATACCCGGCTCCGGGCTGTTCATCGTTGGCGAAATGGGCGGCATGTTCCGGTCGACTGACAGCGGCGAAACCTGGGAGCGCGTGGAGTCACCGTATCAAGGTTCGTTGTTCGGCGTGGTCGGCGGGGGAGAGCCCGGTGTCGTCGTGGCGTTCGGCCTGCGCGGCCATCTGTTCCGCTCCACCGATTTCGGCGACAGCTGGGAAGAGATTCGGTTGGGCGATGGGCAGGACGCACTGGAAACCGGGCTGGCCGACGGCAACCTGCTCGAAGACGGTCGCATCGTCGTTGTTGGCCACGGCGGCACGGTGCTGACCAGCCGGGACAAGGGGCAGACATTCACGCTGTTCAGCCGCCCTGACCGGCGATCGCTTTCGGGCGTCGTGGATGGCAAAGACGGCAATCTGGTGCTGGTAGGGCAGAGTGGCGTCAGGGTCGTCTCGCCGGAAGGCGCCAACTTGCCCGTACAACAATAAGAGCCGGAGCCAACATGACCAAACATCAGCAGAAGCCGGCATCCTTCCTGGAGCGCCTGATATTCAATAATCGACCGGCCGTGATCATCCTCTGCCTGTTGATCAGCGTGTTCCTGTTCTTCCAGGCCGCGCAGGTTCGCCCATCGACCAGCTTCGAGAAAATGATTCCGCTGGGCCATCCCTTCATCCAGAACATGCTTCAACACCGAGACGACCTGGCCAACCTGGGTAACACGGTGCGGATCTCCGTTGCAGCGAAGGATGGCGACATCTTCTCCAAGGAATACATGGAGACGCTGCGCCAGATCCATGACGAAGTGTTCTACATCCAGGGTGTTGATCGCTCGAACATGAAGTCGCTCTGGAGCCCCAGCGTGCGCTGGACGGAGGTGACCGAGCAGGGCTTCGCCGGGGGCGAGGTCATTCCGCAGACGTACGACGGCTCGCCCGAGAGCCTTGATGACCTGCGGAGCAACATTCTCAAGTCCGGCCAGATCGGCCGCCTTGTGGCCAATGACTTCAAGTCCAGCATCATCGATGTGCCGTTGATGGAGTCCTACTCGGACCCGGAAGACCGCAGCAAGCTGATCAAGCTGGACTACCAGAAGTTCTCCCACGAGCTCGAAGAAAAGATTCGCGACAAGTACGAAGCGCAGAATCCTAACGTCGAGATCCACATCATTGGCTTCGCGAAAAAGGTCGGTGACCTGATCGACGGCCTGGTCGGCGTCGCCCTGTTCTTCTTTGTCGCGATCGGTATCACGCTCGCGCTGTTGCTGTGGTTCACCCGCTGCTTCAAGAGCACCATCGCCGTGGTGGTCACCACGCTGATCGCCGTAGGTTGGCAGCTGGGCCTGCTGCATACGCTGGGCTTCGGGCTCGACCCCTATTCGATGCTGGTGCCGTTCCTGGTCTTTGCCATCGGCATCTCCCACGGCGTGCAGAAGATCAACGGCATCGCCATGGCATCGGGCGAGACTGACGATCCGTTGGCCGCTGCGCGCATGGCGTTCCGCCAGCTGTTCATTCCCGGCATGGTGGCGCTGGCGTCCGACGCCGTCGGCTTCGTGACCTTGCTGTTGATCGATATCGGCGTGATCCGCGAGCTCGCCATCGGCGCCTCCCTGGGCGTTGCAGTAATCATCCTGACCAACCTGATCCTGCTGCCGGTGACCATCTCCTACCTGGGCATCAGCCAGCGCGCAGTCAAGCAGGCGCGGGAAGAAGCCGCGCGCAATCATCCGTTCTGGCGCGCACTGTCGAACTTTGCGAGCCCGACGGTCGCACCGATCTCCATCGTCATTGCCCTGGCGGCGGTCGGCGGTGGGCTCTGGTATGGGCAAAATCTAAAGATCGGCGACTTGGATCAGGGCGCCCCGGAGCTGCACCCGGACTCGCGCTACAACCTCGACAACGATTTCGTCATTCGCAACTACTCGACCAGCTCCGACGTACTGGTGGTGATGGTCAAGACGGCGCCTGAAGGCTGTGCCCACTACGACACGCTCGCCGCCATGGACGAGCTGATGTGGAAGATGGAGAACACCGAAGGCGTGCAGTCAGCGGTGTCGATGGTTACCGTCGCGCGCCAGAGCATCAAAGGCATGAACGAGGGCAGCCTGAAATGGGAAACACTGTCGCGTAACCAGTTCGTGCTTAACAGCTCCATCGCTCGGGCCGAGGGCATGTACAACGGCGATTGCTCGCTGGCCCCGGTGCTGGTGTTCCTCAACGATCACAAGGCCGAGACGCTGGAACACGTCGTCTCCGCGGCCCGCGAGTTCGCCGAGGAAAACAACCGTGAAGGCCTGGAGTTCGTGCTTGCGGCGGGTAACGCCGGTATCGAGGCGGCCACCAACGAGGTCATCGCGGCGTCCGAAACCACCATGCTGATCGCGGTCTATCTCGCCGTGAGCATCATGTGCCTGCTGACCTTCCGCTCCATCGCCGCCACGCTCTGTGTGATCCTGCCGCTGGTGCTCACCTCCATCCTCGGCAACGCCTTGATGGCGTTCATGGGCATCGGCGTGAAGGTTGCAACCCTTCCCGTGATCGCGCTCGGCGTCGGCATCGGTGTGGACTATGGGATCTACATTTACAGCCGGCTCGAATCCTACCTGCGTCAGGGTATGACCTTGCAGGACGCCTACTACGAAACGCTGAAATCGACCGGCAAGGCGGTAATCTTTACCGGCATCTGCCTGGCGATTGGCGTGTTCACTTGGGTGTTCTCGGCGATCAAATTCCAGGCCGACATGGGCCTGATGCTGACCTTCATGTTCCTCTGGAACATGGTTGGCGCCATCTGGCTGCTGCCGGCGCTGGCGCGCTTCCTGATCAAACCGGAGAAACTGCGGCAGAAGGCGTAATGCTTGAACCGTGACGAAAAAGCCGTGGCCCTCGGGCCGCGGCTTTTTTATGCAAATCAGAGCAGCGCCTCGTAGCGGTTAGCGTCGACGGGCGGATCACCCGCCCGGATTCACGCGCTCTGGCGTAGAGCCTGTGCAACCGCTTGTGCGGCGACTTCGCCGATGACCAGGATCGCGGGGCTCTTGAGTTGGAAAGCGGCGGCATCGGTAACCATGCTGCCCAGTCGCGAGCGGCATTCGCGCTGTTGGGGCAGTGAAGCGTTTTCAATCATTGCAATGGGTGTGTGGGCAGGCAGCCCGCCTTCCATGAGCCCCGTTTGCACCTGCTGCATGCTACTGACGCCCATGTAGACGACGAGTGTGGTCCCGGTCTTCGCCAGCGCATGCCATTCGGGGCTGCTTCCGTCGAGCGTATGCGCGGTGACCAGCGTCACGCCGCGCGCCACGCCGCGCTGGGTCAGCGAGATGCCGCACTGAGTGGCACCCGCGAGGCCTGCGGTGATGCCGTTGACCAGCTCGACCTCGATGCCGCGCTCAGCCAGCCATTCGGCTTCCTCGCCGCCGCGCCCGAAGATGCAGGGATCGCCGCCTTTGAGCCTCACCACGCATTTGCCCTGGCGCGCGTAGCGCAGCATCAGACGGTGGATGAATGCCTGGGGCGTCGAGCGGCATCCGCCGCGTTTGCCGACGGGGATGACCCGCGCAAGCGGGCAGTGTTCGAGCACGGCGGGGTTGACCAGATCATCGATCAATACCACTTCGGCCTCGCCCAAGGCGCGCACGGCCTTGAGTGTCAGCAGTTCCGGGTCGCCGGGGCCTGCACCTACTAGCCAGACTTTTGCGCTCATGTCGTTACCTCTCGTGTTGCAGTGGCGATGCGTCGTGCATCGCCGGTGGAGTCAGGAATCAGGCGACTGCGGGTTGCACCAGCAAGCGCTTGATTTCGGGTACGCAGGAGCCGCAGCTGGTGCCGCAGCCCAGCTCCCGTTTCAGGCCGTCGAGGTCCAGGCCGCGCGCGATACCGGCGCAAATCGCGTCCTCGCTGACGTTCATGCAGTTGCACAGAGTCTTGGCGGCACGCACCTGGCCGCCGGGCGGCGCGCTCAAAGGGGCCAGCAACCAGCGATGCAGCGCTTGATCGGCCGTGCCGTCCTGCCAGAGCTGCTTGAGCCAGTCGCGTGCTGCGGTCTCGCCGGACAGGCTGAGGGCGACGATGCGGCTTTCCTCGATGCGCACGCGTTTGCCGATGGCCCGTTGCGGGTCCTGGTAGACCAGTACCGGCCCCTTGTTCAAATTCAGCATCGCGTCGAGTTTTGCCAGCACCCACGCCTCGGGTGCCGCATGGCAGGCGGCGCGGATGACCAGCGCCGGACGGTCGCGGCCGGTCAGCGCGAAGCTGGCGAAGGCAAACTCATCGAACACCGGGCGCAAGGCCTCGAAGCGCTGCTGCACCGAGCCCTCGACCAGTGCGAAGTACTGCCAGGGCAAGTCGACCTTTTCGACCTCGATACCGGCGTGCTTGAGCTCGGGTTGTTTGGAGATCGGGTCGAATGCCGGCAGGGTAAGGCGATTGATGCCCAGCCCCTTGAGAAACCGGTCGCCCCAGTGCATCGGCACGAAGGCCTGCCCGGCGCATAGCGTCTCATCCGCCTGCACCGGCAGCAGGATCTCGCCACGGCGGCTGCGGACCTTGACCAACTGGCCATCGTGCAACTGGCGCTCACGCATGTCAGTAGGGTGCATGCCGAGCATGGCCTGCTCGACATGGCCGAACAGGCGCGCAGCGGTGCCGGTGCGGCTCATGCCGTGCCAGTGGTCGCGCAGCCGACCGGTATTGAGTGTGAGCGGAAAGCGTGTGTCGCGTGTTTCCGTCGGCGGCTGGTAAGGCTCGGCGAGAAAGCGCGCGCGGCCATCCTCGGTAGGAAAACGACCATCGGCATAAAGTCGCGGCGTCCCCCGGGCGCTCCCAGGGGGGAAGGGCCACTGTTGTGGGCCAATGCGGTCGATCAGTGCATGGCTGAGGCCAGACAGGTCCAGGTCGCGGCCTGCCGTCAGTTGTTTGTATTCGTCGAACAGTGCGGCCGGCGTGTCGAAGGCAAACAGGCTGGGCTGGTCGGGCCGCAGCTGCGCCTCGAGCCTGCGCGCGAAATCGCAGGTGATCGACCAGTCCGCGCGCGCCTCGCCGGGTGCGGCGATGGCCGGCCGCACATGGCTGACACGGCGCTCGGAGTTCGTCACCGTCCCTTCCTTCTCGCCCCAGCTGGCGGCAGGCAGCAGCAGGTCGGCATAGCGACACGTCTCGGTGGTGAAGAACGCCTCCTGTACAACCACGAACGGGCAAGCCGCCAGAGCGTCATGGACCGCGCGCTGATCCGGCATCGACTGTGCCGGGTTGGTGCAGGCGATCCAAAGCGCCTTGATCTGGCCGTTGCGCACGGCCTCGAACAGCTCGATGGCTGACAGGCCCGGCGCGTCCGGTAGGGCGGGCACGCCCCAGTAGTCAGCGACTTCTCGACGGTGTTCGGCATTGCCGGCATCGCGATGGCCGGGCAGCAGATTGGACAGGCTGCCGGTTTCGCGCCCGCCCATTGCGTTCGGCTGCCCCGTCAGGGAGAACGGACCGGCGCCCGGCTTACCGATCTGGCCGGTGGCCAGGTGCAGGTTGATCACCGCACTGTTCTTGGCGCTGCCGGCGGTGGACTGGTTGACGCCCATGCACCAGAGCGAGAGGAATCGGGGCGAATTTCCGATCAGCCGTGCGCAGCGCTGCAGCGCACGTTCATCGATGCCGCAGAGTTGCCCGACCCGAGCGGGATCGTAGTCGCGGACCAGGTCTTCCAGCGCCTCGAAGCCAGCGGTGTGAGCGTGGATGAAGGCGCGGTCGATCTGCCCGCTTTTCAGCAATAGATGCAGGATGCCGTGAAACAGGGCGACGTCGGTGCCAGGCTGGACGGCCAGGTGCAGGTCGGCCAGCTCGCAAGTGTCGGTGCGGCGCGGGTCGACGACGATAATCGTCATCTCCGGCCGACGGGCCTTGGCTTCTTCGAGGCGGCGGAACAGCACCGGATGGGCGTAGGCCATGTTGCTGCCAACAATCAGCAGGGTGTCGCTCTGCTCGATGTCCTCATAGCTGCAAGGTGGGGCGTCGGCACCCAGGCTGCGCTTGTAGCCAACCACGGCAGACGACATGCACAGGCGTGAATTTGAGTCGATGTTGTTGGTGCCGACCAACGCGCGGGCGAGCTTGTTGAAGGCGTAGTAGTCCTCGGTCAGCAGCTGGCCGGAGATGTAGAAGGCGACGCTGTCCGGGCCGTGCTCGGTAAGGGTGTCGGCAAATACCTTGGCGGCGTGGTTCAGCGCGCTGTCCCAGTCGGTCCGCGCGCGCGCCAGGGTTTTACCCAGGCGCAGCTCGGGGTAGAGCGCACGGGCATCCAGATCACCGGTCAGGTGCAGCGTCGAGCCCTTGCTGCACAGTTTCCCGAAATTGGCGGGATGCGCCGGGTCGCCGGCCACATCGAGGATGCGTTCGCCGTCGTGCTCGATCAGCACGCCGCAGCCAACGCCGCAATAGCAACAGGTCGAGGCGGTCACGTGGCGCATGGTCAGCTCCTCTACAGGGTCGTCTTCGCCAACCATCAGGCGTGCTCGACGGTGGGAGATGAAGCCTGCGTAGGCTGGCTTTCGCTGGCGAGCGCGGCACCGAACATCAGCCGGTCGCGGATATCGCTGATGTCCCGGCCCTCGCGGACCTGACGGAAGTACCAGCTGCCGTCAGCCGTGTCGCCGTAAAGGCAGGCGCCGACGAGCACGTTCTGGCGAATCACGAGCTTCTTGTACACGCCGTCGATGGGGTCGGAGAGGGTGATTGTCTCGGTGCCTTCGCCGCCCATGAAGTCGCCTGCTGAAAAGAGGTCAATCCCGGTGACCTTGAGCTTGGTTGACGTCACCGAACCGAGGTAGCGCGAGAAGCCGAGCATCGCGAGATGGTTGGCGCACACCTTAGCCTGCTCGAACAAGGGGGCGACCAGGCCATAGGCGGTGCCGCGATGGTTCGCGCATTCGCCGACGGCGTAGATACGCGGGTCGTAGGTCTGCAGCGTGTCGTTGACCAGAATGCCGCGATTGCAGGGCAGGCCGGCACGCTCTGCGAGTTCGACGTTCGGCCGGATGCCTGCGGCCATGACGACCAGATCCGCACCGATCACTTCGCCATCGGCAAACCGCACGGCCGTGACCCGGCCGCCTTCGTTGCCGATCAATTCGGCCGTCTGCCGGTTCATCTTGAAGCCCAGGCCACGCCGCTCCAGTTCGTTCTGAAGCAGAGTGCCGGCGGTCCGGTCGAGCTGGCGCTCCATTGGCCATTCGCCGATGTGCACCACGGTGACGTCCATGCCTCGCAGCTTGAGGCCATTGGCCGCTTCCAGGCCGAGCAGCCCGCCGCCGATGATCACAGCGTGCGTGTGGGTCCGGGCAGCTTCCATCATCGATTGGGTATCGGCGATGTCGCGGTAACCGATGACGCCGTCCAACTCATTGCCAGGGATCGGCAGGATGAAGGGCGTTGAGCCAGTAGCGATCAGCAAACGATCATAAGCCGCTTCGCTGCCGTCCTCGGCAGTCACACGGCGGCGGGCGCGGTCGATCTTGACCACCTTGCGGTTGAGCATCAGGCGGATGCCGTGCCGGGCGTACCAGTCGAGGTCGTTGAGCACGATCTCGTCGAACGTCTGCTCACCTGCGAGCACAGGGGAGAGCAGGATGCGGTTGTAGTTGGGATGAGGTTCGGCCCCGAACACGGTGATGTCGTACAGATCCGGTGCGAGCTTGAGCAGCTCCTCGAGCGTACGGACGCCCGCCATGCCGTTGCCGATCACTACCAATTTGAGCTTCTTCATGCCGTTCTCCGCGCCGGACCGAGCATCACGCCCCGGCCGTACTTTTTGTTCCAGCAACGAAAAAGGCGCCCCACTGGTTTACCAGTGAGGACGCCTTTGTCCTTGCTTTCCGTATTCGGAGCCCGGCCCTCCACGTTGATGGCCCGGCTTGATGTGCCTGTCAGAATGCAGGGGTTGTGCCAATCCCCGCAGGCGCATGGCATTTGCGGGTTCTAGCGGCCGTCCGGGGCGCAATCCGGTCGCCTTTTGCACCCATATGAAGCGCGCCCGAGCAGTGCTGGTGCACGACGGCTGGCGTACTGGCTGACGCGGGCGTTGACAGCCGCCGCCCGGCTTTTCTATTGTTCTGCCCCATGCGCCGATTTAGTCAGCTACTTGCGGGGCGCCGGGAGCCTAGGCTTCGAAATACCGCTAAAGCGCTGGTTCGGTGTCGCCTCCCACCGCTGCCCAGCGGAATTCTCGAGGCGGGATCTCTCTGATGAATGCACTACAACGCGCACCCCTGCGCCTGGCTCCGATTACCAGTGGCCTGGTTCGTAGCAATCCCAAAATACTGCTGGGTGGCAGCCATCAGCCATCGCTGTTGCGCTATCTGGATGGCTGGTCGCGCCGGACCTGCAGGCCACGCGCCTTTCTTGTTCAGTTCACCGGAGCGGATGAGTCGCTGGCGCATTTCGCTGCGAACAGCTTCGACCTTGCAGTCGTCCAGGCACCCTCGCGCGAGAACCTGGAAAGAAGTGTGCACGAGCTGATTCGGGTCGCCCGGCAGGGGCTGATCGTCAGGCGCTGACTCGTCAACCGCCCTTGGCGAGCCAGGCTAGCAAGCCGAGGTTCAGCAGCAGCGAGCCCAGCGCTAGCGTACGCCAGACCTTCAGCGGTTCGCGTTCGAGCAGCGGCCGCGTCGGTGCTTGGCTCGACAGCCGTTCGCCTTGCTCCAGTGCCAGCAACCATTCCTCGGCTGTCTCGAAACGCTGTGAAGGATCGATCGCGACCGCGCGCTTGAGCTGATCGTCCAGCCATGGCGGCAGATCGGGTCTGTAGCGACTGGCGGGCACCGATTGGCCGAAGCGCGGCCGCTGGAACGCCTCGACTTCACCATAGGGGAAGTGGCCGGTCAGCAGTTGATAAAGCGTGACGGCGGCTGCGTACAGGTCCTGCTGCCGGCTCGGGGCAGCACCCGTGAACGCTTCGGGTGCGAGGTAGCTCGGTGTGCCGGGCAAAGTGTGTGGCAGGTCATGGGACAGGCCCGGGCAGTACGCCAGGCCGAAGTCCAACACGCGCAGCTCGCCATCCTCGCCGAGGTGCAGGTTCTCCGGCTTGATGTCGCGGTGCAGGATGTTGCGCCGGTGCAACATGCCGAGCGCGCGGATCAGGCGCGGTGCCAGCGCCATCCAGTCCGCCAGAGGCATCGGGCCGTGATCCGCGAACTGTGCGGATAGCGTTTTTCCGCGGTACTCGCGCTGCACGTAATACAGGTGCTGGCGCTGGGGTACACCGTGGATTTCCGGAAAGGCGCGCCCGGCGACGCGGCGCAGGAACCACTCTTCCTGTAACAACGCCGGACCTGCCGCGGGTTCGTCATACCGACTCGGCGGTAGGGTTTTGAGTAGCCAATGTTGAGCCTGTGCGTCACTGACTCGGTAAAGGAGTGATTGCCGCGATTCGCCTACCAGCGCCTCGATCGTCCAGCCTTCGAACGTCTGGCCCGGTCGCAGGCGGGGCGGCAGCGGCCAGTCGGCCAGTTGTGCCAGTGAGTCGGCGAGTGCGGCTTCCGGCAGCGCCTCGACCCGCAGCAGCAGGGCGCTGGCATTGTCCTGGCTGCCGGTCTGGTGCGCCAGGTTGACCAGCGCTCGCGCGGCGTTCGGCAGGTCCGGTTCTGCGCGCAGGATGTTCTGGATGTCGCCCTCGGTGATGCTCGCCCAGACGCCGTCGCTGAGCAGCAGAAAGCATTCGCCCAGGCGCAGCTCGCCGTCGAGGTAATCGACGACCAGATGCTGGTCCAGCCCCATGGCACGCTTGAGTACGTGTTGCATGTTTGGCTGTTCCCAGACGTGATCCTCGCTGAGCCGTTGTAGCGTGCCGTCATGCCACCGATAGGCGCGGCAGTCGCCAACATGGGCAAGGGTGAAGCGCCGTCCGCGTAGTACCAGCGTCGTCAATGTGGTCAGTAGCGGCTGGCCGCCACCGTTGGCTTGCAGCCACCGGTTTTGCGCTACGAGCAGGCGGTCCAGTGATTGTGCGATGGTCCAGGTTTCTGGGGTGGCGTAGTAATCGGTCGCCAGCGCCTGCAGCGTTGCACGTGCCGCCAGACCGCCGTCCGCACATTGACTGACGCCATCGGCGATGGCGAACAGCGCACCCTTGCTCGCGGCTAGGCCGGGTGTCGGCGTGACGATGCGCAGCGCGTCCTGATTTTCTTCACGAGGGCCGGTGGCGGTGGCTTCGCCGAATGACAACTGCAAGGGCATCAAGGATCACTCGGAATGGCGTGGGCACGGTGGGACACGATCAGGCAAGCCCGGCAAGCCTGCCTTTGCTCACATGTTGATACTCAGACCCGCGCAGCGGTCATTGCGGCAGAGCCCCAGGTCGTTCTCCAGCGCCGCTTGACGCCATAGAGGCCAAACCACGCCAGCGCACCCAGGCTTGCGAACAACCACAGGCCCATCTGGTAATCGCCCGTAGCCTGCTTGACCGCGCCCAGCCCGGCGGTCAGCAGAAAGCCGCCAATGCCGCCCGCCATGCCAACGAGCCCCGTCATCACGCCGATTTCCTTGTTGAAGCGCTGCGGCACCAGCTGAAACACCGCACCGTTGCCGGCGCCGAGGCTGAGCATGGCGACCACGAACAGAGCCAGGGCTGCGGTGGAACTCGGTAGGTTGAAGCCCACAACAAACAGGCAAGCGGCGGCTACGGTGTACATCACCAACAGCGAGCGGATGCCGCCGATGCGGTCCGCCAGTGCTCCGCCGAGGGGACGCAGCAGGCTGCCAGCGAATACGCAGGCGGCGGTGTAATAGCCCGCTTTGACGGGATCGAAGGCGTACTGATCATGGAAATAGCCTGGCAGCGTACTGGCCAGGCCGAGGAAACCACCGAAGGTCACGCTGTAGAAGAACATGAACCACCAGCTGTCACGGTCGCCCAGCGCCTTCATGTAGTCGGCGAAGGATTTAGGAGCAGGGCGGTTAGGCGCGTTCCTGGCGAAGCTGGCAAAGATGATCAGCGTCAGCACCAGTGGGATCAGGGCCAGGCCAAACACGTTCGTCCAGCCGAACATGCTGGCCAGTACCGGGGCGAAGAGGGCTGCGAAGACGGTGCCGGAATTGCCTGCACCGGCGATACCCATGGCCTTGCCCTGGTGCTGTGGCGGATACCACTGCGAGGCGAGCGGCAGCGCGACGGCAAAGGACGCGCCCGCCATGCCGAGGAACAGGCCCAGCAGCAGCGCTTGCTCGTAGCTGTGGATGCCGTTCAGCCAGGCGATGAAGAGCGCCGCGATCACCACGATCTGCCCGAACAGGCCGGCGGTTTTTGGCGAGGTCCGGTCGGCGAGCATGCCCAGCGCCAGGCGTAGCACGGCGCCGGAGAGGATGGGCGTCGCCACCATGAAGGCGCGTTGCTGGGTGGTCAAGCCGAGGTCGGCGGCTATCTGCACACCCATTGGGCCAAGCACGTACCAGACCATGAAGCTCAGGTCGAAGTAGAGAAAGGCGGAAAAGAGGGTCGGCGTGTGGCCGGCTTTCCAGAAACTCGTATTCATCGAACACCTCACTAGACAAGTTGTACCGGCGCGCCTGTTGGGTGCCGGGGAATGCCGCGCTGCCGGACGGCAGCAGAATCCGTGCGGGAATGCCCGCGCCCCTGCTCGTTGGGGCCAAACGAAAAAGGCGCCGCGAACCACCGTCTGTCTCGACGGGGCAACGCGACGCCTTTGTCATGTCTGTGAGTAACCGCCTTTGGCTACTTGCCGTTGCAGCAAGCAGGAGATGTGCCAACCGCAACGGCCGGGCGGCATGGGGGCTCTGGAGCCGGGATACGGGTGGATGCGCTCAAAGCGCGCGCAGCGGTGGTGCGTCGTGCATTGAAGTGGGGCGTGTCAAGCGATGCGATTGACCTTGGGGAACTTCGCCGCGAACTCGGCCGGCATCGGCACGACCTGGGTTTCAAGGTAGTTGTAAAAGACGAAACCGGACTTGGCCATGGCGATCAGCGTGCCGTCGGCCGGGCGGGTGATGCGAAAGGTGATATCGCCGCCGTACTTGTTGAAATCCATGACGCCGACTTCGAACAACAGCACGTCCCGAGCGTGAGCTTCGGCCTTGTAGGTGGTGGCCAGGTCCGTAACGATGATGCCGCTGCCGTCTTTGCGAGACTCGGCAATGCCGTAGGCAAAGAGGAAACGGGCACGGGCTTCGGAAATCATCGAGATCATCGAGTCGTTCGCCAGGTGGTTGGCGGCGTTGATGTCGGTGATACGTACCGTCAGTTGCGTGGTGAAGCAGAACTGGTCTTCGGGAAACTGCAGGGACAGGCGGGCCATGAAGGTCTCGTTTGGCTGGAAACAGGGGCCGGCGTCGATCACCGGTTTGCCGGCCCGCGCGCGGACGCCCATTCTACGTGCCGGCCCTCGACGGCCAAGCTGGATTCAGCACCTTGATGACCCCGTTCGCACCGAGGCTTCAGGCGATGCTGTGGCGGATGCCTTGCAGGCGTTCGTCGATGATCGGGGTGATCAGCGCGTAGCACTCGGCCGGCGCCAGGCTGACGCGTGGCGCGTCGATCAGGTTGCGTTGCAGGTGCTCGACGAGCTTGGCCAGGGTAGTGCCGCCGATAGGATCGGCGAGGCGCTGGCACAGGTAGCGCATCTGCACCTGCATCTCCAGCGGGCAGGTTTCGAAGTTGGCGGCGCGCACCGCCAGGCCGCGCAGCTGGCCGAGGTCTTCCAGTGCACGGCAGGCGTCGCACAGGCCGGTCACTTGCGGGTTGCCCTGGTACGCCAGACGCAACTCGAGCACGTGGATGCTTTCGAGCATTTGCTCGATCAGAATGCAGTGCGGCTCGAATTCGGTCGGGTTCTGGCGTATCTCACGCCACAGCGCGCGCATGGCGGGGCGGTTCTCCTCGCCTTGCCAGCCCTGCCAGAGCCGGTCGATGCGGTTGGCGACGTCCAGCCGCTGGGCGACGGCCGCCGCGTCACGCTGGCCGCCCAGGCCGCGGTGCTTCTGCACGAACTGCAGCACCTCGAGCACCATTTGCAGGGCGTGGAGGTCCTTGGCGCTGATCCGCTTGCGATGCCGATCGGCGGCGACGCGACTGAGGTGGTTGCCAAGCAACACCAGGCAGGCGGCCAGGGTCAGGGCGATGGAAACTTCCATGGTCAGGCTTCCTTACGGCTGAGACGAGTGAGGTAGAGGGTGAGGCTGTGCAGCTGAGCGGCCTGGGCGCGCTGCTGCTGCACGCCTGCAAGCCGGTCGCACAGCAGGTTGTCGCCCTGGCGTTGTCGTTTTTGGGGGCTAAGGGCACCGTCCACGTCGTGTCACCTCGATCCGGTCACGCAGCTGGCCGCTGCTGGCGCTGGTAGAGAAATTCCAACACCTGGGCGCGGAAGGCGTGATAGCCGGCGTCATGGGCCAGCGCCATACGATCCCGCGGGCGCGGCAGGTCAACCTGGAGGATCTCGCCGATAGTGGCGGAGGGCCCGTTGGTCATCATCACGATGCGGTCCGAGAGCAGCACGGCTTCGTCGACATCGTGGGTGATCATGATCACCGTGTTGCCGAGGTCGGCGTGGATCTCCATCAGCGAGTCCTGCAGATGCGCGCGGGTCAGCGCATCGAGGGCACCGAAGGGCTCGTCCATCAGCAACACCTTGGGTTGCATGGCCAGTGCACGGGCGATGCCGATGCGCTGTTTCATCCCGCCGGAGATCTCGCTGGGGCGTTTGTCGCGGGCGTGGGTCATGTGCACCAGCTCGAGGTTGTGCTCGATCCAGTCGCGCATTTCCCGTTTGCTCTTCTGGCCCCGGAAGACTTCCCGTACCGCCAGTTCGACGTTTTCGTAGCAGCTGAGCCAGGGCAGCAGGCTGTGGTTCTGGAACACCACGGCGCGCTCCGGACCGGGTTCGTTGACCTCGCGGCCGTCGAGGATCACGCCGCCGGTGGTGGCCTGATACAGTCCGGCGACGATGTTGAGGACGGTCGACTTGCCGCAGCCGGAATGGCCGATCAGCGAGACGAACTCGCCCTTGGCGATGCGCAGGTTGACGTTCTGCAGCGCGCAGTAGAGCCCCTTGTCGGTGGGAAAGCTGATACCGACGCCGGTGAGTTCGAGATGGGCGTTGTTCATGTGATTTCCTCAGCGCAGGTCTGCGTTCTTGTCCCAGCTCACGCGGCGCTGGAGCATCAGCATGATGCGGTCCAGGGCGAAGCCGATCAGGCCGATGACGATCACCGCGACCATGATCCGGCCGAGCGAGTTGGAGCTGCCGTTCTGGAACTCGTCCCAGATGAATTTCCCGAGACCGGGGTTCTGCGCCAGCATTTCCGCGGCAATCAGGACCATCCAGCCGGTCGCCAGCGACAGGCGCAGCCCGGTGAAGATCATCGGAATGGCGGCGGGCAGGACGATGCGGCGCACGTGGCTGAGGGGCGACAGGCGCAGCACGCGGCTGACGTTGGTCAGGTCCTTGTCCAGGTTCGCCACGCCGACCGTGGTGTTGATCACCGTCGGCCACAGGCAGCACAGCGCCACGGTCAGCGCCGAGGTGACGAAGGACTTGGCGAATAGTGGGTCCTCGCTGACATAGACGGCGCTGACCACCATGGTGACCAGCGGCAGCCAGGCGAGTGGTGAGACCGGCTTGAACACCTGGATCAAGGGGTTGATGGCGTTGTACACCGGCTTGCTCAGGCCGCAGACGATGCCCAGCGGCACGGCGATCAGCGAGGCGAGGGCGAAGCCGGCCATCACGGTGTACAGGCTGGTGAAGATCTGCTCGAAGAAGGTCGGCTTGCCGGTGTAAGGGCGAATCTTGACGGTGGCATCGGGGTTCTTCGCCAGCGTCGCGGCGTTGCGTTCTTCCTGGCGCTGGTAGAAGGCGGCGGCCTTTTCCCGCGACTGGATGTGCGCATCGGCCAGCCCGGTGAACTGCTCGGCGACCTGGCTCGGCCCGGGAAACTGGCCGAGGCTGGTCTGAATGTTCGATGCCACCAACTGCCAGAACAGCAGGAAGGCAAGGACGCCCACCAGCGGCATGATCACTTGCGGCAGCCAGCGCTTGAGCCGCGCCTGACGGCCAGCCTCCAAGGTCTCTTTGATGTTTTGCACGACGGCTGGGTTGCTCATCGATGTGTCCTCCTGGATCGGGAGGCCTGCGCCTCCCATGCGCGGGATCAGAGCGTGGTATCGCCTTTCAGGCCGATCGCGAACTGGTCGAGGTAGGCGTTAGGCGTATGGCCGTCGTAGGTGATGCCGTCGATGGTGTCGGCCAGCGGCGCGCGAATGCCGTCTTCATCGGCGGACGGCACGTCTTCGGCGCTGAGCAGGCCGTCGGCGATCAGCTCGTCGGCCGCCTGGCGGTAGATGTCCGGGCGGTAGACGCGCTTGGCGGTGTCCAGGTACCAGCTGTCCGGCTTGGCCTCGGCGATCTGGCCCCAGCGGCGCATCTGGGTCAGGTACCAGATGGCGTCGGAGTAGTAGGGGTAGGTCGCGTGGTAACGGAAGAACACGTTGAAATCCGGCACTTCGCGCTTATCGCCCTTTTCGAACTCGAAGGTGCCGGTCATCGAGTTGGCGATGACCTTGGCATCGGCGCCGACGTATTCCGGACGCGAGAGGATCTCCACGGCTTCCCGGCGGTTGGCGTTGTTGTCTTCATCGAGCCACTTGCCAGCGCGGATCAGCGCCTTGACCAGCCGCTTGTGGGTCTCCGGGTTCGCTTCGGCCCAGGCCTTGGAAACGCCAAAGACCTTTTCCGACATGTTCTTGCGGATCGCGTAGTCCGCCACGACCGGCACGCCGATGCCCTTGAACACGGCCTGCTGGTTCCAGGGCTCGCCGACGCTGTAGCCATGGATGGTGCCGGCTTCCATGGTCGAAGGCATCTGCGGCGGCGGGGTGACCGAGAGCAATGCCTGGGCGTCGATCTGGCCGCTGATGTCGCCCTTGGCGGGCGCGTAATAGCCCGGATGGATGCCACCGGCTGCGAGCCAGTAGCGCAGCTCGTAGTTGTGAGTCGAGACGGGGAACACCATTCCCAGATTGAACGGCTTGCCGCTGGCCTGGAACTGTTCGATGACCGGCTTGAGCGCGTCGGCCTTGATCGGGTGCACGGGCTTGCCATCGGCCATCGGCACCTGGGGCTTCATTTGTTCCCAGACGGCGTTGGACAGGGTGATGGCGTTGCCGTTTAGGTCCATGGTGAATGCGGTGATGATCTCGGCTTTGGTGCCGAAGCCGATGGTGGCACCGATCGGCTGGCCGGAGAGCATGTGCGCCCCGTCCAGCTCGCCGTCGATGACACGGTCCAGCAATACCTTCCAGTTGGCCTGGGCTTCGAGCGTGACGTAGAGCCCTTCGTCCTCGAAGAAGCCCTTTTCGTAGGCGATGGCGAGCGGCGCCATGTCGGTGAGCTTGATGAAGCCGAGTTTGAGTTCTTCCTTTTCCGGCTCGGCAGCCCATGCCGTTAATGGCAATAGCGGTAGCAGGGCGGAGGCCGCTAGCGTTTTCAGCAGCGTACGGCGGGTCTTGCGCATGATTTATCCCTCAATCGCGAAACGAAAAAAGGCGTCGCGGACGCACCCTCCGCATGAGCAGAGCGAGCACCGTCGACGCCTTTGTCAATTCGTCCCGATCACCGCCGTTGGCGACCCGAAGACGTTGTGCCGAGGTGATTGCAAGGGGCTTGCCAAAGTCGTTTGGCTGGATGCGGTTTGAAGAGAACCGGTTTAAAAATCAGAGAGATAGGATGGCTAGTCGAGTCGTTTCGGAATGACGATCGCCATCTTAGCGGAGGCGCTGCACGTTATCGGTTCACTATCGGCCGCCGTATAACCCGTTGGCGCCGTTTTGGTTCGCTGAGGCAACGCTTTCATTACGCGTCATTCAGCCAGCAGCGTGTCCCGCAGCTCCGCTGGAATCGCGGCGCTTTTCAGCTCGCCAAGGCGATCCGGGTGCTTGACCGCCCAGACCCGCTTGTCGATACCGGTCACGGCCAGGCGGTCGTCGTGTTTGAACAGTTCGTGGCGGATCGCGAAGCTCGACTCGTTAACCTCGGTCACGCGGCTGACGATGCGCACCTGTTCGCCGAAACGTGCGGGCAGTTTGAAGATGGCCTGGCTATCGACCATCGGCCAGCCAACCGCGCCATGGCGCTCGAACAAGGTGCCGACATCCAAACCGGAATTAGCGACCATGAGATCAGTCGATGCGTTGAACATGGCGAAATAGCGCGGATAAAAGACGATACCCGCCGGGTCGCAATCGCCCCATTCGATGATCAGGTCGCGGCTGAAGCTGAGCATTTGTACTCCTTGTCGTGTCTGTTTGGTGTACGGCCATGATGCCTGCGAGCTGCACAACGGGACCACCTGCGGATATGGCGGAGGCATGCGCATCCGCCGCATGGCCTAGAAAGGCAGCCGCGCCTGCAGCCAGAGGCGGGTGCCTTCCGGCCGATTCTCCGCATCGAATTCCTTCTGCATCTTGGCCACCAGTGCGAAGTTCGGCGCGAAGCGGTAGGAGACGTATGGGCCGAGCGCCTTGACATTGCCGCGATTGCCGCCATCGGCGAGTGCTTGCCCGTCGATCTCATCGTCGGTGGTCTGGTTGAACCAGTAGCCATTGAGGCCCATCGAGAGATTGTCGGTCAGGCGGTAGCCGCCGCTGAACTCAAGTGTCAGCTCGTCACCGGAGCGGTAGTCGGTATCGGTGTTGGTCGAGTTGAATGCGTAGCGAACCTTGGCGCTGGCTTCCCAGTGCTTGTTCGGAAACCAGGTGACGCCGTAGAAAGGCGCTACCTGAAACTGATTACGCCCCGCGTTGACTGGTTCGTCGGCATCGTATTCGCCGGTGGGCAGGAAGCTCTCGACGCCGGCAATCTGGTGCAGCGTCGGGCTGTGCCAGCCGAGCAGCACGGGCGCGAATGTCGTGTCGCCCAGATTGGTTGTCGAGCCGCCACGGTCCAGCGGTGGCAAACCGCCTGGACGATTTACATCCAGCGTGAGGTCCAGCGTCGGCACGACCAGCACCAGGCGCGTCTCGACATTCGCGCCGAGCCAGCGCACACCCGGCCAGACATAGCTGAATCGGGCTGCGACCACGTCCGCCTCGATCTTGTAGCGCGCCACGGCGGCGCGCTCGTCGCCGTTGCCATCGGTGATCTTGTCCGCCGAATAGTGCGAGTAATAGAGCAGGGTGTTGAGCCCTTCGGGCAGCATCAGGCCGCTGAGATTGGTGTCCACGCCAACCGGGTACGGGCTGCCGTTGGTTTCGGAGGCGCCGGCGAGTGGCGCTATCAATGGAAGCGCCAGCAACGCGAAAGTGGCGCCGCGACGGGGCGCTGAGAGGTGCTTTTTCATCATGGTTTCCTTTTTTGTTTTTGTTGTTCAACCGGGAGGCGTCGGGCGGCGATCAGCTAGTCATGGCAGACCTCGAACAGCCCGGCCAGGCCCTGGCCGCCACCGACGCACATGGTGACCACCACCAGGCGCGCACCACGACGGCGCCCTTCGAGCAGTGCATGCCCGACCAGCCGCGCCCCCGACATGCCGTAGGGATGGCCCAGCGCGATGGCGCCGCCGTTTACGTTGAGCCGGTCCAGCGGGATGCCGAGCTGGCGCTGGCAATGGAGCACTTGCGAGGCGAAGGCTTCGTTGAGCTCCCACAGGTCGATGTCGCGCACCGAAAGCCCATGCCTGGCCAGCAGCCGAGGGACGGCGAGAACGGGGCCTATGCCCATTTCATCCGGTGCGCAGCCAGCACTGGCCAAACCGCGGAAGAACCCGAGTGGCTTGCGACCATGACGATCCGCCTCCTCGCGGCTCATCAACACGCACGCGGCCACGCCATCGCTTAGCTGGGACGCGTTGCCGGCCGTGACGGTGCGGCCGTCCCCGTCGAGCACCGGCTTCAACCCACGCAATTGCTCCGCGCGGGTGTCGGGGCGGTTGCATTCGTCTCGGTCCAGTCGTATGGATTCCTGCCGGCATTCGTACTGGGATTTGTCCAAGACCTGCTTGACCGTCTCGATCGGCACGATTTCGTCGTCGAACAAGCCGTCGCGCTGTGCCTGTGCGGTGCGCCGCTGGCTGCTCAGTGCGTAGTCGTCCTGGTCGGCGCGGCTGATGCCATAACGCTGCGCCACGACTTCGGCCGTTTCCAGCATGCTGATATAGGCGTCGGGGCGATGCTCCAGCAGCCATGGATCGCGGCCATGGAATTCATTGGTGTGTTCGTTCTGCACCAGGCTGATCGACTCGCCACCGGCGGCGAGCATCGTCGGTGTGCCATCGACAATGATCCGCTGCGCTGCCGCTGCGATGGCTTGCAGCCCTGAGCCGCAATGTCGGCTGACCGTCACGGCCGCAACGCTGTCTGGCAGACCGGCCCGCAGCAGCGCGATGCGGGCGACGTTCTTGCCTTGGGTGCCTTCAGGGCGTCCGCAGCCCATGATGACCTCTTCTATGCTTTCCCCAACCAGCCCGGCTCGCGCCAGTGCGGCCTGGAATACCGGCGCGGCGAGACTGGGCATGGGCGTGATGTTGAACGCCCCCCGGTAGGCTTTTGCGATGGGCGTTCGCGCATAGGAAACGATGCAGGCTTCGTTCATTTCGGCATTTCTCCTGGCATCAAAGCGACTGCATGATCGCCCTGTGGTCCTCGGTGTGATGGGAAAGGGCCTGGTAGGCCGCGGACAGTTCGAGGATCGGCTCAAGGCGTTGATGCTGACTTTCGCGCAGCAGCGTCTTGGTCAGGCGCAAGGCGTGTCCGGGGTTGGCAGCGATGCGTTCGGCCAGCGCTTGCGCCGTCTGCATCAGCGCGTCCGGCTCGACGACCTGCGAGACCAGCCCGTAGTCCAGGGCCGTCGCCGCATCGATCGCATCCCCGGTGAAGGCCAGTTCATAGGCGCGCGACAGGTTGTCCAGTGCCCGTGGCAGCAGCCAGGCGCCGCCGTCGCCGGGGATGATCCCAAGCTTGACGAAGCTTTCGGCAAACCGCGCGCGGGTCGAAGCGATGCGCATGTCGCACATCAGCGCCAGGTCGCAACCGGCGCCGATGGCAGGGCCGTTGATTGCAGCAATGGTCGGCACCTCCAGCCGGTACACCGCCAGCGGTATCTGCTGAATGCCGTGGCGATAGCCCTGACGCAGGCGATAGGGATCGCCCGCGAACAGGCCGGCGCGCGCCTTCATGTCCTTGACATTGCCGCCGGCACAGAAGGATTTGCCAGCGCCGGTAAGGACCACCACCTTGACGTCAGCGTCCCGGTTGATGCGGTCGCACACCTCGCCGAACGCCTCGAACTGCGCCTGGCTCGTCAGTGCGTTGTGCTGCTCTGGCGCTTGCATGGTCAGCGTGACCACGGCACCTTGCTGCGCGTACTCGATGAAGGTACTCACGCCGCTTCCTCCTGCAGCTTGGCGGTGACCCGCTCGACCAGGTCCTTCTTCGAGACTTTGCCGAAGGTCGAAAGCGGAAAGCTGTCGACCACTTCCAGGCGCTCGGGCAGTTTGAAACGGGCGATTTCCTCAGCCTGGAGGAATTCCACCAGCTCCAATAGCGCCAGGCTGCGACCGGGCTTGAGAATGACGAACGCGCACATCTTCTCGCCCAGCACCGGGTCCGGCATGGCGACGCAGGCGACGTTGGTCACCGCCGGATGGCCGAGGATGAGGTTTTCAATCTCTTCGGCAGAGATTTTCTCGCCACCGCGGTTGATCAGGTCCTTCTTGCGTCCCTCGACCACGAAATTGCCCGAGGGCAGGCGCCGCATCATGTCGCCTGAGCGGTAAAAACCTTCCGGGGTGAAAGCGCGGGCGTTGTGCTCGGGGGCGTTAAAGTAACCGCGCAGGGTATAGGGGCCGCGGCAGCACAGCTCGCCCGGCACGCCGTCCGGCACCGGCTGATCGTTATCGTCGAGCAGCAGAACTTCGTCGGCTTCGCATACCGGCCGGCCGACAGACTGGCGCCGCACGTCGAGCGGGTCGTCCAGACGCACGAACATCAGCAGCCCCTCGGCCATGCCGAAGTTTTCCTGCACGGTGCAGTTGCGCAGCACCTTCTCGGTCAGCCCACGTGTTTCGGGTTGCAGGCGTTGGCCGCCGGACTGGATCACACGCACGCTGTCGAGGTTGTACTCGCCGACTTTCGGATCGTTCATCCACATGATCAGCAGCGCCGGCACCACGTGGATGTGGGTGACGCCGAACCGCTCGATCAACGGAAAGACTTCCTCGGCGCGGGTGCTGTTGTGCACCACTACCTTGGCCCCCTTGAGCATGAAGCCCTGCAAGCCGGGGCAGGCCAGCGGCAGATTGTGTGCGATGGGCAGTACATCGAGCAGCACCGAATGCTCGTCGATGCCGGTGTAGCGGGTCGCCAGCGTGGAGTTGCAGATGTAGTCGTTATGGGTGCGCGGGATCATTTTCGGGATGCCCGTGGTGCCACCGGAGAGCAGGAACAGTGCGGGGCTGCACGGGTCGATGCCGGCCTGGATGGCATCGAGCTCGGCAACGTCACGGCGCGGTTCGGCGGCGATCAGCTCACGCAACGAAACGAAGCCCTCGGGCGTGTCGCCGAGGACAATCTTCAGGCGAATGCTGTCGGTGTCGGCCTCCACGCGGTTGACGATATCGATGAAATCGCAGTCCTTGGCCCGGTCCGCGGTGATCGTGGCGGTAGCGCCGGACAGCGCCACGAACTGGCGCAGCTCACGATAGCGATGGGTGTGCAGGGCCAGGATCGGTCGCACGCCAATTTTTTGCAGGGCCAGGTAGACCTGCACGAACTCCAGCACATTGCCCAGCTGCAACACGACGATGTCGCCGGGCTCAAGGCCGGTGTCGAGCAGGTTGAGTGCCAGGCGCGTGGCACTCTGGTCCAGTGCGTGGTAGGTCAGTTCGGTATGGGCATCGCATACGGCGACGCGCTCCGCGTAGCGCTCGCAGACTTCGGCAAGCGTCTGGGCAATGGTTCTGTCTTTCCAGTAGCCCTCGGCGCGATATCGCTGAGCGTAGCTTTCCGGAAACGGCACAAATCCGTCCATCGTCTGAATCCTCGATGTTGTCGTTGTTGTTCAAGGCATTCGAAGCGGGGCTTCGAGGGGCGCGGGCGCGCTCAGGTGGTCTTGGCGAAGCCGCCGTCGATAACGATCGTTTCGCCGGTCACGAAGTGCATGTGCTCGATGAGAGTGAGCACGACTTCGGCGACATCTTCCATGGTCACGCAGCGCTGCAGCGGGGTGGCGCGGGCACGGCGGGTCATGAGCTTGTCGTAGTTGTCCTGAAGCATCCACTTCATCCAGTCGCCTTCCATCCAGCCGGGGGCGATGGCATTGACCCGCACTTTTGGCCCCAGCGCATTGGCCAGCGTCTGGGTCATGCTGATCACCGCAGCCTTGGAGGCCGAGTAGGGCAACGGCTGCGCGCCGGGCCGCATGCCGACGATCGACGCGGTGTTGACCATGCAAGGCTTCTCGGCTTCGAGCAGCAGCTCGCGCGTGTGCTTGGCCACGAGGAACAGGCCACGGACGTTGACCGAAAACACCCGATCCCAGTCATTCACATCGATTTCGTGAAAGCGCTTGGGCGGAGTGTCGATGGAGACGCCTGCGTTGCTGCATACCACGTCCAGGCGGCTGTAGTGCTGTTTGATGGTCTCCATCATCGCTATGACGCTTGCCTCGTCGGACACATCGCACTTGACCAGCAGCGTCCGCGCGCCGGCCGCCTCGCATGCAGCGACCGTGGCCTGTGCCGATTCGGCGTTGCGACTGTAGTTGACGATCACGTCGTAGCCCGCTTTTGCCAGCGTGACAGCCACCGTCGACCCGATCCCAGAAGCCGAGCCCGTGACCAGGGCAACCTTGTTATTCTTGTCCATGTTCAACTCCGGTTTTTGTTTATAAGTGAACATGTTCAGTTTTAGGTGTGATACAAGTGGTTGTCAACGTCCGCTCGCCAAAGATTTCCCGCGAAACGCTGTGCTGAGCTGCAACCTTTTGATAGGAAAGAATTAAATGCTTAACGAAAAGCCGCCGATGAACCTGCGCGAGCGCAACAAACTGGACAAATTCCTGCGTATCCGCGCCGCGGCCCGCAAGCTATTTACCGAAAACGGCTTCGAGCCGACCACCACACGGCAGATCGCCCAGGAAGCTGACGTGGGGCTCTCCACGCTGTTCCTCTACGCGACTGACAAGCGCGACCTGCTGTTCATGGTGGTCAATGACGACCTCGCGGAGCTGACGGACAGGGCGTTTTCCGGCTGCGATCCAACGTCCGGTCTGCTGGATAACCTGAAGCTGGCGCTGCGCCAATTCTTCGAGTTCTACGGGCAGGACAAGGTGCTGTCGCGCGACGTTACCCGCGAGATCACCTTCTATACGACCGGCATGCAAAGCGAGCGCTTTCAGGCGACACGCGCGAAGACCATCGAGTGCATAGCCGAACTGGTAAAGCAAGCACGCGAGCGGGGAGAGGTGACCGCGGGCGAAGATGACGCCTTTATCGCTAAGACGATCTTCTATCTGCTGGCCGCGGAGATCCGGATGTGGCTGGCCGACGCATCTGTAAACCCTGAAGACGGGCTGAATGAGCTAATGAAGCGCCTGCATTTGCTCATGCACGGCCTGGTTTGAGGCCGCGCACGAGCAGGTTGCGTCAGGAAGGCAGTGCGGAGCTGGCCTGGCCTTGCGCGGCCGTGGGCGATTCGGGCTGCGACAGGTCGGGGTAGCGGCCTACGCAGCAGATCAGCACGCAGGCGGCGAGCATGCAGCCAACGAACAGCAGGAGCACCAGGTCGTAGCTGCCGAGCAAGGTCTGCCCCGTCCCCATAAGCAGCGGGCCTAGCGCAGTGCCGACACAGAAGATAGCGAAGAGGTAGCCGTAGACTTCGCCGAATGCCTTCAGGCCGAAGTAGCGGGAGGCCAGATAGGCAATCAGGTCGACTTCGGCACCGACACCCAGCCCGATCAGCGCGGCGCAGAGCACCGCCTCGCCACCGGTGGCACCGCCGTAGAGCAACAGGATGCCAATCACCGGGCCGCTGAAGAAAAACAATGTCACGAAGGGGGCGAACAGGTAGTCGAGCAGAAAGCCTGCAGCGACGCGCCCGACAATAAGGGCCATACCGATCACGGCTGCGGTCTGCGCGGCATCCTGCGGGCTGACGCCTCGGTCGGTCAGCATCGGCACGAAATGGACTGAGCACCCATTGATGGCCAGCGCCGCGAGAAAAAACGAGACAGCAATCAGCCAGAAGTTTTTGGTGCGCATCGACTGGCGACTGCTGAGGCCGGCGACGACGCGTTGTTTCCCGGAGATTGGCTGGTCGTTGTCCGCGTGCAGGCCCATGTCTGCCGGACAATTACGCAGTTTCAACGCAACGATCAGCATGCCGACCAGCACTACCGCACCGATGACGGCAAATCCCCCACGCCAGCCGATCGCACCTACGGCGTGTTGCGCGACGATAGGCATGAAGGCTGCGCCAAGCCCGATACCGGCCATGCTCAGACCCAGCGCGAGGCCACGTCGACGAATGAACCAATGACTGATGGCTTTGGCGTAAGCAGTCGGTGTGCCACCGGCAGACAAAATGCCGATGCAGCAGAACCATAGGTAGAAAACCACCAGGTTTGCAGGCAGGAACGCCAGGCTCGCTACACCGAGGCCAAACAGTATCAGCGCCGGAATCGTTACCTGGCGTGCCCCGTAACGGTCGACCAGTCGGCCAACCCAGGGTGTAAAAAAAGCAGCAGAAAGAATCGAGACGGTCAGCGCCAAAGAGATCTGCGAGCGGGTCCAGCCGAATTCGGCGCCCAGTGGCTTCATGAAAATGCCGAAGGTAAAGACCAGGACCGGACCCTGGCTGACGATCATGCCGACGACGGAGGCGCAGACCACCCACCATCCGTAGAACCAGCCTCGATTGGAGCGTTGTGACGTGTTCATGAGTAGCACCTGTGATTGTTTTTATTCAGGTAGCAGCACCGTCGCGCTGCCATGCGAACAGCGATCTTTTTCTTTTCGGTCAAGCAATCGGGGCGATGCGGGTCGCCGGTCAACAATCGTGGAATTGCCTACCGGCGCCCCGATCACTCATTGGCCAAGCCAGCGCGGCGGCCGTTTCTGTGCGAAGGCGCGCGGGCCTTCCACGCTGTCCTGACTCCTTTGGCGAATGGTCTCCGCTTCATACTGCCGTGCCATGGCTTCACGCAGGGGCAGGTCCAGCCCCTGCATTGCGCACGCCTTGGTCGAGCGAACCGCGAGCGGCGCACAGGCGAGAATGTCGTCTACCCATGCGGCGACCGCATCGTCCAGCTCGGCTGAGGGCACTACCTGGTTGATCAGACCCAACTCGTAGCCGCGCTGAGCGGTCATGGAACGCCCGGTCAAGAGGAAGCCCATGGCCGCTTTCAAGCCGATCTGCCGTGGCAGACGGTGCACGCCGCCCGCGGTTGCAATCAGACCACGCTTCGGCTCGGGTAGGGCCAGTTCGGCATGCTCGACTGCAACAATGATGTCGCAGGCCAATGCCAACTCCAGGCCGCCGCCGTAGGCGGACCCATTGAGCCGCGCCACCAGCGGCTTGGAGAAATCGAAGCGATCGGTCAGGCGTGTGGTGCTGCGCCAAAGCTGTGCCTCTTCTTCCTTCTGTTCGTCAGTGGCCTCGGTCATGGCGGCGAGTTGCTTGAGATCCCGACCTGCGCTGAAGGCTTGCTCGCCGGCACCGGTCAAGACACCCGCCCATAACGCCGAGTCGTTTTCCAGCTCATCCAGCGCCAGGCTGAGCTGGTGATACGTGCTCGGCGCCAGCGCATTACGCACCTCGGGCCGGTTGATGCAGATATGCAACACATGCCCGCGGCGCTCGGTGGTGACCTGCAGCGTGCTCACGGTTACAGTCCCAAGACGCGTTCGGCGTTCTTGTGGAAGAACAGCTCGAGCATTTCGTCCGAGTAGCCCAGCTCGCTCCACTCGCGGAACAGCCGCTCGTGAGGGATGCTCGGGTAGTCGCTGCCGAACATGACCTTGTGCTTGAGCCGCCCGCGGATATCGCGCTTGAGCGCTTCGGGCAGATATTTCGGTGCCCATCCGGACATCTCCCAAAACACGTTGCCCTTGTGCAGAGCGCACACAGTGGTTTCGTCGATCCAAGGATAACCGGGATGGGCCATGACGATAGTCATGTCGGGAAAGTCCGCAGCCAGCGTATCGATGGAGGAGGGGTGTGCATGTCGAGTCTTGGCGCCCATGCCGCCTGGCATCCCTGCGCCCATGCCGGTCATGCCAACGTCGATCATCACCGGCACCTTCATCGCACTGATCTCTTCCCAGAGCGGGTAGTAGCGCTGATCGTCGACGCTGAAGTGCTGCATGATCGGATGGAAATGAAAGCCGAGCATGTCAAGGTCGCGAATGGCGTGCTTGGCCTCGTCAATCGCCATCTGGCCCATGGCAGGTTCCACCGCGCCCCAGGCCTGGATGATGCAGTCGTGACGATCCCGCATTCCGGCCACGTAGTCGTTGTCGCACGGCACCGTGTTGATGGTGGTGCGAAGGTCCAGCGCAACCAGCACGGCTTCGATGCCGGCTGCCTGAAATTCGCGAACTACGTCTTCCTCGGTCTTGGCTGACCAGTCGCGGTTCCAGTATTCCGCAAGGGCCTTGACATAAGGTCCCTGACAATCAATCCAGCGCTGAGTGTTGGGGTAGCAATGCAGGTCGATACGGCGCATGTGACACGTCCTTTATTGTTGTTGATCATTTATGAACATGTTCGTTATAGGTCGATACGGTGGG
Source organism: Stutzerimonas chloritidismutans (assembly GCF_051486945.1). Lineage (GTDB taxonomy): Bacteria > Pseudomonadota > Gammaproteobacteria > Pseudomonadales > Pseudomonadaceae > Stutzerimonas > Stutzerimonas chloritidismutans_B. The sequence goes on along the minus strand of NZ_JAHVDX010000001.1, from coordinate 780,560 downwards.
TGTGTCAATGCTGCCTATCTACAAGCGCAAAAAGGGTGTGCCTCGTTGAAGCAACTGGGCAGGAGCAGCTAGCAGTTATCTAACTGACTGATTTGCGACGGGTCAGCAGCCAGGTCAGAGCGACAACCGCGCATGGGACAGCCACGTGGTCACTGCGACGGCCGGAACACATAGGGTCTACTGCCCACCGGACGGTGGCCAGGGTAGTTCGAGTGCTACTGCCCCAGCAGATCATTCATCGCGATGATCTGTTCGGCCACCTGGATCAGTTTCTGTTGGCGGCTCATGGCCTGGCGGCGCATGAGGGTGTAGGCCTCTTCCTCGTTGCAGCTGCGCATTTTCATCAGCATGCCTTTGGCCAGCTCGATGCGCTTGCGTTCGAGCAGTTGTTGGTCACGTGCGTGGAGTTGGGCGCGGATGGCCTGGTCGCTTTCGAAGCGAGCCATGGCGACCTCAAGGATGGGTTTGAGGCGCTGGGCCTGGATGCCTTCGACAATGTAGGCGCTGACCCCTGCGCGGATCGCCTGGCGCATGGCGTCGGGATTACTGTCATCAGTAAACATGACGATGGGTCGGGGCTGGTCGCGGCTGACCATGACGACCTGTTCCATTACGTCGCGGCCGGGCGAGTCGGTATCGATCAGCACTACGTCCGGGCGGATGGCTTCGACGCGCTCGGGCAGGTCAATGGTCAGGCCGGACTCCTCTATGACTTCGAAGCCGGCTTCGATGAGGGCGGCGCGCAAGCGGCCGACCTTGCGTGGAGTGTCGTCGATCAAGAGGACGCGGAGCATGGCGATCTCCCTAGCAAGGCTCTGGGTAGGCGAGGTGGTCGGCCAGTGCATGCAGGGCGAAGCTGCGCGCATAGCCGGCTGGATCGCTGCCATCCCAGCGGCTGCCATCCATTAGCACCGCGCTGCGCATTGCCGAGGCGGGTACGGCGATGTCCAACGCTGACGCGGCATCCCTATACAGGCTTGTCTGTTGAACGCGCTGGGCGATTGCGAGGTAGTCGGGATCTTCGCGAAGCAAACCCCAGCGGCGAAGCTGAGTCATGAACCAGAGGCCGTCGGAGTGGTAGGGCATGTTCACTTCGCCGTTGCCGAAGAAGCGCAGCGGGTGCTTGTCCAGCCACGCATGGCCAAGCCCATCCTCGTATTGACCGAGGAAGCGCGGTTCGATGGCCGAAAGGGGCGCGTCGACATACTCGTGCCCGGCGATGAGCTGGGCAGTGCTGCGGCGGTTTTCCTGGCTCTCGTCGATGAAACGGCTGGCTTCTAGGATCGCCATGACCAGCGCGCGTGCAGTGTTGGGGTACTGCTCGACGAAGGCGCGGGTGCAGCCGAGCACTTTTTCTGGGTGGTCTGGCCAGATCGACTGGCTGGTTGCCAGCGTAAAGCCCATGTCTTCCTGAATCGCCTGCGCTCCCCAGGGCTCTCCCGCGCAGAAGCCGTCGATTCGTCGTGCACGCAGGTGGGCGACCATCTGCGACGGCGGCACCACGAGGGTGCGTACGTCCTTGAGCGGGTGGATGCCGTACGCGGCAAGCCAGTAGTAGAGCCAGAGCGCGTGGGTGCCAGTGGGAAAGGTCTGGGCGAGGGTCAGCTTTGCACCACTCTGGCGCACGCAAGTGCCGAGCGCCTCGGGATCGGTCACGCCAGCAGCCTTGAGCGTGCTGGAGAGGCTGATGCTCTGCCCGTTCTGGGCTAGGCCCATGAGCACGGCCATGTCTACCGGTGCGCTGCCACCGATGCCCAGATGCACGGCGTAAATCAATCCGTACAGGCCGTGGGCCGCATCCAGTTCGCCCTCGATCAGCTTGTCCCGGATGTTCGACCAGGAGCTTTGCCGCTGCAGATTCAGAGTCAGGCCGTAAGGTTGGGCGAAGCCCTGGGTCGCGGCGACAATCAGTGAGGCGGCGTCGGTAAGCGCCATGAAGCCGAGGTTGACGACGTGCTTTTCAGGCGCGTCGCTGCCAGCGACCCACGCATACGGGTCGGGCCGGGGAGCGAAGGGTAGATCGGTCATGGATGCGCTGCCTTGTCATGCGGCGCGCGGGCTGTAAGGCCAGACGCGCGCTTGCTGAGAATATGGCTGGCAAAGCAAGCCACATGCCAAGGCTTGGAAGGATGCAGGTGGGCTCAGCGGGGATATAGCGGAGGAAGCGGGGTGGCGTCCTGCTCGGTTTCGCCCGCTTGCCGGGGCGGCAGGTTCTTGATGGCCAGCCACAGCGCCTCGCCCTGCCAGCGCTGGCCGGTCTCGCTGTAGAGCGCGCCATTGAGGCCATCGAGCGCGTCGGACAGCGGCACGAAGCGGGCCGCCATATCGGCAAGCGTCTCAGGCTGCTGACGAGCCCAGGCATCCAGTGCGTGGCGAGTCGCCTGGGTGTCATTGGCGAGGCAGGCGCGCTTGAGGTCTTCGAGCAGCGAGCGCGGGGTCGGCCCAACCTGGACGTTGCGGGCCACGGCCGGTTGACGGCGCGCATGTAGCCAGAGCCCGAAGCCGAGCAGGGTGGTCAGCAAGAGCAGCGCGCTGCTCAGTTGCCAGGGCCAAAGCAGGGCCTGCCGTGTGGGTTCGGTCGCCTGCGAGACGTCGATGTCCGGCTGCTGCAGGTCGGGATTGTCGGCGACGAGCAATGGCCGAGCCGGTAGGGTGGTGCGCTCCAGGCGATCCTCCCGGGTGTTCCACCAGACCAGCTCGACTGTCGGCAGCTCGAAATCACCTGCGCGGGTGGCGACGAGGGCTTCGCGTTGCTCGCGGCTACCGGTGATGCCCGCTGCACCAATCTCATTGTTGAGGCTGGGCTGGTCGGGGTAACCGCGCAGGCCGGCAACCTTGGGTATGTCGATCGGCGGCAGTTGGGAGGCGGAAAGCCCCTCGGCCTTGAGCAAGAGGCTACGGGTCAGAGCCTCGCCAAGCTGGGCGTCGGCGGGCTCAGGGCTCCAGGCTTCGACCAGCGTCAGGTTGCTGGCCGGCAACCAGGGTGCATCCGCTGGGTATTCGGCCGGTTTGGGTTTGACCTGAAGCGGTATGGTCGGCGACTTGACCTGCGTCGAGCGGCCGAAGCGTGAGCCAAAATAGTCGCCGGTGGCGGGGGCGACGGTGGTCGCGCTGAACAGTTGTGCCGGAATGGTCAGCTCACCGCTTTTTTGTGGGAAGAGTGCATAGCGCACCTCGATCACACCGTGGCGGATGCCGTTGATGTCCTTTTCGTAGGTTCTGGGCTCACCCAGACGCTCGACCAGCGCATCGGGCATCTGCAACGGCGAGAGGGTGCTGTCGTCGTAGAGCGAGACGGAATGGTAGATCCTCAGTGTCAGCACGACCTGGGCCTGCACATAGACGCTGTCCTGGTCGAGGCTGGCATCGATAAAGATTGGGGCGAGCTGGCTGCTGTCATCATCGCCCGGTTCGCTGACATGCAAGGTAATGGGTTCGCTGCGCCAGTCGCCCAGTTGTAACGGCGGGATGATCACGTAGCCGGCCTGGCGCGGTTGCAATGTGACCTGCCACTGAGTGACCGCACGTGCTTCGCCGCTGCTGCCGGACAGCTGGTTCGATTGCCGCGTGCCGAATACCTTGAACAGTGCGTGCAACGGCTGCAGGTCCGGCTTGCCGAATACGGTCGCGTCGCTGGACTCGAGGGTCAGTTCGACTGTCTCGTCAAGGCTGAGCTGGGTGCGGTCGACTCGCGCGCTCAGACCGGTCGCCTGGCCCGGCAGGCTGAGCAGCAGGAGGACTGCCAAGAGGGTTGCACGGATCATCGAGCCAGCTCCTGGCGCTTACGTTGTTCGTAGAGGAATTTGCGGCGCAGCAGCTCGCCGGGATTGTCGGGAATCTTGCGTAGCCACTGGTTCATGGCCTGGTCCTCTTCGGGGCTCAACGGCGGCGCTTCGCCCTGCGCCAACGCCTGCTCATCGCCTGCTTGCGAAGTCTCGGTGGCTTGCGACTCGGCCTGCTCGGGCTGCAATGGCTGCTGCGCCTGTTCCTCGGCTGCCGCGCCGCTCGGATTGCGTTCATTGGGTTGGCGCGGCGGTGTGGATTGCCCCGCTTGGCGTTCGTCGTCCTGGGGTCTGTCGTCGGCGTCAGTCTCGCTCGACGAGGCATCCTCGCTTGTGTCTGCCTGCGACGCCTGGCTGCGCTCGTGCAACGCTTGCTCGACGAGGGCGCGGTTGCGGCGGGCCGATTCGAGCCCCGGGTCTTGCTCGAGGGCCTGGTCGTAGGCTTCGATGGCCGCTTCCAATTGATCATCGCCCGCTAACGCATTGCCGCGGTTGTAGTGATCTGCCGCGGTGTCGCCATGCGTGAAACTCTCCACGGCACCGGAATAGTCACCGGCCTGGTAACGCGCAAAGCCCTGCCAGCGCGGGTTCTCGAAGCGTTCCGCCGCTTCGGCCGCGCGCTGCGACTGGAGCAGCCGTTCGCCTTGCTGATCCGGCCTGAGCCACAGGTCCTGCAGCGTCACGGCGTAGCCCGGTTGAGGCAGCCAGACGAGCAGCGCCAGGCCGAACAACCAGCCACGGCGCCCGGCGCAGGCGGCGAGCAGCAGCACCGGGACCAGCAGCCAATGGCCCTGGTCCAGCCAGGCGCTCAGCTGCACGCTGTCCTCACGGGCGCTCAGGTTGCCCTGGCTGTCGAGCAGGCCGAGGCCGCGCAGGTCTTCGTCATCGAGACGCGACTGCTGATAGCGCCCACCGATGCTGCTGGCGAAGCGACGGATGCCGGGGCTGTCCAGCCGCGGGATTAGAATGGCGCCGCGTTCGTCCTTGATAAAGCTGCCGTCCTCGCGAGCGATGGGCGCGCCCTGTTCGGTGCCGATGCCTAGGATCATCAGCCGCAGAGGACTGTCTTCCAGCTGTTCTTCAATGCCGGCGCGCTCCTGTTCGGCCAAGCTGCTGCCAATCAGCAGCAGGCGCCCACGACCGTTAGCGCCTCGCTCCAGCAGCTCGATGCCTTGGGCGACGGCCAGGTCCGCCCGATGGCCAGGCTCGGGCATCAGGTCAGGCTCGAGGGCATCGAGCAGGTTGCGTGCGGTGGCCACGTCGTTGCTCAGCGGCACCAGCGTGTGTGCGCTGCCGGCGTAGACGACGATGGCCGTCTGCGCGTCCTGGCGGACCTGCAGGAGGTCGACGACCTTGCGCTTGGCCGCTTCCAGGCGGGTCGGACTGACGTCGGAGGCCAGCATGGTCGGGGTCAGGTCGAGCAGAATGACCAGCGGATCGAGCCGCGACATGCCGGGTTGCTCGGCTTTTTGCCAACTCGGCCCGAGCAGCGCGAGGCAGGTCAGCAGCCAGGCGCTGCCGAGAATAAGCCAGGGCAGGCGGCTATTACGCAGCTTGCCGCGTGTCAGCAAGGCGGCATGGAAATGCGGCGGCAACAGGCGTTGCCAGCGGCCGATGCGGCGCTGCCGGTGCCATAGGCGCCACAGCAGCCAGGCCAATCCCGGTAGGGCGAGCAGCCAGTACGGCCGCATCAGGTGGGGAAGCCATTCGCTCATGGGCGTTGGCCTCCAGCCGGGTTCCACAAGGGCCAGAGCCGACGCACCACCAGCGCGACGCTCAGCAGCAGCGCAGCGGCGAGTGGCCATGCGTAGAGAGTGTCGGCGAGGCGGGCCTGGGCGGGCTGCTGAGCCGCGGGCTCGATGCGGTCGAGGGTGGCGCCTATGGCGCGTAGTTCCTCAGAGGAACGGGCGCGAAAATACTCCCCGCCGGTGATGTCGGCGACGGAGCGCAGGGTGGTTTCGTCCAGGTCGCCGCCGGGGTTGAAACCAAAGCGGTCGATCACGCCACCGGGTTCGATGTCGGCGCCGATGCCCAGCGTGTGCACTCGCACCTGCTCGCTGGCAGCCATGCGCGCCGCAAGCAGCGGTTCGACTTCGCCGCCGTTGTTGGCGCCGTCCGTGATGAGAATGAGCACACGGCTGTTGGCGGGGCGCTCACGCAGGCGCTTGACGCCAAGCCCAATGGCATCGCCAATTGCCGTATTGTTGCCGGCGATGCCAATCACGGCCTCGTCGAGCCAGGTGCGAACGGTCTGCCGGTCGAAGGTCAGGGGGGCTTGCAGATAGGCTTGGCTGCCAAAGAGGATCAACCCGACGCGGTCTCCATTGCGCTCGGTGATGAAGTCGCCGATCAATCGCTTGACCAGATCCAGACGGCTAATTTCCTCGCCTTCCCACAGCATGTCGGGGAAATCCATCGAGCCGGAAACGTCGACCGCCAGCAGCAGGTCGCGACCTGTGGTCGGTAGGGGCAGCGGCTCGCCCAGCCATTGCGGACGCGCCGCGGCGCTCAGCAGCAACAGCCAGACGAGCAGGTAGGGCAGTTGCAGGCGCCACCCGGGCAGCGATGCTTGGGCGCGGCGCCCGGACAAGGCTTCCAGCTCACCGAGGAAGCTGACTTTGAGCGCCGCGTCGCCGCTGTCCGCGGCGGGCAGTAGCCAGCGCAGCAGCCACGGCAGCGGCATGAGCAGGAAAACCCACGGCCATGCCAGCTCAAACATGTTTGCGAATCCAGATCTGCACCGCTTGCTCCAGCCCTTCGATGGCTTTGTCGTCCAGCCGGCACTCGGCGCGGTAGAGCCCTTCGACCAGCACCATCCAACGCGTCAGGCCGGCGGAGGGGCAGCGGCTGTCGAGAAAGGCCAGCCAGGCTCGGCCGCTCAGCGTATGGGGGCTGTCGTCCGGGTAGCGGATGCGGCAGAGGCGCTTTAGCAATCCGTTGAGTTGTTGCAACCACTGGTTGGCCGGCTGGCCGTCGTAGGGTTTGCGAAGTTGGGCCAGTTCGTCGAGCGCGATCTGGCGTTGCGGGTCGAGCGGGGTGCCGGGTGCCGCCTGGGGCGTGCGGACCAGGCGGCGCCAGGGGCGGGTGCGTACCAGGAGAAGGAGCGTCAACGCGAAGGCGGCGAGAAACCACCAGCCAGGCGCCGGCGGCCAGGCGCTCACCGGTGCGGGCTGAATCAGCGGGTCCAGCTGTGCGACGAGGCTCATCGGGATGCACCTGGGAGCTGCACGCTCAAGTGTTCGCGCAGTTGCTCGATCAGCTCGCGATGCGCATCCAGAGGCATCAGCGGCAGGCGCAGGCGGTCAGCCAGGCGCTGCCAGCGCGCACGTCTTTCTTCGCCCTGGTCTCGGTAGGCCTGACGCAGGGCCGCGTCATGGGTGTCGAGCTCCAGTCGGGCACCGGCCTGGGCAAAACGCAGCAGGCCGGCTGCCGGCAGGGCACGGTCCAGGGGATCGAATACGGGAATCAGGAGCAGGTCGACATGGCGGGCCAAAAGGGCCAATTGCTGCTCGGCGGCGTCGCCGAGGGTGCGCTCGTCGCAAACGATGACGGCCAGGCTCCCGGGGCGCAGCACCTCGCGTGCGCGGCGCAGCGCCATGCCAAACGCATCCGGGTAGTGGAACGCGTCGGCTTCCAGCCGAGCGTTGGCGCGGGCCAGGCGGTCAAGCAGCTGGAGCAGGCTCTGCTTGCTGCGGCGCGGCTTGATCTCGTGGTGATCGCCCTGGCCGAATACCAGGCCGCCGACACGATCGTTGTGGCTCAGAGCCGCCCAACCGACCAGGCTCGCGGCCTGCGCGGCCAGCACTGATTTGAAGGCCAGGCCGCTGCCGAAAAACAGTCGGCTGCTCTGTTCAACGAGCAGGTAAATCGGCCGCTCGCGCTCCTCATGAAAGAGCTTGGTATGGGGTTCCTGCGTGCGGGCGGTGACGCGCCAATCAATGGTGCGGACATCGTCTCCGGCCTGGTAAATACGCACTTGATCGAAGTCGACGCCACGACCGCGCAACTTGGAATGGTGCAGGCCGACCAGCGGGCTGCGGCGATGTGGCGTGGAGAACAGCGGTACTTCCCGAATGCGATGGCGGATGTCGATCAGTTCGGCGAGCGTAATGCGAATGCCGGATGGGCTTCCCGCATCCAAGCCGTTGCTGCTCCGGCCCGCCTGGGCCGAGGGTGCCGGTTGCATCAGGCCACCGCGACCACGTCGAGAATGCGTTGCAGCACGCGATCCTGGTCGATTCCGGCGGCTTCCGCCTCGAATGACAGAATCAGGCGATGGCGCAGTACGTCGAAGAACATGGCCTGGATGTCTTCCGGGCTGACGAAGTCCCGACCCGCCAGCCAGGCATGCGCACGGGCGCAGCGATCCAGCGAAATCGAGCCGCGCGGGCTCGCGCCGTAGGCAATCCAGCTGGCCAGCTCGGCATCGAATTTGGCCGGGGTGCGGGTCGCCATGACCAGTTGCACCAGGTATTCCTCCACCGCATCGGCCATGTAGAGCCCGAGGATTTCCTTGCGCGCGGCGAAGATCGCTTGTTGCGACACCCGGTGCTCGGGCGGCGTTTCGCCGTTGATGGCTTCGCCCCGTGCCTGTTGCAGGATGCGCCGCTCCACGGAGGCGTCCGGGAAGCCGAGCTTGACGTGCAGAAGGAAGCGGTCGAGCTGCGCTTCCGGTAAGGGATAGGTGCCTTCCTGCTCGATGGGGTTCTGCGTCGCCATGACGAGAAACAGTGGCGACAGGTCATAGGTGCTGCGCCCGACGCTGACCTGCCGCTCGGCCATCGCCTCGAGCAGCGCGGACTGCACCTTGGCTGGCGCGCGGTTGATTTCATCGGCCAGCACGAGGTTGTGGAAGATCGGCCCCTGTTGGAACACAAAGCTCCCGGTTTCGGGGCGATAGATCTCGGTGCCGGTGATGTCGGCGGGCAAAAGGTCCGGCGTGAATTGGATACGATGGAACTCTGCCTCTAGCCCACCTGCCAATTCCTTGATAGCGCGCGTCTTGGCCAGGCCCGGTGCGCCTTCGACGAGCAGATGGCCGTCGGCGAGCAGTGCGATCAGCAGGCGCTCGACCAGCCGTTCCTGGCCGAAAATTTGGGAGGAAAGGAACTGTCGCAGGGCGACCAATGCGTCACGGTGATCCATCGCTGAGCTCTTCTTGAGGGGCGTGCCGGCATGGCTGCCGGGCGTTCACGACTTTAATCGATTTGCCTGGCCCCAGCTATGCGCCGCTCGGCAACTTCAGGCACCTGGGGCGGGTTCGAACGAGGCGCGTCCGGACGTTGCCGGTGCGCTATGCAGGTCGCGCTTGACGATGATCAGGCCTGAGCACGATCGGTTGTCATCCGCGGCAATTAAATGTGACCGCAACCGGTTCGCCAGCGTAAGAAGAAGGTGGGCCGGGGCCCGCATCGCTGTCTGCTTAACTAACGTTGAACTTACAGGTTGCGTTGCCAGTCAGGTGCCGCGACTGCCTTAGTCGAACCCAAGCCAGAATGGAGCTAACAAATGGCGTTCTTTACCGCTGCCAGCAAAGCCGACTTCCAGCAACAACTGCAAGTGGCGCTGGCGCAGCATGTCGACGAGAAGCTTCTGCCACAAGTGGGACTTTTCGCCGAGCAATTCTTCGGGATCGTCGCGCTACCCGAGCTAACCCAGAGGCGGATGACCGACCTGGTCGGCTCGACCCTCGCCAGTTGGCGCCTGCTGGAGCGTTTCGACCCGGGCAGTCCAGAAGTTCATGTATTCAACCCCGACTATGAGAAGCATGGCTGGCAGTCGACGCACAGCGTGGTCGAAGTACTGCACCCGGACATGCCGTTCCTGGTCGACTCGGTGCGCATGGAGCTGACCCGCCGTGGTTACGCCATCCATACGTTGCAAAACAGCGTGCTCCAGGTCCGTCGCGATGCTGAGGGCAGCCTGATCGAGCTCTTGCCCAAGGGTAGCGCTACCGAGGACAGCAAAGCCGAGTCGCTGATATTCGTCGAAATCGACCGCTGCGCCAGTGCCGCTGCCTTGCGCGAGCTGGAGCAATCCCTACAGGGCGTATTGGCCGAGGTTCGCTTGGCGGTGAACGATTTTCCCGCCATGAAGGCCAAGGCCGAGGAGCATCATGCTCGCCTAGCGGCGCTGCAGCAGGCCGACGACGCCCAGCTTGCCGAAAGCATGGACTTCATGCGGTGGCTGGCCGACGATCACTTCACCTTCCTCGGCTACGAGGAGTTCACCGTCGTCGACCAGGGCGAAGGCGGGCGCATCATCTACGACGAATCGTCCTTGCTGGGCTTGTCGCGCACGCTGCGCACTGGCCTCGACGAAGATGACCAGCTGATCATGCCGCCGGCGCTGGCTTACCTGCGCGAGCCGTTGTTGCTGTCCTTCGCCAAGGCCGCCACGCCCAGCCGGGTACACCGGCCGGCCTATCCTGACTTCGTGTCCATCCGTGAGTTCGACGAGCAGGGCCGGGTCACCCGAGAGTGCCGCTTCCTGGGCCTGTTCACCTCGTCGGTCTACACCCAGAGCGTACGGCGCATCCCCTATATTCGCAGCAAAGTGGCGGAGGTGATCAAGCGCTCGAACTTCGACGATTCAGCCCATTTGGCCAAAGAGCTGACCCAGGTTCTCGAGGTGCTGCCGCGCGACGAGCTGTTCCAGATGACGCTCGACCAGCTGTTCAACACGGCCATCGCCATCGTTCAGATCCAGGAGCGCAACAAGCTGCGCCTGTTCCTGCGCACCGACCCCTATGGGCGCTTCTGCTACTGCCTGGCCTATGTACCGCGCGATAGCTATTCGACTGAGACCCGGCTACGCATCCAGCAGGTATTGATGGACCGGCTCGAAGCCAGTGGTTGCGAGTTCTCGACCTATTTCTCCGAGTCGGTGCTGATCCGTGTGCAGTTCCTGCTGCGGCTGGATCCGAACAAGCAGGTGCAGTTCGATCCGGTTCAATTGGAAAACGAGGTCGTACAGGCCTGCCGGACTTGGCAAGACGACTATTCCAGCGTGGTTATCGAGCGCTTCGGCGAGGCGCGTGGCACCGGCATCCTCGGCGACTTCCCCAGGGGGTTCCCGGCCGGCTACCGCGAGCGCTTCGCCCCGCAGTCTGCCGCGGTGGACATGCAGCACCTGATGAGCCTGAGCGAGGATCGCCCGCTGGTCATGAGTTTCTACCAGCCGATGACGGCGGTTGAAAACCGGCTGCACTGCAAGCTCTACCACATGAACACGCCGTTGCCGCTGTCGGACATGCTGCCGATTCTGGAGAACCTGGGGCTGCGGGTGCTTGGCGAGTTTCCGTTCCACATGCGCCACAAGGACGGCCGCGAATACTGGATCCACGATTTCGCCTTCACCTATGCCGAAGGCCTTGAAATCGACCTGATGGAAATCAACGAGCCGTTGCAGGATGCCTTCATCGCCATCCACAACGGCCAGGCCGAGAACGACGCCTTCAACCGCCTGGTCCTCACCGCGGGGCTGACGTGGCGCGAGGTCGCACTGCTGCGTGCGTACGGCCGGTATCTCAAGCAGATCCGCATGGGCTTCGACCTGGGCTACATTGCCAGCGCGTTGCTCAATCACACCGATATCGCCCGCGAGCTGGTGCGCCTGTTCAAGACGCGCTTCTACCTGGCCCGCAAGCTTGGCGAGGATGACCTGGCTGACAAGCAGGCGCGCCTGGAGCAGGCCATCATCGCGGCGCTCGACGATGTTGCCGTGCTCAATGAAGACCGCATCCTGCGGCGCTACCTGACGCTGATCAAGGCGACCCTTCGCACCAACTTCTACCAGACCGACGCCAGCGGCAAACCCAAGGCGTACTTCAGCTTCAAGCTGGACCCTCGCTCCATTCCGGAGATGCCGCGTCCGGCGCCGAAGTTCGAGATCTTCGTCTATTCGCCGCGCGTCGAGGGTGTGCATCTGCGCGGCGGCAAGGTCGCACGCGGTGGCTTGCGCTGGTCCGACCGCGAAGAGGATTACCGCACCGAGGTGCTCGGGCTGGTCAAGGCGCAGCAGGTCAAGAACGCCATCATCGTGCCGGGCGGTGCTAAAGGCGGTTTCGTGCCGCGTCGCCTGCCGACCAGTGGGTCGCGCGACGAAGTGATGGCTGAAGGCATCGCCTGCTACCGCATCTTCATCAGCGGGCTGCTGGACATTACCGACAACCTCAAGGACGGCCAGGTCGTGCCACCTGCGAACGTGTTGCGGTATGACGAGGATGACCCCTATCTGGTGGTGGCCGCGGACAAGGGCACCGCGACGTTCTCGGATATTGCCAACGGCATCGCTGCCGAATACGACTTTTGGCTAGGCGACGCCTTTGCGTCCGGCGGCTCGGCTGGTTACGACCACAAGAAGATGGGCATCACCGCCAAGGGTGCCTGGGTGTCGGTGCAACGGCATTTCCGCGAGCGTGGCATCGACGTGCAGCGCGACGCCATCAGCGTGATTGGTATCGGTGACATGGCCGGCGACGTGTTCGGCAACGGTTTGCTGATGTCCGAAACGCTGCAGCTGGTCGCTGCCTTCAACCACATGCACATCTTCATCGATCCGAACCCGGATGCGGCACGCAGCTTCGTCGAGCGCAAGCGCCTGTTCGACCTGCCGCGCTCGGCCTGGACCGACTACGATGCCGCGCTGATTTCGGCAGGTGGCGGGGTCTTCCCGCGTTCGGCCAAGCGCATCGCCATCACCCCGCAGATGAAGGAGCGCTTCGATATCGAGGCCGACTACCTGACGCCGGCGGAACTGATCCACGCATTGCTCAAGGCCCCTGTCGACCTGCTCTGGAACGGCGGCATCGGTACCTACGTCAAAAGCACGGCCGAGAGCCACGCGGATGTTGGCGACAAGGCCAACGACGTGTTGCGCGTCAACGGCAACGAGCTACGTGCGAAGGTCATCGGCGAAGGCGGTAACCTGGGCATCACCCAGCTTGGCCGGGTCGAGTACTGCCTGCATGGCGGCGCGGCGAACACTGACTTCATCGATAACGCCGGTGGGGTGAATTGCTCCGACCATGAAGTCAACATCAAGATCCTGCTCAACGAGATCGTCGGCGCCGGGGACATGACCGGCAAGCAGCGTGATCAGTTGCTGTTCGAAATGACCGATGCGGTCTCCGACCTAGTCTTGCATGACAACTACAAGCAGACCCAGGCACTGTCCCAAGCCGAGCATCGCGCCCGGGAGGGCAGTGGCGAATACAAGCGGTTGATCAGCTCGCTGGAGTCGGTCGGCTTGCTCGATCGCGCACTCGAGTTCCTGCCAAGCGACGACGCCCTGGCCGAGCGTGCCCAGATGGGCAAGGGCCTGACGCGCGCCGAGCTGTCCGTATTGATCTCCTACAGCAAGATCGAGCTGAAGGAGGCGTTGCTGCAGTCGCGTGTGCCGGATGATGCGTATCTGGCCCGCGAGATGGAAAGCGCCTTCCCGCAGATGCTCGCCGAGCGTTACCGCGACGCGATGCTGCAACATCGGTTGCGTCGGGAGATCGTCAGCACACAGATCGCCAACGACCTGATCAACAACATGGGCATTACCTTCGTCCAGCGCCTGCGCGAAGCGACTGGCTTGAGTGCAGCGAATGTGGCGGGCGCCTACGTGATCGTGCGCGATATCTTCCATCTGCCTCACTGGTTCCGCCAGATCGAGGCGCTGGACTACAAGGTGCCGGCCGAGCTGCAGCTCAACCTGATGGCTGAGCTGATGCGCCTCGGCCGACGGGCCACACGCTGGTTCCTGCGCAACCGCCGCAACGAGCTCGACGCGGCCAAGGACGTTGGCCATTTCGGGCCACGCGTGGCTGCCCTCGGGTTGAAGCTGGACTCGCTCTTGCAGGGCGGCACCCGTGATCTGTGGCAGGCGCGCTACGAGCGGTACACGGAGGCGGGCGTACCGGAGTTGCTGGCACGCATGGTCGCCGGTACCAGCCACCTCTACACGCTGCTGCCGATCCTAGAGGCGGCCGACGAGACCGGCCAGCCGCCGGCAGATGTGGCGGCGGCCTACTTCGCCGTCGGCGGTGCGCTGGAGCTGCCGTGGTACCTGCAACAGCTCACCGCGCTGCCGGTCGAGAACACCTGGCAAGGCTTGGCGCGGGAGAGTTTCCGTGACGACCTCGACAGCCAGCAGCGAGCAATCACCGTCTCGGTATTGCAAACCGGCGGCGCACCTGAAGATCTGGATGCACGCGTTCAGCAATGGTTGGACCAGCGGGCCTATCAGGTCGAGCGTTGGCGGCGGATGTTGGTCGAGTTACGTGGCGCCACGAACGTGGATTACGCCATGTATGCCGTGGCGAGCCGTGAGCTGCAGGACCTGGCCGGCGAGCCGCCGCGCCAGTAAGGGGGAGCCGACCCGGACCGGGTCAGTGCTGTACGGAACGCCGGGGCCAATGCCCCGGCGTTTTACTTTGAGGGCGCGGGTTGCCGAAATTAGCTGGCGCGATAGGTGCAGGTTATGAAAGGCGGTAGGGGGAGTCTGGCACTCTCGGGCCAATCAACCGCGCGGCTGGGCCTGATGGCCGAGGCGAAAACGGGTGATCTGCGGCAGGTCGCGCATGTAATGCACCATGTCAGGCGCCCCGGCGAACTTGAGCCCTTCACCCAGGGCATTGGCGGCCGCATCGCGCTTGTCCAGCAGGAGCAACTCTGAATTGTTGGCGTTGCGTAGCAGCGTCAGTCTTGCGTAGGGGATCTTCGTTTCCAGCAGCAGCCCCATGAAGGCGCGGTCACTCCACGCCTGGGCGGGCATGGTCACGGCGTGGTAGCTCTCATCCAGTGCCTGCAGCCCGCTGGGATCGAGTCGATAGTCGGTCAGCTCGCAAGGTAACAGCACTTCGAGGCCGCGCAGGCGCGCATAGGCCACGGCGCAGGCGAAGGCCTCAGGGTGGTGCTCACCGGACCAGTAGAGGCGCTCGCCAAGCCAGCTGGCCTGGCGCAGTTCAATGGGTGCGTTGCGCTGGAATCCTGGCAACGCCGCGCTCAGCGTACGCACGAAATCCTTGTAGCTGATGACGCGCAATTGACGGCATGCCGGGGTCGCAGCGAAGGCTTCGAAGGTGGGGTAGAGCTTGCCATCGGCGCTCTGGCCGCCGAGGCCGTCGATTTGCCGGATGTCCAGCGCCGGGTAGCGGCTCACTTCCTTACGAACCAGGCGTGTCAGCGCCGCGTGCGCGCGGGCCTTGTCTTCCTGGATGGGCCCAGAGAGTGCGCCACGGGGAAGGTCGACGAACTTCTGCAAGCTGGGTCCGTCTTGCCAAAAGATGCTGGGCGCGGGTTCCTCGAGCGCGGCGAAGGGAAGCCGTACCTGACTCGCATGATCGAGTATCTGGCGCGGTGATTGTCCGGTCAGGCCCAGGCGCTGTACGAACTTGGAGATTCGGGAGGTCACGGTCGGCATCGACTCTGGCAGGCTCATCATCATGGATGAACTCGTTGAACTACGATCGGAGTTTGGCAGAGCCCGCCAGCCGGCGCACCGGCTTTAGTTGACCTTTTCGCGTCGAAACGACGCGTGAACGCATCACCGATGACGCGAAGGGGTGGCAAAATCGACGTACTGATCATTGAGGAGCCTCCATGCCGAACCTCGTACTGGACATCGCATTGCCTGCCGACAGGCTGTTGGCTGTCTACCAGGGCCGCGCTAATCGTATCCTGATCAAGAGCCGGGAAGGGGCGAGTGTTAGCCTGCCGGCCCATCATCTGCGCCCATTTCTGACCACCGCCGGGGTTTTTGGTTCATTCGAGCTGGAGTTCGTCGAAGGTCGCCTGGTCAGCCTTCGCCGCTTAGGCTGAAACCTCACCCGCTCGGCCGCCCGCTTTGATCGCAGCCGGGCCTGCTATACTCCCGCGCCACCCTTCGAGTAACAAGGTTTCGTATGTATCACCTGGCCCGCCAGCTGCTGTTCAAGTTCACGCCTGAGACGTCCCACGAACTGTCACTGGATCTCATCGGGGCTGGCGGCCGGCTTGGCCTCAATTCGTTGTTCAATAAGACCCCGGCGAGCCTGCCGGTTCGCGTTATGGGGCTGGATTTTCCCAACCCCGTCGGTCTTGCGGCCGGGCTGGACAAGAACGGCGAGGCGATCCATGGCCTGTCCCAGCTGGGTTTCGGCTTCGTCGAAGTTGGCACCGTGACTCCGCGCCCGCAGCCGGGCAATCCGAAACCTCGTATTTTTCGTCTGCCCGAAGCCGAGGCGATCATCAACCGTATGGGCTTCAACAATCACGGGGTCGACGCGCTGCTCGAACGGGTCGACGCGGCGCGTTTCAAGGGCGTGCTGGGTATCAACATCGGTAAGAATTTCGATACGCCAGTCGAGCGGGCCGTCGATGATTACCTGCTGGGACTGGACAAGGTCTATCACCAGGCGAGTTACGTGACGGTCAATGTCAGTTCGCCGAACACACCCGGGCTGCGCAGCCTGCAGTTCGGCGACCAGCTCAAACATTTGCTCGATGCCCTGCGTTTGCGCCGCGAAGACCTCGAGGTGCTGCATGGCAAGCGGGTCCCGCTGGCGATCAAGATCGCCCCCGACATGACGGACGACGAGACCGTGCTGGTTGGCCAGGCGGTGCTGGACGCGGGTATGGACGCCATCATCGCGACGAACACCACCCTGGGGCGTGAAGGCGTAGCCGGTCTGGCGCACGCCGACGAGGCGGGTGGCCTGTCCGGCGCGCCGGTTCGAGAAAAGAGCACGCATACCGTTAAGGTACTGGCTGAAACTCTGGCCGGGCGGCTGCCGATCATCGCCGTGGGCGGCGTGACCGAAGGGCGCCATGCAGCCGAGAAGATCGAGGCCGGTGCGAGCCTGGTGCAGCTCTATACGGGGTTCATCTACAAAGGGCCGGCGTTGATACGTGAAGCTGTGGACGCCATTGCGGCGCTGCCGTCCCGTAAACAGGGGAGTCAGTGATTGCCCGGAGGGGCTCCCGGTGGGAGCCCCAGGGCCTTAAGCCCGCCGCCCGGGTGGGGCGTGCCAGTCGAAGTCGGTGATGGGTGTGTTAACCGACCGCGTGAAGTTCGTTCAATCTATGAATACCGGCCGCGCCGGTCAGACCGTCCCAGTTGTCGCCGCGACCCTCCCGCCAGCCGTTCATCCAGGCCTGACGTACTTCGGTATGGGAAAAGGGACATAAGTCGCGAGATTTGCCTTGAATGCCATGCTGATAACCGCGCAAAAAAGCTCGTTCCATCGGATCACGCTTGAGTCTTCTCATTGGGTATTGCCCTCAGTGGTTGACTGGTGTTCCTGTGACCTCAAGGCGAGGTCTGGCAGTAGACTGCCAACGAACCCCGCTGCCGGCGTGGCGGGGTTCTACCGCGCGTCATTGCGACGCCGGACTGAGTCGATTTCTAACGCAATGCCTTCGAGGCGGGAATGATCGTTTTGTAATAAGCACGTAACGAAACCAAGGTCTGTCCCATAAGGGAGGCCAGACCTATGTGTTGAAGTTATCGCTATCGTGCCGCAATGCCCGGCGCGGCCACCTTTAAGCGCTTGCTCGGTGTAATGCCGGGTAAGCCGGTCCGCATGTAACTGCTGACCGACCACCCATCTGGATTCGCCATGACTGACCGCCACGAACTCATCCTCACCTGTCCCAAGGGGCTCGAAGGCCTGCTACTTGAGGAGGCCTTGAGCCTCGGGCTCGAAGACGCTCGCGAGCAGACCGCCGCGATCCGTGGGACGGGCTCGATGGAGGTCGCCTATCGGCTCTGCCTCTGGTCGCGTCTGGCAAACCGCGTATTGCTGGTGCTGCACCGCTTCGCCACGAGCAATGCCGAGACGCTTTACCAGGGCGTGCAGCAGGTGGAATGGGCTGATCACCTGCTGCCCAGCGGGAGCCTGGCGGTCGAATTCAGCGGTCATGGCTCTGGTATCGACAACAGTCATTTCGGTGCGTTGAAGGTTAAGGACGCCATTGTCGACTGCCTGCGCACACCGACTGGCGAGCGGCCAAGCGTCGACAAGGTCGATCCGGATGTACGCGTCCATTTGCGGCTCGATCGTGGCCAGGCGGTGCTGTCGTTAGACCTGTCCGGCCACAGCCTGCACCAGCGCGGCTACCGATTGCAGCAAGGCGCAGCGCCACTCAAGGAAAACCTCGCCGCGGCGGTGCTGACCCGTGCTGGCTGGCCACGTATCGCTGCTGAAGGCGGCGCGTTGACCGACCCCATGTGTGGCGTGGGTACCTTTCTGGTTGAAGCCGCGATGATGGCTGCCGATATCGCGCCCAATCTGCGGCGAGCGCGGTGGGGCTTCACCGCCTGGCTAGGGCACGTGCCAGCGATCTGGAACCGCCTGCACGAACAGGCTCAGGCGCGAGCGAGCGAAGGGCTGGCGAAGCCGCCACTGTGGATTCGTGGCTACGAGGCCGATCCCCGCCTGATCCAGCCAGCGCGCAACAACGTAGAGCGCGCTGGGCTGAGCACTTGGATTCGAATCTATCAGGGTGATGTGGCGACTTTCGAGCCGCGTCCCGATCAGAATCAGAAGGGCCTGGTCGTCTGCAACCCGCCCTATGGCGAAAGACTCGGTGACGAGGCCAGTCTGGTGTACCTCTACCAGAACCTGGGCGAGCGCCTCCGCCAGGCATGCCTTGGCTGGGACGCAGCGGTCCTCACGTCCGCGCCAGAGCTGGGTAAGCGAATGGGCATTCGTAGTCACAAGCAGTACGCGTTCTGGAACGGCGCATTGGCGTGCAAGCTGTTGCTGATCCGCGTTACGCCGGAGCAATTCGTCACGGGCCAGCGCGGCGCGCAGCGCGCAACGGAGGCAGGCGAGCCAGGTATTGTCGAAACAGCCCGGCTCAGCGAAGGCGGGCAGATGTTCGCCAATCGACTACAGAAGAATCTGCGCCAGCTCGGCAAGTGGGCGCGCAAGCAAGGAATCGAATGCTACCGCCTCTACGATGCGGACATGCCTGAATACGCGCTGGCGGTGGACCTATATGGCGATTGGGTTCACGTGCAGGAGTATGCGCCGCCGCGGTCGATCGACCCGGACAAGGCGCAGGCGCGGCTGTTCGATGCGCTCGCGGCGATTCCGCCTGCACTGGGTATCGGGCGTGACCGAGTTGTGGTCAAGCGGCGTGAGCGCCAGAGCGGTACGCGGCAGTACGAGCGCCAGGCGAGCGAAGGTGCCTTCCGCGAGGTCAGGGAAGGTGACGTGCGGCTGCTGGTCAACCTGACTGACTACCTGGATACCGGCCTGTTTCTCGACCACCGCCCGATGCGCCTTCGCATCGCCCGAGAAGCCGCCGGCAAGCGCTTCCTCAACCTGTTCTGCTACACCGCGACGGCGACAGTGCATGCAGCCAAAGGCGGTGCGCGCAGTACCACCAGTGTGGACCTGTCGAAGACCTACCTCGACTGGGCTCGACGCAATCTGGCGCTCAACGGTTTATCGGACCGTCAGCGTTTGGAACAAGCCGATGTCATGGCCTGGCTGGAAGCCGATCGCGGCGAGTACGAGCTGATCTTCATCGACCCGCCGACGTTTTCGAACTCCAAGCGCATGGAAGGGGTGTTCGACATTCAGCGTGACCACGTAGCCTTGCTGGACTTGGCAATGGCACGGCTTGCGCCGGGCGGCACGCTGTATTTTTCGAACAACTTCCGCAAGTTCGCCCTCGATGCAAGTATTGCCGAGCGCTATGCGGTCGAGGACATCAGCGCAACGACGCTAGACGAGGATTTCCGGCGCAATCCGAAGATTCATCGCGCCTGGAAGATTCAGGCGCGATGACTCCCGGGGCGGGCCGGTTCAACGTTGGGCCGTACTCTGTCTCGGGCGGTTGTAGAGGCTGACCAGGACCTGGTCGAGCACGGCCGAGGCGCCCCATGGGCGTGGGTGATTGAGGATCGCGACCACCGCCCAGGTGCTGCCATCGCCGTCGCGGCTGTAGCCAGCAATTGCGCGCACGGTGTTCAACGTCCCGGTCTTGATATGCGCCTTGCCGGCGACCGCCGTATTACGCAGCCGCTTGCGCATGGTGCCGTCGACCGCTGCCAGCGGCATCGACGAGATGAATTCCGCCGCATACGGACTCTGCCACGCCGCCTGCAACAGCGACGCCATCTCGCGCGCACTGACGCGCTCTGCGCGTGATAGCCCCGAACCGTTTTCCATCACCAGGTGCGGCGAAATGATGCCCTTCTTCGCCAGCCATTGACGGATGACGCGCTGAGCGGCCTTGGCATCGTCCTGGTCCGCGTCGGTGCGCATGGCGGCGCCCAGGCTGAGGAACAGCTGCCGCGCCATGGTGTTATTACTGTACTTGTTGATGTCCCGAATGATCTCGACGAGGTCAGGCGAATAGGCACGAGCGACCATCCGTGCATCGTCCGGCACCTGCGCGACACGGTCATGCCCGAGGATGCTGCCGCCCAGTTCCTTCCAGATGGCGCGTACCGCGCCGGCCGCGTAGCGCTGGTGGTCGAGCAACGCCAGGTAGCTTTGCCCGCTGCAACCAGCGGCCAGCTTGCCGGTTGCAACGACTGTCACGCTGCCGTCCTCGTTTTCCATCGGGTTGTAGCGGACATCGGGCCAGCCCGGGCATTTCGCGCGGGGCAAGGCCTGGATGCGGTTATCGATGCGCACTGAGGCAATCGGTGGTTCGACCATCACCTGAACGTCACCGCTCTCGTTACGGGCAATGAAACGCAGCGCCTTCAGATTGACCAGCAACGAGTCGGGGCCGACCAGGAAGGGCTTGTTCTTGTCGTTGCCGTCATCGTCGAACACCGGCAGGCTGGGCTGCACGAAGTGGCTACGGTCGAGCACCAGATCCCCTGTGACCGTTTTTACGCCGTTGGCGCGCAGGTCACGCAGCAACAGCCAGAGCTTTTCCATATTGAGCTTCGGGTCGCCGCCACCTTTGAGGTAGAGGTTGCCGTTCAGGGTGCCGTCTTCCACCGGGCCGTCGGCGTAAAACTCGGTTTTCCACTGATGATTTGGCCCCAGCAGTTCGAGCGCGGCGTAGGTGGTCACAAGCTTCATTGTCGAGGCTGGATTGACCGACACATCGGCGTTGACGAAGGTCGGCGCTCCGTCGCCATTGAGCGGCAACATGACGAGAGACAGGGCACTGCTTTCGATTTTGTTCGCCTTCAGTGCTTCCGCGACCCGGGGCGGAAGTGCCTGGTTGACTGTCGCGGCTGCCGCCGGGAACGCCAGGGGCAGGGCAAGCGCAAGTGCGGCAAGATGCTGCAAAAATGGAAAGGTGCGGCTCCGATGAACGGGAGCGGCAGGTACAGCGATTGGTTTCGATGACATGAAAATTCCCTACAGCGGTCAGGGAAGGGGCGAGCTTTCAGGCTCGCCACCCAGGGTGACGTACGTCTCAATGACAAGCGTAGCCGTGTGTCTGGGTTGTCTGCAAAAGGAGCATGCGCCCAAGCAGCAATTCCAGACGGACTGCTACCTCAGGGCGAGCTGTAATCGCGCTGCATCCGGGTTGCTGTTAGAGTGCGCGCCGTTAACCACCGAGAAAAAGGACCGTACCAATGGCTACCAATCGCTCGCGTCGTCTGCGCAAAAAGCTGTGCGTCGATGAATTTCAGGAGCTGGGCTTCGAAGTGACACTGACTTACCAGGACGGCCTCGACTCGAAGGCGGTCGACGCGTTCCTCGAGACCTTCCTGACGGACGCCATCGAGGCCCACGGCCTGGGCTATGTGGGTGGCGAAGATTACGGGTTCGTCTGCCTGGCGAGTCGCGGTTCGGTCAGCGAAGAGCAGCGCGCTCAGGTCGAGGCCTGGCTGAAAGGGCGCAGTGAACTGGCTGAGGCCAACGTCAGCCCCTTGATGGATGTCTGGTATCCGGAGAACGAGATCAACGTCAAGGCGTGATCGAATCGTTCCGGTCGATTGTCGGCCCGGCTCTGCGCAACGCGATCCGGGCCGCCAGGCGACGCAACAGATACACCAGCAAGGTCGTGGCCAAGGCCACGCCGACACCGATGCTGGCATTGACCAGCCTTAGTTGTGGCAACTCCCAGTCTTGCGCCAGCGTCTCGGCGAGCAAGACAAAGCTCAGTGTCGTCTGCAGGACGAACAAACCATAGTGATGCGCCTGAAAAGCGCGGCTGAGCATTACCAACGGCAGCATGATCATCACCATCATCGGCGGATCGGCCAGGCTGTGCCCCATGTATATCAGGATGGCCGCCGCGCCGAGAATGCCAAGGCTCGCCTGCATCGCACGGATGAGGCTGCGTTGCAGATCCATTTGAAGCGTGGTGAAAACGGCCAGCGTCAGCCAGTAGCCACGGGGCAAATCTGCCAAGGTTACGATCAGCCCACCCAGGGCTGCGGCAAGGATGTAGGTGAGGGCGTGCAGCCGCCACTGGCGGATTGGCGTTCGCCTGGCACGCCGGCGCAACACTTTGAGCAAACTCAGCAGCCGGGGCATGTAAGGCCACATGCGCAGCCCGTGCATGCCTCGTAGACCGAACGCCAGTAAGGTCACCCAGAGCCCGCCCAGCGCGAAGAGCATCGCGATCGCTTGCGGGTTGTTGAAATCACCAATGCCGTGCTGCCCTTGGCCTAGGCACAGGCAGATGGCCAGGCCAATGCCGAGTTTCCCCGCTTCGGCGCCGTAACGTTGCAGCCAGGCGAGCAGCAAGCCGTAAAACGCAAACAACCCGAGGCTGATCAATGAGTGCGTGGCGGACCAGAAGCCAAGACCGGCGCTGGCCGCCCCCAGTGCAATCAAGAGCAGCATCCGCAACATGCCGAAGCGGTGCAGAGGATTGGCCTTCGCCGCCTGAAAGGCACCGACGGTAGCCCAGAGGAAGCCCGGATGGCCACTGAACAGCCCAAGCAGCAATGGCAACGCGCAGCCCAAGCCGGCAACCATGGCCGGTCCCCACGCAGGGCGGCCGGGTTGCCAACCGAGGTACCGCCAGAACGATTTACGCATATTGCTCACGTCGGGCTCGAGCGTCCGGTCATCTCGCCCGCCATTTCCGTTGCGTAGCTGTCGGTCATGCCGGCAATGAAGTCGATCATCCGCATGAAGGACTGGTACAGGCTCCAATCAGGCCTGGGCGCGTTGCTACCCAGCAAATCGAGGATGCGGCGGTTCTTGAACGAAGGCGTGCGCCCGCCATGTTGCTCGAGCGCGGCCCCGCAAAAGGCGTTCAGCAAGATTTCGAGTGTGGTGTAGGCGCCGATCTCGTGAAGCGTCTTGCGCTTGTCTTGAAAAATCTTCTGCCGGGCGATGGCCTTCGCCTGGACGACGCATTGCTTGGCGGGGCCGTGCATGTGTTCAACCAGGTCTCCAACGAGCTTGCCGGCCAGTAACGCCTCCTGTTGTTCGACGAAGGCGCGTGCCGCGGCGTTGGTCAGATGCTCGATCGCCTTGCCCCGAAGGATGGCCAGTTTGCGGCGCCGGGATTCGTTGGGGCCGAGCTGCCGATACGTTTCCGGCAGGTCGTCGCCGACCAGATTCAACAGCAGCGATTCGACCTCGGCATATTCGAGCAGGTCCATTTCGAGCCCGTCTTCCAAATCGATCAGGCCGTAACAGATGTCGTCAGCCGCCTCCATGAGATAAACCAGTGGGTGGCGCCCCCAGCGGTGGGCGTCGATTTGCGGAAGGTCCAATTTGGTGGCGATCTGCTCGAGTAGCGGAAGCTCGCTCTGGTAACAGCCGAACTTGTGTTTCTTGTAACCCAGCGCCTCGGCATGCCGTGACGTCCAGGGGTATTTCAGGTAAGTCCCAAGCGTTGCGTATGTCAGGCGGGTGCCGCCATCGAACTGGTGGTATTCGAGTTGGGTCAGTACGCGAAAGCCCTGAGCGTTGCCCTCGAAGTTGAGAAAGTCGCCGCGTTGCGCATCGCTCATGTCGTCCAGCCAGCCGCGGCCAGCGGCCTGCTGGAACCAGTAGCGAATGGCGTCTTCGCCAGAATGGCCAAACGGCGGGTTGCCAATGTCATGTGCCAGACAGGCAGACTGCACGATCATGCCCAGGTCCGCCGTGCTGCACCATTCGGGTAGCCGGTCACGTAACACTTCGCCGACACGCATGGCCAGTGAACGGCCGACGCAGCTCACCTCGAGCGAGTGGGTCAGACGTGTATGGATATGATCGTTGCTGGAGACGGGATGCACTTGGGTCTTGCGGCCGAGGCGCCGGAACGCCCCGGAAAAGATGATCCGATCATGATCTTTGTGGAAGGGGCTTCGGCCGAGCTCGTCGGTGCTATGAACGGACTTTCCGAGTCGTTCACGGTTCAGCAGCGTTTGCCAGTCCAAAACCCTCTCCTTGTTCCAGCCTAAGAATCGCCGCCGCACTGTTTCCCAGGCGGCCGGTGCCGTCAGCGTATCGCACTGCACGACGAATCGACACCGGTCGGTGGCCGGGTTTTCGCTTATGACCTGGCGTGACGGCGATGAGCGCCTACATTCATCGTCGCAGGCGCCGTGCCAGTGGATACAGCGTGATACCCAGCCTGGCCAGCGTTCCTACCTTGCCGAGCCGTTTGCCGAACAGGGCGAGCAGAACGGTAGCGGCAATCATCAACGGACCTTTGACTGTGTGCGGCGATTCGTGGTGACCACGGTTACCGCCCATACCGACCATGCTGGACAGACGCTGAAAGGGATGCGCCAGTGGCTGCGAATGGTAAAGGATCTGTTGGCGATTCATTTCCATACGCAGGCGAACCAGATCCTTACGCATGGCTAGATCACTGGACGAGCTCAGGGGAAGGCTCATGGCATCAGTCGCTCCCTGTTGCGTGACAATTCTTCGACCGTTGCCTGGAATGGCGCTGCGCTTTCCTTGGCCAGTCTGGCGGCGCGGATCACACAAATGATCATGCCGATGGCGTATGCCAGGCAAAGCACCAGGATCGCCCCGATGGGGTGCGTGTCCCAGAACAAAATCACCACGGCGGCCGACAGCCCTACCAAGATCAGCAGGCCCAGGATTAGGCTGATACTGGCAAGCAGGAACAGCTTGAAAACCCGTACCCGCTCCTCCTGGATCTCGATGCCGATCAGTTCGAGGTGGCCCTGCAGCAGACCGGCGATGGCACCACCCAGTCTCTTGATCGAAGGTGTCGGCGCTTCATCGGTTCTATCGCCTTGCATTGGCTCGGCCCCCATTAGCGGCGGGTGATCAGGCCCAGGAGAAAGCCAACCCCGGCGGCGATGCCGATCGACTGCCATGGATGCGTATGCACATATTCCTCGGTGCACTGAATGGCCGCCTGGCCTTGCTCCCTGAGCGTGCCTTCTTGATCTTTCAACATCTGGCGGGCCCGGCCGAGGTTCGCATTGATCTTGCCGCGCAATTCTTGCGTCTGGGTGCCAGCCGTATCCTGGGTGTGTTTGAGCAGCCGCTCGGTATCGGCGATCAGGGTGTGGAACTCCTTGATCATCGCGTTTTGCGCGGCCTGAAGGTTGCGACGATGCGCTGACATGTTGATCAGCGACGAAGTGGTGCTCTCGGTATTTCCATCAGGGATTGGGGTGTTGTCGGTGGTGCCGAAAGTCGATTCGGTAGACATCTGCAGCTCCTCTCGAGTCTTCCAGGGACAAAAGGTCCCGGTGCCTCAAGGTCAGAGCCCGGATTGCCGCCTAAGGTTCCCGCTTCGTTAACCGAGCGAATCGGTACTGGCAGAGCGTGATCACAGGCAAAAAGAAACCCGCCGAAGCGGGTTTCTTTTACAGCATTGGCCAGTCTCGCTTACATCAGCGGGATGGTGTAGCTGACGATCAGACGGTTCTGGTCGATGTCGCGAGTGGAGTTGCTACGGTATGTACCGTTGCGCCACTTAATACCAAGATTCTTAAGCGAGCCTTCTTGGAAGACATAACCGATATCGGTGTTACGTTCCCATTCCTTGCCGTTACGGCCAGTGTTGGTTCCGAAGTCAAAGTTGTCTCCGGTGACGTATCGGGTCATAAACGTTAGGCCGGGAATGCCGATTGCAGCGAAGTTGTAGTCGTAACGAGCCTGCCAGGACTTCTCGTCAGCATTGGCATAATCCGAGCTGATCATTACGTAGTTGACAAGGTACGGGTCCGTGCCATTCAGGTATGCGAAGCCAGTATCGCCGCTCATTTTTTGGTAGCCGAGACCAAAGCTGTGACCACTCAAGGAATAAGTGACCATGGCGCCGAAGGCCTTGTTGTCAACTGTGGACGAACCGTCGTCAGTTGACCGAGCGTAACGCAGATCGGTCTTTAGAGACTGTCCTTCGCCAAGTGGCTGCACGTGAATCAAATTAAAGGAGTGCTGCTTGTATGCTTCTTCCAGGTTGCTGTAGTAATAGCTGCCTGTCAGATTCTCCAGAAGCTTATAGCTAGCGCCAGCGAAGATAAAATTATCGATCTCGTTCTGGGTAGCACCGCCTCTGAGCTGCGCTTGGAGGTCGTCGTAGTGGGAGTCGTTGCGCTCGTTCACTTCAGTCAGATACCCAACGTCAAGCGTCAAGCCTTTTACTTCTTGAGAAACTAGCTGGCCGCCTTTGAAGGTCTGTGGAAGCAGGCGCGAATCGCTGCGAGCAACGGCCATGTTCTTAGGCTCAAGAGTGCCAACCTTTAGAACCGTATTAGAAATCTTCGCCTTAGCGGTTAGGCCAAGTTCGGAGTATTCATTTGGAGCCGAACCATCATTGTCGATAGGGAGCAGGCCAGTCCCAGTGCGACCGCGACCGGAGTCCAGCTTAACGCCCAAAAGACCAAGCGCGTCTACGCCGAAGCCGACGGTGCCCTCTGTATAGCCAGACTCAGCGCGCAGGATAAAGCCCTGCGCCCACTCTTCTGATTTGGACTGTTTATCAGATGCAAC
This sequence comes from Stutzerimonas chloritidismutans, assembly GCF_051486945.1. Lineage (GTDB taxonomy): Bacteria > Pseudomonadota > Gammaproteobacteria > Pseudomonadales > Pseudomonadaceae > Stutzerimonas > Stutzerimonas chloritidismutans_B. The sequence continues at coordinate 753,950 of NZ_JAHVDX010000001.1, read as the reverse complement.
TGAGCGGTTATCGCTGTTGTAGTAAAAATTCCGCAGTTCCAAGTTGACTTTGCTGTCGTCAACGAATGCAGCTTGGGCCATGGTCGGGATGGCCAGGGTTGCTCCCAGAGTGGCGAGTGCCACGCCACGCGCGATGGGGGTCTTGAGCATTTCTTGTTTCTCCTCGTTGGATGATGCTCTGAAGTCGCTCTAACGGCGCCATGCAATAAAGCATTACATACATGATTAAGCCTTTAGACCTTAGTCTTTCGGGCGTACCTGGCGACGTGGTAGCTGTTCAGACTTCCTGCGCTCGTGCTGGTAAGGGATCACTTGTTGATCTTTCCCGCCAACGATACGCCAGCTCTCACGGCCGACCCTGCAGCTCTCCGCCTGCTTGGGCTGCCGCATCCTAGCGTTTTGCTTCCGCTGAGTCGATTCCCTTAATCAAACCGTCGTTCGACTGAGGGGAAGTTCACAGTTCTTGAGGCAGTGGAATGCAACTCGCGCTATCTGAAAATCCATTCCAGTTGAGTGCGGCTGCTAAAATTCAGCTTTTTGAACTGCCGGAAATTGCAATGTTGCCTGAATGTCAACTTTTCGGGACGCTGGGATGCCACCTCTGCGAGCAGGCCGAGGCCGAAATCATGCCGTTGGTGGAGCATGGCTTACTGGTGGAACTCGTCGATATCGTAGATAAGCCGGAGTGGATCGATGCGTACGGTTTGCGAATTCCGGTACTGCGGCGGGTGGACACCGGCGCCGAGCTGGATTGGCCATTCGAGGCGGAGCAAGTCGTGCGATTCGTGAGCTGATTACCGGCACAGCGCTGGCAATACACTTGCGCTAAATCACAGGCATAAAAAACCGGCTTATTGGCCGGTTCTTTCATGCCTGCATATCAGCAGGGCGGGATATGGTCGGAGCGACTGGATTCGAACCAGCGACCTTCTCGTCCCGAACGAGACGCGCTACCAAGCTGCGCTACGCTCCGAAGCTGGCGCGCATTCTACAGAAAAAATGTGCGTCGACAAGGGGTTGGAAAGGCCATTTTGAAGAGGGCGGAGCGGGGCTCCGCCGTGCTGTTTCGTGTGTTTAAAGCTCCTGAACGGTCCGAACCTGATCCTTGTTGACCTTTCCGGGTTTGCCGTCGAGCCCTTCGTATTCGTAGAAGCCGGAGTCGTCGTCATAGTCCGGTCGGTCGAGGGTCTGGATTTCTCGTCCATCGTTGAGCGTGATCACGGTGGGGGTCGAGCAGCCGCCCAGCAACGATAACCCGGCGATCAATGCCACTACCAAACCGGTTCTTGAACGCATGTCGAATTCTCCTCTGTGGTTGCGGTTGTGACGGTGCGCCAAAGGCCTAAGTTCCCCCTGCAGGTGCATGCAGCGCCATCACATCCGCGGAGTTCAGGTTGACCAATCGCTCATCGTCAGGCTCGAGGTCGAGTGCTTGGGCGCCGAGGCGCTCGAGGACTCGGTAGTTACTCCTCTCTCCGGCGTGCCATGCCGCTTCGATCTCAGCGGATAGATGCGTTGGGATGACGCAAAACAATGGTTGCCAGCGACCGCTCTGCCTGACCATCAGCGGTAGGCGGGGGGTGAGCAAAGCCGTTTCGTACATCTGTTGCAGTAGGCTCTGATCGATGCGGGGCGAGTCGCACGGGAGTGTCAGGGTCCACCGCCCACGTGAGGCGGCCAGGCCTGCCATGATGCCCGCGAGCGGACCGGGATAGCCCGGTTCGGCATCGCCCACGAGGCGATCGGCGAAACAGGCATAGCGGTCTTGATTTCGGTTGCAAGAGATCAGCAGCTCGTCGGTCAGCGGACGCGCTACGTCATGGATCCAGGCTACGAACGGCTTGCCGTGCCAATCGACCAAGCCCTTGTCTAGGCCACCCATGCGGCTGCCTTGACCTCCGGCAAGTATCAGGATCGAGCAGTGTGCGAGTGTGGCGGTCCCCATGGGCTGCTCCGGCAAAAGCCTGTGATATAACACCCAAAAATCACCTCAACAACCGGATGCCCGCTTCCATGAGCCATCTCGCCGATCAGTTGTTCGTTCCCCTCAATATCGCCGTCCTGACGGTAAGCGATACCCGCTCGCTCGAAACTGACACGTCGGGGCAGCTGTTCGTGGACCGCTTGCAGACGGCCGGTCATCGGCTCGCTGCTCGTGTTCTGCTCAAGGACGACCTGTATCGCATTCGGGCGCAAGTCGCGACCTGGATTGCGGAGGAGGAAGTACAAGTGGTGCTGATCACGGGGGGGACGGGTTTCACTGCCCGTGACAGTACGCCCGAAGCAGTCGCCTGTTTGCTGGACAAGCAAGTCGATGGGTTTGGTGAGTTGTTCCGCCAGATATCGGTCGCCGACATCGGCACCTCGACTGTTCAGTCCCGAGCATTAGCAGGTTTGGCCAATTCGACGCTCGTATGCTGCCTGCCCGGCTCGACCAATGCTTGCCGCACTGCCTGGGATGGCATCCTTGCCGAGCAATTGGACGCTCGACATAGCCCCTGCAACTTCGTGGCGCACCTGAAAAAGGCTCAGCCTTGCGAGTCGCGCGGATGATGCCTGCCGGACTGATGTCGGTTGAGGATGCGCTCGCTGAGCTGCTGGCACAGGCCGATGCAGCGCCTTCGCTTGGCCAGATTCCGGTCAGCCTCGATCAGGCGCATGGGCGCGTGCTTGCCGAGCCATTGATTGCGTCACTCGATCTGCCGCCGTGGCCTAACAGCGCCATGGACGGTTACGCGTTGCGCGCCGGCGACGAGGCGCAGCCATTAGTGGTGTGTCAGAAGATTTTCGCTGGCACTCATCCGCTCCCGCTTCAGCCTGGATGCTGCGCGCGTATCTTCACCGGGGCTCCGATCCCTGAGGGGGCCGACAGCGTTGAGATGCAGGAAAATGTAGAGGTGCTCGACGACGGGCGAGTCCGGTTTCAGCAGCCTGTCCGTGCCGGTCAGCACGTCCGCCCACGGGCGGGTGAAGTGACGCAGGGTGCCACGGTACTGCATGCGGGTGCACGGCTGGGGCCGGTGGAACTGGCGCTGGCGGCGTCCCTGGGGTGTGCTGAGCTGCGCGTCAGCCGCCACCTTCGTGTTGCCCTGATCTCGACTGGTGACGAACTTGTCGAGCCGGGCAAGCCGCTGATGCCCGGTCAGATTTATAACAGTAACCGGACCCTGCTGCGGGACTGGCTCCGTCGCCTCGGTTGCGACGTGATGGACATGGGCATCCTGCCGGACGACTTGCAGGCGGTTCGCCAATGCCTTGGGTCGCTGCATAACGCAGACCTTATTTTGTCCACCGGTGGAGTTTCGGTCGGCGAAGCGGATTTTCTCGGGCAAGCGCTTCGAGAGGCAGGTGAGCTCAATTTCTGGAAATTGGCAATCAAGCCCGGCAAGCCGCTTACCTTTGGACGTTACAACGGCATTGCCGTGCTCGGGCTGCCAGGCAATCCAGCGTCCACTTTGGTTACCTTCGGGCTCTTGGCACGCCCCTATATCCTGCGCCGGATGGGCGCAAAGGCTGTCAGGCCGATGAGCTTCACGGTCCCCGCTGGGTTCGACTGGCCACGCCCGGGTAGTCGCCGTGAATATCTCCGCGTGCGGCTGGAGGAGGGTAGGGCTGTACCTTATACAAACCAGAGCTCGTCGATACTGCGTAGCGCTGTCTGGGCAGATGGCTTGGTCGAGGTTATCGAACACCGCACCGTGGAAGTGGGAGAACCGGTCCGCTTCATCCCGTTCTCTGAACTCTTCTCTTGACCGGGTACCCGCCTCCGCCCAGGGCCAGCGTCCGGGCGGCGGGTGTCGTTTCGTTCGTGCAGTTCATGTCGTTCATCGCCTGTTTCGATCGGTAATAAACCGATAGCGCTTTTGATTGTCTATTGCTGCCAACTCGCGCCAGTTCTCGCTGGTACCCGTCCGGTAAGGCATTGGACAAGGAGAATGCAATGCAGGAACGTAACGCTTGGGTCGACTATGCCAAGGCCATCGGGATCATTCTGGTTGTATATGGGCACGTCGCTCGCGGCGTCTTCAACGCAGGGTTACCCATGGAAGAGACGCGTTATGTGCTCGTCGATAGCATCATCTACAGCTTCCACATGCCGCTGTTCTTTTTCCTCTCCGGCTTGTTTTTCTACGACTCCCTGATTAAACGCGGCAAGACTGGGTTGATCGTCAATAAGATCGATACCGTGGCGTACCCCTTCATTATTTGGTCGCTGCTGCAGGGTTTCATCGAGGTTGTGCTATCGAGGTATACAAACGGGGACGTTACGGTTGCCGAGGTGCTGTCGCTGTTGTGGTCGCCGCGCGCGCAGTTCTGGTTTCTGTACGCGCTGTTTTTTATCTTCGTCGTTTGCTCATTCGTCTACTGGAGAGCAAGCCGTAGGTTGTTTTTGCCGATCACGCTCGGCTTTGCTGTCCTCTATATATTCAAGGCGGAACTGGCGTTCGGAACGATTTCTTCGTTTGTATTTGGCAACGCGGTGTTCTTCGCCCTTGGCGTTTTCTTCAACGAAATAAAGCAGTACTTTCTGGCGCGCCACGTCCAGCTGACATGGATATTCGGTGCGCTATTTGTGATCGGCCAGTACCTCTTCCATATAACGTTCGGCTTGAACTGGACAGTCGGCGGGATGCCCGTGTTGGCGCTCGCGGCGATATCGATCCTGTTCATGGTCTCGCTGTCGATGTGGCTCGGGCGGGTGCGGATCGAGTGGCTGTTGTTCATCGGTGCATCGTCAATGACGATCTACTTGGTGCACATTCTGGCGGGTAGCGGGCTGCGTGTAGTCTTGGCTAGCTTCTTAGGCATCGAAAACATCCCGGCGCATCTCATTCTCGGAACCTTGGTCGGCATCGCCGCGCCGCTTGTTGTGCAGGCATTCGTCAAACGCTACGGCTTTACTTTCCTGCTGACTCCGCCAAGGCCAGTTTCCGCGACTCATTTTCACGTGCGTCGCGCCGTACCTCAGTAGCTTCTTATAGCGCGGTGTACCAGGTGAGACGCGAGCATTAGCGATGCGCCCTGTGGCGGTACAGGGCGCGGCTGAACCTAGCCGCAGCTGATTCGCTGAACCTGCAGGGCTTCGTCCGTATACAGCGTCAGGCGCTGGCCGTTGTACTCGAGCGTGACAACGTCGTCCGGGCGGATGATTCGCGCCGTCATCGCGCCGCTCTGTTCCCGTGCTTCGTCGAGCAGTTCCGGTGTTGCGCGCTCGCCGACCAGCTGCCGCACCGCAGAAGCGTCGCACCGGTCTGGCGGTGCCTGTGTTACTACAGGCTGTTCGACGCTGGTCTGGCAGCCTGCTGCAGCCAGCGCGAGTAAAAGCCCTGCGAAAGTCTTGATTGGTTGCATGAGATCTCCTTCTGATGATTCGAACCCTCACTATAGCGAGGGGCCGCGGCCGATGCAGGGGGCGTGAGGCGAGGCAGCTTGTCGGGGAACTGGCGGAACCTGGATGACGTCTTAGCGGTGATGGCTCTTTGCGACCGAGCGGAGCCAATAACAATCAAGGAGTTTCGCCATGTTCAATTCCCCTCTTCTCAAGCGTGTGGCCGGTGTTCTGGCAGCTTTGCACTTCATGTTGTTCGCCCAGATTCCGTTCGCTCAAGCTGCAATGATCGGCACGCCCGAAATCGTGGCGGAACATCAGCAGCAAATTGACCGGGAACAGTTGCGGGTAATGCTCGATGACCAGGACGTACAGAAGAAGCTCGAATCGATGGGTGTCGATCGTGCCAAGGTAGAGCAGCGAATCAACAGCCTGACCCCGGCCGAACTTGCGCAATTCAATCAGCAGCTCGACCAGGCGCCTGCGGGCGCAGGCGCCGTAGGCATCATCGTGCTTTTTCTGGTGATCTTCATCATCACCGACATGCTCTGCGCAACTAATATTTTCAACTTCATCAACTGCATTAACCGTTGATTCGAGCATTCGTATCGCTGTTGATGCTCGGCCTGCTCGGGGCCTGCGCGCGGTCTCCACTCGTGCCGCTTGACACTGCGCAGCTCCCGACCAGGTTCGAGCTGGAACAAACGCCGTTCTTCCCGCAGGAGGACTACCAGTGCGGTCCGGCGGCACTCGCGACCGTGCTGGCCCAGCGGGGGGTCGATACCGATCCCGAGCGTCTCGTCGGGCGGGTCTATATTCCGGAGCGCAAAGGCAGCTTGCAGGTAGAGATGGTTGCGGCTGCGCGTGCGCATGACCTGCTGGTTTATCGCCTGTCGCCACGCCTCGAGTCGGTCTTGGCGGAAGTCGCGGCCGGCAATCCTGTTCTGGTGCTGCAGAACCTGGCTTTCGACCGCTGGCCGCAATGGCACTTTGCGGTGGTGGTGGGCTATGACCTGACTAATCAAACCATCGTGCTGCGATCGGGTACGACGCGCCGCTGGGTTGGTAGCTTTCGCCAGTTCGAGCGCAGTTGGATGAAAGGTGACAGATGGGCCGTCGTGACGACGCCGCCAGACATGTTCCCGTCGACAGTCGAGGAGGCCCGCTGGTTGCAGGCTGCAAGCGACCTCGAGCAGACCGGGCGCAACGAGGCAGCGCGGCGCGCTTACCGTGCGGCCGTAGACCGATGGTCGAGCGGATTGTCTTGGTTTGCGCTGGGTAATGGCGCCTATGCGGCCGGCGACAGAGAGGACGCCGAGCTGGCGCTGCGACGCAGCGTCCAAAAAGAACCGGGCTTCGCTGCTGGCTGGTCTAACCTAGCCCACGTACTGGCTGAGCGTGGTTGTCGAGCACAAGCCATTCAGGCGCAGCAGTGCGCGGCCCGACAGGCGCCAGCGGAGGCGCGGTTCGTCACTGGTGGGCTTCCCGCGACGGTCGAGGTGGCGGCGTGCAGTCCGGTTCCGGAGTGCCCGCGCTAGAAGCCGAATCGGTCGCGCAAGTTGTAGTAGAGCGCCCCTAGTGCGCTAAGGGGCACACTGAAGCGCTGACCGCCGGGGAATGGGTAGTGCGGCAGCTTGGCGAAGGCGTCGAATCGCTCGGCTTGCCCGCGCAACGCCTCGGCGAGAACCTTGCCCGCGAGATGGGTGTAAGTTACGCCATGCCCGCTGCAGCCTTGCGAGTAGTAGATATTGTCTCCAATCCGACCCACCTGCGGCAGGCGAGATAGCGTGAGCAGGAAGTTGCCGGTCCAGGCGAACTCTGTCCTTACGCCCTCTAGCTGAGGGAAGGTCTTGAGCATTTTCGGCCGAATGATGGCATCGATGTCTGACGGGTCGCGGGCACCGTATACGACGCCGCCGCCATAGATGAGCCGCTTGTCCGCAGAAAGCCGGTAATAATCCAACAGGTAGTTGCAGTCTTCGACGCAGTAATCCTGTGGCAGCAGAGTTGCGGCAAGCGAATCGTCGAGCGGCTCGGTTGCGATGACCTGTGTGCCGCAAGGCATAGATTTAGACGCAAGTTCGGGGATCAATTCGCCCAGGTAGGCGTTGCCGGCTACCACGATGTATTTGGCTGATACCTGTCCCGTTGCGGTGTGGACGCGAGGCGATGGGCCGCGCTCGATCCTGACGGCCGGGCTTTGTTCGTGAATGATTCCACCAAGCGACTCGAATGCCTCCGCTTCGCCTAGCGCAAGGTTTAGAGGATGAATATGGCCGCCGCCATGGTCGAGCATGCCGCCGATGTACCGCTCGCTTGCGACCGCGTTGCGTATGCCCTTTGTGTCGAGTAGTTCAAGCTGGTCATAACCGTAGCTCTGCCAGAGGCTGCGCTGGGCCTCGAGATGACGCATTTGCTTGTCGTTGAAGGCCGCGAATACCCCGCCATTTTTAAGGTCGCATTGGATGTTGTATCGAGCAACCCGCTCTCGGATGATGCGGCCGCCCTCGAACGCCATTGCACCGATTAGCTGGGCGTCGCGGGCGGGAACGCTGCGCTCGACGCTATCGATGTCCCGGCTGTAGCTATTGACGATTTGTCCGCCGTTGCGGCCGGATGCCCCGAAGCCGACCTTGGCTGCCTCCAGAACGATGACCTTGAATCCCTGTTCGGCCAGGAACAACGCTGTCGAAAGTCCTGTATATCCAGCGCCAATGACGCATACATCCGTTTCGACCGACGCCACAAGGGGCGGGCGCTGCGGGGCTTGGTTCGCTGAAGCAGCGTAATAGGACGCGGGATAGGATGTGTTCGGCATTTTGAAGAAGCCTGTTCTGAATATTTGACGAAGATCGTAACGCTGCGGACCGGTGGTTGCCACCAATGACACGGTTTACAGCCTCGCTTCATTCAAAAAATTCAACTATTCAGTGGCTTAGCGAAAAAAGTACTTGACTCCCTCGGGCGTATCTCTAGAATGCGCGTCCATCGGAGGCACATAGCTCAGTTGGTTAGAGCACCACCTTGACATGGTGGGGGTCGTTGGTTCGAATCCAATTGTGCCTACCAATTCCGAAAAAAGGGTCGCAGTAGCGACCCTTTTTTTATGCATTGCTTGTCAGTTGGGCTGCTTCCCTGGAAGTATCTCGGCTTTCTAAATGTTTCCAGTGACTTCGGTTCGGTCGATCAGCTTTAGAGCTCCTGCCATTGTACGGCGGGCTAATCGGCTGGCCGCTTTCCTGGCTCATCCCAACCCACGTGGCCTTTGGTAGGGGTCACCACTAGGAGAGGAGGCGCCATGCCCATCATCACTCTTCCCGACGGCAGTCAGCGTTCATTCGATCAACCGGTCAGCGTAGCTGAGATTGCTCAATCCATTGGGGCTGGTCTCGCCAAGGCAACGCTCGCGGGCAGGGTCGATGGTCGCCTGGTCGATGCGTGCGATCTGATCGACAAGGATGCAAGCCTGCAAATCATCACGCCAAAGGATGAAGAGGGGCTGGAGATTATTCGGCACTCCTGCGCTCACCTGGTTGGGCATGCAGTTAAGCAATTGTATCCCTCAGCCAAAATGGTCATCGGCCCGGTAATCGCTGAAGGATTTTATTACGACATCGCATTCGAGCGCCCCTTTACTCCTGACGACATGGCGGCGATCGAGGCGCGCATGAGGGAGCTTATCGATACCGAATATGACGTGATCAAGAAGGTCACGCCTCGTTCGGAAGTGATCGATGTATTCCGGTCGCGCGGCGAAGATTACAAGCTGCGTCTGGTCGACGACATGCCTGATGAACAGACTATGGGTCTCTATTACCATCAGGAATACGTGGACATGTGCCGCGGCCCGCACGTGCCGAACACGCGATTCCTCAAATCTTTCAAGTTGACCAAGCTGTCCGGCGCCTACTGGCGTGGCGACGCGAAGAATGAACAGTTGCAGCGGATCTATGGCACTGCCTGGGCAGACAAGAAGCAGCTTGCAGCCTATATCCAGCGCATCGAAGAAGCGGAAAAGCGCGATCACCGCAAGATCGGCAAGCGCCTCGATCTCTTCCATACACAGGAAGAGGCGCCGGGTATGGTGTTTTGGCACCCCAACGGCTGGACGCTATACCAAGTGCTCGAGCAGTACATGCGGGGCGTGCAGCGTGATAATGGGTATCAGGAGATCCGTACGCCGCAAGTCGTCGATCGTAGCCTTTGGGAGAAGTCCGGGCACTGGGCGAACTATGCGGAGAATATGTTCACCACGGAGTCCGAAAGTCGGGATTACGCAATTAAGCCCATGAATTGCCCTTGCCATGTGCAAGTGTATAACCAGGGCCTTAAAAGCTATCGCGAGTTGCCTCTGCGACTTGCGGAGTTTGGCGCGTGCCATCGCAACGAACCCTCCGGTGCGCTCCATGGAATCATGCGCGTGCGGGGCTTTACGCAGGACGATGCGCACATCTTCTGTACCGAAGAGCAGATGCAGTCGGAATCAGCCGCTTTTATCAAACTCACCCAATCTGTCTATTCCGATTTTGGTTTTGACAATATTGAGCTCAAGCTGTCGACTCGTCCCGAAAAGCGTGTCGGTTCAGACGACTTGTGGGATCGGGCGGAGGCCGCGCTAGCCGCTGCGTTAGATAGTGCCGGGCTGCCCTACGACCTGCAGCCAGGTGAAGGCGCATTCTACGGGCCGAAGATCGAGTTTTCTCTTAGGGACTGCCTCGGCCGGGTGTGGCAGTGCGGGACGCTGCAGCTGGACTTCAACCTCCCGATTCGTCTCGGCGCCGAATACGTCAGTGAAAACAACGACCGTCAGCATCCGGTCATGCTGCATCGCGCCATTCTAGGCTCGTTCGAACGTTTCATAGGTATCCTCATCGAGCATTACGAAGGTGCGTTCCCTGCGTGGCTGGCACCGACGCAAGCGGTGATCATGAATATCACTGACAAACAGGCCGATTTCGCTGAAGAAGTGGAGCGGACGCTGAATCAGCGCGGCTTCCGTGCCAAGTGCGACTTGAGAAACGAGAAGATCGGCTTTAAAATCCGCGAGCATACCTTGCTCAAGGTTCCCTATCTTCTGGTTATCGGAGATCGGGAAGTCGAGACACGAGCCGTTGCTGTGCGTACCCGTGAAGGCGTTGATTTGGGGTCCATGCCCCTGGATGATTTCGCCCAATTGCTGGCACAGGCGGTTTCCCGGCGTGGTCGCCAAGAATTGGAGTAATGACTATTAAGCGTGAAATGAGACAGGATAAACGAGCTGCACCCAAGGCCCCGATCAACGAGAATATCTCGGCTCGTGAGGTCCGTTTGATTGGTGCTGATGGCGAGCAGGTTGGCATCGTCTCTATTGATGAAGCGCTTCGTATTGCTGAAGAAGCGAAATTGGACTTGGTGGAAATCTCCGCCGACGCGGTTCCTCCCGTTTGCCGGATTATGGATTACGGCAAGCACCTGTTCGAAAAGAAGAAACAGGTCGCAGCGGCGAAGAAGAACCAGAAGCAGATTCAGGTTAAAGAAGTAAAGTTTCGTCCAGGGACGGAGGAAGGGGACTATCAGGTCAAGTTGCGTAACCTGGTGCGTTTCCTGAGTGACGGGGACAGGGCCAAGGTATCGTTGAGATTCCGCGGTCGTGAGATGGCCCATCAGGAGCTGGGGATGGAACTATTGAAGCGGGTCGAAGCTGACTTAGCTGAATACGGTTCGGTCGAACAGCATCCGAAGATGGAAGGACGCCAGCTGATCATGGTCATCGCTCCCAAGAAGAAAAAGTAACCTCCAGGGCACTGGCAGGCCTTGCGGTTATTTGTAATCACCCACACTGTGGAGTACCGAACATGCCAAAGATGAAGACCAAAAGTGGCGCTGCAAAGCGCTTCAAGAAAACAGCGAATGGCTACAAGCATAAGCACGCTTTCAAGAGCCACATCCTGACCAAAATGTCTACCAAGCGTAAGCGTCAGCTGCGTGGTACATCTTTGATGCACCCGTCTGACAACGCAAAAGTAGAGCGCATGCTGCGCGTTCGTTAATTCGGTCAAGACTAGAGGAATAACTCATGGCTCGTGTTAAGCGTGGCGTCGTCGCTCGTCGCCGTCACAAGAAAATCCTGAAACTCGCCAAAGGCTATTACGGTGCTCGTTCGCGCGTGTTCCGTGTCGCCAAGCAAGCGGTAATCAAGGCTGGCCAATACGCCTACCGTGACCGCCGTCAGCGCAAGCGTCAGTTCCGCGCTCTGTGGATCGCTCGTATCAACGCCGGCGCGCGTGTAAACGGTCTGTCTTACAGCCGTTTGATCGCTGGTCTGAAAAAAGCAGCCATCGAGATCGATCGCAAGGTTCTGGCCGAGTTGGCAGTGAACGAAAAAGCAGCCTTCGCTGCGATTGTCGAAAAAGCCAAAGCTTCTCTGGCCTAAGCCCATCGACAGTCGAATCTTCGGATTCGTAGCGTCACCGATAGGGGAAGAGCCTAGGGCTCTTCCCCTATTTCGTATCTGAAGGGGTCTTTTCAAAAGTGCACTCGGGCGGTTTCATGCTGGCGGGTGCGGTTCTGCAAGAACCTCTGGAGGTTGTACATGGAAAACCTGGATGCATTGGTCTCGCAAGCGCTCGAGGCAGTGCAACAAAGTCAAGACATCAATGCTCTGGAGCAGATCCGAGTTCAGTATCTGGGTAAGAAGGGAGAGTTGACGCTCCTCATGCAGACCTTGGGCAAGCTTTCTGCCGAAGAGCGACCCAAGGCCGGAGCCCTGATTAACGCCGCCAAGGCTAAGGTCCAGGATGCGCTAGGCGTCAAGAAAGCCGAGCTCGAAGAAGCTGCTCTAGGTGCCAAGCTTGCGGCTGAGCGTATCGATGTCACCCTGCCCGGGCGTGGCGAGGTTTCCGGGGGGCTGCATCCTATTACCCGGACGCTAGAGCGTATTGAACAAATCTTTTCTCACATCGGTTATACCGTTGCCGAAGGGCCTGAAGTCGAGGATGACTATCACAACTTCGAGGCGCTCAATATCCCAGGTCATCACCCTGCTCGGGCGATGCACGACACTTTCTATTTCAATGCCAGCATGTTGCTGCGTACCCACACCTCCCCAGTGCAGGTGCGCACCATGGAGTCCAGTCAGCCCCCGATTCGCATCATTTGCCCTGGCCGGGTGTATCGCTGTGACTCGGATCAAACTCACTCTCCGATGTTCCATCAGGTGGAAGGATTACTGATCGACGAGGGCATTAGCTTTGCTGACCTCAAGGGCACTATCGAACAGTTTCTGCGGGCGTTTTTCGAGGCTGATCTCGAGGTGCGTTTTCGCCCTTCTTTCTTCCCCTTCACCGAGCCTTCAGCGGAAGTAGATATTCGTCGTGTGGTTCGCAAGGGGGATCAGGAGTCTCAGTCCTGGCTCGAGGTATTGGGGTGCGGAATGGTGCATCCCGACGTGTTGCGGATGTCAGGCATCGATCCCGAGCGCTACCAGGGCTTTGCCTTTGGCATGGGCGCCGAGCGCCTGACAATGCTGCGGTATGGCGTCAACGACCTGCGCATCTTCTTCGATAACGATCTGCGCTTTCTTGAGCAGTTTCGCTAAGCGCAGATCGCCAAACACGTTTAGGAGAGCAGGATGAAATTCAGTGAACAGTGGCTGCGGAGCCTCGTCAATCCGCAGGTTTCCCATGATGAGCTCGTGGCTCGGTTGTCGATGGTCGGTCTTGAAGTCGACGGTGTAGAGCCTGTCGCCGGACAGTTCAGCGGCGTCGTGGTCGGTGAGGTGCTTAGTACTGAGCAGCACCCAGATGCGGACAAGTTGCGCGTGTGCCAGGTCAGCAATGGCAGCGAAACCTTCCAAGTGGTCTGTGGCGCGCCTAATGTGCGGCCCGGCTTGAAGATTCCGTTCGCGATGATCGGCGCGATTCTGCCTGGCGATTTCAAGATCAAGAAGGCGAAGCTGCGCGGTGTCGAGTCCAACGGCATGTTGTGCTCGGCTTCTGAGCTACAGATATCCGAAGACAACGATGGCCTGATGGAGTTGGCGGCAGAGGCACCTGTAGGCGCCGACATCCGTACAGCCCTGAACTTGAACGATGCCACCATTGAGATAGGCCTGACCCCTAACCGAGGCGACTGCCTGTCCATTGCTGGCCTTGCGCGTGAAGTGGGTGCGATCTATAGCGTCCCGGTGACATCGATTGATGTGACGCCCGCCTTGGTAAGTCATCAGGACGCCCGCTCTGTCGAAGTGCTCGCGACTGATGCGTGCCCGCGCTATCTGGGTCGAATCGTGCGCAACGTCGACCCGTCTCGCCCTACGCCAACCTGGATGGTCGAGCGTCTACGGCGTTCGGGTATTCGCTCGATCGATGCGATTGTCGACATTACCAACTACGTGATGCTCGAACTGGGTCAGCCGCTTCATGCGTTCGATCTCAATGAGATCAACACAGGCATCCGTGTGCGTATGGCGGAGGAGGGGGAGGACTTGGTGTTGCTCGATGGGCAGACCGTCAAGCTGCGTGCCGACACCCTGGTTATTGCCGACCATCAGCGTGCGCTGGCAATTGCTGGTGTCATGGGCGGCGAGCATAGCGGCGTGAATGCCGAGACCCGAGACATCTTCCTCGAAAGCGCTTACTTCGACAGCATTGCGCTGGCGGGCAAGGCGCGTTCCTATGGCCTGCACACCGATGCGTCGCACCGCTACGAGCGCGGCGTGGATCCTCAGCTCACCCGTACCGCCATGGAGCGAGCCACAGCGCTCCTGCTTGAGGTTGTCGGTGGAGAAGCGGGGCTTATCACCGAGGTGATCAATGAGGCGGGCATGCCGCAGGTGGCGCCCATCCTGTTGCGCCGGGAACGGATCGAGCAGATGTATGGTCTGGAGCTTGGTGTCGATGAGATCGAGCGGGTGCTGAGCGCGCTGGGTATGAGTCTGGCAAGCGACGGCGAAGGGGAATGGCGCGTAACCGTGCCGAGTCACCGCTTCGATATTTCCCTTGAAGTCGACCTGATCGAAGAGATCGGCCGCCTGTATGGTTATGATCGTCTGCCGGTGCGCTACCCGCAGGCGAGGCTCGCACCAACTTCCACAACCGAATCTCATGTGACTCTTCCCTCGCTTCGCCGGCTATTGGTGGCTCGCGGATACCAGGAAGCGATCACTTACAGCTTCATCGATCCGAAACAGTACGCCCTATTCACGCCTGATACCCAGCCACTGATGCTCGCCAACCCCATTTCGGTCGAGATGAGTGCCATGCGTGCCTCGTTGTGGCCTGGCTTGGTCAGTGCGCTGCAGTACAACGTCAATCGCCAACAAACGCGTGTTCGCCTGTTTGAAAGTGGGCTGCGGTTCGTGGGTCAGCTCGACGAGCTCAAGCAGGACGTCATGCTGTCGGGTGTAGTAACGGGGACTCGCTTCAGTGAAGCTTGGAGCAACGGTCGAGCCTCGGTGGATTTCTACGACGTGAAGGCCGATGTCGAGGCGCTATTGAGCGGAGCGGGCGGTGCGCTCGCATTCAACTTTGTCAGCGGTGAGCATCCCGCGCTTCATCCAGGCCAGTGCGCGCGCATCGAGCGTGAAGGGCGTCTAGTCGGATATCTGGGTAGCCTGCACCCTCAGCTGGCGGCCACGCTTGGAATCGAACAGCCGGTTTACCTGTTCGAGCTTTTGATTGCCGAGGTTGTAGAAGGTCGATTGCCGCGTTTTACCGAGCTTTCGCGCTTCCCGGAGGTGCGTCGTGATCTGGCTGTTCTGGTGGCGCAGGACATTTCTGCTCAATCAGTGTTGGGCTGCATCCGCGAAGCGGCGGGCGGGTACCTCAAGGACCTCAAGCTATTTGATGTTTATCAAGGTAAAGGTATTGATCCGCTTAGCAAAAGTATGGCAGTCGGCTTGACCTGGCAGCACCCTTCGCGCACTCTAAACGACGACGAGGTGAGCACTGCGATGCAGCAGATCCTTGCCTCCCTGGAAAAAAGGTTCAACGCCACGTTAAGGAAATAGCGTATGGGGGCTCTGACGAAAGCTGAGATGGCCGAACGTCTATATGAAGAGCTTGGCTTGAATAAGCGTGAGGCCAAGGAGTTGGTCGAATTATTTTTCGAGGAGATACGTCAGGCGCTCGAGCATAACGAACAGGTGAAGCTGTCCGGTTTCGGTAACTTCGACCTACGTGACAAGCGTCAGCGCCCCGGACGTAACCCGAAAACCGGCGAGGAGATACCCATCACGGCGCGTCGCGTCGTGACATTCCGGCCAGGGCAAAAATTAAAAGCCAGAGTCGAAGCCTATGCTGGAACCAAGTCATAACGACGAATTGCCATCCATACCCGGCAAACGGTACTTCACGATCGGTGAAGTGAGTGAGCTGTGTGCGGTCAAGCCGCACGTACTGCGCTATTGGGAGCAAGAGTTTCCACAGCTCAACCCGGTCAAGCGCCGCGGCAACCGGCGATACTATCAGCGCCAGGATGTGCTGATGATCCGTCAGATTCGCTCTCTTCTGTATGAGCAGGGTTTCACCATTGGTGGCGCGCGACAACGTATGTCGGGTGACGAAGCGAAAGACGATACGACTCAGTACAAACAACTCATTCGTCAGATGATTGCTGAACTCGAAGACGTGCTCCACGTGCTGAAAGCTTGATTCACAACCCGACAAAAACCTTCACACATTCAGAAGCTTAATGTATAGTGCCATCCGCTTTCGGGCATTACCGAAGCGATGTCGGGGCGTAGCGCAGCCTGGTAGCGCACTTGCATGGGGTGCAAGGGGTCGAGTGTTCGAATCACTCCGTCCCGACCAAAAAACCCTAGAAAATCCAGTCACTTAACGGTGACTGGATTTTTTTATGGTAGATGGATTTTGCCTGCCTCTGAATTTTGCCCCACTTTTTGCCCCACTGCTGATTTTCTAAAGTTTGCGCGCCTCGGTCTTGCAGAGCTGTCTGTATGGAGATCTTTTTCGCGTGGCAATGAAAGGTCTGTTAGACGGGGCGCGCGCTCTTTCAAACTGGGCACTGTCGCCTTGTTAAGTTAGAGACTCAGCCAATCGTCAGAACTCTTGAGGTGGGCGGTATTGCGCTGTACGGCATTCCTCTCCGTAGTGCTTGATCGCGATCGCAATGACTAGGCAGGCAGGGGGGGGCCGCTTGACGGGCGTTTCTCAATGACCTCCAGCATTAAGTGACGGACATCAGTCACCACTAAAGTCGTATCGGCTGGCCGACGTCTTCCCGTCTTCAGTGGCAGCTGGCTTTAGAGTCCTGGATCAATTTAACGGCTTTCGCGATCAGTTGCTTGGCATAGGCAGACGGGGTTAACCCGCCGAGACCCTTCTTTGGCCTTTCCTCGTTGTATTACCGTCGCCACGCTCCGACGCCCACTTGGGCGTGTGGTGGGCTGGTGAACCAGTGCTCGTTCAGGCGCTCGTCACGGAAGCGCCCGTTAAACGATTCGATATAGGCATTCTGATTGGGCTTACCTGGTTCAATCAGGAACAGCTGTACACCTCGCGGATGAGCCCAGGTCAGCATGGCTCGACCACAGAATTCCTTGCCGTTATCCGTGCGGATGGCTTTGGGCAGACCGCGTGACATGGCCAGACGCATCCAGGATGCGCGTCAACGAAAGCCCGCCAATCGTTCTTTCCGGCACGATGGCGACAGCTGCGAAATTGCACTCATCTGACCAGGCAATTGCATTGATGCTGACCACCCGCTTGCATTCGACTTGAACAGCGGGCGGCAGAGACGCGGAGGCAGAGACCGCCCCATTGCTGCCGGTAGCAATAGGCAGCAACCGGCCAAGAGCTGACTTCCGATATCTGTGAGAGAATCCAAATCAGAATACTCAAGCTAGAACGGACTCCCCCCTTATATGGAATTGAATCGCCCAACTCTCTACGACATCGCATGTCACTTCTGCGTCAGTGGCATAACCGGCGCGACCATTCCCTACACTCGTCTGAGCAATATCCTCGAAAGCATGTTTCATCAGCGACCGCTCACTGCATTGTCGCTGAGCTACCTACGGCAGCAAAATCTCAACGAACTGCATCAACTTGCGAGCGGTCAGATCACATATGAAGCCTTCATCGCGGCTTTAGACCCAGTGTTAGTAGCTCGCGAGCAGGCGGCCAGATTAGAGCACCAAACCAAGGAAGTTGAACGACTGGCCCAGGAGGCCGAGCAGGCAAAACGCAAGCGCGAAGCAGCAAAGGCTGCCCGTATTGCTCGCAAGGCGAAGTATGATCGAGAGTACGAGGCTGCTGAGACAGCTCGCGTTGCCCGAGAAACCGAGTGGGAGGCGCAGCGCAAGCGTAATTGCGAGGTTGCTGAAGCCATGTACAACGCCCGCATGAGCGACCCCGGCTCCATAGCTCCGACCCCCAACGATATTGCCCGGCACTACCGGGTGAGCCACCTGCAAGGTGCGGTTGCCTCCCCACTGAGCAATATCCTGGAAGCTCTCTATCGAGGCCGTCCGCTTTCCGAGGCCTATCTGAACTACCTCAAGGTCAAGGGGTACCCCGGGCTGTTTGCGCTGGCGACTGGTCAAGCCAGCTACGAGTCCTATATTTCAGACCTCGATGCTGCTGACGCTGCCGCAGCTGCTCGCCTAGAACTGGTCGAGGCAGCCAAACGCCGGCGAGAAGCTGCGGAGGCCGATCGCCTTGCTCGCGAAAGCGATCCGGCATACATCCTGCGCAAGAAGTACGGAATTTTCGCCAACGCTCAGTCATTGAAGCCACGATTGATGGATATCCTCCAGAACCTGGAGGCCGGCAATCGAATGGCACCTGACGATCTTGTTTGGCTCAAAACCGAGGGCCATGTGTATTTCACTGAGGTGCTGCGTGAAACCTACCATCTGCGCGAAGCCGAATTCGCCAGCAATGAGTACCGGCGCACCCAGGACCCATGGAACGCAATCAACGCCAGTGGTCACTTTCGAAAGTGCAATCAGCCCGAGTCAGCACTTGAACTACTCGCTAGTGTGCCGGCCAACAGATTCAAACAGCCCAAGATCCACTCAGCCATTTGCACTACCCGCGGTGGTGCCATGCGCGATCTTGGGCGGCGGGAAGAGGCACTTCAGCTCGGCAAGCAGGGGCATGAGTTACAACCCAGAAACTTCCGACCATGCACGCTGATAGGTGCTGTTTGTATGGAGCTTGGCGACTATGCGGCCGGGCATGGCTGGTACGCCAAGGCTGAGGAGCGCGGTGCCAGCAAACAGATCATTGACACCGAACTACGGGGCATCTTCCTCCGGGCGGACAACGCTTGGCGAGAAACAATGCGGACGTCCTTGCTGGAAAAAGATCCAGACCGTTATCACTGGGTGAATGACAAGAAATTTCTGAGTGGATCGTTGCCAAGTTCGCAGGCTAAACCAAACGTCCGCTGAGGGTTGGCAGGAGTCCAATAAATGGCTGCTCGTGGCCGGTTGCTGCCTGTCGCGACCGGCAGCTTGAGGTCGACTTCGGCCGGTCGTCACTACGGCGTGTATTGGTCAAGCCGCATGCAATCGGGTGGTCAATACGAATGCAATTGCCTGGTAAGCTGGAATGCAATTCGGTGGTCAAGTCAGTGCAATTTCGCAGACAGCCTCATGGGTGGCATCATCCACCATTGTCAGGATATTCATGACACGCTCTTCAGCCGTGCGATCAAATACAAAGTCCATCGACCAGACCTGGTTGGCGGCCCGAGGGCGGTCCAGCGGCTGTCGATCTGCAATCGGGATCTTCTTGCGCTTACGCCTTCTCACCTGCAAGCGGGCTTCGGCATACAGACGTTCCACCCGCTTGTGGTTGACTACTGCGGATTCCTTTCCAACGAGAGCCTTGCTAGACATGAACCGTATGCGTAGAGCTTTGATGCCGGCTTCAAGCTGCACGTGGCCCAGATGATCCGAGAGCAAGGTGAAGTGGGGCGAGTTCGACCTGGAGCGTGCACAGTGGCGCATTCCTGCCGAGCGCATGAAGATGCGCGAGCTGCACATAGTTCCGCTCTCCAAGCAGGCGGTCGAGTTGTTGCGTGAGTTGCACACCCATACTGGCGGTCGTCCGCTGCTATTGCCGAACTATCGCAATCCAACGAATGCATGACGGCAACGACACTGAACCGTGCGTTTGAGCGCATGGGGTTCAATGGGAAGGACAGTATCGGTTTTTCGGCCCATGGCTTCCGCGCAAACAGCTTCGACAATGCTGAACGAGATGGGCTATCGCGCAGATGTTATCGAGCGTCAGTTGGCGCATGCCGAGAGAAACAAGGTGCGCGCAAGCTAAAACCAGGCAGAATATCTGGAAGAGCGACGTCAGATGATGCAGGCATGGGCTGATGAGATTGAAGCACTCAGTTTTCGGAGTAGCGGCTCAGAAAAGTGATTGATCTACCGCTGGGGGCCGCGAGTCGGTGAGACTTGGTATGAATGACTTTCAGGGGGGGCGTTCACTGGGCTGCTGTCGCTTTGCCAGAATTCACCTCTGTGGCAGCAAGCTACCGGATGGTTTTAATTGCATTTAACGAATCGGAGTTGCTCTGAGGGGATGCACCAGCATTAACACTATGCCCTCGGCCATGGCTACGAGTCCTGCGGCCTGAGCACGGCTAATTAAACGGCCGCGTGGAAGCAAGTCTATCTGCAGTCATGGTCGCGTTTATTAGGGGCTGTATGAAGGACGGCAGAACGCTGCTGGACGCGCTATATGGAGGGGCTGGCTAAATACTAAAGTCAGTCAGATACATATTACGACTTCAGACGGTCCTTAGATTTTGTCGCAGCCTTCAATTGACCACGACACTTGCTTGGACCGTTGCCTATTGCTTCTCAGGAGTAGGTTAGCCTGTGACGGGAGTGGGAAATAACAGCCGTAGGTGATGCATCGCTGAGGCTGGAACGATAAGCTGTTTGTGGTCTGGCTTGCCTTTCCATGAGTCGAGAAAAATTTGTTCATATTCGCCTGACTAGCTCGGATTTAATCGTTAATCACTGGCTTGGATTCGAAATGATGTGGTGTAGTTAATTAGATGATTACTTCTCGTCGGTGCGTTCCCTACCTTTTTCTGGTCAGCGTGAGTGTGCTTAAAATTGTCGGAGGTCTCGGTAAGTGCGAGGGGTTACTTCATGCGGAAGGTCAATTAAATTAGTTTGGTTCTAGATTTAAGAGGTTTTTCAAATTTAATCCTGATCAGTGAAGGCTCTGCTCATTTTTTCGAGAGATTCATTAAGTTTGTCTGAATTAAAGTTTGGATGCTGTAGGGCTTGGTGAAATTTATGTGGTAATAGTGGGTTTGGGTTGATTTCAGTCTTAAGTGCAATTGGTGTTTGGTTGGTAGTCTGGACAAGATTTTTAAGTCTTTTTTCTATTAGGGTGCGTTTTGGAGGGATGGCCTGGTTGTTCAGCGTAATATTTGACATTCGCCGTTTGAGGCCTTCGTTACCTTCTTTAAGGAATTCTTCCAGTAGGTTAGTGCTTAGTCGCTCTATTTCGGAGATCTCGGCTTCAGAGTCTAGCCGTGCACTGTGCCTTATCTTTAATATGCTTAGATCTATAAGGCTAAGAGTCAGTAGTTCGGCAAATATTTCCGAATTTTCCCGATAGTCGTTAGCATCTCTGCGAATATTGTCGTCAGCACGTTTTTGGTGAAGTTTTTGGCGTTCATTGTCGAAATAAAATTCCTGCTGTTCTTTGCTCGATGGGATTAGTTTTTCAATTGTCTCAGCCAGACTTAAACTAAGCTCTTTTGAAATACGATCAAGTTGCTGCTTTGTTTTTACTTGCAGAACGATGCTGTATGCCCTCTTGTCTTTATTCTTTCCTCTGTGCTTTTTCTGGGCCCATGCACCCCGCATGCGCCTTAAGAATTCTCTATATTCCGCGCTTTCAATCTGACCCTGATCCCACTTGATGAGCTGTTGGTAAGCCGTCTCCCCTATGTAACGGGTGTGCCAGAATCCGGGATTGCCGCTCTTCTCCTTCAGATAACTCAAGGCCCATTGGATCTGGGACGTGTTTTTGGGGGATATCCATTTCATTCGTTCGGACATGCGGGTTCTCAAGGAGATTTTAAGATGACACGTTATATCACGCGTGATGTGACACGTGATGTGATGCGTGATAGTTTTCCTTATAACAGGGTGTGATATCATCAAAAAAGGCTTTGATGCGGGTTTCTGAGCATGAGTTATCTATCACTTCTTCGACTTCACCTACCTGATATCAGCCCTGAAGCTAAATTTTTGCTGCTCAGATTTCTACAGAAGTACGGTGAAGGTCGATCAGTTCGTCGAGGGGTGGCTGCCTTTGCTGCCGATTTAGGCGTTTCTGGGCCGATGGCTAAGCGCGGGTTGCACGAATTGACGGCTGGAGGCTTTCTTAGCCAATGTGAAAGTCGCTCGGAATGTGAGTGCTCCCAGACTCTGCGAGAAACCCTAGCCTCCGAAAGCGTGAAAGGTGTAGCCGGTTCTTTGTATCAGCTAGCAGATCATGTTCTAAATCCTGCCACGGAGTTGATCAGCCTCAAGTCTTACGATCGGCGGGAGAGCGGTATGAGTCTTGATTCTGTTACGCCTGCTGAGCGAAAAGAAGCTGCAAGGAAGATGCTCAGGGAAGCTGCAAGTGGTACGAATCGATTGCTGCTCGCTGTCCTCCTAATTCATGCTGACGAATTTGGGGTAGTTCGTGGGTTGGGTATTTCTGATCTGTGCACCCTGACGGGGCTCAAACGAGAAAGGCTTGAAATGCATCTTTTCAAGCTCAACGAACTGGGCGCAATACGCTTCAAGATTGCTGGATTTAGCGGTTCAAGGATCCTGGGCAGCCTGAAAACGATTTACTATCTAAATCTGCATCACCGATGTTTTTATAATTCCAACAGCACCTTGATGGTCTTCGTTTTAAAAGCAAAAAGTGATTATAGAAATAATGTAGATCTGCTGGCAGAGAAAATTTTCTTAACCGAAGAAGGTGCTTGTGGTTTTTACTGGCCGCTCACTGCGGTGGAGCCCTTGGGGCCAGTAAAGTTATTTGATGATATCGTGGTGTCGTCCCTGCTTAACTCGAAGTTGGCGGGTGGCGGGCGCGCTGAGCTATTAATGCTGCGGGCGATTGTAGATCAACATGTCTCCTCACTTCTTTCAATGCACTGGAATAAACTTTGCGCTAAGGAATTGTTTACGGATCTGGGGTTGTTAGAAACTATAAAATCACAGGTTAAGCTCCCTTGGTTAAAATCCGTGGCTATTGATGCTTTGTCGGGAAGGAGTGCTGAAGAAGTTGTTTATAACATGGTTTTTTACCTAGCATGTCAGTACAAAGTGCTTCTGGGTTCGGCGGGCGATCATGTAAGTGAAGGCATGAAGTTTCATATTCTCCCATTTTCTGATCAATGCCGTGGGCGGAGAGCGGTGTTGGCTTTGCGTAAAGATGGCGCGCTGGATCGCAGGTGCTTGGTCATCACTGAGGCGGAGAGCGAAATTCAATCATATGAGTGCGAGGCCGTAATGACTGTTGACCAACGCTTTGAGTATGGATTGTTTGGTGAGTTTCACGCTCTGAAACGCTATGGTAGGTCAGTGACTCGCTATATGCCCGTTTTTAGGCAGTAATTATCTACAGGTTCTCCTAATCCTCTGAACCAATATTCAGAGGTGCGGGATCATGAAAATCATTCGTCTGAAGGCTGTCATCGATGCCACTGGCCTGGCTAGGTCGACTGTATACAAGTACGTTGCGCAGGGCTCGTTTCCGAAACCGATTCCGCTGGGTGATCGATGTGTGGGCTGGCTAGAGGGCGAGGTCCAGGATTGGATCCTGGCCAGAATCGAGGAGCGAGATCTAGCTTGACTATCGGATAGTAATGGCCAGAGCCCGAGAGTGCTCACTCCACCTTAGGTGAGAAAACATCATGCCCGGATATTCTCCGGGCATGATGCTTTTTTGCCGGAGTAGAAGTCTGCTTGGTTTAGCCGGGGCTTGAAGCGAATTTACCTGAAAATCAGCATAAAAAGCAGAGCTGCTTTTTCGGTATTGGTAGTATGCTCTTATAGCCTATATAGTTCCAATGTTAGCTGTAAGAGATAACAATGCTAAGTCAGGTATCTCCAAGATGCCTGATGTGTGAATGTTGTTTAGGTTAATAAGTGTATAGTGCTATTAAGGTATGTATTCAAGCTTTGTAAGAGATAACAATGCTAAGTCAGGTATCTCCAAGATACCTGACGTGTGAATGTTATTCAGGTTAATAAATACATGGTGCTCCTAGGATATGCATTCAAGCATTGGAGTATTAAACATGATTCGACATTCGCAGAATAGTAATCTCATTATTCATAATGAGCTTGACTATCGTGGCTTGCCTATTCAGGTAGATAAAGGGCCTTTCATTCGACAGTATCTGCAAAAGTTGCATACTACGATTGATCGAGCTCTTCAACAGTATTCTCGTGTCTTTGCCTTCAGGGTTGATCTTAGGTTTCCAGCAGCGTTTGTGAACGGCAGAGACGAAAATGCAAGTCAAGTGTTTAAAAAGTTTTTAGATTCCTTTAAGTCCAAAATACACCACAATCGTTGTATGGCGCTTAGGGAAAACAAACATGCGCATCAGAGCCGCGTGCGGTACGTTTGGGCTAGAGAATTTGGGCAGCATGGGAAGCCGCATTACCATGTTGCATTCGTTCTC
This sequence comes from Stutzerimonas chloritidismutans, assembly GCF_051486945.1. Taxonomy (GTDB): domain Bacteria; phylum Pseudomonadota; class Gammaproteobacteria; order Pseudomonadales; family Pseudomonadaceae; genus Stutzerimonas; species Stutzerimonas chloritidismutans_B. The sequence continues at coordinate 729,943 of NZ_JAHVDX010000001.1, read as the reverse complement.
AATTACGATGCATTCAACGCTTTGGGTAAGTTTGAGCCTGGAAGGGATAACATGTTCAATCGACTCCAGGAAGCTTGGGCAAGTGCCTTGGGAACGTCGGTTGAGGCAGTGAGGGGTTTGGTTGAGATTCCTGACAATCCGAGCTATAGCCTGCGTCGCGATGGTCTAGGGGTTGAAGAGTTTTTCTATCGAGCCAGTTACCTATGCAAGGCGCCTACCAAGGTTTATGGCGATGGCAGACATGGGTTTGACAGCAGTCGAATCTAACTGCTGAAGCTAAGGATGGTCTGAAGGTAGTGAAGAATTTTTGCGTAGCTGCCTGCCAGAAAATGTCCGGATCAGCGTGGAATCACTGTCCGAATGTGCGTGAAATGGGTGTCCGAGCCAGCGTGGAATCCGCAATCAGCACCTGCGCTTGAAACCTGCAGGGGCGCGCTGTCTGCGTAAGGGGACTCTGAACCGTGCTCGTCGCGGATAAGTGAATGCGAAGGCTACTTGGCTTTTGCGACCATTAACTCAGACCAGCGAGTGGTGTAAGCCGGGGAAAGCAACTCTCTGCGCATTGCCCACTCGACTGGCTTGGCTATGCGTCCTGGCTGCAGTGTGCCGCGTCCCCAGCGATTGTTGATCGCGTCCAGGGTGCTCATCAGTCGCTCGGTTTTCACGGGCTGTTCAGGGGCGAAAAGATCCGGCGTGTACTCATTCTTGCGACACAGATCCAACAGCATCACCTGAGCCTTGGCGTAGCTGAATCCCTCTCTGTAGACCTGCTGCAATCCAGCCTGGACGGCCTTGATGATCAGCCTGCTGTCATCGGTTGGATAGGGCAGTTGGCATAGGACGCCATTGGCATATTTCGCTTCAGCTGGATTGAACATCCCGGTGCGCAGACTGACCCGCACTTGTCTGCAGAGCGACTCCTGCTTGCGGAGCTTTTCAGCAGCGCGCGTCGCATAGCTGGTGACGGCCTCTTGGATAGGCGCTAACTCTCGCAGGCGCTTGCCGAATGAGCGGCTACTGCAGATCTCTTGCTTGGGTTCGATTTCGTTCTCGATCTCTAGGCACGCCACACCGCGCAGTTCACGCACAGTTTTCTCGACCACGACATTGAATCGCTTGCGCAGTGTCCAGGCATCCATCTGTGCCAAGTCCCAAGCTGTCTTGATTTGCATGCCTTCCAAGTGAGCCCGCAACCGGTGACCAACGCCCCAGACTTCCTCGACAGGCATGGCCTTGAGCAGCTTGTCGCGCCGAACCGGATCGCGGATGTCAACGACGCCACCAGTTTGCTTCTGCCAGCGCTTGGCGGCGTTATTGGCGAGCTTGGCCAGTGTCTTGGTCGTGGCGATACCAATGCCAACAGGGATGCCGGTCTTCTGTCTGACTTCTGCCTGTACCTGGCGACCTATCGACTCCAGCGGTTCGGGTAGACCGGTCATATCGGCAAAGGCCTCGTCGATGCTGTAGACCTCGATGCTTGGAAAGCAGCCCTCCAGGATCGTCATCACGCGCTCGCTCATGTCGCCATAGAGGGCGTAGTTGCTGCTGAAGGCGACGATCCCATGGCGCTTGAGGTCGCCTCTGATCTCGTGGAAGAGGGCGCCCATTTTCACGAACGGCTTGGCATCGGCAGAGCGGGCAATCACGCAGCCGTCGTTGTTGCTGAGCACCACGATGGGCGTGCGCAACAGGTCAGGACGAAACACGCGCTCGCAACTGGCGTAGAAGCTGTTGCAGTCGACCAGTGCGTACACAGGATCAGCCATGAGTGAGGTGGTTCCGCAGGCTGTGAGTGACGACGCCCCAGATCGTCAGCTCATCGTTTTCCAGGATATAGCGCGGAGAGTAGGCCGGGTTCTCCGACTGCAGGATGAACTGGCCCTGTTTCTGGGCCAGGCGCTTTACCAGGACATCGCCGTTTAAGCAGGCAACGACCACATGGCCCGGTTTTGCTGGGATGGCGCGGCTGACGATCAGATAATCGCCGTCGAAGATGCCAGCCCCGCTCATGCTGTCACCGCTCACGGCAACCACATAGGTGTACGGTGCTTGCAGATCCATCAGAGCATCAAGCGACAGCTTATGTTCCATGTGATCCAGCGCTGGGCTGGGAAAGCCGGCCGGAACACGTGCATCAAAGAGGGGAAGGACTGCCCTGCTGCGCTGCAGCGGGCCGAGGATAAGTGCGGTGCTCATAACGGGCTGCTCGATTACTGTATTTATATACAGTAATCAGCGCTCCGCCATACAGGCAAGGTGCGTTCGTCGCCGGTGTCTGGGGTATGCGCGGATTGTTTACAGGCGAAAAGTAGACAGATCGCGCTGTAGGGTCGATTTAGCTAGGTTGATGAAAACCGACTAGGAGGATCTCTTATGAGCATGCTGCCAACCCTTAACGATCTTTTGCCACTGGCGCTGTTGCTGCCTGCACTACTCGTGCTGGCCAAGCTGGCCTACGGTGGTACGACGGTCTAAGAGATAGCCTCGCCTGCGGCATCGACTCAAAGCCCGGCGTGCCTGCCGTTAGTCAGTGATACAGCCAGGGCTGTAGCTCTTCCAGGTTGGCGACCACGATCTGCTGAGCCGTGGCCTTGGCATGCACCTTGGTCGGATCGATCTGATAGCGCTGCAGCACGTACTGCACCAACGCACCTCGTGTCTCGATCACCAGCTGTCCGTCACGCATGCCGTAGTCGGCTTCGATAATCGTTCGCTGCTCGGGTTTCAGGCGCGAGTCCGGTTCGATGATGACCTGCACCTGCGTACTCCAACCCGGATCTTGCTCGCGAGTATTCTCGGTCTTGTCGTCCATCAACTCCGGCACACCGCGAAAGCGGCTGAGCACGAAGTCGCGGTAATCTCGATTCTTCTCGCAATAGGCGCGTACGTGCCAGCGCATACCGGTGTAGATCAGCGTATGCGGCGCGATCAGACGGGTTTCGCCGTCCGGCGTCGTGAAGGACACATACTCGCACTCCAGTCGCAGCCCATCGCGGCAGGCCTTGATGAGTGGACGCAGCACCTCCGGGCGTACTGAGCGATCCGGTACATCCAGTACCTCAGTGTGCGCATAGGCCAGCGCCAGTCCTTCTATGTGCGGTGCCCGGTCGTGATTCTGGTTGAGCAGGTGCAGGTAGGCGCTGGCGCTGTCATCGATAAACAGTGGTTTGAAGTGGCGGCTCGGCACATACCCCTTCAAATGCTTGTCGTATTCCAGGTTCTTCGGCGCGTAGTCGGTGATGTAGGAATTGATGTCCTTCGACGCTTGCTGGCGGCTGATACCGAAGCTCTGCATCAGATGTCCGGTGGTTAAGCGTCCTTCCCACCACACCACCGTTTCGATCAGGCGATAGCGCAGCGCCAGATCCCAGCGCACGGACTCGATTTCCTGTTTGCGTTTCATGCCGGCCTCACTTGCTCGAAAACTTTACCTGTACGGACGCACACTCTAGATACGTCAAGCCACGCTACATATCTTGATCCTGACAAACAAGCCGGCCAATCCAGGCTGGCTCAGGAAGTGCAATCAAGGAGTAGTGAAATGGCATTGATCAACTGCGGCGAGTGCGATCGCATGGCCAGCGACCAGGCGGTTGCCTGTCCGCATTGTGGTGCGCCTATCGCTAAGCAGACTGCCACCGTTCAAATGCATCCCGCCCAAGCTATGAGCCGCAACGTCGGCTTCTGGCTGGGCGTCGGTATTTTTCTGTTTCCGGTCATCTTTGTTTGGTTCCTGCTGCGCCAAGGGCATAGCACTACCAGCCGGGTGATCGGCTTTGTCTGGCTCGCGCTGATGGTGGTTGCGATGGCCTCGGGGGATCGTCCGTCCAGCAAGCCTGCTCCAGCCTCAAGCAGTCAGAGCCAACCGGCGAAAGTGGTTGCTCCTGTTGAGCCACTGCTAGAAGTGAGCGCTCAGCAACTGGCCCAGGCCTATGACCGCAATACGGTCGCGGCGGACCAGCAGTTCAAAGGCAAGACCTTCAAGGTCACTGGCGTGGTGGATTCCATTAATACCGATCTGTTCGGCAACCCCTACGTCACTCTGCGGGGCGGGGTAAATCAGTTCATGGAGCCGCAATTCGAGCTGGATGAGGCGCACGCCAACTATGCGGCTGGTTTGCAGTCGGGCATGCGCATCAGCCTGGTCTGTACGGGCCGTGGCGATGTGGCGAAAACGCCCATGTCCGAGGACTGTATTCCCGCCAACTGAGTCTTCAGCGTGATTTCACTTGGCAGATAAATCCGTCTTAATCCTGCTCAATCAGCTAAGATCTGTACTTCCTATTCGATATGGATCTGGAAATGACCGATCGGTGGTTGAGCGTAGAGGAAATCGGCGAACACTTGGGCGTGAGTAAGGACACTGTCTATGCATGGATCGCAAAGCGGCACATGCCTGCGCACAAGGTGGGGCGGCTCTGGAAGTTCCAGAAGGCTGAGGTCGATGCGTGGGTTAAAGCTGGCGGTGCCAGTGATGATACCTCCTCGGAGTCGGCGCATGGCTGATCCATACCGCTTGTCATTCACCACAGGTGGGCTCTTCATTCAGGAGTCACCGCCTGTGGCTGAGCTTTTCCTCATGAAGCGTGACTGGCAAGAGGCTCGTGATCAGGTTCGTGAGATGAACCTGCTGCAGGTGCGTACTACAGCGGCTGCCACGCGTATTAGTAAAGAGATTGTCGCCCGATTGGAGCACCTGGATGTAGGTGAGCTTGAGGCCTTGGTTGAGGGGAACAGGAAAGATCAGGGATACCTTCTCTGGGCTGCCTGTTCCCGGCGCTACACCTTTATCCGCGAGTTCGCGATGGAGGTGCTTCGTGAGCATCTTCTGATGAGGCGGCGCGTCCTATCCTCGATCGACTTCGACGCATTCTGGAGCAGGAAAGCTCTGTGGCACGTTGAGCTAGATCAGATCGCTGAGTCGACGCAAAAAAAGCTCAAACAAAATCTATTTCGAATGATGCGAGAGGCGGATCTGATTGGTGATTCGCTACAAATTCAGCCGGCCCTATTGTCGCCGGCGTTGGCCCAGCTGTTGGCCAAAAGGGGTAAGGAAGAGTTGCTTATCTACCCCGTAACTGATCAGGAGATTACGCGTTGGCTTCAATGAACCGGAAAATCAGCGAGCAGCCAATGGCCGCTCGCTTCGATCATTTGCTAGGCGTAATCAGTGGTCAGCGTTTCCTTGAAATGAGGGGGCTGAACAACGATCTGCCCTTTTACATCTGCGAGTTCAAGGCTGCTGAAGCGGTGGAGATGGAGCGTGTACGCCGGCAGCTGGTAACGCGGCTGGCGCACATGAGCATTCCCTGTCTTCAGGGAAGAGGCATCCAGGTTCTGGAAATCAACCTGTATGACTTGTCTATTGAGCTGCTCAAGGCCCGAGAGGGCAGTAGTGAACAGGGCTGCCTCTGGGATGACCTACTCGCCATTGAACCTGAGGTAGAGAAAGAGCAGCTGTTGGAGACTCTGCAGAACGTCTTGGGTATCGAGGAGTATCTGATCCCCGCTATCGGTGAGCGATTAGCGGCTGCTGAGTACGACGTTTTATTTCTCTCCGGCATCGGTGAGGTGTTTCCCTACATCCGTTCACACAACGTGCTGAACAACCTGCAAAGCACTGCCAAGTTCAAGCCTACGGTTATGTTCTTCCCTGGCGAGTACCGGTACTCGCTGGAGCAGGGGGCTTCTCTGGAGCTGTTTGGCTTGCTGCATGACGATAAGTACTACCGCGCATTCAACATTTTCGAGACACAGGCCTGAGGAAGCAGTAGATGGAACTCAACGGCATTTTCCTGAACCCCGTCAGTCGTCCTATTGAAGGGGTGATCAAGGCTGATGATGAAGCCAGCCTGTACAACGAGCTGAGCGAGTATGTGCTGACCGACGAGGTCGCCAAGCGCCTGGAACACTTTCTTGACGCTTACACCGACTATCACGGCGCCAATGGCGTGTGGGTGTCAGGCTTCTTCGGGTCGGGTAAATCTCACTTGTTGAAGATGCTGGCGCTTCTGTTGGAAAACCGCCGCATCGATGGCTCCTCTGCCCTGGATATCTTCCTGCCAAAGATCCACGAGGACGATGCACTGCTGCGCAGCAAGCTTAAGCAGGCTGTCGCCATCCCCTCGAAGAGCATCCTGTTCAACATCGACCAGAAGGCCGACATCATCAGCAAGACGCAGATCGACGCCTTGCTGTCGGTCTTCGTCAAGGTCTTCAACGAGATGTGCGGTTACTTCGGCAAGCAGGGCTACATTGCCCAGTTCGAACGTGATCTCGACAGCCGTGAGCAGTTCAACGCCTTTAAGGACGCCTATCAGATCATCGCCAAAAAGCCCTGGGAGCGTGGGCGCGAGCAGGCCCTGCTGGAGTCTGGCAACATTGCCAAGGCCTATGCGCAGATCACCGGTGAAGATCCGACTCTGGCCAAGGGAATCCTCGACAAGTACCGCACCCAGTACAGCGTCTCCATCGAGGACTTCGGCAACCAGGTCAAAGCCTGGCTAGACAAGCAGCCAGCCAATTTCCGCCTGAATTTCTTCGTCGATGAGGTAGGCCAATACATCGCCGAAAACACCAAGCTGATGACCAACCTGCAGACTGTCGCCGAAAGCCTGGCGACTAAGTGCCAGGGGAGGGCTTGGATCATCGTCACCGCCCAGGAGGATATGAACTCCGTGCTCGGTGACATGAGCAAGCAGCAGAGTAACGACTTCACCAAGATCCAGGCTCGCTTTGCCAACCGTCTCAAGCTCACCAGTGCTGACGTGGCTGAGGTGATCCAGAAGCGTCTGCTGACCAAGAACGATAGCGGTGCAGATCTGCTGAAAACTGTCTACGACCAGCAGTTCAACAACTTCAAGACCCTGTTTGAGTTCGCCGATGGCGGCCAGCATTACCAGAACTTCCGAGATCTGGAGCATTTCACCTACTGCTATCCGTTTGTGCCGTATCAGTTCCCGCTGTTCCAGTCGGCCATCCGTGGCATTTCTTTGCACAATGGCTTTGAAGGTAAGGCTAACTCGGTGGGTGAGCGTTCCATGCTCGGCGTGTTCCGCGAGGTGGCCATCGCCATTGATAACGAGCCGGTTGGGCAGCTGGCCACCTTTGATCGAATGTTTGAAGGCATTCGTGGCGCACTGAAAAGCGCGATCCAGAGTGCAATCAACACTGCCGAGCACCACCTGGGCGACGAGTACGCCGTTCGCGTCCTGAAGGCTCTGTTTCTGGTCAAGTACGTCAAGGAGTTCAAGGCCACCCTGCGCAACCTCAGTGTGCTGATGCTGGAGCGTTTCGGCGAGGACGTGCCCGCCCAACGCAAGAAGCTGGAGGCTGCACTCAATTTGCTTGAGCAGCAGACCTACATTCAGCGCAACGGCGATCTCTACGAGTACCTCACGGACGAAGAGAAGGACATTGAGGAGGAGATCAAAAACACCGAGGTGGAGTCTGCGGATATCCTCAAGGAGTTGGAGGTTCTACTGTTTGATGGAGCAATCAGGCAGCGCAAGATCCGCTACGAGAACGGTCAGGACTACTCCTATACCCGCAAGATGGATGATCGGGTGCTCAGTCGGGAGCATGAGCTCACTATCCACGTCATAACACCGCTCAGCGACAACTTCGACAATCTCACCGTGCAGCGCATGCAAAGCATGGGGCGTGACGAGCTGCGTGTCGTGTTGCCTGCCGATGCTCGCTTCATGCAAGACCTGACTATGTACAAGCGCACTGAGACGTACATTCGTCAGAACAGCAGCACTCAACAGGAGGCTGTTAAACGAATCCTAGACTCCAAGAGCTTCCAAAACACCGAGCGCCTTGCGGATATCCAGGAGCGTGCCAAGCAACTGTTGGCAGGTGCCCAGCTGATCATCAATGCTGCCGACATCGAAGCCCCTAGCACCGATGGGCAGACACGCATACTGAAAGGTTTCTACCAGCTCATCGAAACCACATATCCGAACCTGCGTATGTTGCGGGATGTGCCCTTCAGCGAGGCTGATATCGGCAAGTACTTACGCCAGGGGCAGGACGGACTGCTTGGCAATGATGCCACCAGCCTGAGTGAGCCCGAACAGGAGCTGTTGGCTTTTATCCAGACCAATGCTCGCAGTGGCGTTCGCACAACGGTCAAAAGCCTGCTGGAGCGCTTTGAGCGCAAGAGTTACGGCTGGTACTACGCCGCAATTCTCTGCAACCTCGCCCTGCTTTGCGCGCGAGGAAAGGTAGAGGTGCGTCAGGACAGCAATCCCCTGGAAGGGGATCTGCTGGAGCGTAGCCTGCGCAATACCAATGCCCATGCCACCTTAGTTTTGGAGCCGCAGATTGAGTTCAGCGCTTCCCAGGTACGTGCGCTGAAGGATTTTTTCGCGGACTTCTTTGACCGGCCGGCCAGCAGCAATGAAGCTCGTGCTCTGGCACGTGAAACCATAGACGCCATCAAGGAACTGGAGATCGATCTTGCTGAGTTGCACGGTCAGAAGGTGCAGTATCCCTTCCTCAGTGCTTTGGACGGTGTGCTGGCGACTCTCAAGGAAATAGCTGCCAAGAATCCAGCCTGGTTCCTGACGGATCTCGCTCGCGCAGAAGATGCGTTGCTCGAAGCCAAAGAGCAGGTCATCGATCCTGTGCAGCGCTTTATGAAAAGCCCGCAGAAAGAGATCTACGATCAGGCTCGTCTGCTTGTGCAGGAACAGCAAGAGAATTTTGCATACGTCGGCTCGGCGGAAGTTGACGCCATTCGAGCCGTGCTCGCAGATGCAAAGCCCTGGCAAGGCAATCGTCTTCAACAAGCTCGGCAGCAGTTGGAGGCGCTTCAGCTTGCCATTGCCAACCAACTGGCCAGCGAGCAAAAAGCCAGTGAGCAGTTGCTCGACGATCTGGAGCAGCGCCTGCAGGGCGCTGAGGGTTACGGGGCTCTCGACGCGGCGCAGAAACAGCAGTTCTCAGCCGCCTTCGCACAGGCTAAGCAGCAGCTGAAAGGGCAAAAGCTCATTGCGGTCATTCGTGACCAGCGCAATCGCTTTGAGGACGAGCAATACCCTCAGCTGTTGCTCAAGCTCGATCAGCTGGCGCGTCCCAAGCAGGCCCCTTCTGAGTCGCCTGCGCCATCTAGCCGACCGGAGAGCACTCAAGCGCCAAGCACTGACATGCCTAAGCAGCCGGAGATGGAGGTGGCGGAGCCGCGTATTGTGCAGTCTCGTCACATCAAAGTCGGCTACGCAAAGCCCTGGTTGACCAGTGAAGCCGAGCTGGACGAATACCTGCAGAAGCAACGTGAAGCCTGGCTGAAGGAAATCCAGGCTGGCAACCGAGTGCAGATCTGACACGGAATAAATACAACTGGCCCGTCAGGTGCGAGGCCAAGTCTAGGGCCGTTCGGTTGAATGGCTGAGTGGGGGATAGATGGATACCAGCAAACTCAAGAAATTTGCCCAATTCGCGCGTCGCATCTTGCTTGATCAGGTGAGTGGTAAGTTGGACGTGGTACTGGCACCGCAAAGTGCTGCACGCCGCGAGCGAGCCCAGGTAGTGGCTGAGCTGGAAAAACTGATAAGTAGCTCCGGTCGCGAGCATGTGGAAGAGCGTGTTGCCTACACCTGGTTTAACCGCTTCTGTGCCTTGCGCTTCATGGACGTAAACCGCTACACCCGCATCGGTGTGGTGTCTCCAGCTGAGGGGCAGTTCCAGCCTGAGATCCTGGCTGAAGCCAAGATGGGGCATATTGACGAGGAGATGGTGCCGAGTCAGATTCGTCAGAAGATCCTGGATCTGCTAGCGGGCCGCGCACCAAGCAACGACTCGCAAGGCGAAGCCTACCGCCTGTTGGTAGTTGCTGCGTGCAACGCTTGGCACCAGTCGATGCCCTTCCTGTTCGAGCGCATCGATGACTACACCGAGCTGCTGATGCCCGACGATTTGCTTTCGGGCAACTCTATCCTGGCCTACACGCGGGAAGCCATGACGCCTGACGCCTGCAAAGATGTTGAGGTGATCGGCTGGCTGTACCAGTTCTACATCTCCGAGAAGAAGGACGCGGTGTTCGAGGGGTTGAAGAAGAATCAGAAGATCACTCCAGAGAACATCCCGGCTGCCACTCAGCTGTTCACCCCGCACTGGATTGTGCGCTATCTGGTGGACAACTCGCTGGGCCGACTCTGGCTGCTCAACCGGCCCAACTCACGGCTGGCAGAGCAAATGGAGTACTTCATCCCGCCAGAGAAGCCTGAGAGTGATTTCCTCAAAATCACCGGCCCAGAGGACATAAAAGTCTGCGATCCGGCGTGCGGCTCCGGTCACATGCTCACCTACGCCTTCGACCTGCTGTATGCGATGTACGAAGAGGAGGGCTATGACCCGGCTGAGATCCCGGAAAAGATCCTCACCCACAACCTTTTCGGCATCGAGCTGGACGAGCGTGCAGGAGAACTGGCTGCCTTTGCGCTCACCATGAAAGCCCGAGCTCGCCAGCGGCGCTTCTTCAATAAAGGCGTCGAGCCGAACATCACCGTGCTGGAGAAAGTGATCTTCAGCAGTGAAGAGCTGGACGAGTACATCGGTTTTGTTGGCCGTGACTTGTTCACCTACGGCCTGCGCGAAACGTTGCAGCAATTCAGCGAAGTCGACAACTTCGGCTCGCTAATTGTGCCCAAGGTCGCCAACGTGGCCGATGTGCTGACCACGCTGGAGAGCAAGGACATGAGCAGCAACCTGTTCCTGGCCGAGACGCACAAAAAAGTGCTGAGTGTTCTACGTATGGCTGAGGCTCTTAGCCCACGCTATGCCGTGGTGGTGGCCAACCCGCCCTATATGGGCGGCAAGGGCATGAATCCAAGGCTTGGTGCATGGCTGAAAGAAAACTACGAGCCCGTAAAGACAGACCTGTTTTCAGCATTTGTTGTACGCAATCTGGAGCTCTCTCTCCCCAAAGGCCAGCTTGGCTTCATGACCCCGTTTGTCTGGATGTTTATTTCCAGCTACGAAAAACTGCGCACCATTCTGATCGACCGGAAAACGATCACTTCACTCATCCAGCTTGAATACTCCGGCTTTGACGGCGCGACCGTGCCCATCTGCACTTTCACCGTTGAGAATGCTCACAAACCTGACTTCCGCGGCGGATATGTGCGTCTCTCGGACTTCCGAGGTGCCGACCAGCAAGGGCCTCGGGCGTTGGAGATCATTCAGGCGGCACGCAAGGTGGGCAAGTGAGCTTGATCACCAGCCTGCAACACAAGAACTTTACGGCCTTCATCGATCTGACCATCGATTTCTCGCAGTGCATCAACATCGCCATTAGCGAGAACGGCGCCAGAAAGATCCAGCTGCTCAAGGCCATTCTTGTTCAGGGCGGGCCAAAGGCCGCGCGTGAGGTTGATTAGTGATCAATATTGTCGCCGAAGAGAACCAACTGCTACTGATGTATCAGCCTGATCGCTTCAACGATGCGCGTTGGCTCGATGAGAAGCTTCGGCAAGACGGCGAAGTGACTTTGCGTCGCACGTTCACCTTCACTGGCGCAGATCTGCTGACCCCGTCTGCATCCTCTGAAGAGGGGGACGACAGCGAACGCATCTTTTTGCTCGGCCTATTGGAGGACGGCTACTACAAGATCAATAGTGACGTGCTTGGCCTTAAGCACGACCTTCTGCTCGACAGTGGGATGACGCTGGTACCGAGCACATTCATTGCGCAGCGCGATATTTCGGTGTTCCGAAGAATCGATGAATTGATTGATGAACCTATCGTCGTTGGCGGTGACAACGAAAGCGCCATCCCGTTGGCGGACTTTGAGCAGCTTCTAAAAACCTTTCCGACCAGCACCGAGCTCACCCATTACGCCCGAGCCCGTATTGTGCGGGTTCTCAAAGACTATTTTGGAACGATCTCGGATGCCGAAGGCCAGCTGAATCAGTACCTGAAGCGCAAGAAGAAGCTCCCTGCCGCGTCCCGTGAAAGCATTGTTTCCAACTTTGAGCTGCAGAAGTTTGAGTATGTTCATGCAGAATTGGAGTCCATGCTGAAGCAGGTGGATGCGTACTCTGAGAAGGACTGGCAGGCCAAGATATTGGGCTTGCTGTTGTTTGTTTTCCCCAAGTATGTTGCGGTACTTGAGAATGTCCATATCAAGGACTTCTACACCAATGCTTCCAAAACCACCGACCGTTACATCGACCTGATGCTGGTCGATGCGAATGGCAACATCGACATCATCGAAGTCAAAAAGCCCTTTCCGAATGCAATGGTGTCCCGCAGCACATACCGCGACAGCCACACGCCGAAGAAAGAATTGGCCGGATCTGTCATGCAGGCGGAAAAATACCTATTCCACCTGAGTAAATGGGGCCACGCGGGTGAGCAGGAAATCTACAACAAGCGGAAAAGTGAGTTGCCAACTTGGATTGAGCTCAAGATCACCAATCCCAAGGCAATGATCCTGCTCGGGCGTGATAACGATTTTGTGGGGCAGCAGCGTTTTGACTTTGAAATCATCCGGCGTAAATACGCCAACATGCTCGACATCATGACTTATGACGACCTATTGCGCCGGGTGGGGAACATCATTGAAATGATGAGGCGTCAGAAGTCAGCAGGGAGTGTGGCACCAAACCGGAGAGGCGCATGACTTCCCTCCAAGCCCTAGGTCTGGCTTACCGCAAAGCCAAGGTGGATCTGTACTACTCGTCTCATGCATCGCTGGACGCGATTGCGCACTACGAGGATGCACTCCATGCCAACCTGACCGCTTTGCTCGCGAAGCTGCTTAGCGATGATGAGTCCTGGGTCACGCAACCCGAGTTTATCGGCGGCTGGACTCTGGCCACCAAGTCGGTGGACATGTCTTGCTGGGATGAATATCGCAAGCAGAATGGCAATGGCCTGATCTTTTCATCTCCGGCCGAGGAGTGGGCTCACGCCTGTGGCCTGCTGGCTGAAGGCGAGCATCCCCAAAAGCCCAACGCTGAATTTCGAGTGATGGCCCAGTGCAGCCTGGATTTTCATGTGCTGTCCACCCTCTGGATGCTGGAGGTTGGCCATCTGTTCGATGACAAGTTGACCGACTGTGCCTATGGCAACAGATTGCGGCGCACGCAAGACAAGAAAGGCATCAACGCGCTCTCGCTGGGCTCTTTTCAGCCGTACCTGAAGCCTTTCCGCGACTGGCGTGACCAGGGTATCGAGGCCATGCGTACTGCGTTGGACGCAGACAAGAAGATCGTAGCGCTCACTGCGGATGTCAGCTCTTTTTATCACGAGTTGAATCCTGGTTTCATGCTCAATCCAGCCTTCGTTACGGATGTGCTGGGGCTGGAACTGTCTCCCGCTCAATCTAAGCTGCATCGCCTCTTCATTCAGGCGCTGCAGGCATGGGCGGCAGCCACGCCGCTGAAGAAGGGCCTGCCCGTAGGTCTGCCAGCTTCAGCCGTGGTGGCGAACGTTGCGCTTATTGAGCTGGATCGCGTCGTCGAGCAGCAGATTGCGCCGCTGTACTACGGCCGCTATGTAGACGACATCCTCCTGGTCATGGAGAACCGTGCCAGCTTCCGTTCCACGGCTGAGCTGTGGGAGTGGTTGTTCGCCCGCTCCAGCGGCATGCTGGCGTGGGTGCTAGGTGAGGAGTACAAGCAGATCGGTTTTCAGCCCGTCTATTTGAGCGACAGCCAGATCCGCTTTGCCAACGCCAAGAACAAGGTGTTCATGTTGGCAGGTGAGCCGGGAAAAACCCTGGTGGATGCCATTGCTCACCAGATTCACGAGCGGGCTAGCGAATGGCGCGCTATGCCTCGTTTGCCGCGCGCTGCCAGCCATGTGGGCACCGATCTTTTGGCTGCCACGCAAAGCGACGGTGAGGCCGCCGACAACCTGCGCAAGGCGGATGCCCTGACCATGCGCCGCGCGGGCTTTGCCATCAAGCTGCGTGACTTTGAAGCCTATGAACGTGACCTGCAGCCAGGCGCGTGGCGCGAGCATCGCCAGGCTTTCTTCCTTGCCTTTATTCAGCATGTGCTGGTGCTGCCGCAGTTTTTTGATCTGTCGGTCTACCTACCACGGGTTATTCGCCTCGCTACGGCATGCGAAGACTTTTCAGCCTTGCGCCAGATTTTGCGAGGGCTGGAGCAGCTGTGCACGCAAGTGTCACAAGGTTGCGAGCTCAGCATTAAGGCCTGCCCCGCAGAAGACAAACCAAGCCAGAGCGAAATGCTGGATCGCTGGCAAAAGCAGCTTTTCACCACGGTACGCGAGAGCATCAGCGCTGCCTTTCCGCCTCGGCTATCGAAAGACGGTAAGGCGGCCTGGCTGGCACATATGGAGGGCTACGCGCCGGCGAAGATCGATGCCTTCCTGAATTGGTATTTTTTCCCCATCAAGGGCTTCCAAACTCAGCAAGCACGGCTGTTCTCATTTGATCTGGCGCATATGCCGTTCCGTTTCCTTGGCCTGCCCGAGGAAATGGTGGCCCAGCGCGGAATCCCGGCCAGGAGGACCGCTACATCCTGCACCCATTCGACCGATTTGCTGCCAGGCACTGTGCTGGAAGGCAACCAAGTGCTTGCCAAGTGGATCCGCTTCAAAGGTTTGCCGCATGGGCTGTTGTTTGCCACCCGGCCTTACAACCTGCCGGAGCTGTTTATCCTGAACAAGGCGGCCTACGATGCTGCGGCGCACGGCGCCATGCAAGCTGTCGTCCTCGCCGTACGCGGCTTCGAGCTTGGTAATGCCGCGCCTGCTTTCGATAAGCACGGCGTGCTACAGATCCCGGATGGCCAGCCCCAGCCCAAGTACGGGATCGCCGTCTCCAGTTGGAAAACGCAGATGGCGAGCTGGACAGCTTCGGTCATGCGCATGCCCGATCCTGATGCCGAGCGTTACGCGCGCTTGTGCCGTTTGCTCGATGCTGTGATTGCTCAGCCACGGCACAGTCGTTATCTGGTGTTGCCCGAGCTGGCCTTACCCGCGCACTGGTTCATCCGTATTGCCCGCAAGCTTCAGGGGCGTGGCATTTCGTTGATCACTGGCATTGAATACCTGCACGCCAGTAAAGGGCGCGTGCGCAACCAGGTTTGGGCTGCGCTGTCGCATGATGGACTGGGCTTCCCTTCGTTGATGATCTACCGGCAGGACAAACAGCGCCCAGCCCTGCATGAGGAGCGGGAGTTGCAGCGTCTGGCTGGGCTGGAGTTGAAACCCGACAAGGCTTGGAAAACACCGCCCATTCTGCAGCACGGAGACTTGCGTTTTGCTCTGCTGATTTGCAGCGAGCTGACCAACATCAGTTATCGCGCCGCCCTGCGCGGCAAAGTGGACGCGCTGTTTGTGCCTGAGTGGAACCAGGACACCGAAACCTTCAATGCCCTGGTGGAGTCCGCCGCGTTAGATATGCACGCCTACATCATCCAGTGCAATGACCGTCAATACGGTGATAGCCGCATTCGCGCTCCCGCAAAAGACAGTTGGGCGCGTGATGTGCTGCGGGTTAAGGGCGGTGTGACCGACTATTGCGTGATCGGCGAGATTGATGTTCAGGCCCTGCGCCAGTTCCAGAGCAGCTATCGCTCCCCGGCCAAACCGTTCAAACCGGTGCCGGATGGATTTGAAATTGATTATGGCCGAAAGGTATTGCCGGCGGGAGAAATAAATGAGTGATAACCGTAGCATCTGCCGAGAGCTGGGTATGGAAGACTTTTTTTTTCGAGCTTCGGCTGTTGATTTTGCGAAGATTCCAGGAAAACCAATTGCTTATTGGTTTTCAGAGAATGCATCGGATAACTGTGCTAAATATCCGTTGCTTTCAAAGTTTTCGGATGCAAAGTCAGGAATGTCGTCTTGTAACTCCGACTTGTTTTTGAGGCAGTGGTTTGAAGTCTCACTTGTATCAATAAACAGGACTTCTAAATCTCATGAAGATGCCCGTGGCTCCAGTAGAAAATGGTTTCCCTACAATAAGGGTGGTGGAAATCGAAGATGGTTTGGTTATAACGATGTTGTTATTAACTGGGGGGGTGAGGGAGCTGATATAAAAAAATTCGTTGTCAATAATCTGAAGGATCCGAACACTACGCACTGGTCAAGGAGGCTTTTTAATCTTGAGTATTTTTTTCAGGTAGGCTTAACTTGGTCAGCCGTTACCTCTGGGAGGTTTTCTTGCAGAGAAGTTTCTGTTGGTATAATTCCTGGAACGGGTAGCAAAACTTTGTATGATCTAAGCGGCGCCACAAAAGAGGTGGTTTTTTGTCTGCTAAATACGGTTGTCTCCTCGCACTATCTGTCCGTGTTCTCTCCAACATTGAATTTTGAAGCTGGTGATGTCGTAAAACTTCCAGTAAATGACTCAATTCAATCAGATGAGTTAAAGAGCGCGAGCTTGGTTCAGCTTTCAAAAAACGATTGGGACTCCTACGAAACCTCCTGGGACTTTACCAACCTTCCGTTGCTGGATCCCGAAAACCGCCAGCTCACGCTCCTGGCTGCTTACCAAAGGTTAATTGTTCAGTGGCGCGAGATGACCCAGGAAATGAAGCGTCTGGAGGAAGAAAATAACCGCATCTTCATCGACGCCTATGGTCTGGAGGATGAGCTGACACCCGACGTGCCGCTGAACGAGATCACGCTCACCTGCAACCCGTATTACCGCTACGGCGGTGATAAGAGCGATGAAGAGTTGGAGGCGGTGCTACTGGCCGACACCATGCGCGAGCTGGTGAGCTACGCCGTGGGCTGTATGTTCGGTCGATATAGCCTGGACAAGCCGGGGCTGATCTTGGCCAACCAGGGTGAAACGCTGGCGGACTATCTGGCCCAGGTGCCGCAGCCTACGTTCCCGGCCGATGACGATAACGTGATCCCGCTGCTCGATCGTGACTGGTTCCCCGACGACATCACCCTGCGTTTCCGTCAGTTCCTGCGCGTGGCCTTTGGTGATGCGCACTATGAGGACAACCTAGCCTTTATCGAACAGGCGCTAAACGTCAAGGGCAAGCGAAACTTCAGCCTGCGCGACTACTTCCTGGGCGAGTTCTATACCGATCATGTGAAGCGCTACAAGAAGCGTCCAATCTATTGGCTGTTCAGCAGCCCCAAGGGCACCTTCAGCGCATTGGTCTACCTACACCGTTACCGTCCGGACACCGTCAGCGTAGTGCTCAGCTACCTGCGCGATTTCCGCAAGAAGCTCGCTTCGCGTCTGGATTATCTGCAGCAGGTAGCTATCAACCCCTCTTCCAGCCAAAGCGAAAAGACCAAGGCCAGCAAGGAAGCCGATGCCATCAAAAAACAGCTCATTGAGCTGGATGATTACGAGCGCGATACGCTTTATCCGCTGGCGACAGAGCAGGTCGAGCTGGATCTGGACGATGGCGTTAAGGTCAACTACCTCAAGCTGGGCGCAGCCCTGAAGAAGATCGTCGGGTTAGACGCCAAGGGCGAGGACTGATCCGTACATGAGTAACCTCAAGATTACCCAGGCGCTGACGAACCTATTTGAGAAGCAGCGTATTGTCTTTTGGTACGACAACCGTCTGGAGTTTCGTGCAGATTTCGAATCGCTAGAGCTGCCGGGTGTCGAGAAAGTCGAGCTGGCCAACAACGAGTTCGGTGTTAAGTACCGCATCCTGCGCGAGCAGCCCGAGCAGAAGTTTCTGCTTTATCGCGAAGGTGCCGAGCCGGCCTATCTGGAGAACTGGTTACTTGATGTACAACTGGCTAGCGGCAACACCTTCCGTACGGATCAGCTTGCCCTTTGGCTGGCTGAGCTGGAGTTAGGGCCTGACTGTTATCCGGTGCTGGAGGAGCATGCAGCATTCTTCGCTGCGGCCAAGCGGCGCGAACAGTTGCGTAAACTGCTGCAGTCGGGCGACTCGCACAGTATGCTGCGCTTCAAAATGCTCGCCGTGTGTACAGGCTCCGAGCCACGATTGGATGTGATTCTTGAAGAGCTGCTGGCTGAGCTCGCCAATGCGGAAGTCACACGCATCAAGCTTATTGAAACAAGTGGCCTGGATAGCTTCCTCTGGGAGCAGATGAAGCGCGCCTACGGTTATGTGTCGCAGCAGCCGGGACTGCACGATTTCGTGATCGAGCTGTTCAAGGCTTGCTTCATGATGGGCACGGATCCTGAGTACAAGTCGCGCTTGTCTGCAGAGTCCTTAGTCTTTCTCCGGCGCTGGAAGGACAGTCGGTCACACGAAAGCAGTTTTGAAATGCTGTCTACGCAGTGTGCAGAGGTGCTACAGATTGGTGACAAGCTGCATAAGCTTGATTATCGAGCCCTCCTGGATCTTGATTACTTTGAGCTGATCGACCGTAAGATCCTCAGTGAGCTGGTTCGCGCGACTGTTGCCCGAACGGCGACTGCTGCCGATGTCGAGCAATCTGTGCGTCAACGGCGCCAGAGCCATTGGTTCAGCCATTTCGAGGATGTCTATCTGGCTCTGGATCAGGCTGCGCAGTTCTTGCAGACGCTGGATGCTGCCAAGCTGGAAATGACCTCCTTGGCCGATGGCGTGGAGAAGTATGCCAAGAGCTGGTACAGGCTGGATCAGCTGTATCGCAAGTTTGTCTATCACGCGCGCAAGTCTGGCCAGGCCTCCTTGCTAGAGGCGCTAAGCGCCCAGATCGAAAACCAGTACACCAACAACTATCTAGCGCGTCTCAATGATCGTTGGCAGCAGTTTGTGGACTCTGCTCCGAGCTGGACGGCTGCTCCGATCATGCTGCAGCGGAATTTCTTTAGCCGCTGCGTAAAACCTTTCCTGGAGCGCAAGACCAAGGTCTGCGTGCTGATCTCGGATGCCTTCCGTTATGAGGTGGGTGAAGAGCTGCAGAGCCTGATTCGCCGTGAAGACCGCTTTGAGGCCGAGCTTGAGCCGGCGCTTTCCATGCTGCCGAGCTACACGCAACTGGGCATGGCTGCATTGCTACCTAATCAGGCACTGCAGCTGGCTGAAAATGATAGTGGTGACGCGTTGGTGGATGGTCAAAGCGCTCAGGGCTCGGCAAATCGCGGAAAGATCCTGGCCGCTGCAGTGCCGACTTCCGCTGTTGTGTTGGCCAAGGATCTGCTGGCTATGAATCAGGCGGACTCGCGGGCGCTGCTACGGGATCACGATGTGGTTTACGTCTACCACAACCTGATCGATAAGACTGGCGATACTCGAGATACCGAGGAGCGGGTATTTGCTGCGGCAGAAGAGACATTGTCCGAGCTTGTCCGCCTGGTGAAGAAGCTGACCAACGCCAATGCCAGCAACCTGCTGGTCACTGCAGATCATGGCTTCATCTACCAGCACCGACCGCTGGAGGAGAGCGACTTTCTCAGCAACGTCCCGGAAGGCGACGAGGTGCTCTATCGCGACCGGCGTTTTGTCCTGGGGCGCGGTCTGCGCAACCAGGCCGGTTTCCGAACCTTCACCCCTGAACAGCTGGGACTTAAAGGATTGCTGGATGTACAGATCCCTAAGTCGATCAACCGCTTGCGTCTCAAAGGCTCTGGCAGTCGGTTCGTACATGGCGGTGCCACGTTGCAAGAAGTGGTGATCCCGGTTGTGCGTATCAACAAAAAGCGCCAAAGCGATGTGGGCAGTGTGGACGTCGAGTTCATCGGTGGCGGCAGCAGAAGCATCACGACTGGCCAGTTGGCCGTTGTGCTGTATCAGTCCGAGGCGGTCACGGAGAAGAAACAAGCTCGCCGATTGCGTGCTGGGTTGTACACCTTAGACGGTGAGTTGATTTCCGACTCGCATGAGCTGACGTTCGATTTCGCCTCCGAAAACCCGCGTGAGCGCGAGCTGTCGGTACGCTTCATCCTGAGCCGGAAAGCCGATGAGTCCAACAATCAGCAGGTCGAGCTACGGCTTGAAGAGCAGGTGGAAGGCACCTCGCATTTCACCCAGTACAAGGCCGCTCGGTATACGATTCGTCGTTCGTTCACCAGTGAATTCGACTTTTAATATAAGGAATTTAATTTGTGAAAATAATAAGGAATATATTTTTTATATTAACTTTATTGCCTGTGTGGGCTGTTGCTAGTGAGTCGCAGGGGGTTGTGGATGTTGAGCCGGTTCACTCCAATAGTCCGGAGTTTTCTAATCCTGAATGGGAGTATGGTGGATTTCAAATTTCTGTTGGGTTTGATTGCGATTCTGTTGAAAGTTTTTTGTGGCGGCCTGAGGTTTCTTGTGATGATCCATATTTGCAGGTGAGTGGATCGATAACTGTATATGGTGAGGCTTTTGTTAGGGTCGGTGATGTGCGGCTTGATGCCGAAGATTCGTGGGGGAGAACCGGCTCGACAAGTATGGGTGTTAAGATTTACAAAGAGATTGTCGCAAGTCATGATCCTGTGATTTATTTTGAGGCTGTTGGTCGGGACGTCTATTCGCAGTATGGCTCTAATAGGGAAGGGGCTTATGGGCGGAATATTAGGTTAATTGATTTTGAGTCACGGGTCGCAGAGTACATGTCTGCTCGGGAAAAGAGACAGCATGCCATTCTGGAGGATGATGTAAGGTACTGGTTTCTTTCTGTGGTTGCATGGGCTTTTGGAGTTCCACTAGCTATATTTATTTTTTGGTGGTTGATACGCAGGGTTGCCCCAGTTGCTGCTGGAATAAAGGATGGTTGTCCCGGGGTTATAAGGCGTGTCCGTAGCGGTATTTTTGATTTTAAAATCAGGCAGGCGGTGGTCGATGAGGCAGTGCGCCAAGTAACCCGCCAAAAGATTTCTGAAGTGGATGATAAAGACAAGGAGTCGTTGGTCAGGAGAATGCAGGAGGCGCTTGATAGGGATGATATTAGTGCGGCCAAAGAAATTTCTTTGATTCTTACAGAAAATAGTCGTGATAAAGATGTTTGACGGTTTGGGTTTGTTCGGGATTTAGAGGCCTTGGTGCTATGAGTCAGCTCGATGACAAGATCAACCAGTATTTCGCCGGTCTGGTCGTCCGCAAGGATCTGGTCAAGGCGGTGAAGGGTAACGCCATCGTGCCCTCCTATGTACTGGAGTACCTACTGGGGCAGTACTGCGCAACGAATGACGAGTCGACGATTCAAACCGGCATCGAGACAGTTAAAGAAATCCTGCGCAAGCACTATGTGCATCGCAACGAAGCGGGACTAGTGCGTTCGACCATCAAGGAGAAGGGGCGCCACAAGGTCATTGACCGGATAAGTGTTTCCCTCAACGACAAGGACGATGTGTACGAGGCCGAATTCGCCAACCTCGGGATAAAGAAGGTGCTGATCGACTCCAGCACGGTCAAGGCACATCAGAAGCTGTTGGTCGGGGGCGTGTGGTGCATCGCTGACTTGGAGTACGACTACACCGAAGACAAATCTGCTTCTCCCTGGGTGCTTGCCTCGCTAAAGCCTATCCAGATCTCCCGTTTTGATTTCGACGGTTATCTGGACTCCCGCAAGCAGTTCACTACGGACGAGTGGATTGATCTGCTTATCCAGAGCATCGGCTTCAATCCGCAGATGTTCGGCAAGCGCAACAAGCTCTTGCAGCTGATCCGTCTGATTCCATTCTGCGAGCGGAACTATAACCTGATCGAGCTAGGGCCGAAGGGCACCGGCAAGTCGCACGTCTACTCCGAGTTTTCGCCCCACGGCATCCTGATTTCCGGCGGTGAGGTGACGGTGCCCAAACTGTTCGTCCACAACGGTACGGGCAAGCTCGGCCTGGTCGGCTACTGGGATGTGGTGGCCTTCGACGAGTTCGCCGGCAAGCAGAAGCGGGTGGACAAGGCGCTGGTCGACATCATGAAGAACTACATGGCCAACAAGTCGTTCTCGCGGGGTGTGGAAACTCTTGGGGCCGAGGCCAGCATGGTGTTCGTGGGCAACACCGATCACACCGTTCCGTACATGCTCAAGCACAGCGACCTGTTCGATCCGCTGCCGGAGAAATTTCACGACTCGGCTTTCCTCGATCGCCTGCACAGCTACATACCGGGCTGGGAGGTGGACGTCATCCGTGGGGAGATGTTCTCCAGCGGCTATGGCTTTGTCGTCGATTATCTGGCCGAGATACTCCGTTCACTGCGCAGCCATGACTTCTCGGATCGCTACAAAGGTCTGTACACGTTGTCGGATGAAATCTCCACGCGTGATCGTGACGGTATCAACAAGACTTTCTCCGGGCTGATGAAGATCCTCTTCCCTCATGACGAGGCGACTGAGTCGGAGGTCGAGGATGTGCTGCGCTGTGCTATCGAAGGGCGTAAGCGGGTCAAGGATCAGCTGCTGCGCATAGACACCACTTATCCAGCTGTGCGTTTTGCCTATCAAGGAAAAGATGGTGTAGAGAGGCTGGTCAGCACTCTGGAGGAAGGGGAGTACCCGAACCAGTACCACCGGCGAGTGGCGAGTGAGGTTTCGGAGTCTGATCTGTTCGATACGGCTAATGTCGCTCCTCGCGAGCCGGTTAGCGATGCGGCCAGTCCTCAGCCCATTCAACAGCTTGCTGGCTCGGTGAGCAAAGAGCCGGAGCTGAAACCTCAGCACCTTGTTATTCAGGAGAACCAGCGCGGTGTCACCTTCGATAGGCTGTTTGGGCCCTATCTGAAAGGGGCTAAGCGGATCATCGTTATTGATCCGTACCTGCGGATGTTCCATCAACTGCGCAACCTCATGGAGCTGATGGAGACGATCAGCAAGCAGTTGGTTTCAGGTGAGGAAGTAGCTGTACATGTGGTCACCGTGGAGGATGAGTTCAATGGTGATCGCCAGACCGAAAGCCTGCAGAAAATTGCTGACGCATGTGCAGGGGTGGGTATCAAGTTCACTTGGGCGTATGACACGACAGGGACTAAGCATGATCGTGACATCACCACTGATACGGGCTGGAAAATCGTGCTTGGACGTGGGCTGGACATCTTCCAGCGCTTCGAACTGAACGACGCGTTTAGCTTTGCGAACCGGTTGCAGCAACACCGGCAATGCAAGGAGTTCAGTGCAACGTTCGTTAAGGTTGAGGATGCCAGCGAGTGAGTGATCTTGCTCCTGGTAACCAGGCAGAGCAAAAAAAAAGCAGACAGTGGCATGGTTACAGCCTTTCAGCTGTAACCACGTTTTCTGACCAACTAGCGTTCAGACTTCGGTGGCCGATTGAAGATCCAGCACGCCAACACCACAGCGATCAGTAATGGCGGAAAGCGCACCACCAGAATCACCAGTAGCAATATCGCAAGGCAGCCAGCCAGGATCCCGGCAAACATGAACGCGGCTGCGAACGTGCGTAGCAGTAGCTTCATATCGCCTCCTTACAGGTAGCCCAGTTCTGCCAGTGACACGCAGCCTTCGTTCCCCACCACGATGTGATCGAGCGTGCGCACACTGACGAGATTCAGCGCGTCTTGCAGTTTCGTGGTGAGGTTGCGATCCGCCATGCTGGGCTCAGGGTCACCCGAAGGGTGGTTGTGCACCAGAATCAGGGCAGCGGCGTTGTGCTCCAGGGCGAGCTTCACGACCTCCCTTGGGTAGACGCTGGCGCTATCCAGCGTGCCGCGAAACACTTCCTCAAATGCGATCACTCGGTGCCGGCTGTCGAGCATGAGCAGCGCGAACACTTCGTGCTCATAATCAGCCAGCAGCGCCTGCAGGTGACTGAATACCTCCTTCGGCGATGTCAAGGCACGTCCTTTGCGCAGGCGCAGACTGGCCAGTTGCCTGGCCATCAGTAGAATGTCGTTTTCCGTCACCGGCGAATCGACCAAGTAGGTGCCGGTCGTGTCACTGGCTTTCAGCTTGTGCAGGCGCATGGCGTCCTCCTTGGTCTGAGGGTGTGTTTTGACGAGCGGCCTGTGCATCGAGCTTTTCAGCCAGGCTGGGTTTGGTTGGGTGGAGTGAAGCGGTGGGCGCTGATGCAGGTGCCTCACCCTCGGGGTAGAACTCTTCCACGATGGCACTGACATCCTCCTCGCTGTCCTCGAAGGCACCATTACCGAAGCCACGTCGTGCAGCTTCATCTAGCGCGGCCTGATTGAAGCCGGCAGCTTGGCGCCGTGAATCGAGTTCATTGGCGGTCACCAGAGCTTCAGCCATGTCCATGCCGCCGCGTACCGTCAGATCGGCGTAGAAGATTGGCGTGCCATGGCTCTGGCGAGTCGACTTCCCGCGTAGACGTAACTCCAGCGGCAGACAGGCCAGGCGGTTACCCGAGATGGCCTGGAAGTAATGCAGGCGAGCGGCGAGGGTGCGGATGCTGTTGAAGCCGGTGGTGCGGAACACGAAGCTGCCCAGCGGATCCTCATCGCCAATGACCACGTTCAGTCGGCCGTAGGGCTTGCAGGCACCGCCTTTGGCGAGCGGACAGGCATCCGGCGAAGGGCAGGGCAGCGACTGCATGCCGTCCTGGGTAACGCGCTTACAGGTCTCACCATTGCCCACGCACAGTGGCCGGCCAGACTGCCGGTCGAACAGCGTGTAGTCAGCCCGGAAATTCAATTCCGGCTCGTTGAACAGTAGGCGTACCGGGATGCTGCGCAGCTTGTCGTCCTTGCTCTGCCGCAGCTCGTCATTGAGCGGGTGCAGTAGCCAGCCGTCCTTGCTTTGCACCTGGGACGTGATGGTGAATTGGTCATCCTTCTCCGGCAGGCGCTTGCCGTTCTTCTCGATGACCTTGCCGATGGAAATCCGCCCGAGTACCGGCGGAGTGATAGCCAGACCTTTGAGCATAGTCGTTCTCCTGAAAATGAAAAAAGGCCAGCCACGCAGCGCAAACTGCATGGGCTGGCCAAGGGGAGGGAGTGATGAGAAGAGGTTGGAATCAGCTGATCAGGAAGCGCCGTGCTCCGGGTTTGATCAGTGAGTATTTGGATTGCAGGTGGGGCCGTTCCTGATCCTCGGGATCGGCCTTGGGTATGGCAGAGTCGCGTCCAGTTTTTCTAGCCACAGCCCTGCTGCCATTTGTAGAAGTAAGCCCCACAGCGGCAGCGGCATCCGAACTGCCGATACCTTGCTTGCGGATCTACAGCCGGTCCTCGCGGGGCAGCCCCTTGGTACTGACCAAGCGCAGGGCAGGACGCGGCTTGCTGGTGCGGTCCATTGAAGTCGCTTTCATGATGCTCACCTTGCAGGCATAAAACACCCTGTGAAGGCAACCTTCACAGGGTGTTTGCGGGTGGCTCTTTAACCAGAAATGTCGGGTAAAGATGTCCTGTTAGGACTATTGCTTTGTTACATGACTCTGCCGTTAAAAACGAACATGGTTTCGCCTTCTTTCTTGATGCTGAGTTTGTTGCCTTCAGCGAAGCTCTCGACTTCCTCTGAGCAGCCATCAATGCTGGCCTTTCCATCGACATGTTCACCTTTGGTATCGAAACTCACCACGTAGGTGGTAGCCGGACAGCTCATGCCTGACTCCCCCGTGGATACAATCAGGATGTACTTGTCAGGACCAAAAGCGTAAGCCTTATTGATAACGACGTAGCCAGTACTATCTGCGTACTCAACGACTGACTCCAGTAGGTTCATAATGCCTGCTCGGGATTGGTAAGTAATGGCGTTTCCACTTTCCATAGGCGTGACTGTAAAAGGCCCTGCTGCTCCGTCAGTAACCAAAACGGATTCATAGATAGCACTGTGGGCAGCAGTCGAGTGCTTGTCTTGCCAATCTGTCCAAGTGAGTCCCGTTCTACGCTTGAACAATGTGTCGACAGCTCCAGCGTTTGCTCCGCCGCGAGTATAAAAGTCTCTAAGTTCACGCCCTGCTTGAGCATAGGATATTGCCGGCTTTCCAAACAGAGGACCTTCCCCAGATCTGTGGGCTACAATCTCGTCTCCGGAGCCTTGTATGTAATACATTAATTCGGTTTGCGCCAAAATAGTACCAGGCACCTCTGCAAAAACTTCACCTGTGACGCTGTTTATACAAGATCCGTTGCTGCAGTACCCTTCTTGCCAATTAGGACCTACATGTGGGGTTCCCTTGGAGTCTGTATATGAGACCTCGCGCGGCCAGGCAATAATTGTGCAGTTTAGAACCTTTGTAATGTCTTTTCGGCTGGGGTCGTGGATTCGTTGCCAAACACAAGGAATTGCTTTTGGATAAGCTTCAACGTCATGTTCCGGGGGGTAGTTAGGAACTTGGTTTTCATAAGGGATGTTGTAAGCCATCGCTGAGCCGGTTGATGTAGTGAGGGCGAAGGCTAAAATGTTAATAAATTTTCTCATGATACTTCCTTATGTTTCATTGTTAATAAGCGTCTGTGTTAGCCTGGTGGCATGTTGATATCATTTTTGACAGATGCCAGCAATCGGTCCCAACGCAAATTGCATGGGTTTGCCAAAGATTTTTGTCAGCCGACTATGAAGCGCCGCGCACCGGGTTTCAGTAGTGGGTACATGGCCTGCAGGTAGGGCTTGTCCTTGAGCAGTTGAGCGACATCGAGACCGATGCTGTCCTTGGCCTTGCGCCAAGTGATGTAGCCGCTGGAAAACTCCGCCCGGCAGGCTTCGCCCATGGCCTGTTGCAGCATCTGCTTGAGCTCGGCTTCACGCTTTTCCTTGTCAGCAATCGACTGACGCACGGCTTTCAGCTCGATGTACGCAGCAGAGAGCCCAGCATGCTGGCTGAAGTCGATGACTTGGCCGTTGTCCTCCGGGTAGAGGCAACGCAGTGCCGACTCAGCTGAGGCTGTGCCATCTGCTGGCGGTGGGGTGTCGGTTTCTACGTAGTGCCAGAACTGGCGCTCCAGCTCGATCAGGCGAGCAATCATCTGCTCATCTCGCTCGATGCGGTGGATCTCCAGTGTCTGACCACCCAGCAGTACCGCTACATCCGCCGCCTGCTTGCCCGTGACGGCGAGCTGGTGCATCACCTGCAGCTGGACATACTCCGGCACGCCCTCTTTCCATAGGCGTGCGCCGTTTATGCCGGCTGTCTTGCATTCGAGGATCTGCACATCGTCTGCCCCGATTACCTCGCGGTCGATGTTGGCCAGCATCCAGGGCAACTCCGGATCAGGATGCTGCAGCACAGCGTTGATGCGCCGTACCTTGTTCTTCGTGCGCTTGCTGTAGTGCCAGGCCACGATGGGTTCCAGGACGTTGCCCCAATACATCGGGCTTTCCTCATCCTGTGGGTCGGCCTTGGGCAGGCCAGCATCACGACCGGTCTTCTCCATCCAGAGTTCCAGCTGCGATTTGTAGGGGTTCAGACCGACTGCAGCTGCAGCATCCGAACTCCCGATGCCTTGCTTGCGGATCTGCAGCCAGTCCTCGCGTGGCAGTTCCTTGGTGCTGACCAGGCGCAGAGCCGGGCGGGATTTGCTGGTGCTGCGGTTCAATGAAGTAGCTTTCATCATGTTTCTCCTGCAGGCATAAAAACGCCCAGCCAGCACAAGGCTGACCGGGCGTTTATGGTGGTAGGTGGATGGCTAGTTAGGGATATGCCTTTGACATATCCCGCTTGATTGGCACAATGGGCTATACGTAAGGCATATCCCCAGGAGGTTTCCATGGAACAAGGTGCAGTTTTTCAGAGCAACCGCAGTCAGGCGGTGCGTTTGCCCAAGGCGGTTGCGCTGCCTGAGGATGTGAAGCGGGTGGATGTAGTGGTAGTTGGTCGGGCCCGAATCATCACGCCGGCAGGCGAGGCCTGGGACGTCTGGTTCGATGGCGAAGGTGTGACCGCTGACTACATGGCGGATCGCGAGCAGCCTGCAGATCAAGAGCGAGATGCGTTCTGATGCTGAAGTACATGCTTGATACCAACATGTGCATTTTCACGATCAAGAATCGCCCTGAGCAGGTGCGGGAAGCCTTCAAGCGCCATTCAGGGCAGCTGAGCATCAGCACTGTCACCCTGATGGAGCTTATTTACGGCGCCGAGAAGTCCGCTAATCCCGAGCGTAATCTGGCGGACGTTGAAGGTTTCGCTGCGCGCTTGGAAGTACTGCCTTACGACGCTCAGGCAGCGGCTCATTCCGGGCAATTGCGAGCTGAGTTGGCTCGTATCGGCAAGCCTATTGGCCCGTATGATCAGATGATTGCAGGACACGCACGTGCCCAGGGACTGATTCTGGTCACGAATAATCTTCGTGAGTTCGAGCGAGTCCCAGGTTTGCGCGTCGAGGATTGGGTGAACGCCTGATTAAGGGCGATCATTTAATGCAGAGCAGCTGAACAACCCCTGATCACCCTTGTGGCGATCAGGGGTTGTGTTTATGCCGCATCAGCTTAAGCGGCGAGCTGCAGCGCTGCGTCCAAGGCGCGTTGCTTGATCTGCGCGCCCTGGCCGAACCAGGCAGAGTCCAATCGATACTCAATGCTGCGCGCCCGGCGTTCGTGATCGACGTACTCGGTCACGGCATTGAGCAGGCCCCAGCCAGTGCCGCGTGCCGAGTCGAGCTGACTGCCCCGGCCACGGCCTTCGTACAGCTCCTGCACTTTGCGCAGAGCGCGCTCGTTCGGCAGCTGTTCAGGAAGCGGACCGGTCGGGCTGGTCTCACACATCACGTTCATAAAGAAGCCCAGTGCCTCATGCCACTGCACCTTGCGTTCCGCCAGGTGGCGCATGCGGTACATGAAGTCGTCCCATTGCGAGGCGGCGACACCAAGCTGCTTTTTCACCAGCTCACCATCGAAGCGGGTGCTGTGCGGCACCTTGATCGCACGGCTGGTGCCGTCCAGGGCGATGGTGAGGGTGTTATTGCAGACCACGCGAATGGTGGTGGGCGTTGCCGTGGTGGCCAGAGTGCCGTCGCAGGAAGTGGCCAACAGTAGGTAGCCATTCACCTGGTCGTTACCCTTGAGTGCAGCGCCCTGGCCGGTGCGTGCCAGCGCCCAGAACTTGCGACCCCCCTTGAGCACGCCAGCAGTTTCCAGCTCGTAGCCGGAGACCTCGGTCAGGTCGCGATAAAACTCCAGGACATCCTTTGGCTGCACAGTGTGATAGCGCTGCGAGACCACCGACAGCGGTGCCTTGGTGTCCGAGCGGTAGAGCACTTTCTGTTCCTGGAATGAGTGGATCGCGCCCAGATGGCCGATGGCATCCGACTTGAAGTGCACAGGGCTTTCCAGGATCTGCCAGTCCATGCCGGCTTCGCGTTGCCAGACTTCGATGGATTGTTTCTGCGGCAGGTTGTTGCCCAGACCGTGCCACGGGGTAGCGCCAGCGTAAGCCATGGTTTCGATGAGATGAGCCATTACAATACTCCTTCTACGTATGTATACGTAATAACGTTTCGTATATCGGTACGATGAGTTCAACGCTCATTTTGTGTAAAGGCAGTGCCGCAGTGATGGCACTCATAGTTGTCGAGTACGTGAGAATCGAACTCTTCACCCATCTTGGCGCCGGCCAGCCCCCCGGCAGTTCCACCTGCCAGGCCGCCCAGAATCGCCCCAGCCAGGCTACCCAGCGTAATACCCACGGGGCCAGCGAAAGCACCTATAAGCGCGCCGCTTTTTGCGCCAGCCATAGCGCCTGCTGCTCCGCTCGCCGTGCCGCCAACGGCACCAATAGCGCCCCCGACTTTCCGACCATGATTGCGCGCTACAACTCGAAGAGAACCGCAGGAAGGACAGCAAATACTCATCATTCAGACTCCTGTTCAAAAGAGGATACCCAGAGGTAGAAACGAGCCTTTCGTGCTCGTCTTCCCATGGGTAATAAAGGTCTGAAATATTTTTGAATCGCGCAGCGTGTTAGCAGCGTTCATGATTCCCGGCTCGTTGGCCAGCGAAGTATCCGCTGCACTGCGTGGATTCACGCATTGCCGGTTTCGAGGCTGAAACTGCCCCTTTCGGGGGGCGCCGTCTGGTTTAAGTTTAATGAAAGCGCTCGTACCAAGATCCTGAAGATGACTCAGCTATACCGGTGCGAGTGACCCGGCCGAACCTCCAGCATCGTGATCTGTTTGTGAGCATCGGATAGACAGCTTTCACGACTGCTGCTACCTTATTGAAAGGTAATACCTTTAGATAAAGAGGGCTAACCATGGCCACTTCAATCAAAATTGATGACAAGCTAAAAGGCCGCATTCAGCAGTTGGCGAGCCAACGCCAGCGCTCGTCTCACTGGATCATGCGCGAGGCAATCACCCAGTACGTCGAGCGTGAGGAGGCCCGTGAGAGCTTCAAGCAGGAAGCCCTGGCATCGTGGGCGGCGTATCAGGAAACCGGACGGCATTTGACCAGCCAAGAAGCTCGGACCTGGCTCGGTAGCTGGGGTACAGATACTGAGGCAGAGTTGCCCAAGTGCCACGACTGATCGTCACGGAAGGCGCGGCGAAGGGCCTGGAGCGTTGCCGGCGATTTCTCTCCGATAAAGATCCGCAGGTCGCGCGCCGTGCTGCACAAGCAATCGAGCGCCAATTCGCTCGATTGGAGGAAAGTCCGGAAGTAGGGCGTCCATTTCCAGATCTGCCAGAGCTGCGTGAGCTCATCATTGAGTTTGGTGACTCAGGTTACGTCGCGTTGTACCGCTATGAGCGCGCAGATGACACCGCCTATGTCTTGGCCTTTCGCCATCAAAAAGAAGCTGGCTACTGAGGCTGGACAGCAGCTTTCGGGCTCCCGGCAAGAATCGACTCCAGCCTCTCTCCCAATAACCGCCATGCTTCGGTCTTTTCCTTGGCGTAATCGTGGTGCAGGTAATGCCGGCGTACCTTGGAGCCACCCAGCAGGTGGTTCTGGCAGCGATCAATGATTTCCAGCGTGACACCGAGCTCCTGCATCATGGTTGCACCTGTGCGACGCAGGTCGTGTGGTGTCCATTCGCCCTTTATGCCCTTGCTCAGTACCAGTGAGTCGTCATGATGTCGGCCAGCCAAAGGCTTGGTACGGTTTTTGAACCGGCACTGCCGGTCTCCGATTAGCTTGCTGACAGTCTTGGTATCAACGTGGCTTTTACCGTCCTTGCTGGGGAAGCAGAACGGTGTATTACCGGTTTCTTTCTGCAGTCGCTGGAACTGCGCGATGGAAAAAGCTGATAGGAACACATGGTGATCCTGACGTTTGCCTTTATGGCCTTTGGTAGCCTCGGCAGGGATGAACCAGGTGCCTTTCTTCAGGTCCAGGTAGCGCCACTCGGCCTTAAGCAGTTCGCCGATACGACATAGGGTGCTCAGGCAGATCCACAGAGCGCACTGGACTCGCGTGTTGACCGGGCGAATGCCGGAATACTTCTGGCCAGCGGGAAGCTCTTCGTAGTCTTTCTCTAGGCGTTCGAGGATGTCACGCAGCTCGCGAATCTCGTCGGGGGAGAGCAGGCGGTCGCGTTGTTCTTCATAATCGTGATCGAGCAGCTTGCTGACATCTATAAGATCGGCTGGATTGCCGTCAGTCATCAGGCCTCGCCAGGGTTTGCGTTTCTCACCCCAGCGGAGCATCTGGCCAATGTCGTTGTTGCGGATAACGACGGTGCGGTTCAGGCCACGGGCTTTGACTGAGCGCAGCACCGCGAGTAGATCCTTTTCGGTCAGGTGGCGCAGTGGTTTCTTGCCAATCAGCGGTAGGACATCTTTCTTGAAGCTGCGGGTCAGTTCGGCATTGCCATCCTGGCGGGAGACGCCGTCGCGAATCCATTCGTCGAAGAGGTCCGCCACCGTCTTGTTTTCGGCCGCTTGGCGTTCGGCTTCGGCGATGGTCGCTGCTACTGCGGCTTGAGCTTCTATCTTGGAAGCTTTGCGAGCAGCGGTTGGATCGATGCCTTTTGCGGCCGTCGCTCTAACCTCATCACGATCGGCGCGAATCTGAGCCAGAGACTTTTTCGGCCAGCTACCCAGGCGGTGGTCGCGTTTGACTCCGTCCAGTTTGAACTCATAGCGAAACAGGACAGTGACTCCGCGAATACCGGCGCGGACTTTGGCGACAAGGCCGCCATCCTCGCGAAGTGTCTTGCCATCGTCGGCTGCGGTTAGTGCCTCCAACTGTTTCGCTGTCAGCTTTGCCACTCTCTACCCCTTGCTTGATTCGGTTGACTACGAATTTTGCCCCACTTTTGCCCCACCGAACTGCGTGGCTGGTGGTGGACGGTATTGGACGCTATGGGATGTGATATTAGCCTGTAAGCCCCGTATTTACTAGGCTTAAGCTTGTCCGTCAGTGTCCGATAGGATCTATTGGAATCCACCAAATAAGCGCATGGGGTGCAAGGGGTCGAGTGTTCGAATCACTCCGTCCCGACCAAAACTATACGATTTAGGCCCGTTCAGGAATGAACGGGCCTTTTTCGTTTTGCGCATGGGGCACATAGGGGGACCCATCCCCTATATTTGTTCCGCTGCATGTTCAATGCGGTGCTGTGGCGCTGCACGGTAGCCTGTCTAGGCAAGGGCGAAGGTGTCGCCGCTGCGATCTGGGCGGGTCGGTCCTGCCTCACGCTCCGGGCGTTGGGCTGGCCCACTGGGCAACAAATGCACCGATTCTTTCCGCGATGCGGCTCTCGACCGTGCGCAGGCGCAGAATGGGGATGCCGCTTTTCGCTAGGACGCCATTCTTTATAGCGTCCCGCGCCGCCTGGTCGGGCCGATCGTGGGAGCCGCCATCGACGTCGATCACCCCCACCGGGGTTTTACCTACTTTGAAATAAATCACGAAATCACAACTGGCGCGCGCCATGAAGGCCCGCTCACGGTCGGTCCAATCCTGACTAATTGGCGATGCGATCTGATCCAGCTTGATCTGCGCGTGGTACATCAACGGCCGGTACGCCGGAGCGGACAGCACCTCGCGCAACAGTTGCGCCACGATCTGCTCGGACTTGTAGCGTGAGTCACCAAGCCGCAGGCGGGCATCCAAGCGCGCCAGAGACAGGTCAAACTCCCGATACAGCAAGTCAAAGGCCGATACCACAGGGGCATGCACGATTTGCTCGTCCTGCGCGTAATAACTGATATAGCGCATCAGGGCCGCGATGTGGCCGTTATTGGCGGTAAATACTTCATCGCCCGTTACCAGCGTGAAGCGGTGCTTGGCGCGCGATACCGCCACATTGATCATGCGAGGGTCATCGACAAAATCCAGACGTTTACGCTCTTGGTTGTAGCGTTTCTTGTCCAACACGGTGGAGAAAACAATCTCGTCGCACTCTCGGCCCTGGAACTTGTGCACGGTGTCTCTGACGAAATCCGCTGGCAGGTGCGTGCCGGAGAGGTTTACTTGTGCCCGGAACGGCGCGATGAAGCCGCGCCCGTCGCCGTCCAGTCCGACCGGCTCTCCCTCGTTCTCAAGCAGCTTGAGCAGAGAGTCCAGCTCGCGCAGGTTGACGTTTTGGCGGGTGTGATTGCCCTTGGCGGTCACCACCAGACGCAGTGGCGCTTCGCCCTTGTCCTCGGTCATCGGCACCCGTGCGTTGTTATAGAACTGTTGGTTGCAGAACTGAATGATCCTGGGATGGCAGCGGTAATGCTCTTTCAGCAGGGTTCTGGGAAGCGCTTCCTTGAACACGCCAATGCACGAGTCGAGGAGGCTGTAGCGCTCGCAGTCGTAGGCATCGGCGGGTGCCTTGAGGCCCACTGCCGCGGGAATATGTGCCAACTGGCGGTTGTCGCCGACGATGATCAGATTTCTCGCGCAGCCCAGCGCTAGAATGCCCGGCACGATGTCTTGCAGCGAGGCTTCGTCGATGACCACGTAGTCAAGGATTGCCCCCGGCGCGATCGAATTGACGATGGAGTGCGTGCCGCTGCCGAGGATCGGGAAGCGCTTCACGAAGGCATCGAACCGTTGGCGGTACGTGTTGGCATCGAAGCTGTTCGACGGCGGCGTCTGGCGTTGTAGTTGCTGCTTAAGATGACGCATCGACGCCGTTTTCAGTTCATCTAGCAGGGCCGTGAAATTTCCCCGTGCCAGCGATTCGCGGCACACCTGCAGCTCTGCTGTCGTGTCTTGCACCGCCTTGTCGTAGTAATGCAGTTGCAGGGCATGAAAGACGGACAGGCGCGCATCGCCCTGGGCGAATGGTTTGGCGCGGAAAATCCTGAAGTTGAACAGCAGCTCGACGCGATCCTTGAGGCGGATGCGTTGCTCACCGAGATAGGCCAGGTAGGCCATTAGGTCTGCTGTCTTGCGCGGCGACAGTCTGTACTTATCCAGTGAGTTGGCAGCCTGTATGCCGCTGTCTGCCAGCCACTGCTGCAAGTGGCGTCGCTCGATTGCTAGCTCATCGAGCTTGGCCTGCAGTTGCGCCGCCCGATTGTGGTCGCGCAAGTGTTGCTTCAAGCGGCCCAGCAAAATTTGAATCTCTTCCAACGACGGTGCGGGTTCGGGCTCGCTCAAAGGCCAAGGCGGCAGATCTGCAAAGAAGCCCTTGCGGTTGTCTTGATTGCCGAGTTTGGCGATCAGATGGCCCAGGCCGCATTTCTCCAGCTTCTCGTAGACGTTTTCCACCGCCGCATTATTGTTGGACAGCACGGCAACCGTCTGTCTACGCAGCAGGATATTGGTGAGGATGTTGAGGATGGTCTGGGTCTTGCCCGTCCCCGGTGGGCCCTCGATCACGCTGACCTGTGCGCGAAAGGCTTGCTCGACTGCCGCGAGCTGACTCTCGTTCAGACCGAACGGATAGATCAGCCCCTGACCCAGCGCCAGCGTGCCATTGCGCCCGGTACAGTAGGCCTGCAATGCGGTGTCGGCACTGGCGGGTAGTTTTTCCAGTTGGCGCACTACATTCGCGGCAATCTCACGCTCGGTCCTTGACTCGGCGCGATCCTTCCGGGCATTCGCCACGGCTAAGAAATATCGAAAGACTGGCGAATCCTTCATTGCGGTTGGCGCGGCAAAACCGATGCCCTCTGTCTTATAGACATAGGGCTTTTCGGCATCTGGATAGTGCACGACCGCATATCGCTCGCCGTAGATCGTAGCTTTGGCAATAGGCTTGACTATCGTGCTGCCGGGCTTGGTCAACAACATCTCACCTAACTCGCGGGTGGGCGAAACCCGACAGTCGCTAAGTGGACGCGTATAAGTTTTCTTGGAAGGGTAGCAACACGTTAACTGCAGGGTTTCGTACTTGTCGCTCCAGCGGATCGACCAGTCACTAATTTTCGCAGTCTTGTCCTCACCACCCATCTGAATCGAAACCATACATCTCTTATTCATGTGCGGATGACATCCGGCTGCGCCTGACGGCGAACATCGAGTTTCGCTAAATCACCAAGAAGAGTCATCTTGCCCTCATGACGTATAGAGCCGATAGGCAGCCCTGCAGTAGTTCATCAGCCTAGCTTCTATACCTGTTGAATGTAGGAGGCTCTTCGACTCCAAGCCGAAACGGGCGAGGTGTGCCAAGTGACCTAAGCACCCCGAGCTTTGCAGAACAACCTTTCAGCTAAGAAAGCATCGGTCGCTTTTGCTGAAAGCAGAGGTTTGCAGACGGGCAGATCGATTTGCCGCGTTGCCCTGCCAAACGGTGCGTTTCGCTGCACTTTTGGAATGCACTCCATGCCATATATCTTCCCCGTTTTATTTCGCGCATTCAGTGATGGCAACTAGGCTCCAAACTGAGCGTGCTATAGCTTCGAGTGTTCGATTCACTCTTCCTGAGCCAATGTGAATTTCAAAACGCGCCTATTCGGGCTGTTGCCAGTTTTAATGTCCGTCAGGCGTTTCTTAGTTAGGAAGTCACTCCCACTGGCTTAGCCCGGTAGCGGCGCTTTACCGTTGAGCCTGTTGCGGTTGACCAAGGTGTCTTGGCTGGCTTGAATGAGTGCGCAGGCCGCAATATCTCGCGCTGGTCGCCACTTTGCCCAGGCTAAAGGGCAAGCCGATCGCGTCGTGATGGGGCTGTGTTGGCAGTCTTCATTCGCTGCGCTAATCCGATACGGGCCTTTCGTTTTGTCAATTCGCCGCCGTCTTGTTTGGTTGGTCCTGGCCATTCTGCTGCCGACCTTGCTATTTGCGTTGTTCATCACCTACTCGGTTTATCAATCGCAGTGGAAGCGGGTTTCGGCCAGCATGCAGGAGACGACCCGGGCGGTAGCGCTGGCGGTAGATCGGGATCTGGCGCGTTATGAGGCAATCGCCTCGACGATCGCGATTTCGCCGGGCCTGGTTCAAGGCAACCTGGCGACCTTCCATGCGCGAGTACGCGAAGCAGTGGAGCCGTTGGGCTCCAGCGTGACGGTATTCGATCTCGACGGCATTCCTTTGATGGACACCCGTCAACCTTTTGGGGCGCCATTGCCGATGCCGCCGAGCCTGCCGCGGTTGCTTCCCAGCGCGGGTATGGATGTCAGCCCGTTGTATACCGATCCGGACGATGGCTCGCTTGCCTTCGCTATACATACCCCGGTGATGCGGAATGGCCGTGTCGTTTACTACCTCTCGATGGAATTCTCTGCGGCACAGTTGGGCGCGGTGCTGGTCGAGCAAGGATTGCCTGAACGTTGGCTTGGCGTCGTGCTGGACAGCCAGTATCGGATCGTGGCGCGTACACGCGATCCGGCGGCGCATATTGGCGAGCGTGCCAGCGAACATATTCGCAAGGAGCTTGTTGCACAGCCGGCTGGCGGCGGTGCCACCGAGTCGGTGACCCGTGATGGTGTGGAGGTCGTGACGTTCTTCAGTCGAGGCGGCAAATCCGGCTGGACGGTGCTGATCGCAATACCGCGTCATGAGTTACTGCAGAATGCGTTGGCCCCGCTTGGTGCCGTGCTGGTCGGTTTCATGCTGGTTCTGGGCTTGGCGTTAGCGCTCGCCTTTATGGTCGGACGAACGATCACTCGGCCGCTCGGGCAGCTGGATCGAGCGGCACAGGCATTGGCACGCGGGGAACGGGTAGATGCCCCTCCGACGGGAATGACGGAAACGGACAGAACGGCTTGGGTGCTGGCTGATGCGAGTCAGAAGATTCATCGCGCCAATGCGGAAATGGCCGAGCGGGTTGCCGAGGCGTTGGGCCAGGCGGAACGTTCGCACCAGGCGCTGTTGCAGGGGCAAAAGCTCGAAGCGCTGGGACGGCTGACCGGTGGCATTGCGCATGATTTCAACAACCTGCTGCAAAGCATGAACATGGGGCTTCAGTTGGCCTACATGCTGTCCACGAACGAGCGGGTAAAGCGTGCGTTGGAGTCGTGTCAGCGCTCCGTCACGCGGGGCACTCAGCTGACTCGCCAGCTGATGACCTTTAGCCGTAACCGGGCCGATGAGGCCAAGCCTGTCGATTTACGAGACCTTATTCTGGGCATGAGCGAGCTGCTCAACGGTGCCTTGCCGCGTCGCGTGCAGACGGTCCTGCATTTACCTGAAGGGGGCTGGCCGACGGTCGTCGATCCGTTGCAGTGCGAGCTGGCCATTCTGAACATCGCGCTGAATGCTCGCGATGCGATGCCTGATGGTGGGTGCCTGACCATCGGGCTGGTGGCTGCCCGGCTTGAAGTCGGTAATGAGCAGGGCTTAGCGGAAGGCCCCTACATCGAGCTCAGCCTGACCGATACCGGGCAAGGCATGACGAAGGATGTGATCGCCAAGGCGTTCGAACCGTTCTTCACCACCAAGGGCGTCGGGGAAGGGACCGGCCTCGGGCTTGCACAGGTTTACGGTTTCGCGCGGCAATCGAGCGGCGCCGTGACGATTCAGAGCGAGTTGGCACGAGGCACGCGCGTTTCGGTGTGGTTGCCTTGGGTCGACAAGGATGAAGTGCGAGACCTGCCTTGCGAGGCTGAAACGCCTATGACGGGCACTGCCCGCGTGCTGCTCGTGGATGATGACGCCGAAGTGCGGGACGTGGTGGCGCCGATGCTCGAACAGCTTGGTTATCGTGTCGAAGTAGCGGGAGATGCGGATGCGGCTCTTGCGCGGTTCGATGCGGCCAACCAGCCGGAAATCGACGTGCTGTTCTCGGACATCCTCATGCCCGGGAGTATGGATGGAGTCGGGCTGGCACAAACGGTGCGCGCGCTGTTCCCGGACATGCCGATCCTGCTGGCGACCGGCTATACCGAGCGGGCACCAGGGGAGCACGGCTTCAAAGTCCTGGCCAAGCCTTTCGATATCGAGGTGTTGGCCGCAGCGCTTCGTGACATCGCGAATACAGGGCGGCAGGGCGGGGCGGCCACTCCTAGTTAGATCGCCGCAGCGGCGGCTGGCTGCTATTGGAAATCCCGGCTGCGGACATCTAGCCCGGTCAGCAGAGGTGTGAGGTCGCTCAGGCGGCCTGCGATGACATGCCGAACGCCGCTGGCAGACTCCAGGTGCCCATCGACACGAAGCAGTCGCGACTGGATCAGCGGGCGCCGTTGGCGTTCGGCCAGGTCGCGCCAGACTATGACGTTGACCATGCCGAATTCGTCTTCGAGCGTGACGAAGATGACACCACTGGCGGTTTGCGGGCGCTGCCGCCCGATGACAAGACCGGCCACGCTAACCGGGCGACCATGCTCGATCATGGCCAGCTCCTGTGAGCTGCGGCAACGTCTGGCGTTCAGTTGGTCCCGCAGCATGAGCAAGGGGTGAGGGCCGAGCGTGGTGCCGAGGGTGGCGTAATCGTTGAGCAAGTCCTCACCGGCCGAAGGCAAAGGCAGGGTGATGGATGCTTCTACTGGGGTGGGCAAGCCGGAGAACAGGGGCAGCTGCGGCTCTACGCCAGCGATGACCCAGCGGGCCCGGTGCCGGTGACCAGCCAAACCACGTAAGGCCCCAGCATCGGCAAGCTGTTCGCGGGCGCGCGCTTCGAGGCCGGTGCGCAGGCAGAGATCAGGGATGTCCACAAAGGGCTGATGTTCACGTGCGGCCTCGATGCGGCGAGCATCGGCTTCACGAAGCCCGCGCACTAGACGCAACCCCAGGCGAATGGCAGGTTGTGCCTGGCCACATGGCTCGAGACTGCAGTCCCAGCCGCTATGACGGACGTCCACGGGGCGGATATCCAAACCATGGCGTCGGGCGTCCTGTAGCACTTGGTCGGGGTTATAGAAGCCCATTGGCCAGCTATTGATCAGGGCGCAGGCAAATGCGGCGGGTTCGTGGCGCTTGAGCCAGCAACTGGCATAGGTCAGCAGGGCGAAGCTCGCGGCGTGTGATTCGGGAAAGCCATAGCTGCCGAAGCCCTTGATCTGTTCGAAGATCCGCGCGATGAATGCTTCGTCGTAGCCTCGCGCAAGCATGCGTTGGCTGAGCCGGATGCGGTGGGGTTCGAGGCTGCCGTGGCGCTTCCAGGCGGCCATTGCTCGGCGCAGCTGGTCGGCCTCGTCCGGTGTGTATTTGGCTGCGACGATGGCCAGTTCCATCACCTGCTCCTGGAACAGCGGCACGCCGAGGGTTCGCTCGAACACCGGTTGCAGTTCTTCGGAGGGGTAGACCACCTTCTCTTCGTTGTTGCGCCGCCGTAAATAGGGGTGAACCATATCGCCCTGTATCGGGCCAGGACGCACGATGGCGACCTGAATAACCAGGTCGTAGAAGGTCTTCGGTCGCAGGCGCGGCAGCATCGCCATTTGCGCGCGGGATTCGATCTGGAAAACGCCGATAGTGTCCGCCCGGCTGATCATGTCGTAGGTTTGACGGTCATCCGCGGGCAGTGTGGCAAGCGTCCATCGGGTGCCACGATAGCGTTCGATCAGGTCGAAGCAGCGTCGTATGGCGCTGAGCATGCCCAGCGCAAGTACATCCACCTTCAGCAGGCCGACCTGGTCCAGATCGTCCTTGTCCCACTGAATAACCGTACGATCGGCCATGCTGGCGTTCTCGACCGGCACCAGTGTGTCCAGTGGGTGCTCGGAGATCACGAAACCACCGGGGTGCTGAGAAAGGTGACGTGGAAATCCGATCAGCTCCCTGGTCAGCACCAGCACCCGGCGCAGGACTGGGCTGTCCGGATCGAAGCCCGCCTCGATCAATCGCGTGTTAGCGGGTATGTCCTCGCTCCAGCGGCCGCAACATCCTGCCAGCGCATTGATTTGGTCCGGCGGCAAGCCCAGGGCTTTGGCAACATCGCGTATGGCACCGGTGGCGCGGTAGCTGCTGGCGACAGCGGTCAGGGCGGCGCGGTTTCGGCCGTAACGGCGAAAAACGTACTGAATGACCTCTTCTCGCCGGTCGTGCTCGAAGTCGACATCGATGTCCGGCGGTTCCTTGCGCTCACGCGAGAGGAAGCGTTCGAATAACAGCCGGCTGCGCATGGGGTCGAGCTCGGTGATGCCGAGCACGAAACACACACTCGAATTGGCCGCCGAGCCTCGACCCTGACAGAGAATGCCGCGCTCACGGGCGAAGCGGACAATGTCATGAACGGTCAAAAAGTAGCTTTCGTAGTTCAGGTCGGTAATCAGCTCGAGTTCATGTTCGAGCTGAGCGCGGGCCTTTTCCGAAAGGCCGTCCGGCCATCGCCAGAGTGCTCCATCCTCGACGAGTTTGCGCAGCCAGGAGCGGGTGTCGTGGCCGGGTGGTACCAGTTCATGAGGGTACTGGTACTTCAGTTGATTCAGCTGAAAATGGCAGCGCTCGCTGATGCGCAGCGTTTCGGCCAGCAATTCGGGCGGGTAGAGCTGGGCCAGTTCGTCACGCGGGCGTAGATGGCGTTCGCCGTTGGGAAAGAGGTGACATCCGGCTTCGGCCACCGGCAGATGGTGACGGATGGCTGTCATGCAATCCTGTAGCGCGCGGCGACCGCGAGCATGCATGTGAACATCGCCACAGGCCACGGCAGGTATGCGCAAGCGTCTGGCCAGGGCCTGCCAGTGTTCAAGGTGTCGCGCATCGTCCGGGCCTCGGTGCAGTTCGATGCCCAGCCACAGGCGTTCACCGAACCGCTCATATAGCCGCTGGCCTTCAGCATCGGCTTTCTTGTCCATGGGGAGCCAGATCGCGAGTCCGCCTTCGCCC
This sequence comes from Stutzerimonas chloritidismutans, assembly GCF_051486945.1. Lineage (GTDB taxonomy): Bacteria > Pseudomonadota > Gammaproteobacteria > Pseudomonadales > Pseudomonadaceae > Stutzerimonas > Stutzerimonas chloritidismutans_B. The sequence continues at coordinate 689,170 of NZ_JAHVDX010000001.1, read as the reverse complement.
ATTTCGTCCAGGTCTTCCCAAAGGGCCTGGTAGCGGCCCTTCTCGGCACGGCGACGGGCACGGGTGATCAAGCGGCACAGGGCCTGATAACCCGTCAGGTTTTCCACGAGCAGTACTAGCTTCGGGCCGCCCTCGATCTGGACTTCACTGCCGATGATCAGTGGCAATCCGGTGTCTTTCGATGCCTGCCAGGCGCGCACGATGCCGGCCAGTGTGCATTCATCGGTGATCGCCAGGGCTCGGTAACCCTGGCGCGCGGCGCGATCGAACAGCTCGCGCGCACTGGAGGCGCCGCGCTGGAAACTGAAGTTGGACAGGCAATGCAGCTCGGCGTATTCGGTGTTCATGCGAACCAGCCGTGCAGCAATAGCGGGCCGCCGGTGACTGGGCGAAACGCCCAGCCGCGTTGGCCGGAGGAAGTCAATACGAGGTAATAGTCGCGCCGCGCATCGGCACCGTCCCACCAGCCGGACTCGATGCGCTCGGGGCCGGCCAGGATGCGCAAGCCTTCTTCTCGTAGCGGCTGAGGCTTGTGCAGTAACCAACCTGGTCGTGGCCCTTGGCTCGGCAGCGGTTCGGGGCGAAGGAGGGTGCGTTCCTGCCAAGCGCATTCGGGGCGATGATCCGCACGGGCGCTCAAGGGGACCACGGCGTTATCACCCAGCCGCGCCCGCAGGCGTTCACGCAGTTGCTCCCAGGGCAGGTTCTGCTGGGGGCGCTCATCGAATAACGGCTGATGGACGGGTGTGAAGCGCGGTAGGTCTTGAGCCAGCAGGCGGACGGCGAGCACCGGCGCGGGCAGTTGCAGGTGCTCGAGGCGACCCCGGGTCAGCTCGAACAGCATGGCGGATTCACGTTCGGCGCTGAGCAGGCCGACCGGCACTTCGCTGTCGGGCAGATTGCGATGCTCCAGATACAGGCTGAAACGCTGTACACCGCAGTCGCGCCCTGAGAGAAACGCGGCCAGATCCGCAGTCAACCTTCGCAAGGGAAACAGCAATGCCTGGTTGGACTCGACCTCGAAGTTCAGTTCGATGCGTGTGTCGAAGACGTCCGGCGGCCGGTAGAACTCGAGAAGCAGCGGGCGCTGGCCAAGCAAGGTGTCGATGTGCATCAGCACGCCGGTGGAGGCGCGCTTTGCCAAGCTGTCGCGGGGCAACGCCAGGGCTTGCTGCAGCGTCCGCACACCCATTCGGGACAATGCCGTAGCTGTCTCACGTGGCAGGCCGATGCGCTCGATAGGCATCTGCCCGAGCACCTCGTGCAGTTGGGAGGCTTCGGTCACTGCCAGGCCGTCATGTGCATTGACGAGTGCGCGAGCTGCAGCCGGGTTGGGTGCCAAGCAGATGCGATGGCGAAACCCCAGTTGCTCCAGTTCGCCGCGCAGGCGGGCCTCGAATCGTGGCCAGGGGCCGAACAGGCCGAAACTGGAGTGCACCTCAAGCAGCAGGCAGCGCGGAAAATGCAGGCTGACTTGCGAACTGTAGCCATAGGCCCAGGCGGCCAGTAGTTGCTGCCAGGATTCAACCGCTGCCAGGTCGTATTCGACCATGGCGAAATCGCGCGTCAACGCGAGCGCCGCAGCGAGTGGTTGGCCGGGTTTGAGGCCAAGTGCACGGGCGGCGGGATTGACAGCATGCAGCAGGCGACGCTGTGCGGTACCGCTGAGCAAGGCCAGTGGTGATTCTCGTTCGGCGCGTGTGCGCAATACGCCGTCCATGGCCAATTGTGGCAGCAGGATGCAGGCCCACATGCTCAATGCCATCCTGAAGCCGGAATCGGCTGTACCGGCGCCAGCCCGCCGCGGCATTTGAGAATTCGTAATTGCGTCGGGTGGCCTTCGATGGCCAGGCGCAACGCTGCCGGGGATGGGTTAACGGCATCACGCAGCGGGCGATAGGCGAAGGCCAGCGTTTGGCCCGTTTCGGCGGCGACCTGCAGCCGTCTCAGCGAGCGATCATCGGCCTGTTGCGGCCAGCACAAGACCGCACCACAACTGCCTGAGCGCACGCATTGCTCAGCCGCCCACAGGGCCTCCCGACCCGAGGCGCGCACGAGACCGATCTGGCGCAAATCAACTCCAGCGGCAAGCCAGGCTGGAGGGAAGGGGATATGAGGTGGTGCGATCAGCATGACGCGCTCGCCGGCAGCGGTCAGGCGGGCTAGGGTCGGCCAGAGCAGCTGCAACTCACCGAGCCCAGGCGTGGCAATCAGCAGCTCACTCAGTGCGGCGTCTGGCCAGCCCCCGCCGGGCAACGCCGCGTCCAGTGCCGCATGCCCCGTTGGCTGGTGGCTGGTCGCGGCGGTGTTGTGCTGCTGGCCGCGCCAGAGTTGGCGGGCGTCGAGCAGGCGATCGAGGGAAACGACGGTGGACATGGCAGACAGCAAATCCATGGATACTGTATGTTCGTACAGTATTCTGCTTTGCTCGCGCCGTGGTCAAGTCGAGGTGATGAAGTGTTGCGCTCCGTTCAGATCAGCGCGATCACCGCGCCGGCAAGGCTGAGTACGGCACCGGTAGGCAGCAGCAGGCGCTCACGCCAGGCAAGCGTCAGACCGACGAGCAGGCCGGCACACATCAACTGTGCCAAGGCGATGACCAGCCCGATCGCCCACCCCAGCGACGCCACGTTGAGCGCGGTTGTCGCCGCCAAGAGCGCAAGTGCCAGCAGTCGTAGACCGCGCTGTCGGTTGGGCTGCGGCGCTGTATCGAACAACTGGCGATGATGGCGTGGTATCGCCAGGCAGAGCGCAATCATGGCTACGTACGCCACCGGAAAGGTCAGCAGGATCATGGCGACACCTCCTGGACGCGGCGAGCGGCACGCAGGCGCTGTTCAGCCGGTCGGGCGCAGGCCCGCCAGGCGCAGAGCACGCCGGTGCCGAGCAGTACCAGATCGATACCAGCCAGCGCAGCGTCTCCTCTCCCAAGGCTGGCAAGCACGTGACCATTTGGTGTGAACAGGCCGCCCAGCGCAGGCAGCCCTAGCGCCAGCACGGCCATCAGGCAGAACAGTTGGCGTTGTAGCTGGGTCGGGTGGCCAGCACGCAGCACGGCAAACGCGGCGACTGCCACCCAGCTCAGTGCGAAGCACCAGGCTTCGGTTGCCGCCCGCGAGGGCATGTCATCGGGTAGTAGGCGATTGGCCCAGAGCAGAACCAGGGAGGCTATTGGCAAACCGAAGTACACCGCCCCGTTGAGTGCCCGGACTACGCTCAAGCCCTTGGATTGCCGTGCTTCGCGCTTGCGCAGCCAGACGGCCGAGCCGGCGATCAGCATCGCGCAGCCAGCCAGGCCAAGCAGGCCATAAAGCACCCGGACGATTTGCCCGCCGAACTGGGCCATGTGCAGGCCGACTAGCCAGGTGTAAGCCTCGTAGGCGGCGGGGGCCTGCTGTTGGTGAAGCAGTTCGCCGGTGAAGGCGTCATAGTGAAGCGCGTCCTGCGGCGAGCCGATGCGAGAGGGGTCCAGCTGGCGAATGCTGACAACAGCGGAAGCGTCGAAGGGGTGTTCGACGATGATCCAGCCCGGCTCGCCGCCTTCCCAGCGCTGACGCGCGTCGCGGAGCAACCCGTCGATGGAGGTCAGCGTGCCTGCTGGTTGCTCCAGCTCGTTGCGGTGGTAGCCACCTTGGACTTCTTCATAGAAGGTCAGTGGATTGCCGTCATAGGCCATGAGCGCGCCAGCGGGCATATAGGAAGCCACGAACACGGCGACGCCGGTGTACGCCAGGATCAGGTGAAAGGGCAGGCCGATGACGCCGAAGAGGTTGTGCGCATCGAGCCAGGCCCGCTGGCCGTTGGCCTGGGGCCGCAGCGTGAAGAAATCCTTGAATATCCTTCGATGAACGATGACGCCCGAAACCAGCGCCACCAACATGAACATTCCGGCCAGGCCGACGATGTACATGCCCGCTTGGCCGGCATGCAGGTTGTAATGAAGGGTGAAGAAAAACTCGCCGCCCAGCGTCTCCGGCATTGGCTCACCGCTCGCTGGGTCGAAAACGACTCGACCACGCTTGCCGGTGCCGTCCTCTTCCCAGCCCAGCCGCCAGTAAGGTTCACGTTCTGTCGGTCCGTGCAGCCAATAGGCATGCAGTTGTTCTTTGACATGGGTTTCGAGCCATTGCTTGACGTGGTCGGCGTCGAGGCTGCTGGCAGCAGCGGCAGGTGAGTGAAGCGCTGGACGCATCCAACGCTCCAGCTCCTTGTCGAAACAGGCCAGGGTGCCGGCGAAGAGAATCACGAACAGCAGCCAGCTGGGTAGCAGACCGCCCCATGTATGCAGGCCGGCCATGGATTGACGCAGATTCATGGGCGAGTCCTCAGTTCGGTGGGCAGGTAAGCGAGCAGGCCAAGCGACAAGGCCAGCAGCGCCAGCCAGAGCCAGGCTCGCCAGGCGCTGCGGGCGGCAAATGCATAGATGACGGCGGCGACCCAGACGGCGAAGCACAGCAGGCTTGCGGTCACCACCCGGTCCGGCCGTGACAGCGGTAGATAGACGGTTAGAAAGGCCGTGACGCCAAAGGCCAATGCATAGCCGCCGAACAGGGCAGCGGTAATTCGGCCGGCCAGGTCCAGTCCTCGTTGCTGTGACAGGGTCAGGTTCATCGCATGAGTTCCTCAGGCGAAAGCGGCCTTGGCGGTCGTTACGTTGCTAGCGCCGATGCCGGGGTGCAGGGTGAGAGGTCCGCCCGCTTCATTGAGGCGGCAGCCTTCCGTGGTCAAGGCAAGCATGTTAATGGGAATTTTTATTATTTGTAATCATTCAATTGAGCGCCAACCACTTTCTAGCCTGGGCTCTGCGGCGCGGCACCTTGCTTGTACTCAAAAAATCAGTCGATTAGGATTCGCGCCCGGGTAAAACGGTGCGAAGGCGAACACATGCCGCCGTCCCGATTCCATCAAGCAGAGAAGCCCGGCTCGGAAGCGACCGGGCTTCTTTGTCTCTCGGCCTCGCGACGGGGCCGTTGCCGATTAATACAGAGGATTGCTATGCGTGAGCGTTTGCTGGCCGCGGAAAAGGTCAAGGCCATCGAATGGCAAGCGGGGCAACTTCGTTTGCTCGACCAGCGCCAGCTGCCGCTGCGGGAGGTCTGGAGTACCTATGATTCGGTTGCCGCGGTTGCGACCGCTATCACTGACATGGCCGTGCGTGGAGCCTCAGCGATCGGCATCAGTGCGGCCTATGGGTTGACACTGGCGTTGCGCGACCGGCTGGCCGAAGGGGGTGACTGGCGAGCAGCATTGGAAGCCGACTATCAGCTGCTGGCAAATTCCCGCCCCACGGCCGTCAGCCTTTTCTGGGCACTGAACCAGATGCGCGGGCGTCTTGACCGGCTCAAGCCGGGCGAGGATCCCTACACAGCCGCCGAAGCCCACGCCGTATCGATTCACGCCAGTGATCGCGAAGCCAACCTGACCATGGCGCAGTACGGCGTGGACATCATCCGCAAGCACCAAGGCAACCCGCAGAACCTGCTCACTCATTGCAACACCGGTGGCCTGGCTACCGGTGGCTTCGGTACCGCGCTGGGCGTGATTCGTGCCGCGCATCTGGAAGGGCTGGTCGAACGTGTCTATGCCGATGAAACACGGCCTTGGTTGCAGGGCTCGCGCTTGACAGCCTGGGAGCTGGCGGGTGAGGGAGTACCGGTCACCCTCAACGCCGACTCATCGGCGGCGCACCTTATGAGAAGCCGGGGTATCACCTGGGTCATCGTAGGCGCGGACCGAATCACCGCCAATGGTGACGTGGCGAACAAGATCGGCACCTACCAACTGGCGGTGCTAGCCATGCATCATGGCGTCCGCTTCATGGTTGTGGCGCCTAGCTCGACGATCGATATGGAGCTGGAGAGCGGCGAGGAAATCCCCATCGAAGAGCGAGCCGGTAGCGAACTGCTCGAAGTCAACGGGCAGCGCTTCGCTGCCGACGTCGAGGCGTTCAATCCGGTCTTCGACGTGACCCCAGCCGATCTCATCGACGTGATCGTTACTGAAAGAGGCGTAGTGGAGCGGCCCAGCAAGGCCAAGCTCGAGGCGCTCATGAGTCGCAAGCGGCTGCATTGATGCCCTGCCTGCGTCATAGTCGTCATGCCTCTGCCGTACATGCTGGAGCCTTCCGGCTCCTTAGCTGTGTTACCATTCCGCGCTTCATCGCAGGACCCTGCTGACTAAAGGAACCAGGCTTCCATGGGCGAACTGGCCAAAGAAATCCTCCCGGTCAATATCGAAGACGAACTCAAGCAGTCCTATCTCGACTACGCCATGAGCGTGATCGTCGGTCGTGCGCTGCCGGATGCTCGTGACGGATTGAAGCCGGTGCATCGCCGTGTGCTGTATGCCATGAGCGAGCTGGGCAACGACTGGAACAAGCCGTACAAGAAATCCGCCCGTGTCGTCGGTGACGTGATCGGTAAATACCACCCCCACGGCGACTCGGCGGTCTACGACACCATTGTCCGGATGGCTCAGCCGTTCTCGCTGCGCTACATGTTGGTCGATGGACAGGGCAACTTCGGTTCGGTGGACGGCGACAACGCCGCGGCCATGCGATACACCGAAGTGCGCATGGCCAAGCTGGCGCACGAGCTGCTGGCCGATCTGGACAAGGAAACCGTCGATTGGGTGCCGAACTACGACGGCACCGAGCAGATCCCGGCCGTCATGCCGACCAAGATCCCCAACCTGCTGGTCAACGGTTCGTCCGGTATCGCGGTAGGCATGGCGACCAATATCCCGCCGCATAACCTCGGCGAGGTAATCGATGGTTGCCTGGCGTTGATCGACAACGCCGATATCACCATCGATGAGCTGATGCAGTTCATTCCCGGCCCCGATTTCCCCACCGCGGGCATCATCAATGGTCGCGCCGGCATCATCGAGGCTTACCGCACCGGCCGCGGGCGCATCTACATGCGGGCGCGCTCGACCATCGAAGATATCGATAAGGTCGGTGGCCGCCAGCAGATCGTCATCACCGAGCTGCCCTATCAGCTGAACAAGGCTCGGTTGATCGAGAAGATCGCCGAGCTGGTGAAAGAAAAGAGGCTCGAAGGCATCACCGAACTTCGCGACGAGTCCGACAAGGACGGTATGCGCGTTGTCATCGAGCTGCGCCGCGGCGAAGTGCCGGAGGTCATTCTTAATAACCTTTATGCGCAAACCCAGCTGCAGAGCGTGTTCGGTATCAACGTCGTGGCCCTGGTCGATGGCCAGCCGCGCACCTTGAATCTCAAGGAGCTGCTCGAAGCCTTCGTTCGGCATCGTCGCGAGGTGGTCACTCGCCGTACCGTCTACGAATTGCGCAAGGCGCGCGAGCGTGGCCACATTCTCGAGGGTCAGGCGGTCGCGCTGTCGAACATCGACCCAGTGATCGAGCTGATCAAGCGCTCGCCGACACCTGCTGAAGCCAAGGATGCGCTCATCGCGACCGCGTGGGAGTCCAGTGCGGTCGAAGCGATGGTCGAGCGCGCCGGTGCTGATAATTGCCGCCCCGAAGGGCTCGATCCGCAGTTCGGGCTGCGCGACGGCAAGTACTACCTGTCGCCGGAACAGGCCCAGGCGATTCTGGACCTGCGCCTGCATCGTCTGACGGGTCTGGAGCACGAGAAGCTGCTGAGCGAATACCAGGAAATCCTGGCGCAGATCGGCGAGCTGATCCGCATCCTCACTAACCCGGTGCGCCTGATGGAGGTGATCCGCGAGGAGCTCGAAGGCGTCAAGCGCGACTTCGGCGATGCGCGCCGCACCGAGATCATGGAGTCTCGCCATGACCTGACGCTGGCCGACCTGATCACCGAGGAAGAGCGCGTCGTCACCATTTCCCACGGCGGTTACGCCAAGTCCCAGCCTCTGGCAGCCTACCAGGCGCAACGCCGCGGCGGTCGCGGCAAGGCGGCTACCGGCGTCAAGGAAGAGGACTACATCGAGCATCTGCTGGTCGCCAACAGCCACACCACGTTGTTGCTGTTCTCCAGCAAGGGCAAGGTTTACTGGCTCAAGACCTATGAGATTCCCGAAGCTTCGCGCACCTCGCGTGGTCGCCCGCTGATCAACCTGCTGCCGTTGTCCGAAGGCGAGCGCATCACGGCCATGCTGCAAGTCGACATCGAAGCGGCACGTCAACAGCAGAGCAGCGAGGACGATGTCGAAGACGCCGAAATCATCGCCGACGTTGATGAGGCAGAAGAGTCGGTCGAAGGGGATGAAGCCGACGAGTCGGAAGACGAGCCGACCGGTACCTACATCTTCATGGCAACTGCCAAGGGGACAGTGAAGAAGACCCCGCTGTCGCAATTCAGTCGCCCGCGTAGCGTTGGCCTCATCGCGCTCAGCCTGGAAGAGGGCGACACACTGATTGCAGCCGCTGTCACCGACGGCGCGCGTGAAGTCATGCTGTTCTCCGACGGCGGCAAGGTCATTCGCTTCAAGGAGAAGCACGTACGCACCATGGGCCGTACCGCCCGCGGCGTGCGCGGCATGCGTCTACCCGAAGGTCAGCGGCTGATCTCCATGCTGATCCCCGAGCCCGACGCGCAGATCCTCACCGCCAGCCTCAACGGCTACGGCAAGCGCACCATCATCAATGAGTTTCCGCGTCGCGGGCGTGGTGGCCAGGGCGTGATCGCCATGGTGACCAATGAGCGTAATGGCCCGTTGGTCGGTGCCGTTCAGGTACAGCACGGCGAGGAGATCATGCTGATCTCCGATCAGGGCACGCTGGTGCGCACACGTGTCGATGAAGTGTCGTCGCTGGGCCGCAATACGCAGGGCGTCACCTTGATCAAGCTGGGCAAGAACGAGCATCTGGTCGGCCTCGAGCGGGTGCAGGAACCTTCTGCCGAGGATGTCTTGGAAGAGGTCGAGACGGCGTCGGACGAGGACGCGCTGGCCAAGGAAATGCCGGTTGTCAGTACCGAGCCGAATGAAGATGAGCTGTTGGGTGGCGGTGGAGATGTGCCACCCGACGTAGTGCCGACTGACGACGACTGATGTGAAGGGCGGTGGGCTGATGGCCCTCCGCCTGATCGGCCTACGCCGGACAGAGGGAATGCAAGCACGCCCCTGCACGCCTCGGCGGCGGACGGTGCGAGCATGGTATCGACCGTTTTGAGAGTAAGAAGATGAGCAAACGCGCCTACAACTTCTGCGCAGGTCCCGCCGCGCTGCCCGAAGCCGTGTTGCAGCGTGCACAGGCCGAACTCCTGGACTGGCAAGGCAAAGGCTTGTCCGTCATGGAAATGAGCCATCGCAGCGACGAGTACACGGCGATCGCCGAAAAGGCCGAGCAGGACTTGCGTGACCTGCTGAGCGTGCCGTCGAACTACAAGGTACTTTTTCTCCAGGGTGGCGCCAGCCAGCAATTTGCCGAGATTCCCCTGAACCTGCTACCGGAAGGAGGCGTAGCCGACTACGTCGATACGGGAATCTGGTCACGCAAGAGCATCGAGGAAGCCCGGCGGTTCGGTCACATCAATGTTGCTGCCAGCGCCAAGGGGTATGACTACTTCGCCATTCCCGGGCAAAACGAGTGGGCACTGAACGATAACGCTGCCTACCTGCACTACGCCAGCAACGAAACCATTGGCGGCCTGCAGTTCGATTGGATTCCCGAACTGGGAGACACCCCGCTAGTCGTCGACATGTCCTCCGATATCCTCTCGCGCCCGATCGACGTCTCGCGCTTTGGCCTGATCTATGCGGGTGCACAAAAGAACATCGGGCCGTCCGGCTTGGTTGTCGTGATCGTTCGCGAGGATTTGCTGGGCCAGGCGCGATCCAGCTGCCCAACGATGTTGAACTACAAGATCGCAGCCGATAACGGCTCGATGTACAACACGCCTGCGACTTTCTCCTGGTACCTGTCGGGCCTGGTGTTCGAGTGGCTGAAGGAGCAGGGCGGCGTCGAGGCGATGGAGCAGCGTAACCGCGCCAAGAAGGACATGCTCTACGGCCTGATCGATAGCAGCGATTTCTATTCAAACCCGATCGCCAGAAATGCCCGTTCCTGGATGAACGTGCCGTTCAGGCTCGCCGACGAACAGCTGGACAAGGTCTTTCTAGCCGGTGCGGATGCGCGTGGGTTGCTCAACCTCAAGGGGCACCGTTCGGTGGGCGGTATGCGCGCCTCGATCTACAACGCCGTGGGGCTCGATGCCGTCGAGGCGCTGGTCGCCTACATGCGCGAGTTCGAGAAGGAGCACGGCTGATGAGTGACGCTGATCGCCTCAAGGCGCTGCGGCTGCGCATTGACAGCCTCGACGAGAAAATCCTCGAACTGATCAGTGAGCGTGCACGCTGCGCCCAGGACGTCGCCAGGGTGAAGACAGCCTCGCTGGCTGAAGGAGAGGAAGCAGTCTTCTACCGGCCGGAGCGTGAGGCCTGGGTGCTAAAGCACATCATGGAGCTGAACAAGGGCCCACTGGATAACGAAGAGATTGCCCGGCTGTTCCGCGAAATCATGTCCTCGTGCCTGGCACTGGAGCAGCCTCTGCGGGTCGCGTACCTAGGGCCGGAGGGCACGTTCTCGCAAGCCGCCGCGCTAAAGCACTTCGGTCATTCGGTAATCAGCAAGCCGATGGCAGCGATCGACGAAGTGTTTCGCGAGGTGGTTGCCGGTGCGGTCAATTTCGGTGTGGTGCCGGTAGAGAACTCTACCGAAGGCGCCGTAAACCACACGCTCGACAGTTTTCTCGAGCACGACATCGTTATCTGCGGCGAAGTGGAGCTTCGGATTCACCATCACCTGCTCGTGGGTGAAACGACCAAGACCGATCGCATTACTCGTATTTATTCCCATGCCCAGTCACTGGCGCAATGCCGTAAGTGGCTGGATGCCCACTATCCGAATGTTGAACGGGTTGCGGTCTCCAGCAATGCCGACGCAGCCAAGCGCGTGAAGAGTGAATGGAACTCGGCGGCGATTGCCGGCGACATGGCAGCGCAGCTCTATGGTCTGACCAAGCTTGCCGAGAAGATCGAGGATCGCCCGGATAATTCCACACGCTTCCTCATCATCGGCAATCAAGCAGTGCCGCCGACCGGCGACGACAAGACCTCGATCATCGTCTCCATGCGCAACAAGCCCGGTGCCTTGCATGAATTGCTGATGCCGTTCCACTCGAACGGCATCGACCTGACACGTATCGAAACCCGCCCGTCGCGTAGCGGCAAATGGACCTATGTGTTCTTCATCGACTGCATTGGTCATTACCAGGACCCACTCATCCGTGATGTCCTGGAAAAGATCGGTTCCGAGGCTGTGGCGCTGAAAGTCCTGGGGTCCTATCCAAAGGCGGTACTTTAAAAAGGCGGCTGAAAGCTGGAGGCCGAGCTGGTGGCCCTGGGCAGCGCCGATTGCTCAGGCCCTGCTTAACACTCCACGCTTTCAGCTCTGCGGAGCTGAACATGACCTGTGATTTTCTCGCCCTGGCGCAGCCAGGTGTGCAGCAGTTGTCCCCCTACGTGCCCGGCAAACCCGTCGATGAGTTGGCCCGCGAGCTTGGCCTCGATCCGCTGGCCATCGTCAAGCTGGCAAGCAATGAAAACCCGCTGGGTCCCAGCCCACTGGCGGTCGAGGCGATAAAAGCCGAGCTCGACGAACTGACTCGCTATCCCGACGGCAATGGCTTCGTGCTCAAGCAGCGCCTGGCCGAGCGCTATGGCGTCGCGATAGATCAGGTAACGCTCGGCAACGGTTCGAACGATATCCTCGAGTTGGTCGCCCGCGCCTTCCTGGCGCCCGGTCTCAATGCGGTTTTCAGTGAGCATGCCTTTGCCGTCTATCCCATCGCCACTCAGGCGGTCGGCGCCCAGGCCAAGGCCGTCCCCGCCAAGCAATGGGGGCACGATCTCGAGGCCATGCGCTTGGCAATCGACGAGAACACCCGTGTGGTGTTCATCGCCAACCCGAACAACCCAACCGGCACCTGGTTCGGTGCAGAGGCGTTGGCGGGTTTTCTTGCCGCAGTCCCCGAGCGGGTCTTGGTCGTGCTGGACGAGGCGTATATCGAGTATGCGGAGGGGGGTGAGCTCCCGGACGGGCTCGCCTTCCTGGCGCAGCATCCCAACCTGCTGGTTTCGCGGACGTTCTCGAAGGCCTATGGCCTGGCCGCGCTTCGCGTCGGTTATGCGATCTGCGCTCCAGCCATCGCCGACGTGCTTAATCGTGTTCGCCAGCCCTTCAATGTCAACAGCCTTGCATTGGTCGCGGCCTGTGCCGCGCTGAATGACACCGAGTACCTGGCTCGGTCTCGCGCCTGCAACGAAGCGGGCATGCGGCAACTGGAGGCAGGCTTCAGCCAGCTGGGTCTGCAATGGATCCCGTCACGCGGCAATTTCATCGCCGTGGATTTGGGCTTCGAGGCGGCACCGGTCAACCAGGCGCTGCTGCGTGAAGGCGTTATTGTGCGGCCGGTTGCCGGTTACGGCATGCCGACGTTCCTGCGCGTGTCCATTGGCACCGAGGCCGAGAACGCTCGATTCCTTAGCGTTCTTGCGCAGGTGCTGGCGCGGTGACTCGCGCGGACGATGAATTACATGCTCCGCTGATCGATCGCCTGGCGGTGATCGGCTTGGGCTTGATCGGGGCGTCGTTTGCCAAAGGGCTGCGCGAGCGCGGGATGTGCGGTGAGGTGGTCGGTTTCGATCTGGACGTCGAGTCCCGTAGGCAAGCCGTTGAGCTCGGTGTGGTGGACCGTTGTGCCGATGATCTGGCCAATGCCTGCCGAGGCGCAGACGTCATTCAGCTTGCCGTTCCGATACTAGCGATGGAGCGGGTGCTGGAGCAGTTGGCGTCGCTTGACCTGGGCGAGGCGGTACTGACCGACGTCGGCAGCGCCAAGGGCAACGTGGTCCGATGCGCTCGGGAGTGTTTCGGGAAGATGCCGGCGCGCTTCGTGCCCGGGCATCCGATTGCAGGTTCGGAACGCAGCGGCGTGACGGCTGCCCAAAGCACGCTGTTCCGACGCCACAAGGTAATCCTGACGCCGGTCGCCGAGACCGATCCGGTTGCCTTGGCACTGGTCGACAAGCTTTGGCGGGCCTTGGGGGCTGATGTCGAACACATGGACGTCGCGCATCATGACGAAGTCCTTGCAGCGACCAGCCATCTTCCGCACCTCTTGGCGTTCGGGCTGGTCGATTCGCTGGCCAAACGTAACGAGAACCTGGAAATCTTTCGCTACGCTGCTGGTGGTTTTCGCGACTTTACCCGTATCGCGGGCAGTGATCCGGTGATGTGGCATGACATCTTCCTCGCCAACCGCGAGGCGGTGCTGCACACGCTGGACGATTTTCGTGCCGACCTTGAGGCATTACGTACGGCGGTTGATGAAGGAGACGGGCACACCTTGCTCGGCGTGTTCACGCGCGCCAGGGCTGCCCGGGAACATTTCAGCAAAATTCTGGCTCGCAGAGCCTATGTGGACGTTATGCATTCCAAAGACCTGATTTTTCTTGCCAATCCCGGTGGCAGCCTGAGCGGCCAGCTGCGCGTACCCGGGGACAAGTCCATTTCCCATCGTTCGATCATGCTCGGCTCATTGGCCGACGGCGTGACCGAGGTCGAGGGCTTTCTCGAAGGCGAAGACGCCCTGGCGACGATCCAGGCCTTCCGTGACATGGGCGTCGTGATCGAGGGCCCAAGCCAGGGTCGCGTCACGGTCCACGGCGTCGGCCTGCATGGCCTGAAGGCCGCCCCGGGCCCCATCTATCTCGGCAATTCCGGTACTTCGATGCGCTTGTTGTCCGGACTGCTGGCAGCGCAGCCGTTCGACAGCACGCTGACCGGTGACGCTTCGCTGAGCAAGCGCCCTATGAATCGGGTAGCCAAACCGCTGCGTGAGATGGGGGCAGTGATCGAGACCGGCCCCGAAGGCCGCCCGCCGTTGACGATCCGTGGGGGCCAACGGTTGTCGGGCATGCATTACGACATGCCCATGGCTAGCGCCCAGGTTAAGTCATGCCTGTTGCTTGCTGGGCTCTACGCCGCTGAGAAGGTATCGGTCACCGAGCCGGCACCGACCCGCGACCATACCGAGCGCATGCTTCAGGGCTTTGGTTATCCAGTCCAGGTCGACGGCAGCACCGTGACGGTTGAGTCGGGTCATACACTGCGTTCGGCGCGCATAGAAGTTCCGGCGGACATTTCCTCCGCCGCGTTCTTCATGGTTGCGGCCAGCATCGCACCGGGCTCCGATATCACGCTCGAACATGTTGGAGTCAACCCGACACGTACCGGCGTCATCTCCATTCTCAAACTGATGGGCGCCGATATCGAATTGAGCAACCCGCGGGAGGTTGGCGGTGAACCGGTTGCCGACGTCCGCGTGCGTGCCGCCCAGCTGAAGGGCATCGACATTCCCGAGGATCTGGTTCCCCTGGCCATCGATGAGTTTCCCGTGCTTTTCGTTGCCGCCGCCTGTGCCGAAGGGCGCACCACCTTGCGCGGCGCCGAGGAGCTGCGGGTCAAGGAGTCTGACCGTATCCAGGTGATGGCCGATGGTCTGCAAACGCTCGGCGTGAATGCCGTACCAACACCGGATGGGATTATCATCGAGGGCGGCAAGATCGGCGGCGGCGAGGTTTGGGCTCATGGCGACCATCGTATCGCCATGTCCTTCAGCGTCGCCTCGCTGCGCGCGAGCGCGGCCATCCGTATCCACGACTGCGCGAACGTGGCCACGTCGTTCCCGAATTTCCTCGCGCTAGCCGAGCGGGCCGGCATGCGAGTGGCTGTGGAGGGTAATTCATGATCAGGTCTGTCCCGGTTGTCACCATCGACGGTCCGAGCGGTTCCGGCAAAGGTACTGTGGCGGCGCTGCTGGCGGCGAGGCTGGGATGGAATTTCCTGGACTCCGGTGCGCTATACCGTCTGCTGGCGTTCGCCGCACGTAATCACGGTGTCGACCTGACCAATGAGGAAGCGCTAAAGGTGCTAGCGGCCCACCTCGACGTGCAGTTCGGCGCAGCGAAGGATGGCCGCGGCATGGAAATTGTGCTTGAGGGCGAAGAGGTCACCAGCGCGATCCGTAACGAGCAGGTCGGTGCTGGGGCCTCGCAGGTGGCGGCGCTCCCGGTGGTGCGTGAAGCCCTGCTGCAGCGGCAGAAGGCGTTCCGCGAGCCCCCGGGGTTGGTCGCCGACGGGCGCGACATGGGTACGGTCGTGTTCCCGGATGCACCGCTGAAAATTTTTCTGACCGCCAGTGCTGAAGAGCGGGCGCGCCGCCGTTACCTGCAGTTGAAGGGCAAGGGTGATGATGTTAATCTCGCGAGTCTTCTCGATGAGATACGGGTGCGTGACGAGCGTGATACCCAGCGTGAGGTGGCACCGCTGAGGCCGGCTGATGATGCGGTTCACGTGGATTCCACCGATCTTTCCATCGAGCAGGTGCTGGAAAGCATCATGGGCGAGGCCGTCAAACGCGACCTTGCTTGAGGAATGACCGCCGAGAGGCGGCCTGATGGCATTGCCAACGATGCCATTGACAAGGAGGCATGCGGGATACCAGATCCAGGCCCGCACGCCTTTTTTTATATGAATGAACCCATGTCTATCTGGGATATGGAGATTGGGCGGCTTCTCGCCCGAAAACAGCAGGAATAAACATGAGCGAAAGCTTTGCAGAACTTTTTGAAGAAAGCCTGAAGTCCCTCGACATGCAGCCGGGCGCCATCATCACCGGCATCGTGGTCGACATCGATGGTGACTGGGTCACCGTCCATGCTGGCCTCAAGTCCGAGGGCGTCATCCCGGTCGAGCAGTTCTACAACGAGCAGGGCGAGCTGACCATCAGCGTGGGTGACGAAGTTCACGTTGCGCTGGACGCGGTTGAAGATGGCTTCGGTGAAACCAAGCTGTCCCGCGAAAAAGCCAAGCGTGCCGAGTGCTGGATTGTTCTGGAAGCGGCTTTCGCAGCTGAGGAAGTGGTCAAGGGCGTTATCAACGGTAAGGTTAAAGGCGGCTTCACTGTCGACGTTAACGGCATCCGTGCGTTCCTGCCAGGCTCCCTGGTTGATGTCCGTCCAGTGCGTGATACCACTCACCTGGAAGGCAAAGAGCTCGAGTTCAAGGTCATCAAGCTGGACCAGAAGCGCAACAACGTCGTCGTTTCTCGTCGCAGCGTCCTGGAAGCCGAGAACAGCGCTGAGCGCGAAGCGCTGCTGGAATCGCTGCAGGAAGGCCAGCAGGTCAAAGGTATCGTCAAGAACCTCACCGATTACGGCGCCTTCGTCGACCTGGGCGGCGTGGACGGCCTGCTGCACATCACCGACATGGCCTGGAAGCGCATCAAGCATCCGTCGGAGATCGTCAACGTTGGTGACGAGATTGACGTTAAGGTGCTGAAGTTCGATCGCGAGCGTAATCGCGTATCGCTGGGTCTGAAGCAGCTGGGCGAAGACCCATGGGTTGCTATCAAGGCTCGTTACCCGGAAAACACCCGTGTCATGGCCCGTGTTACCAACCTCACCGACTACGGCTGCTTCGCCGAGCTGGAAGAGGGTGTAGAAGGCCTGGTACACGTTTCCGAAATGGACTGGACCAACAAGAACATCCACCCGTCGAAGGTCGTACAGGTCGGCGACGAAGTGGAAGTCATGGTTCTGGACATCGACGAAGAGCGTCGTCGTATCTCCTTGGGCATCAAGCAGTGCAAGTCCAACCCGTGGGAAGACTTCTCTGGTCAGTTCAACAAGGGCGACCGCATCTCCGGCACCATCAAGTCGATCACCGATTTCGGTATCTTCATTGGTCTGGACGGCGGCATCGATGGCCTCGTTCACCTGTCCGACATCTCCTGGAACGAAGCTGGCGAAGAAGCCGTGCGTCGTTTCAAGAAGGGCGACGAGCTGGATACCGTCATCCTGTCGGTCGATCCGGAGCGTGAGCGCATCTCCCTGGGTATCAAGCAGCTGGAAGACGATCCGTTCTCCAACTACGCCGCCGTTAACGACAAGGGCAGCATTGTTCGTGGCACCGTGAAAGAAGTTGACGCCAAGGGCGCCATCATCGATCTGGGCAACGACATCGAGGCTACTCTGAAGGCGTCGGAAATCAGCCGTGATCGCGTCGAAGACGCGCGTAACGTTCTGAAGGAAGGCGAAGAAGTCGAAGCCAAGATCATCAGCATCGACCGCAAGAGCCGCGTCATCAATCTCTCGATCAAGTCCAAGGACGTTGAGGATGAGAAAGACGCGATGAAGGAACTGCGTACCAAGCAGGACGTAGAGCCGTCGGCCGGTCCGACCACCATCGGTGATCTGATCCGCGCACAAATGGAAAACCAGAACTAAGTTCTGGCGATCCATCTAAAAAAGGGCGACTTCGGTCGCCCTTTTTTGTGTCTGTGTGCCGCCTAATTAAGGCTTGCGCCTTTGCCTTATTCATACAATGAGGCTCATCGCACACGCTGCGCGACGCAGTTTGCGTGCTTATTAGCCGACCCCGTCACGACCCTCTCCTCACTTGTTCACCGAGAGGCTTCCTAGGGTCCGCTCGGCTTCAAGCGTAACCCGTCGGTCCGTACGTCCTAATTGCGGGTCGTACCAGCTGCCAGCGCCTGGTTGACTGCCATCCATCCTGCCACCGCTTCTTCGCCGCTTTGCTCGAAAGCACGTTGAAGCAGGCGAACCTGTTCCCGGCGCAACGCCTGTTCGAGCTTTGCACCTTCGGCCGTGAAACGCAGCATGCGCCTGCGCTTGTCGTCTTCCGCGGTTCGGCTTTCAACGAGATGCATCTCGATCAGCTGCCTTAAGGGCGTATTCAGCGCCTGCTTACTGACACCCAGATGGCCAAGCAGCTCGGTTACGCTCAGGTCGGGGTAAGCGGCGATGAAAAAAAGGATGCGGTGATGCACGCGGGACAGGCCTCGGCGGGCGAGCATTTCGTCAGGCTTCACTGTGAACGCCTGGTAGCCATGAAAGAAGGCTTCCATGATCTGCCGTTGCACAGTGCTTTTTTTTAGGTCAGGCATGTTGACGTATTAACCGGGGGCGGCGTAATTTTGGTCAAGAAGTTTGACTCATTTTCCATGCCTCTGCATCTGGTGCACCAATGGCCTTCTCCGAACGCGTCGACCGTCTTAAAAGCTCGCTGATCCGTGAAATTCTGGCCGCTGCGCAGCGGCCAGATGTCATGTCCTTCGCCGGCGGCTTGCCAGCCGAGGCGATGCTGCCGAAAGTGGATTGGGCACCGATGCCGGCCAGTGTGGGGCAATACGGAATGAGTGAAGGCGAGCCGGCATTACGCGAGGCTATCGCGGCTCAGGCGCGTGAGCTTGGCATCGATTGCTCTGCCAGCCAGGTACTCATCGTCAGCGGCTCGCAGCAAACGCTGGATCTCGCGTCCAAGCTGTTCATCGACAGAGGTACGGAGGTTTTGCTCGAAGCGCCTACCTATCTCGCCGCACTGCAGGCCTTTCAGTTGTTTGGCGCCAGCTGCCTTTCCGTGCCGCAAGAGGCCGATGGGCCTTCGCTCGTTGCGCTGCGCGAACGGCTCGAGCGGCATAAGCCTGCGTTCGCCTATCTGATCCCGACATTCCAAAACCCGTCGGCGGTGAGATACAGCGAGCATAAGCGCGATGCCGTTGCCGCCTTGCTGGACGAGTTCGGTGTCACCCTGATCGAAGATGAGCCTTACCGGGAGTTGGTGTTCGACGAAGGCTCCGCACGGCCGATTGTCAGTCGTCTCGCCCGGGCCAGCTGGATTTACACCGGCACGGTATCGAAAACGCTGTTGCCTGGGTTGCGGGTCGGCTATTTGATCGCGACGCCGGACCTTTTTCCTTACTTGCTGCGTCTCAAGCAATCGGCTGATCTGCATACCAACCGAATCGGCCAGTGGCTGGTGTTGCAATGGCTGGGCAGCGAGCAGTACCGCACCCATCTAGACACGCTTCGTGCCTTCTATCGGCAGGGGCGAGATGCCATGCAGGCCGCGCTGGAGGCGAATTTTGCCGATCTCGCCGACTGGCAGGTGCCGGAGGGCGGGTTGTTCTTCTGGCTTCGCCTGAAAAGACCAATCGACACTCGCGCGTTGCTTGATCAGGCACTGGCTCAAGGTGTCGTGTTCATGCCGGGCGAGCCGTTTTTTAGCGAGCCCGACCAAAACCCGGGCTACTTGCGGTTGAATTTCAGCCACGTAGCGCCGGAGCGGTTAGGTGAAGGGGTGCGGCGCCTGGCTGCAGTCATCCGCCAAGCGGGAGTGGACGAGGCGGCCTGACAAGCCCCCGGGAGGATCTTATGGGTTACAAAGTTTACGGCGATCATCGGTCTGGCAACTGCTACAAGGTCAAGTTGATGCTTCACCTGCTCGGGCGGCCCTATGAATGGGTACCGGTCGATATCCTCAGGGGCGAGAGCCGTGACGAAGCGTTTCTGAAGAAGAACCCGAACGGTAAGATTCCCGTGCTGGAGCTTGAGGACGGCTCCTGCCTGTGGGAATCGAACGCGATCCTGCACTTCCTTGCCGAGGGAACCGAGTTCATTCCCGACGACGCGCGGTTGCGTACCCAGGTGCTGCAATGGCAGTTCTTCGAACAGTACAGCCATGAGCCGTACATCGCCGTGGCTCGCTTCATCAAACTGTACCTGGGCATGCCCGATGACCGTCTCGACGACTATGCCGCCCGGCAGCTGGATGGTTACCACGCCCTTGACGTAATGGAGCAGCAGCTTGCCAGGACGCCCTATCTGGTAGGTGATCGATATTCAGTGGCGGATGTGGCCTTGTACGCCTATACGCATGTTGCAGATGAGGGCGGATTCAACTTGGCCGGTTACCCGGCCATCCGCGCCTGGTTGCGGCGGGTGGCGAGTCATCCGCGCCATGTAGGCATGTACGACGCCTAGCGCAATCGCTAGGCGGGAAGGGCGACGACCGTCGCCCTGTGGCTTATTTGACTAGACCGAGAAATTCACTGCGGGTAGCTGCGTTTTCGCGGAACTGTCCGAGCATGACCGAAGTCACCATCGAGGAGTTCTGCTTCTCGACGCCGCGCATCATCATGCACATGTGCTGGGCCTCGATGACCACCGCCACGCCCCACGCGCCGGTAACCTGCTGAATCGCCTCCGCGATCTGGCGCGTCAGGTTCTCTTGAATCTGCAGCCGGCGGGCGTACATGTCGACGATGCGGGCGACCTTGGAGAGTCCCAGAACCTTGCCATTAGGCAGGTAAGCCACGTGCGCCTTGCCGATGAAGGGCAGCATGTGATGCTCGCACAGCGAGTAAAGCTCGATGTTCTTCACCAGCACCATTTCGCTGTTGTCAGAACTGAACAGCGCGCCGTTGGTGACTTCCTCTAGCGTCTGCTGGTAGCCCTTGCACAGGTACTGCATGGCTTTGGCAGCGCGCTTGGGCGTGTCGAGCAGACCTTCGCGGGAGACGTCCTCACCGAGTTGACCAAGGATCGCTGTGTAGTGTGTTTCCAGGGACATTGAATTACCTGTAGGCAATAACGCGAGTGCGAAGGTTAGGGGCTAGGCGTTCGGGCTGCAAGCGGCGTCGGCGCTAACCACCTGCACGGGTTGCGTTACTCGTCGCGCCCTTCGAGCATGGTGCGCTTAAGCAGAATATAGACGGCGCCGGTTCCTCCGTGCCGCGGCTGGCAGGAGGTAAAGCCGAGCACCTGTGAATGCTGCCGCAGCCACGTGTTGACATGGCTTTTGATCATGGGCCTACGACCATCGAGGCGCGCTGCCTTGCCGTGGGTCACGCGGACGCAGCGGATCTCGAACTTGCACGCCTCGGCCAGGAAATCCCAAAGCAGTTCACGTGCTTTCTCGACGCTCAGGCCGTGCAGGTCGAGGCTGCCCTCGAATGGGATTTGCCCGGCCTTGAGCTTGCGAATCTGACTGTCCTGGACACCGTCGCGCGACCAATACAGTTCGTCTTCGGCCCCTACGTCGATCACGAATTGGTCGGATAACCCATCGATTCGCGGCTCGCCATCAAGGACCACGGCATTAGCCCGGCGCGTCGCGACCTGAGCCTTGTTGCTCCGGGGCTTTCCGGTGTCGGCCCGGTCGTGTTGCATGGGTTTGACCCCACGGACTGCCGAGCGGAAGAGAGAAAAGTCGTCGTCGTGCATGAGGCCTCCGCGTAGGCGGGCGATTCTAGCGCAAGGTGCCAGGTCGCGCATGGCTCGCCGGCCCGGAAGGCACGCCGCGATCAGTTGCGCTTGCGCAGTAGCCGTGGGGAAAGGTTGAGATCGTTGGGTTTGAGGGCCCGGCGGCGAATGCGACGGCGGATTGCCACCCCAGCCCAGGCCAGCACCAGTCCGGTGGCGATGAAAGTGATCGCTGTGCTGCGTTCCGGTGCGATGTTGGTTAGCGCTTCGTGCACCTGCAAGAACGAGGTAGCGCCGCCCAGCAGCAGGAGGAGCCCGAGCAGGATCAGCAGCATGCCGAAGAAGGCACCGATGCGTGATCCCCAGCTCCGGTGCGGTCGGGGACGAAGGCGGCGGGCATCGAAGCCGTCGGTTCGTTTCATTCGGTTACCTCGTCGGGTTAGGGGCTGTGACCGGGAGCGTCCCGGTCAGGTTCCTTCGCCAACAGGTAACGCCGTGCCGCAAGAGGCGTCAAGCCAGGGCAGCAGCATCCGCCACGCAGACGGCGAAGTTATCCGCCAGTATGGTCATTTCCATGCGGTGGACCTGCTCGGCATCGATGGCACCATCGCCCATCGGCAGATCGCGCGTCGCGCATGCCTTGTCAACCAGCGTGCAGCGGTAACCGTAGTCCTTTGCTGCGCGGACCGTGGTGCTCACACTGGAGTGGGTCATGAAGCCGCAGACGATCAGGTCCAACCGGCCGTGTTGCTGCAGCAGTTCGTGAAGGCGGGTGCCAGCGAAGGCGTTGGGCAACGTCTTGCCGATTACTTCTTCACCGGACAGCGGTGCTGCTTCCGGCATGATCTGTCCGCGCAGGCCTTGCGGATCGAACAAGCCGCCTGGAATACCCAGGTGGTGAACGTGAACGACGGGGGTGCCAGCCTCTCGAGCCACCGCCAGCAGGCGCGTAATTTCGTCGAGTGCCGGCTGCAGCTTCGGCAGCGCCATCGCACCCGAGCGGTATTCTTCCTGAACGTCGATGACCAGAAGGGTCGCGTTAGCCAGAGTCGCCGGTGCATAACTGCGGCCACTGAGCTGAAGCAGGGTCTGTGGCTTCGACATGACTGACTCCTTGTTGTGAGAGGGGCCTGATTGTGGCGCCAGATGACCGAGATGTGAACTGCCCAAACCGACGATTAACACGTCGATAGGCTGTAAATTGGCCAAATGTCGGAGGCCGGCATCGTCTGCACGAAGAACTCCCTATCGCCTTCGGCTAAACTTCCGCGCTTTTAAAGGAGACCCGCCAGTGACCGCTTCGCCTTCCCGTTTGCGCACGTTACGTGACCATATCCGCTGGGCTGTCAGCCGGTTCCAGGCCGAACAGCTGTTCTTCGGTCACGGCACGGACAACGCCTGGGACGAGGCCCGTCAATTGGTGCTGGGTGCGTTGCATCTCCCGTGGGAAATGGCGGACGCCTACCTGGATTGCCGCTTGGAGGACGACGAGCGCGAGCATCTAAAGGGCTTGCTTCGCCGCCGGATCGAAGAGCGCGTACCGGCGGCGTACCTGCTCGGTCAGGCATGGTTTTGTGGGCTTCCTTTCATCGTCGATGAGCGGGTGCTGGTGCCGCGCTCGCCGATCGGCGAGCTCATTGACCGACGGTTCGAGCCCTGGCTGGCGCATACACCGTCACGCATCCTGGACCTTTGCACCGGCTCCGGTTGCATCGGTATTGCCTGCGCCTATGAGTTTCTCGAGGCAGAGGTGGTGCTGGCCGATCTTTCGTTCGATGCGTTGGAAGTGGCCAACCGGAACATTGAGTTCCACGGGCTGGAGGACCGCGTCTACACCGTGCAAGGGGACGGGTTCGGCGGGTTGCCTAAGCAGCGCTTCGACCTGATCGTGTCCAACCCGCCCTATGTGGATGCGGAGGACTTCGCCGACATGCCCAGCGAATACCATCACGAGCCCGCGATGGGGTTGGCCTGCGGCGACGATGGGCTGGACTTGGTGCGGCGCATGCTGTCCGAAGCGGCGGATCACCTGACCGAGCAGGGCGCGCTGATCGTCGAGGTTGGCAATAGCCAGGTGCATGTCGAGGCACTGTATCCGGAAGTGGATTTCACCTGGCTGGAGTTTTCCAAAGGCGGCCATGGCGTGTTCATGCTGGCGGCGAGCCAGTGCCGTGAGCATCAGGCGCTGTTTCGCGAGCGCGCCGCTGGCTAAACCGACGCGGCGAGTCGGTTAGCGTGTCGCGATCCAGATCAGCAGGCCGGCCTGGAACAGGGCGAAGACGACCAAGCAGGCGATGCTGAAACGCAGCGTACCGTCTTCGCGCCGTAGCCGGCTCATGCGCTCCTGCATGTCGCGGATGCGGTTTTCCTGCTCGAACAGATGCTGGTCGGCCTGCTCGAGCATGGCAGCCGCCTCGGTCAGGTCGATGATTTGCACCTTATCGGCGTTCCAGTCGGGGCGCAGGGTGCTGACGCGCGGCACGCTGTAACTCGCCTTCTGCTCGGAATCGGTGTAGGTGACCTCGATGCCTTGGCTTTTCAGGCAATGGTCACGACGCAGGCGCATGTCGTCACGTGGCACGTCCTTGACAGGCAGTGCTCCACCCTCCACCAAGTAGTGAGCCCAGCGGCGCTGCGCCCACTGTGCGCCCTGAGCCAGTAAAAAGCGCCCCAGCCCTCGGTTGGCCGGTTCGATATGCAGGCCTGTATCGGGACCGAAACGCAATTCCTTGGCGCTGTGGTCGGCCCAGACTTCCACCACGTTGTATTTTCTCGACAGCATTTGCCCCGGCAGCCGGACGAACAGCTTCAGCACGCTCTGCCTTGGGGTATGGCGTTCGACCTGGCCGAGCTCGACGAACCGCAAGGGCCGGGCGCCAGTATCGCGATCGGTTGGCAGGGGCGCCAGGCGCAGCAGGCGAAAGCGGTCAGGCCCGAGCTCCGTCCAAGGATGGGGTGGTTGTGGGGTGGCGGTATCAACGGCCTCTGTGGGTGTCTGGTTGTCTGTCATGATCGGCGTCCATGGGGCCTGCGTGACTGGCATGGGCAGGCACGGAAGCTATCGGCCGCCCGGCGCCTAACTGGAGGATGGCAAAATGCCTTGCGCTTGAAGGAAGCTGACGATGCGTGTCGTCAGGCCACGCGCGAGCGGCCGCTCTGGCTCGTTGTAGGTGCCGGTCTGTTCGTCCCGCCCTTGCGGAGCGATTCGTAGCACATGATTCATGCCGCTGATCATTGCTAGCGTCGCGTCTGGCTTGGCGCTCTTCAGGGCCTGGGCATCACGGGCATTGACCTGGATGTCATGTGTGCCCTGGACGATCAAAGCGGGTGCCCGCACCGCTGCGAACGCTTGCGCCGGATCGCGGCGAAACAGCGAGATGAGGTACGGCTGCACGCTGGGACGAAACAGCACCTGCAATGGCTGGGGTACGTCCGGCTGCGCGCGCCCGGCTTCCAGTTCATCGATCAGAAATTGAGCATTCGCCAAGAGCGGTGGCGGCAAGCGACCTTGCAGTTGCTGGCGAAGGAGCTCGCCAATGGGGCGGCCGCTTCCGGCAATGCTCACCACTGCGGCCGGATCGACCGCGGGCGCTACGAGGCTCGCGATCAGTGCGCCTTCGCTGTGACCGATCAGGATCAGCGACGAAAAGCGCGCATCGCCTTTCAGGTGGCGCGCCCAGGCTTGGGCATCTTCGACATAGTGGTCGAGGGTCAGTTGGCTTTCCTCCAGTGCCAGCGCCTGGCTCTGGCCTACGCCGCGCTTGTCGTAGCGCAGGCTGGCGATTCCGCGGGGGGCGAGCGCCTGCGCCAGGCGTTTCAGGCTGTCGTTGTGCATGCCCGGTTGGTTGCCGTTGCGATCCGTCGGCCCCGACCCAGCGATCAACAGCGCCACTGGCACCGGCTGGTCATGCCGGGGCAGCAGTAAACTGCCATGCAACTGACCCTCCGGGAGGTCGAGTGTCATGGGTTGGTTGAGCAACGTCAGCGGTTCGGCGTGGCCCACGGTGGGCAGAATCGCCAGCAGGGCGACAAGAATCAGGCGCATAAATGAGGTCAGGCTGGAGGAGCGGATTGGACGTCATTGTGCCCGCCAGGTTCGCGGACTGGTATCGAGCGGTGCGCGAAGCGGCGAAACGGCTGGTGGCTCGGGTATACTTCCGCCCCCTGTTTTGGTCGATCGCGGAGCGCCCTGCATGTCCGGCAACACATTCGGCAAGCTGTTCACCGTCACCACCGCTGGTGAAAGCCATGGCCCGGCGCTGGTCGCCATCGTCGACGGCTGCCCGCCCGGCCTGGAACTGTCGGTTGCGGATCTGCAGCGCGACCTGGATCGCCGCAAACCTGGCACCAGCCGGCACACCACCCAGCGGCAGGAGCCCGACGAGGTCGAAATCCTCTCGGGCGTGTTCGAGGGGCGCACGACCGGTTGCTCGATCGGCCTGCTGATTCGCAACACGGATCAGAAGTCCAAAGACTATTCGGCCATCAAAGACCTGTTTCGGCCGGCCCATGCTGACTACACCTACCACCACAAATATGGCGTGCGCGACTACCGCGGCGGCGGCCGCAGCTCGGCGCGGGAGACTGCCATGCGCGTCGCGGCGGGGGCCATTGCAAAGAAATACCTGGCGACGCTGGGCATCCAGGTGCGCGGCTACATGAGCCAGCTGGGGCCGATCGAAATCGGTTTCGAGAGTTGGGACGGGGTCGAGCAAAACGCCTTCTTCTGTCCCGATCCGGCCAAGGTGCCGGAGCTGGAGGCCTACATGGATCAGCTGCGCCGCGACCAGGATTCGGTCGGCGCGAAGATCACCGTCGTGGCAGAAGGCGTTCCGCCGGGCCTGGGCGAGCCAATCTTCGATCGACTGGATGCGGATTTGGCGCACGCGCTGATGAGCATCAATGCGGTCAAGGGCATTGAGATTGGCGCAGGGTTCGCCAGCGTTGCCCAGCGCGGCACGGAGCATCGCGACGAGCTCACGCCGGGCGGCTTTCTTTCGAACAATGCTGGCGGTGTGCTCGGCGGCATTTCGTCTGGCCAGCCGATCGTTGCTCACCTGGCGCTCAAGCCGACCTCGAGCATTACCACGCCAGGCCGCTCGATCGATGTCGATGGCAACCCGGTCGAGGTCATCACCAAAGGTCGGCATGATCCCTGCGTCGGCATCCGCGCCACGCCGATTGCCGAAGCCATGATGGCGATAGTGCTGCTCGACCACCTGCTGCGTCACCGCGGCCAGAACGCCGACGTCCTGGTCGGCACGCCGGTCCTGGGGCAACTCTGAGCCAGAACCTGGAGGCGCGCGCCGGCAGCGTGCGCCGTGCCGTTCGGGGTTTCGAGCATCCAGCGTATGGCTAGCGTTCCTTATTGGCGCCTGTCCGGCTTTTACCTGTTCTATTTCGCCGTGTTGGGCGCCGTTGCGCCATTTTTCGGTCTGTATTTCGATCACCTGGGCTTTTCTGCCGAGCGCATCGGTGAGCTGGTGGCGATCCCCATGCTGATGCGTTGCCTGGCGCCTAATCTCTGGGGGTGGCTGGGTGATGTCACTGGTCGGCGCCTGGCGATCGTGCGTATCGGCGCGCTCTGTACGCTGGTGTCGTTCAGCCTGATCCTGCTCGACAAACGCTACGAATGGCTTGCGCTGGTGATGGCGCTGCACGCGTTCTTCTGGCATGCCGTGCTGCCGCAATTCGAGGTCATTACCCTGGCCCATCTGCGTCATGAGGCGGCTCGCTACAGTCAGGTGCGGGTGTGGGGCAGCGTTGGCTTCATTCTGGCCGTGGTCGGGCTAGGGGCGTTGTTCGAACGCTTCGGCCTGGATATGTATCCGGCCGCGCTGATAGTGATCATGTTCGGCATCCTGATCAGTAGCGCCTGGGTCCCTAATGCGATACCGGAGGAGCGGCCGGAGACGGTCGGGCAGGGCGGGTTCCTCCAACAACTATGCAGGCCTGGCGTACTGGCGTTCTTCGCCTGCGTTGCGCTGATGCAAGTCAGCCATGGACCGTACTACACCTTCCTCAGCCTGCACCTGGAAGCGCTTGGCTATGGGCGTGGGCTGATCGGTTTGCTCTGGGCGCTGGGAGTCGTGGCCGAGGTCTTGCTGTTTATGGTGATGTCCAGGTTGCTGGCGCGGTTCTCGCTGCGCCAGGTCTTGCTCGCCAGCTTTCTCATCGCGGCCGTGCGCTGGCTGCTGCTCGGCACTCTAGCTGACCATCTCGTGGTGCTGATCCTTGCCCAGCTGATGCATGCCGCCACCTTTGGCAGTTTCCACGCGGCCGCCGTTCACTTTGTCCAGCATAGCTTCGGCCATCGCCAGCAAGGCCAGGGGCAGGCGTTGTATGCCAGCCTGGCCGGCATCGGCGGCGCGCTCGGTGCGTTGTATTCGGGGTACAGCTGGGCCAGTCTTGGGCCGGCTTGGACCTTCGCCATCGCCAGCCTGGCCGCCGCGGCCGCCGCCGTGATCATTGCCATCCCAACGCAGGGGAGCCGGGTATGACAGGCGCCCGCAAATGTCTCTTCCAGGCCATTATCGAGGCGGGGCGTTTTTTTGGTCGTGGTTGTTCATCAACCCACGTCAGGGAGCGGCTGGCAGCGGTTGCAACCTTGGCTGGAGGCACACCCGGATTGCGTTGGATACCTGATTCGACGGCACGGCCTCTGTACCTGGGGTGCGCAAATGAGCAATGCGCTTGGGGAGGGCGAGCCGTTCGAGTTTCTCTCGAACCCGAACTCAGGATGCGGACGTCGAAGCGACCCTAAGCCTAACCACGCGCGGCCCCTCGCGCGTTTCGATGAATCATGAGCTAGCCCGGGCGAAACCGGGCGGGAGACCAACCGGATGACTGTACTCAGCGTCTACCAGGACACAATGCCCGAGCAGCCACTCAAGGTGCTCACCCATATCGAGGACATTGCCGCCACGCTGGCCGAGGTTGGTGTCGGCCTGGAGCGTTGGGAAGCCCGCCAGCCCATCGGTGCGGGCGCGAGCCCCGACGAGGTGATCACCGCCCATCGCCCGCAGATCGATCGCCTGAAGGCCGAGCGCGGTTACGTCACGGTCGAAGTTACCAGCCTCGACAGCAGCCATCCGCAAAAGGCCGAGCTGCGCGCCAAGTTTCTCGAGGAGCATTGCCACGCCGCGGATGAGGTGCGCTTCTTCGTCGCTGGGCGCGGTCTGTTCACGCTGCACATCGAGGACAAGGTCTACGTCGTGCTGTGCGAGAAGAACGATCTGATTTCGGTACCGGCTGGCACCCGGCGCTGGTTCGACATGGGCGAACATCCGCGCTTCGTCGCCATTCGCCTGTTCAACGACCCGGAGGGCTGCATCGCACACTTCACCGGCGAAGACATTGCCGGCCGCTTCCCGCGCCTGGAGGACTGACGCAGGCCAAGCGCTGCGCCAGTGGCATGCCGAGGGGCTTGGGCTCTACGTCTGCTCCTCAGGTTCCGCGCAGGCGCAAAAGCTGAACTTCGGTTGCGCCGACGCTGACGACCTAACACCGCTGTTCTCCGGCGACCGGCTCCGGGCACAAGCGTGAGCCCACGTTCTACGTGCGCATCGCCGAGTCGATCGGGCTGCCGGCGGCGCAAATTCTGTTTCTTTCCGCCGTGGTCCAGGAGCTGGACGCCGCGCGGGAGGCGGCCAATGCACACTTGTGGTTTGGCGCGCGAAAGCGGCGAGCTCCAGGGAGACAGGGCCGTAGACAGTTGCAATGCCATCGATCCGGCCAGGTGCGGAGCCAATAGCCCGGACTGAACCCTCCCACCGGCTTGGCATCCTAATCTTGAACCCATTCAGATTTGGAGTTTCGCCATGACCGATGCCTTCGGCGGTATCTTCGGACTGCTAATCCTGGCTCTAGACATCTGGGCCATTGTCAGCGTCCTGCGCAGCGACAGCACCACCGGGAAGAAAGCGCTCTGGGTGCTGCTTATCGTCATCCTGCCGGTACTCGGCCTGATCATCTGGGGAATCATGGGCCCGCGCGGCAACCGTCCCGACGCGCGTAGCGAAATCCGACGCTAGATGATGGAGACCGCAAGCGGTGTGCTTGCCGTTCTCGTCCTGATCCTCGATGTGCTGGCCATCGCCCAGGTCTGGCGAAGCGGCATCGAGGTGGGCCGCAAGATCATCTGGAGCCTGGTCATCATCCTGCTCCCAGTGGTCGGCCTGGTGATGTGGTTCATGGCGGCGAAGTCACAGGGGAAGGTCAGGTTGTGATGGGCCGACTGCTGTGCCTGGTGGTGCTCTGCTCGTGCTTTGCCATGGCACAGGCCGGACCGGACGAGGCGTGGGAGGCGCTGCGTAACGGCAAGGCCGTACTTTTGCTTCGTCACGCAACTGCGCCTGGCCTGGGCGACCCGCCGGGTTTCGTGCTCGAGGATTGCGCTACACAGCGCAACCTCAATGGAAAGGGGCGCGAAGAAGCGCGCCGGTGGGGCCGTTTGTTGCGGGATCGGGGTATCGACTCGCCGCGCCTGCTCAGTAGCCGCTGGTGTCGAGCGCTCGAAACGGCACGGGAAATGAGCCTCACGGAGGTCGAGCCGTTGCCCTTGCTCGACTCGTTCTTTACCCAATCCGGCCAGGCGGAGGAACAGACCCGCAACTTGAAGGCTTACCTCGATCAGTTGCCAGCTTCGCAGCCGGTGGTCATGGTCAGTCACCAAGTCAACATTACGGCGCTGACCGACGTTTTTCCCCGCTCGGGCGAAGGCGTCGTGCTGGCCTTGCCGGTCAGCGAACCGGTTCGCGTCCTGGCGCGCATCCCGCCGCCTTGATCCGAGCGCGGCTCGCTTCAGAATTCGCATAGGCCTGCCAAAGGTGCATGGCCGCGTAGGCGCGCCAGGGACGCCAGGCTTCGGCGCGCTGACCGAGCGCTTTTGCGCTGAGGCCCGTTTCGCCCCATACCGGCGCCTTGAGCAGGCCCAGGTCGCTCGCGGGGAAGGCATCCGCCTCGGCAAAGCCGCGAAGCGCGATGTATTGCGCCGTCCAGGGGCCGATGCCCGGCAACTGGCACAGGCGCTCGATCAGGTCCTCGGCGCCTCTGTCGGCGGCGAGTGACAACGCACCCTCGGCCACGGCTCGCGCGAAATGTTGCAAGGCAGCGACCCGCTTGCCTGGCATGCCAATGGCGTCCAGGCTGGCGTTGGCTATTGCCTGGGCTGTCGGGAATAACCAGCGCAACTCAGGAATCCCAATTCCAGGCGCTGCGGGCGCGGGCTCGCCGAGCCGCTCGATCAACCGCCTGGTGATGGTCACCGCTGCCTTGACGGAGACCTGCTGGCCCACGATGGCCCGCACGGCGACTTCGAACGGATCGAACGCATTCGGCAGGCGCAGCCCGGGCGTGGCCGCGACCAGCGGACCGAGCTGCGGATCGGCGGCGAAGTGCCGGGTGAGCACGGCTGGGTCCATGTCGAGATCGAACATCCGGCGCACTTGCGCGGTGACGTAGGGTGCGGCCTGGCAAAGCGACGGGCTGATGGACAGTTCGAGGGCATCGGGTCCGGGCCTCACGCTGAACCAACCCACGCGGCCATCGACCGATAGCGTGCGTGCGTAGCGGTCTGCTGTCAGCGCCTCGACACCCGGCATCAGGCGCAGGCTGAAATACTGATGGAATTGGGACCAATCCCAGGGCGGGATGAAAGGCAGTTCGACAGAGATGCTCATGCCATCACCATAGCTGCGGTCCATAGCGGTGTCTTTACCGGATACGCTTTCAAAGCTGCCCTCCATCCATCACGGAGACAGCCGATGAACGAGTGATCAAGGCATTGACGCCTTGACGGACGGCGCTTCGGTATCGATGCGGGCCGTTGTGCTTGTGCGATTGACCGGGCTCGAACAGCAACGCTGCGACTTGCCCTGCATCCCACGGGCGGAACTGCCGCCGGGTGCGGGGTTCTATCTTGACTGAGGCACTCGGTTTTCCCTTGGCTGAGCTGGCCTCTTCGCGACGTCGGGCGCGCAGGGCTGGTGCAGCGGGCTCGCATACTGCTAGCTTTGAATCAGCGCGCAAGCATGCCGCGTCGCTCAGAGAGGTCGCCCTTACCCGTTGAGTCTGCCCGCCCGCCCTTGGGTGTAGTCCCGGGCCGATACCATCCAGGCTGAGAGGAGGTTGTTTTATGAGTACCACCTTCCATGAGGATGTCAGCAGCAACGTTCTGATGCGTATGAAGGAGGGCGGTTTCGATTTCGCCCGTGTCCATCCCATCGAGTTCTACGCCGTTTTTCCTGATAAGGAGCAGGCCCTGTCGGCGGCTAGCAATTTTCGTGGTGAAAGCGTCAATACCCAGGTGTCACCGCGTGACGACGGCGCCTGGGATCTGCAGGTCAGCAAGGTCATGTATGCGACCTTCGATGGCATCGGCGCGTTCGAGCAGGACCTTGAGGACCTGATCGAGCCGCTCGGCGGTGTCGTCGATGGGTGGGGCGTGACGCAGGAACTCACCGGCTGTCACCCCTGACGGTATCTCAGTGCCGCTTCAGACCGCTTAGCAGCGCCTGGTCCCACGGCGGGACCGGGCCAAAGCGATTCTTCAGGAATTCCAGCAGCAGCCGCCTGCGTGAGTCCGCCTCCCGGGTCAGTCGCAGCGCGTAGATGCCGCTCGGCTCGGGTTGCGGCAAACCGTCCTCGCAAAACAATGGCAGCAGTTCCCCACGCAGCAGGTGATCGCTGATCAGCCACGTCGGGAGGTGGGCGACGCCCAGCCCCGCCAACGCACCGCTGAGCAAGGCTTCGGCATTATTGGCAACCAATCGTTTACGGCGCGGCCGCAGATGCTGTCGTCTGCCTTCATGCTCGAAGCGCCAGGCATGTGGCGGCGCCAGCGAATCCCAGTCGAGCCCGTCATGTTCCGGTAGCTCGGCAACCGAACGCGGTATGCCGCGACGATCCAAGTAGGCGGGGCTGGCACAGACCACACGGACAAGCGGCGACAACGGCGTGGCGACCAGGCGGGTATCCGCCAACGGGCCAATGCGCAGGATAAGGTCGACCTCGCCCAGATGCTCGCCTTCCAGGTCGACGAAGCTGTCGATCAGGCGCAGCTGGATGTCCACCTCGGGGTAGGCCTGGAGGAACTCAGCCAGTGCCGGAGCCAGGTGCCGTCGCCCGAAGGGGGCGGGTGCGTCGATGCGAATCAGTCCTCGCGGCGCGGTTTGCGCCGAAGCCAATTCGGCCCGCGCGAGTTGCAGTTCCTGGACGATGCGTCGTGCTCGCTCGGCGAACGCGACACCCGCACTGGTTGGCTTGACTGCGTGGGTGCTGCGGCTGACGAGCTGGCAACCGAGGGTGGATTCGAGTGCATCAATTCGCCGCGCGACGGCAGAGGGGGTGATCCCGTACAGCCGTGCAGCAGCAGAAAAACTCTCGGTCTCGAGCACGTCCAGGTACAGACGAAACTGTTGCGTAAGGCTATCGGACGGCATGCTGGCCGGTGCTCCGCTGTGCGATATGGGCAAAGGCATTGTGCGTGGCTGTGCATTTCGCCGCTAGCCCGCTGCCGGTAGCATCGCGTTTTTTCTTGGAAGCGTAGCCATGGACTTTGTCGCAACTGCCTTGAATGTGGTGCTGGGCCTGATGCTTGGCACCTTGGGCGGTTTGTTCGGCATCGGCGGAGGCTTGATCGCGATCCCGGTCGTGGGCGTCCTGTTCGATCTGGACCAGCAGGTGGCGCAGGGCACGGCGCTGGTGATGGTGGTGCCCAACGTGCTTCTCGCCATCTGGCGTTACCACCAGCGCAACCGGATCAACGTGCGTCACGCGCTCGCGCTTGGCGTGACGAGCTTCTGCTTCGCTATTGCAGGCGCGGCGATTGCTGTCTCGCTGGATGCGACGCGCATGCGTATTGCCTTTGTGGGTTTTCTCCTGGCGCTTGCCGCCTACACCATGCTTCGTGCCTTTTTACGACCTCAGCCGGGCGGCACCGAGCTGCGCTATCCCTGGCCTTGGCTCAGCGTGCTCGGCGCTGGCGCCGGTGCGCTGGGCGGACTGTTTGGTGTCGGCGGTGCGGTACTCGCCACGCCGGTGCTGACGGCTGTGTTCGGCACCTCACAAGTCGTGGCGCAGGGTTTGTCACTGTCGCTGGCGGCACCGAGCACTGCCGTAACGCTCTTCACCTACGCCACTCACGGCCAGGTCAACTGGGCGTTGGGGTTGCCACTGGCAGTCGGCGGATTGCTGAGCATCAGCCTGGGCGTGAAACTGGCGCACTCCTTGCCCGAGCGGCTGCTGCGCGTGCTGTTCAGTACCTTCCTTGTCCTCAGTGCCGTCTTGCTGGCGCTGGAGGTTTGAGGCTCAACGGCTGCGCAGTTCCTGCTTTCGGATCTCTCGTCGCGCACTGCGAACCAGGCGAAAGGTCAGCAACAGCGCGGCGCAGCTAAGCCCGGCGATCAATCCTTGCCATAGACCGGCCGGGCCGGTCGGCTCGCCGAGCCGGTCGGTGAGCCCCAGCAAGTAACCCACCGGCAAGCCGATCCCCCAGTAGGCGAACAGGGTGAAAACCATGGTCATGCGGGTGTCCTGGTAGCCACGTAGCGCACCTGCGGCGGTCACCTGGACCACGTCCGAAAACTGAAAAAGTGCGGCGTACAAGAACAGGCTTGCCGCTACCGCAATCACGGCGGGGTCCGTGGTGTAGATTCGCGCGATCGGCTCACTGAACAGCAGCATGCTACCGGCCGAGAAGCAGGCGTAGACCAGGCTCGAGGCGATGCCTACGCCCGCCACGAAGCGGGCGTCCCTTGGCGCGTCACGCCCGAGTGCCTGACCGATGCGCACGGTAATGGCCATGCCGAGCGACAGCGGAATCATGAAGATCAGCGACGTGAAGTTGAGCGCGATCTGGTGGCCGGCAACGACCGTCGCCCCCAGTGCGCCGATCAACAAGGCAATGACCGAGAAAATGCTCGCCTCGGCGAATACTGCTACGCCAATCGGCACGCCTACCGATAGCAAATGCCGGAGGACCGGCCAGTGTGGCCTGTCGAAGCGTGCGAACACCTGGCTTGGGCGGTAGTAGGATGCCCGGCGGACCCAGAACAGCATGGCGCAAAGCATGAAGCCCATCACCACGGCAGTGGCCCAGCCGCACCCCACGCCGCCCATCGCTGGCAGGCCGAACTTTCCATAGATGAAGATGTAATTCAGCGGCACGTTGAGCATCAGCGCGAGGATGCCGATGACCATGCTCGGGCGTGTATGGCCCAGCCCATCGCTGTAGCAACGCAAGACCTGGTACAGCGCGACCGCTGGAAAGCCGCACGCCACCGCGCGCAGGTACGCCATGCTGGGCTCGATGAGGGCGGCCTCGACTTGCATCAGGCGCAGCACCGGTTCGGCATTCCACATCAACACGGCGAACAGCAGGCCGATCCCGAAACCCATCCAGAGCGCCTGACGCACCAGCGGGCCGATCGCCTCCTGCGTGCCACTGCCGAAACGCTGCGCCACGTTCGGCGTCGTGGCCAGGATCACGCCTGTGACCAAGAGGAACACGGGCACCCAGATCGAATTACCGAGCGCCACTGCCGCCAGGTCCTCAGGGCTGACGCGCCCGGCCATCAGGGTATCGACGAAGCCCATGGCAGTATTGGCCAACTGGGCGATCATCATGGGCAGGGCGAGAGCAAACAGGGTACGCAGTTCGACGCGAACCCGTCTGAGTCTTGGCTCAGCTGGCATTGCGGGGCTATCCGATTGTATACAGGAAACCAGCTAGTCTACGCCGCCGACCCTGGTCGCGAAAGGCAGCGTCGGTGCGCCAGGCCGTCTAGAATGCCCCGACTACCGATGGAGCCAACCGATGCGCATCCTTGCTGACGAAAACATACCCCTGGTCGACGCCTTCTTCGGAGCCTTTG
The DNA here is from genome assembly GCF_051486945.1 of Stutzerimonas chloritidismutans. GTDB lineage: Bacteria > Pseudomonadota > Gammaproteobacteria > Pseudomonadales > Pseudomonadaceae > Stutzerimonas > Stutzerimonas chloritidismutans_B. Next base: position 654,221 of record NZ_JAHVDX010000001.1, on the reverse strand, counting down.
GCGAGATCCGCCGCATGCCTGGGCGCAGCATCAATCGAGCCGCGCTGGAGCAGGCCGATCTGTTGCTGGTGCGTTCGGTCACCCGAGTGGATCGAGAGCTGCTCGAAGGCACTCCGGTGCGCTTTGTCGGCACGTGCACCATCGGTACGGATCACCTGGACCTCGACTACATCGAGCAGGCCGGGATCCGCTGGGCCAGTGCGCCTGGCTGCAATGCGCGAGGGGTGGTCGACTACGTGCTGGGGAGCTTGCTCGCGTTGGCTGAAGGCGAGGGCGTGGCGCTGGCAGAGCGCCGGTATGGTGTGGTGGGCGCCGGGGAAGTCGGTGGCCGCCTGGTAGCGGTTTTGAAGGGGCTGGGTTGGGACGTCCGAGTTTGCGACCCGCCGCGGCAAGCGCGGGAGTTAGGCGAGTTCGTCGAGTTGCAGGAGATTATCGACGAGTGCGACGTAATCAGCCTGCACACACCGCTGACCTTGCAGGGGGAGCATGCGACGTTCCATCTGTTTAACGAAGCAAGGCTACGCGAACTGCGACCCGGCGCTTGGCTGATCAATGCCAGCCGCGGGGCCGTCGTCGACAATGCCGCCCTGCGCCGGGAACTGGCATGTCGGACGGATATCCAGGCGGTACTCGACGTTTGGGAGGACGAGCCGCTGGCCGATATCGAACTGGCGGAGCTTTGCTGGATCGCCACGCCGCATATTGCCGGCTACAGCCTGGAGGGCAAGCTCCGGGGAACGGCGCAGATCTACGAAGCCTACTGCGCAAGCCAGGGATTGGCGCCTTCGGTACCCCTGCAAGGGCTGTTGCCCAACGCACCGTTGCGTGGGCTCGCGTTTGACCGAGGCGCCGATGCCGAGCAGATGCTGGCGACGCTTTGCCGCGCCGTATATGACCCACGCAGCGACGATGCCGCGTTCCGCCGTAGCCTGGTCGGCGACGAGGCGCAGCGACGAGCCGCGTTCGACCAGCTACGCAAGCAGTATCCGCCGCGCCGGGAGATAGATGGACTGCACGTCACGCTCGATGGTGACAATGCGGCCCTCGAGCGGGTCGTCACCGCGCTCGGCGCGACGTTGCGCAGCGGCTGACCGAGCGGCGCGTCCGACGGGCCGGATGCATTTTCCGGGCTGCTCCGCTAGCATTACCCGTCCTCTGCTTTAGCCGCGATGGTGTTATGAGTTATCAGGTCCTAGCCCGAAAATGGCGTCCGCGCTCGTTCCGCGAAATGGTCGGCCAGACGCATGTGCTCAAGGCCTTGATCAATGCCCTGGACAGCCAGCGCCTGCACCATGCCTACCTGTTCACCGGTACGCGCGGCGTGGGCAAAACCACCATCGCGCGCATCATCGCCAAGTGTCTGAATTGCGAGACGGGCGTCAGCTCGACGCCCTGCGGCCAGTGTTCGGTATGCCGCGAAATCGACGAAGGCCGCTTCGTCGACCTGATCGAGGTCGATGCCGCGAGTCGCACCAAGGTGGAAGACACGCGCGAGCTGCTGGACAACGTCCAATACTCGCCCACGCGCGGCCGCTTCAAGGTCTACCTGATCGACGAAGTGCACATGCTCTCGTCGCACTCGTTCAATGCCCTGCTGAAAACGCTGGAAGAGCCGCCGCCGCACGTCAAATTCCTGCTCGCGACCACCGACCCGCAGAAATTGCCGGTGACCATTCTGTCGCGCTGCCTGCAGTTCTCCCTGAAGAACATGCCGCCAGAGCGCGTTGTCGAGCATCTAACGCACGTGCTCGGTGCCGAGCAGGTGCCCTTCGAAGAGGACGCGCTCTGGTTGTTGGGCCGCGCCGCCGATGGTTCGATGCGCGATGCAATGAGCCTCACCGACCAGGCGATCGCCTTTGGCGAGGGCAAGGTGCTGGCTGCCGATGTGCGCAGCATGCTGGGCACGCTCGATCACGGCCAGGTATTCGGGGTCCTGCATGCGTTGCTGGAGGGTGATGCACGAGCGCTGCTCGAAGCCATCCGTCAGTTGGCTGAGCAGGGGCCTGATTGGGGTGGGGTACTGGCTGAAATGCTCAACGTGCTTCACCGCGTTGCCATCGCTCAGGCGTTGCCCGAGGCGGTCGATAACGGACAGGGCGATCGTGATCGCGTCCTGGCGCTAGCGCAGGCGCTGCCCGCCGAAGACGTGCAGTTCTACTACCAGATGGGGCTGATCGGGCGCCGCGACCTGCCGCTAGCGCCAGACCCGCGCAGTGGTTTCGAAATGGTGCTGCTGCGCATGCTGGCGTTTCGGCCTGCCGATGCCGAGGGCACACCCCGAACCTCACTAAAGAGCTTGGGGGTCAGCCCGGCCACGGCTGATCCCGACCGGGAATCGGTGGCCGAGCAGCCTGCGCCGGCGGCCAGGCCGATCACCGAGCCAGCAGCACCGGTGCAGACAGTGCCGGTGCCGGTGTCGGCGCCAGTTGAGCCTGCCCACACGCAGCCGTCAGTTCCGATGCCGAGCAGCTCCGCAAGCCAGCCTATCGAGACGCTCGCTGAGCAGCCCGTCGCTCGGGCGCCGGCACCGGCCGAACCGTCGCCTTCGTTTGTCGACGTGCCTTGGGACGAGCCTCCCTCCACGCCCCCCGTCGCGGTTGAGCATGAAGCGGTTGTCGCTGCGGCCGCCCAAGTGGCCGAGCATCACGCCGCCGTGGTCGAAGTCAATGAGCCGGAAGACGATGAGCCACCGCTGACCGATGAAGATTATTTCGAGGTCGAGACGCAGGCCGAGGCTTTTCTTGACGTGCTCGACGATGCGCCAGAGGCCGCCATCGCCGAGCCGGCGCCGGCCGTACAGCCCGCGACGGGGCTGGCAGCTCAGTGGCTAGATCTTTATCTGAAGTTGGGCCTGACCGGCCTGACTGGCAGCATCGCGGCCAATTGCACGTTGATTGCGGTCGAGGGCGATCGCTGGTTGATGCATCTCGATCCTGCGCAAAGCGCGTTATTCAATGCGACGCAGCACCGGCGGCTGAACGACGCCTTGAGTGAATACCATGGGCGTAAGCTGCAACTGGACATCGAGTTGCAGACGCCGGAACAGGAAACCCCCGCGCAAGCGGCCGCACGGCGCCGTAACGAGCGGCAGCTCGAGGCTGAGCGATCGATCCAGAGTGATCCGCTGGTGCAGCAGCTGATGCAGCAGTTCGCGGCTGTTATTCGCGAAGGCACCATCGAGCCCGTAGAACAACCCGTACCCTGATTAACGAGGTGAACCCCATGATGAAAGGTGGCATGGCCGGCCTGATGAAGCAGGCGCAGCAGATGCAGGAAAAGATGCAAAAGATGCAGGAAGAGCTGGCAAACGCCGAGGTGACCGGGCAATCCGGCGCCGGGCTGGTCAGCGTTGTCATGAACGGGCGCCACGACGTCAAGCGTGTCAGTCTCGATGACAGTCTCATGCAGGAAGACAAAGAAATTCTCGAGGACCTCGTTGCCGCCGCAGTGAATGACGCCGTCCGCAAGATCGAGCAGAACAGCAAGGAAAAGATGGCAGGCATGACCGAGGGCATGCAGTTGCCGCCAGGCTTCAAGATGCCGTTCTGAGATACCGCTGGAAGCTGAGCGCCTGAGCAGGGTGTGCATAAACGTCACATCCTATCGTTCGATAAAGCTTCCGGCGCTCTTGCTTTCATATCCCAGCGTCGAGACCCAAATGAGCTTCAGCCCCCTGATTCGCCAACTCATCGATGCCTTGCGCATTCTTCCCGGAGTTGGCCAAAAAACAGCCCAGCGCATGGCCCTGCAGATGCTCGAGAGGGACCGCAGCGGGGGACTGCGGCTGGCGCAGGCGTTGACGCACGCTATGGAGAATGTCGGTTATTGCCGCCAGTGTCGCACCCTCAGCGAAGACGAACTTTGCCCACAGTGTGCGGACCCAAGGCGCGACGATTCATTGCTGTGCATCGTGCAAAGCCCGGTCGACGTCTTCGCTGTCGAACAGACGGGTTTCCGTGGCCGATATTTTGTGCTCAAGGGGCATCTGTCGCCGCTTGACGGGCTCGGACCGGAAGCGATCGGTATACCGGAGTTGCTGGCCCGCGTCGGTGAAAGCCAGTTCAGCGAGGCAATTCTCGCGACCAATCCGACCGTCGAAGGTGAGGCCACTGCTCATTACATCGCGCAGCTATTGATCCCTAAAGGCCTCACGCTTAGCCGTATTGCCCACGGGGTACCGCTTGGCGGCGAGCTTGACCTGGTCGATGGCGGAACCCTTGCCCATGCCTTCGCAGGGCGTAAGACCATCACGCTTTGATAGCACAGCTGTCATTTTTCTGAGCTATTCATAACTGTTGGTTAGCGGCATATGGCTATCTGATAGTGCAGTTCGTCTCTGTCTTCAGGTAAAGTTCTAAGCCACTAACGACTAATAACTTAATGTAAGGTCTTCCTTTCATTTTGTTATAAGACTTTTTCGGCTTGCGTACATCGAGGTTCAAATGAAAGCACGGCATTGGTTGCTTCCGGCTCTGCTCCTGGTCAGCGCATTTGCGCAGGCGGAGGAGACGTTCAAGGTTGGCTACATCCGGGTAATGGATGATGCTCAGGCGATGGTTGCCCACGAGGCCGAGCTATACAAAAAGCACGGTCTGGACGTTGAGCTGGTCGAGTTCAGCTCGGGGACTGACCTGATCAAGGCGATTGTTGGCGGGCAGCTCGATACCGGTGTGCTGGGTTTCACCAATGCTGTCGCCTGGGCTTCCAAAGGCGCGGATCTGAAAGTGGTAGGGGGCGCTCAGCAGGGTTACCACTCGATCGTGGCGCGTGAAGGGACAGGTATCGAAGAAGTCGCGGATCTCAAAGGCCACATCCTGGCGTCGCAGAAAGAGGGCAGCACCGCCGATGCCGTGTTGCGTGGCGTGACGTTCAAAGCCGCAGGTTTGAAACCGAGCGAGGTGAACATCATGGGCACCAGCCCGGCCGTGGCCGTGCAGTCGCTCGTATCCGGGCGTGCCGATGCTGCCTTTTTGTTCGAGCCCTACGATCGCATCGCCCAGCTGGTCGCACCGGTCAAGCAGGTGTACGAGATCGGTGAGGTATGGCCCTTCCCATGCATGGTCGTCATCACCTCGGGCGAGACGCTGGAAAAGCGCAAGGACGATGTTTGGAAGTCGCTCGACGCCCAGCGTGAAGCTATCGAACTGCTGGAAAACCAGCCGGCCGAAGCTGCCAAACTGATCGCCGACTACTTCATCGCTGAGCCCACGCTCAAGACGCTTAATCGCGGTGATCTGCCGCGCGAGACGGTCATCGAAGAAGCGATCGCCACCCAGACTTTCAGCGCGAAGCTGGGCGAAGAAGACCTGGCCCGTATCCAGGAGCTCGCCGACATCCTGCAGGAACTCGGTTCGCTCAAGACCCGCGACGGCAAGCCGTTCGATACCAGCGCCATCCTCGACCTGTCCTGGCAGCAGGCTCGCGAACTCTAATTTCGGCGCGTTACCGTTCGAACACTGCCCGGCCGAGTGCCGGGCAGTGTCATTAAGTCCCAGGCCAGGGTTATCGAGGTCGCAGCACAGCATGCAGCTCAGGTTCGAAAACGTAGACAAGCAGTTTGGGCAATTGGAAGTCATCAAAGGCTTCAGCGGCGAGTTCGCCCAAGGCGAGCTGGTTGCCCTGGTCGGGCCTTCCGGCTGCGGAAAATCCACTCTGTTGCATTTGGTCGCTGGGTTGGAAAACCCAACCGCCGGCCATGTGCTTGCCGACGGCAAGCGTATTCCCGGCCCAAGCCCTCGTCGTACGCTGGTGTTTCAGGAGCACGCTCTGTATCCGTGGCTGAACCTCCAGGCTAACGTGGCGATGGCGCTTGAACTCCAGGGTGTGGCCAAGGCCAGCGCGTTCGATCAAGCCAAGACCTGGCTGGCACGGGTAAGCCTTGAGGGGTTCGAGCACTACTACCCGCACCAGGTTTCCGGAGGCATGCGCCAGCGTACTGCCTTGGCACGTGCCTTCATCGCAAAGCCCGAGGTGCTCCTGCTAGACGAGCCATTCGGAGCGCTCGATGCCCTGACGCGGATGGCGCTACAGGACGTGCTACGAGAGCTCATCGACGAACATCTACCGACTGTGCTCCTAGTGACGCACGATGTCGACGAGGCGCTTTACCTGGCCGACCATATTCTCGTGTTCAGCGCGCGCCCGGCGCGGGTGCTGAAAACGTTCAATTTCACCCACTGCGAGAAGAGCCACGATCTGTCTGAATTCGCGGCGGAGCGGCGTGAAATCCTCAGCCTGCTGGGCATCAAGACGGAGGTTGGACACTGATGAGTCAGGGGCGTCGTCTAACCGGTCCGAAGAAATATCTCGCTGTTGTTCTGGCGATCCTGTTCATTCTGTTGATCTGGCAAGCGGCTGCCTGGAGCTTGCCCGCGTTTCTCATGCCCGGCATTCCAACCGTGTTCGACCGGCTGCTGGCAACCGTACAGGAGCCTGAATTCCGCGAGGGGCTGTACGGCAGCATGAGCCGCCTCGGAAGCGGCTATAGCTTCGCCTTGCTGTTCGGTATCGGCTTTGGCCTGGTCGGAGGGGTGTTGTTCTTCTTTCGCGAGATCCTTCGTTCCGCCATCGTCATCCTTCAGTCGATCCCCTCGATCGCATGGGTGCCACTGTTTCTCATCGTGATGGGCTTCGGCAACCTGCCGATCATCGTGGTGGTCGCACTGGCTGCATTCTTCCCGATGGCGCTCTCGGTGATGAATGCGACCGAAAGCGTGCAGCCGGTACATGTATCGGCCGCGCGGGTCATGGGCGCTTCACGTTGGCAACTGCTCAAGCGGGTTTATTTGCCTGCCGTGATGCCGGAGTTGATCACCGGCGCGCAATTGGCGTTCGGCAACGCCTGGCGTGCGTTGATCTCCGCCGAGATGCTGATCGGATTTGGCCAGGGGCTGGGCCGTTCGCTTGCCTATTCCGGAGAGATCGCCGACATGACCGGCGTGATGATGAATATTCTGGTTATCGCCATCCTGGCCACGATCATCGATCAGGTGGTGCTGGAAAAATTCAAGCAACGGATGCTTCGCTACCAGTACGTGTGACGGGAGGCTCCGTGTTCAAGACTGCTGCTCGGTTTGCGTTGCTTGCACTAGTACCTTGTGCCGTATTGGCTGAGCCCCTGCGCGCGTCGTTGACCGGCGATTATCGACCGCTGACCGCCAGCGAAGCCGAGGCGTCGCAAGAGGGTTTTGAGGCTGCGTTACTGGCGATGCTGGCAGGCTCGCGGGGTTTCATGCTCACGGACGATTCGACTGCGGAGCTGCGTCTCGGGTCGGGCGAGGCGGGCGAGACCTATTACGCAAGCGAAGCCTCGGCGCTGGCGGCCACCGAAGGTGGCCCCAGGGATTGGTCGGCGCTGGCGGGGCAAACATTCTGCATTCGCGCTGGCAGCCCTTACGAGGCAGACATTGCGGCGCGTTTCGATGCCCAGCCACGCCGTTACCCCAGTGCGGCGCAGGCGTTGATCGGGCTCAAGCTCGGCGAATGCAGCGTGGTCGTCGAGGATCGGCTGTTGTTGGAGAATATCGCCGCGCTACCCGAGTGGCAGCGCTATAACCATCAGTTTCCCGTGCTTGAGGATCAGACTGTGCGGCTGCAGGTCACCGCAACGGACGCCCCCGACCAGTCCGCCCTAGCGCAGACGCTGACGAACTGGCGCGACGAAGGCAAGCTGGCGGAGCTGACCCAGTATTGGATAGATGAGGTCGCGTTTCAGGCTTATGTGCTGGCCGATACCCTGGACTGCCACTAGTCGGCTGCGGCGCTTACTTTGCTTGCATGATGTCTGGCAGCGCCCGCTGGAGGCCCTCCAGCGCTAGCGGTGCCCGAATATGACCCTGCAGCTTGCCCTCAGGGCTTACGAGGGCAATGTTGCCGCTGTGGCTCACGCTGTAGTTGCCTTGCGTCTCCTTGACAGGAACGAACGGCAGGCCCAAGGCGCGAGATAGCTGTTGCAGTGCGGCCATTTCGCCCGTAAGCCCCTTGAAGCCAGCCCGGTAGTAGCTCAGGTAGGTCTCAAGTTTGTCGGGTGTGTCGCGCGCCGGGTCGGCGGTGACCAGTACTAACTGCAGCTCTTTGCGTACTTCGTCCGGCAGGGTGCTGAACAGGCGGCGCATGTCGCTGAGCGTCGTCGGGCATACGTCGGGGCAGGACGTAAAGCCAAAGAACACCAGGTGCCAGCGACCTAGCCATTGCTCCGCGGAAAAGGGCTTCCCCTGTTCATCGACCAACGTGATCGCCGGCAGGTTGCGCTCGCGTGGTAGCAGCAGGATATTCGCTTCGTCCAGCAGGGCGTGGCGGTCGACGGCGATGGTGGGCAGTGGCAGGGCCAACATCCCAATCAGCACAGCGGAGATCAGATAGCTAGGCATCCGACGGCGTTTTTCCTCGCTCCGCATGCCCAGCATGGCTGTCAACGCTCGTTCAGCGTGAAAGCGGTAAGGGTGAAGGTCGGAATGCCCATGTCCTGTAGTTTGCGTGAGCCACCTAGCTCCGGCAGGTCAATGATCGCAGCCGCTTCATGGATACGCGCGCCCATGCGCCGTACCAACTGAGCCGCAGCAACCAGCGTGCCGCCCGTGGCGATCAGGTCATCGATCAACAGTACTGAGTCGCCTTCGCACAGGCTATCGGCATGGACCTCCAGAAAGGCTTCACCGTATTCGGTCCGGTACGACTCTTCCAGCACGTCCGCGGGCAATTTACCTTTCTTGCGGAACAGGATCAGCGGACGGTTGAGCTCGTAGGCGAGGATAGAGCCAATGATGAAGCCGCGTGCATCCAGGGCGCCGACGTGGCTGAAGTCGGTTTCGACGTAGCGTTGGATGAGGCTGTCCGCCACCATGCGCAGAGCTTTGGGTGACTGCAGCAACGGCGTGATGTCGCGAAAGATCACGCCTTCGCTAGGGAAATCCGGGACGGGGCGGATCAGCGTCTTGATCGAGAATTCGTCAAAAATCATGAAGGCTCCTGGCTTCAGGCATCCATGTTGCCGCCGGCTAGGGCGCACAGGCGAATGGAGTCGAGGATGCGCACTTCCTTGCCTTCGGCTTCGATGAGGCCGTTCGACTGGAAGCGGGTAAAGACGCGCGATACGGTCTCGACGGCGAGGCCTAGGTAACTGCCGATCTCGTTGCGCGACATGGGCAGCCGGAACTGGTTAGCCGAGAAACCCCGCGCGCTGAAACGGGCGGAAAGGTTGATCAAAAACGTGGCGATACGCTCGTCTGCAGTCTTCTTCGACAGCAGCAGCATCATCTGCTGATCATCACGGATTTCGCGGCTCATGATGCGCATCAGCTGGCGACGCAACTGCGGCAATAGCACGCTCAACTCATCCAAACGCTCGAACGGAATTTCGCAAACCGATGTGGTTTCCAGAGCCTGCGCGGACACCGGGTAGGCCTCGGTGTCCATGCCGGACAGGCCAACCATCTCACTGGGCAGGTGGAAACCGGTGATCTGCTCCTCGCCGGCATCGGTCACGCTAAAGGTACGCAGCGCACCGGAGCGAATCGCGAATACGGAGTTGAAGGCATCGCCCTGGCGGAACAGCATGTCGCCTTTCTTCAGCGGGCGGCCGCGCTTGACGATCTCGTCGAGTGCCTCCATGTCCTGCATGTTGAGCGAAAGCGGCAGGCACAGGCCGGACAGGCTGCAATCCTTGCAGTTGGCTTGCCGCTGTGCGCGGACCTTGATCGACTCGGACATCGGGGGATTCCTGGAAAGCCTTACGTGGCACGCAAGATTAACTCAGGAACCGAGTCAGGCCAATTGGGCACCGAGGTCGCAGGGTTGTCGATCCGCTGAGTGACCGGTCCGTCAGATCACCCGCGAGAAGCGGCTCTGCGCATGCTCCGGTAGGTAGTGATCGAACTGCATGCAGATGGCGCGAATCAGCAGGCGACCGGCAGGCAATACAAGGAGCCGGTCGTCGCCGAGCTGGATGAGACCGTCCGACGCCATTTGCTCGAGGCCGGGCCAGGCCGTAGCAAAGTACTCGTGGAAGCGGATCTCGAAGCGCGCATCGATCGGCGCGAATTGCACCTCGAAGTCACAGATCAAGCGCTGTATGACCTCTTGCCGGATCCGATCGTCATCGTTGCAACGCAAGCCGCGGGACGTGGCGAGCTGGTCCTGGTCGAGCGACTGTTGGTAGAGCGTGATGTCGCTGTGATTCTGGCAAAACAGGTCCCCGACCTGGCTGATGGCGGAAACGCCAAGCCCAACCAGGTCGCAATGGCCATGAGTGGTGTAGCCCTGGAAGTTTCGCTGCAGCGTGCCGTCTTCCTGGGCCATGGCAAGTTCATCGTCCGGCAGGGCGAAATGATCCATGCCGATGTAGCGATAGCCCGCGCGGGTCAGACGTTCGACGCTTTCCTGCAACATTTGCAGCTTGTCCGCAGATGCGGGTAGCTGCATGGGGTCGATACGTCGTTGCGCCATGAAGCGCTCGGGCAGGTGAGCGTAGTTGAACACAGAGATGCGATCGGGCTGCAGCGCGATCACTGTATCGAGGGTCTGCGCGAAACGCGCCGGCGTCTGCAGCGGCAGTCCATAGATCAGGTCCATGTTGATGGAGCGGTACTGCAATGTGCGGGCTGCTTCGACGATGGTTTGTGTCTGCTCCAGCGTCTGCATGCGGTTCACAGCACGCTGGACCTCGGGGTCGAGGTCCTGGACGCCGATGCTGACCCGATTGAAGCCGAGCTCACGCAGCACGCCCATGGTTGGCCAGTCGGCCTCGCGCGGGTCGATCTCGATGCTGAAGTCGCCGTGGTCGTCGTCCTGCAGGGTGAAATGTCGACGCAGGTGGGTCATTAGCCGACGCAGCTCGTCGTGGCTGAGGAATGTCGGCGTCCCGCCGCCCAGATGCAATTGCTCGACCACCTGCTCGGCTGCCAGGTGGCAGGCAACCGATTCGATTTCTCGCTCGAGCCGCTCCAGATAGGGTAGGGCGCGGCCGCGGTCTTTGGTAATCACCTTGTTGCAGCCGCAGTAGTAGCAGACGTTGGCGCAGAACGGCAGATGAACGTAGAGCGACAGCGGCCGGTGTGCCTGGCGACTGGCGCGCAGCGCGGCGAGGAGGTCGAACGACCCCACCGAGCCGTTGAACTGGAGCGCAGTCGGATAGGAGGTGTAGCGCGGCCCGGCCTGGTCGTAACGGCGTATCAGGTCGGTATTCCAGCGGACGGCGTCTAGCATCTTGGCGTCTCGGTGTGACTGCAGTGGGCCAGATTCTAGGGGGCGTGCCATCCCACAGACTTGACCTGTATCAAGCCACTCTGGAGCCCAAGACCGCGTGCGGGACGAGTGGCATCTCGGGGAAGATTTATTTCGCCAGATGTGGTCGGATTGTCAGAACAGGTAAATCAACGCATCGACCTTTCACAGGAGATCAGTTCATGCACAGCCGCCAGCAAGAGATCGCTGCTGCACTCGGCGTCCGCCCGGCCTTCGACGGGGCGCAGTCCATCCAGGCCGAAATCGACCGGCGCATAGCCTTCATCCAACGCTGCCTGCGTGAGTCCGGCATGAAGACATTGGTGCTCGGCATCAGTGGTGGTGTCGACTCGACCACGGCCGGCCTTTTGGCGCAGCGGGCAGTCGAGGGGATGCGCGCCGCGGGTGACGGTGACGACTATCGGTTCATCGCGGTTCGCTTGCCGTATCAGGTTCAGCACGACGAGGACGAAGCACAGCTGGCCGTCGATACGATCAAGCCGGACGAGTGCCATACGGTGAACATCGGTGCGGCTGTTCAGGGGTTGTCGCGTGCGACCGAGGCGCTCGACGTGCTCGATCCCAAGGCTCGGGATTTCGTTCTGGGCAATACCAAGGCGCGGATGCGCATGGTGGCGCAATACACGATCGCCAATGCCCGCCAAGGACTGGTCATTGGCACTGACCACGCGGCAGAGGCCGTGATGGGATTCTTCACCAAGTTCGGGGACGGCGCGTGTGATTTGACGCCGCTAGCCGGATTGGTCAAGCGTCAGGTCCGGGCGCTGGCCGCTGCGCTCGGCGCACCTGAGCAGCTGGTCAAGAAAGTCCCGACAGCGGATCTGGAGGAGTTGTCGCCCGGCAAGCCGGACGAGGAAGCGCATGGAGTCAGCTACCAGCAGATCGACGATTTCCTACAGGGCCTCGAGATCGATGACGAAGCGGCGGGAATCATTGTCGCGGCTTACGACAAGACCGCGCACAAGCGTCAATTGCCGAAGGAGCCCTGAGGCCGCCAGTCAGTGGCTATGCTGGTGGGTGGGAACTTCATGCGCCGGCGTCGTCGCGCCGCCGTGCCCCATCAGCCATTGCTGATGCGGGCCGGGTAGCGTCCAGAGTCCGAATAGCATGACCACGACACCGCCCAGCCTCCGGACGTTGCGCTTGCGCAGCAGGGCAGTGATACGTTCGGCCGCGAGGCCGGTCGCGAGCAACACCGGCCAGGTCCCCACACCGAACGCCAGCATCAGCAGCGCGCTGTCCAGTGCGTCGCCTTGGCTGGCCGACCATAGCAGCGTGCTGTACACCAACCCGCAAGGCAGCCAGCCCCAGAGCGTACCGAGCAGCAGCGCCTGCGGCAGGTTGCGCACCGGCATCAGCCTGCTGGCAATCGGCTGGATGCGTTTCCACAGACCGCGCCCGATGGCTTCCACGCGTGTCAAGCCGTTCCACCACCCAGCCAAATAGAGCCCCATGCTTATCAACAATGCTGCGGCGAGTACGCGCAAGGCCGTGGCGGCAGGGCTGTTGGCGACCGCCCAGCCTGCAAGCCCGATGACCAATCCGGCCACGGCATAACTCAGGACGCGGCCCAGGTTGTAGGCGAGCAGCAGGCGCAGCCGGCGGTTGCGTTGCTCGGGTGGGATCGCCATGGTCAGCGCACCCATCAACCCACCGCACATGCCCAAACAGTGGCCGCCGCCGAGTAGGCCGAGCACGAAGGCAGACAGCAGCGCGGGCAACAGCTCAATCACGCTTGGTTCGCTCCTGGTCCGATTGGTCAGCCTGTTCGAGGCCGGCCTTGTGCTTGGGGTCCTCATCATCGAACAGAATGCTGTGGGCGGGGCCGTCCAGATCGTCGTATTGTCCGCTATCGACGGCCCAGAAAAAGACCCAGATGGCGAGGGCGACGAGCACCACCGCGACGGGAATCAAAATATAGAGTGCGGCCATGTCGGCTCCGTGCTGCAGGAAGGGTCAGTTAGGCGTTGCCGACCATCCTACGCCAGGCGTCTCGGGCTGTCCTACGCTAGGGGCGACAGGGGTTCGGGTCAGGCGCAGAGCGTTCAGGACGACAAGCAGCGAGCTGGCGGACATGCCTAGCGCCGCCCACATCGGCGTCACCCAGCCGATCGCGGCGAAGGGCAGAATAAGGCCGTTGTACAGGCTGGCCCAGGCCAGGTTTTCAATGATGATACGGCGGCTGCGACGGGCTACGTCGAAGGCCTGGACAAGGCTTTCCAGCCGGTTGGATAGCAGGACGGCATCGGCGCTGGTCTTGGCTAGGTCCGTGGCCGAGCCCATGGCGACGCTGATGTCGGCTGCGGCCATCACCGGTACGTCGTTGACGCCGTCACCGATCATCAATACACGTCGCCCTTCGGCTTGCAGCGCGTGCAGGCGGCTCAGCTTGTCAGCTGGGGTGAGGCCGCCATGCGCGGTGTCGAAAGCCAGTAGCTGAGCGATTTCCCCAACCATGGGTGAGCTGTCACCGGATAGGAGAACGGTGTGCCAACCGCGCCGGCGACAGGTTTCCAGGAGCGCTGGTGCATCGCGGCGCAGGCGATCATCGAGCACTAGCCACGCCAGCGGGCCGTTGCGGTCGCCGAGCAGCAACCATTGACCTTGCTCGCCCGGAATTGACAGTGCCTGGCCACCATAACCTTCGGCCACGAAACCCGGTTGGCCGATGCGCAATGTGCGGTCGCCTACCGAGCCCTGCAGGCCGAGGCCCGGCACGCTCTCGACCGAGTCGGCCGCCTGGGGCGCACGGCCGAACGCTTTGGCAATGGGGTGCTCGGAGCGGTTTTCCAGTGCTGCCGCCAGCTCCAGGCAGGCATCAACATCAAGCGTGCCCAGCGGCCTGATTTCGCTAAGGGTGAGACGGCCCTCGGTGAGTGTGCCGGTCTTATCGAAAATCACGGTATCGATGTGGTTGAGCCCTTCGAGCACATGGCCGCGAGTTAGCAGCAGGCCCAGCTTGTGCAAGGTGCCCGTCGCGGTAGTGAGGGCAGTGGGCGTGGCCAGCGAGAGCGCGCAGGGGCAGGTCGCGACGAGCAGCGCCAGTACGATCCAGAAGGCACGCGTCGGGTCGATCAGCCACCAGACCAGGCCGACAACGACCGCGGTACCCAGCACGATGAGCAGAAACCATTGCGCAACCCGGTCAGCCAGCTCGGCCAGCCGCGGCTTGTCCGACTGGGCGCGTTCGAGCAGGCGGACAATGGCGGACAGGCGAGTATCGTCGCCCAGGGCCTGTACCTGCACCACGAGCGCGCCTTCGACATTGAGGGTGCCAGCGGTGACTTGCTCGCCTGCGCTGCGTGCCTGCGGCAGGTATTCCCCAGTCAGCACCGATTCGTCGACGCTCGAATGGCCGTCAAGAATGAGCCCATCCGCCGGGATCAGTGCCCCGGGCTGGACCAGCACGCGGTCACCGATGTGCAGATCGCTGAGCAGGATGCGATCCGCTTGGTCCGCATCCGACAACCGCAGGCACGAAGCCGGGAGCAGATTGACCAGCTGCGCCGTGGCCGCGGCGGTCCGCTCGCGTGCACGGCGCTCGAGGAAACGCCCTGCGAGCAGGAACAGGGCGAACATGCCGACAGCATCGAAATACAGCTCACCGGTGCCGGTCATCGTCGACCAGATCCCGGCCAGGTAGGCGCCGCCAATGGCGAGCGAGACGGACACGTCCATGGTCAGGTGGCGGGTGCGCAGATCTCGCACGGCGCCCTTGAAGAAGTCGGTGCAGCAATAGAAGACGATCGGCGTGGTCAGCAGCAGGGCCGTCCAACGCAGGATGGTCGCCATGCCCGGTGTGAGGTCGATGTTGAATTCGGGCCAGGTGGCCATGGTCGCCATCATGACCTGCATCCACAGCAGACCGGTAACGCCGAGCTGGCGCATGCTGCGGCGATTTTCCCGAGCAAGGCGCTCGGCGGCCTGGTCGGCCTGGTAGGGGTGGGCGGCGTAGCCGATGCGCCTGAGTTCGGCGAGCAGCTCGCTTAACGGGAGCTTGGCATCGCTCCAACGCACCCGCAGGCGGTGATTAGAGAGGTTCAGGCTGGCTTCGGCGACACCGTCGAGCCCGCGCAGATGACGTTCGATCAGCCAGCCGCAGGCGGCACAGCTGATGCCCTCTATCATCAGTGCGGTGCTGGCGTACTCGCCCTCGTGCTCGACGAAGGGTTCCTGAACGTCCTTACGGTCATACAGTGACAATTCTTCGCCCAGCGCCTGGGGCAGGGCGCCAGGGTTGATCGACGCATCGCTGCGGTGCAGGTAATAGCTCTGCAGGCCGCCCTGGACGATCGCTTCGGCCACGGCCTGACAGCCTGGGCAGCAAAATGCGCGCGCCTCGTCGAGAACCCGTGCGTGGTAATGGCTGCCGGCTGGCACCGGCAACCCGCAGTGATAACAGGGGGTCGGGGTCGCCATCAGATCAGTGGGTCAGATCCATGGCGTGCCCGCTGGCAACCTCGTTTTCTTCGAAAAGACGCCAGTCCTGATCGCCTTCGCGACCGAGCAGTTCGACGAACCGCCGACCGGTTACCGCCTCCTGCATCTGCCCCTGATAGATGCCGTCGCCTTGGGGTTGCAGGACCACCCGGCGATCGCGCTCGGGTTGAGTGGGGGAGAGCAAGTTGAGCACGAGTTGCTGCGGGCGGCTGTTGCCGCTGAGCTGAACTTCGGCCAAGCCACGGTCCTCATCCAGGGTCACGCGGGCCTGAACCTGCAGGCGCTCGGCGAGCTTTTCGCGTTCGAGCGACTGGTTGATGCCCTTTCCGGCATCGTAGTAGTTGTCGGAGACCAGGCTATCGGCGTTGCGAATCGCAATGGTGAGCATGGAGGTGCCGAGGATCACCGAAATCAGCAGGATGCCGATCACGAACCAAGCCCAGAACTGCGTGTACCAGCGTGTCTGCTTTTCGTTATCTGAAGCGTTCATATACACCTGTCAGCGAATGCTCGGGCCGATGAAGCGGCTCTCTGCATCATCTTCGATGGAAGGATCGTCTGCCGAGCGGATGTGGAAGACAATGTCGTTGGTGCTTGAGGGCAGCTTCTCGGGCGCGACCGACAGTTCCACCGGAATCGTCATCAGCTCCCCGGCCGCCGCCTGGATTTCGTTGCGTCCGCTGTATTGCAGCCCGTCCAGGCCGGTCGCCTCGATGACGAAGGTCTGTTCGTTCTGGGCCTTGTTCATCACCTTGAGCGTGTAGACGTTCTCGATCATGCCCTGCTCGTTCTCGCGATAGAGCACACGGTCCTTGAGGACGTCGAGCTTGACCAGGGCGCGGTCGGTCACGGCAAAGGCAAACACGCCCATCATCGCGACGAGCGCCACGGCATAGCCGATCAGTCGTGGCCGTAGCAGGTGGGTCTTCTGCCCGGAAAGGTTGTGTTCGGTGGTGTAACTGATGAGCCCGCGCGGGTAGTTCATCTTGTCCATGATGGCGTCGCACGCATCGATACAGGCCGCGCAGCCGATGCACTCGATCTGCAGGCCGTCGCGGATGTCGATGCCGGTCGGGCAAACCTGAACGCACATGGTGCAGTCGATGCAATCACCCAGGCCCATGGCCTTGTAGTCCGCATCCTTCTTGCGCGGTCCGCGACGCTCGCCGCGGCGAGGGTCATAGGACACGATCAGCGTGTCCTTATCGAACATCACGCTTTGGAACCGCGCGTAGGGGCACATGTAAATGCACACCTGCTCGCGCAGATAGCCAGCGTTGCCGTAGGTCGCCAAGGTGAAGAAGCCCACCCAGAACAGCGCCCAGCCACCGACCTGAAAAGTCAGCAGATCCGGCACCAGGTCGCGAATGGGGGTGAAGTAGCCGACGAAGGTAATGCCGATCGCCAGCGACACCGCCAGCCAGATGGCGTGCTTGGCGGACTTGCGCAGAAACTTGTTGGCACTCATGGGCGCCTTGTCGAGCTTCATACGCTGATTGCGGTCACCCTCAGTGACCTTCTCGGCCCACATGAACACCCAGGTGAACACGCTCTGCGGGCAAGTATAGCCACACCAGACTCGTCCGGCGAACACCGTGATGAAGAACAGGCCGAAGGCGCAGATGATCAGGAGTGCGGACAGCAGGATGAAGTCCTGTGGCCAGAAGGTCGCGCCGAAGATGTAGAACTTGCGCTCGGGCAGGTCCCACCAGACGGCCTGACGCCCGTTCCAGTTCAACCACACGGTTCCAAAGTACAGAACGAACAGCAGGGCTCCGCCACCGAGCCGCAGGTTGCGGAAGATGCCTTTGAAGGCGCGGGTATAGATTTTTTCGCGGGCGGCGTAGAGGTCGGCTGACGCATTGACCTTGGCAGGAGGGGTTACATCACGAACGGGGATTTGCTCAGTCATCGATTGCGTACCACGGCATTGGGTGAGTGCCCCGGTTGATACATGCCAACCGGGATCATTATCTGACCTGCTGCGAATGGTACGCCCCGATGTCTGGAGTCAGGTGCGACCGTGGGTCGCGCCTGGTTGTCTCCGATCAGTTCTCCGCTTTTTGCGAGAGGCTGTACACATAGGCAGCCAGCAGGTGGACCTTGTCGTTACCCAGGGTGTTCTCCTGAGCCGGCATACGGCCGTTACGGCCATAGCGAAGGGTCTGCTGTATCTGTCCAAAGCTCGATCCGTAGAGCCAGACGTTGTCGGTGAGGTTCGGTGCGCCCATGGCCTGGGTGCCTTTGCCTTCAGGACCGTGGCAGGCTACACAGTTGGCGGCGAAGATCTTTTGACCCTGCTCAACGTCACTCTCGGTGCCCTGGGGAACTTCACGGCCCGATAGGCTCATGACATAGCCAGCCACGTTGCGAATGCCGTCTTCGCCGATGACGTCGCGCCATGCCGGCATCGCTGCCTGGCGGCCGCCAAGGATGGTGGTCTTGATGGTTTCGGGTTCACCGCCCCAGAGCCAGTCGTGGTCCGTCAGATTGGGGAAGCCGTAGGCGCCCTTGGCGTCGGAGCCATGGCAGACCGAGCAGTTGGACGCGAACAGGCGACCGCCCATCTTTAGCGCCTGCGGATCCTTGGCGACTTCCTCGACTGGCATGGAAGCGAATTTGGCATACAGCGGGCCGTACTGTTCGTTGGCGCGGTCGACTTCACGCTGCCATTCCTTCACTTGGGTCCAGCCGTCCTCATAGCCAGGCAGCATGCCTTTCCAATTGCCGAGGCCCGGATATAGAGCGAGATAGCCCAGCGCGAACACCACCGTGGCGACGAAAAGCATGAACCACCAGCGCGGAAGCGGGTTGTCGTATTCCTCGATGCCGTCATAGGAATGGCCGACGGTTTCTTCCGTGGTGTCGTGGCGTTGTCCCTTGCGCGTCGCGAGCAGCAGCCAGACCAGTGCGGCAATGGTCCCCAGGCTCAGCAGGGTGATGTACCAACTCCAAAACGAGGTCATTTATTTATTACTCCTGGAAGCTTCTTCATCACGCTTCTTGGATTCGGGCTCGTCCGCGAACGGCAGGTTGGCGGCTTCGTCGAAGCTTTTCTTGCGCTTGCTGCTATAGGCCCAGAGCACGACGCAGATGAATGCGACGAAAACCAAAATGGTGCCCAGACCGCGGAGAGTCCCGATTTCCATGGTGCGTTACCGTTTGTTGGTGAGTGCGGTGCCAAGTACCTGGAGGTAGGCGACAAGGGCGTCCATTTCGGTCTTGCCCTTGACCGCGTCCTTCGCACCGGCGATGTCTTCTTCGGTGTAAGGCACGCCTACGCTGCGCAGTGCTTCCATCTTCTTGGCGGTGTCGCGGCCGTCGAGCGTGTGCTCGACCAGCCAGGGGTAGGCCGGCATCTTGGATTCGGGCACTACGTTGCGCGGGTTATAGAGGTGCGCACGGTGCCAGTCGTCGGAGTAACGGCCGCCGACACGAGCCAGGTCCGGGCCGGTGCGCTTGGAGCCCCACAGGAATGGGTGATCGTAGACGCTCTCACCCGCAACCGAGTAATGGCCGTAGCGCTCGGTTTCGGCGCGGAACGGGCGAACCATCTGCGAATGACAGCCGACGCAGCCTTCGCGGATGTATAGGTCACGGCCTTCGAGCTGCAAGGCGGTGTAGGGCTTCATGCCTTCGACCGGCTCGTTGACCACGTCCTGGAAGAACAGCGGGACGATCTGGGTCAGGCCGCCGATGCTCACCGCCAGGATCATGAACAGGGTCAGCAGACCGATGTTCTTTTCGAGTATTTCGTGATTCTTCATCTATCCCTTTCCTCAGGCGATCTGTGCAGCAGCGTCGATCTCGGACGCTTTGGATACGCGAACGGTACGCCAGGTGTTGTAAGCCATCAGCAGCATGCCGCTGAGGAAGAACGCGCCGCCGAGGGCCCGCACGATGAAGCCGGGGTGGCTGGCTTCCAGTGCCTCGACGAAGGAGTAGGTCAGGGTGCCGTCCTCGTTGATCGCACGCCACATCAGGCCTTGGGTGATGCCGTTGACCCACATCGAGGCGATATAGAGCACGGTGCCGATGGTCGCCAGCCAGAAGTGCGCGTTGATCAGGCCAATGCTGTGCATCTGCTCACGGCCGAACACCTTGGGAATCAGGTGGTAAAGCGAGCCGATGGAGATCATCGCAACCCAGCCGAGCGCGCCGGCGTGAACGTGGCCGATGGTCCAGTCGGTGTAGTGGGACAGGGCGTTGACGGTCTTGATCGCCATCATCGGACCTTCGAAGGTCGACATGCCGTAGAACGCCAGGGAGACGACCAGGAAGCGCAGGATCGGGTCGGTGCGCAGCTTATGCCAGGCGCCGGAGAGGGTCATCATGCCGTTGATCATGCCGCCCCAACTCGGTGCGAGCAGGATGACCGACATCACCATGCCCAGGCTCTGTGCCCAGTCCGGCAACGCGGTGTAGTGCAGGTGGTGCGGGCCGGCCCAGATGTACAGGGTAATCAACGCCCAGAAGTGCACGATCGACAGGCGATAGGAGTAAACGGGGCGTTCGGCCTGCTTCGGCACGAAGTAATACATCATGCCCAGGAAGCCGGTGGTCAGGAAGAAACCTACTGCGTTGTGGCCATACCACCACTGAACCATGGCGTCGGTCGCACCCGAATAGATCGAGTAAGACTTGAACCAGCTCACCGGGACTTCCAGGTTGTTGACGATGTGAAGCATCGCGGTAACCAGGATGAAGCCGCCGTAGAACCAGTTGCCCACATAGATGTGCTTGGACTTGCGCTTCATGATGGTGCCGAAGAACACGATCGCGTAGCTGATCCAGACGATGGCTATCAGGATGTCGATCGGCCATTCCAGCTCGGCGTATTCCTTGGAGCTGGTGAAGCCCTGCGGGAGCGTGATCACGGCGAGCACGATGACGGCCTGCCAGCCCCAGAACACGAAGGAAGCCAGCGTGTCGGAGAACAGCCGTACCTGAGAGGTACGCTGGACCACATAGAAGGAGGTCGCCATCAAGGCGCAACCGCCGAACGCGAAAATCACCGCGTTGGTATGCAAGGGACGCAGACGGCCGAAGCTGGTCCACGGCAGGTCGAAGTTCAGCTCAGGCCACACCAGTTGTGCGGCGATGAACACGCCCAGACCCATTCCGATAATTCCCCACACCACCGTCATGATGGCGAATTGGCGAACCACCTTATAGTTATATGCAGTCTCACTTATTGCTGTGCTCATGCAAGGCTTCCACGCTAATGGCATTTCAGGGGGCAAAAACGGCGGCAAGTATGGAGAAAGGAGGGGGGCAATGCAATCAAGGCCCAGGCCATCTCGCGCCGTCCGGACCCTGATCCCAGGCGTTTTCCATGCTCTTTGCAGGGTCGTTTTTCACATCACGCCGATGTGCCGAATCGAGAGTGTCGCCGTCTAGTTCTGCGGGGTGCGGCGAACGGGGAAGAATATAGAAGCGCGTGGCTTTTCAGGCCAAGCGGAGATGGACCGGGCGGTCTGCGACAGAGCGTCGCACGGCCGCATTTTGGGGCGGGACTTGATCCGAAACAGGGCGATAGCAGGTATCGCCCTGTAATGAGCGGTCAGCGCTTGGCGACCTGCTCGGGCTTCTGCGACAGGCTATAGACATAGGCCGCCAGGAGGTGGACTTTGTCGTTGCCCAAGTAGGGTTCCTGCGCAGGCATCTTACCGTTGCGACCATGACGGATAGTCTGCTGCAGTTGAGGCAGGGTCGAACCGTAGATCCAGCCAGCAGCAGAGGTCAGTTTGGGTGCACCCATGGCCGGCATGCCCTGACCGTTGGCGCCGTGGCACACCGAGCAGTTCTGCGCAAAGATCTGACTCCCGGCGTCGAGGTCGACGTCGCTGCCGTCGGGCAGCGGTAAGCCGGCAAGGCTGTTGCGTACATAGCCAGCGACATTCTTCACGCCTTCTTCGCCGATCACTTGGCCCCAAGCCGGCATCGTTGCGACACGGCCATGCAGGATCGAAGTCTTGATAGTCTCGGCGTCACCACCCCAGCGCCATTCTGTGTCAGCCAGATTGGGGAAGCCATTGGCACCCTTGGCATCCGAGCCGTGGCAGACCGAGCAATGGTTGGCGAACAGGCGCCCGCCGATCTTCAGCGCGCGTTCATCGTCCGCGACCTGGGCGACGCTCATGGCCGAATACTTGGCGAAGATCGGGCCGAACTTGGCTTCGGCCTGGTCGACTTCACGCTGCCACTCCTTCGTCTGTGTCCATCCCCCTTCGTAGCCCGGCAGCACACCTTTCCAGTTTCCCAGCCCCGGGTAGAGGATCAGGTAGCCGATGCCGAACAGCAGCGTCGCGATGAACAGCACGAACCACCACTTGGGCAAGGGGTTGTCGTATTCCTCGATGCCATCGAATGAATGGCCCATGGTCTTGTCGGTCGTGCCGGCCGACTCGCCCTTGCGCGTGGCGAAAATCAGCCAGAACAGAGCGACGATGGTGCCCAGCGTCAGCAGGGCGATGTATCCACTCCAGAAAGCGTTCATCTGTTACTCCTGAACAGCCCGAGCGCCGGGCTGCCCGCGATATTGGTTCCTGGCGGCTGCTGTCAGCCGCGTGTTCGATTGCGTCGTCCTGGCTCAGCGCTTGTTCTGCAGCGCAGTACCGAGCACCTGCAGGTACGCGACCAGGGCATCCATCTCGGTCTTGCCCTTGACCGCTTCCTTGGCGCCGGCAATGTCGTCTGCGGTGTACGGCACGCCTACGCTGCGCAGGGCTTCCATTTTCTTGGCAGTGTCCTGGCCGTCGAGCGTTTGCTCGACCAGCCACGGATAGGAAGGCATCTTCGACTCGGGTACCACGTTGCGCGGGTTGTACAGGTGTGCGCGGTGCCAGTCGTCGGAGTAACGGCCGCCGACGCGAGCCAGGTCCGGGCCGGTACGCTTGGAGCCCCATAGGAACGGATGGTCGTACACGCTCTCACCAGCGACCGAATAGTGGCCGTAGCGCTCGGTTTCGGCGCGGAAGGGGCGGATCATCTGCGAGTGACAACCGACGCAGCCCTCACGGATATAGAGGTCGCGGCCTTCGAGCTGCAGCGCGGTGTAGGGCTTCATGCCCTCGACCGGCTCGTTGACGGTGTCCTGGAAGAACAGCGGAACGATCTGCGTCAGGCCGCCGATGCTCACCGCCAGGATCATGAACAGGGTCAGCAGGCCGACGTTCTTTTCGAGTATTTCGTGCTTCTTCATCTCTCGGCTCCTCAGGCGATCTGCGCAGCGGCGTCATATTCGGCCGGCTTGGAGGCCTGCACGGTGCGCCAGGTGTTGTAGGCCATCAGCAGCATGCCGGTGAAGAACACCGCACCACCGATCATGCGCACCACGAAACCGGGGTGGCTGGCTTCCAGCGCCTCGACGAAGGAGTAGGTGAGGGTGCCGTCTTCGTTGATCGCGCGCCACATCAGGCCCTGGGCGATCCCGTTGACCCACATCGAGGCGATGTAGAGAACGGTGCCGATGGTCGCCAGCCAGAAGTGAGCGTTGATCAGGCCGATGCTGTGCATCTGCTCGCGACCGAATACTTTCGGGATGAGGTGGTACAGGGCGCCGATGGACACCATGGCAACCCAGCCGAGGGCGCCAGCGTGTACGTGGCCGATGGTCCAATCGGTGTAGTGGGACAGGGCGTTGACGGTCTTGATCGCCATCATCGGACCTTCGAAGGTCGACATGCCGTAGAACGCGAGGGAGACGACCAGGAACCGCAGGATGGGGTCGCTGCGCAGCTTATGCCAGGCGCCAGAGAGGGTCATCATGCCGTTGATCATGCCGCCCCAGCTCGGTGCCAGCAGGATCAAGGACATCACCATGCCCAGGCTTTGCGCCCAATCCGGCAGCGCCGTGTAGTGCAGATGGTGCGGGCCGGCCCAGATGTACACCGTGATCAGCGCCCAGAAGTGCACGATCGACAGGCGATAGGAGTAGACCGGACGCTCGGCTTGTTTGGGCACGAAGTAGTACATGATCCCGAGGAAACCGGCGGTGAGGAAGAAGCCCACCGCGTTATGGCCGTACCACCACTGGACCATGGCGTCGGTCGCACCGGCATACAGCGAGTAGGACTTCATCGCGGTCACCGGCACTTCCAGGTTGTTGACGATATGCAGGATCGCGACGGTCAGGATGAAACCCCCGAAGAACCAGTTGCCTACATAGATGTGCTTGACCTTGCGGGTCGCCAGGGTGCCGAAGAACACCACCGCATAGGCGACCCAGACGATGGTGATCAGGATGTCGATCGGCCATTCCAGCTCGGCGTATTCCTTGGAGCTGGTGAAGCCCAGCGGTAGGCTGATCGCGGCCAGCAGGATCACCAATTGCCAGCCCCAGAAGGTGAACGCGGCCAGCTTCGGCGCGAACAGGGTGGTCTGGCAGGTGCGCTGGACCGAATAGTAAGAGGTCGCGAACAATGCACAGCCGCCAAAGGCGAAGATCACGGCGTTGGTGTGCAAGGGCCGCAAACGACCGAAACTGGTCCACGGCAGGTCGAAGTTGAGTACGGGCCAGGCGAGCTGTGCTGCGATGAAAACGCCGAGCCCCATCCCGACGATTCCCCACACCACCGTCATGATGGCGAATTGGCGAACCACCTTGTAGTCATAGGCGGCACTGGTTGCTGTGTTCATGTATGGGCTTCCATCCACGGGTTAAGTGCAGTTTTTTGTAGCGTTGAAGCAGTCGGATCTTTCACTTGAAAGCGGGGGCAAGCATGGGGAAAGGGCAAATGGCCGGTATTGACGCTGATCAATGCGCGCAACCCGGTGAAAATCCATTCGTCCGCGTCGATCGGCCCGAGGGCGAGGCACGTGCGACCCTGATCCTGGCGCACGGTGCCGGTGCGCCGATGGACAGCCCGTTCATGCAAGACATGGCAGAACGCCTTGTGGCGCGGGACATTGCGGTGGTGCGCTTCGAGTTCGCCTACATGGCCGAACGCCGGGCGACGGGGCGCAAGCGGCCGCCGAATCCGCAGGCGCAACTGCTCGAGCGGTGGCGCGAGGTGTATGCCGACGTGCGACAGCAGACCGCAGGGCGGTTGGCCATCGGCGGCAAGTCGATGGGCGGGCGGATGGCGAGCCTGCTGGCCGATGAGCTCGGTGCCGATGCGCTGATCTGCCTGGGCTACCCGTTTTACGCAGCAGGCAAGCCGGAAAAGCCGAGGGTCGCGCACCTGGCCGCCATTCAGACGCCGACCTTGATCCTTCAGGGCGAGCGCGACGCTCTGGGTGATCGCGACAGCGTCGCCGCCTACGACCTCGCACCGGCGATCAGGCTCGAATGGCTGGCCGCTGCGGACCACGACCTCAAGCCGCTGAAACGCTCAGGACTGACGCATCAGCAGCATCTGGACGCTGCGGCCGATGCGATTGCGGCGTTCCTTGCTGAGGTCAACGGTTGAAGCGTTCCACCAACGCGTATTGGGTGTGCGCCGTGGCCGTCAGTTCTTCGGACAACAGCGCCGAGCTCTCGGCATCGCCTGCGGTCTGGTCGGCGAGCCGGGCGATGTTGCCCACGTTCTGGCTGATTTCCTCGGCGACGGCGCTTTGCTGCTCGGTTGCCGAGGCGATCTGCGTGCTCATGTCGATGATGCGCGCGACCGCTTCGCCAATACCGCAGAGCGCCCGGTCCGCATCAACGACCCGCTCGACGCCGGCGCTGGCATGCCTGCGGCCCGCTTCGGTGGTCTCGACCGCTTGCCGTGCCTGCTGTTGCAAGGTCTCGATGAGCCGGTGGATCTGCCCGGTGGCGTCGGCGGTTCGCTGTGCCAGCTGCCGCACCTCGTCGGCCACGACGGCAAAGCCGCGGCCGCTTTCCCCAGCGCGCGCGGCCTCGATCGCCGCGTTCAACGCCAGCAGGTTGGTCTGGTCGGCGATGCTCTTAATCACGTCCACCACCGTACCGATTTCGTTGCTGTTGTGTGCCAATGCCGATACGGCAGCGCCGGTTTCGGTGACGGCCTCGGCCAGTTGTTCGATGGCCTTGCGTGTATCTGAACTGATTTGCCGCCCTTGGGTGGCGAGTTGGTTGGCCTGTTCGGTGGCGTCTGCGGCAAGCGCGACGTTGCCAGCAACTTCCTGTGTAGTCGCGGCCATCTGCGTGATTGCCGCGGCAACCTGTTCAGTCTCGTGGTGCTGTCGCGACAGGCCGTCGGAACAGCTGTGAGCGAGCGAATCTGCCCGCTTGGCTTGTTGTTGCAGCTGCACGGCGCTGTCCTGCAGGCGCGTCAGGCAGGTTTTCAACCGTGCGTGCTCGCTGAGCATCGCCATCTCCAGTTGAGCTTCGACACCGTGGCTGTCGGTGTACATTCGGGCGATAAGCGGGTCGCTGGTGGATTGCTGCGCCAGGCGTAGCAGGCGGTTCATGCCGCGCATCTGCCAGTGGCGGCCGGCCAGGCCGAGCGGCACTGAGAGCAGTGCTGCCAGGGCGAAGCCCCAGCCGTGATCGAACCAGGCGCCGATCAGAAAACCGATCTGGCTGATAATGATGAAGGGTAACCAATTGAAGGCGACGGGCAGCCAGGTGTCGCGCCGAGGCACGCCGCTTTTGCCGGCATTCAGGCGCGCATAGAGCGCCTCGGCACGGCTGACCTGCTCACGGGTGGGCTTGGTGCGCACCGATTCATAGCCCACTACGTTGCGCTGGGCATCGAGCACCGGCGTGACGTAGGCGTTTACCCAGTAATGGTCGCCATCGATGCGACGGTTTTTGACGATGCCCATCCAGGGCCTGCCACTTTTCAGGGTGGCCCACATATGGCCAAACACCGCTGCAGGCACGTCCGGATGGCGAATCAGATTGTGCGGGGCGCCGATCAAGTCGTTGCGGTCGTAGCCGCTGACCTCGACGAAACTATCGTTGCAATAGGTGATCTTGCCGGTCAGGTCGGTAGTAGATATCAAACGCTGCTGGTCGGGGAACGCATACTCGCGCTGGGTGACGGGCTGGTTGTTTCGCATGTCGGACGCCTGGCGGGTGAAGGTGGCTCTGGCCACTTATCGAAAGTCGGTCACGTCTGCGCGACGTCCTCGGTAGGGGAGCACTGGCGCCCGCCGTGACCTTTTATATGTGCACCTTAACGGCCGCTTCGCGCTGGGCTGAAGGGTTGCATATGGCCATCCGGCCAATAAAAAAGCCCGTGGAAGCGGCGCTGCCACGGGCCGAAAAGGCTGCAGGGGTTGCCTGATCAGCCGTCGATCAACTGGCGCAGCACATAGTGCAGAATGCCGCCGGCCTTGAAGTACTCGACCTCGTTGAGCGTGTCGATGCGGCACAGCACCTGGAAGCTGTCCTGCGAGCCGTCAGCGCGCTCGACGTCGACCGTCAGCAACTGGCGGGGCTTGATGTCCGCGCTCATTCCGCGAATCGACAGCCGTTCGTTGCCGGTCAGACCGAGGGACTTGCGATTTTGGTCCCCGACGAATTGCAGCGCCAAGACACCCATGCCGATCAGGTTGGAGCGGTGGATTCGCTCGAAACTCTCGGCGATGACCGCCTTGACGCCGAGCAGGTTGGTGCCCTTGGCCGCCCAGTCGCGGCTCGAGCCGGTGCCATATTCCTTGCCGGCCACGACGACCAGCGGCACGCCTTCGCGCTGGTAACGCATCGCCGCGTCATAGATCGACATGCGCTCGCCGCTGGGCTGGTGCAGTGTGTCGCCACCTTCTTCGCCGCCAAGCATTTCGTTCTTGATACGGATGTTGGCGAAGGTGCCACGCATCATCACCTCGTGGTTGCCGCGGCGCGAACCATAGGAGTTGAAGTCCTCCGGCGGTACGCCCAGCTGCTGCAGGTAGACGCCCGCCGGTGAGCTTGCCTTGATGTTGCCCGCCGGCGAGATGTGGTCAGTGGTGATGGAGTCGCCAAACAGCGCGAGCACACGGGCGTGCTCGACATCTGCCGGGGGCTGCGGCGCCTGGCCGATGTCCTCGAAGAAGGGCGGGTTCTGCACATAGCTGGAGTTGCCGTTCCACTGGTAGGTGTCGCCCGGCGTGACGCGAATGGCCTGCCATTTTTCCTCACCGGTAAACACGTCGGCGTAGCGCCTGCGGAACATGTCGCCATCGATCAGCGAAACCGCCTCGTTGACTTCCTGGCTGGTGGGCCAGATGTCGCGCAAGTACACCGGCTGCCCGTCGTTGCCCGTGCCCAGCGGCTCGGAGGACAGGTCGATACGTGTCGTCCCGGCCAACGCATAGGCCACGACGAGCGGCGGCGAGGCGAGCCAGTTCGCCTTGACCAGCGGATGCACGCGGCCCTCGAAGTTGCGATTGCCGGACAGCACCGAGGACACCACCAGGTCGTTGTCCACGATGGTTTTGCCGATGGCGTCGGGCAGGGGGCCTGAGTTGCCGATACAGGTGGAGCAACCGTAGCCGGTGAGGTAAAAGCCCAGTTCATTCAGATAATTCGTAAGGCCAGCCGTCTTCAGGTAGTCGGTCACGACCTTTGAGCCTGGCGACAGCGATGTTTTCACCCAAGGTTTGCGCGCCAATCCGCGTTCGACCGCTTTTTTCGCTACCAGGCCGGCGGCCATCAACACGTTGGGGTTGGAGGTGTTGGTGCAGGAGGTGATAGCGGCAATCACCACCGAGCCATGCTTGAGTTCGAAGCTCTCGCCGGCAACGGGATAAGTCGCGTCGGCTTCGCTTTTCTTGCCGCCGGTTTCCAGCAACAGGTCGAAATTGCTGCCGATGTCGCTCAGCGCGACCCGATCCTGAGGTCGCTTTGGCCCAGCCAGCGAGGGCACGACATCGCCCAGGTCCAACTCAAGGGTGTCGGTGAAGATCGGGTCGGGCGAGCCGCTGTCGCGCCACATGCCCTGAGCCTTGTAATAGGCCTCGACCAACGCGATGCGATCCGGATCGCGTCCGGAGAGGCGCAGGTAGTCCAGCGTCACTTCGTCGACAGGGAAAAAGCCGCAGGTCGCGCCGTATTCAGGCGCCATGTTGCCGATGGTGGCGCGGTCGGCCAGGGGCAGCTTGTCGAGGCCGGGCCCGAAGAATTCGACGAACTTGCCGACTACCCCGTGCTTGCGCAGCATCTGCGTGACGGTCAGCACCAGGTCGGTCGCGGTAACGCCTTCGTTCAGCTTTCCGGTCAGGCGGAAGCCGACCACTTCGGGGATCAGCATCGACACCGGCTGGCCAAGCATGGCGGCCTCGGCCTCGATACCCCCGACACCCCAGCCCAGCACGCCGAGGCCATTGACCATGGTGGTGTGCGAGTCGGTGCCGACGAGGGTGTCCGGATAAACAAACGTCTCGCCGCCTTCGTCGCGCGTCCAGGCGACCTGGGCGAGGTATTCCAGATTGACCTGGTGGCAGATGCCGGTGCCCGGCGGCACGACCTGGAAGTTGTCGAAGGCCTGCTGGCCCCAGCGCAGGAACTCGTACCGCTCGCCGTTTCGCTGGAATTCGATGTCGACGTTCTGCTCGTAGGCGTGCTCGTTACCGAAGCGGTCAACCATGACCGAGTGATCGATCACCAGATCGACCGGCGACAGCGGGTTAATCCGTTGCGGATCGCCGCCGGCGCGGGACACGGCATCGCGCATGGCGGCCAGGTCGACCACGGCGGGCACGCCAGTGAAATCCTGCATCAGCACACGTGCGGGTCGGTACTGTATTTCTTGCTCGGAGGTGCGCGTCTTGAGCCACACGGCGAGCGAGGTAAAGTCATCGGCGCGCACTGTCACGTCGTCTTCCCAGCGCAGCAGATTTTCCAGCAGCACCTTGAGCGACGCCGGCAAGCGGCTGATGTCACCGAGCTGCTTGGCGGCTTCCGGCAGGCTGAAGTAGTGGTAGGTCTTGCCGTTTACCTCGAGGCTGCGACGGCATTTCAGGCTATCCAGGGATGGCATTCGTCTCTCCTTGGCCCGCACGGCCGGGCTAAATGGATCGGGAGCGTGTTCTTGAACCTAGCCCCTGGGGAACGGGTCCGCCAGGTGGCTGGCCGCCAGTCGGATGGCGCAGAGGTGGAGGCCGCGATGCATCTGGGCCGGCGAGGCGAGGGCTGGCCGGCGAGGCGCAGCGGAATCCAGCAACTGTTTAACTGGACCGGAGCAGCGAGCCTGGGGTTCCCCGCTCGGCTATCATGTGCGGCTTTTGTCGCAGGGCGTTTCGGCGCCCATCGCAGGATCCATTTGATGAACATACTTTTGCTGCACTGCCGCCCGGGATTCGAAAACGAGGCCTGTGCCGAGATTAGCGATCAGGCCGCGCGGCTTGGCGTGGCCGGCTACGCCAAGGCCAAGCCGGACAGTGCGTATGCAGAGTTCGTCTGCCAGGACGGGGGTGAAGCCGAGCGGTTGATGCGCGGCGCCCGCTTCGCCCGGCTGATCTTTCCACGCCAGTGGTCACGCGGCGAATGGCTCGTGCTGCCGGAGAGCGACCGCATCGGTGTGCTGCTGGAGCATCTTGATTCGCGTATGACCTTTGGCAGCCTGTGGCTTGAAGTCTTCGACACCAATGAAGGCAAGGAACTGTCGACCTTCTGCCGTAAGTTCGAGGCGCCGCTGCGCAAGGCGTTGGGGCAGGGTGGCCGGCTCGCGGCGGCAGAGGCTGGGCCCCGATTGTTGCTGGCATTCAAGAGCAGCCGGGAGGTTTTCGTCGGTATCGCCGAGGCGGGCAACAGCGCCATGTGGCCGATGGGTATCCCGCGGCTGAAGTTTCCACGTCAGGCACCCAGCCGCTCCACGCTCAAGCTGGAGGAGGCCTGGCATCATTTCATCCCGCGAGAACAGTGGGGCGAACGCCTCGCCGCCGGCATGACGGCCGTCGATCTAGGCGCTTCGCCGGGTGGCTGGACCTGGCAATTGGTCAATCGTGATATCGAGGTCATGGCCGTCGACAACGGGCCGATGAACGCCGAGCTGCTGGATTCCGGCCTGGTCGGGCATTACCGCGCGGACGGCTTCAGCTTCCGCCCCAAGCGCCCGGTGGACTGGATGGTCTGCGACATCGTCGAGAAGCCTGCGAAGAACGCGGCGCTGCTGGAAACATGGATCGGCGAAGGCCTGTGCCGCGAGGCGGTAGTCAACCTCAAGCTGCCGATGAAGCAGCGCTACGCCGAGGTCAAGCGCCTGTTGGAACGCATTGCCGACGGGCTTGCCGAACGTGGGGTCAAGGCGAGCATCGGCTGCAAGCAGCTCTATCACGACCGCGAGGAAGTGACCTGCCACCTGCGCCGCCTTTGACGCCGTGAGATGACCCGGACGCGTATCTGCGCGACAATCCCGCCCCTAATTGCTGGAGCCTGCAATGCCTGAAACAGCCGAAATGCCCGCCGATGCGGTGCTCGATGCCACCGGCCTGAACTGCCCTGAACCGGTCATGATGTTGCACAACAAGGTTCGCGCGCTAGCCGGCGGCGAGCTGCTAAAGGTCATCGCTACCGATCCGTCGACCCAACGCGATATTCCCAAGTTCTGCGTTTTTCTCGGCCATGAGCTGGTCGATCAGCAGGCTGACGGCGACACCTATCTGTACTGGATTCGCAAGAAAGCTGAGTAGGTCAGACGCAGGGCGGCAGGAAGGCCAGCTGCAGCCCGACAAACACCGTCGCCAGCGCCGCAATGAAGTGGATGCCCGAGGCGACCTTGGTCACGAAGATCTGGCGCTCGTTCAGGTCGTGCGGCGGGCGCGACAGTTTCCACGAGCGGTGGCCGAGAAACAGCAACAACGCCACCACGACCAAGGTCGCGACACCGAAGCTCGCGTTCAGCCAATTGAAGATGCCTTGCTCTGGGTTTGGCGGCGCAAATTCGCAGACCACCGCATGCGAGCCATACATGGCGGCGAACCACAGGCTCCAGATGGTCAGCCCGAACGGAATCTGGACGGGATGGAAGACTGAGGTGCGGTTGTACTTCATCAGGCACCTCCCCATGCCGACGGAAACAGGACGATGGCGGCATACGCGGCCCAGACGACGCCCAGGTTGTAGTACCAGAGCTGCTCCACCACGATCACCTCATAGGGTGCCTTGTCCCCGACATAGCCGTACATCACCCGCAGCGCCTGCAGGATGGTCAGGATGGTGGCGAGGCCGCAATGGATCAGGCTGTAAGCGAGGATGACGAAGATCACCGCGTCGTGCGCTGTTTCGGTCACCTCCAAGCCTGCTGAGAGCAGCACCCAGAGCAACAATGCGAACTGCACCAGCCCGATAGCTGCGATGGCACTCAGGTTCAGCATCAGACGCCCACCATTCCCGCGGCGCAGGCGGCCGGGCACCAAGCGCATCCACAGAGTGCCGCCGGTCAGCACGACGGCACTGGCCAGCATCAGCCAGCCGTTCAGGCTGGATGTTTCTGGCACCCGCCAACCTGGCGAAACGGTCCACAGGTAAAACCAGCCAAACAGCAGCGACAGGTACATGGTGCCGTTTGCCAGCAATGTGACGCCCATGCCCCAGAGCCCAGGGCCGTCGAATGTGCGCGAGTGCAAGGGAGGCTCGTCCGGTTGGGTCTGGGCATCGGGCGCGGCGGCGGGGTGCGCGCCGTTCTCCCAAGACCAGCGGAACAGCACCGCCAGCGTCGCCACGGTCGCCACCAGCGCGAGCCAGTAAACCTTATTCAGCAGGCTCAGGCAGAGCACGGCCAGGAACACCGACGCAATGAAGGGCAACCAGCTGTTGCCGGGCAAATGGATCACCTCGCGCACCTCGCCGGACAGCGGGTCCGAGCCCCAGGTCTCGCGTCGCCCATGGTCGATGGTCTTCAGCGCATGCTCGGCGCGGGCGATGCTGTGGGGCAGGTCAGGGTCTTTCCAGAGCGGATGGCGGTCGGTGACGTCCGGCAGGCTGACGAAGTTGTAGGGGCTGGGCGGCAGGCTGGTCGCCCACTCCAGCGTGTCGGCGTTCCACGGATTGGTCTTGGCGGGCTGGCCGAAACGGAAGTGCAGCACGACGTCCAGCAGGATGGTGCCGATCCCGATTGCCATGATGAAGCTGCCGATCGAAGAGATCAGGTTTGGAATGTCCCAGCCTAGCCCCGTGTCGTAGGTGTAGACGCGCCGTGGCATACCGATCAGCCCGGTCCAGTGCATGATCAGGAAGGTCATGTTGAAGCCGATGAAGACCAGCCAGAACCCCCAGCGGCCCAGTCGCACCGAAGGCATCCGACCTGAGAAATGCGGCAGCCAGTAATACAGCCCAGCCATCAGCGGGAAGAACATTCCGCCGACGAGTACGTAGTGCATGTGCGCGACGACGAAGTGAGTGTCGTGCACCTGCCAGTCGAAAGGCACCAGCGCAACCATCACGCCGGTCAGGCCGCCGCAGACGAAGACGATCAAAAAGCCCACCAGCCACAGCATCGGCACGTGATACACCGGCTTGCCCAGCCAGAGCGTGGCGATCCAGGCAAAAATCTGTACGCCAGTGGGGATCGCGACCAGCATGCTCGCCGCCGAGAAAAAGCCCAGCGCGAGCGCCGGAATGCCGACCGTGAACATGTGGTGTACCCAGAGCCCGAAGCTTAGGAAACCGGTGGTCAGCACCCCGAGCACGACCCAGCGATACCCCACCAAAGGCCGTTGGCAGAACACCGGCAGCAACGTCGACACGATGCCGGCGCCGGGCAGAAAGATGATGTACACCTCGGGATGGCCGAACAGCCAGAACAGGTGCTGCCAAAGCACCGGGTCGCCACCACGGGCGGTATCGAAGAAGGGCAAGCCGCCGGCGCGTTCCAGTTCCAGCAGGATGCTGCCCAGGATCAGCGGCGGGAAACCGAACACGATCATCAACGCCATCACCAGGATGTACCAGGCGTACAACGGCATCTTGTGCAGCGCCATGCCGTTGGTGCGGGTGCGCAGGATCGAGACGACCAGCTCGACGCCGGCGCTGACGGCGGAAATTTCGACGAAGGTGATACCCAGCAACCAGAAGTCCGAGTTCACGCCCGGCAT
The DNA here is from genome assembly GCF_051486945.1 of Stutzerimonas chloritidismutans. Classification (GTDB taxonomy): domain Bacteria; phylum Pseudomonadota; class Gammaproteobacteria; order Pseudomonadales; family Pseudomonadaceae; genus Stutzerimonas; species Stutzerimonas chloritidismutans_B. The sequence continues at coordinate 620,612 of NZ_JAHVDX010000001.1, read as the reverse complement.
GTGCGACGAGCTCGACAGCGGCGTGTACATGAACCAGCCGGCCTTGGGCGCGACGCCAAAGAACACGCTGGAAAGCAGGATGATGCCGCCGAACAGGTAGCAGAAGTAGCCGAGCGATGAGAGTCGCGGGAAGATCAGGTCGCGTGCGCCGATCATCTTCGGGATCAGGTACACCGCCAGGCCTTCCATCATCGGCACGGCGAACAGGAACATCATCACCGAGCCGTGCATGGTGAAGACCTGGTTGTAGACTTCCGGCTCCATCAGCACGTAGCCCGGCAGGGCAAGCTGGGTGCGGATCAGCATCGCCATCAGGCCGCCGATGAGGAAGAAGATGGCGCCGGTCACCAGGAAGCGCAGGCCGATGCTGGTGTGGTTGACGATGGTCAGCGCGCGCCAGCCGCGCGGGTTACCCCAGACGTCGTTGAACTGGTCGTGCAGCTGATCCGGGTCGGTGCAGGGAGCGGAATCCCTGAAGGATGAATTCATGGAGCGAGCGTCTCCAGCCAGTCGGCCATCTGGTCGAGTGTTTGGGGGGGAATGTCGTCGTGCGCGGGCATGGCATTGCCGAACTTGAGCGTCTTGTGCTCGCTCAGCCAGCGGCGCAGGCCTTCGCTGTCGTTCTCGATCACACCAGCGCCCAGGCTGGGGCGAGTCGCCAGATCGGTGAGGTCCGGCGCGCGATCACCTTCGCTGATGCCGGCCACGCGGTGGCATTGCCCGCAGCGGTCGCTGAACACCTGGCCCGCCTCGCCTGGCGGGCCATTGCTGAAACGCAGGTTTTCACGTGCGGTTATCCAGCCCTCGAAGTCGGCTTGCTCCATCGCCTCGACGTGCAGCTTCATGTGGGTGTGTTGCAAACCGCAGAACTCGGAGCACTGGCCATGGAAGACCCCGGCATGCCCGGCCTGGATGCGGATGACATTGGTGCGCCCGGGCAGCATGTCCATCTTGCCGCCAAGCCGCGGAATCCAGAATGAATGGATGACGTCAGCACTGGTCACCTGCACGTCGATCAGCCGCCCGGCAGGAATGATCAGCTGGTTGGCAGTCACCACTCCGCTGTCCGGGTAGCGCACCTCCCACCACCATTGGTGGCCCGTGACCTCAACCTTGAGCGGCTGCTCGCCCTCGACCGGTAACGGCATCATGCTGCGCCCGGTTGGAATGCCGAAAATGAGCAACACGATGATGCTCAGGCTGGGCAGTACGAGGCCGCCACCAATGACCCAGCGCCGGTTGATCCGTATCGCCTCGTCGGGGCTAGTCTCGCGTGGCTTGCGGGCCAGGGCATAGATCCAGATCGTACTGACCGCGACCAACACCAGCGTGGCGAAGGCGAACATCCCCCACCAGACGTTCGCCACCTGGCGCGCCATTGGACTAGCCGGGTCCAGTGCCGACAGCGGGCCCCCGCAGCCCGCCAGCAAAGGAACTGCCAGCGCCAGTGTGGTCCATTTCTGAAAGCGGCCGACTCGTTTAGCGAGGCGTCGCTTCTTCCCCGACCCCTGCTGGAGCGCCGAATGGCCCGTTACCGAGACTCCATCCATAGCCGTGCCGCAATCGCCGGCCACCCGCTGCACCCGATGCTCATTCATTTCCCTGTCGCCGCGCTGACCGGCTTGCTGCCAGTCGACCTGGCGCATATCTGGACCCTTGACGACTTCTGGTGGCGTGCGGGGCTTTGGCTGGCTGGCGTCGGTGCGCTGGGCGGTTGGGTGGCCAGTATCTTCGGGTTGATCGACCTCGTCAGCGTCCGCGAAATTCGGCAGAAGATCACCGCCTGGTGCCATGCGATCCTCGCCGTGATGATGCTCTCGCTGGCCTCGCTCAATTGGCTGCTGCGCTTTCAGAACGATGCGCAGAGCATGCAGTTCTGGGCGTTGTACCTGTCGGCGATCACGGCGCTGCTGATCTCCCTTGCTGCGTATCTCGGCGGCCGGTTGGTCTATGAGCATGCTGTCGGGGTCGACCTGGACAAGGCGTAAGCGCGGGACTAGAGGCGGCTGTCGTTCATTCATGGGCGGCATCGTCTCGGTCTAGAAGGGTTTGGCCAGTACCAGCCAGAGCGTCGCGGCAATGAACGTTGCCGCCACGACGCCCAGCAGGCGGCAGCGGATGCTCACGCTCTGCTCCGGCGCTCGCTCGATATGCAATACGAGCACCCCGCACAGCGCATGGCAAAGAACCATGCCCGCGACCGTGCTGAGCTTGACGATCAACCAACCGGCGACGATGCCGTCCTTGAGAAACAGCGCTGTGCCTGAGCCGATCGCAATGAGTGCCGCCGGCGTTCCGATGAGGTTGAACACCATGCGCGTCAGGTGCGCATGGTCTCGGTAAAAGAGAGGGTCACTGCGTCGGGTGCCCGCGGCTATCAGCGCTGGCAGATAGAGCAGCGTGCCGCACCAGCAGAGCAGTGCCGCGAAGTGCAGCAGTTTGAGCAAGGGCATTCATGTCTCCGTCCCGCCCGTGGCAAGTCAGAGTTGTGACACCCCGGTATCGGTGCGGTTCGAAGCAATTGGCGTAGCGCTGGCCAGGCGGCGCAGCGCTACGCGACAGAGGCGTCAGGCCTGGGCGTCGCGATCGGCTTGCCTGAACAGCTGGCTGCCGCAGCGGCTGCAGAACGCAGCGTTCGGTTCATGGGTGAGCTTTTCGCAGGTTGGGCAGCGATGCTGCAGGCTGTCGGCGCGCATCGCCGTGGCGAGCTCGGCCGTGAAAATGCCCGTGGGGACCGCGATGATCGAATAACCGGTGATCATCACGAGCGTCGCTACCGCCTTGCCGAGCGGCGTAAGCGGGACGATATCCCCAAAACCCACGGTGGTGATCGTCACGACCGCCCAGTAAATGCTCATCGGAATACTGGTAAAGCCGTTCGCCGGCCCTTCGATTACGTACATCAGCGTCCCGTACACCAGCACCATGGTCGTAACGCTGAGCAGGAACACGATGATTTTCTGTTTACTGCCGCGCAGCGCGACAAGCAGGAAATTGGCCTGGCTGAGGTACTGGGTCAACTTGAGCACCCTGAACACCCGCAGCATGCGGATCGCGCGGACCACCAGTAGATATTCGGCATCTGGCAGGAGCAGGGCGATGAATGCCGGCACCACGGACAGCAGGTCGATCGCCCCGTAAAAGCTGAACACGTATTTACGCGGCTCTGGGTGGCAATAGATACGCAACAGGTATTCGATGAGGAAGATGCCCGTGAACAGCCATTCCAGGCCGTCGAGCAACAGCCCGTAGCGCTCGCTGTAAAGGGCAATGCTGTCGAACATCACCACCACCAGGCTGGCGAAGATGACGACGAGCAACCAAGTGTCGAAGCGCCGGCCGGCCGGGGTGTTGGTGAAGAAAATGATGATGTACAGGCGCTCTCGCCAATGCATGGATCGGAGGGCGTCGTTGTCCATATGAGGCTCCCAGGAAATGTGCGGCCAGTATCCCCGACTTCGATAAGGGCGCAAGCGTATGGTTGCAGCAAAGCGCTCGCGCTGCTCTGGCTCAAGGCACGGGGAATTCATCCGGCTTGCGTCGGGTCAACCCTTCAGGCGGCAAGTTTTGCCACTCTTGATTTTCAGGAATAGTCTTAGCCTTGCGCATCAAGCCGTTGGAGAGCGACATGTCAGATTCGAAGTTGGTCGACCCGTTCGGCCGACGCATCACCTACCTGCGACTCTCGGTTACCGACCGCTGCGATTTTCGCTGCACCTACTGCATGAGCGAGGACATGGTCTTCGCCCCGCGTGCGCAGATTCTGACGTTGGAAGAACTCTACGCCGTCGCCGATGCCTTCATCAGCCTGGGTGTCAAGCGCATCCGCGTGACCGGTGGCGAGCCGCTGGTGCGCAAGGGCCTGACTGGCCTGCTCGCGCGCCTCGGTGCTCGCGATGAGCTTGAAGACTTGTCCATCACCACCAACGGCTCGCAGCTGCCTACGCTCGCACCGGCATTGAAAGCGGCCGGCGTGACCCGGCTAAACGTCAGCTTGGACTCGCTGCGCCCCGAGCGCTTCGCCGAACTGACCCGTCGCGACAAGCTTGCCCAGGTGCTCGAAGGCATTGAGGCCGCCCGTCATGCGGGTTTCCGCCGGATAAAGCTGAACAGCGTTATCCAGAAAGGGCGTAATGATGACGAAGTGCTGGACTTGGTGCGCTTTGCCGTTGAGCAAGGTCTGGACATCAGTTTCATTGAGGAAATGCCGCTAGGCCGGGTGTCGAGTCACGAGCGGGAAATCACCTTTTGCTCAAGCGACGAGGTGCGCGAGCGCATCGAGTCAGGCTATTCGCTTGTGCGCAGCAGCCACACCACTGGCGGGCCCTCACGTTACTGGCAGGTCGCGGGCAGTGAAACCCAGGTCGGCTTCATCTCCCCACATAGCAACAACTTCTGCGGCAGCTGCAATCGGGTACGTGTCACGGCTGAAGGTAAGTTGGTGCTGTGTCTAGGGCATGACGGCGCGCTGGATCTCAAAGGACTGATGCGGCGTTACCCCGGTGACAGTGATCGTCTGCGCCAGGCGTTGGTTGATGCCTTACAGCTCAAGCCGGAAAAGCATGAGTTCCGCACTGACGAGCAGGTTCAGGTGGTGCGCTTCATGAGCATGACTGGCGGCTAACGGCGCTATCGCGGCGGTGGTGAGCCCACTGCTCAATTGGCCGCCAGAGCTTGACAGCCTGTGCGTCAGCGCTGCTGGCAATCAGCAGGCACATGCTAGACTTCGCGGCTTTCTCCACGACGCGCCCCGATTTCATGCAGCCACAGGCGACTACCCATTTCCAGCCCGCGAGCCGATAGCCAGGAAGGCCCTCATGCGTCTGAAAAGCATCAAGCTCGCCGGTTTCAAATCCTTCGTCGACCCGACCACGGTCAGCTTCCCAAGCAATATGGCAGCGGTAGTTGGGCCCAACGGCTGCGGCAAGTCCAATATCATCGATGCGGTGCGCTGGGTCATGGGCGAGAGCTCGGCGAAAAACCTGCGCGGCGAATCAATGACCGATGTCATCTTCAACGGCTCGAACACGCGCAAACCTGTCACCCAGGCCAGCATCGAGCTGATCTTCGACAATTCCGATGGCACCTTGACCGGCGAGTACGCCGCCTTCGCCGAAATCTCGATCCGCCGCCGCGTGACTCGCGACGCGCAAAACACCTATTTCCTCAACGGCGTGAAATGTCGGCGGCGGGATATTACCGACATTTTTCTTGGCACCGGCCTCGGCCCGCGCAGCTATTCGATCATCGAGCAGGGGATGATTTCTCGGCTCATCGAAGCCCGCCCGGAAGATCTACGAAATTTCATCGAAGAAGCGGCCGGCATCTCGAAGTACAAGGAGCGACGCCGTGAAACCGAGAACCGCATCCGCCGCACCCATGAAAACCTTGAACGTCTGACTGACCTGCGAGAAGAGTTGGAACGGCAGCTCGAACGTTTGCACCGCCAGGCGCAGTCGGCCGAGAAATACCAGGAATACAAGGCTGAAGAGCGCCAGCTCAAGGCGCAGCTCTCGGCATTGCGCTGGCAGGCGCTGAACGAGCAGGTTGGGCAACGCGAGCAAGTGATCGGCGACCAGGAGGTCGGTTTCGAGGCGCTGGTGGCCGAGCAGCGCAACGCCGATGCGAGCATCGAGCGATTGCGCGATGGCCACCACGAATTGTCCGAGCGATTCAATCTCGTGCAGGGCCGCTTCTATTCGGTAGGCGGCGACATCGCGCGGGTCGAGCAAAGCATCCAGCACGGCCAGCAGCGCCTGCGTCAGTTGCAGGATGACCTGCGCGAAGCCGAACAGGCTCGGCTGGAAACCGAATCCCACCTGGGCCATGACCGCACACTGCTCGCGACGCTCGCCGAAGAGCTTTCCATGCTCGAGCCCGAGCAGGAGCTCGCTGGTGCTGCCGCCGAGGAAACCGCGGCCCAGCTCGAACACGCCGAGGCTGCAATGCAGCGCTGGCAGGAACAGTGGGAAGGCTTCAACCAGCGCAGCGCAGAACCGCGACAGGTGGCTGAGGTGCAGCAGGCGCGTATCCAGCAGCTCGAGCATGGGTTGGAACGGCTGGCCGAGCGTCGGCGCCGCCTCGATGAGGAGCGCGTTACGTTGAGCGCCGATCCGGAAGACGCCGCTATCGTCGAATTGAGCGAGCAACTGGCGACCGGCGACATGACGCTTGAAGGCCTGGCCGAAGCGCAGCAACAGACTGAGCAGCGGCTGGAAGAGCTGCGGCAACGGCTGCATGACGTCGGTCAGGCGCAACAGCAGGCGCAGGGGGAGCTGCAACGCCTGAACGGCCGCATTGCATCCCTTGAAGCCCTGCAGCAGGCGGCGATGGATCCGGGCAAAGGGGTGTCCGAATGGCTGCGCGAGCAGGCGCTGGATCGCTACCCACGACTGGCGGAAAGCCTGCGCGTCGAGCCGGGCTGGGACGTAGCGGTCGAAACGGTGTTGGGCGCTGATCTGCAGGCCATACAGCTCGATGACTTCGATGGTTTGGACCTGGACGGTTTCGAGCAAGGTGACCTGCGCCTGGTCAGCTTCATCAATGACGGCCGGCGTGTTGCTGGCAGTTTGCTGGAAAAGGTCGACTCGACGTTTGACCTGTCGCCCTGGCTCGGGCTCGTGCGCCCAGTGGAAGACCTGGCGCAGGCCTTGGCCGAGCGCGCTGCATTGGCGGATGGCGAAAGCCTGATCAGTCGCGACGGCTACTGGGTCGGTCGGCATTTCCTGCGGGTGCGGCGTGCCGGCGAGGCGGAGTCCGGCCTGCTCGCGCGCGGACAGGAGCTCGAGCGGTTGCAAGCTGAGCGCGAAGCGCGAGAAGAATCGCTCGCGCAGCTTGAAGCAGAACTCGACACCCTGCGCCACGCTCAGCGCGAGCACGAAGAAACACGTGAACGGCAGCGCCGGGAATACCAGGACCAATCGCGTCAGTTGGGTGAGCTGAAGGCTCGGCTTTCGGCAAGCCAGGCGCGTCTCGAGCAGCTCAGCCTGCGCCGGGTGCGGCTGGAAGCTGAACTTGCCGAGTTCTCTGAACAGCGGGACATCGAGACTGAGCAGCTCGGCGAATCGCGGTTGCGTCTGCAGGATGCGCTCGATGCGATGGAGCAGGACACAGAGCAGCGAGAGGTTTTGCTCGCCAGCCGCGACGACATTCGCGAGTCGCTCGACCGGATTCGTCAGGAAGCGCGGCAGCAAAAGGATCGTGCCCATCAGCTCGCCATTCGCATGGGCTCGATCAAAGCCCAGCACGATTCGACACGCCAGGCCCTCGAGCGGCTCGAACAGCAGTTCGAGCGAGCGGTGGAGCGCCGCGAGCAACTCAGCCTGAACTTGGAGGAGGGCGGCGCACCGCTCGAAGAGCTGCGCATGAAGCTCGAGGAATTGCTGGAACGTCGACTTGGCGTTGAGGAAGAACTCAAGCAGGCACGCCTCGCCCTCGAAGATGCCGACCGTGAGTTGCGTGACGCCGAGCGGCGCCGCAGCCAGGCCGAACAGCAGGCGCAACTGTTGCGCGGGCAGCTTGAGCAGCAACGTATGGAATGGCAGGGGCTGACGGTCCGCCGCAAGGCGCTGCAGGAGCAGTTGCAACTGGACGGCTACGACCTGCATGGCGTGTCGGCCACTTTACCCGCGGAGGCAAGCGAGGTGGAGTGGGAAGCCGAGCTGGAGCGCCTTGCCGCACGCATTCAGCGCCTCGGGCCGATCAATCTTGCTGCTATCGACGAATATCAGCAGCAATCCGAGCGCAAGCGCTATCTCGATGCGCAAAACGACGACCTTGCCGAAGCACTGGAAACGCTAGAGAACGTCATCCGCAAAATCGACAAGGAAACCCGCAACCGTTTCAAGGAAACCTTCGACCAAATCAACGGCGGGCTGCAAGCCCTGTTTCCCAAGGTTTTCGGCGGCGGCAACGCTTATCTGGAACTTACTGGGGAAGATTTACTCGATACCGGGGTGGCGATCATGGCGCGCCCACCGGGCAAGAAGAACAGCACCATTCATCTTCTGTCCGGAGGCGAGAAAGCGTTGACTGCGTTGGCGTTGGTGTTTGCGATCTTCCAACTAAACCCCGCGCCGTTCTGCATGCTCGACGAGGTGGACGCTCCGCTGGACGACGCCAACGTTGGGCGCTATGCGCGGCTGGTCAAGGAAATGTCGGAAAAGGTGCAGTTCATTTACATCACTCACAACAAGATTGCGATGGAAATGGCGGACCAGCTCATGGGGGTCACGATGCATGAGCCCGGGTGCTCGCGCCTCGTTGCGGTAGATGTAGAGGAGGCCGTCGCCCTTGCGGAAGCATGAGTGCATTCCCGGAGCGGGACGGCGCAAGCACCGCGTAGAACCTATAAAAGAGCGGGGGCGGGCGGTGCACATCGACCGTTCGTCGTGCTAGTTTAGAGCGCAATTTTTACGATGCGGAGCAGAGCCTGTTCAGCGGCTCGGAAACTGCGTCTTTATCTTCGATTTCAGGGGTTTGAGCATTAATGGATATCGGTCTGCGCGAGTGGCTGATCCTCATCGGCATCATCGTCATCGCTGGCATTCTGTTCGATGGCTGGCGGCGGATGCGCGGTAGCAAGGGCAAGTTGAAATTCAAGCTGGACCGCAACATTGCCAACAGTTTTCCTGACGATGATTCGAATAACGAGGTGCTCGGCCCCCCACGCGTGGTCAGCCGCAATGCCGAACCCTCCTTCGATGAAACTGACTTGCCTACGATGAGCGCTCGTGAACCTTCTCCAGTGCGCGAGTCTTCCAAGCGCCGCACCAGTGAGCCTCGGCAGGGTGATCTGCATTTTGCCGACGAGCCCGTGCCGACTCTGCTCGATCCGGTCATCGATGAGCATGAAGAAGAGGCGGAGCAGGATGAGACCGACCCGTCGCCGGTCGAAGAGGTGCTGGTGATCAATGTGATCTCGCGTGATCCGTCCGGCTTCCGTGGGCCTGCATTGCTACAGAACATTCTCGAAAGCGGGCTGCGGTTCGGCGAGATGGACATCTTCCATCGCCACGAAAGCATGGCTGGCAACGGCGAGGTGCTATTTTCCATGGCCAATGCCGTCAAGCCCGGCACCTTTGACCTCGACGACATCGACCACTTCACTACCCCGGCGGTCAGCTTCTTCCTAGGCCTGCCGGGCCCACGCCATCCGAAGCAAGCGTTCGACGTCATGGTCGCAGCGGCGCGCAAGCTTTCGTCCGAACTCAACGGCGAACTGAAGGATGATCAGCGCAGTGTGCTCACGGCCCAGACCATCGAGCACTACCGGCAGCGTATCGTCGAATACGAGCGCCGGCAGATGACACTCAAACGCTAAGCAGCATTCCACACCGGGCCATCGCGCCCGGTGTCGTTTATCTGGGGTGCCATGACAGTCGGTGTGCCGCAGACTGGTCCGCTCGAATCTCGCAAGACTGCCGTCACGTGCGCAATTCGTTAGAATCCGATGCCTCCCTATCAACCATGGCGCGCTGATGCAGTCCAAATCAGCACAGCCCCAGCTACGGCTCCGACCCATGCCTTCCGCCCAGACTGCTGCCGAGCGCATTGCCGAACTGCGCAGCGAAATCGACGCCCACAACTATCGTTATTACGTACTCGACGAACCCAGCGTTCCCGACGCCGAATACGATCGTCTGTTCAACGAACTCAAGGCGCTCGAGGGTGAGCATCCAGAATTGGTGACACCTGAGTCGCCAACCCAGCGCGTCGGCGGTGAGGCATTGGCCGCATTCGGTCAGGTTCGCCACGAAGTACCAATGCTGAGCTTGGGCAATGCCTTCGAAGAACAGGATTTACTGGACTTCGACCGTCGCGTTCGCGAGGGGCTGGATATGCCGGCCGGCGATCTGCTCGGCGATGGCGTAGCGGTGGAATACAGCTGTGAGCCCAAGCTCGACGGCTTGGCGGTCAGCCTGTTGTACGAAAATGGCCACCTCGTGCGTGGCGCTACACGAGGGGATGGCAGCACGGGCGAAGACATCAGTGCGAACGTGCGTACCGTACGCAACATCCCGCTTAAATTGCACGGCAGTGGCTGGCCGCAGGTCCTTGAAGTACGTGGCGAGATTTACATGCCCAAGGCGGGCTTCGAGGCGCTCAATGCCCGACAGCTCGAAAACGGCGGTAAGACATTCGCCAACCCCCGCAACGCAGCAGCCGGTAGCCTGCGCCAGCTGGATTCCAAGATCACGGCGAGCCGCCCGCTCGAGCTTTGCGCCTACGGCGTAGGGCGCAGCGACGGCGAGTTGCCGGGGACGCATATCGGCATCCTCGAGGCGCTCAAGGGCTGGGGGCTGCCCATCAGCCGCGAGCTGAAGCTCGCCCGTGGCGTGGCGGAGTGCCGTGCCTATTACCAAGCCATCGGCGAAAAGCGCGACGCTTTGCCTTATGAAATCGACGGTGTGGTGTTCAAGGTCAACTCGACCGCACAACAGCGTGAGCTCGGCTTCCGTGCCCGTGAGCCGCGCTGGGCCATCGCACACAAGTTCCCGGCGCGCGAGGAGGTGACTGAACTGCTGGATGTGGAGTTCCAGGTTGGGCGCACTGGCGCGATCACCCCGGTGGCGAGGCTCAAGCCGGTCCAGGTTGCCGGCGTCACTGTGTCCAACGCCACACTGCACAACATGGACGAGGTGGCCCGCCTGGGCGTGATGATCGGCGACAGCGTGATCGTGCGACGCGCAGGCGACGTGATTCCGCAGATTCTCGGAGTCATTGCCGATCGCCGTCCCGCGAATGCACGCGCCGTCTCGGTACCCACCGAATGTCCGGTCTGTGGCTCAGCGGTCGAACGTACCCAGTTGATCAAACGCAGCAAGGGACGGGAGTCGGTCAGCGAGGGCTCGATCTATCGCTGCGTTGGGCGTCTGGCCTGTCAGGCACAACTGAAGCAGGCCATTATCCATTTCGTGTCGCGCCGGGCGATGGACATTGACGGGCTGGGCGACAAGATCGTCGAACAGCTGGTCGATACTGGCCTGGTTTCCTCACCCGCCGATCTCTATTCGCTCACCTATGAGCAGGTGCTCGGGCTCGAGGGGTTCGCCGAGGTGTCCAGCCGTAACCTGATCAAGTCCATCGATGCCAGCCGCACGCCAAGTCTTGCCCGATTCGTTTTCGCCCTCGGCATTCCCGACGTTGGCGAGGGGACGGCCAAGCTTCTGGCGCGCTCACTTGGATCGCTTGACCGAATCAGCCGGGCGCTGCCGGACGTGTTGATCTACCTGCCGGACATCGGCCTGGAAGTCGCGCACGAAATTCACAGCTTCTTTGAAGACGAGCACAACCAGCAGGTCATCCGCCAATTGCGCGAGCGCGGCGTTGAGCTGCAGGAGGAGGGCGAGGTGCACGCCGAGTTTGCCGCCTGTGCGACGCTGGCCGGCCTGCTCGATAACCTGAATATTCCTTTTATCGCCACGACCGGGGCCAAGCGTCTGGCCGAACGGTTCGGCACGCTCGATGGCGTGATCGAGGCCGACTGGCTCGACCTGCGCCAGGTCGAACGCCTGAATGAAAAGGCCGCTCGCGCGCTACGCGATTACTTCGACGACCCCGCCAATGCCGCGCGCGCCCGCGCCGTCGAAGCCCAGCTTCGTGAGTTTGGCATGCACTGGCAAAGCGAACGGAAGGCGGCGGAAGGCCTTCCACTCGCAGGTCAGACCTGGGTACTCACCGGAACGCTGGAAAGCATGAGCCGTGACGAAGCCAAAGCAAAGCTTGAGGCGCTTGGCGCGAAGGTATCGGGGTCGGTGTCAGCTAAGACAACGGTCGTGGTCGCAGGGCCGGGTGCAGGTTCTAAGCTCGCTAAAGCCAACGAGCTGGGCCTCACCGTTGCGGACGAGGACGACTTCCTCCAGCGCCTCTCGAGCCTAGGGGCTTAACGACACCGAAAGGTTGGGCATCTATTGTCCGGCCTTATACCCAGCGATATTCACCGCGAGCCCGCCCGTAGGAGCCAGCTTGCTGGCGATCATGTCGCGTGGTCAGCGACTAGCCTCGCAAGCGGCTCTCCCGCCAGCCCAGCCCTCCCTGCTCCGACTCCTGACTCAAATCGACCAGCGCTACGTCTGCTGCCTTCTCAACATTTCCGTTTAAAGTTTTCCACCACCCGTCCGAAAATCTTCGCAGGCGGGCTCGTTTGCTAGCGCGCTCGCTGGTGTCGTACAGGTTGTTCTCGGGGCTTGCAAAAATTTTTCAACTGCCTCCTAAAGCTCACCGAAACGACGCCGATAAGCTAATCGAATGCGAACTCAATGGGTGCCTGGGCAAACAGCCGGCCCGGAGTCGCAAGCTCAGGCAACCAAAGTAACTAGCGCCCTTGGAGGCTCATCATGGCTCTTACAGTCAACACAAACATTGCGTCGCTCAATACTCAGCGCAACCTGCAATCTTCGTCCAGTGCGCTCAGCACCTCCATGCAGCGCCTGTCCACCGGTAGCCGGATCAACAGCGCGAAAGATGACGCGGCCGGTCTGCAGATCTCCAACCGTATGACGAGCCAAATCAATGGCCTGAATGTGGCTGTCCGTAACGCAAACGACGGCATTTCGCTGGCGCAAACAGCCGAAGGCGCGCTTCAGCAGTCCACAAACATCCTTCAGCGTATGCGGGACCTTTCGTTGCAGTCAGCGAATGGAACGAACGACTCGACCGACCGCAAAGCGCTGCAGAAAGAGGTTAGCGCGCTTCAGGATGAGCTTACCCGCATCGCCGACACCACCACATTTGGTGGGCGTAAGGTGCTTGATGGCTCGTTCACTAACGTGGACTTTCAGGTTGGTGCGAATGCGAATGAAACCATTAGTGTCTCGGTTGGTGCTGCTAGCGCCACCGATCTAGGCACCAATACGGTCAAAGGCCGTGCAGGCGCCGGCACAATGTTCGGGACCGCTACCGCCGCTGCAGCCGCCATTCCAGCCGCAGGTAACGGAATGACTGCAAACACCCTGACGATTACTGGTCCAGAGGGGCAGGCAACAACCGCGTCCGTTGGCGGCGCCGCGGGATCAAGCGCCTCTGCAGTCGCTGCGGCAATCAATGCGAAGGAATCTGAGACTGGAGTCAAGGCCGAAGCCAAGACCAAGGCAGTCCTCTCTGGTCTGGATGGCGTAGGCCAAGTCAGCTTCACATTGGCTGGGAAAGACGGGGCTTCCGCGTCGATATCTGCAAACGTGAGTGATGCTACTGATCTTTCAAGTTTGCGCGACGCAGTGAATGCCAAGTCCTCTACCACTGGCATTACTGCAAAGATTGACGATAAAGGGTCTCTCACTTTCGAGGCGAAAGACGGCAGTAACATTGGCATCTCCGACTTCGCTGTTGGGTCCGCAGGCAACCAGACCGCGACGCTTAAGTCGTACGATTTTGACGATAATGTGGTTAGCACCGAAACGCTGACTGAGGGCTCGACTGATTCCGTGCTCGTGAGTGGTGATGTTCGCCTAACGGCTTCGAGTGGCTTCAGCGTACAAGCCAGCACAGATGCTACGATCTTTGCTGCTACAGCGACTAACTCACTAAAGGAAACCGTTCAGTCGATTGACATTGGCGATGTAAACGGGGCGCAGAAGGCGATTAGCATAATCGACTCAGCACTGGCTCAGATCGACAATACTCGATCCAATCTTGGTGCTGTCCAGAACCGTTTCGATAACACTATCTCGAACCTGCAGAGTATTTCGGAAAACGTCTCGGCTGCCCGCGGCCGTATCCAAGACACCGACTTTGCAGCGGAAACCGCCAACCTGAGCAAGAACCAGATCCTGCAGCAGGCTGGTACCGCGATTCTGGCCCAGGCCAAGCAATTGCCGCAGGCGGTTCTGAGCCTGCTCCAGTAATCGAGCGAGAAAGGCGTTAGCGATGGGGGTAGGGTTAGCTCTGCCCCCATTGATTCATGAGAGGTGAATCAATGGACGTCGGAAAGATACCGGGCGGAGCTACATCGCCCATTACGGCTAGTTCTTCACCCAGCTTCTTAAAGGAAGTTGGGTTTTCTGCGTCTGGAAATCTGGATAAGCCGCAACAACCCGATGAGGCTGACAAACCAGTCGATATGATCGATTTGGTGGAGCGGTTTCGTTCACAAGTGCAAAGCATTCAGCGCGATCTGAATTTCAGTGTCGACGATTCAACCGGCGATGTAATTGTCCAAGTCATCGACGGTGACTCTGGAAGGGTAGTCCGGCAGATACCGTCGGAGGAAATTCTCCGGCTAACCGAGCGGCTGGACGAAATGCGCAGCTTGATGTTTGAAGCCAAAGCATAGTCGGTACGTTTTTTGTATCGAACTGATGGCTAACATTTTCTTGACGAGGTTATGGCTATGGCTGACGTAGGTATTGGTTCCGGTATCAACATCGGGAGTATCGTGTCCAGCATGGTCGCGGCTGAGCGTGCACCGAAAGAAGCGCAGCTCGCCACGCTCGAAAAAAAAACCACTACCCAAATCACCGCTATCGGCGCCTTGAAAGGTGCTATTAGCGATTTCCAGACGGCACTTGGCACATTGAACAAGGCCGATCTTTTTCAAGCGCGTTCAGCGACTTCCAGCAAGTCGGATCTGGTCGGGGTAACTGCCAGCACGACTGCCGGCGCCGGCACGTATCAGGTTGAAGTTAAAAGCCTCGCAACCAATAGCAAGGTAGCACTTGCCGCGGTTCAGAATTCCGCCGAAGCGCCCGCTGCCTTTGCTAGCGGCACGCTTGATATTTCCCTAGGCGTACCTGGATCTCCGCCCTCAAAAGAGACCTTTTCCGTCACGATCGACGAGAGCAATAACAGCCTTGCCGGCATGCGCGACGCGATCAATGAGGCCGGGAAAGAAAAAGGCGTTAGCGCCACGGTCGTGACTGATGAGTTTGGCTCTCGACTCATATTGACTAGCAATAAGACAGGTGCCGGTCGCGATATCACCGTCGCGGTTGCCAATGAGACGGCAGCCACAACTGGCCAGACCGCACTGTCTGCGCTTGCCTTCGACGGTAGTTCTTCCAGCACTGGGGGCGGAGCGCGAGTGCTTTCACAGGCCCAAAGCGCCGAGCTGTACGTCGATGGCTTGAAGGTCATCAGTGAGAACAACAAGGTCGACGGCGCAATCGAAGGCGTTACGCTCGATCTAAAGGCCAAGACTGTTGCCAGCGAGCCACTGACCATTACTGTCGCGGAGGACAAAGCCGGCGTTAAGAAGCAGGTCCAATCGTTCGTTGATGCGTACAACAAGCTTATTGGCGTGGTTAACGCACAGACGAAGGTAACGCCTGTTGGCGATGGGAAGACGCCCGTCACCGGCGCACTTGTCGGCGACGCAACGGCGCGTACGCTGCTCGGCACGATCCGCAATGAGTTGGTTAACACGCAGGGCGACGGTGCCATTCGTGCCCTGACCGATATGGGTATTACGACCCAGAAAGACGGCACGCTCGGCATTGACAGCACCAAGATGGACAAGACGCTGGCTAACAACTTCGAGCAATTGTCCGGGTTCTTCACGGGCGATACCGGGCTGGCTGCGCGGCTCGACGCGAAGCTCAAGCCCTATACCGAAACCGGCGGGATTCTCGAACAGCGCAACAAGGCGATGACCGAGACGATCACGAAGATCGACAAGCAGAAGGAAGATCTCGACCGTCGTATCACGTCGTTGCAGGAGCGGCTTCTCAAGCAATTCAACGCAATGGACACGCTGGTGGGCCAGTTGTCGAACACCTCTGCAAGCTTGTTGGCGTCGCTTGAAAACCTGCCTTGGGCAGCCAACAACTCAAAGAACTGAACTAGCTTTACGAACGAAACCGCCGCTTAGGCGGTTTTTTCGTTCTGGCCGCTCCGATTGCTATCAAGCTTGGGCGGCGTCGACCGATAAGCTGTACATGCAAACGATGTAGCAAGGGGCTTATCCAAATGTACGCAATGTCAGCAATGAAGCAGTATCAGCAGGTTGGCGTTAACGCCCAGGTAACCGAGGCTGATCCGCATCGCTTGATCCAGATGCTGATGCAGGGTGGGCTGGATCGTATCGCTCAGGCAAAAGGGGCGATGGAGCGCAAGGAGTTGGCTGAGAAGGGTGAGTTGATTGGAAAGGCCATCAACATCATCGGCGGTCTTCGCGACGTGCTGGACAAGGCTGCGGGCGGTGAGCTAGCGGATAACCTGGATCGACTCTACGAATACATGACGACCCGCTTGTTCGAGGCGAGCCGTCACAATGACGTTGACAGGCTGGATGAGGTGTCCGGGTTGTTGGCTGAAGTCAAGTCGGGCTGGGACGGCATAGCGGGTCAGGCGAGGTAAGCGACCTTTAATACTGCATACGCCTTAAACCAAGGGCACCGCTCGACAAGTTCGACGGTGCCGTTTTTGTTAGCGGTACTCGCAGAGATAGGCTGTATCGCTGGTAACCTTGAGCTGGAACTTGCTGTTGGCCGGCACGGTGAATTGACTGCCCGCAGCGAAGGTCTCGTAAACGCTACTGCCCGGAAGCTTCACGTCCAGGCTTCCCGCGACGACATGCATGACTTCGAGCTGGCTAGTGCCGAACTCGTAGTTGCCGGGCGCCATGACCCCAATAGTTGCTGGGCCTGCTGCCATCTCGAACGCGATCGACTTGACAGTGCCATCGAAGTACTCGTTTACCTTGAACATTGCAGTTGCCTTCAAGTGTGGAAAAGGGCGCTAAGTATGCCCAAGCGCATGGTGCGCGTCATCTGCGGACGTCTGCCGGAATGAGCGTGCCGAGGCTATTGGACGGCCTTATTATTGCCGCCGTTTTGGTCTGGAGATTGGCTGAATGGATTGTCGCGCGGGCTGTGGTGCTTGTTGTGTAGCGCCCTCTATCAGTACCCCGTTGCCCGGTATGCCAAACGGGAAAGCAGCAGGCGAGCGTTGCCTGCATCTCACCTTGACTAATCTATGTGGGATATTCGGCAGCGCTTTGCGTCCGCCGGTATGCGATGCGTTCAAACCGGATGAAACGGTTTGCGGCGCCAGTCGGGAGGAGGCCATACGGCTGCTTGGCTGGTTGGAGAATGAAACAAGTTGAGCAAACAAAAAAGGCTGCCCAGGGGCAGCCTTTTGCGTTACCAGCCGAACAATTAGCGCGGCATGTCGCGCTTCGGGTGGCCGGTATAGAGCTGACGCGGGCGGCCGATTTTCTGGCCGTTGGCGATCATTTCCTTCCAATGCGAGATCCAACCCACGGTACGAGCGAGGGCGAAAATCACGGTGAACATACTGGTCGGAATGCCGATAGCCTTGAGGATGATGCCCGAGTAGAAGTCCACGTTCGGGTAGAGGTTGCGCTCGGCGAAGTAAGGGTCGTTGAGCGCGATCTCTTCCAGCTTCATCGCCAGTTCAAGTTGCGGATCGTCGATGCCCAGTTCGCCTAGAACCTCATCGCACGTCTGCTTCATGACCTTCGCGCGTGGGTCGAAGTTTTTGTAGACACGATGACCGAAGCCCATGAGTTTGAACGGATCGTTCTTGTCCTTTGCCTTGGCCAGGAATTTTTCGATGTTGGAAACATCGCCGATCTCGTCGAGCATGGTGAGTACGGCTTCGTTCGCGCCGCCGTGTGCCGGGCCCCAGAGAGCAGCGATGCCTGCGGCGATACAGGCGAACGGGTTGGCGCCTGTCGAGCCAGCAAGGCGGACGGTGGACGTGGAGGCGTTCTGCTCGTGATCCGCGTGCAGGATGAAGATGCGATCCATAGCCTTCGCCAACACTGGGCTGATCGGCTTCACTTCACACGGCGTGTTGAACATCATGTGCAGGAAGTTTTCCGCATAGTTCAGGTCGTTACGCGGATACATCATCGGCTGGCCCATGGAGTACTTGTAGACCATGGCTGCGAGCGTTGGCATCTTGGCGACTAGGCGCACTGCGGAGATTTCGCGGTGATGCGGGTCGTTGATGTCCAGGGAATCGTGATAGAACGCGGAGAGGGCGCCAATGACACCGCACATAATCGCCATCGGGTGAGCGTCGCGGCGGAAGCCGTTCAGGAACGACTTAAGCTGCTCATGCACCATCGTGTGGTTCTTGACGGTGCTGACAAACTTAGCTTTTTCCTCTGCAGTCGGCAGTTCGCCGTTGAGCAGCAGGTAGCAGGTTTCCAGGTAGTCGGCCTTCTCGGCCAGTTGCTCGATCGGGTATCCGCGATGCAGCAAAACGCCTTTGTCACCATCGATATAGGTGATCTTGGATTCGCAAGAGGCGGTCGACATGAAGCCGGGATCAAATGTAAAGCGACCCGTGGAGGTCAAGCCTCGTACGTCGATTACGTCGGGGCCTACGGTACCGGTTAGAACGGGCAGTTCGATGGCGTCTGCGCCTTCGATGACCAACTGCGCTTTTTTGTCAGCCATGTATGGCCTCCTGTTTTATGCTTGGAATCATCATGGCCCCCCACGCAGGGCCCGCATCACTATAGTGAGATAAGCCACAAAGTCAATTTGCGCGGACCCTCGTCGCAGAGGGCGTTTGGAGGGTGAATTCGCTACACAGAACGACTGTTTACGGCATTTATATAGGGGTCGCCATCCGCCTTTAGTGGCACTTCACCACATTGTCATTAGCCACCTAACTGTTTATACTCGGAAACCGACCGGCAGGGGGCTCACAGGCAGTTTTCCTGTAGGTTGTCACTCGTGGGTGGCGGGTACCGCCTGGTGCTCTTCCCAACAACTTTGCCCTGCGTCTCGGGGCTCTCAAGTGTGAAAAAAAGCCGTGAAAAGCCAACGACCTGTAAACCTAGATATTAGGACAATAAAACTACCTATCACTGCCTATACATCGATCCTGCATCGTGTGTCCGGCGTGGTTCTGTTCGTCGGTGTCGCCATCCTGCTACTCGCGCTGGATACCTCGCTTTCTTCTGCCGAAGGTTTCGAAGAGGTGAAGGCGGTTCTGGGTAGTCCGCTGGCCAAGCTGGTGGTCTGGGCGCTGCTGTCGGCGCTTCTCTATCATCTGGTAGCTGGGGTGCGTCACCTGATCATGGATGCCGGGCATGGCGAGACGCTGGAAGGCGGCAAGCTGGGCTCGAAGATCGTCCTGGCCGTTTCGGCTGTGCTGATCGTTCTGGCGGGAGTGTGGATATGGTAACCAACGTCACGAACTTCTCGCGCTCGGGTCTTTATGACTGGATGGCTCAGCGTGTGTCGGCAGTTGTCCTCGCGGCTTACTTCCTATTCCTGATCGGATACCTGATTGCCAATCCAGGGCTTGAGTTCTCGCAGTGGCGCGGGCTGTTCTCGTCGAACTGGATGCGCATTTTCAGTCTTCTTGCATTGGTTGCCTTGAGCGTTCATGCATGGGTTGGTATGTGGACGATTTCCACCGACTACCTGACCAACATGGCGATCGGTAAGTGGGCTACCGGTGTGCGTTTCTTGTTCCAGGCAGTGTGTGGCATCGCCATGTTCACTTTCTTCGTCTGGGGCGTGCAGATTCTTTGGGGTATCTGATTCATGGCTAGCATTCGTACTCTTTCCTATGACGCCATCATTGTCGGTGGTGGCGGTGCCGGGATGCGCGCTGCACTGCAGCTGGCCCAGGGCGGCCACAAGACTGCGGTGGTGACGAAGGTATTCCCAACTCGCTCCCACACCGTTTCTGCTCAGGGTGGCATTACCTGCGCCATCGCTTCGGCTGATCCGAATGACGATTGGCGCTGGCACATGTACGACACCGTCAAGGGTTCCGACTATATCGGTGACCAGGACGCGATCGAATACATGTGCTCGGTAGGCCCTGAGGCCGTATTCGAGCTCGAGCATATGGGGCTGCCTTTCTCCCGTACCGAGCAGGGCCGCATCTATCAGCGTCCGTTCGGTGGGCAGTCGAAGGACTACGGCAAGGGTGGGCAGGCAGCTCGTACCTGCGCCGCGGCGGACCGTACCGGTCACGCGCTGCTGCATACGCTCTATCAAGCTAACCTAAAGGCTGGCACCTCGTTCCTTAACGAGTGGTACGCAGTCGATCTGGTAAAGAACCAGGATGGCGCGATCGTGGGCGTGATTGCGATCTGCATCGAGAACGGCGAGACGGTCTATATTCGATCCAAAGCCGTTGTGCTGGCGACCGGTGGTGCGGGCCGTATCTATGCCTCGACCACTAACGCGCTGATCAACACTGGTGACGGTATCGGCATGGCGCTGCGTGCGGGTGTGCCGGTACAGGACATCGAGATGTGGCAGTTCCACCCGACCGGCATCGCCGGTGCTGGCGTTCTCGTGACCGAGGGTTGCCGCGGCGAGGGTGGTTATTTGATCAATAAGCACGGCGAGCGCTTCATGGAGCGTTATGCGCCAAATGCTAAGGATCTGGCTGGTCGCGACGTGGTTGCACGTTCTATGGTCAAGGAGATTCTTGCGGGCAATGGTTGTGGTCCGGATGGCGACCACGTGATGCTGAAGCTCGATCACCTGGGCGAGGAGGTTCTGCACAGCCGTCTGCCTGGTATCTGCGAGCTGTCGAAGACCTTTGCTCACGTCGACCCGGTTACTGCGCCTGTTCCTGTCGTTCCGACCTGCCACTACATGATGGGCGGTATCGCCACCAACATTCATGGGCAGGCAATGACGCAGGATGCCAGCGGCAACGACAAGATCATCGAAGGTCTGTTCGCTGTGGGCGAAGTGGCGTGCGTGTCGGTTCACGGTGCCAACCGCCTCGGTGGCAACTCGCTGCTCGATCTGGTCGTGTTCGGTCGTGCGGCTGGTCTCCACTTGGAGAAGGCGCTCAAGGACGGTATCGAGCATCGTGGTGCGACCGAAACCGACCTCGACGTCGCTCTGAATCGTCTGTCCAGCCTTAACGAGCGCACTGCCGGCGAAGACGTCGCGCCGCTACGCAAGGAACTGCAGAGCTGCATGCAGAATTACTTCGGTGTATTCCGTACGGGTGAATACATGCAGAAGGGTATCGCTCAGCTCGCGGAACTGCGCCAGCGCATCGCCACGGTCAAGATTGCCGACAAGAGCCAGGCGTTCAATACGGCACGGATCGAAGCACTCGAACTGCAGAACTTGCTCGAGGTCGCAGAAGCTACTGCCGTCGCCGCTGAGGCTCGTAAGGAATCTCGTGGTGCGCATGCGCGTGAAGACTACGAAGAGCGTGATGACGAGAACTGGCTGTGCCACACCCTGTACTACCCGGGTGAGAAGCGCGTAGCCAAGCGCGCCGTTAATTTCTCTCCGAAGACTGTTCCGACTTTCGAGCCCAAGGTTCGGACTTACTGAGGTCGCCGATATGTTGCAAGTGAGTGTTTATCGCTACAACCCGGAAAAGGACGAAAAGCCTTACATGCAAGACTTCCAGGTCAATACCGATGGTAAAGACCTGATGGTTCTTGACGTGCTAGCGCTCATCAAAGAACAGGATGAAGGTTTCTCATACCGTCGGTCCTGCCGCGAAGGCGTTTGTGGTTCCGATGGCATGAACCTGAATGGAAAGAACGGTTTGGCGTGCATTACGCCGCTGTCTTCAGTGGTCAAAGGCAACAAACTGGTCGTTCGTCCACTGCCTGGTTTGCCGGTGATTCGTGACTTGGCCGTTGATATGGGCATCTTCTACAAGCAGTACGAGAAGGTTCGTCCGTATTTGATGAACGATACGCCTGCTCCGGCTATCGAACGTCTGCAGAGCCCGGAAGATCGCGAGAAGCTGGATGGTCTGTACGAGTGCATCCTGTGTGCATGCTGCTCGACTAGCTGCCCGTCGTTCTGGTGGAACCCCGACAAGTTCCTCGGCCCGGCTGCGTTGCTGCAGGCTTATCGTTTCCTGGCTGACAGCCGCGACACCGAGACCGAGAACCGCTTGGCTGCGCTCGATGATCCGTTCAGCGTCTTCCGCTGCCGGGGCATCATGAATTGCGTCAGTGTTTGCCCCAAGGGTTTGAACCCGACCAAGGCAATCGGCCATGTGCGCAACATGTTGCTGCAAAGCGCGACCTGATAGGTCACGGGTTCGCCGTTATCTAGGTAGCATCGGGTTCATAGCGTTACCGTGACACCTACGGCGCCAGCGTCAAACTCGGCGCCGTAGTTTTAGTAGGAATCTGGCTTACAAGGTCGGGTTCCACTCTGAAAATAAACGACCAGCAGGAGCATCCGAGGTGGTTCTCGGAAACTATCTGCGCGGTCCGTAGTGGCTTTACCTGAGTCGCTGCTACAGAACTTGGGAAGTCATGCTGCGGTCTCCACGCTGGTGGTGTCTCCTTATCGAAGGTGACCAGACATGCAAGAAAGCGTAATGCAGCGCATGTGGGACAGTGCCCACCTATCCGGTGGTAACGCTGCCTACGTGGAAGAGCTCTATGAGCTCTACCTGCACGATCCCAACGCTGTGCCCGAAGAGTGGCGCACCTACTTCCAGAAGCTGCCTGCTGCCGGCGGCGCTGCGTCCGATGTATCGCATTCCACAATTCGTGACCATTTCGTGCTGCTGGCCAAGAACCAGCGTCGTGCCCAGCCTGTTTCTGCAGGCAGCGTAAGCAGTGAGCACGAGAAAAAGCAGGTTGAAGTCCTGCGGCTGATCCAGGCCTACAGAATGCGTGGCCATCAGGCTGCACAGCTCGATCCCCTCGGTTTGCAACAG
Organism: Stutzerimonas chloritidismutans; assembly: GCF_051486945.1. Lineage (GTDB taxonomy): Bacteria > Pseudomonadota > Gammaproteobacteria > Pseudomonadales > Pseudomonadaceae > Stutzerimonas > Stutzerimonas chloritidismutans_B. Next base: position 598,016 of record NZ_JAHVDX010000001.1, on the reverse strand, counting down.
CGCCCTGTCCCTGCGGACCTGTCGATCAATCATTACGCACTTACCGATGCCGACCTGGATACTGTCTTCCGTACCGGTGATTTGGCAATGGGCAAGGACCAAGCGACTCTCCGCGAGATTCGCGAGGCGCTGCAGGACACCTACTGCCGTACTATCGGTGCCGAATTTACCCATATTGTCGATTCCGAACAGCGCAACTGGTTCATCCAGCGATTGGAAAGCGTCCGCGGTCGTCCTGCGTTCTCCAGCGAGATACAAGGGCATCTGCTCGAGCGCCTGACCGCTGCCGAAGGCCTGGAAAAGTATTTGGGTACCAAGTACCCGGGCACCAAGCGCTTTGGTCTGGAAGGCGGCGAAAGCTTGATTCCGTTGCTGGACGAGATCATCCAGCGCTCGGGCTCCTATGGCACCAAAGAAATCGTCATCGGCATGGCACACCGCGGCCGTCTGAACGTATTGGTCAATACATTCGGCAAAAATCCGCGTGACCTTTTCGACGAGTTCGAAGGCAAGAAGGTCGAAGGGCTGAGCTCCGGTGACGTCAAATATCACCAAGGCTTCTCGTCTAACGTGATGACGCCCGGGGGCGAAATTCACCTTGCCATGGCCTTCAACCCGTCTCACCTGGAAATTGTATCTCCGGTGGTCGAGGGTTCGGTGCGTGCACGCCAGGATCGTCGCTGCGATGCGGTAGGCGACAAGGTCTTGCCGGTCACCATTCACGGTGACGCTGCCGTAGCAGGGCAGGGCGTGGTCATGGAAACCTTCCAGATGTCCCAGACCCGTGCTTATCGGACTGGCGGCACGATCCGCATCGTGATCAACAACCAGGTCGGTTTCACGACCAACAAGCAGGAAGACGCGCGCTCCACCGAGTACGCGACCGATGTCGCGAAGATGATCCAGGCGCCGATCTTCCATGTGAACGCTGACGACCCGGAAGCCGTTCTGTTCGTCACGCAACTGGCTGTCGACTACCGCATGCAGTTCAAGCGTGACATCGTCATCGATCTGATCTGCTATCGCCGCCGTGGCCACAACGAGGCGGATGAGCCGAGTGGCACCCAGCCTCTGATGTACCAGAAGATCGCCAAGCAGCGCACGACGCGCGAGCTGTATGCCGACGCCCTGACCCAATCCAGCGTTTTGGACGGCGAAAGTGTGCAGGCTAAGGTCGACGAGTACCGCACTGCGCTGGATAACGGCCTGCATGTGGTCAAGAGCCTGGTCAAGGAGCCGAACAAGGAACTGTTCGTTGATTGGCGTCCGTATCTGGGCCATGCCTGGACTGCCCGCCACGACACGCGCTTCGACCTGAAGACGCTGCAGGAATTGTCGAACAAGCTGCTAGCTGTTCCGGAAGGCTTCGTCGTGCAGCGCCAGGTGTCGAAGATTCTCGAGGACCGCCAGAAGATGGGCGCAGGCGCGCTCGCGATCAACTGGGGTTACGCCGAGACGCTGGCGTATGCCACGCTGTTGTTCGAAGGCCATCCGGTTCGCATCAGTGGTCAGGACGTTGGCCGTGGCACCTTCTCGCACCGCCATGCGGCGCTGCACAACCAGAAGGATGGCAGCACGTACATCCCGCTGCAGCACCTCTACGAAGGCCAGCCCCGTTTCGACCTGTACGACTCGTTCCTCTCGGAAGAAGCCGTACTGGCGTTCGAATACGGCTACGCCACGACCATGCCTAATGCACTGGTAATCTGGGAAGCTCAGTTCGGCGATTTCGCTAACGGTGCTCAGGTCGTGATTGACCAGTTCATCACCAGCGGCGAGCACAAGTGGGGTCGGCTCTGTGGACTGACCATGCTGCTGCCGCACGGCTACGAAGGGCAGGGGCCGGAGCACTCATCGGCCCGTCTGGAGCGCTACCTGCAGCTGTGTGCCGAGCACAACATTCAGGTCTGCGTACCGACTACGCCGGCTCAGGTCTACCATATGCTCCGTCGCCAAGCGATCCGGCCTCTGCGTAAGCCGCTGGTAGCCCTGACGCCGAAGTCGTTGCTGCGTCATAAGCTTGCCACTTCGACTCTGGAAGATCTCACGCAGGGCTCGTTCCTGACCGTGATTCCCGAAGTCGATCCGATCGAGCCTAGCAAGGTCGAACGCATGATCATGTGCAGCGGCAAAGTCTATTACGACCTGCTCGACAAGCGTCGTGCTGAAGGACGTGAAGATATTGCGATCATCCGTCTGGAACAGCTGTATCCGTTCCCGGAAGAGGATCTGGCTGAAGTGCTCGCGCCGTACCAGAACCTCAAGAGCATCGTCTGGTGCCAGGAAGAACCGATGAATCAGGGGGCTTGGTACTGCAGCCAGCACCATATGCGTCGGGTTGCCGTTGCGCACAAGAAGGAACTCTTCCTGCAGTACGCCGGTCGTGAAGCTTCTGCCGCGCCTGCCGTGGGGTATGCGTCCATGCATGCCGAGCAGCAGGAAAAGCTGCTTCAGGACGCGTTCACCGTTTAATCATTCATTTGCAAGAGGCCGCGGTTCACGCGGCCTCGATGTAAAACCCGAATCAATAGGACCCCAGCTAATGGCTATCGAGATCAAAGCCCCCCAATTTCCGGAATCGGTTGCTGACGGCACCGTTGCGACCTGGCACAAGCAGCCAGGCGACGCGGTCAAGCGCGACGAGCTGATCGTCGACATCGAGACCGACAAGGTCGTGATGGAAGTGTTGGCCGAAGCCGACGGCGTGCTGACCGAGATCGTCAAGAACGAAGGTGACACCGTCCTCAGCGGCGAACTGCTCGGCAAGCTGGAAGCCGGTGCTACTGCTTCGGCTTCTTCCGCTCCGGCCGCCGCGCCTGCTGAGGCTGCAGCGCCTGCTGCAGCCCCCGCTTCATCGGCAGCGGCTGGTGGCGAAGATGCAATCCTGGCGCCGGCGGCTCGCAAGCTGGCAGAAGAAAACGGTATCGATCCAAATAGTGTCAAAGGCACTGGTAAGGACGGTCGAGTCACCAAGGAAGACGTGGTCGCAGCGATCGAGGCGAAGAAATCTGCTCCTGCTGCTGCGAAGCCAGCTGCCAGCGCGGCCGCTGCACCGGTCGCCGCTGCGGGCGATCGTACCGAGAAGCGTGTACCAATGACCCGTCTGCGCGCGAAAGTCGCAGAGCGGCTGGTCGAAGCGCAGTCGAACATGGCGATGCTGACGACGTTCAACGAAGTCGATATGACTGAAGTCATGGCGCTGCGTTCGAAATACAAAGACCTGTTCGAGAAGACCCATAACGGCGTTCGCCTGGGCTTCATGTCCTTCTTCGTCAAGGCTTCCGTCGAGGCACTGAAGCGCTTCCCGGCCGTGAACGCCTCGATCGATGGCACCGATATCGTCTACCACGGTTACCAGGATATCGGGGTGGCTGTCTCCAGCGATCGCGGCCTGGTCGTACCGGTTCTGCGTAACGCTGAGCTGATGAGCCTGGCAGAAGTCGAAAATGGTATCGCTACCTTCGGCAAAAAGGCTCGTGACGGCAAGCTGTCAATCGATGAAATGACTGGCGGCACCTTCACCATCACCAACGGCGGTACGTTCGGTTCGATGATGTCGACTCCAATCGTGAACCCGCCGCAGGCAGCCATTCTTGGTATGCACAACATCATTCAGCGTCCCATGGCGATCAATGGCCAAGTTGTCATCCGTCCTATGATGTACTTGGCGCTGTCCTACGATCACCGCTTGATCGACGGCAAGGAAGCGGTGAGCTTCCTGGTGACTATCAAGAACCTGCTGGAAGATCCGGCCCGCCTGCTGCTGGATATCTAACAAGCGTCACGGGCTGCATTCAGAAGGCTAGGCATATGCCGGGCTTGCTGACTGCGGCCTTTTGACTTTTGCTGCACGCACTCAAGAGGATTCCAAATGAGCCAGAAATTCGACGTCGTCGTCATCGGTGCCGGCCCCGGCGGTTATGTAGCAGCCATTCGCGCAGCGCAACTGGGTCTGAAGACCGCTTGCATCGAAAAATACCAGGGTAAGGAAGGCAAGACCGCACTCGGCGGTACCTGTCTGAACGTTGGTTGCATTCCCTCCAAGGCACTGCTGGACAGCTCCTACAAGTTCCACGAGGCCCATGAGAGCTTCAAGGTCCATGGCATCAGCACTGGCGAAGTGGCCATGGACGTTCCGACGATGGTGGCTCGCAAGGACCAGATCGTTAAGAACCTCACCGGCGGCGTTGCGGCCTTGTTGAAGGCGAACGGCGTCACTGTGTTCGAAGGCCACGGCAAGTTGCTGAGCGGCAAACAGGTCGAAGTGACTGGCCTGGACGGCAACGCCCAGGTACTCGGTGCCGACAACGTCATTCTCGCGTCCGGCTCCAAGCCCGTCGACATTCCGCCAGCTCCGGTGGACCAGAAAATCATCGTCGATTCCACCGGTGCGCTGGATTTCCAGAGCGTGCCGAAGAAACTGGGTGTCATCGGTGCCGGTGTGATTGGCCTGGAGCTGGGCTCGGTTTGGGCGCGCCTGGGTGCTGAAGTCACCGTGCTCGAGGCCATGGACAAGTTCCTTCCGGCCGCGGACGAGCAGATCTCCAAGGAAGCCTTCAAGGTCCTGAGCAAGCAGGGCCTGAAGATTCTGTTGGGCGCGCGCGTCACGGGTTCCGAGGTGAAAGGCGAGCAAGTCACCGTCAACTTTACCAACGCCGAAGGTGAGCAGCAGGAAACCTTCGACAAGCTGATCGTCGCTGTAGGTCGCCGTCCTGTCACCACAGATCTGCTGGCAGCCGACGCGGGCGTCGACATGGACGAGCGCGGCTTCATCTTCGTCGATGACCAGTGCGTGACCAGCGTACCTGGCGTGTACGCCATCGGTGACGTGGTTCGAGGCGCGATGCTGGCACATAAGGCGTCCGAAGAGGGTGTCATGGTCGCCGAGCGGATCGCTGGCCACAAATCGCAGATGAACTATGACCTGATTCCGTCTGTCATCTATACCCATCCTGAAATCGCATGGGTCGGCAAGACCGAGCAGGCATTGAAGGCAGAGGGCGTTGAAGTCAATGTCGGAACTTTCCCGTTCGCTGCCAGCGGTCGCGCCATGGCCGCCAATGACACGGCGGGGCTGGTCAAGGTCATCGCTGACGCCAAGACCGACCGCGTGTTGGGTGTGCACGTGATGGGGCCGGCCGCTGCTGAACTGGTTCAGCAGGGCGCGATCGGCATGGAGTTCGGCACGAGCGCTGAAGACCTCGGCATGATGGTGTTCTCGCACCCGACCATGTCCGAGGCGCTGCATGAAGCAGCGCTGGCGGTGAATGGCCACGCCATCCACATCGCCAATCGTAAGAAGCGCTAATCGCGCAGAAACGGCGATCTTCGCCTGGCTCTTCGGAGCGGCGAAGATCGCCGAATACCTTCAATGAAGGTATGACAGGTCCTTGAAAGGTATCTTGGATAGTTTTCAGCGACTTGAGGTGGACGCCGCGGTGCGCGGCGTCCGACGCAGATCTAAACCGAACGGTAGCTAAGATGAATCTTCACGAATATCAGGGTAAGCAACTGTTTGCCGAATACGGATTGCCAGTATCCAAGGGCTATGCAGTCGACAGCCCCAAGGAAGCGGCCGAGGCATGCGATCTGATTGGTGGTTCCGAGTGGGTCGTCAAGGCCCAGGTTCACGCCGGTGGTCGTGGCAAGGCGGGTGGCGTCAAGCTGGTGCGCAGCAAGGACGAAGCCCGTGCATTTGCCGAGCAGTGGTTGGACAAGCGCTTGGTCACTTACCAGACGGATGCCAACGGGCAACCGGTCAGCCGCATCCTCGTTGAAGCCTGCACTGATATCGACAAGGAACTGTACCTGGGTGCGGTCGTCGATCGTGCTACCCGCCGCGTCGTGTTCATGGCCTCCACTGAAGGTGGCGTCGACATCGAGAAAGTCGCACATGACACCCCCGAGAAGATCTTGAAGGCAACGATCGATCCGCTGGTCGGCGCACAGCCTTTCCAAGGTCGCGAACTGGCTTTCAAACTGGGTCTGAAGGGAGACCAGGTCAAGCAGTTCGTCCATATTTTCGTCGGGCTCGGCAAGCTCTTCGTCGATTACGACCTGGCCCTGCTGGAAGTTAACCCGCTGGTCATCAAGAAAGACGGCAACCTGCATTGCCTGGACGCCAAGCTGAACATCGATAGCAACGCCATCTACCGTCAGCCCAAGCTGCGCGGTATGCAGGATCCGTCGCAGGACGATCCGCGCGAGGCGCACGCTGCCAAGTGGGAGCTGAACTACGTCGCACTCGACGGCAACATCGGTTGCATGGTCAACGGCGCGGGCCTAGCGATGGGCACGATGGATATCGTCAACCTGCACGGTGGCAAGCCGGCGAACTTCCTTGACGTTGGCGGTGGCGCGACGGAAGAGCGCGTGACCGAAGCGTTCAAAATCATCCTTTCCGACGACAACGTCGCAGCCGTCCTGGTCAATATCTTTGGCGGCATCGTTCGTTGCGACATGATTGCCGAAGGCATCATCGGCGCGGTGAAAGAAGTCGGTGTGAAGGTACCGGTCGTTGTTCGTCTGGAAGGTAACAACGCAGAGCTCGGCGCCAAAATGCTGGGTGAAAGTGGTCTGAACATCATCGGGGCGACCAGCCTGACCGATGCGGCCATTCAAGTCGTCAAAGCCGCGGAGGGCAAGTAATGAGCGTCCTGATCAATAAAGACACCAAGGTTATTTGCCAAGGCTTTACTGGCTCGCAGGGCACCTTCCACTCCGAGCAGGCGATCGAGTACGGCACCAAGATGGTTGGCGGCGTGACCCCGGGCAAGGGCGGCACCACGCACCTTGGCCTGCCGGTATTCAATACGGTCAAGGAAGCCGTCGAGGCTACTGGTGCCGATGCGTCGGTGATCTACGTTCCCGCACCGTTCTGCAAGGACTCCATCCTTGAGGCCGTGTTCGGTGGCATCAAGCTGATCGTCTGCATCACCGAGGGTATCCCCACCCTCGACATGCTTGAAGTCAAGATCAAGTGTGACGAGATGGGCGTTCGCCTGATCGGCCCGAACTGCCCGGGCGTAATCACGCCCGGCGAGTGTAAGATCGGTATTCAGCCTGGCCATATCCACATGCCAGGAAAGGTCGGCATCGTGTCGCGCTCGGGCACCCTGACCTATGAAGCGGTCAAGCAGACCACCGACGCCGGCTTCGGCCAGTCGACCTGCGTAGGTATCGGCGGCGACCCGATTCCGGGCTCGACGTTCATCGACATCCTCAAGCTGTTCCAGGAAGACCCGCAGACCGAGGCGATCGTCATGATCGGCGAAATCGGTGGTTCGGCCGAGGAAGAAGCTGCGGCGTACATCAAGGCCAACGTCACCAAGCCGGTGGTTTCCTATATCGCAGGCGTGACGGCTCCGGCTGGCAAGCGTATGGGCCACGCGGGTGCGATCATCTCTGGTGGCAAAGGCACGGCTGACGAGAAGTTCGCTGCGCTGCAAGATGCGGGCGTGAAGACCGTCCGTTCCCTTGCCGATATCGGCAAAGCGCTCGCCGAGATTACCGGTTGGGACGTCAAGCAGGCCTGATTCGGGCTGCTTCAAAAAATGCCAGCCAGGCCTCGCCTGGCTGGCATTTTCGTTTATATCGCAGCCTTCGTTGTTGAGCGGCTGCAGGCGGCCGCTTCGGGCTCGCCTGGCATGCGCGTTTCCTTTATGGTGCGTCCTTTTTCCAAAGAGCGGCTCTACGGAACTGCCTGGCGCACCTGCGCCACCACTCAAAGCATCTGGTAATGAAACAATGATTCGATTGAAAGGCCTGGATTTATTGGCCCTGGGATTCATGACGTTTGCGCTGTTTCTAGGCGCCGGCAATATCATCTTTCCGCCCAGCGCGGGCCTCGCTGCCGGGCAGAATATTTGGGCGGCAGCGGTTGGCTTCCTCCTCACCGGCGTCGGCTTACCCTTGCTCACCGTTGTGGCGTTGGCGCGCGTGGGTGGCGGGATGGATCGGCTCACGGCGCCTCTTGGTCGCGGCGCCGGCGTCCTGCTCGCGGTAGCGGTGTATCTAGCCATCGGCCCATTATTCGCTACGCCGCGAACGGCAGTCGTCTCTTTTGAAATGGGCGTCGCGCCGTTCACAGGTGATGCCGCAGCGCCGCTTTTTGGCTATACGGTGGCGTTCTTCGCCGCAACGCTGTTCCTGGTGCTGAATCCCGGTCAACTGGTCAATCGGGTCGGCAAGTTCATCACCCCGGTATTGTTGGCTGCCCTGCTAGTGTTGGGTGGGGCAGCGTTGTTTTCGCCAGCAGGCGACATAGGCACGACAGTCGAGAGTTACCGTGCCAGTCCCATGCTCAAAGGGTTTCTCGAAGGCTACTTGACCATGGATACGCTGGGCGCCCTGGTATTCGGCATCGTGATTGCCACCGCCATCCGTGATCGTGGTGTGTCGGACGCCGCGCTCATTACCCGTTACTCCATGATCGCCGGTGCAATCGCGGCGATTGGCCTATCACTGGTCTACTTGGCCTTGTTCTACCTGGGGGCGACCAGCCAGGGCATCGCGGGCGATGCGCAAAATGGTGTGCAGATCCTTACCACCTATGTCCAGCATACCTTTGGCACGACCGGCAGCTTGCTGTTGGCTGTCGTCATCACACTCGCCTGTCTGACCACGGCGGTGGGCTTGACGACCGCTTGCGGTGAGTTTTTTAGCCAGCTGCTTCCGGTCAGCTATCGGGTGGTCGTGGTGGTGTTCACCGGGTTCAGCTTGCTCGTGGCGAACCAGGGCTTGACGCAACTGATCAGTGTCTCGGTGCCGGTGTTGGTCGGGCTCTATCCGCTGGCCATCATGCTCGTGGCGCTCAATTTGCTAGACCGGTGCTGGGTGTCGCCGAGCCGCATTTTCGTTCCGGTAATGCTCGTCACGCTGGTGTTCGGTGTCGTCGATGCACTTGCGGCCGCCGGTTTTAACGGATTGATACCAGCGTTTTTCGCTGAGCTTCCGCTGGCTGCGCAGAGCATGGGATGGCTGGCTCCGGTGCTGGTCACCCTAGTGCTTGCAATCGTCGTAGATCGGCTGCTCGGCGCCCGACGGGCATTGGCGTAGGCGGGGCATCTGCGCATGGGCTAGGGCGTTTCGCTCGCTATAATCAGGCCCATGCGTCCAAGGGGGTGCCATGTTCATACCGAGTCATTTACTGCCTCACATTGCTGCGGTCGCCTGGTTCATTGTGTGTTGGGTCGGCTACACCCGGTATGCGAGCTGGAAAGCGCGGGATACAGCCTGCCTGGCCAGCGTCCTGCATCTGTATCGGGAAGACTGGATGCGTCGGATGCTGCTGCGGGACAACCGCATCGCCGACGCGAACGTCATCGGCAACCTCGAGCGCAATGCGTCCTTCTTCGCATCCAGCACGTTGATCATTCTTGCCGGTGTCCTGACCGCCCTGGGTGCATCCGATCGGGCGGTTTCACTGTTAGCCGACCTGCCATTCGCGCAACCGGTAAGCCGGGGCCTTTCGGAGATCAAGTTGTTGGCGCTTGCCATGGTCTTCGTCTATGCGTTCTTCACCTTTAGCTGGTGCATGCGGCAGTACAACTTTGCCGCTGTGTTGGTGGCGTCTGCGCCCATGGCCGGCGAGCGCAACGTCAATGACCAGGAGCGCAGACTCTTCGCAGACCGAGCCGCTCGGGTGATCTCGATGGCGGCTAACCAGTTCAATTTCGGGCTGCGAGCCTATTATTTCGGGATGGCGACGCTTGCCTGGTTCGTAAACCCCTGGTTCTTCATGACCGTCACGGCGGGCGTGGTGATAGTGCTGTATCGCCGCGAATTCCACTCCGATGTGCTGGAAGTCATGGTATTCACGCCAACCTTGCCCATCGACCCGCCGAAGGAATAGGGCGGCCGACGCCGTGCCGGTAAGCTAGCCGCCCCCTGATAATCGGAACCCTCATGAGCGATAGCTTGATTCTGGAGCGCACCCAGCGCTTTCTGTCCTTGTTGCGTCATTGCCAGGTCCTGGGCATGCGTGTCGAACACGCCAATGGGAAGGGGCTGACGCTCTGCTTGCCGTACAGCGACAAAATCGTCAGCAACCCCGAAACGGGCTTCGTCCATGGCGGTGCGATCACGACCCTGATGGATACCACGTGCGGTATCTCGACGGTATGCGCCTTGCCTGAGCTGGAAATCTGCCCGACGCTGGATTTGCGCATCGATTACATGCATCCGGCCGAGCCGGGGCAGGATCTGTTCGGCTTCGCCGAATGCTATCGCGTGACGCCAACGGTGATCTTTACCCGTGGCGTTGCGTACCAGCGCGATATTGAACAGCCCATCGCGCATGTCGTTGGCACGTTCATGCGAATGGGCAAGGGCGTGATCGACCCCGGTGCTGGGGTGTCGCCATGAGCGCAATGAACCTCGAAGCCTTGGTCCGCGAGGCTCACGCAAACAACGACTATGACGCGCTCTTGCGAGTCGTTCCGTATGCACGCTTGATCGGCATGGAGTGCCTGCGCCTGGGTGACGAGATGGTTTTCCGTCTGCCTGGCAATCCCGACAACATCGGGAACCCGACCTTGCCTGCCATTCACGGTGGTGTCATTGCCGGCTTCATGGAGCATGCCGCCATGCTTCACTTGCTGATGTTCATGGGCTCGCCACATTTGCCCAAAATCATCGACTTCTCGATAGATTATCTGCGGGCCGGTCACTATCGTGACACCTTTGCCGCCTGCCAGGTCTGGCGTCAGGGTCGGCGTGTCGCCAACGTCGCCGTGACCGCCTGGCAAACTCATCAGGCCGAGCCCATCGCGACCGCCCGTTGCCATTTCAAGGTTGACGAGCCCTGACACGTCTGGCGGCACGCTTGCAGATGTTTCAAGGAAAGTGAATGGACGCGTTGCTGATTCTTGGTGGTTTGCTGCTCATCTTCGCCGGCGCCGTATGGCTCGTCGTGCTGGCCTTCGGGACTAGCCTGCTATGGGGTGTGGGCAGCTTGGTCCCTCCTGTGACGCTGGTTTATCTGGTCCGGCATTGGCGTACGGCGCGCAAGGCCGTCGGGTTATCGGCGTTGGGCTTCATACCCTTGGTGGTCGGGTTCTCTCTGCTTGCCAATCATCAGCCCGAGCGGCTGGCGGCAATCGTCAGCCTGCAATGGCTGGAGGCCGACAGGGCGGCGGAGCAGCCCATGCTGGCAGAGCTGAGCGGCGAATTGGACGGGCGCCCGTTCAAGCCTCGGACTGGCCATTTGATCAATGGCGTGTTGACACTCCGTGAAGGCGACACCCTGTTCGCTCGGCAGGAGGTCAATATCAGTCTTGGTGACGTTCGGCCCGGCGCGTTGCGTGTGGACATCTTGCCGCAGGATCCGGCTCCAACCCCCGAAATCGAGATCAGCTGGATGGACCATGACCAGGAATTGCCTGAGGCACGGCGCATCCGCAAGGGCTACACGCTGCATCTCGACCTGCAACCCACGCCCCCCAACAAGCTCGCCGGGGATTTTCATCTCGTGCTGCCCGCGCATTACCAGACAACCTTGAGCGGGCGAGTCGAGCTCTACACAGATGAGCTGCGTTACCAAGGCGACCGTGTGGATATGCGCCATGATTCGGCGGACACGCTGAAGCATGTGGCGCGCGATTATCTGCAGCGGCGCTTCCAGACTCGCGACGTAGAAATTCTTTCGATGTCCTCCGTCGTGTTCCCTGTTTCCGCCGCAGCCGTCTCGGTACAGGCCCGGGTCAACGGCGCATCTGAGCGATTGGACTTGCCGATGCGCAAGGAGGCGTCAGGCTGGGCAGTCGAAGGCGATACCTATGCAGCTTTGCCTGCGGCAGAAGAGGTGCCTGAAAAGGCTGCTCCTGCTGTTGTTGCGGAGGTAGAAACGCCTGCACCGCGTGTCGACCGGCGCCAACGCTTTTCCCTGGCCCGGCTGTTGCGCGAGCCGGGACGCTACGAGCGGCTGCAGGTCCGTGCTCAGACCCGCCGCGGCAATGTCGCCCAAGGGCGTTTCGTCGGCATCGATCGCGAGGGCAACCTGAACATCGAGTACTTCGTCCGTGGCGCCGGCCAGGCGACCTACAGCCTCGTGCCGGGTGACGTCGTCCGGTTGGAGCTGCTCGAGCCCTGATCCGCAGACCTTGAATTCTCCCACCTCGTCCCCATCTGCTTGTCATCGCCGCCACCGCGGCCCTTGCCATTGATGACGTGGAGTTAGCAAGACGATGAGTGTGGAGACTCAAAACAAAGAAACGCTGGGCTTCCAGACTGAGGTGAAGCAGTTGCTTCACCTGATGATCCATTCCCTGTATTCGAACAAGGAGATCTTTCTTCGCGAGCTGATCTCCAATGCATCCGACGCGGCCGACAAGCTGCGCTTCGAGGCGCTGGCCAAGCCCGAAATGCTCGAAGGGGGCTCAGACCTCAAGATCCGCGTCAGTTTCGACAAGGATGCCCGTACCGTCACCATTGAGGACAACGGTATAGGAATGAATCGCGAGGACGTGATTGCTCACCTCGGTACGATCGCCAAGTCCGGTACCGCGGACTTCATGAAGCATCTCACTGGTGACCAGAAGAAGGACTCGCATCTGATCGGCCAGTTCGGCGTTGGTTTCTACTCAGCGTTTATCGTTGCCGAACAGGTCGAAGTATTTAGCCGCCGGGCTGGCATGCCAGCCGAGGAGGGCGTCTACTGGTCGTCCAAGGGCGAGGGTGAATTCGAAGTCGCCAACGTCGAAAAGCCCGAGCGGGGCACGCGGATCGTACTGCACCTCAAGTCCGGAGAAGACGAGTTTGCAGATGGCTGGCGCCTGCGCAACATCATCAAGAAATACTCCGACCACATCGCGCTGCCGATCGAACTGCCCAAGGAGTTTCACGGCGAAGAGAAAGACAAGCCGGCCGAGCCCGAATGGGAAACCGTCAACCGTGCCAGCGCGCTCTGGACCCGTCCGCGTACCGAGATCAAGGACGAGGAATACCAGGAGTTCTACAAGCATGTCGGGCATGACTTCGAAAACCCGCTGAGCTGGAGCCACAACAAGGTTGAGGGCAAGCTCGAATACACCTCGCTGTTGTATGTCCCGGGCCGCGCGCCGTTCGACCTGTACCACCGCGAAGCACCGAAGGGCCTGAAGCTGTACGTCCAGCGCGTGTTCATCATGGACCAGGCCGACGAATTCCTGCCGCTGTACCTGCGCTTCATCAAGGGCGTCATCGACTCGAACGACCTGTCGCTGAATGTCTCTCGCGAGATTCTGCAGAAGGACCCGGTGATCGATTCGATGAAGTCGGCGCTGACCAAGCGCGTCCTCGACATGCTGGACAAGCTGGCCAAGGACAAGCCGGAAGACTACAAAACGTTCTGGAAACAATTTGGCCAAGTGCTCAAGGAAGGCCCCGCGGAAGATTTCGCCAACAAGGAGAAGATCGCTGGGCTGCTGCGATTCGCCTCCACCCAAGACACTAGCGGTGAGCAGAGCGTATCGCTGGCCGATTACCTGGCACGGGTCAAGGAAGGTCAGGACAAGATCTACTACCTCACCGGCGAATCCTACGCGCAGGTCAAGAACAGCCCACACCTGGAGGTCTTCCGTAAGAAAGGGATCGAGGTGCTGCTGCTAACCGACCGCATCGACGAGTGGCTGATGAGCTATCTCACCGAGTTCGATGGAAAACAGTTCGTCGACGTCGCGCGTGGCGACCTGGACCTAGGCAAGCTGGACTCCGAAGAGGACAAGAAAGCTCAGGAAGAGATTGCCAAGGCGAAGGAGGGGCTCGTCGAGCGTCTGAAGGCGGCGCTGGGTGATGAGGTAGCCGAAGTGCGGGTATCGCATCGCCTGACCGACTCGCCGGCGATTCTCGCGATTGGCGAGCAGGATCTGGGCTTGCAGATGCGCCAGATTCTTGAGGCGAGCGGGCAGAAGGTGCCAGAGTCCAAGCCGATCTTCGAGATCAACCCGGCTCACCCGTTGATCGAGAAGCTCGACGCCGAACCGGATGAGGATCGTTTTGGCGATTTGTCGCACATCCTGTTCGACCAGGCTGCGCTTGCAGCCGGCGATAGCCTCAAGGACCCTGCTGCCTACGTACAGCGTCTGAACAAGCTATTGGTGGAGCTATCCGCCTGAGTCCAGGGCTGCCGAGAGCAGCACTCGACATCGCTACAGGGCCCCACTTCGGTGGGGCTTTTGTTTTCCGGGCGATGCAGTACGGGCGTAACGAATCCGATTCTGTTCAGGCCAACGTGCATGCCGGGTAATGAACGGCATGCTAGCGAAGCGGTCTATCCGCTGGGCTATCAGGAGTAATTGGGTTGTCGAAACGTACCCCCTTCATCACTGCGCTTTGCCTGGCCGTTTCCATCGGCACGGCAGACGCACGGGATTATCGCTACAGCGACGCACACCTTCACTTCGTCGATTTTTTCCAAGAGAGCGATGGCATCGATAAGCTGCTCGAGGCGATGGACGAAGGGCGGGTCGATCACGTGATGATCAGTGGCATACCTGTCGCCAAAAAATGGCACGAAAACGAACCCAAGCGCCCGCGCTATTACGCCGGCGATGACGCGCCGGTTTATTGGTACAGCGCGACCGATGTTGTGGTGGCCGCCGCGGTCAAGGAGTTGGATGCGGAGCAGCGCAAGCGCTTTCATCCCTTCCTTTCAGGCTTCAACCCCAACGACAAGAATGCCGATGCGCATATCCGGCGGATGCTCGAACTCGATCCTGGCCTCTGGCAGGGTCTCGGAGAAGTGTTCACTCGCCATGATGACGTCACGGCGCTGACCGAAGGCGACACGCCGCGGGCAAATAACGAAGCGCTTACCCGCGTCTACCACCTTGCAGCAGAGTTCGACCTACCGGTGATGCTGCATTCGAACATCACCTCCAAGCGCGAGCGCAACCCGCTGTATTTAACCGAGCTCGAGGAGGCGTTGCGCAACCATCCGCATACACGCTTCATATGGGCGCATGCCGGCACCAGCATGGAAATCCACCGACACCAGGAAAAACTCGATTTTCTTCTGCCGACGGTGACCCGGCTGCTCGATGACTATCCGAACCTGTACATCGACTTGTCGTGGACCATGCTGCGGCCTTACCTGCTGGACAAGAATGGCAAGCCTGACGGCGATTGGCTCAAGTTGGTGGCGCGTCACCCGAGTCGTTTCATGATCGGTACAGACGTCGTGGGTCGCTTCGACAATCTCGCCAGCAGCATTGATGACTTCACGCCGTTTCTCGACGGGCTACCCGAGGACATTGCGCGCAAGGTGGCGCGGGATAATTTCCTCGAAGTATTGCCACGGCATGGCGCACGGCCCGAAGAGCCGGCTGCGCGCTAGGCAGTCGAGCCGACAAGGGCGTGCCGCGTCGATGTGACGGTGCGCCAAGGCTGGGCATAACGGGCCGACATGCGTACCATCCGGCGTTTTTCATCGCGCCAGTTCGCGGCCGCATGCATGGGCCCGGCGTCGCGGTTGATCCAATCCATACGCCGAGACCCGTCCAATGTCTAATTCCTCCAACGTCCTGGTGCGCGCCTACAACCGTGTTGGGCTCGTCACTCAGATCCTCGTCGGGTTGATAGCAGGCTGCCTGCTCGCATGGCTGTTCCCTCAAGCTGCGCTGTCGGCGAGCCTGCTAGGCGACCTCTTCGTGTCCGGGTTGAAAGCGGTTGCACCGGTGCTGGTATTCGTCCTGGTCACTGCCTCGCTGGCCAACCACAAACGTGGCCAGCCCACGCATATTCAGCCGATTCTGCTCCTGTATGCGCTGGGCACGCTCAGTGCTGCGTCGGTGGCAGTAATCGCCAGCGTTGCCTTTCCTACCACGTTGACGCTGGTCAGCCAGGCAAGCGATGCCGTTCCACCGTCCGGTGTTGGCGCGGTATTGAAAACCCTGCTGTTCAGCATCGTCGACAATCCGGTCCACGCGATCCTCAACGGCAACTTCATCGGCATCCTGGCCTGGGCCATTGGCCTTGGCTTCGCATTCCGGCATGCGCGCCAGGGCACGCGTGATCTGGTCGCCGACGTGGCCGATGGCGTCACGCTCATCGTCAAGGTGGTCATTCGTTTCGCGCCGCTGGGCATTTTCGGCCTGGTAGCCGGTACGCTGGCTACCTCCGGCTTCGGCGCGCTGGCCGGCTACTTCCAGCTATTGCTCGTGCTGCTGGGTGCCATGCTGTTCATGGCCTTCGTTGCGAATCCCTTGATCGTATTCTGGCAGATCCGCCGCAACCCCTATCCGTTAGTGCTGACGTGCCTGCGGGAAAGCGGTATCACGGCATTCTTTACACGCAGTTCGGCGGCGAACATCCCGGTCAACATGCAACTCTGCGAGCGGCTTGGCTTGCACAAGGACACTTATTCGGTGTCGATACCGCTGGGCGCAACCATCAACATGGGTGGCGCTGCGATCACGATCACGGTATTGACGCTCGCCGCTGCGAATACGCTAGGCATCGTCGTGGACGTGCCTACCGCCATCCTGCTGAGCCTGCTCGCGGCGATCTGCGCTTGCGGTGCGTCGGGCGTGGCCGGTGGTTCGCTGCTGCTGATTCCGCTGGCGTGCAGCCTCTTCGGTATCTCCAACGACCTGGCCATGCAGGTGGTAGCTGTCGGCTTCATCATCGGCGTTGTGCAGGATTCGGCCGAGACGGCGCTCAATTCCTCGACTGACGTGCTCTTTACCGCTGCGTCATGCATCGCGCATGGCGATATCGACGCGCAAGCTGACGTTGTCTGATCAAGTATTTAGGCCTCAGGAATGAAAAACGGCGCCCTATGGCGCCGTTTTTCAAGACCGCTGCATGGCTCAGCCGTTGTAGCGCTTGAGCACCAGGGTCGCGTTAGTACCACCGAAACCGAAGCTGTTGCTCATGACCAGGTCGATCTTCGCGTTCTCGCGGGTTTCGCGCGCGATCGGCATGTCAGCGACTTCCGGGTCCAGCTCGTCGATGTTGGCGGAGCCGGCAATGAAGTTGCCCTGCATCATCAGCATCGTGTAGATCGCCTCGTGCACGCCAGCGGCGCCCAGCGAGTGACCGGACAGGCTCTTGGTGGAGCTGATGGTCGGGATCTTGTCACCGAACATGTTGCGCACGGCCTTGATCTCGGCGACGTCGCCCACTGGCGTGGAGGTGCCGTGGGTGTTCAGGTAGTCGATCTCGCCATCAACGGTGGACATCGCCTGCTGCATGCAGCGCAGCGCACCTTCACCGCTCGGTGCAACCATGTCGTAGCCGTCGGAGGTGGCGCCATAGCCGACGATTTCTGCGTAGATCGTGGCGCCGCGCTTGAGCGCATGCTCCAGTTCTTCGACAACGACCATGCCGCCGCCGCCGGCAATGACGAAACCGTCACGCTTGGCATCGTAAGCGCGCGAAGCCTTTTCAGGGGTTTCGTTGTACTGGCTGGACAGCGCGCCCATGGCATCGAAGAGGCAGCTCTGGCTCCAGTGCTCTTCCTCGCCGCCGCCGGCAAAGACAACGTCCTGCTTGCCCATCTGGATCTGCTCCATGGCGTGGCCAATGCAATGTGCGCTGGTGGCACAGGCCGAAGCGATGGAGTAGTTGATGCCTTTGATGCGGAACGGGGTGGCGAGGCAGGCCGAGACGGTGCTGCTCATGGTGCGCGGAACACGGTATGGGCCGATGCGCTTGACGCCCTTGTCACGCAGGATGTCAATGGCTTCCATCTGGTTGATGGTCGAGGCGCCACCGGAGCCGGCAATCAGGCCAATACGCGGATTGGAGATTTCATCGAGATTGAAACCGGCGTCCTGAACGGCCTGTTCCATTGCCAGGTAGGCGTAGGCGGCGGCGTCACCCATGAAGCGCAGGACCTTGCGGTCGATCAGCTCTTCGAGGTTCAGGTTGACGGAGCCGGAGACCTGGCTGCGCAGGCCCATGTCGGCGTACGCCTGGTTGAATCGGATACCGGGGCGACCGGCACGCAGGTTGCCGGAGACGGTCTCTTTGTCATTGCCCAGGCAGGAAACGATACCCAGGCCAGTGATCACGACGCGACGCATGCGGATGTCCTTCAGAAGCTGTCGGTAGAGGTGAACAGGCCGACGCGCAAACCTTCGGCACTGTATATCTCGCGGCCATCGACGCTGACAGTGCCATCGGCGATGCCGAGGATCAGCGAGCGGTTGATGGTGCGCTTGATATGTATGTTGTAGGTGACCTTCTTGGCAGTCGGCAGGACTTGGCCGAAGAATTTCACTTCGCCTGAGCCGAGTGCACGGCCGCGGCCTGGATTGCCCTGCCAACCCAGATAGAAGCCAACCAATTGCCACATGGCATCGAGACCCAGGCAGCCCGGCATGACCGGATCGCCCTCGAAGTGGCAGGCGAAGAACCAAAGGTCGGGGTTGATGTCCAGTTCGGCAACCAACTCGCCCTTGCCGTACTTGCCGCCCACTTCGCTGATATGCACGATGCGATCGACCATCAGCATGTTCGGCGCGGGCAGTTGCGCATTACCGGGACCGAAAAGCTCGCCGCGGCTGCAACGAAGCAGATCTTCCCGAGTAAAGGCCTGTTGTTTGGTCATGCGTATTCCTCAATGGTCCCTACATGGAGGGCTTGCTGCTTTCATCCGAACCCGAAGCGAGGGTGGATCATGAAGACTAGTCGTAGACTGCAGCCTAACGCCGAAAGTCACAGCGCGAGGCAGGCGAGCCACTCGTTCGACTGGCGCGATGCCGACTACTCGCGCGCAAACGGGGCGATACTTTAACACTCCTGCGGCCATGACTACGACCTTGTGACACCTTGTCCCTTATAGACCATCGCCCAAAGGCCTTTGCGTCCAGCACGGACGAGCGGTGGCGAGGCTCGCTGAAACGCAGGGATCGCAGCTACTCCAGACGCTCATGGGCGGGGCGCTGGCTGCAGTGGCTGCGCTACGTATAATGCCAGGCACTGCCACCCGGTTGGCTCGATACGGAATACCCATGACTGAACAGCAACCCATCGCCGTGCTTGGCGGCGGCAGCTTTGGCACCGCGCTTGCGAACCTGATGGCCGAGAACGGCCATAGCGTTCGTTTGTGGATGCGCGATCCCGAGCAAGCCCGCAGCATTCGTGTCGATCGCCAGAACCCACGTTATCTGAAGGGTGTGAAGGTGCACGACAAGGTCGAGGCCGTCACTGACCTGCCACAGACAGTAGGCGATTGCGAGCTTGTGTTCGTCGCGCTGCCTTCCAGTGCATTACGCGCAGCGCTGGCGCCGGTTGCAGGGCGGTTGGCAGGGAAGATGCTGGTCAGCACGACCAAGGGCATCGAGGCGCAGGGGTTCAAGCTGATGAGCCAGATCATCGAGGAAATCGCACCGCAGGCGCGAATTGGGGTGATCTCTGGGCCGAACCTGGCACGAGAAGTTGCCGAGCATGCCCTGACGGCGACAGTGATCGCCAGCCATGACGAAGCCCTTTGCCGATCCGTCCAGGCTGCACTGCACGGCCGCACTTTCCGCGTTTACGCCAGTGCCGACCGCTTTGGTGTCGAGCTGGGTGGGGCGTTGAAGAAC
Source organism: Stutzerimonas chloritidismutans (assembly GCF_051486945.1). Lineage (GTDB taxonomy): Bacteria > Pseudomonadota > Gammaproteobacteria > Pseudomonadales > Pseudomonadaceae > Stutzerimonas > Stutzerimonas chloritidismutans_B. The sequence continues at coordinate 578,505 of NZ_JAHVDX010000001.1, read as the reverse complement.
GTTTACGCAATCATGGCCGGCATGGCTGCAGCGCTGGGCATGGGCGAGAACACCCGCAGCATGTTGATCACCCGAGCGCTTGCAGAAATGACACGGTTCGCCGTGAAGCTCGGCGCCAATCAGATGACTTTTCTCGGCCTGGCAGGGGTGGGCGATCTGATCGTTACCTGTACTTCGTCCAAGAGCCGAAACTTCCAGGTGGGCTACGCCCTGGGTGAGGGGTTGAGTCTGGACGAGGCGGTGGCCCGGCTCGGCGAGGTGGCCGAGGGGGTCAACACCATCAAGGTCCTCAAGACGCGTGCCGAAGAACTGCAGGTCTACATGCCACTGGTCGCGGGTCTGCATGCGATCCTGTTCGAGGGGCGTACGCTGGAACAGGTCATCGCACTGCTGATGCGGGGCGAGCCCAAGACCGACGTCGACTTCATTTCAACCGATGGTTTTTGAGCACGACACTGGAGAGCTTCAATGAATAACCGTAACGCAGAGCGGGAGTCGCTGATCCTGCGTGCCATTTGGATGCTGGTGTTCTTCTTCGTCTGGCAATTTGCCGAGTTGGCGCTGCTGCTGGTGGTGGTCGTGCAGTTGTTGATGCGCGCGATCAAGGGGCAGGTGGACGAGAGCCTGCAACGCTTCGGCGATAGCCTCAGCCAGTACGTCGCGCAGATTGGTCGTTTCGGTACGTTCAATACGGATCGTAAGCCGTGGCCGATGTCCGATTGGCCGACAGCGCGTCCGGCGGACAGCGATGCGCCCGTTGTCACCCCCGGCAGCCCGAACGAGGAGCCGCGGGTATGAAGTTATGGCTGTTGCGACATGGCGAGGCCGAGCCGCGCGCTCGTACGGATGCAGAACGCAACCTCACCGAAACCGGGCGTGCCGAGGTTAGGAGCAGTGCCGAGGCGCTGCGTGAGGCGCCATTGCACGCCATCCTGGCGAGCCCTTACGCGCGGGCGCAGCAGACGGCGGAAATCGTGCGGCAGGTGATCGGATTCGAGGGGGCGATCGAGACAGTGCCTTGGGCGACGCCTGACTCAGACATCGGCGAAGCCATGCTGTACCTCGACCGGCGTAGCGAACGTACGCTGCTGCTGGTTACGCACCAGCCCTTCGTTGGCGCGTTAGGGGGCTGGCTCGTCAATGGGCATCGCGAAACGCCGCTGCCCATGGCGACCGCCAGCCTGGCTGAGCTGGACGGGGAGGAGATCGCAGCAGGTCTGATGCATCTGAAAGATCTTAAGCACCCCCGCTAGGCTTGTCGGCGGGTAATAACAACAAAAGAAGGAACGCAATATATGGCCATCTGGCAACGACAGCCTGATCTCGAACAACTCAACGGCAATCGGGCAAACACCATCGTCGATTTGCTCGACATCCGTTTCGAAGCGGTGGATGAAGACTCGCTGACCGGTAGCATGCCGGTCGATGCCCGGACGCATCAGCCGTACGGCCTGCTGCATGGCGGGGCGTCGGTCGTATTGGCTGAAACGCTGGGCTCGATGGCGAGCTATCACTGCATCGACCCAGCCCGTTTTTATTGCGTCGGGCTTGAAGTCAATGCCAACCATCTTCGCGGCGTGCGCAGCGGGCGAGTCTCTGCGGTCTGCCGGCCAGTTCATTTGGGGCGTTCGACTCACGTCTGGGACATCCGCCTGACGAATGAAGAGGGCAAGACGACTTGCATCTCCCGCCTGACAGTCGCAATCGTCCCGCTCGGCGAAGACGCGCCCCGGTCCTGATCGGCGAAGCCGGCGCCTTATTTGGCGCGTCCGCCGTTCATTCGGCCGGATTAGCGGATTGCCGCGAACGGAAGGGGGCCAGACAATGAGCGCTCCTTTCCGTCCGCTCTCTACCATGTCCCAGCGCATCTTCTTCGCCCATGCCAACGGCTTTCCGTCGGGCACTTATCGCAAACTGTTCGAGGCGTTGGAGCCGGACTTCAGCGTCACTTATCTCGAGCAGCACGGACACGACCCGCGCTTTCCGGTCGATGACAACTGGCAGAACCTGGTGCGCGAATTGATCGAACAACTGTCCGCGCTTGGCGAACCGGTGTGGGGCGTGGGCCATTCGTTAGGCGGCATGCTTCATTACCATGCCGCCTTGCTACGTCCTGACCTGTACCGTGGCGTGGTTATGCTCGATTCGCCCATGCCGACCTGGTTCGATCAGGCGGTGATCTGGGTAGCGAAAAAGCTGGGCTTCATTGACCGGCTCACGCCCGCCGGCCGCACCCTGGGCCGCCGCGAGGCGTTCAGCGGTGTCGAGGAAGCACGGCGCTATTTCGCCAGCAGACCGTTGTTTCGCACCTTCGATCCGGAGTGCCTGGACGCATACGTCAGCTGCGGCTTGCAACCGTGCGAACGCGGGGTTCGACTGCGCTTCGATCCGCAGACCGAGATCAGCATCTATCGCAGCGTCCCGCACGTCACGCCGGGTTGGCCGCATGCGCTGGCGATACCGTTGGCGGTCGTCCGTGGGCGGCAGAGTCGGGTCGTTTTACCTCACCATGCGTTCCTGCTACGCCTGGTTGCACTCGGCGAAGCCCACAGCATGCCTGGCGGCCATATGTTTCCGCTAGAGCGGCCTGGGCAGACGGCCCTGCTGCTGCGCGACCTGTTCGGCCGCTGGGCTGGCCCTGGTCAGCGAGGCGCGGCATGACATACGCATTCGAAGAGATTTGCCTGACGCTGCCGCACATCGAGGTGGCAGCTCATCTTTATGGGCCGGAGCAGGGCAGGCCGGTCATTGCGCTGCATGGCTGGCTAGACAATGCTGCGACGTTCTCGCGTCTCGCGCCGCTGCTCGAGGGTGTACGGATCGTTGCGCTGGACCTGCCCGGGCATGGCCATTCGGCCCACCGACCAGCCGGCGCCGCTTACAACATCTGGGATTACGCGCATGACGTGCTCCAGGTCGCGGGGCAGCTTGGCTGGCAACGGTTCACCCTGCTGGGGCATTCGATGGGGGCGATCGTGTCGGTGCTGCTGGCGGGCGCGATGCCTGAACGAGTCGAGCGGCTGGCGCTGATCGATGGGGTCATTCCGTACACGGGCGAAGCGCCGGCGGCGCCGCAGAAGCTGGGCGAGGCGTTGCGTGCGTTGCTGGAGGTCGATGATGCCCGCAAACCCGTCTATGCGAGCTTTGAACAGGCTGTCACGGCGCGCATGAAGGGCGTCGGGGCGGTTAGTCGCGAGGCGGCCGAGCGCCTCGCCCAGCGGGGATTGATGCCGGTGCCGGGAGGGTTGACCTGGCGCACCGATGCGCGGCTGATGCTGCCCTCACCTTTGCGCCTGACGCGCGCCCATGCGTTGGCTTTCGTCGAGCGGGTCGAATGCCCGGTGAGCCTGGTGCTCGCTGAACAGGGGCTGATGATCGAGCCGGCCATGCGCGAGCTGGTCGATGGCTTTCCGTTCGAGCGGCATCGCCTGCCAGGCGGCCATCACTTGCATCTGGACGATGATCAAGGCGCACAGGCAGTGGCTTCGGTCTTCAATTCCTTCCTTGGCCGCTGAGCCGTTCCGCAAGAATCTGTCGCAAAGCCTTGCTTGACTTGCTTTTAGCAACTGGTGAGGCTGACGCCTGGTTTCAACAAGTAGCCCCCGTACATGATCGGATCAACACCCTCCGCGCGACCATTGCCCAAGAGGCAGGTCGAGTCGGCCGGTTTGCCCGGCCACAGCGGTGTGTCGAGGAGCACAATGCGAGGTTCATGGATCGCCCCCTTGGCGCTGTTCAGTGCCGTCACTGTCGCGGCAGACCTGCCAGGTAGCCGCGATTTCGAGACGCTGCCGCGTTTTCCACGGGCGGAGATCGTCGGGTTCAAGCAGCAGGACGTTCTCGAACGTACCTATCCGCTCGATTCGATCCGGCGGATCAGTGGTCGCCTGCGGATGGGCGATCAGGTCAGCGCGCCCGGCGAATTGACCGCTGTAACGTATCTCTTGCCCAGCGTGCACAGCGGTATCGAAGCCTTTGAGCAGGGCCGACAGCATTTATTGGATGCTGGCGCCGAGCTGCTGTACTGGTGTGAAGGGCGCGCGTGCGGGTCGAGCAGTCTGTGGGCAAACGAAGTGTTTCAGCGTGCCATGCTTTACGGTCCAGATGCGCAGCAGGCCTTCCTGCTGGCGCGCATGCCTGGAGAGGCCGATGAGCTGATGGCGCTGTATGGCATCACGCGTGGTAATGGGCGGCCCTATCTGCAAGTCGAGCGCTTCCTTCCTGGTCAAACCCTTGGGGTGATCCTGCCCAATCCGGCGACCCTGCTTCGCCAGTTAAAGACTACGGGCAAACTCAACCTGCCTCGTTTGCCCGCCGAGCCCACCGCCGAGTGGGGTGCGCTGCTGGCCAACGTGCTGCGGCTCGACAGCACCATGCGTATCGAATTGTCCGGTCAAGGTGCAGCTGCCTGGCTGGAAGCATTACGGGCCGAACGAGTGAAGGCTCGGCGGATCGATGCAGTCGATTCGGATGAGCCTGGCCTGGTGATCCGCCTCTTGCGTTGAAACCGGTTTCGCGCCCCAATAGCGTCCCTGCCGGCGCGCCTTGTTCAAGGTGCGCCCGTTTCCGATAGGTATCACTCAATGCTCAACAACGATCGCCTGCTGGTGCAGATTCTGCTCCTGGTGTTGCTCGGCGCCTGCCTGTGGGTGCTGGCGCCTTTCGCATCGGCGCTGTTCTGGGCCGCAGTGCTGGCTTTCGCCAGTTGGCCGGTGATGCGAGTCCTGACCCGCTGGCTGAAGGGCAGCTCGACGCTGGCGGCCTCGCTGCTCACCTTCGGTTGGATGGTGCTGGTCGCCGTGCCGTTGGTTTGGCTCGGGTTCAACATCGCGGACCAGATTCGTGAGGTGAACGTACTGGTGCACAACCTGCAGGTTCAGGGCCTCCCCGCGCCACCGGCCTGGCTCGGTGAGCTTCCACTGGTCGGCGATCGCCTGGTGACGCTGTGGAATACGTTGGACGAGCAGGGCACCGCATTTTTCGCGACCATCCGGCCTTACGTTGGCCAGGTCGGTAATTGGTTGCTGGTGCGCAGCGCCCGAATCGGCGGTGGCATGCTTGAGCTGGCGTTAAGCCTGGTCCTGGTCTTTTTCTTCTACCGCGATGGCCCCAAGCTGGCGGCGTTCGTCCATAGCCTGCTGCATCGCCTGATCGGCGAACGCGCTGACCACTATCTCGAGCTGGTTGCCGGCACCGTGCAACGCGTGGTCAACGGTGTCATCGGAACGGCCGCCGCGCAGGCGATCCTTGCCTATATCGGGTTCAGCATCGCCGGGGTACCTGGCGCGCTGATCCTGGGCCTGATGACCTTCGCGTTCAGCTTCGTGATGGTGCCGCCCTTGGTCTGGGGGCCGGCTGTGGCATGGCTGGCCTGGCAGGGGCAATACGGCATGGCGATCTTCCTGGGGGTGTGGGGGATGTTCATCATCAGCGGTGTGGACAACGTGCTGAAACCCTACCTGATCAGCCGTGGCGGCAACCTGCCGTTGGTGGTCGTGCTGCTGGGTGTGTTCGGTGGTGTGTTGGCGTTCGGCTTCATGGGGCTCTTCCTAGGCCCTACGCTGCTTGCGGTCGCCTACAGCCTGCTCGGCGACTGGCTGATCAAGGAAGTCCCCGAAGCAGTCGCGCCGGAGCGGTTGCCCGGCGCGCATGTGGACTGATCACGCCTGCTCGAGCTCGTAGCGATCGAGCGTGTCCCGGGCGATGATCCGGCCAAGCTGGATCAGCTCCGGTGCTTTGTAGAACTCATAGAAGCGGCAGGCTCGCTTGGGAATGTTGATCAGCACGTTGGGTGGATACCCGGCGATCTTGTACTGCGTCAGCGAAGACTGCATAACCTCGAAACTCTGATTGATCAACTCCAGCAGCGACGCGGGGCCGCCGACGTCCACCACCCTCGAACCTTCCGCGGATTTCGGTGCACTGCGCCCGCTCGGAGCTGTCGCGGCCTGCTCCTCGAGCAAGACGTCGGACGGTTCGAATTCGCCGCTTTGATCTTCCAGACCCTTGGCGTCGTTTCGCCAGAACGGCAAATGTGAGCTGATCGAGCTGACCATCGCGTCGAACCGCCCGGGCCGCAGGATTTCCGGCAGTGGATATTGGCGATGATTGTTACCGTTGAGGTTCACCGCGATGATCAAGTCGCTGTGGCTGGACACCACCGGCACGATTGGCAAAGGGTTCAGAATGCCGCCGTCGACGAGCATCCGGCTGCCCTGCATCACCGGAGTGAACAGGCTGGGGATCGCCGCGGAGGCGCGCATCGCCAGTTCCAGATTGCCTTCCTGAAACCAGATCTCCTGCTGGTTGGTGAGGTCCGCCGCTACCGCGGTGTAGGGAATGGGCAAGTCTTCGATGTTGATGGAGCCCAGCATCTCGCGGATCCGCCCGAAGATCTTTTCCCCACGAATGGCCCCCAGGCTGAAACTCAGGTCCATCAGGCGCAACAGGTCGAAATAGTCGAGGCTCTCGATCCAGGCCCGGTATTCATCCAGCTTCCCGGCGGCGAAGATGCCACCTACGACTGCGCCCATCGAGCAGCCTGCGATACAGCTGATCTCGTATCCTCGGGCCGTAAGCTCCTCGATCACCCCGATGTGCGCATAACCCCGCGCGCCACCAGAGCCCAATACCAGTGCGACTTTTTTGCCCATGCGATTCTCCCTTTGCAGGGGCATTAGCTTCACGCCTGCGGCGGCCGGCTTCAAGAGGCGGGTCCGCGCCGATCTGGCGTGCCGTCTTCACTGGGGCTTCTTGCTACAATCGCCGCCCGTTTTGCCAGCGTCGCGAGAGCCACTCAATGAGCGAACCCATCCGCCTTACCCAATACAGCCACGGTGCCGGCTGCGGCTGCAAAATATCGCCGAAGGTGCTGGACGTCATCCTCGCCGGTAGCGGCGCGCAAAATCTCGACCCTCGGCTTTGGGTCGGCAACGCCTCGCGGGACGATGCGGCAGTCTATGGAATCGACGACACGCGCGGCGTGGTCTCGACAACTGACTTCTTCATGCCGATCGTCGATGACCCTTACGATTTCGGGCGCATCGCTGCAACCAACGCCATCAGCGACATCTACGCCATGGGGGGCAGCCCCCTGATGGCGATCGCCATCCTTGGTTGGCCGGTCAACGTCCTGCCACCGGAGGTAGCGCGGGATGTCATCGCCGGTGGGCGAGCTGTTTGCGATGCCGCGGGTATTCCGTTGGCCGGCGGCCATTCGATCGACGCGCCCGAGCCGATTTTCGGGCTGGCAGTAACCGGCTTGGTCGACAAGCAGCAGATGAAACGCAACGACACCGCGACGCTTGGCTGCAGGCTTTACCTGACCAAGCCGCTGGGCATTGGCATCCTCACCACCGCAGAGAAAAAAGCGATATTGCGCGCGGAAGACATTGGTCTTGCGCGCGACTGGATGTGCACGCTCAACACGTCTGGCGCGCACTTTGCGAAGCTCGAAGGCGTCCGAGCGATGACCGATGTCACCGGGTTCGGTCTGCTCGGGCACCTTGTGGAAATGGCTGATGGCAGCGGCCTTACGGCACGTATCGACTATGCACGGGTGCCGAGTCTGCCGGGCGTGGACTATTACCTCCAACAAGGTTGTGTGCCCGGCGGGACGGGGCGCAATTTCGACAGCTATGGCGAGCGCATCGCCCCATTGGACGATGCGTGTAAACAGCTTTTGTGCGATCCGCAGACCAGCGGCGGCTTGCTGGTCGCGGTGGCGCCTGAGGGTGACGAGCAGTTTCGCGAGATGGCGGCAGGGCTAGGCCTGGCACTCGAGCCCATCGGCGAATTCGTTGAGGCCGGCAGCTTTGCCGTCGAGGTTCATTGATGCGGCGCGATACCGATGATTACCGCAGGCTGTTCCTGAACGATGTCCCGATGATGGATGCCCGCGCGCCGGTGGAGTTTTCCAAGGGTGCGTTTCCTGGCGTGGTCAATTTGCCGCTGATGAACGATGTCGAACGGCAAAAAGTCGGCACCTGCTACAAGCAGCACGGACAGCAGGCGGCGATCGAACTCGGGCACCGCCTGGTATCGGGCAAGCTCAAGGCCGAGCGAATCGAGGCCTGGGCCAGTTTTGCCAAGCACCATCCCGAGGGCTACATCTACTGCTTTCGCGGCGGCCTGCGCTCGCTATTGGTCCAGCAATGGCTGAAGGCCGAAGCCGGTATCGAGTACCCGCGGGTAATCGGGGGCTACAAGGCGATGCGCCACTTCCTGGTCGAAGCCACCGAGCACGCCGCCGAGCGCAACGCCTTTATCCTTGTGGGCGGCATGACCGGGACCGGTAAGACCGAGGTGTTGGCCCGCCTGGACGACAGCGTCGACCTGGAACGCATTGCCAACCACCGCGGGTCGAGCTTCGGCAAGCGCGCTACGCCGCAGCCAGCGCAGATCGATTTCGAGAACGCTCTGGCCATTCGGTTACTGAAAATGGAAGCTGCGGGCCGTGGGCAATACGTGCTCGAAGACGAAGCGCGGCTAGTCGGGCGATGCTCCATCCCGCTACCCCTGTACCAGGGCATGCAGCGATATCCGCTGGTCTGGCTCGAAGACAGCCTGGAAAGCCGCGTCGAGCGCATCTTGCGTGACTATGTCATCGATCTCTGTGCCGAGTTCATTGCGGAGCTGGGTGAGGAGGGCTTCGCAGCGTTCAGCGAGCGTTTGCGCGAAAGTCTGGTCAATATCAGCAAGCGGCTCGGTGGCGAAGCCTATAAACGACTGGCCGCGATCATGGACCAGGCACTTGCCGAGCAGGCCAGTAGCGGCGCGGTCGATTTGCATCGTGAATGGATCGAAGCCTTGCTGACGCACTATTACGACCCGATGTACGTATACCAGCGCGAGAGCAAAGCCTCGCGAATCGAGTTCACTGGTGAGCAAGATGCCGTGGTCGAGTTCCTGAAGGCGCGAGCCGCGGGGCAACCAACCTGAGTCGTTATCGAAAACGAGGGATGTATCGATGAAGCACCTGATCTGTTTGTCGCTGATCGCGCTGGCCCTGACCGGCTGCGCCGCAAAAACCGCCTACCGGGACAGCTGCGCCTCGCAGTTGAACGCTGCCTGGGAAGAACAGAGCCTGGCCGAGGCTGAGGGTTTTGCCGGGACCGTTAGCTATTCAAAGGCCATGGCCCTGCTGACCGGTGCCAAGACCCAGCAGCAATTCGAGGCCTACCAGGGCTGTGTCGAGAAGGCCAAGAAAGCACGTTTCTACCTGCGCGAGTCGCGCGCTGGTCGCTGAACTTCCTCCCGTGTGGCGGCCCAGCGGCCGCCACTGCCTCACGCTCAACGCCGGTCGCAGGAACCCAAGCATGCAGCTCGACTTCACCACCTTGGCGCCGTTGGACGCCTATCGCTGGCTTACCTCCACGGTTACGCCTCGCCCCATCGCCTGGGTGTCCACTCGCGCCGCAAGCGGGATCAGCAACCTGGCACCGTTCAGCTTTTTCCAAGTGATCAGCAGCGACCCGCCCACCCTGTTGATCAACGTCGGACTGAAAGACGGCTCGCCCAAGGACACCGCGCGCAATGCGCAGGAGACGGGTGAACTGGTCGTGCAGCTGGTGAGCGCGGGCCAGGCCGAAGCGATGAACGCCTCGGCAGCGGCGCTTGCGCATGGGCTCAGCGAATTCGAGTATTGCGGCATCGCCTGCGAACCCTCGCAGCGGGTAAATGTGCCACGGGTGACTGGCGCGCCGGTCGCCTTCGAATGCCGCGTCGCGCAGATCTTGCCGTACCCGGCTCACTCACCCAATTGCCAGTTGATCTTCGCCGAGGTGCTGATCGCGCATATCGATGACGCGGTGTTGGACGCGCGTGGCCGCGTCGATCCCGCGCGGCTGGACGTTGTCGGCCGCCTCGGTGGTGCGGCTTACAGCTACACCCGTGAGCGCTTCGAGATGCAGCGCCCCTAAGTTTTCGCAGCATCCGGGACAAGCGGCTGATCACAACTTCGTCACCGCAGGTTTCGATCGGCTTGCCTGAGGCTCGCGGCCCGGTAGGATCGCCGTAACGAACAAAGGAGAGTCGTATGCGTGCCCGATTGGATGTCTGTCTGCGAGCGGTCAATGAAGTGCTGCTCGGCAAGCAATCACAGGTGCGACTGGCCATGGCCTGCCTGCTGGCGCGCGGTCACCTGCTGGTCGAAGACCTGCCCGGCATGGGCAAGACCACACTCAGTCACGCGCTTGCGCGCGTCATGGGGCTCGACTTCCAGCGCATCCAGTTCACCTCTGATCTGCTGCCCGGCGATATCCTCGGTACCTCGGTGTTCGACAAGGAAAGCGCAGGCTTCGTCTTTCATCCTGGGCCGATCTTTGCCGAGCTGATCCTGGCCGATGAGATCAACCGCGCCACTCCGAAAAGCCAGAGCGCACTGCTCGAAGCCATGGAGGAGGGGCAGGTGACCATCGAGGGCGCGACGCGCCCGTTGCCAGATCCCTTCTTCGTGATAGCCACGCAGAACCCGGTGAGTTCCGGCGGAACCTTTGCGTTACCCGAATCCCAACTCGACCGCTTTCTCATGCGCCTGTCGCTCGGCTATCCCGCCAAGGCCGCGGAGAAGGCTTTGTTGCTCGGTGACTCTCGCCGCGAGCTGCTAACGCGTCTGGAACCTCAAATGGACAGAGCCGTGCTACGGGCCGTGCAAGGAGAGGTCGCCGAAGTGCGCGTCAGTGATGCGCTGGTCGATTACGTGTTGCGCCTGGTCGAGGCCACCCGCACGCAACCGCAATTCGCCTGGGGCCTGTCTCCACGGGGTAGTCTGGCGCTGCTCGCCGCGGCGCGGGCTTGGGCCTACCTCGATGGGCGCGACTATGTGATACCCGAGGACGTGCAGGCGGTGCTGCCTCCGGTCGTGGGTCACCGGCTGCGCGAGCGTGCGGACGCGACCGGTCACGGCGGTGGCGCGCTGGTGCAATGGTTGCTGCGTGAAGTTCCGGTGCTTTGAGGTGGTATCCGGCCTGTCGATGAGCGCGGCGACATGAGATGGCTGCCCCGGCTCCGTGAGCGTTGGCTGTTGCAACGTATTCCGCCCGGGCCGAGCGTGCGCCTGGACCAGCGTCGGATCTTCATCATGCCGACGGGTATCGGCCTGACGTACCTCGTCGCAATGGTGCTGATGCTGCTGGCTGCCATCAATTACCAGAACAGCCTGGCTTATGCGCTGACCTTTCTGCTTGGCTCGGTGTACGTCGTAGCGATTCTGCATACCTGGCGCAACCTTGCCGGGCTCATTCTGCAGGCGGCCGGCGCCGAGCCGGTGTTTCTCGGCGAGCAGGCACGTCTGCGGGTCCGGCTCGAGAGTCCCGGTCGCGCCTACCAGGCGGTCGCGCTGGGTTGGCCGCGAAGTGGTCTACAGGTGCTCGATGTGCCAGCGGGCGGAACCTGCGAGGTTGAACTCAGCCTGCCGACCGATCGGCGTGGCTGGCTTCGGCCTGGGCGTTTGCGCGTCGAGAGCCGTTTCCCGCTTGGCATCCTGGTGGCGTGGAGCTGGGTCGACTTGCAGTTGGCGGCGCTCGTCTATCCGCGGCCCGAGGCGGCCAGCCTGCCGGCCAGAGTCGGTGAGGGCGATGACGAGGACCCGGGCCTGCATGCAGCCGGGCGCGGCGTCGATGATTTTCAGGGGTTGCGCCAGTGGCAGCCGGGCGACTCGAGGCGTCGCCTGCACTGGAAAGCGTTTTCACGCGGGCAGGGGCTGCTGGTGAAGGATTTCGCTGCCCTGGCCGGCCAGGAGCCGCTGCTTGACCTGGAGGCGCTGGGCGGCGATCTGGAGTCGCGGCTGTCGGTACTTTGCCACTGGGTGGTCGAGCTGTCGGCCCGTCAGCAACCGTTTAGCCTGAAACTTAGCGGCCAGCCGGTTGGCCCGGACCTTGGCACCGACCATCGCGCGCTGTGTCTGCGCGAACTCGCGTTGTTTGGCCAAGCACAGGAGCGAACCGCGTGAGTGCGGTGCAGCCGATTCCGCGAAACGGTCTGGTGTGGCTGCTGGTCGCCCAGGTGCTGGTCATCGTCCCGCACCTGGGCCATTTGCCACTGTGGATCATTGGGCTATGGCTGGGCTGCGCGATCTGGCGCGTGCAGATATTCCGCATGCGCGCCGCGTACCCACGACCCTGGGTAAAGGCAGCGATGATGGTCGGAACCGCGGCGGGGGTCTACCTGTCTCGCGGCAGCCTGATCGGGCTCGATGCCGGCGCCGTGCTGCTGATCGCCGCCTTCATTCTGAAACTGGTCGAGATGCGCAGCCGCCGGGACGCACTGGTGCTGATCTTCTTGGGCTTTTTCGCGGTGGTGACCAGTTACCTGTTCAATGACTCCCTGATCGCGGGTGTGTATAGCCTGCTGCCGGTTACTGCCTTGCTCGCCGCGATGATCGGCTTGCAGCAGAGCCGTGTCGAAACTCACCCCTGGCCGACGCTGCGCCTCGCTGGCTCGCTGCTTCTTCAGGCCGTCCCGCTGATGCTGGTGCTGTTCGTGTTCTTTCCGCGGTTGGGGCCGTTGTGGTCATTGCCGCAGCCGAGTGGGCAGGGTGTGACGGGCCTAGCAGACAGCATGTCGCCAGGAGACATCGCACAGCTTAGCCGCTCCAGCGCGTTAGCGTTTCGCGCCAGCTTCGAGGGCCCGGTCCCGCCGCGTGACGCGCTCTATTGGCGAGCGGTTACCTTCGAACGCTTCGATGGCCGACGTTGGTCTCAGGCCGTCACCGGTACCTTCGGGCCGTCACCGGCATGGGAGCCGGCGGGCGAACCGCTGAACTACAGCATCGTCATGCAACCCAGCGGGCGGCCCTGGTTGTACGCGCTGGACGTCCCCGAGCTGCGCGTGGCCGATGCGCGGCTGATGCCCGACTTTCACCTCCAGCGTGCGCGACCGGTGGACCAGCCCGTTATGTATGGCGTCAGGTCCTGGCCGCAGGCGCAACGCGAGCCTGCCGCGCCGGCTGAGACGCTCGAACGGTCGCTGCAATTGCCGGCAGGCGGTAACCCGCGCAGCCGAGAGTGGGCGGTCGCGCTTCGCCGTCAGCACCCTGAGCCCGAGGCGCTCGTGCAAGCGCTGCTCTCGCACTTCAATCGGGAGCCCTACGCGTACACGCTTCGGCCGCCATCGGTAGGCTCGCACATCGTCGATGGTTTTCTTTTCGATACGCGCCGCGGCTTCTGTATTCACTACGCCGGTGCCATGACCTTCGTGCTACGGGCGGCTGGCATTCCTACACGTGTCGTGGCGGGCTACCAGGGTGGCGAACTGAACCCTTCAGGAAATTATCTAGCCGTTCGCCAGCTCGATGCTCATGCGTGGGTCGAGTACTGGGTGCAGGGGCGCGGCTGGGTCAGCGTGGACCCGACCTTCCAGGTGGCCCCTGAGCGTATCGAGCGGGGGCTCGAAGAGGCACTGGCCGACGAGCAGGAGCTGTTCGACGACACGCTGATGAATTTGCGGCGCTACCGTGACCTCGGCTGGCTCAACGAGCTGCGCTTGAATTGGGACAGCCTCAACTACGGATGGCAGCGCTGGGTTCTTGGCTATCAGGGCGAGCGGCAGATGGACCTGCTTCGCGGTGTGTTCGGCAAGCTCGACGGTGGTCGGCTCGGGGTGATCATGGTGGCCATTGGCGCAGCGTTGATCCTGGTTCTCGCTCTAGTCCTGCTCAAGCCCTGGGCCCGTGAACGCGATCCCCAGCTGCGACTCTTTCGCGGTTTCGAGCGCGCCCTGGCGCGGCGTGGCGTTACGCGCGATCGGGGTGAAGGTGCGCGTGATTTCGCCGAGCGGGCCGCCCGCGCCATCCCAGAGGCGGCCGAGCCGATTCGCCGCTTCGCCGAGGGCTACGAACGCGCGCGTTACGGCGGGCATGCTGACGCACTGCCAGAGGTACAACGCTTACTGAAGTACCTCAGGCGGCGTCTGCGACTGCGGTGGCGCTGATCCGAACTCCCCATTGACGACCGCAATGGCAGACCAATCAGCAGATTTGCCTGCTACCGCCGTGTGCCACTGCGCCTTAGGATGTCGGCAAATCTGACGAGAGACCGAGATGACACTGTCCGAACTGATTCAAGCGACGCGCGACAATCCCCGGGACGTGATAATCCCGCCCAGCTGGGGCCAAGGCCGAGCTGGTTTTGGCGGGCTCGTGGCTGCGCTTGTGTAGGAAGCGATGCAAGCGCAAGTGCCGGCGGACCGCCCCGTGCGGTCATTGGCGATCACCTTCGTTGGACCGCTGCAGGTCGACACGCCCGTGAGCGTCGAGGCCGAAATTCTGCGTGAGGGGCGGGCGGTAAGTCAGGTACTCGGCCGCGCCGTGCAAGGTGGGCAGGTAGTGACCTTGGTGCAGGGTAGCTTCGGGGCGCCGCGCGAATCGGCCGTGCGTGTCGAGGCGGAGCCTGCGCCGGACCTTCCTCCAGTCGCGAGCTGCCAGGAATTGCCTTATGTCCCCGGTATGACGCCCGAATTCACGCGCCATCTGGCAATGCGCTGGGGAATCGGTGGGCTGCCTTTTTCCGGCAACCGCTCGCGGGAGATGGGCGGCTGGGTTCGCCAACGGGGCGACATCGTTCGCGAGCCAGTGACGGTCTCACACCTGCTGGCGCTCGTCGACGCCTGGCCGCCGGCTGTATTGCCACATCTCACAGGCTTCGCGCCGGGCAGTTCGCTGACCTGGACGATTGAGTTCGTCCAGCCACTGCCGGCAATCGACACCCATGATTGGTGCCGCTATCGGGCGCTCATCGAGCACGCTCGCGACGGCTACGGCCATTGCGCGGCTGGCCTGTGGACGGCTGAGGGCGAACTGCTCGCGCTGAGCCGCCAGACGGTGACGGTGTTCGGCTAGCGCAATGCAGCTTAGAGCTTGAATTGCTGAATGGCCTTGCCGAGGTCACCTGATAGCGCCGCGAGCTCAGCACTTGTGTTGGCCGAGGCGATTGTCTGCTGCACCGTTTGTTCGGTCACATCGCGTATGCCGGTCACGGCGCGGTTCAGCTCTTCGGCGACCGCGCTTTGCTGGTCGGCGGCAACTGCAATCTGCGTATTGCTATCGCGCATCTGCGCAACCGCCAGGGTGATCGCTTCGAGCGCGGTGCCGGCCTCTTGGGCCTCGCGCACGCAACCGTCGGCCTGTAGCGAGCTCTCGTTCATGAACTCCACCGCGTCGCGTGTCATCGACTGCAAGCCCGTCACCATCTGGGTGATTTCATCCGTCGAAACCTGAACCCGCTTGGCGAGGTTGCGTACCTCGTCGGCGACCACTGCAAAGCCACGGCCCATTTCGCCGGCGCGTGCCGCCTCGATGGCCGCGTTGAGCGCCAGCAGGTTGGTCTGCTCGGCGATACCGTGGATTACCCCGACGACGCCGTTGATTTTCTGGCTGTCGGCGGCGAGCTGGCCAATCGTTTCGGCGGTCTGCTGGACACCCCGCGACAGGTTGGATATGGATCGTTCCACCCGCGCCACGACCTGCTGCCCCTCGCTGGCAAGCCCGTCCGCATGCTGCGACTGATCGCGGGTTGCACGGGCATGTTCGGCGATATGGTGAACGGTGACGGTCATCTCGTTGATCGCCGTGGCTGCCTGGTCAGTTTCACTCTGCTGCCCGATCATGCCCCGGCGCACGTCGCTCATGCCGGCAGCCAGGTGCCCGGCGCCTTGGTCCAAACGGGTGGCAGCCTCGGCAACAGTGCCTACTATTCGCTGGTAGCCGGCCTGCATGGCATTGAACGCACCGGCCATCTGGCCAACCTCGTCGCGGCTGTCGAGCGGAACACGCACGGCCAAGTCACCGCTGCGCTCCACATGCAGCATCACGTCCTTCAACGTGTTCAGGTGGCTCAGCAGGAAGCGGATCAGCACTTGTGAGGCCGCCAGCAGGATCAGCATCAACAAGGCGACGGCCAAGGCGTAGCTCCAGAAGTGCGCACGCAGAAGCTGCAGCACGCTTGGTGAGCGCGCCACGATAGCAAGCGTTTCGTTCGATGCTGTCCTGAGCAGAGCGGCGCCGACGGCAGGCGATTCGGCGAACAGGCGATCATGGGCAAGCCCGATCCAGCCCTGCGTGGCCGGGAGCGGCTGGCCATCGACACGGATCGGCTGACCGGCTGGCGACTGAACGATCTGCTCAAGCGCGGGTAGTGGCGCATCTTGCGGCCAGGCCTGCATGACAGCAGCGAGCCGCTGCGCGTTTGCCTTGGCGTCTTCGCTGCGCGCGTTTTGCTCCAGCTGCAGGGCGAACAGCACCAGCAATAGGGCGATGGCGAAGCTCACCATGTTCAGGGCCCAGAATTTGTACTTCAGCGACAGGTCACGAATCCAGAGAAGCATGAGTGCCCTTACTTTTTCAGGCGGAGGGGCAGGCTGACTCGGCAGCCTGAAAGTCGAGAATCAGTTCATATAACGGCAGCCTGCTTGTCGGCTTTAGCTCAGCGCTGATCGACCGTGCCCAGACCGAAAAATGCGCGGGCCGTTGCGGTGGTCTGTGCAGCCAGGATGTCTTCGCTTTGCTGGCGGTGGTGTGCGACCTCCCGCAGCACTTCGGTCAGGAAGGCCGGTTCGTTGTGACCGCTTTTCGGCTTCGGTCGCAGGGTGCGGGGTAGCAGATAGGGCGCGTCGGTTTCCAGCATCAGACGGTGGTGCGGGATGTCACGAACTAACGGGTGCAAGTGGGTGCCGCGGCGCTCGTCGCAGATCCAGCCGGTGATGCCGATGTGCAGATCCAGATCGAGGTAGCGATACAGCGCCCGCTGTTCACCGGTGAAGCAATGGATCACGGCGGCCGTCAGGCGATCACGGTAATCCGCGAGGATCTCGACCATGCGCACGTCTGCGTCGCGTTCATGCAGGAATACCGGCAGGCCAGTTTCCACAGCCAGTTGGAGGTGTTCCTCCAGCACGCGCTCCTGTTGAGCGCGAGGCGATAGGTCGCGGTTGAAGTCCAGCCCGCATTCACCTACGGCACGCACCTCCGGCTCCGCCAGCAAGTCTCTGAGCAGGGCGATGCTGTCGGATGTCCATTGGCGAGCGTCGTGGGGGTGGACGCCTGCGGTACAGAACAGCCGTCGCTGGCATTCGTCCAGTTCGCGGCACAGCCGCAAGGCCGCTTCGCTCTCGTCGAGGCTGGTGCCCGTCAAAATCATCTGCGCGACGCCCGCCGCCTCGGCGCGCGCCAGGACCTCAGACGCGCGCTTGGCAAGGGATGGGTGGGTCAAGTTGACGCCAATATCGACGAGTTGCATGGCCGCCTCGCTTATAAAATCAAAATATAAATATATGAATCAGTGAGTTGCGATTCATTCTTCACGTCATATATGCGGGGCGACTGGCAGCTTCGCTCGCGCTGTGACAATCTTCGCGGCCCCACGGTGGCTGCTCCGCCTGGCTGCCCTGATTTCGAGCTGTTCGATGACCCGATTACTGCCTCTTTTGATCTGCCTGTTGGCGCTCGCTGCGCCCTGGCCGGCGATTGCGCGCGTGGTCGGGCCGGTAGCCTGGCAATCGGGCGATACGGTACGCGATCTCGCTGAGATTCGCCGCAGTGGTGTGTTGCGCGTACTGGTCAACCAGAGCCGCAATAGTTCAGGTGAAGTTAGGGGCGAAGCCATTGGCGTCGAGTATGTCCGGCTGCGTGCGTTCGAGCAGTTTCTCAATCGCAGTGGCAAGGGCATGCCCATCCATCTGGAAATTGTGCCCAGGGCGAAGGATCAGTTGCTTGCCGCGCTGCAGCGCGGCGAGGGCGACCTTGTGGCCCCCGGCGAGCTGCTCGACTCAGGCCCCGCTCGTAATGTCAGTCGCAGCCGGGCAGTGGTCGACGATGTGTCGATGATTCTTGTTGGTCGCCAGGGCGGCCCCCGTTACCAGCGGCTGCAACAACTATCAGGCCGGAGCCTCGCGTTACCTGCGGGGAGTGCTGCCGGGCCACTGCTGGCGCAACTGAACCGCGAGCTGATGAAGGCCGGCAAATCGCCGATTGCCATCGAGTGGGTCGACCCTTCGCTGGCAGTCGAAGACGTGCTGGAGATGGTGCAGGCTGGCATCTACACCGCCACGGTCGTGGAAGACACCATTGCCAAGCGTTGGGCGAAGGTGATGCCGAAACTGCGCCTTGAAACGGGGCTGGCGCTTGGCAAGCCGGCCGATATGCACTGGTTCGTGCGCCAGGATGCACGCACCCTGCGTGCCAGGGTCGACCGTTTCCTGGAGCGATACAGCCCGCCGGACAATCAGGACGCAGCGTTCGTGCGCGTCTATCGGCGGCTGTATCGGGTGCAGTATCCGCTCGACCGGTTAGGTCGGCAGAGGCTGGAAAAGGTGCGCCCGACATTGCAGCGGTACGCCGAACAGCAGCAGCTCGACTGGCTTAATCTGGCGGCGGTGGCGTTCAAGGAGTCCACGCTGAACCCGGCTGCTCGGGGCGCCGCCGGTGCGACGGGCCTGATGCAGGTGACGCCCGCCACGGCGCGCAGTATGGGCGTACGCGACATCGGTACGCTGGATAACAACGTGCTGGCCAGCGCGAAGTATCTCGCAAGCATCCGTCAGCAGTTCTTCGCCAGTAGCCGGCTCAATGACCGCGAGCGGATGGCCTTCGTCCTAGCGGCCTACAACCTCGGGCCCCAGCGGGTGCAAGGCCTTCGCGCCGAGGCGCGGCGACGCGGGCTGAACCCTGACCAATGGTTCTTCCAAGTGGAGCGGATCGCCATGGAGACCATGGGGATGGGAGTGGTCAGTTACGTCAACGCCGTGAACAAGTACTACTTGGCCTATTCTCGCGAGCGCTACCTGCTCGAAGGGGCACCTCAGAGCGCGGCCAAATAAGCGTTCAATCGTGTTCCCGGGCCGCCAGCTCTTGCGCGGCGGCCAGGCGCAAGCGTTCCGCATCATTGAATCGCTCTTCTGCCAGGCGGGTGACTGCGGCACGTTTGTCGATGTCGCTAAGGCCGCGACTGCGCTCGATGCGTGACTTCTCGCTCAGGTAATCGACGAGCCGCTGCCGCCATGCCTGTCGGTCGGTATCCAGCTGCTCCAGCCGTTTCGTGGCCTCATTGCCGACCCATTGTTGGCGCAGCGCACGGAGCGCCTCGGGTGTACCGCCAGACGCCTGCAAGATACGCGTTTGCTCGCTCAGTTCGGTGTGCATCGTGGGCGCCAGGGTTTCGATCCAATCGGTGGGCGCTTGCTTTAGAAGCCGGTCCAGCGCTTCGCCCTTGGTGCGCGCATCGAGAAGCGGATCCTGACGAATGGCCAGCCGCTGCAAGGTGGACCGATCCAGCGCTTCTTCGTCCGCAAAGAAAGCGCGGTGGGCCTGCTCGCTGAACAGTTCTCTGCGCAAGCGTTCCGCTGCCTCCAAGCGCGCGTGGAGTGCGGCCAGGTCGGGCTGGACCGGATGGGCACTTTCGAGCTGAAGCAGCCGGCGCTTGTAATCGAGATAACGGCCGAGCAGGTCGAGCGCCTGGCTGCGGGCAGGCTGCATGAGTTGCGTCTCGAGATGGCGACGCAGCCGGCCGACGCTGGTTTCAAGCGGCTCCTCGCCGATGGCGCTTAGGAAATAGTCGAAGCGTTGGCGCAGGCTCTGATCGACCACCAAGTTGCCAGCCGTGTCCACCTGCAAACTGCCATCGAGCTGGGTCTGAATGAACGACGCGGGCAGGCGGCCCACCTTCTCAGGGGTTGGCTCGGCGCGGTTGGGCGCCGGCGCTGCTTCGCCATTGTGTGCGCCAACCTGAATAGGTGGTGCTTTAAGGGCTGTGTCGGGCTGTAGGCCAGGTGCATCGCGCTGGCCGAATATGACGAAGCCGCCAGCCGCGGCCAGCACGAACAGGAGTGCGAGAATCTTCATCACGAGTCGATGCCTCGAAAGGCCGGGGCCGAGGCCCCGGGTTGTTCACAGACCGGCGTTCTTCAGCCGGTTGGCGTGCTGCCGGTAGACGGCGACCGGGTCCGTCTCGAACAAGCTGGTCAAGCCGAATACCTGATTGACCTCGTCGAGATGATTCATGCGGTAGTTGTCCCGAATAACCATCCCCAGGTGCGAGCTGCAACGCCCGACGAGGCCATCGGTGGGCTCGTTGAAGGCCAGCGCTGCAGCACCCATCATGGCGTCGCTTACGTCCAGTGGATTGGTCAGCGGGCTAGTACCGCTCCAGGAGTAGTAGCGCACCCCATTAACTTGATAGGCGCCTTCACCGCATGCGGTCGTGGGGATGCCTTGCGGATACTTGGCGTTGAAGCGGGCCGCGCCTTCGCTGTTGAGCGACTCCAGGCTGCCCAGCGAGTTCTGCGGCGCGGTGCTGCTACTGCCGGACAGGAAGTTGATCAGCGCGCCCATGCCGTTGACCAGGCCCGCCACGATGGCTTCTTCCGTCGAGCCTTCTGGGATCCTGCGCAGCAGGTCGGCCACGTCCGAACCTTTATGCGGGCCGCCAACACTGGTCACCGAGGCGACCAGATCAGGCCTGACCGCTGCAACGTACCGGATCGTTGGGCCTCCGTGGCTGTGCCCGATTAGGTTGACCTTTTGCTTGCCGCTGATCGCTACGATTTCCTCGACCTGCGCGAGAAGTTCTTCGCCGCGAAGCTCGGAAGTATTCAACTGGCTGACTTCGGTGACATAGACCTTTGCGCCATCTCGTCTGAGTGCGCTGGGAATGCCGTACCAGTAGTCGACGCCCAGAAGGCTGTCGAAACCGAGCATGCCGTGGGCCAAAACGATGGGATAGCGTGTTTCGGTGTAGCCGCCGGAGCCAAATAGCCCAGCATTGACGTCGCCTGAAACGGAAAGCGCCATGCTGAGCGAGAGAGCAAACACTGTCTTGTTCTTGTTCATCGGTGCACTCGTCTATAGGTGAATGGGATCAGCGCAATCCTTGGCTATCCACCGCGCGCCCGCGCGTACCGCAGTTTCAAGATTGGCAGGATCCATGCCAGCCACACGGCAGCCGCACGCATCCTCTCTGATACGCGCGCTAGCGCGTTCGATGCGCTCCGCAGGCATAGGCGTGACGTGTTACCCGATGGTCGCAGTGTTTCGGAAAGTGATGCCGATTGTGATCATCCTGCACATTGGGCGCATGATCGCAGAAGATAATGACTTATGAGTCTTTTCGAGGCTGAATGGTCACGGGTAGTCGATCGCAACGATGTACCACTCTTTAGGGCCGGTCGGTGTATCGACCCGAACCTCCGCGTCCAGCGGCTTGCCAACCAGGGCGCGCGCCAGCGGTGAGTCGATGCTGATATACCCATTCTTCAGGTCCAGTTCGTCAGGGCCGACAATCCGATAGCGGCCTTGCTCACCGTCTTCGTCCTCGACAGTTACCCAGGCGCCGAAATAAACCTTGCCGGGGTCGCTGGGACGGTCCTTGACGACCTTGAGTTTCTCGAGCCGCTTGGTCAGGAAGCGGACGCGGCTATCGATTTCACGCAGCATCTTCTTGCCGTAGGTGTACTCGGCGTTCTCCGAACGGTCGCCCTGAGCGGCGGCTTCACTGACCGATTGGGTAACCTTCGGGCGTTTGACGTGCCACAACTCGTGCAGCTCGGCGCGTAGTCGTGCCTCACCCTCAGGGGTGATCAGCGGTGTTCCAGCGGGGCGGGGTGGGCGGTAGCGGCTCATGGTCTTCCGGTCGGTAAAGGGGCGGTGGGGAGGTGCGTCAATTTTCGCGCAGCACGTTGAGCGGGCTGGCGTTGAGCGCCCGACGCGTTCCGATCACGCCCGCCGCGCCTACCAGGACAGCGCCGATCAGGGGTAGCACTAGCAGCCAGGGATGCGGTTGCCATTGCAGGTCGAACACGAAGCGATAGAGCAACGCGCTAACCAGCTCGCAGCCCAGTGCAGCAAGGGCGCCACTGGCCGCGCCAAGTACCCCAAACTCAGTGCGGCGGGCTCGTATCAGCAGTCGCCGCTCGGCACCCAGCGCCCGAAGCAGGGCGCCCTGACGGATGCGTTCATCCAAGGTGGCCTGCAGCCCGGCGAACAATACGGCCAGCCCGGCCGCCAGCACGAACATCAGAACGTACTCTACGGCGATCGACACCTGTCCCAGGATGCTGCGCAACTGAACCAGCAGCGCGTCGACCTGCAGCACCGTAGCGGCGGGGAAGTCCCGCGCCAGCCTGACCAATTCCCGCTCATTGCCGGCTGGCAGGTGGAAGCTGGTCATGTAGGTGGTGGGCATGTCCTGCAGCGTGCCCGGTTCGAAGATCATGTAGAAGTTGGGCTGGAAACTGTCCCAGTTGACCTCGCGCAGGCTTGTCACCACCGCATCGCGAGTAACGCCACCGACGGTAAAGCTGAGCCGGTCGCCAAGGGCTAACTGCAAGCTTTCGGCCAGCTCCGCTTCGACGGAAACACCAGGCAGCTCGCCAGGTGTGCCGCCCCACCATCGGCCTTCAATGATCCGGTTATCCGTGGGCAGTTCCTGCGCCCAGGTCAGGCTGAGATCACGGCGAATGGCGCGCTCGCCCTGGCTGTCCTTCGTGACCTGCTGACGAACAGGCTCGCCATTGATTGCCACGAGTCGCCCCGGTACGACCGGGTACAGGGGCGCGGCGCGGTCCGACAGCGCGGTGATGCGCTCGGCAAAGGCGTCGCGCTCGGCCGGCAGTACGTTGAGCACGAAGTGATTCGGCGCGTCATCTGGCAACTGATCCTGCCAGGTGTCGAGCAGTTCGCCGCGCAGCAAGGCGATCAGCGCCATCGCTAGCAGGATCAGGCCGAATGCCAATGACTGGCCAGCGGCGGCGAGTGGGTGGCGCAGCAACTGGCCCAATCCAAGGCGCCAGGGAAGCGATGCTCCAGAGAGCAAGCGGCGCAATCCTCGTAATGTCAGCAACAGCAGCCCGCCAAGCACCACGGTTGCCAGTAGCCCGCCGCCCAGCAGCGCCAAGGTGAGGCGTAGGTCCAGGCTCAGGCGCCACATGATGACACCCAGCGCGACAACCGCAGTGCCATAGACGAGCCAAGAGCTTGCCGGCACGGGAAGCATGTCGCGGCGCAACACACGCAGCGGCGGTACACGCCCTAGTGCCGCGAGCGGCGGCAAAGCGAAACCGGCGAGGGCGACCAGACCGGTCGCCATGCCGGCAAGTGCTGGCCAGGGTGTAGCCGGTGGGATCTCGTTGACGATGAGCTCGCGCAGCAGATGGAACAGCCCGAGCTGTGCCGCCCAACCTAGCAGCGCGCCGACAGCGCAGGCGACCAGCCCGAGGTAACCGAGCTGAAGCGTGTAGAGCATCAACGCTTCTCGACGCGACAGGCCAAGGCAGCGGAGCAGGGCGCTGGCATCGAAGCGGCGTGCGGCGAACCGGGCAGCGGACAGAGCGACGGCGACTCCCGCCAGTAGCACCGCCGCCAGGCTGGCCAGGTTCAGGTAGCGCTCCGCTCGGCCTAGGGCGCCGCCGATTTGCCGGTTGCCATCCTTGGGCGTCTCGATGCGCTGGTTGGGTTCCAGGGTCTCTTTTATAGCGGTCTGGTAGGCCTGGAGGCGCTCGCTCGGGCCGCGCCACAAGTCGCGATAGCGAACGCGGCTACCCGGCTGAACGACCCCGGTCGCCTCTAGGTCGTCCAGATGCATGAGCACGCGTGGCGTCAGGCTGTAGAAATCGCCCACCCGGTCGGGCTCGTAGGTCAGTACACGAGTC
The DNA here is from genome assembly GCF_051486945.1 of Stutzerimonas chloritidismutans. GTDB lineage: Bacteria > Pseudomonadota > Gammaproteobacteria > Pseudomonadales > Pseudomonadaceae > Stutzerimonas > Stutzerimonas chloritidismutans_B. Next base: position 554,871 of record NZ_JAHVDX010000001.1, on the reverse strand, counting down.
AGGCGCAGCGGTTTATTGCCGACTTCGATCTCGTCACCGATTTGCAGGTCCAGCGCGGCGAAGAGGCGCGCCTCCGCCCAGGCTTCACCTGGGGCCGGGCCCGTGCTTGTTTGCTCCGGCTCGTAGGGCGCTGGCGCGCTGCGCAGCGCGCCTCGCAGCGGGTAGCCACTACCTGCCGCCTTGACGCTAGACAGCTGCAGGTTCTCATCGGTTGCAATGACGCTGGAGAATTCCACCACCTGAGCGTGGTCCAGCTGCAGGCGGCGCCCGGTCTCGATCTGTTCCGGCTGGGCGGGCGTGCTGCCGCGCAAAACCAGGTCCGCGCCAAGAAACTCGGTAGCACGCAGTTGCATGGCATCGTTCAGGCGGGCACCAAAGTAGCCAATGGCGGTACTCGCCGCCACGGCGATGACCAGGGCGAAGAACAAGACGCGCAATTCGCCGGCACGGGCGTCCCGCCATAGCTGGCGTAGGGCGAGGAGGGCAAGCCGGCTGGCTGGGACGCGCATCATGATGAGACGCCGTCGGTAACCAAACGCCCCGCTGCGAGACGAATCGAGCGACGGCATCGCTGCGCCAGGCGCTCGTCATGAGTGACCAGCACGAGCGTGGTGCCGCGCTCTCGGTTCAGCTCGAAGAGCAGTTCAGTGATGGTCGCACCGGTGTGCGTGTCGAGGTTGCCGGTCGGCTCGTCGGCGAACAGCACGTCCGGCTCGGCAGCGAATGCGCGAGCCACGGCGACGCGTTGTTGTTCGCCGCCTGAGAGTTGACGCGGATAGTGATGCAGGCGCGAGCCGAGACCGACTCGGTCGAGCAGTTCGGTCGCGCGCGCTTCGGCGTCCGGACGGCCGTGCAGCTCCAGCGGCAACATGACGTTTTCCAGCGCATTGAGGCTGTCGAGCAACTGGAACGATTGGAAGACGAAGCCGACGTGTTCGGCGCGAACCCTGGCACGCTCATCCTCATCGAGCGAACCCAGCGAATGCCCCGCGAGCTGAACCTCACCGGAGCTGGGAAGATCGAGCCCGGCCAGCAGGCCAAGCAACGTCGACTTGCCTGATCCGGACGTGCCGACGATTGCGAGGCTGTCGCCTTTGTCGAGGTCGATGGTCAGGTCTTCGAGGATCACCAGCTCGCCTTCCGCGCTGGGTACCACTTTGCTAAGGTTCCGGGCATTGAGAATGCTGGCGCTCATGAAGAATCCGATGCGTATGTGGCTGAAGGGTGGGGTTCTACTGCTGTTGTGCTGGGCCCAAGGGGCTGCGGCAGGCACGGTGCTGGTGGTCGGGGATAGTATCAGTGCCGCTTTCGGGCTGGAAACCAGCCAGGGTTGGGTGCATCAGCTCGATGAACGCCTCAAGCAGCGTGGGGATGAGCACCCTGTGGTGAACGCCTCGATTACCGGCGACACCACGGCCGGCGGGCTTTCCCGCTTGCCCACGTTACTCGCCGAGCATGATCCGGAGATCGTCATTCTGGAGCTTGGCGGCAATGACGGACTGCGTGGCCAGCCCCCGTCGCAAATGAAACAGAATCTTTCCCGGATGGTGTCGCTCGCGCGGGAGTCCGGTGCTCGGGTGGTGCTGCTGGGAATGCGCCTGCCACCGAATCTGGGCCAGCGCTACACCACGGCTTTCGCCGATGCGTTCGACTCGCTTGCGCAAGAGCAGCAATTGGCCTATGTACCGTTCCTGCTCGAAGGCGTGGGAGGCGTGGCGGGGATGATGCAGCCTGACGGGGTCCATCCGACGGCGGGCGCCCAGGAGCGACTGCTGGAAAACGTCTGGCCGGTGCTGGAGCCCTTGCTTTGACACGTGGGCGCGGCTACTGTCGCGCCCCTTGATTGGAGCCTCAGATGCCGCGGCCTGCCTGGACACTTTTCGCCTATCGACTGATCGAGCCTGACGAGCAGTTTGACTTGTTTGCGTGCCGCGAAAATCGGTTCCATCTTGCGCTGCGTCAGCTCGAGCTAGACGGTCGGGTGGATCGAACATTGTGCGGAGGTTTTCTTCCTGCTCGGCCTCGCTGGCAGGATCTACAACGCCCCGCGCTCAAAGATCAGCGCCTGTGCGCGGCCTGTCGCGACGTGCTACAGGCGCAGCGTCGTGGCCTTCCGTCTGCCACGAACGCCTAGTAGCTCCGCGTTTTCACTGGCTTCGCGTACAATGCGGGCATTTTCATCACCGTCGTTTTCAAGGATCTCTGAATGCCCTCGCGCGCGTTTGCAGTCGCCTCCTGTGTGTCTATCGCCGCTTTGCTGAGTGCCGGGCCTAGCGCTGCGCTCGAACTGCCTTTACCGCCGGAAGGCGAAGACGTGGTTGGCCAAATCCAAGTGGTCAAAGCCAAGTATGAAGACACCTTCGCAGCGCTGGGTGAAGCGCACGACCTGGGCTACCTCGAAATGGTCGCCGCCAACCCCGGCGTGGACCCGTGGCTGCCGGGCGAAGGAACGGACATCATCTTGCCAACGCGCTATATCCTACCGCCGGGCCCGCGCGAAGGAATTGTCATCAACCTTGCCGAGTATCGCCTGTACTACTACCCCAAGGGCGAGAACGTGGTGCATACGTTTCCACTGGGCATCGGCCGCGAGGGTTGGGGATCGCCTGTCGGCAACACCCGAATTTCTGCAATGACCAGCAACCCGGCCTGGTATCCGCCTCAGTCGATTCGTGACGAGCACGCGGCGGAGGGCGATCCACTGCCAAAGGTCGTCCCGCCGGGGCCGGACAATCCGCTTGGCCCCTACAAGATGAATCTGGCGATTCCGGGTTACCTGATCCACGGCTCGAACAAGAAGTTTGGCATCGGCATGCGGGTTAGCCACGGCTGCTTCCGCATGCTCAACCACAACGTTCTGGAATTGGCTGGTTTGGTCAAGGTGGGAACGCCGGTGCGTATCATCGACGAGCCTTACAAGTTCGGCGTGAGTCAGGGCAAGGTCTATCTCGAGGCGCACACACCTTTGCAGGATGAAGATCACCATATGACCCTGATGGATAAGCATGCCGTGGTGATCAATACGTTGCTCAAGCGTGACGAGGCCGCGAATGGCGTGCAGCTTGATTGGGAGATGATTCGCGAGATCGTTGCCGGAGAAGACGGCCTGCCAATCCAGATTGCGGACCAGACTCAGGCATTGGCTGCGGCAGAAGAGGAACAGATTTTCTAAGCATCGTCCTCGGGCATCGCCCAAATGACGCCCATAAAAAAGCCGACCTGTCTGCAGGTCGGCTTTTTTTCGCCTGAAGCTTACTTGCGGCTGGCGCGTTCCAGCATACGCAGAGCACGCTCGTTGGCTTCGTCAGCAGTCTGCTGAGCCTTCTGAGCTGCCTGCAGAGCCTCGTCGGCCTTGCTGTACGCTTCGTCAGCGCGAGCCTGAGCACGGGCAGCAGCATCTTCGGTAGCGGTCAGACGGGCTTCGCTTTCCTTGGTCATGCTGTTGCTGCAACCAGTGGCCAGAACTGCGGCGAATGCCAGAGCAGAAAATTTCAGAACGTTGTTCATCGTGTTCCCCTTAAGGATGGAATCCATGGCAACTTCCGTTATGGAAAGTTGGCGCGCACATACTACCTATTAGTTGCGCTAAGTAAACTGAGTCAAGCAGCTACTGCACAGTTTTTTCTGCAAACTCGTTATGTGCAAAGCGTCTCCCGGTTTGACTGCTCAAAAAGCAATCAAAGAGGGCCACTTGCATACGGTACATGGACCGGGGGCACACCGGAAAGTTGCAGTTTGCCCAACTTGCAGTTATCAATTGCGCGCTGGAAAGATTTACCTGCAGGGAGGCATCTAAAGGGTTTGTGGCTGCGCAGGGCTGGCAGTAGCATGCACCTTTCAAACTAACAACAATGAAGCGAGCGCCCCTCATGGCGCGACCCTTCGCATCGGCAGGCAGGGCAAGCCTGCAGGGGAGGCCATATGAGCGAGCAGCTGACTATCCGTCATGACCAGGCGGGCCACCAATTCGAGACGACGGTGGATGGCTATCGCGCGTACCTGGCTTACGTGGACCTGGGCAAGCAAACGCTGGATATCTACCGCACCTTCGTTCCGGATGCCCTCCGTGGGCGTGGCGTCGCGGCAGCACTCACGCAGCATGCGTTGGACTATGCCGCCCGGGAAGGATTTACCGTCATACCCTCCTGCTCATACGTCGAGCGTTACATGGAGCGGCAGGCCGAGCAGGGTAGCTAGCCATCTTGGCTGCGTTACTAAAAAGAAACCCCGCCTAGGCGGGGTTTCTTTTTGCGCATGTCGTTCAGTGCTCAGCTACGGTCCCGCTTGGGCAACACCTCTTTTAATTTCTGATGCATGCCACGGATCGCTTTTTCGGTCGCCGCCCAGTCGATACAAGCGTCGGTGATCGAGACGCCGTACTTCAGGTCCGCCAGGTCCTTCGGAATCGACTGGCTGCCCCAGCCGAGATGACTTTCCACCATCAAACCGACAATGGAGTTGTTGCCTTCCAAGATCTGGTTGGCCACGTTATCCATGACCAACGGCTGCAGCGCCGGATCCTTGTTCGAGTTCGCATGGCTGCAGTCGACCATAATGTTTGGGCGAATCCCGGCCTTGTTCAGCGCCTGTTCGCAAATTGCGACACTCACCGAGTCGTAATTGGGCTTGCCGTTGCCCCCGCGAAGCACGACATGGCCGTACGCATTTCCTTTCGTGGTGACGATCGATACGCCGCCGGACTGGTTAATGCCGAGGAAACGGTGCGGGCTGGACACCGACTGCAGCGCATTGATCGCCACGGTCAGGCTGCCATCGGTGCCGTTTTTGAAACCCACGGCCGAAGACAAGCCCGACGCCATTTCCCGATGTGTCTGGGATTCAGTGGTGCGCGCGCCTATGGCGGACCAGCTGATCAGGTCCTGCAAATATTGCGGGGAGATCGGGTCGAGCGCCTCGGTCGCGGTCGGCAAGCCCATCTCGGCCAAGTCGAGCAGCAGCTGGCGACCGATATGCAAGCCGTCCTGGATCTTGAACGAGTCATCCATGTACGGGTCGTTGATGAGCCCCTTCCAGCCAACTGTTGTGCGTGGCTTTTCGAAATAGACCCGCATGACGAGGAAGAGGCTGTCGGCGACCTCGGCAGCCAAGCCTTTTAGGCGCTCGGCATATTCGTGCGCCGCCTTCAGGTCATGGATGGAGCATGGGCCCACGACCACGAACAGGCGATGATCCTTGCCGTCGAGGATGTCGCGTACGACCTGGCGACCCTTGGATACTGTCTGCAGCGCGGTCGCGGTCAGTGGAATTTCACGCTTGAGCTGGTCCGGAGTAATCAGGGTTTCGTTGGACGCAACGTTAAGGTCATCGATCGGTAAATCAGCCATCGTGTTACTCGTCAGGGTCACGGGTGCCGTCCGCCAGCCATCCCGGTGCGGCGGATCAGAGCGTGGGGCGCAGCGGGGAAGCGGAACCTTATCGCGGATGCACCGCCCCGACAATGGCCGGGAAGTCGTACGGCCGGGCGGTACCGGCTCGATTCAACGAAGGCTGGGAAGCCAGGCCACGACACTGCTAATGTTTCGCATCGCGCCCGGGCGCGGCAGTTTCTTACCTGATCGTTGAGTGGAGTGTTTCATGACGGCTACAAGCCCTCGAATCGGCATCATCGGCACAGGCGCCATTGGCGGTTTCTACGGCCTGCTGTTGGCACGGGCCGGCTACGACGTGCATTTCCTGCTGCGCAGCGAGTATGAAGCGGTCGTCCAGAACGGCTTGCGAGTAAACAGTGCGGTGCATGGCGACCTGCATCTTGCCGAGGTCCAGGCCTACCGGCAGGTGACCGACATGCCCAAATGCGACTGGCTATTAGTCGGCGCCAAGAGCACGAGCAACCAAGACCTGGCCCCGCTGATTGCCAACGCCGCGGCGGACAATGCCAACGTCGTGGTGTTGCAGAATGGTCTTGGCGTGGAGGACGCGCTGCGTCAGACGCTTTCCCCGAAACTGCACCTGTTGGGCGGGTTGTGTTTCATCTGTGTTCATCGCTCTGCACCCGGCGTGGTCGAGCATCAGGCGCTCGGTGGGGTCAACCTGGGTTATCACTCCGGCCCGGCGGTCGACGCGCAGCAGCAATCTATCCTCGAAGATGGTGCATCGATGTTCCGTAACGCCGGCGTCGATTCGAGCGTGGCACCTAATCTGGCGCAGGCGCGCTGGCAGAAATTGGTTTGGAACATGCCTTATAACGGCCTTTCTGTTCTGCTGAACGCCGGCACCACGCGGTTGATGGCGGACCCCGACAGCCGTGCACTGGTGAAAGCCATCATGGAAGAAGCCTGCGGTGCCGCGGCGGCATGCGGCTATCCGCTGCCGGAGGTGCTGGTCGATCGCATGCTGAAATCGACCGATCACATGCCTGACTATCTGCCTAGCATGTACCACGATCGCAAGGACGGACGACCGATGGAGCTCGATGCGATCTACGCCGCGCCGCTCGCGGCTGCCGAGCAGGCCGGATTCGCCATGCCCCGTGTGGAGTCTCTGTATCGTGCCTTGCGTTTTCTGGAAACCAGTGCCGATCGGTAGCGACGCGGTGCGAGGTAGTGCTTTTCGGGCGGCCTGCTAAGCTCAGATCATGCCGTTTCGGCCAGGTTTCTCTGCTCCGCGATAGCGCAGCTGCGCCACTTATTGAGGCGCAGCTTGATCGGCGTCTCATGTCGGTGTGGCGTGATGGCTGCCGTACAGACCGGCCTGGACGATATGGCCTAGAATCCGCGTCATTGCTGTAGAGCGGTTATAAGAAAGGGCCGCGCGCAGCGTCTTTGGTCTTGAGGGATCTCTATGAAGCTTCAGCAACTGCGTTACATCTGGGAGGTGGCGCATCATGACCTCAACGTCTCGGCGACCGCGCAAAGTCTTTTCACCTCGCAGCCCGGTATCAGCAAACAGATTCGCCTGCTCGAAGATGAACTTGGTGTCGAGGTATTTGCGCGCAGTGGCAAGCACCTTACCCGTGTGACGCCGGCAGGCGAGCGAATCATCGCCACAGCCGGAGAAATTCTTCGCAAATGCGAAAGCATCAAGCAGATTGCCCAGGAATTTTCCAACGAGAAGCGTGGCACGCTCAGCATCGCCACCACTCATACCCAGGCGCGCTATGCGTTGCCGCCCGTGATCAGCCGGTTCATCAAGCAATACCCTGATGTTTCGCTGCACATGCACCAGGGTACGCCGACCCAGATCGCCGAGATGGCCGCCGATGGCACCGTTGATTTTGCGATTGCTACCGAAGGCCTGGAGTTGTTCGGCGACTTGGTCATGATGCCTTGCTACCGCTGGAACCGTTGCGTAGTGGTGCCGCAGGACCATCCGCTCAGCAAACGCGGAAAGCTGACGCTCGAGGCGCTGGCCGAATATCCGATCGTGACCTACGTGTTCGGCTTCACTGGCCGTTCGAAACTCGACGAAGCCTTCAGCCACAAGGGCCTGGCGCCCAAGGTGGTGTTCACCGCAGCCGACGCGGACGTGATCAAAACCTATGTCCGACTGGGGCTCGGTGTGGGCATCCTGGCGCGCATGGCGGTCGATGCCGAGCTTGACCCAGATCTTGTCGTACTTGATGCCAGCGAGTTGTTCGAGCCGAGCGTGACGAAAATCGGCTTTCGTCGTGGCACCTTTCTGCGCGGCTTCATGTGCGATTTCATCCAGACCTTCGCCCCGCATCTGGACAAGGACATGCTCGAGCGGGCCGTCCAGTGCCGCAACAAGGCGGAGCTGGACGAGTTGTTCGATCACGTCGACCTGCCGACCTTCTAGCAGGGCCGGCGGCAGAGCTGGTGCGGGAAAGAGTAGTCAGGCCTTCGCGATCAGGTTCCCGGCATGCAACCCGCATTCCTTCTGGGTGGACTCCTCCCACCACCAACGCCCCTCGCGCTCATGCTGGTTCGGTAACACCGGGCGTGTACAGGGCTCGCATCCGATGCTGACGAACCCTCGCTCGTGCAGGCTGTTATAGGGAATTTCGAGCATGCGAATGTAGCCCCAGATTTCCTCGCTGGTCATCTGCGCCAGAGGGTTGAACTTGTACAGTGTATTTTCCGGCGTGGAGAAAGCCGTGTCGATCTCGAGTACCGATACCTGGCTACGGGTGCCTGGGCTCTGATCGCGCCGTTGCCCTGTCGCCCAGGCCCGTACGTTGGCCAGCTTACGGCGCAGCGGCTCGATCTTTCGGATGCCACAGCATTCGCCATGGCCGTCGCGGTAGAAACTGAACAGCCCCTTCTCGTTGACCATCGGCTGTAGCAGGGCTGGGTCCGGAGTCATGATCTCGATGGCAACGCCGTAGTGCTCGCGTACCTGCTCGATAAAACGATAGGTTTCGCTGTGCAGGCGGCCGGTGTCGAGCGTGAATACCTTTACGTTCTTGTTCAGCTTCCAGGCCATGTCGAGCAGGACGACATCTTCGGCACCGCTGAAGGAGATCCACAAGTCGTCTCCGAACAAGTCGAACGCGAGTTGAAGGATTTGTTGGGGAGACTTGCCGGCGTAGGCGGTTGCCAGCTCGGCGACATCAATAGATTGGCTCATCAGGCAGGCTTCCTTGGTCTGGCGCTTAGCGCTCTTCGCAGGCCGCGAATGGTAGCAAAGCCGCTTTATTCCGCTAAATAACGTTTCGGCAATTTAACTCATGCTTGTGGGAATAAGCGTTGCGTTGCGTCCACGGGGCCTAGTGGTTAGAGTGCCGGCTCCATTTTTATGCTGTGAGGAGTGGCCCGTGGAAATTGCCTGTCTCGACTTGGAAGGTGTGCTGGTCCCGGAAATCTGGATCGCCTTTGCCGAGGCCACCGGAATCGAATCGCTGCGGGCCACCACACGGGACATTCCCGATTACGACGTATTGATGAAGCAGCGCCTGCGCATTCTCGACGAGCACGGGTTGAAGCTGGCGGACATTCAGAAAGTCATCTCGACCCTCAAGCCGCTGGATGGCGCCATCGAGTTCGTCGACTGGCTGCGCGAGCGATTCCAGGTGGTGATCCTGTCGGACACTTTTTACGAGTTTTCTCAGCCGCTGATGCGCCAGTTGGGCTTCCCCACATTGCTCTGCCACCGCCTGATAACCGATGACAACGACCGTGTCGTGGATTACCAGCTGCGCCAGAAGGATCCCAAGCGCCAGTCCGTAATCGCGTTCAAGAGTCTCTATTACCGCGTCATCGCGGCGGGCGATTCCTATAACGACACCACCATGTTGGCCGAAGCGCACGCGGGCATCCTGTTCCACGCGCCGGACAACGTGATTCGGGAGTTCCCGCAGTTCCCGGCCGTGCATGACTTCGATGCGCTCAAGCAGGAATTCATCAAGGCATCCAATCGCAAGCTGACCCTCTGACCAGGTTTGCAAGGTCCGTCAGGTCAAGGCTTGGCGGGCCCTTCCAGCGTAGCCAGCAATACCCCCACTTTGTCCATCGACTCGCGGTGCTCGTCCTGCCAGTTCGAGTCCGCGACGATCCCTCCACCGCCCCAGCAGGCCGCGCGACCGTTTTTCATCAACAGCGAACGGATGGCGATGGAACTGTCCATCTCGCCTCGCACATCCAGATAAAGCAGTGAGCCGCAGTAGATTGCGCGACGGGTGGGTTCCAGCTCGTCGATGATCTGCATTGCGCGGATCTTTGGTGCGCCGGTGATGGAACCGCCGGGAAAACTGCCTGCCAGCAGGTCCAAGGCATCCTTCTCAACCGCCAGAGTGCCGGTCACGCAACTGACCAAGTGGTGGACGTTCGGGTAGCTCTCCAGGCTAAAGAGTTCCGGTACGCGGACGCTACCAATCTGGCAGGTGCGGCCGAGGTCGTTGCGCAACAGATCCACGATCATCAGGTTTTCCGCTCGATCCTTCGGGCTGGCAAGCAGCGCCTGGGCCTGCTCGGTATCCGCCTCAGGATCAGTCTGGCGCGGGCGGGTGCCCTTGATTGGGCGGGTTTCCACCTGGCCTTGGGTCAGGCGCAGGAATCGCTCGGGAGAAAGGCTGACGATGGCATCCTCTCCGAGCGAGACGAATCCGGCATAGGGTGTCGGGCACGCTGCGCGCAGGCGCCGGTATGCCTGCCAGGGGTCGCCCGCATAGGGCGCCTGGAAGCGTTGGGCAAAATTCACCTGATAGCAGTCGCCGGCTCGGATGTAAGCCTGTATCCGTTCGATTGCGGCGTGGTACTGAGCAACCTGCAGGTCCGGTTTGAAAGGGCACAACAGCTGAAACGGGGCGGGCGGATCGGCAGGCTCGCTTTCGAACCGCGCGATGATACGTTGGCGCTCGCTGTCGGCAAGGCTGGGATGAAATACCAGCTGGCAGGTTTCGAGTTGGTGGTCGGTGACCAGGGCCCAGGCGTAAAGCCCAAGGCGGGCATCCGGCAGGTCCAGGTCGTCGCTGGTCTGTCGGTTCAGTCGCTCGAGCCGGGTGCCGAAGTCATAAGCCAGAAAGCCAAGCAATCCGCCGGTAAACGGCAGCGCCAAGCCTGCCGGCACATCGGCTGCACCGAGTGTCCGCAATGCGGCCCGTAATCGGTTGAAGAAGGCTTGGCCAGATTCGTCCTGCCCGGGCTCCAGCAGCTGCTGCGGCCAGGCACTGAGCAAGTCGTAGCGGCCTCGGGTGGCGACAGGGCGGCCCGAGTCGAGCAGCAGCGCGCCAGGCTCGTTCCGGATGCGCTCGAACCAAGGCGCTGGATCGGCGAGATAGGGCAGTGGGTGAATCGAGCAGAAGGGCATCGAGTGAGGTCGGTCATTGACCCGGCGCCGGCCGGGTCGTGGATCATGCGTGGCTCGGGATATGACCGAACAGTTCCTGGGCGAAGCGGACGCGTTCTTCGGGCGTTTCCTGAATGCCTTTTTCCTTGAGCGCCTCGATCCGGCTCTCGATGGCGTGGGCCCGGTGAGTCAGCCCACTGTCGTTGGCGATCTGGATATTCAGGCCGGGGCGCGCGTTGAGCTCGAGGATCAACGGGCCCTTGTCCTGATCGAGCACCATGTCGACGCCGATGTAGCCGAGTCCGCACAACTCGTAACAGCCAGCGGCCAGCTTCATGAAGCCATCCCAGTTGGGCAGCTGTACGCCATCCACCGCGTTGGTCGTGTCGGGGTGCTTGGTGATCTTGTTGTTCAGCCAGGTTCCGCGCAGGGTGATGCCGGTGGCCAGGTCGACGCCGACGCCAATCGCGCCCTGGTGAAGGTTCGCCTTGCCGCCGGATTGTCGGGTTGGCAGGCGCAGCATCGCCATTACCGGGTAACCCATGAGCACGATGATGCGAATGTCCGGTACACCCTCGTAACTGATGCTCTTGAAGATTGGGTCCGGCGTGACGCGGTACTCGATCAGCGCGCGGTCGCGGTGCCCGCCGAGCGAGTAAAGCCCGGTGAGGATGTTCGAGATCTGATGTTCGATTTCCTCGTGGGTGATGATCTTGCCGGACACCGTTCGGTAGCGCCCCTCGAAGCGGTCGGCGATAACCAGAATGCCGTCACCGCCTGCGCCTTGGGCAGGCTTGACCACGAAGTCGACGTGGTCTTTGACGATGTCCTTGAGCTTGTCGATGTCCTTTTCCGTTTCGATGATGCCGTACAACTCCGGCACGTCGATGCCGGCCTCGATCGCCCGTTCCTTGGTGATGATCTTGTCATCGACGATAGGGTACAGGTGGCGCTTGTTGTACTTGAGCACATAGTCCGCGTTGCGGCGGTTGATACCCATGATGCCCTTGGCTTCAAGGGCCTTCCACGTCTTGATCAGACCGAACATGGCTCAATCCTTCAGAAAGGCTTTGAATCGGAACAGCTCGGTCAGGCGGTAGCCGCGGTAGCGACCCATCGCCAGCATGAAGCCCACCATGATCAGCAACACGGCTGGGAACGTGAAGATGAAGTAGGTCAGCTCAGGCACGCTCATCAGCAGATGCGCGAGCGTGGCGGCGATCAGGGTGCCAACGGCGACCTTGAAGGCGTGACTGGCGCCGCGCTCTTCCCAGGTAATCGACAGGCGTTCGATGGTCATCGTCAGAATCACCATCGGGAACAGCGCCACGGACAGGCCGCGTTCTAGGCCCAGCTTGTGGCTGAGCAGGCTGATGACGGCGATCAGCACCACCACGAACGTCAGCACTACCGACAGACGCGGCAGCATCTGCAATTTGAGATGTTCCAGGTACGAGCGCAGTGAAAGCCCCAGCGCCGTAATTACGGTAAACAGGATGATGCCAAAGCCGAGCTGGGTTTCACGGAACGCCAAGGCGATCAGTACTGGTGTGAAAGTACCCAAGGTCTGGAGGCCACCGAGGTTGCGCAAGATCAGGATCACCAGGACGCCGATCGGAATCATGATCATGATCTGGTAGGTCTGCTGGGTCTGCAGTGGCAAGCCGTACAGCGAGTATTCGAGGAAGTCGGCGTCGGTATTTTCGTCGGTCAGCTTGGCCAGGCGGATGGCGTTCATCTCGCTGCTGTTGAGCGTGAAGGTCACCTGCGCATTACGGCCGCCCTCCAGGTTCAGCAGGGGCTCGTCACCCGTCCACCAGATCAGGCGGTCCTTGGGTAGACCCTGCTCGCCGGTTTCCGGGTTGAAGTAGAGCCATTTGTCTCCGTTGAAACTACGCAGCCAGAGTTCGGGGGATTGCGCCATATCGGCAGCCAGACGGATGGTGTGCACGCGCTCCATCGGCACGTGCGCAATGGACAGCAGCAGCTCGACCACGCGTGCCTTATTGGCAGTTGAGGCGTCGCCGCCGAGCAGCAATTTGACGTTGTCGTCGTTGGCGTTATTGGCGCGTTTGATGGCTTCGCTGATGAACGTCTCGACGTCGGCCGAGTGCTGGCGGATGGGCGAGAGCAGTGCTTCCGCCGCGATCTTCTCGGCACCTTCTACGGGAATGCTGTCTCGGAAGATTGGGCCGGTGGTCTTGGTCTGCTCGCCGCTGTAACGGCGCGTCAGTACCAGGCGGTAGTAGAGGGTCTGGTTGCCGTTGGCGCGACGTGCGGACCAGGTCACGCGGCGATTGCCCTCGGACCGGTTGATACTGACGCCGTAGTTGTTCGAGATGAAGCTCTCATTGAGGCTGACGAATTCCTGGGTCAGCGGCGGCACGTACATCTGCAGCTTGACCGGCTCGCGTGCATTGGTCTGGAACTCGATCTTGGCGTCGATGTTCCACAAATCGTCCGTCTCGTCCTCGGTCACGGGGATGCCGAGCACGAAGATCTGGTACGCCGTGATCGCGATTCCCAGCGTGACGAGCAGGAAAATCAAGACTTTGAGGTGCAGGGTCAGGGAGCGCATTGGGTTACTCGTCAGCGTCGGATTCGTTAATGCAGCCAGGCTTGCCGGCGGCGTAAGTAAGGCTTGGGTCGACCAGCGCGCCAAAGCGGGTAAGCGCATCGGAGCCAATCAGCAGTGGGTATTGGAATGCGCTTCGATCAGTGAGGTTCACTTCGATGCTGCGTCTCGCCGTGCCCATGCACAGATCCAGTTCCACGACCGGACGCGGTGTGTACGTCTTCTCCTCGTCCGGATCGAAGTCACCCGCGCGGCGCTTGATTTTGCTGATGCGCTGTAGCGGTAGTTCGATGGGGCGATCGTGTGCCTCGTCTATCGCAAGATAGAAGCGCACCCAGCGCTTGCCGTCGCGCTTGAAGCGTTCGATGTCCCGGGCGCTGAGCGATGCGGTCTGTGCACCGGTGTCGAGTTTGGCTGGAACCTCAAGGTCGAAATCCGGCAAGGCCACGTGCTCGTTCAGGCCGTAGATGGTCTTGTCGGCGGCATGAGAGAGCAGGGGGGCAGGCAGCAAGCACAACAGTAGGAGATAAGGTCTGACGCTCATAGATCCAGGCGTAGTCGAGTCGGAAGAAGCATGGGCGGAACAGCGGCTCATGAGCTTGAACGATCACGAACAGCGTACGCTGACCGCGGCAATACACCGCTGCATTCTAGCATGGCGATCCAGGGGTCGCGACACACCAGGTGCCTGGCGCGGGCAGGGTTGATCTTCGGTAAAGTGTCGACAGTATACGTTGGTATACATTGACGTGGCTCGGTCTCGTGGCTAGATTTCGCGAACTAAATCTGAAAGTGTCAACAATATGCTCGATGCGCTGATACCCCATTCGACGCTCTCGGCTGACAGCGGCACCCTGTCCGAGCACGTCTTTCGTTCGATCCAGGCGGCCATCATCCGCGGCGACATCGCGCCTGGCAGCAAGATATCGGAGCCTGAACTGGCCCGTACCTACGGCATTAGCCGCGGCCCCTTGCGTGAGGCGATTCACAGGCTCGAAGGTCAGAAGCTGCTGGTGCGGGTTCCGCATGTCGGTGCGCGCGTGGTGTCGTTGAGCCACGCCGAGCTCATTGAACTCTATGAAATCCGTGAATCGCTGGAGGGCATGGCATGCCGCCTCGCTGCAGAGCGCATGAGCGAGGCGGAGATCGACGAGTTGCGGCGCGTCCTTGATACCCATGAGCGCGACGAGGCCTTCCAGGCCGGGGTGGGCTATTACCAGCAGGAAGGGGACTTCGACTTCCACTACCGCATCATTCAGGGCAGCGGCAACCGCACCCTGACACGGATGCTCTGCAGTGAGCTGTACCAACTGGTACGGATGTACCGCATCCAATTCTCCACGACGCCTAACCGGCCCCGCCAGGCGTTCGCCGAGCATCACCGCATCCTCGATGCCATCGCTGACCGCGACGGTGAGCTGGCGGAACTGCTGATGCGCCGCCATATCTGCGCCTCGAAGCGCAACATCGAGCGCCATTACCTGGGTGCTCGCCAACAGACACCACAGACGAGAGGTGAGGCATGACACTCCCAACCCCAGGCCAGCGTTTTCGTGATGCGGTCGCCAGTGAACATCCGTTGCAGGTCGTCGGCGCGATCAATGCCAACCATGCATTGTTGGCCCAGCGTGCCGGCTTCAAGGCGATCTACCTCTCCGGCGGGGGCGTTGCGGCCGGCTCGCTGGGGCTACCAGACCTCGGCATCAGTGGGCTGGACGACGTGCTGACCGACGTCCGCCGCATTACCGATGTGTGCGACTTGCCGTTGCTGGTCGACGTGGACACCGGGTTCGGTGCTTCGGCATTCAACGTGGCCCGTACCGTCAAGTCGATGATCAAGTTCGGTGCGGCGGCGATCCATATCGAGGATCAGGTGGGCGCCAAGCGGTGCGGCCATCGGCCGAACAAGGAAATTGTCAGCCAGCAGGAAATGGTTGACCGGATCAAGGCCGCGGTCGATGCACGCACCGATGACAGCTTCGTGATCATGGCGCGAACCGATGCGTTGGCCGTGGAAGGCCTGGATGCGGCGCTTGAGCGGGCCCAAGCCTGCGTCGAGGCCGGTGCCGACATGGTCTTTCCCGAAGCGATCACCGAACTGGCAATGTACAAGCAGTTCGCCGAGCGCGTCGGTGCGCCGATCCTGGCGAACATCACCGAATTCGGCTCGACACCACTGTACACCACCGATGAGCTCGCCAGTGCTGACGTCTCGCTGGTCCTCTACCCGCTCTCGGCGTTCCGCGCGATGAACAAGGCAGCGGAGAACGTCTACACGGCCATTCGCCGCGACGGCACGCAGAAGAACGTGGTCGACACCATGCAAACCCGCATGGAGCTGTACGAGCGCATCAACTATCACGCATTCGAGCAGAGTCTCGATGCGCTGTTCGCACAGAAGAAAGGCTGAGGTCTACCTCGCTGATTCGAATGACTGACTTTGCAGTATCCAGAACAAATCCAAGAAGGAGAGAGCAATGGCTGAAGCAAAAGTATTGAGCGGTGCGGGGCTGCGCGGGCAGATCGCCGGGCAGACCGCATTGTGCACGGTGGGCAAGGAAGGCGCGGGTCTGACTTACCGTGGCTATGACGTCCGCGACCTTGCCGCGCAGGCCGAATTCGAGGAGGTCGCTCATCTGTTGTTCCATGGCGAGCTGCCGAATGCCGACCAGCTGGCGCGTTACAAGGCGCGGCTAAAGACGATGCGCGATCTGCCGCAGGCGCTCAAGGAGGTGCTCGAGCGCATTCCCGCGACCGCACATCCGATGGACGTGATGCGCACCGGCGCCTCCATGCTTGGCAACCTCGAACCCGAGCTGAGCTTCGATCAGCAGCGCGACGTGGCCGAGCGGCTGATGGCCGCCTTCCCGGCGATCATGTGCTACTGGTACCGCTACAGCCATGACAACCAGCGGATCGACTGCAACAGTGACGAGGACACGCTGGGCGGGCACTTCCTCGCGCTGTTGCATGGCAAGAAGCCGAGCGAGCTGCACGTGAAGGTCATAAACGTTTCGCTGATCCTGTACGCCGAGCACGAGTTCAACGCCTCGACCTTCACTGCACGCGTCTGCGCCTCGACGCTTTCCGACCTCTATTCGTGCGTGACCGGCGCAATCGGCTCGCTGCGCGGCCCGCTGCATGGTGGCGCAAACGAAGCGGCAATGGACATGATCGAGCAGTGGAAATCGCCGGAAGAGGCGGAGCAAGGCATCCTCGGCATGCTCGAGCGCAAGGACAAGATCATGGGCTTCGGTCATGCCATCTACAAAGAGTCTGACCCCCGCAACGAGGTGATCAAGGTCTGGGCGAAGAAGCTTGCCGACGAGGTGGGCGACACCGTGCTCTACCCGGTATCGGTCGCAGTCGACGAAACCATGTGGGCGCAGAAGAAGCTTTTCCCGAACGCTGACTTCTACCATGCCTCGGCGTACCACTTCATGGGCATTCCCACCAAGCTGTTCACCCCGATCTTCGTTTGCTCGCGGGTCACTGGCTGGGCGTCCCACGTGTTCGAACAGCGCAGCAACAACCGCATCATCCGGCCAAGCGCCGACTACATCGGCCCGGAGCAGCGCAAGGTCGTCCCGCTCGCCGAGCGTTGACGGGCAACGGGGAGCCCGAGCGCTCCCCGGACATGCACACACAGAATCGAGTCTTTCCGGCATGAATACAGAACACCGCAAACCTTTGCCCGGCACGCCGCTGGACTACTTCGACACCCGCGCCGCCATCGAGGCCATCCAGCCGGGTGCCTACGACACGCTGCCCTACACCTCGCGTGTACTGGCCGAGCAGCTGGTGCGTCGTTGCGATCCCGAACTACTGGGCGATGCGCTGCGGCAGATCGTCGAGCGTCGGCGCGACCTCGATTTTCCCTGGTATCCGGCGCGTGTGGTCTGCCATGACATCCTCGGGCAGACGGCGCTGGTGGACCTGGCCGGCCTGCGCGATGCCATCGCCGAGCAAGGCGGTGACCCGGCTAAGGTCAATCCGGTCGTACCGACTCAGCTGATCGTCGACCATTCGCTGGCGGTGGAGTACGCCGGCTTCGACCCCGAGGCGTTCGAGAAAAACCGGGCGGTCGAGGAGAGGCGCAACGAGGACCGTTTCCACTTCATCGAGTGGACCAAGACCGCGTTCAAGAACGTCGACGTGATCCCGGCTGGCAACGGAATCATGCACCAGATCAATCTGGAGAAGATGAGCCCGGTAATCCAGGCGCGCGGTGGCGTGGCCTTCCCGGATACCTGCGTCGGCACTGACTCGCACACTCCCCATGTCGATGCGCTGGGCGTAATCGCTATTGGCGTCGGGGGTCTGGAAGCCGAAACCGTGATGCTCGGCCTGCCGTCGATGATGCGCCTGCCGGACATCGTCGGTGTACGCCTGACCGGCAAGCGTCAGCCGGGCATTACCGCCACCGATATCGTCCTCGCGCTGACCGAGTTCCTACGCAAGGAGCGGGTCGTCGGCGCCTGGGTCGAGTTCTTCGGCGAGGGCGCCGACAGCCTGACCATCGGCGATCGCGCGACCATTTCCAACATGTGCCCGGAATACGGCGCCACCGCTTCGATGTTCTACATCGATCAGCAAACCATCGATTACCTCAAGCTGACCGGCCGCGAGCCGGAGCAGGTCGCGCTGGTCGAGCAGTACGCCAAGGAAACCGGCCTGTGGGCGACCGCCCTGGAAGGCGCCGAGTACGAGCGCGTGCTCGAATTCGACCTGTCCAGCGTGGTGCGCAACATGGCTGGCCCGTCCAACCCGCACAAGCGCCTGCCGACTTCGGCGCTGCACGAGCGCGGCATTGCCGACGAGGTCAAGCTGGCCGCAGCGCGTGCTGAAGAAGCCGAAGGTCTGTTGCCGGATGGTGCGGTGATCATCGCGGCCATCACCAGTTGCACCAACACCTCCAATCCGCGCAACGTGGTTGCGGCTGGTCTCCTGGCGAAGAAGGCCAATGAGCTGGGGCTGGCGCGCAAGTCCTGGGTGAAGACATCTTTCGCGCCAGGCTCCAAGGTCGCCAAGCTGTATTTGGAAGAGTCGGGGCTGCTGCCGGAGCTGGAGAAACTCGGTTTCGGCATCGTCGCTTATGCCTGCACCACCTGTAACGGGATGTCCGGCGCGCTGGATCCGAAAATCCAACAGGAAATCATCGACCGTGACCTGTATGCCACGGCAGTGCTGTCCGGCAACCGTAACTTCGACGGCCGCATCCACCCCTACGCCAAGCAGGCGTTCCTGGCCTCGCCGCCGCTGGTGGTGGCCTACGCCATCGCCGGCACCGTGCGCTTCGATATCGAACAGGACGTGCTGGGCACCGACAAGAACGGCAACCCGGTCACCCTGAAGGACCTCTGGCCATCCGACGAGGAGATCGACGCCATCGTCGCCGCGTCGGTCAAGCCGGAGCAGTTCAAGCAGGTCTACATCCCGATGTTCGACCTGGGCAACATCGAGGAAGCCAAGAGCCCGCTGTACGACTGGCGCCCGATGTCGACTTACATTCGCCGCCCGCCGTACTGGGAAGGTGCGCTGGCTAACGAGCGCACCTTGAAGGGCATGCGCCCGCTGGCGATCCTGCCGGACAACATCACCACCGATCACCTGTCACCCTCCAACGCCATCCTGCTGGATTCGGCCGCCGGGGAATACCTCGCCAAGATGGGCCTGCCGGAGGAGGACTTCAACTCCTACGCGACCCACCGTGGCGACCACCTGACCGCGCAGCGCGCGACCTTTGCCAACCCGCAGCTGGTCAATGAAATGGCCGTGGTCGATGGTCAGGTGAAAAAGGGTTCGCTGGCGCGTGTCGAGCCGGAAGGCAAGGTCATGCGCATGTGGGAAGCGATCGAAACCTACATGAACCGCAAGCAGAACCTGATCATTGTCGCCGGTGCCGACTACGGTCAGGGCAGCTCGCGTGACTGGGCGGCCAAGGGCGTGCGCCTGGCGGGTGTCGAAGTGATCGTGGCCGAAGGCTTCGAGCGTATTCATCGCACCAACTTGGTCGGCATGGGCGTGCTGCCGGTTGAGTTCAAGTCGGGCACCACGCGCCTGACCTTGGGCCTCGACGGCACCGAAACCTTCGATATCGAAGGCGATCTGTCGCCGCGCTGCGACCTGACCCTGGTCATTCACCACAAGAGCGGTGAAGAAACCCGTGTCCCGGTCACCTGCCGCCTCGACACTGCTGCCGAAGTCAGCGTGTATCAGGCTGGCGGCGTGCTGCAGCGCTTCGCCAAGGATTTCCTCGGTCAGGCTTGACCGTTCGGTCTCGTAGGGTGGATGGCGCTTTTTCCATCCACCGCATCAACCTCGCGGTGGATCGGTGAAACGCCGCCCACCCTACGGCCCATCCATTTCTTAGCCAGGACTCACTCATGGCTCATCAATCCCAGATCAAGATTCCCGCCACCTACATGCGTGGCGGCACCAGCAAGGGCGTGTTCTTTCGCCTGCAGGACCTGCCGCAGAGCTGCCAGGAGCCGGGCGCTGCACGCGACAAGCTGTTCATGCGCGTAATCGGCAGTCCCGATCCCTATTCGGTGCACATCGACGGCATGGGCGGCGCCACGTCCAGCACCAGCAAATGCGTGATTCTGTCCAAGAGCACCCGGCCCGATCATGACGTCGAGTACCTCTACGGCCAGGTGTCGATCGACAAGCCCTTCGTCGACTGGAGCGGCAACTGCGGCAACCTTTCAACCGGCGCCGGCGCCTTCGCGCTGCATGCTGGCCTGGTGGATGCCGATCGCATTCCGCAGAACGGCACCTGTGTGGTGCGGATCTGGCAGGCCAACATTGGCAAGACCATCATTGCCCACGTGCCGGTTGTCGACGGGCAGGTACAGGAAACCGGCGACTTCGAGCTGGACGGCGTGACCTTTCCTGCCGCCGAGATCGTGCTCGACTTCCTTGATCCCTCCGACGATGGCGAGGAGGGCGCTTCGATGTTCCCCACCGGCAACCTGGTCGACGATCTGGAGGTGTCCGGCATCGGCACGCTAAAGGCGACCATGATCAGCGCGGGCATCCCGACGGTTTTCGTCAATGCCGAGGACATCGGCTATCAGGGCACGGAGTTGCGCGAGGACATCAACGGCGACCCGGCGCAGCTCGCGCAGCTGGAGTCTATTCGTGTCGCTGGCGCGCTGCGCATGGGCCTGATCAAGACCGCGGCAGAGGCGCTGACCCGCCAACACACGCCGAAGGTTGCGTTCGTTTCGCCGCCGAAGAGCTATCGTGCGTCGTCCGGCAAGACCATTGAAGCGGGCGAGGTGGATCTGCTGGTTCGGGCACTGTCCATGGGCAAGCTGCACCACGCGATGATGGGTACTTGTGCCGTGGCCATCGGTACGGCGGCGGCCGTGCCGGGCACGCTGGTCAATCTTGCTGCAGGCGGCGGTGAACGCCACGCCGTGCGCTTCGGGCATCCGTCCGGCACGCTGCGCGTCGGAGCCGAGGCGAAACAGGTCGACGGCCAGTGGACCGTTACCAAGGCGATCATGAGTCGCAGCGCGCGAATATTGATGGAGGGTTGGGTGCGCGTGCCAGGCGACGCGTTCTGATGGACTTTCGAGCGCCGGCCAGTGAATTCTTCTAGCTGAAAAACGCAAAAAGTCCGCACCAAGCGGACTTTTTGTTGTCTAGCGAAGCGGCGGTTATTTGAGTCGACGTTCGACGCCTTTTTCCACGAGGATCTTTGCGGAGATTTCCTCGACAGAGAAATGGGTCGAGTTGATGTAGTTGATGTTCTCGCGACGGAAGAGATTCTCCACCTCGCGAACTTCGAACTCGCACTGAGCGAAACTGGCGTAACGACTGTTGGGTTTACGCTCGTGGCGAATGGCAGCGAGGCGGTCGGGGTCGATGGTCAGGCCGAACAGCTTGTCGCGATGCGTCTTGAGCGCGTTCGGCAGCTGCAGCCGCTCCATGTCGTCTTCGGTCAGCGGGTAATTCGCAGCGCGGATGCCGTACTGCATGGCCATGTACAGGCAGGTGGGCGTTTTGCCGCACCTGGATACGCCGACCAAAATGAGATCGGCCTTGTCGTAGTAGTGCGTACGGGCACCGTCATCGTTGTCCAGGGCGAAATTGACAGCGTCGATTCGCTCCATGTAGTTCGCGTTGTGGCTGATCGAGTGGGATTTACCCACGGAATAGGAGGAACGTGACATCAGCTCATGTTCCAACGGAGCAAGGAAAGACGAAAAGATGTCGATCATGAAGCCATTCGACTCGGCGAGAATGTCCCGAATCTCCTGGTTGACCAGCGTGTCGAAGATGATCGGCCGCGCCCCGTCGTTTTCCGCCGCCTTGTTTATTTGCTGTACCATTGCCCGCGCTTTTTCGGCCGTATCAATATACGGGCGGGTAAGTTTGGTGAAGCTGATCGTTTCGAACTGTGCCAACAAGCTCTGGCCAAGCGTTTCGGCCGTGATTCCGGTGCCGTCGGAGATAAAGAAAGCAGTTCGTTTCATTGCGCCTGGGACCTTAAGTCAAGAACGGTTCTCAGCTATAGTAGGCCCCTTCGCCGAGCCTCGATTGGCGGGCATTGTCACTCATTTCGCAGGGCCAGGCCACCGTGCTCCGGACGGGCACGAACCGAGTTTCCAACACAACGTGGAGAGATCACCTTGGTAGAGTACGTAGTTTCCCTCGATAAGCTCGGCAATCATGATGTTGAGCGTGTAGGGGGCAAGAACGCCTCCCTGGGCGAGATGATCAGCAACCTGGCAGGCGCCGGTGTATCGGTGCCAGGTGGTTTCGCCACTACGGCTCAGGCGTACCGTGATTTCATGGAGCTCAGCGGGCTGAACGAGCAGATACACGCGCTGCTCGATGCGCTGGACGTCGATGACGTCAATGCCCTTGCCAAAGCCGGCTCGCAGATTCGCGGATGGGTAATGGAAGCGGAGTTCCCGCCTCAACTCGACGCGGATATCCGCACTGCCTTCGCTGAAATGGCTGCCGGTAACGACAACATGGCAGTGGCCGTTCGCTCCTCAGCCACTGCGGAAGACTTGCCGGACGCGTCGTTCGCCGGGCAACAGGAAACGTTCCTCAATATCCGTGGCGTCGACAATGTTATCCGCGCCACCAAGGAAGTCTTCGCCTCCCTGTTCAACGATCGCGCTATCGCCTACCGCGTGCACCAGGGCTTCGACCACAAGCTGGTTGCGCTGTCAGCCGGCGTTCAGCGCATGGTGCGCTCTGAGACTGGCACCGCCGGCGTGATGTTCACCCTCGACACCGAGTCGGGTTTCCGCGACGTCGTCTTTATTACCGGTGCGTACGGTCTTGGCGAGACCGTTGTTCAGGGCGCAGTCAACCCAGACGAGTTTTACGTACACAAGCACACCCTGCAGTCCGGTCGGCCGGCGATCCTGCGCCGTAACCTCGGCAGCAAGGCGATCAAGATGGTCTATGGCGAAGAAGCCCGTGCCGGCAAGTCGGTCAAGACGGTCGACGTCGACCAGGCCGAGCGCATGCGTTTCTGCCTGACTGATGAAGAGGTCACTAATCTCGCCAAACAGGCGATGATCATCGAGCAGCACTACGGTCGTCCGATGGATATCGAATGGGCGAAAGATGGTGACGACAATCAGCTTTATATCGTCCAGGCCCGCCCGGAGACGGTGAAGAGCCGCAGCAGCGCCAATGTCATGGAGCGCTACTTGCTGAAGGAGAAGGGCAAGGTCCTGGTCGAGGGCCGAGCCATTGGTCAGCGCATCGGCGCCGGTCCGGTCAAGATCATTCGCGATGTTTCCGAGATGGACAGGGTCCAGCCGGGCGACGTCCTGGTTTCCGATATGACCGACCCGGACTGGGAGCCGGTGATGAAGCGCGCCAGCGCCATCGTTACCAACCGTGGCGGCCGGACCTGCCACGCCGCCATTATTGCGCGTGAGCTGGGTATTCCGGCCGTCGTCGGTTGCGGCAATGCCACTGAGCTGCTGAAGGACGGCCAGCGGGTAACGGTAACCTGTGCCGAGGGCGACACCGGTTTGATCTTCGAAGGCGAGCTGGGCTTCGACATTCGCCAGAACTCCATCGATGCCATGCCAGAGCTGCCGTTCAAGATAATGATGAACGTCGGCAACCCCGATCGTGCATTCGATTTCGCCCAGCTGCCGAACGAAGGCGTCGGCTTGGCCCGCCTCGAGTTCATCATCAACCGCATGATTGGCGTGCACCCGAAAGCGTTGCTGAACTTCGATGGGCTGCCTGCAGACATCAAGGGCAGCGTCGAGAAACGTATTGCCGGCTACGGCGATCCGGTCGATTTCTACGTCGAGAAGCTGGTCGAGGGTGTCAGCACGCTGGCGGCCGCGTTCTGGCCCAAAAAGGTCATCGTCCGGCTGTCTGACTTCAAGTCCAACGAATACGCCAACCTCATCGGCGGCAAGCTCTACGAGCCGGAAGAAGAAAACCCGATGCTCGGCTTCCGTGGTGCGTCGCGCTACATCAGCGACTCGTTCCGCGACTGTTTCGAGCTGGAATGTCGCGCGATGCGTAAGGTCCGCGACGAGATGGGCCTGACCAACGTTGAGTTGATGGTGCCCTTCGTACGGACTTTGGGTGAAGCGTCGCAGGTCATCGATATCCTTGGGCAGTTCGGCCTCAAGCGAGGCGAGAACGGGCTGCGGATCATCATGATGTGCGAACTCCCATCCAATGCGCTGCTGGCCGATGAGTTCCTCGAATACTTCGACGGATTTTCCATCGGCTCGAACGATATGACTCAGTTGGCGCTCGGTCTTGATCGCGATTCGGGCATCATCGCCCACTTGTTCGATGAGCGTAATCCAGCGGTCAAGAAGCTGCTGGCTAGTGCTATCGAGGCCTGTAACAAGGCTGGCAAGTACATCGGTATCTGCGGCCAAGGTCCATCCGACCATCCTGATCTGGCCAAGTGGCTGATGGAGCAGGGCATCGAGAGCGTCTCGCTGAACCCGGATTCGGTACTCGATACCTGGTTCTTCCTCGCCGATGCGGAGCTGAACTGAACTACCGTTCCGAGGCATGTACTGACCTCGGGCGGTCCCGATCCAGGCGCCGAGCTTCGCTCGGCGTTGCAGCTTCCTGCTCGTGGCTGCAGGAGCCGGTATCGCCAATTCTCTTAGGAGCGTCCCATGCAATACGTCACGCCCGATCTCTGCGACGCCTATCCAGATCTGGTCCAGGTCGTCGAGCCCATCTTCAGTAACTTTGGTGGCCGCGATTCCTTTGGTGGGCAGATCGTCACCATCAAATGTTTCGAGGATAACTCGCTCGTCAAGGATCAAGTCGAGTTGGACGGTTCCGGCAAGGTGATGGTTGTCGACGGTGGCGGATCCCTGCGCCGTGCACTGCTAGGCGACATGCTCGCCGAAAAGGCGGCGCGCAACGGTTGGGAAGGCCTAGTGGTTTACGGCTGCATTCGAGATGTCGATGTCATCGCTCAGACTGACCTGGGTGTTCAGGCATTGGCGACTCACCCCATGAAGACCGATAAGCGCGGCATTGGCGACCTGAATGTACCGGTCACTTTCTGTGGGGTGACCTTCCGTCCGGGCGAATACATCTACGCCGACAACAACGGCATCGTGGTCTCACCCGAGCCATTGAATATGCCGGAATAACCGGTGTTCGATCGCTCTCCGAGCCCGGCACTGCCGGGCTTTTTTACAGGCTAAACACATGCGACAGGTATGCAGTTGAGTCAGCTCGATCAGTCAGGATTGCTGCACGCTCTTGTGCTCGACGGGAAGGGTGGCGCACGCCAGGTTGGGTATGCGGATCTTGAGGCGCTGGAGCTGTCCGAGGCCGAAACCCTGTGGTTACATTGGGATCGCAGCGTGCCTGCCGCGCAGAAGTGGTTGCGCCAAGCCAGTGGGCTGAGTGGCTTTGTCTGCGACGTCTTGCTGGAAGAAAATACGCGACCCCGTCTGCTTAACCTACCCGACGACGAGCTGTTGCTCTTTCTGCGGGGTGTCAACCTCAATCCGGACGCCGAACCCGAAGATATGGTGTCGCTTCGTGTTTTCGCGGATGCCCGCCGCGTCATCTCGTTGCGTTTGCGACCGCTGCGCTCTACTGAGGTCGTTCGCGCCCAACTGGTCGAGGGAGCTGGACCGCGGACCTCGTCAGAAGTGTTGCTGGGCTTGGCCGACGCGCTCACCGAGCGTGTCGACGATCTGGTTAACACCTTGAGCGAGCGGCTGGATGGAGAGGAGGAGCGGGTGGAGGCCGACGAGCGCTACACGCCGCCGCAGGACAAGCTGCTCGCCCTGCGCCGCCAAGCGGCCAGCCTGCGCCGCTTCCTGCTGCCTCAGCGCGAGATTTACGGCCAGCTGACGCGTCATCGTCTGCCTTGGTTCGTTGCCGACGATACCGACTACTGGAACGAGTTGAGCAACCGCTTGATTCGCTATCTGGAAGAGCTGGAACTGATCCGCGAGCGAATCAACCTGGTGCTCGAAGCGGAAGAGCGGCGCATGCGCGAGCGGATGAACCGCACCATGTACCTGCTCGGTATCATCACTGGCTTCTTCCTGCCGTTGAGCTTTATCACCGGCCTCTTAGGCATCAACGTCGGCGGCATTCCAGGCGCTGAGTATCCGCTCGGTTTCGCGGCGGTTTGCGGGATCATCCTGGCAGTTGCCGGTTTCCAGTGGTGGCTGTTTCGCCGGCTGAAGTGGGTATAAGTGTGACTGCTTCCTCCCGTATGCCGTCTAGATGTGACATTCACGCGAGGTAATCATGCGCGATCCCTTCGAAGAGTCGCTGCGAGATCTACTCAATACTCAATCGGTACGCGATGACGAGGCCTGCCTCGACCGCGTGCTTAAAACCGCCAACCGTCAGGTGGGTGCTGGTGACCTGTTCGGCTTGATGGGGCATTGGCTCCAGGCGGCAATGATCGCTCTGAGCGGCAGCGCCTCGACAAAGTCCGTCGCTGCGCGCCGCAACCGTTCCCGTTCCACTATCGATAAGGCTGATTGAACATGGATATCGATCCCTGGAGCCAGAGTTTGTTTGGTGCGATGAGTGCGCTTTGGACGCCCATCGCTGCGTTCATACCACGACTGTTCGGTGCTTTGTTGGTCCTTGCGATCGGTTTGGTCGTGGCGAAAATTCTTGACGCGCTGCTGTCGAAGCTCCTCGCCAAGGTCGGCCTTGATCGCCTGGTTGCCGGTACCGGTGTGACCAAGCTGCTGGTCCGTGCCGGAATTCGCCTGCCGGTTTCGGCGCTGATCGGCAAGATTGTCTACTGGTTCGTGCTGCTGGTATTTCTTGTTTCGGCGGCTGAGTCGCTGGGTCTTGCCCGCGTGTCGGCAACCCTCGACATGCTTGCACTGTACGTTCCGAAAGTCTTTGGCGCCGCCGCGATTCTGCTTGCAGGGGTCCTGCTTGCCCAGCTCGTCAACGGCTTGGTGCGTGGGGCGGCAGAGGGCGTGGGGCTGGAGTACGCGAGCGGTCTGGGGCGAATCGCGCAGGGGCTGGTCATCATCATCAGCATATCCGTGGCGATCGGCCAGTTGGAGGTCAAGACCGAGCTGCTCAACTATGTGATCGCCATCGCCCTGATCTCCGTGGGCCTCGCTGTGGCACTGGCCTTTGGTCTCGGCAGTCGTGAGCTGGTTAGTCAAATTCTGGCTGGCATCTATGTGCGTGAGCTTTACGAGGTTGGGCAGCGCATCCGGTTGGAGTCGTTGGGCCTCGACGGCGAAATAGAAGAGATTGGAACGGCCAAGACATTGCTGCTGACCGATGACGGCGAATTGGTTTCGGTGGCTAACCGTGTACTGTTGGAGCAGCGCGTGGGCAGCCGTTAGGCCGGGTAATCTGTTAAAGTGCGCCGCCCCGATTCCTGTTTCCATATCGGCGTTTGCTACCCGACCGTCGGCTCGAAGTGTCTTGACCAAAGCCCAGCCTCTCGCCATGAACTATGACCCCCGCCAGCTATCCGATGAGGAGCTGGTGCAGCGCGCGCATACCGAACTGTTTCATATAACCCGGGCATATGAAGAGCTGATGCGGCGATATCAACGCACGTTGTTCAATGTGTGCGCCCGTTATCTGGGAAATGACCGGGACGCGGATGATGTATGTCAGGAAGTGATGTTGAAGGTGTTATATGGCCTCAAGAATTTCGAGGGTAAGTCCAAATTCAAGACATGGCTATATAGCATTACTTACAACGAGTGCATCACCCAATATAGGAAGGAACGGCGTAAACGCCGTTTGCTCGATGCCCTGAGCCTGGATCCGTTGGAAGAGGCGTCCGAGGAAAAGGCTCCGGTAATCAATGACAAAGGGGGGTTGGATAGATGGCTCGTCCACGTCAACCAAATAGATAGGGAAATTCTAGTTTTGCGCTTTGTCGCGGAACTGGAGTTTCAGGAAATTGCCGACATTATGCACATGGGTTTAAGCGCAACGAAGATGCGGTATAAACGGGCGCTGGATAAACTGCGTGAAAAATTTTCCGGTATTGCTGAAACTTAAGCGCTGATGGTTGTCGTATTGGTAGCGAACAGCGTTGGCTTACAGTTAACCGGTTTCCTTAGATTGTTCTGATTCTAACCACCAGATGGGGATTTACGGATGAAGCTTAAAAACACCTTGGGCGTTGCCATTGGCTCCTTGGTCGCCGCCACTTCTCTCAGCGCGCTGGCCCAAGGCCAGGGTGCCGTAGAGGTGGAAGCCTTCGGTAAGCATTACTTCACCGATAGCTCGCGCGATGTCCAGCGTGACGGCGAACTGTACGGAGCTGGCGTTAGCTACTTCCTGACAGACGACGTTTCCTTGGGCCTGTCCTACGGCGAATACCATGACCTGACCTCCAAGGATCCGGTCGGCGTAGATGGCCACAAAAACATCAAGGGTAGCCTGACGTCCCTCGATGCGACCTACCATTTCGGCGAGCCAGGCGTCGGCCTGCGTCCCTACGTATCGGCTGGTGCAGCTCACCAGAGCATTGGCCAGGCCAATCGCAGCGGTCGTAACCATAGCACCTTTGCCAACGTCGGCACGGGCGTGAAGTACTACTTCACCGAGAACTTCTTCGCCAAGGCCAGCGTCGACGGCATGTATAACATCGATGCTGACGAAGCCGAGTGGATGGCAGGCGTAGGTGTTGGCCTCAACTTCGGTGGTGGCGCCCAACAGCAGGTCGCTCAGGTCGAGCCGACTCCTGAGCCGGCACCGGCGCCGATCGTCGACACCGAGCCAGAGCCGGAGCCGGAGCTCGTTCGCGTCGAACTCGACGTCAAATTTGACTTCGATCGTGCCCAGGTGCGTCAGGAAAGCTACAGCGACATCAAGAACCTGGCTGACTTCATGCAGCAGTACCCGCAGACCAGCACGACGGTAGAAGGTCACACCGACTCCGTTGGTACTGACCAGTACAACCAGCGTCTGTCTGAGCGCCGTGCTCAGGCTGTCCGCGAGGTTCTGGTCAATCAGTACGGCGTCGAAAGCCAGCGCGTCGACTCGGTCGGCTACGGCGAAACCCGCCCGGTTGCTGACAACAGCACCGAGGAAGGTCGTCAAATCAACCGTCGCGTAGAAGCAGAGGTTGAAGCGCAGGTTCGTTGATCCGACCTGAGCTGATAAAAAAGCCCGGCACTGCCGGGCTTTTTTATGCCCGCCCGTTCGACTACCAGGCCGTGTGTTGCGATGTGATGGTGGGTTTTCGTTGAGGCGCTTGGGATGACAGCAGACTGATCGCTACGCAGCCAATGTGGCGCCGATCTTGGATTGAGCCAAAGAAAAAGCCCGCCGAAGCGGGCTTTTTCGTGACAACGCTTTTGCTTACACAGCTACCACGTCGATCTTGGCCTTGGCTGCTGATTCGCGGAACTCAGCAATCTGGTCGAAGCTCAGGTAGCGGTAGACATCAGCCGCCATGGTGTCAATTTGCGCTGCGTAGGTCATGTACTCCTCGACGGTCGGCAGGCGACCCAGGATCGAGGCGACAGACGCCAACTCGGCAGAAGCCAGGTAGACGTTGGTGGCATCGCCCAGACGGTTCGGGAAGTTACGGGTCGAAGTCGAGACGACGGTCGAGCCGGTTTCCACGCGGGCCTGGTTACCCATGCAGAGCGAGCAGCCCGGCATTTCCAGTCGTGCACCGGCGCGGCTGTAGATACCGTAATAACCTTCCTCAGTCAGCTGGTGCTGGTCCATCTTCGTCGGCGGGGACAGCCACAGACGGGTCGGCAGCGAGCCATCGACCTTGTCCAGCAGCTTACCGGCGGCGCGGAAATGGCCAATGTTGGTCATGCATGAACCGATAAAGACTTCATCGATCTTCTCGCCCTGAACGCTGGACAGCAGGCGAGCGTCATCCGGGTCGTTCGGCGCACACAGGACCGGCTCCTTGACCTCGGACAGGTCGATCTCAATGACCTCGGCGTACTCTGCGTCAGCATCGGCAGCCAGCAGCTGCGGGTTGGCCAGCCAGGCTTCCATCGCCTGAGCGCGGCGCTCCAAGGTGCGCGCATCGCCGTAGCCTTCGCTGATCATCCAGCGCAGAAGGGTGATGTTCGACTTCAGGTATTCGGCAATCGCCGCTTCCGGCAGTTTGATGGTGCAACCAGCGGCGGAGCGCTCGGCGGACGCATCGGACAGCTCGAACGCTTGTTCTACGGTCAGCTCGTTCAGGCCTTCGATCTCGAGGATACGGCCGGAGAAGATGTTCTTCTTGCCCTTCTTCTCGACGGTCAGCAGACCCTTCTGGATGGCGTAGTAGGGGATCGCATGCACCAGATCGCGCAGGGTAATGCCAGGCTGCATCTTGCCCTTGAAGCGCACCAGTACCGATTCCGGCATATCCAGCGGCATCACGCCGGTGGCAGCGGCGAAGGCAACCAGGCCGGAACCGGCCGGGAAGGAAATGCCCATCGGGAAGCGGGTGTGCGAGTCACCACCGGTACCGACAGTGTCCGGCAGCAGCATGCGGTTCAGCCAGCTGTGGATGATGCCGTCACCTGGACGCAGGGAAACACCACCGCGGGTCATGATGAAGTCCGGCAGGGTGTGATGGGTAGTGACGTCGATCGGCTTCGGATAGGCCGCGGTGTGGCAGAACGACTGCATGACTAGGTCAGCGGAGAAGCCCAGGCAAGCCAGGTCTTTCAGCTCGTCGCGCGTCATCGGGCCCGTAGTGTCCTGGGAGCCGACGGTGGTCATCTTCGGCTCGCAGTAGGTGCCCGGACGCACGCCTTTGCCTTCCGGCAGACCGCAGGCGCGACCCACCATCTTCTGGGCCAGGGTGTAGCCCTTATTGCTCTCAGCCGGCGCTTCCGGCTTCTTGAACAGATCGGACGGGCCCATGCCCAGCTCGGCACGTGCTTTTTCGGTCAGACCGCGCCCAATGATCAGCGGAATACGGCCGCCGGCGCGGACTTCGTCGAGCAGGACGTCGGTTTTCAGCTGGAAAGTGGTGACCAGCTCTTCGCTGCCGTGGCGACGGACCTCGCCCTTGTACGGGTAGACGTCGATCACATCGCCCATGGCCAGGTCCGAGCAATCGAACTCGATTGGCAGGGCGCCTGCGTCTTCCATGGTGTTGTAGAAGATCGGTGCGATCTTGGTACCGAAGCAGAAGCCGCCGGCCCGCTTGTTCGGCACGTTCGGGATGTCATCGCCGAAGAACCACAGTACCGAGTTGGTAGCGGATTTGCGCGAAGAGCCGGTGCCGACCACGTCGCCAACGTAGGCAACCGGGAAGCCCTTGGTCTTGAGTTCTTCCATCTGCTTGAGCGGGCCAACCGAACCGGGGACGTCGGGGTTGATGCCGTCACGAGCCATTTTCAGCATGGCCAGGGCATGCAGCGGGATGTCCGGACGGGACCAGGCGTCTGGCGCCGGCGACAGGTCGTCGGTGTTGGTTTCGCCAGCGACCTTGAAGACCGTCAGGGTCACTTTTTCAGCGACCGGTGCGCGATTCTTGAACCACTCGCCTTCGGCCCAGGATTGCAGAACGGCCTTGGCATTGGCGTTGCCAGCCTTGGCTTTCTCGGCGACGTCATGGAAGGCGTCGAACATCAGCAGGGTGTGCTTCAGTTGCTGCGCCGTGGTATCGGACAGTTCCGGGTCGTCCAGCAGTTCGACCAGCGTGACGATGTTGTAACCGCCTTGCATGGTGCCCAGCAGCTCGACGGCGTGTTGCTTGCTGATCAGCGGCGAGGAGGCTTCACCCTTGGCGATGGCGGCCAGGAAGCCGGCCTTGACATAGGCGGCTTCGTCCACGCCCGCCGGAACGCGGTTAGTGATCAGATCGAGGAGAAATTGTTCTTCGCCAGCTGGCGGATTCTTCAGAAGTTCGACCAGGCCTGCGGTCTGCTCGGCGTTCAGCGGCTGGGGCACGACGCCCTGGGCGGCACGCTCTTCTACGTGTTTGCGATAGGCTTCAAGCACAGTTATTACCCTCATCAGTGGTCCCTTGGGTGTCTCGGGACGCGCATCCGGAAGCTGTTTTCAAAGTTTTACGCCGGGCCGTGCCGGGTGCGCAGTGAGAGGGGATATGCGCACCCGATAATGCCGGTTCAACTGTGCTCGTGACGCTTTGAAAACAGCTTCTCTCGGATCGTGGCGCCGAAAACGGCGGGCCGATTCTACTGGAATGGGCTCGCAAAGTTAAGCACAAGGCCGCTGCGCCATCGCGGCCCGCTTGCTTTTCGAGGCTGGCGTTTGCCTCGCCAGGGGCCGTGGCTGTCGGGCGGTTGGCTGCCATGTCGCGCATTGCGCCGTGACCCGGCTTGGACAAAAGTCTAAGATGCACCGCCGTCGTCCAAACCTGCTTCGTCATGTCCAATCAGCGCATCAAAACACCTTGTGTCGGCTTGTGTTCCACCGTCTACGGCGATGTGGTCTGCCGTGGCTGCAAGCGCTTCCATCATGAGGTGGTGAACTGGAACGCCTACGATGAGACGAGCAAGCGGTCGGTCTGGCGGCGGCTGGAGCAACTGCTCGCGCAGGTGATGATGGCCAAGATCGAGATATTCGATGCCGAGCTACTGCGTCGTCAGCTGGAGGCGCGGCAAATTCGATTCGTTGCGGAGCAATCCCCGTATTGCTGGGCTTACCAGCTCATCGCCCGTGGTGCCCGTCTGATCCAGCAGCTCGAGGCGTACGGCGTCGTGCTCTTGCCCGAGTTTCGCGAATGGGATTTGCCAGACCTGCGTGACGCGGTGGATCGGGAGTTCTTCCTGCTCTCAGAAGCCCACTACCATCGCTACATAGCGCCCGGTTTGGTTTCGTTGGCCGAGTAGGCAGGCCTTCAGCGCTGGGCTACCAATTGTTCGAGGTGGCCGATGATGTCGTCGGGCTTGAGAACCAGCACGTCGCTTTCCAGCGCATCGAGTACGACTTCAGCAGTGTTGCCCATCAAGGCGCCGGAAAACCCGGTCCGTGCGACGGTCCCGATCACGGTAACGACTGCATTCAGTTGATGGCAGACGCGCGGGATCAAGGCGTCGGCAGGACCCTCTTGGATGTGTAACTGGCCGTCCGGGATGTTGAAGTCGGCCTGGAACTGCTTGCACGCGTTCCGGTAGCGCGCCTCTATCGTTTCCTTCAATTGGAAGGCCGGGTCCGCAGCCGATAGCATGGCGGTCGGATGAGCGCTGATGACATGCAGATTGCCCTCGGCCAGCGCGGCGATTTGATGGCCGTGGTGAATGATCGAGGCATGCAAGGTGCGGTGTTCGCTATCGGCATTGCCGACATCGACGGCGGCCAGCACATTACCGCCGGACCAAGGTGCTTCGGTCTTCACCATCAGCACCGGGCACGGGCAGTAGCGCATTAGCTTCCAGTCATCTGGAGTCAGCAGAGTGCGTTTTAGTGCGCTGTCCGGCACGTGTTGCTTGATTACGAGGCCGCAGCCTTCGGCCTGCTGAACCGCGATGACCGTCTGGTGCAGGTTATGCAACCAGCTTTGTTGAGTGCTGACTGTAAGTCCCTGGTCTTCCATCGCCTGGCGGACTCGGTTGAGGTAGGGGGTATGGTCGGCCTTGCTGTCGCACGCGAGCAGGTGCAGGCGGGCCTGGCTGAGGCTGGCGATCAGGCGTGCACGTTTCAGCGCCAGGTCATCCGGCTGATGGGGATCGACTACCACGAGGATGCAGCGAAGGGCTTGCATGATCGGCTCCTTGGTCCAGCGGCGTATCGTCACTATAGACAAGCGATGCACCGTTGAATCTGACGCACGTCAAATCAACCTGGCCGTTCCGGAAGGCCCCCGTATAATGCGCGGCTCGAAACGACTGCCTATTTCTTATGCGAACTGCCGATCCGATGCTGCCAGAACTCAACGATTTTCTTGGATGTGCCACGCCTCAAGCCTGGATCGACGTGGCGCTTCAGAATCAGGACGTGATGCTGATTGACCATGGCAATTGCGAGAAGAAGGCAGCCGGTACGGCGTTTCAGTTGATGTTTCGATACGTCGACAAGCCTGATCTGCAAAACAAGATGTCGCGTCTTGCACGTGAGGAGTTGCGGCATTTCGAACAGGTGCTTTCAATCCTGCGAAAGCGCGACATTGCGCTGCGCAACGTGGGCTCTTCACGCTACGCGGCGGGGCTGCGGGCGCTGGCTCGCAACGCTGAGCCCTATCGCCTGACTGACACGCTGGTGATCGGTGCCTTCATCGAGGCGCGATCGTGCGAGCGTTTTGCCGCGCTTGTGCCGCATCTTGACGAGGAGCTGGGGCGCTTCTACCACGGCTTGTTGAAATCGGAAGCCAGGCATTTCCAGGATTACCTGAAGCTCGCGTACCTGTACGGGGACGCTGCGGACATCGATGGGATGATCGAACGTTTCCGTGAGAAAGAACGTGAGCTGATCGAGAGCCCGGATGAGGCGTTCCACTTCCATAGCGGCGTGCCGCTGGCTGGTTGATTCAGCCCAGCGGGAAAGGTGCCTGGTGTGCGCCGGACGCGTCTATCTGTAGCGCCCAGCCCTGGCGGTCCCAATCGCCCAGCACGATACGCCTGGCTGGCCGGCCGTCGAGTTGCAATGGGTGTATGGCCGGGCGGTGCGTATGCCCGTGGATGAGTGTACTCACCTGATAGCGCTGCATGACCTCGGTCACTTCTTCGGGCGTGACGTCGACGATGTCGCTCGCCTTCATCCTCGTCTCGGTCTTGCTGGTCGAGCGCAGCTTCCCGGCAAGCTGCTGTCGCTTGGCGAGGGGCAGGC
This sequence comes from Stutzerimonas chloritidismutans, assembly GCF_051486945.1. Taxonomy (GTDB): domain Bacteria; phylum Pseudomonadota; class Gammaproteobacteria; order Pseudomonadales; family Pseudomonadaceae; genus Stutzerimonas; species Stutzerimonas chloritidismutans_B. The sequence continues at coordinate 520,388 of NZ_JAHVDX010000001.1, read as the reverse complement.
GGTGCAGAAGGAACAGGCTGATCGGATTACGTAGCCAGCGCTTGAGCCGCATGTAGCCTTCATCGCGGGTGCAGAGGCTATCCCCATGCATCAGCAAGACGCGTTCCCCGCCGAGGTGGGCGACATGCGGATCCACGAGCAAGGTGCAACCAGCTTGGCGACAAAAGCGCTTGCCTATCATGAAGTCGCGGTTGCCGTGCATCAGGTAGAGCTTCGTGCCACGTTCGCTCGTTGCCTTAAGCGCCTCCGCGATGCCTGTTTGAAACGCGGTCATTCCGTCATCGCCGACCCAGACCTCAAAGAAGTCGCCGAGGATATACAGCGCCTCGGCCTGGCTCGCGCGCTCGTCCAAGAACCGAAGAAACGCCCGGGCTATGTCCGGGCGTTCTTCTTCGAGATGCAGATCGGAAATCAGCAGAATCAACAGACGTTACTCGACGAGTTCGGCCTTCTCGATGATGACGTCCTCGACTGGCACGTCCTGATGGCCCGACTTCATGGTCGTGGGCACGGCCTTGATCTTTTCGACCACATCCATGCCCTCCACGACCTGGCCGAACACGGCATAGCCCCAACCTTGGACCGTTGGCGCGGTGTGGTCGAGGAAATCGTTGTCCTTCACGTTGATGAAGAATTGCGCGGAGGCCGAGTGAGGCTCCATGGTGCGGGCCATGGCGAGTGTGCCGGTCTTGTTGGACAAACCGTTGTTTGCCTCGTTCTTGATCGGTGCGCGGGTGGCTTTCTGCTTCATGCCCGGCTCGAAACCGCCGCCCTGGATCATGAAGTTACTGATCACGCGATGGAAAACAGTGCCGTCGTAGTGACCGCTCTTTACATACTCCTTGAAGTTGGCTGCGGTTTCCGGAGCTTTGTCTTCGAACAATTCGACCGAGATGACGCCATGGTTGGTATGCAGTTTGATCATTGAAGCCTTCCTTATCGGATGAATAATCGCGTCGGCGCTTGATGCGGCAGGCACGGTAATGAACTTCGCCGCAGCAGAGGCAGGCGCGGCCGGCCGCGTGGCTCTGTCAGGGGGTTGACGGGTCCGCTATGATAGGCGCTTTGATTTGGCCGGCCTACCCTGAGAAACGTTTACGCCTTCTGGCGCTCGGTCATGCGCGTTGAACCCTGTACCAAACGCTCTTGTACACGCTGCATTCGGATGTTCGATAGTTGATTCGCTGCGCTCACCCCTGAGCACGCATTCAGCAACCACTCCCCGAGTCGTCGGGCTTTGCCTGACCAGCATTTGTAAACCTCTCTGAGCCGCACATTCGCAGATCGCTAAGGACACCATGAGCAAGCCTGAGACTACCGCAGCCACCAACTTTCTCCGCCCAATCGTCCAGGCCGACCTGGAGTCAGGCAAGCATGCCAAGATCGTCACGCGCTTTCCGCCTGAGCCCAACGGTTACCTGCACATCGGTCACGCCAAGTCGATCTGCCTGAACTTCGGCCTGGCCAAGGAGTTCGGTGGCGAGTGCAATCTGCGCTTCGATGACACCAACCCGGCCAAGGAAGACCAGGAATACATCGACGCCATCAAGAGCGATGTCCAATGGCTCGGCTTCCAGTGGGCTGGGGAGGAGCGTTATGCCTCCAACTACTTCGGTCAGCTGCACGATTGGGCCATCGAGCTGATTAAGGCGGGCAAGGCCTACGTATGCGACCTGACGCCTGACCAGGCGCGGGAATACCGTGGCAGCCTGACGGAACCGGGAAAGAACAGTCCGTTCCGTGATCGCTCGGTGGAGGAGAACCTGGATCTGTTCGCGCGGATGAAGGCTGGCGAGTTCCCGGACGGCGCCAAAGCGTTGCGTGCAAAGATCGACATGGCTTCGCCGAACATGAACCTGCGTGATCCGATCCTTTACCGGATCCGCCACGCGCATCACCACCAGACCGGCAACGACTGGTGTATCTACCCGAGCTATGACTTCACCCATGGCCAGTCGGATGCCATCGAAGGCATTACGCACTCGATCTGCACGCTGGAATTCGAAGACCACCGGCCGCTGTACGAATGGTTCCTGGAGAACCTGCCGGTGCCGGCGCGCCCGCGTCAGTACGAGTTCGCTCGGCTCAACCTGAACTACACCATCACCAGCAAGCGCAAGCTCAAGCAGCTGGTCGACGAGAAGCACGTCAGCGGTTGGGATGATCCGCGCATGTCGACACTCAGCGGCTATCGCCGGCGCGGCTATACGCCCGCGTCGATCCGTACCTTCTGCGACATGATCGGCGTGAATCGCGCGGGCGGCGTCGTCGATATCGGGATGCTTGAATTCGCCATTCGCGAAGATCTGGACGCCAACGCGCCACGCGCCATGTGCGTGCTCAAGCCGCTGAAGGTCGTCATTACCAACTATCCAGAAGGTCAGGCCGAGAACCTCGAACTACCATGCCACCCCAAGCAGGACATGGGCGTACGCCAGTTGCCGTTCTCCCGTGAGCTCTACATCGATGCCAGCGATTTCGAAGAAGTCCCACCGGCCGGCTTCAAGCGCCTGATCCCTGGTGGGGAAGTGCGCTTGCGCGGCAGCTACGTGATCCGTGCTGACGAAGCGGTGAAGGACGCGCAGGGCAATATCGTCGAGCTGCGTTGCTCCTACGACGAAAACACGCTGGGCAAGAACCCGGAGGGCCGCAAGGTCAAGGGCGTCATTCACTGGGTTCCGGCCGCAGAAAGCGTCGAGTGTGAAGTGCGTCTGTACGACCGCCTGTTCCGCTCGGCCAACCCGGAGAAAGCGTCCGGTGAGAACGAAGAGCAGGGCGGCAGCTTCCTGGACAACATCAACCCCGAGTCGCTGGTCGTGCTCAAGGGGTGCCGCGCCGAACCGTCACTGGCTACCGCCCAGGCCGAGGATCGCTTCCAGTTCGAGCGTGAGGGCTATTTCTGCGTGGACCGCAAGGACAGTCGCCCCGACGCGCTGGTCTTTAACCGTACCGTGACGCTGCGTGATTCCTGGGGAGGCCAGTGATGGCGCTGTCGATCTACAACACCCTGACCAAGGCCAAGGAGCCGCTCAGGCCCCTGGTCGGCAACCAGGTGCGCATGTACGTCTGTGGCATGACGGTCTATGACTTCTGCCATATCGGCCATGCGCGAGTCATGGTGGCATTCGACGTGGTATCGCGCTGGTTGCGCCAGAGCGGTTACGAACTGACCTACGTGCGCAACATCACCGACATCGACGACAAGATCATTCGCCGGGCGCAGGAGAACGGCGAAAGCTTCGACGCGCTGACCGGGCGGATGATTGCCGCCATGCATGAAGACGAAGCCAGGCTCAATGTGCTGCGGCCCGACCTCGAGCCGCGTGCCACCGACCACATCGCCGGCATGCACGAGATGATCCAGACCCTGATCGACAAGGGCTATGCCTACGCGCCGGGTAATGGCGACGTCTATTACCGGGTCGGCAAATTCGCAGGTTACGGCAAGCTGTCGCGGCGCAAGATCGAGGACCTGAAGATCGGCGCGCGCATCGAAGTCGACGAGGCCAAGGAAGATCCGCTGGATTTCGTGCTCTGGAAAGCCGCCAAACCGGGCGAGCCGAGCTGGGAGTCGCCGTGGGGAGCGGGGCGTCCAGGCTGGCATATCGAATGCTCGGTGATGTCCACCTGCTGCCTGGGCGAGACCTTCGATATCCATGGCGGCGGGCCTGACCTGGTGTTCCCGCATCACGAGAATGAAATCGCGCAGAGCGAGGCTGCAACCGGCAAGCAGTACGCCAACGCCTGGATGCATGCCGGCGCCGTCCGCGTCGATGGCGAGAAGATGTCCAAGTCGCTGGGCAACTTCTTCACCATTCGCGAGGTGCTGGAAAAGTACCAGCCCGAAGTGGTGCGTTATCTGTTGGTGTCGAGCCACTACCGCAGCCCCATCAACTATTCCGAAGACAGCCTCAAGGAAGCCAAGGCTGCCCTGGAGCGCTTCTACAACGGGCTCAAGGGCCTACCAGAGGCAGTGCCGACCGGCGGCGAAGCGTTCGTCGAGCGCTTTGGCTCAGCCATGGACGATGACTTCAACTCACCGGAAGCCTGCGCCGTACTCTTCGAGATGATCCGCGAGGTCAATCGTTTGCGCGAGGCCGACGTCCAGGCGGCGGCAGGGCTGGCAGCCCGGCTCAGGTCGCTGGCTGCGGTGCTTGGAGTGTTGCAGCTGGAACCCGAGGTTTTCCTGCAAGCCGGAGCCGAGGGCAAAGTCGATGCCGCCAAAGTCGACGCACTGATCGCGGCGCGTCTTCAGGCACGTGCTGACAAGAACTGGGCGGAATCCGACCGCATCCGCGACCAGCTCACCGCGATGGGCGTCGTACTTGAGGACGGCAAGGGCGGCACGACCTGGCGCCTCGCTGAATAACCGTAGCGGGGCTTGCCGGTGCGTTTTCAAGACCGTGCCGGATACAGCCCTTCGGCGCGCAGGCGCTTGTACAGGGTGTTACGGCTGACGCCTAGCTGGCGTGCCAGGAGAGCGATATTGCCGTTGCAGGCCCGGTATTGATGGTACAGCGGCTGGTCGGCACAGATCGTAGCGTTGGTTGTGGCGGCCTTAGCGTCTCCGTTGTCGCAGTCGATATCCCTGAAAAAGTCGCCTGGTAGATGCTCTGGCCGTATGGCCTGTTCGTCGGCCAGTGCCAGTGCGACCTGGATGACGCTGCTCAGCTGCCGGATGTTACCCGGCCAGGGATGGGCATCGAACAGCCGCAGGACCTCGTCACTCAAACCCGCCACCTGGCGCCGCTCACGGTGCTGCTCCCAGACGCGCTGGAACAGCCAGCGCTTGTCCTTGCGATCACGCAGTGCGGGCAGCTCAAAACCAAAACCACTGACACGGTAGTACAGGTCCTGCCGGAAGCGGCCCCGCTCGACGTCGTCGCGCAGGCAACGGTTGGTTGCACAGATCAACCGAAAATCGACCGCATAAGCTTCGCCGCCGCCTAGTGGCTGGACGCAGCGGTCCTGCAGGACACGCAGCAATCTTGCTTGCAGGCCAAGGGGCATGTCGCCGATTTCATCAAGAAACAGAATGCCCTTGTCGGCCCTGCGAATCAGCCCGGTGCGGCCCTTTTGATGGGCGCCGGTGAATGCACCTTTTTCATAACCGAAGAGTTCCGACTCGATCAGCTCTGCCGGGATGGCTGCGCAATTGACAGGCACCAGCGGTGCGTCGCGCCGGGTACTTGCCTGGTGCAGCGAACGGACCATCACTTCCTTGCCGACGCCCGTTTCGCCATGAATGAGGATCGGGATGTCTTTTTCCAGCATCCGCTGGGCCTGGTTCGCCATCCTCTGGACGCCGGGGTCGCCATGTTCGATGGGCGCCTCGCGCGGTTTGGCGGGCGCGTTGCGAAAATCCCTGGCCTGGATGCGGGGGCGCTGCGGCCGCCGCACCAGTCCGTGGAAACGATGGCGGCCCAGGGCGCGCAGCAGGATGGGCTGGTCCTCGGGTTGGTTCTGCAGCTGCAGCAGGGGCATGTCGAACAGCTTGTCGATTGTCGTTCGGGCTATGTCCAGGCCCAGCAGGTTGTCCGCCCGCCGGTTGGCTGAAACGATCGTTCCGGCTTCGTCGAAGATCAGCAGGCCGGCCCACTGGCTGTCGAGGCTGTCCGGGCCGGTGTTGAAGGTCAACTGGAAATGCTCTTCGCGAAATAGGTTGAGGATCAGCCGGTTCTCCACCGCCTGGCTCATCATCTTGACCATGCCCAACGTATGCGACGGCGGCAGGTAGCTGTCGCTGGACACGTCAAGCACCGCGATCAGCTGCCGTTGCGCGTCGTAAATGGGTGAAGCCGCCCCCGAAAGGTAACGGTTGGCCTTGAGGAAATGTTCGTCGCGCTGGATATGTACCGCTTGGCCGCATGCGAGCGCAGTGCCGATGGCGTTGGTGCCGGTGTCTCGCTCCATCCAACTGGCGCCAGCGGCGAAGCCGCGGTGCGCTTGGCCGGCGAAGCGCTGGTCTCCCCAGCTCTCGAGCAACTGGCCGCCACTGTCGGCAAGCAGGATCAGGCAGCTCGAGTTGGCGAGGATATTCTCGTAATAGGGCAGCACCTCCTGTTGAGTGGTTTGCACCAGGCTGTGCTGACGTTCGAGCAAGGCGCTGACGTCCTGCGCGGCGGGGTTTCCGAAACTCGGCGGGCTCATCGGGTCGAGCCCGTAGCGTTCGCAGCGCTGCCAGGATTCCTGGATAAGCGCTTGGTGGGAGATGGACCGTGCCGGCTCTGCCATAGCGTCCTCTGGATCGATTTATTGTTGTTGTTTCGCCACCGGACTGCGGGCGTCCTGAACAGTTTTGTTCATTTCTGTTCACTGTCAATGTTCAGAAATGTTCATTTTGAACGGTTCGGAACGCTGCTGGCGCTGCTGAGGCCAGCGCTAGAGCGTTGCGCCTGGCCTGGCACGATAATCGCTCTTGTCGCATCCATAACAAGCAAAAGGATGCGACATGTCGCTCACGCTGGAGAAGGTCACCAAGACGGTCGACGGCCAGGTGCACATCGATGCGGTCAGCCTGAATTTCGACCCCGGCTCGTTCAACGTGCTGGTCGGGCGGACGCTGTCCGGGAAGACGTCGCTGATGCGTCTGATGGCCGGGCTGGACAAGCCGAGCAGTGGTCGCATCCTCATGAACGGTGCGGATGTCACGGGCGTACCGGTTCGCAAGCGCAATGTGTCGATGGTTTACCAGCAGTTCATCAACTACCCCACGCTGAGCGTTTACGAAAACATTGCCTCACCGTTGCGGCAGTCGGGCATGGCGAAGCCAGAGGTCGATCGTCGGGTAAGGGAGACCGCCGAGATGCTGCACATCGAGGCCTTTCTCGACCGCCTGCCGCTGGAATTGTCAGGTGGGCAGCAGCAGCGGACCGCCATGGCGCGCGCATTGGTCAAGGATGCCGATCTGGTCTTGTTCGACGAGCCTTTGGTTAACCTCGACTACAAGTTGCGGGAAGAACTGCGTCAGGAGATGCGCGAGCTTTTTCGTACCCGCCGGAGCATTGCCGTCTACGCCACGACCGAGCCGAACGAGGCGCTTGCCCTGGGCGGTACGGTGACCGTGCTGCACGAAGGCCACGTGATCCAAAGCGGTCCGACCGGCGCCGTTTACCACCGTCCGAGCCATATCCTTAGCGCGGAGCTGTTCTCCGAGCCGCCGATAAATCTGCTGCCAGGTCGAATCGGCGCCAACGAGGTGAGCTTTCAGGAGCGCTTGCATTTCCCGCTCAACGCCGACCTGCAGGCGCTGGAGGAGGGCTCGTACAGTTTTGGCGTACGCCCTAGCCACATCGGGCTCGTGCCGTCGAATGACGATGACCTGGAAGTCTCAGGTGTGGTCGAGCTGGCCGAGATCAGCGGATCGGAAACCTTCCTGCATGTGCGTAACGAACTCATGAGCCTCGTGCTGCACCTGCAAGGGGTGCACGACTACGCGGTGGATTCGCCGATCCGCATCTACATTCCGACCCATAAGTTATTCGTTTTCGATGCCCAAGGCCGGCTGGCCCAGGCACCGGCGAAACGTGCCTGAGGAAGCCCTATGGCCGAGATCCGATTGCAGAACCTTGCGCACAGCTACCGCTCGCAGCCGCGTGACGCGGCGGATTATGCGATCCGGGAGATGGATCACGTGTGGGAGCAGGGCGGTGCCTACGCCTTGCTGGGCCCGTCCGGCTGCGGCAAGTCGACTCTGCTGAACCTTATCTCTGGCCTGCTCAGCCCTTCGGAGGGGCAAGTGCTGTTCGATGCGCGCGAGGTCAACACGCTGTCGCCGGAAGAGCGCAACATCGCGCAGGTTTTTCAGTTTCCGGTCGTCTACGACACCATGACGGTGTTCGACAACCTGGCGTTCCCGCTACGCAACCAGGGCGTGCCGGAAGCCAAGGTCACCAGCCGCGTGCATGAGATCGCGGAGGTGCTGGACCTGCATCCGGTGCTCAAGAAGAAGGCGCGCAACCTCAGCGCGGACGAGAAACAAAAAGTGTCGATGGGGCGGGGGCTGGTGCGTGATGACGTCTCGGCAATTCTTTTCGACGAGCCGCTCACCGTCATCGACCCGCACTTGAAGTGGAAGCTGCGACGCAAGCTCAAGCAGATCCATGAGCAATTCAATATCACGATGATCTATGTAACCCACGATCAGCTAGAAGCCTCGACCTTCGCGGATAAGATCGCAGTGATGCATGGCGGGCAGATCGTACAGTTCGGAACACCGCGCGAGCTGTTCGAGCGGCCGCAGCACACCTTTGTTGGCTTCTTCGTCGGCAGCCCGGGTATGAATCTGATCGACGTCACAGCCGGGCCTGGCGGCGTCGATTTCGGGGAACAGCATGTTCCGTTGCCTGCGCCGGTACTGGCGCAGCTCCCGGAGCTCGGCGGCAGCCGGTTGCAGATTGGAATCAGGCCCGAATTCGTGCAGGTCAGTGATGAGGCCGGGGCAGGGGGCATGGCCGCCGAAGTGGTACGGGTAGACGACCTCGGCACGTACAAGATTCTCACGCTTCAGATGCAAGGCCGCCTGCTCAAGGCCCGGCTGCCGGAGGAGCAGACCGTGCCGAAGGGGCGCGCCTGGGTCGGCTTTCCTCAGCAGTGGTTGATGCTTTACGCCGATGATCGCTTGGTGGAGGCGCAGCCATGAACAAGGTTCAGGACAACCGCGCCTGGTGGCTAGTGCTGCCGGTCTTCCTGCTGGTGGCATTCAGCGCAGTGCTGCCGATGATGACGGTGGTGAACTATTCGGTGCAGGACATCTTCGATGCTTCGACGAGCTTCTTCGTCGGGGCGGATTGGTACCGGCAGATCCTCAACGATCCGAGGCTACACGACTCGCTGCTGCGCCAGTTCATCTTCTCGGCATGCGTACTATTGATCGAGATTCCGTTGGGCATCGCCGTCGCCCTGACCATGCCGACCCGTGGTCGTTGGACCTCGGTCTGCCTGATCGTAATGGCAATTCCGCTACTGATACCTTGGAACGTGGTCGGGACGATCTGGCAGATCTTCGGGCGCGCCGATATCGGGTTACTGGGCTACGTGCTCAACGAGCTGGGCGTCGACTATAACTACGCGTCCAACACCCGGGACGCTTGGGTCACGGTTCTGGTGATGGATGTCTGGCATTGGACATCGCTGGTCGCGTTGCTCTGCTACTCGGGACTGCGTGCCATCCCTGACGTCTACTACCAGGCCGCGCGCATCGACCGCGCCTCGGCGTGGGCCGTGTTCCGCCATATCCAGCTGCCGAAGCTTAAGAGCGTGCTGTTGATTGCCGTGATGCTGCGCTTCATGGACAGCTTCATGATCTACACAGAACCCTTCGTGTTGACTGGCGGCGGGCCAGGCAACGCGACGACCTTCCTCAGTCAGACGTTGACGAAGATGGCTGTGGGCCAGTTCGACCTGGGGCCTGCCGCGGCGTTCTCCCTGATCTATTTCCTGATCATCCTGCTCGTGTCCTGGCTGTTCTACACAGCAATGACGCACAGCGACCAGACGCGATAAGGGCCTGCCAATGAACCTGCGCAAGCGTGCGTTATTGATCCTCTATGTGGTGTTCCTGCTGGTGCCGATCTACTGGCTGGTGAACATGTCATTCAAGAGCAACACCGAGATCCTGGGTGGCCTGACCCTCTGGCCGCGGGGCTTCACGCTCGATAACTACCGCGTGATCTTTACCGACCGCAGCTGGTACAGCGGATACATCAACTCGCTTTATTACGTCTGCCTCAATACCCTGATTTCGCTGACGGTCGCGTTGCCGGCGGCCTACGCCTTTTCCCGTTTCCGTTTTCTCGGCGACAAGCACTTGTTCTTCTGGTTGCTGACCAACCGCATGGCCCCGCCAGCGGTGTTCCTGCTGCCGTTCTTCCAGCTCTATTCGTCTATCGGCCTGTTCGACACGCACATCGCCGTAGCGCTGGCGCATTGCCTGTTCAACGTGCCGTTGGCGGTATGGATTCTGGAAGGGTTCATGTCCGGTGTGCCAAAGGAAATCGACGAGACCGCCTATATCGACGGCTACAGCTTCCCCCGATTCTTCCTGAAGCTCTTCATCCCTCTCATTCGCTCGGGCATCGGTGTGACGGCGTTCTTCTGCTTCATGTTCAGTTGGGTGGAGCTGCTCTTGGCGCGCACGCTGACGTCGGTCGACGCGAAGCCGATCGTGTCCGTCATGACACGCACGGTGTCAGCTTCCGGGATCGACTGGGGCGTACTGGCCGCCGCCGGTGTGCTGACCATCCTGCCGGGCATGCTGGTGATCTGGTTTGTCCGCAATCACGTAGCCAAGGGCTTCGCCCTCGGTCGGGTTTAGGAGCGCACTCATGAATTGGATGGCCTGGACCCTGCCCACTGCGGTGTTTTTCACGGTGATCGGCCTGATGCTGGTAGCGATGAGCGCCTGGGAGCTTGCACGGCCCTGCACGCCGCGCAAAGGCTTTCTGCCGATCGTGACCACCCGCGGCGATCGCCTGTTCGTTGGACTTCTGGGCAGCGCCTATTGCCACCTCTTGCTGATAGGGCTGACCGACTGGAGCATCTGGATAGCGTCTGCGCTATCTGTCGTCTGGTTGTTTGCAGTGATGCGCTGGGGATGAGGCCAGGCGGCCTGTCCCGTTGAATAACCCAAAGGAGGTGTTTATGTTCGAAAACAAAAACAACACCCGACATGGCATGGCACTGACCGCCTTGCTGACGTTGTCTGGCATGGCGGGCACGGCCTGGGCCGACGCCTATGAAGACGCGGCGAAGAAGTGGGTCGAGTCGGAGTTCAATCCCTCGACACTCTCGGCCGAGGAGCAGATGGAGGAGTTGCGCTGGTTCATCAAAGCCGCTGAGCCGTTCCGTGGCATGGAAATCAATGTCGCCTCGGAAACCATCACCACCCATGAGTACGAGTCGAAAACCCTCGCCCGCGCCTTCAGCGAAATTACTGGGATCAAATTGCGCCACGACCTGATGCAGGAAGGCGATGTGGTCGAGAAACTGCAGACACAGATGCAGTCTGGCAAGAACATCTACGACGGTTACATCAACGACTCGGACCTGATCGGCACGCACTTTCGTTACGGCAAGGCCGTCGCGATCAGCGACATGATCGAAGGTGAGGCCAAGGAATACACCTTGCCGACCCTGGACCTCGACGACTTCATCGGTATCTCGTTCACCACGGGCCCGAACGGGAAAATCTACCAGTTGCCCGTCCAGCAGTTCGCCAATCTTTACTGGTTCCGTGCCGACTGGTTCGAACGTCCCGAGCTGAAAAAACAGTTCCAGGAGCTGTACGGATACGAGCTGGGCGTGCCGGTGAACTGGTCTGCCTATGAAGACATCGCTGAATTTTTCAGCAAACACGTCAAGGAAATCGACGGCCAGCGCGTCTACGGGCATATGGATTACGGCAAGAAGGACCCATCGCTCGGTTGGCGCTTTACTGATGCGTGGTTCTCCATGGCCGGTGCCGGCGACAAGGGATTACCCAACGGCCTGCCGGTCGATGAGTGGGGAATCAGGGTGGAGGATTGTCATCCGGTCGGCTCCAGCGTGGCGCGCGGCGGTGCAACTAACGGGCCTGCCGCTGTGTTCGCAACTCAGAAATATGTCGATTGGATGCGCGAGTACGCGCCGCCAGAAGCTCAAGGTATGACCTTCTCCGAATCGGGCCCGGTGCCTGCTCAGGGCAATATCGCGCAGCAGATCTTCTGGTATACGGCGTTTACCGCTGACATGACCAAGCCCGGATTGCCGGTGGTCAACGAGGACGGGACGCCGAAGTGGCGCATGGCGCCTTCACCGAAAGGGCCGTACTGGGAAGAGGGTATGAAACTCGGCTACCAGGACGCGGGCGCTTGGACCTTCCTCGACTCGACGCCAGAAAAGCGTCGGCTGGCGGCGTGGCTGTACGCGCAATTTACGGTCTCGAAAACGGTATCGCTGAAGAAAACGTTGGTGGGCCTGACCCCAATCAGGGAGTCGGACATCAACTCCGACGCAATGACCAAAGTGGCGCCCAAGCTGGGCGGGTTAGTGGAGTTTTACCGCAGCCCGGCACGAGTCCAATGGACACCAACCGGGACGAATGTGCCGGACTACCCGCGCTTGGCCCAGCTCTGGTGGCAATACATCGCCGAAGCTGCGAGTGGTGACAAGACGCCACAGGAGGCACTCGATGGATTGGCTGAGGCGCAGGACTCAATGATGGCGAGACTGGAGCGGGCAAAGGTCCAGCCTAAGTGCGGTCCGAAGCTCAACGAGCCGCGTGATGCTGAATACTGGTTCAGCCAGCCCGGCGCGCCCAAGCCGAAGCTCGACAACGAAAAACCCAAGGGGCAGACCGTTAACTATGACGAGCTGATCAAGTCTTGGGAGAAGGAAAGCTGATCGAAACGCTGGATGCGTATGGAACGGCACCCTGCTCGGGTGCCGTTTTCGTTTGGTCAGTCGTGAAGATGCTCGGCTGCGTGCAGGGTGTTTTCCAGCAGGCAGGCCCGCGTCATCGGCCCGACGCCACCCGGTACAGGCGTAATCCAACTAGCACGCTCTGCGGCCGGCTCGAACTCGACATCGCCGACCAGTTTGCCGTCCGGCTGTCGATTGATACCCACGTCGATGACGATGGCGCCGGGCTTGATCCACTCACCCTTTACCAGCCCGGTAATGCCGGTAGCGACGACGACCAGGTCGGCACGTTTCACATGCTCGGCCAGATCATGTGTGAAGCGGTGAGTAACCGTGGTGGTACATCCGGCTAACAACAGTTCGAGCGCCATCGGCCGGCCAACGATGTTGGATGCGCCGACAACCACCGCGTTGAGGCCGTGAAGATCGACGCCCGTGCTTTCCAGCAGCGCCATGATGCCCTTAGGCGTGCATGGGCGCAGCAATGGCATCCGTTGCGCCAATCGGCCAATGTTGTATGGATGGAAGCCATCTACATCCTTGTCGGGGCGGATTCGCTCCAACAACTGGGACGCATCGAGGTGCTTGGGCAAGGGAAGTTGCACCAAGATTCCGTCGATTGCGGGGTTCTCGTTTAGCTCCTCGATCAGCGCCAAGAGATCGGCCTGGCTGGTCTCGGCTGGAAGATCGTAGGCGGTGGAACAAAAGCCCACTTCTTCGCAGTCCTTGCGCTTATGTGCGACGTAGACCTGGGAAGCGGGATCGGTGCCCACCAGGATGACCGCTAGCCCCGGGACCCGTAGCCCCTCACTGGCGCGCTCGGCCACGCGACCAGCGATCTGCTGGCGAATGTTGGCGGCGATCGTTTTACCGTCGATCAATTGTGCAGTCATGTCGCTTGGCTAACCATAGAGTAGAGGAGAAAAAGGAGCGGCATTCTCGCACGGCGTTGCGGCCCGGCAAAGGCGACAAGGCAGCCGCGTCCCGTAACTCCTTTACCACGCTGAATTTTTTTGAAATTTGTTGTTGACGGCTTCATGGCCGGCCTTTAAGATTCGCCCCGCTTGTCGAGCACAGCTCGCTGCTGGGTAAGACGGCTTTTGAGGGCAACCGCTTTCAAGAGTCCGAGCTTGAAGTCTGCGCTCCAAACAGAATGCAGATGAAAGCGCCCGTAGCTCAGTTGGATAGAGCATCCGCCTTCTAAGCGGATGGTCGCAGGTTCGAGTCCTGCCGGGTGCGCCATTTGGACTCTGGCACAAGCGAAGCAATATGGTGGACGTAGCTCAGTTGGTAGAGCACAGGATTGTGGCTCCTGCGGTCGTGGGTTCGAGCCCCATCGTCCACCCCATATTCCGGAACGCCAGGCTGTGCCTGGCGTTTTCGTTTGAAGTTTTGCGGACGTGGTGAAATTGGTAGACACACCAGATTTAGGTTCTGGCGCCGCAAGGTGTGAGAGTTCGAGTCTCTCCGTCCGCACCATCATTTGACTCCAGCCCTTAAGTGGAATTAGGAGTTCCCTTAAGCCCCTATTCAGGGGCTTTTTTGTGCCCGTTAGACCCGTGCCGTGCATGGCATGCGCCAGCGCGCTTCTGCCCATTCCAATACGAAGGCGGTCTGGGCGGCGGGCTCGCGCGGCAATGTCAGTAAGCGCGGCGGTTGTGCGCTGTTATGGGGCTGTCGGACGGGGTGACTTCTGTCAGGCGAGCCACTAGAATGTTTGCCCATTCTGGGGCCGGAACGCCGGCTTATGTCTGTGCAACGAGGAAAATCCATGCAAGTTTCTGTTGAAAGCACCTCCGCTCTTGAGCGCCGTATGACCATTGGCGTGCCGGTCGATCGTATCGAGAGCGAAGTCAACAAGCGTCTGCAGCAGACTGCAAGCCGTGCCAAAATTCCGGGTTTTCGTCCTGGCAAGGTGCCGATGAGTGTCATCCGTCAGCGTTATGAGGCCGCCGCTCGCCAGGAGGCGTTGGGCGATCTGATACAAGCGACCTTTTATGAAGCCGTCGTTGCCGAGAAGCTGAATCCTGCTGGCGCACCGGCCGTTGAGCCAAAGGTCTTCGAGAAGGGCAAGGATCTCGAGTACGTTGCTACCTTCGAAGTGTTCCCCGAATTCAAGGTGGCTGGTTTCGAGGGCATCGAAATCGAGCGTTTGCAGGCCGAAGTGAACGACGCTGACGTCGATAACATGCTAGAAATCCTGCGCAAGCAGAACACGCGCTACGAGATGGTCGAGCGTGCTGCCGAAGACGGTGATCAGTTGAACATCGATTTCGTCGGCAAGATCGACGGCGAAGCTTTCGCAGGCGGCTCGGCCAAAGGTACTCAGCTGGTGTTGGGCTCTGGCCGCATGATCCCGGGTTTCGAGGAAGCTCTGATTGGCGCGAAAGCGGGCGAGGAGCGCGTGATCAACCCGACCTTCCCTGAGGATTACCAGAACCTCGACCTTGCCGGTAAAACCGCTGAGTTCACCGTGACCGTAAACAGCGTCGCTGCTGCTCAGCTGCCCGAGCTCAATGACGAATTCTTCGCTCAGTTCGGCGTTCAAGAAGGCGGCCTCGAGGGCTTCCGTGCCGAGGTCAAGAAGAACATGGAGCGCGAGCTGCGCCAGGCCATCAAGACCAAGGTGAAGAACCAGGTCATGGAAGGGCTTGTCACGGGCAATCCGATCGAGGTGCCGAAAGCGCTGGTCGACAACGAAGTCAACCGCCTGCGTACCCAGGCTGTGCAACAGTTTGGTGGCAATATCAAGCCTGACCAACTGCCGGCCGAGCTGTTCGAGGAACAGGCCAAGCGCCGGGTGGTACTGGGTCTCATCGTCGCTGAAGTCGTCAAGCAGCACGAACTCAAGCCTGACGATGCGCGCGTTCGCGAGCTGATTGAGGAGATGGCCTCTGCCTATCAGGAGCCTGAGCAGGTCGTGTCTTGGTACTACAAGAATGCTGAGCAGCTGAACGAAGTCCGCTCGGTTGTGCTCGAAGAGCAAGTTGTAGATACTGTTCTGCAGCAGGCTAAAGTGACCGACAAATCGGTTTCCTACGAAGAAGCAGTGAAGCCTGCGGAAGCCCCGCAAGCAGCTTGAGTCTCTTCAAATCGTTTGATGCACGTTCATAAGCCAGCCTAGTGCTGGCTTATGTCTTTGAGGCGTGACATAGGGAGTATCGTTGGACATGTCCGGCAATCCGTTTATGCAAGCACCCGATATCCAGGCCGCCGGTGGGCTGGTTCCGATGGTCATCGAGCAGTCCGCCCGTGGCGAGCGCGCGTATGACATCTATTCCCGGCTCCTGAAGGAGCGGGTGATCTTTATGGTCGGCCAGGTCGAAGACTACATGGCGAACCTGATCGTCGCGCAGATGCTGTTTCTCGAGGCTGAGAATCCTGAGAAGGACATACATCTCTACATTAATTCGCCGGGTGGTTCGGTAACCGCCGGGATGTCCATCTACGACACCATGCAATTCATCAAGCCAGATGTGTCGACCATCTGCATCGGCCAGGCCTGTAGCATGGGTGCGCTGCTGTTGACGGGCGGTGCTGCCGGCAAGCGCTACTGCCTGCCCCATTCGCGGATGATGATTCATCAGCCCCTAGGCGGCTTCCAGGGCCAGGCTTCGGATATCGAAATTCATGCCCGCGAAATCCTCACCATCCGTGAGCGTCTGAACAAGATTATGGCCCAGCATACCGGTCAGCCAATGGAAATCATCGCTCGCGATACGGACCGCGATAACTTCATGAGCGGTGAGGAAGCTGTCAAATATGGGCTGATCGACCAGGTATTGGCTCAGCGCCAGATGGCGAGTTGACCTCGCCTTCATGGCGATGCCCGGCTGTACCCGGGGCTTGAAAAAGCCCTCGAATGCCTTCATCTTGTGTTTCAAGCCTTCCCCGATTGGATCGATCGAATGACTGACACCCGCAACGGCGAGGACTCCGGCAAACTGCTTTATTGCTCCTTCTGCGGCAAGAGCCAGCATGAAGTGCGCAAGTTGATTGCCGGCCCCTCGGTTTTTATCTGTGACGAGTGCGTCGACCTGTGCAATGACATCATCCGTGAGGAGGTGCAAGAAGCCCAGGCCGAAAGCAGCGCGCAAAAACTGCCTGCGCCAAAGGAGATCAGCGGCATTCTCGACCAGTACGTCATTGGTCAAGAGCGTGCTAAGAAGATTCTGGCCGTGGCTGTTTACAACCACTACAAGCGTCTCAATCAGCGCGACAAGAAGGAAGAGGTCGAGCTGGGCAAGAGCAATATCCTGCTCATCGGGCCGACTGGCTCGGGTAAGACGTTGCTGGCCGAAACACTGGCGCGTCTGCTCAATGTCCCCTTCACCATTGCCGATGCCACCACGCTTACCGAGGCTGGTTACGTGGGTGAGGATGTTGAGAACATCATCCAAAAGCTACTGCAGAAGTGCGACTACGATGTGGAAAAGGCCCAGATGGGTATTGTCTACATCGATGAAATCGACAAGATTTCCAGAAAGTCGGATAACCCCTCGATCACCCGCGATGTATCGGGCGAGGGCGTGCAACAGGCGCTGCTCAAGCTGATCGAGGGCACGGTAGCCTCAGTTCCGCCACAAGGCGGCCGCAAGCATCCTCAGCAGGAGTTCCTGCAGGTCGATACACGCAACATACTGTTCATTTGTGGCGGTGCGTTCGCGGGTCTCGAAAAGGTGATTCAGGGTCGCTCGACGCAGGGTGGGATTGGGTTCAATGCCGAGGTTCGTAGCAAGGATCCAGGCAAGAAAATCGGAGAGTCGCTGCGTGCAGTGGAGCCTGATGATCTTGTGAAGTTCGGGTTGATTCCGGAGTTTGTAGGGCGCTTGCCGGTCATCGCTACTCTTGACGAGCTGGACGAAGCGGCGTTGATCCAAATTCTCACCGAGCCCAAGAATGCACTGACAAAGCAATACGCCAAGCTGTTCGAGCTGGAGGGTGTTGACCTGGAGTTCCGCACTGACGCGCTCAAGGCGGTTGCTGGTCGTGCGCTGGAGCGCAAGACCGGTGCTCGAGGGTTGCGCTCGATCCTCGAAGGTGTGCTGCTGGATACCATGTATGAGATTCCTT
This sequence comes from Stutzerimonas chloritidismutans, assembly GCF_051486945.1. Taxonomy (GTDB): domain Bacteria; phylum Pseudomonadota; class Gammaproteobacteria; order Pseudomonadales; family Pseudomonadaceae; genus Stutzerimonas; species Stutzerimonas chloritidismutans_B. The sequence goes on along the minus strand of NZ_JAHVDX010000001.1, from coordinate 502,916 downwards.
CCCAGAAGGACGTCAGCAAGGTGGTGATCGACGAGAGCGTGATCGAAGGCACGTCTCAGCCGCTGCTGATCTACGAAAGCAGCGAGCCGCCAGCAAAGGCTGCGCCTGACGCGTGATAAAACAAAGGGGCCTCCGGGCCCCTTTGCATTTCTGCGTCGTCCTTGTTTTTTGCCATGGGCGCCCTCATCTTTGCTTCAAGGGTGTTCCCCCGTTCACGCCGTATGGCCGTCGTAGAGCTGAATGTTATGAAGACAACCATCGAATTGCCCCTCTTGCCACTGCGTGATGTCGTCGTCTATCCGCACATGGTGATTCCGCTGTTCGTTGGCCGAGAGAAGTCCATCGAGGCCCTCGAAGCGGCCATGGCGGGCGACAAGCAGATCCTGCTCTTGGCCCAGAAAAATCCGGCGGATGATGATCCTGCCGAAGACGGCCTCTATCGCGTCGGAACCGTCGCGACAGTCCTACAGCTACTCAAGTTGCCCGATGGCACCGTGAAGGTGCTGGTAGAAGGCGAGCAGCGCGGCGTAATCGACCGCTTCTTCGATGTCGAGGATCATTGCCGCGCTGAGGTTGAGCTGATCGACGAATCGGAAATCGACGAGCGCGAAGGTGAGGTGCTGACTCGCAGCTTGCTTAGCCAGTTCGAGCAATATGTTCAATTGGGCAAGAAGGTGCCGTCGGAGGTGCTGTCGTCACTCGCAAGCATCGACGAGCCGGCCCGCCTCGTCGATACCATGGCGGCGCACATGGCGCTGAAGATCGAACAGAAGCAGGCGATTCTCGAAATCACCGATCTTTCGGAGCGTGTCGAGCATGTCCTGGCGCTACTCGATGCAGAGATTGACCTGTTGCAGGTGGAAAAGCGCATTCGCGGGCGCGTGAAGAAGCAGATGGAGCGAAGCCAGCGCGAGTACTACCTGAACGAGCAGATGAAAGCCATTCAGAAAGAGCTTGGCGATATCGATGAGGGCCATAACGAGATCGACGATCTCAAGAAGCGAATCGAGAGCGCGGGCTTACCCAAGGATGCGCATGCCAAGGCGACCGCAGAGCTGAACAAGCTCAAGCAGATGTCGCCGATGTCGGCTGAAGCCACGGTGGTGCGGACCTATATCGACTGGCTGGTTAACGTACCCTGGAAAGCCGCTAGTAAAGTTCGGCTGGATCTGCAGAAAGCCGAAGAAGTGCTGGATGCCGATCATTACGGCCTTGAGGAGGTGAAAGACCGCATTCTTGAGTATCTCGCCGTGCAAAAGCGGGTCAAGAAACTCAAGGGGCCGGTTCTCTGCCTGGTTGGACCACCGGGAGTCGGGAAGACGTCTCTGGCGGAGTCCATCGCCCGTTCCACCAACCGCAAATTCGTCAGGATGGCGCTTGGTGGTGTGCGTGACGAGGCTGAAATCCGAGGCCATCGTCGTACTTACATTGGCTCGATGCCGGGCCGGCTGATTCAAAAACTGAGCAAGGTAGGCGTCCGCAACCCGCTGTTCCTGCTCGACGAAATTGACAAGATGGGCAACGACATGCGCGGAGATCCGGCGTCAGCGCTCCTTGAGGTTCTTGATCCCGAGCAGAATCATAATTTCAACGACCACTACCTTGAGGTCGATTACGACCTGTCGGATGTGATGTTTCTCTGTACCGCGAACTCGATGAACATCCCGGCACCCTTGCTTGACCGAATGGAGGTCATCCGTCTGCCGGGCTATACCGAGGACGAAAAGATCAATATTGCCAACCGCTACCTGGTGCCGAAGCAGGTCGCTGCCAACGGCTTGAAGAAGACTGAGCTGGTGTTCGAGGAAGAGGCGCTGCGCGATATCGTGCGGTATTACACTCGCGAAGCAGGCGTCCGTAGCCTGGAACGCCAGTTGGCGAAGGTGTGCCGGAAGGTCGTCAAGGAGCACGCGGCCGAGAAAAAATTCAAAGTCGAAGTGGATGCTGCTTCGCTCGAGCACTACCTGGGCGTACGCAAGTTTCGCTATGGGCTAGCCGAGCAGCAGGACCAGGTCGGCCAGGTGACCGGTCTTGCCTGGACGCAGGTTGGAGGCGAGTTGTTGACCATCGAAGCGGCTGTCGTGCCGGGTAAGGGACGCCTGACGAAGACCGGCTCACTGGGCGACGTAATGGGCGAATCCATTACTGCAGCGTTGACTGTTGTGCGCAGTCGTGCGCAGAGCTTGGGCATCGCTGCCGATTTCCATGAGAAGCAGGATATTCATATTCACGTGCCTGAAGGTGCTACACCCAAGGACGGTCCGAGTGCCGGTATCGGCATGTGCACCGCGCTCGTTTCCGCGCTGACGCAGATACCAGTGCGTGCTGAAGTGGCAATGACCGGGGAGATTACCTTGCGGGGTCAGGTGCTCGCTATTGGTGGCTTGAAGGAGAAATTGCTGGCCGCACATCGAGGCGGAATCAAGACGGTGATCATTCCCGAAGAGAATCAGCGTGATCTGAAAGAGATTCCTGAAAATATTAAGCAGGACCTGCTGATTAAACCGGTCAAGTGGATTGACGAAGTCCTTCAAATTGCGCTGCAATACGCGCCGGAGCCCTTACCTGATGCGGCTCCCGACATTGTTGCAAAGGAAGACAAGCGCGAGTCTGATTCCAAGGAGCGAATCAGCACGCATTAGTCTGGAAGGCTCTGTTGACATATTTTCGGCGCCCTTGATATAAACCGGCCCTTTGTGTCGCTGCTATTTCAGCACCGCTTTGCTTACACCAAAAATTAAAGACTCAACAGAAATAAGGGGACTTAGAGTGAACAAGTCGGAACTGATCGATGCTATTGCTGCATCTGCTGATATCCCGAAAGCTGTTGCTGGCCGCGCGCTGGATGCAGTAATCGACTCCGTTACTGGCGCACTGAAGGCTGGTGATTCCGTGGTACTGGTTGGTTTCGGTACATTCGCTGTCAAGGAGCGCGCTGCTCGCACTGGTCGTAACCCTCAGACTGGCAAGCCGATCAACATTGCGGCGGCCAAGATTCCGGGATTCAAAGCTGGCAAGGCTCTGAAGGACGCCGTCAACTAAGCGTTTTTCGATCCAGCCAGAAGTCAGTTCACTCTGGCCCTGGCCTGGAGTGGTGGTTCGAAGAGGGCGTGCCTGTTGCGCTCGGGCTTGGGGAATTCGGCCCAACTGCTCCAAAAGCTCCGCGAAGGCGCATCCCTGGATGCGCCTTTCTTTTATCCGGTTTCCAACCGCGCCGCAGTTCATGCCGCGCAGCTGTCTCCTGGGGGACGCATGCTTCAGAACATCAGGGATAACTCCCAAGGCTGGATTGCCAAGACCATCATCGGTGTCATCATCCTGTTGCTGGCGCTAACGGGGTTCGACGCAATCTTCAGCTCCGTCGGCAATAGCCAGAACGCTGCCGAGGTGAACGGCGAGGAGATCTCGCTTGAGGAACTCAACCAGGCCATGAACATGCAGCGCCGCCAGCTCGCTCAGCAGCTGGGCGGCGACTTCGATCCGTCGCTGCTAGACGACAAGCTTGTTCGGGAATCGTCGCTACGCGCCTTGATCGACCGAGCCCTGCTGCTGCAAGGTGCGCGCGATGCCGACTTTGCTTTCTCGGAGGCCGCACTGGATCAATTGATCTTGCAGACCCCGGAATTCACCGTAGACGGCAAGTTCGATGCAACGCGTTTCGACCAGGTCATCCAGCAAATGGGCTATTCCCGGATGCAGTTCCGCGAACTGCTCAAGCAGGAAATGCTTATCGGCCAACTGCGCGCGGGTATCTCTGGTTCCGGGTTCGTCACTGACGAGCAGATCGAACGCTTCGCCCATCTCGAGCAGCAAACGCGGGATTTCGCCACCCTTCGTATCGCAGCGGACACTTCAGCGGTTGAGGTCAGTGAAAGCGAGGCCCGCGAATATTACGAAAAGAATACGGACCGTTTTCGTTCGCCCGAGCAGGTGGTCCTCGAATACGTCGAACTGGACAAGGAGTCATTCTTCGATCAGGTCGAGGTTTCCGACGATCAGGTCGACGAGCTGTACAAGCAGCGTATCGCCAACCTTGGCGAACAGCGCCGGGCGGCGCATATCTTAATCGAGGCGGACGGCAGCAGCGACGGCCAGGCCAAGCAGAAAATCGAGGAGATCGCCAAACGCGTAGCCGCTGGTGAAGATTTCGCAGCGTTGGCCAAGGAGCTTTCGGATGACCCGGGCTCGGCGGGCGAGGGTGGCGATCTCGGGTTTGCCGGGCCTGGTGTCTATGACGCCGAGTTCGAAAAAGCCCTTTATGACCTCGAGCAGGGTCAGGTATCTGCACCTGTGCGGTCCGAGTTCGGTTGGCATTTGATCAAGCTGCTTGGCGTCCAGTCGCCAGAGGTTCCGTCGCTGGAGTCGCTGAAACCGGAGCTGGTTCGTGAGCTTAAGGCACAGCAGGTGGAGCAGCGTTTCGTAGAAGCCAGCAAGCAACTCGAGGACGCGGCATTCGAGTCGTCGGATCTTGCACAACCCGCTCAAGAGCTTGGTCTGCAAGTCCAAACGAGCGAAGCGTTCGGACGGGAAGGTGGTTCTGGTATTGCGGCGAACCGGCAGGTAATCCAGGCTGCATTCAGCGACGAAGTGCTGCTGGATGGCGCCAATAGCGAGGTCATCGAGCTGGATCCGGACACGGCGGTCGTGGTTCGCGCCAAGCAGCACTTGCAGCCCGAAGTGATGCCGTTCGACGAGGTCAAGGAGGGCATTGTGAGCCAGTTGCAGCGCAGCAAAGCCGCAGATCAGGCGCAGGAGCAAGGCAAGGCGCTGTTGGCCAAACTCCGCGAAGGTGAGAAGGCCGAGGGTGATTGGAGCACTATCGAGGCAGCATCGCGCAACCAGGAGGGTGTAGAGCCGGCCGTGTTGCAGCAGGTGTTCCGGATGCCGCGCCCGGAAGGCAGCGATGCGCGTACGTACGATGGCGTCACGCTTGGTAATGGCGACTTTGTGGTCATCCAGCTGAGCGGAGTCAGCAAACCCCAAGTCGAGTTGAGTGACGAGGAGAAGCAGAACTATCGTCGTTTCCTCGCATCTCGTAGTGGTCAGCAGGATTTTGCGGCTTATCGCGAGATGCTTCACGACGAAGCGGACATCGAAACCTACTGAGTTCGCTTCCATAAAAAACCCGCACCATGTGCGGGTTTTTTATGCGCGACTTATCTCAGTCTTCGATGTTGCCCATGGCGGTGGTATTGAAGCCGCCATCGACATAAAGAATTTCACCGCTGATGCCGGAGGCCAGGTCCGAGCAGAGGAATGCGCCAGCATTGCCTACTTCTTCGATCGTTACGTTGCGGCGCAGCGGCGTCTGCCTTTCGTTGGCGGCGAGCATCTTACGGAAACTCTTGATGCCCGACGCAGCCAGTGTGCGGATTGGGCCAGCGGACACAGCGTTCACGCGTGTGCCCTCTGGGCCGAGGCTCCCGGCCAGGTAGCGAACACCAGCTTCGAGGCTTGCCTTGGCCATGCCCATGACGTTGTAGTTAGGCATGGTGCGCTCGGCACCGAGGTAGGACAGCGTCAAGATGCTGCCGTTGCGGCCTTTCATCATCGGGCGGCCAGCTTTGGCCAGTGCAACCAGACTATAGGCGCTGATGTCATGTGCGATGCGGAAGCCATCACGGGTGGTCACTTCGGTGAAGTCGCCGTCGAGCTGGTCACCGGGGGCGAAACCGACCGAGTGGACGATGCCATCCAGGCCATCCCACTTCTTGCCGAGCGCTTCGAAAACCTGGGCAATTTCTTCGTCGTTGGCAACGTCGCACGGGAAGCATAGCTCCGGGCCCGAGCCCCAGCTCGCGGCGAACTCCTCGACACGCCCCTTGAGCTTTTCGTTCTGATAGGTGAAGGCCAGTTCGGCGCCTTCGCGGTGCATGGCCGCAGCGATGCCCGAGGCGATCGACAGTTTGCTGGCGACACCAACGATCAGTACGCGCTTACCGGTTAGAAAACCCATGTGCTTGTCCCTCTTCTGGTTATGCAATGGCTGGCGCCAGGAACGCTGACTCCAGCAATTGCTGTGTATACGGATGTTGTGGTGCGGCGAAAATGTCCGCCGCGTCACCTTGTTCCACGACCTTGCCTTGCTTGACCACCATCATCTGGTGGCTCAGCGCCCTAACCACCGCCAGGTCATGGCTAATGAACAGGTAGGTCAGGTTGTACTTGGCCTGTAGCGAGCGTAGTAGCTCCACGACCTGTCGCTGAACCGTTCGATCAAGCGCCGAGGTCGGCTCGTCCAGCAAGATCAGCTCGGGCTTCAAAACCAAAGCCCGCGCAATAGCGATCCGCTGGCGCTGGCCTCCGGAAAACTCGTGCGGATAGCGATGCCGGCTTTCCGGATCGAGCCCCACCTCGACGAGCGCATCGATGATCGCCTGCGCTTGCTCGGCAGGAGTACCGATCCCATGAATTCGGAGCCCCTCACCAATAATCTGGCCGACCGACATGCGAGGGCTGAGGCTGCCGAAAGGATCTTGGAAAACAACCTGCATCTCCTTTCTCAGCGGGCGAACCGCACGTTGCGACAGGCGCTGGAGCGGCTGATCACGAAAATGGATTTCGCCGCGGCTCGAGAGCAGGCGAAGAATCGCCAGCCCCAAAGTCGACTTGCCGGAGCCACTCTCACCCACAATACCCAGCGTCTGGCCTTTCGGAAGGCTGAAAGACACACCGTCGACGGCCTTGACGTGGTCGACGGTGCGCCTGAGTAGGCCCTTCCTTATTGGGAACCACACGCGCAGGTCCTCGACCCGCACCAGGGGGGCGGAGGTTTCAATATCTACCGGCCCACCACTGGGCTCCGCTGCCAGCAGCTCCTGGGTATACGGGTGCTGCGGGGAGCGGAACAGTTGCTCGCAAGACGCTTGTTCGACGACGCGACCGCGCTGCATGACACACACACGATGCGCAATTCTTCGCACGAGGTTCAAATCGTGGCTGATGAGGAGCAGCGCCATGCCCATCCGCGCCTGCAGATCCTTGAGCAATTCGAGGATCTTCAACTGCACGGTGACATCGAGTGCGGTGGTGGGCTCGTCGGCGATCAACAGTTCCGGCTCATTGGCCAGGGCCATGGCGATCATCACGCGTTGACGTTGGCCGCCGGACAGCTCGTGCGGACACGCTCGGATTCGCTTGCGCGGTTCGGGAATGCCGACCAGCTCCAGAAGCTCCAATGTGCGCGCGGTAGCGGCCTTGCCTCTGAGCCCTTTGTGGATCAGTAGCACCTCATTGATTTGCTTGCCGATGGTGTGCAGCGGATTGAGAGAGGTCATCGGCTCCTGGAAGACCATCGCGATACGGTTCCCGCGAATGCCGCGCATACGCTTTTCGTCTGCCTTGAGCAAGTCTTCGCCGCCGTAGTGAATCGTGCCCGAGGGATGCCGGGCAAGCGGATAGGGCAGGAGCTTGAGAATCGAATGCGCCGTCACGGATTTGCCCGAGCCGCTCTCGCCAACGAGCGCGAGCGTTTCGCCCTTGCGAATATCGAAACTGATGCCTTCCACGACCCGTTGCGTCCGATTTCCGCTGACGAATTCAACGGCGAGGTCGCGAACCTCGATGAGATGGTCGCTCATGTTATTTCCTCGGGTCGAAAGCATCGCGTGCTGCTTCGCCGATAAACACAAGCAGCGTCAGCATGATTGCCAAAACCATGAAAGCGCTGATTCCGAGCCAGGGCGCCTGAAGGTTGGCTTTGCCTTGGGCGACCAGTTCGCCTAGCGAAGGCGCTCCTGGCGGCAAGCCGAAGCCGAGGAAGTCCAGGGCGGTCAGGGTGCCGATTGCGCCGGTCAGGATGAATGGCATGAAGGTCATGGTCGAGACCATGGCGTTGGGCAGGATATGGCGAAACATGATGGCACCGTTTTGCATACCCAATGCGCGGGCCGCTCGTACGTACTCCAGGTTTCGCCCGCGCAGAAACTCGGCGCGCACAACGTCGACCAGACTCATCCACGAAAACAGCAACATGATGCCGAGCAGCCACCAGAAGTTTGGCTGCACGAAGCTGGCGAGGATGATCAACAGGTAGAGTACCGGCAGGCCTGACCATATTTCCAAAACGCGTTGGCCAACCAGATCCACCCACCCGCCATAAAAGCCCTGGAGCGCGCCGGCGATCACGCCGATGACGGAGCTGATCAAAGTCAGCGTCAGCGCGAATAGAACGGAAATACGAAAGCCGTAGATGATCCGAGCAAGCACATCGCGCCCTTGATCGTCAGTGCCGAGCCAATTGACAAGCGAGGGCGGCGCTGGGGCGGGTACCTGCAGGTCGTAATTGATGCTGGAGTAACTGAATGGAATAGGCGGCCAGATCATCCAGCCGTCTTTTTCGTCGATCAGGCCTTGGATGTAGGGGCCTTTATAGTTCGCTTGCAGTGGGAACTCGCCGCCAAACGCCGTCTCTGGATAGCGCTTGAAGACCGGGAAAAACCATTCTCCGTCGTAGCGCACCACGATGGGCTTGTCATTGGCGATCAGCTCGGCGCCCAGACTGAGCACGAACAGCACGAGGAAAATCCATAACGACCACCACCCTCGTTTGTGTGCTTTAAACAGGGCGAAGCGGCGCTGATTAAGCGGGGTCAGCTTCATTTCAGGCCTCCCTGCTTTCAAAATCGATGCGCGGGTCGACCAAGGTGTAGGTGAGATCGCCGATCAGCTTGACCACCAGGCCTAGCAGCGTGAACAGGAAGAGGGTACCGAACACGACCGGATAGTCGCGATTGATCGCCGCTTCGAAACTCAGCAGTCCCAAGCCGTCGAGCGAGAAGATCACTTCGATCAATAGTGAGCCGGTAAAGAACATGCCGATAAAGGCAGAAGGAAAACCGGCGATGATGATCAGCATGGCGTTTCGAAACACATGGCCGTACAGGACGCGGTTCTTGCTCAGACCTTTGGCTCGCGCCGTAATGACGTACTGCTTGTTGATCTCGTCGAGAAAGCTGTTCTTGGTAAGCAATGTCAGGGTCGCAAAATTGCCGATGACAAGCGCGGTGATGGGCAGCGCCAGATGCCAGAAGTAATCGATTATCTTGCCCGCAAGGGTTAGCTCGTCGAAGTTACTCGAGGTCAACCCGCGCAGTGGAAACCAGTTCCAGTAACTGCCACCCGCAAAAAGGACGATGAGCAGGATCGCGAACAGGAACGCCGGGATGGCGTAGCCGATGATGATTGCCGAACTGGTCCAGACGTCAAATGCTGTGCCGTGCCGCGTGGCCTTGGCGATACCCAGCGGAATCGACGCCAGATACATGATCAGCGTGCTCCACAAGCCAAGGGAGATCGATACCGGCATCTTTTCCACGATGAGGTCGGTAACCTTGGCATCGCGAAAGAAGCTCTCGCCGAAATCCAGCCTCAGGTAGTTGCTGAGCATGATCCAGAAACGCTCGTGGGCTGGCTTGTCAAAGCCGTAGAGGCGCTCGATTTCGGCGATCAGCTCGGGGTCCAGGCCCTGCGCGCCGCGGTAGTTGCCCCCGCCGCTAGCGACTTCCGAGCCGCCGCCCGCGATGCGGCTGGTTGCGCCTTCAAAGCCCTCCAGCTTGGCAATGGCCTGCTCCACGGGGCCGCCGGGCGCGGCCTGGATGATCACGAAATTAATCAACAGAATGCCGAACAGGGTAGGGATGATCAGCAGCAGGCGGCGAACGATGTACGCGAGCATGCCTAGCGCCCCGTTTCCGTTCCGGTGTCATCTTTACCCGGCGTTTCTGTTTTTGTCTTGGGCGGTTCCCTGTCGGGCTTGTGCCACCAGGTCATCAGGCCGATGTCCTGGTCCGGCGTGGTCTCCGGGTGTTCGAGGTGATTCCAGTAGGCAACGCGCCACGTCTTGATGTGCCAGTTGGGGACAACGTAATGCCCCCAAAGCAATACGCGATCAAGTGCGCGAGTGCGTGTAACCAGTTCGGCGCGAGAGTCCGCAGCGATGAGCTTCTCGACGAGGGTGTCGATGGCTGGATTCTTCAACCCAATGAAGTTGCGGCTGCCTGGATTATCCGCGCTTGAGGAATGCCAATACTCGCGCTGTTCGTTTCCGGGCGAGTTGGACTGTCCAAAGCTGCTGACGATCATGTCGTAGTCCCGAGAACGCAGCCGGTTGATGTACTGCGAAACGTCGACCCGGCGGATCTCGAGGTTGATCCCCAGGTCCGCAAGGTTGCGCTTATAGGGCAGCAGAACCCTTTCGAACTCGGCCTGCACGAGTAAAAGCTCGAGCGTCACTGGCTTTCCGTTAGCGTCGACCATTCGGTCGTTCTCAACCTTCCAGCCGGCTCCGGTCAACAGCTCATACGCGCGCCGCTGCTGATCACGGATGATGCCGTCGGCGTTGGTCTTTGGCAGCTCGAATGGCTTGTCGAACACCTCATCCGGAATGGTGCCGCGCAGCGGTTCGAGCAGCTTGAGCTCCTCGTCATCCGGCAGCCCCGATGAGGCGAGCTCAGAGTTATCGAAGTAGCTCCGGGTGCGGGTGTAGGCGCCGTTGAAGAGTTGCCGGTTGGTCCATTCGAAGTCGAAGAGCAAAGACAGCGCCTCGCGGACGCGGCGGTCCTTCAGCTGTCCTTTGCGAGTATTGAATACGAACCCCTGCATACCCTGCGGATTATGGTTGGCAATTTCTTCCTTTATGATCCGCCCGTCACGCACGGCCTCGATGTCATACGCGGTGGCCCAGTTCTTTGCGCTGGTTTCGAGCCAGTAGTCGAAATGCCCGGCTTTGAACGCTTGTAGCGCGACGGTGTTGTCGAGGTAATAGTCGTATTGCAGGTGAGCGAAGTTGTAGAAGCCCCGGTTGACGGCCAGATCCTTGCCCCAGTAGTCATCGACGCGGCTGAAGCGAATCGAGCGCCCGGCCTGCACCCGCTCGACTCGGTAGGGGCCGCTGCCAAGTGGAGGCTCGAGGCTGCCGGCGCCGAAGTCACGATCGGCCCACCAATGCTCGGGAAGAATGTGCATTTGACCGAGAATCAAGGGCAGCTCACGGTTGCCGGCATGTTTGAAATCGAAGCGCACGCGGCGATTGTCTTCCGCAACGACCTTTTCCACGTCCGCGTAATAGCCGCGGTAATGCGGTGCGCCCTTGCTTATCAGCGTTTCGAAGGTGAAAACCACATCCTGCGCGGTAACCGGCTCGCCATCGTGGAAACGTGCCTCGGGGCGCAGGTAAAACCGCACCCATTCGTTGTTCGGCCCTTTCTCTATTTTCTCTGCAAGCAAGCCATAGACCGTAAACGGCTCGTCGAGGCTGTTAACGGTAAGGGTGTCGTAGATCAGTTCGATGCCTTCGGCGGCCACGCCTTTATTGATAAATGGATTGAGCGAATCGAAGCTGCCCGATCCGGCCTGTCTAAGCGTGCCGCCTTTTGGGGCCTCAGGGTTGGTGTATTCGAAATGCGAGAAGTCGGCGGGGTATTTGGGTTGCTCGTCATACAGCGTCAACGCATGCTGCGGTGCTGCCTGGGCCAGCCCCGCCATGCAGAGGAGGGCCAGCTGCCCAGTACGCAGCAACGGGTTTCTCGCTTCTCGCGTCATCTTTTTTTCTCCTGCGCCTTCAGCCACCAAGCTCGCAGCCCTAGCGTATAGGGCGGGGTGGTGGCGTGGGCGAACCGATTCTGGTAGGCCAGGCGATGATGGCTGATGTACCAGTTGGGAATGGTGTAGTAGTTCCAGAGCAGCACCCGATCGATCGCCCGTCCCGCCGCGACCTGCTCGTCGCGGGTGCTTGCCTTGAGCAGCTTTTCGATCAAGTCGTCAACGATGGGATTCGCGATAGCGGCATAGTTCCGACCGCCCTTGACGTCGACTTGGCTGGAATGGAAGTACAGCAACTGTTCCAGTCCAGGACTGAGGCTTTGCGCAAGCGTCGTCAGGATCACGTCGTAGTCGTATTGGTCAAGCCGCTGCTTGTACTGGGCGCTGTCGACCGTTCGTAGCCTCGCCTGGATACCAATGCGAGCCAGGTTCTCGACGTACGGCTGGAGAATTCGTTCGAGCCCCGGGTTGACTAGCAGAATCTCGAAGGCGAATGCATCGCCTGACTGGTTACGCAAGCCGTCGGCGGTCAGCTCCCACCCAGCTTCTTCAAGAAGGGCCAATGCCGTCCGCAAGGTCTCTCGCGGGATGCCGCGGCCATCGGTCCGAGGCAATTGGTAGGGTTCGGTAAACAGTTCGGCAGGTAGCTGGTCACGATAGGGCGACAGCATCAACCATTCGCCGCCTTCTGGCTTGCCGGTCGCGGCAAAATCGCTGTTCGGGTAATAGCTTTCGCTGCGCTTGTAGGCGCCGTAAAAGAGCGCGCGGTTGGTCCACTCGAAATCGAACATCATGCCGAGGGCCTTGCGCACGCGGATGTCGGCGAAGGGCGCACGACGGCCGTTGAGGAATAGCGCCTGGGTCTGGGTAGGGATCTGGTGTGGAATCTCGGCGCGAATCACATCTCCGCGCAGTACGGCGGGAAACTGATAACCGTTAGCCCAGTTCTTGGCCTGATGTTCGATGTAGAAGTCGAATTCACCGACCTTGAATGCTTCGAACGCGACCATGCTGTCGCGGTAGAACTCGACTTCGACGCGGTCGAAATTGTACTTGCCCTGATTGACCGGCAGGTCTGCACCCCACCAATTCGCGACGCGTTCGAATACCAGGCGGCGCCCAGGCTGGACGTCGGTAATGCGATAGGGGCCGCTACCCAGTGGTGCTTCGAAAGTGGTGGCCTTGAAGTCGCGGTCCTTCCAGTAATGCTGTGGCAGGACCGGCAGCTCGCCTAGCCGCATGATCAAAAGAGGATTGCCCGGTGTGTCGAATACGAAGCGAATACGGTGGCGGTTGAGGATGTCGACGCGCTTTACACCCTTCAAGTCGGTGCGGTAGCGCGGATGACCATCCTTGATCAGGGTGCGGTAGGAAAACGCCACGTCATAAGCAGTGATCGGCTTGCCGTCATGAAAGCGCGCCGAGTCGCGCAGGTTGAAGACCACCCAGCTGTGGTTGTCGCTGTACTCGACTGTTTCGGCAATCAGCCCATAGGCGGATGCCGGCTCGTCGCCGGAAGGGTCGTAGATGCCCGAGCCAACCATCAGCGGTTCGTTCAGCTCGCTGATGCCGTATTGATAGAAGCCGGGAGTCGCGATCGGACTGGTGCCCTTGAAAGTGTACGGATTGAGCGTGTCGAAAGTGCCGGATGCCATTAGCTGGACGCGCCCACCCTTGGGCGCATCCGGGTTAACCCAGTCGAAATGCGAGAAAGTATCGGGGTACTTGAGCGTGCCGAATTGCGCGTAGCCGTGGCTTTCGCTAATGGTCGCGAAAGACGGAAAGCTCAAGCCGAGGCATGTCAACAACAGGAGGATGGGTCGCATCAAACGGTGATTCCGATCCATGGCGCTTTCGGTTTTTCGGCCGGGTACAGTAACAGCTTGTATCCGCTGGAAAAAGGGCGGCCATCTGGGCACACTGCCATCCTCCATGCGCTGCCGTGGCGCTCTCCGAGGTCTCCATCTTGAACGAATCCACATACGGTTTGCAGTCGTGGATCGACCGCCTGAACCAATCCGATCTGCCCGCGCTCGCCGCGGTCGTCCAGGATCTACAGCGTCTGACCGAGCAGGAAACTGCGTCGGTCCAGCAGCTCGCTGACGTCCTGCTTCGTGATGCGGCGCTGACCTCCAAGGTCCTGCGTGTCGGCAACAGTAGTTATTACAACCCGTCGCAGGAAACCATCAAGACCATTTCCCGGGCGATCGTCATGATCGGCTTCGACAATGTGAGGTTGATCAGTTTATCGGTCAGCCTCATCGACGGATTGCTCGACAAGGCTCCGCGCCAGCAGCTGCAGGAGTTGCTGGCGCGATCGTTCCATGCCGCCGTTCAGGCGCGCAACGTTAGCAGCTATGTGCTCAGCAAACATGAAGAGGAAGTGTTCATCGCGGCATTGTTGCATCAGGTCGGCGAGCTGGCGTTCTGGGGCTGCGGTGGCGAGCAGGCCGACCGTCTCGGTGAGATCCTGATCAGCGCAGACCCTGATTACGACAAGCAGGTCGAGCATGTACTGGGCACCAGCTTTCGTCAGTTGAACCTGGGCCTGATCAAAAGCTGGAATATCGGCGAATTGGCCAGTCTGGCTCACGGTACCGTCAACCTACGCGACCCGGCTGTTCGTTCGGTAAGCCTAGGCGTTCGCATCAGCGCCGCTGCCTTGAATGGCTGGGAGTGCGATGACATGCAGGTGCTGGTCCGCGAATTGGCTGAATTCACCGGCATTTCGGAGGCGGACGCGATGCAGCAGATATTGGCCAGCGCCAATGAGGCTGTCGACGTTGCGATCACGTTCGGGGCCAGTCGTCTATGCAGATTGATCCCTTCGACGGATCCTGAGCAGCTTCGCCTGCAGCATGAGCAACGTCGAGCCAGCCAGTTGCAGCCAGACCTGGCCTTGCTCCAACAAGCGATGCAGGACCTGGCGATGATGGCGTCGGCGCGGGGCGATGTCGGTTTGATGCTGGAGACTCTGCTCAAGGGCCTTCATCAGGGCGCGGGCCTGGAGCGAGTGATGCTCTGCGTGTTGTCGGATCAGCAGGCCACCTTCCGGGTGAAGTGCACGGCCGGGGATGGGAGCGAGGCCTGGAAGGAACGGTTCGTCTTGCCGGTCGATCCGGCACGAAAAGCGGACATATTCAGTTATGTGCTACGTCAGCGGGAAGCGGTTTGGATGGGCGTGCCTGCGAGTTACAACCTGGACGAGCTGATCACGCCGTCGCTACGCCAGCAATTGGGGCGCGGCATGTTCTTCATTTCACCGTTACTCGCCGGCACGCGTGAGATCGGTGTGCTCTATGCCGATGGAAGACCGACGGGGCGTGCGCTCAAGCACGAGCAGTTCGTGGCCTTCCAGCGTTTCAGCCAGCTGGCTGGGCGGTGCTTGGAAGCGTTCACGCGCCGCTCTTGAGCGCAGTTGTCACCGAGGCAGGTAGAGCGTCAGCGTCTGGCCTGGCTTGAGCAGTGCAGAATCACGAGGGTTCCAGGTTTTCAGGTGGTTGACCTGGACATTGAATCGCTTGGCGATCTGGTAGAGCGAGTCGCCTTTGCGGACCTTGTAGTAGGTCGGGGCAGGCTTGTTGCCCGCAGCCTTATGCGACCCGGTGCCTTGCAGGAAAAGCGCCTGGCCGACCTTGAGCTGACTACCCGACAGATTGTTCCAGCGTTGCAGGTCGTTGACCGATACCTTCTGCGCCTTGGCGATGTCCCACAGATTGTCGCCGGGGCGGACGCGATAGCTGCGCGGAGCCGGTTGACTCCGGGCGACAGCGTGAAGCAACTCGCGCGACTGCCCACCGCTTGCCGACTGAGGGAGGCTCAGGGATTGACCAATCCGCAGGGTATCGCCCTTGAGGCGATTGATGTCACGGATGATGTTGACCGACAGGTTATGGCGGTTGGCGATGGCGCCCAGCGTATCGCCGGGCCGAACGGTGTATTGCTTCCAGTCAACCATGTCCTGCGGCTTCATCAGCGCCAAGTTGGCTGCGAACATCTCTGCCTTGGCGGTAGGGACTAGCAAATGCTGAGGGCCGTCTAGCGTGATGCGGCGTGTATAGGCGGGGTTGAGCTGATAGATCTCGTCCTCGTCAAGCTCGGCGAGTTTGGCGACCCGCGCCAGGTCCATTCGCTGCTTGAGCGTGACGACTTCAAAATAGGGTTCGTTGGCAATCGGATTGAGGTCTATCCCGTAGGCTTCCGGCGTCTGGACCAGTTGCGACAGCGCAAGCAGTTTCGGTACGTAGTCCCGCGTTTCTGCCGGCAGGGAAAGGTTCCAGTAATCGGTGGGCAATCCGAGCTTCTGATTGCGCTCGATAGCCCGGCTTACGGTACCTTCACCAGCGTTATACGCGGCCAGTGCTAGCAGCCAATCGTCGTTGAATAGACCGTGGAGATACTCGAGGTAGCGCAGCGCCGCTGTCGTTGAAGCGGTGATGTCGCGTCGGCCGTCATACCAGCTGGTCTGCTGGAGATTGAAATGTCGGCCGGTCGAGGGGATGAACTGCCAGAGGCCAACGGCATGTGCCGGGGAATAGGCGAAGGGGTTGTAGGCACTCTCGATGACGGGCAGCAAGGCGAGTTCGAGCGGCATGTCGCGCTCTTCCAACTGCTCGACGATGTAGTGAATGTAGAGGCTGCCGCGCTCGCTGGCGATTTCGATCGAGTTAGGCCGGCTGGCGAAGAGCAGGCGTTGCTGCTCGATGCGAGGATTACTGCCTAGGTATTCCTGGAGCTTGAACCCGTGTCGGATTCGGTCCCAGATATCGCTGTGGCTGGGCTCGGCTGGCGCTTCGGTGAGCCATATGGTTTCGTCAACCTCCGGTGCCTCGGCGACATCCATGTTGACGGGCGCGCGCGGGGCCGTGCTCTGGCAGCCGGTAACGGCCAGACATATGGCCAGCGCCAAGGCCCGGCCGGAGGCTGCCAAGGCGTCCGGTCGAGCGGGGTTGGATGGGTCAGACGACATTGGCTGGAGGCTTCCCCGGGCTCGAAAGTCGGGCGAGTGTAGGAATGCCGTTCCGGTGGGTCAAGCGAAGGGCGGATGTTTTGGGGACTGGTCGACGCTGCCTAGAAGCCATCTTTCCAGGCTCGCAAGGCCGCAAATACCTGCTCTGGACGCTCCAGTTGGCGGCCTGCCTGGCGCATTGCCGCCTCGGCGACCGTCGCCTCGCGGGCGCGCAGAAACGGGTTGGTGGCACGCTCTTCTCGGATATTGGACGGCAGGGTGATTTGCTGCGCCGAACGCATCCGCTCCACTTCTTCCAAGCGTGCCTGCACCCGTTCGTTAGCCGGGTCGACGGCGCGCGCGAAGCGCAGGTTGGATAACGTGTATTCATGTGCACAGTACAGCTGCGTCTCGGGCGGTAGAGCAGCAAGCCGCTCGAGCGACGCGAACATCTGTTCCGGCGTGCCTTCGAACAACCGACCGCAGCCGCCCGCGAACAGGGTATCGCCGGCCAGCAGCCAGGGCGCTTCAGCATCGCCGTGGTGGAAATAGGCAATGTGCCCGAGCGTGTGGCCTGGTACTTCCATTACTTGCAGCTCGCGTCCAAGCACCTCGAAACGGTCCCCATCTGAAAGTGCTTGGTCGCGTGCCGGAATCGGTTCGCTAGCTGGCCCGTATACAACGGCTCCATGGGCTTGCTTGAGGCGCTCGACACCACCGACATGGTCGGGGTGATGATGGGTAATGAGGATGGCGTCCAGTTTCCAGTCCGGGTGAGCCTGCAGCCAAGCGAGGGCTGGCGCGGCGTCTCCAGGATCGACGACGGCACAGCGGCGGGTGTCGATATCCTGCAGGAGCCAGATGTAGTTGTCGGTAAAGGCGGGCAGAGCGTCGATCTTCAACATGGTGCGGGTCGCCAAGTCAGTCGCAAAGGCGCATCCTAACAGCCGAGCTTGATACTGTTGAATCGACCGGGCCACCGCCCGGGCTATCCAGCGGAGGCACTCATGAGCGATTTTCGCGCCAATCCGCCGCTACAGCAGTGGGCGAATCTGATGAACGAGGCGAGTGCCTGGTTCGACGGCCCGCTGGGCGGCCAGTTGTTGGAGCAGGAGCGGCGGGTGATCGAGCATGAGCTCGAGCGTTGCTTCGGCAGCTACCTGGTGCACTACGGGCCCTTTGCCAATACCTCAATAGAACCGCAAAAAATTAAGCGCAGTGTGCGCGTAGGCCCTGCGCTTCCTGGTGTTGAGATTGTTTGCGAAGAACAATCTTGGCCGGTTGGCGAGCACGCTGCGGATGTGGTGGTGATTCAGCATGGCCTGGATTTCAGCCTGTCGCCCCATGCACTGCTGCGTGAGGCGGCACGGAGCGTGCGGCCGGGTGGGCATTTGCTGGTCGTCGGGGTAAACCCCTGGAGCCCTTGGGGCGCGCGTCGCCTGGTCTCGCGAAGTGCACTGCGCGAGGCTCGCTGCATCCGCCCGACGCGCGTCGGCGACTGGCTCAATTTGCTTGGATTCGCGCTGGAGAAACGTCGGTACGGGTGCTATTGTCCGCCGCTTTCTTCGAGCCAGTGGCGAGACAGGCTGGCAGGGCTGGAACCGCTCGGGCAGCGCCTGCAGGCGCCGTTGGGCGGTTTCTACGTGCTGGTGGCGCGCAAATTAATGGTTGGTTTGCGCCCGTTGCGCCAGCAGCGGCGAGAGCGCATGGGCCAGCTCCTGCCAATGCCGGTCGCCAAGCTTAGCCGGCGGGACGCCGAACACTAGGACGCATTGATTCCACATGAGCGATGACACGGTCGAGATCTATACCGATGGCGCCTGCAAGGGCAACCCTGGGCCAGGTGGCTGGGGGGCGCTGCTCATCTACAAGGGCGTCGAGCGTGAACTCTGGGGCGGTGAAGCTGAGACGACCAACAACCGCATGGAGTTGCTCGCGGCAATCCGAGCGCTCGAGGCGCTCAAGCGTCAATGCCAGGTCCATCTGATTACCGATTCGCAATATGTCATGCAGGGCATCAATGACTGGATGCCTAACTGGAAGAAACGCGGCTGGAAAACCTCAACCCGGCAGCCGGTCAAGAATGCTGACCTGTGGCGTCTGCTCGACGAGCAGGTCAATCGCCATCAGGTGACCTGGCATTGGGTGCGCGGCCACACCGGGCACCCGGGCAACGAGCGCGCCGACCTGCTCGCCAATCGCGGCGTGGTACAGGCTAAACGACAAACCGCTTGAGAGAGTGAACGATGCGTAGCGTAGTGTTGGATACCGAAACCACTGGCATGCCGGTGACCGATGGCCACCGGATCATTGAGATCGGGTGTGTCGAGGTCATTGGCCGCCGGCTGACAGGGCGGCACTACCACGTGTACCTGCAGCCGGATCGAGAAGTCGATGAGGGCGCGATCGCGGTCCACGGCATCACCAATGAGTTTCTGATCGACAAGCCGCGCTTCCGCGATGTCGCTGATGAGTTCTTCGAGTTCATCAAGGGCGCGCAGCTGATCATCCACAACGCCGCGTTCGATGTGGGCTTCATCAACAACGAATTCAATTTGCTTGGCCAGCATGACCGCGCCGAGCTAAGCGATCATTGCAGCATCCTAGATACGCTCCTCATGGCTCGCGAGCGCCATCCGGGCCAGCGCAACAGCTTGGATGCACTGTGCAAGCGCTATGGCGTCGACAACTCGGGCCGCGATCTGCACGGCGCACTGCTCGATGCCGAGATCCTGGCGGATGTCTACCTGACCATGACCGGCGGGCAGACGAATCTGTCGCTCGCCGGGGAGGGCGCCGATTCCGAAGGCGGCCGACAGCAGGCGACGCCCATCCGTCGCCTGGCAGCGGACCGTCCGCAGACGCCGGTTATCCGTGCCAGCGTAGACGAATTGACTGCGCACGCCGCCAGAATGCAGGCCATAGAAAAGGCATGCGGCGGTACACCACTGTGGGTTCAGCTCGAGCAACCGGCTGCGCTGGAGGCCGAACCCGAACCGGCCTGACTGGTTGCGCCCGCGGCGGGCGCATTCCAGCTTGGTGCTTGGGAGCGAAGCTTCTACCCTGAAGGGGAATGCCTTCAGGACGCTTCCATGTACAAAGATCTGAAATTTCCGATCCTTATCGTTCATCGAGACATCAAGGTCGATACCGTCGCCGGCGAGCGGGTACGCGAAATTGCCGCCGAGCTGGAACAGGATGGATTCCATATCCTGCCTACGGGCAGCGCGGCGGAAGGGCGCATTGTCGCCTCGACGCACCACGGTCTGGCCTGCATTCTGGTCGCGGCAGAAGGCGCCGGCGAGAACCAGCGGCTGCTGGAAGACGTGGTTGGCCTGATCCGCGTCGCGCGCCGGCGAGCCCCACAGTTGCCGATCTTCGCGCTGGGCGAGCAGATAACCATCGAAAACGCGCCCGCGGAGGCGATGGCCGACCTCAACGAGCTGCGCGGCCTGCTCTACTTGTTCGAAGACACGGTTCCCTTCTTGGCGAGGCAGGTAGCGCGTGCCGCCCGCGGTTACCTGGAAGGGTTGCTGCCACCCTTTTTCAGGGCGTTGGTGCAGCATACCGGCGACTCGAATTATTCCTGGCACACGCCGGGCCACGGTGGCGGTGTCGCCTTTCGCAAAAGCCCTGTCGGCCAGGCGTTTCACCAGTTCTTTGGTGAAAACACGTTGCGCTCTGATTTGTCCGTCTCGGTCCCCGAGCTGGGCTCCTTGCTCGACCACACCGGGCCGCTGGCCGCGGCTGAGGCGCGGGCCGCACGTAACTTCGGCGCCGATCACTCGTTTTTTGTGATCAACGGCACCTCGACGGCGAACAAGATCGTTTGGCACTCGATGGTGGCGCGCGATGACTTGGTGCTGGTCGATCGCAACTGCCATAAATCCATTCTTCATTCGATCATCATGACCGGCGCGATCCCGCTGTATCTGACGCCTTCGCGCAACGAGTTAGGCATCATCGGGCCGATCCCCTTGGAAGAATTTTCCACGCAGTCGATCCAGGCGAAGATCGAAGCCAACCCGCTGGCGCGTGGCCGCCCACCTCGGGTCAAGCTTGCCGTGGTTACGAATTCCACCTACGACGGGCTCTGCTACAACGCAAACCTGATCAAACGCACCCTTGGCAATGCAGTCGACGTGTTGCATTTCGACGAAGCCTGGTACGCCTATGCCGCATTCCACGAGTTCTATGACGGACGCTACGGCATGGATACGCGTGAGCAGGGGCCGCTGGTCTTTACCACCCATTCAACGCACAAGGTGCTGGCAGCCTTCAGCCAGGCTTCAATGATCCATGTGCTCGACAGCGAGCAGCGGCAGCTTGACCGGGATCGCTTCAACGAAGCCTTCATGATGCACATTTCCACTTCGCCGCAGTACGGCATCCTGGCTTCCCTGGACGTTGCGTCGGCCATGATGGAGGGGCCGGCAGGGCGCTCGTTGATTCAGGAAACCTTCGATGAGGCCCTGAGCTTCCGTCGCGCGTTAGCCAATGTGCGTCAGCACATGGCGCCGGACGACTGGTGGTTCAGCATCTGGCAACCCGCAGCGGCAGATGGGGCAGAAGACTTGGCTACCAATGATTGGTTGCTCGAGCCGGAGGCTGAATGGCATGGGTTCGGTGATGTCGCCGAGGACTACGTTCTGCTAGACCCGATCAAGGTCACGCTGGTGACGCCAGGGCTCACCGCGGGCGGCAAGCTGGGTGAGCGAGGCATTCCCGCTGCGGTTGTCAGCAAGTTCCTCTGGGAGCGGGGACTGGTGGTCGAAAAGACCGGCCTGTACTCCATCCTGGTATTGTTCTCGATGGGGATCACCAAGGGCAAGTGGAGCACCCTGCTGACAGAATTGCTGGAGTTCAAACGGCACTACGACGGCAACGTTCCGCTTTGTGATGCGGTGCCTTCAGTGGCTCAGGCCGGCGGCAACGCCTACGCCGGCATGGGGCTGCGCGATCTGTGCGATGCGTTGCACGATTGCTACCGGGCCAATGCGACGGCCAGAGCAATGCGGCGGATGTATACGTCCCTGCCGCAGATTGCCCTGAAGCCAGCTGATGCCTACGACAAGCTCGTTCGGGGTGAGGTCGAAGCCGTGCCAATCCATGCCCTGGAAGGACGTGTGGCGGCGGTTATGCTGGTGCCGTATCCGCCAGGCATTCCATTGATCATGCCAGGAGAGCGCTTTACAGCCGAGACTCGCTCAATACTCGACTATCTCGATTTCGCTCAAAGGTTCGCCAGTTTGTTTCCTGGTTTCGATGCGGACGTGCATGGCCTACAGCATGAGGAAGGGCCCGAAGGGTCGCGCTATACAGTCGACTGCATTCTCGAAAACGGCCGGCAGTAGATCGATGCGCTGCCTATTACCACTGTCAAAGTGGGATGATGCGCAAGGGCGTGGGCTGCATCACAACGCCTCGCATCGACTTTCGAGTGCCTGTTGTTATAGTTGTGCGGTTGAAAAAGCAGCAGTGATTGCTGAACTCACGAGGCACCGAGTGCCTCGGCTGTCGGGGATGATAGCGTGACTCAATACCAAGCCTTCCACGTCGAGTTGAAGGACAGGATCGCCCATGTGGCGATCAACCGGCCTGAAAAGATCAACGCCATGAACGCTGCGTTCTGGAGCGAGATCAGCGAGATCTTTCATTGGATCGATGAAACGGACGAAGTGCGTGTCGTGATCCTGTCCGGAAATGGCCAGCATTTTTCGGCCGGCATTGACCTGCAGTTGTTGGCCGAGGCGGCAACCCAACTGGGGGACGATATTGGGCGTAACGCTGAGCGCTTGCGCCGCCAGATCCTGAAGCTGCAGGCCTCGTTCAATGCCGTCGATAACTGTTGTAAACCGGTTATCGCCGCCATTCAGGGCTATTGCATCGGGGGCGCCATCGACCTCGTCGCCGCTTGTGACATGCGCTATTGCACCGAGAACGCTCAGTTCTCCATCAAGGAGATCGACATGGGCATGGCTGCCGATGTGGGGACGCTCCAGCGGCTACCGCGCATCATCGGCGACGGGATGATGCGTGAGCTGGCCTACACCGGCCGGACGGTGGATGGACGGGAGGCGCAGGTGATCGGCTTGGTCAATAGAACCTACCGCGAGCAAGGCGACATGATGAGTGCGGTACAGGCGCTTGCGGCCGATATCGCTGCCAAGTCGCCCATCGCCATTCGTGGCACCAAGCAGATGATTCGTTACATGCGCGACCATCGGGTTGATGACGGTCTCGAATACATCGCCACCTGGAATGCAGCCATGCTTCAATCGGCCGATCTTAAAGTCGCCATGGCTGCGCATATGAGCAAACAGAAACCGGACTTTGCCGACTGATGTGTATTACGAACGTTGCGCGGGAGGCGCGCTAGGCATGGTTACCGGAGCTACTTCGCTGAGTTTGGTCCGCGATGAACTGTTCGCCACCATGGAAGAGGCCGAGCAGAGCCTCGAGCACTTCATCATCGACCGCAACAACGGTGGTCTGCTGCAGCAGGCTGTCGAAAATCTGAAGCAGGTCCGCGGCACACTCAGCCTAATCGAGCTGACCGGGGCGGAGCTGCTGGCGCAGGAAATCCTCCAGCTGGCCACCGACATTCCGGTCGGTGCTGGCGAGGAGCGTGACACCCAGCTCGCCGCCCTGAGCAATGCGCTCTACGTGCTTGGGCGCTATCTCGAAAGCGTGGATGCCAGCCGGCAGGAAATGCCCGAGCTGCTGTTGCCTGCCATCAATGCGTTGCGACTCGTCGGTGCACAGCCACCGCTGCCAGAAAGTTTTTTCTTCAGTGCCCGGCTTGATCACGCCCGGCCGCCCGTCGCGGCGGCCAACCGGGATTCAGCCGACCGAGCACTGGAGGCCCGGCGGCTGCGGCAGATGTATCAGGTCGGTCTGCTCGGGTTCATCCGGGAAGACAACGTCCCGGCTAGCCTCCGCCTGATGGGCCGGGCGCTGGGCCGTTTGGACGTTCTATTCGCCAACACACCGGCTGGGCGGTTGTGCTGGTTGGGCAGCGCGGCGCTTGAGGCAATGCTCGACGGGCAATTGCTGGCACGGCAGTCGCGCAAGCAATTATTTTCCCGGTTTGATCGCGAGCTTCGCCAACTGATCAGCAATGGCAGCTATGAATCGCCTCGCGGTCTGTTGAAAGAGCTGCTTTACCTCGTTGCGCTTGCCGAAAGCAATGGGCCGATTGCCAGCGAGGTTCGTCAGATTTTCTCGCTGAGCTCGCTACCGTTCACTGACCACTTACTGGAAGACGAATCGCAGCGCCTTGCTGGCCCCGGCCAGGCCGTAATGCGCTCACTCTCGTCGGCGATTCGAGAGGAGCTTGCCAGCGTCAAAGACCTGCTTGATCTCATCGAGCGGGGGACGGCGCCGGGCGATGCCTACGCCAGCCTGCATACGCAACTGGGGAAGTTAGGCAAGACGCTTGGCATGGTCGGCTTGTCTTCTGCATCCAGCACGTTGCATGCGCAGCTCTCGGTGGTCGCGAACTGGAGTAACGATGGCGCGCCCGATCCACAGGCGCTGTTGAAGCTGGCCGATGCCGTGCTTTATGTCGAAAGCATGGTCGCCAGCCTAGAGCGTGGCGAGAAGCGGGACACTCGCCCGCAGGTCGCGCAACCCGGCCACGAGGCCGAAGCCTTCGCCAACCACCAGCTCACCGAGGCCTGTATCGTGGTGATCGGCGAGGCGACCGCCGGGCTTGCTCTGGCCAAGCGCGCCATTACCGCCTATCTGGAGTCCAACGGCGAGAAGTTGCACTTGGCGAACGTGCCCTTCAGCCTGATGGCGGTTCGCGGTGGCTTGCGTTTTCTCGAGCAGGATCGTGCCGCTGACCTGATCGGCGCCTGCGCCGACTTTATCCAAAAGCAGATGCTAGAAGGCGTTCAGATGCCGCCGGAGCAAATGCTCGAAACCTTGGCGGATGCGCTTACGAGTCTGGAGTATTACTTGGAGGGTGGCGCCGTGCTGCGTCGTGACGATTCGCGAATCAGCGTGCTGGACCTGGCGGCAGAAAGCGTCCGCGCGCTCGGGTTGCCGGTGGCAGCCTGATGAACCTGCGCTGGCAGCCCGCACTGCTTGATCCGGCCAAAGAAGGTGGATCGGCGCTGGTGCGTTGCCAGCACGGTTTCTTGGTAGACGCCAACGGCGTCCTGTTCCCTCGTAGCTGGCTCAAGCGGCTTGAATTGCCGATAGTCAGCGAGCAGGGGCTCGGTTACTTCGAAGGCGAGCCGGTTTATCTCCTTGAATTGGCCGATCCGGTCACGGTCCCTGGCGCTGCCTGGCAGGGCTTGCGCCCTTTGATGATGCAGGACGACGACAATGACCGGTTCCGTATGCTCGGCTTCGCTGCGCAGATCGGCACTTGGGCCAGTCAGCATCGCTTTTGCGGCAGTTGTGGTAGCCGGATGAAGCAACATCCGCGTGAGCGGGCAATGCAGTGCGAGGTATGCGGTCTTCATCATTATCCGCGTATCTCACCCAGCATGATCGTGCTCGTCACGGCAGGTGACGAGCTGCTACTGGCGCGCTCACCGCGTTTCGCCCCGGGTGTCTACAGCACCTTGGCCGGTTTCGTCGAGCCGGGCGAGTCGGTCGAGCAATGCGTGCGACGGGAAGTGCATGAGGAAGTAGGCGTCTCGATTCACGACCCGCGCTATATCTGTAGCCAGGGCTGGCCGTTTCCGCATTCACTGATGCTGGGCTTTCATGCCGAGTACGCCTCCGGTGACATCGTCATGCAGCCGGAGGAAATCGAGGATGCTGGTTGGTTTTCGATTCATGACCTGCCAGCCCTGCCAGCGTCCAAGTCGATCGCCCGTTATTTGATCGAGCTTTACGTGGCGCAGCGTTTAGGCGGCGCCGAACCAATGCTGCCAGGCTAGGCGCAAACTCAACGCCAAAACCACCAGAATGAAAACAGGGCGGATAAATTTCGATCCGCCCTGAATCGCTGTCCGCGCGCCCAAGTAGGCGCCTAGCATCAGCGTGACGCCCATCCCAGCGCCTAGCACCCAGGCGACCTGCCCGTGGAAGGCAAAGACTGCGAGCGCAGTGCCGTTGCTGATGAAGTTCATGGTGCGCGCAACGCCGCTCGCCCTCAGTAGGTCAAGCGGATAGAGCAATAACGTGCTGACCGTCCAGAAGGCTCCGGTGCCCGGTCCGGCAATGCCATCGTAAAAGCCTAGGCCGACGCCCTGAAGCCATTGCCGCCGGGTTTTTAACGGTGTTGCAGGTTCTCTAGGAGTCGTCGGGGTGCGGCCTACCAGCAGGTAGAGCCCACAGATGAACACGACTACAGGCAGTAGCTGGTTGAGCCATCTGGCAGGGATCAAGTGCGCTAGCGCGGCGCCGAGCGCCGCGCCAATAGCGGTTGCTATCAGTGCGTAGCGCCATTGGCCAGGGTCGAACAGTTTGCGTCGGAAGAACGTGAAGCTCGCAGTGGCCGAACCAAAGGTTGCGCAAAGTTTGTTAGTTCCAAGTACCAGGTGCGGGGGCAGGCCTGCCATAAGCAGGGCGGGCAATGTCAGGAGGCCGCCGCCGCCCGCGATGGCATCGATGAAGCCAGCCATGAAGGCGACGGCGAGCAGTGCGGCCAGTACTGGAAGATCCAGGGCCAGTTCGAGCGTGGGCATTGGGTTCTCTTGAAGCAGGAAAGAGCTGCCATGATGCCCGTTGGGTCGAGGCGCGCCAATGGCGTTGCTCACGAGAAGCCTATTTCCGAAGATGCGGTGGCCGCTTCCAGCGGAGAATGTCGACCCGTAATCAGACTGCTCTGTTGGTGCTGGCAGTTTGGCTTGGGCTATCGATAATTGGCGCTTTCCCGTCTGACCAAGGATGAAACCGCATGCAGTACCTGGGGCTGGCTGTCGTGATCGCGCTGTTTGCGTTGGTTACCGTCCTGGTGGCGTTGCGCTTGCTGCTCGGCGGCAACTGGCTGCTCGGCTGGCTGCGTGGCACCTTTGGGCTGCTGGTGCTTGGCCTGGGGGCGTTAATAGGGTTGATTGCGTGGGACGCCAGAACTTACCAGCCTCTGGAACCGGATAAGCCGCTGGCTACGTTGACCTTCCAGGGCGAGGGTGAGCAGCGTTATCAGGTTCGTATCGAGCAGGGCGAACACGTTAGGCACGTCACGCTAGAGGGCGATCTTTGGCAACTCGACGTGCGGCTGCTGGAGTGGCGGGGATTGGCGACCCTGATAGGCCTGGAACCTGGGTACCGCCTGGAGCGGCTTTCCGGTCGCTATTTGGCCGTGGAGCAACAGGACTTGGCGCGTAGCCCACGTGTGCTGCTCGGGCAAAGTCTGTTTGGCATCGATGCCTGGTCTTGGTTGCAGAAGTGCCAATGCAGTTCGATCGTGCTCGAGGCGCGTCCGTTGCGGGTGAGCTACTTGCCGATTGCCAGCGGTGCCGAGTATGCGATCGAGTTGACACCTGCCGGGCTGCTGGCACGGCCCGCTAATGACGTCGCGGAAAAGGCGCTGAAAGAGTGGTAGAACGGATGGCTCGCGGCATGCACGCCGAAGGTCAAACGGGTGAGCACCGAAGCGGCTCACCCGAGAGCACATCAGGCGAGGTAGCCGCCGTCGACGTTAAGTGAGACGCCGGTGGTGTAGCTTGAGGCATCGCTCGCGAGGTATAGCACGGCGCCGGCCATTTCGCTCGGGTCGGCCACTCGATGCAGTGGAATATGGCGCAAGGCCTCTTCGCGGATCGCATCGTTCTTCACCAGGGCGGAGGCGAACTTGGTATCCGTCAGGCCTGGTAGCAACGCATTGCAGCGAATACCTAAGCCGGCGCATTCCTTGGCAAACGCCTTGGTCATATTGATGACTGCTGCTTTAGTGATCGAGTAAATCCCTTGAAAGTTGCCCGGCGTGACGCCGTTAATCGAGGCAACGTTGATGATGCTACCGCCGCCGTGCTCGCGCATCAGCTTGCCGGCCTCGACCGACATGAAGAAATAACCCCGAATATTCACGTCGACCGTTTTCTGGAAGGCCGAGGCGTCGGTGTCCAGTATGTGGCAAAACTGCGGATTGGTTGCCGCATTGTTGACCAGGATATCCAGCCGGCCGAACTGGTCGCGAATGCCCTCGAATACAGCTTTGATCTGCTCGAGCTCGCCAATATGGCAGGCGACGGGTGTTGCCTTGCCACCGGCCGCGTTGATTGCATCGGCGACAGCCTGGCATCCTTCGATCTTGCGGCTGGAAACGATGACATGGGCGCCTTGCTGGGCGAGCAGCTTGGCAATGGCCTCGCCGATTCCGCGGCTCGCGCCAGATACGAATGCGATCTTGCCGTCGAGATCGAACAGCGTGGTCTTGCTCATGGGTGCTTCTCCCTCTATGGGCCGTTTTGTCTATAACGCTGACTTGCTGATGACCTGCAGGCTCATCTGCTCAAGCAGCGCGTTCATGTGCACGAATTTGGCGAAACGCTTGTCTTGGGTCTGGCCGTGGTAATACCGGTAATAGATCTGCTGAACGATCGCCGCTAACCGGAACAAGCCGTAGGTGTAATAAAAGTCGAAGTTATCCACGCAGATGCCGGCGCGCTCTGCGTAATACTCGACAAATTGGCGACGCGTCAGCATGCCGGGCGCATTGCTTGGCTGCCGGCGCATCAGTTGCACCGGCGCCGGGTCGTCGGCCTCGATCCAGTAGGCGAGGGTGTTACCCAAGTCCATCAATGGGTCGCCGATGGTGGTCATTTCCCAATCCAGCACACCGATGATCTCCATCGGGTTGCTGGAATTCAGGATGACATTGTCGAAGCGGTAGTCGTTATGGACGATGCCTGGCTTGTGATGGTCGGCTGGCATCTTGTCACGCAGCCATTGTTTGACGGGCTCCCACTTGACTGCATCCGGGGTCATCGCACGCTCGTAGCGATCGATCCAGCCCTCGATTTGCCGGTGTACATAGCCGTTGGGCTTGCCGAGATCGCCCAAGCCGCACGCCGCATAGTCAACGTTGTGCAGATCGACGAGCTTGTCGATGAAGCTTTTACACAGGGCTGTGGTGTGCTCTGGCGTAATGGCCAGTTCGGTTGGCATGTTCTCGCGCAGGATAATGCCTCGCACGCGCTCCATTACGTAGAACTCGGCGCCGATCAACGACTCGTCCGTGCAGTAGGCATAAGCCTTCGGGCAATAAGGAAACCCTGTGTTCAGCTTGTTGAGAATCCGAAATTCGCGGCCCATGTCGTGGGCTGACTTCGCCTTGTGACCGAAGGGTGGGCGACGCAGCACGAACTCTTGCGCTGGGTACTCTATGAGGTAGGTCAGGTTAGAGGCGCCGCCTGGAAACTGCGAGATCGCCGGCGAACCTTCCAGACCTGGAATATGTCGTTTGAGGTATTGGTCGATGACATCAGTAGGGAGTTGCTCGCCTTCGCGAACGGGGCTCGTCTGGTCTGCTAGCGACATGCTTTTCCCTTCTTGTATGCGGTGCCGTTAAAAGGCAGCTCTGGCGCCGACATCGGGGCCGGCGCGGCTTCAATCTACTGTGCGACCGGCTGATGACCAAGCGGCGAGGCCCGTTATTGGCTGGGGTGTTGCCTCCCAATCACTGATTCTGATGCTGCCAAAAGCGTTCAAAAGCGCATAAAAAAACCGAAGTCGCAGGACTTCGGTTTTTTCTACCGGGCCGTTTAGGCCGGGAACAGCTCGCTCAGCTTAAGCGCGAGCATCATGTCGCCTTCTGCACGAAGCTTGCCAGCCATAAAAGCCTGCATACCATCGGTTTCGCCGCTGATGACACCTTGCAGGGTTTCGCTGTCCATGATCAGGGTGACGTTGGCGTCAGCCGATTCGCCCTGATGGAAATCACAGGTGCCGTCCTTCACTACCAGGTAGTAATTTTCGGCGTCGGTGATATTGAACTGGAACACCAGGTCGAGGCCCGCTGCAGCGCTGGGGTTGAACTTAGCTTTCATGCCCTGGATAGTTTCGTCGACGTTGCTCATTCGGTTTGATCCCTTGTCGTCGTGTTGAACATGCAGCCGGAGGCTACAGTGGATGTGGAGCTCATCGGTAGGTGACCAGCTCCGGATGCTTCTGCATATCGAGGTGCGCACGGTTGTTGAACGACGCCAGTGCGACTTCTCCCGCGCGAAATTTCAACTGGCTGAGCGAGGTATTCACGATCTGCCAATTGAGCTCAAATGCCTTGATCGGCGGTACGCCAATGATCAGTTGTAGCAGGGCGGTGATGGTTCCGCCGGAGGTGAATATGGCAATGCGGTCGGTGGGCGCAGCCTCGAGGAGCAGGCGAGTCAAGCCTCCCTCGACGCGATCGACGAAACCCTGCCAGCTCTCAAGGCCATCCTTTTCGTGATCGCCAGAAACCCAGCGTCGGATGACATAACTGAAGAGGCGCTGGAATTCGCTGCGATGGTTTGCTGCGTTACGCAAAATGGTCAGCGCATGCGGTTCTACCTCAAGGAGGTCCGGCATGTGCGCCCGGATGACCTCGTCCGCGGGAAACTCGTTGAACGCGGCATCGATTTCGAGCGTTGGCGTAACAGCATCAAACGTTTGGCCGAGGCGCTCGAGCGTGGCCTGCGCGGTGTCCCGCTGCCGGTGCAGTTCACCACTGACACAACGGTCGAAGCGCACGCCGAGCTGGCCCAAGTACTCACCAAGCGCATGCGATTGCCGCAAGCCAAGCGGGGAGAGGACGTCGTAGTTTTCAGCGCCGAACGACGCCTGACCGTGTCGGATCAGGTAGATGCTGCCCATGCTTGGCTCCGCAGCCCAGGTTTTTCGCGAGGGTAGGTGGATGCCTCAGGAGTGTCAACGACAATTCATACGTTTGTTTGAATGGCGTGGCGCTGGCTCCGCAGCGGAAGGACTGGGTATGCTTGGGCGGTTTTTAAGTGCGCCCTGTGCGCGCCTGGTCGAGTGACCCTAGGAGGAAATGTGGAATTTCTTGCTGACTACGCAAGTTTTCTGGCCAAGACCGTTACGCTCGTCGTCGCGATGCTGGTGGTGTTGATCGCGCTGGCATCGTTACGCCGGGGGCGCGGGAAACAGGGGGGCGGTCATCTCGAAGTCCAAAAGCTCAATGACTTCTACAAGTCGATGCGCGAGCGGCTCGAGCAGGCACTGGTGGACAAGGATCAGCTCAAGGCGCAGCGCAAGCGCGAGGCCAAGGCAATCAAGCAGGCAAAGAAGTCCGGCGAAACGCGACCTCGAGTCTTCGTGCTGGATTTCGATGGCGATATCAAGGCCTCCGCCGTCGAGAGCCTTCGTCATGAAATTACCGCGGTGCTGAGCTTGGCGACCCCGCAGGACGAGGTTGTGCTGCGCTTGGAAAGTGGCGGTGGGATGGTGCATGGCTATGGCCTGGCGGCTTCGCAACTGGTGCGAGTTCGCGACGCCGGCGTGCCGCTTACGGTCTGCGTCGACAAAGTCGCGGCGAGTGGCGGATACATGATGGCCTGTATTGGCCAGAAGATCCTGAGCGCGCCCTTCGCAATCCTCGGCTCGATTGGTGTCGTCGCGCAGTTACCCAATGTGCATCGGCTGCTCAAGAGGCACGACGTCGACTTTGAAGTGCTGACCGCAGGCGAATACAAGCGCACCCTGACCGTGTTCGGCGAGAACACCGAGAAGGGCCGAGAGAAGTTCCAGGATGATCTCGAAACCACTCACGAACTGTTCAAGAATTTTGTAGCCCGCTATCGGCAGGAGCTTGCGATAGACGAGGTTGCGACTGGCGAGGTCTGGCTGGGTATTTCGGCGCTGGGCATGCGCCTGGTTGATGAACTCAAGACCAGTGATGAATACCTTGCCGAGCGGGCCCGTGGCGCCGATCTGTTCCACCTTCACTATGCCGAGAAGAAAAGCCTGCCCGAGCGTTTCGGCATGGCTGCCAGCGCGGTGATGGAGCATGGTTTGCTGAAAGGGTGGACGCGGCTGAACGAACAACGATTCTGGCAATGAGGAAAAGCGAATGACTAATTTCAAGGCGCTGCTGACCAGCGAAAGGGCCGACGGTCGCTTCGAGTCGAATGTCGTCGAGCGCAGCATTGACGATCTGCCGCACGGCGAGGTGCTCATTCGCGTCGCCTATTCCTCGCTCAATTACAAGGATGCGCTTTCCGCGACCGGCAACCGCGGAGTGACGCGGCAGTTTCCGCACACGCCTGGCATCGATGCCGCTGGCACCGTGGCTGAATCGAGCGTGCCGGAGTTCACCGTCGGAGATGAGGTAATCGTGACTGGCTATGACCTGGGCATGAACACTGCGGGTGGGTTCGGGCAGTACATCCGGGTCCCGGCAGCGTGGGTCATCAAGCGACCTTCGGGCCTGCCATTGCGTGATGCAATGATCCTCGGAACTGCAGGTCTCACAGCGGCACTCTGTGTCGACAAGCTGGAGCAGGCCGGCCTGGAGCCAGGCGACGCCCCAGTGCTCGTCACCGGGGCGACCGGCGGCGTTGGCAGTATTGCAGTCGCGCTCCTGGCAAGCCTTGGCTACAAGGTGGCCGCGGTGACCGGCAAGGCCAGCCAGGCGGATCTGCTGAAGCGCCTCGGTGCGCAGGACGTCATCGAGCGTAGCGCACTGCAGGCGGGCGTGGAGAAACCTATCCTCAAGGAGCAATGGGCTGGCGCCGTGGACACCATTGGCGGAGATATCCTGTTCAATGTGGTCAAGTCACTGCAGCGAGGGGCCAGTGTCGCCTGCTGCGGCTTGACGGCTGGCACGCACTTTCAGGCCAACGTGTTGCCGTTCATCCTGCGGGGTGTAAACCTGCTCGGCGTGGACTCGGTCGAAATCCCGCTGGTGGTGAAAGCCTCCATGTGGGACAAGCTCTCGGTCCAGTGGAAGGTGCCGAACCTGTCCGGCCTGGCTGAAGAAATTACCTTGGACCAATTACCGGCTGCGGTCGAACGTATTCTTACAGGTGGTCAGGTGGGGCGGACATTGGTCAAGCTGGACTGATCTTGGTCGTTCCGCTTGCTATTGTCCGAATAGCCAAAACCGATTTCAGTGATTCGAGCGATTCCCACAAGCTAGCGCACCGGTAATCACTCGAAACGCAAGGAGTCGGAAATGAGCGCGCTGGCAAGAAAGATCAAGGATGCCTTCGGCAAGAAGGTGGCGGACGGGGATGTGCAAACCGAGCACCCTAACTTCTGGATGTATCCGCAGGGGTGACGCCATCTCTGCGCTCTAGAAGCACATTCGCCGCATGAGCGACTTGCTCAAAGCGTTTTTAAAAAAGCCCTGCCGAAGCAGGGCTTTTTTTAGCATTGTCCTGTCATGCCGTGGCGGTGCGCCTGTGCCGCGCAAGCACAGCTGGCGGCGTTCAGGGCTGGCGACGGCGGAACAGCGGCAGCGGCTCGTCGGCGGCAGGCTGGTAGGTGACCGAAAAATCCTTCAGACCTTCAAGTGCTTCGTAAGGGTCGCGGTCGGCGCGCACGGCAAAGGCATCAAAGCCGCAGCGGCGCATATAGAACAGCTGGTCGCGCAGTACGTCGCCAATCGCCCGGATCTCACCTTTATAGCCGTATCGCTCGCGAAGCAGTCGGGCGCTCGAGTAATGGCGCCCGTCAGTGAAGGCCGGGAAATTCAGCGCCACGACTTGAAAATGCTGCAGATCGTCTGCGATCTCCTCGACCGCTTCATCCGCTTCCAGCCAGACGCCCAGGCCACCGTCGCGGGCCTTGAGTGCGTGGCCATGGTCCAGCCATAGCTGGAACGGCACGATGAGGTCGTCGCAGTTGGAGAGCTCTTCGAGCTTCACATCCTTGGGCAGCAGGTGCCAGGTTTCGTCGACGACCTGGTCGTTCTTAATGATTCGCTGCATAGACGCGCTCCTTGAAGGGGTCGATGCCGATACGGCGGAAGGTGTCGAGGAATTGCTCGTCTTCGGTGCGCTGTTCGACGTAGACCTTGATGATCTTTTCGATCACGTCAGGCATCGCGTCTTGAGCGAACGATGGGCCGAGAATCTGGCCCAGGCTGGCGTTGCGGCCCGAGCTGCCGCCGAGCGAAACCTGGTAAAACTCCGCACCCTTCTTGTCCACCCCGAGGATGCCAATGTGACCAACGTGGTGGTGGCCGCAGGCGTTCATGCAGCCGGAGATGTTCAGGTCGATATTGCCGATGTCGAACAGGTAGTCCATGTCGTCGAAACGGCGCTGGATCGCTTCGGCGATTGGAATCGACTTGGCATTGGCCAGTGAACAGAAGTCACCGCCCGGGCAACAGATGATGTCGGTCAGCAGACCAATGTTCGGGGTTGCCACACCCAGTTCGCGCAACTCATTCCACAGCTCGAACAGGCGGGCCTGCTCGACGTCAGCGAGAATCATGTTCTGCTCGTGAGAATTACGGACCTCGCCGAAGCTGTAGCGATCGGCCAGGTCGGCAATGGTGTCGAGCTGCTTGTCCGTGACGTCGCCTGGGGCGACGCCGGTGCTCTTGAGCGACAAGGTGACGGCAGCGTAGCCCGGCTTCTTGTGCGCGACCACGTTACGCTGGCGCCAACGAGCGAAGCCCGGGTGCTCGGCGTCGAGCTGGGCGAGAGCGGCGTCCTGGTCGTCAAGCGCCTTGTAGGCGGGGTCGACGAAGAACTTGCTGACGCGGGCCACTTCGGCGTCGGTCAGTGTATTGGGGCCGTCCTTGAGATAGGACCACTCGGCTTCGACACGCTCGGCAAACACCTCGGGCGTCAGCGCCTTGACCAAGATCTTGATCCGCGCCTTGAACTTGTTGTCACGACGGCCATAACGGTTGTACACGCGCAAGATGGCGTCGAGGTACGTCAGCAAGTGCTGCCACGGCAGGAATTCGTTGATGAAGCTGCCGACGATCGGCGTTCGGCCAAGGCCTCCACCGACGGAAACGCGGAAGCCCAGCTCGCCGGCGTCGTTCTGCACCGCTTCCAGGCCAATATCGTGCACCTCGATGGCGGCACGGTCGCTGACGGCACCGTTGACAGCGATCTTGAATTTACGTGGCAGGAAGGCGAACTCAGGGTGAAAGGTCGACCACTGCCGAATGATTTCGCACCAGGGGCGCGGGTCGACAAGCTCGTCGCGCGCGACGCCGGCGAACTGGTCGGTCGTCGTGTTACGAATGCAGTTGCCGCTCGTCTGGATGGCATGCATCTGGACTGTCGCCAGCTCTGCAAGGATATCAGGCACGTCTTCGAGTTCTGGCCAATTGAACTGTACGTTGGTGCGGGTGCTGATATGGGCGTAACCTTTGTCGTAGTTGCGGGCGATCTCCGCCAGCTTGCGCACCTGTGTGGAGGACAGCAGCCCGTATGGCACCGCGATGCGCAGCATGGGCGCATACCGCTGGATATAGAGGCCATTCTGCAAGCGCAGCGGGCGGAATTCCTCACCACCGAGCTCGCCCGCCAGGAAGCGGCGGGTTTGGTCGCGGAACTGACGCACGCGATCCTCGATGATGTGTTGGTCGTACTGGTCGTAAACGTACATGGGGTGTCCTGTTCTCAGGGCTGTTTACAGCTTTCTGCGCGCACGGCCGCGCACCCATTCAGGGAGGGCGGCAAGATACCAGCTAGCAGTTATGCGCAAAAGTGATGTTTGGGAATATGTTTAGAACGAAACGCCGCCA
This sequence comes from Stutzerimonas chloritidismutans, assembly GCF_051486945.1. Taxonomy (GTDB): domain Bacteria; phylum Pseudomonadota; class Gammaproteobacteria; order Pseudomonadales; family Pseudomonadaceae; genus Stutzerimonas; species Stutzerimonas chloritidismutans_B. Next base: position 467,811 of record NZ_JAHVDX010000001.1, on the reverse strand, counting down.
TTTTGATATTTCGTAAAGCTGCCTTGAGGGCTGCGCCGGGGTGGTCTTAACTCTTAGCAGCAACGTTGTTCCAGCGCCTCATTCCAATCGATAACAAGGAGCGCAGCCGTGTCCGAACATCATGGCAATGACAGTCGCGCGGACGCCACCGCGATCTTCTTCATCATCCTGCTCGTCGTCGCAACCGCAGTGTTCTGGGTCAGCCATCAGTAACCGTGGGCGTTACAGCGCTACCAGATAGAGCACCAGTTTCACGACGCCGAGCAGCACCAGTACAAATAGCGCAGTGAAGCCGACCCCAAGCAGGATGAATTGGCTCGGCTTGCCGTGATTGAAGTCGCGTACGCGGTTCTTGCCGCTCTGCACGCCCAGCGCGCCGGCCAGCACACTCTGGAGCAATTGTCGCCAGGTCAGCGATTTGGGTTGCTGCTCATCTTTCATAGGTAGGCTCCGCAAGACTGCTGTAGGGGAGTCTAGCCAGACTTGACGGATGGCGCCCAGGACTGCGGCATGCTTGATCTCACCTGGGGCGGCGCGTAAGGTTCGCGCGGTCGGCCGGATGGTGGCCGGCTTCATGGAGTGCGCGGTGCCCGGATCATGGTCTGGGTTGAATGGGAAATCAGTGAAAGCTGATGCTGCCCCCGCAACGGTAGGGTCGACGCGTTCGACTGAGCCCGATACCAGCCCGTACTCCCCAAGGAATTGTCGCGGTGGGCGGCAGCCTCGGAAACCCCTCGTCGGTGTCGGACGTGGGGTTTCTGTCGCCCGCGCGTCCCCGAAACGGGAGTGGGCATGTTTCTATCGATGCGGGTCCTGTGCACCGCCTTGTTGGTCCTGGTGGCACAGCCGCTGTTCGCCGGCCAGATCAACGCCATCATTTCGCAGTACAGCGCCGCGGAGTTTGCCTCGGCCGTGGTGCAGTTCAAGCACCGGGTTCCCGGTGCCGACATCAGCGCCCGCACGCCCGAACAGCTCTCGGAGATGAGCGACGCGGACGTCGCCGACTGGCTCGGCACGGGTGAAAGCCTGCTGGTAGTGGGTGTCTTCGGCACTGAAGTGGATCGCTTACGCCCGCTGATCCAGGCGCACGCGGCAGGCGATCGGATCATCATGCACAGCGACCAGACGCTTGTTGTCATGAGCCGCTTCGATGGCCAGCGGGTGTTCCGCGACCGTGAACATGCGACACGACTGGGTGCGGAAAAGCCGGGGGATGATCTGGTCGGCTGGGTTCGCGAACTCGGCGATGCCAATCCCGATCAGGCCCCATGGATCGAGGCACGCAGTTACTGGCTAGGTGGTGGGAGCGAGAACATCGCCAGGCTGCTCGGCTGGCTCGCCAATCGAGGCCAGCCGGGAACGGTCATGCCGCCCGAGCCTCGTCCTGCGTTGCGCTTCTATCAGGACGGGCAGATTACCGACCCTACCGAACTGGCCTGGCGCGGCGAGACGCTGGTCGCGGTAATCGACCACGGCCGCGCGGACCGCCACGGCGATGCCGATCTCAACGATGCGTTATGCCAGACCCTCCAGCAACGCGACATAGCCTGCGTCAGCCTGTTCGCCACTTGGGGTGAGGGCACGCTTCAGGCCCTGCGCTGGCTCGAGGGTGCCCAGCATCCGCCGCTGGCAGCCGTTGTGGTGCTGCAGGATTTCGTGCTGGGTGGAGGCGAGGGGCGCGAGGAGGCGACCGACCTGCTGAAGCGCCTCGATGTCCCCGTCCTCAAGGCGCTTCGCCTGGCGGATCGAGACGAAGATGGCTGGCAGCTGTCGAGCGATGGTCTCGGGCGCGACAAAGTCCATTACCAGCTCGCCATGCCTGAACTCCAAGGCATCAGCCAACCGATGGTCCTGGCTGCCTGGGCATCGGCTCAGATCGACCCGAATTCCGGCATTCGTTTCGGTTTCAGCCAGCCGCTACCGTCGCGGGTCGAGGCGATTGCGGCTCGGATCCATCGCTGGCAACGGCTGCAGAAAAAATCCAACGAGAACAAGCGCGTCGCGATCATCTATTACAACCACCCACCGGGCCGGCACAACATTGGTGCCGACAACCTGGACGTGCCGCAATCGCTGTTCGCCATCCTTCAGCGGCTCAGGGCTGAGGGCTACAACACCGGGGCGCTACCTGAATCCCCCGAGGCGTTGCTGGCCCTGTTACAGGATCGAGGCGTCAACCTGCCCGAGCAGGGCGACGCCCTGGCGGAGATGGTTGGCAAGGTCGCTGGGCTGGACCGCGAGGCGTACCTGCGCTGGTTCCGCAGTTTGCCCGCCGCGCTTCAAGCAGAAATGGAGCACGGCCCGCTGGGCTATTGGAACGCGCAGATGCGGCGCGCCCTGCAGGGCTCGCACCTCGAAATTGCCCGGCACACGCTGCGCAGTGGTTCGAGCGAGCTGCACCACGTTCTCGATGGTGTCGATCACCCGGCCCGGGCGCGGGCGCTCGACTTGCTGGCGCAGCTCGAGGACTTCTACGAGCAGGCGCTGGCCCAACCGGGCCTGGCCAATTGGGCCGAGGCGGACGCATTGATCGAGGGGCTCGCGGCAACTGGCATCGAAGGGTTACGTGGGTGGGGCGAGGCGCCCGGTCAGGTCATGGTGCAGGACGGCCGGATGATCTTTCCTGGCGTTCAGCTGGGTAACGTCTTCATCGGCCCGCAACCGCCGCGTGGTTGGGAAGTCGACGAAGAATTGCTGCACGCGAACCTCGTCTTCCCGCCGCCTCACCAGTATCTGGGCTTCTATCACTGGTTGCGTGACGGGTTTCGTGCCGATGCGCTGGTGCACTTGGGCCGGCACTCGACCTACGAGTTTTTGCCGCGGCGCCGGGCGGGTTTGAGTGCCGAAGATTATCCGCTGCAGATTGTTGGCGACCTGCCGAGTATCTATCCGTACATCGTCGATGGTGTCGGCGAGGGGATCCAGGCCAAGCGCCGCGGGCTGGCCGTGATGGTCGATCACCTGACGCCACCGCTCGTTGCCACGCCCTTGTATGACGATCTGCTCAAACTGCGGCAACTTATCGAGAGCTTCGAGGCGGGCACCGGCAGTAGCGAGGGCCCGGCGCGACGCGCGACCATTGCCGAAATCAAATCGCTGGTGAGCCGCTCTGGGCTGGAGCCCGAACTGCGCGAGTCGATGGCCGATCCGCTGGCGGCGCGCGGTATCGATTTCGAGCAGGTCGATGACGAGCTGCTGGTGCATGAGGTTGGCCATTACCTGACCAACATTCAGGAGCGCTTCATGCCGCTCGGCCTGCATGTGTTCGGCAAGCCCTGGTCTGACGAAGCGGTGGACACGTTGATGGCCTCGATGGGCACCGACCAGGCAAGGCATCGCCAGGCTCTGGTCGACTCGCCTGAAGCCGAGATGCAGGCCTTGATCCGAGCGCTCGAAGGCGGCTTCGTCGCGCCAGGCAAGGGCAATGATCCGATCCGGACTCCGGAAGCTCTGCCCACTGGACGGAACTTCCACGCGCTCGACAGCAGCCTGTTACCGAGCCGGATTGGCTGGGGGATCGGCCAGGAACTGGCCGACCGGGCCCGCGAACGGCCGATGCCAGAGGGCGGGCGCGAAGCGGTGATCCTCTGGGCGTCGGATACGGTGCGTGACGAAGGAGCCATGGTCGCGTTCGGTCTTTCGCTGCTTGGCGTCGAGCCGGTCTGGAACAGCCGCGGTATCGTCGAAGGCATCACCCGGTTGCCGCTCGAAGCAGATGCGCAGCGCCGTGACCTGATGTTCACGACCTCCGGGCTGTTTCGTGATCTCTACGCTGACCAGCTGGCATTGCTTGAGCGGGCCGTCCTCCTTGCGCTCGACGGGGCGAGCGACACCATTCGCAAGGACTACCCAGCGCTGCGCACCGCTCTCGATGCGGCGCTCGAACCGATTGGCTCGCTTGCCAGTGGCGGGCATGAGCCGCTCGGGCAGAACCTGGTGGCTGCGCACTGGGTTCGCGACGCGGCGCGCCGGCTCGATGGTGGAGTGGACGAAACCCAGGCGGGCCGGCTGTCGGCGTTGCGTCTATTCGGCGTCGCGCCTGGGGCCTACGGGGCGGGCATCAACACCTTAGTAGAGCGCTCGGGCAGTTGGCAGCAGCGTAGCGAGCTGGCCAACAGCTACGTCAACCGGATGGGACATGCTTACGGCTTACAGCACAACGGCGAGCCCGCGCATGAGGTGTTCGAGGAAGGGCTGAAGCATGTGACCCGAACCTACCTAGGGCGCTCGAGCAATCTGTACGGGCTGATGGACAACAACGACGCCTTCGATTATCTCGGCGGCTTGAGCACGGCGGTCGAACATCTGGCCGGTCAGGCGCCGGAGAACATCGTCAGTTGGCACAACGACCCGAGCCGGGTCCGCCTCGAGCCGTTGCAGCAGGCGCTGCTGGCCGAGTTGCGGGGGCGCTTCCTCAACCCGGCCTGGATCAAGGCACTGATGCAGCATGACTACGCCGGGGCACGCACCATGGGCAGCGAGTTTCTCGAGTACCTGTGGGGCTGGCAGGTAACCAATCCGGACATCATTCAGGACAGCGCTTGGGAAGAGGTCAAGGCGGTCTATCTCGATGATCGCTACGACTTGGGCATCGATGCGTTTCTCGAGCAGGGCGCCAATGTCCATGTGAAGTCCAACATGCTCGCGATCATGCTCGTCGCGATCCAAAAGGGCTTCTGGCAGGCCGACGAGCCCACGCGCAAGGCGCTCGGTGAGGCGTTCGCCAGATTGGTGAGTGAACATGGCCTGCCCGGCAGTGGCCATACGCGGCCCGATCATCCAATGTTCGATTGGCTACTTCCACAGCTGGACCCAGCCTTGCGCGAGTCGCTGCAAACGCGCCTGGAGGCGGCCCTGCGCGAGCCTGCCGAGCGAGAACCAAAGCCGAACAGCATCACCGAAATCCAACCAGAAACGACGCAGCGCGCTGCCGAGCAACAGGCTGAGCAGCAGGAGACGGGGCAGGGCAGCGCGACCCAGTACCTCTGGATTGCTGCGCTGATCATGTTGTCGTTGCTCGCGATAGGCGTGTGGCGAGGCCGGAATGCCTCGCTTCGGAGGGCTGCCTGATGTTCGACAACCATTTGTTCAGCTGGCTGCACCTGCTGGTTGGTTGGCTGCTGCAACCAGTGACCTGGGCGTTGTTCGGGCTACTGGCGCTGGCGATCATCGATGCGGGTGTCGCCGCTGGCGAGCGGCTGGGTGGCTTGCGGCGTTGGCGCGGTTTGCCAGTCGCTGAGATCGAGCGGCGTGGGCGTCGTCGGCTCGATAGAGCGGACTTGATCGCTCGGGTCGGGCCCATGCTCGGCCTGATGGGGACCTTGATCCCACTCGGTCCTGGGCTTGCCGCGCTTGGCGATGGCAACGTGCAAATTCTCAGCGTGGCCATGCGCGTGGCATTCGATACCACGGTGCTGGGCTTGCTGATCGGGGTGTTCGGCTTTGCGCTGGGCCGCTTGCGGCGCCGCTGGTACGACGAGCTGCTCGACGATATGGAAGTGGCCGAGGCGCGTGGGAATGCGTAGGCGCTGGCGTTCCAGCCGGTTCGTCGCTGGCGATGACGACCCGCTCGGTCCGCTGGCTAACATGGTTGACGTGGTACTGGTATTCGCGTGCGGGTTGATTGCGGCGCTGGTCGCTCAAACGGACCTGCTCGAACAGCTAAGTCAGGCCCGGCAGCCAATGACGGTCGAGCGCGGGCGCGAGCTGCCGCGCCTGCCCGACAGCCTCGAAGGCGATACCGGTAAGGGCCTGGAGAGCGTCGGGCAGGTTTACCGGGACCCGGAGACCGGCAAGCTGATCCTGATTGGTGAATGACGCCGCATGATCAGATTACCTGCCACCCTTGAACCAATCCCACAGCCCCAGCGAATAGTTGGGCAGCAGGTTGATGCCAAGCGCCGACTTGATCAGGTACAGCGCGACCAGGCCGATCAGCATCGAGAAAAACAGAAACAGCGTAATCGCCCCGGCCTTGGCAGCCAGTGACAGGTTGCGCTGGCTACGCGACAAGCTTCGCTTGTTGCGCCCGCCCACGAGCACGAAGTAGTACTGGTTGCTCCACAGGCTGAAGGTGCCTCGCAGGTCGAACTTGTGCCGACCCCACGAGCGGGTCGCGAAGGCGCTGCGCAACCCTTCGAGCTGCTGGTCAGTGAAGCTTTCGCGCACCTGCTCGGGCAGGCGCTCCTTGAGGCCGAGGATGAATGGATCGCGCGCCAGCGCATCGTCGGAGGCTGGCGCTGCATAGGGCGCAGGTGCGCGGGTGTCAGATGGGGTCATGGTGTCAGGAAGCCGTCGCCGTCGTGGAATCGACGCCTTCCCATGCAACTACTCGGCCGCTTTGTCTAAAAGCTGGCGAATCGTCCGTTGCAGCAGGGCGAAATCCGGCCTCTCGGCGGGCGCGTCTGCCAAGCAGTGCCGCTTGAGGTCGGTCAGCGCCTGCAAGCGCAGATCACGACCGGCTACATCGCAATGTGCCAACAATTCTTCCAGCAGGCAGCCGAAGGCGCGCGCTTCCAAACGCTGCAGCGCCGCCGCCTGTACGCCATGCGGGTCGTAAAAGGACGCAGCGCCGAAGTCGCTGAGTAACGTTTGCCCGCCCGGTGCGACCAGCAGGTTATGGGCATACAGATCGCCGTGCAGGATGCCGCGCCCATGCAGGTGATGAACGACGTCCGCCACGCTCGCGGCGATGCGTAGGACCTCGTCTGCGGCGAAACGGCGCTCCGGTGCGTAGCAGTCACGCGTGCATGTCTCGAACGACGGCGGCCCGGCGAGGGCGGTGAACGCCGGGTCGATGAGCGCCATCAACAGCCCCGGTAGTTCGTCTCCCGCTGTCGCCAGCGGCCCGGCGACAGGGATGAGGTTGGGATGCGCGCCGGCCGAGAGGCTGGCGGCCATTTCGCTGTGCGGCAGGCCATCGCTGGTGACGTTGCCCTTGAACAGCTTTGCCGCCATGGGTTGAAGCCCATCGGCGCGCCGCCACTGGGCTTGATAGATGGTGCCCGAGGCACCCTGGCCGAGCACCGGGCCGAGCGCGACGTCGTCACGAGCTACCGGGGGCAGCGGATGGGCCGCGAGAATGTCGTCTTCCATCGCATCACTGAATGGGTTTCCGCCAAATGCCAGCCACGTCAGCCGTGGCATCTCGAGTAGCCAGCCGGGCAGGGCGGGGAGCCGGTTCGCCGCAACCCGCAGAAGTTCAAGCCGTTCGCAGCGGGCAAGCGATTGCGGCAAGGCCTGGAGCCGGTTACCGGCGAGCATGAGCTTCTGCAGGCGATGGCATTGGCCGATTTCGGCTGGCAGCGTTTCGAGGCGATTGTCGGTCAGGATCAGCCAGCGCAGGGACGGCGGAAGGGCTTCGGCTGGCAGGCGTTGGATCTGGTTCGCCTTGAAACCGACCATCTCCAGCCGGGCGCAGCGGCCCAGGGCCGATGGCACTTCGGTAAAGGCGTTATTCGAGCAGAACAGAATCCGTAACCGGTGCAGCCGATGCAGGTCGTCGGGTAGCCGGCTCAGGCGATTGCCGGACAGGTTGAGCACCTCGAGGGTGTCCGCCAGCTGGAAGATTTCGGTTGGAAAGGCGTCGAGGTCCTCGGACAGGTCCAGGCGAGTAGTGCCGGCAAGCTCGCCGCGCTTGAGTCGTTCCAGTGTATGCATGCTGTGCTCTGCCCTGAATGGGCCTGTTAATGGGGCGGCGTGTTGGCCTGGCTCGCGGATGGGAGCCGATGCGCTAGGACAGCGAGGGGGCGGAAGCGTTCAGCGCAGCGGCTCTGGCGCGGGCCTTTCAGTAGGCTGACGACGCTCATGGACGATGCGCTCGGCGCGTGCACGTAACTGGCCGCATCCGCCTTCGATGTCTTGCCCGGCGGAATTGCGGATCTTTGTCAGCACGCCGTTCGCATGGAGGTAGCGCATGATCTGATGAATGCGCTCGGCGTCGGGGCGCTGATAATCGTCATCGTCGAGGCTGTTGTAAGGGATGACGTTCATGATGGCGTACTTGCCGCGCAGGAGCCGGATGATGCCATCCATCTCGTCCACGCCGTCGTTGAGCCCCTTGAGCAAGGTCCACTGGTACTGGATCGGGTAGTCGATCTGGCGGGCATAGGCCTCGCCCAACTCGACCAGTTCGGCTGGGTCGAGTGCCGGTGCGCGTGGCAGCAATGCGCGGCGCAGCGCCGGATCGGTGGTATGCAGGGACAACGCGAGGGCAGGCCTCACCTTCTGCTGCGGCAGGCGCTCGAAGACCCGCCGGTCTCCGACGGTCGAGAACACCAGGTTCCGGTGGCCGACGCCGCCCTCCGTGCCGAGCAGGTCGATCGCTTCGAGGACGTTGTCCAGATTGTGTGCCGGCTCGCCCATGCCCATGAACACGACCTTCTTCACCGCGCGGAAGCGTCGGGCGAGCGCGACCTGGGCGACGATTTCGGCGCTGCCGAGCTGGCGAATCAGGCCGCTCTTGCCCGTCATGCAGAACACGCAGCCGACCGCGCAACCGACTTGGCTCGAGACGCACAGGCCACCGCGCGGCAGCAACACGCTTTCGACGAGCTGCCCATCCCCCAGCTCTACCAGCAGACGTGCCGAGCCATCAGCGGCCGGGTGCTCCGAGCGCAAGCGGGCCAGTTGGCCGAGCCGCTCGCTGAAGATAGGCAGGCCGCTGCGCACCGACAGCGGCAAAAAATCCTCGCTACGCTGATGGCGCGTTCCAGCGTCGAGCGCACGGCCACTTAACCAGGCACGCGTGACCCGGCCGACATGGACGGGCTTGGCGCCGAGGTCGGCGAGCTGCTGATGAACGTCTGGGATGCGCATAGGGCGCGCATTCTAGCCAAAGGAGCGGGCGCGGTCTGTAGCGCGCTGTCAGTTCAATCGATGAAGCGACGACAGCCCAGCGTCAGTCCGAGCAACAGTAGAGCGAGGAGGGCGAAGGCCAGCGTCAGCGAAGCGTAGTGAGCGATCACTCCGATCACGGCCGGCCCCGCCAGCACACCGGCGAACCCGATGGTGGTCGCAGCCGTGATCGCCTGGTTGACTGGCATCACCTGCTGCCGGCTGAGCGAGGAAATCATTACCGGCGAGACATTCGCGCAGCCCAGGCCGCACAATCCATAACCCAGCAGGGCCAGCCCCCAATGCTCGGTGACCAGCGTCAGAGCGATGCCAACGGCTGCCAATACGCCCCCGAAGCCGATCACACGAGCCGTGCCCAGGCTGCTGACGACTGGGGCGCCAAGAAAGCGGCCCAGGGTCACCATCAGTGCGAAACTCGCATAGCCGAGCCCGCCCCGCGCCGCATCCAGGGCTTTGTTTTCGGTGAGGTAGAGCGCGCTCCAGTCGAGCACGGCGCCTTCGGCAAGGTAGACGATGAAACACAGGCTGCCGACCAGCAGCACCATGCCGCTGGGCCGTACGAAGGCGACGCCTCCGGCTGGTGCCCGTTCGCGCAGCAGTCCCGGGGAGACGGCGAGGTTGGCCAGCACGATCAATCCGACCATTAGCAGCGTGCCAACGGCCGGTGCCATACCCAGCGTCAGCGCGCCGGTCAAGGCAAGCGCCCCGCTGATCGAGCCGAGGCTGAACATGCCATGGAAGTTCGACATATAGCGCTTGCCGGTGTCTCGTTCGACCATTACGCCCTGAATATTGAAGGCGACATCGATCACCCCAAGGCTGCCGCCAAAGCAGAACAACGCCAGCGCAAGCACCAATATCGAATCGGTCAGTGCCATTCCGGCCAACGCCAGGGCGAGCAGGGCCACGCTGCCAAGAATGACCGGGCGGATGCCCTGTCGGGCGACGAGCATGCCGGACAGCGGCATCCAGGTCAGCGACCCGATCCCGACGCAAAGCAACAGCATGCCGAACAAGGCGTCGCTCATCTCGATGCGAGCCCGCACGTAGGGAACCAGCGGCGCCCAGACGGACAAGCCGAACCCGGCCATGAAGAATCCGACACGTGTTGCGTGGCGGACCGTTGGCGAGGCGGCTTCAAGCGCCTGATTCGCCGGCTGCATAAGAGACCTTTTGAACGAAGTGATTCGAAACCCTGGCGGGCTACATTGTGTCAGACATACCGCGGGCGCGCCGACCACCGAACGCGCAGGTTCGCCGGGCTCAGAGGGCGGCTATGTTAACCTCCGCGCTTTGTCAGTCTGCGGCCCGGAGCGGTACATGAAATTCATCCATCAGCGCGAACACCTAAACGAAGACGATTTCGTGATCATCGAATGCTCCCAGCCCTGCAACATCCGCCTGATGAACGACAAGAACTTCCGCAGCTTTCGCAACGGTGGCCGCCACGCCTACCACGGCGGGGCTTTCGAAAAGTTTCCGGCGCGGATCAAGGTGCCCAGCACTGGCTTCTGGAACATCACCATCGACACTGTCACGCGCCGCGCCATCAGCGTCACGCGCAAGCCGACCCTGACGCACAGCATCAAGATCGTGCGCAATTCGCCGTCCGAACTTCGTTAGTGCGGTGCCCGACGCCGCTGGTTCATGAGCCCCAGCCTCGGCGGAGGGCCGGATGAGAAACGTTAGCGGCCAGGCCACGTCCAGGGCACACCTGGGTATGCTGTTCTGGGCATTGCTGGTCGGCCTGTCGTTTCCGGCGGTTGGCCTGATGAGCGAGGGGCTGCCGCCGCTATTGTTGACCTCGATTCGCTTCTGCATCGCAGCGCTTGCGCTTTCGCCCTTGCTCTGGCGGCATGGCAGGGCCTGGCCCGCTCGCCGGGCGCTGGCGCTCTATGCGTTGATGGGGCTGAGCCTGGCGTGCTTTTTCGGAACCATGTTCTGGGCCGCGCACAGAGTCAGCGCGCTGTCGATGGCAACGCTGTTTGTCAGCGTACCTTTGCTTGCCTATTGCCTCGGCCGGGGCCTGCGGGTCGAGCAGCCTGCCTCGCGCCTGCTCGCGATCCTGGCGCTGGGCGCCATCGGGGCGCTCGGCCTGGCCTGGGCCGAGAACGGCGGAGATTTCAGCGGATTGAGCCTGGGTCTTGGCGAGTTGGCCTTCTTTGGCGGCTGTATTGCATCGGCGCTGTATCCAGTGTTGAGCAAGTGGGGGCTGCAGCGCGGCTGGCTGCCGCCACAGGCGGGGCTACGGACTTTCTGGAGCCTGCTGATCGGGGCACTGCTGATCGGTCTGTTCGGCGCGCTGGCAGAAGAGAGCCGTGCTTTGCTGCGCATGAATCTCCTGGACGTGGCGCTATTGGCGTACCTCGGGGTCTTCTCCAGTGGCGTGACATTCTTTCTTCAGCAACGGGCCACGGCCGTGCTCACGCCGGGTGCGGTGACCGCCTACAGCTACCTAGTGCCCTTCGTATCGATGCTGCTGCTGTTCGCTTCGCAGCCCCAACGAATCGGCTGGCATTGGCTGCCGGGCAGCGTGCTGGTGCTGCTGGCGATCGCGCTGTTGCTGCGCCAGGGCGCGCGAGACGCTTGATCCGGCGGGCCCATCGGGCGCGGCCGAACTGACGGCCGTTGTCTACGACCGTTAAGGCGCGCTCACTCTGGCTCGCCCACCGCTAACGCGCCAAGGCATTGCAATCGATGCTTGCCATCGTCCAGAAGCCAGGCGTCGTCGACGGCGAGGTAGTCCGCCTCCATGACCTGGTTGTAGCTGAACGCCCAGCGGCGGCGCTCGCGACCGTCGATGGATTCAATGGTCAATACGACCACGTCGCTGGCGAATGGCTGTCGAGCCTCGGCGGCAGCATCTGCCTCGTCGAGCAGCGCCTCGTTGAGTGAGAACTGCCAGGCATGCAAGCCGTCGATCTCAAGCATGTCGGCGGCTTCGAGCTGGTCGAGCAGGTAGGGCGTTTCGGTCGGCATCTTCGTTCGGCTCCGGTGGCGTCAGGCGTCGTAGCCGAGATTAGGCATCAGCCAGCGTTCGGTAACCGCCAGATCCTGACCCTTGCGTTCGCTGTAACGTTCGGCCTGGTCCTTATCGATCTTGCCGACCGCGAAATACTGCGCCTGCGGATGTGCAAAGTACCAGCCGCTGACTGCGGCGGTCGGGAACATGGCGTAATGCTCGGTCAGGGTGACCTGGCTGACGCCATCGGCATCGAGCAGTTTGAACAGAGTGGCCTTCTCGGTATGGTCCGGGCAGGCTGGATAGCCAGGCGCCGGACGGATGCCCTTGTAGGCTTCCCGGATCAACTCATCGTTGCTCAGCTGCTCGTCGGGCGCGTAGCCCCAATGCTGCTTGCGTACCTGCTGGTGCAACCATTCGGCGCAGGCTTCGGCCAGGCGGTCAGCCAGCGCCTTGACCATGATCGAGTTGTAGTCGTCGCCTTTGTCCTGGTAGGCCCTGGCCAGTTCCTCGGCGCCGATGCCGGCCGTGCAGATGAAGCCGCCGACATAGTCAGTCACGCCGCTGCCCACTGGCGCGACGAAGTCGGCCAGGGAGAAGTTGGGCTTGCCGTCTGTCTTTACGGTCTGCTGGCGCAGGTGGTGCAGGGTGGCAATCGGCTCACCGTCATCGCCAAGGACGCGGATGTCGTCGTCATCAACCTGGTTCGCAGGCCAGAAGCCAAACACAGCGCGCGCTTTGATCAGCTTGCCGTCGATGAGCTTGGCGAGCATGTCCTGGGCATCGTTGAAAAGAGACGTAGCCGCTTCGCCGACGATCTCATCCTCCAGAATGCGCGGGTATTTCCCTGCCAGGTCCCAGGAAATGAAGAAGGGCGTCCAGTCGATGTATTCGGCCAGGGTGCGCAAGTCGATGTCCTCAAGCACCTTTCGCCCGGTGAAGCTTGGCTTGACCGGCGCGTAAGCGGCCCAGTCGAAGGCTGGTTTGACGGCCACCGCCTCGGCATAGGTCAGCCGTTCGGTCCGGGCACTGCGGTTGGCGGTGCGCTCGCGGATCACGGCGTATTCCTCGCGCGTCTTCTCGACGAACGCAGGTTTGAGTTCCTTGGACAGCAACGTCGTGGCTACACCCACGGCGCGCGAGGCGTCGGTCACGTAGACGACCGCGTCGTTGCGGTAGTGCGGGTCGATCTTGACCGCGGTGTGTGCCTTGGAGGTGGTGGCGCCGCCAATCATCAATGGCAGGTGAAAGTCCTGGCGCTGCATCTCGCGCGCTACATGAACCATCTCGTCGAGCGAAGGCGTAATCAGGCCGGACAGCCCGATGATGTCGCATCGCTCGGCGATGGCCGTTTGCAGGATCTTCTCAGCTGGCACCATCACGCCGAGGTCAACGACATCGTAGCCGTTGCAGCCAAGGACCACGCCGACAATGTTCTTGCCGATGTCGTGTACGTCGCCTTTGACGGTGGCCATGAGAATCTTGCCCTTGGCCTCGGGCTTGTCGCCTTTCTCGGCCTCGATGAAGGGGATCAGGTGCGCCACGGCCTGCTTCATCACACGTGCGGACTTGACCACCTGCGGCAGGAACATCTTGCCCGAGCCGAACAGGTCGCCAACGACGTTCATGCCGGCCATCAGCGGGCCTTCGATCACCTCGATGGGCCGCGCGCACTGCTGGCGGCACTCCTCGGTGTCCTGGACGATGTGGGTGGTGATGCCCTTGACGAGCGCGTGTTCCAGGCGCTTGCCGACCGGCAGGTTGCGCCACTCCTCGGTCTCGGCTTCCTTGACCGAGCCGTCGCCCTTGTATTTGTCAGCGAGCTCCAGCAGCGCCTCGGTGCCGCCTGCCGTGCGATTGAGCACCACGTCCTCGACCGCATCGCGCAGTTCTTTCGGAATCTCGTCGTAAATCTCCAGCTGCCCGGCATTGACGATGCCCATCGTCAGGCCGTTCTGGATCGCGTAATAGAGAAACACCGAATGGATCGCTTCGCGCACCGGGTTATTGCCACGGAACGAGAACGACACATTGGACACGCCGCCAGAGGTCAGCGCGTAGGGCAGGTTGTCGCGGATGAAGGCACAGGCTTCGATGAAGTCGACCGCGTAGTTGTTGTGTTCCTCGATGCCGGTGGCGATGGCAAAGATGTTCGGATCGAAGATGATGTCTTCCGCCGGGAAACCGACCTCATTGACCAGAATGTCGTAGCTGCGTTGGCAAATTTCCTTCTTGCGCGCGGCGGTGTCGGCCTGGCCGGCCTCATCGAAGGCCATCACCACGATCGCTGCGCCGTAACGCTTGCACAGGTGGGCGTGGTGCTTGAACTGCTCGACGCCTTCCTTCATGGAGATGGAGTTGACGATGCCTTTGCCCTGGATGCACTTGAGGCCCGCTTCGATCACTTCCCACTTGGAGGAGTCGATCATGATCGGCACGCGGGAAATGTCCGGCTCGCCGGCGATCAGGTTGAGGAAGGTGACCATCGCCGCCTTCGAATCGAGCATGCCCTCGTCCATGTTGATGTCGATGACTTGCGCGCCGGCTTCGACCTGCTGCAGCGCGACTTCCAGGGCCTCGGTGTAGTTTTCTTCGCGGATCAGACGGGCGAACTTGGCGGAACCCGTGATGTTGGTGCGTTCACCGACATTCACGAACAAGGAGCTGCGATCGATGGTGAACGGTTCCAGGCCGGAGAGGCGGCACGCCTTGGGAATGTCCGGGATCGCGCGCGGCGCGTACTTGCCGACAGCCGTGGCGATGGCTTCGATGTGCGCCGGCGTGGTGCCGCAGCAACCGCCGATGATGTTGAGAAAGCCGCTGGCCGCGAAGTCTTCGACCACCGCGGCCATTTCTGCCGGGGTTTCGTCATATTCACCGAAGGCGTTCGGCAGGCCGGCATTGGGGTGCGCGGAGACAAAGGTCTCGGCCTTGTTGGCAAGCTCTTCGAGGTAGGGCCGCAGTTCCTTGGCACCGAGCGCGCAGTTCAGGCCGACCGAAATGGGCTTGGCGTGGCGTACGGAATTCCAGAAGGCTTCGGTCGTCTGGCCCGAGAGCGTGCGCCCTGAAGCGTCGGTGATGGTGCCGGAAATCATGATCGGCAATTCGACACCAAGCTGTTCGAAGACTTCCTGGACCGCGAAGATGGCTGCCTTGGCGTTGAGCGTGTCGAAAATGGTCTCGATCAAGATGAGGTCGGCGCCGCCCTCGATCAGTCCGCGGGTCGCTTCCGTGTAGTTCTCGACCAGTTCGTCGAACGTGACGTTGCGGTAACCAGGGTTGTTCACGTCCGGCGAGATCGAGCAGGTACGGCTGGTCGGGCCCAACACGCCAGCGACGAAGCGCGGCCGGTCGGGGGTCTCCAACGTTTTGGCATCGCACACTTGGCGAGCGATGCGAGCGCCCTCGGCATTCAGCTCATAAACCAGCTCCTCCATGCCGTAGTCGGCCTGGGAGACGCGGGTGGCATTGAAGGTATTGGTTTCGAGGATGTCCGCACCAGCGTCGAGGTAGGCCTTTTCGATCGCGCTGATCACGTCCGGGCGGGAAAGAATCAGTAGGTCGTTATTGCCTTTGACGTCCTGCGGCCAATCAGCGAACCGCTCCCCGCGGTAATCGCCTTCCTCCAGGCGATAGCTCTGGATCATGGTGCCCATGCCGCCGTCTAGGATCAGGATGCGCTCCTTGAGGGCTTGCTGAAGAGCCTGGAGGCGGGCGTTGCGGTCGAGCATGGGAACTACCTGAAGCTGGTTTCGATAACCGCGCATGATAGCAAGGCTGCACGCTTTTCGATCATCCCCACGGTTTGCATGAGCAGTGCTCATGTTGGGAGTGCCACCTATTCCCGACTAAAACACTAGGACTTTAAACGAGGCCATGCATGGCGTACACTCCGGCGCATATCTGAGAGGAGTTCCCATGAGCGCCATTACCATCACCGAAGCCGCCCACGACTATTTGGCCGATCTGCTCGAGAAACAGAACACTACCGGCATCGGCATTCGCGTATTCATCACTCAGCCCGGCACGCCCTATGCCGAGACCTGCATCGCCTACTGCAAGCCTGGCGAGGAAAAACCCGACGATATCGCCATCGCGCTCAAGCGGTTCACCGCATGGATCGACGGCGTCAGCGAGCCGTTTCTGGAAGATGCAGTGGTGGACTACGCCACGGATCGCATGGGCGGCCAGCTGACGATCAAGGCGCCGAATGCGAAGGTGCCGATGGTCAACGAGGATAGCCCGCTTAACGAGCGCATCAATTATTACCTCCAGACCGAGATCAACCCTGGCCTGGCCAGCCACGGCGGCCAGGTCACGCTCATCGACGTCGTTGATGAGGGCGTCGCGGTGTTGCAATTCGGCGGCGGCTGCCAAGGCTGTGGACAGGCCGACGTCACCCTCAAGGAAGGCATCGAGAAAACGCTGCTCGAGCGTATCCCTGAGCTCAAGGGTGTTCGCGACGTAACTGACCATACCAATCGCGAAAACGCCTACTACTGATTCGGGCGTCCCGCCATTGCGGGATAACTCGTTGCCAGATGGGTGAAGTCAAAATGCCACTATTTCTTCGGTGGCATCCCCACAGCGCTCGTTTGCTGAGATAAGCTGTCCGAGTTCCGGTAGCTGGTAAAAAGAGCGAGCGCTGCATGTCTGCCGTTTCCCTGCTGATCTGTGACGATTCGAACCTGGCGCGCAAGCAATTGCTGCGCTCGTTGCCTGCTGCCTGGCAGCTGGACATCCATCAGGCGTCGGGTGGCCTCGAAGCGCTCGAGCGCATCCGCCAGGGCGATGTCGACGTGCTGCTACTCGATCTCACCATGCCTGATATGGATGGCTATCAGGTGCTGGCGCAGCTGCGAGAGGAGGGCCTCGGCTGCAAAGTCATCGTGGTCTCGGCGGACATCCAGGAAGAAGCGGTTCGCCGTGTGCTCGAGCTTGGTGCGCTGGCCTTCATTCGCAAGCCGGCCGATCCAGTACATCTCAGACAGACATTGGCCAGCCTTGGGTTGATCGGTACCGATCTACCCATGCTCGGCGGGCGTGACGCTGGCGATACCGTCAGTTTCCGCGATGCCATCCGTGAGGTCGTGAACGTTGCCATGGGCCGTGCCGCTGCCTTGCTGGCGCGCGTGCTAGGCGTCTTCGTGCAGTTGCCGATTCCGAACGTGAACATGCTTGAGGTCGGCGAGCTGCACATGGCGCTGGCCGACGCGGCTCAAGGTGACAAACTCACTGCGGTTTGCCAGGGCTACATCGGTGGCGGCATCGCCGGTGAGGCGCTGCTGATTTTTCATGACTCGGAAGTCGCGGACATGGCGCGGCTGATGCGCGCTGACGACTACCGTGAGCTAGAAATGCTGCTAGACCTGTCCAGCCTGTTGATCAGCGCCTGTCTGAGCGGGATTGCCGACCAGATCGATGTCGTATTTTCCCAGGGTCACCCGCAGGTGCTTGGGCAGCACGCCTCGATCGACGAGCTGATTCGCCTGAATCGCGAGCGCTGGAAAAGCACGCTCGCCATTGAAATCAGCTACAGCCTGGAAGGCCATAACATTCACTTCGACCTGCTGCTGCTGTTTACCGAAGATTCGGTGGAGCTGCTGTCGCGTAAACTTGCCTACCTGATGGACTGAGCATGTCTGACTCGATCGAACTGAGCGAAATGCATTGGCTGCTGGCCATCGTCCAGAGCATCGATGTCGGGGTCGTCGTGCTCGATCGGGAATACCGGGTCGACGTCTGGAACACGTTCATGGAGAACCGCTCTGGGCGGCTCCCGGAGGAGGCCCGCAAGAAGTCCTTTTTCGAGCTGTTTCCCGAAGTGGACGAAAAATGGTTCCGGCGCAAGGTGGAGAACGTCGCAACGCTCGGCACACCCTCGTTCACCATCTGGGAGCAGCGCCCCTATCTGCTGCGGTTCAAGAACTACCAGCCAATCACTGGGCTGGAAGACTTCATGTACCAAAACACGACACTGCTGCCCCTCAAGGGGCTGGACGGTCGCATCCAACAGATCTGCCTGATCATCTATGACGTCACTGATGTGGCCACCAACCGGCGCCAGCTGCAGGCGGCCAACCGAGAGTTGCAACGACTGTCGAGCACCGACCGCCTGACCGGTCTGTTCAACCGCGGTCACTGGGAAGAAATGCTGCGTCAGGACTACGCGCGGCATCGGCGTTACGACACCAATACCGCGCTGATCATGTTCGATATCGATCATTTCAAGAAAATCAACGACACCTACGGTCATCAGGCGGGCGACAGCGTTATCCAGCAGACCGCTGACATCATCCGTCAGACCATGCGTGACTCCGATATCGCTGGGCGTTACGGCGGTGAGGAATTCGTCGTGTTGCTGCCCGATACCGACCAGCAAGGCGCCATGACGCTGGCCGAACGACTACGCCAGGCCATCGAGGCGCATGAGGTGCGGCACGAGGCACTGACTATTCGCTTCACGATTAGCCTGGGCGTTGCGGACCTGAGCCTGCCCACGAACGGCTACGCGCAGCTGATCGAGTGGGCGGACAACGCTCTTTATGCGTCCAAAGCTGGCGGTCGTAACCGAGTGACGCTACACGGTCAGTGAGCCACTTCATCGCTGCGGCGATTGTCGAGCAACTTCAGTAGCGTCACCTCCTCAGCGCTCAGCCACTTGCGCTTGCGCGCTTTGCCGAGTGCCTGCAGTTCACCGTTCGAAAACGCCTCGATCACGGCAGGATGGATATAGCACTGGCGGCACACGGCAGGGGTGTTGCCCAGCTGCCGGGAGACCTGGCGAACCGTCTCGGCAAGATTTCGCCGCGCTACCGATTCCGGCTGATGCTCGCAGCCGCGCAGGGCGTCGAGCGCCAGCGTGCTGCCGGCCCAGGTGCGATAGTCCTTGGCCGAGAAATCGGCGCCCGTCACTTCATGCAGGTACTGGTTGACGTCGCTCGAGCTAATTGCATGCCGTTGGCCGTCATCGTCCAGATACTGAAACAGGTGCTGGCCGGGTAGTTCCAGGCAACGGCGCATGATTCGGGCCAGCCGCTGATTCTTTAGCGTGACCCGGTGTTCAACGCCGCTCTTGCCGCGGAAGTGAAACCGAATCGCTGCCCCTCGCACATCGACATGTCGGCTGCGAAGCGTCGTCAGGCCGTAGGAACGGTTTTCGCGGGCGTAGCGTGAGTTACCGACGCGGATCAGCGTGGACTCCAGCAAATGGACGACCAGCGCCATGACCTTCTCGCGCGGCATGCCACGTCGAGCGAGGTCGGCTTCCAACCGAGCACGCAGCGTCGGCAAGGCGGCGCCGAACGCGAGGATGTGTTGATATTTGTCGCTATCGCGGACTTCACGCCAACGCGGGTGGTAGCGGTACTGTTTGCGCCCACGCGCGTCGCGACCGGTGGCTTGCATGTGCCCACAAGGGTCTGGGCAAATCCAGACCTGAGTGTAGGCGGGCGGTATTGCGAGCTTGTTGATCCGGTCGATCTCGGCCGAGTCGCGGATGCGCTCGCCGGAGGGAAGAAAATAGGCGAACTTGCCTCGCAGCACCCGCCGGCTGATGCCGGGACCGCTATCGTCCACGTAACGCAGGTCGTCCGGTAGGTCTGGGCAAAGAACCGTGCCAACGTCCGCGCGTTCATCATCGGGGATGGGAGGCGTGCCTTCAGATACGGCCAGGTTGGGCTTGTCGGTCAGCATGCCGGGAACGTCCGCCGTGCGAGAAGAGAGAGGCGTCGATCAGGTGGCATGCTGGGCCGGGACCCGGCATGCCATACCTGGAATACCAAGCGGCGATTACTTTTCGCTCTCGCTGGTGTTGCGCATCAGGATGCGAATGGCGGCGACGAGTTCGTCGATGGCTTCGCGGTAGACCGCCGGGTCCGCCTTGGTTTCGGCCTTGTCGGCCAGCAGCCGGGCTGCTTCGAGATGGTCATTGATCGAAGAGTAGTCGCCTATCATGTCTGCACTCCTGGTGGGTCAGCGAAAAGCACGCCGCGGTTGCGTCGTGCGTCGTCTCTATGAGTGACAGGCGCGGGCCGCGCGGGTTCGTGCCAGCCATCAGGCCACTGCGCAACCATTGCCTTAGCTCGCGGCAGCGATATCGAACGCCAGTTGGATGCCGTCGCCGCTGCCATCACCCACTACCGACCCGACCACCGGCTTATGCGTGACCTGTCGACCTTCGTAGGCTTCGCCCAGCTTGCGCTGCGCAACGTCGCGGATATGCGTGATGAGCCCGGTCGTCTGCGCATCGCGCGGAATGATGAAGTTCAGGGTGACGGTGTGGGCATCGCGGCTCTGCGGAAGATCCGCCAAACCACTGCTGTGCCACTGATCATTGACGTAGGCTTCGGCGCCTTTCATGGGGTGCTCCTGTTTTGACGGCTCAATCAATAGGACCGTAAAACAGGCGAATGGGTCGCCGCGCGGGATACAGGAACGAAGAGGCCCAGTGCGTTGCGGCAACCGGGCCCCGAAAGATGCGTGATGGGATCAGACAGGCATGTGCCACGGGGCGAAGTGAATACCTTGGCGGGTCAGGTCGGCGCGGGTCTGTTCCAGTTGCTGGCCCAGCTTGACCGGGTCGGAGTAGACGCTGCTCGGCATCTTGCAATGGCCGACCGGGCGGGATTCGCTGCCGTCCACGACGGTAATGCTGAGCTCACCGTTACCTTCCATCAAGGTCCAGGCGACGCATTGGAAGGGCTTGAACGCGCGGTCGGTGATCAGAAGGGCATCGTTGAAGCGAAGGGGGCTGGTCATGGGGCATGTCTCTCTGTGTGAATGCTCAAAACAACGAATTGGCCATGCCGTCAGGTGTTCGGCGTCGGCCTTACATTCCATTGATGTACACAGGGGACCGATAAGTCACACGGTGAGTTCGCAATTTGCTGGTGAGTTTGCAATTAGCCAAAAGTTGTAGGGTGTCGTGAGCGGGTGACGCCTTGGCCTTGTAGCGCTGTAAGCCTCGTCGTAGAGCCATTTGCACGGATCAGCCGGTGCACGAAGTACACCGAATCGCTTAGTGGCGGGTCGCACCGCGTGACGAAAAGCCGCATCTCGCAAGCAAAAAAACCGGCCGGGGAGCCCTGGCCGGTCGAGAAGCCCGATCGTCCGAGCTTGGCTTAAACCTTGAACTGCTTCAGCGTCCGACTCAGCTGGCCGGCAAGCTCACCAAGCTGCTTGCCTGCGGCGTCGGACTGCTCGGCGGCGTGGGTGCTGTCGAGCGCCAGGCTCGCGGCCTGAGTGACGTTCTGGTTGATGTCTTCCACGACATGCGTCTGCTGCAGCGTTGCGCTTGCGATCGATGCATTCAAGCTGGACAGGTTGCGCAGGGCCTGGGCGATCTGCGCCAGGCTCTCGCCCGCCTGGCTGGCCTGTTCGACCGTGGCCTGGGACGCGCGATTGCTTTCGGTGATCACGGCGACCGCAGCACCGGAGTTCTTCTGCAACTGCTCGATCATCGTCTGGATTTCGGCGGTTGACGTCTGGGTGCGCTGCGCCAGCAGGCGGACCTCATCGGCCACGACGGCGAAGCCACGACCCTGTTCACCGGCTCGCGCGGCTTCGATGGCAGCGTTTAGCGCCAGCAAATTCGTTTGGTCGGCGATGGAGCCGATGACCTCCAGCACCGAGCCGATCTTGGTCGTCTCGTCAGCCAGCGATTGGATCACGCCGACGGCCTCGCCAATGGTGCTCGACAACTGGCCGATTTGCTGCAGGCTGACTTCGATATTGTGCTGACCCTGGCCTGCTTGGCGCTCTGCCTCGCCGACTTCGGTGGCAGCATGCTCCGCATTCTTGGCCACTTCCTGAACCGCGTAAGTGACTTCGTTGACGGCGGTTGCTACCAAGTCCATCTGCTGCGATTGCTGCTGGCTTTGCGAATGGGCCTGGCTGGCGACCCCACCGAGGGCAGTTGACGACTGCTCCAGCGCGCCAGCGGTCTCTAGCAACCCGCTGATGACGCGGCGCAGCTTTTGGGTAAAGGCGTTGAAGTCACGGCTGAGGGCGGTCAGCTCGTCGTTACCAGACACCTCAAGGCTGCGCGTAAGGTCAGCCTCGCCGCTGGCGATGTTGGCCATCGCCTGCATCGAGCGCCGTAGTGGCTGGGTAATGCTGCGAATCAGGACCGCCACCAACACGGCCATCAAGGCGGCGATCGCCAGGCCGATCAGTGAAAACCGGACCAGGTAATTGCGAAACTCGGCTTCCACGTCATCGACGTAGATGCCCGAGCCGATGATCCAGCCCCAGGGTTTGAACAGCTGGACATAGGAAATCTTTGGCACGGGCTGTTCTTCACCGGGTTTGGCCCATTGGTAGTCGACCAGGCCGGCGCCGTGCTGCTGCGCGACCTTGACCATTTCATTGAACAGCGCCTTGCCGTTCGGGTCCTTGGTCTGCGACAGGTCCTTGCCTTCCAGCTCCGGCTTCATGGGGTGCATCACCATGACCGGTTGCATGTCATTGATCCAGAAATAGTCGTTGTGGCCGTAACGCAGGATGCGGATCTGATCCATGGCCGCCTTCTTGGCTTCCGCTGTGGTCAGGCTACCGCTGGCTTCGAGCTGCTGGTAATGATCCAACACGCCGCGTGCCGTCTCGACGATGTTCTGAGTCATCACCTGCTTGCCCTTGTACAGGTCGCTGCGTACCTGTTGGATCATCAACAAGCCCAATACGAACAGCATGGCGACGGCAACCAGGGGGATCAGCCAAAGGCGTTTGCTGATCGGAAGGTTTCTTAGCAGATTCATAGGCTTGTAAGCTCCTGTTAATGCGGGATCTTATTTATTATTCGAGTTCTGGAGCGCGGTGACCGGGGGCTGCCTTCGGGCGGGCGAGGCAAGGCTGGGTGGTCATCGCCATCAATACAGCGTTTCGGCAGCGCTCAGAAAAAGATGAGGGGCGTCGTCGCAGCTCGTTGAATTTACTGGCGGTAATCGAGTCAGAACAGCGCTCAGATGGCTATCTGACATATACCTTCGTTGGACATAAGCTGCGGTGATGGCACCGCCATTGAGGACTAGATGGAGCTTTGGACTGCTTTTCAGGCGTTGCTGTTGGGTGTGGTGGAGGGCCTGACCGAGTTCCTGCCGATTTCCAGTACCGGCCACCAGATTATCGTCGCCGACCTCATCGGTTTTGGGGGCGAGCGTGCATTGGCCTTCAACATCATCATTCAGCTCGGCGCCATTCTCGCGGTGGTGTGGGAGTACCGACAGAAGATATTTAACGTGGTGATCGGATTACCGCGTGAGCAGCAAGCCCAGCGCTTTACCCTTAACCTGCTGGTCGCCTTTTTCCCGGCCGTAGTGCTGGGTGTCGCCTTTGCCGATCTGATTCACGAATACCTCTTCAACCCCATCACGGTCGCCACGGCGCTGGTCATCGGCGGTGTGATCATGCTCTGGGCTGAGAAGCGGCAGCACGCCGTGCAGGCAGAGACCGTGGACGACATGCGATGGACGCATGCGTTGAAGGTCGGCTGCGCACAATGTCTGGCGCTGATTCCCGGCACTTCGCGGTCCGGCGCAACCATCATCGGCGGGCTGTTGTTCGGGCTGTCGCGCAAGGCGGCCACCGAGTTTTCATTCTTCCTGGCGATGCCGACCATGGTCGGCGCGGCGGTGTATTCCGGTTACAAGTACCGGGACCTGTTCCAGCCAGCTGACCTGCCCGTGTTCGCGATCGGTTTCGTCACCTCGTTCATTTTCGCCATGCTCGCCGTGCGAGCACTGCTGAAGTTCATCGGCAACCATAGCTACGCCGCATTCGCGTGGTATCGGATCATTTTCGGGCTGGTTATCCTCGCGACCTGGCAGTTCAGCCTGATCGACTGGCACACCGCGACGGGTTGACCATCGCCTGATACGTTGGAGGAGCGCTGCGCTGCATCGGGATGCCAGCGGCCATCGCTGGCGCTAGACTCGCCGCTTTTCATACTCAGGTATCGAGATGGAACTGCGGGGTCAGCTACGAAGCTGGAACGATGAAAAGGGGTTTGGCTTCATCCGGCCAGCAAGCGGTGGGCCGGAAATATTCGCCCATATTTCAGCCATGCGAGGTACGCGCCGACCGGCCGAGGGTGGTCGTGTCCTCTATCTGGCAGAACCCGACGGGGCAGGGCGGCTTCGCGCATCCCCTATCCGCCTCGACGCGCCGATGTCCCTAGATGACCCCAGGATACGCCGCAAGCCCGGCAACAGCTCCGAGCAGCCGTCACCGCGCGCGCGACGTAGCGATACACGATGGCGACTGCCCCCTGGTTTGCTCGTGCTCGCCTTGCTTGGGTTGCTGCCCGCACTTGGCATGCTGCGGATGAGCCGGCATGGCCACGACTGGCCATGGCAGGCCTATGCCCTAGGTAGCGTGCTGGCGTTCGGATTCTATCTGCATGACAAGCGCAGCGCACAACGTAGCCGCTGGCGCATCCCTGAGGCACGCTTGCATCTGCTGGAACTGTTCGCTGGATGGCCGGGAGCTTTCGTCGCACAACAGGTCTTACGTCACAAGACTCGCAAGCTCCCGTTCCAGGTGGTGTTTTGGATAATCGTACTGGCGCACCAGGTTGCCTGGCTTGATTACCTTTACTTGCATCGGTTGGCCGCCTGGCTGGCAGGCTGAAGCTCTGCCGAAGAGGGGACCGCCCTTGCGGGCGGCCTGGGTGGCATCGCTCAGAAGTGAATCATGGCCCTTGGGTAATGGTTGCGGTGTTGCCCGTTCCGTTCTGGATGATGGTTGCATCGAAGCCGCCAACAGAGTCAAACCCGCCAGTTTGGAGTAGCGAGGCAATGTTCTGCGAGCCGGTCTGCTGGATGTCGGCAGTGCTGCCATAGGTTTCCTGGATGACATCTATTTCGTTCTGTGTGCCGTCCTGGCTGATGGTCACGCTGTTGGAGTCATACGCCTGCCGGATATCGACACTGTTTTCGTCACCGATGGTGATTCCGGAAATGGAGTTTGAGCGACCCGTTTGCAGAGTCGTCAACGTATTGCCCGTTCCGTCCTGGGTGTATGTCATGGAGCCGTCGCCCGTGTTCTGAACGACCTCGGCGACATTGTCGGTACCGAGCTGTTCCAGATCCACCGAACCGACCGGATAACGCCCGTGCATGGGCTGTTCGACGTCGGCCCGGTTGTTGGTGCCATCCTGGCGTATGGACGCAGTGGCCCCATAGGGGAAGCCTTCTTGAGTAAGGTAGATCTGGTTGCCGGTTCCGTTCTGTTCGGTAGTGGCGGTAGCAAACCAGTCCTGACTGATCTGAGCGATATTTCCGCTGCCCGTCTGCGTGCCCTCATAGAAGTTGGAATTGCCTTCCTGGAAGACTTCCGCTGCGTTGGCCTCACCGTCCTGGTTAATGATCGCTCTGTTGGCGACGCCATCAAGTTGCTCGACATAGGCGATGTTGTTCTCGCCCAACTGCGTAATGGCCGCGAGATGGCCTACCTCTTCGGAGAACTGGGCGACGGTAGCAAGGTTGAACTCGCCGCTCTGGTCGATCTCGACCTGGCCTTCGTTACCGGCCTGATCTATGAAGGCCATATTGGCCGTACCCGTCTGGTTGCTGATCGCGCTCATCGCATAACTGTTTTGCACAGTCCGGACAATATTGGCCGTGCCGTCCTGGGTCTGGCTGATGAGATTGCTATCGCCGCTCTGCGTCGCGTCGGCGACGTTATCCGTACCGGTTTGATCCTGCGTGATTTCGCTGACCGCCATGGCTTGGTTGGCGATGAGCAACGAGACTGCAACTGCGAGTACTGTTCTTGTTGTACGCATTTTCCATAGTCCGTCTGGTAACAGGGGAGATGGAGTTGTAGTCCGGCATTAACGAAGCGGAAATAAATCGTTCAGCCTATTAGGGATGACTGGTGGATTAATGCCTTGTAAACGCGGGGGCGAGCTGACCGGTGGGGCTCGCCCGCGTAGGCAGACCGAATCAGACTGGGACGGGCGCGTCATCCGGCAGCAGCTGTCTGGTTTTAAGTTCCCGCCAGAATTCGGCAGGGATTTGCGCTTCGCTCTGTTCGACGTACTGCGCAGGGCGTGCCGGGTTGCTGGTACCGGGAATGGCGGAAAGAACCGCCGGATGGGCGAGGCAAAACTGCAGCGCCGCCGCACGCAGGTCGACGTCGAACGTCTTGCAGACGGCTTCGAGTTGCTCGGTCTTGCTGCGTATCGCATCGGGGGCTTCTGCATAGTCGTAGTGAGCGCCACCGGCCAGGACGCCGGAGTTGAACGGACCCCCTATGACGATGCCGACACCGCGTTCAACGCATTGCGGAAAGAGGGTGTCGAGTGCTTCGCGGTGATCGAGCAGCGAGTAGCGCCCGGCGAGCAAGAATACGTCCGGATCGGCCTGCTCCAGCGCCATCCGGCAGGGTTCGACAAGGTTGACGCCCAGGCCCCAGCCGCGAATGGTGCCCTCTTCGCGTAATTGGGTCAGCGCCTTGGCCGCGCCGTGCATGGCCTGTTGAAAGTACTCCGTCCATTGGTCGCCCCATTGGTCCTCCGAGACGTCATGGATGAACACGACATCGATGCGGTCCACGCCCATGCGTTCGAGGCTGTCTTCGATAGAACGACGGGCGCCGTCGGCCGAATAATCGACAACGCGCTTGTTGGACAGCTCATCCACGAAGGGTTTGGCGTTCTCTGGCGTACTCGCCGGCTGCAGCAGGCGGCCGACCTTGGTGCTGAGCATGAACTCGTCACGGGGCTTGCTGCTGAGCAGCCGGCCGAAGCGCTGCTCGGCAAGGCCTGCTCCATAGTGCGGAGAAGTGTCGTAGTAGCGAATACCTGCCTGCCAGGCCGCTTTGAGCGTGGCATCCGCGGTGGTTTCGTCGAGCGGTGTGAACATGTTACCCAGCGGAGCGCCACCGAAACCCAGGCGTGGAAGAGTGATACGCATGAAGCCTCCTTTTGCAGATCGAGCCGTAATCGGCATGGTCTTGCATGGGAGGGCGGCTGGGGGCGGGTTGTTCCTGTGAAGTGTGGCGTTGGCGGGTGCTTAGCGACGACTGATGCGGTGAGAAGCATGAACTCGTCCCTGAGCCGCAGCTTCCTGGCATGAAAGCTAAAGCAAAGCGGATGCCAGGCCGGTACTAGCCATTGCTAACGGCGCAGAAGTACGCGCAGGGCTGCGGCCCGTTCGGGGTGGTTAGGTATCTCGTCAGCAGTGGGGGATCTGCTGTGAGCCAATAACGCCTGGTCATGGTGCGCCGGCGCTGGCAGTGCTCTATCGGCGGGCAGGGTATGGCGAGGGGGGAGCGGGCCGTAGCGGCGTCTGCACAGCAGGCGCTGCGTCCGAGGAGGACGCAAGCGGCCCGATTTCCGGCGGTGTCAGTTCACCGCGTCTTTCAACGACTTACCCGGCTTGAAGCCTGGCAGCTTCGCCGCGGAGATCTTGATCGTCGCACCAGTCTGCGGGTTGCGGCCGTCGCGGGCGGCGCGTTCCTTGACGGCAAACGTGCCGAAGCCGACCAGCGTTACGCTGTCACCGTTCTGTAGGCTGTTCGTCACGCTTTCGGTGAAGGCATCCAGCACACGGGTGGCAGTGCTTTTCGGAACATCGGCGGAGGCTGCGATCGCTTCAATCAACTCGGCTTTATTCACAGGTGTAGCTCCTGGTTGGGATAGGGGGGTCAGTATAAGCAGCGTCTCGCTCCGTCGCCTGCGGCAAATTTCCTCTTTTCGCAAAAAAACCGCGTTGAGGCCCGCGCCGAGATTGCGGTTGGTTCGGACGCTTCAGCACTGGACAGTCGCTCCATGGCATCGGTTCAAACGCAGTGTGACCATTGGCGAAGTGGTCTGGCCCGCCGGCCGGCAGCTACCTAATCAGTAGCGGATGTCGATGTCGAGCTCGGTCGGCTGGTCACTGCTCACTTCGAAGCGGCTGTCTTCGAATGCTGGTGGGCCCATGACCTTGGGATTGTTAGAGAGCCCGTAGCCTTCGGTTGGAAACATGCCGAGCCGCCGGTTCATCTCGCCGTTACCGTCTTCGTCGTGATAAGCCATGATCGCGTATTCACCGGCCGGGACATTCTCGAAAACGACGCTCAGCGTACCGGCGCGCGCCTTTGACTCTTGCGTTGCGAATGCCTGATCGGCTTTGCGAAAGGTCTTCGGGTCGGAGAACAGCGCGACCTTCATCTCGCCCCGGTCATGCTCGATGCCGTTGAGCCTGACGGTCAGTGTTTGGCCATCGGCCCATGCCGCGCCACTCAGGATTGTCATTGCTAGCATCAGTGCCGCGAATCGCTTCATTGAATTGCTCCCTTGCCTGCCGAGTCGGTGGTTGTCGTTCGAGGTGCGCTGGTGCCGTCGCGCCCGCTGTGGCGGCAGGTTAATCCAAATCGGTGGCGTTTTTCACCGTCACGCCGGTCATTGCAGCCCTTCGAGCGCCTTGGACAAGCTCGCGGTGGAGAGCTCGCCAAGGTGGCTGCCGAGCTGCCGGCCCTCGGCGTCATAGAACAGCGTGGTGGGCAACGCCTGAGAGCCCACCGCGTGACCAAGCTGCCCGCTGCTGTCGAACAGGCTGTTGCGGAGTGTCAGGCCTTGGGCCTGCAGGAATCGCTCGACTTCGCCGACGCCTTCTCCTTGGTTGACGAACAGGAACACCAGGTCGTCCCGCTCGGCCTGTGCGTTTGCCAGCACCGGCATCTCCCGTCGGCAGGGCGGGCACCAGGTGGCCCACAGGTTGATGACCATCGGCTTGCCCGCGAAATCGGCGAGCGCGACGGGCGTACCCGTGCCGTCGAGAAGCGTGACGTCTGGCAGCCGGGTCCCGCGCTCCAGGGAATACCCGGCGAAACTCATGAGCAACCAGCTACCCAGTCCCACTGCCATGGCCGTTGCCAACGGTGCTCGTGCGCTGCGCTCGCGCCACATCATCCAGCCGCCCGCGAGCAACGCGGCCAGGATCCCCGGCCCGGCCATGAAGCCACCGTCGCGTATGTCGAACACCTGCCAGATGCTTTCGAAGTCATCGACATAGGCAATAACGAACGCGAGCCGTGCCACCAGTAGCGCCAGAAGCAACAGCCGGAACAGCTGGCGTTCAGGATTCTTGCCGTATCGCCGCCCACTCAACCAGCCGGCGAGCGAAGCGAGAAGCAGCGATACGAGAAGGACAAGATGGGGGATGCCGAAGGTCAACGGCCCAAGTGACAGGGTAAGCATGAGCGGTGGCGTACTCGTGACGGCTGGGAGGTGCACTTTACCGCGCGCGTCCGCCCGGTGACGTTGGGCATTGCCGAATGATGCGCATGGCCGCTTGCGGCCAGGTATGGAGCATACGTTCAGCGCCTGTCCGGCTCGGGCACGTCCGATTCGTCCGCGGGGCGTTGATCGATCTTTTCCTCGGCGAGTTGCTCGTCGTCGGGATCGGCATGCAGGCTCGTCTGGTCGCCAGTCGGCGCGTACTGCAGTTCGATCAAAACGGGAAAGTGATCAGAACCGAACGCCGGCAGCCGCTGGATACCGACCAACCTGAAATGGTGACTGTGGAAGAAATGATCCAGCGGCCAGCGCAGAAACCAATGCTTAGCATGGAAACTGTTGACCATGCACCGCCCGACTCTTGGGTCGAGCAAACCACTGATCTTGCGGAACAGACGCGTGTTGCCTGACCAGGCGACGTCATTGAGGTCACCGGCAACGATGATGGGCACTGCTTGCTGGTCGTCTCGTACGCTTTTGGCAACGATCAGCAGCTCGACGTCCCGATCGGTGGATTCATCGTTTTCGGTCGGGCTCGGCGGAGTGGGGTGGAGGAAATGCATGCGGATCGACAGATCGTCATTCATCCGCAGGCACGCATGCATGGAGGGCACATCATCTTCGACGAGAAAGCACGTCTCAGCGTTTTCTAGCGGCCAACGAGAAAACACGTGCATTCCGTAGAGGTTATCCAGCGGGCACCGAAGGCTGTAGGGGTACTCGGGCGTCAGGGCGTCGAGCTGGGCTTCCCACCAGCTGTCGGACTCAAGCGTGACCAAGACATCAGGGCGGTGCTCCCTGACCAGGGCGAGCAGCCGGTCGGCCTGCCGATTGGGGGTCAACACGTTCGCGGACATCACCCGTATACGCGGGCCGTCCGGGCTGTCGCTTGCCGGGCTGACCTCGCGCGGCCAGAGGCGGGTGTAGGGAATGATCCACCAGGCGTGGTAGAGCAGGCAGCCGACCGACGCCGCTGAAATGATCAGCTGCAATGGTTTGGAATAGGACAGCAACACCGCTTGAGCGAGCAGCAGGGCAAAGGCGAGACAACAGAGTTGCAGGCGGGGGAAATCAAGCCCACGTACCCACCAAACGGGGTTCTTCCACAGGGGTAAGACCGTCAGCACGACCATTACGGCGGTCAGCACCAACAGAATCTCCTCTTTCATATCCATCTCCGGGATCGGGAACGGCCTACGTCATGCTGGCCGTGAAGTGCTGCGGCATCGTGTATGAATTCGTCCTGATAGCGGCGCGTTGGTTCCGCTTGGGCGGGTGCCTTGTGGAAATGAAAAAGGCCCGCCACCCTTCGGTGACAGGCCTTTGTGGTGCAGATTGGCCTGCGCTTAAAGCGGCTGGCCGATCGCGGCGCAGCTGTTTGGCGCCTTGGCGTGCTTGACCAGGACAGGCAGCTGCGGCTGCGGAGCGCCGCCTGTTACGTCAAGCGAGAGGATGTAGCTGCCCCACCAAGGGCCGGCTGCCCAATAGGTCATCGGGACGCAATTCTCGCGCAGGTAGCCCAGCAGGTTGTCCATCGCGAGGATGGCATCCGGTGCGTAGTTGGGCACGCCGATCTCGCCGATATAGCCGCGCAGCTTGTTGGCCCGTAGCCAATCCACAAACGGCTTGGCGCGCTTGATGCCGAGGTCCGGCGCGAAGGTTTCGGTCTTGTCGGCGTACATGCCCGAGGTATCGCGGTCGAGGTACATGTGCGCCTCGAAGATCAGCTTGTTGTTGGCGTCGCGCATCCAAGGGTCGCTAATGAGCTGCGTGTTCGACTGTGGCCAGTGCCAGGCACTGGAATAACGGTCGCCGGCAACATAGATCCAGTTGACCTTGTCCACCTGGCGGATCGCCTTGGCTGCCGCTAGGGCTGTCGCCGGCCAAAGACCGTTGGTGTTGGGCTCGTTCATCAGGCCATAACCGCTCAGCGCGGGATGTTTGCCGACCTTTTGGGCGATACGCTTCCAGGTGTTGGCAAACGACTGGACCGGCACGTTAGCTGAGCCGATGGCCTGCTTGTAGTAGCGGTAGTAGTTATGCATGTCGAGCACGACCTTTACCCCGTGCTTCTGCGCAAAGTCGAGCGATTGGGTCAGCAGTGCCAGCTGTGCGGCATCGAGTTCGGTGTCTAGCGTCGGCTGGATACGCTCCCACAGGAAGGGCAGGCGGACGAGCTTCAGGCCTTGTTCAGCGTATTTTTTGTAGTAGGACTCGGCGGGGTAAATGTAGTTGGTGCCGTGCTTGCCTGGCAGGGCCGATGAACCGAAGGCTGCGCCGGACAGCGAAACGCCGACGAGCTGAACCGGGGTGGTCGCGGTGGCCTGTGGTGCAAGCGCCGTGGCTGCCGTGGTGGTCTTGGCCGTCGAGGTCAGGGTGTTGGCCTTGGCAGTGGTGCTCGTGCTAACCGTGGTCGTCTTCGGCGCCGGGGCGACAGCAGGGGCTGCGGTCTTGGTCGTGACGGCCGCAGCGCTCTGGGTAGCCGTACTCGTTGGGTTGGTAACGCTGCTCTTGGCGGTGGTCGTTGCGGTCGCCGTATTGGTACTCGCCGGTACGGCGCTGATGGCGTTCGGATAACCCAGGCGGGCACCGTTGATGACGGTACCGGTCATGAGCACTGTCAGCACGCCGCCGGAGGACTTGGCCGACTTGATCGTGCGTATCTGCCCATCAGCGAGCCGGACGCGGGTGCCGGCCTTGAATGCTTTGAGGTTCGCCGGGGTGGCGGCAAGCGATACGCCTGCCGAGGCCCGCCAGGACCCGTTGTTCCACTGCTTGTTCGTAAGCTTCTTGATCTGCGCGGTGTAAGCGATGCTCGAGACGCTGGCAGGTGTGGTGGCAGCCTGTGCCGTAACCCCAAGCGGCAGGGCGCCGAGCAGGGTGATAAGGGCGGCGGCAGGGGCCAGATGCTTCCAGCCGTGCGCAAAGTGGGTCAGGGACATGGTGTGCTCCGGGTTCACGTATCGGCACGCTTCGCACGTGCCGATGAAGACAGGGTGATTGATCGCTGTGCCATAGCGCAGGCAGTGCTCGACAACGAAACGAACCACCGGGCGAGTCGCAGGGCGCGAATCGCGGCGCCTTTATAATTTGCAAAACCAATCATTGGAATATCGGTCGACTGGATACAGGCGCCAGTAATCCGTCTTGTGTATTGCGTGATATCAAATTGATGCTGGGTGCTCCCTAGGTTGGTCTGCTCGATTGGGCTGCAGCCCAGCTACTGCGAGGGGGGTCGCCAATCCTGCCGTCAATTTCTTGAACGGACCGTTAATCGGCTCACTAAACCGCAAATGGATGTTCTGACGAACGGTGCTCGCCTTTTTGGGTTGCGGGGATGGGTACGTACGTAGCGGAGCGATACCGCGGAGCAAGGGCGGCGGCACGCAGCCGTGCTTCGCGGGCGTGCCGGGCGCGGCCGTGTGAAAGGGTTCGGCGCTTGTAAAGCGGTTTGGCTTGAGGCAGGGTCGGTCAAGGTTTCCTGCCTCGGAGTCAGCCATGTCAGCGCTATACCCCAGCATCGATCCCGATGGGTTGCTTGAGTACTCGGTGGTGTTCACCGACCGCTCGTTGAACCACATGTCCCACGCGTTCCAAGGCGTCATGAACGACATCCGCGCAACGCTCAAGGATGTCTACAACGCCCACGCTGTAGCGGTCGTGCCGGGTAGTGGCACCTTTGGCATGGAGGCCGTGGCGCGGCAATTGGCAACCGACGCCACCTGCCTGGTCATCCGCAACGGCTGGTTTAGCTACCGGTGGACGCAAATTTTCGAAATGGGCCGGATTCCTGCGCAAGCGAAGGTACTCAAGGCTCAGCCGACCGAGGTCTGCGCGTTAGCGCCCTTCGCACCGCCGGCGCTCGATGATGTGCTCGAAGCCATTCGCCGCGACAAGCCAGACCTCGTCTTCGCCCCGCATGTCGAAACGTCATCCGGGATGCTGCTGCCGGATGACTATCTGAGCGCGGTCGGGCAGGCCGTGCATGAGGTTGGTGGTCTTTTTGTTCTCGACTGCATTGCCTCTGGCGCGCTCTGGGTGGACATGCAAAAGGCCGGCGTAGACGTGTTGATCAGCGCTCCGCAGAAAGGCTGGAGCGCGTCGCCGTGTTGCGCTCTGGTGATGCTCAGCGCCGCTGCGCAGGCACGTGTCGAGGCCACTCAGAGCAGCAGCTTCGCCTGCGATCTCAAGAAGTGGCTCCAGATCATGCAGGCCTATGAGCAGGGCGGGCATGCCTATCACGCCACCATGCCGACCGATGCCTTGGCGCGCTTTCGCGACGTGATGCAAGAAACCCGGGAATATGGCTTCGAGACGCTTCGTACGCAGCAACTCGAGCTGGGCCGCCGGGTCCGCTCGTTGCTGGCCGACCGTGGCTTTGCGAGTGTTGCGGCCGAAGGGTTCCAGGCACCCGGCGTAGTGGTCTGCTACACCGATGATCCGCAGATCAAGACGGGCCGCCGTTTTGCCGGGCACGGGCTGCAGATTGCCGCCGGGGTGCCACTGCAATGCGACGAACCGGCTGATTTCCAAACGTTCCGCATCGGCCTGTTCGGCCTCGAGAAACTCATGAACCTGGATCGCACGGTAGAAATCCTTGAGCGAGCCCTGGCGCAAATCCAATCTTCTCGTCACGTTTGATGACCGTTCATCTGGCCGCTGCGTATCCATCGACGAGGGTGTGCGGCCAGGCTGACGCTGCCCTAATGCTCCGCGTTCCTGGCTGTGGCGCCTGTTTGAACCGCTGTAACCTGCGCGCTAGACACATTCCTGAAACAAAAATGTGCTTGCGCGGCCGTTATGCCGGACTACGCTCAAGGTGTACGACGCTATTACAACAAGAAAGAGGGGATGACTATGACGAACCAGAAATCTCAGGTCGTTGCACTCGAACTGTGGCGCTTCTGCGCTCACTGCATTGCTGCCATCGTTGTAGTAGGAGCGGTACTGATTGGGTTCCTCGGATCGTGGGAACTGGCCCTGAAGGTTGGCGTGTTGCCGTTGCTCGCGCTGATCACTGCGGACGTCCTGGCCAGGCGACAGGAGCATGCGATTCACGTACGGAATTCCTGACCCTCATGATCCTGCGTGAGCCACGGCTGGCTTGCGCAGGCTGATACCGTTGCCACATATGTCAGCCTTCTAACGATAGCGCCTCAGCGCGGATTCAGTTCGTAATGGGCTGCCCACTCGACCACTTGATCCGCCGGCATCGGTGCAGCAATGCCGTAGCCCTGCGCCAGGTAACACCCCATCCCCAGCAACATGCTTTCCTGCAGATCGGTTTCGACGCCCTCGGCCACCACCTCCCGCTCGAAGGTGCGGGACAGCTTGATGATCGCCTCCGATAACGCCAGGTCGTCCTTGTCATGCAGGATGTCTCGAACGAAGGACTTGTCGATCTTCACAGTCTGTGCCGGCAATCGCTTGAGGTAACTGAGCGAAGAAAAGCCGGTCCCGAAGTCGTCCAGCGAGAAGGTCACGCCCATCTTCTGGCAATCGGTCAGGCACTGGCTAACGTGCTCCAGGTTGTCGATGGCCGTGGACTCGACGATCTCCAGATCCAGCGACTGCGGCGCTACGTCGGGATGGCGCGTCAGCAGGCGCTGCAGCCGCTCGACGAAATCCGGCAACTGGAAATGCCGCGCCGCAATGTTCACGCTGACAGGCCAGTGCTTGCCGATCGCCGCCCAGGCATCAATCTGGCGTAGCGCCTGGTCGATTACCCATTCGCCGACGTTGATAATCAGGTCGGTTCGTTCGATGGCGGGTAGAAAGGCGTCGGGCTGTACCAGACCCAGCTTCGGGTGCCGCCAGCGCAACAGCGCTTCGAACCCCATCACCTTGCCGCTGCGCAGGTTCACCTTCGGTTGATAATGCAGTTCCAGCTCGTTGCGCTTGAGCGCACGGCGGATGCATTCAATCGTACGGAAGGCTTCCCTGGCCTCCTTGCTGATCGAGACGTCGAAGAAGCGATACCGGTTGCGTCCGCTCTGCTTGGCTTCGTACATGGCCTGGTCGGCGTGGCGCAGGAGCGTGTCCGGGCCTTCGTTGTCCTTGGGGTAGAGCGTGACGCCCAAGGAGCCTGAGACGTTGAGCAGCAGCCCATCGATATGAAACGGCACCGCGAGGACCTCGAGTGCGCGTTGCAGCGCAGCCGGCAGATGCAGTTCATCGACCTGGTCGAGGAGCAGGACGAACTCGTCTCCGCCCAGGCGTGCCAGCAGATCTTCAGTACGCAGCTCCCGCCGCAGGCGGTTGGCGACTTCGACGAGCAGCATGTCGCCGATGGCATGCCCATGGCGGTCGTTGATCGTTTTGAAACCGTCCAGGTCCAGCATGCATACCGCGACCACATGCCCGTGCCGGTGCGCCGCGGCGATGGTCTGGTGTAACCGGTCGTGCAGGTAGACCCGGTTCGGCAGGGCAGTGAGCACATCATGCGAAGCACGCCACTGCATGGCTTCGAGCAGCTCTTGCTTTTCAGTCACGTCGAAACGGATGGAGATGTACTTTTCGACCTGGTGCCCGGCGTCGTCTTTGAGCGGCACGATGGTGCTGCTGACCCAGTAGAGCGAGCCATCCTTGCGTCGGTTGCAGATTTCGCCTTTCCAGATGTTGCCGCTGGAGATTGTGTGCCAGAGGTTGCGAAAGAACTCGGGTGGATGCGTGCCCGAATTGAGCAGACGGTGGTTGGCACCGATCAGTTCGTCCTGGCTGTAGCCTGAGATGGCACAGAACTGGTCGTTGATGTGCGTGATGGTGCCTTGCAGGTCCGTCTCGGAGTAAATGGCCGCGGCATCCACCGCGGTCCGGTATTTATCGTCAGTCATTGGCTAAACCACGCAAAGCGACCGCTGGCTCGCGCCGGGACTGGCGCTTCAAATAACTGACTCGGCAACTGGGGGAAAGTGCGTTGCCCCCGTCAGGCCGGGTTGAGGTAGTCCCAGTAGTAGTCCAGCGTGGCGAGGTTCTTTTCCTTGGCTTCGAACATGATGTCGAAACGGTCCAGGAATTCGCGGGCGTAGAGGTTCGTCCAGTGGTTCCACATGCGCTTGCTGTGGCTGTAAAGGTCCCGCTTGCCGACCTTCTCGAGCAGCGTCGGCATCTCAAGCTTGGCGTCCGCGCTAAAACCCAGTTCCATCAGGCTTTCTGGCGGCTGCGAGTAGTGCATGGTCGGGCGTACGCCGCGCCAGCTTTCGATGATGCGTGCGACGCGCGCGTCGTGCGGGTCGATGTAATCATCCTCATTGATCCAGCAATGGTGGATATCCAGCACCACGGGCGCGAGATCGGCAAGGTGCAGGCAGTCGTCGACGCCGTAGGTCTTCTCCTCGTTTTCGAAGGTGATGCAGTTGCGTGCCTCCTGCGACAGGCGCGGCCAGATCGCTCGGGTGCCGTCCACACCCAGCCGGCCGGCAATGTGCACGTTGCACTTGAAGTCCTGAAAGCGCTTGCCGAAGCCCATCATGCGGATCATGTCGGCGTGGTATTCGAACTCGGCGAGGCTGTTCTCGACCACCTCGGGCTTGTCGGAGCCGAGCACGCAATACTGCCCCGGATGCAGCGACAGGCGGATGCCGAGCGCCCGGGCGCTGTCGCCGATGCGGGCAAATTCGCGTTCGAGCATCTGGCGTACGTCTGCCTGACGATAGAAATCTGCAGCTTCTGGATGGCTATAGAAAGGCAACAGGTCGCTGCTCAGGCGCAGCATGCGCAGCGGTTCTGGCAAGGTCGCGACGTAGTCGAGCAGACGCAGCTGCGCGGCAAGGTTGTGTTCGATGATGCCGTTGAGTTTTTCTCGGGCGACATCCTGCTCGACGCTTTTGAGCCAGCGCAGGGTGGTCGAACGGGGATTGAAGGCGCGCTCGATGGCCTCCAGCTCCTTTAGCGACTCGCTGTGGCCAGGGTGGCGATACATGCAGGCGAAACCGATTCTGTACATAAAGTCCTGTGCGCTGTGTCCGGAAGGCTGTCCATCTTAGTGTCCGCCAGGGGCCGAGTGTGCGATTCAGCAACGAAAAAGGGTCTCGGCAGGTGCGTCCCGCAGGGCTCCCGTTTCGGCGCGTAATCGCAGCGCAGTTTGCTGAAAGCGCGCAAGCCGGCCCCAGGTGGTAGTGCCGCCTATCGGCGCCCAGCCGTGCGGTGAAAAGCCGTACCATAGCGACCCATCTGTGTCGTTCCGGTTGGTTGTTCATGCTGTCTGCTGTCAAGCGCTACAAGCGGCTGGTCTCCAGTGCGCTGGCTCGTTGTTTTCCCCGTACCTCCGCCTATGTCCGCTCCGAAGAAGACTTGATCCTCCGCCGCTGGCCCGACGCCCGCAAGCCGCCGGCCGCGACCGCGAAGAAGCCGCGTGCCAAGGGCGCGGCCAAACCAGCGCGGACCGCCAAGACCGCGCAACGCTCGGAGACCAAGCCGCGGGCCCGCCCAGCCAAGGCCGCTGGCGAAGGGATCTATGGCCCGGCACGCCTGAGCATCGGCGACCAGCAAATCCAGGCCATGCGCCTGCGGGTAGGGCGCGCGGTGGAAGCGGGTGTGATCCGCGCGCCCTCGGAGGAGCAGTGGGCGATGATTCTGGAGGATAGCCCTGTCACGCGCATCTTCGCGGGCGCCGGCTCCGGCAAGTCGACCACCCTGGTCTTGCGGGTCGTGTTCATGCTGTGCCACCTCGAGATCCCGCCGGAGCGGCTGACGGTCATCTCGTTCACCAATGCCTCTTGCGCCGAGCTGCGCGCACAGTTGGTGCGCGTGCTCGCCTTCTGGAACCTGGACGTTGACGCCGAGCGCGTGCGCCAGTGTGTGCGGACCTTCCATGCTGCGATGGCCGTGCTGGCCCGCGAAGTGCTGGGCAAGCCGCAGTGGTTCGAGCAGCTGGAGCAGAAGGGCGCCTCGCCGACCGAGCTGGACAACCCGCTGACCGCATCACGCTTGCGACCCGCTCAGCAGCGCCTGCTTAAACAGGCCTACCAGCGCTGCTATGCCGAGGAGACTCGGTTCCGCGAGTTGATTCATGAACTGCTCGGCCTGCCGGCACCCGCTGAGCCCGACACGCGCCGCTCGACACCCAAGGCTCCGCTGGATGCCTTCAAGCTCGCCGGCGAGCGCACCGCGGCGCCTCTGTTCGAGGTGTTTTACAGCCAGGCCGGCTTCATCGAGAGCATCGGTATCCGCATCGACCAGATGCAGCCAGCACGGCTGAACGGCAAGGCGTCCGAGCGTGCCTTCGTCGAAGCGCTCCAACTGTTCTGGACGCATTTCGAGGCGCTGCTCGAGGGGCAGGGGCTGATGACCTTCAATGCTGCTTTCCAGCGACTGACGCAGTGGCTCAATGGCGCAGGCGCCACCGGCGCTTCGGCCGTGCTTGAACCCTTCACTCATCTATTGATCGATGAGTTCCAGGACATCTCCCCGCAGATCGTCCAGTGGCTGCAGGCGCTGCACGGCGCACTTGCCCGGCAGGGCGCGCCGATCAGCCTGATGGCGATCGGTGACGATTGGCAGTCGATCTACGGGTGGCGCGGGAGCTCGCCCGAGCTGTTCATGGATTTCGACAAATATTTCCCAGCCAAGGGTGCGAAGTCGCTCAGCCGTATGCGGATGCTGACCACCAACTACCGTTCCATCGAACCGGTGATTCGCGATGGCGAAGCCGTGCTCGCTGGCGTTGCCGTCAAGCAGGACAAGACCAGCCAGGCAAACCGAGCCACGCAGCCCGGCGACCATGGCGTCAAATTGATCACCCGGTTCGATCTCAAGACCCGCCTGCCGGATCTGATCCGCGAGATCCAGGCGCAGTGCGAGCACGTCGCCTCGCGCGAAGGCGCCGACCGCAACGCCGTGCTCGTGCTCAGCCGGCGCAACGATCCGCTGCGCCTGATCGAGGCGCAGCTGGACCGCACTTGGCCGGTCAAGACCTACAGCATCCACCGCGCCAAGGGGCTTCAGGCAGAAGTTGCGATCATCGTCGACGACTGCCTGCCCACCGAACCCCACCCGCTGCGTAATGCGCTGTACGCCTACTGCGGTTTCTTCCGCAACAGCTATGACCAGGCCATGGCCGATGAAACCCTGCGATTGGCCTACGTCGCC
This sequence comes from Stutzerimonas chloritidismutans, assembly GCF_051486945.1. Taxonomy (GTDB): domain Bacteria; phylum Pseudomonadota; class Gammaproteobacteria; order Pseudomonadales; family Pseudomonadaceae; genus Stutzerimonas; species Stutzerimonas chloritidismutans_B. The sequence continues at coordinate 428,680 of NZ_JAHVDX010000001.1, read as the reverse complement.
ATTACCCGAGGCGTGAGCCGGGTCATCTGGTACACGCAGAAGGCCCAGGGCGCGACGCGGCTACTTACCGGGCGCAAATCGGGCGGTTGAGGCAGGCATGATTTTCGCGCCATCGGATGCCGCGCCAATTGCTCGAATGGCCCTCAACCCGGGCCAAAGGCCTGCTCGAGCAGCTTCGGTAGCCATTCGCCGGCGGCGCCTTTCAACGCGTATTCCCGTTCCGTGTGCTCGACGTGCGGCTGCGGATTGACGTGGGCGACCACCGCGCCGGCTCGCCAGGCGATGCCGGGCACTTCGGCGGCTGGGTAGACCGTTCCGGACGTGCCGACAGAGAGCAGCAGGTCGCATTGCCGTGCCGCCTGGAATGCCGCCTCGAGCGCGTCGCCCGGAAGGCTCTCGCCGAACCAGACGACACCGGGCCGTAGCTGACCGCCGCAGCGGCAGCAGGCCGGTGGCGAGAGGCGACGGCCCCCTTCGGGCTCGTCTGGACTGGGCAGCGGGGCGTCTGGTTGCGCGCCGCAGGCGAAACAGCGTGGCTGATGCAGGCTGCCGTGCAGGTGGATTACCTCCGAGCTGCCGGCGCGTTCGTGCAGATCGTCGACGTTCTGGGTGATCAGCGTCAGTCGCGGTACCTGCCCCGCAAGTGCCGCGATGGCGCGGTGGGCTGGGTTCGGTTGAGCCTGCAAGACCTTCATGCGGCGCCACTCGTACCAACCCCAGACCAGCGAAGGATCGGCCCGGTAGGCGTCGGGTGTAGCCAGCGCGGTGGCGTCGAAGCGCTCCCACAGGCCGGTCAGCGAGTCGCGAAAGGTCGGGATGCCGCTTTCGGCCGATACGCCAGCGCCGGTGAACACCACGACCTGACGGGCGTGGCGAAGGGCGTCGACGAGAGGGGTTGGGATCATGACGTCATCCTGTGCGGCAGTAGCAGAGGTCGACAGCAATACCACCTGGTGACGGTCGGCTCCAGCCGAAGGCCGGCCTGGCCAGGCAACGGCGATATGCGGCATGAGGTCGCGCCTGGGGCGCTCAAACGTTTCAGCCAGTACCTTCGATCGGCTGGGCACTTCAGCTCTGTTGGATCGGTCGAAAAGCGCGTTGCCTCTGCCCGGCGGCTGCTCTAAAGTCCGCGCCGCTTCCACATCGCTCATGGCGAACCCACCTATGTCCAGCCATCACGCTTCGCCGGAAGCCTATCAGCGCGAAATCCGGCGCCTGCAGGAAATCATCGCGCACAACAGCGACTGGCTGTGGGAAGTCGACGCACAAGGCCGCTACACCTTTTGCTCCGCGCATAGCGAGCAGATCCTCGGGTACGCCCCCAGTCATGTGCTTGGACGCACGCCGTTCGATTTCATGCCGCCGCAGGAAGCCGAGCGCGTCGGTGCGCAGTTCGCCGCGATCGTTGCCGCGCAACGGCCCTTCGCTGGGCTCATCAACCGAAACCTGCATGCCGACGGACGCCTGGTGGTGCTCGAGACGAGCGGCATCCCGCTTTTCGCCGACGACGGCACCTTCATCGGCTATCGCGGCATCGACCGCGATATCACTCCGGCGATCGGCTCGCTGAGCCCGCGGCTGGTGCAGCTCGAGGCGCTCTATGCCGCTGCGCCGATTGCGCTAGGCCTGGTAGACCGTGAGGGGCGCTTCGTCAATGCCAACCGTGCGCTGGCCCGTTTGTTCGGGTTCGATGGCAAGCCGCTGGCTGGGCAGGCCCTGGCCGAGCACCTCGGCACCGACCAATTGGATGTGCCCGGCACCATTGCGCGGTTGGCCGCGGGCGAGGCCATTGCCGACATCGAACTGACACTTGCCGGGCGCCATTACCAGCTCACCATCCAGGCGGTGCAGGACCACGATGTCGACCAGGTCATTGGAATGACCCTGGCCATGACGGATGTCACCGAGCAGCACCGGCTGCGCCGGCAGCTGGCCGAAGCCAACCAGCATATGGCACAGGCCAATGCACGCTTGAGCGAGCTGGCCGATACCGATTACCTCACTGGCCTGCCGAACCGGCGGCGCTTCGATGAAACCCTGCAGGCTGAGGTCGCGCGCGCCAGGCGGGAAGGCAATGCGCTCTCGCTGTTGCTGCTCGATATCGATTTCTTCAAACGCTACAACGACCACTACGGCCATCAGGCCGGCGACGATTGCTTGCGACGCTTGGCGCAACTGCTGCGTGCCGGGGTGTTTCGCCCGGCCGATCTGGCGTGTCGTTACGGCGGCGAGGAGTTTGCGGTGATTCTTCCAGGGCTGGACGGCGCCGCCGCCGAGCGCATTGCGGAGCGGCTACGCGAAGGGTTATTCGCTGCGGCGCTGCCGCATGAGCTGGCACCGACCGGGCGCATCACCACCAGTATCGGCATTGCGACCTTGCCCGGCGCCACGGTCTCGCCGCCAGATGCTGGCGCATCAGCGGGGCGGTTGCTCGAAGAGGCAGACCGGCGGCTCTACATGGCGAAGCGAGGCGGGCGTAACCAGGTCAGCGTCGCCAGCCTGTGATGGCAGGCGCCCCGTTGAAACGGGGCCCGCCCGGCGTGACTGGCTCGGCCTTTCGACCGAGGCGTCGCGTCAGTTCACTGCGAACCGGCCACTGAGCTGGCTCAGTCGGGCAGCCAAGGCATGGAGGCCGTCGCCGTCCCGATCGAGCTGGTTAGCATCGGTGGCGTTCTGTTCGGCGATCGCTTGCACCGTCTGCAGGTGATGCGCAACGTCGGCCGAGACGGCCGTTTGCTCGTGGGTGGCGGAGGCGATCAGTTCATTCATCTGGCTGACCGACGCCATCTCCTGCACGACCGACTCCAGCAGCGCGGCGGTGCGCTGGCTGTCGTCGACGCAGCGCGAGACGTTGTCACGGCTTTCCTGCATGGACGAGGCGGCCTTGCGGCTGCCTTGCTGCAGGCGGCTGATGATGTCTTGAATCTCACTGGTGGAGGCAGCGGTTTTCTGCGCCAGGTTGCGCACCTCGTCCGCGACAACGGCGAAGCCGCGGCCTTGCTCGCCGGCCCTCGCGGCTTCGATCGCGGCATTGAGCGCTAGCAGGTTGGTCTGGTCGGCGATGCTGCGAATGACTTCCAGCACACGGCCGATCTGTTCGGACTGCTGGGCCAGGTCCTGCATCACTTCGTCGGTGCTGTCGATGCGTCGGGCCAAGAGGGCGATTTCCTCGCGGCTGGTGTCCACGGCCACTCGGCCCTGTTCGGCTTTGGCATTGGCCGCCTGCGTCGCCCGGGCGGCCTGGTCGGCATGCGAGGCGACTTCTTCGATGGCGGTCGACATTTGCTGCATGGCTTGCACCATATAAGCCGTCTCGGCGAGTTGGCGGTCGGCGCCGGCGCGCATCTGCTGCATCGCCTTGTTCAGATTGCCGGCCGTGCCGCCCAGCCCCTGAGTGTCGTGAACGACCGCGCCGATGAGCTCGCTGAGCTGGTCGAGCATGTGGTTGAAGCGTTGCGCCACGGGACCACTGGCCTTGCTGCGCTGACGCAAGTCGATCGTGGTGGCGTCCCGGGTGATGGCCGCGGCGGTACCGCGCAGGGCCTCGCCTTCGCGTGCCTCGCTTTCGGCACGAATGGCCAGGTAGATCAGGATTGCGCTTTCCACCACGACGTAAAAGGCATGGAGGAACACCTCCGCCCAGTTTCCGTGGGGCATCAGGTGCACGCTTGCTCCGTCCTGCTGCAGGGCAAAGAACGCCAGGTGATGGATGGCGATGGTGCCGGCCGCTACGACGATCGGCAGCCAGTCCCGGTAGTACACCAGGAAGGCCAGCAGGGCGAAGATGCCGAAGTGCATCTCCATCAGCCCTTCGGCCTGGTTAATGTGCAGGCCTGACATGACCATGAACGCGACGCCTACGAGGCAGCGCATCAGGCGCTGGCCGGCAATGAAGGCGTTGAGCATCGTCATGGCCAGCGCCGTGCCGCCACCGACCAGCAGCGCCTGCATCCAGGTGCCATAGACCGCCCCGATGCCCAGGGCATAGATGACGAGGAACCACAACACGCCGAGCATGATGCGGTCGGCTTTACGGTAGTGTTCGATTGAATCGAGTGAGGTGTCGGACATCGCGTACTGCTCCGGGCGGAATCGCTGTGTAGTTATCGGCGTGCCGATGAGCGGGCGTAGCCCCGTCGGTCGGCATCTATGTGCAGCATTGGCCTGTCCGTATGGCCGGGTCGTTCAGCGTTGTTTATCGATCGCCAGCGCGACACGCATGGCGCTGGTTACGCCGTCTTCGTGCAGGCCATTGCCCCAGTAAGCACCGCAGAAATAGCTGTGGTTGATCCCTTGCAGGTCGCGCGCACCGGCTTGGGCCCGGGTGTAGGCGCGGCTGAAGAACGGGCGCGAGCAACTGAAACGGTGGAGGACTCGCGCCGGGTCGATGGCTGCGCCCTGGTTGATGCTCAGGCAGAGGCGGTCCGGCAGTGCCAGGCCCTGCAGCACGTTGAGGTTGTAGGTAATGGAGGGCAACTGATCCGGCGTGCTGCCGAGGCGGTAGTTCCAGCTGGCGCGCGCTGAAGCGCGGCGTGGTAACAGGCGCGTATCGGTGTGCAGGACCATCTCGCTCTGTACATAGCCGAGCGTGCCCAGCACTTCGCGTTCAGCGGTGGTGGGCTGGTCGATCAGCCGGAGCGCCTGGTCGCTGTGGCAGGCGAATACGACTTTGTCGAAGCGCTCCTCCCCCAGGGGGCTAATCACGGTCACGCCCGCTGGGTCACGGCTGATCGCTTGCACCGGGCACTGGGTGCGAATCCGCTCGGCGAAACTGCGCGTCAGCGCGGGCAGGTAGCCGCTTGTACCGCCTTGTACGGCATACCAGCGGGGACCTTCGCTGGAGGCCAATAGGCCATGCTGCTTGAACAAGCGAACCAGAGGCTGCATGGGGAACTCAATCAGTTCGCCGGGGGACAGCAGCCAGGCCAATGCACCCATCGGTGCGAGGTAGTGGTGCAACAGGCGCTCTCCGTAGCCACCGAGGCGCAGGTATTCACCGAGCGTCAGCTGGGGCGCAATGCGTTGCCGGTCATAATCGTCGAGAGCGTCTCTCCTGAAACGCTGGATCTCGCGAAGCAGATGCCAGAAGGACAGGGACAGGACGTTACGGCGCTGGCTGAGCAGCGCGTTGAGGTTGCGATTGCTGAATTCGAAGCCTGTTGCCGGATCGCTCACCGAGAAGCTGGTCTCGACCGGGGTGAACGCCACGCCCAGGCGGTCCAGCAGGCGGGTGAAATTCGGGTGATTGCTTTCCTCGAACAGCACGAAACCGGTGTTGACGGTATGGCTGCGGTTGCCGATACGCACGTCAATGTCACGCCCGTGGCCGCCAATCCAGCTGGAGGCCTCGAACACCGTCACCTGGTGGCGGCGGTTGATCAGGTAGGCGCAGGTCAAGCCGGAGATCCCGCTGCCGATGATGGCGATCTTCATTGCGTTCGGTCCTTGAGCGTTGCGCCAGGGGCGCCAGCGCCAACTTCAGGCGGGTCGGGGATCTCGTGAACAAGTGTAGGTCGCGGCGCGGCGAGCGCGACGGCGACTCACGATGCCTCTCCCAAGCTCCGAAACGCATTGAGCGCCCGCTCGCGACTCATGCGCAGATCGACGATGGCTCGCGGGTAATCAGCGGGCCCGAAAAGGCCGCTCAGCCGGCTAGGATCATGGATTTCACGCTTACCGAGTTCGACCAGCTCCGGCAGCCATTGGCGGATGAACGTGCCGCTGGGGTCGAACTTCTCGGATTGGCTGATCGGGTTGAACAGGCGGAAGTAGGGCACCGAGTCAGTGCCGGTCGAGGCGCTCCACTGCCATCCGCCATTGTTCGCGGCGAGGTCGCCATCGATCAGGTTGCGCATGAACCACCGTTCGCCATGGCGCCAGTCGATGAGCAGGTTCTTGCTCAAGAACATCGCCGTGACCATGCGCAGGCGGTTATGCATCCAGCCGGTCGCCAGCATTTGCCGCATGGCAGCATCGATGATCGGTATGCCAGTGCGGCCCTGCTGCCAGGCCTCCAGATCGTCCGCGGCATGGCGCCAGGGTAACGCCTCGGTCTCGCGGCGAAAGGCCCGGCCCATGGAGACGCACGGAAAACCGACCAGGATGTGTTTGTAGAACTCGCGCCAGAGCAGCTCGTTGATCCAGGTCACGGCGCCGGGGTTGCCGCCGTCGAGCTCGCCACGGTTGCTCATCAGTGCCGCGTGCAGGCATTGGCGGGGCGATACCACGCCAGCGGCCAGGTAGGCCGACAGCTGGCTGGTGCCGGCTTCGGCGGGTACATCACGGCGCTGGTCGTAATCGGCCAGGTCGTCTTCGATGAAGATCTGAAGGCGCCTCAGCGCAAACGCCTCGCCAGCCGGCCAAAGTGACCGAAGATAGTCGCTGGGCACAGCGAACCCTTCGATCCGCTCCGGAATGTGCTCGGCAACGACAGGCAACGGGGCCTGGCGGGACGGGGCCGGCAGGCACGCCGGCAGCGACTGGTTCAGGCGCGCATGGCAGACCTTGCGGAACTGGCTGAAGACCTTGAAGCAACCGCCTGACAAGGTCTGCACGCTACCGGGCGCGAACAAGAGCTGGTCAAGGTAGCGGCGAAGGCCGATCCCTGCACGGCCGAGCTGTGCCTCGACGGCGTCGTCACGCCGCTGCTCGTTGACGCCGTACTCGTCATTCACGTGCACCGCGGTGACCTGCTGCTCCGCGCAGATTGTTTCGATGACCTCGGGTACGCCGCGCCAATCATCGACCTGGCGGACCAGCAGCGGCACGTTGAGTTCGGCCAGCCGAGACGAGAGCACCCTGAGGTTACGTAGCCAGAAATCGACCTTGCAGGGTGCGTCATCGTGGGCAAGCCACTGACCGGGAGTGATGAGGTAGACCGCGAGCGTCGGCCCGGCCTCCATCGCGGCGCTTAGCGCGGTGTTGTCGGAAACGCGCAGATCAGTACGCAGCCAGAGCAGCTGGTTCATTCGAGATATCCTTTGGCGCCATCCACCAGCAAGCTGGCCTGCAGGGCTTCGAGGGCGGCGAGCGGGTCGATCGCAAGGGTCAGCCCCGCAAGGTCGCGTAGTTCGGCCTGGTGGATGCTCGCTACCGGCCCGGCGAGCATGAGCGGTACGTCCCCTTCAGCGAGACGAGGCAATTGGCGCTTGAGGTAGCCGCTGTCCAGCGGCTGGCTGGCATAGAGCAGCAGACCACGCGGCTCGATGCGTTCCAGGGCAAGCGGCAGCTCGTTCAGTGGCACCGGCCATTCGAGCACTTCGACCGGGCAGCCGGCGCTGGAGACGAGCCAGGCGCTTAGCCAAAGGCCGGGCTCGAATCGCTGGTCGCAGAGGTTGACCAGCAGCAGCGGCGAACCTTGGTGCTGGCGGTTGGCGTGATACAGGCGCGTGCCGAGCTTGGTGCGTAGCCAAGACTGGAACAGCGCGCGTTCGAGCTCAGCGCCGAAGGGTGAGTGCCAGCGCTGCTCCATGCTCAGCAGCAGGGGCAGCAACAGATGCTGACAGAGTGTACGCGGTGGATAGAGCGCGAGCGCTCGGTTGAAGGCGTCGTCGAGCTGACGCTCGTTGAGGCCGCCGACCGCCTGCAGCATCTCGTCATGCAGCCCGCCCCACTGGTTGTGCTCGGCCAGATTGACGCTTTGCCGAGCATCGAGCAGTTGTTTGACCTGGCTTACCGCCACGCCACGGTTCAACCAGCCGACGATGCTCTGGATGCGCTGGACATGGCTCTCATCGTAGAGGCGGTGACCTTTGGCGGTGCGACGCGGAACGATCAATCCATAGCGGCGCTCCCAAGCGCGCAACGTCACGGGGTTGACGCCGGTGATGCGCGCCACTTCGCGGATCGGCACCCAGCCGTCCGCGCCGCCGAGTTCGGGGTCGTCGAGAAATCGGGTCATGGTTTAGATGCCGTTGCGCAGGCTGAGGTCTTCAGGGTGCGGTTGCAGGTAGGCCTGGTTCGCGATGTAGCGATCCGGGTGATGACGGAAGTGGTGTTTCAGCAGCGTCAGCGGCACGACCAGCGGTACGATGCCCTCGCGATACTGGCTGATCACGTGCTGCAGCTCTCGTTTGTCGTCGCCAGAAATATCGTCTTTCAGATAGCCACTTAGGTGCTGCAGCACGTTGGTATGGGTGCCGCGTGACGCGGTCTTCTTCAGCGCCATCATCAACTGGCTGAAATACTGCGGGGCAAATTCCTCAAGGGGCGTGTGACCGACGGTGGCGACCAGGCGGCCCAGATTTTTGTACTGCACCGGGTCATTGGCCATCAGTTGGTACTTGTACCGCGAGTGGAAATCGACAACCGCCTTGCGCGTAAGCCCTGCGGTGAGCAGGCGGTGCCAGTCGGCGTAGGCGAAAATGCGAGTCAGAAAATTCTCGCGGAGGACCGGGTCGTTCAAGCGGCCGTCCTCCTCGACGGGGAGGTCTGGCCGCGCCGTCATCAGTGCTTGTGCGAATACGCCGCTGGCGCCGCCTTTGACCGGGTGGCCGCTCTCCTGGTAGACCTTCACTCGCTCCATACCGCAGGAGGGCGACTTCTGCATTAACACGTAACCGCTGATGTCATGCAGCGCCTCGGCGACGTCCTCGCCGTAGGTCCGCAATGCATCGGTCACATCCAGCTCTGGCCGTACGCTACCGACTGCACGTGGCGAGACTGGATCACCCACCAACCGAATGGGTTCGCGCGGCGTACCTAGCCCGATCGCTACTTCGGGACAGATCGGTACGAACTCGAAGTGTTTCGCCAGCGTTTCGCTGCACAGCCGCGATTCCTTGTGACCTCCATTGAAACGTACCGGGCTACCGAGCAGGCAGGCGCTGATGCCGACTTTGATGGGCGTGCGAGCAGAGTTGGGCATAAGCGACCTCGTTGCGTCTTGTACAGCTTTGTAATTCCTGTACAACATGTCGCCATCATAGGATTGCGCTTGTACAAGTCAATAGCTGTTGTACAGCTTTGGCGACTGGCGGTCAGCATGCCAATGCGCTCAGCACCATCCCATGCGCCATACAGACGAATCGCGCAGGTCGCGCCAGTCCAGCCACTCGCTACGCTGGGTGTACACGGCTTGCAGTTCAACCTTCAACAGTACGCCCGCCTCATCGCGTAGCAGGTCGATGACGATGAAATGCTTTTCCTTCTGACGCGGTTGGACGGCTGTCCATTTGGACAAGTTGAGCTTGGCAGGGTTGAAACGGTTCATACGGACACCTGCAGTAGGGAACGCATTAGGCTAACCTTGCCACTAAAGCTGTACAACAATTGGTATCTGTATAGATGTATGATTCCGCAATGGTGCCATGCGGCATCAAGAGGGTGATCTATGAACATATTGCTGACCGGCGGCACCGGCCTTATCGGCCGGGCGTTGTGCCACAAGTGGGTTACGCAGGGGCATCAGCTGTGGGTCTGGAGTCGCTCGCCGGAGAAGGTTGCACGGCTCTGCGGGGAGCAGGTTCGAGGCGTCGCGTCGCTGGAGGAGCTCGATGCCGTGCCGCTCGATGCGGTCATCAACCTGGCCGGGGCGCCGATTGCCGACAGGCCCTGGACCGGGTCACGTCGCGAGCTGCTATGGAACAGCCGCGTAACCCTGACCGATACGCTCGTCGACTGGCTTGGTCAGCGCGCGCAAAAGCCGGCCGTGCTGGTTTCCGGCTCGGCGGTGGGCTGGTATGGCGACGGTGGTGACCGGCCGCTGAGCGAAGACGACGAGCCGGCCAGTGACGATTTCGCATCGCAGCTGTGCCAGGCTTGGGAAGCCAGCGCGACGCGAGCGGAGTCGCTGGGTATCAGGGTCGTGCGGGTACGTACAGGGTTGGTGCTTTCGCGTGAGGGTGGTTTCCTGCAGCGACTCAAGCCGCTGTTTGCATGCGGCCTCGGTGGTCGCCAGGGCGATGGGCGTCAATGGATGCCCTGGGTTCACATCGACGATCAGATCGACCTCATAGATTTTCTCTTGCAGCTCCCAGCGGCGACCGGCCCCTACAATGCCTGCGCACGGCAGCCGGTACGCAATGCAGCGTTCGCCAAGGCCTACGCCCGAAGCCTCGGCCGGCCCGCGTTCATGGTGGCGCCAGCGCCCATGCTTCGGCTGGCACTGGGCGAGCTGGCCGGGTTGATCCTCGGAGGGCAGAACGTCCATCCGGCCCGATTGCAGGCAGCCGGTTTCCAGTTCCGCTTTGCCACGCTGGATGCGGCATTGGCGGACCTGCGCAAGCCGCGGTCCGCTGTGTGAAAATACCGCGCCGGTTGCAGGAAGGGCCGGCCTCTTCAAACCGTAGTCAGGAAAGTCGTATATGACCGAGCAGGCGTTGTTGTTGGTCAATCTGGGTTCGCCCGCATCCACCGAAGTCGCCGACGTTCGCCGGTACCTCAACCAATTCCTGATGGACCCGTACGTGGTCGATCTGCCCTGGCCGCTTCGGCGCCTGTTGGTCTCGCTGATCCTGATCAAGCGTCCCGAGCAGTCAGCCCATGCCTACGCCTCGATCTGGTGGCCGGAAGGGTCGCCGCTCGTGGTGTTGAGCCGGCAGCTCACCGACGCGGTTCGCCCATATTGGCAGGAAGGCCCGGTCGAGCTGGCGATGCGCTATGGCGAACCGTCGATAGAAGGTGCGCTGGTGCGGTTCGCAGGCCAAGGCATTCGCCAGGTGACGCTGGCGCCGCTTTACCCTCAGTTCGCCGATAGCACCACCACCACTGCGATCGAGGAAGCGCGGCGGGTCATTCGTGAAAGGCGTCTGGACATCACGCTGTCGATCCTACAACCGTTCTACGGTCAGCCCGAATACCTCGATGCGCTCGTCGCCAGCGCTCAGCCCCATTTGGCGCAAGGTTTCGATCACCTGCTGCTCAGTTTCCATGGCTTGCCCGAGCGGCACTTGCACAAGACCGATCCCACGGGTTCGCACTGCCTCAAGGGTGATGACTGCTGCCAGCGGGCCGAGGGCGCCGTACTCGCCAGCTGCTACCGCGCGCAGTGCATTCAGAGCGCCGCAGCCTTCGCTGAGCGCGCGGGGTTGCGTCCCGATCAGTGGTCGGTGTCGTTCCAGTCGCGCCTGGGGCGGGCGAAGTGGATCGAGCCCTACACCGAGACCCGTCTCGACGAGCTGGCTGCAAGTGGCGTGAAAAAGTTGCTGGTGATGTGCCCGGCCTTCGTTTCCGATTGCATCGAGACGCTGGAGGAAATTGGCGACCGCGGCCGCGAGCAATTCATCGAAGCGGGAGGCGAGCAGTTACAGCTCGTGCCTTGCCTCAATACACATGAGCAGTGGGTGCAGGCGCTCGTGACATTGTGCCGGCGGGCGCCTTTGTCGCTGTAAGCCAGCATCGTGGCCTGGGCGGAGGCCCGACGCTCAGGCCACGACGGTGAATCGCAGCTGTTCGAACTGGGCCAGCGGTACCGGGCGGCTGAACAGATAACCCTGGAAGAGGTTGCAACCGTTGACGCCAAGCAGCTCCCGCTGCGCTTCGGTCTCCACCCCTTCGGCGATGACCTCGAGATTGAGCCCCGACGCAAGGGCGCAAGTGGCCCGCACAATCGTCTGGCTGCTGGTGTCCTCGACCAGCTGGCGGACAAAGGATTGGTCGATCTTCAACTGGTCGAGCGGCAAATGCTGTAGATAGGCCATCGACGAATAGCCGGTGCCGAAGTCGTCGATGGAGAAGCGGATACCGTGCGCTTTTAGCGTTTTCATGCGCAGGATGGCTTCGTCCATGTCATCGAGCAGGAGTGACTCGGTCAGCTCCAGCTTGAGAAGGTGCGGGTCGGCACCGGTTTGCTCCAGCAAATCGAGCAACCGCACTACGAAGTCGGATTGGTACAGCAGGTGCGCGCTGAGGTTGACCGCGAGGGTCAGGCAGCAGCGCTCCGGATGAGTACTCCAGGCGGCTAGCTGTTGGCAGGCCTGGCGCAGCACGACGAAGTCCAGCGCCTGGATCAACCCGGCGCGCTCAGCCGGGCCGATGAAGTGGGCAGGTGCCAGCAGGCCCCGTTGCGGATGTTGCCAGCGCACCAGCACTTCGGCGCCCACCAGGCTGCAATCAAGGCCAACCTGTGGCTGGAAATGGATCACGAACTCGCCGTGCTTCAGGCCGTGGCGTATCTCTTCTTCAAGCTTGAGCCGTTCCTGCACCGCCTGCTGCATACGGGGGTCGAAGAAGCGCAGGGCGTCGCGGCCGGCCTGCTTGGCCTCGTACATCGACATGTCGGCGCGCTTCATCAGCTCTTCGGCATCGCTGTCGTTCTCATCGAACAGGACGACGCCGATGCTGGCACTGCTGTGCAAGGTCAGCTCACCGAGCCGATAGGGATGTTTCAGGGACGAGAGGATCTTCTCGCTGACGTGCTCGGCCTGTGCCGCCGCATATTCGGGGTTGATGTCGAGGTCTTCCAGCATGACCACGAATTCGTCACCGCCCAAACGTGCCACGGTGTCGCTGCTGCGCACCTCCCGGCTCAGGCGCTCAGCGACGATGCAGAGCAGCTGGTCGCCAGCTTGATGGCCATGCAGGTCGTTGATGTTCTTGAAGTTGTCCAGATCGATGAACATGAGCGCGCCATAGCGCTGGCTGCGGCTGCAGCCCACCAAAGCCTGCTGCAGGCGGTCGATCAACAGCCGACGGTTGGGCAGGCCACTCAGCGCGTCATAGAACGCAAGGTTGTGGATGCGCTCTTCCGCGGCCTTGCGTTCGGTGATGTCGGTGAAGGCCGCCACGTAATGCGTCACCTGGCCCTGAGCGTCGAGCACCGTGCTGATCGTCAGCCATTCCGGATAGATCTCGCCGCTCTTGCGGCGGTTCCAAATTTCGCCTTGCCAGGCCCCGTTCTGCACGATGCTATGCCACATCTCTTGGTAGAACTCGCGCGTGTGGCGGCCTGAGGCGAGCAGGCGCGTATCCTGGCCGATGGCCTCGTCCGCGCTGTAGCCACTGATATCCGAGAATGCCTGGTTGACCCGCAGAATCCGGTTTTGCGCGTCGGTGATGATCATGCCTTGCTGGCATTCGAAGGCGATCGCGGCGATGCGGCGTTCCTGCTCGGCGCTGGCGCGTTCGGTGATGTCCCGGCTCAGGCAGACAACTGCCGGCTTGCTGGATTCGGCATGTGCCAGCCGATGGGCACGAGCCTCGAAAACGCGATTGCCGATGGGTGTTTGCAGCGAGTATTCGTGCACGGCAGCGCCATGGCCGTCGAGGGTGCCACGGATGAATGCCACGAAGCGACTGGCCTGGCGCTCCGGCAGGATGTCGGACAGGTTCTTGCCGACCAGTTCTTCAGCAGGCACGGTCAGCAGACCGGGATCGCTGGCGATTACTTCCAGATAGCGCCCGTCTTCGTCGAGCACAGCGAGCACATCCGGAACGGCCTGCGTAATGGCTCGCAGCCGGGCTTCGCTGAGATTCATGGCCCGTTCGATCTGGTCGCGGCGCAGGATGTCCGCCAGCAGTAGGCCAAGCACCACCACAGCGGGGGGCAATACCAGCAGCATCGGAACACCGACCAAGCTCAGTGTCGGCGGCGCCAGCCCGGCTGGTAGCAACCAAAGCGACGAAACCACCCCGACGTGAAGCAACAAACCGAATAGAAACAGTTGCCACGCGCCGACACCGATCGCGCCCCGGCGGTGCAGATGGCGGTAAACGAGGCCGAGCCCGATTGGCATGACGATATTGATCAGCCCGACCCAGACGCCAGCACCGCCCAGCCAGGCGCGGTAGCTGCCTGCGAGCAAGCCGGCAATGGCTGCCACCAGCGGCCCGCCGAACAGCGCGGCCGTGCTCAGGACCACCGAGCGCGCATCGAAGATGACCCCGGCTTCGGCAACGATCGGCATCATCATGCCGACAATGCAGGCACAGCCAAACCAGACGCCCGCCAGCGTTTGGGCGCGCGTTTGCTGGTTCTGGCCCCAATGCCGGGCACTGAAGGACAGCAGCCAGCAAAGCGCAAGCAACACCGCGGCGTTTTCCACGAAGGCGTAAGTGGTCAAGGGAAAGGCTTCCGGTCCAAGTGCCGTCCGGTGGCGGGTGTCAGTAGTGGCGGTTCGATATTATTCGCGTTTATGCCCAAATTGAGCAAATGCGCAATCGAGCCGGCCAGGTGACGGGTTGTGACAACAAGCGTATCGGCGAGGTAGGGAATCGCTTAAGCGAGGGGCGAAAAGAAAAGCGCGTTGAGCCTGGAAGCAGACGATGGGCGATCAGCTGCAGTATCGGTCTGCCCGGAGAAGGGTCGGCCTGATGCGGTGGTCGGCTGGGGCAGAGCGGCGCGAGATTTTCGTCGACCAGAGGCGTCAGTGCTGCAGCAAATTCAACCCTTGAGCGTGGCAAGTTCCGCCTTGAGTTGCTCGACCTCGGCTTCCAGCTCGCGCACACGCTGGCGTGCTTCGACCTCGGGCGTGACGTCCTTCTGGATGCCGATGAAGTAGGTGAGCTGGTCACCTTCATTGAACACAGGCGTGATCGACAGCTCGTTCCAGAAGGCGCTGCCGTCCTTGCGGTAGTTGCGGATGATCTGCCGGCAGGGCGTGTTGTTGCGCACGGCCTCACGAATCGCGGCAAGCCCGGGCTGGTTGCGGTCGTCCGCCTGCAAAAAGCGGCAGTCCTGGTAGAGGATGTCGTCGACCTGGTAGCCCGTCAGACGTTGGAATGCGGGATTGGCATAGATGAGGATGTTGTCCTCGCCTTCTTGTTCGGCAACCACGATTCCGTCGTTGGAGGCTTCGATTACCAGTTGCAGCAGCTTGGCATTGATCATCGGGGCGTCTCTTGGGCGTTTCGCGGCATTCTAGAACAAGTTCGACAGGCCGGGCACAGCGCTTTCGTTCGGGTGGCGGGCCGCCCAGATGAAGCTGGGCGGAAGGTCAGCGGCTGGCGCTCAGGGTGATGGATACCGACTCGGCGAAACGCAGGGCGTGTGGCTTGTCGACCTCGACACAGGCCTCGTGAACACTTGGCTCGCGCATCACCAGATCGAGCAGCTCCTGAGTCATGCGCTCGAGTAGGCTGAAACGGTTGTTTTCGACATGGGCGATCACGGCTTTGGTCAGGGTTCGGTAGTTCAGCGCGTCGTCGATATCGTTGCCAACCACCGCCTCGCGCGCCGGGTAGACAACCTCGATGTTGATGAGCACGTCTTGCTTGTTGCGGATTTCGTCGTCGTTGATCCCAACATAGGTGCGTAAACGCAGGTCCTTGACGCGAATCCGCGCCATGCCCGGTGCGAGGCCCATCAGCGAGCCTTCCCGATCAGCTGAAGAAATTCCATGCGCGTGGTGCATGACTCCCGGAACGTCCCGAGCATGACCGACGTGTTCATCACCGAGTTCTGCTTTTCGACGCCTCGCATCATCATGCACATGTGCTTGGCTTCGATCACCACAGCCACGCCGGCAGCGTGAGTCACTTCCTGGATGGCTTCGGCGATCTGCCGCGTCAGGTTTTCCTGGATCTGCAAGCGCCGCGCGTACATGTCCGCGATACGCGCAACCTTCGAAAGCCCGAGCACCTTGCCGGTGGGTATGTAGGCCACGTGAGCCTTGCCGATGAAGGGCAGCAGGTGGTGTTCGCACAACGAGTAAAGCTCGATGTCCTGCACGATGACCATCTCGTCGTTCGTAGAGGCGAATAGTGCGCCGTTGACGATGTCCTCGAGACGTTCGTTGTAACCCTTGCACAGGTACTGCATCGCCTTGGCGGCGCGCTTGGGGGTATCGACCAGGCCTTCGCGCGCTGGGTTTTCACCGAGCCCGACGAGAATGTGTTCGTAATGGTTGGACAGTTCGGTCATGGCGAGACCCTCAGGGGCCGGATCGCGGCTGAGGCGCGCTCGGCGATGGTTGGTTGTGCGAAAGTTATACTTTTAAATCATGCTGTACAAGAAAAGACTCGCGAGATCGGCGAGCCATTCACCGTTCGCAGCGGTCGTCACATCGGCGGCTGCCGTCAGGATGCGGCAGCCAGCTCAAATGAGGGCGAGCGAGGGCGAACAACCGGTAGGCAATCAGGAGAAAGGGGCGCAGCGGTCGCCAGCCGAGCGGCGCCGCCCAGGTATCCAGCCCCGCCGCACGCCAACTCCAATAGGTCGCGTCCAAGCCGGTCAGCCATTGCCCGTTGGCGCTACGGGCGTGCAGCCTGGCCCGTAGCGCTTCCGTTGATCGGCCTTCGACGGTGAAGTCCGGATCGCTGATGTCCAACAACCTGAGCCGGGTCGGATCGGCATGCCGGCGCAACCAGGCGATCTCACGCGCGCAGAGCGGGCAGGCACCATCCACGAACAGGGTCAAGGGGAGCGCGGGAACCATGTCGAACCTCTCGGTTTGTATAGCTTTTGTACAGCCTATGCCGGCAAGGCCTGGGTTACAATGCGCCGATTAATTCGCATGAGCTCTCTGCGTCATGACTGATTTCGCCCGTGCTTCCAAGCTGCTCGCCAACGAGTCCCTCAAGCAGGAAGAGCTGTTCCCGATTCGTGAAGTGTCGCGGCTGACCGGCGTCAATCCGGTCACTTTGCGTGCGTGGGAGCGGCGTTACGGTCTGATCCAGCCGACCCGAACCGAAAGTGGCCACAGGCTTTATTCGATGGCAGACATCGAAGCTGTGCGCAGCATCCTGGCCTGGACCGAACGCGGTGTGGCGGTCAGCAAGGTGGGTAGCATCCTTTCGCGCAATGCGGCAACACGGGCAAGTGCACCGCCAGAGCAGCAGGAAGCAGTTGCGGGCGAATGGGGCGAGTGGCAGGTGCAGGTACAGCACGCGGTGAGCAGTTTCGACGAGGTTCGCCTGGATCAGGTCTATGGCCAGATCTTCTCTACCTACCCGGTGCCCGTTGTGTTTCAGGAAGTGCTATTGCCGCTGTGGCAGCAATTGCTGTCGCGCCGCGACGAATTCGGGCGAAGCAGCGAGTGGTTGTTCCTCGATGCCTATCTGCGCGCTCGGGTGTTGCAGCGCCTGCAACTGTCACGCGGTCGAGCCGAGAAACGCGTGCTTCTTGCGGGGGTTCCGGGTCAGTGCCGTGAGCTCGAACTGCTGGTCGCCGGGCTGCTGCTCTCAAGCGAAAGCGTATCGGTGCATGCGCTGGCGGTCGGTCAGCCGCTCGATGAACTCACCTTGGTATGTGAAAAGGTGCAGCCGCAAGCGCTGGTGCTCTATTCCAACGTACCGCCGAATGCGCTGATCTTGCGCCAGCTTTCGCGACTGGCGCTTTCGCTCGATTGCCCGCTGGCGATGGCCGGCGAAGCGGCGGAATTTTCGGAGGAGGGGTTACGTGGCTCGCCGATCGCCTGCCTCGGTAATTCCGGCAAGCTGATGCAACGGCGGCTGATGCAATTTCTCTCGGGTCGCCTGGATACCTGACGCCCCGCAGGACCAATTGTGCAGCGGGGCGGTTGGCGCGATGCTGTCCGCTCACAGCCGAGCGTTTGCCCATGAGCCAACCGGAACATCGTCTTCATTGCCCTCCCCAGAACCAGCTGCCTCAGGGGCTGCGGGTGCGGATATTGCCCGCGCTAACCGGCGCGCAGGGCGCGGCGCTGGTACGTGTTCACGCCGGCTCGCACGATGCGCCTGCCGCCTATCCGGGGCTTGCACACTTTCTCGAGCACTTGCTGTTCCTGGGTAGTGCGCGTTATGGCGCGGCCGACGGATTGATGGCTTTCGTGCAGGGTGTTGGCGGCCAACTCAACGCCACGACCCGCGAGCGCCATACCGATTTTTTCTTCCAAGTACCCGCCCGGCATCTCGAACAGGCCTTGCTGCGCCTGCTCGACATGCTTGCGCAGCCAACGCTGGACATCGATGCCCAGCGCCGCGAGCGCGACGTGCTGCATGCTGAATTCCTTGCCCGCTCGCAGGACAGGGAAACGCTTTGCGACGCCGCGCTGGCAACGGCCATCGACCCAGCGCACCCGGCCGCGGGCTTCCATGCAGGCCACCGCGATACGCTTCCGGTGGATGAACCTGCCTTTCAGCAGGCCCTGCGCGGCTATCTAGATCGCTTCTACCGAACCGGGCAGATCGAGCTGCTGCTTGCTGGGCCGCAAGACCGGGTCGAGTTGCAGCGCCTGGCTGATATCGCCGAGGCCAGGCTGATACCAGGCCCAGCTGTGTCTCGAGTCGCGCCCGCTCTCACGCTCAGCGAGGATCGATGGCTGACCTTGCATCTTTCGAAGGACCAGCCGCGCTTGCTGCTCGGGTTCGTCGTGGATGGAGTCTCACCCTCGACCAGCGCACAGGATTACCTGGCCAGTTGGGTTGCGTCCGAAGCACCGAATGGGCTGTTGGCGCGCTTGCGTGACGCGAATCTATGCCAGGCCTTGTCGCTGCGAGTGCCGTACCGTTTCGACGGGCAGGGCCTGTTGGTCATCGAGGCTCTACTGACCGATGCCGGGCTGCGGCAACGTGCTGTTGTCGCCGGCGCGGTGGTCGATTGGTTGCGCTTTTTTATCACCCCGGGCTGCTGGCCGACGTGCAGCGGGGAATACCAGGCGGCAACGCATCGTTACCTCCTGGGCGCCGAGCCATTGCAGTTGCTCCGACATTGGGTCGAATCGGGCGCTTGGTCGCGGGATGCGACCCTGGCGCTTCAACCTGTGGTCCAACTCGTGCAGTGCATGCTGGCGAGCGATCCGGTGATCCTGACCGTCGCCGACGATGAGTTTGATCGGGGCGAGCCAGTCGAAACCCAGGGCTTTCCGCTGCGCATGGCGTGCGAGGCACCCGTGCCCTTGGCGATGCGGGACTGGGACTGGGACTGGCAGGTGCCACAGCCCAACCCTTGGCTGCTGCCGATCCAGCCGCTCGTTGCAGGCGATCAGCCGACCGATACGCTGCCACTGCGTACCTTCGGGCCTGTGAACGAAGCAGGGCAGGGTGCGCTGATGCTGCGCTGGTGCTTCACGACATCCCCAATCGCTGCTCACTGGCATGCGGTTGACCAGGCGCTGCGCAGCCGGGCTTGGGCGGCGCGGCAGGCGGGCGTAACGCTGGGGTTCGATAACCTGGGGCGCAGCTGGACGCTAAGCCTGCGGGGGTTCGCAGAAGCCGTTCCGGCCATCCTCAACGACCTGTCACCACTGCTCGGCCTGGCGAGCGAACGCGGTGTTGCGGACGCCATGCAGCACGCCCAACGGGCCGCGACCCTGGGCCAGGATGCGATGCTGTTGCGACAACTGCTCGACCGGCTGCCGGAAGCGGTCGGCCAAGCGGTCGGCCAAGATGTGCAACCTGTCGTTGCCGATGAGACTCGCCTGGACACGCCCTGGCGCAACGCCACGTGGGACGGGTTGGCCGTCGGCTTCTCGGATATTTGTTTGGCAACACTGCAGCCCATCATCCGGCGTCTGCCAGGTGAGCCGGCGAGCGGTGCAGTACCTCCGGCCGCGCCATTTCGGACGAATCGCTGGCTACATGTTCCAGGCCCGGCAGAAAGCGTTGAGGTGGCCTATGTGCTCTTTCGCCCGCTGCCAGATTTCGATGCGCCATCGGAAGCGGCATGGCGCATCCTTGGTCGGCTGCTGGAAGGTGCGTTCTTCCGCCGGGTGCGCGGCGAATTACAGTTGGGCTATGCGGTGCTCTGCCGCTTCGGGCAGTTCGCCGGGCAGGCCGGTGTGTTTTTCGCAGTGCAGTCACCCACGGCGGCGGCCACTGAAATCCATCATCAGGTCGAGAGGTTCATCGAGGCGTTCAGTCTCAGGCTGCGCGAGTGGCCATCGGACGACCTGGTAGCAATCGCTGGTGAGATGGCCGAGCAGCAGGGCGAAGCGCTCGCCGAACTACGCTGGCGCAGCGAACGAGCCTGGCAAGCCATGTTGGCCGGCCAGGCGCCGAATCACGTCGAAGCGGTCTCGGCTGCGATGGCTCGGCTGAGCCCGCAGGACCTGATTCACGCGCTGCAATCGCTGCGCGAGGCAGGGCGGCTGGTGCTGTCTACAGCGCCTCAGCCGACAGACTGGCACTAGCGCGCGCCCGCTCTAGCAAAAGCACTCTCCAATACTGCCCCCAGCCCGGGCGCCTGCCGCAGCGGACTGGCCCCGGTCGCACCCAAAGCGCAACGGCGTAATACCGAAGCGTTGCTTCCATAGGCGCCGCAGGCCCCTCGTTGGTAGGCGATACGACCACCACAGCCAAAGCAGTAGCAAAACGCCGCCATCGCAGCGTATGGCGGCGCAGGGGTGCTTTCGATAATCCGCCTCGACACGACTGCCCGTCGTCCCTTCAGCGGAGAACGCCATGCACAACAAGAAGAAAGCCGTAACCACCCTGTTGCCCCTGGCTCTGGCCAGCGCCGTAGCCATGACCCTTAGCCAGTCAGCCTTTGCCGAAATCAAGCTCTACGACAATGACGACACGACCTTTTCGGTGGACGGCTACTTCAACACCTTTTACGTCAGCAGCGATGTCGACCGTGCCGGCGAGCAGTTCGACCGTGACCAGTCCCGCGTGAAGATGGGCTTCCTGCCTAACTACATCGGCTTCAACTTCGCCAAGCAGCTCGATGACCTGAAGGTCGGCGGCCGTTCCTCCTTCTGGGTGACGATCAACGACAGCGACACCAATGGCACCGAGACCGGCATCGACGTACGCCAGTTCTATGGCACTGCGTCTAACGATCAGTGGGGTGAAGTGCTGTTCGGCAAGGACTTCGGCCTTTTCGGGCGCTCCAATATCTTCCTCGACGAGATGCTTGCCGGTTACGGCCAGGTCAGCGACACATTGGGCCTGGTCGATTTCGGTGGCGTTTCCTTCGGCAATATCGGCACGGGTTATCCCTATCCCTTTCCAACGTCGCAGGTCACCTATCGCTCACCGATCATGAGCGGCCTGCGTATCGCAGTCGGCATCATGGACCCGGTCGACACCACCAACGATGCCAGTAGCGCATTGGACGAGGCCTACCAGGACAGCCCGCGTTTCGAGACCGAGGTCACCTACCAGTTCGACGTCGGCGGCGCGCAGATCTACTCTTGGGTCAATGGCATGCAGCAGACCTCCAAGAACACCGACAGCAGTGTCGACGAGGTTGATTCCCAGGGTATTGGCTACGGCATCCAGGCGAAGATGGGTGGCTTTTCGGTAACGGCTTCAGGCTTTCAGGCCGAAGGCATCAACCCGTTCTACACCAACAACGCGGGCGAAGCGCAATTGCGAGACGTGGACAGCGATGGGTACCTGCTGCAGGGCTCCTACACGTTTGGCAAGAACCGCATCGCTCTTTCCACCGGCAAGACAAAAGACGACGGCAACGGCCTGGGCACCGCTGCCGACTACGAAACCCGCGGGATCGCGTACTTCCGCACCATCAATGACAACCTGAAGCTGGTTGCTGAAGTGAACCAGTTCGAACTGACCGGTCGGGACACCGACGCGCTCGACGAAGACACCCGCACGTATGCGATCGGTGCCGCTTTGAGTTTCTAAGCGCGCCGCGCAAGACCAGGGCGGACGCCTCCTCGGAAGTGTCCGCCTTTTTGTTTGAACAGGCAGAAACGCTCCGTAATGCGGTGTTTCGTCGCTTTGCTACCTTGGCACGCCGCCGCCGGTACTGAAGTAGCATTTTCGTACTCAATGCCCTGACCAAGAATGAGGTCATACGACTTGGATAGACGGGGTAGGTGCGTGTTGCAGCAGGAATCCTCAATGGTACGCACAGCGATGTCCGAAGCCCGCAATGCCGAGACCGTCGCCCAAGACCTGGCGCGCCAACTCATTCATCCGCATCTCGGTTTCGTTCTGTTCTTCTGCTCGGCGGAATACGACCTACCCGCGCTCGGCGAAGCGCTGCATCAGTACTTCGGCGGCGTGCGCATGGTCGGCTGCACCTCAGCTGGCGAAATCACCGCACAGGGCTATGGTCGCAGCTGCGTGACTGCGGTGGGTTTCGATCATCGTAGCTTTTCCATCTCCTGCGAGGTCATCGATGAGATGGATCGCTTCAGCCTGATCGACGCGCAGCAGTTGGTCGAGCGCCTGGGCAGTGACTGTCGCAGCAATTCTCTCGCACCTATCAAGGATCACAGCTTCGCACTGACGCTGCTCGACGGTCTTTCAAGCCGGGAAGAGGTCGTACTGTCCGCGCTCAGTGCTGCGTTCGGCAGCATTCCCCACTTCGGCGGCTCCGCCGGGGACGACAACCACCTGACCAATACGCACGTCTACTACGACGGTCAGTTTCGCAGTGGTGCGGCCATCGTCGTGCTGATCAACACCTGGCTGGACTTCGAAGTTTTCACCACGCACCACATCCTGCCGCGCACCGAGAAGCTGGTCATCACTCGCGCCGACAGCCATGCACGGCGCGTCTACGAGCTCAACGCCGAGCCAGCTGCCGAGGAATATGCCCGGCTGATTGGCGTAGAGGTTCGCGACCTTGACCATCGGCTGTTCGCGGCGCATCCGCTGGCCGTGCGTATCAACGAGCATTACTACGTGCGCTCGATCCAGAAGGTCAACGAGGACCTCAGCCTGACGTTCTATTGCGCCGTGGAGAACGGCATCGTTCTGACCGCCATGCGCCCCGGCCCGTTGATGCCCAACCTCGAGGCGCTGTTCGAGCGTCTGGAGCAACGCCTCGGTGCGCCATTGCTGACCATCGGTTGTGACTGCTTTCTGCGGCGGCTGGAGATCGAAGGCAACGGCTCCACCGATGACACCTCAGCTTTTCTCAAGCGCCAGCAGGTGATCGGCTTCAACACCTATGGAGAGCAGTTCAATGGCATGCACATCAACCAGACCTTCACTGGCGTCGCCATCGGCCAGCCAGGCGGGCGCGTTGGAGAACGAAGTGCTCGCTGAGCTGCGCGAGAGGCAAGCCGAACTCGAGCGGGAGAACCACAAGCTCAGGCGCATCAACGCGGCCTTGATCGAACGTATCGAGTCCAGCGCGACCGGGCGAGATGCGTCGTATGCGGCTTTTCAGCATTCGGTCGAATTGGCCGAGCAGGTACGCGAGCGGACCGATGCGCTGAATCAGGCAATGGCGGAACTCAAGGCCAGCAACCGCTTGCTGAGCGATGCCCGGCTGCGTGCAGAAACGGCCCATCAGCATCTGGTAGACGCCATCGAAAGCATCTCCGATGCCTTTGTACTGTTCGACCACGATCAGCGCATCGTCCTGTTCAACAAACGCTTCAAGTCGCTCTGGAGCCGGACGCGCGCTCGCATCAACAGCGGCACGCGCTTGTCCGAGCTCAAGCGGCTGGCCGAGAGCAGCGGAATGATCGCGGAAGAGCATCGTGGCAAGGCGAACGAGCCGACCGTGTATCGGCTGAACAACGGGCGCTGGGTGCAGGTCAGCGAACGTCCGACCCGTGAGGGCGGCCTCGTGATGCTCTACACCGATATCACCGAAGTGAAGGTCAGCGAAACCATGCGTCGCGAGCAGGCGCTGGCGCAGAAGTCCCGCCTATTACAACGTGCGGTCGACAACCTATCGCAGGGCGTCGCGATGGTCAGCGTCGATGGCAGCCTGGAACTGTGGAACGGTCGCTTCCTCGAGCTTTGTGGGCTGGCGCCCATCGAGGCGCATCGTCCGTTCGAAGAGGTGATGGCAGACAGCGAATTGAGGCTACTTACGCCTGATACCTACGATGCAAATGGCCAGCCGCTGACTGAACTCGAGCAGCACTTGTTCGATGGCCGGACGCTTGAAATCCGCACTCATCCGTTGCCCACCGGCGGTTTCGTCAACACCTTCACCGACATTACCGAACGCTACCGTCATGCCGAAGCGCTGCGCGAAAGCGAGCGCTGGATACGCCTTATCACCGACCACGTCCCAGCGCTGATCGCCTACGTATCGGCTGATCTCACCTACGAATTCACTAACAAGGTCTATGAGGAGTGGTATCGCTGGCCGAGCGACGGCATGCTCGGCCAGCCATTGCGCGAAATCCACAGCGGCGAACACTGGCACCAGCTCGAGCCCTACATCGAGCGAGCGTTGTCCGGCGAGAGCGTGAGTTTCGAGATGGCCGAGTGCAACCACTCAGGCCAGCAGCGCTACATGCTGCGTTCCTACGTACCGAACCGGCAAAACTCCGGTGAGGTAGCCGGCATCTTCGTGCTGATTCAGGACATCACTGACCGCCGCCGCACTGCGGAGGCGCTGCACCAGGCCTACCAAAATCTGGAGCAGCGCGTCCGCGAACGTACCGCTGAACTGACCAGCCTCAACGACCAGCTGCTCTGCGAGATCGACGAGCGCGCGCATGCAGAAGCCCGCCTGCGCGAGGCCAAGCGTGAAGCCGAGCTGGCGAACCTGTCCAAAACAAAATTTCTTGCCGCAGTCAGTCACGACCTGCTGCAGCCCCTCAACGCCGCTCGGCTGTTCACATCCGCATTGCTCGAGCAACCTGGCGCGCCGAGCAGCGGGCTGATTCGAAACATCAGCAACTCGTTGGAAGACGTCGAGAATTTGCTCGGCACGCTGGTCGACATCTCCAAACTCGATGCGGGCGTTATCAAACCGGACATTGCCGCCTTTGCGGTCGGGGAGCTGCTGGACAACCTCGCCGCGGAGTTCCGCCAGATTGCCGGTAGCGAGCAACTGCAGCTCGATTTCATTCCCTGTTCAGCGCTGGTACGCAGCGATATCCAACTTCTCGCACGCATTCTGCGTAACCTGCTGACCAATGCGATTCGCTACACGCCTGAAGGCCGGGTGGTGCTGGGGTGCCGGCGACGCCGGCAGAGCCTGTCGATCGAAGTCTGGGATACCGGCGTCGGCATCCCAGAGGACAAGCTTGAAGAGATCTTTCACGAGTTCAAACGCGGCGAAGGCGTGCGGCCGCATCAGGATCGCGGTCTTGGGCTTGGCTTGGCCATCGTCGAGAAAATCGCACGGATTCTTGGGCATCGCATACAGGTCGCGTCAGTGCCTGGGCGGGGCTCGAAATTTGCGATTGAGGTACCTCTGGCCAAGCGCGCTCCCAAAACTGCCGTCGAGCCGACCACCACCGACCTGCTGCTCGAACGCCTGAAAGGCGCGCGCGTCTGGGTGCTCGACAACGACACGTCCATCTGTGCCGGCATGCGCACGCTGCTGGAGGGTTGGGGTTGCCGGGTGGTGACCGCGCTGTCCGAACAGGATCTCGCGGGGCAGGTCGACAACTTTCACGCCGATGCCGATCTGATCATTGCCGACTACCACCTCGACAACGGCTGCACCGGGATCGATGTGGTCGAGACAGTCAACGCACGCCGCGCCAACCCGCTTCCAGCGCTGATGATTACCGCAAATTACAGTAACGAGCTAAAGCAGCAGGTCCGGGAGCTCGGCCACATGCTCATGCACAAGCCGGTACGCCCGATGAAACTCAAGACCGCGATGTGCCACATGATGGAGCACGGGCATTCGTGAGAAACCGCCTCGTGCAGCGGGATCGCGAGCAAGCTTGCTCCTACGAAAAGCCCTAGCCGTGTTGCAACAAAGAGTTCGTCTCAGGCCCATTCCATTCTGTAGGAGCCAGCTTGCTTGCGATCCGGGGCCACACCGAAGCCCCGATCGCGAGCAAGCTCGCTCCTACGAAAAGCACTAGCCTTGGTGCAGCAAAGAGTTCGTCTCAGACCTATCCATTCTGTAGGAGCCAGCTTGCTGGCGATCCGGGGCCGCGCCGAAGCCCCGATCGCGAGCGAGCTCGCTCCCACGAAAAGCCCTAGCCTTGGTGCAGCAACGAGTTCGTCGCCGGCCCATCCCATTCCGTAGGAGCCAGCTTGCTGGCGATCCGGTGCCGCGCCGAAGCCCTGATCGCGAGCGAGCGCGCTCCTTACGAAAAGCCCTAGCCGTGGTGCAGCAAAGAGTTCGTCTCAGACCCATCCCATTCTGTAGGAGCCAGCTTGCTGGCGATCCGGCAGCCACGCCGAGTCCTGATCGCTGTGAAGCTGTCACCCACAAAGCAGTGCGCCGTGAACTACCGGCGCAGATAGGCCGTGAAGTCGATATCGCCTGCCGAGAGGATGGCCTGGACACGGTTGTGCACGTTCAGCTTGCGAAGGATGGCCGAGACGTGGGCTTTGACGGTGGTTTCAGCGATGTCGAGGTTGTAGGCGATCTGTTTGTTCGATTCGCCCTTGGTCATGCGTTCGAGTACCAAGAGCTGTTTGCGGGTCAACGCCTGGAGCAATTCCGGTGGGATGCTCTGCTCGTTGTGCTGGGACTGCCGGGTGCTGGCCTTCTGGCTGCGGATGATGTCTGACGGCAGGTAGACGTTGCCGTTGAGAATCTGCTCGATAGCCTCGGTCATTTGCGCGCGTGGTGAGGACTTGGTGATGAAGCCGCAGGCGCCATAGGTGATGGCTTGCAACACCACCTGCTTGTCCTGTTCGGCGGAGACGATCACCACCGGGATCGTGGGCGCCTCATTGCGCAAATTGATCAGGCCGTTGAGGCCGTGCATGCCGGGCATGTTCAGGTCGAGCAGAACGAGATCGAGGTCGTCGTGCTCGAGCGTCAGACCAAGCGCGCTCTCCAGATCGGCGGTTTCGAGGATTTCACTGCCGGGAAAGCCGTCTCGGATGACGTTATGGATGGCCTCGCGAAACAGCGGATGGTCATCAGCGATCAGTATCTTGTACACAGCCGGTCACCTCATTGTTGTGATTATGCTGGGGCGAATCGGTAGGGCGTCCTTCCGGGGCAGCAAGGGGGCATGAGCGCGGTTTGACGGGGTAGATCAGGCAACTCTACACGGCCAGCCCACCGCGCCTGGTACTTCGGTCGGCCACATTACAGAGCAAAGTGCGCGCTTTTGAAATCCTACGATGGACAAGAAAAGCAGTACCAAAGTAGTAGAGTCACGCTCACGCCGCCCGGCGTAGCGCGGCGTGCTGCGGGTTGAAGCTGAGCACTGACAGCACGCTGAACAACAGCATCAGGCCAATACAAATGCCGAGCGCCGATGGATTCAACCGCTCGTACAGCGCGAAGCGCACCAGTTCCACGGCGTGGGTGAATGGATTGGCGGCGCAAATCCAATACAGCCACTCGCTGGACTCACGCATCTTCCATAGCGGATACAGCGCCGAGGACAGGAAGAACATTGGAAAGATGACGAAATTCATCACGCCGGCGAAGTTCTCTAGCTGGCGGATGCCGTTGGACAACAGCAGCCCCAGTGCGCTGAGCAGCAGCGCGACCACCAGGAGCGCCGGCAGCGCAGCGAGCAGCCCCATCGCTGGTGGCTGTACGCCATAGAGCCAGGCAATGCCGAGAAACGCGTAGACCTGCAGCAGCGAGATCAGCGCCGTTGCCATTAGCTTGCTCGCGAGGAGAAAGCTGCGCGGCAGCGGGCTGGTCAGCAAGACGCGCATGCTGCCCATCTCACGGTCGTACACCATGGACAGCGACCCCTGCATGCCATTGAACAGAAGGATCATGCAGGCCAGCCCGGGCACGATCCAGGTTTCGTAGGTGATGTAGGTGTCGTAGGGCTCGATGATGGCGATACCCAGCGCGGCGCGAAAACCGGCCGCAAAAACGACCAACCATAAAAGCGGCCTGACCAGCGCGCTCAGAAATCGCGAGCGCTGCTGGACGAATCTCAGCCACTCCCGCGCCACGATTGCCCTCAGGCACTCCCAGTAGGCTGTCATGCTTGGCTGCTCCGAAAACGCTGGGCCGCGGCTCATCAGGCGGCGACGGGATTGCAGGTGAGGCGAGTGAAAGTCTGTTCCAGATTGCCGTCAGCGGCGTACAGCTCATCCGCACGGCCCTGGGCAACCAGACGGCCGCGATCGAGGATCAGTAGCGCGTCATCCGCCTGAACCTCATCGAACAGGTGCGTCGTCCAGAGCACGCTCATCCCTTCGGCGTGGCACAGCATGCGGACATGCTCGTTGAGGGCGCGACGGCTGGCGGGATCGAGGCCGGCGCTTGCTTCATCGAGTAGCAGCAGGCTGGGCTTGTGGAGCAGTGCGCGGGCAATTTCCACGCGTCGACGGTGGCCCCCGTTGAGCTCGCGAACCTTGCTCTTGCGGCGATCGAGCAAATACTGGCGTTGCAGCTCCTGAGCGATGCGTTCGTTGGCCAATGTTCGCGGCATTCCGTGCAGCGCGGCGTGGTAGCGAAGGTTCTGTTCCACGGTCAGGTCGAGGTCCAGTGTGCTTTGCTGGAACACCACGCCCAGGCGGCGTAACGCTTCGCGTGGGCGCTCGCGGAGGCTGAACCCGGCGACGCGAATGTCTCCCCGCTGCAGTTCGTAGAGGCGGGTCAGCAGCGCGATCAAGGTCGACTTGCCGGCTCCGTTCGGCCCCAATAACGCCGTGAACCGGCCTGGCGCCGTGCTGAACGAGACGCCTTGAAGGGCCTGCCGGGCGCCGTAGGCGAAACCGAGGTCCTCGACCTCCAGCGTGCTCATGGCGCCACCACCACGCCCCAGGGATAACGGCCCACCTTGATCGACTTGACCACTTTGAGCGAGTCGACGTCGATCACAGAGACATCGCCGCTGACGCCATTGGTGGTCAACAGCTGGCTTTCGTCCAGGTTGAACGCCATGTGCCAGACCCGGCGGCCGACAAGGAGATAGTCGAGCACTTCATAAGTCTTCGCATCGACCACTGCGATGTGGTTGGCCGGACCCAGTGCGACGAAGGCGTACTTGCCGTCGCTGCTGAGCTTGATGCCTACCGGTTGGACCTTGTCAGGGTGCACGCCCTTGATCTTGAAGTTCAGCGTTTTGATGATTTCACGCGTCTGGACATCAACGACGCTGACTGTCCCGCCAATTTCGGAAGAAGCCCAGAGCAGCGTGCTGTCCTTGCTGAACTCGACATGCCGCGGGCGCTGGTCGACCAAGGTGTTGTCGACCAGCTCGTTGGTTGCGGTGTCGATCCAGTGCAGCATATTGGTGGTTTCGCTGGTGTTCACCGCCCACTTTCCATCAGGGCTCACGCCCATGCCTTCTGGCTCAACGCCAACGTCGATCTGCGCCAGCACTTCTTCGTTGTCCACATCGACCACGGTGACCAGTGCATCGTCCTCGTTGGAGATGTACAACCATCGGTTGTTCGGGTGCAGGGCAAACTGCTCGGGGTCCGCGCCGGAAGGCAGTTGCTTGATGATCTTTCGCGTCGCCAGGTCCATGACCTGCACGGTGTCCGAGTCGCTGGCGCAAATGTAGAGCAGCTTATTGTCATGAGACAGCGTCAAGCCGCGCGGGCGCTGGCCGACCTCGAGCGTCTCGACGGTTTCCAGCGTGTCCAGGTTGATCACGCTGATGCTGTCATCCTTTTCGTTGGAGACGTAGGCGGTGGCTGCCAGGGCGGTCGTGCAGGCGAGCGAGGCGGCTAGCGTGGAGGCAATGCAAGTGGCAAGGAGCGATCGGGTCATCGTTGGTTTCTCTTGTTGTTGTGGGTGGCCGTCAGCGGGCCTCGGGAGAGGGGGGCGTTTCAAGCCGCAGCAGGTATTCCTCGGCTTCCGGTTCGCCGTCCTCGGCTGCGCGGTGCAACCAGTGGCGGGCGGCTGCGAGGTCCTGTTTCACGCCACGGCCCTCGGCGAGGGCGGTCCCCCAGTGGTAGCGCGCCAGGCTGACGTAGCTGGCGCTGTCAGGCTGATTCGCGCCGCGCTCCATCAGTGCGGCGGACTTTTTCAAATCCTTCGGGACGCCTGAGCCTGACTCGTACATCTGCGCGAGCCAGATCATCGAATAGACGTCCTCCCAGCGAGCGATGCAGTCTTCGAAGATCTGCCGGGCTGCGTCGAAGTTTCCGGTTTTGGCGGTCACATAGCCGTACAGGCATTTGATGCGCTTGGGGCTGTCGATGTAGGCGTCGTAACCCAGCTCGCTCGCGTCTGTCGTAAACGCCAACGGAGCGAGGAGCAGCGCGGTGGCGAGGCGGTTCACGGTGTCGCCTCGCTCAGTCGGCAGGTCGTTTCGGGGCGGTCGAAGCCCAGCGTATCGAGCTCGCTGGTCGGGTGAAGGAAGCCTTCTTGCGGCGAGTTGCTCACCAGCCCGCGCGGATGCACCAGCGGGATGGGTTGGCGCAGCTGGCCGTTCCAGGAGCGGAATGTGAGCTTGCGGCCTTTGAATCCGTCGATCGGCAGGGAGTCGTTGAGTGATAGCTCGCGGATCGCCCGAGGCGCGTCTGAGCCAAGCTTGGTAATCGCCGTGGCCAAGCTGCGCACGCCGATCCAGGCGGCGAAGTCGCGGTCGTTCATCCAGCGGTTGGCGTGCGCCTCGAAACGCTTTTGCAGCTGCGCCGCGCCATAGGTTTCGACCGTCTTGTGCCAGCCAGTGGGCATCAAGCCCTGGGTGCCAGCGACGGGGCGCGGCAGCCAGGTCTGGTACGGCACGTATTCGCCGAAGTCGCCTCGTTCGTCCGCGACCACAACCACGTCGTATTCGTCGGCCTGGGTAAACAGCGGCATCTCGGCCTGCGCCGTGCGGCGCTGGTCGGTATCGAAGGTCCAGGGCTTTTCCTCGACGATCGTGTGACCGAAGCGCTTGGCCGCGCGCTTGAGTGCAACGGCGTAGGCCTGATCGCCTTCCGTCGGCCCGCTGATGAGTAGCCAGCGATTCCAACGTCGTACGGCGAGAAACTGCGCCAGCGCGTCGGCCAGCATGCTGCGGCTGGGCAGCGTGTGCAGCACGTTGGGCAGGCAGCGCGCTGTGCGAAGGCTGTCGTCCGGGCTGCCAGCGTTAATCAGGAGGCTATCGGGCATCGCCTCGGCCAGCTGCCGAAGACTCGTGCCCGGTGCGTTGACGATGAACAATCGCATGCCTTCGGCATGCAGTGCACCGGCGGCCTTGAGCAGCGCTTCGGGTGTCTCGCCTTCGACGCTTTGCAGGCTGTAGCTGTGCTTGAGGAAACGCCCGGTCGTGTTGCTGTCAGCGATGGCCAACTCCGCGCCCCGCAGGCCGGCGTCGGTCGGCTCAGGTATGACGTTCGACAGCAGCGGGCCGGCGTCGGGTCGATAGGCCAGGTAACCGATGCGCACCGCCAGCCCTTCAGGCGCGGCGCTGGCAATGCTGGCGCAGCAGACGAGGGCGATAAGGCAGCCGGTGCGGACTAACCCGGCACATGAGAGAAGAGGGCGCATGGACGACTCCTATGGCGTTGCGGCCAGCATAGGAACCATGGCGGAGCGGGGAAATATGCAGAAAGTACCAGTGGCTGTGTACCAAGGTAGTAAACCGGTGCGCGGCTGCGCCTCCTAGCATAGGGCCGTCCATAACAAGAACGAGCGACCGCCATGCCTCCCTACAAGACCCTTGCCTTGAACCTTCTGTTGATCGGCAGCCTGATCGGCTTCGACCAGGTCCTTGCTGCCGGCGACATGACCCGGCGCACCCAGCCCTTGCCGGACCTCAAGTTCGGTTCGCAGAAGAGCGACTACTCGGTATCACAGAAGGAATATCAGCTTGAGACGGGCGTGGCCTACCAGCTCAAGGTGATCGCCGACGGACAGAAGGAATGCGCGTTCCAGGCGCCGGAGTTCGCCAACGCAATTTACTTGCGCAAGGTCGAAGCAGGGGGCGTGGAGATAAAGGCGGTGACGCTCGTCGAGCTTGAATTCGAAGAGGCGGGCGAGGCGGAAATCTTCTTTCTGCCGATCAAGCCCGGACGCTTTCCCTTCTACTGCAAGGGGCTGCAAAACAAGGGCATGGAAGGCGCGTTCGTGATCAAGTGATGCCCGTGCACGAACGTGACCCACGCGCGCCCCGTTCCGCTGTGCCATAGTCCAGGCCCGTCCATTTAGCCCAGCCCGTCCAGGCCGATGCGCGGCCGGCGGCCAAGGAGCCAGCATGATCAAAGTCAGCGTGATGTACCCCAACACGCCCGGGGCACGATTCGATCACGAGTACTACCGCGACACCCATTTGCCATTGCTCAAAGCACGCATGGGCGATGCCTGTCTCTACTACACCATTGACCGTGCCTTGACCGCTGCGCCCGATGTACCAGCCCCCTACATTGCGATGTGCCATATCTTCTGCGAGTCGCTGGACGCGTTCCAGGCCGCTTTTGCGCCGCACGCCGAGGAAATCGTTGCCGACATCCCGAACTACACCGACCTGACCCCGATTCGCCAGATCAGCGAGGTGGTGGTCGGGCACTAAGCACACCGGTACCGGCTGCCGGGCTGGCTGAACTCTGCTGGCCGGTTCCCTGCCTTAACAGGGAATCCTTGGGCCATATGGCAGCTTATGTTTCTTTTTTCGTTGGGCGTCTTGCTGTTTCTGCTGGTCGCCACAGACATCACCAAAACCACACTTTCCACGCGCGGCGGCGGCACGCTGACAAACCTGACGGCAAGGCTAGTCTGGCGTGTGTTTTTCGTAGCGGCAAAACGGCGCGGCGCGTCGAAGCTGCTCGAATACGCTGGGCAGGTCGTACTGCTTTCGGTTCTTCTGGCCTGGATTGCGACGCTATGGCTGAGTCTGTTCTTCCTGCTCGCGTCCAGCCATGGCTCCGTAGTCGACGACACGACTGGCGTTGCGGCCGACTTGTGGGAAACGTTCTATTACGCGGGCTTCACGCTTTCGACACTGGGCGTGGGGGACTACGCCGCAGCGGGCGACGGTTGGCGGGTGCTGACCAGTGCAGCGGCGTTCTGCGGGTTGACTTTCATCACGGCCGCGATCACCTACATCGTGCCGGTGCTCTCGGCGGTAAGCCTGCAGAACCAGCTCAGCCTGTTCATCACGAGCATGGGCGGGACGCCTCAGGCGATCTTGGTGAACAGCTGGAACGGGCGCGATTTCTCGTCGTTCTATGACAACGCGACCGATCTGCGACAGATGCTGGTCGAGCACACGCTCAACCACCATGCGTACCCGGTCATCCGCTGCTTTCACAACAGCCATGCCGGCAAGAACGTGATACCGGCGATCGCGATGATCGACGAAGCACTGCGGCTGCTCGACCGGGTCGCGCCGGCGGTGCCGCAAGACGGGCTCAAGCGCCGGATGCTTCGCTCGGCGTTGGACAAGCACCTCGAACTGCATCGCTCGGCTTATCTGGCCAAGCAGCAACCCAGCATGGCGCCGCCGTCGGTTTCCCTGGATGCGTTACGCGAGGCGGGTATTCCGATCGTGGCGAGCGGCCCATCCCGGGAAGAAGAGGCACGTCGTGCACTGCTCGGTGCGCTGCTGGAAGCTGACGGTTGGCAATGGCGCGACGTCTACGGCGACGACCGCACCGATTGAGCCGCCGTCAGCTATGCAACTGACTGGCGAACTGGCCGACCGCGCTCACGACGCGCTGGGCGCCATCCTGGATCTCGACAATGACTGCACCGGCCTGGCTGGCGAGTTCCAGCCCGCTTTCGGCCTGGCTGCGGCTAGTCGACATGCTGCGCACGGCGGCTTGAGCCAAGTCCTGGTTCTTGCCAACGACCCCGACGATTTCCTCCGCCGCCTTGCTGCTCCGAGCGGCAAGCTGCCGGACTTCGTCAGCCACGACCGCGAAGCCGCGACCCTGGTCGCCAGCGCGGGCGGCTTCGATCGCCGCGTTCAGGGCCAGCAGGTTGGTCTGGTCGGCGATGTCGCTGATGGTCTTGAGGATCGAGCTGATCAGCTGAGACTGCTTGTCCAGCGCTTCGATGCCGTCCGACGCATCCTGCATCTGGTCGGCGATACGGCGCATGACTTCGACCGTCTGCTGGACGACTTGCGCGCCGCGCTGGGCACTCAGGTCGGTTTGCTGAGAGGTGCTGTAAGCGATGGTCGCGGCGTCTGACACGGCCAGTTCGCGGTTGACCTGCTCAGTGATGACCGTGGCAAATTTGATCACCTTGTAGAGCTTGCCGTAGACATCGTGAACGGGGTTGTAGGAGGCCTCCAGCCACACGAGCTGGCCGTGCGAGTCGACACGCTTGAAGCGATCGACGACAAACTCGCCGCGGTTCAGGCGCGCCCAGAACTCACGGTACGACGGTGATTCGGTCTCATCCCGCTCGCAGAACATGCGGTGATGCTTGCCCTTGATCTGCTCCAGGCGATACCCCATGCCGTCGAGGAACTGCTGGTTGGCGGTCAGCACGTGGCCATCGAGGTCGAATTCGATGACGGCGGTAGAACGCTTCAGGGCGCTGATCACGCTTTCATGCTCGCGCGAGGTGGCAATGGTGCGGGTCAGGTTGTTGGCGCACAGCGTGTACTGACGCAACGTGCCGTCGGCATGCTTGATCGGCTGCCAAATCGAACGTAACTAGGCCTCTTTGCCGTTGGCCTGCAACACGCGAAACGCACCGCTGATGTGTTCGCCACGCGGCATCGCGTTTTTCAGGCTGGTGTAGTTGGGCTCTTTCTTGAATTCATCGGAAAAGAAACTGTCCAGCGACCGGCCCACGAGATCTTCGAGGCGGTAGCCCATTTCGCTGAGGAAACTCGGGTTGGGGTGCTGTATTCGACCTTGGGTGTCGATTTCCAACACCATCATTTCCCGATACAGGGATTCCTTGATCTGACGATTGGTCGCGACTTCCTCGCGAAGCTCCGCCAGCTCCTGCTTCAGCTTCTTGTTGAACATGGTTCGTACCCGATGAATGGAAGAGCAGTCCGCTCCCTCCGTTTTTCGGCGAAACGAAACCGTTCTTAAATGCCGTTCATCGCCAAGCGCCGCTGACAGTGTTGACACGCCGGTCAACACTGAAGTTGTGGTGTGGTTGGCTGTTAATCGCGTTTCGTATCAATGCAGGTGCCGGCCGGGCCCGGCACCTCGTAAGGCTCGCCGACAAATTCGATCAGGCAGAAGCCGTTGCCGAAGGGGTCGGCGAAAGTAGCCAGCTTGCCCCACCCGAACGTGCGTATCGGGGTTTCCTGCGTGGCGCCTGCCGTCACGGCACGCGCGGCGGCCGAACCGATATCCTGCACCACGAAATCAGGGTGAATGGGCGTCCAGTGTCGGGCCCAAGGGTCGGGGTTTGCCGCTACGGCATCATGTGCGTCCCGCTCGATCAGGTAGAGGCGGCACCGGGCGCCGAGCAGCTCTGCCGCGCTACCGTCGAAAAGGGTGCGGCTCAGGCGCAGGCCAAGCGCCGCCTCGTAGAAATGGATGCCGCGCTTCAGGTCGGCTACGTCGATATTCAGCAAGACGTCCATGGGCTCACCGCGTGCGTCAGACCTGAATGTCGCGGGGGCCGGGTGTCGTCACGCCGGCAAGGCTGGAGCGGCTGTCAGCCGATCCAGCCTTCACCACGCTGAAGCTGCCGTCGGTTTCGAGAATGACCGCCTCGACCTCGTCCAGCGCCGATAGGCCGCTCGAACGGATGGCTGAGTGCACTTCATCCTCTGTCACCCGCGCGGCGCGCATGGCGCTCTGCAGCATCGAGCCCTGGTAGAGCAGCAGTGCCGGCTCCCCCGTGACGACCTTGCGCACCCAGCTGACACGCACGCTTGTCCAGGTCACCAGGTATTGCAGGCCGATGAGCAGCGCCAACGCGAGGGTGCCTTCGGCGAGCGATACGTCGCGGTTCAGCAGAATGGTGGCGAAGGTCGAGCCCAACGCCACGGTGACGATCAGATCGAAGGCGTTCATCTTCGACAGGGTCCGACGTCCTGACAGGCGCAGCAGCACGATCAAGTTGATGTACGCCAGCACGCCGACGACCAAGGTGCGGACCAGTGTTGACCAGCCGCTGAAAAACATACCTTCCACGCTCACCTCCCGAATTCATCTACTGGGTAGACGCCCGCACGGGCGAGGGGTTGCAGGTTTGGCGAGCCTTCCAATACGCGGTTCGGTCAGGGCGCCGGCATGATTCGGTCAGCGAGCAGCCGCTCCGGGTCGTCCCCTAAAGCCAGGAACACAAGCAGCGCCGCATACGCATCGTTCGCGGCGTAGCGACGTTGAGCCTCGCTCAGTACAGGATTGGCCCAATTCGACGTGGAAACACTGCGCGACTTGCTGACTCGCGCACCGAGCACGCCCGCCACGGCGCTACGCAGGCCGACCTGGCCCTTTTTGCCCTCGTAGCGAAGCGTGGTGCCCAGGTCGATGAAAGGCTTGAGGTCAATCCCGAGCCGGTTACGCAGGCGTGACCGATCCGAGCCGAGGCCGAACCCGATCTTCAGGACCTCCGGCGACTCCAGCACAGTGCGCGCCGCCTCGATGCTGCCGTCGGTGCCTACCTGAAAGAGATACGCCGTCTCAGGCGTGGCGAGCTGGATCAGGTGCGGCCCGGTCGTGAGCTCTCCGGGGCGGAAGGTCGGCTTGGATTCGGTATCGAAACCGACGTGACGCCACGCCATGAGCGCTTCCACGGCAGCGGTCAGGCTGGCCGGGGTTTCCGGGATGACGATTCGTTCGCTCGGCAAGCCGTCCAGGCGGGGCAGGGTGTCCATATCAGCGATCAGGGGTATGCGGATCAGGGGCATCGGGGCACTCGAATGGTGGCCGATCGGACGGCCTTGGCGCTGTAGCCTAGCCGGGTTTCGCAATGAATTCCCGTCTGGTTTGCTTGCTGTCGCATCACCTTTCGTCGGTTAACC
This sequence comes from Stutzerimonas chloritidismutans, assembly GCF_051486945.1. Lineage (GTDB taxonomy): Bacteria > Pseudomonadota > Gammaproteobacteria > Pseudomonadales > Pseudomonadaceae > Stutzerimonas > Stutzerimonas chloritidismutans_B. The sequence continues at coordinate 392,240 of NZ_JAHVDX010000001.1, read as the reverse complement.
ACAGTGAGAAAGGTATGACGTCATATGTATCCTTGACCCCGCTCAAGTGCCGCCTAGACTCGGATTGGCCTCATATCCAGCTTTTCTAGCGGAAAGGTGGATTGTGAGGTATGACAACAATCCAAGAATAAGGATAAGAACATGCGAAAGGTTGTATCGGCTATCGCGCTGTCGGCGGGTGTCGGGCTCGTCCCGATGGGTGTCACTGCGGCTTCGGTCGCGCATTTCGGTGGCGGGCACGGCAAGGTGCCGCTGGAGCGCCAAACGCTGCCTGCGCGTGACGGTTTTGCTTCTATGGGCGCCGGTACGACCGGGGGCGCCAATGCTCGGCCAGAACGCGTCTACGACGTTACGACGCGCGCACAAATGAAGGCCGCGCTCGACGAGGCGGGCGATCAGCCCAAGATCATCCGCGTACACGGCACGCTCTTGGGTAACGCCGACGAGGCCGGCAATCCGTTGTCGTGTGACGACTATGCGCGAGGCACCGGCTACAGCCTTGACCAATACCTCGCCACATACGACCCGGCCGTCTGGGGCTGGGACACCGAACCTACCGGCCCGCTGGAAGAGGCCCGTCGGCAAGCGGCGTTGAATCAGCGAAATGTGATGCTGCTGCAGGTACCCAGCAATACCACCATCATCGGTGCGAATCCCGAGGCCAGCTTGATTGGCCTTTCGTTGCGCATAGACGGGGCGCACAACGTGATCGTGCGAAATTTGAATCACAAGGCCGTCAGCGACTGTTTTCCGCAGTGGGACCCGACCGATGGTTCGGCCGGCAATTGGAACAGCGAATACGACATGGTGCAGATCATCAACGGATCGACCCATGTCTGGATCGATCACAACTACTACACCGACGCACCGGATTACGACGATATGGCCCCGTCCTACTTCGGCAGGCCGTTCCAACAGCACGACGGCTCGGTGGATATCACCTATGGCTCGGATCTGGTGACGGTCTCCTACAACCGCTTCGAGAACCGCGACAAACTGATGCTGATCGGCTCCACCGACTCTACGGCGGCAGGCGACCCCGGCAAGCTGCGCGTCACTATTCACCACAACGAATTCGTCAATATCGGTCAACGTGCGCCTCGGCTGCGCTGGGGCCAAGCGGATGTCTACAACAATCATTTCATTCGTAACGATAATGCTCGGGTGTCATTCGGCTATGTCTTTGGGGTGGGCTACGAATCGCACATCTGGGCCGAGGCTAATGCCTTCACGTTGAGCCCTGCGGCCAAGCCTGAGCGGATCATCAAGTACTGGAAGGGCCAGGCGATTACCACGCGAGACAACATCATCAATCGGCGCAAGGTGGACCTGCTGGCGCTCTACAACGCCAATGCTGCCGAAGAGGCGCAACTGGTCACCGACACGTCTTGGCAGCCGACGCTGCGTACGCGGGTGCATCCGGCTCAGGCGATTCCAGGGCTGCTCAAGCGCCGGGTCGGCCCGGTGTTATCGCTCGACAAACCCGGCCGGCACTGACCGGGCGAGCGCGCCGGGCCGAGGCAGGTTCGGCGCGCCATCGCGCGGCTATCTACCTCTCGCCATCGGCAGTCGTACGGTCGGTCGCGCTGGACAGGGCAGCTGCCCTGGCGGGCACTTGCGAATCACTGCAGGCCGCCGCTTTGCTTCCTGAGTGCCGCGCGACGCGCCAACCGGCCCTACTACCAAGGAACGAGATTCCGACAACCAAAGCAGGATTCTGCCGGCCCGGCGTCGGCTACAAGATGCCCACCATGCGCTCCGACTGGGGCTGCCTTGCTCAGTACTCAAAAACAATGGTGGTCGTCATGAACAATAAAATCGCACTGCGCACGTTCTTCGCTGCAGGTCTGCTGGGCTTTGCCGGCCTGGCCCTGGCCCACGGGGACGTTACGCCACAGAAGGTCGAAACCAAGGGCCTGACGCCGCTGGGCGAGGAGTGGGTCGATGAAAATCCTTATCGGGCGCCCAGTGAGGATCATGACAAAGCGGTCGCAATCGGCTCCTCGGCCTACAACCAGAACTGCGCACGCTGCCATGGCCTCGAGGCCATTTCCGGCGGGATTGCGCCTGACCTGCGCGAGCTCGAAGCCAGCTACGACGGTGACGAGTGGTACAAGGAACGCGTGATCAACGGTGCAGTGCGCGACGGCGCGGTGTACATGCCGCGCATGGCTGATTACCTCAGCCAGGAAGCGCTCTGGGCTATCCGTACCTATATCGAAAGCGAAGCGGCCAAGCGGTGATCGCAATGCGCCAGTTGTTCGCAGGTCTGTGCCTGCTACTGACTTGCGCGGTAGCCCAGGCGGATATCGTGAAGGTTCGTGCGTATGACGACATCATCGACTCGGGCGTGCTCAAGGTCGCGATGTACGAGAACTTTCCACCGTACAGTTTCATCGCCGATGGGGAGCCGCGCGGAGTTGACGTCGAGCTGGCGAACGAGCTTGCCAAGCGCCTGCAATTGAAGGTGGAGGTCCTCTGGATCACGCCCGACGAAACCCTCGACGACGACTTGCGCAACTTCATCTGGAAGGGCCATTACCTGCGGCCGAACGTGCTGGCCGACGTGATGATGCGCGTCCCGTACGACCGCGAATTTGCCTACAAGCAGAACGAGATGGGCGAGTTGATCAACGAGCTGGTGGTGATGTTCGGCCCCTACCAGCGTGAGCGCTGGCAGTCAGCCTATGACGATCGACGCGTGACGGACCTGTCCAGCGTTGGAATCCTGCGGTATCACCCGGTGGGTGTGGAAGTCGAAAGCGTGCCGTCGTTCTACCTGTCTTCAGTATTCAACGGCAGCATCTCGAAGATGCTCCACCATTACCCGACCGCCCAGGCCGCTTTCGTCGCCATGCAAACGGGCGAGGTCGATGCAACCATGGCCATGCGTGGCGAGATCGACTGGATGTTGCACGAGGCGCGCGACAGCCACCTCAAGCTTGGCGAAAACGCCTACCCCAACATGGGCAGGCAGGCTTGGGATCTGGGCATGGCCGTCCATCAATCCAATCGCCAACTGGCCTACGCACTTGAAGGCGAATTGGAAAGCCTGATTCGGGACGGTGACGTCGAGCGGCTGTACGGGCGTTACGGCCTGCGCTACGAACTGCCAGAGCTGTACGAGGCACAGTAGGGCGAGCCCGCAACCCAGCGCCGCGAGACGTTAAGGGCTGGCGAAGCTCCGCTCAGCCGAGTGCGCGCGGCTATGTTCTTTCGGTGGCGCTTCATGCCGCCCGCATGCGAGGGTGCTGGAAGTAGCCGATGGCTGCCGGCGTGGCGATAGCGATGACGGACAGGCTCAGGATGGTGATCGCCATGGGCAGACCGAAATGGTCCGCGATCCAGCCGGCGGCGATCAGCGGCACGATGCTACCAACGTAGCCGCACACCAGGTAAGTCGATATCAGGCCAGAGCGCTGAGTGGGCGAGGCGATGCGGTTCACCATGCTGATGCCGGCTAGCAGGCAGAGGCCGTGCCCGATAGCCGCGCTGCTGACGCCGACGGCGAAGATCACTGGCGAGCCGATCCTGAAATTGAGCACCAGCATTGCGTTGCTCAATACCACGGCCAGCAGGCCGAGGAACCCGCACCAGCGCAGGCTCATCCGCGCCGAGATTAGCTGCACGGTCGCCGACGCCAGCAAGATCACCCCGATTGCAGTGCCGCTAACGATTGGCCCATGCCAGGGCACCATCTGGTCCAGAAACAGCGGCGCCATCGACGCGTAGACGCCAAACACGCCGAAGGCGAAGAAGGGGCACGCGCAGGTCAAAGCGAAGGCGAGTGAGTCGGCGCGGTCCGCCCAGGCCAGCCGCGGCACGAAGGCGCGCCAGCTTGGCGCCTGCGGGGCTGGGGCGCTGGTGCCCTTGAGTTCGACACGCATCAGCGCATAGATCGCCAGCACACCAAGCACCAACGTCGGCACATAGGTCGCGAACAACGGATGGCTGAACCATTGCCCGATGATTCCACCGGTGATCGGCCCGAGGCCGAAGCCAAAGGCCAGTAGAAAACTGGTAATCGTCGAGATCCGCTGCGAGGCCCCTTCGCGAGATATTTGCACCAGGCCCACGGAGGCGCTGGTAACGATCAGGCTGGAGGACAGCCCGACGGCGAAGCGACCAACATTCAAACTCAGGAGATCCCACGCGAGCATGGTGACCAGGGTGCCAAGCCAGCCAAGCAGCAGCCCGGCCATCATGACTCGCCGGAAGCCGAGCGTATCCGACAGGCGCCCCATGAACAGCAGCCCGGACAGGGCGCCCACCATGTACACCACGTAGATCAACGAGACATCGCTCGTGCGCAGCGCCCATTCGGCCTTGTACAACGGATACAAAGGCGAGATCAGCGCGGTGCCCATCACACCCACGCACATGGCGAAACAAACCCAGGGAAACGGGGGCCAGTTGGCTTTCATTCAGACGTCCATTACAGGAAGGAGCAGCTCGACGGGCGTGTTCGCCATGGAGCTGGGGTCAAGGTGGCTATCGTATCGGCTCGCGACGGGTCGTGCCCGCCTGGATCGCTTGTCTGGCTCAGCGCCAGGTTATCGCTATCAACGGGGCCAATGATCTGTGCTGGTGCTGCTCATGCCGTGGCAGGTTCTGCGCGTGCTTCTAGTCTCGTCAGGCGGCACGCGGCGCACGCTGCAGCAGGGTATTGCTACCAAGGAACTACGGAAATCGGTACTGCGTTCAATTGTTGGCAAAGGGCCTTCACCGAAGAATCTGGCCATACCGGGAATCTTTCCCGGCGACGATAACAATGAACCCGTAGAGGTAGCCGCAATGAAGCACACCGGTCTTCGCAAGCCCTTCGTCCTGAAAGCGCTTTGCGCCGCCGTGGCGTTGTCCAGCGTGTCGGCATGGGCAGTCACCGACCAGGAAATCCTCGATGACGCTAAATCCACCGATCAGATCGTTACCAATGGGCTGGGTTTGCAAGGCCAGCGCTACAGCACCCTGGACACGCTGAACGTCGATAACGTCACCGAGCTGCGTCCGGTGTGGGGCTTCTCATTCGGCGGCGAGAAACAACGTGGCCAGGAAGCCCAGCCGCTGATCAAGGACGGCGTCATGTACATCACCGGGTCCTATTCCCGCGTGTTTGCAGTCGATGCCCGCACCGGCAAGGAACTGTGGCAGTACGACGCGCGCCTGCCCGACGGGATCATGCCGTGTTGCGACGTCATCAACCGCGGTGTGGCGCTTTATGACGATCTGGTTATCTTCGGCACCCTGGACGCCAAACTGGTCGCGCTGAACAAGGACACCGGCAAGGTCGTCTGGAAGAAGGAGGTAGCCGACTATAAAGCCGGGTACTCGATATCTGCCGCGCCGATGGTCGTCAAAGGGAAACTCATTACCGGTGTGGCCGGTGGCGAGTTCGGCGTGGTCGGCAAGATCGAAGCCTACAACCCGAAGAACGGCGAACTGCTCTGGAGCCGCCCGACCGTCGAAGGGCACATGGGCTATGTCATGAAGGACGGTAAAAAGGTCGAGAACGGCATTTCCGGCGGCGAAGCCGGCAAGACCTGGCCGGGCGACTTGTGGAAGACCGGCGGTGCTGCACCCTGGCTCGGCGGCTATTACGACCCGGATACCGACTCGCTGCTGTTCGGCACCGGTAACCCCTCGCCGTGGAACTCCCACCTGCGCCCTGGCGACAACCTGTACTCATCATCGCGCCTGGCGCTGGACCCGGACGATGGCTCGATCAAGTGGCATTTCCAGTCCACGCCGCATGATGGCTGGGACTTCGACGGTGTGAACGAGCTGATCTCCTTCGATTACCAGGACGGCGGCAAGACCATCAAGGCGGCCGGTACCGCGGACCGCAACGGCTTCTTCTACGTGCTCGACCGCACCAACGGCAAGTTCATCCGCGGCTTCCCGTTCGTCGACAAGATCACCTGGGCCAAGGGCCTGGACAAGGACGGGCGCCCGATCTACGACGATGCCAACCGCCCCGGCAAGCCGGGCGACGCGGACAAGGGCTCTTCGGTGTTCGTCGCACCGTCCTTCCTCGGCGGCAAGAACTGGATGCCCATGGCCTACAGCCAGGACACCGGCCTGTTCTACGTACCCTCCAACGAGTGGGGCATGGACATCTGGAACGAAGGCGTCGCCTACAAGAAGGGCGCGGCCTACCTGGGTGCGGGCTTCACCATCCATCCGCTGAACGAGGAATACATCGGCGTGCTGCGCGCCATCGACCCGAAGACCGGCAAGGAAGTCTGGCGCTACGAGAATTACGCGCCGCTGTGGGGCGGTGTGCTGGCGACCAAGGGCAACCTGGTATTCACGGGTAACCCTGAAGGCTTCCTGATGGCGTTCGACGCCAAGACGGGCAAGAAGGTGTACGAGTTCAACACCGGTTCGGGCATCGTCGGCTCGCCCGTCACCTGGGAGATGGATGGCGAGCAGTATGTCTCCGTCCTCTCTGGCTGGGGCGGCGCTGTTCCGCTGTGGGGCGGCGAAGTCGCCAAGCGCGTGAAGGACTTCAACCAGGGCGGCATGGTCTGGACCTTCAAGCTGCCGAAGGACCGGGCGGTCGCCCAGCGCTGATCCGCCATGCACCCGAAACCCCGCCGCCTGGCGGGGTTTTTATTTGCCCGGGCGAATAAATTCGCCCCTACGGTGCGTGCGGGCCCGATCGGTTGGCAGAACCTGTAGGGCCGAATTTATTCGGCCAGCGGAGTACGGGGCTTCACCGAAGTGCCAGACGGCACCCCGCCGGCGAATAATTCGCCCCTACGGTGCGTGCGGGACCGATCGGTTGGCAAATCCTGTAGGGCCGAATTTATTCGGCCAGCGGAATACGGGGTTTCACCGAAGTGCCAGACGGAACCCCGTCGGGCGAATAAATTCGCCCCTACGGTGCGTGCAGGCCCGACCGGTTGGTGGCACCTGTAGGGCCGAATTTATTCGGCCAGCGGAGTCTGGGGCTTCACCGAAGTGCCAGGCGGAACCCCGTCGGGCGAATAAATTCGCCCCTACGGCGCGTGCGGGGCCGATCGGTTGGCAGAACCTGTAGGGCCGAATTTATTCGGCCAGCGGAGTACGGGGCCATACCGAGGTGCCAGACGGCACCCCGCCGGACCACCGTGCTAACGCCTTGCGCCTACTACCAAATAACGAACTCATCGCGCCGTTGGGTGCATTTCGGAGGCGAGTGTGGGCTGCCTAAGATCGTTCCATGCCCTGACCTTTTCCCGGCCAGGCTCCTACAAGCAGAAAAACAGAGAGGCCGCTCATGATCTACGCCCAACCCGGTACGGAAGGCTCCGTCATTTCCTTCAAGCCACGCTATGGCAACTTCATCGGCGGTGAATTCGTCCCGCCGGTCAAGGGCGAGTACTTCGTCAACACCTCGCCGGTCAATGGTGAAGTCATCGCTGAATTCCCTCGTTCGGGCGCCGAAGACGTGGAGAAGGCGCTGGATGCCGCTCACGCCGCCGCTGATGCCTGGGGCAAGACTGCCGTCCAGGACCGCGCCCTGATCCTGCTGAAGATCGCCGACCGCATCGAAGCCAACCTGGAAAAACTCGCCATTGCCGAGACCTGGGACAACGGCAAGGCCGTGCGTGAAACCCTGAACGCCGACGTGCCGCTGGCCGCCGATCACTTCCGTTACTTCGCTGGCTGCATCCGCGCCCAGGAAGGCAGCGCTGCCGAGATCAACGAGCACACCGCGGCCTATCACTTCCACGAGCCGCTGGGCGTGGTCGGGCAGATCATCCCGTGGAACTTCCCGCTGCTGATGGCCGCGTGGAAGCTGGCGCCGGCGCTGGCCGCCGGCAACTGCGTGGTGCTCAAGCCCGCCGAGCAGACCCCGCTGTCGATCATGGTCCTGGCTGAAATCATTGGCGACCTGCTGCCGGCCGGCGTGCTGAACATCGTCCAGGGCTTCGGCAAGGAAGCGGGTCAGGCACTCGCCACCAACACCCGTATCGCCAAGATCGCCTTCACCGGCTCGACTCCGGTCGGCTCGCACATCATGCGTTGCGCTGCTGAGAACATCATCCCGAGCACCGTGGAACTGGGCGGCAAGAGCCCGAACATCTTCTTCGAAGACATCATGAACGCCGAGCCGGCCTTTATCGAAAAAGCGGCCGAGGGTCTGGTGCTGGCGTTCTTCAACCAGGGCGAAGTCTGCACCTGCCCGTCGCGCGCACTGATTCACGAATCGATCTTCGAGCCCTTCATGGAAGTGGTGATGAAGAAGATCAAGGCGATCAAGCGTGGCAATCCGCTGGATACCGACACCATGGTCGGTGCCCAGGCGTCCGAGCAGCAGTTCGACAAGATCCTCTCCTACATGGAAATTGCCCAGCAGGAGGGCGCGCAGATCCTCACCGGCGGTGCCGCGGAGAAGCTCGAGGGCAACCTGTCGACGGGTTACTACGTGCAGCCGACCCTGATCAAGGGCCACAACAAGATGCGCGTGTTCCAGGAAGAGATCTTCGGGCCGGTAGTGGGCGTCGCGACTTTCAAGGATGAAGCCGAGGCGCTGGCAATCGCCAATGACACCGAGTTCGGCCTGGGCGCCGGCGTCTGGACCCGCGACATCAACCGCGCCTACCGCATGGGCCGCGGAATCAAGGCCGGCCGTGTCTGGACCAACTGCTACCACCTGTATCCGGCGCACGCGGCGTTCGGTGGTTACAAGAAGTCCGGTGTCGGTCGCGAAACCCACAAGATGATGCTCGACCACTACCAGCAGACCAAGAACCTCTTGATCAGCTACGACATCAACCCGCTGGGCTTCTTCTAGCCAGCAGGTTTCAACTCGGAGGATCCGGCGCGTTCGCTCCAGCGCGCCGGTTTGACTGGCTCGCACTGCGGTGCGGGGATCGGTTGGGCGCAGGCGGTGCCTGATCGGTTCATCAACGCGACGCGACCCCATGGGTCGCGTTTTTTTTGGCTGGTGGTTTTCGGTGTGGCACTGGAGTGGTGGCAAAAGGGGACGTATTCGCGGAAATTCGGCGATCTTCGCGTTGGGCGAAACCAAGCGCTCAACCAACTCCCCATCGGCTGGTTCGCCTTCGATTGTTCGATGCCGGCGAGGACGACGGCGTACCGAACCGAACTCCAACGCTCATGCCCATGCCCCTCTCAGATTCAGCAGACCCCACTGATGAGGAGCCACCCATGCCCCGCTTGTTCGACCCCCTCAAGCTGAACGCCCTGACACTTCCCAACCGTGCCGTCCTGGCCCCGATGACGCGTGTCAGTGCCGAGCCGGAAGGCATGGCCAACGAGATGATGCGTGACTACTACCAGGCCTTCGCCGAGGGTGGTTTCGGCATGCTCATCACCGAAGGCATCTACACCGACACCGCTTACAGCCAGGGCTATTTCAATCAGCCAGGGCTGGCGACCGAGGCGCATCGCGACAGCTGGGTACCGGTCGTGACCGCGGTTCACCAGGCAGGCGCGGCGATCGTGGCGCAGCTGATGCACGGCGGTGCTCAGACCCAGGGCAATATCCACCATGCCCGCCACGTCGCGCCCTCCGCCGTGCAGCCGGACGGGCGGCAGTTGAGCTTCTATGGCGGTGAGGGACCTTACGCCACGCCGGCCGAAATGACTGAAACGGAGATCCAGGACGCGATTGAAGGCTTCGTTCAGGCTGCCCGCCATGCGCGAGCGGCGGGGTTCGATGGCGTCGAGCTGCATGGCGCCAACGGTTACCTGCTCCACGAATTCATCAGTGCGGAATTCAACCAGCGGACCGACCGCTGGGGTGGCGACCACAAGGCGCGGCTGGCGTTGCCGCTGGAGGTCATTCGAGCCGTTCGCGACGCCGTCGGGGCGGACTTCGTCGTCGGCATGCGCTTGTCGCAGGGCATGGTGACCAACAGCCGCCTGAAGTGGGACGGCGGCGTCGAGGCGGCGCGCGATCGTTTCGTGACGCTCGCTGGCGCGGGCCTCGACTACCTGCACGTGACCGAGTATGACGCCAGCGCACCGGCCTTCGAGGACGGGCCGAGCCTCGCGGCGATCGCCAAGGCATGCGTGTCGATCCCTGTCGTGGCCAACGGCGGCATCGCGACCGGCGCACAGGCCGAAGGCTTGCTCGAGCGCGGCGAGGCCGACCTGCTGGCCATCGGCAAGGCCGCGCTGGCTAACCACGACTGGCCGATCCGCGTCCGCGAGGGCATCAGGCTGACCGAATTCGATTACGACATGTTTTCGCCGATGGCGACCCTGAGCAATGAATTGGGCTGGCGCGGCACGCATGGACGCCCGGCGACGCGCAACGGCTGACGAACGGTCTGCACGGCTCTGGCGCCGGGCCTGGCGAGGGCAGGGCGCATGGCACTACCAACGCAGGGCGCGGTCTCCTTCCAAAGTACCATTCTGCTTTTCGCAGACCTGGGTGCTTAATGCGGCGTCGGAATACGTCCGGCACCAGACCAGAGAGGAACCTGCAATGTGGACTAAGCCTGCTTTTACCGACCTGCGTATTGGTTTCGAAGTCACCATGTACTTCGCCAACCGCTGATCGATCTGCCCCGGCCCCGGCCGGGGCTCCGCTTTTCAGGGAGCTGCCCATGCATATCCAGATTCTCGGTTCGGCTGCTGGCGGCGGCTTCCCCCAATGGAATTGCAATTGCGCCAATTGCGCAGGGCTGCGCAACGGCACGCTGCGCGCTCGGCCTCGCACCCAGTCCTCGATCGCCATCAGCGCCAACGGCGAAGACTGGATCCTGTGCAACGCCTCACCGGACATCCGCGCGCAGCTCGAATCCTTTCCCAAGCTGCAACCCGCGCGTGGCCCGCGGGACACTGCTATCGGCGCGATCATCCTGCTCGACAGCCAGATCGACCACACCACTGGCCTGCTGACCCTGCGCGAGGGCTGCCCGCATGATGTCTGGTGCACCGAGATGGTCCATCAGGACCTCACCACTGGTTTCCCCGTGTTCAAGATGCTCGAACACTGGAACGGCGGCCTGCGCTGGAACCCCATTGCGCTGGATGGCGATTTCTCCATTCCGGCCTGCCCGGGTCTGAAGTTCACGCCGATCCCGCTGCGCAGCGCCGCTCCGCCTTACTCGCCGCACCGCAACGACCCGCACCCCGGTGACAACATTGGCCTGCTGATCGAGGACCGGACGACCGGCGGGACCCTGTTCTACGCGCCGGGCCTGGGCAAGGTCAGCCCGCAGTTGCTCGATTTGATGCGCGGCGCCGACTGCCTGCTGGTGGACGGCACGCTCTGGCGCGACGACGAGATGCGCGTCCGTGAGGTGGGCACCAAGCTCGGCTCGGAGATGGGCCATCTGCAGCAGAGCGGTCCCGGCGGCATGATCGAGGTGCTCGACGGCATGCCTGCCGCACGCAAGATCCTCATCCACATCAACAACACCAACCCCATCCTCGACGAGGACTCGGCCGAGCGGGAAATCCTCGGCGAGCATGGCATCGAGGTGGCGTTCGATGGCATGAGCATCGAGCTTTAGCATGGCAACAGCACACCAGACACGACCTCATCGAAGCCCGTCGCGCCGCCAGCGCAGTCGGGCCGGACCAAGGAAGCCTTCATGACCCTGCCAGCCATGACCCCCGCCGAATTCGAGCAGGCGCTGCGCGCCAAGGGCGACTACTACCACATCCACCATCCTTTCCATCGGGCAATGTACGAAGGCCGCGCCACGCCCGAGCAGATCCAGGGCTGGGTCGCCAACCGTTTCTACTACCAGGTCTGCATCCCGGTGAAGGACGCGGCGATCATGGCCAACTGCACGGACCGCGATGCCCGCCGCGAGTGGGTCCAGCGCATCATCGATCACGACGGTCGGCCGGGTGAGGAAGGGGGAATCGAAGCCTGGCTACGGCTGGCCGAAGCCGTGGGGCTGGACCGCGAACAGGTGTTGTCTCAGGAACTCGTGCTGCCCGGCGTGCGCTTCGCGGTAGACGCCTATGTCAATTTCGCCCGCCGCGCCGTCTGGCAGGAGGCGGCCAGCAGTTCGCTGACCGAACTCTTCGCGCCGACCATCCACCAGTCGCGGCTCGACGCCTGGCCGCAGCACTATGGCTGGATCGATCCGTCCGGTTATGACTACTTCCGCAAGCGGCTGAAGGAGGCGCGGCGGGATGTCGAGCACGGCCTGCGCATCACGCTCGAGCATTACACGACGAGGGAAGGCCAGGAGCGGATGCTCAACATCCTGCAGTTCAAACTCGACGTGCTTTGGAGCATGCTCGACGCCATGAGCATGGCCTACGAGCTGGATCGCCCGCCGTACCACACCGTCACGCGCCAGCGCGTCTGGCACACCGGCATCAAGCCATGAGCCAGGCCCTGACCGAGGAGCAGGCAATGACCGACATGCTGACCCGCGTCCCGGCGTTTCGCCGTGGCTTTCGCTTCCAGTGGGAACCCGCGCAGGACTGCCACGTGCTGCTCTACCCGGAGGGCATGATCAAGCTCAACGAGAGCGCTTCGGCCGTGCTCGGTGAGGTCGATGGCACACGCACTGTGGGCGCCATCGTTGCCGACCTGCAGGCCCGCTACCCGGATGCCGAGGGCATCGAGGAGGACATCGTCGCGTTCCTGGAGGTCGCCGTTGAACGGTTCTGGATCGAGCTTCGCTAAGCCGGGCTTCGAGCCGGGCCCGCCGCTTTGGCTGCTGGCGGAACTGACCTATCGCTGCCCTTTGCAGTGCCCCTATTGCTCCAATCCGCTGGATTTCGCCCGTAGCCATGACGAGCTGAGCACGGCCGAATGGATCGATGTGTTCCGCCAGGCGCGTGAGCTGGGCGCGGCGCAGCTCGGGTTTTCCGGTGGCGAGCCGCTGGTGCGCCAGGACCTGGCCGAACTGATCGCGGCGGCCCGCGGACTCGGCTACTACACCAATCTGATCACCTCCGGTATCGGTCTGACCGAAAGCAAGATCGCCGCGTTCGCCGATGCCGGGCTCGACCATATCCAGATCAGCTTCCAGGCCGCGGACGAAGAGGTGAACAACCTGCTCGCCGGATCGAAAAAGGCGTTCGCGCAGAAGCTCGCCATGGCCCGCGCGGTCAAGGCACACGGCTATCCGATGGTGCTCAACTTCGTCACCCATCGGCACAACATCGATAACATCGACCGCATCATCCAGCTGTGCCTGGAGTTGGAGGCAGATTTCGTCGAGCTCGCGACCTGCCAGTTCTACGGCTGGGCCGAGCTCAACCGCGCCGGGCTGCTGCCGAGCAAGGCCCAACTGGTTCGCGCCGAGCGCATCACCAACGAATGGCGCGAGAAGCTGGCTGCCGAGAACCACCCCTGCAAGCTGATTTTCGTCACGCCCGATTATTACGAAGAGCGACCCAAGGGCTGCATGAACGGGTGGGGCAATCTATTTCTCGACATCACGCCCGATGGCACTGCGCTGCCGTGCCACAGCGCCCGCCAGCTGCCGATCACGTTTCCGAACGTGCGCGAGCAGAGCATTGAGCAGATCTGGAAGCACTCGCTGGGCTTCAACAAATTCCGCGGTTTCGACTGGATGCCCGAACCGTGCCAGTCCTGCGACGAGAAGGAAAAAGACTTCGGCGGCTGCCGCTGCCAGGCATTCATGCTCACCGGAGACGCGGCCAACGCGGACCCGGTGTGCAGCAAATCAGCCCATCACGGCGCGATTCTCGCTGCGCGAGCCCAAGCTGAGCAGGCACCGCGCGGGCTTGACGAGCTGACCTTCCGCAACGAGCAGGCCTCTCGGCTGATCGTAAAGGCCTAACAGGAAGCGAGTGGGCAGATGACCAAGACCGAAACGCCGTATGGCTTCTGGCAGAGCGCCTGGACCGCTGCGGACGCCGCTTCAGCTAGTCGCGATTTCGCTGAGCTGCGTGCGGGTCATGGGGGCCTGTTCTGGGTGCAGTACGACCCAGCGGACGGGCGCTGCACGCTCTGGTTCTGGCAGGGCGGCAATTGCAGGTGCCTGACGCCACCGGGGTTTTCGCTACGCAGCCGTATGTATGAATACGGCGGTGGCGCGCTATGCGTCACGGAGCAGGGCGTCGCCTTCGTCAACGAAGCGGATCAATGCGTCTACCTGCAATCGCTGGGTGAGGGCAGCATGCCTATCGCGCTGAGGCAGCGAGAGGGCACACGCTACGGCGATCTGCAATTCGATGCGCAGCGCCAGGCGATCATTGCGGTCGAGGAATCGCATGAAGAAGGCATCGTAACGCACCGAATTGTCAGCCTTTTTATACGAGAAGGTTCGCGAAGGGTGCTGCTCGAAGGGGCCGATTTCTACGCCTCGCCCTGCCTTGATCCAACCGGCCAGCACCTCGCCTGGATTCAATGGCAACGTCCAGAGCAGCCCTGGACGGCCACGCAGCTGTGGTCCGCATCCTTCATGGCGGACGGTCGACTGGCGCAAGCCAATCGCCTGGCCGGCAACGGCAATGAATCACTGCAGCAACCGCGCTTTGCCCCGGATGGCACCCTGTATTGCCTTACCGATCGCGATGGCTGGTGGCAACCCTGGCACATCCAGGCCAACGAGCTAGTGCCGGAGCAGCGCAGCTGTGCCAGGCGGTTCGATTACGCGCCTGCGCCCTGGCAGCTCGGCACCCACAGCTACCTGCCGTTAGAGGGCGGCCGTTTGCTGCTGACACCTATGGTCGATGGCTATGCGTTGCTCGCAGAACTGGACGATACGGGCAGCGAGCGGCCGATGGCGGAGGGCTTTAGCCGCTGCCGGCAACTCGCCGCGGACGGCCAGCGCTACTACTGCATCGCCGGTTCGCCCAGCCGGACTCCGGCGATACTGGCGATCGACCGCCAACATGGGCGTATCGAAATCATCGCTGGCGGCGAGCAGCCTTTGCCGTCCGAAAATCTGTCCGAGCCACAAGCCGTTAGCTTCGCGACGGGCGTCGATGAGGTCGCGCATGCGTTTTTCTACCCGCCGGTCAACGCCCGCCATCGAGGCGCTGCCGGCGAAAAACCTCCACTGGTCGTGTTCATGCACGGCGGCCCGACGTCCGCCAGCTATCCGGTCTTCGACGCGCGGATCCAGTACTGGACGCAGCGCGGCTTCGCCGTGGCGGACATCAACTATCGCGGCAGCAGCGGCTTCGGGCGAGCCTACCGGCAACGCCTGCATCAGCAGTGGGGCCTGGTCGATGTGGAGGACGCCTGTGCCGCTGTTGCGTGCCTGGCGCAGCGCGGCGAAATCGACCCGGCGCGCACCTTCATTCGCGGGTCCAGCGCCGGCGGCTACAGCGCCTTGTGCGCCCTGGCCGCAGATACCGGATTTGCGGGTGGTGCGAGCCTCTACGGCGTCAGCGATCCGCTCGCGTTGCGGCGGGTCACGCATAAGTTTGAAGCGGATTACCTGGATTGGCTGATAGGCGATCCCCATCTCGACGCGCGCCGCTATCGGCAGCGCACACCGTTAAAGAATGCAGCGCAGATCCAGGTGCCGGTGATCTTCTTCCAGGGCGGGCTGGATGCGGTGGTGCTGCCAGAGCAAACCGCATCGATGGTCGAGGCATTGCGCGCTCAGGGCGTTCCGGTCGAATACCACCTCTATCCAGAGGAGCGGCACGGCTTCCGCCAGGCCGCCAACCTGGCTGATGCGCTGGAGCGGGAATGCACCTTCTACCAAGGCTTACTGGACGGCTGAGCCTGGCGACTCATGCGCCTATTTGCCGATTGCTTTGGTAGCCGAAAGCAGTAGGCTTGCCGGACATCCAGAACAATAACGATAGGCTGTTGTATGAGCCCCAACCTGAGCCTGCAGCGCAAATTCGTCTCACCAGAAATTGTTTTCGGCGCGGGCTGTCGGCACAGCGCCGGCAACTATGCGAAGAACTTCGGCGCCCGCAAGGTGCTGTTGGTGTCTGACCCCGGAGTCGTCACGGCTGGCTGGGTGGCCGACGTACAGGCCAGCCTGGCGCGCCAGGAGATCGATTTTCACCTGTTCACCCAGGTTTCAGCTAACCCGCGTTCCGAAGAGGTCATGCTGGGAGCCGAGGTCTATCGCGACGAAGGCTGCAACGTGATCGTCGCCGTTGGCGGTGGCAGCCCCATGGATTGCGCCAAGGGTATCGGTATCGCCGTCGCGCATGGCCGCGACATCGTCGAGTTCGAAGGCGTCGACACCCTGCGCGTACCGAGCCCACCACTGATCCTGATCCCGACTACAGCCGGTACCTCGGCCGATGTCTCGCAGTTTGTGATCATCTCCAACCAGGCCGAGCGGATGAAGTTTTCGATCGTCAGCAAGGGTGCCGTGCCGGATGTGTCGCTGATCGACCCGGAAACCACGCTCAGCATGGATCCGTTCCTCTCCGCCTGCACCGGCATCGACGCGCTGGTGCATGCCATTGAGGCCTTCGTGTCCACCGGCCATGGCCCACTGACCGATCCTCACGCCTTGGAGGCCATGCGGCTGATCAATGGCCATCTGGTGGAGATGATCGCCAACCCCGCGGATATCGACCTGCGCGAGAAGATCATGCTCGGCAGCATGCAGGCCGGGCTGGCCTTCTCCAATGCCATCCTTGGCGCCGTGCACGCCATGTCGCACAGCCTCGGCGGTTACCTGGACCTGCCACACGGCCTGTGCAATGCGGTGCTGGTCGAACATGTAGTCGCCTTCAACTACGACGCCGCGCCGGACCGCTTCAAGAAGGTGGCCGAGACCCTCGGCATCGACAGCCGCGGCCTGAACCACCGGCAGATTCGCGAACGGCTCGTGCAGCATCTGATCAGTCTCAAGCAGGCCATCGGCTTCCATGAAACGCTCCGCCTGCATGGGGTCAATCTGTCGGACATTCCGTTCCTCTCACAGCACGCAATGCAGGACCCCTGCATCCTGACCAACCCGCGCTCATCCACCCAGCGCGATGTCGAAGTGGTGTATGCCGAAGCACTCTGAGCAGGATGATGCGCTGGCCGGCTTGCTCGGTCTCGGCACTCATTCGGCGCGCAAGAGCCACTACCCGGAACTGGTCGCACGGCTCGAAGAGCTGGAGGCCGAGCGCAACCGCTACAAATGGCTCTTCGAACACGCCGTGCACGGGATCTTCCAGGCCAGCCTCCAGGAAGGCATCCGAGCCGCCAACCCGGCACTGGCGCGCATGCTCGGCTACCAGAACCCGACCGAGGCGCTGTGGGCGCTGACCGATCTGTCGCACCACCTGTTTATCGGCGGTGAAGAAGAGCTCAAGCGAATTCGCCACACGCTCAGCACGCAACTGGGCCTGTTCGGCTACGAGACGCGGCTCAGGCGCAAGGACGGTAGCGCGATCGACGTCATGATGAACCTGCTGCTCAAGCCGGACGAAGACGGCCTCGTCGAGGGGTTCGTCGCGGACATCACCGAGCGCAAGCTCGCCCAGATGCACCTGGTGCAACTCAACGAGCAGCTCGAGCAGCGCGTCGCCGAGCGAACACTGGAGCTGCGCAAGGCACGTGACGCCGCCGAGGCGGCCAACCGCAGCAAGGACAAGTATCTGGCCGCCGCGAGCCATGATCTGCTGCAGCCGCTCAATGCCGCCCGTTTGCTGATCTCCACGCTACGCGAGCGCGCGTTGCCAGCAGGCGAGCACACCCTCGTGGAGCGCGCGCATCAGGCACTGGAAGGCGCGGAGGACTTGCTTACCGACCTGCTCGACATCTCCAAACTGGACCAGCAGGCCATCAAGCCGGACATCGAGGTGTACCGGCTCGATGAGGTGCTCCTGCCGCTGGTTTCGGAGTTCCAGTCCGTCGCCGAAGCGGAGGGGCTTGGTTTCGATCACTTCATTCCAGGCTATGCACTGCGCAGCGATTTTCGGCTGTTGACCCGCATCCTGCGTAACTTCCTCAGCAATGCCTGCCGCTACACCGACTGCGGCCGGGTTTTCCTTGGTGCGCGCCGGCGGGGCGACAAGCTGCGGGTAGAAGTCTGGGATACCGGCCGCGGGATCGAGGCCGACCAGCTGCCGTCGATCTTTCTAGAATTCAACCAGCTTGGCGTACAGCGCGCGGCGGAACGGGCTGGCGTCGGGCTGGGGCTGGCGATCGTTGATCGCATCGCCAGCATGCTCGACTACCGCATCCAGGTGCGTTCCCAGCCTGGGCGAGGCTCGGTGTTCAGTATCGAGGTGCCGCTGGCGGAGATGCCGAATCAGCCCGCCACTGATCAGCCGGCCAAGCAAGCGCTGCCGGGCGACCCGCTGCCAGGGCGCCGCCTGTTGGTCATCGATAATGAGCTGAGCATCCTGCACAGCATGGCCGCGTTGCTCGGGCAGTGGGGGTGCGAAGTACTGACTGCCGAGAATGAGGCCGGCGCCATCGAGGCGCTGACCGGCATCGCGCCGGAATTGATACTCGCCGACTACCACTTGGACCAGGGGGTGACCGGCTGGGACGTCGCGCAGTCGCTGCGCACGCGTTTCAGCCAGACGATTCCGGTGGTGATGATCACCGCAGACCGCAGCGACGAATGCCGCAAAGCCTTGCATGGCTATGGCGTGCCGGTTCTCAACAAACCGGTGAAAGCGGGAAAACTGCGCTCGGTGCTGAGCCATCTGCTCAGCGGCGCGGGTGATTAGCTCCCCTGATCAGGTTAAGCCGGCCGGTTGCGCATGCCGTGGCAGCCCGAACGAAATCGCTGCGGCGAGTAGCAGAAACGCGGTGGATACCCACAGGCAGGCTGCCAGGCCGTGACTTTGATACACCCACCCCGACAACAAGGTGCCGATCAACCGCCCCATGGCGTTCGACATGTAATAGAAGCCGACATCGAGCGAGACGCCGTCCTGCTTGGCATAGGACACGATCAGGTAGCTGTGCAGCGATGAGTTAATGGCGAAGAGCGCGCCAAACAGCAGCAATCCGCCGATTAGAACGGGCTCTGGTGGAAGATTTGCTGCCAGTCCTAACGCAATGGCGCCTGGCAGCCAGGCCAGCAGCAGCGCCCAGCCCAGCGCGGCACGGCCGTCCGGGATATGCCCGCGGCGCTTGCCGGTCACCGCAGGGGCCAGTGACTGGACCGCCCCGTAGCCGATCACCCAAGCGGCGAGAAAACCGCCCGTTTGCCAGAAATCCCAGCCCAACACCGCTGACAGATAGACCGGCAGCGCGACCACAAACCAGACGTCCCGCGCGCCGAATAGGAACAGACGCGCGGCGGACAGCACGTTGATCGCGCGACTTTTGGACAGCAGGTCGCGAAACTTCGGCTTTGCTTTGGCCTTGCCAAGGTCCTGCTCCAGCAGCACCAGGCTGGCGATCCAGACCATCGCAAGCATGCCGGCCAGGCTTAACAGCGCCCCGCGAAAGCCGAGCCAGGCGAGCAGGGCACCGCCCAGGAAAAAACCGACGCCCTTGAGCGCGTTCTTCGAGCCGGTCAGGATCGCCACCCATTTATAGAGTTGCCCCTGCTGGTCGTCCGGCACGAGCATCTTGATGCTGCTCTTGGCGCTCATCTTGTTCAGGTCCTTGGCAATACCGGACATCGCCTGCGCCGCCATCACCCATGGCACCGTCAGCCAGGCCGCTGGCACCGTGAGTATCAGCAGCGCCAGCACCTGCAAACCCAGGCCCATGTTCATGGTGCGGTTGAGCCCGAGCCGCGCGCCGAGGTAACCGCCGACCAGGTTGGTCACCACCCCGAAGATTTCGTAGAAGAGAAAGAGTGCGGCGATTTCCAGCGGGCTGTAGCCAAGCGCGTGGAAGTGCAGCACCACCAGCATTCGCAGCGCACCATCGGTGAGCGTGAACAACCAGTAATTGCCCGTCACGATCAGGTATTGGCGGACGGCGGGGGAGAGGGCGGTCATGGTCATCTCGAAAAGGATCGAGGGCCGGCATCAGCGTCGGCCCGGGCGGCTCAGGCCATGCCGACCTTGCGTGCAAGCTCGGCGGTGCGGTTGGCGTAGCCCCATTCGTTGTCATACCAGGCGTAAAGCTTGAGCTGCGTGCCGTTGACGATCATGGTCGACAGCGCGTCGATGACCGATGACCGCGGGTCGGTGCGGTAGTCGATCGAGACCAGCGGGCGCTCTTCGTAGCCGAGGATGCCGTGCAGTGGGCCGGCTTCGGCGGCGCTGCGTAGCAAGCCATTGACCTCTTCGACCGTGGTGGCCCGGTCGAGCTCGAACACGCAGTCGGTCAGCGAAGCGTTGGCCAGCGGAACCCGCACGGCATGTCCGTTGAGCTTGCCGCGCAACGCCGGAAAAATTTCGGCGATAGCGGTGGCCGACCCGGTGGTGGTCGGGATCAGGCTCATGCCCGAGGCGCGTGCGCGGCGTAAATCCTTGTGCGGCTGATCGAGGATGCTTTGTGTATTGGTCAGATCATGGATCGTGGTGATCGAGCCGTGACGGATGCCGAGATGCTCGTGAATCACCTTGACCACAGGGGCCAGGCAATTCGTGGTGCAGGACGCTGCGGTCACGATGCGATGCTGAGCGGGGTCGAAAAGCGCATCGTTGACACCCATGACGACGTTCAGCGCGCCTGGCTCTTTCACTGGTGCGCTGACCACGACGCGTTTGACGCCTTGGTCAAGGTAGGCCTGCAGCACGGACACCGTCTTCATCTTGCCGCTGCACTCGATCACCAGGTCGCAGCCCGACCAATCCGTATCGCCGATTGCCTTGTTGGCGGTGACCGTGATCCGTTGCCTACCGATGACCAGCTCGTCACCGTCATGCCCCGCCTCGTGGTTCCAGCGACCATGCACCGAATCGAAGTTCAGCAGGTGCGCGTGGGTCTTCGCATCTCCAGCAGGGTCGTTGACGTGGATGAACTCAAGCTCCGGCCAATCCCAGGCAGCACGCAATACTAGCCGCCCGATACGGCCAAACCCGTTGATACCGACTTTCAATGCCATAACCATTGCTCCTCAAGTGGTGATAGATCAGCCGTGACGGGGCGCGAACATGATGATGGCCATACCGACGAGAGCGACGGCCGAGCCGAGCAGATCCCAGCCGGTGGGCCGGATCTTGTCCACCAGCCACAGCCAGAGAATTGCAGCCCCTATGTAGACGCCCCCATAGGCCGCATAGACCCGGCCCGCCGCAGTCGGGTGCAGCGTCAAGAGCCAGGCGAACAGACCTAGCGAGGCCGCCGCCGGAATGAGCAGCCAGGCGCTTTTGCCTTGGCGCAACCAGAGGTAGGGCAGGTAGCAACCGACGATTTCCGCCAGGGCGGTCAGTGCGAACAGCGCGAATGTCTTGATCACGTCAGGGTCCGTAACGGTCTGCTTATATCGATCGCTGGTTGACGCGCTGGGAGAGCGCGGCTGCCGATTCCTTGCGTTCGGAATAGCGATCGACCAGATACGCCTCGCGGCCACGCAGCAGCAAGGTGAACTTCATCAGCTCCTCCATAACGTCAACCAGCCGGTCATAGTAGGCAGACGGTTTCATCCGGCCGTTGGCATCGAACTCCAGGAATGCCTTGGGCACCGACGACTGGTTAGGAATGGTGACCATGCGCATCCAGCGGCCGAGCACGCGTAGCTGGTTCACGACGTTGAAGGACTGAGACCCGCCACAGACCTGCATCACGGCGAGCGTCTTGCCCTGGGTGGGGCGAATGGCGCCCATGGCAAGTGGCACCCAGTCGATCTGCGCTTTGAACACCGCACTCATCGAACCGTGACGTTCCGGAGAACACCAGACTTGCCCTTCGGACCACTGCATCAGCTCACGGAGTTCCTGGACCTTCGGATGCGTATCGGGCGCATCGTCCGGCAAAGGCAGGCCGGACGGGTCGAATAGGCGAGTGTCAGCGCCGAGACGCTGCAACAGCCGTGCGGCTTCCTGGACCAGCAGTCGACTGTACGACTGGCTCCGGTTCGAGCCGTAGAGCAGCAGAATGCGCGGTGGGTGGGGCGGTGGCGTCTGCTGGCCGAGACGTGCGAGGTCCGGCAGGGCAAACAGGGCGTCATCGACGTTCGGCAGATCGAGGTCTTGCGGCTCAGTCACGTGTTGCTCCTCGGGTTGGCGCGGGAGGGGTCTGGCCCGGCGCTCGTCAGTTGCACGCACCGGGACGGTTGCGCATCGCGTTCAGACGCTCGTTATCGCCAGCCGTCCAATCGGCGTTGGCCTCGGCTGTGTGCATGAGCAGTGTCAGGACCCACTTCGGGAGGTCAGGATGGAGCCGGTAGTAGACCCATTGGCCTTTGCGGCGATCTTCGAGCAAGGCGCTGCTTCTTAGCACGGCCAGATGGCGTGAGATCTTCGGCTGGCTCTGCTCCAGCGCACAGGTCAATTCACATACACAGAGCTCGCCCTGACGCGCGATAAGCAAGGCGATTCGCGTGCGGGTCTCATCTGCCAGGCACTTGAATAGGTCGGGCGGTGTCATCGAGTCGCTCATGCGGCATGGGAAATTCGCATATGGGTCAGCGAATATATGGATATCCGTATGTGATGTCCAATGTTCACCTAACCACCCGTGACCGCGAGCAGTAGCGCCGCATAGCCCATCGATCCCAGCAGGAATGCGCCAAGCCGGCTGTTGCGCTCCTCCGGCAGTTCTTCCTTAAGGACGTTGAGGATGATCGAACCGCCGAGAAAGGCGGCTAAGGCCGACACGGCCAGGGCAGACACCTCCGTCAAGCTGCCCACGACCCAACCGGCCAACGGCATTACCGCGAGCAGCCAGCGCCCGCGGTGGCTGAAGAGATCCTTGTGGGCATCCTGTAGGGCGAAGTCGTTGACGAGAAAGTGCAGCCCCATCGCAAAGCAATAAAGGGCCAGGTCGGTCATGTTTTCGCTCTCTCCGTGGACGAGTAAGTACCCGATCAACCCGTTGTACAGGCCGAACGCCCCGATATGCAGCCAGAACATCGCCGGATGCGTGTCGTGATGGTCGGGCTTGCCCTGGCGATGCTGCTTGATCATGCGTTCGAGGCCGTAGAACACCACGAGGCCGAGGAGGGCAAGCAGGTAGGCGTGGTGTTCCAGATAGCTCAACAAGGCGATGTCGATACCGTCCATCACCCGTTGTCCGCGGGCGAGATCCGGCAACAGGTGCACGAAGACATAGGCCACTGCGACCCCACCCGCTGCAGATAGCCAACGGCTGCGAGGGACGCGATTCAGCATGCGTAAACCGCCAGCGGTCAGGTGCACGGCCGCCAACAGACTGGCCGCGATAAAGCTTTCAAGCACGTAGTCGCCTCGCTGGCTATTGGGATGTTCTGGTTATGACGCATGGCCACCGAGCGGCGTTCACTGTGGAAGAGGTGTTACCTAGCAGGCGGTGACATCATTTGGCCATGTGACGTGCGGTCTGGGTAAGCCGCGAAGGATTTGATAGAGTTCGCCGCTTATGAAGCGAGCAGCCAGCCAGCTTTTAAATCGTACTGAAGAGGTGTCTGCTTGATTAGGGTGCTGGTGGTCGATGACCACGATCTGGTACGCACAGGCATATCCCGCATGCTGGCCGACATCGACGGCCTGCAGGTGATCGGTCAGGCCGAGTCCGGCGAAGCGGCCATCAAGAAATCGCGCGAACTCAAGCCCGATGTTGTGCTGATGGACGTCAAGATGCCTGGAATTGGCGGCCTGGAGGCCACGCGTAAACTGCTGCGCAGCCATCCGGACATCAAGGTCATCGCGGTCACCATATGTGAAGAGGACCCGTTTCCGACGCGCCTGTTGCAGGCCGGAGCGGCGGGGTACCTGACCAAGGGCGCCGCCCTCGAGGAGATGGTGCAGGCGATCCGCATGGTGTTCGCCGGTCAGCGCTACATCAGTCCGCAGATCGCCCAGCAATTGGCGTTGAAGTCGTTTCAGCCGAAGGTTAACGGCTCGCCGTTCGACTTGCTGTCCGAGCGCGAAATTCAGATCGCACTGATGATTGCCAACTGCCAGAAGGTGCAGACGATCTCCGACAAGCTTTGCCTGTCACCGAAAACGGTCAACACCTATCGCTATCGCATCTACGAAAAGCTGTCGGTATCCAGTGACGTCGAGCTGGCATTGCTCGCGGTCCGCCACGGTATGGTCGATACCGTCAATTGATGAGCGACTTCGATTCTTCTGCATTCCTGGCGTCATGCAGCGGGCGCCCCGGCGTCTACCGGATGTTCGACGCCGACGCCAAGCTGCTCTACGTCGGCAAGGCCAAAAACCTCAAGAAGCGGCTGTCCAGCTACTTCCGCAAGACCGGACAGGCGCCCAAGACCGCAGCCTTGGTCGCCAAGATCGCCCAGGTCGAAACGACCATCACGGCGAACGAGACTGAAGCACTGCTGCTTGAGCAGACGCTGATCAAGCAGTGGCGGCCGCCGTACAACATCCTGCTGCGCGACGACAAATCCTATCCCTACGTGTTCCTGTCGAGCGGCGACTTTCCGCGCCTGAGCATCCATCGCGGCGCTAAGAAGGAACCGGGGCGCTACTTCGGCCCGTACCCGAGCGCCGGTGCGATTCGTGAGAGCCTCAGCCTGTTGCAAAAGGCTTTCTTCGTTCGCCAGTGCGAGGACAGCTATTACCGCAACCGGACGCGGCCTTGCCTGCAATACCAGATCAAGCGCTGCAAAGCGCCGTGCGTGAGCCTGGTCGAGCCGGAGGAATATGCGGAAGACGTACGCCATTCCGTGATGTTTCTGGAGGGGCGCAGCAATGCACTGGCCGAAGAGCTTTCCAAGAACATGGAAAAGGCTGCCATGGCTCTGGATTTCGAGCGTGCTGCGGAAATCCGCGACCAGATCGGCATCCTCCGCCGCGTCCAGGATCAGCAAAGCATGGAAGGCGGCAGCGGCAACGTGGATATCGTCTCGGCGGTGGTCAGCCCCGGAGGCGCGTGCGTCCATCTGATCAGCGTGCGCGGTGGGCGGGTGCTGGGCAGCAAGAATTTCTTCCCCCAGGTTGCCATCGAGGAAAGCGTGGCGGAGGTGCTCCAAGCATTCCTTGAGCAGTACTACCTGGGCTCGATGGAGCGCGACCTCCCGGCCGAGCTGATCGTTAACACGGTTCACGAGGATTTCGACACGCTCATCGATGCATTGCGTGAGCTGCGCAGCGTCGAAATGGTCATCACGCATCGCGTCCGCGGGACTCGTGCGCGCTGGCAGCAGCTGGCCTTGACCAACGCCGAACAGGCGCTTGGCGCCAGGCTTGCCAGCCGCCAGCATTTGTCGGCCCGTTTCCAGTCTCTTGCCGATGCGTTGGAACTCGACGAGCCTCCCACGCGGCTCGAGTGCTTCGATATCAGCCATTCGAGTGGCGAGGCGACGGTTGCCTCATGCGTGGTATTCGGCCCGGAAGGGGCGCTGAAATCCGATTACCGTCGCTACAACATCGAAGGCGTCACCGCGGGTGACGATTACGCTGCAATGCACCAGGCCTTGTCACGCCGCTTCCGCAAGGCGGCCGAGGGGGAGGGGAAGCTGCCCGATATCCTGCTTGTCGACGGCGGCAAGGGCCAACTGAACATGGCGCGTGACGTACTGCAGGAGCTCGCGGTGCCCGATCTGATCCTGCTCGGGGTAGCCAAGGGTGTCACTCGCAAGCCCGGTTTCGAAACGCTCTACCTGAACGATGCCGCGCACGAGTTCACCTTGCCGGGCGACTCCCCCGCCTTGCACTTGATCCAGCAAGTTCGCGACGAGGCCCACCGTTTCGCCATCACCGGGCATCGGGCACGGCGCGGCAAGGCGCGCACGACCTCGACGCTCGAGAACGTTCCGGGGATCGGCCCTAAACGCCGTCGCGAACTGCTCAAGCATTTCGGCGGTCTGCAAGAGTTGTGTCGCGCCAGCCTTGACGAAATCGCCAAAGCGCCCGGCATCAGTAAAAAGCTTGCCGAGTCGATTTATGCCACTCTGCACAGTGAGTAGAATCCTCATCCAAACTTGCGGACCGTGGTATCGATGAACATCCCAAACATTCTCACCGTACTGCGCGTACTGCTGATCCCCATCATCATTCTGCTGTTCTACCTGCCCTTTAAGTGGAGTTACCTGGCCTGCAGCTTGGTTTTCGCCATCGCCGCCGCAACGGATTGGCTCGATGGCTACCTGGCTCGCCGGCTACAGCAGAGCACGCCGTTCGGCGCCTTTCTGGATCCGGTTGCCGACAAGTTGATGGTCGCGGTGGCGCTGGTCTTGCTGGTCGAGGAGCACGCCAACCTTTGGTTGACGTTGCCAGCCGCCATCATCATCGGTCGTGAGATCGTCGTATCGGCGTTGCGGGAGTGGATGGCTGAGCTAGGGGCGAGAGCGCAGGTCGCGGTGTCCAACCTCGGCAAATGGAAAACTGCGGCCCAGATGACGGCACTGATTATCCTGCTCGCCAATCCTCCGCTGGCGACATTCTGGGTCGGGTTAGGGTATGCCTTGCTGATCGTCGCAGCGGGCCTGACACTGTGGTCGATGGTCAATTACCTGGTCGCCGCCTGGCCGCATCTCAGTCCAACCGAAACGAAATAAAAACTTTTTTAATCAAAGGCTTGACGGGGCGTCACGAAACTATAAAATGGCGCCCGTCACCAAGACGACGCGGGAATAGCTCAGTTGGTAGAGCACGACCTTGCCAAGGTCGGGGTCGCGAGTTCGAGTCTCGTTTCCCGCTCCAGTTTGTTGACGATGGCGCCGCTGAATGCGGCGTCTTCGTTTTGAGGCCGGTTGGCAGAGTGGTTATGCAGCGGATTGCAAATCCGTGTACGCCGGTTCGATTCCGACATCGGCCTCCATTAAAAAAGAAAACCGCAGGCGAAAGCTTGCGGTTTTTTTTCGCCCTCTGTTTTCGTCTCGGCTTGATGGGAAGTCGCAGTCAGACTGACCTCAGCCTGAAAAAGATGTGGGCGTGGCGACTCACTTCGGTCGGGAGAGCTGGAACAACAGGCCGGGCTCAGCCCGGTAGGCGGCGAGCGCCCAGTTGTGCGCGGTCGCTATCTCCTGGCAGATTGCAAGCCCGAGGCCCGCACCGTGATCGCGTCTGTGTGCGCCACGCCAGAAGCGTTTGAACAGATGGGGCAGTTGCGCATCGTCCACGCCTGGGCCCCAGTCACGCAGCGAAAGCGTATCGGTGGCGATATCGAGGTGAACCTTGGTATTGCGGGGGGCGTGTTGGATGGCATTTTCCAGCAGGTTCTTGAGCAGGGTGAACAGCGCGCCTCGGTCGGCCGACCAGTACGGCTGTGCCGGATCGCCGGTTATTACGACGGCCACGCTTGCAGTGTCAGCCATGCGTTGCAGATAACCGGCCGCTTCGTCGGCTACCTCGACCAGGGACCGGGGCTTAATGAACTTGTGTTCATCGAACTAGTGGGCTGCAGGCGCGGTACTGGCGCGCTTCATCAGCTTGAACGGCAAGACCAGGTGTCTATCAGTGCCGAGCGGCCGATTCTCGGACAGGGCGATCAACATCTCTACTGCGTGTTCACCAAAGGCTTCAGCGGGCTGGTAGATCGTCGTAAGCGGGGGGTCGCAAAACGCTGAGAATGTTATGTCGTCGAAGCCGGCAACCGAGATGTCTTCCGGAACGCGCAGTCCAGCCTGTCGAATGCACCTCATGGCGCCGATTGCCATCTCGTCGTTCTCACAGAAGATGGCGGTTGGCCGATCCGCGTGCGCTAGCAAGAGGTGCGCCGCGTCATACCCCGCCTGCAGGGTGAAGTTACCGCGACACAGCAGGGTAGGGTCTGGTTCTATGCCCACCTCACGTAGCGCGTCCTCATAGCCCGCGATGCGTTCGCGGGTCAAAGGGCTCGCCTGCGGCCCCTTGATCAGGCCGATGCGGCGATGGCCTAAATCGAGCAGATACTCAGTCATGGCACGTGCGGCGGCACGATTGTCGAGGCTAACGGTGGGGCACGGCGCGTCGTCTAGCACTTCGCAAGCATTGACCATCGGCGGCAGCGTAGCCCCGCGCTTACCCGAGGCAGCAAAGGGATTGAACGCACGCAGTTGGATGACCCCGTCTGCCTGATGCGCATGGACGAGTTCGGCGTACTCGCTCTCGAGATCCTCACGGCCATAGGTGTTGCATAGCAATACGCGGTACCCATACGCCTGAGCTCTTTCCTGGATACCGCTGATGACGCGAGCAAAGAACACGTTGGAAATCGCAGGCACCAGAACCACCAGGTTTCGCGTCTTGCGCGAGCGAAACTGTACAGCCATCAAATTGGGACGATAGCCCGCTCGCTCGACCGCTTTGAGCACTTTCTCACGGGTTTCGGGTGAAACGACCTCTGGAGTTTTAAGCGCACGTGACACCGTTGCAACGGAGACGCCGGCTAGTTCGGCGACCCTGCGAATGTTGGACATAAATCCTCAGTTTGCTCGTTCGGTTAGCCGCAAAGTTCAGTGTGAAAGTGGACTGCCTAGGCGGTGCTCACTCAACCACAGCGCGCCTTTTTCGTCACCGTCCGATGATGCGGTGGAGACCGTCGCGCCAGATTCTGTCACCCGGCGGTGCCTAATGTAGCGCGGAAATCGTCGCGCGGTTGCTCTGCAATGGGCGTTGGGAACCGGTACCGACAGCCTCGGTGCGCCATTTGACAAGCTGATTAGCCCAGCTAGATTAAGTGCTGATGTAACCGGTTACATTGGTTGGCACTAGCGCTGCGTGGAGGAGAGCGATGATGGTTTCGCCCAATAGGAAAAAGGTTCGCATGGGCATGGTCGGTGGGGGCGAAGGGGCGTTCATCGGGCAGGTACATCGCCAAGCTGCGAGCCTTGATGGACGCATCGAGCTGGTGTGCGGCGCATTCAGCCGCGATGCGGGCAACAATCGGCGCACCGGTGACAACCTGGGGCTATCGCCCGAGCGCTGTTATCAATCGTGGCAGAAGCTACTCGAAGCCGAAGCAGAGTTACCGCTCGAAGAGCGCGCGCAGTTCATCTCGATAGTCACGCCCAACCATTTGCATGCGCCTGTTGCAGAGACTGCTCTGCGAGCGGGATTTCACGTCTTTTCCGAAAAGCCTGCGGCACTTTCACTTGATGAGGTGAAACGCTTGGCGCGAACGCAGTCGACAAGCGATTGCCTGTACGGCTTGGCGCACACCTATCTGGGTTACCCGATGGTATGGCAGGCACGTGAGCTGGTGAGCTCCGGGGCGATCGGGCAGCTACGCAAGGTTTTTGTTGAATACCCACAGGGTTGGCTGAGCGAGGATCAGGCCGCACAAGGCAGCAAGCAAGCCATTTGGCGCGGCGAGCCTGAGCAGGCGGGCCTTAGTGGATGCATGGCCGACATCGGTACGCACGCGTTCAACCTCGCCGAGTTCGTTAGTGGGCAAAGGATCGTCCGCATATGTGCCGCGCTTGGTACGCATGTAGAGGGCCGACGGCTGGACGACGACGGCGCCGCGCTGTTCCAAATGGCCGAAGGGGCGTCTGGCGTGCTGGTGGCCAGCCAAGTCTGCGCTGGCGAAGAGAACGCGCTGAGGCTGCGCGTTTATGGCGAAAAAGGGGGGCTCGAATGGCGCCAGGAAGAGCCCAACAGCCTGGTGCAACGGACGATCGGCGAGCCTGTCCGCGTATTGCGCGCGGGTGTCGATCAAGTCTGGTTGTGTGACGAAGCCCGCCGACGCATGCGTTTACCCGCTGGGCACCCCGAGGGCTATCTCGAAGCTATGGCCAACCTTTACGGCGACTTCGCTGATGCGATCCGTACCCCGGGACTTCCCAGCTTTCCGGGGATTGAGGTCGCTATTCGTGGCATGGCATTCGTTGAGGCTGTCGTGGCCAACCATCGTAGCGACGGCAAATGGACACCCTTGGCGGGTGTGGAGTAGGAGTTCCAGACATGCAGCAGAAAACAACCGCCATAAAAGGCCCAGGTATTTTTCTCGCACAGTTCATCTCTGCCGACCCGCCGTTCAACAGCCTGAACAGCATGGTGCAATGGGCCGCGTCGCTGGGTTATCGCGGTGTTCAGTTGCCAACCTCGGGCACCGAGTGCCTGGACCTGCGACTTGCAGCGGAAAGTCAGACCTACTGCGACGAGCTCAAGGGTATCTGTGCCGCGGCGGGTGTCGAGATCAGCGAGTTGTCGACACACCTGCAGGGACAGCTTGTGGCAGTACACCCCTCGCTCGATGACTTGTTCGATGATTTCGCCCCGAAGGAGCTCCGGGGCAATCCTACCGCTCGCACCGAGTGGGCAATCGAGCAGTTGAAGCTGGCGGCACGTGCCAGCCAGCGCCTCGGGCTGAACGCGCATGCAACCTTTTCTGGCGCGCTGCTCTGGCCTTTTCTGTACCCATGGCCACAGCGGCCGGCGGGCCTCGTGGAGGAGGGGTTCAAAGAGCTTGCCAGGCGCTGGCGGCCGATTCTGGACGCGTTCGAGGATGCTGGTGTCGACCTTTGCTACGAGATCCACCCTGGCGAAGACCTACACGACGGCGCCACCTTCGAGCGTTTCCTCGACCACGTCGGCAACCATCGCCGTGCGCTTATCCTCTATGACCCCAGCCATCTGCTGCTGCAGCAGATGGACTACCTCGGCTTCATCGATCGCTATCACGAGCGGATCGGCATGTTTCACGTTAAGGATGCCGAGTACCGCCCGGATGCTCGCTCTGGCGTATACGGCGGCTATCAGGATTGGATCGAACGGCCTGGGCGCTTTCGATCACTCGGGGATGGCCAGGTCGATTTCAAGCAGATATTCAGCAAGCTGACCCAGTACAGCTATGAAGGTTGGGCGGTGCTGGAGTGGGAGTGCTGCTTGAAGGACGCCGCGCAAGGCGCCGCAGAAGGCGCGCAATTCATTCAAAAACACCTGATCACGCGTGCAACCCGGGCCTTCGATGACTTTGCGGGTGTTGCTGCAAGCGACGCACGCAATCGTAAGTTGCTTGGTCTGGACGCCTCCCATTGACCCGATGTGCACTACAACAAGGACAAAACCATGAGCACTCTCAATGCACGCCTGAGCCTGATGATGTTTCTCCAGTTCTTTATCTGGGGCGGCTGGTTTGTCACCCTCGGCACCTTTCTCGGCAGTACGCTCAGCGCCAGCGGAGGGCAGATCGGAATGGCGTTTGCGACGCAATCCTGGGGAGCGATTCTCGCGCCCTTCATCATTGGTTTGATCGCGGATCGATACTTCAACGCCGAGCGCATCCTGGCCATCCTGCATCTCGCTGGCGCTGTGCTGCTGTACCTGCTTTACCGAAGTGAGGATTTCAGCGCCTTCTACCCCTACGTCCTTGCGTACATGATTCTCTATATGCCCACCCTGGCGTTGGTGAACTCGGTAGCCTTCAGGCAGATGCGCGACCCCGCGCTGGAGTTTTCGCGGATTCGTGTATGGGGCACCGTAGGATGGATTGTCGCCGGTCTGGTTATCAGCTTCGTGTTTGCCTGGGACTCGCAGGAAGCGATTGCGGCCGGGGCTCTGCGCAACACCTTTCTGATGTGCGCTATCGCTTCGCTGCTGCTAGGTCTCTACAGTTTCAGCTTGCCAGGAACGCCACCTTTGGCCCAGCGGGGTCAAAAGAGCGGACTTGGGCAAATGCTGGGGTTTGATGCCTTGAAGTTACTCAAGGACCGCAGCTTCGCGATCTTCTTCGCGTCCTCCGTGCTGATCTGCATTCCGCTGGCGTTCTACTACCAGAACGCCAATCCCTTTCTTGCGGAAATCGGCGTCGCCAACCCTACAGGCAAAATGACCCTCGGTCAGGTTTCCGAAGTGCTGTTCATGCTGTTGTTGCCGCTGTTCATCCAGCGCTTCGGAATCAAAACGACGTTGCTGTTCGGCATGCTGGCGTGGGCTGTACGCTATGGGCTGTTTGCTTACGGTAACAGCAGCGAACTGATGTTCATGCTGATCACCGGTATCGCGCTGCATGGCATCTGCTACGACTTCTTCTTCGTGTCTGGGCAGATCTACACCGATGCCAAAGCGGGCGAGCATTTCAAGAGCTCAGCCCAAGGCTTGATTACCCTTGCCACCTACGGCGTGGGCATGCTCATAGGCTTTTGGGTGGCCGGCCGAATCACCGACCACTTCTCGACGAGTACCGGCCACGACTGGCAGGGTATCTGGCTGTTTCCGGCAGTGTTCTCGCTTGGGGTTTTCCTGGCGTTCCTGTTCGCGTTTCGCGAGCGCCGCGATACCGCGGTGCCTACAGCCAAATTTACGTAACGGTAGAATGCGGGAGGATATGACCCGTTATGTTCAAAAGTGCAAACGGAGCGCACCCGAATACGGCGTCTGATGCGTGAAGCCGCTCGTGGCTAAGCCGGGGACGTCGAAGTCGGCGTTTCCCCGTCTGGCGGTACTGAGGGTTGGTCTAGCCGGTGTGGGATCTCTTCGACTTCATCGAGCGATTCATAACCCACCCTTGCGTCATAGAGTCGCCGGCAGATCTGAAGTTAGCTCTTCAAGCCGTCCGTAAAAATGGGGTAACCCCATTGGCGCGTGGACTACGCACCCCAACCTAATGACGCTTAGTCTGACTGGTAAGCCCTATCCTCGTGGGTCTCAAGAATAGTTCGAATGGTGCCCGAGGCCGGACTCGAACCGGCACGCCTTGCGGCGGGGGATTTTCGTCCCACTTCGGCTTTCGCCGCCGTTCAACCAAAGAACGTTCGTGGGCTGGAGCACGCCTTCACCGTAGCCTTGCGGCCGTAGGTGCCCGCCGTCTGCTCTCTACACCTTCCCAAGAAGACCTGGGCTTGGCTCGGCGTTGGCTCGGATACCAAGTATCCAGGGCTTTCGCCGAATTTGACGGGCTTCACTTCGGACGTTTCCCTCCGAAGGCTCAAATTGTTTAAGTCCCCTGTGTCTACCGATTTCACCACTCGGGCAGAGTGTGCTACTGAGGGAAATGCGCGACCTGCGATCGCGGCGCAGGACTATAACCAGCCACAGCACCCGGCGCAACCGGCCATCCTCTGCCTTGGTGCACTTTGCATCGCAGACTTCATGATCAGCGGTCGCTCTGCGTCTGAACGTCGGTCGTTGGGTAACCTCAAACGGAAACAGCAACCGTTTTGGAGAATGAGGCATGGCTACGCGCGATCCGCTTGACCACTCCGCTCGTCCGACCAGCCGGGCCAATACCGACGATGATGGCATCCGCGTCCCGGGCTCACCGCCACCGTTGGGCAGTGAGCGCACGGATGTAAACCCCGGCCATGAGGCAGGCGTTGACGAACTGCCGGGCAACGATGGTCAGACGCCAGCATCGACCGAAGAAGCGCAGCGTATCAGGAGCCGCGTACCGGACATTGACCCTGACAACGCCGAGCGCACTGACGCGCCAAATCCTCGGTGAGGCAGGCAATAAAAAGCCCCGCGCGAGGCGGGGCTGTAGAGGTATTCGTGTCGTTCCATTGTCCTTGATGCCGCAATCCAACGGCGGGGTCCGTTCTCGGGCGTCCTGCCTCGATGCGCGTCCTGCGCTACTGGTGGGTAGATTAGGCAGGTCGGCGCTGGTGGGAAATAGGCGAAACCCGTCGGCGCACGTCAGTCATGGCTTACAGAGGCGTCGATATTCATGATCAAGCCGTTGCGATCCGCGCTTCCCGTGTTGCTTGCCGCACTGGTTGGTGGTTGCGTGGCCGTCGAGCACGTTCCACCGCCCAAGGGCGATGATGAATATGTGTTCGCTTGCGCACAGGAGGCTGGCCAGCCGAGTTGCGACGCTCGCGCCGAAGCGGCATGCCCAGCAGGGTACGAAACCTTGCGTAGCGAGCAGGGTTTCGAGCGCAAGGAGTTGAGGGTGCGTTGCAGAACCGGCGGCAGCGAGAACTAACGCTTACCGCCGGCATCGGTGCTAGCTGTCGAGCAGCTCCTTGGCTTCTCCCAAGGCTTTGAGTGATCCTTCGTGGTCGCCGGCCTTGTGGAGTTTTTCCCCTTCCTCACGCAGCGCCTGGACACGCGCCAGGATGGCGGGATCGGCCGGTGGATCCGACTGCAATTGCTGATCGATTTCTGCCATGTCTTGCGGGCAGTGCATCGCCCACGTTGGTGCGCTCATCAAGGCCGCAATGGCGAGTACCCATAGTCTTCGCATGATTCGATCTCCAGGCAGTTAACGTCCGCTGAGTATAGAAGGCGTGCAGCCGCCGTTCGGATTTCGGACGCAAGGTACGATCCATACGAACCGGGCGTTTTGGATAGTTATCGTACAACTGCTGAGCTATGATAAGCGTCAGTTCGTTTCTCAGAGATCGAAGTGCCCATGGAAAACCAGAGCGCCCAGCCCCGTGTCCGTCGGAAACACCGCAGCCTTGCTCAGGAGTTGGTGACCGAGCTGTCACAGCAGATACGTGATGGCCTGATCAAGCGTGGCGACAAGTTGCCCACCGAGTCAGCGATCATGCAGGCGCAGGGCGTGAGCCGTACGGTGGTGCGCGAGGCAATATCGCGGCTGCAGGCGTCTGGCCTGGTCGAGACACGCCATGGCATCGGCACGTTCGTGCTGGATACGCCGAGCACCACCGGCTTGCGAATCGACCCGGCGACCATCGGCACCTTGCGTGACGTTCTGTCGATTCTCGAATTGCGGATCAGCCTGGAAGTGGAGTCGGCCGGCCTCGCGGCGACCCGGCGCACACCTGAGCAGCTGGCCGCCATGCGGGCATTTCTCGATTCGCTTCAGCGCAGCGCCGCGTTGTCCAGCGAGGCGGCTGTGTCTGACTTTCAGTTTCACCTGCAAATCGCCGAAGCGACCGGCAACCGGTATTTCACTGACATCATGAACCACCTGGGTACGGCGATCATTCCGCGTAGCCGCCTCAACTCAGCGCGGCTGGCGCACGATGACCAGCCGCACTATCAGCAGCGCCTCGGTCGTGAGCATGAGCAGATCTACGATGCCATTGCGCGCCAGGATGCGGAGTCCGCCCGCGCGGCCATGCGCCTGCACCTTACAAACAGCCGCGAGCGGCTGCGTCAGGCGCACGAGGAAGCGGAAACGGACAAGGCCGACTGATCGAATCAGGCTACGCCTAACTGCCTCACCACAGCGTTAAGCTGCCGGTGGGGCAGTCTTGTTTCTAGCGGACTGCTTTGGCCGCGTTAGCGATCTTCACTGCTTGCGGTAGGCGAGCAGCACGATACCGCCGACGACGATTAAGCCACCCACGACCTGCAGTGCCCCGAGCAGTTGGTCGAGTATCAGCCATCCCAACAGCATGCCGGCGACCGGCTCCACGTTCATCACCGGAGCGTTGCGGGCAATGTTCAATCGGGGCATGCAGATGAATAGCGTGGAGAAGGCTGCACCGTAGAGCAGCACAAGGCAGGCCAGTGCGATCCAACCAACGCTTGCGCTAGGCAAGCTCAACCCTCCGGGAATCAAGCCACTGGCCCCAAGCATGGCGGAAGCGCCGAGTACCACGGTGAGCGTCAGCATGCTGCGCACTGATCCGGCCATGTTCGACAGCTTGTGCTCCGTGATCCACAGCGCCAGCGCGAAAACCGCGGCGGCGGTCAGACTGAACAGGACACCGGATGCCCACTGCCCATCCGGGGCGTCATTGCTCATCAAACGCGCGGGGACATCCAGCACCAGTATCAGGCCGATCAGGATCATGCCCATGATCGCAACCGCATGGCGCGTCGGTCGCGGGCCGCCGAGTAGCCAGGTGAGCAGTGCGAGCAGGATGGGCGACAGGTTGACCACCAGCAACGCCAGTGCGACGGGAATGCGCGCCACCGCCGAGTAAATGCAGAAGCTCTGGATGGCAATCAGCAGGCCGAGCGCCAACTGCCAGCCCCAGGTGGCGCGGCTCAGGCGCAGCGATTCGCGACGCCATAGCACGAGCGCGATCAGTACCAGCAGCGTCACGCCGGCACGGCAGAGCATGGCGAGCAATAGGCCAGTGTCATGATCGAAGGCAATCCGCGCAGCAATATGATTGCCGGCAAAGGAGCAAGCCAGGGTCATCAGCACCAGTACGGCAATGTGGCGTGGGAAGGGTGCAGCGGTCTGCATCGGGATTGGTCCTGTCCTGGGCATTTCATCTGACCGCCAATGTTCAGTGGCGGAGTGCGTCGTTGTTCGAAAGGGCGGGCTGCAAAGCAAAACGCCGCCCGGTGGGCGGCGTCCTCATTCCTGCGCGGAGGACTGTCAGAGCACCATGCTCGGCAGCCAGAGGGAAATCGCCGGAATGTATGTGACAGCGAGAAGCACCATGAACAGCGCGATATAGAAGGGCAGCAGTGCCTTCACGGTATTCTCGATGGTCACTTTGCCAATCGCTGCGCCGACGAAGAGTACCGCACCGACCGGTGGCGTGATCAGGCCGATACCGAGGTTGACCAGCATGATCATGCCGAAGTGCACCGGGTCGACTCCAATGCCGGTGATGACTGGCATCAGGATCGGCGTGAGGATCAGGATCAGCGGCGCCATGTCCATCAGCGTGCCCAGCACCAGCAGCATTAGGTTGATGCACATCAGGATCACGTAGCGGTTGTCCGACAGCGTCAGGAACAGCGTGGTGATCTTCGACGGGATCTGCATCAGGGTCATGATGTAGCCGAAGCTGGCGGCGAAGGCGATTAGGATCATCACCACCGACAGGGTGCGCACGGTGCGGTGCAGCAGTTTTGGCAGCTCGTGCCACTTGTAGTCACGGTAGATGAACATGGTCACGAAGAACGCCCAGACCACAGCGATCGACGCGGACTCGGTCGCGGTGAAGACGCCCGAGAGGATGCCGCCGAGGATGATGACCATGGTCATCAGGCCCCAGAGCGCTTCGGCGCAGATCTTCAATGCCTGGCGCAGCGGAATGACCTCTCCCTTGGGATAGTTGCGCGCCCGAGCGAACAGCAGGCACATGCTCATCATCACCGCGCTCAGCAGCAGCCCAGGACCGATGCCGGCGATGAACAACGAGGAAATCGATACCGTTCCGCCAGCTGCCAGCGAGTAGAGCACCGAGTTGTGGCTGGGTGGGGTGAGCAGCGCCTGCACCGAGCCACTGACCGTGACGGCGGTGGAGAACTCGCGTGGGTAGCCTTTCTTTTCCATCTCAGGAATAAGCACGGAGCCCACCGAGGCGGTGTCCGCCAGGGACGATCCCGAGATAGCACCAAAGAAGGTCGAGGCCATGATGTTGACCAGCGACAGCCCGCCGCGAACAAAACCGACCAGCACACCGGCGAAGGCCACCAGCCGGCGCGACATGCCGCCTTCGGCCATGATTGCGCCCGCCAGCACGAAGAAGGGGATGGCCAGCAGCGAGAACTTGTTGACCCCGCCGGCGACCTGAATCATCACTGCGTCGAACGGGATATCGATCCACCAGGCGCCAATCAGCGCGGACAAACCTAGGGCGTAGGCGACGGGCATACGCAGTAGAAACAGGACGGCAAAGCTGCCAAGCAAAACCAGAGCATCCATTTACGTGGCCTCCTTGCTGTTCTCAACAAACTCGTAATCAACGACGCGACGCTTGCTCTGGTCGCCGAATAACAGCCGTTCGAGCACGAACAGCAAGGTGATTGCGCCGCCAATGGGAATCGGCGAGTAGGTAATCCCGACGCGCAAGGTCGGCAGCGTGCTCATGAACTGGTTCCAGGTAGCGATGCACAGCTTCGCGCCCCAGATGGTCATGAACAGACAAATGATGCCCATCAGAATCTGCACCAATAGCTCGACGTGGCGGTGCAGAAACGGCGGGAGGCGATCGGTGAACATGCTCACCGCCATGTGCGCGCCGGCTCTGTAACTGGCGGCAGCGCCAAGAAAGGTAAAGATCACCATCAGCAGGATGGCTACGGGTTCTGGCCAACCGGCCCCAGTGCCCAGCACGTAGCGCGCGAAGATCCCCCAGGGGATGATCATGGACATGACCACGATGGCCAGGCCAGCGACCCATACGCAGGTCATGTAGATCGCGTCGTTGACGCGCAGCAGCGTGTTTTTCATCAGGTTCACCACAAGCGCGGCGGCGGTGCAGGCCCGCCGCCGCGAGTTTTTCAAAGAGAACGAATCACTGGATCGCTTCGATACGCTTGATCAGGTCGGCATACGGCGCGCCGTACTTCTCGCGAATCGGAGCGGTAGCATCGAAGAAGGGCTTCTTGTCCACCTCGATGAACTCGACGCCGGCTTCCTTGAGCTTGGCTTCGCTGCTAGCGGTCTTTTCGTCCCACAGCTTGCGCTCTTCGAACTGCGCTTCCTTGGCGTACTTCTTGACGATCTCCTGCTGCTCGGGCGTGAGCTTGTTCCAGGTGGCCTTGGAGATCACGATCGGCTCGGGGAGGATCAGGTGGCCGGTCAGCGTGTAGTACTTGGCGCTACGGAAGTGGTTGTGCTCGAGCATGGTCGGCGGATTGTTCTCCGCGCCATCGACCACACCGGTTTGCAGCGCACTGAAAATCTCACCGGTGTCCATGGCGATGCCGTTGGCACCCAATGCGTTGAAGGTCTCGATGAACATCGGGTTGCCGATCACACGGATCTTCTTACCCTTGAGATCTTCGAGGCTGCGTACCGGCTCTTTGGTGTAGAGGTTGCGAACGCCGCCGTCCATCCACGCCAGGCCGACCATGTTGAATTCGGAGTTGGTGATCTTGTCGAGGATCTCCTGGCCGATTTCGCCATCGATAACCTTGCGCATGTGTTCATGATCGCGGAACACGAACGGCATATTGAACACGTTCACGTCCGGGACTACCGGTCCGAGCGTGCCGAGGCTGACTCGAGTCATCTGCACGGCGCCAATCTGCACCTGTTCGACGACTTCTTTTTCCGAACCCAGGACACCGCCGGAGAACATGCGGAACTTGAGTTCACCGTCTGTGGCTTTTTCGATGTTTTCGCCCATATGTTCCTGAGCGACGACGGTCGGGTAACCAGCAGGATGGATCTCAGCAATCTTCAGCGTCATGGCCGCCTGGGCAGCGCTCGACAGGCAAAAGGCGAGGGGAAGTGCAGCGATGAGCAACTTGCGTTTGAAGTCCATGTGAATCTCCGTCTTGTTTTTGTTGGTGTGCAGTGTTGCTAGCGTCGGAGCCTGGATTTGCCACCCAGGCCCCAGGGTGGAGCGTTAGCCGAAGTGAGGTTCCTCCAGGCCGGTGCAGCCGGCGTTCAGGGCGAATACGCCGCCAGCCAGCGGCTGGTCGGAGAGATCACCACCGGGACGAATGGATGTCACGAACAGGGTGTCCAGGCCGGGACCGCCAAAGGCGCACATGGCCGGCTTCTTGACCGGAACCTCAAGCGAACGGTCGAGGCGGCCGTCCGGCGTGAATCGATGGATGAGCCCGGCGTCGTTACCGCAGATCCAGTAGCAGCCATCGCTATCGACTGCCGCACCGTCCGGTCGACCGGGGTACTGGTTCATGTCGACGAAGACGCGTCGGTTGCTCGGTGTACCGGTATCGATGTCGTAGTCGAATGCCCAGATGCACTGGACGCTGGGATGCGAATCGGAAAGGTACATCGTGCGTCCGTCAGGGCTGAATGCCAGCCCATTTGGAACGACGAAATCCGAAAGCTGGGCCTCCAGCGGTTGGCTGTCGGAACCAGCGGTGAACCGATACAGGGCGCCCGCCGGAACGCCTGCTGCCATGTCCATGACCATGGTGCCAGCCCAGAAACGGCCCTGACGGTCGCAGCGGCCATCGTTGAAGCGCATGGCGTCATGTCCGTGGCGGACGTCAGCCAGCCGAGTGGTCGTCAGGCTGCCGTCATCCTGGGGCGCGATTTCGAAAAGGCCATCTTCCATGCCCGCGACCCAGCGCCCAGCCGCTCGACGGGCGATGCAAGCCAACATCTGTTCGCCCGTCCAGCGGGTCACTGTGCTATCTGCCGCCGTCCAGCGCTGGAGCTGGCGATTGGGGATATCGACCCAGTAGAGCGCCTGCTCGGCAGCGACCCAGACAGGGCTCTCCCCGGTAGCGTTGCGCGCGTCGACGATCAGTTCTGCTTGGGTAGCCATTTGCGATTCTCTTGTCGTTATTCGCGGCGTGGCGGGATCAATCCTCGAAGGGACCGGCTTCGCAGAAGGCGCCGCCCTGGTAGATCAGCGCCGGATCGTTGGGCGCGTAGGGCGGCTGCTGTTCGATTTTCTCGCGGAAGACCTCGGAGGTGTCCTTGGGCTCGAAGCCCAAGTGCGCAGCCATGTGGTTGTCCCACCAGACGTCACGGTTCGCCGAGGCGCCATAGACCACCGTATGGCGGACGTCGGGCGTGAAGAGCGACTGGCCGATGAGGTCCGTCAGGTCGCGATAGCTGAGGTACGTTGCCATCATTCGGCGATTCAGCGGTTCGGGGAACGACGAGCCGATGCGGATGCTGACGGTCTCGATGCCGTAGCGATCGAAGTAGAAGCTGGCCATGTCCTCGCCGTAAGACTTGGACAAGCCATAGTAGCTGTCCGGCCGGCGCGCGACGCCGGCGTCGATCGTCTCGGTCTGCTTGTAGAAGCCGATAACGTGGTTAGAGCTGGCGAACACTACGCGCTTGATGCCGTGGCGGCGTGCGGCTTCGTAGATGTGGAAGACACCCTTGATGTTGGCTTCCAGGATTTCTTCGAAGGGACGTTCAACCGAGACACCGCCGAAGTGAGCGATTGCGTCCACGCCTTCGCACAGCGCGTGCACGGCAGCCTTATCGGCCAGGTTGCATGGCATCACCTCTTCGTGGTCGCCAGCGGCTGGCTCCATGGGGGCGATGTCGGAGAGGCGAATGATGTTGGCGTAGGGGCGCAGCGATTCG
Organism: Stutzerimonas chloritidismutans; assembly: GCF_051486945.1. Classification (GTDB taxonomy): domain Bacteria; phylum Pseudomonadota; class Gammaproteobacteria; order Pseudomonadales; family Pseudomonadaceae; genus Stutzerimonas; species Stutzerimonas chloritidismutans_B. The sequence continues at coordinate 351,625 of NZ_JAHVDX010000001.1, read as the reverse complement.
CGTAATACCTTGCCCAGCCCTCCTGCGGCGCCTGTCAGCAGGAGGCGGTTGAAGGGTGTGGGTGCGGTTGTCGTACTGGTCATTGTTATCTGCCCGTCGCTTATTGTTTTTACGTCATCTGTTGTCGGATGACTTGGCTCGATTATTTGTAGCTGGTTGTATCTTGTCAAGCCGGATTTATAGGCCAAACGAGAGGAGGCGTGGGCAGAAAGCTTTCGATACGGTGCGGTGAAACGGCGCTAAATGCAGCAATAACGGCTGTTGCAAGGGCGTTATCGGGCGCCTTGGCTGGGTGGCGCTTCTCTTGAGCCAAGCGAGTGCCTAGGACTAAAGTCGGGTAGGCGTGGCGGCCTTGATTGGCAGGGCAAACCGGGAAACACAAGCTATGGTTGTATGATGACTTGGTGTTAGCACCTTGATCACTCCGCGGCGTGCCCGTCTAGGCTGGGTTTTCGGCCAAGGGCGCAGCACTTAATACAACCACCCAGGAGCGTCCATGAACGACACGTCCCCAACCCGCGCCGATGACGATCGCATTCGGTGGATTCATCTGCGCTCCGTAGCACTGCCCTTGGCTAACCCGATCAGCGACGCCAAAGTGCTTACGGGCCGGCAAAAGCCGATGACGGAAATCGCGATCCTCCTTGCCGAGATTGAAACTCAGGACGGCCACCGCGGGCTCGGCTTCAGCTATTCCAAGCGCGCCGGAGGGGCCGGCCAGTTTGCACACGCGTTGGACGTCGCGCCTAACTTGCTGGGCGAGAACCCCAGCGACATCGCCAAGCTTTGGGACAAGCTCTGCTGGGCAGGTGCATCGGTTGGGCGCAGCGGCTTGGCGACACAGGCCATTGGCGCCTTCGACGTAGCCCTTTGGGACCTCAAGGCCCGTCGCGCCGGGCTTTCGCTTGCACGGTTGCTCGGTGCCCATCGCGACTCGGTGCGTTGCTACAACACCTCGGGCGGATTTTTGCACACGCCGCTGGATCAGCTCTTGCGCAATACCGATGTGTCACGTGAGAAGGGGATCGGCGGGATCAAGCTCAAGGTCGGCCAGCCGGACTGGGCGCTGGATCTGCATCGCGTGGCGACGGTGCGCCAGCACTTGGGCGATGCCTTTCCACTGATGGTCGATGCCAACCAGCAATGGGATCGTGCTATGGCGCGGCGCATGTGTCGGCGTCTGGAACCCTTCGATCTGGTGTGGATCGAGGAGCCATTGGACTGCCACGACGCCGAGGGCCATGCCGATCTAGTGCGCCAATTCGATACACCAATCGCGACCGGCGAGATGCTCACCAGCCCGGCCGAGCATTGGGAGTTCATACGCCTTCACGGGGCGGACTATCTGATGCCGGATGCACCTCGCGTCGGCGGAATAACGCCATACCTGCGGGTCCAGACGCTGGCCGAACAGGCCGGCATGACATTGGCGCCCCATTTCGCCATGGAGCTGCACGTGCATCTGGCCGCGACCCACGTGCGGGAACCCTGGGTCGAGCACTTCGAATGGCTGGAGCCGCTATTCGACGAGCGCCTGGAAATCCGCGACGGTCGCATGCTAGTGCCCAGCCGCCCAGGGCTTGGGTTGACCCTGAGTGAGCGGGTTGCGGGCTGGACGGTACAGCAGGCTGAAATCGGCCGTCGGGGATAACGGGCGTGGCGCCGCCACGCGGCGCCAGCACGCAGCTGGGCTGAACCAGCGTTACCTGACAGAGACGCGGTGCTACGTCGCGCCAGGCACCTCGCCTTCATCAGCCCAGCTCACGCCAGCGGAGATGAAACGAGAAATGCGAACAGGGGCCGGAGCCCCTGCATGCAACCAGGCAGGGTTCAGGTGCCCTGAAGCTTGCCCACCGCGCCCTTGCGACCACGGAACGCACTCACTAGGTGCCAGAGCACCGAGGCGAGCGCCAGCATCAGGAAGGTCGCTGCTATCGGGTTGCTCAGGAAGCCCATGAAGTTGCCGTCCGACAACATCAGGCCACGACGGAAGTTGGTTTCGGCCATGGGCCCGAGGATGAACCCAATGATGAACGGTGCGGCCGGCATGCCACCTTTGACGAAGCCGTAACCGATCAGGCCGAACAGCAGGATCGTCCAGACATCGAACACGCGGCTGCTGAGGCCGAAGGCGCCCACCACGCAGAGCACCAAGATGATGGGCAGCAGGATGTGTTTGGGGATTGCCAGCAGCTTGATGAAGATACGCAGCCCGTAGAACTCCAGCACCAGCATCATCACCGACGCCAAAATCAGCGCGGCGAAGATGGTGTAGACGAGCGCGCCCTGGCTGATGAACAGCAGCGGACCGGGTTGGATACCGTGGATCATGAAACCGCCCAGCAGGATCGCCGTAACAGTATCGCCCGGGATACCCAAGGTCATCAGCGGGATCATGGCGCTGCCGATACCGGCGTTGTTAGCGGTCTCGCTCGCGACGACGCCCTCGACCGCGCCCTTGCCGAACTGCTCGGGGTGCTTGGAACGCTTCTTGGCGATGATGTAGGACACGATGTTCGACGTACCTGCACCGATGCCCGGCAGAATGCCGATACCGATGCCGATCAGCGAAGAACGAAACGCGTTGGGAATCTGGCCGAAAAACTCCTTGAGCGAGAAACCGAAGCCCTTGACGCCTTTCATGCTCACCGAGCTGACCTTGGTCTTGTGCATGGAGCGACCGGTTTCAGCGATCTTGATGACTTCGGCGACCGCGAACATTCCGATCATCACCGTCAGCATCGCAAAGCCGCCGTTGAGGTTCGGTGAGTCGAAGGTGAACCGGCGAATGGCATCGACCGGGGCGATACCCACCGTGGAAAAGGCAAAGCCGAGCGTACCGGCGTAGATGCCTTTGAGCAGCGAACCGGTGGACAGCGTGGCGATCAGCGTCAGCGAGAAGATCGCGATAGCAAAGTACTCATGCGGGCCGAAGCGCAACGCGACCTTGGCCAGCGACGGCGCAATGGACATGAGCGCGACGATACTGAACACGGTACCGATGAAGGAAAACACCACGCCGACGCCGAGCGCCTTGATGCCCTGGCCTTTTTCCATCATCGGCGCGCCGTCGAAGGTCGTGGCGATGGAGGCGGGCGTGCCGGGGATTTTTAGCAGGATGGCCGAAATGAGGCCCCCGGAGGTCGCCCCAATGAACAGCGCAACGAGCAACGACAGGCCGGCGGCGGGGCCCATGGTGTAGGTCAAGGGGAGGCAAAGCGCGATCGCCATGGTCGCCGAAAGGCCAGGCACAGCGCCGAACACGATGCCGACTGCGACGCCGAGGGTGATAAGGATGAAAATGTACGGTGAAAACACCGCGCCAAAACCGGCCTGCAGTAGTTCGAACATGGCCGCCTCCTAGAATTTCAGAAAGCCGGTCGGGAGCATCAGATCGAAGCCCTGCCGGAAGATAAAGAAGATGGCGGCGGATGCTACGACCGCGATGATGGCGTAGGTGAGGTGGTTGATCTTCTGCTCGCGCGGCGTGATGACGATGAACTGCACATAGAGATAAAGCGCCGTCATGATCAAGAAACCGACCTTTTGAAGGAGCGCGACGTAGATCGCGATCAGCGCCAATGTCTTGAAAACGGTTGGATAGTCCGGTGGCGTCTTTTCCTCCCCGGTGGCTTCGTCGTCAGGATCGGCGGCGGGCGGGGTCGCGGCGCGGGCCGCCAGCAACTGCAGAACGCCCAGCAGGCACAGCCCGATGGCGAGGATGTAGGGCACCGTGGAGGCGTCGATGAAACCTTTGCGCGGAAGATTGATGGTCAGGAACAGGTAGAACAGGCCGGCGGCGAGCATCAGCACGCCGACCAGTAACTCCTTTCTCTTGTAGGTATCCATGGGCGGGTCTCGTATCGGAAGGGAGTGGCCGGGCGCACGTGCGCCCGGTACCGGTTGCGAGGCTTACTTGCCCTGACGCAGCTCGTCCTTGTACTGCATGAAGTCTTCGCGGGTTTCCTTCAGGCGCTCGAGCGACTGCTCGGTGCCGTAGTAGCTCACCGGCTGCTTGAAGGTCTTGCGCAGCTCTTCCGCGTACTCCGGCATCTCGGTGATCTGCTTCATGATGCCGGCCATCTTCTCGATGATTGCCGGGTCGGTGCCGTCGGGGAAGGCGACCACGTACGGCTTGTCCATGACGAAGTCGACGCCTTGTTCCTTGAACGTTGGAATCTTGCCGAGCAGCTCGTTACGTTCCGCGTTGGGCTGGCCAAGGGCGACCATTTCACCGCTGGTCACGTAGTCCTGAACCGAGCCGTAGCTGATCGCGGCCAGGTCGATACGGCCACCGAGCATGGCAACGACCTTCTCGGAAACTGTCCCGGCGTCGACCATTTTCAGTTTGGTGTCGGTCAGGCCTTCGAACATCAAGCCCTGCAGGTGGGAGTAGCTGCCCATCTCGGTGCCGTAGGTCACGCTGCTGGGTTCGGCCTTCGACTTGGCGATCAAGTCTTCAAGCGATTTGATCCCGGAGTCCTTGGACGCGACAAAGATAGCGCCCTTGTCGACGCCGGCGATGCAGCAGATGTCGAACGCATCGAGGCTGTCTTCGGTGAGGCCGGCGACCTCATTGACGATCAGCTGGCCGGTATGGGTGAAGAGAATGGTGTTGCCGTCCGGGTCGGCCTGCTTGACCTGCTCGGCCGCCAACGTGCCACCGCCGCCGGCGACATTGGTGATGACCATCGCTTCGCCGGTGATCTTGGTGAAGTACTTGGCCATGGTGCGGGCATTGAAGTCGGTGTCGCCGCCAGCGTTGGCGATCACCACGACCTGTACCGGGCGGCTGGGCCAGTCGGTTTCGGCAGCGAAGGCGCCGCTGACGGCGGTGGCCAGAACAGCGGAAATAAGGGAGGCGCTGATGGTTTTTTTCATTGTTGTCTCTCCGGTGGTTTGCGGTTGCGTCGTAAAAAAGGGTGTTTCTTCTTATGGGCGGCCCAGGCTCGGTTGCTTGGGGTCGTACTTCCAGCCAGGCACCAGGTACTGCATGGCCATGGCGTCGTCACGAGCGCCGGTGGCGACTTTGTTATAGAGCGTGTGGGCGGCCATGATCCTATCCATGTCCGGCTCGATGCCGAGGCCCGGGCGGTCAGGGACCTGGACCTCGCCACCCACGATCTGCAGCGGTTCACGGGTCAGACGTTCTTGGCCTTCCTGCCAGATCCAGTGGGTATCGATCGCGGTAATGGTGCCCGGCGCAGCCGCAGCGGCATGGGTGAACATGGCCAGTGACACATCGAAGTGGTTGTTCGAGTGCGAACCCCAGGTCAGGCCGAACTGTTCGCACATCTGCGCCAACCGGACCGAGCCCTGCATCGTCCAGAAATGCGGATCGGCGAGCGGGATGTCGACCGACTCGAGGCGCAACGAGTGGCCCATCTGGCGCCAGTCGGTAGCGACCATGTTGGTGGCGGTGGGGATGCCGGTGGCGCGCTTGAACTCCGCCATGATTTCACGCCCGGAGTAACCGTTTTCCGGCCCGCACGGATCTTCGGCGTAGGCAAGGATATGATCCTTGCCCTTGCACAGCGCCACAGCTTCGGCCAGCGACCAGGCGCCGTTCGGGTCCAGCGTGACGCGGGCGTCGGGGAAGCGAGCCTTGATGCCGGCGACTGCCTGCATTTCCTCTTCCCCACGCATAACGCCGCCCTTGAGTTTGAAATCCTTGAAACCGTAGCGCGCACGGGCAGCCTCGGCTAGGCGGACTACAGCTTCGGGCGTCACCGCTTCTTGGTGGCGCAGGTGATACCAGTCGTCGGCCGAACCGGTTCCAGCCAGATAGGGCAGGTCGGTCCGGGTGCGGTCACCGACATAGAAGAGATAGGCCAGCATGGGCACGCTGTCGCGCTGTTGCCCGTTGCCGAGCAATTCGGCGACCGGTACCTGCAGATGTTGCCCGAGCAAATCCAACAACGCTGCCTCGACTGCCGTGATGACATTGTCCAGCCGGAGGTTGATCTCGTGCGGCTGTTTGAGTACGGCGGCTTCGGCATCCGAGGTGACCTGGTGCTGGGTGGTCTGGGGCCCTGCGGCCGTGCCACCGGCAATCGCTTGGCGCAACGTGTTGAGGATGCGGTTGTAACGGCCTACTTGCTGGCCCTCGACGAGGCCGCGGGTGCGCTCAAGTGCTCGGCGAATGCCTTCGCCGCCCGGGACTTCGCCGATTCCACTACGGCCGGCGCTGTCTTCCAGAATCACAAGGTTGCGGGTGAAGTAGGGGGCATGTGCGCCGCACAGGTTGAGAAGCATGCTGTCGTAGCCGGCAACCGGAATGACCTGCATCCGGGTAACGACGGGCGTGGCGTGGTGGGCGTCTGACATCGAGTTACGGGCTCCTGATTATTATTGTGAGCGTTTCGACTGGCGGTGCTGCACTAGCCCGGCGACTGCCAGACTTGGAGTTCGGGGGCGGCTTGATAGGTAAAGGAAAGAGGTGAAGAGACACCGAAAGCGCGCTGCACGATGCAGGCGGTGGAGCGGTGCGGGCGCTGTCTGATCAAGACAGGCAGTGCAACGCTTTGGCGTGCGGAATAAGTCATGGCTTTTCGGGCTCTGGTTGTTTTTGTCATACGTCGTCGTATGACTTGCTGAGATTTTTAACAGCGCAATTTGGCGATGTCAAATCACCGAAACACTTTCATCGGCCGCTGTGACCGGCCGGTCTACGTTTGGTTCGTTGACTCGCTATAAACAAGGTTGACGGTCGATCGATATGAGCTCGAGAAGACGTCAGTCGCGTAGACTCGATCCACGCAAGCCCGCGCCAGAGCCGTTCAAGAGAAAAACACACAAAGCGGTAGCATCCTCTAAAGTTGTACGATAACGTATCTCAAGGCTGCGGCCCCTTACCTCATAACACCGATAGCTTCATAGGATGCTCAAACAATGAACCCACAAGAACTGAAGGCCATCCTCTCGTCTGGTCTGCTGTCATTTCCGGTCACCGATTTTGACCAGCAGGGCAACTTCCACCGTGCCGGCTATGTGAAGCGCCTGGAATGGCTGGCGCCTTACGGCGCAACGGCGCTCTTCGCCGCCGGTGGCACGGGCGAGTTCTTTTCGCTGACGCCTCAGGAGTATCCGGAGATCATCAAGACGGCCGTCGATACCTGCGCCGGTCAGGTCCCGATCCTTGCTGGCGTTGGTGGCCCGACCCGCGTAGCTGTTCAGATGGCCCAGGAAGCTGAGCGTCTGGGAGCGAAGGGGCTGCTGCTGTTGCCGCATTATCTGACCGAAGCGAGCCAGGAAGGCGTAGCGAAACACGTTGAAGAGGTCTGCAAATCCGTGGACATCGGTGTAGTCGTCTACAACCGCAACGTGTGCCGCCTGACCGCGCCGCTGCTTGAGCAATTGGCTGAGCGCTGCCCGAACCTCATCGGTTACAAGGACGGACTGGGCGATATCGAGCTGATGGTCTCCATCCGCCGTCGCCTGGGCGATCGCCTGACCTACCTTGGTGGCCTGCCGACCGCGGAAGTCTATGCCGCTGCGTACAAGGCGCTGGGCGTGCCGGTCTATTCGTCCGCGGTGTTCAACTTCGTTCCCAAGACGGCAATGGACTTCTACAAGGCCATCTCGCGCGACGACCACGAAACCGTAGGCAAGCTGATCGACGATTTCTTCCTGCCGTACCTGGACATCCGCAACCGCTGCAAGGGCTATGCCGTCAGCATCGTCAAGGCGGGCGCCAAGATCGCTGGCTATGACGCGGGCCCGGTTCGTGCTCCGTTGACTGACCTGCTCCCCGACGAGTACGAGGCGTTGGCTGCGCTGATGGCCAAGCAGGGCGCTCAATAACCGCCCGCCCGGAAAATCACTCGCCCCATCTGCTAGGTGCGCGGGCCAGCGGCTTGCTCACCGGCGGACAACACGAAGGAGAGAATTACGTGGCAGACGCAAAGCGTTACGACAACTACATCGATGGCCAATGGGTAGCCGGCAAGAACTACCAGGCCAACATCAACCCCTCCGACCTGTCGGATGTCATCGGCGAATACGCTCAGGCCGACGCGGCCCAAGTCGACGCAGCCATCGCCGCCGCCCGCAAGGCATTCCCGGCCTGGTCCACCTCCGGCATTCAGGCACGCGCCGATGCGCTGGAAAAGGTCGGATTGGAAATCCTCGCGCGTCGTGAAGAACTCGGCGCCTTGCTGGCTCGCGAAGAGGGCAAGACACTGCCGGAAGCCATCGGCGAAGTCGCCCGTGCCGGCAATATCTTCAAGTTCTTTGCTGGCGAATGCCTGCGCCAGGCCGGTGAGACGCTGCAGTCGGTTCGCCCGGGCGTGAGCGTTGAGGTCACTCGGGAGCCGCTGGGCGTGGTCGGCCTGATCACGCCATGGAACTTCCCGATCGCCATTCCCGCTTGGAAGATCGCACCGGCACTGGCCTACGGTAACTGCGTGGTCATCAAGCCGGCGGATCTAGTGCCGGGCTGCGCCTGGGCACTTGCCGAAATCATTTCGCGCGCGGGTTTCCCTGCGGGCGTGTTCAACCTGGTGATGGGCAAGGGGCGTGAAGTTGGCGAGGCCATCGTCAATGACAAACGCGTCGAAGCGGTCAGCTTTACCGGTTCGGTGGGCGTCGGCCGTGGCATCGCGGCGACCTGCGCAGCGCGCCAGGCCAAGGTCCAGCTTGAGATGGGCGGCAAGAATCCGCAGATCGTGCTGGACGATGCCGACCTCAACGTCGCCGTCGAACTCTGCACCCAGAGCGCGTTCTATTCGACCGGCCAACGCTGCACGGCCTCCAGCCGCATCATCGTGACCGAGGGCATCTACGATCGCTTCGTCGAGGCAATGATCGAGCGCGTCAAGAAGATCAAGGTCGGTTCGGCGCTCGAGCAGGGCGTGGATGTTGGCCCGGTGGTATCGCAGGCCCAGCTTGAGCAGGATCTGAAATACATCGAGGTCGGTAAGGAGGAGGGCGCTCGCCTGGCTTGCGGCGGTGAACGCATCAGCTGCGGCACAGAGGGTTACTTCCTCGCACCGACGCTGTTCGTCGACAGCACCGCCGACATGCGCATCAGCCGCGAAGAGATCTTCGGCCCCGTGGCCAACGTGGTGAAGGTCAAGGATTACGACGAAGCACTGGCCATGGCCAACGACACCGAGTTCGGCCTATCCGCTGGCATCTGCACCACCTCGCTGAAGTATGCCAACCACTTCAAGCGGCATTCCCAGGCTGGGATGGTGATGGTCAACCTGCCAACTGCGGGCGTGGACTACCACGTGCCGTTCGGTGGCCGCAAAGGGTCGTCCTATGGCTCACGTGAGCAAGGTCGCTATGCCCAGGAGTTCTACACCACGGTGAAAACCACCTACATCGGCTAATCGACCGCGGCCAGCCGGGCATCTGCATGATTTGGCAGGCTGCCCGGTGGCCAATCGATTGACCCGCAACGCGGACCATAAGAACAAAAGAGAGACGTCTATGAACAACGCAAATCAGGGTGCGCCGGTCATCACCGAGCTCGTAGTGGTTCCGGTCGCCGGCCAGGACAGCATGCTGCTCAACCTGAGCGGCGCCCATGGTCCGTATTTCACGCGCAACATCCTCATTCTCACGGACAGCGCCGGCAACACCGGTGTCGGCGAAGTCCCGGGTGGCGAAGCGATCCGCAAGACGCTCGAAGACGCCAAACCCATCCTGCTCGGCCAGTCGGTCGGCAATTTCAATGCGTTGCTGAACCAGGCGCGCAAGGCGTTCGCCGATCGCGACGTCGCGGGCCGCGGCCTGCAGACCTTCGACCTGCGCATTGCCATCCACGCCATTACCGCCATCGAGTCAGCGCTGCTCGACCTTCTCGGCCAGCACTTGCAGGTTCCGGTCGCCGCGTTGCTAGGCGATGGCCAGCAGCGCGACGCGGTGGAGATGCTTGGTTACCTCTTCTATATAGGTGACCGCAACAAGACGGATCTCGGCTACCGCGCCGAAACCGACGCCAGCGATGCCTGGTTCCGCGTGCGCAATGAAGAGGCGCTAACGCCAGAAACCATCGTGCGCCAGGCCGAAGCTGCCTATGAGCGCTACGGCTTCAAGGACTTCAAGCTCAAGGGCGGTGTGCTGCCGGGCCGTGAAGAGGTCAAGGCCATACGTGCGTTGGCTGAGCGTTTCCCTGATGCACGCATCACCCTCGACCCCAATGGCGGTTGGTCACTGGCCGAAGCGATTGAACTTTGCAAAGACCTTCACGGCGTGTTGGCCTACGCTGAAGACCCTTGCGGTGCCGAGAACGGCTACTCCGGCCGTGAAGTCATGGCCGAGTTCCGCCGCGCCACGGGCTTGCCAACCGCAACCAACATGATCGCCACCGACTGGCGCCAAATGGGCCATACCATTCAGCTGCAATCGGTCGACATTCCGCTCGCCGACCCGCACTTCTGGACCATGAGCGGCTCGGTACGCGTCGCGCAGATGTGCAATGACTGGGGGCTGACCTGGGGCTCGCATTCCAACAACCACTTCGACATTTCGCTGGCGATGTTCACCCACGTGGCGGCCGCCGCGCCCGGCACCATTACGGCGATCGACACGCATTGGATCTGGCAGGATGGCCAGCATCTGACGCGCGATCCGCTGAAGATCGTTGGCGGCAAGGTCGCTGTGCCGGCCAAGCCTGGGCTGGGTGTCGAGCTGGACCGCGATGCGCTTCAGCAGGCGCACGAGCTGTACCTGTCGAAGGGGTTAGGCGCTCGTGACGATTCCATCGCCATGCAGTACTTGATTCCGAACTGGACGTTCAATAACAAGCAGCCCTGCATGGTGCGCTGAGCGGCTCGAATCGTGAGCGAGCCCGACCCACGGGCGCGCTCGCGAAGAGAAGGCTGCGCTGATGCCGCAGGAAGAGACAGATTTGGCGCGCCTACGGCGACCGTTCGCTCCAAACGATAACAACTCCAACCGGGCCAACCGGAGATCGACATGAACGAAACCGTGGAACTGATACAACACCAGGATTCCGCGCGCTGCATTCGCCTGAATGAGGCGGACAACGTCGCGGTGGTCGTGAACGACGGCGGCGTGCCGGCCGGCGCGCAGTTCGAGGATGGCTTGGTCACGGTCGAAGCCGTGCCGCAGAGCCACAAGGTCGCCCTGGTCGATATCGCCGAGGGGGAGCCGGTGCGCCGCTACGGGCAGGTCATTGGCTACGCGCTAGCGCTGCTGCCCCGAGGGAGTTGGGTCAAGGAAACCCAGTTGAGGATGCCGAGCGCACCACCGCTGGACAGCCTGCCACGCGCCACCGCGGTACCGGACCGGCTCGACCCGCTCGAAGGCTACACGTTCGAGGGCTACCGCAACGCTGACGGCACCGTTGGTACGCGCAACATTCTTGGCATCAGTACCACCGTGCAATGCGTTACGGGCGTGCTGGAACACGCGGTCAAACGCATCAGAGACGAACTGCTGCCCAAGTACCCGAACGTCGATGACGTGGTGGCGTTGACCCACAGCTACGGCTGCGGCGTGGCGATCAACGCACGCGACGCCTATATCCCGATCCGCACCGTGCGCAACCTGGCGCGCAACCCCAATCTGGGTGGCGAAGCGCTGGTCATCAGCCTCGGTTGCGAGAAGCTGCAGGCCGAGCAAGTGATGCACGAGGGCGATCCCTCGGTTGATCTGCGTGATCCATGGTTGTATCGGCTACAGGAGTCGAACACCGGCTTCGGTGAAATGATCGAGCAAATCATGGCTCTGGCCGAGACCCGTCTGAAGAAGCTTGACCAGCGCCGCCGCGAGACGGTGCCAGCGAGCGAGCTGGTCCTCGGTATGCAATGCGGTGGCAGCGATGCCTTTTCCGGCATTACCGCCAATCCGGCGCTGGGTTACGCTGCGGATCTGCTGGTCCGGGCTGGCGCGACGGTAATGTTTTCTGAAAACACCGAAGTTCGTGATGCGGTGTACATGCTGACCGCCCGTGCCGAGTCACCAGAGGTCGCCGATGCGCTGATCGCCGAGATGGACTGGTACGACCAATACCTTGAGCGCGGCGCCGCCGACCGCAGCGCCAACACGACACCGGGAAACAAAAAGGGCGGGCTGTCGAACATCGTCGAAAAGTCGCTGGGCTCGATCGTCAAGTCCGGTAGCGGTGCCATCAACGGCGTAGTCGGGCCCGGTGAGCGGGTCGAGCGCAAGGGTCTGATCTTCTGCGCGACGCCGGCATCGGACTTTGTCTGCGGCACGCTACAGCTCGCCGCTGGCATGAACCTGCACGTGTTCACCACAGGGCGCGGCACCCCGTATGGCTTGGCCATGGCGCCGGTCGTCAAGGTCGCGACCCGAACCGAACTGGCCGAGCGCTGGCCGGACCTGATCGACATCGACGCCGGGCGCATCGCCAGCGGCCGCGCGACCATCGAGGATCTGGGCTGGGAGTTGTTTCACTACTACCTGGACGTCGCCAGCGGCCGCAAGCAAACCTGGGCCGAGCAACACAAACTGCACAACGACATTGTGCTGTTCAACCCGGCCCCGATCACCTGATACGCAGGACTGAGGCGACGGTGTTGTGGCTGGTCGCGGGCAGAGCCCGCTCCTACAGGTGTGCCAGCGCTTTTGTAGGAGCAGGCTCTGCCCGCGACCCAACTGAGCGGTTCGGCATAGATAGCAGCGCTTACCTTGGACTAGACGCATTAAAACCCGCCAGCCGGAGTTGCCATGAACGCGCACACGTTGCTGCACGCCCTCGAAGCCATAGTCGGACCTGCCGGGATCGTCTGTGACCCAGCGCGAATGGCCAGCTACCTTAGCGATTGGCGCAATGCGTACAGCGGTCTCGCGGCGCTAGTCGTGCGACCGGCCACGACGGAGGAGGTGGCGGCGGTAGTGCGGCTGTGCCACGAGCACCGCGTCGGGCTCGTTCCGCAAGGCGGCAATACAGGCCTGTGCGGCGGGTCGATTCCCGATGCGAGCGGCACCCAGGTCGTGCTGTCTTTGACACGCATGACGCGGATCCGCCAGATCGATCTCGCGAACGAAACCATCACCGTCGAGGCCGGCGTGGTGTTGCAGCACCTGCAAGAGGCGGCAGCGGAGGTGGACCGGTTGTTTCCGCTGTCCCTCGGTGCGCAAGGTAGTTGCACCGTGGGCGGCAATCTCGCAACCAACGCTGGCGGCACCGCCGTCTTGCGTTACGGCAACATGCGCGACATGACGCTGGGGCTGGAAGTGGTGCTGCCCGACGGGCGTATCTGGAACGGTCTGCGCGGGCTGCGCAAAGACAACACGGGCTACGACCTCAAACACCTATTCATCGGTTCCGAGGGCAGCATGGGCATCATCACCGCGGCGGTGCTCAAGCTTTATCCGGCGGTGCGCAGCATCACCACGGCCTGGGTTGCCCTGCCGGATGTGGGCTCGGCCATCGAGCTGATCGGAGCGATCCGTGGCCTCTGCGGCGACCGCCTGACTGGCTTCGAGCTGATGTCGCGACAGAGCGTCGATTTCGTCCTTCGGCACGTTGACGGTTGCAGCGATCCTTTCGCCGAGGCGCATCCGTGGTACGCCTTGATCGAGCTGAGTGACGCCCAGCCGCGTGCGCCACTCAACGACCTGCTCGAAGCCGGCCTTGGCGACGCGCTCGAGCGCGGCCGGATACGCGATGCCGTGCTGGCCGGCAGCGAGGCTCAGGTCGCCAGTTTGTGGGCGATGCGCGAGGGCATTTCAGAGGCGCAGAACCACGAAGGCCCCAGCCTGAAACATGACATCAGCGTGCCGGTCAGCTGCATTCCTGAATTCATCGAACGGACCGATCAGGCACTGCTCGAGCGATTTCCCGGGGTGCGAATTGTCACCTACGGCCATGTCGGCGACGGGAATTTGCACTACAACATCAGCAAACCACTGGCCAGCGATGACGCCACCTTCAAGGCAAGGCAGGCGGCAATCACAGACGTCATCTATGACGCGACGGCAGCCTACAACGGCAGCATCAGCGCCGAGCATGGTCTCGGCCAGGCCAAGCGCGAGGCGGCAATGCGCTACAAGGACCCCGTGGAGCTGGATTTGATGCGCACGCTCAAGCACACGCTCGATCCGCAGGGCCTGATGAACCCTGGCAAGGTGCTCTGATGCGCACGCTAGGGCCGTCGCGAGGTCCACACAATCGAACCGCATAGACTCGAGGTATTCCGTGACCTGCATTCTCCAGCTCGGCCCCCTGACTGATCGCTTCAACCGCGCACTCGCCGCCGAGCACGAAGTCTTGCGTTATTGGGACACAGACACCAACGCCATGCTCGAAAAGCAGGCGGAGCGCATCGACATCATCGTCACCTCGGCGCGCTTCGGCTGCACGACGGCGCTGATGGATCGCCTGCCCAACCTCAGGGCCATCATCAGCTTCGGCGTTGGTTATGACGCCATCGACGTGACCGCCGCGCATGCGCGGGGCGTCGTGGTCAGTAACACGCCCGATGTGCTCAATGAATGCGTAGCCGACTTGGCGTTCGGGATGATCATCGACTGTGCGCGGCAAATGTCACGGGCCGATCGTTTCGTGCGTGCCGGCGAATGGCCGTCTGGTGGCTTGCCCTTGGCGACGCGTGTGAGCGGCAAGCGGCTCGGGATCGTCGGCCTGGGGCGCATCGGCGAAGCGGTTGCCAAACGATCCAGCGGCTTCGACATGCAAGTGCGTTATCACAACCGCCGCCCAGTCAAGGATTCGCCCTATGGCTACGAGGGTGACCTGGTCGAACTGGCGCGCTGGAGTGATTTCCTGGTGCTGACCTGCCCGGGCGGGGAGAGCACGCGCAACCTTATCGATACCCCGGTGCTCGAGGCGTTGGGACCGAGCGGCATACTCATCAACGTGGCGCGCGGCTCGGTAGTCGACGAGCCTGCGCTCGTTCAAGAGCTGCTCGAAGGCCGACTCGGCGGTGCGGCGCTGGATGTCTACGCCCGCGAACCGGACGTGCCGGCGGCATTGCTCGGGCTTCCCAATGTCGTGCTGTTGCCGCACATCGGCAGCGCCACCGAGGAAACCCGGCTCGCCATGGAAGAATTGTTGTTCGCCAACTTGCGCGCCTTTCTAGAGCGCGGCGCAGTGCTGACGGCTGTCTGATTGCACCCACGGTGCATGCGGTACCGCTGCCGGACCACAAGCCCGGCTGGCGGCCTTTGACCCTGGCGCCATCGCGCCGCTGCCACGAGCGGCGGTGGCTGATGGCGCTTTTTATTCATTACACCGGAGCCGACCATGACCGATGCCCAGCCAAACCTGACCGAGATCGGATTACAAAAGGGGCCGCTGCGCCTCGCGGTTTGCCCGTCACTGGGAGGCGCAATCACCCGGTTAAGCGTTGGTGGCATCGACCTGCTGCGCCCGTGGGATGGTTCCGACAGTGTCCGCCGCACAGGCTGCTTTGTACTGGCGCCGTTCTCCAACCGCGTGGGCGATGCCGGCTTCCAGCATGAAGGGTATCGCTATGCGTTGCGCAGCCTATCCGCCGAGCATCCTTTACCCATCCATGGTGTCGCCTGGAAACGTGCGTGGCGGGTGTTCGAGCAGGCTGACGATGCGCTGGTGCTTCGATACCACCACCGCGCCGAAGGCGACGCAGCGCATGACTGGCCATTTCATTTCGAGGTCGAGCACCGGATACGGTTGGATGAGCAGGGCGTCACGCTGCAGCTGTCGCTGCGTAACACCGACACCCGTTCAATGCCGGCTGGATTGGGCTGGCATCCGTACTTTCTGCGTCACGATGGCTGTGACCTGTCGTTCACAGCCCAGGCTGTCTGGGAAAACGACGGGCGCAACTTGCCGGCGCGGCAGATACCAGTGCCAGAGCGATGGGATTTCTCGACGACGAAGCCGCTGGGTGAGCCGGGGCTGGACAACTGTTTCGTAGGCCGCAACGGCCCTGTGGAGGTCCGCTGGCCGGAAAAGGGCGTCGAGCTAACCATCACGCCAGACGCCGCGCTTGGGCACCTGGTCGTCTTCACGCCGGCCTGCGAGTTGGGCTTCTTTGCCGTGGAGCCGGTGACCCACGCCAACAACGCACTGTGTATGGCCGACCCGGGCGCCAACGGCATCCGCATCCTCGCGCCGGGGGAAGAACTAGCAGTGAGCTGTCGGCTCGGCGTGCGGCGAATCTAGGGCCACCATTGTGCGCACTGGAGGCGCACAGTAACTCGGCACGCGGCAGCCTGGCCGGTGGGCAGTGCGTTTGCCCCACCGTGGCAAGGGCACTTGGCTGACATTTAGCCATCGACAAAAAAAGCCCGTCACAAGGACGGGCGAAGTTTTCCGCAACAGGAGTGAGGAGAGTTGCGTCCAGCGTGGTGGAGCTGGCTTACAGAATTGACAGCGGGTAGTTGATGATCAGGCGGTTCTCGTCCCAATCGTTGCCGCTTCCAAAGTCGCGACGCAGGCTGGAGTTACGCCATTTGATGTTGAGGTTCTTCGCCGGGCCGCTTTGAACGGTGTAGGCCAGTTCGCTTTCGCGACCCCATTCCTTGCCTTCTTCGTCGCCGGCGAGGTCGATGTTGTCGCCCTTGATATAGCGGTTCATCAGGGTCAGACCCGGGATGCCCATCGCTGCGAAGTTGTAGTCATGGCGCAGCTGCCAGGAACGCTCGCCGGCGGCGTCGTAGCTGTTGTTGAAGCTGTCGTTCGCGAGTGAGCCGCCGCTGGTGCCGTTGACGCGCATCCAACCAGTATCGCCACTGACTTTCTGCAGGCCGACATAGAAGGTGTTGCCACCAGCCTTGAGGCCGAACAGACCGGAATAGGTCTTGTTGTCCAGCTCGCCAGCCAGAGCGCTGCCGTCGTCTTCGCCTTGGAAATAGCCGAGGTTGGCAGTCAGGGCCAGGTCGGCACCGAGCGGTTGGGTATGTAGGAACTGGGCATACTGCTGTTCGTAAACGTCTTTCAGCTCAGCAGTCCAGAGACCAATCGTCGTACGGTTTTCATTGAACGCGTATTCGCCGCCGAGGAAGTTGAAGCGATCAGAGGCGCCGCCGTTATAGGTCATGTCCTCCATGCTCGCGTCGTCGCGCGGGCTGTTTTGACGGAACTGACCGCCATAGAGGCTCAAGCCAGCGATTTCCTTCGAGGTGATCATGCCGCCTTCGAAGGTCTGCGGCAGCGAGCGGCCATCGTCCGCACGCAGAATCGGCAGAACAGGCATGAACTCGCCGATCTTCAGTTCGGTGTTGGAAAACTTGGCTTTGGCTGCAACGCCGATACGGCCAAAGTCATCGGCTGGGCGTCCATCGGTGTGGCGTGGCAGAAGGCCGGTACCAAAGGTGCCACGGCCGCCGTCGAGCTTGACCGCGACGCCTGCAAGTACATCAACACCGAAGCCAACCGGGCCCGGGGTGTAGCCAGACTGTACGTTGAGGATGAAGCTCTGCGTCCATTCCTCGGCTTTGCTGCGGCTGTTGCCGTTCACGAAGTTGCGGTTGTGATAGAAATTGCGCGCGTTGACGCTTGCCTTCGTGCCGTCGACAAAGCCTTCGGCCGCGTTCGCTGCGACGGGGACACCGAGCGCAAGCGAGAGGGTGCCCGCCATGACAGCGACGGACAGGGGGTTGCGTAGGGTCATTGTTGTTGTGCTCCCTTTTTTGAGTTATCCGCACCCGCGGCATTGCCGAGTGGGGCGGGTGTAGCGCGGCCGTAGTCACGGCACAGTCGTGACATCAGTTGTCAGACGACGTAACGGATTATGGCCGGAGCGGATCGCTTGTCAACGTCATTTGTAAAGAAATATGAGCTCTCAGACCTTCGTCTAGTCAGCTTCACGCAAGCGTAAACCGCTGACCGAAGCATGAAGCGTGCACGGCTATATCAGGTGGGGCAATGCCACCACGTCGGCAAAAGTCGTATGACCTCTCGGCGAGTGAAGCGGTCGTCAATTAGATGCACCACGCCCGAATCCTGTGTAGTGCGAATCACCCGACCGGCCGCCTGCACCACCTTTTGCAGGCCTGGGTAAAGATAGGTGTAGTCATAACCGGAACCGAAAAGGTGGTCCAACCGAGCCTTCATCTGTTCGTTGACGGGGTTTACCTGAGGAAGGCCCAAGGTTGCGACGAACGCGCCAATGAGGCGGTCGCCGGGCAGGTCGATCC
Organism: Stutzerimonas chloritidismutans; assembly: GCF_051486945.1. GTDB lineage: Bacteria > Pseudomonadota > Gammaproteobacteria > Pseudomonadales > Pseudomonadaceae > Stutzerimonas > Stutzerimonas chloritidismutans_B. The sequence continues at coordinate 333,541 of NZ_JAHVDX010000001.1, read as the reverse complement.
CTTCTGAAAAGGCACCGCCGAGTACGGCGAAGCCGATACCGCAGCCGTCCTCGGTAAACCGTGAGAGAAACGCCGCGCGCGCCGTCTCATGCATGCTGCGGGTCTGTTCCCAGTAAGGCAGTCCCGGATGTTGCGTGCCGAGTCGCGCGGCAACCTGCTGCAAGTATTCGAAACTGCTAAAGAACGCAAGGTAGTTGCCTGGGCGCGCCTGGTATTGCGCGGCGATCAGGTCGACGATCGGCTGCAGCGAGGCATGGCGATCACGATAGCGGGTGGAGATATGCCGAGCCAGATGCACTTGCAGTTGCTCGGAGCGGAAGGGCGAGTCCACGTCGAGCCAGACCCGCTTGGCCGGCAGCCCGAGCGTGTCGGCATAGAATCGCTGAGGGGCGAGGGTTGCCGAGAACAGCACGCAGGATCGCGCCTCCTCAAACCGCGGCGCCAGGAAGGGGGCCGGAATGACATTGCGGATGCACAGCACCGATGCCTGGCCGCTGTTGCGGTCCGGGGCGGGCAGTAAGGTGCTGTCGATCAACGAATGATCGCCGAACGATTCGGCCAGCCCGCAAAACTGCATTGCGTCGAAATAAGCACGCTGCAGGGCCGGATCGAGCCCTGCCGGTTGCTCGCCCAGGTAGTCGGTCACAGCGCTGACCATTTGATGCAGCGCATTGATGAGCTTGGTTGGCAGTTCAGGCAGCACCCGGTATGGCTCGCCCTGCAGACGATGCGTCTCGCTCCAGCAGCGCACCACACGCTCCACAGGCTTTTTCAGCGCGGTGGGAAGACTGTTCCGTAACCCCTTGAAGTGACCCAGATCGATCTCTGCGCTGTACATCGCGCGGCCGCGTTCAAGCAGATTGTGCGCCTCGTCGACGAGCACCCCGACGCGCCACTGGTTGAGCTGCGCGAGGCCGTGCAATAGGGCGCTAATGTCGAAGTAATAGTTATAGTCGCCGACGATCACATCTGCCCAGCGTGCCATTTCCTGGCTGAGGTAATAAGGGCACACCTGATGCGCCAGCGCGACGTCGCGCAGGGCCGCTTGGTCCAGTACCGGTATGCCGACCGCGGCGGCGCGAGCGGCCGGTAAACGGTCGTAGAAGCCGCGCGCCAATGGGCAGGATTCACCGTGGCAAGCCTTGTCGGGATGCTCGCAAGCCTTGTCCCGAGCGATCAACTCCAGGACGCGTAAGGGCAGGGTTCCAGGCTCAAGGCTTACCAGCGCGTCGAGCCCCAGCTTGCGGCCGGAGGTTTTCGCCGCCAGGAAGAAGAGCTTGTCCCATTGCTGGCTCGGGCATGCCTTGAGTTGCGGGAACAAGGTCGCCAGCGTCTTGCCGATGCCCGTCGGGGCTTGCGCCATCAGATGCGTACCGGTGCAGGCGGCCTTGTACACCGCTTCGGCCAGTTGGCGTTGGCCGTTGCGAAACTCGCCGTAGGGAAAGGTCAGGGTCCGTAGGCCCTGGTCCCGCGCGGCGCGATGGGCCAGCTCCCTTTCGGCCCAGGCGAGGAATTGCCGGCATTGGGCCTCGAAGAATGCCTTCAATTCGCTTGCACTGAATGACTCGACCAGCAACGTCTCCTTCTGACTCACCACATCGAAATAGACCAGCGCAATCTCGAGGCTCGGCAACGCACGGGCTTCAATGAGCAGCCAGCCGTAGACCTTGGCCTGGGCCCAGTGCAGCGCACGGTGGTTTGCCGGCTGGCGCTCCAGGTCGCCGCGGTAGGTCTTGATTTCCTCGAGGCGGTTGCGGGCTGGGTCGTAGCCGTCCGCCCGGCCTCGCACCATTAGATCGCCATGCTGGCCCTCGAGCGATACCTCGCGCTCGTAGCCCGCGCCGCGTCGTGCGGTCACCGTGAGGTGCCCGGCCATGCCTTCCAGCGCGGTGGGCGATGGGGTGAAGCGCAGGTCCAGATCACCCTGCTTGGCGGTGAACTCGCACAACGCGCGAACGGCGATGCGGTAGCTCAAGCGTCAGCCTCTGCCCACTGCACGTAACAGACGGCGATGGGCACCTGATGCTGCAGAGCGAAGTCGATCCAGCGCTTCTGGTTGTCCTGCAGCCGATCGCCAGGCCCCTTGACCTCGATCAGCCGATAGCGGCGCTCAGCGGGCCAGAACTGGATCAGATCCGGCAGGCCGTTACGGTGGCTGGGAACATCCAACAGAATGCGCTGGAAAAAGGCCCGCAGGTGCTCAGCCGGTATGCATTCCAGCGCGACGTCCAACAGGTGATCATCGAACAGGCCCCAGCTGACGAAGTGCGACTGCAGGCCGAACTTCTCGCGAAACGCTCGGCGGATGCAGTCGCGGTATTCGCCCGTGCCGAGGGTGTCGAGGCATTGATCGAACAGGCCGGCCCGGCGAGCGAAGAAATCCGGACGTGAGAGGTCGGCCGGGCCGGCATGGAAGGGGTGAAAGAAGGCGCCTGGCAGGGGCGCGAAGATCGCCTGCCAGCAGAGCAGCCCGAGCAACGAGTTAATCAACGCATTCTCGACGTAATACACCGGCGCGTTTTCGTCCGTCAGATGCGCGCGCACCGCTTGTTCGACGCTGGTATCCGGCCGGGGCAGGCAGAGGTCGATGCGCAGGGCTTGGGCCGCCGGGCCGCGGCGGGTGCCCGGCTCGCCAAGGCTGCGCCTGATGCGCGGCAGGATGCGCTGCAGTTGCTGGGCTTCGTGTTCGCTTTCCGGGGCGGCCTGGGCTTGGAGGGCCAGATCCAGCGCAGCCTCGGGCTGATCGCAGCGTTCCAGTACCCTGATTGCACGTTCGCGTGCCGTTGGATAGCGGTTGGCGGCATGCAGGCGCAACGCAAGGGGTAGATCGCCGTCGCGCTCGCATTGCCGGGCGAGGCTCAGCAGCAGCTTGCCGCGGCGGTTTTCCAGCCATTCGTTGGCATAGGGTGCTGCGGGTACGTCAGCCAGCACGGCCGCCACCGGCTCGCCGGCCTCGAACCGCTCCCGGCAACGATGCAGATGAAGATAGGCGTCTACTTCGGCACGTGCGTGGAAGGCGCGAGACGCCGCGGAGAACTGCACTTGTTCGTAGCGAAAGATGCCCAGGTCGGCGAGCACGAATTCGGACCAGTCCTGATGGATGTTGCCGAAGAACATCAGGCGGAGCCGGTCGCAGAGATCGCCGATGGCCAAGGCAAACACCTCTTCCTCCAGGGCGCCGCCAGTGGATCGTTCTAACCAACTCGCGAACGGCCTTGGGTCGCTGTGTTCGGCTTGCAGGACACTGAACAGGTCACTCTTTCGCAGCGCGCCGTGGCCGAACAGGCATTGCAGTTCGTCCTTCTTCAACAGAGCGAACAGCTGCACCAAATCCAGCGTGGGATTGGCCTCGATCCAGCCCTGGTCTAGCAGCGCCACCGCGGCCTCCAACGGGCACCCGATTTCGCCATAGCGCAACTTGGAAGCCCGGAACAGCGTGCCCTTGCGCATGACCATACGCACCAGCAGCGCCTGGGATGGCTGCGGCACCTGGTGAAATCGGTCGAGAAAGGCGCGCTCGTCATCGTCCAGCAGATCGCCGTGGCGCTCGCCCACCCAGGTCAATACCTGGTGGAAGTTGTCGAGGTAATAGAAGGGATTTTCCAGGGCCTGGCGCATCGAACGTCCGGTTCGGTCTTGCACGGGCCATGCGCCCGTAGGGCTGGCTATTTATACAGGTGAAGCGTCAATTGGCAACGTTCAGGCGATGGGTGGCGTTATGCAATGACACGGAGGAAGTGCCTCCCCGCGACCGGGGAGGCAGGGCCGTCAGACCGTACGGGAGAAGCGCCCGCGCTGCTCGCCGCCGAGGTAGGCATCGAACGCCATGGCGACGTTACGCATCATCAGGTGGCCTTGTGGCAGCAGCAACAGCGCGTCGTCGCGAATCTCAACCAGGCCGTCAGCAACGTGCTCCCCTAGCTTGGCGATTGCATCGGCGAAATAGTCGCGAAAGACGATGCCGTAGCGCTGCTCGATTTCGGCGAACGCGATGCGACCGTGGCACATGAGCGAGATGATGACGTCGCGGCGCAAGCGGTCATCCTCGCTGAGCTTGTACCCGCGGTGTACCGGCAGCAGCCCTTCATTAAGGCGCGCATAATACTGCGACAGCTCCTTTACGTTTTGGCTGTAGCTGTCACCCACCTTGCCGATCGAGGAAATGCCCAGCCCGATCAGGTCGCAATCGGCATGGGTGGAGTAACCCTGGAAGTTGCGCTGCAGCGTGCCGTTGGCGCGTGCAAGGGCGAGTTCGTCGTCCGGCAGCGCAAAGTGATCCATCCCTATATAGACGTAGCCGGCTTCGGTTAGGCGGCGGATCGTCAGTTCCAGCAACTCCAGCTTGCGCTCGGGCGGCGGCATGTCCTCGGGGCGGATCAATTTCTGTGCGCGGACCAGCTCTGGCAGGTGCGCATAGCTGTAGGCGGCGATGCGGTTGGGTCGGATGTCGATGATCTTGTCGAGCGTCGTGTTGAAGCTCTCTACCGTCTGCAGCGGCAGGCCATAGATCAGGTCGACGCTGATCGACTTGAAGTGCGCGTCGCGAGCGGCCTGCACCAGTTCGCGTGTCTGCTCCTCGGTCTGGATCCGGTTGACGGCGATTTGCACCTGCTCGTCGAAATCCTGCACGCCAAAGCTCAGGCGGTTGAAGCCCAGCGCGCGCAATTCATGGATTTGCGCCGGCGTGACAGTGCGCGGGTCGACCTCGAGCGAAAACTCGTGCTCGTCGCTGTCGTCCATGTTGAATGCCTCATGCAGCGCGGCCATCAGGTCGGCCAGTTGCGCGCTGGTGAGGTAGGTCGGCGTGCCGCCGCCGAGGTGCAGCTGGGTCAGCTTGCGGGACCGGTCGAACAGTGCAGCCTGCATCTGAATCTCACGCTTGAGGTAGTCCAGGTATTCAGCAGCGCGGTCGGTCTTATGGGTGATGATCTTGTTGCAGGCGCAGTAGTAGCAGAGGCTTTTGCAGAACGGGATGTGGATGTACACCGACAGCGGCTTGGGGTTCGCGGCCTCGTTGGTGGACTTCGCCGCGCTGCGGTAGTCGTCCATGGCGAATGCCTGATGGAACTGCGGCGCGGTGGGGTAGGAGGTATAGCGAGGACCGGGACGGTCATACTTCTCGACCAGGGCGCGGTTAAAGCTCGGCGTTTGGTCCATGTACGGGTTCACCTTGATTGCGTGTATGAATGGCTGGCTGCGTGCCTGCGACAACTTGGCGCGAATTATCACGCTTTCCGATGGGGGCCGGGCCTGTCCCAGATCAAGAACGCGGCAGAGGGTGCGGTCAGGCGCTGGGCGGTCGGTTTGCCTTGAGGGTAGGTCAAGACTGCCGGGCATGCAGCCTTGGCTGCGAGTGGTCTCAGAGCCGGAACTGCCCGACCAGCCGGTTCAATTCGGCGGCCAGCCGCACCAGTTCGTCACTGATTTCGGCGGTCTGCGTGGCGTCAGCCAGGGTCGTATCAGCGATTGAACGGATGGTGGTGATGTTGCGGTTGATCTCCTCGGCGACTGCACTTTGCTCTTCGGCGGCAGTGGCGATCTGGGTGTTCATGCCGTTGATGGTGTCAACGTCTTCGGCGATGCGGTCGAGGCTTCGTGCCGTCCGGGTGACGCAGTCGGCGCCAGAAGTTGCGCGTGCCTGGGCGCCTTCCATAGCGTGCACGGCGTTGCGTACGCCTTTCTGCAATTGCTCGATGGTGCGCTGCACATCCTCGGTGGATTTCTGTGTGCGCGAGGCGAGGGTGCGCACCTCGTCGGCTACCACAGCGAAGCCGCGGCCCTGTTCACCGGCCCGCGCAGCCTCGATGGCGGCGTTGAGGGCGAGGAGGTTGGTCTGCTCGGCGATGCCATTGATGACGTTCAGCACCATGCCAATGCTCACGCTTTCGGTCTCTACCTGGCGGATCACCTGCGCGGCGGTCTCGATGTCACGCATCAGCACGTCGATGCCTTCTAGCGCCTCGCTGGCCCGGGTTACGCCCGCGCGCGATTCGCCATCCGCACCACGTGAAGCTGCGGCCGTCTCGCTGGCGTGACGGGCGACCTCCTGCACGGTCGCGCTCATCTCGGTCATCGCCGAGGCCACCATGTCCGTCTCGCTGCGCTGCGCGACCACGGCGCCATGGGTTTTCTCGGCAACGCTCGACACCCGCCCGGCGACCTCAGTGAGTTGGCGCGTTACACCCGCGACTGCGTCCAGGCTACCGCGAAACTTCAGGATCATTCGGTTGAAGGCCTGGGCCATGGCGCCGATTTCATCAAGCGTCTGCACAGCAACCGTGCGGCTCAGGTCTTCGTCAACGGCCATGGCGTCCATGGTGTGGTGTAGATCAAGGATGCGGGTCAGTACCACCCGGCGAATGATGTACCCCACCAACAACAGGCCGATCACCATCAACAATGCTTGGATCGCAGCGGAAGCGAGGAGGTTGCCATGCACCTCGCCATCGAGCGCGGCGAGGTCATAGCTGATGCGCACCGCGCCCATGACAGTGTCAGGCGCAACCTGGTGGCAGGTCAGGCAATTGGTGCTGCGGTAGTCCTGCTGCGCATGGATCGGGTTGATCACGGTGAGCACCCGACCGTTCTTGCCCGGCGCCACCTCGACGATGGATTCGCCTGCCAGCGCACGCGTGTCGAGCTTGTCCCTGGGCACCTGATGGGTGAAACCAGCGCCGAACGTTTTGGTTACCGGCTCGCCGCGTACGATGCGCGCATCGATGATGCCGGGGCGCGCCAGTATCTTGTCCCGCAGCACCTCGCGTTGAGCCATCGTGCCGGTCAGCATCATGGTGTTGATGCTGTCGAAATAGGAATCGGCGGTGTCTCGTGTCTGCTGTTCGACGACCTTGAGAACCAGCTGCTTCTCGGCAGTTGCCGAATAGATCAGCGAAGCCCCGAGCACGAGCGAAAACACAAGCAGCAGGGCCAGGTTGATTTTCGACTGCACGGACATCTGCCGCGCCGGAGCGCTACTGTTCATCGTGACCCTCAAGAACTGCTGCTGCCTATAGGTGATACCCAGAGACGCTGTGTCGCGTCCGCCTGGCTTTCAGATCGATTGCGGAACTGGACAGCAATCAATCACCAGATGGCTTCGGGCCATCATCTCAGGGCGGCCATATCCTAGACCTGGTCGAACGACCAGGCGGCTCGATGCGCGACGAGGAGCACTCAATCTCGTCTTTCCTTGATCTGAATCAGTAAAGAGCGCCTTCGTAGTCGGGGGAAATGCCACCCAACCAGCCAACTCAATGGATCGGGATCATGGTCATTAGCGGCGATCTTTTTCGCTTGGGCTCTTGGCAAGCGACGCGCGCGGGATCACGCTATGTGAGGCTGTTATGTCAACCACCACCGGTCGGGCCGAGTCGGTGCGGAATTCACCGTGAAAGCGGGCGAACCCCTCATCGTTTCGGTGGTCGTAGGCTCTAGTCAGCCGCTGTCGGCGGGACGTGCAGGATACGACTGCTGGCCGATCCAGGCGCAGTGCATCAACTGGAACCTTCCTCTTCAAGGACTCACATGATCAAGAAATGCCTTTTTCCTGCGGCCGGGTACGGCACGCGCTTCCTTCCTGCGACCAAGGCCATGCCCAAGGAAATGTTGCCGGTGGTAAACAAGCCCCTGATCCAGTACGGGGTTGAAGAGGCACTGTCCGCCGGCCTGAGCCAGATCTCGATCGTCACCGGGCGTGGCAAGCGCTCGCTGGAAGATCACTTCGACATCAGCTACGAGCTTGAGCATCAGATTCGCAATACCGACAAGGAAAAATACCTGGTCGGCATCCGCCGCTTGATCGACGAGTGCAGCTTTTCCTACACCCGTCAGGTCGAGATGAAGGGCCTGGGCCATGCGATCCTCAGCGGCCGCCCGCTGATCGGCGACGAGCCCTTCGCGGTAGTTCTCGCGGACGATCTTTGCATCAACCTCAATGGCGACCCAGTCCTGGCGCAGATGGTCAAGCTATATAACCAGTTCCGCTGCTCCATCGTTGCGATCCAGGAAGTGCCGCCGGAAGAAACCAGCAAATACGGTGTGATCGCAGGCGAAATGATCCGCGACGACATCTTCCGCGTCAGCCACATGGTCGAGAAGCCGAAGCCGGAAGATGCACCCTCGAACTTGGCAATCATCGGTCGCTACATCCTGACCCCGGACATTTTCGACCTGATCGAGCAAACCGAACCGGGCAAGGGCGGCGAAATCCAGATTACCGATGCCTTGATGCGCCAGGCGCAAGATGGCTGCGTATTGGCCTACAAGTTCAAGGGTCAGCGCTTCGACTGTGGTAGCGCCGAGGGTTACATCGCGGCCACCAACTTCTGCTACGAGAACTTCTACCAGACCGGTAAGGCATTCTGATCGAAGCAGTCGCATGTGAGCGCAGGGCCACCTTCTGGTGGCCCTGTTCGTTTATGGCGTAGGCAAATCTTCGGCGCCAGGCCCCAACGGTTGGCCGTAGCTGAACTCGACATAGTGGCCTGCCGGATCGCGAACGCCGCAGTAGTAGCCCACTGGGTAGGGCTCATCGCGAGGCTCCCAAATCAGGCAGCCCGCCTGCCGCGCCTGTTCGGCGATGGCATCGACCGCCTCGCGGCTGGCCATGGCGAACCCGAAGTGACTGTAGTCATTGGCCGCCAGTTGACGGTCCGTGCCACCGGGCATGATCACGAAAATGAACTCGCGCTCCTTGCCCGGCTCCGCCATCCAGACGATGCGTGAGCCTTTGCCGGCCCGCTCGTGAAAGACATGCATGCCGCAGAATCGCTCGTAAAAATCGATACAGGCGTCCAGATCAGGTACGTGCAGGGCAAGATGGGTGAGGGTAGGGCGCATGCGGCACTCCTTCATGATCGACCCAGGGGCCTGGGTTATGCTGTGCGTTCTTCAAGGGAGACAACTGTACATGGCTTACGACTTCGATCTATTCGTCATCGGTGCGGGCTCCGGTGGCGTCCGTGCGGCGCGCTTCGCCGCCGGCTACGGAGCGCGCGTCGCGGTAGCCGAAAGCCGTTACCTGGGCGGCACCTGTGTCAATGTCGGCTGCGTGCCGAAAAAGCTGCTGGTCTACGGCGCGCACTACGCCGAGGACCTGAGCCAGGCGCAGGGCTACGGCTGGAGTATCGATGGCGTATCGTTCGACTGGAACACGCTGATCGCCAACAAGGACCGGGAAATCCAGCGCCTCAACGGCATCTACAAGAACCTGCTGGTCGATAGCGGCGTGACCCTGCTGCAGGCACACGCTCGGGTAACCGGCCCAAATAGCGTGGAAGTCGACGGTCAGACCTATACCGCCGAGCACATTCTCGTCGCCACGGGTGGCTGGCCCTTCGTGCCGGAGTTTCCGGGGCGTGAACATGCCATCACCTCGAACGAGGCCTTCTATCTGGAGTCGTTGCCGCGCCGGGTACTGGTCGTGGGTGGCGGCTATATCGCGGTCGAATTCGCGTCGATCTTCCATGGTTGCGACGCTGATACGACCCTCCTGTACCGCGGCGAGCTGTTCCTGCGTGGTTTCGATGGTTCTCTGCGCGAACACCTGAAGGACGAGATGATCAAGAAGGGTGTCGATCTGCAGTTCAACAGCGACATCGCCCGCATCGACAAGCAGGCCGATGGCAGCCTGCTTGCCACCCTTGAGGACGGCCGCACGCTCGAAGCGGACTGCATCCTGTATGCCACCGGGCGCCGGCCGATGCTCGATGGGCTGGGCCTGGACGCGCTGGGCGTTACGCTGGATTCACGCGGTTTCATCGCCGTGGATGAGCAGTTCCAGACGTCGATCCCATCGGTCCTCGCCATCGGTGACGTGATTGGCCGCGTACAGTTGACGCCTGTGGCGCTGGCCGAAGGCATGGCGGTCGCGCGCCGACTGTTCCGCCCGGAGGAGTATCGCCCGGTGGATTACAACTGCATCGCCACGGCGGTGTTCAGCCTGCCCAACATGGCAACCGTCGGGCTTACTGAAGAGCAGGCGCGCTTGCAAGGGCACAAGATCAAGCTGTTCGAGAGCCGGTTCCGCCCGATGAAGCTCACCATGACAGGCAGCCTGGAGCGCAGCTTGATGAAGCTGGTCGTGGATGCGGAGACCGATCGGGTACTCGGGTGCCACATGGCCGGGCCCGACGCTGGCGAGATCATGCAGGGCTTGGCTGTCGCGATGAAGGCCGGCGCGACCAAGCGTGTTTTTGACGAAACCATGGGTATTCACCCAACCGCCGCCGAAGAGTTCGTCACCATGCGCACGCCGACCGGGTTCTGACCAGGGGCAGGGGAGTGGGGCGGTAATGCCGCCCCGGTTGTCAATGATGTGCGTGCGTCGAGCCGCCGGTGTCCGGCGCCTGGTCGCGGATGGTCACTTCCGTCTCGATTTCGCCCGCGTCACGGAAGATTAACGTCAGCGGAAACTGCTCGCCGGCCACCAGCGGTGCGTTCAGGTTGAACAACATCACATGATTGCCGCCGGGCTTGAACTGCACGTCGCCGCCGGGCGGAACGGTTACACCGTCGATCCGCTCCATGCGCATCAAGTCGCCCTCATGAATATGCGCATGCAGCTCGGCCTTTTCAGCGCGCGGCGTTTTTACGCCGATCAGCCGGTCTTCGGCATCGCCGGGATTGTGCAGTGTGAAATAGACCGCACCTGTCGGGGCAGTGGGCGGCATCGCACGGGACCAGGCCTGACTGGCCTCGAGGTGCATCGAGGAGTGGGCGTGCTGATGATCGTCGGCCGATGCGTTCAGCCAGACGGTTGCGAGCAAAAGGGTGGTAGCCAGGCGCGACAACATGTAGATCTCCGGTAGCGGTAGACAAGGCCGGAACGATAGCACGGGCGATTGCCACTATGACCCGCGGCCCTGAGCGATGGAACCTGCACGGCTGACGCGTTTCTGTTTGAATGAGGCCCATAGAACCCACCGGAGATGCATCGCCAAAATGGAACGCAGTCGTTGGAGCCGCCGATTGCTATCAGGCGGAAACGAGCCCGATCCGCGGTTCACCCTCGCCAATGAACGAACCTTTCTCGCCTGGATCCGGACATCCCTCGCGTTGCTGGCCGGCGGCGTTGCGGTCGAAGCGTTCGCTGGCGGAATCTTCGTGCTGGAAATTCGCAAGGTGCTTTCGATCTCGTTGCTGCTGCTGGCGATGTTCATCAGCTCGACGGCCTGTGTTCGCTGGCTGGCCATCGAGCGTGCTATCCGCCACCAGGGGCCATTGCCGTTCCCATTGCTGATCCCGATTCTTTCGATCGGCGGCACGCTGGTAACGTTGATCCTGATCGCCTACATCGTGCTGCGAAGCTGATCATGCACATCTCGTTTCGCCGACGGCTGCAGCCGAAACCCGCGCCACCACCCTTACACGAGGACCCCGGCCTGCAGCCCGAGCGCACGTCATTGGCCTGGGGGAGGACGCTTTTGACGCTGATTACCGTCAGCGCACTGTTCCTGCGCTGGATGCCGTACCACGGGGCGTTCGTCGGTTCGCTCGTGGCGCTCTCGCTGCTGACGGCGCTGGGCATCTGGCTCACCCAGCAGCGGCGCTATAACCGCAGTGCCAGCGGCCTCAAGAGCGGCCGCATCCAGGCGGACCTGGTGTCCGTCATCTGGCTGGGCGTTGCCGTTGTAGCATTGAGCGTCCTCGGGCTCTATACCGTACTGTTTCTGCCTATCGCATCTTGATGGCAACCGATTTTCCACAGAGGTTTTGAATGACCACAGCCAACCAGCAATTCGCCAGCGACAACTATTCAGGCATCTGCCCGGAAGCCTGGGAGGCCATGGCTCGTGCCAATCAGGGGCATGACCGGGCCTATGGCGATGATCAATGGACTGTACGCGCAGCCGACCATTTCCGCCAACTGTTCGAGACCGACTGTGAAGTCTTTTTCGCATTCAACGGCACGGCGGCCAACTCGCTGGCCTTGTCATCGCTTTGCCAGAGCTATCACAGCGTCATTTGCGCTGACATCGCCCACATCGAAACCGACGAATGCGGCGCGCCGGAGTTTTTTTCCAACGGCTCGAAACTGCTCGTTGCGCGCTCCGAGCAAGGCAAGCTGACGCCGACATCGATCCGCGAAGTCGCGCTCAAGCGCAAGGACATCCACTATCCCAAACCTCGCGTGGTGAGCATCACCCAGGCAACCGAGATCGGCACCGTCTACCAACCTGATGAGCTCAAGGCAATCAGCGAAACCTGTCGTGAATTGGGGCTACATCTACATATGGATGGCGCGCGCTTCGCCAATGCCTGCGCACACCTGAGCCTGTCGCCAGCAGAACTGAGCTGGAAAGCGGGCGTCGACGTTCTCTGTTTTGGCGGCACCAAGAACGGCATGGCGGTTGGCGAAGCCATCCTGTTCTTCAACCGCGACCTCGCAGAGGATTTCGAGTACCGCTGCAAACAGGCGGGCCAGCTGGCTTCGAAAATGCGCTTTCTGTCGGCGCCTTGGGTCGGGCTGCTCGAAGGCAACGCCTGGATGAAATACGCCGAGCACGCTAACCAATGCGCGCAGCTCCTGGCCTCGTTGATCCAGGACATCCCGTACGTAGAGTTGATGTTCCCAGTGCAGGCCAACGGCGTATTCGTGAACATGCCGCCGCTGGCTCTCGAAGCACTCAAGAGCCGCGGCTGGATGTTCTACACGTTCATTGGTGTTGGCGGTGCGCGCTTCATGTGCTCGTGGGATACCAGCGAAGAGCGCGTCCGCCAGCTTGCAGGCGACATTCGCGACGTGGTGATGCAGCATCGCGTTGCCTGAGCCGAAGGAGGAGTCGGTGCGTGGCGGATCGAGTCACGCACCGTTTACACATGACGTTAGCAGCCAGCTGCAGCGATACGAGGCATAGAGCAGGCCAGTAACGGGCGGTACCTGGGAATCAAGGGACTGCCATCCATATATTCTATTTAACATAATATAGATTATGCGAAATTATGCATTGGCGGTACTGGCCGTTCCTCTGATGTCGGTTTAACTAAATGGCTGGAATTTTCACATTAACGACAGGAATGCTTTTGGCTCAAGCACTTGGCGCCATTTCTTCTCATGTCATCTGCAGTAATTCCTGCAATTAACATGAAAAATCGGCTGAGGGCTTTCGAGAAGCTTTAGTGCGGTCAGTCACCATTGGCGCCAATTTTAGTCAATAAATCGGAGAACGCCGTACCGCTGTGGTTACAAGCCTTTTTCTGCACAGAATCCAGCCTAGGACGGACTTTGCGTCACGCTGCCATAGCGATTTTTTGCATCGCTAGAACGTTCAGGTGGCTAACAGGGACGTTGATTTGTGCCCTGAATGGCAACGTGCTTATAAAAAGAAACGCATTGCCATCTGAAAAGTCATAGAAAATTACAGCGGCGTCCTTTTTCCCTTTGATTTCTTTGAGGTTTTATAAATAAAGTCACTAAACGAGAGAGAAAGCACAGGTGAACCGTCAGTCTGACTTTCAGCTAGCGTGGCGTTAATCGCTCCTGCTCGGGAGCGATAAGCGCGGCAGATGTGGATACGCTGATCCAGGCCTTCAAGCAGTGCATGCCGAATAGTTGTTTGTTGGCCCCTCGGATTTCTTGCGATACACCGGTGCCAATTGCCATAGGCTGGATAAGCTCACACCCACCTAGCTTGGCAATGCTTCGGTTAGGGCTTTGCCTGTCGTCGCGTTCAGGGGTTTGTAGCTGCATCTAGACGGGCTTAAGGTCGCCCGTTCACACACCTGCTCGGCCTGAATGCCTTGCTTAGGCTCAAATGCCGGGAACAGCCAAGGAGTCGCTTACCGAATGTTCGCACGGGCCTATGGCATCTTGGTTAAGACCGCGAAAGTCAACCAGCATAGCGTCATCCAGACGCAATATCCGATAATCACCAGACCCGGATATTGCAGAGATGCGCTGAAAGCGTCAGCTTATACACCCCCAGTTAACTCCGTCCGGATCATTAACCAGTATGTCGCAGCGCCCACAGCCACTTTTTGAGACCTTTGAGCGCTTCCAAGGACTCAACTTTCTACACCTGCGTGGCGAACTGCCTCTGGTGCGCGACTTCCTTTTGGGTTTTCCTGGGGAGCTTCAGGCCACTGAGGGATATATGGCAGTCAGAGGCTTTCTGAAGTCCTACGTAGGCAACGAAGCCACGTTCAACTCCTATCGAACGCACGCCGAGCGGCTTCTATTGTGGTCACTTTTGTTGGCTGGTAAGCCTCTTCTGGCGTTGAGGCGCCGCGATGCCGAGGCCTTCATGGACTTCTGTCTAAACCCACCTGCTGACTGGGTGGGGCCGGTAGTTAAATCGAGGTTTTTACGTACTGGCGGCAGGAAGCCGCTGGAAACGGACAGTTTTACGATCAACCAAGACTGGCGTCCGTTCACCTATACAGTCGCTAAGCGGGAGCGCAAAATCGCGGCGGAATCCGCGGCCCCCCTTCCCTCACGAGTCTATCGGATGTCGCAGGGTTCCGTCGGTCAGGTGTTTGCTGTGTGTGGCAGTTTTTTCCAACACGCCATCGATGAGGGACTGACTGAGGTCAACCCGTTTCGCGCAGTGAAGCAAAAGTCGATCTACAAGCAACGCAATACGGTGGATATCGCTTCTCGCTCGTTGACCCAGCTGCAATGGAGCTACGTGATCGAAACCGCTGAGCTAATGGCTGCGGAGGATGCGTTGTATGAGCGAACATTGTTTATTGTTGCCACCTTGTTTTCTATGTACCTGCGGGTCTCCGATCTAGTCGGACGCGATAACTGGACGCCAACGATGGGCGATATTCGTCGCGACAGCATGGGGAACTGGTGGTTTCATGTGGTGGGCAAAGGCAACAAAGCTGCGAAAATTAGCGTCCGGGATGATTACATCCACGCCTATCTGGTGCGCTACCGTGTGCACCTCGGGCTTCCTCCCCTGCCCTCCGCTCATGAGAGCACTCCGCTAATTGGTTCACTTAAAGGTCGAGCTGGGCTTTCTGACCGCCATATTCGATTGTTGCTACAGGAACTGTTTGATGGTTCGTTGGCGCGCATGTCTGAAGAAGGCTGGAGCGATGACGAGATTGATCAGCTGCGCTCGGCGTCGTTGCATTGGTTGCGCCATACATCCGCCACTTTCGACGCACCGCACCGTGACATGAAGGATCTCCAGGCCGACCTTCGTCACAACAGTATGAGTACCACCCAGAATATCTATCTGCCCTATTAGCTTTTAGTCACGTTTTTCGATTTGCAGTCGAGCCCTTGCAGTTACTGGCTTTCCAGCCTGTTCAGCATGATTTTTCTTCTCAATCCTGTGTCAGAGCAGAACTTTTAGTTAGCTTTTGCTGATTTTGGGTCAAATTTAGGCTCCAAAACTTAACTTTTTCGAAGTGTTCCTGTGATCGCTCCTGCCAGGTATCGCCAGCAGATTTCTTCTCATGAGACAGCAAATAAAGTTCCTCTTAGCGGCTAACGGAAATCATCGAGGCGCTGAACGATATTTTCGGTGCTGAGGTGAGCGATAAAGATCAGCTGCAGTTCCTCACCGGCATCGCCAATCGCATCAGCCGTCAGGAAGATGTGATGGCCCAGGTGAACAACCACTCGGTCGAACAGGTGATGCATGGTCTGTTTCCCAAGCGGGTTCTCGACACCGTGCTCGATGCCATGACCGACAATGAAAAGATGTCGCTGGAAGTGCTGGATAACGAGACCAAGAGCCGCGCGTTTGCCCTGGTGATTTTGAAGATGCTGACGCAGCAGGCTGGGCTGGGACAAGGTAATAGCGGTGCGGCTGTCTGACCGCATTACGTGCTCGGGTTAGATTTCAGACGGCTTTGGCAGAAGGCTTGGAGGGTCGCAGGCGAGTTCGCCTGCGATGCTGTAGAGCTTCTCGACGGTGATGTTGACTTCGCCGCGCTCGATCCGTCCTACGTAGCTGCGGTCAATGCTGCACGCCAGCGCCAATGCATCCTGGGATATCCGGCAGGCCTTCCTCTGCACCCGGATGCGTTCCCCTAACGCTTTCGCCAACTTATCCATGACCGTCTCAATTCAACTTGAGGCGGCACTATCGTGCGTTTGCGGATGCACAGACCACGGATTATAATCCGCATTTCTCGCGCTAACTCTTCTGGTGCCTCAATGAAATCGGCATCGTTTATCTTCGACAGGCGTCTGTATGAGCTGCTTCAGGAGCCAGGGCGTACAACGTTTACGACCCGTGAATTGCGCGATGCCTATGCCGCTCGCCTGAGTGGCACACATTTCCGTATCGCCGATGTGCGTCGCTATGTGTATGAGCAGATTCGTCGATTAGTGCGCGCGGGCTGGGTTCTGCCGGACGAGGATCGTCGTATTCGAGGGCAGGTCTACCACCTGCAGCCGATTCCGACGCATCTGCAACTTGAGCTGATCGACAACGGTTTTGAGGACAGCCTTATGGCTGCCGGAGTGCCCGCACCAGGCACGGCAGTACACGACGTGGAAGCTTTGCCGCTTAAGTCGTCAGCCAATACGGATTTGCAGTTGGAGGCGCTCCACAAGGAAATCCGCTTGGACTTTCTCACTTCAATGGGCGAGGCAGAGCGATTCAAACTGCTTCTGGACGAGATGGCGCATTTACGGGACAAGGTTGAAGGTGTAGTGGTCAACCCATCCCGGACAGTGGGTTAAGTTTCTCTTCGGCCACCGCAGGTGGTAGTCCACCGTTGAATTGATGCGGTCTGATCCAGTTGTAGCGGTGCATCAGGTAGTGGCTGATGTCCCGCTGAGCTTCCTGTGCTGTCAGGTAGCCAGTTGCCGGAATCCATTCTGACTTCAAGCTGCGAAACAGGCGCTCCATCGGCGAATTGTCCCAGCAGTTTCCTCGGCGGCTCATGCTCTGCTGCATCCGGTAGCGCCATAGCCGCTGCCGGAACAAGCGGCTGGCGTACTGGCTGCCCTGATCCGAATGGAACAGCACCTGCTGTGGCCTGCCGCGCTGCTCGTAGGCCATATCGAGGGCTTTGATTACCAGCTCGGCATCCGGTTTGGCGGAGAACGCCCAGCCAACCACCCGACGCGTGTGCAGATCCAGCACTGTGGCCAGGTAATGCCAACGACCTTGCGCCCAGACGTAGGTGATGTCGCCGCACCACACTTGGTTCGGGTTCTGGACAGCGAAATCGCGGTTCAGTCGATTCGGGATATCCGGGCGCTCAACCGTGGCCTGCTTGTAGGCGTGCGAGCCCGGCTGCTTGCTGACCAGCCCCAACTCACGCATCAGTCGACGCACACGGAAACGGCCAATCGTCACGCCGTCCCCGCGCAGCATACCCAGGATGCTTCGGCTGCCAGCCGAGCCTCGGCTTTGGCTAAACAACTCGTTGACCCGACTACGTAGCGCGACGCGACGAACATCGACACGGCGACGTCGAAGGCGATGGGCGTAGTAGCAAGACCGCGCCACATCGAAGGCTGAACAGACCACTTCTACCGGCTCCTGCTCACTCAACTGGTCTATCAGCGCGTACGATCGAGTTCGTCCGACATCAAGAGAGCGGTAGCCTTTTTTAATATCGCTTTCTCCCGCTCCAGCCGATTGATCCTGGCCTCTAGCTCCTGGATCTTCTGTTGCTCGGGTGTCAGCGCTTTGCTCTTTGGGGTAACGCCCTGGCGCTCGTCTTGGAGTTGTTTCACCCAGCGGCGTAATGCCGAGTCCACGACGCCCAGCGAACGGCAGGCCTCAATATGGCTGTAGCCCTGATCTATCACCAAGGCAGCTGCCCCTCGTTTGAACTCGGCGGAAAACGTACGTCGTTGCTTGCTCATCGAACACCTCTTAAGGGCGAGGATTTTCGCCTAAATCGGTGTCCGGGATCAGTAGACCACTACAAGGTGATTACCTTGAAGCAAGGGATCGCAGTTCTCGCCTCTTGGGGCATCTGCGCGCCATCGAAAAGACCCTCAAAACGCTCGCTGCACCACGATGAGCAGCTCGCTACGGAGCTGGCAGAACAGCTGCATCACCAGGGCGTTGGAGCACTTCACCGTCACGCCGCACTTCTTCTGCCAGGCAACGCCGGGAGCCGGAAAGACGCGCATGGCTGCAGAACTGGCCAGCCGACTGCTTGAGCAGGACAGAATCGATTTGGTGCTGTGCTTTGCGCCGTCCTGCCAGGTCGTGGAGGGTTTTCGTTCGACCTTTGCGGCTGTGCTAGGCAGGCGTCTCGACGGCCAGATAGGTGCCGTGGGCGCGGCTTATACCTATCAGGCTATGGAATACCGTGATGAGGGATTCTGGCAGCTTCTTGATGACTACCGGGTGTTCGTGGTCTTCGATGAGATCCACCATTGCGCCGGCCACGATCCGCTGCTCAGCAATGCCTGGGGGCAGCAGATACTGCATCGGATACAGGATCGGGCTGCCTTCACGTTGGCCCTGTCTGGCACGCCCTGGCGTTCGGACGACAAGGCCATCGCATTGGCTCGCTACTCTTCGCCCGAGGGGCATTTGATCTGTGATTACCGTTATGGCTTGAAAGATGCCGTTGCCGACGGCGTGTGCCGATCACCTCGCATTGTGTTGCTCGACAATCAGAAGGTGAAACTTACGGAAGAGCTTGGTGCGGATAGCTCTGTCAGGCTGTTTCCCAGCATCGCCAAGCTTTTGGGGGAGTCACCTGTCACCTATGAGGAACTGCTGCGTCATGACGAGGTGATCAATCCAATCCTCGATCTTGGCTGCAGCAAGCTGAACGAGCTACGCCAGATTAAACCTGATGCCGCTGGTTTGGTGGTGGCCACAGACATCGAACACGCCCAGCAAGTTGCACTGGCTCTGGAAACTATGGGTGAAGAGTGCCGCATCGTGACCAACAAAACCCCGGATGCGCAGCAGGTTATCAATGCATTCCGGAGCAGCGCCTGCCGCTGGATTGTAGCCGTCGGAATGATCAGCGAAGGCACTGACATTCCCCGCCTGCAAGTGTGCTGCTATCTCAGCCGTATCCGCACCGAGCTGCATTACCGGCAAGTGCTGGGGCGGGTACTGCGACGCACAGGTAAGTTGGATGGCCAAGCATGGCTATTTATGCTGGCGGAGCCGACGCTTCAGGGATTTGCGGAGCGGATTGCGGATGACCTGCCGGATGACTTGGCTGTTTTGAGGGATGTGCAGATACCTAGTTTCACTCCAGACTCTAGGCCTGAACCAATGGGGGCTTTAGGGCATGTCGAAGATATCGACAGTGCTGGGTTGGGTAGCGCGGAACCGAGCATTGGGTCGCAGGCTTCGAACATCGTTTCGCTGGGTGGCTTTGCAATTGAGCCCGCTTACCAGGTCAGCTTTTCCCAGCATTACCGGCAACAGCTACTGGCTTGTTTTTGATGCTCAGCCAGTCGAGGCTGATCAAATGATACCGGTTGCGTGACTCCATCACCTGCCGGTGCCGCGTGGAACGTAATCATGAGGTGCGTATGGAGATTAAGTCGCAGGCATTGGTTGATGTCGTTGAGGATGTGATCTGCGACGTGTGCCTATCTGGAACGCTTACCCCCGGCTATGGCCTCCAATACGGCAAGCTTGAAGCCCAATGGGGATATGGATCACAGCATGACGGAGAGCACTATCGGGTGCATCTCTGCGAGCCCTGCTTCTTCGGGGTACTGAGTGGATTGCGTCGGGAGCGTATGGTCAATGGCATGTTCGATGATGAGCAGCCATTTGCTTCTGAAGATTTTGGTCTGGTCAGCAAAGACAACTACTGGGGAAAGAACCCATTGTTGGGTTGAAAATCCACCAGCCACCACGTCGAATCGCGGACCGGTTAGGGGTAAGCGCGCGGCTTGCCCGACTGGTCTCGTAGACTGGAATAACTGAATCAGGAGGAGGTAGCCACATTGACCCTGCCACATGAAAGAACCCGGAGTGTCATCAAGACCGAAGCCTTTCTTCGCGAGCTCTCTCGTAACACCGAGCTACCTGATGACATTCGTAGCTATGCGAAAAGCTTACTTAGGCACTACCCGTCCGCCGATCAGATTTTCTCGCTGGGGCGCCTCGAAGAGTGCCTGGTAAATGATGCGAAAGATGATGAATATTGGCGAAGGGTGATTGCGTTCCATCAGCCGCTCTTCAGCTCGTCGTTTGACTTCACGCTCTAGGCGTGAACGCTGCGATGCTCAGCACTGATCAAGCCCAGTCGGTATCCGTCCGTATTGCGCAACGGGTCAAGCGCCTACCTAAAGGGCAGCCTTTCAGCATCAGCCGTTTCAGAGGGTTTGGAACGAAAAACGCCGTATCCAAAGCAATAGCTCGACTGGTCAACCGAGGCGAGCTCGAACGGGTGTATCGCGGGATTTATATGCGCCCGAAACCTGGACGTTACGTTGCCAGGGCTCGTCCCAATCCCTGGAAATTGCTTAGCCTGATTACCAGGCAGAAGCGCTTGTCTCTTCAAATCCATGGCGCCAATGCAGTCAGGAAGTTTGGGCTCAGCACCCAGATGCCGCTCATCCCAATCTATTACACCAACGGAGCCAGCCGTTCAATATTCATAGGGAAAGCGGAGATCCGGCTGATACATGCGGCCCCTATGGTCATGCAGCATTCAGGGACTGAGGTGGGGGTGGCTATAAGTGCTCTGTATTATCTCGGTAAAGGCGGCTCAACTCCGGAATGCATTACAGCGATCAAAAAAGGACTCAGACGTGAAGACTTAGTCAAATTGCTGGCCCGCAAACTGCCGAAATGGATGCGCACGGCGTTGGAAGCGAAATAGCGAAATCGCTACATTGCGAGCCGCAGGGTAGGGCTGTAAGAATCAATGATCATAAGCGGCTGGCGACAGATATTTTGATCACCGATCACCGATCACCGATCACCGATCACCGATCACCGATCACCGATCACCGATCACCGATCATTTTATGATCAACCTCGGCGTCTCCTAACGAATTCTGAGCACTCCAGCCCGGCCATGCTCCTGGGATTTCGCCAAGCAACGCGCACGTTGAATTTCAGCTGAGGTTTTTACACAGCCTGGGCCGGAAGCTGCCTCTGTGGAGTTCAGCTTTCGGCCAGGAGCTGCCTGTCATACCCTTGTTGATCTAGCCAAACCTGCTCACGCGAAGCCTTCTTTGAACCGAGTGGGCATTGGAAGTAGCACGTGATATGGAAAACGAGCGCCCACCGATGCAAACAACCACAAGTGCGCATCGGCCAGTAATTTCAGTAACTGTGAGGCTTCATAGGATGGAAGAATTGGCTCACCTGCAGCTGGCGCTGCATACGCTTACCGCTGGCACGCTGATGCCCATTCGAGAGGCCAGGCGGCAGAATAAGAACTTCAGATTCTCGAACTTTATCCTAGCTCGTGTTCGTACGTATAACATCATCACAACGGTTGGCTGAAGCAGTCGAGGAGCGCCGGATCACGGCGCTCCGTAAACACTCTCAAAATTTAATGGCGTAACTCAGCATCACGCGATTTTCATCTGCTCCCCGCGCGTAGGTCGAACGGTTAGTCGCGTTTCTCCAGCGCATGCTGACATCCTTTAGCGGTCCGCTCTGGACTACATATGTAATGTCTGTGGTGCGCTCCCATTCACGACCTTCCTCACCGGCTGCACGCAGGGCAGCGGCCTCAGGTGTCGCGATATTTTCGGGGTCGACGTTATCGCCCTTGACGTAACGCAGCGTGAACGTAAGACCAGGAATGCCAACCGCCGCGAAGTTGTAGTCGTAACGGGCGTGCCAGGCGCGCTCGTTTTGCAGGGCGAAGGTACTGACTTGTTGTTCACTAAACAGGTAGGTATCGCTTCCACCAACGTAGGCATAGGCGGTATCCCCTGAGACTTTCTGGTAGCCACCGCTGATGCGGTGCCCGCCAAGCGAATAGCCCACCAGGCTGCTGATCACCCGGTTATCTACTTCGCCGATCCGTTCGGCTCCGGCTTCTTCGGCTGTGAAGTAACGGAGCTCGGTAAAGACGGCCGAGTCCTCGCTAAGCGGTACCGCATACTTGAAGCCCATAAACGTGCGCTGGTAGAAGTCTTCCAGCTCACTGGCATGCAGGCTGAGCTGCATCTTGGCCATCGGTTCAAAGTCGACGCCGCCATAAGTGTAGCTGTCGCTGGTAGCAGAGCCGGAATAGGCCCCGATCTGCGACATGGTCGTGAGGTCTTCGGAATTGGTCGAGTCGCGCTGTTTTACCTCGCCTACCTGACCCAGATGGAAGGTGAATTTGTCCAGATCGCGCGACGTCAGCTGCGCGCCTGTCCAGATTTGCGGGAACAACCGGCTGCTATTGGAAGCTAGCAACGGAAGCGAGGGGCTAAGACCGCCAACAAACAGCTCAGTCTCCCCAATGCGTGCCTTGGCGGTCAGCGACAGTTTGGAGTATTCGTCTTCGGCACGGCCGTCGCCGCCTCTCGGCAGAAGACCAGTACCGGTGCGGTCGGGGCTCGAATCGAGCTTGACGCCGAGCATGCCCATGGCATCGACGCCGAAGCCGACTGTGCCCTCGGTATAGCCGGATTGGAGGTTGAGAATGAAACCCTGAGCCCATTCCTCACGCTTGCTCTGGCCCACGCCGTCGCGAAAATCTCGACTGAAATAGTAGTTCTGGGTGGACAGGCTGCCCTTCGCATCACCGACGAAGTCGGCAAAGGCAGGCGGCATGAACACCACGGATGAGGCCAGCAAAATACCAGTAATTGGTAAAAACGCTTTTGTTGTCATTGTCATGCAACCCTTTTTTATTGTTGGTAGCCCACTCGGGGACGCGGCTGCCCGCCTTCATAGTCCCGAAAGCAGGCGTATATATCTGAGAAGCCAAACAAACGAGCTGTCGAACCCAGTCTTATTCGGACACTGCGCTCACAACTGCAACGGATTGAAAGGAAGCTAGGTCTGCCTCAGCTATTGCAATCAAACAGCTGGAGCTGACGGTCGATAACATCGACCCATATGCAGAAAACCATGCCACCAGTTAACTGGTTAGTTAGATACTCCTAAAACCAGGTCGGGCAGACCGGTGGAAAGAACTGGAATGAAAGTAAGTAAGCCAAGGACTACCAAACCTGTCAGAAAGAAAACAAATACCCCGCGGGTGCCTTCTTCAATACTGACGCCACCAATTTTTGAGGCCAGCGCTAAAACTATTCCAATCGGGGGCGTAATCAAACCCAGACAGAGGTTGACCGTAACAATCACGCCGAAGTGCACCGGATCGATTCCCAGCGTCATGGCGACCGGGAACAGTACGGGCAACAACATAACCTTCGCCGCATTAACCTCCATAAATGTGCCAACAAACAGGAGGATCACATTCAGCACCAAGAGGAACAGCAACGGTGAATGAATGGTTCTTCCGATCCAGTCGGCCATTAGCGTTGGCGCCTGGCTGTAAGAAAGGAGCCAGGCGAACAGCGAGGCCGCCGCCAAAATTACCATCACCGATGCGGTCATTCTTACGCTGCTGCGTACCGCCGCAACTAATGATGAAAATGTTAACTCACGGTATATCAACGTACTTACCAATAGCGCATAGAGCACCGCCAGTACGGAAGCCTCGGTAACCGTAAATATGCCGAGACGGATGCCTGCAAGAATCAAGACAGGCATCATCAATGCTGGAAGTGCTTTGATCAGGTAATTAAATACTTGGCGCATAGGAACAGCTGAAGCCGTCGGATAGCATCGCCGCCTAGCTATAACATATGCTGTGATCATCAACGCCAGCGCCCACAAAAGCCCGGGAACCACGCCGGCCACAAACATCCGAACCACGGATTGGTCAGTAATATATGCGTACACAATCCAAGCGATCGAGGGGGGGATGAGTGGGGAAATAGGCGAAGAAGCAGCTGTAATACCTATCGAGAATTTCAGGTCATAACCGGATTTGACCATCGCCGGAATGTATGTCCGTCCCATTGCGCTTGTATCAGCCACGGCTGAACCAGATACGCCACCGAACAGAAGCGAAGAAAAAACGTTACTGATCGCAAGCCCTCCGGTAAAACGGCCCACGAGAGCATTCGCCAGATCTATCAGACGTTGGCTTATACCGCCCGCCACCATAAGCGAACCGGCCAGCAAAAAGAACGGGATGGCCATAAGCGAAAAACTGTCCATACCGGCAAAGATTCGCTGAGGGATAATCACGGGATTGATGCCTTCGAAAAGGACAACAGCAGAGCAACTTAAAATGATTGCGTAAGCGACAGGCAAACCTATGGCAACCAGCACTACCAACGCCAGCGTCAGAAGAAGGAGAATAATTTCAATGTCCATACCGTGGCCCCTTCACAGTCACACGATGTTTAACGCACTCCTCGTTTCGCGCTAATAGCAGCACTATCGCTATGATCACGGCGCCTGCAGGAATAGCTAAATATGGATAGCTCATGGGAACGCCTAGTCCAGAAGAGCTTGTTCTTCCACCAATTTCCACGAGGGTCGCTCCGTGATAGCCCAGCAATGCGCACATCAATAACGTGAACATGTCCCGTACAAAAAGGCACACCGACAAAAGACGTGGTGGCAAACGATCTATCACATAGTCAACGGTAATGTGCCCTCCTTTCTCCTTCATCAGGGAAGCAGAACCGAGCATCGTTAGCCAAACTAAGAGATAGCGGGACAGTTCAGCAGACCAGAAGTTGGGAGCATTCAATATGTACCGAGCGAAGACTTGGTAGCCTGTCGCGACGAGCATCACAAGCAGTAATGCCATACATAAATAATCCAGCAGGCCGACCAGCCGGTCCGCGAACGAATTTACCTTATTCATTGTTCTTCTCCGGAACGATGGAGGAACGGCAGGGCATACTTCGCACCGCCGTGGTTGAATGCCTCACTCAGCTGCGGAGATTCGTTCGACCCATGGTGCAAGATCAGGAAATTGATTCTTTAGAGGTTCCAACTTGGCCCGGAAAGCGGCGAGGTTTGGACGAATAACTTTCACACCCTTCTCAACCAACGTCTTTTCATAAGAGTCGGCTTCACGCAGTGCTTCCTCGCTGCCCCAAGACATAGCTTTCTCCCCTTCCTCGGTCAGGATCTTCTGCAGCTCGGGCGAAAAAGTTTCGAAACGCTTGCTATCGAATATGAAGGTATAAGCGCTATAAACGTGCCCGGTCATCACCAGATAGTCCGCCGCTTCGTAATAACGCGAGCGTATATGCGCTTCAAGCGGGTTCTCTACGGCGTCGATAATGCCTTGCTGAAGTCCTGTATAAACTTCGCTGGAGCCCATCGGTACCGGACTGGCACCTAACATGCTCCAGGTCTTGCGATAAATTTCGATTTCTGGCACACGAATCTTCAGGCCCGACAGATCATCAACCGATTCGATAGGACGCTTGGAAGCCAGCTCTCGCGCTCCACGAAATCCCGCGCCGACCAGTTGAAAGCCTGTCGCCGAGCGGAGGTCCGAGTACAAATCTTCGCCGACCGGCCCGTTCATGACCCGCTGAAAATGCCCAGCATCCTTGAACAAGTAAGGATAGGATTCGATTGCGGCCAGCGGTGAATATGGGTCCAGTGAGGCAATTACCGTCTGGACAATGTCGTTTGTGCCGAACTGCAGGGCCTCGAGACTTTCTCGAACACTGCCGGTGGTACCGGAATGCGAAATGACAATGCGCACTTTCCCTTCAGTTCGCTCATTTACCGTTTTGGCAAATTTATCGGCTACCTTGTACCAAAGGGTATTGGTTGATTCGATCGTAGCAAGCTGTAGCGTTTGCTTTTCGATGGCATAGGAAGCTTGCGCCGCCACCAGTAAGACGGCCGCCGAGAGCGCAGTATGCAGGGAAAGGCGGGGCTTGAGAGTCCGCAGAATCGCATTCATGTCGTCACCATTTTTATATTTGGAATCAGGCTTAGCTGGTACCGGACACAACGGCCGTGCGGCCTCAGGTACAGCTCCATAGTAAAAAACGTCTTCAGGCTGGGAAAAGTGAGGATATTTGACCCTTGCCATCGTCAAAATTGACCTCAATGGTCGGCCGGTCGACTCAAGCGTCAGCCGCCGGACATTAGGTTTCGGCCGAACTTAGGCCTCGAGTTCGGACTGGCTGATTAGGACCCCATCAGCATCGGCATAGAGCCATTCGCCTGGCTGAGCAGAACAGCCGTTGATATTCAACTCAATATTAGAAGCGCCACCTCTATCGTTTCGCGAGCGTACCGGCCAAGTTCCGCCTGCTCTAAGGCCAATGGATACGGTCCCTAATTCATGCACATCGCGAACGTTGCCGTGAACTACGACACCCATCCAACCGTTACGCTGCGCCAACTGGGCAAGATTTCCTCCTAGCAGGGCCTCAGGGTGACCGTCAGAGTCGATAAGCAGCACTCGGCCGCGCCCCGGTTCAGCAAGCATTTCTCGAATCTCACCATTGCACCCATGTGCGCGGAGAGTGGCCAAAGGACCAGAGAAACACTCTGGGCCTCCGAAACTCAGCCAGCAGCCTGGCAAAACTCGGAGCGTGCCCTCGGATAGATGCGTTTCATGGCTGTCGCAAATATCTGCAGTACGAACCACCATCAGAGCGCCTCCGTGCCAACGCTCGCGCGCAAGTCATCGAAACTGGCCAATCTGCCAAGCAACGCGCTCGAAGCTACAGTATATGGGCTTGCGAGCCAGACCTGACCCGGTCCGGATCGCCCCGGGAAGTTGCGATTAATGGCGCTGACGGTGACCTCATCGGCGCGTGTCGACGAACCGGGACCACAATTCGCGCAAGCGCCACATCCTGGCATGATTAGCTCCACACCCAACCTTTCGAAAGTCTCTAGGTAGCCACGATCAACGCAGTAATCACGAACTGCAAGCGTTCCGAACTGCAGATAAAGGCGGGTATTGCCGGCTAGTCGCAAACCGTTCCGCAGCCCCCAGGCGAGCACCTCATGGTAACAGTCGAAATCCTCACGCTTGCCCGCAGTACAAGAGCCGCCGTAAGCGATATCCACTGGCACCTTCTCGCTCAGCTCGCTCAGGGCTATGCCGTTGCCGGGATCACCGGGCGCAGCCACCATTGGCGAGAGCCGGTTGCAGTCGATAACGATGCGTTCTTTGTAATCGGCCTCCGCATCGCTGTACATCCAGCCCTCCAGCGCGACGGTGACACCGCGTCGCTCCCGCAGGAAATCTACGGTCTTTTGATCGGGTTCGACGATCCCGGTAAATCCGCCGAGCTCAGCTACCATGTTGGTAAGCGTGGCCCGCTCATCGATGGACATCTCTCGCACAGCTTGTCCGGCGTACTCGAAAACCGCACCAAGCGCATGCCCCTGGCGAATCGGTTCGGTGCGAAGCAGCTCAAGAACAATGTCCTTCGCGGTGACCCCGAACGGTAGATGGCCCTCCAGCTCAACCCTGATAGTCTCTGGCATCCGGCAGCGTATGAAGCCAGTCGCCCAGCTGTTTGCTATGTCAGTTGCGCCCGCGCCAAAAGCCAAACAGCCCAAGGCGCCGGAATGTGGTGTATGCGAATCCGTACCCACAACGACTTGTCCAGGTAGCGCGTACTGCTCGGTTATCAGAGCATGGCAGATGCCTTCTGATCCGCTCTGGCCTTTGAGAGCGCCATGAGACAGGACCGGATACCGTCTGACGAAATCATCGTGCGCTGATGCAAGCCCCCCCACAGCTGCAAGCAGGTTGTCACGGACGTGCGGATAGCTCTGTTCGGCAAGAATCAGGTGATCCTGAAAAGCGATAATCTCGTGAGGCCGGGCAAGCTCGACGCTCGGGCCAAAGGCTTCGTGCATGAAGTGGGCGCACATGCCCGTGAAGTAATCATGACTGAAGCGCCAGTCGGCTGAGAGGAATAGTCCACCGCCGCCGGGGCCCGTATCGGGGCCTGCCACACGGCGGCGCTCTATGATCTTTTCGACGAGAGTCTGCGGACGTTTGCGCTGCAGCGGATTGAATATTTTCTGCGGCTGACGCGGCAGGCTCTGCTTGCTATATGCCAGCAGGCCGCCGGCCCGGATGACGCCTTGCGTTACATCATCACGACCAACCAGAAACTCTTCTAACTCGATCGACTCGCCTGCGCGAATTCGCTCAATCAGAGAAAAATCTGTCGAGGTATAGATGCCAATGTTGTCGCAATTTTGCCGATATATTCTTTCGAAACTCTCTGCAATGATCAGACGGATTCCTGCGGACTTCTCCGCGAGAGGACTGGACTCACGAGACGAGCCTTTTCCATAGCGCTTGCCAGCGACCGTGACCTGAAAGCCTCCATTCTTCACGGCGTTGTTGCCGATGGGGCGAGCCCCCTCGATCTCGAAGCCCACATAGGGGAACTCACCCATGCGCGCGTCATACGTCATCATCGTGACGACGGGTGTGATCTCATCGGTGGAAATGCTGTCTCGCAACGGCAACGCATTGGTGAGCTCGATGTCCTTCCCGTCAAGCTGCGCTTTCAGAGCGTCCAGCCTGCTTGATAAAAAAAGAATGCGGCCATTAAAGTTAATTTTTGTTGTACTCATAGAGATATCTCCTTTCTCCGCCGATGGTAGGAAACGAGAGACAGACTATGGAAGTGACCAATATTCAAGGGTGGCGTGACGAAAAATGAGCCTTCTACCAAATACCATTTGGCGCTTCGATCCGACGTCGCTCAAGCTGTTCATTGCCGCCTGTGAGGAAGGCAGCATCGCCCGCGCGGCGGAGCGGGAAAATATGGTTCCCTCGGCCGTCAGCAAGCGTATAGCGGAACTGGAAGATGCCGTTGGCGTGCCCCTTCTCTATCGTCACCAGAAAGGAATTGAGCCTACGCCTGCCGGCAACACCCTGCTGAATCATGCCCGGCATGTCTTGGATGAGCTTGCGATCATGGCCGCTGAGTTGTCGGGCTACACGAACGGTCAGCGCGGCCATCTGCGCATCAGCGCGAACCGCTCGAGCATCATCCAATTCCTTCCGCAGGACCTTAGTGGATACAGGCAGGACCACCCCGAAATAGCGATTGACTTGCAAGAGAAGACTAGCGAAGAGGCCATTGATGCAGTGCTCACTGGCCAAGCAGACATTGGGATAGGCGCTGAGCTTGGGTCAGCACACGACAAAGGTTTGCTTGTGCATCCTTATCACAAAGACCATCTGGTTCTGCTTGCCCCTCAGGGGCACGCATTAGCAAACCGTCGGGCTATCCGATTTACCGATACACTCGCATACGGGCATATCGCGCTGCACCGCGACAGCCCTCTTTATCGAACACTGGAGCAAGCCGCGCTTGCCGCACGCCAGCCGATCAACTACAGGGTTCACGTAACCAGTTTTGACGCTGTCTGCCGCATGGTGGAAGCTGACTTGGGCGTAGCTGTGATTCCTGCGAATGCCATCAGCCACACTATTGTCAACGAAGCTCACGGACTGGTAGGGATTCCACTATTGGATGGTTGGGCTAGCCGTCAATTCAATATTGTTAGTAGGCCAGAAGAGTTTTTGACTGCCATCAGCCTTAGTTTCATCGAATTTCTAACCACGCGTTCAAAAGCCTGCTGATGGCATCAGGGTGGTTCGGACTTTCAGAAGATCTTGCTTTGAAAACCAACCGAGCAAAATGTATCGCCAGTTTTCTTGCTGGATTAGGTACTGCTCGTGTAGATCAAAAACTGGCGGAACGCCTCGGCAGCTGGCTCGATCGGAGCATCGGGCGGCCAAATCAGCCCCAGCTCCATTACCGGCACGATATCGGAGATAGCGCGGATCTCAATCTTGCGCCCTTCCAGCGACCACGGCCTGTAAAGCATGTCCGAGAGAATGGTCACACCAAATCCGTGGGCTACAAGGCCACGCAGCGCTTCCATGGATGAAGTCTTGAACTCCACCTTTGGTGTCAGTCCAACGTTCTGCCAATAGCGCATGGATGAGGCCTCGCCCTCATCGACGGTAGGCATGATGTATGCGTGCGAAGCGATGTCTTGCAGGCTGACGCTTTCAACCGTTAAAAGGGGATGATCGCTCGAAAGCCAAAGCTGCCTGCGCGAGCGGATCAGAACATGGCGCTCAAAACGCCGTGTGCCATCAGAGTTTGAAAGAATACTAAGCCCAAGATCCAGCTCACCGCTTTCGACGCCCTCTTCGATGCTATCTCGCGGCATATCTACAAGGTCGATTTCGACCTGGGGATAGCTGCGTTTGAAGCGAGCCAAGAGATTCGGCAAAAAGTACCCAAGTACCGTATAGGTTGCGCCAACTCGGACACAGCCCTCGACGTTCTGGCTAAGGAAAGCAGGCTCGCTCAAGGCGTCTTGAAGCGTGTCGAGCACATGCCGCACGTGTTGGTAGAACTTATGCCCTTCGGCCGTGAGGTCGACTCCGTAGGGGTGGCGATCAAACAGCCTCACCTTAAGTTGACTTTCCAGCTGGGAGACCGCCGTGGTTATAGCCGACTGCGAAACATGGACATTTAGAGCGGCCTGCGAAAACTGACCCGCTTCGGCGGCCGCTGCGAAGTAGCGGAGCTGCCGCATTGAAACGTCTGCAATTGAAGACATTTGATTTTCAGATACCTGAATGCTGTTTTTATAAATTTACGATACCTATTGCCATTCCTAAACTCCAGCGCAAATACCAGCTTCGCCACTCCGCGCAAGCTTGGAGCTAAATAAGACTGGAGGTTAGGCATGAGCGCGTCCCCGTCCCTCGACGACAAGTACGTCGAGCACAGTGGCAAATCCCTGATGACAGGGGTCCAGGCGCTAGTACGCTTGCCCCTGATGCAGCGAGAGCGCGATCGCGCCAGCGGTCTGAACACTGCAGGTTTTATCTCCGGCTACCGCGGCTCGCCATTGGGCGCCTACGATCAGGCATTGTGGAAGGCTCGTGACCATCTGAAAGCTCAAGGTGTTCACTTTCAGCCTGGCATCAACGAGGATCTGGCTGCCACGTCGCTGTGGGGCACCCAGCAGGTCAACATGTTTGAAGGCGCCAAATACGACGGCGTGTTCGGCATTTGGTACGGAAAGGGTCCAGGAGTCGACCGTTGCGGAGATGTGTTCCGCCACGCCAATGCCGCAGGAACGTCCCGGTTCGGTGGTGTACTGGCCATCGCTGGCGACGACCATAGCGCGAGCTCGTCCTCACTGCCGCATCAGACCGAGCACATCTTCAAAGCCGTGATGATGCCGGTGCTGGCACCTTCTGGCGTACAGGAATACCTCGATTACGGCATGCACGGCTTCGCTATGTCGCGTTACTCGGGTTGCTGGGTGGCGCTGAAAGCTGTCGCCGACACGGTGGAAAGCGGTGCGGTCGTTGATCTTGATATCAACCGCGTACAGCCAATTCTTCCCGATTTCGAGTTACCCGACGATGGTGTAAACATCCGCTGGCCTGACCCACCGCTGGCGCAGGAGAAGCGCCTGCTGGAGTATAAGTTGTACGCCGCCCTCGCCTATGCGCGGGTCAATGGGATCAATCGCGTAACGCTGGATGCGCGCAACGCCCGGATCGGCATCATCACTTCCGGCAAGTCCTATCTAGATGTATGCCAAGCGCTCAAAATCCTTGGCATCGACGAAGCCATGGCCGATCAGATCGGTCTGCGCGTCTACAAGGTGGGCATGGTCTGGCCGCTCGAAGCGGAGGGCGTTCGGCAATTTGCCGAAGGGCTGGAAGAAATCATCGTGGTGGAAGAAAAGCGCCACATGATCGAGTACCAGCTCAAGGAAGAACTATACAACTGGCGCGAGGACGTACGGCCGCGCGTCGTCGGCAAGTTCGACGACAAGGGCGAATGGGCCATGCCGCACAAGGAATGGCTGTTGCCAGCCACCAAGGACCTTACCCCCGCTCAAATTGCGCGCGCCCTCGCCCGCCGTATTCTCAAGCGTTACCAAGGCGGTGAGCTGCAGGTACGCCTGGCGGTGCTGGAAGCCCAGCTGACCGGCAAGCAGCACTTGACCAACCTGATGGAGCGCGTCCCGCATTACTGTTCGGGCTGTCCGCATAACACGTCCACCAAAGTGCCGGAAGGCAGCCGTGCGCTGGCCGGCATCGGCTGCCATTACATGGCCGCCTGGATCTACCCGCGCACCGAAACCTTTAGCCAGATGGGTGGCGAAGGCGTGGCCTGGGTTGGACAGGCACCCTTCACGACGACCAAGCACGTGTTTGCCAACCTCGGTGACGGCACCTACTTCCACTCGGGCCTCCTGGCAATTCGCGCGGCCATAGCTGCGAACGTGCCGATCACCTACAAGATTCTGTACAACGATGCCGTCGCCATGACCGGTGGCCAGCCCGTCGACGGGGGGCTGAGCGTGCCGCAGATCTCTCGCCAGCTGGCTGCCGAGGGTGTGAAGCGAATCGTAGTTGTGGCGGAGGACGCTGACAAATACCGCGATGTGACCGACCTGGCTCCCGGCGTTGCGGTGAAGGGCCGCGAGCTGATGGAAGACGTTCAGAAGGAACTGCGCGAAATCCCAGGTGTGTCGGCGATTATTTATGACCAGACCTGCGCCGCCGAGAAGCGCCGCCGCCGTAAGCGCGGAAAGTTCGCCGACCCGGCTCGCCGCGTGGTGATCAACGAAGCCGTATGCGAAGGCTGTGGCGACTGCAGCAACAAATCCAACTGTATGTCAGTGGTGCCGGTAGAAACCGAGTTCGGCCGCAAGCGCGAGATCGATCAGTCCTCCTGCAATAAGGATTTCAGTTGCCTGAGTGGCTTCTGCCCCAGCTTCGTCACTGTCGAAGGTGGTCAGCTGCGCAAGCCACAAGCGTTAGCCGAAGACGCCTCCGACAGCTGGAACCTGCCAAGCCCTGCGCTGGCGTCGCTGGATCAGCCCTACAGCATCTTGTTGACCGGCGTCGGTGGTACTGGCGTGGTCACCATCGGCGCGCTGATCGGAACGGCGGCCTTTCTTGAGGGCAAGGGCGCCTTGAACCTGGATATGGCCGGCATGGCCCAGAAAGGCGGCGCGGTGTGGTCACATATCCGTATCGCTGCCAGTCAGGACATGCTCTATGCACCGCGGATCGCCGAGGGCGAAGCGGATCTGTTGATCGGCTGTGATCTGGTCGTGAGCGCGACTACCGAAACGCTGTCCAAGGTTCGCCAGGGCGTGACTAATGCCTTGGTCAATTGCGAAGAAAGCATTACGAGCAGCTTCATTCGGGCGTTCTCCGAACAGGCGCAGACCGGCAATCTGGAGCAGCACCCTGACCCGCAGTTCCGCAGCATGGAAATGATCAGGCAGATACGCGACGCGACCGGAGAGCTCACCGAATTCGTCAACGCGAGCGACATCGCCACTCAGCTGATGGGTGATTCAATCGCCACCAACACCTTCATGCTCGGTTACGCCTGGCAGAAAGGTTGGCTACCGGTTGGCGAAGCGGCACTGATGCAGGCCATCGAACTGAACGGCACGGCCGTGGCCTTCAATAAGGCCGCCTTCACCTGGGGGCGTCGTGCCGCCACCGACTTGGCGCGTGTTGAAGCCAAGCTGAAGGAAAACCAGGTAGTCGCGCCCGATCATCAGTTATCCGAGAGCCTGGGCGAGGCCATCACGCGTCGCGTGGCATTTCTTACCAACTACCAGAACAGTGCCTATGCCGAGCGGTATCGCGGTCTCGTGCATCGCTTCAGCGAGGCGGAACAGGCCATCGCAGGCGAAACCGGCCCGCTTACCGCCGCGGTTGTGCACAACTACTTCAAGGTACTAGCGATCAAGGACGAGTACGAAGTGGCGCGGCTATACACGAACGGGGACTTCCTGAAGAAGATCGAAACCACGTTCGAGGGCGACTACAAGCTGAACTTCCATTTGGCGCCGCCAGTAATGAACAACGCCAAACATGGTGGCGAACCCACCAAGCGCAGC
Organism: Stutzerimonas chloritidismutans; assembly: GCF_051486945.1. Lineage (GTDB taxonomy): Bacteria > Pseudomonadota > Gammaproteobacteria > Pseudomonadales > Pseudomonadaceae > Stutzerimonas > Stutzerimonas chloritidismutans_B. The sequence continues at coordinate 299,729 of NZ_JAHVDX010000001.1, read as the reverse complement.
TTTGGCCCGTGGATGCTTGGCGCGTTCAGGCTGCTGGCCAAGATGAAATTCATCCGCAACACATGGGTCGACCCCTTTGCCCGTACCCAGGAGCGCAAGGCGGAACTGGCCTGGCTTCGAGAGTACGAGCAAATACTCGACGAGGTCCTTTCAGAGCTCGACTCATCAAACCTCGCCGTTGCGACCGAGCTGGCCCAACTGCCAGACGCCGTGCGCGGTTATGGCCCGGTTAAGGAGCGCTACCTCGGCAATGCGGAAAAAAGGAAAGCGCGCCTTTTGGTGCAGCTACGCACGGGGGTACAGGCCCATGACGCCTCCCAACCTGTAACGGTCGAGCGAATCAAGGCGGTCCAGCTGTAACGTGGGTTCGCCTTCAGCGCCCGCTAGGCTGTACGCGCTGATCCAACCGACAACAACCGCACAGTCACGTTAACGTCAAGGAAAAGGGGCATGGCCGAGGTGAACAGTTGCAAGATTTCGGTCCTGGCCCGCGAACTGAAGCTTACGACTCGGGCCATCCGGTTCTACGAGCAAAAAGGTTTGCTCTTCCCTGAGCGCAGCGGCACTCAACGCATGTATTCGCCGCAGGACCGTGTTCGCCTGGAGCTGATCGTGCGCGGCAAGCGGCTCGGATTTTCATTATCCGAGTGCAGGGAGTTGATCGAGCTGTATGACCCATCGAGTGGTAACACGAAGCAATTGAACTGCCTGCTGGAAAGAATCGTTTACCGCCGACACCAGTTGAAACAGCAGCTGTTGGACATCGAACGAATCCAGTGGGAGCTGGACATGGCTGAGCATCGCTGCCGAGCAGCGCTGCAAGGTCGGCAAACACCATGAAACCAATAACAAGGGATATCGGATCATGAATGGCTTACCCGGACTTAACTTCTTTCTCGGCGAGGAAATAGACATGCTCCGCGACTCCGTTGCTGGCTTCGCGGCCAAGGAGATCGCGCCTCGCGCCGAGGAGGCCGACCGCACCGACCAATTCCCGATGGACCTTTGGCGGAAGTTTGGCGACATGGGCCTGCTCGGCCTGACCGTAGCGGAGGAATACGGCGGCTCGGGTATGGGTTATCTGGCGCACATGGTGGCCATGGAAGAGATATCACGTGCTGCCGGTGGCATCGGTCTTTCCTACGGTGCGCATTCGAATCTGTGCGTCAATCAGATCAACCGCAACGGTAGCGAGGAACAGAAAAGCCGTTTCCTGCCCAAGCTGGTTTCTGGCGAGCACATCGGCGCCCTCGCCATGAGCGAGCCAAATGCCGGCTCCGACGTGGTTTCGATGAAGCTGCGTGCCGAAAAGCGAGGCAGTAGCTACGTACTCAACGGCAACAAGATGTGGATCACCAACGGTCCCGACTGCCACACGCTGGTGGTTTACGCCAAGACCGATATCACTGCCGGCGCAAAAGGCATGACTGCGTTCATCGTGGATACCAACACCCCCGGCTTCTCGGTTGCACAGAAGCTGGACAAGCTCGGCATGCGGGGCTCGCACACCGGAGAGCTGGTGTTTGAGGATGTGGAAGTACCCGAGGAAAACGTGCTCGGGCAGGTAGGCGAAGGGGTCAAGGTGCTGATGAGCGGCTTGGACTACGAGCGTGCCGTCCTCAGCGGTGGGCCGCTGGGCTTGATGCAGGCAGCCATGGACGTGGTCGTTCCCTACATTCACGAGCGCAAGCAGTTTGGCCAGTCGATCGGTGAATTTCAGTTGATTCAGGGCAAGGTGGCGGACATGTACACCACCCTGCAAGCCTGCCGCGCCTACCTATACGCGGTGGGCAAGCACCTCGACGACCTGGGTACCGGTCACGTTCGCCAGGTCCGCAAGGACTGCGCAGGCGTCATCCTCTATGCCGCAGAGAAAGCCACCTGGCTCGCTGGCGAGGCGATCCAGATACTTGGCGGCAACGGTTACGTCAACGAATACCCCACCGGCCGACTTTGGCGCGACGCCAAACTTTACGAGATCGGCGCAGGTACAAGCGAGATCCGCCGAATGCTGATCGGCCGCGAGCTTTTCAACGAGACCAAATAACAAACGACGCTAGCGGCGAAACAAAGAAGGCTGGAAAGAAGACAGCCTCCCGACTCGCACAGCCAAAGCGCATTTTTTCGAGGGCTAGATATGGCCATCTTGCAAACCCAAGTAAATTCCCGCTCCCCTGAATTCGCTGCCAACTCTGCGGTGATGGGCGAGCAAGCGGAGCAGTTGCGCAACGTGCTCGGACGTATTCATGAGGGCGGCGGCGAAAAGGCACAGCTGCGCCATACCTCACGCGGCAAGTTGTTGCCGAGGTCTCGAGTCAACATGCTGCTGGATATGGGCTCCCCGTTTCTTGAGATTTCGCCGTTAGCTGCCTACGGGGTCTACGGTGAGGACGTACCCGCTGCGGGCGTGATTGCTGGCATTGGTCGAGTGGAAGGCGTCGAGTGCATGATCATCGCCAACGATGCCACAGTAAAAGGCGGAAGCTACTACCCGCTCACCGTGAAGAAACATCTGCGCGCACAAGCGATCGCTCAACAGAACCGCCTGCCATGCATCTACCTGGTCGACTCCGGCGGCGCCAATCTGCCGCGCCAGGACGAAGTGTTCCCGGACCGCGAGCACTTCGGTCGTATCTTCTTCAACCAGGCCAACATGAGCGCCATGGGCATTCCGCAACTGGCCGTGGTGATGGGCTCCTGCACCGCTGGCGGCGCTTATGTGCCGGCGATGGCCGATGAAACCATCATGGTCCGCAACCAGGCGACCATCTTCCTCGCCGGCCCGCCTCTGGTAAAAGCCGCCACCGGCGAGGTGGTAACCGCTGAGGACCTGGGCGGTGCGGACGTGCACTGCAAAACATCTGGTGTTGCCGATCATTACGCCGAGAACGATGAGCATGCATTAGCCATCGCACGCCGCTGCGTCGCTAACCTCAATTGGCGAAAGCTGGGTCAGCTAGAGGTCAGCGCTCCCCGCGCGCCGCGATATACCGCTGATGACTTGTACGGGATCATTCCGGCCGACCCCAAGCAGCCATTCGATGTCCGTGAAGTTATTGCCCGGTTGGTCGACGGCAGCGAGTTTGATGAATTCAAGGCCCTGTTCGGCACCACGCTCGTCTGTGGCTTTGCCACCGTGCATGGCTACCCGGTCGCGATCCTTGCGAACAACGGCATCCTCTTCGCCGAAGCTGCGCAGAAAGGCGCGCACTTTATCGAACTGGCTTGCCAGCGCGGCATTCCACTTCTGTTTCTCCAAAACATCACCGGCTTCATGGTTGGACAGAAGTACGAAACCGGCGGCATCGCGAAGCACGGCGCTAAGCTCGTCACTGCGGTCGCCTGTGCCCAAGTGCCGAAATTCACTGTGGTCATCGGTGGCAGCTTTGGCGCAGGCAACTACGGCATGTGCGGTCGCGCTTATGACCCGCGTTTCCTATGGATGTGGCCCAACGCCAAAATTGGCGTCATGGGAGCACAACAGGCTGCCGGAGTGCTGGTACAGGTCAAGCGCGAGCAGGCCGAACGATCTGGAGAGACCTTTTCTGCCGAAGACGAGCAACAGCTCAAGCAACCCATCGTTGAACAGTATGAACGCCAGGCGCATGCGTTCTATTCCAGCGCAAGGCTTTGGGACGATGGTGTGATTGATCCACGTGAAACCCGTGATGTATTGGGCCTCGCCCTTTCCGCTTCGCTCAACGCGCCCATTCAGCCGACCCGTTTCGGCGTGTTCAGGATGTAATGCCATGACCGACTTCCATACCATTGAAATCGAGCGCAGTGCAGGTGGTGTCGCCACTCTATGGCTGAACCGCCCGCAAAAAAACAACGCGTTCAATGCCGAAATGATTGCCGAGCTGATCCAGTCGCTGCGCCAGCTCTGCGCAGATGAACACCTGCGCTTTCTGTTGCTTCGCGGACGTGGTCAACACTTTTCCGCCGGAGCAGACCTTTCCTGGATGCGGGAATCCGCTGGGTTGGATTACGCGTCCAACCTGAGGGACGCTCACGAATTGGGAGAGCTGATGCACTGCTTGCATCAATTCCCCGTACCGACCTTAGCTGTGGTGCAAGGAGCCGCGTTCGGCGGCGCATTGGGCTTGATCGCTTGTTGCGACATGGCTATCGGAACCGAAGACGCCCAGTTTAGCCTGTCAGAGGTACGGATTGGCCTGGCCCCGGCGGTGATAAGCCCCTTCGTAGTTCAATCTATCGGTGCGCGTGCGACACGACGCTATGCACTCACAGCAGAGCGATTCAGCGGCAAGCGTGCCCAGGCCATGGGTCTGCTTTCTGAATGTTATCCAGCCGAGGCGCTCGATGGCGCTGCGGTGGAATGGGTCGGCAAACTGCTGCAAAACAGTCCTCAGGCCATGCGTATTACCAAGGCACTGCTTGCAGATGTAGGAACCGGCGCCCTTAGCGAGGCCCTGCGCGAGCGCACCGAGCATGCGATCGCCAGCATTCGGGTCAGCCAAGAGGGACAAGAAGGCTTAGGAGCTTTCTTGGAAAAGCGTAAGCCAGCCTGGCAGGAGCAGCAGCCATGATGCAGAAAACGATCAACACTTTGCTGGTAGCCAACCGCGGCGAGATCGCCTGCCGTGTGATGCGCACCGCCAAGGCCATGGGCCTGACCACCGTGGCCGTGCACAGCGCCGTCGACCGTGATGCGCGCCATGCCCGTGAAGCCGATATTCGTATCGATCTCGGTGGCGCCAAGCCTGCCGAAAGCTATCTGGTGATCGACAAGCTGATCGCTGCCGCCAAGGCCAGCGGTGCCCAGGCGATTCATCCCGGCTACGGCTTCCTCTCCGAAAACGCGGATTTTGCCCGCGCCATTGAAGACGCCGGACTTCTCTTCCTCGGCCCGCCCGCTTCCGCCATCGACGCAATGGGCAGCAAGTCAGCCGCCAAGGCGCTGATGGAGGAAGCCGGCGTGCCGCTGGTGCCGGGCTACCACGGTGAAGCGCAGGATGTGGAAACCTTCCGCGTCGCGGCGGAACGGATCGGCTATCCGGTACTGCTCAAGGCCACCGCCGGCGGTGGCGGCAAAGGAATGAAGGTTGTCGAGCGCGAAGCGGATCTGGCCGAGGCGTTGCAATCTGCACAGCGCGAGGCGCAGTCGTCATTTGGCGACTCGCGCATGCTGGTGGAAAAATACGTGCTCCAGCCGCGTCACGTCGAAATTCAGGTATTCGCTGACGGATGCGGCAAGTGCCTGTATCTGAACGAGCGCGACTGTTCGATCCAGCGACGCCATCAGAAGGTCGTCGAGGAAGCGCCCGCGCCGGGCCTCTCCTCCGAACTGCGCCGAGCCATGGGCGAAGCGGCAGTCAAGGCGGCGCAGGCCATTGGATACGTCGGTGCAGGCACCGTGGAGTTTCTGCTCGATGCGCGTGGAGAGTTCTTCTTCATGGAGATGAACACTCGCCTGCAGGTCGAGCACCCGGTCACCGAAGCTATTACTGGTCTCGATCTGGTGGCCTGGCAGATCCGCGTCGCCCGGGGCGAGCCGCTGCCGATCACCCAAGAGCAGGTACCGCTGATCGGTCACGCCATCGAGGTGCGGCTGTATGCGGAGGACCCGGACAACGATTTCCTTCCCGCCACCGGCACCCTGGACCTGTACCACGAGGCCACCTCAGGCCCCGGTCGTCGCGTCGACAGCGGCGTAGCCGAAGGCGACACGGTTTCCCCCTTTTACGACCCGATGCTCGGCAAGCTGATCGCCTGGGGCGAGAATCGCGAGGAAGCACGCCTGCGTCTGCTGGCCATGCTGGACGAAACCTCGGTCGGTGGTGTGCGCACCAACCTTGCCTTCCTGCGCCGAGTGGTCGGTCATCCGGCCTTCGCCGCGGCCGAACTGGACACCGGCTTCATTCCGCGCCATGAAGCCGAGCTGCTGCGCAAACCGGGCGAGTTGCCCGACGCATTCTGGCAGCTGGCGGCAGCGCTTTATGTCCAGACCGAGCCGGCGGATGTTCGGGACGACGACGCCCATTCTCCCTGGGCGAGCCGGGCTGGTCTGCGTTTCGGCATGCCCTCTCAGGTGGGCGTGCATCTCGTTTGCGGCGGCGAGAACCGGCTGTTGCGCATCGATGCGCAACTCCAGGCAACAACACTACGCAAACCCAAGGCGATTCGGCAGGACCGGACGCTCTACCTAGAGTGGGACGGCGAACTGCAGACCGTAACGGCGTTCGACGCGATCGCCGAGGTCGAAGCCAGCCACCAGCACCACGGCGGCCTAACCGCGCCCATGAACGGAAGCATCGTGCGGGTGCTGGTCGAGCCCGGGCAGAACGTCGAGGCTGGCACCGTGCTGATCGTACTAGAAGCAATGAAAATGGAGCACAGCATTCGTGCACAGCAAGCCGGCGTGGTGAAAAGCCTGTTTTGCGCCGAAGGCGACATGGTTAACGACGGCGCAGTGTTGCTGGAGATCGACGAAGGCTGAAGGCGAGGCAACCGTAGAGGGTGCTGGGTGTGGTTCCGCTCTTGCCCGCCAGCAACATAGGTGGGCTCAAGGCACCCTACGAGTGAGCGCCGCACCAACTTCATATACGGAAAAGTGCACCCAGCGTCCGGTCACGTAAATGTTGGGTCGCTAGAAAAAACAAACTGGCGTATAGGCCCGACGTATATGACCCCGTTTACGCCGCACTTTGCCCCTCTCGGAGAACGCTATGCCCCTGCCCAAACACGTCCGATTAGTCGAAGTTGGCCCCCGCGATGGTTTGCAGAACGAGAAGCAGCCAATCAGCGTCGCCGACAAGGTCCAGCTAGTAAACGACCTCAGCGCCGCGGGCCTTCAGTACATTGAGGTGGGCAGTTTCGTGTCGCCCAAATGGGTCCCGCAGATGGCTGGGTCCGCCGAGGTTTTTGCTCAGATCCAGCGCAAACCCGGCGTCACCTATGCGGCCCTGACGCCCAACCTTAAAGGGCTCGAGGCAGCCATCGAAGCTGGGGTCCGCGAGGTTGCGGTATTCGGAGCCGCGTCCGAGGCGTTTTCGCAAAAAAACATCAACTGCTCCATCGACGAAAGCCTGGCGCGCTTCGTTCCGCTGATGGAAAGCGCTCGCGCAAACGGCATCCGGGTGCGTGGCTATGTGTCGTGCGTGCTGGGATGCCCGTACGAAGGCGATATCGACCTCAAGCACGTCTCCAAGGTGGCGCGCGAATTGGTCGCGATGGGCTGCTACGAGGTCTCGCTCGGCGACACCATTGGTACCGGTACGCCCGGCAAGACCCGCCAACTGATTGATGTCGTCGCCCGCGAGGTGCCACGCGACAAACTCGCCGGACACTTCCACGACACATACGGCCAGGCGATGGCGAACATTTATGCCAGTCTGCTTGAGGGCATCAGCGTCTTCGACAGCTCGGTTGCGGGATTAGGTGGTTGCCCCTATGCCAAGGGGGCCAGCGGCAACGTCGCCAGCGAGGATGTTTTGTACATGCTGAACGGATTGGGCATCGCCACGGATGTCAGTCTAGACGCCGTCATCGAAGCCGGGCACAACATCAGCCGTTTGCTGGGAAGACGAAATGGCTCACGCGTCGCACAGTCCCGCAACGGCACGTCGGGCAGCCTCAATTGATAGCTATCTAGTCCGCGGTCTCCCCGAATCCCGGCACTAGTGCGAACAGCAAGCGCTTAAATGATAGAGGTGTTTCTGTGAAGCGCGTCAGCGGTCCGAGTTCCTGAGATAGAGATTGAAGTGCAGTGTAACGACGGGAACTATGCAAACGGAGATTACAGTGGCCTACGAAACCAAACGCACTGTCTTTCCATTATCTGCCAGGTCGACAGCCGAACGAGTTCGCGCGATAGCTTTGAATATGTTTGTTGACCAAGGATTTGAAAGGGTAAGCGTTCGTGATCTGGCCGCGGCGATCAACCTCCACGCCGGGTCCCTTTACAATCATATAGAAAGCAAACAATCGTTACTTTTTGATCTGATTGAGGAACATGAGGCAGGCCTGTTAGCGACCATAAGTAATTGCAGGGGATGCCGCCGCGCTCCCTCTGCAATGCTTTCCGATTACATTGACGCTTACGTCCGTTTCCAACTGAATAACCCCAAAACCGCCGCTTTGGCACGCCTGGAGTTACGCAGCCTAAGCAATGATCAGAGAAGTCTCATCGCAGATATCCGCTCCCACTACCAGCGGCAGCTGGTAGACATAATCTCTAGATTCAATAAACCTAACGACGCTAATAACCTTGTCGCCAGCATAGTCGTACCTTGCGTCACGGAAATGCTGAATGGTTTGGCAAGCGCTGTTCCAAATTCTCCTGAAGTTTATTCAGCTCGCCGCTCCATTGAGCGTATCCAAACCCTGCTCGCTGAAGCTCTAACACGCTATTCGCCGGAACAAGCGCCTCAAAATAGCCATACTGCACATCCGAAAGGAGCTAATACCTGGATGCGTCGGTAAGCTCCTGACCCTTCACTCATATAACCCTGACGACAAGTAATCAGCTCATTGGTCGAATAGGCCTGACCATACGTCGCGACTAGCTGCTATTTTACGAGCAGCTTTCACGATAGGCTGTTTTCGGCTGAAAGTGCGTCAAAACAATTTCGCGCAGGCACAGCCGCCAGAATTGGCTCAAATTTTATGTCGCTACGCAAAATCTCGGTCTGCTGAACAGCCAAGCGTTGGCAGATTTGACGTACGATCAGAAACGCTAGGGAGACGTTTGCATTTTACACAGCCTCGACCATTAGCAGATCCGCCAAGTGTCTGCTGAATTGGCCCACTTCGGCAGACACTTGAGCAGCCTTCGCGAGCCTAAATCACTGGGTTGTCTACTCGGACATATCTGGCTGAGCGGCAACATGGCGATACAGTGTCTGGAAATACAACCAACCAATGTAATCGCCAGCGTGCTCAAGGCTGTATTTAGCCGTCCAAGCGGTCATCGGTTGTGGTTGGTCTCCCCCATCCAAGAGACGTTTTTCAGCAGGCCTACGTACGCCGCAAATCACCGCGCAGAAACCTTCCACAACTGATCGACTCGCATCGTGAAGCTCTGGCTCATAAGTTCGCGACGCATACCCCAGGCGTGCATTGCTGGCACTACCGGGTCCCGCCCCCATTTGGCATTGATCGAATCCAGAACGGCCATCACGCGCTGCGAAGCGGCCGCCTGGCTGGGCGCGAACAGCAGCGCCACAATGGGCGTGCGAATCAGTTGGCGCGGAACAACCGCTCGAAACCGCAGTAGATGCTGTTGGAGTCAATCAGAGCGAAAACATGCTCAGCCACAGTTGCGCAAGGTTCGGTTACATCCGGAAGCGATTGACCGTCCCGTTCAGCTTCACCGCTAGGCGCGACAGTTCCTGCGTTGCGACGCTGGTCTGCTGGGCGCCGGCAGAAGTCTGAAGCGAGAGGTCGCGGATGCTGACCAGGTTGCGGTCGATCTCCCGCGCGACCTGCGCCTGCTCTTCTGAGGCGCTGGCAATCACTAAGTTGCGCTCGTTGATGCCGGCCACCGCATCGGCGATCTCGGCCAGTGCAACCCCAGCGGTGTAGGCTTTCTCAAGCGTACCCTGGGCGCGCGACGCCGTTTGCTGCAACGCATCAACGGTAAGGCCCGTCCCCTGCTTGATGCTGCCGATCATCGACTCGATTTCGCGCGTGGATTCGCCCGTTCGCTTGGCCAGGCCGCGGACTTCATCGGCGACCACGGCGAAGCCGCGACCGGCGTCCCCGGCGCGGGCTGCTTCGATAGCTGCATTGAGTGCGAGCAGGTTGGTCTGTTCGGCGACCGAGCGGATCACGTCCAGCACGCGGGTGATGTTGTGCGTTTGTTCAGCCAGATCGCCGGCACGCGCAGAGGCACCGACAACATCGTCGGCCAGCGCCTGGATCGCGGCGATCGCCTCGTCCAGCTGGCGACGTCCCTTTTGTGCCGATTCACTGGACGCTTGCGACGCCTCGGAGGTGGACACCGCGTTGCTCGCCACTTCTTCGACGGCGCAGGTCATCTGGTTGACGGCCGTCGCGGCCTGTTCGATCTGCTCGTTCTGCCGATGCAGCCCTTCGGTACTGTCGAGCATGACCGCGGTCATCTCTTCGGCAGAGGTGCTCAGCACATTCGCCGAATCATTGATCTGCCCGATGATGGCGCGCAGGTTAGCCTGCATGTCGCGCAGCGAAGCGAGCAATTGCGTGGCCTCGTCGTCGCCATCGACCGGCACCGTGTGGGTCAGGTCGCCATGCGCGATCTGGTTGGCAACGGCCACTGCCTGGCGCATCGGCCGAACGATGCTCGCTGTCAGCACCAGGGCCAGTGCGACCGTCGCGACCAGAGCCAGCATGATTACCGCTACGATGATGATCCGGGCTTTTTCATAAACGGCAGTCGCGGCCTGGACGGCGTGATGCGCCCCTTCCCCGTTGAACGCCCTGAGCTCCAGCAGCGCCTCGCCGAATTTCGGCCCCAGCGCGGCGAGCCGTGCGTTGACTTGCGCCATTCGCGCCTCGTCCGGCTGCCCGCCCATCAACTGCTGCCGTTCGTCCAAGGTCGAGGCGTATTGCTCGAATAATGCCTTGGCGGCCTCGAAAACGCGCCGCTCTTCGGCACCAGAGATGAGCGTCTCGTAGCGGGTCACGTGCTGGCGAATGTCCGCAATCGCGGCGGCAATCAGCCCATCGCTCTTGCGCTTTGTCTCGGCGTCCCTGAATGCCAGTTGGCGCAGCGACTCGGTGCGCACCTGTGCAAAGCTCAGCGCCATGTCGTCCGCGGCCACCTGGCTCGGCATCCAGTCGGAATCGATTTCGCTGCCGGCGGCACGAATCGCCGCCATCTGCATCAGACTGAACAGCCCGAGCAGGGTGAGCAGCATTGCGACGAGAGTAAAAAACAGCAGCGTGCGATGCGAGATCTTCAGTGTGCGCAGCATGATGGCCTCGAAAAAAGAACGCACGGCGATACCGAGCTTTCCTATTTTATCTGCCGCAGGCCTTTGAACTTGAGCCAGACGACCCGCAAAAAGAAAAACCGAGCATATCGATTAGCGGCTCTAGAAATACGCCGATAGAAGTAAAGCCATCCTCTCAGGCGTACTCTCAAGAGTCGGAAACGCTCTGATTCGCAAGACGTTCGCGGCTGGCAAGGGACTTGCCAAAAAACCAAACCACCATCGCGATAAGAGCCGGAAGCAGTATCCCGAGCGCCATGGGCAGGGTGCTATCGCTAATGGCGGCAGCCACCATGGCGGAGCAGACGAAGGCGACCCCAAACTGCATGGCGCCGACCAGTGCGGAGCCTACGCCGGACTGCCCTCGTGCAGCCTCCATGGCTATGGAGGTTCCGTTCGCACTCAGCAGCCCTACCATGGCGATCGAGAACCAGAGCGGGATGATCTGTACCCAGAATTCCCGAGACCCCGAAACCAGCAACAGCACGATACTAATCGCAACAAACAGCGGCAGCGCCACGCTGATTATCGTCTTGACCGCCAGCCTGACGAGCAGGCGATTGTTAACTAAGGATGCGACGACTAAACCAAGTGCGACGAAACCAAAGGCGATCCCGTATTCGATTTCACCGAGGCCAAACACCCCCTGGAATACGCTCGACGAGGCCGTGATGAAAGAGAACATTGCGGCCTGCACGAGAGCGCTGACGAGCGCCGGGACAAGGAATTGGCGGGAAGAAAGCAACGTCCAGTAATCGCCGAACACCCGATAGAGCGGGGTCTTCAGCCGCTTAGAAGCGGGCAAGGTTTCAGGAAGCAACGTAAAAGCCAGCACAAGTGCGAGCGCGCCGATTGCAAGCATCGTGACGAAGACTGCCTTCCAGCCAAGCTGTGTAACTAGCACACCGCCAACAAGCGGAGAAACAACAGGCCCGAGTGTCATCAGCATAATCAACAGGGTCATGGTTCGTGCTGCCGCGGTGCCTTGATAGAGATCGGACACGACTGCCCGACCGACAACCATGCCCCCACACGCACCAAGCGCCTGGACGAAACGAAGGCTGATGAACACTGTGGCTGAGTCAGTCAAAAGTAATAGCACCGTGGCGAGGCAGAACAGTCCTGCACCGGCCAAAAGCGGTCCTTTACGTCCGTATCGGTCGATCAGCGGGCCAAACACCAACTGACCGACGCAAAGCCCGAGGAAGAAAACCGACAGAGACATTTCCAATGCCCCGTCCGGAGCGTTCAGATAGGTCTGAATATCACCGAAGGCTGACAGATACATGTCTGTGGCCAATGGCGGGAAAATCGACAAAACCGACAACACCAAGACGATTCTCAGTGCGCTCGACCCTTGAGGCGAAGCTGATGTCTCGCTCATTCGTTCTATGCACCTTTTCGGATAAGTAACCAAGTTGCCTGCGAGCAGTTTACCTTTCTGGAAAGGTAGAATCCTCCGCGCTAGGATTGTTCCATGCCAGAGACCACGCGAAAGACTGTTACCTCACTGGAACGCGCGACCATCAACTGGCCCGACGCGTCTCTGCGACAAATGACTGCGACCGTCGCCGTGCAGCGCTTGGCCCGTCTACTCGAGCGGATCGCTGCCGAGGCGCTTGCTCCGCTCGACCTCACCCCCGCTTCGTTCGAAGTCCTTGCCGCCCTGCGGGTTCAGCCTGCGCCGCACCAGCTGACGCCGACGGATCTTTACGAGGCGATGCTGATCTCCTCCGGAGGACTTACCAAACTGGTGAAGACTCTTGAGCGGCGCGGGCTCGTCACGCGACCTTTCAGCGACGACGACCGACGATCGCGGCCGATCGCGCTCACCGCAGAAGGCCGGGCGCTGGCAGAGCACGCCATGTTGGCGGTACAGACAGCGGAGAAACCGCTGCATCTTGCAATGGAACATGCCTGGCCAGCCGCGGCGGGCGACATGGCACGCGGGTTGGCCGAACTTGCCGACGCCGCCGATGAGGCGGTGAAGCCGGCGAAAGGCAGGCAGCGTTTCGAAGCGCCAAAAAACGTGGCTCCAGACGGAACGTCAGGGCGCACTACCCCAATCTGACGCAGTTCAATCACGATGACCCTGGGTCATTCACATCGGAAAAAGGGCAACACTCATGAATCTAAGGAAACTCGTCATCATGGCCGCCTTGCCGTTCGCCACACTGGCGCCTGTGCTGGTCGGAGGCAGCGTTGCACAAGCTGCACCCGTCGCCATTCCCAAGGGCGGACCGTCCGTTCAAGTAGCGGGCCTCACGCCAGCGCTCGCCAATCAGAAGTACGCCAGCGCATCCAGTACACAGACCCTCGATATCTATACCCCAACGAGCGGCGCAGGCCCCTTCCCGTTCGTGGTCTATGCGCACCCAGGCGGGTTCCGGTTCGGCTCCAAGGACATGGCGACTGCCGCCTACGTCGAGGCGTTTCTGAAGGCCGGCTATGCCGTCGTTCCGGTCAACTATCGCCTCTCGGGGGAAGCCACCTTTCCGACGGCCGTGCAGGATGTTTTCGAGGCCATCGCCTATCTCAAGGCCAATGCCGCCAAGTATGCGCTCGACCCCGACGCCTTCGTGATGTTCGGAGAGTCCGCAGGCGCGAACCTCGCCTCGCTCGTCGGCACGGCCTACGACGCGCCGCTGTTTCGCAAGACCCTGGCGGACGGCTCGGTCGATCTGCGGCCAGAAAAGGTTATTGCGCTCTACCCGCCGGTGGACATGGGGCAGATCGACGCCATGCTCAAGCAGCAAGGTTGCCCGGCGAGCGCGATCAATCATGGGCAGGCCGGCAGTTTTGAATCGCGGTACCTCGGGGCTGCGGTGGCCCATTCGCCGGACCTCGTCGCGCAGGCCAACCCGGTTACCTACGCCAGCGCCGGGGACCCGCCCTTTTTTATCGAGAGCGGCAGCGCCGACTGCAACGTGGGGGCAGGACAGGGCAAGCTTCTTGCGCAGGCCCTTGAAAAGGCTGGCGTATCGGCGACCTATCACCTGCTCGACGGTGCAGGACATGGCGGCCTACCGTTCGAAGCCGAAGACAACGTCGCCCGGATGCTGGGCTTCCTCAAGGGCAACTAGGCAACGGCCTGGCCTGCCCGTGAGGCCAGGTTTGGTTTGGATGGACGAAGGCCTGTCAGGCGAAACGATGCCGTTCTGTCGATAGGCCTTGCCAACAGCCCCCAGGACCTGTGCGCCGCCGTGCGGGCGGCGTCACGACCGGCCGTGAGATCGACCTCAGCCGCTCAGGCTGCTGCGCACGCGCCCGAGCAGGTCGATCAAGGCTTGCTGCTCCTCCTCGGACAGGTCCTGCACGGCGACCTTGTTGAGCTGCTGCGCCTGCTGGCGCAGCGCCTTGTGCACGGCCTCTCCTTGCGCTGTCAGGCGCAGGCGAACGCTGCGGCGGTCCGTCTCGTCGACCTCGCCGAACAGTAGCTCCCTGTCGCGCAACTCCTTGATAAGACGCGCCAGCTGCGCCTTGTCGCGCCCGGAACGCTGTACCAGCTCGCGCAGGGTCGCGCCCGGATGAGCGGCGAAGAAGCCCAACACCTTGTTCGCCATGTGGCTCAGATCATGCGGGCCGCCGCGCAACGCACGGTACTGCCGGGCACGGTACAGGTGCATGATGGTATGGATGGATTCGAATACGGCTTCGGCTAATCGGTCGGTCATAAGGTTGACTTTATCAACTATGTGTTTTTATGATCGTTGATATTATCAACCAGCGCCTTCGAGGCCCAGCGATGACTACATCCCCCTCCCTCCAACGTCGCGTCCAGCGGGTGCGCCATGAACTGCGCCGCCGCGAGGTGCGAGTCAGCCGTGTCGAGCCGCTCGACGATGCGTTCATGAGCATTACCTTCCACGGCGAAGACCTGGCCGACTTCCTGTCCGCCTCGTTCGACGATCACATCAAATTTATCTTCGAGGACGGCGACGGCAATCCGGTGCGCCGCGACTACACCCCGCGTCGGTTCGAGCAGGCCAAGCGAGAGCTGACCATCGAGTTCGCACTGCACGGCGACGGTGCCGCCTCGACCTGGGCCAAGCGTGCCGCCATCGGCCTGCCCGCGCTCATCGGCGGCCCGCGTGGTTCGATGATCATTCCTATGGACTACGACTGGCATCTGCTGATCGGCGACGCCACCGCACTGCCCGCCATCTCCCGACGACTGGAAGAGCTGCCGGCAGGCTGCCGGGTGCAGGCCCTGCTGCTCGCGCATAACGCTGCAGACCGCCGCGCCTTGCCGACTGCCGCTGACCTGGACGCGCAGTGGTTCGAGTCCGGCGATGAGTTGCTCGCGGCTGTCGCGGCGTTGCAGTTGCCTGCCGGCGAGGGCTTCGCCTGGGCCGCTGGCGAGGCCTCACTGATGAAGGGCATCCGTCGCCTGCTGGTCAACACGCACGGGCAGGCCAAGGAGGCCATGCGCGTCGCGGCCTACTGGCGTCACGGCGCCGAAGGGTTCCATGAAGAACTGACCGAGCAAGACGACAACGCAGCGCAGTGACCCAGAGGAGTTATCGATGAACCGTCTTGCCCTTTTGCTCGGCTTGCTGCTGAGCACAACCGGCGTCAGCCTGACGAGCCATGCCGCACCCGCCGCCCTTGCTGCGGTAACACCGAAGACCAGCTGCGAGTCGCTGCGCGACATCGACCTGAGCGGCATTGGTGGCGCCGGGAGCCAGGTGCTGACGGCTGCCACCACCCAACACAACGAGCACGACGTTTGCGCCGTGGAAGGCCGGCTGGCGCCGAGCATCGGGTTCCAGGTGCTGCTGCCGCTGGAAGGCTGGACCCAGCGCTACCTGCAGGTCGGCTGCGGCGGCCTGTGCGGGCGCATCAGCCTGCAGGTTGGCGCCGCGGATGGCTGCGTGCCGCTGGAGGCTGGCGAATTCGTGCTCGCCTCGACCGACATGGGCCATCAGGACCAGGACGGGCGTTTTGGTCGAGACACGCAACAACGTGCCGACTTCGCCCACCGTGGCGTGCACCTGACCGCTCAGGCTGCGCAGGCCTTGATCCAGGCATTCTATGGGCAGGCGCCGGCTTATCGCTATTTCACTGGCTGTTCCGATGGTGGCCGGGAGGCGCTGATGGAAGCGCAGCGCTATCCGGACGACTTCGATGGCATCATCGCTGGCGCGGCCGCGCTCAATTTCCAGGTGCAGAACGGCATGTATCACGCCTGGCAGGCCCGCGCGAACACCGGCGCCGATGGCAAGGCCATTCTGCTGGCCGAACACCTGCCGGTACTGCACAGGGCCGTGCTGGAGCAGTGCGACGCCCTTGATGGCCAGAAGGACGCGCTGTTGGCCGATCCCCGCGCCTGCGATTTCGATCCCACCGTCGTGCGCTGTGTCGAGGGTCAGGCCACCGAACACTGCCTGACGCCTGCCGAGGTCGAAGTCGCCCGGCGTCTTTACGATGGGCCGCGTGATCCCGACAGCGGCGAGCGCCTGACTGTCGGCGGGCCGCTGCCCGGCTCGGAACTCGCGTGGGCCGGGGTCTTCGTGCCCAGAGATGCAGACCAGCCGCTGTTCAGCGAGAAGATCGCGCTGGGCGCCCTGACCAACCTGGTGTTCGAACAGCCGCCCGAGGCCGGCTTCAGCCTCTCCGACATGCGCTTCGATACGGCCACCTTCGACCGCCTGCGTACACGCCACGCACTGTTCGACGCCACCAACCCGGACCTGTCCCGCTTCGCTGCCTCGGGCGGCAAGCTGATCATCTGGCACGGTTGGTCCGACCCGCACATCTCGCCGCTCAACAGCGTCGCCTACTACGAGGCCCTGCAGGCTCAGATGGGCAAGGAGCGGGCCGATGCGTTCAGCCGCCTGTACCTGCTGCCCGGTGTCTACCACTGCTCCGGTGGCGACGGCCCGAGCCAGCTTGACCTGCTGACGCCAATGCTGGCCTGGGTGGAGAGCGGCACTGCGCCTGATGCGATCGTCGCGCGGCAACCCGAGGCCGGCCGGGGCCCCAGCGGGTTCGGTGCACCAACCGCACCGCCCGCCGACCGTGCCGGTGCCGGTGCCGGTGCCGGTGCCGGTGCCGAGCAGAACGCTCGTCCCCCGCGTGGCCCGATGCCCATGCCCGCACTGTTCGATGACGCGCAGGCCAAGGCCAACGCCGGGCGCACCCGCCCTGTCTTCCCCTACCCAGAGGTTGCCCGCTACTCCGGCCAGGGTGATCCGAAGCAGGCCGGCAGCTATATTCCCGCCGCGCCATTGATCGAACCCGAGCCGGTGCTATGGCGAGGCCAGGATTTCTTCAAACCCTATAGCCCGCTGACCGAGTGACAAGAGCATGCGTATGAACATCGGGTCATTTACCGGCAAGCAGGCCACGCTACTGGCACTGGGCGTGTTCATGGGAGCAACCGTACAGGCCGCCGACAAGGCGCCCCTGACATTGTCCCGTGTGGACATCGGCATGGCCGGCGCGGAGCGGGTGATCGACGCCGCGCTCGCCGAGGCAGCGCACAATGGATGGACGATCAGCGTGGCCGTGGTCGATACGGCCGGGGAGCTGGTTGCGTTCCGTAAGGCCGATGGCGCCATCGGTATCAGCCCCAGCGTCGCCATCGGCAAGGCGCGCACCGCGGCGCTGCTGCGCCAGCCTTCAGCGAATTTCGAAGCGTACGTCAACGGCGGCCGCCCCAGCTTCCTCGCCACCCCCGGCGCAGTGCCGCTGGAGGGCGGAGTCCCGCTCGTCATGGACGGTACGACCGTCGGCGCCGTTGGCGTCAGCGGTGCGCATGGGCCGAACGATTCACAGGTTGCGAATGCCGGAGCGAACGCCCTGCAACCCTGAACCGTGCTGCCCGCTGACCAGGGCCCTTAAGCGGGGCCCTGCCCGGTCAGCGGTCCTTTTCCGCTTCGCCAGGGCCGAGGGTGCTCAGGCTCATGCCACTCATGGCGGAGCCGAACTGCTGTACGCCGGGCAACATCAGGTACAGGCATTTGGTGATGAATGTCTTCATGAGAACTCCCGACAGGTTTCGCTCAACTGGCGGTAGCGCCGCCATCAATGTTCAAGTCCGCCCCGGTCACCCAGGCGGCCTCATCTGAAGCGAGATAAATCGCGGCCCAACCGATGTCCTCCGGGCGACCGACACGCTCGCGAAGGATCTGCTTGCCCAACGCCGCTTCCAGTAACGCAGGATCACGCGCCAAGTGAGCACGGGTCGCGGCGGTTTCCACCAACCCAGGCGAGATGCTGTTGGCGCGGATGCGATACGGGCCGCCTTCCATGGCCAATTGCCGGGTCATCGCCAGCACCCCGCCCTTACCCGCACAGTGGGCGAGCGCCGGTGAACCCTCCAGGGCCATCCAGGCGTTCGCCGAGGCGAAGTTGATGATGGAGGCGCCGCCGCGTTGCTTGAGGTGGGGCCAGGCCGCCTGGCAAAGCAGGAAGACGATGTCCAGCTCGCCTGTCAGCGTCTTGCGCCACTGGCTTTCATAGTCCATATCCTCGATCCAGGCGAAGGCGCCAAATGCGGCGGCGTTGACCAGCACGTCGATGCCACCGTGACGTTCGAGGGCGAACTGCACGAGGCGCTGGGCGCCTTCAGGCTGGGTCAGGTCGCAGGGGTGCAGGCTGGTCATTTCGAGGCTTTCTGCGGCCGCTGTCGCCAGGGTCTTCTGCGCCGACGCCGCGTCGATGTCGCAACCGACGACGCTGGCGCCTTCACGGGCGAACATCAGCGCGCAGGCCTGCCCGATCCCGCTGCCGATGCCGGTCACCACCGCCACTTGCCCGGCCAGACGGGGCATCAGGCGTCCTCCACTTTATGCGCGACGAGGCGGAACAGGCAGGGCTTGCGCGACGGCTTCATACCCGCCAACAAAGCAGCCACCGCCACCGGTAGCAGACACCAGCCCAGCCAGCCCACCGTGGTCGCCAGGCTCCCGCTGGTCTTGGTCAGCGTGACGACCAGAATCGGGCTGAGAAACATGCCGAGGCAGTAACTGCCGTACCACATGCCCGTGCCCAATCCCCGGCGAAACCAGGGCAGCTGGCTCATGTTCCAGATCGCCAACGTCGGTAGCAGCAATCCACAGCCCAAGCCGTTGATCAGCGCCACCATCAACATGCCGCGGCTGCTCTCGACCCCCGGGATCATGAGAAAACTGGTTGCGATAAGGCCGAAGGCCAGGGTCAGGCAGTGCGGCACCCGCAGCCCGACCCGCTTGAGCAGGTGTACGGACAGCGTACCCAGCACGATCATGACGCTGCAGGCCGATGCAATCATGCCCGCTGTCTTCGGTGAGGGCTCACCGACATCCCCCAGCAGGAAGGCCAGTTGAACCTGCAAGACCATGAAGGCGATGGCACCGATGAAGGTGATCGAACAGATCGCCATCAGCAGCCAGGGCCGGAAGACCTGCGCGCCGTGTTCGTCCTGCTCCTGCGAGCGGGCCAATTCACCCGCGGTCGGCTCCCAGAGCAAGAGCTGGCTGAGCAGGGCCATCAGCAACGGGACGAGGTAGACCACGAACGGCACGCGCCAGCCAAGCTCGCCCAGGGCGCCGCCGATCATGAAGAAGACGATGGCCGAAGACGAGGCGAAGGTAGTCTGCAGGGCGAGGTACTTCTGTCGCTGGGCACCGCTGTAGTAGTCACCGATCAGCATCGTACTGATCGTCACCACGACGGCCTCGGCGCAGCCGAGGGCTACGCGGCTGGCGATGATGCCGTACAGCGACTCGAGCACCAGCGGCAGAGTGCCAAGCACGCCGTAGGCGAACACCGCGCTGACCAACAGCCGTTTGCGCCCGATGCGGTCCGCGAGCAGGCCGACCACGGGACTGAGCAACGCGACCAGCAGGCCCGGGATGGTCAGCGCCACGGGGACCAGGAATTCGACGTTGGGTACGTCGGCGAAGTGCGCCTGAATCTGCGGCAGGCTCGGCGCAATGACGATTGCCGCCATGGGTGCCAGGCAGTTGATCAGCAGCAGCAGGTAGGTGGCCGACGCCTTAGGCGATTGGCAAAGAGAGGATGAACTCATGGCACGCTCCGGATTTGTTGTTATTTCGGGTGGGACCTGTGGGCTGCCCGTCTCCGGCCAGCGTCACGCCCCTAGTGCGGCATACCCATGGCATGGGTCACGCCACTGGTCGTCCGGCTGAAGCTGTAGTAGCCGATTCGGATGTCGGTGAATTTGCCCGCCTCGTTCAGGGTGTAAAACACCGCGCCGTGGAAATCGAAGCGTTCGCCCTGGCGAATGGGGCCGAACGGGGTTTGCTGCGCATCACGGGGTACGCTGAAGACGGTGTGCAGCTGGACCGCCAGGGTCTTGCCATCGAACAGGAACTGCTCGACCTTCACCTCCTCATCCATCGCGCCCCAGATCTGTCGGTAATGGTCCCTGACCTCAGGGATGCCGTTGAATACCAGGCCACCGTTGGTCATGCGTACATCCGGCGCATAGTAGGTGTCGAAGGCGGCCGGGTCCTTGCGGTTGAACAGGTCCAGGTAGTGCTGGAAACTCTCGCGGTCGACGACCCGCCCGGTAGCGGTTTCGCGCGCCACCGCCTCGGCGTGGGCTACAGGCAGCAGCCCAAGCGGCTGGCCCAGTGCGGCCAGCAAGGCGAACAGGGCCGCCTGTTTTCTGAATGTCATCCTCATGCCCTCTTTGTTCTTATAGGAATTGCATGCCGCTTTCGGCCCGGCCGCCTGCCGGGCCGGTCAACTCATCCGCGCCAAGCCATCGCGTTGCGGATCAGGGCCTCGATGCTGCCGTCATGCCGGAAGCCGATCGCCTCGGCCGCGTTCGCTTCCAATGGCGGCAGGTTGCCAAAAGCCGCCTCCAGGTCCGCATCCGGCCGATAGTTCACCAACTCGCGGCGGTCATCGCCGAACTGCCGGGCCAGCCCTTCGACCAACTCAGCGATGGTCAGGCGCAGCACGGGCAGCGTATAGGCCCGCCGGGGCCGTACCTGCTCCGGCTTCAGGCCCGCGGCATGCAGAAGGTTGCTAGCACAGCAGCCGACTGACATCCACCAGGCGACTGCCTCGGCTGAAACCGGGCACTCGAAGCGCTCGCCGGCAGCCAGCTTCCAGAACAGATCGCTCATGAACGCCGACAACAGGCCCGAGGGCTCCGGTGGCCGAGCGACGATGCCGGGCAAGCGCAGGATACGGCCGTCCAGCCAGCCCCGACGGCTGTAGTCTTCGAGCAGGATTTCGCCAGCCAGTTTGTGCGCGCCGTAAGAAAGGCCCGGGCGTAGAGGCGACTGGTCATCCACCAGGGCGGGCAGCGGCGAGCCGTAAACCGCGATAGTGCTGGTGAACACGACCCGAGGGCAGTGGCCCTGGGTGCGTAGCCGTTCGAACAGATCGAGGGTGGCGAGCAGATTGACCTGCAAGCCCAGCTCATAATTGCGCTCGGCCGCGCCGCCCGGAATGCTGGCTAGGTGGAACACCACGTCCGGCTTGATGTCCAGCGCCGCGCCCAGCACGGCCGGGTCGGCGATGCTGCCGGTTACCCGCTCGATGCGCGGGTCAACCGGCAGGTGCTCGCCACTCATGTCGGCCACGGTCAAACGGGTCAGCGGCCCCTGATCTGGAAGCAGCTCCTCGGCAGCCAGCAGCTGCTTGACCAGTTCGCGCCCAACGAAGCCGTTACCGCCGGTAACCAGAACCTTCATACCCGACCCTCCACCGGCACCATCCGATGCTCGATGGCACCGAAAACGGACTGCCCATCAGCCCTGTGCATTTCAAAGCGCAGCGTTTCCCCGAAGCGCATGAAAGGGGTAATCGATTCGCCGTGGTCGATCTTCTCGATTGCACGCCGTTCGGCCAAGCAGGCCGACCCCACCATGCGATAACCCTCGTTCGAGAACGTACCGGAGGCCAGCACGGTGCCCGCGCGCAGGTTGCGGTTGTAGGCCAGGTGGCTGATCAGCTCGCCGAAACTGAAATCCATCTCCCGGCCGTTGGGGTTGCCGAACCAGTCGCCGTTGCGGCTGACCTGCATATCCAGGTGAACGCGCCCCGACTGCCAGGCCTCGCCAAGCTCGTCCGGGGTGACCGCGACCGGTGCGAAGACCGTCGCCGGCTTGGCGTTGATCAGCCCGAAGCCCATCGACAATTCCCGGAACAAATGAGCACGCATCGAGACGTCGTTGAGCAACATGAACAGTTTGATATGCCCCAGCGCTGCCCCTGGATCGATGCCCATGGGTACATCATCGAGTACCACGGCGATCTCGCCTTCGAAGTCGCAGTTGTCCTGCTCGGTCGGGAAGGGGTAATCGTCACAGGCGCCCAGGAAGTCGTCACCCTGACGCTGCACCAGGACAGGGATGCCGGGCTGCTTCTTCACGTTCAGATCGTAGGCTTTCTCCATGATTTTGCCGTGGTTGAGAAAGGCCGACGCATCCACGAACTGATAGGCACGCGGCAGGGGCGCCATCACCTTGCGAGGGTCGAAGGCGACCGCGTCTTCGAGCACGCCGGCGTTCAGATAGCGGTATTCGTCATCCAGCGCCGCTTCTACCTCGGCCCAGTTCTCGATGGCCTGCTGCAGGGTCGACGCCGCACGCGCCGGGCGGCAGCGCGCCAAGTCGCGTGAAACTACCAGCAATCGCCCGTCGCGACTGCCGTCCTTGAGTGTTGCCAATTTCATCGGAATTTCTCCTCGGATTCGCTAGAAGAATCGAGCCATAGCTCGGGGCACTGGATCAGCTCGATCAGGTTGCCGGCCACGTCGCGAATGAAGGCCATGGGCGTACCCTGCACGACCTTCTGGAAAACGATGTCGGCGCCCTTCTCACGCAGGCCCTGCACCGTGGTTTCGACGGCCGACACAGCCAGGCAGAGATGCTTGTTGCCATGGGTGCGCACATCCAGATTGGGTTCACGGCGATCCGCGGGCAGCGGCGCGGCGCCCTCCACCTCGAACAGTTCGATGCGGAAATCGCCACGCCGGATGAAGGCGACCTGGGCCGGAATGAGCTCGATGAATGCCCGCATCTCCAGCTCGAAGCCGAGCATCCGTGCGTACCACGCGATCGCGGCGTCCATGTCCGGCACGCTGATGCCGACGTGGTGGGGTTTGATTGCGGGGGCCAGATCATTCATCGCTGCGGCTCCGTCAGCTAAGGGGGCGACCGCCATCCACGGGAATCACGGCCCCCGTGGTGAAGGTCAGATGCGTCGCGACGGCCAATACCGCGGCCGCGACTTCCTGCGGTTCGGCCAGCCGTCGCAGCGGCGTGCGTGCGGCCTGCTCGTCGCGCCAGCTCGCGTCCATCTGCTTGACGAACTCGGTGTCGGCCAGCCCTGGGGACACCGACACCACACGGATGGCCGGGGCCAGCGCGCGGGCCAGGGAGCGGGTCATGTTGTCCACCGCCGCCTTGGACGCGCAGTAGGCGACGTTGCTGCCCATGGCGCTCACCGCCGCGATCGATGAGATGTTCACCACCAACCCTTGGCCGTTTCGTTCGAGCAGTCGCCGCAAGGCCCGCACAACGGCGAACGGGCCACGGACATTGGTCGCCATGATCCGATCGAACAGGGCATCGCCAAGGCCATCGAGATCGTCGTGCGGAACGAACTGGGTCGTTCCGGCACAATTGACCAGCAGGTCGCAGCGCCCAAGTTGACGATCGATCGCACCAGCCAGATCGGTTAGAGCGGCGCTATCGGTCACCGGCGCCGGTAAGGCCAGGTGCGGAGCGCCGGCAGCGGGCAGTTGCGCGGCGAGCCGCTCAGCCTCGTCGCGCGAGGCGTTGTAACCGATGACGACGGTGGCACCGGCCGCGGCCAGCTGTTGGCAGATGACGGCGCCGATCCCACCGGCGCCGCCTGTGACCACGGCCACTCGGCCCTGCAGAGAGGCGACCATGGCTCAGGCCGTCTTCTTCAGGCGGCGGACGCGGATGTCGGCCTGCTCTTTATGCCCGGAGAAATGCTCCAGCGCGCAGAGCCGCGAGCAGTACTCGCCGATCATGACCGAGGCTTCGTCGGTCAGCACGCGCTGATAGGTGTGGGTCTTGATGAACTTGCCCACCCATAGCCCACCGGTGTAGCGCCCCGCGCCCATGGTCGGCAGGGTGTGGTTGGTGCCGATGACCTTGTCGCCGTAGGACACGTTCGTGCGGTGGCCGAGGAACAGGCCGCCATAGGCGGTCATGCGCTCCAGGAACCAGTCCGGATCTCTGGTCATCACCTGCACGTGCTCGGAGCAAATGCGTTCGGACTCCTGCAGCATCTCTTCGTCGGTGTCGCACAGGATGATTTCGCCGTAGTCGCGCCAGGCAACGCTGGCGACCGGCGCGGTGTCGAGGCGGGCAAGGACCGCTTCGATGGCCGCTGGCAGCTCTTCGGCAATCTTCGTGCTGGTGGTGACGCAATACGCCGGCGAGGTCGGGCCATGTTCAGCCTGGCCCAGCAGGTCCACGGCGACCAGTTCGGCATCCACGCTGTCGTCGCAGATGACCATGGTTTCGGTCGGCCCGGCGAACAGGTCGATACCGACGCGGCCAAACAACTGGCGCTTGGCCTCGGCCACATAGGCGTTGCCGGGCCCGACGATCATGTCCACCGGGGCGATGTTCTCGGTGCCCAGGGCCATGGCGGCCACGCCCTGCACGCCGCCCATCACGTAGATCTCATCGGCGCCGGCCAGCGCCATGGCAGCGATGATTTCAGGCGAGGGCTTGCCGTCGAACGGTGGCGCGCAGGCGATCACCCGCTTGACGCCGGCGACCTTGGCGGTCAGCACGCTCATGTGCGCTGAAGCCAGCAGCGGGTACTTGCCGCCGGGGATGTAGCAGCCGACCGAGTTGACCGGAATATTCTTGTGGCCAAGCACCACGCCCGGCAGCGTTTCGATCTCGACGTCGCGCATGGACATCAGCTGCACCTGCGCGAAGCGGCGGATCTGCGCCTGGGCGAATTTGATGTCTTCGATCGCCTGCGGGCTCAGCGAGTCGATGCAGGCCTGGATCTCTTCCGGCGACAGGCGCAGCGACGGCGGATTCCACTTGTCGAACTTCTCGGAATATTCGCGCACCGCGGCTTCGCCACGCGCCTCGATGTCCTTGATGATCTGCTCGACGGTGGTGCGGACCTGGTTGTTGAGTTCAGCCTTGGCTTCGGCCGGCTTGCCTTTCTTGACGTACTGGATCATCGCTCACTCCTTGGTTATGGCTGCCGCCCCGCCGGTGACGGAGCAGGCATGGTCGAATCAGGCCTTGGCTGGCACGCTTTCCACCTCGACGCCCAGGGCGACGATGAAGCGCGCAACCATGTTGTAGGTGGCAATCACGCCGATCAGCTCTACCAGCCGGGTATCACCCAGTTCCTCGCGCAGGTCGTGCAGCAGTGCCGAGGGCACCCTGCCCTGGCGGGTCATGTCGTGCGCCAGCCGCAGGACGGCGCGCTCGATCGGCGTGAAGAGATAGTCGTGCGCCAGGGCACCCTTGAGATCGCGCAACGCGTTGAACTGGGCTGGCGTACCGCCGGCCTTGAGAAACACGGGGCCGTGGTGGTGCATCTCGTATTCGGCGCCGCACAGGCAGGACACGGCGCAGATGACCAGCTCGCGCAGCTTGTCCGGCAGGCTCAGCTCATTGCGGACCTTGCCCAGCAACGCGCCCCAGCCCTGGGTGAACGGCGCGCTGTGAAGCATGATCCGGTCGAGGTTGAGCAGTGTGCCGCCACGCCGCTCCAGGATCGGCGCGACCACCTCGGGCGGGCCAGCGGCATCGATCGGTTTGTAAGGCACTACGGGCATGTCGCTCTCCGAGTTCAAGAGTTCAGATCGGTTGCCGGTGCCGCGACGCGGGCCTGGCGGGTCGCGGCCCGTTCGGTGCGACGTGACGCGGGGGTGTTCAGCGGCTGGGGCGCCGCCTGCTGGTGCGGCAGAAGGAAGTAGGCGAGAGCGGGCAGCAGGATCAGCGCCCCCAGCATGTTCCACAGGAACATGAAGGCCAGCAGGATGCCCATGTCCGCCTGGAACTTGATGTCCGAGAACACCCAGGTGGCGACGCCTGCGGCCAGGGTTAGGCCGGTCAGAACCACCACCTTGCCGGTAAAGGTGAGCGCGGCGTAGTAGGCCTGCGACAGGCTATCGCCCGCCCGCAACCGGGCCAGCGTGACCGAGAGGATGTACAGCGCGTAATCCACACCGATGCCGACGCCGAGCGCGATCACCGGCAGGGTCGCGACCTTAACCCCCATGCCGAGCGCAACCATCAGGGCTTCGGCCAGTACGGACGTCAGCATCAGCGGCAGGATGGCAACCACTACCGCGCGCCAGGACCGGAAGGTCACCAGGCAAAGCAATGCGACCGCGCCGTAGACCAGGAACAGCATCTGCCGCCAGGCCTGCTCGACCACCATGTTTGTCGCGGCGGCAATACCGGCGCTGCCACCGGCCAGCAGGAAGCGAATGTCGTCGGTGTTGTTGGCGGCCGCGAAGGCTTCCACCTGCTCGACCACACGGGTGAGGGTCTCGGCCTTGTGGTCGTGCAGGTAGACATACAGCGTCAGCAGGTCGCAGGCGTCGTTATAGAGGCCGCGCGGGGCACCCGCAGTGACGAAGTTGAGCATCGACTGGTTCTTGATCAGTTCGAACCACTTCGGATTGCCCTCGTTAAGCCCGACCAGTGCCTGGCGGTTGAGCAGCGAGAGCGAATTGGTGGTGTCCACGCCCGGCAACTGACGCAGCTGCCACTCGAGGGCATCGACGCGCCGGAGTGCCTCGTAGTTGGCGCAACTGCCGTTGCCCGCGGTCTCCACCATCACGGCGAGCACGTCGCTGCTGGCACCGAAGCGTTCATTCATGAAGGCGACGTCCCGGTTGTAGCGCGAGTCGTCGCGCAGCTCCGGCGCGCCCGGGTCTAGGTCGCCGATCTTCAGCTGCTGGCTGCCCGCCAGGCCGAGGCCGCCGAGCACAAGCCCACCGGCGATCGCCAACACGGCGCCGCGGCGACGGGTGAACAGGTCGAGAAAGGCCCAGAACGGATGGCGCGTGGTGACTTGCTCCGCCCGCAGGCTGCGCTCGGCGGCGCGGGCGCTGACACCGGTGAACGACAGCAGAATCGGCAGCAGGATCAGGTTGGTGAAGATCAGCACGGCCACGCCCAGGCTGGCGGCGATGGCCAGCTCCTGGATGACGCGGATGTCGATCACCAGCAATACCGCGAAACCCACCGCGTCGGCCAGCAGCGCCGTCAGCCCGGCAAGGAACAGCCGGCGGAAGGTGAAACGCGCCGCGATGTATTTGTGCGTGCCGCGGCCGATGTCCTGCATGATGCCGTTCATTTTCTGCGCGCCGTGGCTCATGCCGATGGCGAAGACCAGGAAGGGCACCAGCATCGAATAGGGGTCCAGGTCGTAGCCCAGCGCCGAGATCAGCCCGGTCTGCCAGACCACGGCGATCAGCGAGCTGCACACCACCAGCGCCGTACTGCGCACGCAGCGGGTGTACCAGAACACCATGGCGGTGACGATCGCCACGGCGACCGCGAAGAAGGTCAACACTTCACGCAGGCCATCGATGAGATCGCCGACGATCTTGGCGAAGCCGGTGATGTGCAGGCTGACGCCCTCCTGCTCAAAGCGGCTGCGAAGCTCTTCGAGGCTCGCGGACAGCTCGGCATAATCGATCGGACGCCCATCGGGCAGCTGGCTGAGCAGGGGCACGTAGATCACGCTGGCGCTGCTGTCGAGCGCGACCAGCTGGCCGACCTCGCCGGAGCGGTCGACGTTGGCGCGCAGCTGCTGCAGGCTGGCGGAGGATCCGTCGTAGCCCTGGGGAATGACCGGGCCGCCTTCCATGCCGTCTTCGGTCACGCCGGCCCAGCGGGTGCTTGGTGTCCACAGCGACTTCATCCCGGCGCGGTCGACGCCCGGCAACAGGAATACCTCATCGTTGAGCTTGCGCAGCGTCTCCATGTAGGCCGGGTCGTAGATCGAGCCGGACTCGCTTACCACGCCGATCCGTACGGCATTGCCCAAGCCTCGCAGCTCGTCCTGGTGCTCCAGGTAGTTGACGATATAGGGATGCCCCGCGGGGATGGTTTTCTCGAAGTTGGCGTTCAGCTGCAGCTCCGAAGCCTTCCAGCCGAGCACGAGCGTGACCAGCAGACACAGAACCACCACGACCAAACGATGATTGAACAGCAACCGCTCCAGCAGGTTGCCGGACGTGTCATCGAAATCCGCGCGACTGGAGAGAGTTGGGAAATTAGATGGCTGCGTATGCATGGCAGACGAAACTCCTCAGTGTTGGCTCGGCAGGTTCGGATAGACGATGCCCTGCAGGCTGCTGACCAGCAGGTCTCCCGAAGCCGTATGCGCGAGCCCGGTAGGCGGAGGAAGCGGGTTGCGGTTCAGTACGCGAAGCGGAGCCGCCATGCGCCCTTCGAGCAGTTGTCCCGCCTGATTGAGCAGCCATAAGCGGCCACTTTCGTCGAGCCGGCTGGCGACGACCGACGCCGCGCTGGGCAGCTCAATGGCGGCCCAGGTCTCGCCCCGATCGGTCGAGCGAAAGGCATTGCCGCGCAGGCCGGCCACCACGACGGCACCCGAGTCGCTGGCCGAAACCGTGAAGTAGCTGCCCTGGTAGGGTGTGCGCAGGCGGGTGAAGCGGGCGCCGTTGTCGTCCGAGCGATACACCCGCCCCTCCTCACCGACGATATAGAGGCTGTCGCCACCCGCGGCGATGGCGTACAGGTGGCGCGCGCCGGGGTTGTCCAGCTGGGCCGACAGCGAGGTCCAGGTCTGGCCGCCATCGGTGGTGCGCAGGATCAGGTTGAACGCCCCCACAACCAGCCCGTTGCGCTCATCGCTGAACAGCACGCCGAGAAAGGGCTTGTCCGGCCCCTCCTCCACCAGCCGCTCGGCGTTAGCCCGTGCGGCCTTACTTCCTTCGGCTGCATCCGGGAGGGCCTGCGCCTCTGCCAATACTCGCGCGGCCGCTTCCTCGCCGGTCAGCTGGACCTGCCATGTTTCGCCGGCATCGCGGCTGTGCAGCACCGTGCCGAAGTGGCCTACGGCCCAACCCACACGCGGCGTCGGGAACTGCACGGCGGTCAGTCCGATGCTGACCGGAACGGGTGCCTGGCGCCAGCTCGTACCGTTGTCGTCGGACAGCAGAATCAAGCCACGCTCACCGACCGCCACCAGACGGTCGCCAGCGCGCTCGATGGCCTGGATCACAGCCTTCGAAGGCGCTTCGACCACGGCGGCCGGCCTGCCCTCGGCATCGGCCACCGGCGCCGCCCAGGCGCAAGCCAGGGATTGGACGATCAACGTGCTGGCGGTCAGCGCGGCGCAAAACGCAGGGCGACAGCGAGCCAGGCGGCCGGAGCCACCACCCAGGAACTTGCTCATGGGATTACCTTTCTGGTTGTTCGAGGTGTACGCCGGGCCCGTCTTAGAAGACAGTGCCGCCGTCGGCGTTGAGTACCTGGCCGGTAATGAAGCCCGCTTCATCGGAGGTGATGAACGCCAGCAACCCGCACAGGTCGTCCGGCACGCCGTTGCGCTTGATCAGTTGTTGTTCACGCACAGCATCGAACAGCGCAGGCGGCAGGTTCTCTTCTGAGGAAGGTGTCCGGATGAGCCCCGGCGCGATGGCATTGACTGTGATGCCCTGTGGCCCGAGCTCTGCGGCAAGCGCGCGAACCAACCCGAGCCCAGCCATCTTCGTCGTGATGTAGCCGGTGAAGTTGGGCATGGGATTGCCCACGGTGCTGGAAGAGATTTGCACGATTCGCCCATACCCCCGGCTAGCCATATCAGGCGCGAAGGCTTGAGCCAGCAGTAGCGATGCCTCGACGTTTACCGCTTCGAAGCGGCGAAAGGTCTCGATGGTCAGCTCGGCAAAGGGAATCAGCGGCATGTAAGCAGCGTTGTTGACCAGGATGTCACAACGGCCAAAGCGGTCGAGCACATTGGAGGCGAAACGTTGCACTGCCTCTGAATCAGCCAGATCGAAGGCCTCCGCGTAGACCTGTCGTCCTAGGGCCTCCACCGCTGACATCGTCTCTGTAGGAAGGGAGCGGCCGGCAAGGGCCAAGTGGCATCCCGACTCTGCCAGGCGACGCGCGAAGTAACCACCCAGGGCGCCGGTGGCACCGGTAAGGACGGCAATACGGTCTTGATGACTTTTATGCACAACAAGGTTCCTCTTTTGTTTTTATTGTCTGGGGCGCTTAGCACGCCGCCCTGTTCTTGAAAATGACCATAGTCGCGTTAAAGCCATTCGAGAAATCGTTTGTTGAAATCCGTGGTATCCATGAAACGGATCGATCTGCGAGCAGCTGCGCCTCAAAAACAACGCTGCCCGCCCTTGGTTAAAAAAGGAGGCGGGCAGCGTTGTTGCGGTTGGCCATAAAACACGGCACGGAGAGCTATGGGAGGGTTCAGGGGCGCTTCGAGGCGCGATAGGTGCTAGCGCTATATGGGCGCGCGCAGCGCCTCCTGCGCGCCGATCATGATGCGGGCATGTTCCTCGAGCGAACCGCCCGTCTGTTCGAGTTCGCCCAGCCGGCCTGAGGCGCGCACTACCAAGCTAGCGCGGTCGTAATGGCGACCGGCGTACGCCAGCAAGGCGCCCTCCAGCGAATGTCGCCGCTTGAGCTCCTGCGCCAGGACGATGGCGCCCTCCACAGCGATGCCTGCGCCCGAAGCCAGATGCGGCGTGGTGGCATGCACCGTGTCGCCGAGCAACACAATCCTCCCCTTGTGCCATGGTCCCTTGATCATGTGCCCCGCAAGCGGACGGTAGAGCAGACGCGGGTTGTCCAGGGTGCCGTCGAGCAAACCCTGACGTATCTCGCCGATATGCCCACCGAATTCGGTCAGCAGCTCCGCCAGCATCTCGGGCCACTGTTCCGATGGGATGAAATCCATGCCTGGGCGCTTGTCGAGCACGAACAAATAGCATTGGTCGGCGCTGATGGGGTTCATGCCCGCTTTGGTCGTGCGCCCCATGTAGACCGCGGAGTGCTCGCGCTGACGCGGCACCACCGCACGCCATGAACCCTGGCCGGTGAATACAGGCCCCGAAAAGTCAGGCAATACCAGGCGGCGAACCGCGGAATTGATGCCGTCGGCTCCGATCACAAGGTCGTAGCGGCCGTGGCTGCCGTCCGTGAATGTGACGTCTACACCCTCCTCGTCCTGCTCCATGTCAGCGAAGCTGAGCCCGAGGCGGATACGTGCGCCGGCCCGTTCGGTGGCCTTTCCGAGGATTTTCGCCAGGCGGGGCCGCAGGATGCCAGCCGCCGCAGGCAGGTCTTCGGCCCCATCCGGGGGAGGCACCGAGACCGTGCGGGTCAGGTTGCCGTCGGCGTCGCAGATATCGATCGCCCGCCAATGCCCGCCTTCGCGCAGCACCTGCTCTACGACCCCGATCTGGCGCAACGCGCGCAGCGTTGGCCCGCTAATGGTGATACCAGCCCCATCGGGCGCCCAATTCGGATTGATTTCAACCAGGTCGACAGCGATGCCCTGCTTCCCCAGTTCGATGGCAACGCACATCCCGCCGATGCCCCCACCCACGACCAGCGCATTCTTAATCAAAGCCATGATCGGTCTCCTGCCTATCGCTCGGCCATGGAAGTCATTCGGTGGTACCGCCCAACCGCTCTGCCAGCCAGTCGGCGATCAGCGCACCCGCGTTATCGGGATTGTCGAGGGAACTGTGCTCCACCCCTCCCGTCCGGGCGGTAAAGACGATCAGCTTTTTATCGGGGCTGTTGACCAACTGCTCGTAGGTCTCATGGGCGTATTGCAGCGGTATCTGCCGGTCGTTCTCACCGTGGGTGACCAGGAAGGGCACGCGAATACGATCGAGCACGCCGTTCAGGTGCATGTGCTCGGCCTTGGCGAAGAAGTCATTCATGTCGCTGGCACCGAAGACCCACTGCACGTGCTTCCAGTAGTGCGGCACCGGGTTTTCACCCTCGCGTTTGAGGCGCGCCTGCTGCACCGCCCGCCAATCGTGGTTGGCGCCCCACACCGCGCCGCAGGCGAACCGCGGCTCGAAGGCCACCGCCCGCGGGCAGTAATAGCCACCCAGGGAGACGCCCAACGCACCGATGCGCTCGGGATCGACTTCGGGGTGCTGCTCAAGCCAATCGACCACCACCGATGCCCACACCTCGGTGTTGTGCACTGCCGGCATCCCATGCAGGCGCAGGGCCTCACCGGTGCCGGGCTGGTCGATGAACAGCGCCGACAGCCCGCGTTGCGGGAACTGCGTCCCCATCACGCTTTTCTGCAGCATCTCCTTGGTGCTGTCCAGGCCGTTCATGACCACCACGATTGGCGCCCTGGCACCGGCCGGCAGACCCTCGGCGCGCACGTAGAGACCGCTGATGCAGGCATCCCCGTAGGGAATTTCCATCCGCGTGCAGTTTGCCCGCGTCAGTACCCGGCTCTGCTGGAACAACTCGAGCGAGCGTTTGTACAAGGCCAGCCGGTGCTCGAAACCATGTGCCTGCATGCGTTCGGCGATGCAGTAGTAGAGCGCTGCGCGGCCGAGCTTGTCTCCGGCCGAACGCTTATGGCCACGCTCGAGGTCTTCCTCGGCCAGCGCAACCAGATTGTCGCCACCGCCCTTCCAGGCTTCGAAGAAGGCCTGCGTGCCCGGGTCGTCTCCAGCGAGCGCCGCCTCACGCAAGGGCGCGCACATGGCGTCGATTTCGCCCACGTTGCCCCCATGCGTGATCGCGATCATCGTCGAGAGGCTCCAGACATAATTGGTCGGGAAGTACTGAAACATAGGTTCACCTTCTTATTGTTGAGTCGGCGGACGGCAAGGGCTCGGTCAGCCAGACCCCACCCTGCTCGTCCACCCGAACGGGGACGGCGGTCAGGTGCTGCCCGACGCAGGGGCCAGCGAAACACCTGCCGTCGTGAAGCGCGAAGTGCGCCGAGTGTGCGAAACAGACGATGTGCTGGCCGTCGCCGGAGAGGAACTGGTCCTGCCGGTAGTCCAGTGGCCGGTGGTTGTGCGGGCAGTCGTTGAGCCAGACCTGCACTGCGTTCCCCTGGCGTACGGCGAAGACCCGGTCGTCGCGCCCCTGGCGCAGCAGGCCACGGGCGCCGCCGTCGGGGATGTCGTCAAGACGGCACAGCCATTTCTCGTCCGGCATCGGCCTGCTCCTTACTCACCTGGCGCCCATTTATCGACGGCGTCGAAAAGGAAGATCTGCGAGTTGTCCGCGCCGGGGTCCATCTCGCGGGCAACCCACTGCTCGTCGTGCAGATCCATGTCGGCGTCCATTTCCATCACGGCGCCGAACGGGCTGACGAAGTACCAGAAGAAGTTGCTGCCCATGATGTGGCGGCCCGGGCCCCAGAAACTGCGATAGCCCTTCTTGACGAAGTTCCAGCCCTGCTGCAGCACTTCGTTGGCCGAGCCCAGGTGAAAGGTGAAGTGGTTGCAACCGATCATGTGATCGTTCTGGCTCTCGATCATGAACAGGGTGTGGTGATCGAGAGTGCCAGCCGGACGCAGGAACGGGCCGAGGTTGTTGAAGCGGTCCGTGACGACGAAGCCGAGCCGGGTGTAGAAGGCTTCGGCCTTGGCTGCGTCCTCCACGAAATAGACGACGTGCGACAGCGAGCGCGGCTTGATGACCTCGTCGGGATTGGCCGCGCAATCGTTCGGAGCGCGGCCCGGCGCCTGGCCCGGCACGTTGAAGCCCAAGTAACGGGCCCTGATCTCTCTGCGCCTCGTGACCGTGAACGCGACAGCGAAGCCGGCATCGTCGATGCAGTGAACGGTGCCGTCGGCATCGACGGTGACGGGCCGCTCGCCTTCAAGGTGGTCACGAATGGCCGCGAGGGTTTCTTCGTCGGCGACCCCATGAATGGTTTCCCGCAGGCTGGGCGTGACGGCGCCCGGGGGCAGCGGCGGCAAGCCGGGGGCATCGCCACGCCGGACGATCAGGCCGGTGCCATCCAGGGCGACATAGGTCCCGCCCACGGCAGGGTCGTAGTCTTCGACGTCCAGGCCATAATCGATGAGGTACTGGTGCGCGCCGGCAAGGTCGTCGACGCCAAAAACGAGGTATTCGAGGCCCAGGATGTTCATGGCTCTTCCTTCTATAAGATCGGTCAGTCGGACTGCCGGGATTTACGGAACGGCAGGGTCGCGGCGAAGGCGATGTCCTTGATGCTCAGCATCTTCAGGCCCGCGCGCGTGGCAGCCGCGTCCAGGCGCGCCTCCATCGGCATGGTCCCGAAGCTCTTGCCCTTGATGACCAGCTCGTCGCCGACCCGCCGAATTGAATCGACGTGCATCAGCTCCTCGTTCGCCGGGCCGCGCAGCACCATGCCCTCGCGGGCGGCGCTGGCAGTGGCGACCGGCGGCGGCAGGTCCTCACGAACCCCACCCGAGACGGCGCCGAAGTCCATGCCAAGCTGCTCGAACATCTTGATGGCGGTGGCACGCCCGGCGCCGTAGACACCACCGCCCGGGTGCTGGAAGGGACCGGCGAGGAACAGCCGGTCGACGCCCGGCACGGTGAACTGCCCCAGATCGGGCGTCGGCCGGTGCCCTGCGCTCTGGTAGAAGTACGGGGCGACACCATGCAGGTCACCGCGGACCATGCTGTTGGGGCTGGAGCGCTCCAGGTCCACCGGGCTGACGATGCTGCGGGCAATGATGTTGTCGCTGGTCAGGTTGCTGATGAACTGGCGGTAGTGGGCCAGCGACAGGTCGCCGATTTCTTCCTTGAAATCGTCCCAGTGACGGTCCTTCCAGCGCGGGTCGGTGACCTTGTAGGGCGCAAAGGTGATGCCATGGAACATACCCGCACCGGCGGGCACGCGGGTTTTGTCGCCGATGCTTTCATCGCCACCGGCGCACAGGCGACGCTCGGTGATCAGGCCGCGCTTGAGGGCATCGAAGTCCGCAACCATTTCATCGAGCGAATCGGTGGCCATGAATTCCAGCATGGTGGCGTAGCCCACTTCCTCACCGGCGTGGTACTTGACGTTCTCCTTCAGGTCATAGTGGCTGACCATGATCGAGAACGGCGCCAGCGTGGCGCGCTCGGCACGCTGCAGAACCGGCTCGGCCACGCCGTCGACGAACTTGCGCACCACATGGGGGTGGATGGCACCGATCACCGCGTCGCGTGCCAGGATGGTTTCGCCATCGCTCAACTGCACGCCAGTTGCGCGACCGTCAGAGGTGAGGATCTTGGCCACCTCGGCGTTGCAGCGGACTTCCCCGCCATGCGACTCAATGCAGCGCACCAGCGCCTCGGTCAGCTTGCCGCTGCCACCGATTGGCTGCGACACCCCGTAGGTGTGGATGATGCCCGGCATCAACAGCACGCCCATGCCGGTGCCCAGCTCGTTAGGCGTCTGCAGGTTTTCGCTGACCAGGCGCAGTAGATGGATCTTGATGCGGTCACTCTCGTACAGCTGGTTGACCAGGTCGAGGCAATCGCGATTCATGTAGTCCAGCATCAGCCGGCCTTCTTCGCTGCGATCGAGCATGGCGACCAGCTCGCCCAGCGGGGGCGGCGGCGAATACAAGCCCGGCATGAACATCTGCAGCATCTGCTGGCTCAGCTTGACGAAGTTGCGGTAGGTCTCGGCGTCCTTCGGCGACACCTTGGCGAAGCATTCGCAGGTCTTGTCCAAGTCCTTGTAGGTGTAGAGCACCGACTGGTCGGGAAAGATGGTGGCGTGCGGGACCGGTGAGTAGTTGTATTTGAGCCCGTGCTGGCTGAGCAGGCCGAGTTCGTCCTGGCGCAGCATGGGGTTGCCCTGGATCATGATATGCACGCTGGAGTGCTCGTCGTGCCAGTAGCCGGGCGTGTTGAGCTGGCGCGTGGTCACGCCACCGCCCGGGTAGCTCTTACGCTCCAGCACCAGTACCTTCTTGCCGGCCTTGGCCAGGTAGGCCGCCGCGACCAGGCCGTTATGGCCGGCACCCATGGCAACGATGTCGTAGGGGGTCGTGCTCATCTGTTACTCCTTGGATCGAAAAAGAGCGGTCGATGGCTGTGCGAGACCGCTCTTCCTGCCGTCTGGATGCGGCGTTTAGCGGATGCCTTCGCCAGCCATCGCCTCTGGCGTGAATGTGGTATCGGAATAGGGTGGCATCACCTTGTACTGCTCTTTCGAGTCATTGAGCATCCCGTCGAAGTACCAGGCGCCCGAGAGCAGGTCATAGAAGCCGAAGCTCTGCGGCGATGCGGTGGCCGGAATGTCAGGCATCACGATGGGCGTGGAGAAGCCCATCTGCCAGAGCTGGCCATTGGCATCCCAGTGGTCGGCCAGGGTAGCGATCCAGGTGTCCTCGTCCACGTAATACCGGCGCTTCGGCGCCAGGTGCCGCTGGCCGGGCGCCAGGGTCGCCTCGACGACCCATACCCGGTGCAGTTCGAAGCGCATGTCATCGGGATTGATGTGGTGATCCAACAGGACTTGTTCGGATGGCCGCTGCAGCAGGCGGTTGGCGTTGTAGGGGATGTACATCTCCTTCTTGCCGATGATCTTCCAGTCGAAACGGTCCAGGCGCCCGTTGAACACGTCGGTCTGGTCGAACATGGAGATGCCCGCGCTGGCAGGGGTTGGCGTATCACAGCAGGCGTTGGGCAACTTGCGGACCCGGCGCTGGCCGGTCAGGTAGACCCAAGTCTGGCTCTTGTCCGGGTCGAGATTCTCGTGTCCCGTAATGGCCTCGCCTGCACGAATCGCCGGGCCGTAGTTGAGCATTCGGATCATCCAGAACACGCCGTCGTACTTGTTCTTGAGTTCTTCGAGCGATCCCTCCTTGAAGTAGTACGGCATCTGGAAATCCACCGACGACAGAACGCTTGGCACGTGGTCCCCGCTGGCCGTGGTCTGCACGCCCCTGACGTCCATATGCCAGGCGGAGCCGCGCCAGCGCAGCAGATGGTTCCACATCAGCTCTTCGCCGCTTTGCGGAATCGGGAAGGGAATGCCGCCGTAGGCACCCTCCAGCTTGCCGCCGTCAAGGTGGGCCGAGGTCGCATTACGGTACGTGTTCTCATATACCCACTGGGGTGCCGCAGCGGTCCGGTGGGTGGGGTAGACGTCTACCCGGAAGGTATCGGGGTACTTCTTGAGCATTGCCTTGAGCCCTTCCGACAGCTTGTCGGCATGCTCCTGCATGTTGCTCGCGTTGATGCTCAGGATCGGCTTTTCGTTGGCGAAGGGATCCGGGCGACGACCGCCGTTTTCGAAGCCGGCAAGCGGCTGGGTGTAACCGCCGTCCCAAGCGGGGATGGTGCCGGCCGCGTTACCAGCCTTTTCAGCACCGAAAGGCGTCAGTTCCGTGTTCAGTTTCGCCGCCTGCTCGGGGCTGACCGCGGCCATGGCCAGCGAGCCGAAGCCCAGCAGGGCGCCGAGAATGGCGGAGCGCAATGGCAGAAGGTTCGTTTTCATTGTTGTTCTCCCAGCGAATCAGAAGGTGCGACGCAGCGTGATCGCGACAAAATCGCGGTCGGCCAGGTTTTGCTTGTAGGAGCCGTGCCCGTTGGCGTCGATGGCGTTATCGACCGGGCCGAAGTAATGCGTGTAGCTCGCGCCGAAGCGCCATACATCCAGGTAAGTCGCGTTGAGGCCGACACTGAGGTCGCCAACATGCTCGCCCAGGAAGCCGCCTACTACCGACGAGTTACCGTCGATCCCGTAGCCCACGCCGATCGGCACCGAGAGGTCCACACCGGGGAAGACCTGCCGGTAGCTCGGTTCGTAGACCATGCGGATGTTGGTGGCGTCGCGCGTGGCGTTGGGGTTCATGGCCCCTGGGTTCTTGGTGATGCTGGTGCGACGGTTCCAGGCGATTTCACCGAGGAACGACGCTTCCCTGGAAATAAAGCTCGGGCCGAGGCTGGCCATCCAGTTGATCTGCGCATGCAGTGAGTTCCCCACGGCGTACAGCGGGTTGCTGTCTCCGTCACCGGTGCCGGTCAGGTCCGTCTGGGCGTCGCTGGCGAGCGGCGTGTTGCGGCGGACGGAAACCTCGCCGGCGATGTTGACGATGCCAAAGGTGCGCGATGCGCTGATGCCGTAGGTGAAGATGTCTTCGGGATAGACCCAGCGGTAGCGCCCTGCCCTGAACCCGCTGTCGGTCGGGCCGGCATCCACGCCCGGCAACAGATAGATTTGCGCCGTCTTGTCGTGATAGCGCGCGGCATACAGACCGTAGTCGGTCTCGCCGCTGCGAAAGCGCAGCTTCAGGCCGGCCTGCCCGGAGTCCTTGGCCTCGAGATCGCTGGCGCGTTGGAAATAGGCACTGCCGTCGCTGGCGAGCAGCATCCGCTCTGCCCCGTCGGCCATGAAATCGACGCCGGAGAAATAGCTGCCAGAGCCTGGCAACCGGGTCTCCTCCCATTCGAGCTGATAGTAGGCACCCACGGCCAGGTCCGGCGTGATCTGCAGTTGCGCCGAGAGCTGGTTGACCGGGCGCATCAGTTCCTTGAACTGAGTATTGGGCACTGACTGCGCCTTGACTACATCGATCGGCGCCTGCGCATTGGCGATGCCGTTGGCGCCGAGGAACAGGCTTTCACCCCAGAGGATGGTGTGCTGGCCGAGCCGTGCGGTCAGCGGCATGGAGCCCAGGTCGAAACGACCAAAGACGAAAGCATCCAGCAGTTCCACGTCGCCGCCGTGCAGGTCGCGCGCCCCGGCGGTGAACTCGTTGTGATCCACCGACAGCGGGTTGGCGGTGGCCGGTGAATCGTTGTCGTTCTTGCCGTGATACTCGCTGTCGTACCAACCCGCGGCGCTCATGCGAAAACCGTAACGGCGCTTGTAGAGCAGATCGAACTCGGTCAGCACGTCGAGGCGGTTCGAGATCAGCCCCTTGTCGAAGTTGCGATTGCCATCGTCGGTGTTCGGCCAGTTCGGCTGGGGCTCGGTGATCAGCCTGGAATCCTGATCCTCGACACGGAAGGCCGCCGAATACTTGAAGGTAGTATCCCAGAGCACACGGAGGTCCGGATTACCCGTGTCGATCACGAAGGCCTGGCTGGCCGGGCTGCCAATGGCGGCCGCGATGGCCACTGCAAGGGCCTGATGGCGAATGCGCGGCGTTTTCCGGACGAGCGCTTCCATCTGCTTGTTCAACTTCATCGTCGTGTCCTTATTGTTGTTGTGGACAATGCCGGCGGTGTTCCCCGCCTGCGGTTTGCTAACGCCAGTGGATCAGCGGCTGGCCTGCCACCGGCGCTCGGAACCAGGGAATGCGCGAGCCTTGGAGGCTGCCGAGGTAAACGGTTTTCAGATCTGGCCCGCCAAAGGTCAGGCTGGCCATCCAGGGCGCGAGGGTTCCGCGTGCTGCTGCCATGATCTCGGGCGTGAGGGTCTTGTCCGCGTAGTGCTGGTTGAGGCGTGCCGTGGCTTCGGGGTTGCCGTCGTCAAGCAGAGTCAGCACGTCGCCTTCGGGCGTAATGGCGATCAGCTTGTCGCTCATGACCAGAGTCACCCAGAGGTTGCCGAAGCTGTCGAAGGCGAAGCCGTCGGGGAATCCCTCCAACTGGCTCGGCCCGTAGACCTCACGGTCGGTCAGGGAACCGTCGGCGTTCAGGCGCAGGCGTGAAATGCGTCTGGCATTGCTCTCGACGACATACAACCACTCCTCGTTGTCGTCGAAACGGATCTCGTTGGTCCCGCCGAACCCTTCGGCCACGATACGAAGGCCTCGCTCATCGATGACGCCGATATAGCCGTCGAGCACGCCGGAATTGATCGAGTCAGTCCATGGTTGCATCGTCGTGGTGACGGTGAACCAGATGCGGCCCTTGGAATCGAGCAAAGGGAAATTGGTCTTGCCGAGCGGCCGACCGTCCAGGTTGTCATGCAGGACATGAACGACGCCCTGCCGATCGAGGCGCTCGATGCGATCAAGCCCCCAGTTGCAGATGATGAAATCACCTTCGGCGGTCAGGGCCAGCCCGTTGGGCAGTGATGCGCCCTGAGACTGCACATAGCGCTGCTCGAACGACACCTCGTCGCCGGCCGCCTGCTGTGGCGCCAGCAGGTGCTGGCTGCCGTCGGTATCGATGCGCATCACGCCACCGCGGGCATCGGCCGCCCAGAGGGTGCCGTCAGGCTGGGCGATGATGCATTCGGGGCGTTGCAGGTCGTGCCCGATGAATTGAATGTCTGCTCGATCTACCTGCCAGTCACGCAACGGGTTGTGCTTGGTCATGAGTTTTCCTTCTGGTTCCGCTGTGATGAAAGGCCACCGAACGGCCGCACGGCTGCAAGAACCGCATAGGCGGCTCCAAAACCGGATTGGCGGAGGTGCCGAGACGCGCAGCGTCGCGGCGGAGGCGGCGGCTTTGACGGTTAAAGCGGGCTATGCGGCCCGCAGCGGCGAGCGCCTCGTAACGCATCCAAATCAGAAGGAAAACGATCAACCGGGATTCGGCGAGCAGGATAGACAGCCAGTAGCGGGCGCAGGCGGTCGGATGAAGCACATGGATAACGCATGGTCGTCTCCAGTTCTCTTGTTGTTGTCTATACACGCAAATCGCATCCGACCTACCGCAACCGGATCGGAATGGCCTTGACGTTACGCAAAGGCGAAGCATTCGAGAAATTTTTGTTTGACATACAACCCATAACTGCGGTGGATTGCTCGCCCAAGCGATGCTCACGATCACAACAACAGCCTCGGGCGGTTTCGCCGCGGGTAAGGGGAGCCAAGCAATGCGGTTTCATGGACTGGATTTGAATCTGCTGGTCGTCCTCGACGTCCTGCTTTCTGAACAGAACATCACGCGCGCTGGCGAGCGCCTGCACTTGAGCCAGCCGGCCACTAGTGCCGCGCTTGCCCGGCTACGGGAATACTTTCAGGACGACTTGCTGGTACAGGTGGGCCGCAAGATGGTCCGCACACCAATCGGCGAAGGGCTGACCTTGCCGATCCGTGAACTGCTGATCCAGATGCGCGCCACACTGGAGAACCGCGCGCTGTTTAAGCCGGCGGAATCGAGCAGGAAGTTCAGCCTGATCGTGTCCGACTACGTTGGAACAGTGCTGATGCCCGAAGTGAGCCGCCGCATCAACGAAATGGCGCCGCTGTGCTCGATCGAGATGTTCCCCCCCCACAACGCACCGGGCGAACAGATCGAGCGCGGGGAAATCGACCTGCTGCTTCTGCCTGATTTGCAGATCACCAGTGACCACCCGTCGCAGGCAATCTTCCAGGACGAGTTCGTTTGCGTGATGTGCAAAAACAACCCCCTGACCGAGCAGACCCTGGACTTCGACCGCTACAAGCAGATGAAGCATGTGCTGGTGCGCTGGGGTGAGCGGCGCGTGCCGACGGTCGATGAATGGTTCCTGCAGAAGTTCGATATCGAGCGGCATTTCGATGTCATCACCAATACCTTTAACAGCGTGCCGTCCTATCTGATCGATACCGGGCGGCTGGCAACCATGCACCGGCGACTGGCGGAACGTTGGGTAGCCTACCTGCCGCTCAAAATCCTTCCGCTGCCGTGGACGGCGCCTCGCCTGACCATCGCGATGCAGTGGAACAAGTATCAGCAGCACGATGCAGGGCTGACGTGGCTCCGGGGCCTGATCAGCGATGCCGCGGCCTCGATCGCCGGTTCCTAGAGCGGAACCTCCATCAGACCTCCAGCTTGTAGCCGACCCCGTAGATCGAGTGGATCAGTTCGCGCTCGGGGCTGGCCTGCTCCAGCTTGCGGCGCAGGTTCTTGACGTGGCTGTCGACGGTGCGATCGGTCACGATGCGGTGATCGTCGTACAGCCGGTCCATCAACTGGTCGCGCGAAAAGACGCGTCCCGGTGACCCGGCCAGGCAGGCGAGCAGCCGAAACTCCACCGGCGTAAGGCCAAGGTCGGTGCCGTTGAAAGTGGCGCGATAGGCAGCGGCGTCCAGCAGCAGCCCCGGCTCGGCGGGCGGTGTTCGCCGCCGCAGGATGGCCCGCGCCCGAGCCACCACCTCGCGCGGGCTGAATGGCTTGCAGACATAATCATCGGCGCCAAGGTCGAGTCCGAGCAGGCGGTCGATTTCCTCGACGCGCGCGGTGATGAGCATGATCGGCACATCCGAAAAGCGGCGCAGGGCCCGGCAGATGTCCAGTCCGTCGCGGCCGGGCAACATGATGTCGAGCAGGATCAGATCCGGCATCTTCGCCCGCACGGCGGGTTCCACGGCCAACCCGTCGTCGAGGCAGGTCACCCGGTGGCCGGCGGCTTGCAGGTAATCGCGTAGCAGGGCCGCAAGCTTGGGCTCGTCTTCGACGACCAGGACATCGGCCGCCTGTACCGCTTCATTGCCGCGCATCAGCCGTTCTCCGCAGGAAGTATGAGTTGCAGCCAGAGCCCGCCGAGCGGCGAATGACGGGCTTCGAGCGTCCCGCCATGGGCTTCAACGATGCTGCGACAAATGGCCAGGCCCAGGCCCGAACCGCCGGTGGCGCGGCGGCGCGAGGCCTCGCCCCGGTAGAAGCGTTCGACCAGGCGTGGCAGGTCGGTGTCCGGCACGCCCGGTGTCGAATCCATCCAGTCCACCACGACCTGCGCACCGCGCCGGGTGACCGCTACCTGCAGACGCCCGCCGGCATCGGTGTAGCGCAGGCTGTTTTCCAGCAGGTTGCCGAACAGCTGCTGCAAACGCCCTGCGTCGGCCAGCAGCGGCGCCTCGTCTGCCGGCAGACGCAGGTCGAGCGTCAGGTCGCGCTCCTGGCAGCGTTTGGCGGCGCCGGCCAGCGACAGCTCGAGCAGTTCGACCAGATCGACCCGGCTCTTGCGATAGGTCAGCGCCCCGACGTCGGCCAGCGACAGCTCGGACAGGTCGGCGACCAGCTTGCTCAGCAGTGCGACCTCCTGCTGCAGGGAGCGCAGGGACGCCGCATCGAGGGTGCGCACGCCGTCTTCCAGGGCCTCCAGTTCGCCGCGAAGCACCGCCAGGGGCGTGCGCAGCTCATGGGAAATATCGGCCATGAACTCGCGGCGCATCTGCTCATTACGCTCGAGCGCAAAGGCGAGCTGGTTGAAATCGCGGGCGAGCTGGCCCACCTCATCATCGGTCTGCACCCTCACCCGCTCGCTGTAGTCGCCTGCCGCCAGCCGGTGCGTCGCCGCCGCGACGCGCTGTACCGGGGCGACCAGCCGTCGCGACGCCCACCGGGCGATGAGCGCGGCCAGCAACGACACCAGTACGCCGACCGCCAGGCTGGACAACAGCTGGCGCTTGATCAGCAGCGCACCACCGGCTTCGGTCACGTTCTGGAACGGCGCCATGGCCAGCCAGCCGACGGTTTGCCCCTCCACTTCGATCGGCCAGCGAGGCGCGTCGCGACCCAGCTCGACAAAGCGCACCACGGGCTCTCCGGCCGCGTCCAGCAAGGCAATCCGCAGGCCGGCGCCGGTCAGGTCGGACACCGGCATCTCCCAGTCAGGCGCCTCGCTGCCTCCGGGCGGGCGGGTGAGTTCGAACCATTCGGAGTGGGCACCGCGCAACGGCGCCCAGGTGCCCTGTTGGCGGTAGTAGGCGCGCAGCTGTGGCAGCATCGCCTGGACACGCTCCTCGGTCAGGCCGTTGATATAGCCGAGAAAGCCGCGCGCGAAGCTCCAGCCGTCCGCCGCGCCCATCGCCAGGATGCCGAGCAGCGCGGTGCCGAGCACAGCAAGGAAGAGTTTGCGGGACAGGCTCAGCTTCATGGCGATCACACGTTTGATAGGTCGCGCTATTAAGACCGGCCCGGGCCGTCGGTTCAATGCGGCTAGGGCAATCTCCAAATTCTCTGCACATTTGCCGCGCAGCATCGCTTGCATGAATGAACGACCGGGATCGTCCCGGTGGGAGTACAGACATGCATACAGTTAAGCGCAGCGTCCTCGGCTGCATGATGGCGGTCGCGCTCAGCGGTTGCTCGCAGCCGGCGGAGCCACCACAGAACGTCGTTCCCGAAGTCGGGGTCATCACCGTCCAGCCGCACGCCCAGCGGCTGACCAGCGAATTGCCGGGCCGCACCAAGGCCTGGCTGACCGCCGAGATTCGGCCGCAGGTCGGCGGCATCATCAAGGAGCGCCTGTTCACCGAAGGCGCACAGGTCAAGGCCGGCGAAGTCCTCTACCGGATAGACCCGGCGCCATACGAGGCGGTTTATCAGCAGATGCAGGCCAGCACTGCACAGGCCAAGTCCACTCTCGACTCGGCGCGGCTGAAAGCCAAGCGGTATCAGGGGCTGGTCAAGATCGACGCCATCAGCCAGCAGGACAACGAAGATGCCCAGGCCAGCCTGCAGAGCGCCGAGGCAGCCTACGCCGCTGCCAAGGCCGCCGAGCAGAGCGCCCGGATCGATCTTGCCTACACCACGCTGACCGCGCCGATTTCCGGGCGCGTCGAAACCTCCAGCGTCACACCCGGTGCCCTGGTGACCGCCAGCCAGGAAACGG
This sequence comes from Stutzerimonas chloritidismutans, assembly GCF_051486945.1. Lineage (GTDB taxonomy): Bacteria > Pseudomonadota > Gammaproteobacteria > Pseudomonadales > Pseudomonadaceae > Stutzerimonas > Stutzerimonas chloritidismutans_B. Next base: position 255,375 of record NZ_JAHVDX010000001.1, on the reverse strand, counting down.
CGCTGACCACCGTCCAGCAGCTCGACCCGCTGTATGTCGACGTCACCCAGTCCAGCGCCGAAGTGCTGCGCCTGAAGCGTGAACTGGCCGAAGGCCGGCTGCGCAAGGCCGGTGACGACGAGGCAAGTATCCGCCTGCGCCTGGAAGACGGCAGCGAGTACGCGCACGCCGGGCGCCTGCAATTCAGCGGCGCCAGCGTTTCGCAGAGCACCGGCAGCGTGACCTTGCGCGCCGTGGTGCCGAACCCCGACGGGCTGTTGCTGCCGGGCATGTATGTACGCGCCGTGCTCGAAGAGGCGGTCGACGAACAGGCGATCCTGATACCGCAACGCGCGGTGACACGCAGCACCACGGGCGCGACCTACGTGCTGCTGGTCGAGGACGGCAAACTCGTCCAGCGCCAGGTCACCCTCGGCCGGCAGGTCGAGAACCAGTGGTGGGTTACCGCCGGGTTGTCCGGTGGCGAGCAGCTGGTGATCGAAGGCGGGCAAAAGGTGCGTCCCGGCGACACGGTCAGCGCCCAGCCAATGAGCGCCGCGGCCACCGTCGCCGCTGCCACGCACTGAGGAGACGCCCATGGCACGCTTTTTCATCGACCGACCGATCTTCGCCTGGGTCCTCTCGATCGTCGTGATGCTCGGCGGCGCGCTGTCCATCAGCCGCCTGCCGCTCGAGCAATACCCCGACATCGCACCCCCGACGGTGAACATCTCCGCCACCTATACCGGCGCATCGGCCAAGACCATCGAGGATTCGGTGACCCAGGTCATCGAGCAGCAGATGAAGGGCCTCGATGGCCTGATGTATATGTCCGCGACCAGCAGCTCGTCGGGCAGTGCGAAGATCAGCCTGACCTTTGAGGCCGGCACCGATCCGGACGTTGCGCAGATGCAAGTGCAGAACAAGCTGCAGCAGGCCGAGTCGCGCCTGCCGCAGGCGGTGCAGAACCAGGGCATTACGGTGACCAAGGGCGGCGGCGACTTCCTGATGATCGTCGCCTTCCGCTCGAAGGATCCGGCGATCACCCACACCGACATCGGCGACTTCATCGACAGCCAGCTCCTCGACCAGATCGCCCGCGTCGATGGCGTGGGCGAAGTGCAGACGCTCGGCTCGGCCTACGCCATGCGCATCTGGCTGGACCCTGCCAAGCTCGAGCAATACGCCCTGATGCCGTCGGACGTCACCGCGGCACTGGAGTCGCAGAACACCGAAGTCTCGGCCGGCCAGCTCGGCGCCCTGCCCGCCAAGCCGGGCCAGCAGCTGAACGCCACCATCAGCGCCCGGAGCAAGCTGCAGACGGTCGAGCAATTCCGTGACCTGGTGGTCAAGAGCTCGAACGACGGCTCGCTGGTGCTGCTTTCCGACGTGGCGCGAGTGGAGCTCGGTAGCGAAAGCTATGATGTCGTCGCCTCGCTCGACGGCCAGCCGTCGGCGGCGATGGGGATCAAGCTGGCGACCGGGGCCAATGCCCTGGATGTTGCCGAAGCGGTGAAAACCCGACTCGCCGAACTCTCCCCGAACTTCCCCGCCGAGTTGCAGCTGGAGATGGCGATCCCCTACGACACCACGCCCTTCGTCAGCCTGTCGATCGAGGAGGTGGTCAAGGCGCTGTTCGAAGCCATCGCCCTGGTCGTGCTGATCATGTACCTGTTCCTGCAGAACTGGCGCGCCACGCTGATTCCCGCCATCACCGTTCCGGTCGTGCTGCTCGGCACCTTTGGCGTGCTCGCCACGTTCGGCTATTCGATCAACACGCTCAGCATGTTCGCCATGGTGCTCGCCATCGGCCTGTTGGTGGATGACGCCATCGTCGTGGTAGAAAACGTCGAGCGGGTGATGAGCGAGGAAGGCCTGCCGCCGCGCGAGGCGACACGCAAATCGATGGGCGAGCTCGGTGGCGCGCTGGTCGGCATCGCCCTGGTGCTCTCCGCCGTATTCGTACCGATGGCCTTCTTCAGCGGTTCCACCGGCGCCATCTACCGGCAGTTCTCGGTGACCATCGTCAGCGCCATGGTGCTTTCGGTACTGGTCGCCATGACCCTCAGCCCGGCGCTCTGCGCCACTCTCCTGCGCCCCGGCGCTCATGGCGAGCGGCGCGGCTTCTTCGGCTGGTTCAATCGCTCCTTCAATCGCAACAGCGAGCGCTACGGACGTGGCGTGTCGCGGGTGTTGCGTGGCGGTTCGCGCATGCTGCTGGTCTATGCGCTGGTCATCGTCGCCATGGCGGTCGGCTACTTGCGTCTGCCCGGCGCGTTTCTGCCGGACGAGGATCAGGGCATGTTGATGGCCATGATCCAGCTGCCGGTGGGCGCCACCGACGAGCGGACCCAGGCCGCCACGTCCGAATTCATCGACTACCTGCTTGCCCAGCCAGAGGTCGACTCGCTCATCACTGTGACCGGCCTCGGCATGGGCGGCAATGCGCAAAATTCCGGCCGCGCCTTCATCAAGCTCAAGGACTGGAGCCTGCGCGAAGGTGCTGAGCACACCGCTGCCGCCCTCGCTCGCCGCGCCACAGGCGAACTCTCTGGCCTTCGCGACGCCAGCATCTTCGTCATGCAGCCGCCGGCGATCCGCGGGCTCGGCGAAAGCTCGGGCTTCGACTTGCAGCTCAAGGACGTCGGTGGCATCGGCCATGAAGCGCTGGTTGCGGCGCGGGACCAGTTCCTGGCCCTCGCCGCCAAGAGCAACAAGCTGGTCGGCGTGCGCAGCAACGGGCTGGACGATACCCCCGAGTTCCACCTGAACATTGACGACCGCAAGACCGGCGCCTTTGGCCTGTCGACGAGCGACATCAACGACACCTTGTCCACCGCCATGGGCAGCAGCTACGTCAATGACTTCGTGCACAACGGCCGGGTAAAGAAGGTCTACGTCCAGGGCGAAGCGGATGCGCGGATGCGCACCGATGACATCAAGCGCTGGTACGTGCGCAACGATGCAGGCGAGATGGTGCCCTTCAGCAGCTTTGCCAGTGCCGACTGGGCCTACGGCTCGCCACTGCTCGAGCGTTACAACGGCAACTCGTCCGTCGCACTGGTGGGCGATCCGGCTGCCGGGGTGAGTTCCGGCGAGGCCATGGCCGAGGTCGAATCGCTGATCGCGCAACTGCCGGCCGGCGTCGGCTACGAGTGGTCGGGCCAGTCGTACCAGGAGCGGTTGTCCGGCTCGCAGGCACCGATGCTCTACGCCATCTCGATTCTCTTCGTGTTCCTCTGCTTGGCGGCACTCTACGAGAGCTGGTCGATTCCGTTCGCGGTCATGCTGGTTGTCCCCCTGGGCATCGTCGGGGCGGTCTATGCCACCAGCCTGACCGGACTGAGCAACGACGTGTACTTTCAGGTCGGGCTGCTTACCACGGTCGGCCTGGCGGCGAAGAACGCGATCCTTATCGTCGAGTTCGCCAAGCAGCTCCACGAGCAGGGCCAGGACCTGCTCCAGGCGACGCTGGAGGCCTGCCGCCAGCGCCTGCGTCCGATCCTCATGACCTCGCTGGCCTTTATGTTCGGCGTGCTGCCGCTGGCCCTGGCCACCGGCGCCGGAGCGGGAGGCCGCCAGGCCATCGGCACCGGCGTGCTGGGCGGCATGCTCAGCGCCACCGTGCTCGGCCTGTTCTTCGTTCCGCTGTTCTTCGTACTGGTGCGCCGCCTGGGCACCCGCCGCGAGCCCGCCCCGATGGGCACAGGAGTTCAAGCATGATCCGCTCTGCCCGTTTCACCCCATTGTTTCTCGCCATTGCGCTGACCGGTTGCGTCAACCTGGCCCCCGATTACCAGCGTCCAGAAGCACCCATTCCTGACCAGTGGCACCGGGAGGTCGTCGCGCCGACCGCCCCGGCCGAGGCGCTGGTGTCGCTCGATCAGTTCATTCTCGAACCCCGGCTGCGCCAGGTCGTGCAGCTCGCCCTGGCCAACAACCGCGACCTGCGCGTCGCCGCGCTCAACGTCGAGACCGCACGGGCGCAGTACCGCATCCAGCGGGCCGACCAGTTCCCGGCGGTGGACGGCGACGCCAGTGGCAGCCACAGCCGCACGCCCAATGCGGGCACGACGGCCATCGAGCACCAGTACAGCGTCGGACCGAGCCTGAGCTTCGAGCTAGACCTCTTTGGGCGCTTGCAGAACCTCAGCGACGCCGCGCTGGAGGCGTATCTGGCGCTCGACGAAACACGGCGCAGCACGCAGATCAGCCTGGTCGCCGAGGTGGCGACGGCTTGGCTCACCCTGGCCGCAGACCGCCAACTGCTGACCTTGGCCGAGGATACCTGGCAGAGCCAGCAGGCCAGCTACGATCTGCTGCAACGCAGCCATGCGCTGGGCAACACGTCGGGCCTTGCGCTCGCACAGGCCCAGACCACCGTCGAGTCGGCCCGGGTCGACGTGGCCGCCTACCAGAGCCAAGTACAGCAGGACCTCAACGCCCTGACGCTGCTCGTCGGCGCGCCGTTGGACGAAGCGCTGCTGCCGCAGGGCCTTGAAGCGCGCGCGACCGAACTCGTCGACCTGCCGGCCGGGCTGCCGTCGACCGTGCTGCAGCAGCGCCCCGACGTGCTCGCCGCCGAACATTCGCTTAAAGCAGCCAACGCCGACATCGGCGCGGCGCGGGCGGCGTTCTTTCCCAGCATCAGCCTGACCGGCACGGCGGGGACCACCAGTTCCGAGCTGGCCGGGCTGTTCAAGGCTGGCAGCGGTGCCTGGAGCTTCGCGCCCAGCATCACCGTGCCGATCTTCAATGCCGGCGCCAACCGTGCCTCGCTCGAAGCGGCCCGCAGCGAACGCGAGGCCCAGCTCGCCACTTACGAAAAGACCCTCCAGACCGCCTTCAGTGAAGTCGCCGACGCCCTGGCCGTGCGGGGCACCTTGCAGGAACGCCTGGCCGCGCAGCAGGCGCTGACCGACGCCACCGAGCGCAGCTACCAGTTGGCCGACGCCCTTTACCGCAACGGGGCGAGCAGCTACCTCGACGCACTGGATGCACAGCGGACGCTGTACGCCGCGCGGCAAACGCTGATCGCGCTGCGGCTCACCGAGCAGAGCAACCGGATCGACCTGTTCAAGGCCTTGGGTGGAGGGAGTAGTGAGGATACCTAAGCCAAATAAGCGCGAGCCGCTTCATTTGCCCAGCAGGCTTTCAGTGATGCCCATCGTCTCGGCTACATGGCGAAGCGGGGGGCCGGCAAGCATCTAATCTACCGCCTTGAAAACGTCATTCGTTCTGGCTCATGAAACACTCCTTGCGGCGGACATCATCCACCTTAAGCCAGAATCCACTCAGCCCCGAACAGACCAGACACCTCCGGTTGTTTTTGTGGGGTGAAGAGCATGACGCGGAAACCAGGCAAGGTAGTGCGCAGATAAATGCCCGGCCCGCGCACCTCAGCCATTCGAAGGCTGCACCAAAGACGCTGGAGAGGCGTCGGCGGTCGCCTCGGATACAGCGTCCCCTCTGCTCTGCCCACGACAGGACTGGACTGTTGATGAGCCTGAACCGCTAGGGTAATGCAAGGCTAACTGACTCGCCGGACAATGACTCCCCTGCTCAGCCCACCTCAGGCCCTACCCGCACATCCTGCTGGCCGCTTTGGCGCAACTGTTCCGCGACAAAGCCGCTGCGGATCTTCTCGTTGAGGAAATTTCGGATGTACCGAGCCCCGGCCAGGCGGCCCTTGGGTACAGCCATTGCCTGCCGAATCTCGGTGAAACTGTCGTCAAGCACACGATAGCCGGGGTTAGCCTTGGCAAAATCTTCAAGTGGCTGGCGGACGCCGGCAGCGGCATCCAATTTCTGTTCGACGAACCAGTCCACCGCAGCCGCAGAAGTCGGTGCACGGACCAGCTCCGCCTCGGACAGGGTACGGGTCAGGAACAGGTCATAGGCCGCGCCCTTCCCTACCGCCAGGCGCAGCGCCTTCCGATCGAGCTCGGCGACCGAACGGAGCGGGCTATCTTCCTTGACCAGGTAGGTGCCTTCGATGATCACGTACGGGTGGCTGAACTCAATTTCCTCAGCCCGAACAGGCTCGATGGCCAGGAACGCCAGGTCCCAGCGGGCCTCGGACAACGCCGCGAAAACCTTGCCTGCTGCATCGAAGGTCACGAACTCGACGTCTACCCCGAGCGCCTCTGCCAGCGCCTTTGCCAGCGCGGTGGAGACGCCGCCAGGCTGGCCATCTGCCCCGCGTTGCGCCAGCACCGGATTGCCATAGTTGATCGCGGCCCGCAGTACGCCCGTCGGGGCAAGGTCTTGTAGTATGTCTTGGTCGACTTTCATGAGTTCACCTTATTCTGAACGGCTGTAGATACGACGTCTTCGTCGTCTTGCTTGTTGATGCGCATAAGCAAAGTCATAACGCAGGCGACTGCCAGCAGGCCACTGAGAAATAGCAGCCCGATGGCCGTACTGTTGGTGCTTTCCTTGACCATCCCTATCATTGATGGCCCGAAGAAACCGCCTAGGTTGCCAACTGAGTTGATGACGGCGATCGAAACGGCAGCCGTCGTCCGGCTCAGAAACAACGTTGGCAACGCCCAGAACGGCGACTTGAAGCTGTACAACCCGGCCAGCGCGAGGCTGATCATGGCGATGGCGATAATGGGGTCTGTAAACATGCCGGCGCCGATCATGGCCGCGGTGGCCACCGCCAGCGGAATCGCTGAGTGCAACTGCCGCTCGCCGTGGCGATCGGAGCTACGTGACCAGCCAATCATCATGAACGTCGCGACGATGTAAGGCACCATTGCGATCAGGCCGATCTGCGTATGGCTCAGCGACTCGGAGAAGCCCTTGATGATCTGCGGCATCCAGTAGCCGATTCCCAGGCTTCCGCACTGGTAGACGAAGTAGATAAACGAGAGGTACAGCACCTTTGGGTTGGTCATGGCCTTCATGACGCCAAAGTGCTTGACGTTTTTTTTCGCTTTACGGTCGTTTTCCAGTTCGTTCAACAGCCAGTCGCGCTCTTGCGGCTTGAGCCACTTGGCCTGCTCCGGCTTGTCGGTCAGGTAGAAGTAGCATACAACGCCCAGGAACACGGCTGGGATTCCCTCCAGGAAAAGCATCCAGCGCCAGCCGCTCCAGCCGCCCCAGCTGATGTTGTCCATGATCCAGGTGCTCAGTGGCGCGCCGATAATGTAGGAGACCGGGATAGCCGCGGTGAACAAGGCAACGGTGGTGGCCAGCTCTTTCGAGCGGAACCAGTAGGTCAGATAAACAATGATGCCAGGGAAGAAGCCGGCTTCCGCGACGCCGAGCAGGAACCGGAGCACGTAGAGCTGGGCAGCCGACTCGGCGAACGCAGTGGCAGCCGCGATGATGCCCCAGGTCACCAGGATGCGTGCAATCCACACCCGCGCACCGTAGCGGTTGAGCAGGACGTTACTCGGCACCTCGAACAGGAAATAACCAAGAAAAAAGATGCCGGAGATGAAGCCGAATGCCTCGCTGGTCAATGCCAGCTCGGCATTCATTTGCAGCGCGGCATAGCCGATGTTCGCGCGATCCAGATACGACACGATGTAGAGCAGGAATACGAAGGGAATGATGCGCAGGGTGACCTTGCGCACCACGGTTTTTTCCAGGCTGTTGCTTTCTGTTGTCATTGTGAGCCTCACCCGGTCACCTAAACGCGGACCGTCTTGTTGTTATCTGATTTCAGGCTGAAAAGATCATGCAAACGGGACTACCTGTGGTTACCTGCTCGCCCGTTGCCTCGAGCAGGCCGAGTTGGTGATCAACAGCGAAGGTGACGATCGAATCGCTGTCCTCGTTGAGCGCAAACAGGTAGCGCCCATCGGGGCTGAGTGTGAAATAGCGTGGCGTTTTTCCTTGGCTGGGTATGGCTGCGACAAAACTGAGCAGCCCTGTTTGCAGATCGATGGCGAACACCGCGATGCTGTCGAAACCGCGGTTCGAGGCGTAAAGGAAGCGCCCTTGCGCATCGACCTGTATGCCCGACGCACGGCTGTTGCCCGTGTAGCTGTCAGGCAGGGTGGACAACACCTGCCTGGGGCTCAGCACCCCTGTCTGCGTGTCGTAGCCATAGGCGGCTACCGTGTTATCCAACTCGTTAATGACGTACGCCATGTCCCCTTGCGGGCGAAACGCCATATGCCGCGGGCCCGCCGCCTCGCGGGCCTTTACCGAGGTAACCGCCGTCGTGGACAGAGCGCCGGCTTCATAGCGAAAGCAGAAAATCGTATCCAGGCCTTTGTCGGGCACCAGTACATGGCGCCCCGAGTGATCGAATAAATTGAAGTGCGGCTTCGCATGCGGCTGCTCAATCCGATGAGGTCCTGGCTCGCCATCCAGCTGCACGAGTTGCTTCAGCGAGCCCAGACTGCCGTCTTCCTCGATCGGCAGCACCGCTAGGCTCGCACCGATATGGTTGGAGACGATCAGGTGACGCTCGTCCGGATCGAGCGCCAGGTGTACCGGGTTCTTGCCTTGTGTGTCCTGGCGATTGAGAAAGACGATCCGTCCGGTCGCCTTGTCGACACGAAAAGCGCTGACCTCGAAGCGATCACCATGCACGCAATAGAGCATGTCGCCCTTGCCGTTGAGCGTCAGATAGGACGGATTGACCAGTCCCTCGACAACCTGCACAGGCGTCAGCACGCCGCGCTGGTCATCGAAGTGGAAAACGCTCAGCCCTTCACCACGTGCATTGCGTTCACGCGTCGTGCGGCTTCCAACATATGCGTACATCGAAGTTTCCGATCAGGCATGGGTGTAGATCGCAAGGCCGGCTTCACGAATAATGAGAGCTGCCTGACCGACAGAACCATTCGGTGCAAACCTTGCGACGGCCATCTGGAAGGCGTCAGGCGCGCGGCGCAGAGCCGCCAACGGCCAAAGGAACGTGATGGTCAAGCGCCGGCATCTTCAAAGCGCTGCCTGACGTGCCTCCCGGATTCGCTTTCATCCTAGAGCCATGGTCAGAGGGGGAAAATTGGCGATTCGACAACGGGCGTTCTCCGACGGAGAACGCTTAGTGACAGCTCAACGAGTGCCGAGATGCTCCACCAAGGTTCGCACCGTAGGTGTCAGCAGGTCCATGCTCCGCACCCCGACCACCAGCATCCGCTTCGCCCAGGCTTCGTCGAGCACGGTCATCTTCAATTTGAACGGTCGCAGGTACTGAGTGATCGCCGCCTTGGGCAAAATGGCGACCCCTATGTTCGCCGCCACCAGGCGGCACATGCACTCGAAGCTGCTGACCCGAACCCTGACTCGCATGGTCATTCCGAGCTCGGCTTGCTGATTCGAGAACAGCGTATAGAGCGAGCTGTCCAGGTGCGGGCCAATGAACTCATGCTCCAACACGTCACGGAAAGAAATGCTCGATAGCCCCGCCACTTCGTGCCCCTGTGCGCTGACCACTACCAATTGGTCCTGCCGATAGGGCCTGACTTCCAACCCGGGCGCCTGGGTGTGCTCGGCAAAGATGCCGAGATCGGCTCGGCCTTCAGTCACGGCGCGCACGACAGCAGAGCCGACGCGCTCCTCGATGTCGAAGTTGATCTGCGGATAGCTGCCGAGAAACCGCTCCAGATCGGCGGGCAGGAACTGCGTCAGGACGGAGGTGATCGCGTGGATGCGGATATGGCCCTTGACCCCAGCGGCATAGCTGGCCAATTCCTCGTCCATTTGCCCAAGCACCATCCTCAGCTCACGCGTGTAATGCAAGATCGACTGCCCGGCCGGCGTGAGCTCGACACCTCGCGCATAGCGCAGCAACAGCGGCGAGCCAACCTGCTGCTCAAGTTCCGAAATGCGCTTGCTCACGGCCGACACTGCAATATGCATGCGCTCGGCCGCGCGGGTGAGGTTGCGTTCTTCGGCGACAGCGACAAAAACGTTCAGGGTGAAGAGGTCGTAGCGCATTCGGATCGCTCCAGGGTCGGGCCGGCCGACAAGTCATCGCATCGTGGCGCCCGACGCCTGTACCGACGAGACAGCTCTTGTCGTATGCCGATGCGGGGCGGGGCCTTCACGCCGGTCTGCCTTCCATGCAAAGAGCGGCGTACCTCGACGTCGGGCCGGTTCGCTCAGCGCTCGCTATACAGCACGCCGCCACGAGATTTGTTGTTCGGATCGGATTCGACGATCTGTACCACCACTCGCTCACGCGGCACGTCGAAGCTGTCGATGACCGCCTCGGTGATCTTTTGCATCAGCATCTTTTTCTGCTCATGGGTCCGTCCTGCGACGGCGTAAACGACAATTTCCGGCATGGTTTTGCTTCCTTGATGATTGCCGCTCGTGGGCGGCGAGAGTAATTACCGTAATGTGTCGAGCGCCTGTTGAGCAGGCGGCCCCGCAAGCATCTGCCGCAGCTTGAGCACGGCACTGTCTGGAGTGGTCAGCACCGGTTGCCGGGTGGCACCGCGCGCCGCCTCGGCTGCAGAGGTCATGGAGAATTGGGCGAAGCACAGCACATCGGCGTCGCAGACCTGAGCCGCCATTGTCGCGATCAGCTGGTCATGCTTGGCCACTTCACCCGCGCGCAACGCCACCATCGCCTCGGCACAGATGTAGGGCTGAATCTCTACGCTGCGACCCTGCGCCGCGGCCATCGCCTGAAACTCGTCACGCATCGCGGCGATCGCCGGCTCGAACGTGGCCAACACTGCTATTCGGCTGCCCTGTTTTAGGGCCTCCGCAACCATCGCCTCGCTCGGGCGCATCACTGGGATCGACAACTGCTCGCGGCAGACGTCGATGGCATCACCATAAGCCGAGCAGGTGAAGAGGATGGCATCGGCGCCGGCCGACTCGGCATAGCGGGCCAGGTCGAGCAGCCGACCGGACAGGGCTGGTGTCAGCGCGCCGGCGGCTTCCAAGTCCAGTGAGAGCGAGTCATCCAGCAAATTGAATGTTGTGGATTCAGGCCAAAGACGCTGAAAGGCGCCGTGGATCGGCTCCATTGCCACCGAGACCGCATGGATCAAGAAGACGCGTTTGGATTGGGCCACGCCTAGTACCTCCGTTCAGTTGTTATCAGGCTGCGGGACGGCGAGACCCCGAGCGTGGCTCAAACATCAAGGATGATCACGCCGTCGTCATCGCCATAAAGACGATCACCGGGAACAATCATCTGCCCGGCGAAGGTCACTGGCACGCCTACCTGCCCCTCGTCGCGCTTGATCGACTTGCGCGGCGAGGCACCCAGTGCCTTGATCGCGATCGGCAGGTCGCGCAGCACGGCCTTGTCGCGCACATAGCCATAGATAAGCGCGCCGGCCCAGCCATTTTTCACCAGATCGACCGCGATCACATCGCCCAGCAGCGCGCAACGATCACTTCCACCGCCGTCAACCACGAGAATCCGCCCCTCGCCCGGCTCGAGGCTGAGCTCTTTAATACGTGAGTTGTCTTCGAAACATTTAACGGTCACGGCCGGACCGGTCATTTCGCTACGCCCGCCAAGGTCCGCAAAGAGCGGCGCCAACACACGGACCCTGTCGCCATGCTCGTCGCACAGGTCGGTTGTCTTGATCGTCATGGTGTTCCACCTCAGCCTTATAAATGACGATCTAAACTTGCATGAATTGGTTTTTCGTGCAATAAAATTCAATATGTCGAGGGGACGGTCGATACCTGCGCTTGGTCAGGTCGCTCAATCTTAAAGCGATCCGTTAGCTTGCCCGGTCGATCGGAAACCCAGGCAGATGGTTTTTCGCTACGATTGCGTGCAGCTCCAGGCAGCGTAGCGGCTATTCTCGATTACAAACAACAATGATTAGGAGAGCGCAAATGCGGATTCTGGTACTTCCCGGCGACGGCATCGGCCCTGAGATCGTCGAGTCCTCGATGACGGTGCTGAAGGCAGCCGATGAAAAATACAAACTTGGCCTGAGCTTCGACTACGACGACGTGGGCTTCGCCAGCCTGGACAAACACGGCACCACGCTGCGCCAGGAAACGCTCGAGAAGGCCAAGACCTACGACGGCATCATCCTCGGCACCCAGTCGCACGCCGACTATCCGGCACCGGAACAAGGCGGTCGCAACGTCTCCGCTGGCTTCCGCATCGGCCTGGACCTCTACGCCAACGTGCGCCCGGCCCGCACCCGCCCCTTCCTGACGTCGAACATGAAGGAAGGCAAGAGCATGGATCTGGTGATCATGCGCGAAGCCACTGAAGGCTTTTACCCGGATCGCAACATGACCCGCGGCTGGGGCGAAGTGATGCCCACGCCGGACATGGCGCTGTCCACCCGCAAAATCACCCGTCATTGCAGCGAGCGCATCGCCCGCCGCGCCTTTGAACTGGCCAGCAAACGCAAGAAGAAAGTTACCGCGATTCACAAGGCCAACAGTTTCCACATGACCGACGGCCTGTTCCTCGAAGCCGTGCGCCATGTCGCCAAGGACTTCCCGGACGTACAGCTGGACGACCTGCTCGTCGATGCCTCCACGGCGCACCTGGTGCGTTCGCCGGAGCGTTTCGACGTGCTCGTCGCGACCAACTTCTACGGCGATATCATCAGTGACCTGGCCAGCGAGCTGTCGGGGAGCCTGGGCCTCGCCGGTTCCATGATGGCCAGCGACACCCATTGCTGCGCGCAGGCCCAGCACGGTTCGGCACCGGACATCGCCGGACAGGACAAGGCCAACCCGGTCTCGATGATCCTTTCGGTAGCGATGCTGCTGCAGTGGATGGGTGAGCACCACAGCAACCCGGCGCTGGTCGAAGCCGCCGCGGCGATGGACAAGGCCGTCGATGCAGTGCTGGAAAACCCCGAGCAGCGCACCGCCGACCTTGGCGGCAAGCTCGGCTGCAAGGCCTTCGGAAAGGCTGTCGCGGACGTCCTGCGCGGCTGACCCGATGGGCGCCGTGCCCCCACGGCGCCCATGCGAACCAAATCTCAAAGAACAACAATGCCTCATCCAGCGCCCCGCGCTCGATCCGAGGTAAAGGAGAGAGCAGTGAGCCAACTATTGCTGGGTTGCATCGCCGACGACTTCACCGGCGGCACCGATCTCGCCAGCATGCTGGTGCGCGGCGGCATGCGCACGATCCAGGTGATCGGCGTGCCCGAGGGTCCGATTCCGGCAGATGTCGACGCCGTCGTCGTCGCGCTGAAATCGCGCACCCAACCGAAAGACCAGGCTGTGCAGGAATCGCTCGCCGCGCTTGAGTGGCTGCGTGCCGCCGGCTGCCGGCAGTTCTTCTTCAAATACTGCTCGACCTTCGATTCCACCGCTGAAGGCAACATCGGGCCGGTGGCCGACGCGCTGATGGATGCGCTGGGCATCGACTTCGCCCTGGCCTGCCCCGCCTTCCCGGAAAACAAACGGACCATCTACCAGGGCCATCTCTTCGTCGGCGACGTGCTGCTCAGCGAGTCGGGTATGCGCCACCATCCGCTGACGCCGATGACTGACGCCAACCTGATCCACGTACTGGGCAGCCAGACCAAGCGAAAGGTTGGCCTGGTGCCCTACCCGGTCGTGGCGCAAGGCGCAGCGGCCATTCGCGACGAATTCGAATCCGCAAAACGCGAGGGCAAGGGCTACGTCATCGTCGATGCAATCGACAACGCCAACCTCAACGTCATCGGTGAGGCCGCGGCCGATCACCTGCTGATCACCGGCGGCTCCGGTGTGGCCATCGGCTTGCCGGAGAACTTCGCGCGCGCCGGCCTGCTACAGACGAGCCACAGCGCGGCCGAACTGCCGCCGGTAGGCGGCTACAGCGCGGTGCTGTCCGGCAGCTGTTCGGTCGCCACCAACGACCAGATCGAGCATTGGCAACGTAGCCGGCCGAGCTTCCCGCTCGATCCGCTGCGGCTCGCCGAAGGCTGCGACCAGGTCAGCGAAGCCCTGGCCTGGGCCCGCGAGCGTGTCGCAGAAGGTCCGGTGCTGATCTATGGCAGCGCCCGTCCTGATCAGGTGAAGGCCGCACAAGAACGCCTCGGCGTTGAAGCGGCGGGCCTGTTGGTCGAAGAGGCGCTGTCGCGCATTGCTGTCGGGCTCGACGAGCTGGGCGTGCGCCAGTTCGTCGTGGCCGGAGGCGAGACGTCCGGCGCAGTGGTCAAGGCGCTCGGCGTCGAGGCCCTGCGCATCGGTGCGCCGATCGACCCGGGCGTGCCCTGGACGCTGGGCGTGCGCGAGGTGCCGGTGGCCCTGGCGCTCAAGTCCGGCAATTTCGGCAGCCTCGACTTCTTCGAAAAAGCATTGGGGCAGGTGCGATGAACGAGAACAAACAGCGGGACGAAATCGCCCTCCTCGGCAAGTCGATGTACGACCGTGGGCTGACGCACGGCGGCACCGGCAATATCAGCGTGCGGCTGGACAACGGCTGGCTCGTCACCCCGACCGGCTCGTCGCTGGGCCGCCTGGACCCGGCTCGGATTTCGAAACTCGACTGGGACGGCCGCCACATCAGCGGCGACAAGCCCTCCAAAGAGGCGCTGCTGCATCTGGCCATGTACGAGGAGCGGCCCTCCAGCGGCGCCGTAGTGCACCTGCACTCGACACATTCGGTAGCTGTCTCGGTACTCGACGGGCTCGACCCCGACGACCTGCTGCCAGCCATCACCGCCTACTACGCGATGCGCGTCGGCAAGCTGCCACTGGTGCCCTACTACGCGCCGGGCGATCCGGAGCTGGCCAATGCGGTCAGGGCATTTTCCGGCAAGCATCATGCGATGCTCCTTGCGCATCACGGCCCGGTGTGCGCCGGCTCCGACCTGCACGCGGCGGTGGATATCACAGAGGAGCTGGAAGCGACGGCGCAACTGTTCCTGCTGATCTTCCAGCACAAGTTCAGGACACTAACGCCCGAACAGATCGCTGACCTGCAGCGCCGGTTTCCCCAGCGCTGATGCCGATGCGCTATGACCTGCTGAGCCTGGAGATCTTTCTCGCGGTGGCCGAGCTCGGCAGCGTCACCCGCGCCGGCCCGCGCTGTCACCTGGCAACCTCGGCGATCAGCAAGCGCGTCAGCGAGCTGGAGGAAAAGGTTGGTTCGCCGCTGTTCATTCGGAATGCGCGCGGTATGCAGCTTACCCCTGCCGGCCAGTCACTGCGCCACTACGCCCAGCAGATGCTCGACACCCTCAAACGGATGGAGCTGGAGCTTGGGGAATACGGCGCCGGAATCAAGGGCCACATCCGCCTGCACGCCATTACCTCAGCGCTCGCCCAACAACTGACGCTGGATATTGCTGGCTTCCTCGATGCCTACCCGCAGGTGCGCTTCGACGTTGAAGAGCGCTCCGGTGCGAAAGTGGTGCGCGCTGTATCCGAAGGTCGCGCCGATCTTGGCATCGTCGGGGAGCACACCCCAGCACTCGGGCTTGAGACGGCACTCTACCGTATCGACGAGATGGTCATTGCGGTCGCCGAAGACCACCCATTGGCTGCGCGCGATGCAATCAGTTTCGCCGAAGCCCTGACCTACGAATTCATCGCCCCGCACCCTGAAAGCTCGGTACATCGACTGCTCAGTGAACAGGCGCGCCTGCTTGGCGGCGAGATCAAGCAGCGCATCCGCGTCAGCAGTTTCGACAGCCTGTGCCGAATGGTCTCGACCAACCTCGGCATCGGCTTTATCCCGCGCGGCGTACTGCGTCCCTACTTGCGTCAGTTCCGCCTGCGGGCGTTGACGGTGGATGAAAGCTGGGCCGACCGGCGCCTGTTTATGGTCGCCCGCAGCTTCGCCGCGCTGGACCCGACCACCCGCGCGTTTGTCGATCACTTGAGCGTCGACCATTCTTGAATGGAGAACGCACCATTACCAATTGTTCAATTTTCAGCCGTTCTCTGGCTGCCTACCATTCGCAATCAATCCAAGCCGTTTCCGAACGGCGCACGCTGAACAAACCAGAAGTAGCCAAGCCGATGAAGACGCCTCTCGATTCCCGCTTCGAAAACCACCTGCAGATCGGCCAAGTCCGTTACGCCTATGTCGACCTACTGAAAGTAATGCCGGTTAGCGATCTGCAGCGCCTGCCCTACTCGATCCGCCTGTTGATCGAGAACGTCGCACGCTGCTCGCCGTCGGCGCTGCCCGAGGTGCTGGATTGCGCCGCCGGGCGCAGCAGTGGTTGCGAGGTGCCCTTCTACCCGAACCGGCTGATGTTCCACGACACCACCTGCTTGCCCGCGTTGGCCGACTTCGCCGGCATGCGCGACATGGTGGCCGAGCTGGGCGGCGACCCGAGCCTGGTCAACCCGACCATCCCGGCCGTGCTGACCATCGACCATTCGGTGATCGTCGAGCGCTACGCCAGCCCCGATGCAGTCGACGCCAACCTGGACATCGATTTCCGCCGCAACAGCGAGCGCTACCGCTTCATCAAATGGGCGCAGCAGAGCCTGGACAATTTCAAGGTGGTTCCGCCAGGCACCGGCATCATCCACCAAGTGAATATGGAATCTCTGGCCACTGTGGTCTGGGAAAGCCAAACGACTGATGGCCGGGCGCTGCTGCATCCCGACGACATGGTCGCGACCGACAGCCACACGCCGATGATCAACGCCGTTGGCGTGCTCGGCTGGGGGGTCGGCGGCCTCGAAGGCCAGGCAGCGATGCTGGGCGAGCCGGTGCCGATCGGTTTTCCCGAGGTTATCGGCCTACGCCTGACTAACGCGCTGCGCCCGGGCGTGACCGCCACCGACCTGGCCTTGTGGGTCACCCGCCTTCTGCGTGAACGCGGCGTGGTCGGCAAGTTCGTCGAATTCTGCGGGCCCGGTCTGTCCGCGCTGAGTTGGGCAGCGCGCGGCACCCTGTCGAACATGGCGCCGGAATACGGCGCAACGGTGGTGTTCTTCCCCTTCGATGACGTCACCTACGAATACATGCAGCTGACCGGCCGCACCGAGGAGCAACTGGCGCGCATGCGGGCCTATCTTGATGTGCAACAGCTGTGGCGCCGCGACGATGCCGCAGAGCCCGTCTTCACCGAAGTGATCCCGATCGACCTCGCGCAGATCGAGCCGAGCGTGGCCGGCCCGCACCAGCCGCACCAGTGGCGCCCACTGGGCGAGGCGGCAAAATCCTTCCATGAAGAGGTGCTCGACAAGCGCGCCAGTCTGATCGCCACCAGCGCCCCGCAGGCACCAGACGAATACCTGGAACCCTCGTTCGGCCAACCGCTGACGCATGGCGCCATCTCTATTGCGGCGATCACCAGCTGCACCAACACGGCCAACCCGAGCCAGATGATTCAGGCCGGTCTTTTCGCCCGCAACGCGCGGCGCCGCGGGCTGTTGCCCAAACCTTGGGTGAAAACCTCGCTCTCGCCCGGCTCGCGGGTGGTCGCAGACTACCTAGGCAAAGCTGGCTTGCTCGAAGAGTTTGCCGCGCTCGGCTTTGACCTCGCCGGCTTCGGTTGCATGACCTGCATCGGCAACTCCGGCCAGCTCGAATCCCACATGGAAGCCTTCGCCGACCAGGGGCTGCAGACGGTGGTCGTTCTGTCCGGCAACCGCAACTTCGAGGGCCGGGTGAACCCGAAAGTGCAGATCGGCTACCTCGCCTCACCCGCGTTGGTGGTCGCTTATGCCATCGCCGGCACTATCGACACCGATCTGCAACAGCAACCGCTGGGCAAGGACGCCGATGGGCACGACATCTACCTGCACGAACTGATGCCAGATGAAGATGAGATCCGTGCACTGGTCGGTGAGACCGTGCGCCCCGAGCTTTTCCGCGAGCGCAACGCGACACTCTGGGACGGCACGCACCACTGGCAGGCGCTTTCCGCCTCCGGCAGCATGCGCTTCCCCTGGTCGCCAACTTCGACCTACCTGCGCCGGCCGGTCTACCTGCAAGGCGTGAATGCCGAGGCACCACAATCACTCGCCGTCGAAAACGCGCGCGTGCTGCTGGCATTGGGCGACAACGTCACCACTGACCACATCTCGCCGGCCAGCGCCATCCCGCTCGCCAGCCAGGCCGGGCAATGGCTGATCGAGCACGGCGAAGCGCCTGAAGACCTGAACCAGTACTCGACGCGCCGCAGCAACCACGAGGTGATGATGCGCGGCGCCTTCGTCAACCGCGCGGTGCGCAACCTGCTGCTCGAGACGCAACCCGGCGAAGGTGGCTGGGCCTACAACCACGACGGCCAGGTCCAGCGCGTCTACGACGCAGCGCTAAGCCACGTGGCCGCCGGCACGCCGCTGGTGGTGTTCGCCGGCTTCAATTACGGTGCTGGCTCCAGCCGAGACTGGGCCGCCAAGGCGCAGGCGACGCTAGGCGTGAAAGCCGTGATCGCGCGCAGTTTTGAACGCATCCACCGCAGCAACCTGATCGGCATGGGCGTGTTCCCGATTCAGTTCGCGCCGGGCGAATCGCTCGAACAATTGGCGCTCGACGGTTCGGAACGCGTGACACTGGTCGGCCTCGACCGGGTTGAGGTCGGCCGCAACCCGATCGAGCTGCAGCTGACCGGCCGCGACGGTCGCACCCGCCAGGCCCAGCTCGTGCTGCCGATCGATTCGCAGCAGGAACTGCTCTACCTGCGCCAGGGTGGCATCCTGCCCTACGTGGTACGCAAGGCTATCTCACGGACCGGGAACCAAGGCTAAGCATGCCCTTGATTGCCGTCTCGGCTGCCCTTGCGCTACAGCCACCCATGCGGGGTGGCCTTTGACGGCGCGTTCAAGCGGCCTTCACCAGTGGTGGGCGACACCACTGGTGGGCACCCTGGGTGCATTGCTGGCGAGCGCTGCACATTGGCCGCTGCCCTGGATCATCGGCTCGTTGCTAGCGGTTACCGTGGTGCGCTGCATCGGCTGGCGGGTGCAGGAAGTACCTCATGGTCGGATGTCAGGCCAGCTCATCATCGCCACGGCCATCGGCCTGCACTTCACCCAGACAATATTCGCCGAGGTCAGCGCCCACTTTGTCCTGATCGTGAGCGCCGCTGTTCTCACCTTCCTGCTGGCAGTTGCCGGCATCGCCCTGATCCGCCGGCTGGGCATGGATCTGGGCACCGCCTATTTCGCGTTCATGCCGGCGAATTTCGCCGAGATGGTGCGCCTGGCCGAAGACAATGGCGCCGATGTCAGCCGGGTCGCGGCTGCGCATAGCGTCCGTTTGACTGTCATCGTGCTCTGTGTGCCGGCGCTCGCCTTCTGGCTCGGTGGTGTGGAGCCGATGACCAACCATGTCCGGCCGGATATAGACTGGCGCTGGCTGACGCCGATGCTGGCCGGCGGTGTGCTGGTGGCCTGGCTGGGTAAGCGAATCGGCCTGCCGAATCCGTGGATGTTCGGGCCGATCGGCCTGTGCGCCGCGCTGACCGCAAGCTTCGACCTGCAACTCGCCTTGCCGGAGGCGCTCAGCCACTACGGCCAGTTGATGATTGGCTGCGCACTGGGCGTGCATTTCGACCGGAATTTCTTTCACAGCGCGCCGGCCTTCCTGCTGCGTGCGCTGCTGTTCACCCTCGCAATGATCGGCAGCACCGCCGCCCTCGCCTGGGTCGTGGCGCGGCTCGTCACGTTGCCGGCGCCGACACTGTCGCTAGGGATGATGCCGGGCAGCAGCACCGAGATGTACTTGACTGCCGAAGCCCTGCATCTCGGCGTTGGCCTGGTCACGGCGATGCAGATCACTCGCCTGGTGGTGGTCATGCTCGCGGCAGAGCCACTGTACAGACGCTGGTCCGGCCGACGTGAACGGCAGGAAGCGAAATAGCCGCTACACCGCCTCGCTCAGCGTCCTCACAGCGCCCGATGCGCTACTAGAGGCGCGCAATCTAAGGATTGGCGACTTTCTGGCGAAAGCGCCGGAGAGATGCTTCTTCATCAGGTGTGCGGCTTCGAGGTTGTTGCCAGCTTCAACCAGCTCGATCATCTGAAGGTGCTCGGTACACTGCTGCACCAGGCGCTTGCGGTCGATCATCGAGCGGTACTCGAGCAGCCGGCGCATATTGTTCATCTGCACCAGCATCATGTGAAAGACAGCATTGCCGGATAGCTTGATCAGCTCTTCATGCAAACGAATGCCCGCACGTAGCAGTACGTCGGCCGGCATGGTATCGATGCCGCCGGCGAGGATTTCCTGTTGCTCTTTCCTCAGCCTGCGCAGAACGCCAAGGTCACAGGTAAAGCCCGGCTCCAGCAGGCCCGCCGGCTCGATGAGTGCACGGACTTTGTAAATCTGCTCAAGGGTTTCGGGCGTCTTAGCGACATCGAGGAAGCGCCAGCCGTAGCCTGGCTTAGGCTCGGCCCAGCCAACCTTGGCCGCTCGATTTAGGATGTCCACCACCTGGAATTTGGTCAGGCCGTAGCGGTCGCGTAGGAACTTTTCGGTGACTTCCGCCGGGATCTCATCATTGAGCCAGTCCTCGGAAAGCCTGTAGTACTCGGACGGCTCCTCCAGCGGGATGACCTCGTCCGGGTTCTCGGCCGAGTCCTGAGGCAGCGCGATAACAAAGAAGCCGCGGTTGGGAAACTGCTCCAGGCAGCCCATATCGGCCAGCTCCATCAGCGCCTCACGCGCAGGCGATCGTGAGACGTGGAATTCGTCCGCGACCTTCTGCGCGCTCAGGTGCGCACCGATCTTTAATTCGCCGACTTGGATCTTACGTTTAATATCGAAAACGATCCGTTGCACTAACGGGCTTGCAGGCATATTGCGTTCACTTCACAGGGAAAATCGGGGCTATTTAGATGTTTTTCGCCGCTCGGGCAACTATAGTCAAAATCGTTTTTTTGAACATCGAAAATCTCAACCCGACTGGTTCGGAACTATAAGCCGCACCAATAAAAAGGCCACCCAAACGGGTGGCAGAGGAGCTAAACGAACCGGGGCAATGAGCCGCCCCGGTGAGCATTAGGCGATGTTCTCGGCGGCCTTCTTCATCCGCTTGCGCAGGAAGGGACCAATTAGCACGGGCGTCAACAACCCGATGATCGCGAAGGCCCAGATCGAGATGGCAATCGGGCTCGCCCAGAGGATCGAGGTATCTCCGGCCGACAGGTTCATTGCGTTACGCAGGTTGACCTCCATGGTCGGTCCCAACAACGTTCCCAGCACGATAGGCACAAGCGGTATCTCGACTTTGCGGAAGATGTAACCGAGTACACCAAAGCCAATCATCATGTAGAGATCAAGCGTCGAGTTTGTGATTGAGTAGATACCAACCACAGCGATCAACGTGACAATGGGCATCAAGTACTTCGGTGGTATCGAGAGGATCTTCACGAATACGCCGATGAGCGGGATGTTCATGAACAACAGCATCACGTTGCCAACGAACAGCGCCGCGATGACGCCCCACACCACATCGGCATGCTGCTGGAACATCAGCGGGCCTGGCGTGATATTGAGCGTAATCAGCATCGCCAGCAGTACCGCGGTGGTGCCGCTGCCAGGCACGCCCAGGGTCAGCATGGGTACAAGCGCACCACTGGAGGCTGCGTTGTTGCCCGATTCCGGCGCCGCGACGCCGCGGATGTCGCCTTCCCCGAAGGTGCCCTTGCTGCCGATCACCTTTTTTTCCAGCGTATAGCTGATGAAGCTGCCCAACGAGGCGCCCGCCCCCGGCAATACACCAGCGATGAAGCCAAGAACGCTGCCACGCACGGTGGTTGGCAGAATCCGGACGATGTCCATCGCGCGCAGGGTGATCTTCTCGACCTTGATCATCGGCCGCCCTTCGCCGGCATGCGACTCGAGGAAGATGAACATCTCGGACACTGCGAACAGGCCGACAATGATCACGATAAAATCGATGCCCTCATAAAGGTGCATGTTGGAGAAAGTGAAGCGCTCAATACCGGTAGTCATATCGATCCCGATGGTCGAAAACATAAGACCGATACAGGTGGCGAACACAGTTTTCATCGGGTTTTTGCCGGTGATGCCGCCCAGTGTCGCGAACGCCAGGATGAACAGAGCGAAATATTCGGCCGGGCCAAAGCGCAGTGCGAACTTGGCCAGCAGTGGCGCCAGCAGCACCAATCCGATCACGGCTAAGAAGCTGCCAACGAAGGAAGCGACAGCGGAGATTGCCAAGGCATCGGCGGCCCGGCCTTTCTTGGCCATCGGGTAGCCATCAAGGCAGGTCATCATTGCCGGCTCATCACCCGGAATATTGAGCAGGATCGAGGATATCCGGCCGCCGTACATACAGCCCGCATAGACGGAGGTGAGCAGGATCAGCGCCGCATCCGCACCAAGGTTGAGGCTGAACGCAAGCGGGATGAGAATGGCTATGCCATTTGCCGGCCCTAAGCCAGGTAGCGAGCCAATCAGAGTACCGAGAAAAGCTCCGATAAGCGCGAACATAAGGTTTTCCGGCTGCAGCGCGACGCTAAATCCCAGCATGAGGTGGTCAAACAGTTCCATCAGTTCATCCCCCAGAAGGCGCCAGCGGGCAAGGACAGTTCAAGTCCGTAATTAAAGAGCGCGAACATGCCGATCGAAGCACAACTACCAACCAGTGCGGCCGGTTTGAGCGACGCACCCATGCGCCAGGCGAGAAAGGCGATCGCCGCTCCTGCTGCGATGATGAAGCCGACGCTTTCCAGGGTCAGCACGAAGACGACAAGCGCGCCGAACACCGCCAGAATCTCAATGAATACCTTGAGCGATGGCCAGGGTTGGTCCGCATCTGGCCTGACCATGAAGTAGATGCTTGAAATTGCGAGGCCTATCGCCAGCAGCGTCGGGAATGCACCGGGGCCGATGGCCCCAGCACCCGCCGACGCAACCTGGAGTTGCTGAGCCTGCCACCCGTAGGCGATGGCCAGAATCAAGCCCGCCAGGCCGAGTCCGCGATCGTTTTTCATTATTTGATAATCCCCAGTTCTTTCGACAGAGCGTTCACTTCAGCGATCTGCTCGGTTACGTACTGCTTGAACTCGTCACCTGTCTTGTGGAACGGCATCAGCCCGTTCTGCTTCATGACTTGCTTCCATTCGGGCGTCTCGTACAGCTTGTGCAGCGAGTCCACCCACCAGTCGTACTGCTCGTCGGTGATGCCCGGGGCAACGTACACACCGCGGAAGTTCAGCCAAGTCACGTCAACGCCCTGCTCTTTAGCCGTGGGCACATCGGCTACTTTACCTTCCACGCGTTCATCGGCGAGTACCGCCAGGATGCGCAGGTCACCGGACTCGAAGAAGCCCAGCGATTCGGAAAGGTCGCCGGTAAACACATCGACATGCCCGCCGACGACCTGAACTAGGGCGTCACCGCCGTTATTAAAGGAGAGATAGCGCAGATCCTTGAGACCGGACACGCCCGCACGCTTGGCTGTCAGCAGAACCCGCAGATTGTCGTCACCACCTTGGGGACTCGCGCCAGCAAAGGTCACACTGCCAGGCGCCTTTTTCATGGCATCCACGAGATCGGTGAGCGACTGATAGGGGGAATCCTTGCGCACCGCGATTACGCCCGGCTCAGCCCCCATCGAGGCAGCCCAATTGACCATGGTCGAATCGAGGTTTGGATAACCGTTCTGTGCCAGGCGCGTCACGGTGCCGGTGCTGGTCGCGACGAAGACGCCGAAGTCACCCTGACGCTTGGACACGACATGGGCGAAACCAACCCCATGACCACCGCCTGGCATGTTGGTCACGGCAATGTTGCCGGGAATGATGTCCTGCTGGTTAAGGGCCTTGCTGATGCTACGGCAGATGAAATCGAGTCCGCCGCCTGGGCCGGCGGGTGCGATGCATGCGGGCCGCTTGGGTGGCTCAATTGCCATTGCCAACGTGGACGTGAGGAGAAAGCTGGCCGCAAGCAGCTGGGTTGCCATTCGTTTCATGCTTATTGTCCTTATTTTCGTTGTATCGCTTTTGCTCTCAAGCGAGCAATCGGTACCGCCCAACCTACATGCATATTGGCTGGTTAAAATGCAATCTAGCCCTTTTCAATCGAACCGTCAAACACTCCTTTGATGTAAAAATCAAAGCGGCAAATGCTGCCGATAAATGATTCTTTTCAAAGACTTAGCGTTTATTTTCCAATCTAGAACAAGGCCTAAGTGGCGCTATTTTTTGCGAACGGAAACATGACGCAACAGGGCTGAAATCGCTTTTTGGTGCAGCGTGACCCGTCAGTCGAGCGATATTGGCGGCGACCGATCGACGCTGCGCTGGTTAGCCAGCACCTGCCGACCACCAGCGGTGCGTAGAGTCAGATCAGGTCCAGCGGATACTCGACAATGAAACGCACTTCGTCGACGTCACCTTCGGCTTGGTCATCGTTGGCGCGGTGGGTGGCTTGGCGCAGGCGCAGGCTTAGGTCTTTCGCCGGACCGGATTGCACGGTGTAACGCACATCGAAGCCACGCTCCCAATGCTTGCCGGCGGCGCCCTGAAGGCCGGCATAGGCACCGCTGGCATCCGCGTCGGTGCCGTCGATGTTGTCGCCGCGAATGTAGCGCGCCGACATTTTCAGGCCGGGTACGCCATAGGCGGCGAAATTGATGTCGTAGCGCAGCTGGTACGAGGTCTCGTTGGCGCCGACAAAATCAGAGATAGATGCTGCGTTAGCCAGAAAGATCGAATCACCGCCGACGTAGTCAAAAGGCGTGTCACCATTCGCTTTCTGGTAGGCGAAGGTGAACGAGTGGGCACCCAAGCTATACTCCGTGGCCAGGCTATAGGTGCGGTTGTCGACCTCGCCAAAGTGGGCGTCGCCCGCGTCTCGGGTGCGGTAGAAGTTGGCGTCCAGGTTCAGCGCCTGATCTTCGCCGAGTACAAGGGTGTAGTTCAGGTTTGCATAGTACTGCCGCCAAGTGTCCTCGAAACTAGATGCGTAGAGGCTCCCGGTCAGGCTGTCGGTAAAATCGTATCGCCCGCCAACGAAACTGATGCTGTCGCCTAGTTGATCAGCCTCACCGGTCTCCACGAGCAGGTCGCCGTCGCTGTTGGTCGAGTTCCGGTAGTTATAAGCCGTGAAATGGCCTGCCTCGATCACTGCCCCCGGAATGTCACCGGACGTGAGCAATACGCCGGTTGCGGTTTCCGGAAGCAGCCGAGAATCGGCTGTAGCAAAAACCGGAGCAGTAGTCTGCATCTCACCGTACTTAAGCACTGTCGAGGCAATCCGCAGCTTGAGTGATCCGCCGACATGGCCATAGTCATCGCGTGCGCGATCATCCTCGTCGATAGGCAGCAGACCAGTGCCGGAGCGCCCCCGCCCACTGTCCAGTTTTAAACCAAGAAGGCCGTAGGCGTCGAGCCCAAAGCCTACCGGCCCCTGGGTGAAGCCCGATTCGTAGAACGCCATGATGCCGTGCGCCCACTCCTCTCGGTAACTTTGGTCATCCGGGTCAGCATCGCGGAAATCACGGTTGAAATAGAAGTTGCGGTTGAGCAGCGACAGCTTCGAATCTTCGATGAAACCCTTCGATTCTTTCTGCGTTTCGCTGTACGCGGTACCGGCGGATATCAACGCGACGGTCGTGGCGATGCCAGTAGCCACCTTGAGCATGATCTTCATATCGCTTCCTTATTCTTAGACTTATCTGGGCTTTGCCGGGCTTCAGGCGCGATACCGGGCGACAGCTAGCGATTGCATGAACACAGCACGGCAACCGACGATCTCGCCCTGGCGCTATAGAAATACAGCCAGGCCGAGCCACCATATCATTGCTTTTTAATGTGTCAATGTGCTGATAGAGCAATCATTTAATGAGCCTCCCCGACGCACATCATCGGGAGGGCTGCATAGCTCTCCCCTTCAGCAGCGGAACGCGCCAACCGCGCTCTTGAGCCGCCCAGACAAATCCGCCAGGGATTCGCTCGCTTGGGTCAACTGCAACGCGCTGTCGGACGTGCGGGTGGAGAGCGTTTGAATAGTGGTTAGATTGCGGTCGACTTCTCTCGCAACCTGCGCTTGCTCCTCCGAGGCGCTGGCGATCACCAGGTTGCGCTCGTTGATCTGGCTGACCCCCTCAACGATCCGCTCCAGCGCTTGACCTGCATCGAGCGCCTGAGCCTGTGAGCTTCCCGCAAGCGCCTGGGTCTTACTCATGGCTGCCACCGCCTCACCGGCGCGGCCGCGGACCGCGGCGATCAACTTTTCAATCTCACCAGTCGAATTTTGCGTACGGTGCGCAAGCGCCCTCACCTCGTCAGCGACCACGGCGAAGCCGCGACCCTGCTCACCAGCGCGCGCTGCTTCGATGGCCGCGTTCAGTGCCAGCAAGTTGGTCTGCTCCGCAATACCGCGGATCACTTCGAGCACATCGCCGACATTGCTGATCTCGCCCGCCAAAACGCTGACCTTGTCTGTCGAGCCGGTGATCTCGCTGACCATCGCAGTAATGCCGGCAATGGCCTGACATACCTGCTCTCGGCCACGTTCCGCGTCAGCGCTGGTCTGGTTCGACGCTTCAGAAGTGCTTACAGCGTTGCGCGCCACCTCATCTACTGCCGCGCTCATCTCTGTCACAGCCGTCGCAGCTTGCTGGATTTCGCCGTTTTGCGTCTGAAGATCCTCCGAACTCTGTAGCGCCACCGCATGCAACTGTGTAGCGGCGGAGGCCAATAGCCCCGACGCATCGGTGATCTCGCCGACCGTTTGCCTCAGGCTCGCCTGCATTGCCGCCAGGCTGCGCAGCAGCTGGGCCGACTCATCATGGCCACGCGCGACAAGCTGCTGTGTGAGATCGCCCTTGGCTATGCGTTCCGCTGCAGCCATTGCATCGCGTATTGGCCGGGTAACCAGGCGTGTGATCCAGACGCCCAACAACACTGATACCAGAAAGGCTGCGGCGATACCCGTACCCAAAATCCAGCTCGAGCGAACGCTTGCTGCAGCGGCGGCCTCGGTCGCGACGCGGCTGCGTTCTTTATTTTCGTTGATGATCGCCTTCATTGCATTGGTCGCGCCCCGGTATGACGGGAAGGCATCACGATCCAGCACCAGCTTGGCCGCCGCCGCATCGCCCATGTCCAGCTCAGCGGTTGCACGGGCAATGGCAGCGGTATAGCCCTTCCATGCCGCCTCGAAAGCCGCGACCTGTTCGCGCTCGTCGAATGATTGCGGCGTCGCTTGATACTCGACAAATAGAGCTTCTACCTGTCCCTGGTTCTCCAGCATCGAGGCCCGCGCATCATTCCGCTCTTCAACACTCGCCTGCATCGCGACCAGCCCAATCAAACGGTAGGCATCACGAATATGCGCAATGACGTTGCTGCGCACATCATTTGCCTTAGTGATCGATTGAAGATCGTCAATCAGTACTTGCTCCAGCGCCTTGTGTGTGCCGGCTACTTCAAGCTTGCCCAACCCGCCGACCGCCAACGTCACACATGCACACATGCACACAAACCGAATGCAGCAATCAGCTTCGCGGCGATTGTTTTTCTCTGCAGCAACATATTGCTTCCTCCCAGATACCACGCGAGGCGCCCACATGGCACCTAATCGGTTCTCACGGAGTATCGGCAAGAGGGAAAGAAACTTTTGCTTTTTAGGACGCATATAGACGATGTAACGCTGGCGCCCTGCCCGACTGTTCGCAATGATGGCGATTCCCTGATTATCAGTCGCCTTAAGCGCGCGTCCCGGCCCGACCCTAGAGCGCCAGCTAACTAGTTTTAATGATCAGTTATCCACCAGCGGACAAGCGCTTGGTTTATCGCCTCCTTGCATCGCGTCGTTTGAGAGCTGGGCGACAGGTCAAACATGTGCGTCACGTTTGGGTAGACGTGCAGTTCGATTGCAACGCCAGAACCTGACAAGCGCCGTGCGTAGTCGAGGTTCTCTTCGAAAAACAAATCCAGGGCGCCAACGGCTATGAAAGTGGGAGGCAGTCCCGCCAGATTTGTCGCCAGGGCCGGTGATAGATAACCGAGCGTGTATTCGTCGAGCGCCTGCTGGCCTTGCAGGCAACGCCAGCAAAAGCGATTGGCCTCAGCCGTCCAGGCGAATCCGCCGGTTGTCGGGTTATCACGGGGAGCTGCTGGCGTCCCTGTGCGACAGTCGAGCATGGGGTAGACCAATAGCTGGCCGGCCAGGGCCGGCAAGCCGCTGTCCCGGGCGAGCAGCGCCAGCGCCGCCGCGAGACCGCCGCCGGCACTATGGCCCATCAGCGTGACTCGCTGCGGATCGATACCGAGCGACTCAGCCTGTTCGATCAGCCATTCAAGCCCTGCGAAGCAATCCTCCAGCGGTGCCGGAAATGGATGCTCCGGAGCCAATCGGTAATCGACCGCAACGACCCAGGCCCCCAGAACCTGGGCCAGATCTGCCAATTGGTCATCGGCCATTTCCGGCTTGCCGAGTACGAAGCCGCCGCCATGGATGTAATAGATAGAAGGCCTGGCCAAGCCAGGCTCCAAGCCAGGCGGTGCATAGACACACAGCCGCAGGGGCGCGTCATTTTCAGCGCGGTCAATACAATATTCCCTGAAACGCAAAGGCCTGACCGGTTCAAAGCCCGCATGTACCCGTTCGCGGATGACCGGAAGCGTTTCGAGGCTCCACACCTGTGGCGCCTCGTCGAGCAACGCGTGGTAGGCCGGGTCGAGCAAGTGCTTGCCATGGCTGGCACGGTTTGATGAGGACATCGAAGGCTCCTGTGAACGAAACATCAGGACGGTCAGGCCAACCGCAAGGCCAAAGCCAGCGAGATGGAAAATAGCGCGACCAGGTTGCCGAGGATAACGATCGAGGCCACCTTTTCCGGCTCCTGTCGGTAGAGTTCGGCAAACATGAAATTGAGCACGGCGGGGGGCAGCGCACCGAACACGAGCAGGATGTCCGTCTCGTGTGCAGACAAATCCAAAGCCAGGCAGAACAGGTAGGCGATCAGCATTCCGGTGAGCGGTGTCGCCACCGCGCCGACCACGCCGATGCGCCATTGCGCGAACGGCGCGGTGTTCAGCCGCACGCCAAGCGAGAACAGCATCAGGCCCGTGGACACGTCCGCGATGAGTTTGATTGCCGAGAGGAACGGCGGCCACAGCGTGACGCCCGACAGGCTCACCGTCACCCCGGCAATACCGGCGATTATCACCGGCTCACGCAGCAAGCGCCACAGCTTCGCGTTGTGCCCCAGCCACCAGGTGACGACAGCGAAGTGCAGAATGTTCTCGACCAGAAAGAGCACCACCGCGGCCGGCAGCGCCTGCTCGCCAAAGGCGAACAAGAGCAATGGCAGACCCATGTTGCCGGCGTTCTTGAACATCATCGGCGGCAGCAGCGTTTTGGGGTCGTAGCCCAGCCGTCGCGCGATCGGCCAGCCGAGCAGACCCGAGCCGAGCACGACGACTAGACCGCCAAGCGCAATCGCCTGCACATGGGCAAGATCCACCGACTTGCCCGCCAGCGCGGAAAAGACCAGTGCGGGCACGAAAATGCTCATGTTGAGCTGATTAGTGGCGAACATATCCGGACGATGCTTGCGGCCGTACAGGTAGCCGATCGCGATCACCGTGAACACAGGGAAAACGATGCTCACGATCTGGACGAGCATGGGGGTTCCTTTTTTGGTGGTTGCCTGGCGTCAGCCGTTCGCTGGCGGGCCGTTCAAGGCGTGGTAGCTGCGGATGACCTGACTGTCATCGGCGCGCCCATCGCCGCGTCCCGAAGTGGCGAGGAACAGCTGGTGCGCGACCGCCGCGATGGGCAGCGCCGCCTTGGCGTCGCGCCCGGCTTCGAGCACGATGCCCAGATCCTTGACGAAGATGTCTACTGCGCTGCTGACTTCCGGCTCGGCCTCGAGCATGCGCGGGCCGCGATCCTTGAGCATCCAGCTCGAGGCCGCCGAGCCGCCCATGATCTCCAACAGCACCTCAAGATCGACACCGACCTTGGCGGCGAGCGCGAAGGCTTCGGCGACCACCGCAATATGCACGCCGCACAGCAACTGGTTGACCGCTTTGACGGTCGCCCCCTGACCAGCACGCTCGCCAACATGGAAAATGCGCTGGCCAAGGCCCTCGAACACTGGCTTCACCGCCTCGAAGGTGGCACGCTCGCATGCCGCCATGATGGTCAGCGAACCGGCCTGAGCCCCAGCGGTTCCGCCTGACACCGGCGCATCGACGAAACGTCGGCCCGTTGCGCCCACCCGCTCAGCGATGCGTTCGACCGCAGCCGGCGGGCAGGTCGCCATCAGGCAGACGATGCCGCCCTCGTCCATCGCCTGCACAGCGCCTTCGTCGAACAACACCTGCTCGGCCTGAGCAGCATTGACCACCATCAGGATCAGTATCTGCGCGCCCCGGGCAGCATCAGCTGCGCTTACTGCGGATTCGCCGCCGGCTGCTTCGAGCGAGGTCAGCGCGGTTGGGTTGAGGTCGATACCACGCACATGGTGGCCGGCGGCCAGAAGGTTTTTCGCCATTGGCAGGCCCATCGAGCCAAGCCCGGCGAATGCAATGATGCTCATGAGCAGTTCCTCTGGCGACAACCCCGCATGGGCGGGGCTGTCGCCCATCAATAGAACGTGAAGGCAGGTACGAAGGAGACCAGGCCCAGCACCGTGATCGCCACCAGGTAGAAAGGCCACAGCTCACGCACCACCGCGCCGACCTTCTCGCGTGAGATGGCCGAGGCGATGAACAGCGTGGTGCCTACCGGTGGAGTGAACAGGCCGATGCTGAGGTTCACCACCATCATGATGCCGAGCTGAGTGAGGTCGAGACCGATGGCGTTGCCGATGGCGACAAAGGTCGGCCCCAGGAGCAGGATTGCGGCAGGCAGGTCAAGGAACATGCCCACTGTCACCATAATCAGGTTCAACATCAGGATGACCATCCACGGCGACTGCAGGGTTTGCGCCGTCCACTCCGCGACTGCCGTCGGCACGGACTCTACCGTCAGAACGTAGCCCACCAGGTTCGAGGCTGCGATCACTAGCATCACCACGCCAGTCGTGATGGCTGTGTGCACCAGCGCATCGTACAGCCGGCGCAAGGTCAGGTCGCGATAGATCAGCATGCTCACCATCAGGCCATAGAACACCGCCAGCACACTGACTTCGGTTGGCGTGGCGATTCCGGCGCGCAGCAGCACGACGATGAACGCCGGCATCGCCA
The DNA here is from genome assembly GCF_051486945.1 of Stutzerimonas chloritidismutans. Classification (GTDB taxonomy): domain Bacteria; phylum Pseudomonadota; class Gammaproteobacteria; order Pseudomonadales; family Pseudomonadaceae; genus Stutzerimonas; species Stutzerimonas chloritidismutans_B. The sequence goes on along the minus strand of NZ_JAHVDX010000001.1, from coordinate 224,400 downwards.
ATGCGGGCGCCGCAGCAAGGCTCACGCGCAGCACACCCTTGAGCGTGACCTCGCTGGCCAGGCGATTGAAACCACGCAGGCGGCCCGACAGGTAGCAGGTCAGCATGAATCCGGCACACAGCAACAAGCCCGGCAGCAATCCGGCGAGAAACAGCGCGGCGATCGATTGGTTGGATACGGCGGCATAGAGGATCAGCGGGATCGAAGGTGGAATCAGCCCCGCGATGGTGGCCGACGAAGCCGTGGCCGCAGCGGCGAATGCGCCGGGGTAGCCCTCTCGCTTTTGCCACGGGATCAGCATCGAGCCGAGCGCCGAAGCCTCTGCAACCGCCGAGCCGGACACGCCGCCGAACACGGTCGAGCCGACCACCGTAACCTGGCCCAGGCCGCCATGAAAACGGCCAACGAGCATGGTGGCGAAGGCAATCAGACGCTTGCCTAGCGTGCCGCCCATCATCAGGCTGCCCGAGAGCATGAAGAACGGAATCGCCAGCAACGGGAAGCTCTGCGTAGGTTGGAAGATCTTCACGATCGCCGCCACGCTGGGCATGCCGCCAACCGTGATAGCCGCCAGCCCTGAGCTGATCAGCAGCGCGTAGCCGACCGGCAATGCCAGTATCAGCAGGACGGCGAAGACCGCCAGCATCATGAGGGTCATAGGTCGTCCTCGATGTCGTGAGCGCGAACGGCGAGTGGGTCGCCGGCGTGCAGTAGGTAGACAAGTGTCGTCAGCGCGGTGAGGCCGAGGCCGACGAAGCCGACAATCATGGACATGTAGGCCCATTTCGCCGAGATGCCGGTGACGGGATAGACCTCGCTACCGGTAATCTCGATGACGCCGAGGCCCACCCAGGCGAGGTAGAAGAAGGTAGCGGTAATCAGAACCTGGTGAAGGATCAGCAGCACCCTGTTCCCGCCGTGGCCGATCCACCCTTGAATAGCGGTGACCGCGATGTGCTGGCCTCGTTGAGCGGCTAATACGATGCCGCCCATGACCAGCCAGGGAAACAGGATGTTGGGCATCTCGCTCGGCCAGCCCATGCCCTGGTTGGTGAGGTAGCGCACCACCACTTCGGCCATCAGCGAGCCGAACATGACGACCAGCGCCGCGATTGCCGCTACCACGCTGAGGGCTACGATCGCGCTGTCCAGCCACTTCGCCAACCGCGTCAGGCCACCCGGCCGGGCCGTCTCCTTGGTTGAGAGTTGGGCGGCCATCATTGCTTGCCCGCCTCCGAGACGATCAGCTCGACCAGCTCGGGATATTGCTTGGACCACTTGTCATAGACCGGCTTAGTCTTGGCTGCGAAAGCCACCTGATCGATCTCGTTAATCTGCACGCCGGCCTCGGCGAGCTTGGTACGAAGCTCGGTATCAGCCGCGAGCGACAGCTCTCGGTTGAGCTTGCCGGCTTCGATGGCGGCTTCTTTGACGGCTTGTTGGTCCGCCTTGGAGAGGCCCGCCCACACCATCTTGCTGGCGAGCAGCGGCGTCGTCTCGTACTTGTGCCCGGTAAGGGAGATGTACTTCTGCACCTCATGGAGCTTGGAGGAATAGATGTTCATCAGCGGATTCTCCTGACCGTCGAACACGCCCTGTTGCAGCGCGATATACAGTTCGGAGAAGGCCAAGGGAGCCGGATTGGCGCCAAGCGCCTTGAAGATGTCCAGCGTCATGGTGTCCGGCGGGGTGCGCACCTTGATGCCCTGCAGGTCTTCAGGCTTGGTGATTGGGCGCTTGTTGTTGCTCGTGTGGCGGATGCCGTTGTCCCACAGGGCCAGCAGCACGAGGCCCTTGGCATTGGCCGCCTCGTCGAGCTTGGCACCGACCGGGCCGTCGACCACCTGGTAGGCGTGTTCGAGGTCGCGAAACAGGAACGGCAGGCCGATCACGTTGAACTCAGGCACCACGCCCGCGGTGCTGCCCTGGGAGTTGGTGCTGAAGGCCAGCGTGCCCAGGCGCATGTTGGTCAGCGACTCGACGTCATCGCCGAACTGGGCACTGCCACCCACGTCGACCTTGACCCGGCCGTTGGTCTTCGCTTCGACCAGCTCGGCGAATTTTTCCGACGCCACCGCCTTCGGATTGCCCGGCGCGGCGTTATGGGAAAGGCGCAATACCTGTTGAGCCCAACCAGTGGAAGCAGTAGCCAGTGCGAAGGTCGCAGCGACCGCGATCAGTGTCTTTTTCATGAGCTTCACCTTGCGTTCTTATTGATATTGTTTGCAGTTCTTTTGGTACTTCTACGTGCCGCGCATCAAGGGGGCGAGCGCTCTCCACGCGCCCGCACCGTTTTTCATCAACCGTGGATGAGCATGCCTCCATTCACGTCGATGACCGCACCGGTGATGTAGGCCGAGAGGTCGGACGCCAGGAACAGATAGGTACCCGCCACTTCCTCCGCCTTGCCCAGACGATTGAGCGGAATGCCGGCGGCGATGTCGGCCTTCTGCTGGTCGGTTAGTTTGCCGGAGCTGATGTCAGTCTGGATAAGGCCCGGGGTCACGCAGTTGACGCGGATGTTGTCAGGGCCGAATTCACGCGCCATGGCCTTTGCCAGCCCCAGCACTCCGGCCTTGGCGGCCGAATAGTGCGGGCCACCGAGGATGCCGCCGCCGCGCTGGGCCGAGACCGAGGACATGCAGGCGATCGAGCCGCCGCCCTGCGCTTTCATGTGCGGAATGACCGCCTGCGACAGGTAGAGCACGCCGCGCAGGTTGACGTCGAGGATGCGATCCCAGCTGGCCGGATCGATCTCCAACGTCTTCACCGGCTGGGTGATGCCGGCGTTGTTGATCAAGATGTCGATGCGGCCGAAATCTGCGATCGCACGTTCGGCCGCCTTCAGGCAGGCGTCCTTGTCCGCCACGTTGCAGGCATAACCGCGATGCTCGGGGCCGATGGATGCAGCCGCCTCGACGGCCGCCGCCTCGTCGAGGTCGAGAATCGCCACCTTGGCGCCGTGGCTGGCGAATAGGCGGGCCGTGGCGAGGCCGATGCCGCGTGCCGAGGCTGCACCAGAAACCATGGCGACCTTGCCGGCAAGAAGAAGCGCGTTGCTCATAACGGTAATTCCTTCATAGGGCGCCCCAGCGGGCGCGTCTGAATGCAGTGTTCTGAGAGTGAGCGCAGTGCGCTTAGCTGAGCCAACCCTTGATGGTGGCGGACATCGCCTCGGTAGAAATCCCGTAGCGGTCGTGCAGGGTTGGCAGCGCGCCGGCATCGAGGAACGCATCGGGCAGCGCGATCTGGCGGAATTGCGGAGTGACGCCGGCGGTCAGCAGTGCGGTCGCCACGGCTTCGCCGAGCCCGCCAACCGTGGTGTGGTTCTCCGCCACAACCACCAGGCGGCCGCCGCGGCCCGCTTCGCGCAAAATAGTCGCGACGTCGAGCGGTTTGATGGTCGGCACGTGCAAGACGCCCACGTCGATCTTGTCCGACCCCAACGCCTTGGCCACTTCGAGTGCGCGCATGGTCAGGATTCCGGACGAGATCACCAGCACGTCGCGACCATCACGCAGTAGCTTGGCTTTACCCAGTTCGAAGCTGTAGTCGTACTCGTCCAGCACCAGCGGCACGTTGCCGCGCAGCAGGCGCATGTACACCGGGCCGTTGTGGGCGGCGATCTGCGGTACGGCCTGCTCGGTGTCGAGCGCGTCGCAGGGGTCGACAATGGTCATGCCGGGGATGCCACGCATCAGCGCGATGTCCTCGGTGGCCTGGTGGCTAGGGCCGTAGCCAGTCGTGAGGCCGGGCAACGCGCAGCACATCTTGACGTTGAGGTTTTCCTCGGCGATCACCTGATGCACGAAGTCAAAGGCGCGACGGGTGCCGAACACCGCGTAGGTAGTGGCGAACGGTACGAAACCTTCTTTCGCCATACCGCCGGCCGAGGCCATCAGCAACTGCTCAGCCATGCCCATCTGGAAAAACCGCTCCGGGTAAGCCTGACCGAAGAGGTGCAAATCGGTGTACTTGGCGAGATCCGCGGTGAGGCCGACGATCTCGGGACGATTAGCAGCCAGCTCGACCAGCGCCTTGCCGAAGGGCGCAGCCGTTACGCGCTGCCCCTCGGAGGCAATTGACGCGATCATCGCCGAAGTGGTCAGGCGTGGCTTCTTGACGGTGGTATTCATTTGGCGGCTCCCTGGGCTTGATCGAGGATGTCGAGGGCTTGCTGCCACTCGGTCGGATCGACGCGAATGAAGTGGTTCTTCTCGCGCTGCTCAAGGAACGGCACGCCCTTGCCCATCAGGGTGTCGCAGAGGATTACGCGCGGTTTGGCCTCGGTGAGGTTGCGCGCGGTGTCGAAGGCGGCGATGACAGCGGCGAGGTCGTTGCCATCGACACGCTGCACATGCCAGCCGAAGGCAGCCCACTTGTCGGCAAGTGGCTCGAAGGCCATCACCTTGCTCGACGGGCCGTCGGCCTGCTGGTTGTTGATGTCCACCAGGCAGATTAGGTTACCCAGCCCGTGGTGGGCCGCGCTCATTGCCGCTTCCCAGGTCGAGCCTTCATCGAGCTCGCCGTCGGACATGGAGTTGTAGACGAACGCCGGGTTGCCCTTCAGACGCAGGCCCAGCGCCATCCCTACTGCAATCGGCAAGCCTTGACCGAGCGATCCGCCGGACATTTCCATGCCTGGCGTATAGGTCGCCATGCCGGACATGGGCAGGCGGCTGTCATCGCTGCCGTAGGTGTCGAGTTCGTCCTCGGGGATGATCTTCGCCTCGATCAGCGCGGCGTAGAAGGCGATGGCGTAATGCCCGTGAGACAGGAGGAAGCGGTCGCGACCTTCCCAGCTTGGGTCTTCGGGACGCAGGTTCATGGCATGGCAGTAGGCGGTTGCCAGTACCTCGGCGTAGCCCAGTGCCTGGCCCACATACCCCTGGCCTTGCACTTCGCCCATTTGGAGGGCGAAGCGGCGAATACGGTAGGCGCTTACGGCGACCCTCGCGAGGGCCGGTGACGTATCGTTTTGCACGGATATCTCCTTGTTATTGGTCCGGCTTAGCGGCTTGCTGGCTGCGCATCGGTCATGTTGGCGAAGGCGTTTGTAGCCTTCTGAACGACGCGTCCGGCGGGTAGGAAAAAGCCTATGCCCTTGATTTCCTCTTCTCAAACGAATAGTTATGCCCAATAGATGAACTGAGCTAATGTGAAATCACCATGCAAACCCGCGTTTCTCTGAAGTCAGTACAGGCATTCGAAGCCGCTGCTCGGCTGTCTTCGTTCGCCCTGGCGGCGGAAGAACTTTTCGTCACGCCTTCGGCCGTGAGCCACCAGATCAAACTGCTGGAAGAACAATTCGGGGTGCGCCTGTTTCACCGGGTACACCGTGCGGTGGTGCTGACCGACGCCGGCCGCCTCTATGCGGAGGAGGTCTCCGCAGCGTTCGCGAAGATCGAGATGGCGACGCGCGAGTTGGGGCGCACGGCCAAGAGCGACATCCTCACCGTGCATTCGACGCCGAGCTTCGCTACCCAATGGCTGATGCCGCGTCTGGCCCGCTTCAGCGCCCTGGAACCGGATATCGACGTGCGGCTCAACGCGTCCTACCCGGCGCCGGCCGACCTGCTGACTCAAGGGGTGGACATCGACATCCGCTACGGCATGAAACGACTGCAACCGGCCGGGACCATGGTGCTCCCCTTCCCGCCCGAAACCATCGTGCCGCTCTGTGCACCCTCGCTGACCACCGGCGAGCATCCGATTCGCGTGCCGGAGGATTTGCACCACCACACCCTGATCCACAGCGAGGTATGCCTCGTCAGTTGGCGCGACTGGATGCGACAGCACCGCAAGGTGCCGCTCGATATCTCCCGCGGGCCGCGCTTCGATCGCTCCTTCATGGCGATCAGCGCCGCGGTGGATGGCCTCGGTGTCTGCCTGGAAAGCCTGCTACTAGCCCAGCGCGAACTCGATACCGGGCGCCTGGTCGCCCCGCTGGGACTCAAAGGGCCGAAGATCCAGGGTTACACCTTCAACATGCTGAAATCGCGCGCGGAGCTGCCGAAGATTCGCAGCTTCCAGAACTGGCTGTTCGGCGAGCTTGAGGGCCGCTAGCCAGCACGCCGGAGCGTGCGCCCGCCAAGGACGGACCAAGGCCCCCCTTGGCCACACTCGACGTAAAAAACACGTTATTTCTCAATCGATTCGCTCGCCCCGGTGCTACGGGCAGGAGCAACGATCAAGGCCAAGCCGACGCCTGGCCGAAAGCCAAATCAATCAGTTCAGCTTAACGATCCAACTCAGCGGCATGATTCGCATCAACACCGCCATCAGGCGCCACGGCCACCTTGGAACATAGGCGATCGCCGGCTCACGCTCAATGGCGCAGACCATTGCCAGACAGCCTGTTTCCTCATCCACCTCGAAGGGCAGCTTCTTTGCGCCGGCGTTCAGTTCGGTACGGATATAGCCGGGGAAAATGGTGGTAACGCGGATCGGCGTTGCCAGCAATTCAGCACGGATGCCTTCGGTCAGGCTTGCCAGGGCCGCCTTGCTGGCAGCGTAGGTGGTCAGGTGCCTGGGCAGGCCGCGAATGGCACTCATTGAGGAAATGGTCACCAAATGGCCGGCGTTCTGCTGGCGGAAGATTTCCACTGCAGCCTCACACTGCGCCAGCGCCGCGATGAAGTTAGTTTCGGCCGTTTTGCGATTTGTCTCGAAATGACCGGTCCCTATACGGCGTCCCTCACCTACGCCGGCGTTGATGATGATTCGGTCCAACTGGCCGAAGACCCGCTGGAAGTCTCCAAACACCGAGAAGACCTCGTCATGGTCGTTCACGTCCAGGGCGCGCAGCTCAACCCTGACACGGTGCTGCCCGGCCAGTTCGTCTCTCAACGTTTCGAGCCGCTCGGTACGCCGCGCGCACAAGGCAAGATCGTAGCCGAGTGTTGCAAAGCCTCGAGCCATGCCTGCACCAAGGCCAGAGCTGGCGCCTGTGATAAGGATGCTTTTACGGCCTGGTCCCTTGTTGTTCATGCCTGCAGATGCCTTACAAATAACGGATCAGATGAAAACTCGGCTCGTGAAATAGAGGCCGGAACGGCGGATGATCGCTCGGCATCGCCAGTCAAGGTAGTTCACCATCAGCCAGTAATGCCTGAACGCCGGATTGTGGGTTTGGCGGTGGTGGTAGCGGTAGTAAATCTGCTGAGCAATGCAGGACAGGCGGAACAGTCCGAACATCTCGTAAACGCCCAGTTGTCGCATGACAGGCCAACCTGCTTGAGGTAGTAGGCCACCGCTTCCTGACGGCTGAGCATGCCAAGAATATTCTCGGCTGCCGGCGTGACGCACGCATCAGCCGATTGTGATCGGCTTGTATCCAGTAGGCGAGCATGCTCCCCAGATCCATCAGCGGATCGCTAACGGTCGCCAGTTCCCAGTCCAGCACACCGATGATGCGGGTGGGATCCTGCGGATCCAGGATTAGGTTGTCGAAGCGCCAGTCGTTATGGATGACACAGCTGCCCCGGTCGGCTGGGGTATTGCGCTTGAGCCATTCACGGACCTTTCGTAGCTGGGCACATTCCAGGTGCGCGCGGCCTCGTAGCGCTGGTCCCAGCCGTCCACCTGACGCTGACAATAGCCCGGACCTTTGCCGACGCTTGCCAGCCCTGCTGACGCCGGTTCCGAGCCGATGCAGAGCGGCCATGGCGTCCAGCATGTTCAGGCAAAGCGTGCGCGCACTCGCTGCATCGAGCTGCAGCGAACGGGGCATCTCAGCCCAGGAAATGCGGAGCTCGTCGCTGCGAAACGCCCGCCAGAAGCCGATCAGCATCAGGGCACGATCGCGCCAACAGCGCCCAAACCGTGGCCAGTCGTCCTCGGCACGGGCTTGCTCCCCGTTTCGCTCTAACGACAACACGCACTGCTCAAGCTGGCGTAACTGTATCGGTACAGCCTGCTTTTGTTGGCGTGGATGCGGTGTCCGAATGCCCTTGAGAATCTGGCGGACCAGCGGGGTCTTGGTCGGATCAGAGAAGCCCTGGCTGACATGCCACTGCGCCACAAGTTGCCACGCTATTGAGCGACAGGCTTATTAGCCTCAGTCCAACGGCCGCTTTTGGCCGAAAGCGGTCTTTTGAAAGCGGCACCATTTAGCGCCCAAGCTAGACGCTCCTGAGTCACCGAAAGCCCCTGCAGCGGGTACTATCTCCCGCCCACACACTTGGAGGTAGATAATGTTCATCCCGCAGGCTTCAGATTGGGAAGCATCCATCGTCGCGGCCATCACTGAAGAACTGGATCAGCTTAAGTATCTGATCGAGGACGAAAGTGGCTCGACGGAGAGAGGCGACATCCATGCGCAAATCAGCCGGGTTTGCGGCCTGACCGATCTCGCGCAGAACGATGCAGTTCCTTTCGCCGCGTCGGCAAGGCTTCAGATCCGAGAATTGAATGAGACGGCGATGGGGATGATTCGAAATACGCTCGATCTCACTCCGGTAAGTGATGAGCGTCTACAGAGTCTTGAGCGCGAGGCTGCACAGGGGCTTTTTGATGCAATTGCGCTCAATATCCCCCACTTAGCGCAAGGCGAGGCGAGGAAATACGCGATTGCCCTGTCGACCAATGCTTTCGAGGAACTGCGAGAGTACATGGGTGAACATCCCGATTTCGAGATGATGGAGCAGTTGGTGCTTGTGCAAGACTACCGGGTGATGAAGCTGGCGGGAGACAATCGCTAAATCGCGGCTTTGTATCGGTGCCGAGTATCAGCAAAGAAACCCCGAACCGTCGGTCTCTTGTCGCAGCGCTTTACTCTAGGTCGATACTAGGCAAGGCGTATCACAGCAGCCCCAGGCGCTCCCAGGAGCCAGTCGCGCTATTTTCTCTTGGGCTGCGTAGCTTGCTCGGAGCAGGCTGCTCTTAGGCAATGATGCTGCTGCTTTCGGATCAAGGCAGCTGCCTACGTTCAAGCGTCCGAGGGTGACCAATAGGGAAGCGGCGACGCGCCAGGCTTATCAAGGATAATCGCCACGCTCTGCTGGGCTCGTGTGACCGCTACATAGAAGTCAGCTGCTGACAGTGGTACGAGGTACTCACCCTTGCTGATGAATTTGCCAATTGGGTCGGTGGGATAGATAAGCACTCGGTTGAAGGTTCGCCCCTTCGACACACCAAAATTCATGTAATCAAGATCGAATTCTCTGCCCGACCTGATGCTGTTGCGAAGGCACTGAGGTTGGAATGTATCGACGTACTGACTGACGTGCTCCTTCCTCACTAGAAAGACCCCGTCGTGCGCCGTGGCCTCGTGATTCTCGGAGGTTGTTTCTGGGAACTCCCAGGTTGGCTCGAAAATAGTGTCGGAGAATCTGGCGATCGCCTGGCAGCACCTCCAGGTGATGGAGCTGTAGGTGATCTCTAGGCGACCTGCCTCCTGCTGCCCTCTGAACCAACCAAGTGATTTGGAGTAGGCAAAAGCCTTCTTCATCCTGCTGTGTGGGTTTGTGGAAAAGACCGCTTGGCGTGTGTCCCCCACGAGCCGGATCTCTATGCGCGTACCAAATAGTGCCTCCAAGATGCTCCAGTCGTACCCTGACAAATCCTGCACCTCGTCGATCAGAATCTCGTCGTACAAACACTCAAGACGATGAATCAAAGCACCGTCGCTTTTACCTATCAGTTCATGGGATAGGCGGGCAATTTCCTTTGCGTAGACCTTGCTCGCAGAGTCGAAGAAGCGCCCCACCCCAGAGGCGTATCTCCCCGGATCACCATCGAAGTTGAACCCCATACAACGCTTTCCGGGGAAAACAAAAGGCACGAACGGTTTGACGAAGTGGCTTGCACGCGCGCTTTAATGGTCATAAAAGCTGGGATAGGATACCCAGCAGCGCTGCATACTCTTTTTACTTCTTTCCAGACTTTCGCCACGCGTGTTCCAGGGCCAGTCCACTCACCACATATGACGTTATCGATAATCGACTCGACACGGGGGTCAAGCTGTCGACATCCAACCGGCCTCCCTGACTTTTCACTTAAATAACATCTAGCCCCCATGCTTTCATCGAATTTCCTAATCAATACATATGCTCTGCTTGAGCTAACTCTCAATTTTTTAGACAGCCTAGTAATATTCTCACTCGTTCTGTCTCCGCTGAGATACTCTCTTATTGCCTCAAAGCGAAACTTTGCTAGGCGCCATTTTTTTTCATCAACTTCAGAAATATCCGCAGGCACACTTTCATTTTGATAAGACACGGATGAAATCACTGCTAACTCACCGACAGGCACGGACAGATACCTATTCTCAGCCTCTATGTAGACCTGCACCAAGTCCGGACCTAAGGACGCTTCATATTTACAAATTTTTCCGTCCCATAGGACACCTTGCCCTTTATTCAAAATTTTCATAAAAATCTACACAGTAATGCTCTCTGCCGATTTACGTTAACAACAGTAAATCAAGCACAACTCACATTAAATGCAATAAATATCCAGAGGCTGGATGAAATTTAGCTTTACGCAAAATATTTATTTAATAAAAACAAAGGCTTAAGATTTCTTGAGATTACCTAAAATCGACATCTGATTGATTTCACCGTTTCAACCTCACTTCCGTTCAACCCACCCACCATACGAAAACACTGATGCTCAGGAACGAAACCACCGTGGCGGCGACCAGCCCTGCGGCGCAGCGTTGTTCCAGCCCGTAGCGTGCACCGAAGATTGGATAGATGCTCATCATCGGCGCTGCGGCCATCAGGACGCCGGCGACCTTCAGCACGGGGTCCGATATGGGCAGCAAGCTGAAGCACAGCAAGACCAGCAACGGATGCAGGATCAGCTTGCCGATCAGCAATTGCCCGACGTCGAGCACCATGCCGCCGGGTTTGACGCCATTCAGGCTCGCGCCTATCACGAACAGCGCAACTGGGGCCGACGCCTGGGCCAGCATTTCGATGACGCGCATGATGAATGGCGGCGGCTGGACCTCCAGCGTCGCCATCGACAACGCCAGTACGATTGCGATCAATACGGGATGGCGAACCAAATTGCGTAACGTGCCCAACAAGGCGACGCCCACGCTGGCGCCGTTTTGCCGGCCGAGCTCGGCGAGCGTCAAGGCCAGCGGGATCATCACCGCATTCTCGATCATCATGCCCAGCGCCAACGCCACAGCTGCTGGCGTCCCGACCACCAGCACCACGATCGGATAACCGACGAAACCGCTGTTCGACACGGACATGCCCAGGCCCATCAGTGCGCTGCCGCTGAGGCTATCCTTGCGCACGAGCCGTGCAAACGCGTAGCCCAGCGCGAATATCGCCAGGGAACCGAGCCCATAGCCGATCAGGTAGTTCCAGTGAATGACCTCGGCCAGTGGCCGCTCAAGCAGCGCTCGGATGACCAGCGCCGGCAATGCCAGCGTGATGACGAAGCGCCCCATTCCGGCAACCTGATCTCGGGACACCAGCCCCATCCGGTTGGACAGGAACCCAATGGCGATGAGGATGAAAATGGGCGTGGTGATGGCGAGTATGGCAAGCATCGGTGGGTTCTTGAGCGAATGGGTATGCGTGTGGGCACGCGCTGTCACACAGCATACGTGACGCTCGGCAGCGCTAGACCGCCGTTTTCGGCTGTTTCGCCTCGGGTTCGCATTCTGTGTGGGATTGTCGACGCGCTGCGCCGCGTCTCCAGCGTTGTAGCCGTTCGCACCAGGCCAACGGCCGCTTCGCTCCGTGCGCTTGCCGCCAGGCCTCGGCTACGGCGACGCTGGCTTCGGCAAGTGTCGGGTTGATGTGGACCACCCGATGCAGCTTGTTCAGCCCAAGCTTGTGCTTCATCGCAACGACCAGCACGGCCAGTGCTTCATTGGCGCCATCGCCGAGGAAGGTCGCGCCGAGGATGCGGTCCCGCCCGTGTTCGGTCAGTACCTTGACGAAGCCGCGATTGCCCGCCGTCAGATGGGCTGTGGCCATGCTTTCGAGTGGGATCAACGTGACTTCGTATTCCTGCTCGGCAGCTTGCGCTTGCGCCTCGGTGAGGCCGACCATGCCGACTTCTGGAGAGGTATACGCGGCGCAAGGCAGTACTCTGTCGCTGACCGCCACGCGACGCAGCCCGGAAAACAAGGCATTGGTCGTAGCGTAACCGGCGCGGTGCGCGGCCTCGTGCGTCGAGGTATCCGGCGCCGAGACGGCTCCGACCGCGAAGATGTTGGGAAAACGCGTGGCCTGATATTCGTCAACCTCGAGGCTTTTATCGTCTCGGGTGCCGAGCTTGAGTGCTTCGAGACCTAGATGGTCCAGGGCGGGCTGGCGCCCGAGCGCGACCAACACGCGGTCGAACTCGGCCGATTCGGAGTAGCCATCCGGTGCAGTGCAGACGAGCCGGTGCGCCTCCCCTGCTCTTTCGAACCGCTCAGGCCGATGTTTTGGCAGCAGGCGAACGCCGTCGGCGCTGAGCGCGTCGCCGATGGCCCGGCGGGCCTCGGGTTCGTAACTGCCCAGCACTTCTTCATCATCGAACACCATCGTCACCTGGCAGCCCAGGCGCTGCATCGCCTGCGCCAGTTCGCAGGCGTTGGCGTTGCTGCCCAGAACCAGCAAGCGGTCCGGGCGCTCGTTCAGATTCCAGAGGTTCTCTGATGTCAGCGGCTCGACCTCGTCGATGCCCGGTATGGGCGGCAGGAACGCGTGGCTGCCGGTCGCGAGCACCATGGCGCGCGCGCTGATGCTGCGTTGACCGACGTCCACCGTCCAGGGCGAGGTCAGGTGCGCGTCGCCTTCGATGACCTCGACACCCATCTTCTCGTAAGCGTCCTTCGTCACTCGCGCCTGGGCATCGGCAAGGGTTTGCCGGACTTGCTGCATCACTTTAGCGAAGTCCACCTCCGGGCATTGGCCCGCGCCGAGGGTGTCGCCCCGGCGCAGCGCGTGGGTCATGTTGGCTGCACGCATCAGCGCTCGCGCTGGAACGCTGCCGCTGTGCAACGCCGCGCCGCCGAGCTGGCCGCGCTCGACCAGCGCCACCCGTGCTTTGAATGACGCAGCTTTGCGTGCCGCGGCCAGCCCGCCACTGCCGCCGCCAATCACCAACAGGTTGTAGTCGAACGACTTGGGCTTACTCCAGCCACGGAACGCTTTGCGCGCCTTGTACAGCGTGAGCAGGCGCGTTGCAGCAAGCGGAAACACGGCAAGCAGCACCAGGGTGCCGATCATGCTTGGCGAAAGAATGTCGGAGATCTCGCGGATGCGCGACAACTGCAGCCCGGCGTTCACGTAGACGAGGTTGCCCGGCAGCATCCCGGCCTGCGTCGTCCACCAAAACGTCCAGATGCCGACTCGCGTCAGACCCAACGCCGGGTTGAGCAATACGAATGGCACGATCGGAATCAGGCGCAGCGAGAACAGGTAGAAGGCGCCGTCGCGCTCAAGCCCGCGATTGATGCTCATGACCTGCTTGGCGAATCGTCGCTGCACCCAATCACGCAAGAGAAAACGGCTGATCAGCATGGCGATCAGTGCGCCGAGGTTGCTGGCGAAGGAAACCAGCAGCGTGCCCTCGCCTAACCCGAACAGCGCGCCCGCGAGGATCGTAAGTACCACGGTGCCCGGGAACGACAGCACCGTCAGCGCGACGTAGGCGAAGAAGAATACGCCTGCCGCCCACAGCGGATGCGCATGGACTTGGTCCCGAAGCGCCCCGCTCCGTGACTGGATTGTTTCCAGCGTGAGGTACTGGCTCAGGTCGAAGTAGAAGAAACAGATCGCCGCGACGATCAGCGTCAAAACAATCAGGATTCGCGTCAGTTTCATGCTCGCCCTCTCCACCGGCAGACACAGACAGCCCGGCGCTGCGACACGGCGCAGGCGGCTAAGGAGGCGATTCGATAAGGGTTGGTCAATCTATGGCTCTCATCGGGGTGCCTAGGTTCGAACCTGGGCAGGCCCAAGCGTTCCGGGCGACCCGATGATCCGTGCGCCTTCCCGGCCATCACCCTGGCTGAACGATGAGACGCAGCGGACCTCTACACCAGTGCGACAGCGGCGTCAGCCCTGTACAACTTATTGGAGCAACCACTTCCGGCGAGCGGACCGCCATCATCAGACCGGAGGTTTCATGCAATCGGACGATCATCTTCCCTCTCGCCGGAAACTACTCATTCAGGGCGCGGCAGCGACCCTTGCGGCAGGCGTCGCCGCGCCGATTTTCGCCCAGTCTTCTAATAGTGCAGCGCCCGCGCCGAATACCCCTGCCCCGCTACGCGACCCGACCGAACGCTACAAACAGCCGCCGTTCGAGGCGCAGAAGCAGCCATGGCCCGGGCTTGCTCGCGATATGGAGCCGCGGCCGGATCATGGTGAGGACAGTTATCAGGGCAGTAACCGTCTGGCCGGGCGCAAGGCGCTCATTACAGGCGGTGACTCCGGGATTGGTCGCGCTGCCGCCATCGCCTTCGCCCGCGAAGGTGCGGATGTGGCCATCAACTATTTGCCCGATGAAGAACCGGATGCGCAGGCCGTCGTTGAGCTGATTCGCAAAGCCGGCCGCAATGCCGTGGCGCTGCCCGGTGATATCCGCGACGAAGCGTTCTGCCGCAGCTTGGTCGAAAAGGCAGTGGAGCAACTCGGCGGGCTGGACATCCTCGTCAATAACGCTGCGCGCCAGCAGAGCCATCCGTCGATACTCGACATCACCACCGAGCAATTCGACTGGACAGTCAAAACCAACCTGTACGCCATGTTCTGGATCACCAAGGCTGCGGTGCCGCACATGCCACCGGGCTCGTCGATCATCAACACCTCATCGGTGACGACTTACGATCCGCCAGTCAACCTGTTGGATTACTCGATGACCAAGGCAGCCATTGTGAATTTCAGCAAAGGATTGGCGAAGCAACTCATCGAGAAAGGGATTCGCGTGAATGCTGTCGCTCCAGGGCCGTTCTGGACACCGCTGCAGGTCAGCGGCGGTCAGACGATGGAGAATCTCAAAACCTTTGGTAAGGACACCCCTCTGGGCCGGCCCGGACAGCCCGCCGAGATCGCTCCTTTGTACGTACTGCTTGCCTCGACCGAAGCCAGCTATGTCACCGGCCAGGTATATGGCGCAACCGGTGGCAACGGCCAACCCTAGCTGAAGGCCAGTGCAGCGGCGATAAGCCGACATACTCGCCGCTGCATTTCGGGTTGCCTTTCGCCTCGACGCTCCACGATGGCTGCCGCATCATGTCCGCCGGTTACGGCTTAGGTAACAATCGATGGACATGTTGAATGCGATGCGGATGTTCGTTCGAGTCGTCGATGCCGGCAGTTTTACCGCTGCCGCCCGACTGGCAGAGACGTCGACGGCGCAGGTATCGCGGCTCGTCTCCGAGCTTGAGAACGAACTACAGGCCCGGCTGCTTCAGCGGACCACACGTCGCCTGGCGCTCACTCAGGCGGGTGATAGCTACCTGGCTCATTGCCGCGCCATTCTGGAGCACGTCGAGCAGGCGCGCGTCGAAGCGAGCGGCGCGCACAAAGTTCCGCGTGGCCGCTTGCGCGTGCATTCGACCATTGGCCTCGGAATCCAGCTGCTGGCGACCTTCGCCGGGCGCTACAACCAGATCTACCCGGATGTGCATATCGAGTTGATGCTGTCCCAGCGTCAGCCCGACCTGCTGGAGGACAATCTCGACGTCGTCATCACCCTGTCACGCCAGTTGCCGGATTCCGATCTCGTCGCCCAGCGCCTCGGCACGGTGCACCATGTCGTTTGCGCCTCGCCTGGCTATCTGCAGCAACAGGGGGTGCCGCGCACTCCGGCCGAGCTGGGCCGACATCGCTGCCTGCGGCTGGCCGACCCGGTATTTGCCGACAGTTGGACGTTCATGCAGGGGGATGGCGAGCAGATCATTCATCCCGGCGAGTCGTTCACGGTCAATGTGGCCGAGGCGATGAGCAGCGCTGCCGAGGCCGGGATGGGCATTTGCCTGCTACCGGACTACGTCGCCGCCCCGGCGTTGCAACGCGGCACGTTGCGTCGCCTGCTGCCGGGTTACCGCGTTCAGGAGAAGAGCATCCATGCGCTCTACCCATCGCGGCGTTTTCTCGATGCCAAGGTGGCTACCTGGCTGGGCTTCCTGCGTGATGAATTGCCCAAGGCGCTTCGCGGCTTCCACGAGTCCATCGAAGACCCCGTGCATTGGGCGTGATGATTGTTGCGCGTTAAGTAAAGGTTCCTCTCGCTGAGACGTGTTTTTCCGTCCTGGCGGCTCCCCTACTCTGCACATCGTGACTTGCATCGTCGTGCTCGGTTGCTCCTTCCGGCACGGCGCCTGTCCCCTTCGGCTGCCGCCTGCCGGCAGCCCGTTTTAATTCCCCAGCGCGCCGATGTGCCGCTTGTTCACTTGTCGAGGTCAACGATGAAAAATCTGTTCTGGATTGCCGGACTGTCCCTGCTCGCCCAACTGGCACAGGCTGAACCTCAGGTCGAGCCCTACCACTACGGCGACAAGCTCGACGTCGCCAAGCTGGTCTCCATGGATGTGCCACACGGCGGCTGCGAAATCGTGACGGCTACCATGACGTACCTGGATTCTCAGGGCGAAGTGCATAAGGTCAGCTACCTGCGCCAAGGTCCGGATTGCCACGATCACTAAGCTCCTAGTTTTTTTTCATCCCGAGTTGTTCGCGCATCTGCGCGGTGATGCGCTGGCGAGCATCGGGTAACGCGGCCCAGGGGTCGTCCTCGCCCAGCTCTTCCAGGCGCGGTATCAGGTTGCGGATTGTCCAGAGGTTGGCACCCTTTAAGTCAGCCAACTCGTCCCGATGTATCGGCACCGAAACGCCCAGCCCTTCCCTTGCTCGCACCGAGTACGGCGCAACCGTGCTGGCGCCTTGGCCGTTGCGCAGATAGTCGATGAAGATGCGCCCGACGCGGTTCTTCGGCCCGCTAACCGCTGAGAAATGCTGCGGCATGAGCTTGGCCATGTATTGCGCAATCGCCTGGCTGAACGCCTTCACCTCGCTCCAGCCGTGCACGGGCTCGAGCGGCACCACGACGTGCAACCCCTTGCCGCCGCTGGTCTTCAGAAACGACTGCAGGCCGATTTCATCGAGCAGTGTTTGAGTGAGTTGCGTCGCTTCGATCATGCGTTTCCAGGGCAGCGACGGGTCCGGGTCGAGGTCGAGGACGAAGCGATCCGGGTGGTCGAGGGCTGGTGCCACGGCGTTCCAGACGTGCAGTTCGATGGTCCCCATCTGCGCTGCGCCTACCAGTGCTTCGGCACTTTCGATGGTCATCAGCGCGGCATGCTCCGGGTAGAGCGAAGGGTCCAGCTGATTGATGTACGGAATGCTGAGCTTCTCAGCATGCTTCTGGAAGAACAGCTCACCGGCGATCCCTTCTGGAGCGCGTACCAGGGCCAAGGGGCGCTGATGCAGCTGCGGCAGCGCCCAGGGTGCGACCTCGGCGTAATAGCGCACCAACTCCATCTTGGTCGCTCCGATCGAGGCGTCGATCACGCGCTCGGGGTTCGAGATTCTGAGCGCTCCCGTAGTCTTATTGGCCGTCTTGCCTGACGTGCTTTTGCGTGGGGCCTTGGCGGCCTTTTCATGGGTGATGGCCTTGGCGGGTTTGTCGCTGCGTAGCCCATGAAAGACCGAATGCCGGACCACGCCCTGGCGCGTCATCTCCGCGTAGGCCACTTCGCACATCAGCTCCGGCTTCAGCCAATGCGCGCCGCGCACGTCAGCGGCGGGCGGGGCCTTGTGCAGTGGATGCTTGTCGATCTCAAGCGGCTCGAGCTTCGCATGCAGGCTTTTCAACGTCGCCTGATTGAAGCCAGTGCCGACCTTGCCGGCGTAATGGAGTTTGCCCTGATCATCATGCAGGCCGAGCAGCAGCGCACCGAACCCACTGCGCGTGCCCTTGGGGTCGGTATAGCCGACGATGACGAACTCCTGTCGATTCTTGCATTTGATCTTGATCCAGCTGCTGCTGCGGCGGGACACGTAGCCGCTGCCGGCACGCTTGGCGATCAGTCCTTCCAGGCGCATCTGGCACGCACTTTCGAGCATGCTTTCCGGGTCTTCGCTGAAGTCGGCGGAAAAGCGCAGCAGGTCGCTTTCAGCCGATTCCAGTAGTGCGGCAAGTGCGGCCCGGCGTTCCTCGAGCGGTACGTCGCGCAGGTCGTGGCCGTTGAGGTAGGGAACATCGAACAGGTAGTAGACGATTTGCCCGCTGCGGCCAGCCTCGAACGCATTCTGCAAAGCCTGGAAATCGGGCGCGCCGTCATCGTCTAGCACGACCACTTCCCCATCGAGCCAGGCCGATTCAAGCCCAAGCCCCGCCAGCGCCTCGGCTTGCTGGGGCATCTTGCCCGTCCAGTCATGGCCGTTACGGGTGAACAGCTGCACCTTGCCCGAATCGATGCGAGCCATGATGCGGTAGCCGTCGAACTTGATTTCGTAGCGCCAGTCGCCGTCGGGCACTGTCTCGACGAGCGTCGCCAATTGCGGCTTGAGCTGCTCGGGCAATGCAGCCCGCTTGGCACCGGTGAGTGCCGTTTCAGTGCTCTCCTGACGGCGCCGTGGCGCAGGCTTCTTGACCGCTTTCGGCGCCTCGCGTTGGACGGCCTTGCCGCGCTTACGCGGGATCAACGTTCGGTCGCTGAGTACACTGTCGGGTAGTTCATGAACGATGTCGTATTCGGCTTCAGGGCGCGCGGCCTCGTCGTTGGACTTGATGAGGAACCACTGCTCCTTGCCCCCATCCATGCGGGTGCGGACCAGGTTCCAACTGCCGCTGAGCTTTTCACCGTCAAGGCTGAACTTGAGCTTGCCCTTGCGATAGCCCTCCTCCGGATCGCCTTCGGGCGTCCAGACGCCGCGATCCCAGACGATCACATCACCCGCGCCGTAATGCCCGGCCGGTATCGTGCCTTCGAAGGTTGCGTACTCCAGCGGGTGGTCTTCGACGTGCACCGCCAGGCGCCGGGACTTGGGGTCGAGTGACGGGCCCTTGGGCACCGCCCAGCTTTTCAAGGTGCCGTCGAGTTCGAGGCGAAAGTCATAGTGCAGACGCGTAGCGTCGTGCTTCTGAATGCAGTACTGCAGCGCCCCCCGCTTGCGGCGTTTCAGCTGCCCCTCACCGCCGGGCTCAGGTGTGGCGGCGAAGTCGCGCTTGCGGTTGTATTCGTCGAGAGCCATGCCAGCGCTCCGAATGCCTATTCCAGCTCGCCCGGGTCCGACGCATTGTCCGTCGGGCCGCCATGGCTGGAATGGCGCCCGGGCTGGACGGAAGGATCGTCCGCGGACTCATTGACGTCGGCGTCGCTGCCCTTGAGCGTCTTCACCGGCTTGCCGTCTTCGGTCACCGTGCGCCCCTGGCTGTCCTGGCGTGTTTCCACTTCCTGCTGCGGTGTGGGATTGCCCATCGGGCTGGGGCGCGCGCCCCGCTCCGATTCAGGCGTACCGGCCGGCCATTGAGCGAAAGCTGAACTGCACAAGCCTATGAGCGCGACGACTGCGATCGTTTTTTTCATTGGATTTTCTCCATGCCGGAATCGAATCGGCCTGTGCGTGACGGACAAATTTGGTTTGTAAAACTAAAGACTTGGCGGACAGGTGACCCTTCGGCATCAGGAGACATGCCGGCCACACCCACTCCGGGGGTATTTACAACGAGACAGAGCCTGCTAGCGTTCATCTTTGCCAGGTACGCAACGCGGCAATGGCAAGCGCAGCGGCACTCATAGCCAGGGGAGGAAAAGCCATGTCATCACGTCTACCTTTGTTGACAATCGAGAACATCCTTCGCGATGAGCTGCATCCCTTCCGTTGTGATTGCCAGGTCCAAGACGAAAGCCGGGTGACCGTCCGGCTCTATGACGAACACGATGACGTCGAACAACTGACCGTCTTCGGCATCACCGATGAGCAATGCCAGAACGCCGATGACCTCGTCCGGTTGGCGCAGGAGCTGCGCTTCGAGCTTCACGCAACGCGCAGCGCCATGACTGCCGCCGTGCCAGAGAAGGTGGCCGGCGGCTAGCCCCGTCTTTCCTCAGCGTTTGGCCTCGGTGTGCGGCGTCTCGGCGCGGGTCAGGTAGGCCTGCGTCAGCTGCGCCAGGTGGCTACGCATCCACTCCGCCATGGCGACCTCTTCGCCAAGAATCCGGGTGCAGATGTCCTTGGTCTCCGTATCACCCACCGCTTCGGCCGCAGCGATCAGGATTTCGTACGAGGCGATTTCCAGATTCTCGAACACGTAGCCCATCTGCGCGCCCTTGACGATTTCGTCGTTGACCATCATTCCGCCCATGGCCTGCCCCATCGCCATCATCTTGCCGCCCAAGTCCTTGAAGCCTGAATAGGACTTGTCGTAACGCTGCAGGCAGCTTTCGATCAGCTTGGACTGGTTCTGGGTTTCCTGAATATGCTGCTCGATACGGGCTTTGAGCTCTGGATAGTGCTCGATGCGGCTGGCCTGCTTGTTGAGCATCGTCTCGGCCTGGGCTTCCATTGCGTGGGCATCACGCAGCCATTCGATCAGGCGTTCGATACGGACGTCGTTTCCGGTTTGTGCGCTTTGCATGGTTCGTCTCCCAGTGGTTGAAGCAATCGGGCCACGCGGCCCCCTTGTAAGGTGGAAAACGCGCAGTGAGGGGAGTTCCAACGGGCCGACTGAGTGCATGCAGGGGGTTTGCGCCATGAACTTTGCAGGGTGGGTCCAGTCATCACCTAGGGCCTGGCGCAAGCGGTACGGCACCGCCCTGCCCTGCCAAGCGGCGCACTTGCGCACTAGACCTGACCTAGAAACTGGATGGGAGCTGTCCTATCGAACACTTCGCGTTTCTGATGGAGTGGGAGAACTACATCACCCGGCCCGGCCTGCGCGTGCTGGTCGCGGCGACCGTCATGGTCCTGCTGTTGAGCGTGTTCAGCCACGTACTGACCGCCATCATGCTGCGGCTGGGCCGTGGGTTCCTCTTCACCAAGGCCGTATCCGAACAACTTGAGAAACCCGTCCGGGTGCTCCTGCCGCTACTCGGCCTTCAGGGCGTGCTGGCGGCGGCCAGTGGTGACCTGGCCCTGGTGCCGGTTGCGCGGCGCTTGACGCTGCTGCTGATCATCGGCTGTTTCACCTGGTTGGCCATGCGCCTGCTGAGGGGTGTCGAGCAGGCCATACGGCTGAAAAACCCGGTGGATGTCACCGACAACCTGCGCGCGCGGCAAATCCAGACGCAATCGCGCGTGTTGTTGCGCACGCTCAGCTTCTTCATCCTGCTGATCGGCGTTGCAGGCATGCTGATGACCTTCCCCGGCGCGCGGCAATTCGGCGCCAGTCTGCTCGCCTCGGCCGGCCTTGCAGGTCTGGCGGTGGGTTTCGCGGCCCGCCCGGTACTGGGCAATCTCATCGCCGGTATGCAGATCGCGATTACCCAGCCCATCCGCCTGGATGATGTCGTCATCGTCGAGAACGAATGGGGACGGATCGAAGAAATCACCGGCACCTACGTCATCGTACGGATCTGGGACGATCGCCGCCTCGTGGTGCCGTTGCAGTACTTCATCGAAAAGCCGTTCCAGAACTGGACGCGTCGCAACTCCAGCATTATCGGCTCGGTGTTCTTCTGGGTGGATTATTCCCTGCCGCTGGAGCCCCTTCGTGAAGAGTTGCGGCGCCTGTGCCAGGACGTCCCCGAGCTCTGGGATGGCCGGGTGATCGTGCTGCAGGTGACCGACACCAGCGAAAAATCCATTCAGCTACGCGTGCTGGTAAGTTCGCCGGATTCCTCGCGCAATTGGGATCTGCGCTGCCACCTGCGCGAAAACCTGATCGGCTTCATCCAGCGCCAGTACCCGCAATGCCTGCCGCAACTGCGCGCGGACCTCAGCGTCGGGCAGAAGCCGACGGTGGATCGTTCGACGCCCGACCATGTCGAGCCGGAGCGTCAGCCGCCGGTGTGACTGCGCCGCAAGATGGCGCAGCGGCTTTGCGCTCTGCGGGGTTTCGGTGCGGTGGCTGGGCGCGGCGGCGATCAGTTCTCGTGGTTCAGCTTGCGCAGCAGAAGCTCGTATTTACTCGGCAACTGCTCTAGCCCGTACCTCGCCGCCTGCTTGCGGATCTCGACCCGGTCCCCTTCGAACTGCACGGTCTCGCTGATGCTGACCTGGCGTTCACCTTGCATCAGGGCAAAGGCATAGCACTGGGTGCCGCCCTCGTCTTCTTCGCTGTCGTCGGCGACACCCGTATTGGCGATGGCAACGTCAGCGACGCTCGCGTTCAGTGCGCCGATGGCCATTTCGGTGGCGACTTCCTCGCTGGTCAGGCCAAAGGTTTCGATGGTTTCGAAGCTGACGTGCAGCAGGCGGTTCTTCGCCTTGGGCGAATAGACGACGAACCCGCTGTCGAGCACCTGGCCGCAGCCTGGAATGTCGCCCAACAAGGAGGCCATCAGGCCACAGGTGCAGGATTCGGCAGTGGTCAATTTCATCTGCTTGTCACTCAGAAACCGCACGATTTCAGAAAGGTCTTGCATTCGTTTCGCTCCGGCTGGCGCCCTGAAAAAGTATCTGTCTGGTCAGGTTTGGGAACCGGCCGCAAATTGCAAAGTTCCCGCGCCGGCCCTTCCGGCGGAAAGTGAGAACTTATTCACAGACCCCCGGTCTGCTTTCAAGGTAGGGCCGACGAAGCTCTACGCCGCGGTTCCCGCGGCCTCCAATAACGTTTTCATGCCTTGCCGTGCTCATGGTTTTGCAGCGCTCAGATGAACGCTGTGTGGGAGAAATGTGCTCGTAACTGACCTGGCCAGGGGGCCGGTCATTGGGGAGAAGTGCTATGAGTATCGCTGCTGTCAACACCCGGCTCGCCCGCCCGAATGCACTTCAACACCCGGGAGCGCTCGCTGAACGTCCCGTCCTGCAGCTTCGCAGCACGCAGGACGACAAGAAAAAAATCCTCTTCGTCACCTCCGAGCTGACCGACCTGGTCAAGACCGGCGGGCTCGCCGATGTGTCCGCCGCGCTGCCACGCGCGTTGGGCGCGCGGCATGACGTGCGCGTATTGATCCCTGGTTACACGCAGGTAATGCAGTGCGGCGAGCCGATTCGCATCGTTGGCAGCGTCATGTCCCATGGCGACCTACCGAGCTGCAAAATCGGCCGACTGGACATGCCCGACGGCCTGATCATCTACGTGGTGATCTGCCCCGAGTTATACGAGCGTGACGGGCTGCCCTACGGGGACGAACACGGCAATGACTGGCCGGACAACCCGGTGCGTTTCGCCCGCCTGTGCATGGTCGCGGCTGACATCGCCGCCTGCACCGCCGGCATCCGCTGGACGCCCGACCTCGTGCATGCCCACGACTGGCCGACCGGCCTCACGCCCGCCTATATGCACTGGCGCGGCCTGAGCACACCGAGCGTGTTCACCATTCACAACCTCGCCTACCAGGGCAACATCGACATGAGCCAGCGCCGTGCACTGGGCATTCCGATGGAAGCCTGCGGCCCGGAGCGGATGGAGTTCTACGGCGCGCTGTCCCTGCTCAAGGCGGGTATCGCCTACGCCAACCGCGTGACGACCGTCAGCGCCACCTACGCCGAGGAAATCACCACGCCCGCCTTTGGTTGCGGCATGGAAGGCTTCCTCAGCCTGAAAGCGCGGCAGGGGCTGCTCAGTGGCCTGCTCAACGGCATCGACGAAACCTGGGAGCCCCAAAGCTGCCAGCACCTGATCAGCGCGTTCGGGCCGAATGACTGGGAGGGCAAGCGCGCCAATGCGGCCCACGTCCGCGAGCTGTTCGGGCTCGATCAGGGCGACGGCCCGCTGTTCTCGGTCGTGTCCCGCCTGGTGCACCAGAAAGGCATCGATCTGACCATCGCAGTCGCCGAAACCATCGTCGAGCGCGGCGGCCAACTGGCCATTCTCGGCCGTGGCGAACCCCATATCGAAGACGAAGTGCGGCGCCTGGCGGAACGGTTCCCGGGCCGTGTCGGTGCGCACATCGGCTTCAACGAAACCGACGCCCGGCGCCTGTTCGGCGGCAGCGACTTCCTGCTGATGCCGTCGCGCTACGAGCCCTGCGGCTTGAGCCAGATGTACGCGCAGCGCTTTGCCTCGCTGCCTATCGCCCACCGCACCGGCGGGCTGGCGGACAGCATCGACGATGGCGTAACGGGCTTCCTGTTCGGCGAGGCGACGGTCGAAAGCTACCGCCAAGCGGTCGAGCGCGCACTGGCGGTTCACCGGAATCCGCAACTGCTCAATGCGATGCGGTGCCGTGCGATGAGTGGGGGATTTTTCTGGAGCCACGCGATCGAACCCTATGACCGGTTGTATCAGCAATTGCTGGGCACTCGGCGAGAGGTCACTGCAACTATCTGACGAGGTCGATCAATGCAAAACAGGCCTGCCCGTACTGGGCGACACGGACCGGAGCTACTTGAGAATTCCCGTACCCGGTTCAGCCTTTGGGCCCCGGACGCGCAAAGCGTCAGCCTGGTACTCGAAGGTGGCGATACGCTACCGATGCAAGGCGATGAACACGGCTGGTACGGCATCGATACCGATGCGCCGGCCGGCACCGCATACCGCTTTCTCATTGACGATGAACTCAAGGTGCCCGATCCGGCGTCCCGCGCGCAGGCCGACGACGTGCACGGTCCTAGCCTCGTCGTCGACCCCAAGCGCTACCGCTGGCAGAGCGAAGGCTGGCAAGGCCGGCCGTGGCACGAAACCGTGCTTTACGAACTGCACGTCGGCGCCTACGGCGGGTATGCGGAAATCGAGCGCCGTCTTGGCGACTTGGTCGATCTCGGCGTCACCGCGATCGAGCTGATGCCGCTGGCCGAGTTTCCGGGCGACCGCAACTGGGGCTACGACGGCGTGCTGCTGTACGCGCCCGAGGCCAGCTATGGCAGCCCGGACGAACTCAAGCACCTCATCGATACGGCCCACGGGCTGGGCCTGATGGTGTTCATCGATGTGGTCTACAACCACTTCGGCCCGGACGGCAATTATCTGGGCCGCTATGCCAAGCATTTTTTCCGGCACGACCAGCAGACGCCCTGGGGCGATGCCATCGATTTTCGCCGCCGCGAAGTGCGGGATTTCTTCATCGACAACGCGTTGATGTGGCTGATGGAGTATCGGTTCGATGGCCTGCGGATGGACGCTGTGCATGCGATCCCCGACCGCAGTTTTCTGACGGAGCTGGCCGAGCGCGTGCGCGCCGAGACCGAGCCGGGCCGTTACGTCCACCTCGTGTTGGAAAACGAAGATAACCGCGCCAGCCTGCTCACCCAGGGATTTACCGCGCAGTGGAACGACGACGGCCACAATGTGCTGCACACATTGCTCACTGATGAGCGCCAGGGTTATTACGCTGACTATCACAGCGATGCGACCGACAAACTGGTGCGCTTCCTCGGCCAAGGCTTCGTCTATCAAGGCCACCAAAACCGGCGTGGCGAATCCCGAGGAGAACCCAGCGGGCATCTCTCGCCTACGGCGTTCGTGCTGTTTCTGCAAAACCATGATCAGACCGGCAACCGAGCCTTCGGCGATCGTTTGATTGGCCTCACCGATCCTGATTCCCTGAAAGCCGCCACTACGGTGCTGCTGCTCTCGCCAATGATTCCGCTGCTATTCATGGGCGAAGAATGGGGCGCACGCGAGCCCTTTCTGTTCTTCACCAGCCATCACGGCGAGCTGGCGGAGGCCGTGCGCGAAGGCCGCCGGGGTGAGTTCGCCGAGTTTGCTGAATTTGCTGACGAACACACCCGCGAGCGCATTCCCGACCCGAACGAGGTCGGCACGTTCGAGGCGTCCCGGCCTGACTACGCCAAGCGCGACACGGCCGAACATGCCGCGTGGCTCGCCCTCTACCGGCAGCTCCTGCAGCTCCGCCACGCGGAGGTCGTGCCACGCCTTGAAGGCTCGCGCTTCCTGCGCGCCGAAATACTTGGCGAGGCTGCTGCGCGTGCCCGCTGGCAGATGGGCGACGGCACAGTGCTGCGTCTAGAGCTCAATCTCGGCAAGAGCGACGTGCGAACGCTGGCTACCGGAGGCCGATTGCTGCACAGCAGCCGTGATGGAGGCGATGCGCACACGCTACCGGCGCACACCGCCCGGATGTACTTGCATGACGCTGGAGATGCCGTATGAGCGATGAACGACTGAACCGCCTCGCCGAGGCGGCGGGCCTGTCCATCGATTGGGTTGACGCCGACGGGCGCGACCAGCGCGTACCGCCCGATACCCTGCGGGCCGTGCTCAAGGGTCTTGGCCTGGCCGCCGACACGGATGCCGATGTCGAGCAGAGCCTGGAGAAGCTGGCGACCATCGATGGCAGCAGCGGTGTGCCACCCATGCTCACCGTCGATTACGCCGCCGCGCTCGACCTGCGCCGCTATTTCGAGCCCGGTGCCCGATTCCGCCTCGAACTCGAAGGCGGGCCGGTACAGGACGGCACGCTGGACAATCAGGCACGCCTGCCGGCCATCGAAACGCCGGGTTATCACCGCCTCGAAGTGAATGGCCAGCACCTGGCGATCGCTGTCGCGCCGCCGGCCTGCCCTCGTGTGGAAGAGGTCGCCGGCCCGAACGCCTGGGGGCTGGCGGTGCAGGTTTACGGCCTGCGCCGCCCTGGTGATGGCGGGCTGGGTGACACCCAGGCACTCGAAGCGGTCGCCCGTAACGCCGCTGCCCATGGTGCCGATGCATTGGGCATCAGCCCGTTGCACGCCATGTTTCCAGGTAACAGTGGCCAGTACAGCCCTTACTCCCCTTCCAGCCGGTTGTTCTTCAACGTGCTGCACAGTTCGCCGGAGACGATTCTCGGGGAAAAGGCGCTACGTATGGCGGTCGAGTCCTGCGGTTTGGCTGATGAACTCGAGCGGCTGGAGTCGTTGGAGCTGATCGATTGGGACGCCGTATCACGCACCCGGCAATGCCTGCTTCGGGCGCTGTTCGAGGACTTTTCCAAGGGCGGCAACGCACAACAGGCTGACTTCGACAGCTTCCGCGAAGCCGGTGGCGAAGCCTTGGAAAACCACTGCCGGTTTGAAGCCTTACATGCCGCACTGCTTGGTCCCGAGGGCTATCCGCAGCACTGGCGCAACTGGCCGGAGGAATATCGTTCGCCGGAAAGTCCCGCTATCGAACGTTTTGCCGCCGAGCATGCGCATGAGGTCAGCTATTACGCCTTCTGCCAGTGGCTCATTGCCCGTGGGTTGGAACGTGCCCAAACCGCCGCACGCAGCGCTGGGATGAAGATTGGCCTGATCAGCGATCTCGCCGTCGGTGCCGACGGTGGCGGCAGCCAGGCCTGGAGCCGCCAGGACGAGGTGCTGGCCTCCGTCAGCGTCGGTGCACCGCCAGACATCATCAACCGCCAGGGCCAGAGCTGGGGCATCTCGGCATTTTCGCCCTGGGGCCTCAAGGCGCACGGCTACCGCGCCTTCATCGAGATGGTCCGCGCCAACCTCGCCCATGCCGGCGGCATGCGGATCGACCATGTGATGGGCCTGATGCGGCTCTGGGTAACGCCGGCCGGTGCCGGCCCGAAGGACGGCGCCTACCTCAACTACCCCTTCGATGACTTGCTGCGGCTGCTATCGCTGGAAGCCTGGCGGCGCGGCGCCGTGATTCTCGGCGAGGATCTGGGCACCGTTCCCGCTGGCCTGCGCGAAAAGCTCGCTGCCCGAGGGCTGCTTGGCATGCGTGTTCTGTTCTTCGAGCGCGACCACAACGGCACGTTCAAGGAGCCGCAGGAGTGGCCCGACAGCGCGATAGCCACGTCGACGACCCACGACCTGCCGACCATCAATGGTTGGTGGCAGGCAAACGACATCGACTGGCGCATCCGCGTCGGTCAAAACCAGGAGCACGAGCGGCCGCAGCAGCAGGAGGAACGTCAGCGCGAGCGCAACGGCTTGTTGCACCTGCTCCGCAAGCACGCACCGGAAATCGACGGAGACCTGGATGACCCCGAGGTGCTAGCCGACGCCTGCGCGGCTTTCCTCGGTCGCACCCCAGCCCCACTGGTGCTGTTCCCCGTCGAAGACGCGCTCTGCCTGCTCGAGCAGCCGAACCTGCCCGGCATCGTCGACACCCACCCGAACTGGCGCCGCCGTTACCCCACCGACAGTGCATCGCTGCTCGACCAACCCGGCTGCCAGCGACGCCTGGCCGTTCTCGACAAGGCGCGCAAGCAGTCAACTGGAAATCATCGATGAGAGACCTCAGCGCCACACTGCGATTGCAGTTTCACCGTGACTTCACGCTTGACGACGCGACCGCGCTCGTCGACTACTTCGCCGACCTCGGCATCAGCCACGTTTATGCCTCACCACTGCTGACCGCCCGCCCCGGCTCGATGCACGGCTACGATGTGATCGACCCGACCCGCATCAATCCTGAACTGGGCGGCGAGCCGGCCCTGCGGCGCTTCGTCGAGGCGCTGCGCCGGCGGGACATGGGGCTGATCCTGGATATCGTTTCCAACCATATGGCCGTTGGCGGCTCGGGCAATGCCTGGTGGCTGGACGTCCTGGAATGGGGGCGTCGCAGCCCCTACGCGCAGTTCTTCGATATCCAGTGGAACTCGCCGGATCCATTGCTCGAAGGCCAACTGCTGGTCCCGTTTCTCGGCAGCGACTATGGCGAGGCGCTCCAGCAAGGCACCGTCGTGCTACGCCTGGACATCGACAACGGCGCCTTCTACGCCGAGCACTACGAGCACCGGTTTCCCATCACGCCGCCCAGCTACGGCGAGATCCTGCGGCAGACGGACCAGCCTGAGCTGCGCAGCCTGGCGCAACACTTCGACGCGCTCAAGACAGCTCCGGCACCCTACCAGACCGCCCGCGAATTGCGCGCGGACCTGTCCCGTCTGCTGGAGGACAGCAGCATCCGCCAGACGCTGGAAGCGGCCTTGGCTCATTACGATGGCACCACCGAGGATGGCTTCAAGCGCCTGCATGGGCTTCTCGAACGCCAGCACTACCGGCTCGCCAGCTGGCGCACCGCCGGTGACGACATCAACTGGCGGCGGTTTTTCGACATCAACGAACTGGGCGGCTTGCGCGTCGAGCGGCCGGTTGTATTCGAAGAGACCCACGCCAAGATTTTCGAGCTGATCAGCGAAGGGCTCGTCGACGGGTTGCGTATCGACCACGTAGACGGCCTGGCCAACCCTCGCGGTTATTGCCGTACGTTGCGCCGCCGCGTCGATCGGCTCAACGCGGCGCGCCCACATGAGGCCGCGCAGGACCATGTGCCCATCTATGTGGAGAAGATCCTCGCCGAGGGCGAGCGCCTGCATGACGATTGGGGCGTGGACGGCACCACCGGCTATGAATTCATGAACCAGGTGTCGCTGCTGCAGCACGATCCGGCCGGCAAAGCCGTGCTGTGCGAACTCTGGAGCGAAACCGCCGAACGCCCCGCCGACTTCATGGAGGAGGTGCGGGCAGCCCGGCAACTGGTGCTGACCGGGCCGCTGGCCGGCGATTTCGAGACCGTTGCGCAAGCCCTGCTGCAAGTCGCGCGTTATGACGTGATGACCCGCGACATTACGCTGGGCGCGATTCGCCGTGCATTGCTCGAATTGATCGTGCATTTTCCGGTGTACCGCACCTATATCGCGGCACGCGGCCGTCGCGAAGCTGACGAACCCTTCTTCCAGCAGGCACTGGCCGGTGCTCGAACCACCTTGGGCGAAGCGGACTGGCCGCTGCTCGATCACCTCGACCGCTGGCTTGGTGGGCAGAATCTGCGCACGCTACCGCCTGGCCCCGCGCGCCGCCTGCGCCGTTACGCCTGCACCCGTTTCCAGCAGCTCACCTCGCCCGCCGCCGCCAAAGCTGTCGAGGACACCGCCTGCTACCGTTCCGGCGCACTGCTGTCACGCAACGACGTGGGCTTTGACCCGCAAACGTTCAGCGCCTCGGTCGAGGCCTTCCATGATGAATGCCTGGCGCGCGCTGAACATTTTCCGCGCAACCTGCTGACCACCGCGACCCATGATCACAAGCGCGGCGAAGACACCCGTGCGCGTATGACCGTCATCAGCGAGCGCGCCGACTGGTACGCCGAGAAGGTTCGCCACTGGCGGCAGCTCGCCTACGGGCTGCGCCAGGCCCTGCCGGACGGCCCGGCACCCTCGCCCGCCGACGAGATGCTGCTGTACCAGATCCTGCTGGGCAGCTGGCCGCTCGACCTGAGCCCGGACGATGCACCTGGCCTCGAACGCTACTGCGAGCGCATCGTCAAGTGGCAGGAGAAGGCGCTTCGCGAAGCGAAACTGCGCACCACCTGGACCGACCCCAACGCTGACTACGAAGGCGCCTGCCAGGCTTATACCCGGGCACTGCTGCTCGATGACCAGGCCAGGACTCTGCGCAACGACATCGCTGCAGCGGCTGCCGAGTTGGCACCCGCCGGCGCGCTCAACAGCCTGGTCCAGACGCTGCTGCGCATGACCACGCCCGGCGTCCCGGACCTGTACCAGGGCGCGGATCGTTGGGACTTCAGCCTCGTCGACCCGGACAACCGCCGCCCTGTCGATTACGACACGCGCCGCCAGCAACTCAACCCTGAGGCCGATCCTGCCGAGCTGCTCGCGCACTGGAAGGACGGCCGCATCAAACAATGGCTGATCGCACGCACCTTGAAACTGCGCCGCACCCTGCCGCTTCTCTTCACCGAGGGCCGTTATCTGCCGCTGAAAGTCGAAGGCGAACAGGCCGAGCACCTGATTGCGTTCGCCCGTGAATGGCAAGGCCACTGGGCGGTCGTTGTCGCGACGCGGCTCTCCAGCGCCCTGCTCGGAGATGCAACGGCGCCTCAGGTGCCGGCCGAGCGCTGGACGGATACGCGGCTGATCTTGCCCGAGGCGCTGAGCGGTCATGCCCTCGAGCGACTTTTCGACGCAAACACAGTCAGACCCAAACAAGCAGTCCTGAATCTGGATGAGGTTCTGCAGCAGCTCCCCCTGGCGGTTTTACAGCTATCAATCAGTTCAACAGGAGAATCAGAACGATGACGAACGACGAGCAGCGCATCCGCGAATTCGCATATGACATCTGGGTGTCGGAGGGTCGGCCAGAAGGCCAGGATGCGCGTCACTGGGAAATGGCTCGCAAGCTGGTAGAGGCGGAAAAGGCGAAGCCCGGCGCTAAACCAGCCGCACGCGCCCGCAAGACCGCAACCAAGCCTACCGACGCGACGCCAGCGGCCAAGACCACCCGCGCGGCCAAGCCGAAGGAGCCAAAGGAAGCCAAGCCCGCCAAGGCGCCCGCTGCAGCCAAGAGCCCGGAGAAAGCCAAGGCCAAAGCCAGCACGGATGCCGCCGAAGGCACCCCGGAAGGCGTGAAGAAGGCGCGTACGCCGCGCACCAAGAAAGAAACCTGAACGACACGAGGTCCGGCACCCGTTCCGGCTTCCTGTGGGAGCCGGCGGGTCAGTGCGTCCGCTCGATCGGCGCAGCCTCTGTCACGCGTAGTCACTGGAGATGTCATGAGCAAGAAAAAACCTGCTGCGCCCCACGTTCTGATTCCGTCGCGGATTCGTGAGGGGCTACCCTTTCCCCTCGGCGCGACCTGGGACGGGCTGGGCGTCAACTTCGCGATCTTCTCCGCCAATGCCACCAAGGTCGAACTTTGCTTGTTCGACACCGACGGCGAGACCGAGCTCGAGCGTATCGAACTGCCCGAATACACCGATGAGATCTGGCATGGCTACCTGCCGGACGCTCATCCCGGCCAGATTTACGGCTATCGCGTATACGGCCCCTACGAGCCGGACGCCGGCCACCGTTTCAACCCGAACAAATTGCTCATCGACCCTTACGCCAAACAATTGGTTGGCGGCCTGAAGTGGTCCGAGGCGCTGTTCGGTTACACCATCGGTCACAAGGATGCCGACCTCAGTTTCGACGAGCGAGACAGCGCGCCCTTCGTGCCGAAATCCAAGATCATCGACCCGGCCTTCACCTGGGGGCACGACCGCCCCGTGCAGGTGCCGTGGGATCGGACGATCATCTACGAGACCCATGTGCGTGGTTTCACCATGCGCCACCCGTCTGTTCCTGAAGACATGCGCGGCACCTTTGCCGGCTTCAAGTCACCGGACGTGATCGACTACGTCCGCAAGCTCGGCGTCTCGTCCATCGAATTTTTGCCGATTCACGGTTTCGTCCAGGATCAGCACCTGCTCGAAAAAGGAATGAGCAACTACTGGGGCTACAACAGCATCGCCTTCTTCGCACCGCACCCAAAGTACCTGGCGAGCGGCAAGATCAGCGAGTTCAAGGAAATGGTCGCGCACCTGCACAACGCCGATCTCGAGGTCATTCTCGATGTGGTCTACAACCACACCGCCGAGGGCAACGAGCTCGGCCCGACGCTATCCATGCGCGGTATCGACAACGCCTCCTACTACCGCTTGATGCCGGACCAGAAGCGCTACTACATCAATGACTCGGGCACAGGCAACACGCTGGACATGAGTCACCCCTGCGTCGTGCAGATGGTCACCGATTCGCTGCGCTACTGGGCGGAGGAGATGCACGTCGATGGCTTCCGTTTCGACTTGGCAACCATCCTCGGGCGTGAACATGACGGTTACGACGAACGTCACGGCTTCCTCGTCGCCTGCCGGCAGGACCCGGTACTCGCCAAGACCAAGCTCATCGCCGAGCCCTGGGACTGCGGCCCGGGAGGCTACCAGGTCGGCGGCTTCCCGCCTGGCTGGGCGGAATGGAACGACCAGTATCGCGACACCGTCCGCGCGTTCTGGAAGGGTGATGGAGACAAGCTTCCTGACTTCGCCGCGCGCCTGACCGGCTCCGGCGATTTGTACAACCAACGTGGCCGGCGCCCGTTCAGCTCGGTGAACTTCATCACTGCGCATGATGGTTTCACCATGAACGACCTCGTGTCGTACAACGACAAGCACAACGAGGCGAACGACGAGGACAACCGCGACGGCAGCAGTAACAACATCTCCTGGAACCATGGCGTGGAAGGCCCGACGGACGACCCGGAGATCAACGAACTGCGCTTCCGCCAGATGCGTAACTTCTTCGCCACCCTGCTCTTCTCCCAAGGCACACCGATGATCGTCGCTGGGGACGAATTCGCCCGTACCCAGCACGGCAACAACAACGCCTACTGCCAGGACAGCGAGATCGGCTGGGTCAACTGGGAAATACCGGAGCAGAGCCGCGTGCTACAAGGCTTCGTGCGCAAGCTAATCCGGCTGCGTCAACGTTATCCGATGCTGCGGCGCGGGCGCTTCCTGGTAGGCGCGTACAACGAAGAGTTGGGCGTCAAGGACGTCACCTGGCTGGCGCCGCACGGCGAGGAAATGACCGTCGAGCACTGGGAAGACGGCAACAACCGCTGCATGGGCATGTTGCTCGACGGCCGCGCTCAGGCGACCGGTATCCGCAAGGCCGGCTCTGACGCCACCTTGCTGCTGGTGGTCAATGCTCATCACGACGTGGTGAATTTCAAACTACCGGAGTCGCCGCAGGGCATTTTCTGGAACCGGTTGATCGACACCAACGATCCGAACGCCCGTACGGCGCGCTTCGATTTCGATGATGAATACGCGATCACCGGCCGGTCGCTGTTGCTGTTCGAACTGATCAAGGAAGAAGAATAGCCAGGAGCCACGTCGCCAGCGGCGGTTTCGCTGGCGGCCTCGGTTCACTACCGCAGTGCATTCGCCGACGTGCGGTAGTGAACCCAGGCCATTGCGACCAGTCCCAACCCGGGCGTGTCCTGCGTGGCTCACGCCTAACGCGGCCCTACCAATGAACCCGACGGATGTGTCCTGCCAGCCGCAGGCAGGTTGTCCCTCCGTGATGGATCACACCCAAATGCCCGCATCCCGCCTCGTCTTCGCCCTTGCTCTGCTGATCATCAGCGCGCTCGACCTTCAACCTGCGCTAGCGGGTGGCGCCATTACCAATGCCACGCTGCCTGCCGGCAAACCGGGCAATGTCCGGTTGATGGTCAACACCATCCGCGGCGGCAAAGCGATGGACGTGAACAATGAAACCGACGTGCCGGTGGAAGTGGTGCTGCGCCTGACCCGACTGGTCAACGTCACCGGCGTTGGCAAGGGTGTGGTTCGCAAGACAGTTCCGGCCCGCACGCGGCTGCGCGTCGCCACCCTGCGCAAACGCCAGGCCGGCTACCCAATGATGTACCAGCAGTCGTTCAGCTATGCGCTGATCTATTCGCCGGAGCCCGGCAAAGCCGGTTCGGTCGGTGGCCACGCCTACGCCCTGCCGTGGAAAGGTGGCCCCTTCCACATATCCCAGGGCGCCGGTGGAGATTTCAGCCACAACTCGCCGAAGGGGCGCTATGCCGTGGATGTCGCCATGCCGGTCGGCACGCCTATCGTGGCAGCACGCGACGGCATCGTGGTCGAGGTGCATGACGGCCAGGGTGGCCGCCTGCCCAATCCGGCGGGCAACTACGTGCGTGTCGAACATGCTGACGGCACCCACAGCGCCTACCTGCACCTCAAACGCGGCTCGGTCAGTGTCACCCGCGGGCAGAAGGTCAAGACCGGCACCTTGCTCGGCCACTCCGGCAACACCGGCCGAAGCACCGGCCCGCACTTGCACTTCGTGGTGCAGAAGCCCTACGGCGATTCCCTCGTCTCCATCCCCTTCCGCTTCAACCGCCCCGTCAGCGCCCTTCCCAATTTCGCGCGCAATGACTGAGTCCGCCTGGTCTCAGCCCGCTTCTATCGGTGCTCAGCCAATGCGCCTGTAGGCGCGCGCTTGCTCGCGATTTAAATCGCGGCGTGGCACCGGATCGCCAGCAAGCTGGCTCCTACGAAAGCAAGGGGATTGGGCGTGAAGATGGCTTCCCTCGGGTGGTGGGTCCTGGTCCGTGTAGGAGCGAGCTTGCTCGCGATCGAGGTCTCGGCGTGGCGCCGGATCGCCAGCAAGCTGGCTCCTACTAAAGCGGATTGGCGTGAAGATGCTTCCCACGGGTGATGAGTCATGGTCCGTGTAGGAGCGAGCTTGCTCGCGATCGAGGTCACGGCGTTGCTTCGGATCGCCAGCAAGCAGGCTCCTTCGAACGCGGATTGGGCCGCAACCCGCGATCAAAAGCGGCAGGCGTCTTAACCGTGCCGCTTCCAGTGGAATGTAAAGGTCTCTTCCGCGGCCATCCGTTGGAGGTGATCGGCGACGACATGCTCAAGCTTTTCTAGCTGCGCTTCATCTTCGGCGCGGACGCCGGCGGTCAGACTGCCCTCGCCAGCGGTGAGTTGGCAATGGCCACTGCCTAGCGGGATGCTGCCCTGCTGGTCGTCATAGGTGACGTCGAACTTATGGCTCCAGTGCTTACAGAGCCGGCGGATCAGGCGGCTCGGGTCGGCGGTGGTGATTTGTACGGTGGATTCGAGCATGTCGTCTCTCCTGAAGGTGTTAGCCGAATTGGAAGCCCGACAACGCCGTGTGCATGACGGTGTCGGAGAAGCTTTGGCGGCCGATGCTGTCCCCCGCGGCGCCGGCGGCCACCAGCAGCGGCAGCAGATGTTCCTCGGCGCGGGGCGGGTGGCAAAGTCGTGCAACCGGCGCTTGTGTCCAGCCGCGAAGAGCAGCTTCGCGTGCGGCACCCGTTGCTGACACGGTCTGGACCAGCCAGTCGTCGAACTGTTCTGAAATAGGCGTAAACGCGGGATCACCATAGCCGCGCATGTTGTGAAAGCTCATGCCGCTGCCCACGATCAGCACGCCTTCGTCGCGCAACGGTGCCAACGCGCGGCCAAGTGCCAGGTGAGCCTCAGCATCGAGGTCGCTGCGAAGGGAAACCTGCACGACAGGAATGTCCGCGTCGGGAAACATCAACTTAAGCGGCACGAAAACACCATGGTCGAGGCCGCGCTGCGGATCGCTCGCCGCCGGTATGTGCGCGTCGCACAGCCGCTTCACAATGGCGTCGGCGAGCGCTGGGCTGCCCGGTGCCGGGTAGGCAAGCTGGTAGGTGTGCTCGGGAAAACCGTAATAGTCGAAGATGAGTGCCGGGTTCGGATGAGCCGTGACACGGATCTGCGGCTCGAGCCAGTGTCCTGAGACGACCACGATGGCGCGTGGTCGCTCGGGCAACGTGGCAGCGATGTTCTCAAGGTAGGCGCGCATCCGATCCCAAGCGTCGGCCGGATTCCAATCCATGAAGAAGCAAGGGCCAGCGCCATGCGGGACGAACAGCGTCGGCATACGGCTCGGTCGATCGTTCATGGTTAAGCCTGCGTGGTCAGCGATGAGGCGGAAGTATGAATTACACTTCGGCAGGCGTTAAACCGCCAAAACACCACTACAGTTCTCACTGAAAGTAGGAAATCCGATGCTCGACCAAGTGACGGGAATGCGAGTGTTCGTCCGCGCCGCCCAGGCCGGCAGTCTGTCGGCAGCAGCACGGCTGGTCGGCATGTCTCCGGCGATGGCGACCAAACACGTGGATGCGCTCGAAAGCCGGCTGGGTGTGAAGCTGTTCCACCGCAGTACACGCCGGCTCAACCTGACCGCAGCGGGCACCAGCTACCTGGAGGCCTGCCTGCGCATCCTGCCGGAGATCGACGAAGCCGAGGCGAGCGTAGCCTCCCAGCGGGTCGAGGCGAAGGGGCTGCTCAGAATGAACGTGCCGCTTTCCTTCGGTACCCGCTACATCGCCCCGCTCCTTCCGGCTTTCAGTCGCCGGCACCCGGAGGTCAGCATCGAGCTCGGCTTCACGGACAGCCATGTGGACTTGATCGATGGCAACTGGGACATGGCCGTGCGTATTGGGCGTCTCGAAGACAGCCCCCTGCAGGCCCGCCGCCTGGTCGCCGACTGCCCGATGCTGCTGTGTGCGTCCCCGGGTTACTTGGCCGAACACGGCACCCCGCGGCGCACGGGTGAGCTGGCCCAGCACAATTGTTTGGGTTACAGCCTCTCCAGCATGGGCCCGAGGGAATGGGCATTCGGGCGCGCCGGCGAGGTGCGCGTGCCCATTTCCGGCAACCTGATCGCCAATAACGGAGCGGCACTGGTAGCCGCGGCCGAAGGTGACATGGGGTTGATCTACCAACCGACGTTCATCGTGTCCGCGGCGCTGGCACGGGGCACGCTGATCGCCCTGCAACTCGACCAGGAGCCGATGCGGCTCGGCGGTGTGTATGCCGTCTACCCACCCGACCGGCGCCCGCCTGCCAAGGTGCGCGCGATGGTCGATCATCTTGTCGAGGCGTTTTCCGGCGTGCTGCCCTGGGAACGGCAGGCTGACTGATCGGTCACCCGCTCCTCCTGGCTGGCCGTTGCGCTGCGCCGCAAAAAAAGATGAACCGTGAAAGCTGCGGTCAGTCCCAAGAACAGAGCAAGCCATTCAGCAGGAATGCGGCTGGAGCGCCCCGTGCGCGGCGCTTCGGAGTATCGCGACCCGGCTGTCAGGTGCCGGGCGCATCGAGGGAGGTCCAATCATCCGCGGGCAAGCATGCCTACCCGATCCAGACGGAGTAACCATGAAAGCTGTTGTCTATCACGGTGTCGGCGACATTCGCCTCGAAGACGTCGACGAGCCACGCATCCAGGAACCCACCGACGCCATCGTGCGCATCACCGCCTCGGCCATCTGCGGCACGGATCTGCATTTCGTGCGCGGCACGTTCAGCGGTATGAAGCCCGGTACCATTCTCGGCCACGAGGCCGTGGGAATCGTCGAAGCGCTGGGTGACGACGTGCGCAACCTTGAGATTGGCGACCGTGTCGTCGTGCCCTCGACCATCGCTTGCGGGAACTGCTCGTACTGCCGGGCCGGCTATTTCGCCCAGTGCGACGTGGCCAACCCGAATGGCAAGGAAGCCGGCACCTCCTTCTTCGGCGGCCCCGCCGCGACCGGCCCCTTCCACGGCCTGCAAGCCGAGAAGGCGCGGATTCCCTTCGCCAACATCGGCTTGGTGAAGCTGCCAGCCGAGATCACCGATGACCAGGCGATCCTGCTTTCGGACATCTTCCCGACCGGCTATTTCGGTGCCGAGATGGCCGAGATCGAGGCCGGCGACACGGTAGCGGTATACGGTTGCGGGCCGGTTGGCCAGTTCGCCATCGCCAGCGCCAAGCTGCTCGGCGCCGGCCGTGTGTTTGCGATCGACCAGTATGAAGACCGCCTCAAGATGGCCCGCCGCCAGGGCGCGGAAGTCATCGACTTTAACCGTGAAGATCCCGTCGAAACCATCAAGCGGCTCACCCGTGGCATCGGTGTTGATCGAGTCATCGACGCGGTCGGTGTAGATGCCGAGCACGGCTGCTGCTCCGGCAAACCGGCAGAAGGTGCCAGCAGCCAGGAAAACGGCCAGTGGCGCCCGGGCGATGCCCCTTCTCAGGCGCTGGAGTGGGGTGTTCAGAGCCTCGCCAAGGCCGGCACGCTGTCGATCATCGGCGTCTACCCGCCGGATGCGACGACCTTCCCGATCGGCATGGCGATGAACCGCAACATCACCATCAACATGGGCAACTGCCATCACCGGAAGTACATCCCGCGCTTGATCGAGATGGTCCAGGCCAAACGTATCGCGCCGGAAACCATCCTCACTCAGACGGAACCGATGCCCGATGCGATCGCCGCGTTCGAAGCATTCGATCGCCGCGAACGGGGCTGGATCAAGGTTGAACTGCAGCCGCAGCGCAGCGGGGCGAGCAAGACGGCCGAGGCGCAGGCGAGGGTCGACAAGGCCGTGGCCGACACCTTCCCGGCCAGCGACCCGACCAGCATGCAGAACCCGCGATAGGCCAAGGAGCGCGCGATGGCAGCCATCCATATCGGCATTTCAGGCTGGCGTTACGCACCCTGGCGAGGCGACTTCTACCCCAAGGGACTGGTCCAGAAAAAAGAGTTGAAGTTCGCCTCGCGTGCGGTCAGCAGCATCGAGATCAACGGCTCGTTCTACTCGCTGCAGCGACCGGAGCTCTACGCCGCCTGGTATGACGAAACGCCGGACGGCTTCGTCTTCAGCGTCAAGGCGCCGCGCTACATTACCCACATCCTGCGGCTGCGCGAGGTCGAGAAACCCATTGCCAACTTTCTTGCGTCGGGGGTGCTTGCGCTAAAGGACAAGCTCGGCCCGATGCTCTGGCAATTCCCGCCTTCATTCAAATTCGACGCCGAACGCTTCGAGGCCTTCCTCGCCTTGCTCCCGCATGACACCGAGGCGGCGCTGGAGATGGCCAAGGGCTGCGAGCCGCGCATGGAGGGCCGCAGCTACTTGCAGATCGACCGCAAGCGCAAGCTGCGCCATGCCGTGGAGATACGCAACGAAAGCTTTGTCGACCCTCACTTCATCGAACTGCTGCGCCGCTATGACGTGGCGCTGGTCATCGCCGATACCGCCGGTAAGTGGCCCTACCGCGAAGACCTGTGCAGCGACTTCGTCTACATCCGTCTACATGGCGCCGAGGAGCTTTACACCAGCGGCTACACCGACGACGCGCTGGACGCATGGTGCCGGCGTATCCAGCGCTGGAGCGAGGGCAAGCAGCCCGACGACGCACACCTGATCAGCGACCGCCCGCCGCCCGCACGCAAGCGGCGCGAGGTGTACTGCTATTTCGACAACGACGTGAAAGTCCGAGCGCCCTATGACGCTCGCCAACTGCTGCGTCGGCTTGGGCTGGAAGACGGCCTGCAGACCACCCCGGGGATATTGGAAGGAGTACCGGCTTGAATCTGGACAAGAACCATCCGCTGGACAGCAGCGACCTCGACGCCCATATGTCGACGGCGGTTAACGCGGTACGCGTGCTGACCGTCAACACGCATAAAGGCTTCACTGCCCTGAACAGACGTTTCATCCTGCCAGAGCTGCGCGAAGCCGTCCGGTCGGTCTCGGCTGACGTGGTGTTTCTGCAGGAGGTCCTCGGCACGCACGAGAAGCACGCCTTGCGCTTCCATGATTGGCCGAAAATGTCGCAGTACGAGTTTCTTGCCGACAGCATCTGGACCGACTTTGCCTACGGACGCAACGCCGTCTACCCCGACGGCGACCATGGCAATGCGCTGCTGTCGAAATTCCCCATCACCCGCTACGAAAATCTCGATATCTCAATTGCCGGCCCCGAGCGCCGCGGCCTGTTGCACAGCGTGCTGCAAGTGCCCGGGCACGATGAGTTCCATGCGATCTGCGTGCACCTGGGGTTACGCGAATCGCACCGCCAGCAGCAGTTGCGCCTGTTGTGCGAGCTACTCGACTCGCTGCCGAAGGATGCGCCCGTCGTGGTGGCTGGCGACTTCAACGACTGGCGCCTCAAGGGTGCACAGGTGCTCGACCGCTGCGCTGGCATGCACGAGGTGTTCGCGGTGTCTCATGGCAAGGTTGCCAAGACCTTTCCGGCGCGCTGGCCAATGCTCAGGCTCGATCGCATCTACGTGCGTAACGCGACCAGCCATCAGGCCAGGATTCTCGGTAACAAACCCTGGACGCACTTGTCCGATCATCTGCCCTTGGCGGTGGAGATACACCTATGAATTTTCACTGGAGAGACGGGAATCGTCTTCAGTTGCTGGAAAACGGAGAGGAATTTTTCCCCGCCGTATTCGAGGCCATCGCGGCCGCGAAAAGCGAAGTGCTGCTGGAAACCTTCATTTTCTTTAAAGACAAGGTCGGCTCGGAGCTGCAAAAAGTCCTGATCGACGCGGCGCAGCGTGGGGTCAGCGTCGACGTCACCGTTGACGGCTACGGCTCGGCAGACCTGGATGGCGAGTTCGCCGCAGCCATGACCCGTGCCGGCGTGCGCATCCACATGTTCGACCCCGGCAAGCGGTTGCTCGGCAAGCGCATCAACGTGTTCCGACGCATGCACCGCAAGATCGTGGTGATCGATGGCGAACTCGCTTTTATTGGGGGTATCAATTTCTCGGCCGATCACCTCGGTGATTTTGGCCCTGCTGCCAAGCAGGACTACGCCATGCATATCGAGGGACCGGTGGTGCACGACATCCATCGCTTCTCTCTTGCCGCCCTCGCCCACGGCCAGACGCCACGCCGCTGGTGGCACCGCCGCGATCGCAGCCATAGCAACGGCTATGCCGGCGCCAGCCGCGGCGAAGCCCGCGCGTTGTTCGTCACGCGCGACAACGCCAGCCACCGCAACGACATCGAAGAGCACTACCTACAGGCCATCCGCGACGCCCGCTCGCGGCTGCTGATCGCCAACGCGTATTTCTTCCCGGGCTACCGTGTGCTCCGCGAAATTCGCAACGCGGCGCGGCGTGGCGTGCGGGTCCGGCTGATTTTACAGGGGCAACCGGACATGCCGATCGCCAAGTTCGGCGCGCGCATGCTCTACAACTACCTGATGAGCGACGGGGTCGAGATCCACGAATACTGCCGCCGTCCGCTGCACGGCAAAGTCGCGCTGGCTGACTACGAATGGTCGACGGTCGGCTCGAGCAACCTCGACCCGCTGAGCCTATCGCTCAATCTGGAAGCCAACCTGATTATCCGCGACCACAGCTTCAACCGGCTGTTGCACGAGAAGCTCGACCGCCTGCTGCAGGAAGATTGCCGGCGCATTCCGCTGGAGCGCATCGTGCGGGGTTACTGGTGGCGGGCGCCGTTGATCTTCATCATTTTCCACTTCCTGCGGCACTTTCCGCAGTTGGTCGGGCTGTTTCCGGCTCACCGGCCGAAGCTCGAGCTGCTGGACCCGGAACCGGTCGAGCCCGCCCCCGCGCCGCTGCAGCGAGACCATCAATGACCGAAGCCCGCCACGACCCGCCACGCAGTCGCTGGAAACGAGCCTGGCCCGTCATCAAGAAGTTGCTGACTTACGCCTTCTTCATCCTCGTTGTGGGGCTGCTGGTGAGCCTCGCGCGCAACCTGGACTGGAGCGAAGTGGCGGCGACGCTGCGCAACTACAGTGGCACCACCCTGCTACTGGCTGGCGCCGCTACGCTGACGAGCTATGCGGTGTATTGCTGCTATGACGTGCTCGGCAAGCGGTACGCCCGGCATGACCTGCCGGTACGGCAGATTATCCCGGTGACCTTTGTCTGCTATGCCTTCAATCTCAACCTGAGCGCCTGGGTCGGCGGTATCGCCTTGCGCTACAGGTTGTACTCGCGGCTCGGCCTGCGCGCGTCACAAATCACCAGCGTGTTCACGCTGAGCATCCTGACCAACTGGCTGGGCTATCTCTGGCTGGCCGGGCTGATTTTCGCGATGGGCTGGATCAGCCCGCCGGCAGACTGGGAAATCGGCCAGACCGCGCTGCGTGTGCTGGGCTTCGTCCTGCTGCTAGCGGCGTTGGCGTATCTACTCGCGTGTGGGCTGTCCAAGCGTCGCCACTGGACGATCCGTAACCATGAGATCCACCTACCGTCGTTCCGGCTGGCCGCCTTCCAGATGCTGCTCGGCGCGTCGAACTGGTCGCTAATGGCGCTGGTGGTCTATTTCATGCTGTCGCAGCAAGCACCCTACCCCGAGGTGCTGGGCATCCTGATGATCAGCAGCATGGCGGGTGTGCTGGCACATATTCCAGCGGGCCTCGGCGTAATCGAGGCGGTGTTCGTCGCGATGCTGGCGGACGAGCTGAGCCAGGGTGCGATCGTCGGCGGGCTGATCGGCTATCGCGTCGTCTACTTCCTGGTGCCGCTGGTGTTCGCGACACTGGTGTACGTCGTCCTCGAAGCGCGTGCTAAAAAGCTGCGCACCGGGAACCAATCCCGCCCCAGCGAAGAACCTCAGCCGCGCCGCACCTGAGGCCAGACTTCACCGATTCATACGGTCGAGGCATGAAAAAGCCGGACCATCGAAAGATGGCCCGGCTTTTTTACCCCGCTTGGATCAGCCCTGCGGTCGAAGGATGATCACGCCCAGCGGCGGCAACGTGAGTGACAGCGAGACTTGCTCGCCGTGCGCCTCCACAGGCTCGGCGGCCATGCTGCCGCCGTTACCCACATTGGAACCACCGTAGCATTCGGCGTCGCTGTTGAAGATCTCCTGCCAACGGCAGTCGACCGGTACGCCAACACGGTACCCCTCGCGTACCACCGGCGTGAAGTTACCGACCACCAGCAACGGTTCACCTGCCGAGTTTCTGCGCAACCAGGCGAACACACTATTGGTGCGGTCGTCGCCGATCAGCCATTGAAAGCCCGCTGGGTCGGTATCGAGCTCATGGAGCGCCTGCTCTTCCACGTACAAGCGGTTGAGGTCGCGCACCAGGTTCTGAGCGCCGCGGTGATCGGCCTCGTCGAGCAGATGCCAGTCCAGCTCGCGATCATGGCTCCATTCGCGCCACTGACCGAACTCCGCGCCCATGAACAGCAGTTTCTTACCGGGGTGAGTCCACATGAAGGTCAGGTACGAGCGAAGATTGGCAAACTTCTGCCAGCGGTCACCCGGCATCTTGTCGATCAGCGAACCCTTGCCGTGCACGACTTCATCGTGGGAAATCGGCAGCACGAAGTGCTCCGAGTAGGCGTAGACCATGCCGAACGTCAGCTTGTCGTGGTGGTACTGCCGGTGGATCGGGTCCTCCTCGATGTACTTCAAGGTGTCGTGCATCCAGCCCATGTTCCACTTGTAGGCAAAGCCAAGCCCGCCCTCGGATGTAGGCTTGCTCACGCCGGGAAAGGCCGTCGATTCCTCGGCAATCACCAGAGCGCCGGGCGTCTCGGTCGCAACCACGTCGTTCAGGTGGCGCAGGAAGTCGATCGCTTCCAGGTTCTCGCGCCCACCGTGACGGTTGGGAATCCACTCGCCTTCTTTGCGCGAATAGTCGCGGTAAAGCATCGACGCAACCGCATCGACACGCAGCGCATCGACGTGAAATTCACGCAGCCAGTGCAGCGCGGAGGCCAGCATGAAGCCGTGCACCTCGGTGCGTCCCAGGTTGTAGATGTAGGTATCCCAATCCTGGTGGAACCCTTCGAAGGGGTGCGCGTATTCGTACAGCGCGGTGCCGTCGAATTCGCCGAGGCCATGGGCGTCGGTTGGAAAATGCGCCGGTACCCAATCCAGGATCACGCCGATACCGGCGTTGTGGCAGGCATCGACGAACGCGGCGAAGTCATGCGCGGTGCCGTAGCGCGCGCTCGGCGCAAACTGCGAGAGCAGCTGGTAGCCCCACGAGCCCCCAAAGGGATGCTCCATGATCGGCATGAGTTCGATATGAGTGAAACCCATGTCCACCACATAGGGAATCAACCGTTCGGCGAGCTCGTGCCAGTCGTAAAGGCGCCCATCGTCGCCCCCCTCGCGGCGCCATGACCCTGCGTGCAGCTCGTAGATGCTCATGGGCGCCTGGTAAGCGTGACGCGCCTGGCGTTGCTCCAGCCAGGCCTGGTCCTTCCATACGTAATCCAGCGGGCTGGCGATCACCGAGGCGGTGCCCGGTGGCATCTCGGTCGCAAGCGCGATGGGGTCCGCCTTCAAGGGCAGGATGCCGTGCTGGCCCAGGATCTCGTACTTATAGCGATCGCCAGGCTGTAGGCGAGGTATGAAAATTTCCCAGACGCCAGACGGGAAGCGCAAGCGCATCGGGTGGCGACGACCATCCCAGGCGTTGAAATCGCCTACTACCGAGACGCGCCGCGCATTTGGCGCCCAGACGGCAAACCGCACGCCTTGCACCCCGTCGACTTCCATCGGCTGAGCGCCGAAGACACGCCCGATCTCCCGGTGGTTGCCCTCGGAAAACAGATACATGTCCATCTCGCCCAGCTGCGGGCCGAAGCTGAACGGGTCTTCGGTGACTTGCTCACCCCCGGCCCAACGAATCCGCAACAGATAAGGCTGCTGGTTGGCCAGCCGGGTGAATAAGAAGCCCGGCGCCTGGCCTTGCTCCATGGCGGCGAGCACACGG
The DNA here is from genome assembly GCF_051486945.1 of Stutzerimonas chloritidismutans. Taxonomy (GTDB): domain Bacteria; phylum Pseudomonadota; class Gammaproteobacteria; order Pseudomonadales; family Pseudomonadaceae; genus Stutzerimonas; species Stutzerimonas chloritidismutans_B. Next base: position 179,564 of record NZ_JAHVDX010000001.1, on the reverse strand, counting down.
GTTCCGCTGCGGTCCAGGACTTCGGCGCCGAGCGCGTTGGGCAAGTAAGCCCGTACCATCATGCCGTCTCCGTCCGGGTGTGGCCCGAGAATGGAAAACGGATCGCCATGTTCCGCGCGCACCAGCGCGTCAACGTCAGCGTCAGTTGGCAGCAGGTTTTCTCCGGGCATGGTCACGACCGGTCGATCACTCATTGGGAACCTCCATCGGAAATCTGTTGTGCCAGCTCGGCCAATCCCTGCAATGGAACCGACAGCCAGGCCGGACGGTTCTCTGCCTCGTACGCCACTTCATATGCAGTCTTTTCGATGCTGAACAGGGCAAGGGCCGCATCGGCACCGGCAGCGTCCTTCCAGGCATGCGGCATTTTTGCCGTCGCTTCGCGGTAAGCCTCGAGGAACACCCGCCGCGCGCTCTGCCGGTAGGTGTCGGATATGTTGCGCCGCGCCTGGTTGGCTTCTTCGGAGCTATCGCTTATCTGCGCGTTTCGCAGTGCCATGGCGGTGGCATATTCGAAGGACCGAAGCACGCCAGAAACATCCTTGAAGGGGCTCAGCTTGGCGCGCCGCTCTTCCAGCGAACGGGCGGGCTCGCCTTCGAAGTCGATGAAATAGGCATCGCCCTGCGCGACAAGGATTTGCCCGAGGTGCAGGTCGCCGTGCACCCGCGTGCGCAACCCGCCCAGGGTTCGGTCGGCCAGGCGCTTTACTTCGCCGAGCAAGGCTTTGCGTTGGCCGAGCAGCTGGTCAACCTGAGCGGCGGCCTTGCGGTCAAGATCGCCGCGCCGATCCTGCAACAGGTCCAGTGCACGCTCGACTTGCGCCGAGATGGATTGCGTCCATTCCTTCGCATCGGCGGCCTTGGTTTGCTCACCGGCGAAGGCCGGGTTGTCAGTCTTGACCGCGAGCGCCATGTGCATCTCGCCGAGGCGCTGGCCAAGCAGGCGATTGAAGGCCTCCAGTTCTTCCAGCGCGCTGTACTGGTTTTCGTGCAGGGACACGCCGCCAGCAATCTGGTCACGTACCGCCCGGTCCAGCGTATTGAGCGTCCACTCCCATGCGTCGCCTTGGTTATCGAGAAAACGCTGCACGACCATCAGCGCGTGCGGCTCGCCGTTCTTGTCGAACCGGCTGACCTGCCCGAGCATCGCCGAGATGTGCGTAAAGCCTTGCTCGGTAAGGAAACTGCCCATCTCCAACTCAGGGTGCATGCCCGCCGAAACCCGGCGCAACACCTTGATCATCATGCTGCTGTCGATGATGGCCGAACTGTTCGACTGCTCGGCCGTGAGGTAGCGCACTTCGGCGTCCTCCGGCAGTTCGATGTCCGCCAGCTGCGGCATCGGCTGAAAGCGAATCTCGCCGTCGCCGCACGGGAGCACCCGCTCCTCTCGCAGCGCCTGAATTACGCCCAGCACGAACTGTTTGAGCGCAAAGGCGTCGGTCAGCAACCCGACCTGGGGGCCACGGCGCACCCGCGCCATCGCCAGTTGTTGAGGCAGCGCGATGTCGAAGTCGTCTTCGTCGAGGAAACCCAGCGGCAGCTGGTACAGATCGGTGCGCCCGCCGGACTCTACAGAAATCTCGCTGAGCAGCACCGGGCGTTGCGGATCACCAAAAGGCACGCTGTAGCAGATCTTGATCGAATCGATCGGCGCGTCCTTGCTGGCGAACCAGCGACGCTTGGGCAGGTAGGCCGGCAGTGACTCGGTCTCCAGGATGCGCTTGTTCGATGTATTGAGCGCATCCAGGCGCTTGAGTACCAACGTCTGGAAGTCGGGCATGGTTTCCACCGGTTCCTGGTGCCAGCTGGGCATTTGGTGACTGGTCGCCAGCTGGAACCAATAAAAGCCATAGGGAGGCAGCGTGAGCAGGTACGGCAGTTGGCCGATGGGCGGAAATGCGCTGCCCCCAACCATCTCGACAGGCACCATTCCGGCGTAATGCGACAGTTCGAGTTCTGCCGCCTGGGCCGAACGCGAAACGTTGGCGACGCAGAAGATCACTTCCGTTTCGCCGGTCGGCCCCGTGAATTCGCGCAGGTAAGCAAGAATTCTGCGGTTGCTGGGTGCCAGCATCTTCAGCGTGCCGCGCCCGAAGGCCTTGAACTGCTTGCGGATCGAGAGCAGGCGCCGCGTCCAGTTAAGCAGCGAATGCGGGTCGCGCTGCTGCGCCTCGACGTTGATCGCCTGGTAGCCGTACAGCGGGTCCATGATCGGTGGCAGTACGAGGCTCGGCGGGTCCGCGCGGGAGAAGCCTCCGTTTCGGTCCAGCGACCATTGCATGGGCGTGCGCACCCCGTCGCGGTCGCCGAGGAAGATGTTGTCCCCCATACCGATCTCGTCGCCGTAATAGATCACCGGCGTACCGGGCATCGAAAGCAGCAAGCTGTTCAGCAGTTCGATGCGTCTGCGGTCGCGTTCGAGCAGCGGCGCCAGGCGCCTGCGGATACCGAGGTTAATGCGTGCGCGCTTGTCACTGGCGTAGTAGTTCCAGAGATAGTCGCGTTCGCGGTCGGTGACCATTTCCAGCGTCAGCTCATCGTGGTTGCGCAGGAAGATCGCCCACTGACAGTTCTCGGGAATATCGGGCGTCTGCCGAAGGATGTCCGTAATCGGAAAACGGTCCTCCTGGGCCAGCGCCATATACATGCGCGGCATCAACGGGAAATGGAACGCCATGTGGCACTCGTCGCCGAGCCCACCGTCTTCCCCGCCGAAGTACAGTTGGGTGTCTTCCGGCCACTGGTTGGCCTCGGCGAGCAACATCCGATCCGGGTAGTTGGCGTCGATTTCGGCGCGGATCTGCTTGAGCACCGCATGGGTCTCGGGCAGGTTCTCGTTATTGGTGCCGTCGCGCTCGACCAGATACGGAATCGCGTCCAGCCGAAGCCCATCGATCCCCAAATCCAGCCAGTAGCGCATGACGCTGAGCACAGCCTTCATGACTTGCGGGTTGTCGAAGTTGAGGTCCGGCTGATGCGAGTAGAAGCGGTGCCAGAAGTACTGCTTGGCGACTGGATCCCACGTCCAGTTGGACTTCTCGGTGTCGAGGAAGATGATCCGGGTGCCTTGGTATTTGTCGTCCGTATCGGACCAGACGTAGAAGTTGCGTGCCGCCGACCCCTTCTTGGCCTTGCGCGCGCGCTGGAACCAGGGATGCTGGTCCGAGGTGTGGTTGATCACCAGTTCGGTGATGACGCGCAGCCCGCGCTTGTGTGCCTCGGCAATGAAACGCTTGGCATCGGCCATGGTGCCGTAGTCTGAATGCACGCCACGGTATTCCGCGATGTCGTAGCCGTCGTCACGGCGCGGCGAGGGGTAGAACGGCAACAGCCAAATCGTGTTCACGCCGAGATCAGCGATGTAATCGAGCTTATCGATCAAGCCCTCGAAATCACCGACGCCATCGTTGTTGGAGTCGAAGAAAGACTTGAGGTGGACCTGATACACCACCGCGTCTTTGTACCAGAGGGGGTCTTTGATGAAGGCCGCCGGTTTACGTGCTCTCGCCATGTCTCATTCCCCTGTTCCGCTTCGCCCCGCCAGCTGCAAGGGCGAAAAGCAGTCAGCGACTGGCAGGCTCTAATCGCTATCAAGAAAGCCACGCATGCCACTGAAGTTGTTAGCGTTCTTCTTCCTTCTTAATAAATCACTTTAAGTCGGGATTCATCGCATCTGACGATATCCGCCAGATGCCGAAAGGCAGGTGCCACGGCTCGATGCGCATCCATTGAGTCTTGCCGTACCAGGTCCAGCGGTGCCCGTTCATGAGGTCTTCGCCGCGAGTTTCGGCATGATCTGGCAGGCCCAGCTCCCAGAGCGGAAGTTCGAAATGCGCTTCCTGAGCGTTGTGCGGGTCAAGGCTGATGGCGACCAGGATGAAGTTCTTGCGATCCGGGGTGCGCTTGCCGAAGTAAAGAATGTTGTCGTTGTAGGCCGTGTAGGCCTGGAAGCCGAGATGAGTCTGCAGCGCCGGGTTCTGGCGGCGGATGCGGTTGAGCTGAGCGATCTCGGCGACGATATTTCCCGGGGCGTGATAATCGCGCGGACGGATCTCGTATTTCTCGGAGTTGAGGTATTCCTCCTTGCCTGGGATCGGCGCGGACTCGCACAGCTCAAAGCCGGAATACATACCCCACAGGCCAGAGCCCATGGTCGCCAACGCCGCACGGATCAGAAAGCCGGGCCGACCGGAGTCATGCAGGAAGAAGGGATTGATATCCGGGGTATTGACGAAGAAGTTTGGCCGATAACAGTCGCGCAGCGGGTGCTGGTTCAGCTCCGTGAAGTACTCGCTCAGCTCGGCCTTGTTGTTTCGCCAGGTGAAGTAGGTGTAGCTCTGGTTGAAACCGACCTTGCCGAGCCGCGCCATCATCGCCGGCTTGGTGAAGGCCTCAGAGAGGAACATCACGTCCGGGTCGCGTTCGCGGATATCGGCGATCAGCCATTCCCAGAACGGCAACGGCTTGGTGTGCGGGTTGTCGACGCGGAAGATCTTCACGCCCTGCTCCACCCAATGCCAGACGACGTCGCGCAGGGCGATCCAGAGGCCGGGCATGGCGTCTTCGGCGTAGAAGTCGACGTTGACGATGTCCTGGTACTTCTTGGGCGGGTTCTCGGCGTACTTGATGGTGCCGTCCGGCCGCCAGGAGAACCAGCCCGGGTGTTCGTTCAGCCAGGGGTGGTCTTGCGAACATTGGATGGCGAAATCGAGCGCGATTTCGAGCCCGTGTTCGCGCGACGCACGGACCAGTTCGCGGAAATCATCCAACGTGCCCAACTCGGGATGAATCGCATCGTGCCCGCCGGCTTCGCTACCAATGGCGTAAGGGCTGCCAGGATCGTTCGGCCCGGCCTCCAGGCTGTTGTTACGTCCCTTGCGATGCTTGCGGCCGATAGGATGGATCGGCGGGAAGTAGAGCACGTCGAACCCCATGTCGCGGATCGAGGGAAGCCGCTTGTGGACGTCACGAAAGGTGCCGTGGCGGTTCGGATCGTCGGTCTCCGAACGCGGGAACAGCTCGTACCAGCTCGCGAACTGTGCCAACGGCCGCTCCACTTCCAGCGGGAAGTTATGGGTCTGGCTGAGGTGCGAACGTGAGTCGGCATCGACCATGGCGGCAGCCGTTTCGCCCGCGAGCATCACCGAAACCCGCTCGTCGTCGAGGTGTGCCGAGTCCAACCGGTGTAGCAAATCCTCTAGCGTTGCGCGGGTTTCGCCTTGCGCCCGCGATATCGCCTGCTCCAGAAGAAGACGCCCCTCTTGAAGTTCAAGCTGCACGGGTACACCGGCGGCGTGCTTTTTCGAGAGTTCGTAACGGTAGGTCTCGTAGACATCCCACCAGGCTTCGATCATGAATTCATGCGTGGCGACCTGGGTCGGCGTGAACTGCCCTTCCCAACTGTCGTTGCCGAGCAGCTTGAGCCGTGCGCGCCGCCAGCCGTCCTCGCCCTTCATCCGCCAGCAGATGCTGGCGGCGAGCTGGTCGTGGCCGTCGGCAAAAATCTTGGCGGTGACGGTTACTGGGTGGCCAATGATTGCCTTGGCCGCAAAACGCCCGCCTTCGAGCGTTGGCTGGATCGCCTCGATGGCGATACGTGGGGTGCGCAGTGCTTGTTCCAGTCGGGGATGAATTGGGGCTTGGGGCTGTGCATCGCTCATCGAACGGGCTCCTGACGCGTGATCGGTGCGAAGGGAAAACCCGCGATGACGGGCTTTCTCGGGCTCTGTTCTTCCGAACCAATACACGCGACAAAAGTTCAGCCCAGGCGACCGCTACCGCCTGACGCAGAGCCGTTTCGCCTGTTAATAGCCATGGTCAGAGAGGTGGGCGCTGCCAGGCTTGTCAGCGAGCGGGCGGCTGCAGCGCTCGCTGATGCTGCTTCAGTCGCCAGGAATCAACAGCGGGTTGTAGCCAGTGCGGGCATAGGTGCCCTGCTCGGCCAGGAGCATGTCGAGGGCGAGACTGGCCAAGTCATCGGCGATGGGGTCTGCGCGGCCATGAATCTCTCGCTGCATCAGCTTCAAGTAGCTGTGGCAGCCGTCGCAGGTCTCGGCCTGCACTGGCAGCACGGCCTTACCGTGCTCGTCCTTCAGTTCGACATAAAGGAGCTTGCCGCCACTGTCGCAGACACTGCACTTGACGCGTTCCAGATGCCATTCTGTCGCGCACAAGGAGCAGTGCAGATACCGCACACCGCTGCGATGCCGTTCGTTATGCACCACGCTGGCTACCGGTGCCGAGCCACAGGTCGGGCACAAGGCGCGGGCTTCGCCCGTCGGCCGCTCGGGTGGGCGTGGCAGGCTTATCGCCAGCCGAGCCCAGCTCACCTGCAAAGCCGCGGCCACCAGCGGCAACAAGGGCCGCGTGGTCTCGTCTCCAGAGTTGGCCTCAAATACCGTTTCAGCCAGGGCATCCAGCGCGGCGCTGTCTTTGTGGCGCAGGGCGTCGATAAAAGGCCGCTGGCGTTCGCCAATGTGTAACTCCATCGCATCGAGCATGGCATTGAGATCGTCCTGCCAGCGAACGTCGCGCCGCAAAGCCGTGAAGCCCAGCGGCGGCATGCCGTGTTCGAGCGCCCTGTCGAACGCATCCGCCTGGGGGCGCCAGGCTGGCTCATGCTCGGTCAGCACCTGGTGCTGGGCCTGTACGACACGCGCCATGAAGGCCAGAAACTCATCAAGCGGTGGCACCTGTTCGACCAGCTCGCGCAGGCGAGTGGCACGCTTGCTGAACAACTTGGCATCCGGAAGTACCACATACGGCGCCTCCATGATCCCGGACGGCGCACTTCCATAGGTGTGGTTCACTACTGCTCCTCAGGTTCGTTTGGACGGCACGTCGCGGTTCGGCGACAGACCACCCGGATCGTCATAGCCTTCCTTGCGGCGCACTTCGTCATACCACAGGCCGTGATGATGCCGCGCCCAGGCGTGGCTTACCCGACCCTGCGTCATGGCCCTGATCGAGCCCTTCACCCAGATTGCCGAGTAGATATGGATCACCAGCGTGATGATCGCGATGAAGGCCGTGTAGGCATGGATAGTCACCGCCCAACGCAGTGCCCAAACCGGCATGTCATCGGCGATCCAGGGCCGCCACAGCACGAAACCGGTCACGAGCAGCACCGGTACCGTGGCGAGGAAGATCCAATAGACGAGCTTCTGCCCGGCGTTGTTCTTGCCTACCGGCGGCAGCCGCTCGTCACGGTTGCCCAGCACGTCACGGATCTGCTTTACCCACTGAACATCATGCCGGCGGATTAGGTTGTCGCGAAAAAAGCGCACCGCCTGGATGACGAAGAACAGCGACATGAACACTCCGATGTAGGGGTGCACGATGCGCGTAGGTTCCGGCCCGCCGAACAGCGCTGTCAGGCCGAAGAACGCCGGGTAGAACAAAGCCAGCCCGCTGAGCACGAGCAGCACGAAGCTGATCGCGATCAGCCAGTGGTTGACGCGCGTCCACCAGCCGTACCGCAGGATGCCGTGCTTGACGTTCGAATGGCTCATAACCTGTCCTCCCCGCGCCGGTCGAGGTCGCGATCGGCCGCAGCGAGCTCGGGATCGGGATCATCCTCCGGCTCCTCCTTCGGCCCCTTCATGACGTAGTGGAAGAAGCCGGCCAGCACCGACATGCCGAGCGCCACGGACATGATCGGCTTGGTCACACCCTTCCACAGCTCCACCGTCGGGCTGATGTGCGGGTCTTTCGGCAGGCCGCTGTAGATCTCCGGCTTGTCGGCGTGCTGCAACACGTACACCACGTGGGTGCCGCCTACGCCCGCTGGGTCATAAATCCCGGCGTTCTCGTATCCCCGGCCCTTGAGGTGTTCGACCCGGTGCGCGCCGTAGTCGAGCATGTCTTCCTTGGTGCCGAACATGATCGCCGAGGTCGGGCAGCTCTTGACGCATGCGGGCTCCAGCCCGTGATAAACGCGGTCGGAGCACAGCGTGCATTTGTAGGCCTTGTTGTCTTTTTTCGATATCCGGGGAATATCGAACGGGCAGCCGGCCACACAGTAACCGCAACCAATACAGTGCTCGGAGTTGAAGTCCACGATGCCGTTGGCGTACTGCACGATGGCGCCAGGCGAAGGGCAGGCCTTGAGGCAACCCGGCTCGGCGCAATGCATGCAGTTGTCCTTACGGATCAGCCACTCGAGGTTGCCCTGCTCGTCCTCGTATTCGGAAAAGCGCATGACCTCGAACGACTCCGGCGATAAGTCCTGAGGGTTGTTGTAGGTGCCATCGCATTCACCGACGTCGTCACGCAGGTCATTCCATTCCGAACATGCCACCTGGCAGGCCTTGCAGCCGATGCACACGGAGACGTCGATTAGTTTGGTGACCTTCTCGACGCCCCCGTGCCGCACCTGCGGCGAGGGGGTCGTCGTGGCCGATCGGGCGATGATGTTCTGCAGGTTGATCTGGTCGCCTCGCATCAGACGGCACCTCCGATTTTCTCCACGTTCACCAGGAACGACTTGAACTCTGGTGTCTGGGTATTCCCGTCACCCACGAAAGGCGTCAGGGTGTTGGTCAAGTGCGCCTTCTTCGCGACGCCCTTGAACCCCCAGTGGATGGGAATGCCGATCTGATGCACGGTGCGACCATCGATCTGCAACGGCACCATGCGTTTCGTCACCACGGCAACCGCCGTGATGTAGCCGCGCTTGGATGTGACGCGCACGCGCTCCCCTGCCACGATGCCCAGCTCGCTAGCCAGCACCTCGCTCATCTCAATGAATTTCTCCGGCTGGGCGATGGCGTTGAGGCGCACATGGGTCGTCCAGTAATGGAAATGCTCAGTGAGGCGGTAGGTAGTCGCCGCGTACGGGAACTCCTTGTTGCTGCCGAACGAGTCACGGTCCTGCTCGAACACCCGCACCGCCGGATTGTGCAGTGCCAGCGGGTTGTCCGGGTTCAATGGATTGCGATCGATCGGGCTCTCCATCGGCTCGTAGTGTTCAGGGAACGGGCCTTCGTTGAGCCACTCACAGGCGAAAAAATGACCGCCGCCCGTCTGCGTCACGATGAACGGCCGTACGCCCTGTGATGGTGGCGAGTTGATCGGGAAGTCCGGCACATCGGCACCGGTCCAGCGCTCACCGTTCCACCAGACGAACGCCTTGTTCGGCGCCCAAGGCGTGCCATCGGGCCGAGCGGAGGCGCGGTTGTAGAGCAACCGGCGGTTCATCGGCCAGGCCCATGCCCAACCGAGCGTGTTGCCGGTGTTGTATGGGTCGGCATTGTCCCGCCGCGCCATCATGTTGCCTTCCTGCGGCCAGGCGCCGGAGTAGATCCAGCAGCCGCAGGCGGTAGAACCATCCGCGCGCAGCTCGCTGAAATCCTTCAGCTGCTCGCCCTCGCGCCGGATGACATTGCCAGCGTCGTCCGTAATGTCCGCAAGCGCCCGGCCGTTGTACTCCATGGCCAGCTCGTGGGCTTTCGGGAAATCCGGATCCTTGTAATTCCAGGTGAGATTCAGGATCGGATCCGGGAAGGCTCCGCCCTCTTCTTTGTACATCTCCCTCAGGCGCAGGAAGACCTCAGCGAGAATTTCCGTGTCGGTCATCGCCTCGCCTGGCCCAGGTGCTGCCTTCTCATGCCATTGAAGCCAACGAGAGCTGTTGGTAATCGAGCCATCGTCTTCGGCGAAACAGGTCGTTGGCAGCCGGAACACTTCAGTCGCGATCTGCGACGGGTCGACATCGTGGTATTCGCCGAAGTTCTTCCAGAACTCGCCTGTCTCGACCTTCAGCGGATCCATGATCACCAGGTACTTGAGCTTCGACAGGCCATCGAACACCTTCGCCTTGTTCGGGAACGCCGCAAGGATGTTGAAGCCTTGGCAGAAGGCGCCCGTCATCTTGCCCAGCGTCATGTCGTTTACGGCATACAGCACGTCGTAGATCGGTTCCGAGAGCTTGGGCAGCCAGTCGTAGCACCAGTTGTTTTCCTGGGTCGCGACGTCGCCATACCAGTCCTTCATCAGGCTGACGAAGAAGCGCTCGTAGAACTTCCAGTACGACACCTCGCCTTCGAGTAACGGCAGCTTGACGCGGGTCTTCATGTAGTCCTGATACGACTGCAGATTCACCGACGGCAGGTTCATGTAGCCCGGCAACAGGTTCGACAGTAGACCGATGTCGGTCAGGCCCTGGATGTTGGAATGCCCACGCAGCGCGTTCACGCCGCCGCCGGGCATACCCATGTTGCCGAGCAGTAGCTGAACCATGGCGCCGCAGCGGATGATCTGCGACCCGATGGTGTGCTGCGTCCAGCCAAGCGCGTACAGGATGGTCATCGTTTTGTCGGGGGCCGAGGTCTGCGCCATCAGGTCCCATAGCTGCAGGACCGTCTCCTTCGGCATCCCACAGATGTTCTCGACCTGGTCGACCGTGTAGCGGCTGTAGTGCTGGCGTAGCAGCTGGAAGACGCAGCGTGGGTTCTGCAAGCTCACGTCGCGACGGGCGAAGCCGTTTTCGTCGAGCTCGAAGTTCCATGTCTTGCGGTCGTAGTTGTGCTTGTCCGGGTTGTAGCCGGTGAACAAGCCTTCATGAAAGCCGAAGCCCTCGGCTACGATGAGGCTCGCATCGGTGTACTCGAGCACGTACTCGTGGGCGTAGCGGTCGGTTTCGATCAGGTAGTTGATGAAACCGCCGAGAAAGGCGATATCCGTCCCTGTCCGTAGCCAGGCGTGATAGTCCGCCACCGCCGTGGTGCGGTTAAACCGCGGGTCGATGGAGATCAGGATCGCATTGCTGCGTTCCTTGGCTTTGATTACCCAGCGGAAACCGACAGGGTGCGCTTCAGCGGAGTTGCCGCCCATGGACAGGATGACATTGGCGTTGGCAATGTCGGTCCAGTGGTTCGTCATGGCACCGCGACCAAATGTTGGGGCAAGACCTGCCACCGTTGGTCCGTGTCAGACGCGCGCCTGGTTGTCCAGTTTGAGGATGCCGAGCGCGCGGGTGATCTTCTGCGTCAGATAGGCCGTTTCGTTGGTGCAGGCCGAGGCCGCCACCATCGAGGTCGTCATCCAACGGTTGACCAACCTGCCCTGCTCGTCGTGCGTCTCGAAATTACGATCGCGGTCATCCTTCATGTGCCGGGCGATGCGGCTGTAAGCCTCTTCCCAACTGATGCGCTTCCACTCGTTGGTGTAAGGCTCGCGAACTTCGGGGTATTTCACCCGTGATTCGCTCTTGATGAAATCCAGCACGCCCGCGCCCCGTGGGCAGAGCGAGCCGCGGCTGACCGGGTGGTCTGGGTCGCCTTCGACATGGTAGATCTCGTCGACCACATTGGCCGCACCGTCCCCACGTGCGTACAGCAACATGCCGCAACCCACCGAGCAGTAGGTGCAGATGTTGCGGGTAATTTTGGCGCCGGTCAGTTTGAAGTGACGTATCGACGCGACGGCTTCATCAGGCGCAAATCCCATCATTGCCATGCTCGAGGCGCCCACACCGGCCGCACCGAACTTCAGGAACTGTCGCCGGGATACTCGCACGGTCATCGGTATCTCCTGCTACTTGTTATGTCTGCCTCATCGGATCAATCGACTCCAGCCTCTCTGGGATGGTTCCTCCAGCGCGACAAGGCATGCGCATACGGCTGCGCTACCACAAGGCTAGCCGATGATCTGGCGATGGAAAGTTTTCTCCTGCTACTCGCGACCGGTGACCGATGCGAGCAGGCGGCTGGAGAGTGATTGGCGGATCGAGCCGAAATCGGCCCAGGGGTCCCGCTCGAGCGCGTCTAAACGCTCATGGACGTTGAGAATGGTCCAGCGGTTGGCCGCGCCCAGGCTTTCCAGCTCGTCGCGGCGCACGGGCATCGACACCGGCAGGCCAGCCCTCGCGCGCGCGGAATACGCCGCGACGGTGCTGGCACCGCGCTGGTTGCGCAGGTAGTCGACGAAGATCTTGCCGACCCGGTTCTTGGGCCCCATCTTGGCCACGATCCGCTCGGGGGATTCCTTGGTCAGCCGAACGGTCACGGCGCGGGCGAATTCACTGGCGCATTCCCAGCTGCTGCGCCGGTCGATTGGCACCACCACATGCATGCCACGCCCACCACTGGTCTTTAGGAACGCGCGCAGCCCTAGGCTATCGAGCAAGTCCAGCGTCAGGCACGTCGCCTCGATCATTCGCGCCCAGGGCAGCTCGGGATCGGGATCGAGATCGAATACCAGGCGATCCGGCCGATCGATGCGGTCGCTATGGGCATTCCAGGTGTGAAACTCGACCGTGCCCATTTGTGACGCCTCGACAATGGCCGTCACGCTGTCGGCCTGGATCAGGCGGGCATGTTCCGGATCGAGCGACTTGGGCAGTACCTTCATGTGCGGCATCTTCAACCGGCCGCAATGCCGCTGGAAAAAGCTTTCGCCGTCCACCCCATCCGGAGCGCGGACGATGGACAGTGGGCGGCCGGCCAGATGCGGCATCAACCGATCGCCAACGGCCAGGTAATACTCGGCGAGTTGCAGCTTGGTGGCGCCGCTGTGCGAATCGATGACGCGCTGGGGGTTGCTGATACCAATGCCGCCCACCTCGGGGCGGGCCTTGCCGGGCTTCGCGGGCATGCAGCCTCCTGATCCGTCAACTGGCCTTCTTGCTGCTGGATTTGCTCGCGGCGGGCTTGCGCGTGCCGGTTGCCTTACTCGTTGCCGCTTTGCTGCTGGTGCTGGACTTGCTCGCCGTGGCCTTGGCTGGCGCCTTCTTGGCTGTGCCCGACTTGCTCGCCGGACGCCGCGCCGGGGCGGCCTCTTCCTCATCGCCTTCATCGGCATCGGCGGTCTCTTCCGGTGCTGGCTTTTTCGCCGACTTGCCGGCGAGGCTGCGCTTGAGTAGCTCGGTAAGGTCGATGACATCGGCGCTGCGCCGATCGACGGCTTCTTCCGGCCCACCGACCGCTTCCAGCTTGCCTTCGCGCGCTTTGGTTTCGACCAGGTCCATGATCTGGTCCTGGAAGGTGTCTTTGTACTGGGCCGGGTCCCAGTTTTCGCTCATGTCCTCGACCAGACGCTTGGCCATGTCCAGCTCACGTGGATTGAGGTCGGCGTTGAGCGCTTCGTCCTTCATCTCCAGGTATTCGACACCGCGCACCTCGTCGGCCCAGCGCAAGGTATTCATCACCAGCGCCTTGCCGAGCGGCATCACAACGGCCAGGTGCTGCTTGTTGCGTAGCACGACGTTGGCGATGCCCACTTTTCCGGTCTGGAACAGGGTTTCGCGCAGCAGAGCGTAGACCTTCTCGCCTCGGCGATCGGGCGTGAGGTAGTAGGGGGTGTCGATATACAGGAAGGAAATATCCTTGGCATCGACGAAGGCAATGATGTCAACGGTCTGCGTCGCCTTTGGGTGAGCGGACTTGATCTCATCATCGCTGATGACGACGTAATGCCCCTTTTCATACTCGACGCCTTTGACGATGTTTTCGCTGTCGATGTCTTCGCCGGTGGTCTTGTTGATACGTTTGTAGCCAACGCGGTCCATGCTGCGCTTGTCGAGCCAATCGAAGTCGATGCCTTGTCGCGTAGTGGCCGGCACCAGTGCCACCGGAATATGTACCAGTCCGAAGCTGACTGCGCCTTTCCAGATCGTACGAGGCATGGGCTATCTCCTGAGGGGGGCTGGATCAGCCGTTCACGACCGTGCCGCCATTGACGTGAATGACCTGCCCACTGACGTACGAGGCGTCGCTGCTGGCCAGGTACACATACGCTGGTGCCACCTCGTCGGGCTGGCCCGGGCGCTTGAGCGGGACGTTGGCGCCGAATTCGGCGACCTTGTCCGCGTCGAAGGTCGATGGGATAAGCGGCGTCCAGATCGGACCCGGCGCGACTGAATTGACCCGGATTCCGCGCTCGGCCAGGCTCATCGACAACGCCCGGGTGAAGGCCACGATGGCGCCCTTGGTCGAGCTGTAGTCGATCAACATCGGGTTGCCCTTGTAGGCGGTAACCGAGCTGGTGTTGATGATCGAAGCGCCTTGCTTCAAGTGCGGCAGCGCGACCTGGGTCATCTGAAACATACCGAAGACATTGGTGCGGAACGTCTTTTCCCATTGCTCAGGAGGGATGTCCTCGAAGGCCTTCTGTGGGTGTTGCTCGGCGGCATTGTTGACGAGAATGTCGAGCTTGCCGAAGCGGGCAATCGTCTCGTCGACTACTTTGCGGCAGGTGTCGCGATCGGCGACGTCACCTGCAAACGTCAGGCACTGGCGCCCCTGCTCTTCTACGACCTTGCGGGTCTGTTCGGCATCCTGGTGTTGATCGAGGTAGAGGATGACGACGTCCGCGCCTTCTCTCGCGAACAGTACGGCCACCGAGCGGCCGATGCCGCTGTCGCCACCGGTGATCACCGCGACCTTGCCCTGCAGTTTGCCGGCAGCCTTGTAGTCCTCGCCCCGATACTGCGGGCGCGGGTTCATTTCGCCTTCCTTGCCGGGCTCGGGTTGTTGCTGCGGGGGTAGCGTCTGGTTATCGGACATTCATCGCCTCCATGAAACGGGTGTGAGACCTGTCTTCGGAGGACTGAGCGGCTGCGGTAAAAGTTTCGATGGCGCGATGAGAGGCCCGCGGCGGCATGCTCGCTGGGTCAAAGGCAACAGCTGATGTTGAGTGACGAATAGGGGCTGGGTGCGTCAGGCGGCAGGCTTGGCCAGCCGCCTGCGATGCTCACTCCACGCGCAAGGCGACGCGCCCGCGTGGGACGCCGCTTTCGACGTATTCGTGGGCGGCGACCACTTCGTCGAAGCTGAACTCACGGTCGAGCTGCGGCGTGATCAGCCGGTCGGCCGTCAGTTGGTTGATATGCCGAAGCGCGCGGCCGAGCGCCTCGCAATTCTGCTCGATGCCGAGTTCCGGCTGTCCAGTGAAATCACACAGGCAATGCAGGAAGAACTTGAAGTTCTTCTGGAACGCCGCACACGCCGGGAAAGCCGTTTCGTTGCCGCCGTTGAGCCCGTAGAGGATCAGCTTGCCGCGCGGCGCGATGACATCGCCCAGCAGCTTCATCTGGGAGCCGCCGCAGCCATCGAGCACCACCTCGACGCCGGCGCCGCCAGTAATTTTCTGCAGGCGGCCGACCAGGTCCTCTTCCTCGGTGACGATCACCGTCTCGGCTCCTAGCTCGCGCATGAAATCCCGGTCATCGCTGGTATCACACGTTGCGATCACCCGCCCGCCCAGGGCCTTGGCCAGCTGTACCGCAATCGGTCCGGTGCAGTGCCGGGCCTGGGTGACCAGCACGTGCTGGCCTGGCTCGAGCTGCGCCAGTTCGACCAGCGCGAAATAAGCGACCAGTGCCGGGGTGTAGTGAATGCAAGCCTCGGCTGCGCCGAGCATGTCAGGGTAGTGGACGAGCGAGGTATGCGGCAGCAAGACCTGCTCGGCATAGAGCGGATACTGGTTCAGATCGTGGCCGGGAAAGCTGGCTACCCGGTCGCCGACGGCAAAGCCGTCCACATCTTCGCCTACCGCGAGCACTTCCCCTGCGATCTCGCTACCCAACCCAGCCGGCAGCTGCGCCTTGCGTGGCGCGAGATTCTGCCGCCAGAGCACGTCGTTCCAGCTCACGCCGATGGCCCTGACGCCCACCAGTACCTCACCGGGCCCGGGCCGCGGGGTCTCCCGCTGCTCGTAGCGCAGCACCTCGGCTGGACCGAACTGGTGAAAACGAATGATGCGGGACATGAAAAAGACCCCTCGATTACAACTGTGGGAGTGACTCTATCTGCACCGACAGCACAACTCCAGCCGCCGATACCGCATTCCTTTCGATAGTCGCCATGTCCACGAATGATGATCCGCTGTATGTAATGTCGTACTCGATCTGCAGTTTTGTGCATTTGCAAAGCGGAAATCGACATGCCCGGCGCGTAGGGTTGTGTCTAGAATGCTGACGCACACCCCAAAGGTCAGCTGCATTCCTTTCTGACCCCAGCTTGAAGTGAATGGCATGAATCGCAACGATCTGCGCCGCGTCGACCTGAACTTGTTGATCGTCTTCGAAACGCTGATGCACGAGCGCAGCGTGACGCGGGCGGCTGAAAAACTGTTTCTTGGGCAACCTGCGATCAGCGCAGCCCTGGCTCGCCTGCGTACGTTGTTCGACGATCCACTGTTCGTCCGGACCGGGCGCAGCATGGAGCCGACGGCCCGTGCCCAGGAGATCGCCGGGCTGCTGTCGCCGGCACTCGACTCCATCTCGACGGCGGTGAGCCGTGCCGCGAGCTTCGATCCGGCTACCAGCGAACTGGTTTTCCGCATCGGTTTGACCGACGAGGTGGAGTTCGCCCTGCTGCCGCAAATGCTCCGCCGAATCCGTGCCGAGGCGCCGGGCGTGGTGCTCGTGGTCAGGCGCGCTAACTACCTGCTGATGCCTGGGCTGCTGGCCTCGGGGGAAATCTCGGTCGGTGTCTGCTACACCGAGGAGTTGCCAGCCAACGCGAAGCGCAAGGTGCTGCGCCGGCCCAAACCGATGCTGCTGCGTGCCGACAGCATTCCCGGGCGAATGACCATGGAAGACTACTGTTCACGGCCGCATGCGATGGTGTCGTTCGCCGGGGACCTCAACGGTTATATCGATGAGGAACTGGCCCTGCACGGTTGCAAGCGTAAGGTCGTGCTGGCCGTCCCGCAGTTCAACGGCCTGGCC
The DNA here is from genome assembly GCF_051486945.1 of Stutzerimonas chloritidismutans. Taxonomy (GTDB): domain Bacteria; phylum Pseudomonadota; class Gammaproteobacteria; order Pseudomonadales; family Pseudomonadaceae; genus Stutzerimonas; species Stutzerimonas chloritidismutans_B. The sequence continues at coordinate 162,889 of NZ_JAHVDX010000001.1, read as the reverse complement.
AGCCTGCTCGCCGGAACTGACCTGGTGGCAACAGTCCCGGACTATGCGGCCGAAGCCTTGGCCGCGCGCGGCGGCGTGCGCGCAGAACCCCTGCCCTTCGAGACCAGCCAGGACTTCGAACTGTCCATGGCGTGGCGCGGCGCCCAGGACAACGACCCGGCCGAGCGGTGGCTGCGGTCGCGGATTCAGATGTTCGTGGGTGATCCGGATAGTTTGTAGCGCCCGACGTAGCTGCACCGACCGCATCGCTGGTCGATATAAACGCCCGCAACATCATCCCCAATGATATTCACCTTCGGCTCGTTCGATTTCTGCATTGCGAGCCCACCACGCACACTCCGCACCATCGATAAAAAACGATTGCGGAGCCAAGCATGGAACGTTCACTCAACGCGTTGCGTTATCCCCTGGTTGCCCTTGCGGCAACCCTCGTGGCCGCGTGCGGGAAAGCACCGGAAGCGACCGAGGCCGCAGCAGCGCCCCCGCCAGCCGTCAGCGTCGCCCAGGTCATCGAACAACAGGTCACCGAATGGGACGAATTGACCGGGCGGCTCGAAGCACCCGAGTCCGTCGAGATTCGGCCACGGGTATCCGGCTTCATCGACAAGGTCGCTTTCGAGGAAGGTGAGCTGGTCAAGAAGGGCGACCTCCTCTTCCAGATCGATCCACGTCCGTTCGAAGCGCAGGTCAAACGGTTACAGGCCGAGCTGCAACAGGCCCTCGCCACCCAGCGCCGTACCGCTAGCGAGGCGGAGCGTGGCGAGCGTCTGAGGGCTAACAACGCCATTTCGGCAGAACTGGCCGATGCTCGCGTGAGCGCCGCCAGCGAAGCCAAATCCGCCACGGCCGCGATCCAGGCGCAACTCGACGCCGCCAAGCTGGACCTCAGTTTTACCCGCGTCACCGCGCCAATCAATGGCCGCGTCGGCCGCGCGATGATAACCGCGGGTAACCTGGTCAACGCGGGTGAGGCGCTGCTGACCACGTTGGTCTCGACCGACAAGGTCTACGCCTATTTCGAAGCGGACGAGCGCACCTACCTGAAGTATCGCGAACTGGCGCGCAACGGCTCACGTGGTGAAGAAACGCCGGTCTACCTGGGGCTTTCCGACGAAGACGGCCATCCTCATTTGGGCCACATGGACTTCATCGACAATCAGGTCGACCCGCGTACCGGCACCATCCGCGGGCGCGCCGTGTTCGACAACCGTGACGGCAGCTTCACCCCGGGGCTCTACGCGAGGCTGAAGCTGGTCGGCAGCGCCACCTACGAGGCGGTGTTGATCAAGGACGTCGCGGTGGGGACTGACCTCGGCAAGAAGTTCGTCCTGGTGTTGGGCGAGGACGGCAAGGTCAGCTACCGCGCCGTCGAACTGGGGCCAAAGCTCGAAGGGCTGCGCATCGTTCGCAACGGCCTCGACGAGGGCGAAACCATCGTCGTGAACGGGCTCCAGCGCGTCCGCCCAGGCAGCCCGGTAACCCCGGAAACCGTGCCCATGGCGGATGCAGACACTCTCGCTGCACTGAAAGAGCAGAACCGCGCTATCACGGCCGCGTTCAAGACGGAGCTCGTCGACCGCACCGTGACGGGCCGCCCCAGTAGCTGAGCCGCGCTAATCCGCGCCAGCGGGCCCGCAAAAACAACATTCGATTCCGTCAGGGCGCGTCAGGCGCGCCCTTTACCCCGGAGTGCGTCATGAATTTCTCGCAATTCTTCATTCAGCGGCCGATCTTCGCGGCGGTGCTGTCCCTGATTATCCTCATTGGGGGCGCCATCTCGCTGTTCCAGCTGCCGATCAGCGAATACCCGGAAGTGGTGCCGCCAACCGTGGTGGTGCAGGCCAACTTCCCCGGCGCCAACCCAAAGGTGATCGGTGAAACCGTCGCGTCGCCGCTGGAGCAGGCCATCACCGGCGTGGAAGGCATGCTCTACATGTCGTCCCAGGCGACGGCCGACGGCAAGCTCAAGCTGACCATCACCTTTGCGCTCGGCACTGATCTGGACAACGCACAGGTGCAGATCCAGAACCGCGTCACGCGGACCATGCCGACGTTGCCGACCGAAGTCCAGCGGCTCGGCGTAACGGTGGACAAGGCCTCGCCCGATCTGACGATGGTCGTGCACCTGACATCGCCCGATAACCGCTATGACATGCTTTACCTGTCGAACTACGCGGCGCTCAACGTCAAGGACGAGCTCGCGCGGCTAGACGGCGTGGGCGATGTGCAGCTGTTCGGCATGGGTGACTACTCGCTGCGGGTGTGGCTGGACCCGAACAAGGTCGCCTCGCGCAACCTCACCGCGACCGATGTAGTGAATGCCATCCGCGAGCAGAACCGCCAGGTAGCCGCGGGAGCGCTGGGCGCACCGCCTGCGCCAGGCGCGACGGACTTCCAGCTATCGATCAACACCCAGGGCCGTCTGGTCACCGAAGACGAGTTCGAGAACATCATCGTGCGGGCCGGCAGTGACGGCGAGATCACTCGCCTGCGCGACATTGCACGGATCGAGCTGGGTTCCAGCCAATACGCCCTGCGCTCACTGTTGAACAATCAACCCGCTGTGGCCATTCCGGTGTTCCAGCGGCCCGGATCAAACGCCATCGAGATTTCCGACTCGGTGCGCGCGCGCATGGCCGAACTCAAGCAGGAATTCCCGCAGGGTGTGGACTACGAAATCGTCTACGACCCGACGATCTTCGTGCGCGGCTCCATCGAAGCGGTGGTACACACCTTGCTCGAGGCCATCGTCCTGGTGGTGCTGGTCGTCATCTTGTTCCTGCAGACCTGGCGCGCTTCGATCATCCCGTTGGCCGCCGTACCGGTATCGTTGATCGGCACCTTCGCGGTCATGCACATGCTCGGCTTCTCGCTCAATGCGTTGTCACTGTTTGGCCTTGTGCTGGCGATCGGCATAGTGGTGGACGATGCGATCGTGGTCGTCGAGAACGTCGAGCGGAACATCGGCCTCGGCAAATCGCCGGTGGACGCCACCAAGCAGGCGATGAAGGAAGTAACCGGGCCAATCATCGCCACGGCACTGGTCTTGTGCGCGGTGTTCATCCCGACCGCGTTCATCTCCGGCCTCACCGGCCAGTTCTACCAACAATTCGCATTGACCATCGCCATTTCCACTGTGATCTCGGCGTTCAACTCGCTGACCCTGTCCGCTGCCCTTGCCGCCGCCTTGCTGCGCGGGCATGACGCACCGAAGGACGGCTTCTCCCGTCTGTTGGACAAACTGTTCGGCGGCTGGCTTTTCGCGCCGTTCAACCGCGTGTTCGACCGCGCCAGTCATGGCTACGTCGGTGCGGTCCGGCGCATTCTGCGGGGTAGCGGCATTGCGCTGGTGGTCTACGTCGGCCTGGTCGGCCTCGGCTATCTGGGTTTTGCCAGCACACCGACCGGCTTCGTACCGCCGCAGGACAAGCAATACCTGGTCGCATTCGCCCAGCTGCCTGATGCGGCCACGCTGGATCGCACCGAGGACGTGATCAAGCGCATGTCGCAGATCGCCGCCGAGCATCCTGGCGTGGAAAACACCGTGGCGTTCCCGGGGCTCTCGATCAACGGCTTCACCAACAGCCCCAACAGCGGAATCGTCTTTACGCCGCTCAAGCCCTTCGACCAGCGCAAGGACCCCGCCCTTTCCGCCAATGCGATCGCGGCAGACCTGAACGGCCAGTTCGCGCAGATCCAGGATGCCTTCATCGCCATCTTCCCGCCGCCGCCTGTGCAGGGCCTGGGCACCATCGGTGGCTTCCGCGTGCAGGTGCAGGACCGTGGCAACCTGGGCTACGAGGAACTCTACAAGCAGGTTCAGAACGTCATCGCCAAGAGCGCCGACTATCCCGAGCTGGCCGGCCTGTTCACCAGTTATCAGGTGAACGTGCCGCAGGTCGACGCGGATATCGACCGTGAGAAGGCCAAGACGCACGGCGTGGCGATCGACCAGATCTTCGACACCATGCAGGTCTACCTGGGCTCGCTGTATGCGAACGACTTCAATCGCTTCGGCCGGACCTACCAGGTCAATGTGCAGGCCGAACAGAAGTTCCGGCTGACGCCTGACCAGATCGGCCAACTGAAGGTGCGCAACGACCGTGGCGAGATGGTCCCGCTGTCCACCTTCGTCAAAGTCAGCGACAGCGCAGGTCCCGACCGCGTGATGCACTACAACGGCTTCCTAACGGCCGAAATCAACGGCGCCGCCGCGCCGGGCTACAGCTCAGGCCAGGCCGAAGCTGCGATGGAGCGGCTGTTGAAAGCCGAATTGCCTAACGGCATGAGCTTCGAATGGACCGAGCTGACCTATCAGCAGATCCTGGCCGGCAACACCGCCATTTTCGTCTTCCCGCTCTGCGTATTGCTGGCCTTCCTGGTGCTCGCGGCGCAATACGAAAGCTGGAGCCTGCCGTTGGCGGTCATCCTGATCGTGCCGATGACGCTGCTCTCGGCCATCACGGGCGTGATCCTGTCCGGAGGCGACAACAATGTGTTCACCCAGATCGGCCTGATCGTGCTGGTCGGCCTGGCATGCAAGAACGCGATCCTCATCGTCGAGTTCGCCAAGGACAAGCAGGAGGAAGGCATGGACCGCCTGGCCGCGGTGCTTGAGGCCTGCCGCCTGCGGTTGCGGCCGATCCTGATGACCAGTTTCGCCTTCATCATGGGTGTGGTGCCGCTGGTGATCTCCACCGGTGCCGGTGCCGAGATGCGCCATGCCATGGGCGTCGCGGTATTCAGCGGCATGCTCGGCGTGACCTTCTTCGGCCTGCTGCTAACCCCCGTGTTCTATCTGTTGATCCGCGCCTTCGTCGAGAAGCGTGAGGCGCGCAAGGCTGTGTTCAAGGAGATCCCTGCATGAAGCCCTTCATCGCTACCCCGCTGTGGATGGCCGCGTTCCTGACTCTCGGCGCCTGCGCCGTGGGCCCGGACTACAAGACGCCCGACACCGCGACCGCGCAGATCGACCGGGCCGCCACCCCACCGTTCGACCGCAGCCGCTTCGAAGCAGCCTGGTGGCGCCAATTCGAGGACCCGACGCTCGACGCGCTGGTCGGCGAAGCGTTGGCGGAAAACCGCGAACTGCGTGTCGCATTCGCCCGCCTGCGCGCCGCTCGCTCGATCCGAGACGATGCAGCGAACGACCGTTTTCCGACGGTGACCGCCCGTTCAAGCGCCGAGATCGGCGAGGGCCAGCAGCCCGGGTTCACCGAGCAGCGAATCAACAGCGAGCGCTACGACCTGGGCCTGGACATGGCCTGGGAGCTGGACTTGTTCGGCCGTATCGAGCGCAGCATTCAAGCCAGCGAAGCGCGCAGCGACGCTGCTGCGGCTGAGCTCTATCAGCTTCAGGTCAGCCTGGTCGCCGAGTTGGTCGACGCTTATGGCCAGTTGCGTGGTGCACAACTACGCGAGCGTATCGCGCGGCAGAATCTGGATAACCAGCGCAATTCGCACCGCCTCACCGAGCAGCTGCGCGAGGCGGGTGTCGGTAGCGAGCTGGACGTGCTGCGTGCCGATGCGCGCCTGGCCGCGACGGAAGCCAGCCTGCCCTTGCTGCAGGCCCAGCAGACCCGAGCACGCAACCGCATCGCCACCCTGCTCGGCCAGCGCGCCGACAAACTCAGTGTCGACTTGTCTCCCCGTGAATTGCCAGCCATCGCCAAAGCACTCCCGATCGGCGACCCTGCCGAGCTGTTACGCCGTCGCCCGGACGTCATTGCCGCCGAACGCCGGCTGGCGGCGGCCACCGCTGATGTAGGCGTGGCAACGGCCGACCTGTTTCCGCGCGTGAGCCTGTCTGGTTTTCTCGGTTTCATCGCTGGTCGCGGATCGCAGATCGGCGCCAGCGCGGCGGAAGCCTGGTCGGTGGCGCCAAGCATCCGCTGGGCGGCCTTCGACATGGGCAGCGTACGGGCACGCTTGCGCGGCGCCGAGGCAGACGCCGACGGCGCACTGGCCAACTACGAGCAACAAGTGTTGCTGGCTCTTGAAGAATCGGAAAACGCGTTCAGCGATTACGCGAGGGCGCAGGAGCGGCTGCTTGCGCTGATCCGTCAATCAACGGCCAGCCGAGCAGCGGCCGAACAGGCCGAGGTGCGTTACCGCGAAGGCACGGCGGACTTCCTCGTGCTGCTCGACGCCGAGCGCGAACGACTCCAGGCCGAGGACGCCCAGGCGCAGGCTGAAGTCGAGCTCTATCAGGGTGTGGTCGCGCTGTACAAAGCGCTGGGGGGCGGCTGGCAACTCGGGCGCGGTTGAACATCCGCGGGCCGCTCTGCGTCGAGTGTCTCGGCATGCAGAGCGGCCCGCGACAACGAAAACTGTGATCTGTTCCCGCTCTCGCTCGCTGAATTGTGAATTTTGCGCGAAAGCGCTTTTTGTGGTGCGGCTTATTTGGCATAACGTCGCGGAAGCTCCTCACGCCCACTGCGGGTGTCATGCCAACCAACCAAGAACAAAGAGCCCTTCATGATCAAGCCGATCATCACCCTGGCCGGCCTTGTGCTGGCCCTCACCGCGACCGCGGTCGAAGCTGAACCCATCGTCATCAAGTTCTCCCACGTCGTTGCCGAAGGCACACCCAAAGGTCAGGGTGCGCTGCTGTTCAAGAAGCTCGTAGAAGAACGCCTACCAGGCCAGGTAACCGTAGAGGTCTATCCCAACTCCACGCTGTACGGCGATGCAAACGAGCTGGACGCACTGGCCAAGGATGAGGTCCAAATGCTGGCACCCTCTCTGGCCAAGTTCGAGCAGTACACCAAGCAACTGCAGGTCTTCGACCTGCCCTTCCTGTTCGACGACCTTGCTTCGGTCGATCGTTTCCAGAAGCGCGCCAAGGGGCGCCAGCTGTTGCTGTCGATGGAAAAGCAAGGCATTACCGGTCTGGCCTATTGGCACAACGGGATGAAGCAACTCTCGGCAACCAAGGCGTTGCGCATGCCCGACGATGCGAGTGGCCTCGCCTTCCGAATCCAGCCGTCGGGGGTATTGGAGTCGCAGTTCGCCCAGCTGGGTGCATCGACCAAGAAAATCGCGTTCGCCGAGACCTTCGCCGCGTTGCAGAACGGAACGGTGCAGGGTGCGGAAAATCCATGGTCGAACATTTACAGCAAGAACATGCATAGCGTTCAGCCATACATCACCGAAACGAACCATGGTGTGCTGGATTATATGCTGGTGAGCAACACCAAGTTCTGGTTCGCCATTCCGCATCAGATCCGGACCCAGCTCGAAGGCATCATCGAAGAAGTCACCTACCAGGTGAATCGTGCCGCCGAGGAAGCCAACCAGGCCGACCGCGAGCGCATTCGCAAGGCCGGCACCAGTGAAATCATCGAGTTGACTCCAGAGCAACGCGAAGCCTGGCGCGAAGCCATGCGACCCGTCTGGAAAGAATTCGAACCCGCAATCGGCGCCGACATCATCAAAGCGGCGCAGACGGTCAACCGCAAACAGCGTAACTGACCTTACCTCCAACAGCCGGCCCAGGGCGCTGCGTCTGGGTCGTTGCCTCCGTTGCGATCAGGGTATTGGCGGCTGTACTGCCGGGTCCTGCTCCAGCGCCGCCTCTTCCCATCCTCCACCTAGCGCAGCGATCAACTGAACGCTCGCAATCAGCCTGTCGCCTAGCAAGGTCAGGTTGGTGCGCTCGTTGTTCAACGCCGTGGTCTGCACGGTGACGACACTCAGGAAGTCCACCGTTCCAGCGCGGTATTGGTTTTCGATCAGGCGCAGCGACTCCTGAGCCGCTTCCAGCGCCTCCCGCTGGACGACAGCCTCGCGAGCGAGCACGCGCAGCTGGACCAGGGAATCCTCCACTTCACGGAAGCTGTCCAGTACGGTTTGCCGGTAGGTGGCGACGGTCTGGTCATAGGCCGCTTCGGCCTGCTCGAGGTCGGCTCGCCGGGCGCCAAAGTCCAGGAGCGTGACGGCCAGTTGCGGCCCAAGCGACCAATAGCGGTTCGGCAAGCTGATCAGGTTGCTAAAGCTGCTGTTGCGATAGCCGCCACTGGCGCTCAGGGTCAGGTCCGGATACCAGGCAGCTTCGGCTACACCGATCTGGGCATTGGCGGCGATCACGTCCCGCTCGGCTGCCGCTACATCAGGGCGCCGTTCGAGTAACTGCGACGGCAATATCACCGGCACGTCAGGCAACCGGGGAATGTCGGGCGTCACGGCGATCCCCAGTTCCGAGGGCGGAACCCCGACGAGCACGGCGATGGCGTGTTCCAGTTGCGCACGCTGCCACTCCAGATCGACCGCCTGGGCTTGAGTGCTGCGCAGCTGGGTCAGCGCCTGGCTGACATCGGACCGGGGCACGATGCCGGCGCGGTACTGGTTTTCGGTGAGCCGCAGCGAGCGCTCGAAGGCGGCGACGGTCTGATCGAGCAGCCGTTGCTGCTCGTCCAGAACGCGCAACTGCAGGTAGGTCTGGACCAGTTCGGACTGCAGGCTGAGGCGCACGGCGGCCAGGTCCGCAGCGCTCGCCTGCATGTTTGCGCGGTTGGCCTCGAGATTGCGGCGCAGGCGCCCCCAGATATCCAGCTCCCAGGACGCATCCAGGCCAGCGTCATAACTCTCGCTGATGCCGCTGCCCTGGGTCGTGGTCGAACTACTGCCCGCCCCGCTGCCTGCGCGGGTCGCGCCGACACCGGCGCCAACGGTTGGGAACAGTTGCGAGCGGGCGCCACGCACCAGGGCCCGCGCCTGCCGATATTGCGCTTCGGCGGCGGCCAGATTCTGGTTGGATAGATTCAATCGCTCCACTAACGCATCGAGCTGCGGGTCGCCGTAAAGCGTCCACCATTCGCCACGCGGCAGGACGTCGGCCGGCGTAGCGCGCTTCCAGCCTTCGGCCTGTTTGAATTCGGTCGCGACGGGCAGATCCGGGCGTTGGTAGTCGGGCCCCACGGTGCAGGCACCGAGGGATAGGCCCATGACCAGCACGGCCAGGGGACGCAGGGTTGGCTTGAAATGCGAAACGGTCATAGCGGGTTTTCCAGGGCGGCATCGGTGCGCACACCTCGCCAGCGGTTGAAACGGTGGCGCGCGCGGTCCAGGTACAGATAGACCACAGGCGTGGTGTAGAGCGTCAGGATTTGGCTGAGCACCAGGCCACCGATGATGGTCAGGCCCAGCGGCTGACGCATTTCGGCGCCTTCCGCACCGCCGAGCAGCAACGGTGTTGCGCCTAGGATTGCGGCCATGGTGGTCATCAGGATCGGGCGGAAGCGCAGCAGGCAGGAGCGACGGATCGACTCGGCTGGCGACAGGCCATCGTTGCGCTCGAATTGCAACGCAAGATCGATCATCAAGATGGCGTTCTTCTTCACCACCCCGATGAGCAGGAACAGGCCGAGCAGCGAGATGAGACTGAACTGCTCGCGCATCAGGATGATCGTCAGCAAGGCGCCAACGCCTGCCGAGGGCAAGGTCGAAAGGATGGTCAGCGGGTGGATATAGCTCTCGTAGAGGATGCCAAGCACGATGTACACCAGCAGCAGCGCGCCGAGGATCATCAGCGGTTGCCCTTCCTGCGTGCTCTGAAACGCGCTGCCGGTTCCTCCCAGCTTGCCCTGGACCTCGCTGGGCATGCCGATGGCCGCTACGGCCCGCTCGATCGCCAGCGTCGCCTGGTCGAGGCTGACACCCGGTGCCAGGTCGAAATCGATGTTTTCCGCGGCGAATTGCCCGTCATGGCTGACGGCGTCTTCCTCGAGGCTGCGCTCGTAGTGAGCGAACGCCGCGAGCGGCACCCGACGCCCATCGCTGGTGATGACCTGGACCTGTTCCAGCACTTCCGGATGCTGGGCGTAGGCGGGATCGACCTCCATCACAACCTGGTACTGGTTGAGCGTTTCGTAGATCGTCGAGATCTGCCGCTGGCTGAAGGCATTGTTGAGCAGCGTGGTCACGGTGCTCATGTCCACGCCCAGCCGCTTGGCCGCATCACGGTCGACCTTCAGGCTGATCTGCTGCGCACCTTCGCCTTCGTTGGCGTCGATGCTGGTCAACTCGGGTAACGCCATCAGGGCGCGCGTGACCTGCGGAACCCAAGTGCGCAAGTCCGCCAGGTCGCTGGCCAACAGCGTATAGGAATAGGACGAGCTACTTTGCCGCCCGCCGCCAAACTGCAGATCCTGGTCAGCCATGAGGAACATGCGCCCGCCGGGCACCTTGGGCTGGTTCTCGCGAATCCGCTCGATGACTTTCTGCGCCGAGATCTTGCGCTCGGCCAGTGGTTTGAGCCGCACGATCATGAAGGCGTTGTTGATGCCGCCCTGCCCGCCGATGAATCCGGCCACGCTTTCCACCGCAGGGTCGGCCAGAACCGCCTTGCGATAGGTCTCCATCTTCGGCTGCATGACCTGGAACGAGAGCCCGTCGTCGCCTCGGATGAAGCCGGTCAGCTGGCCGGTGTCCTGCTGAGGTAGGAAGGTCTTGGGCACCTCGATGTAGAGAAAGACGTTCAGGGCAATGGTCGCCAGCAGGCTGATCAGCGTGACGCGGCGATGACGCAGCGCCCAGCTCAGCGAGCGGTCGTAATGCCGCAGCAGCCACTGATGCGCATCGTGACTCCAGCGCTGCAAACGGCCGTCCCGCTCAGGCTCGTGCGGCTTCAACCAGCGTGCGCAAAGCATGGGCGTGAGCGTGAGCGAGACCAGCAGCGACACCAGAATCGCCGCCGCCAGGGTGATGGAGAATTCGCGGAACAGCCGCTCGACGATACCGCCCATGAACAGGATCGAGATGAACACCACCACCAACGACAGGTTCATCGACAGCAGCGTGAAACCCACTTCCCGCGTTCCGATGTAGGCGGCACGCATGGGTGGCACGCCTTCGTCGATGTGCCGCGCGATGTTTTCCAACACCACGATCGCATCGTCCACCACAAGCCCCGCCGCGAGGATCATCGCCATCAGCGACAGCACGTTGAGCGAGAAGCCGAACAGGTACATCACGGCGAAGGTGCCCACCAGCGACACCGGGACTGCCAGCGCCGGAATCAGCGCCGAGCGCAGCCGACCAAGGAACAGGAATACCAGCAGCACCACCAGGCCCACGGCAATCAGCAGGGTTCGCTCCGCCTCGTGCAAAGTGGCGCGGATCACCGGCGAGCGGTCCATTGCCACGTTCATCTTGACGCTGCCGGGCACGATGGCCTGAAGCGAGGGGAGTTCGTTGCGAATGCCTTCGATGGTTTCGATGATGTTCGCGCCGGCCTGCCGATTAATGACCAGCAGCACGGCCCGCTCATTGTTGAAAAAGCCGTCGTTATAGCGATCTTCGACGCCATCGGTGACCTTGGCCACATCTCGCAGGCGCAGGGCCGCGCCGTCCTGATAACGAATGATCAACGGCAGGTAGTCCGCCGCCTCGTGCAATTGGTCGCTGGCCTGGACCTGCCAGTGGCGATGGTCATCCTCGACCATCCCCTTGGGGCGGCGCACGTTGGCCGCGGCGATGGTCTGACGCACCTCGTCGAGCGCTACGCCGTACTGCTCAAGCTGCTGCGGCTGCAACTGGACCCGCACGGCAGGCAGCGAACTGCCGCCGACCTGCACCTCACCCACGCCCGGCACCTGCGAGAGCTTCTGCGCGAGGATGGTCGACCCGATGTCGTAGAGCTGGCCCTTGTCGAGCACGTCGGACGTCAGCGACAGCACCATGATCGGCGCCTGTGCCGGGTTGATCTTGCGGTAGGTCGGCATGCTGCGCATGCCGCTTGGCAGCAGGTTGCGCGCCGCGTTGATCGCCGCCTGCACATCCCGGGCAGCGCCATTGATGTCCCGCTCCAGATCGAACTGGATGATGATCCTTGTCGAGCCCTGACTGCTGCGACTGCTCATCTGGCTGACCCCAGCGATGCTGCCGAGCGAGCGCTCGAGCGGCGTCGCTACGCTTGACGCCATGATTTCCGGGCTTGCTCCCGGCAGGCTCGCCTGTACGGTGATCACTGGGAAATCCATGTTCGGCAGCGGCGACACCGGCAGCAAGCCGAAACTGACGCCACCCAACAAGAGGATGGCCAGGCTCAGCAACATGGTCGCCACCGGGCGGGCGATGAAGGGAGCGGACAGGTTCATCGCACTGACGCCGCTTGAAACGGATGGCCAATGGCTGGGCGAGCACAGCAAGGGCGCCGGAACTCAGCGCGCCATTCACCCGCCAGCCGCCGACGCGTTTTCGAAACGGTCATGCGCTGGCCTCCTGCTCCGCGCCGCCCTTGCGGGCAAACCGGTGCCCCAAGCGATCAAAGAACAGGTAGATCACGGGCGTAGTGAACAAGGTCAGCAACTGACTCAGCAGCAGCCCACCGACCAGCACCAGGCCCAGCGGCTGGCGCAGTTCGGCACCCGAGCCGGAAGCCAGCATCAGTGGGATGGCGCCAAAGAGCGCGGCCATGGTCGTCATCAGGATCGGACGGAAACGCAGCAGCGCCGCGCGGTAGATGGCATCCGCCGGGCTCATGCCTTGGTTGCGTTCGGCCTCCAGAGCGAAGTCGATCATCATGATCGCGTTCTTCTTGACGATGCCGATCAGCAAAATGATTCCGATGATCGCGATCAAGCCCAAGTCGTTGCCGGTCAGCAGTAGCGCCAATAGCGCGCCGACTGCCGCCGAAGGCAGCGTGGAAAGAATTGTGATTGGGTGGATGTAGCTCTCGTAGAGCACGCCGAGCACGATGTACATGGTCACCACCGCAGCCAAGATCAGCAGCAGCGTGCTCGACAATGACGCGCGGAACGCCTCGGCGGCGCCCTGGAAGCGGGTCTGAATACCGGCCGGCATGCCAATCTCCTGCTCGACGCGCTCGATCACCTCCACCGCGTGGCCCAGCGAGACGCCATCAGCCAGGTTGAACGACAGGGTCACCGCCGGGAACTGCCCGATGTGGTTGATCAGCAGCGGCGCGTTGCGTTGCTCCAGCGTCGCCAGGCTCGACAGCCGCACCGGTGTGCCACCCTCGCTCTGCACGAAGACCTGTTCGAGCGCCTTGGCGCCGAGCCGATTGCCCGCCTCAGCTTCCAGCACCACTCGGTACTGGCTGGCCTGGGTAAAAATGGTCGAGATCTGCCGCTGACCGAAGGCATCGTAGAGCGCATCGGTGATGGCCGACACCTCGATGCCCAACCGCGCGGCCGCGTCGCGGTCGATGTCGAGGTAAATCTGCAGGCCATCGCTTTGCAGGTCACTGGCGACATCGGTCAGCTCGGGCTGCGCGCGCAGGGCCTCGACCAGCCGTGGCGTCCACGTCTGCAGCAAGGTCATGTCGGGTGACTCCAGGCTGAACTGGAATTGCGTGCGGCTCACCCGGTCTTCGATCGAAAGATCCTGTACGGGCTGCATGTACAGTTCGATGCCGGGCAGCTTCGCCAGCGCGGGGCGCAGACGGTCGATCACCTGGTTCGCGGTAACGTCCCGCTCGGCGTGCGGTTTGAGGTTGATCAACAACCGACCACTGTTGAGCGTCACGTTGTCGCCGTCTACACCGATGTAGGACGACAGGCTTTCGACTGCGGGATCGGCGAGGATCACCTCAGCCAACGATTGCTGCCGCACACTCATCTCTCGGAAAGAGATCGACTGAGGCGCCTCGCTGATGCCCTGGATCGCGCCCGTGTCCTGAACCGGGAAGAAGCCCTTGGGCACGGCGAGGTACAACACGACGGTCAACGCCAGCGTGCCGACGGCGACGAGCAGGGTCAGCGTCTGGTGCGCCAGGACCCAGGTGAGCCAGCGTGAATAACCCCCGATCAGTCGCTCGACCCAGTCCGGGCCTTTGCCTTCGACCGAAACCGGTTTGAGTAATTTGGCGCACATCATCGGAGTTAGGGTCAGGGAGACGACGAGCGAAATGAGGATCGCGACGGCAAGGGTGATGGCGAATTCACGGAACAGGCGGCCGACCACGTCCTGCATGAAGAGCAGCGGGATGAGCACGGCGATCAGTGACAGGGTCAGCGAGACCAGGGTGAAGCCGATCTGCCTGGCCCCTTTGAGTGCGGCCTGAAGCGGTGTCTCGCCCTCCTCCACGTGTCGCGCGATGTTCTCAAGCATGACGATGGCGTCATCCACGACGAAACCGGTTGCGATGGTTAGCGCCATCAACGTCAGGTTGTTCAGCGAGAATCCGGCCAGGTACATGACTGCAAACGTGCCGACCAGCGACAGCGGTACCGCAATCGACGGAATGACCGTGGCAGAGAATTTCTTGAGAAACAGGAAGGTGACCAGGACGACCAGTACCGTGGCCAGCATGAGTTCATGCTGAACGTCGGTCACGGCGGCGCGAATGGTCTGGGTCCGGTCGGTGAGCACCACCACGTCCAGGCCTGCCGGCATGCTGGCCTGGACTTCAGGCAGCAGCGCCTGGATGCGCTCGACCACTTCGATTACGTTGGCGCCCGGCTGGCGCTGGATATTCAGCAGCACGGCCTGGCTCTGGTTGGCCCAGGCGGCGAGCCGTTCATTCTCCGCGCCGGCGCTGGTGCTGGCGACATCCTTCAGGCGCAAGGCCGCTCCGTCCTGATAGGCCAGGATGAGCTCGGCATACTCCTCGGGAGTCTTCAACTGGTCGTTGGCATCGAGCATCGAGACCCGTGTCGGGCCATCGAAATTCCCCTTGGGCTGGTTCACGTTGGAGCTTGTGACCAACGAGCGCACATCCGCCAGCGATAGCCCATAGGACGCGAGCGCCTCGGGGTTGACCTGGATGCGCACGGCTGGCCGCTGGCCCCCGGCGATGCTGACCATACCGACACCGCTGATCTGCGCGAGCTTCTGCGCCATGCGCGTGTCGACCAGGTCGTGCAGTTGCGGCAGTGCCAGGCTTTCGGATGTGACCGCCAGCGTCATGACCGGCGTATCGGCCGGGTTTACCTTGTTATAGACCGGGGGCGCCGGGAGGTCGCTGGGCAACAGGTTGTCTGCAGCATTGATGGCCGCCTGGACTTCCTGCTCGGCGACATCTAGCTCGACCTCCAGCGAGAAACGCAGGGTGATGACCGATGCGCCACCTGAGCTGGTCGATGACATCTGCGTCAGGCCCGGCATTTGGCCGAACTGGCGCTCGAGCGGTGCGGTCACGGCGCTGGTCATGACCTCTGGACTCGCGCCTGGATAGAGCGTCATGACCCGGATGGTCGGGTAGTCGACCTGGGGCAAGGCGGCGACGGGCAACAACCGGTAGGCGATCATCCCGGCCAGGAAGATCGCGATCATGGTCAGCGTCGTCGCGACCGGCCGCAGGATGAACAGCCGCGAGATATTCATCGCGTCGGGCGCCCCTGGCCTTGAGCCGGCCGTTGGTCTTGCTCACCGCCTTGAGTTTCGACCTTGGGGCTTTCAGCGGCTTGCCGCTCGAGCTGCTCACGGTCGACCACTTCGACCTCGGCGCCGTCGCGCAGGCGGTCGGTGCCTTCCATCACGACCCGCTCACCTGCCGCCAAACCCTGGGTGATGACGGTGCGTTCACCATCGCTGGGGCCGACCTCGACGACACGCAACTCGACCTTGGAATCGTCGCCTACGACGTAGGCGAAGTTGCCGCGTGAACCAAATTGCAAGGCGGCCGATGGGATCAGCACGGCGTTTTCGAGCCGCTCGACACGCAGCCGGATGTTGACGAACTGATTGGGAATCAGCAGTTCCGCCTCGTTATCGAAGCGTGCCTTGAGCTTGAGCGTACCGGTGGTCGCGTCGATCTGGTTGTCGAGGCTCTCCAGTACACCCTCGCCGAAGAGCACGCGCTCGCTTCGGTCCCAGGCCTGCACGGCCAGCGGGTCACCTCGACGGAAACGTGTCAGCACGGGGGTCAGCTCGCCTTCTGGCAAGGTGAAGGTAATCGCCATGGGTTGGGTCTGGGTAATCACCACGAGCGGTGTGGTGTCGTTGGCGCTGACCAAGTTGCCCTTGTCCAACTGGCGGAGGCCGGCACGGCCGTCAATGGGTGCGCGAATCTGGGTGAACGCTAGGTTCAGCTTGGCTTCATTGACCGCTGCCTGGTTGCTGGCGATGGTGCCCTGGTACTGACCGACCAGCGCCTGCTGGGTGTCGAGGGTCTGCTTGGCAATGCTGTCGTCGGCGAAGAGTCCGCGGTAGCGCTCCAGATCGACTTGGGCGTTCTTCAGCTGCGCCTGGTTTTGCCGCAACGTGCCTTCCGCCTGCTGCAGCGCGACTTCGTAGGGACGCGGGTCGATGACCGCCAGCAGGTCACCTTCCGAAACGCGCTGACCTTCTTCGAATTTCACCTCGACCAGCTCGCCGGCGACACGGCTGCGCACGTTTACCGTGTTCAGCGGCGTGACGGTGCCGAGCGCTTTTTCATACACCTCGAATGCACCCTCCTCCACGGTCGCGACGCGCACGGGCGTTGCCCCGCCAAACGCACCGAATCCGGGGCGACCACGCGGCCCCTGTTGTGGCTGCTCCGCAGCGCTGGGCCACAGCCACCAGACCAGAACGACGATCGCGATGAGCACCAGCCCTACGATCAACCAGCGCCGTACGGACGCAGAAGAAGTGCTTGCCTCTGACATGAATTCGGTTCGCCTGAAAAAGAGCGTGAACCATAAGCAGTGGCGCCCCGCTCGCAAAGGGGATTTACGGCATTTTTACGTATCGATGCGTGACAGATCGCTCTGGTCGGCGGCTCGACGCCTGGAACCATGTCCGGCGCGTCCAGTCTATGTATCGTTCTACCGCCGCGTCCGGCGGACAGAACTCACGGAACTGTCCCGGTGGCGCGTGTCTCCCCCGCGCCCCGCTTTACCAGGCCTCGAGCTCGCGGCCTGTACAGGATCAAGGAATGAATGCATCACTGGTCATCCTGGCGTTGACTGTCGCCAGCTTTCTGCTCGGTTTCCTGCGCGACCTGTTCATCGCCAAGGCCTTTGGCCTCAGCTGGGAAGCGGACCTGATCTTCGTCGCCCTCATCCTCCCATTGTTCTTCGAGAACTTTCTGGGCCTCGCCCTGCGCGACGCGATGATTCCCTACCTGCAGCGGTTGCGCAGCCAGTCCGAGGCCCTGTTCGAAACGGTTGCACGCTGGCTCTATTGGCGGGTGACGCTGATCGGCGTGGGCACAAGCGCCTTGGCCATTCTCGGCAGCTACTGGTTACTCACCGCCCTGGCCCCGGGATGGTCCGACAGCCAGGTTTCGGCCGGCCAGCTGGTGTTCTGCGTCGGCGCGTTGCTGGTTGCTGTCCAAGCGGTGCTCTATTGCCAAGGTGCGCTGTTGAACATGGACGACGTGTTCATCCTGCCGATGACCCGCACGGTGCTGCTCAACGCGGGCGCCATTATCGGCATCCTGCTGTTCGAACCGCGGGGCATGGTGATTTTCATCGGCATGCTGCTGCCGCAACTGGCGCTGATCCTGGTTCAGCACAAGCGCGTCCATTACCTGCGCGGCGGTACGAACGTCGAGACCCAAGGTCATGCGGGCAGCTTCGGGCTGGCTTTCGCGCCAGTTCTGGTGGCGGCGGGCGCTCAACAAGGGTGCATCCTGGCCGAGCGGATGTTTGCGTCATTCCTGGACGAAGGCAGTATCACGATGCTGTCGTTTGCGTTTCGCATCGTCACCATCCCACTGACGCTTTATGCGATGTCGGTGCTTTCGGTGTTGTTTCCCCGCTTCGTGTCCAGTTGGAACGATGGGAACCACGCCGAGCACGCGGCCCTGGTGCGTAAGGGCCTGCTCGCTACGCTGCTGTTCCTGGTTCCGGCCACTGTCGCGCTCTGCTCGTTCCCGGAAACGGTGGTTGCGGTCCTGCTGGAGCGCGGGCAGTTCGGTGCCAGCCAGACCGTTGCGACGGCCTCGCTCGTCGTGATCTACGCCATCGGCCTACCAGCGCAGGGGTTGGCGTTGCTCTGGGGCCGTGCGTTGCTGGCGCAGCACCAGGCGCGGCTGTTTCTGGTCATCACCTTGATCAGCTCGGCGCTTACCGTCGGCCTCGATGCGATTCTCTATCGCAGCCATGGTGCTGAGGGGCTGGCGTTCGCCTTCACCTGCGGTGCGCTGATTCAAGCTACCTTCATGGGGCTTTATGTGCGCCGCGCATCGCCTCGCGGGATCGCAGCGAGCCTGCTGCTGCGCTGGATTGCGACCGCAGCGGCAGTGTTCGCAGCCTTGCACTGGGCACCGACCCCGCACGGTCTGCTTCAGCTTTGCCTGTATATCGGGCTGGTCCTGGCTGCGTTCGCAGCCGGCGTGCTGCTGCTCGGTGAGCGTGACCTGTTCAAGCCGAGCTATTGGTCGATGAAGCGCGCCTGAACCGGGCATCGCCGCACGACCTCAAGGCTTGCCGCCGTTATGCGGTGAGCATGGATGGGGCTTCGACATCTCTGCGCTGACTGGACGGCGCCGTTTCGGCGGAAACGGGCTCTGCCTGCGAGCTCAGTCAGCCCACGTAGCTAAGCCTGACCCGCGGGCGTCGTCGCTCCTCACCCGGTGCCGGACTGTGCTCGTCACCGGTCATCTCGACTAACCTGCCGTTCTGTGCTCGAGCTCAGCTTCCCAGTGCAAGCATGCCAACCGATACCCCGCCAACCCCGTCTGCAGCAACAGGCGCCGCCTTGCGGGCTTCGCGTTGCGCCAGGACGATGTCCAACGCGCGGCTCGGCAGGATGTCGACATCCTCGAAGGTGATCAGCTGGCCCGGCTCGACGGCACGCTTGAGCGCCGTCTTGCGAAGCAGGCCAATGGGGACATGATCCGGTTCGTCATCGAGCCTGACGGCCTCGCCCCGGAACTGAAACCCGCCTATGCCACGCTCGATCAACTCGCCCGGGCGCATTGCACGCTTGGCAATGGCCGCGACGCCAAGGGTCGGGCTCGTCGAGTTGTTCAACAGCACACCGCCGCCGTTGAGTACCCTTCGTACGGTCTTGCCGACCTCAAGGGAACACAGGTGGAACGGCCGGACCAGCGTATAGAACGGGCCTGGCCCCAGCTTGAAGTACTCAAGCGCTGCCTGCTGCTCATCGTCATGCCGGCAGACGAGAAACACGCCGCCGGCAGGGTATCCCGCCGGGATGACGTAATCGACGAACGGCTGGCCGATACGTTCGGACATCAATCCGAGCAGGTTGCCCGTCTCGGTCAGGTTGGTTGAGGCCAAGCCTTCGAGTCCTTGACGGGTGATCGTCGCGCCGAGGCCATTGCCGACGATCACTTGCTCTATCTGCACCTTGGTGCCATCGGTGAAGGACGTCGTCTGGTCGACGCTGATGCCCTGCCGCTTGGCCCAGTAGGCCATGTCCTCGGGAGACGGATTGTGGTTCAGGTAGCCCTTCATGTTGCCGTATACGAGGGGCGTGAAGCCCATCATCAAGGCCTCCTCGTGCAACGCTGCCAACGAGCCCGGCTGGTCGCCCTCGGCCTCGGTCAGTAACCCTTTGCCAGCGAGATAGGAACCCGTGGTGACTTGTAGCTCTGCGTTGACCGTGACCACGGGCAGCCCCGCCTCGAATGCGCGCTCGATGACCTCGGTACCGTGAAAAACGTCACCGCTGCATTCGACGATCAGGTCGGCGCCGGCCATCAACTGGTCGACAGATTGGGTCAGGCGGTCAGAAAGGGGGAAGTCAGCCAATGAATGGAGTGGCCGACGGGTCAGAACGTGGGAGATCTCCAGATCCTGATAATGCTGCTTGATCAACCGGATGAAGCAGTGAGCAATCATGCCCGTGCCGGATACACCGATCTTCTTGGTATTGGAGTTATACATAGCGAATCCATTCAAAGGGCAACGAAGGCTAGGACCGCAGCGAAACCGAAAGATTGTGGCGGCAGCGATAAAACTGGCCTATCGCCATAAGACTGGTGCATCTCGCCATGCCCAAGCCACTTAAAACCTAAGGGCTGGTGGGGGATCGGGCCAATTGGGATTGCCTAGCGAGACGGCAAGACAGGCAGGATTTATGCCGTCAAAAAACCAGTCGGAGGGAACAGCGTTGCACTGTTCCCCTATTCCGACGTTACTTCAAAGCAGCCAGAGCCGCGGCGTAGTCGGGCTCCGTGCCGATTTCTGCGACCCGCTCACTGTGCAGGACCTGATCGTTCTCATCCAGAACCACGACAGCACGAGCCGATACACCCGCGAGCGGTCCGCTTGCGATCAGCACGCCGTAGTCCTCGAGAAATTCACGGCCGCGCATCGTCGAGAGGTTGACCACGTTCTCCAGCCCTTCCGCGCCGCAGAAGCGCTTCTGCGCAAACGGAAGGTCCGCCGAGATGCACAGCACCACCGTATTGGCCAGGTCATTGGCCTGGGCGTTGAATTTGCGGACCGACGTCGCACACGTCGGGGTATCGATGCTGGGGAAAATATTCAGCACCTTGCGCTTGCCGGCAAAGGCATCGAGGCCCACGTCGGCCAAGTCGCCGTTGACCAGGCTGAATGGCTTGGCCTTGTCGCCCTGAGCGGGAAAGGTACCGGCAACCTTGATTGGGTTGCCTCGCAGCGTGACATCAGTCATGTGGACTCCTAGTGGTCGTGGCCACGAGAGCGTCTCGTGGCCCAGGTTGATCAGGCTGAATGGGTGCGGGCGAAATACTCACGGGTCAACTTGACTACGACCGGGCTCAGCAGCAGCAGCGAAACCAGGTTCGGAATGGCCATCAGACCGTTGAGGGTGTCCGCCAGCAGCCAGGCGAAATCCAGTTGAGCGATCGCGCCGAACGGTACGGCGACGACCCAGATAATGCGGAAGGGCCAGATCGCTTTGGTGCCGACCATGAATTCCCAGCAGCGTTCGCCGAAGTAGCTCCAGCCGAGGATGGTAGTGAACGCGAACACCACCAGCGCGATGGTCAGCAGAGGGCCGCCAACGCCCGGCATCGCCTGCTCGAACGCGGCGGCTGACAGTGCCGCTCCGCTCTCACCGCTGGTCCAGACACCCGAGCAGATGATCGCCAGGCCCGTGATGGTGCAGATGATGATGGTGTCGATGAAGGTGCCCATCATGCCGATCAGGCCCGAGCGTACCGAGCTCTGGGTGGTACCGGCTGCCTGCGCGATCCCTGCAGTACCAAGACCGGCCTCGTTGGAGAAGATGCCGCGTGCGACACCGAAGCGGATCGCCGCCATGACCGCCGCACCGGCGAAGCCGCCTGTGGCCGCGATGGGCGTGAATGCATGGGTGAAGATCAGGCTGAACGCGCCGGGAATGCTCTCGGCGTTGACCACCAGCACGACGATCCCGGCAATGATGTAGGCCACGCACATGAACGGCACCAGCGCCGCGGCAACCTTGCCAATCCGCTTGATGCCGCCAAGGATCACCAGCCCGACGAAGACCATGGTTACCAGGCCGGTGACCCACAGGGGCACGGCGAAGGTAGCTTCCAGGGCCAGCGCCATGCTGTTCACCTGCACCATATTGCCGATGCCGAAGCCGGCCAGGCCACCGAATATCGCGAATGCGCCACCGAGCCACAGCCAGCGCTTGCCCAGCCCGTTCTTGATCGCATACATGGGACCGCCGACGTGCTCGCCGCGCTCGTCCTTCTCGCGGTAGTGGACAGCCAGCACGACCTCACAATATTTGGTCGCCATGCCCACCAGAGCGGTACACCACATCCAGAACAGCGCACCCGGGCCGCCGAGGAAAATCGCCGTGGCGACACCCGCGATGTTACCCGTACCGACCGTAGCCGCCAGGCAGGTCATCAGCGCCTGGAACGGGCTGATTTCGCCCGTCGCCTCATCGCCCTTGGCACGGCCGCGCCAAATCAGGGCGAAACCGGTACCGATCCGCACCAGCGGCATGAACTTGAGCATGACCATCAGGAAAAGGCCGGTACCGAGGATCAGCACCAGCATGGGTGGGCCCCAGACGAGCCCGTTGACGCTGTTGACGAGGTTTTGCAGGAATTCCATTCAAGGCACCCTTATTCGTTATGTTAGACATCCTTGCCCATGCGGGCCGCGTGCCAGCTGTGTACCTCTGTAGCCAAACGAAGCCAGCCGATCACAAGAGCACACGCGGCGCGGCAATGGCACCACGTCAATGTGGCGTCATTGCCGGCAGCTGCCACGGCCCGTGGTAGAGCCAAGCGGCGGCTGCCTTGCAAGGAGCGACCGGGCGATCCTACCACCACCCTGCACACTTGGCGCCAGCCTGAAATAGCGGGCCGGGCCCTTGTCCTGGAAACCGAAAAACGACCCACAGGTCATGCGCTGAAGGGCAGCAGGTTACCGGTTACGTAAGCCTGCTCAGCGTAGCCGAGCCAGGCAGGTGCGCCAGCGTGACGGGCAGATATTTTTGCCAGCGGAGCGGGTGCCAGTCAGAAGTTGCGCCGATAGAACACATCGAGAGAACTGGCCAACCCGCTTGCCGCCTCGAGGAAGATGCGCTTGGTCAATTGGTACCGCAGCGCAATGGTGTTGGCCGGCTCGAATACACCCACGCCGTAACGAAGCGTCAGGCGATCGGTGATGCGGCCACTGGCGACCACACTGGTGTCATTGCCGCTACCCTCGGTGTCCAGTTGAAAGTCCTGGATGCCAAGGCGCTGCGCGACGTTACCCGTCACCGATGCGCTACCTGCCAGCCCCAGCCCCAACGCCGCCTGCGCCAGCATGTTGTTATCGCCGGTTTCGGCTCCGAGCGGCCGGCCGAGAACGAGATAGGACAGTGCCTGCTCCTGACTCATCGCCGGTTCGGAGAACACATCCACCCGCGGCTGTTCGGCACTGCCGGTGATGCGCAGGCCGGCGATGACGTTGTCCGCCTCGATCCGGCGTATCGCTTCGATATCCAGGAAAGGCTGCGCCAGCACACCCGTGAACAACAGGCGGGCACGGCGGATGGTCAAGCGCTGCCCGTAGGCGCGGTAACGTCCATTGTTCAGATTCAGCTCGCCGCGGGCATCGAGGTTGTCGCCAATGTGCAGATACCCCGCCAGGTCCGCGGTCAGGCCGAAGCCGGAAAAGCGCAGCCTGTCCTGGCCGACTTCGACCTGGATGTCCATGCGCATGGCCAGCGGCGGCTGCGTGTCTTCAGCTTCCTCGCCAACGATCACCGCATCGCTCGACACCTTGACGGTCGACGGCGGCAGCTCACGTACCGTAATCGTGCCACGTGGTACGCGCACCTTGCCGACCACCGCCAAGGCGTCGCCAGCGAGCTGCAACCGCAAATCAGGCTCGACTTCGAGTTCTGCGTAGGGCTCGACGATCACCGGCAGGCGGCTGCCCTTGACGCTGATGTCCAGGTCCAGCGAATCGCCCCAAGCGACGTGGCCGCCGATCGCGCCGCGGCCTTGCTCGCCGCTGCGCCAATCGCCGTCCAGCTGCAATCGTTCCCCATCGATGCGCGCCTGCAGCTGCAGTTGTTCGAAGCTCACCGGCAATTCGCTACCGGCGATCTCGCCGCCGGTGAGATTCAACTCGCCGGTGACCTGAGGCTTGGTCAGCGTGCCAGATAGCGTGCCGCTGCCGTTGAGCTGGCCTTCGAAGCGATCGACCTGCGCGATGAAGGGACGCGCCACGGAAAGATCAAGCTCACGCAGGCGGAAATCACCAGAAATGGGCTTTTGCTCTCCGGCGGGGTCGATCTGCAGGTTGACCGCCAGCGAGCCGAGCGGCCCGCCTTCGAAATTGAGCTGGCTGTCGATACGCGACGGGGCGAGGTCGCTGCTCAACGCCAGCGTGCTGTATGGGAAATCCAGCCATCGTTCGCCCTCGCGGATACGTAAGGTTCCTGGCCCTGCGTCGACCCGAACACTACCGGTCGGCCCAGCGGCAGGAATGTCCAGCGACAGGTCGGCATTGAGTTCGCCCTGCCAGGCGAGGTTTTCCGGCAGGTATCCGGCCAGTGAATCGAGCGGGAAGTCCCTGAGGTGATAGCGCAACCGCGGATCTGGAGCCAGGCGCTGGTCCTCTGCGCAAAGGGATGCCGGGCCGGAAGCCCAGCAATGGGCGCCGAGATCGATCCGCCCGCTTGCCAATCGCTCGAGCCTGGCAGGCTGGCGAAGGGTCCAACGTTGGCTTTCGGCCTCGATCTCCGCGCTCAGCAACCGACCGCGCCAGTCGTCCCCGCTGAGACCACCCGCGAGTGCAAGGTCCAGGTCGACAATGGGCCCCTGCAGTGCGAGCTCCGCGCTGTGGGCCTCAGCCGTGCCACTGGCAGACAAGCCCAGCGCGCCAACGTCGGTCTCGCCTACTCCAATGCCGGTTGCGTCCAGGCGCAACCGCCCTCGCTGGCCTTCAGTGAGCGCCGCTGACACTTGCAGACGGTTAACCTGGTTCGCCTCTAGAGCGAGGCCATTCCCTTCGAGTTCGAGCGTGCCCTGTGGAGCGTCCAGCGTTCCGGCAAGCTTCAGACCACCGGATACGCGCCCTGTCAGGTGTGGCCACAGCTGCGCCAGTCGAGGCAGATCCAATTCCAGCTCTGCGCGCAGCGCGTCGCCCAGGCTTGCGCGCCCTTGTACGCGGTTGTCGCCGAGCCGCAGGTCCAGGGTTGGTACCTCCCAGTCCGCCCCTTCTCCGCTGGCGCGTAATTGCAGTTGCAAGGGTTGGCGCCGGAGCGTGCCGTCCAGGTCGAGTTGCGCCTGGGCCTGAAGGGCTTCATGAAGGCTGCCCTCACTGGTGAGCGTGCCGCGCAGCTGGCCAGGTAGCTCGGCGACCCAGTACGCTGGGTCGAGCTGGCTCAGCTCGAGCCGGGTCTTCCAATCGATGCCGTCTGCAAAGCCGATGCTCAGGTTACCCGCGGCACGCCCCTGCCCCGCCACGAGCTCCAATTGCGGCAGATGGACCACCTCGAGATTGCCGCTGACTGGGCTGCGCAGGCTGAAGTCGCCCGCTGGGCCAGACAGGCCCGCGTCGAAGTTGCCGAGGTAGTTGCCGTCGTCGTATTGCACCTGCGCGTCGAGCCGGCGCAGGGCAACGGGTGGCTCGTCGACGTCCGGGTAAAGACGCCGCCAGGGAAAATCACGCCAGGCCAGCGCGGCATCGGCGCGCAGTCCGTCCGTCCAGCCTGCCTCCCCCTTGAGTGACACCGTCCGATCTTCCCCGGCGTCGAGCAGCAGCTGCTCGATGCGTGCCTGCTCGGCATCGACAATCGCGCTGAGGCGAAGGCCGACCGCACCGCCTTCGCCCTGTAGGTTGCCCTCGCCTGCCAGCCGGTAGCCCTGCTGCATATCACCCTCGGCGCTCACTTCAAGCCGCTCCAGGCGCAAGGCATCGGGTAGCTCGGGGCTGGCTTTGAAGTCATCGACAGCAACCACCAGGTGTGCGGGCAGGTCCTCTTCGAGGGGCCTGATCCGGCCGCTGATGCGCGCGTCCAGGTAGCCCTGGCTTTGTACATCAAGCATCAGGTGCTCACGCAACTCACCGGTCGCGCGGAGCATGACTGCCCAGGGTTGTTCACTGGGTGAGCGGAGCGCGACGGCGCCACTCACGTCCAATGGCCAGTCGCCTTCGGGCACCAGCCTCCCCGCCATGTCAGCGGACAGGTCGGAACGGCGAATCTGCAGCGCACCTATGTCGAGCCCTTCGCGCCGCCAATCGGCGCGCAGCGACAATTCCTGCAGCTGTTCGGCCCCGTTGAACTGAACCTGGCCGACTTCGACCCGCTCGATGCGAAGCGCCAGTGGCAGTTTCAATTCCGGCAGTTCAATCGGTCCGCTGCTCGGCTCGTCGGGGCCGGGCGGAATATGCACGTCGATATCGCCTGCGACCAGCGCCTCGATGCACAGAGTCCGGCGGAGCAGGCATGACGGCGACCAATCCATCCGCGGCTCGGCGACTTCGACTCGCTTGCCGTTTTGCTCCCAGACCAGACGGTCGGCCCGCCAGCGACCGGCGAGCCGCCCCTCGAAGGCCTCGACTTCCAAGCCGGGCACCTTTTCCAGCACCCAGCGGCTGCCCGCACCGGTGCCGAGCACCGCACCCACCGCCAGTACCAGGAGAAGGATGAGCGCGACGACCGCCAGCAATACCCACCCGATGATCCGCACACCACGCCTCACAATTCGGGCCCCATCGAAAAATGCAGGCGCACCCCGCCCTCGCCATCAAGCGGATGCGCCAGGTCGACACGGATCGGCCCGACCGGCGATACCCAGCGCACGCCAAGACCGACGCTGCTCTTGAGCGACGGAATCTCCAGGGAATTGAACGCGTTGCCTTGATCGACGAAAGTCGCCACGCGCCACTGTTCGTTGATCGAAAACTGGTACTCGGCGCTGACCGCCAGCTGATAGCGCCCGCCGATGCGGTCGCCGTCGGAATTGGTCGGCGACAGGCTCTGGTAGTCGTAGCCTCGGACGCTTTGGTCGCCACCGGCGAAATAGCGCAGAGACGGCGGCACGTTGGTGTACTCGTCGGTCCAGTTGCCGCCAACCTGTACCCGCCCGAGAAAGCGATGCCGCCCACCCAACGTGGTCAGCCCCTTCACGGTCGCGTTGGCATGGATCAGATCGGCGTCGGAAAGCAGGCCCTTCTTCGCCGCAGCCAGTTCGAATTCCAGACGGTAGCCGCGGTTCGGGTTGATGCGATTGTCGCTGCGCAGGTAGCTGTACGCCACACCGGGCATCAGCAGCCTACTGATGCCCGTATCGTCCCCCAGTTCGTAGCGCTCGTGGCGCCATTTGAGCGACCAGATACGCTGCCATCCGCTGGGTAATTTTCGGTGCCATTCCGGCCCAATGGTGAGCAATTGGCTGAGGCTGTCGTCGTCGGCGATCTGCTCGTACTGGTAGCCAGCGGCGTAGCGCAACTTGTCGGTGAGCGGCGGATCTAGTGGCACGTCGTACCAGAGCCCGATGTTTTGCCGCGGCGCCGATAGCTCCGACTCGATACCGTAGCTGTGCCCCTGCGGGTTGACCCAGTGACGCAGGAAGTCGAAACGCACACGCGGGCCGACATCCGTGGAAAAGCCGAGGCCGAGGCCCAGCGTGCGGGGATCACGCGTGGTGAGCAGCACGGAAACGGGGATGCGCTGCGCCTGAGCATTGGACGGGTTGGCGTCCACCCGGACGCCCTCGAAGTAGCCACTCGACTGCATCGCCTGGTTGAGGTCCGCAATCAGCTCGGAGTCATAAGGCGTATCGGGCTCGAAGGGCACCATGCGCGCGAGCAGGTCGGGGTCGAACGGCGAATCGCCTTCGAAGGCAACGTCACCCAGTCGATAGCGCGGGCCGCTCTCGAACACCAACTCGACATCGGCCGTGTTCTGCGCCGGGTCTATCGCCAGGCGCTGGCGGACGAAACGGCCATCGAAAAAGCCGTACCGGGATGCCTGGTTGAGAATCTGTTGTTTGGCGCTTTCGTACTCGCCGTGGTTGAGCGCCTCGCCGGGTTTGAGCCGGTTACGGGGGACGCGGAAGGTCTGGAGTTGTGAGGCCGGGCCGTCTACCCGCAAGGTGACATTGCGCAGCCGTACCGGATCGCCCGGCTCAATGCGTACCCGCAAGCGCGGCGGCTCACCGCCGATGACCTCCGTCTCGATCGTGGCGTTGTAATGCCCCAGCGCTTGAAGCGCTTTCTCCGCCTGATCGTGAACGATGCGGCTGTAGCGCAGCAGTTCGTCCTCACTGCGGTCGCCTAGGTCGCCAATGTAGTTTTCGACGTTCTCGCGCAGGGCACCATTGGACGGCTCGACATCGACGTCGAGCTCCGCTGCAAAAACCGGAGCCGCAAGCAACAGGACAAGGCCGGCCGGAACCACACGGCGGCACAGTGAAATAGACATGGCGAGCGATGCTAGCACGACACGCACCGGCTTCCGGTGCCACATCGATACGCATTGCACGGCAGGGACGGCATAACCCAAGGCATAGACTGACTTCATCGCTAACCCGCCGTTTCGACTGCGCAGGCGCCGCAAAATTCGCCATCAGCCGACGCCGGCTTCGACAACCTGCGGCGCCGGATGGAAAAACACATGCTCGACCACCGGCCCGATCGCCACCTGACCGACGTTCTGGTAGCCCTGCCGCTCATAGAAATGCAGGTAGCGCGGGTTGCCCGTATCGATCATCAACCCCTCGGAGCGGGTGTCCTGGGCACACCAGTTATGCAGTGCTTCGAGCAGCTGCTCGCCATAGTGCTGCCCCTGGTACTGCGGATGCACGGCCATCAAGGGCAACAGGTGATAACTGCCGGGCGGCAGGCAACCCAGCACGGTGGCGTGGTAATCCAGGTAGCGACGGGTACAGCGAAACCCTGCAGTGAGCAGCATGCGCATGCGCCAGAACCAACTTTCGGTCACGTCCAACCGGCGTTGAGGAGGCGCGATGAGCGCGACGGCAATGAGCCGGTCATCCAGCAATAGGCCGAGGGCAGGCTGCTCCTGCGTCAGGTGCTGGTTGACCAACTCACGCACTGTCGCGCGAACACGATGCTCGTAGCCCGGCCGATCGGCCTCGAACAGGTAAGCAAAGGTGGGTTCGTGACGGTAGGCGTGATACAGCAGCGAGCGGGCCTCCCTGGCGTATCCACTGTCCAGCATTCGTACGTCGGCGGGCTTGGGCATGGTGGCTCTCTTGTTCTGGTCAGGCTGAGTTCACGGTAGCACCGCCGCGCGCGACACGCCTGGCCGCCTGCCTGGCCGGTGGTGGCATAAGCCGTTTAGAATCGCGCTTTTTCGGGAGCAGCGACGATGAAGCTTGTTTCATTCAATATCAATGGCTTACGCGCAAGACCTCATCAACTATCTGCACTGATAGAGGCACATCAACCGGATGTCATCGGCCTTCAGGAAACCAAAGTGGCCGACGAGCAGTTCCCCCAGGGCGAAATCGAAGCGCTGGGTTATCACGTTCATTTTCATGGCCAGAAAGGTCACTACGGTGTCGCCCTGCTCTCCCGCCAGGCACCGCTCGAGATTCATAAAGGCTTTCCCGGTGATGGCGAGGAATCGCAGAAGCGCTTCATCTGGGGCCGCTTCGCCGATGCCAACGGCCAGCCCGTCACCGTCATGAACGGCTATTTCCCCCAGGGTGAAAGCCGCGCCCACCCCATCAAATTCCCCGCCAAAACCAAGTTCTATGCGGACCTGCAGGCATTGTTGGAACAGCGCTTCACTCCGCAAGACGCCGTCGCGGTCATGGGCGACTTCAACATTTCACCCGAGGATTGCGACATTGGCATTGGCGAAGTGAACGCCAAGCGGTGGCTACGTTCCGGCAAGTGCAGTTTCTTGCCGGAAGAGCGCGAATGGCTGACCAGGCTGAAGAGCTGGGGCTTGCAGGACAGCTTCCGTACGCTCAATCCCGAGGTCGTCGACCGCTTCAGCTGGTTCGACTACCGCAGCCGCGGCTTCGAGGACAACCCGCGACGTGGCTTGCGCATTGATCTGATCCTGACCACCGCAGGCCTGCACGAGCGTGTCGTCGATTGCGGCGTGGACTACGACATCCGTGCCATGGACAAGCCCTCGGATCATTGCCCGGTGTGGATCAAGCTGCGCTAAGACTCGGCTTACTAGAAAGCGACGCTGTCTGCACTTGCAAAGCGGTGACCCGATGGAATGTGACAGAGGGCACAATGCCATCGCCCGCGAATGCGGTGTCACATAACTGCAAGGAAACCGTCTTAATCTCGCCCGCTTCTATGCATGGGAGTGTGGCTTCATGGGATTTACGGCGTCCGTCGGCTTTGTTGTATCCAGGGCGCTGCGCCCGGTTGTGTTCAGCCTGGCGTGTCTGGGTTTGGCCGTTCCGGGCGGCTCAGCCATCGCCGCTGAAGCTGGTTCCGTGTTGCGCATCCAAGGCTCTAACACGGTCGGCGCCAAGCTGGCGCCCATGCTGATCGCTGGCTATTTCGATTCCCGAGGCCTGCAGTCGGTGCGCATCGCCCCGGCGGGCCGCGAGAACGAACAGCGCATCACAGCGACAGACAGCAAGGGCAACGCCGTACATGCGTTCGTCGCGGCGCACGGCACCGGTACCGGCTTCGCCGGGCTGAAAGACAGCACGGCCGACCTTGCCGCCGCATCGCGCCCAATCAAACAGAGCGAAGCTGATGGTCTCGCCGCATTGGGCGACATGCGCAGTGCTGAAAGCGAGCAAGTCATTGCGATCGACGGGCTTGCGGTGATCGTCAATCCAGCCAACCCTGTCCAGTCCCTCAGCGTGGAGCAGGTGGCGCGCCTATTCGCCGGTGAAGTGACCAACTGGCGCGAGCTGGGCGGTGCGAACCTGGCGGTGGAACTGCATGCCCGCGATGACCAGTCCGGCACCTACGACACCTTCAAGGAACTGGTACTCGGCAGCCAGGGCAAGGCGCTGGCCTCGGGTGCGGCACGCTACGAATCCAATGACGCCCTGTCCCAGGCCGTCAGCAATCGTCCAGGTGCAATCGGCTTCGTTGGCCTTGCCTCGGTCGGTAAGTCCAAAGCGCTGGCTATCACCGATGGCGACTCGCAGCCCATGCCGCCCAGCACCGCACTGGTCGCCACCGAGGACTATCCCTTGTCGCGCCGCCTGTTTCTTTATGCCGACCCGAAGAAGCAATCCCCCTGGACTCGCGAGTTCCTGACCTTCGTCCACAGCCCGGCAGGGCAAGCCATCGTCGAGCAGTCCGGTTACGTTGCGCAGGCCATCGCGCCAATCAAACTGCCCGTGCAGGCCAGCATGCCGGACGCGTACCAGGCGCTGGCCCAGGATGCCCAGCGGTTGACCGTTAACTTCCGCTTCGCCGAAGGCAGCGCTCAACTGGATAACAAGGCCCAGCGCGACGTAACCCGGCTGATCGACTACCTCAACAGCCACGACAAGACGATGAACGCCGCAGTGCTGGTGGGTTTCGGTGACGCACGCAACGACCCGGCACGGACCGCACTGCTGTCGAAGCTGCGCGCCATGGCTGTGCGTCGCGAGCTGGCGCGCGGAGGCATTCTTGTCAGGGATATCAATGGCTTGGGCGATCAACTTCCAGTGGCTTCCAACAGTGAAGCCGGCCGGATCAAGAACCGTCGCGTCGAGGTCTGGCTGTACTGAAGCGAGTGCAAGATCGTATCGGCGCCCAGCCCAGCGGGTACTGTCTCGTCGCAAGACTCGCGTTTAAGCTCCGGGGATTTCCAGCGAAGGGAACGCCCCATGTACCTCGTCTGTGGTGAAGCGCTTTTCGATGTGTTCGCCGCGCCGGCGGCCAGCAGCAACCGTCTCAACCTCGAAGCCGTCGCGGGCGGCTCACCCTATAACGTCGCCGTCGGCCTGGCACGATTGGGCTCGCCGGTCGCCCTTTTCGGCGGGCTGTCCAGCGACCACTTCGGCCAGTGCCTGCGCCAGTTGCTGGAAGAGGAAGGTGTCGCAACGGATCATCTGGTGACCTTCGACGCGCCGACCACGCTGGCGATGGTCGCGGTAGGGGCCGACGGCTCGCCCGTCTACAGTTTTCGCGGCAAAGGCTGTGCCGACCGCTTGTTGCAGGCCGAACACCTTCATCCACTGAGCGACGCCATTCAAGGCATACATTTCGGCTCCTACTCCCTCGTAACGCCTCCAGTCGCCGACACTTTGCTTGCCCTGCTGGCTCAAGCGAGCACCAACCTTCTGATCTCCCTGGACCCAAACATCCGCCTGAACGTCGAGCCGGACCTGGCACGCTGGCGCGAGCGGGTCGAAGCCTTCGCTGCGCGGGCGCACCTGATCAAGGTCAGCGACGAAGACCTCGCCCTGCTCTACCCGAACGTCGCGCCGCACGCCATCGCGCAGCGCTGGCTAAGCGATCAGGCTGAACTGGTCGTGTTGACGCGTGGTGGCGAAGGCGCGCAGCTGTTCAGCCGGCGGCATGGGCTATTCAATGCCGCCGCTCAGTCAGTTCAGGTACGAGACACCGTAGGCGCAGGCGATACCTTCCAGGCGGCGCTCCTGGCCTACCTGGACGAACAAGGCCTGGCCTCACCGCAGGCGCTAGCGCAGATGCAGCCTGAGCAACTCGAAGCCATGCTCGTGTTCGCCGCCAAGGCCGCTGCCATTACCTGTTCGAGACGGGGCCCGGAATTGCCGTACCGATACGAAATTGCCTGAGCGACTTGGTCATCGCCGCCCCAGCAGCTATAAAAAACCCTTCGAGGCTTGTCACGACAACGGACCCTGCATGAGAGCGTTGAAGATTTCCGATCCGTCCTACGAACTGATGGACGACCACCACGGCAATTCGCTGATTTACCGCGAACACGGTTTCCCTTGCCCGCTGGTGCGCTGGCACAACCACAAGGAATACGAGCTGCACCTGATCGTTGCGAGCTCGGGCAAGGTCTTCGTCGGTGACTATGTCGGCAACTTCGGCCCGGACAGCCTGTTTCTGACAGGCCCGCACCTGCCGCACAACTGGATCAGCCAGGTCGAAGACGGCGAGGTGGTGGCCAAGCGCGACATGTTGGTCAATTTCACCGACGAACTGCTCGAAGCCGGTCACGCGGTGTTTTCCGAACTGCGTAGCTTCACCCCGATGCTCGAGCGCTCGCGGTACGGCATTGAGTTCCGTTGTCAGCACACCATTGCCCAGGCACGCGACCTGATGCAGCAGATTGCCGACAGCCACGGCGCCACGCGCCTGGGCTATTTCCTGATCATCCTCGAGCTGCTGGCTCGCTGCGACGACTACCAGCTGCTCTCCGGCTCCACCTCGGCGCAGCTCAGCGACGAGCACCACGCGGACCGCACCAACATGGCGGTCAACTACATCTTCGAGAACTACATGCGCGAGCTTCCGCTGGAGGAAGTCGCCAGCCACCTCGGCATGAAGCCGACCTACTTTTCCCGGTTCTTCAAGCGCGCCACCGGCCGCTGCTACGTCGAGTTCGTCAACAGCTTGCGCATCAGCAAGTCGTGTGAGCTGTTGCTCGACCAGGACAAGCCGGTCACGGATGTCTGCTTCGAGTCAGGCTTCAACAACCTGTCGAATTTCAATCGGCGGTTCCAGCAACTCAAGGGCATGACGCCGTCTTGCTATCGCCGCCTGGTCGAGCAGCGCCTGACCGAACAGAACCTGGCCGGCTGATACGCTTCCGGCCCGCCGTGCGCCGGCCTTATCACGCCCCCTTCGCTCGTTTCAGCTACCATCCCGCAGCGGGCAACTCCCATGCTTGAGCCTTTACGCTCGGATTAAGCCGTACGCCGACACCGTAGAGGCCGCCCACATCCAAGTGCAAAAAAGTACCGAACTCAGTGCAGTCAGGGCTTTGTCGCCCTTTGATGCCCAGCGTTGTAATGGCCCTCGAGACGCTCGTAGCGCAGTACGCGGGCAACAACAAAAACAATAAGTGCTTCCACCGCCGGACGTGGAAGAGGAGTCCAGGAATGAAGACCTTCAACTTGCTGCTCGGCACCGCCTGCATTGCCACCGTCGGCATGGCCCAGGCCGCCGAAACCCTCACCGTCGCCACTGTTAACAACGCGGACATGATCCGCATGCAACGCTTGTCCAAGACCTTCGAAGAACAGCACCCCGACATCGACTTGAACTGGGTCGTGCTGGAAGAAAACGTGCTGCGCCAGCGCCTGACCACCGACATCGCCACCGACGGCGGCCAGTTCGACGTCCTGACCATCGGCATGTACGAAGCGTCGCTTTGGGGCGACAAGGGCTGGCTGGCGCCCATGACCGATCTGCCCAATGACTACGACCTCGACGACGTATTCCCGTCCGTCCGCGAGGGCCTGTCGGTGGACGGCACCCTGTACGCGCTGCCCTTCTACGCCGAAAGCTCGATGACCTACTACCGCACCGACCTGTTCAAGCAGGCCGGGCTCGAAATGCCTGAGCACCCGACCTGGACCCAGATGGCCGAATTTGCCGAAAAGCTGCATAAGCCCGGCGAAGATCAGTACGGCATCTGCCTACGCGGCAAGGCTGGCTGGGGCGAGAACATGGCGCTGGTTACGACGATTGCCAATGGTTTTGGCGCGCGCTGGTTCGATGAAAAGTGGCAGCCGGAATTCACCGGCCCGGAATGGACAGAAGCGGCCAAGTTCTATGTCGACGTGCTGAGCAAATACGGCCCGCCCGGTGCATCGAGCAACGGCTTCAACGAAAACCTCGCACTGTTCAACAGCGGCAAATGCGCCATGTGGGTCGACGCCACCGTCGCTGGTTCTTTCGTGACTGACCAATCGCAAAGCAAGGTCGCCGACAAGGTAGGTTTCGCCTTCGCCCCACATGAAAAGACTGAGAAAGGCTCGGCCTGGCTCTATTCCTGGGCACTGGCGATCCCCTCCAGCTCGCAGCAAAAAGAGGCCGCCAAGACCTTTGCCGCCTGGGCCACCTCGAAGGACTACGCCGAGCTCGTCGCCGAGACCGACGGCGTCGCCAACGTGCCGCCGGGCACGCGTGAATCCACCTACAACGACGAGTACATGGCCGCCGCGCCGTTCGCCGAGATCACCCTGGAATCGCTGAAGCAGGCCGATCCCGCCTCGCCATCAGCCAAGTCTGTGCCCTACGTCGGTATCCAGCTGGTAACTATCCCCGAGTTCCAGGCCATCGGCACCCAGGTCGGCAAGATGTTCTCCGCCGCGCTGACGGGCCAGATGCCGGTGGAGCAGATGCTCACCGCGGTGCAACAGTCGACCACGCGTGAAATGAAGCGCGCGGGTTATCCCAAGTAGGCCGCCCGAAGGCATCCCCAAACGAGGGCTCGCCGAGCCCTCATCAGCCTTCCTTCTGCGGAGCACCACCATGGCCACTACCACGACAATTCCAACCAAGGCCACCGCCACACCTGCCTCCCCGGAACCTGACGCCCGTCGCCGGTCGAGGTTCTCGCCCAGCTGGTTTCTGGTCAGCCCATCGGTCGCCCTTCTGCTCTTGTGGATGCTGGTTCCGCTGTCAATGACCGTCTACTTTTCGGTAGTGCGCTACAACTTGCTTTATCCGGTGGAGAAGGAATTCCTGGGCCTGGAGAATTTCTATTACTTCCTGACCGACGCCGGCTTCATTCCCGGCATGACCAATACCCTAATCCTGGTCGGCAGCGTCCTGCTGATCAGCGTGGTGCTTGGCGTGTTGATCTCGGCGCTGCTCGAGGCGGCGGAATTCGCCGGTCGGGGCATCGTCCGCGTGCTGCTGATCTCGCCGTTCTTCATCATGCCCACGGTTAGCGCCCTGGTCTGGAAGAACCTGATCTACCATCCGGTCTCGGGCATTCTCGCCGCCGTCTGGAAATTCTTCGGCGCGCAGCCTGTGGACTGGCTCGCGCAGCATCCGCTGTTCTCGATCGTGATCATCGTGTCCTGGCAGTGGTTGCCTTTCGCGATTCTGATCCTGATGACGGCCATGCAGTCCCTCGATCAGGAGCAGAAGGAAGCCGCCCGCCTAGACGGCGCTGGCCCAATTGCCATCTTCTGGCACCTGACATTGCCGCACCTGGCGCGCCCCATCGCCGTGGTGGTGATGATCGAAACCATCTTTCTGCTATCGGTCTTCGCCGAGATCTTCACCACGACCAGCGGTGGTCCCGGCTATGCATCGACCAACCTTGCCTACCTGATCTACAACCAGGCGCTGCTGCAGTTCGATGTCGGCATGGCCTCGGCCGGCGGGTTGATCGCGGTGGTGATTGCCAACATCGCGGCGATCATCCTGGTGCGGATGCTCGGCAAGAATCTCACCGAGAAATATTGAGGACAGACCGATGCTGACGCTCAAACAAAGTCGCCGCCTCAACACCCTGCTGGTCGGCCTGCTCGCCTGGGCCGTGGCACTGCTGCTGTTCTTCCCGATCTTCTGGATGCTACTGACCAGCCTGAAGACCGAGATCGACGCTTTCGCCACGCCGCCGCAGTTCATCTTCACGCCCACGCTGGAGAACTACCTGCACATCCAGGACCGCAGCGGCTACTTCAAGTACGCCTGGAACTCGGTGACCATTTCCTTCGGAGCCACCGCGCTGGGCATGCTGATTGCCATTCCCGCCGCGTACTCGATGGCCTTCTACGAGACCAAGCGGACCAAGGGCACCCTGCTATGGATGCTCTCGACCAAGATGCTGCCGCCGGTGGGCGTGCTGGTGCCGATTTACCTCTTGGCCAAGCAGTTCGGCCTGCTCGACAGCCGTGCGGTGCTGATCATCATCTACACGCTAATCAACCTGCCGATTCTGGTGTGGATGATCTACACCTACTTCAAGGACATCCCCCGCGACATTCTCGAAGCGGCCCGCATGGACGGCGCCACGCTGATGCAGGAGATGGTTCGCGTGCTGTTGCCGATCAGTAAAGGCGGGCTGGCCTCGACCATGTTGCTGTCACTGATCCTGTGCTGGAACGAGGCCTTCTGGTCGCTGAACCTGACCTCGTCCAATGCCGCGCCGCTGACCGCGCTGATCGCGTCCTACTCCAGCCCCGAAGGGCTGTTCTGGGCCAAGCTCTCGGCCGTTTCCACCCTCGCCTGCGCACCCATCCTGATATTCGGCTGGATCAGCCAGAAGCAATTGGTCCGTGGCCTGTCGTTCGGCGCCGTGAAATAACCGCCGAACCGAGAAGAACAACAGAGGATTCGAACATGGCAGATTTGAAAATCCACAACCTGAAGAAAGGCTTCGACGGCAACGAGATCATCAAGGGCATCGACCTGGATATCCGCGACCGTGAGTTCGTCGTCTTCGTCGGCCCGTCCGGTTGCGGGAAGTCCACCTTGCTGCGCCTGATCGCCGGGCTCGAAGAAGTCAGCAGCGGTCGGATCGAGCTCGATGGCCGTGACATCACCGACCTCAGCCCGGCCAAGCGTGACCTGGCCATGGTGTTCCAAACCTACGCGCTCTACCCGCACATGACGGTGCGCAAGAACATGTCCTTCGCCCTCGACCTGGCGGGTGCCGACAAGCAGGAAGTCGCGCGCAAGATCGAAGCCGCCGCCCGCACCCTGGAGCTGGAACCGCTGCTCGAACGCAAGCCACGGCAACTGTCCGGCGGCCAGCGCCAGCGCGTCGCCATCGGTCGCGCCATCGTGCGCAACCCCAAGGTGTTCCTCTTCGATGAGCCGCTGTCGAACCTCGACGCCGCACTGCGCGTGCAGATGCGTCTGGAGTTGTCGCGCCTGCACCAGGAGCTGCAGGCCACGATGATTTACGTCACCCACGATCAGGTCGAAGCCATGACCCTGGCCGACAAGGTCGTAGTGCTCAACGGCGGCCGGATCGAACAGGTCGGCTCCCCCATGGAGCTCTACCACCACCCCGCCAACCTGTTCGTCGCTGGTTTTCTCGGTACGCCGAAGATGGGCTTCCTCAAAGGGCGGGCCAGCCGGGTCGAAGCCAGCGGCTGCGAAGTCGAGCTCGACGCCGGCTGCCGGCTGTTCCTGCCGGTCAGCGGCGCCACATTGAAAGCGGGCGATCCGGTCACGCTTGGCATTCGCCCCGAACACCTCAACCGCGGCAGCGAAGGCAACTGCCAGCTAACGGTGAAGGCCGACGTCAGCGAGCGTTTGGGCAGCGACACCTATTGCCACGTCATCACTGGCAATGGCGAGCAACTGACCATGCGTATCCGCGGCGACTTCACCCCGCGCTATGGCGAGACCCTGGCGCTCACGCTCGACGCTGCGCACTGCCATCTGTTCGACAGCGACGGACAGGCCGTCGGCCAGCCGCTGCAACAGGTCGCCTGAACCCGCCCGGTCGCCGACAGGCACCGGCCCCTTTAATCGATTCGCTGACCCCTGGTCAGCGATATCGGCCCCGGCTTTCCTTTTCTCACGCCCAGCGAGGCCTGACATGAAGTTGAATCGACAGAACTTGGCACAGCTGCCCGCTTACGTGGCCCGCCCCACTTACGAACTAGCCGACGTCACGCCCGGCATCGCCCACATCGGTGTGGGCGGTTTCCACCGCGCGCATCAGGCCGCCTACACCGACGCGCTGATGAACACTGGCGAAGGGCTCGACTGGGGCATCTGCGGTATCGGCACGCGTGCCGACGAGGTCTCCATGCGCGATGCATTGGGCTCGCAGGACTATCTATATACGCTGGTCGAACTCGACGACCGCCCAGACACCGAAGTGCGTGTTATCGGCAGCATCCGCGACATGCTGCTGGTGACCCAGGACGGTTCCGAAGCAGTAGTCGCGAGGCTCGCTGACCCAGCCATACGCATCGTGTCCCTGACCATCACCGAAGGCGGCTATTGCCTGGACGACAGTACAGGCCAGTTCAACGCCGACCTGCCACACGTGCAGCACGATCTGCAGAACCCGCGCACCCCGATCAGCGTGTTTGGTCTGCTTTGCGCGGCGCTGGCCAAGCGCCGTGGTGCTGGCAGCCGGCCGTTCACGGTGATGTCATGCGACAACCTCCCCCACAACGGCGACGTCACCCGCAAGGCCACGCTGGCCTTCGCCAATCTGGTGGACGCCGAGCTGGCGCGCTGGATCGAGCAGAACGTCAGCTTCCCCAATGCCATGGTCGATCGCATCACGCCGATGACCAGCGTCGCCCACCGCGCCGACCTCAAGCGGCAGCATGGTATCGATGACGCTTGGCCCGTCGTCTGCGAACCCTTCGTGCAATGGGTGCTGGAAGACAAATTCGTCGCCGGCCGCCCGGCCTGGGAAAAGGTCGGCGTGCAGTTCACCAACGACGTTTCACCCTACGAGGAAATGAAGATCAAGCTGCTCAACGGCAGCCACCTCGCGCTGACTTACCTCGGTTTCCTGCGCGGCTATCGCTTCGTCCACGAGACCATGGCCGATCCGTTGTTCGTCAATTACATCCGCTGCTACATGGACGAGGACGTTACCCCGCAGCTCGCCGCCGTGCCGGGCATTGACCTGGCGCAGTACAAGCAGACGCTGATCGACCGTTTTTCCAACTGCGCCATCGCCGATCAACTGGAGCGCGTGTGCTCGGACGGCTCGTCCAAGTTTCCGAAGTTCACCGTTCCGACCATCAACCGCCTGATCGCTGACGGTGCCGCGCTGGACCGCGCCGCACTAGTGGTCGCCGCCTGGGCGCTGTATCTACGTGGCGTTGATGAAAATGGCGTGCAGTACCGCATTCCCGATCCGCGTGCGGATTTCTGCCAGTCGCTCGTCGAGGAAGATGCCGGCCTGGCCGAGCGCCTGCTCGGCCGGGAGGAAATCTTCGGCCCACAGATCCCACGTTCGGCAGCGTTCCGCGATGCGTTCGAGCGCAACCTGCTGCGCCTGCGCACGTTGGGCGTCAGCGCCACGCTCGAACTACTGTTGACGCAATGAGGTGACGGGCATGTTTCTCGGCATCGATTGCGGCACCCAGGGCACCAAGGCGTTGCTGCTCGACCCAGCGAGCGGTCGCGTGCTTGGCCAGGGCTCGGCGGCGCATACGCTCATCAGCGGCGCCAACGGCCGGCGCGAGCAGGACGTTACGCAATGGACGACCGCGTTTGTCACCGCTACGAAAGCCGCCCTGACCGAGGCCGGCGTGGACGGTCACGAGGTGCTGGGCATTGGTGTATCCGGGCAGCAACACGGGCTGGTCACGCTCGACCGCGACGGCCAGGTACTGCGCCCGGCCAAGCTCTGGTGTGACACGGAATCGGCTACGGAAAACGTCGCACTGCTCGACTGGCTGGGCGGTGAACAGGGATCGCTCGAGCGCCTTGGGGTCGTCATCGCGCCGGGTTATACCGTCTCGAAACTCTTGTGGATGAAGGCGCGGCACCCCGCGCTCTTCGAGCGGATTGCGCACGTCCTCCTGCCCCACGATTACCTGAATCATTGGCTCACCGGGCGGGCTTGCGCCGAGTACGGCGATGCGTCCGGCACCGGTTATTTCAACGTGCGCACGCGCGAATGGGATCTCGGCATCCTGCGCCTTATCGACCCGAGCGGTCGGCTGGAAGCCGCACTGCCGGAGCTGATCGAGCCGGACCACGCCGTTGGCCGCCTGCGCCCGGAGATCGCCGAGCAATTGGGGCTGAACCCCAACGCCATCGTCTCCAGCGGCGGCGGCGACAACATGATGGGCGCCATCGGAACCGGCAACATACGCCCCGGCGCCATCACCATGAGCCTCGGCACCTCCGGCACGCTGTACGCCTATTCCGACGCGCCGCGCATCAGCCCGCAGCCAGCGGTCGCCACTTTTTGCTCGTCCAGTGGCGGCTGGCTGCCGCTGATTTGCACCATGAACCTAACCAACGCCAACGCAGCGATCCGCGACCTGCTGCAGCTCGATCTCGAATCATTCAACACACTCATCGCGCAGGCGCCGATTGGCTGCGAGGGCATCAGCATGCTGCCTTTCCTCAACGGCGAGCGCGTCCCCGCCCTGCCCCAAGCCAGTGCCAGCCTGCACGGCCTGACCACGGAAAACCTCACCCGTGCGAACCTCTGCCGGGCCGTCGTCGAGGGCGTCACCTTCGGCCTGCGCTATGGCCTGGACCTACTGCGCGAAAGCGGCATCCGCAGCGAGCGCATCCAGCTGATCGGCGGCGGCGCGAAGAACCCGCTGTGGCGCCAGATCGTCGCCGACATCATGGAAACGCCGGTGGTCTGCACCACCCACAGCGAAGCCGCAGCCCTCGGCGGCGCGATCCAGGCGGCGTGGTGTCATGCGCGACAAAGCAATCCCATCGCGAGGCTAGAGGCAATCTGCTCACGGTGCGTGCGGGTCGATGAAGCAACAGCGGTCGAACCCCAGGCGGAATCGGTTCGGGCTTACGAACAGGCCTATCGGCGCTATCGACGGCTGGTCATCGATATCCATGGTCAGCGAACACCACCGGATCTAGTCACCGCGGTGCCATAGGAAACAACGCGGGAACGCTGCCAACACCCCCGAGCACACCCTCTTCGCGAGCAAGCTCGCTCCTACAGGGTTCTGCGCTGCCTGTAGGAGCGAGCTTGCTCACGAATGAGGCGACGGGTTACCCGGTGGTCGCGGATACGAACAGGCCTATCGGCGCTATCGGCAGCTGGTCATCGACATCCATGGTCAGCGAACGCCACCGGATCTAAGCACCGCGGTGCCATAGTGCACCAAGCGTGAACACTGCCAACACCGCCGAGTACACCCTCTTCGCGAGCAAGCTCGCTTGCTCGCGAACGGCTGCGCAGAACTCTTCATACCGATCCCAAAAAAGCGAAGCCACTCACGTGGCTTCGCTTCGAGCTGCCTGACACCAAACCACCTTAGCGGCTACGCAGCGCCTCGCGCGGCACGTACTTGCCCAGCTCGTGACGCGCGATGGCGACCCGA
Source organism: Stutzerimonas chloritidismutans (assembly GCF_051486945.1). Classification (GTDB taxonomy): domain Bacteria; phylum Pseudomonadota; class Gammaproteobacteria; order Pseudomonadales; family Pseudomonadaceae; genus Stutzerimonas; species Stutzerimonas chloritidismutans_B. The sequence continues at coordinate 121,740 of NZ_JAHVDX010000001.1, read as the reverse complement.
TGCACCTCGTCCGGGCCGTCGGCCAGGCGCAGGGTGCGCTGCATCGCCCACCAGTGCGCCAGCGGGAAGTCTTCGGAAACACCGGCGCCACCGTGGATCTGGATGGCGCGGTCAATGACCTTCAGCGCGACGTTGGGCGCGACCACCTTGATCTGCGCGATCTCGCTGGCGGCGATCTTGTTGCCGACGGTATCCATCATGTACGCCGCGTTCAGCGTCAACAGGCGCGCCATGTTGATCTCGATGCGGCACTCAGCGATGTAATCGAAGTTGGCACCCAGGCGCGCCAGCGGCTTGCCGAACGCGGTACGGTTCACCGAACGCTCGCAGAGCAGCTTCAATGCACGCTCCGCTACACCTACCGAGCGCATGCAGTGGTGGATACGGCCCGGCCCTAGTCGACCTTGTGCGATCTCGAAACCGCGACCTTCGCCGAGAATCACGTTTTCGTATGGCACCCGGACGTTTTCCAGCAACACTTCCGCATGACCATGGGGCGCATCGTCGTAACCGAACACCGGCAGCGGGCGCAGCACCTTGAGGCCAGGCGCATCCATTGGCACGAGGATCATCGAATGCTGAGCATGGCGTGGTGCGTCCGGGTCGGTGAGGCCCATGAAGATCATCACCTTGCAACGTGGATCGCAGGCGCCTGATGTCCACCACTTGCGGCCGTTGATGACCCATTCATCGCCCTCACGCACGGCGCGGGCTTGCATGTTGGTGGCGTCTGACGAGGCCACACCCGGTTCGGTCATGCCAAAGGCCGAACGGATTTCCCCACGCAGCAGCGGCTCCAGCCACTGCTTCTTTTGTGCATCGCTGCCATAGCGCACCAGCACTTCCATGTTTCCGGTATCCGGCGCAGAGCAGTTGAAGGCTTCCGGGCCGATACCCGAGCTGCCCATGATCTCGGCGAGCGGTGCATATTCGGTATTGGTCAAGCCCGCGCCCAACTCCGACTCCGGCAGGAAAAGGTTCCACAGCCCCTCGGCTTTCGCTTTGGTCTTGAGCTCCTCGACCACGGCAGTGGGCTGCCAGCGATCGCCTTCATTGACCTGCTGATAGAACACCTTCTCGGCGGGATAAACGTGCGCATCCATGAACGCCTGGACGCGCTCACGTAGCTCTTGAACCTTGGGGGAATAGGCGAAATCCATGGCAACAACCTTCTGGAGGTAACGTTTTGTAGTTTTGAATGCTAGAGGACGCTTGGCGATTTATCGAAGCTATTTTCCTCGTGTATAAACATTCATCACCGATATATGATCGGCGAATTCCGATACACGCCAGAGAGCACAACAATGAACCTGAACAAGGTCGATCTGAATCTGTTCATCGTCTTCGATGCAATTTACACCGAGGCCAATCTGACCCGTGCGGGGCAGATCGTAGGCATCACCCAGCCCGCCGTGTCCAATGCCCTGGCGCGCCTGCGCGAAACCTTCAATGACCCGCTGTTTGTACGCACTGCGCAAGGCATGGTGCCTACCCCGATGGCGCAGAACATCATCGGCCCGGTAAGGAATGCGCTGCAGCTGTTGCGCGTATCGGTGCAGGAAAGCCGCACCTTCAACCCTGCCCAGGCCAACAAGACCTTCCGTATCAGCATGACCGATCTCACCGAGGCGGTAATGCTGCCCCCTTTGTTCCAACGCCTGCGTCGCCTGGCACCGCACGTGAAAATCGAGAGCATGCTCGCCAAGCGTCGCGAGACCACTAAGGAACTTGCCGCCGGGCGTCTGGACTTCGCCATGGACGCGCCGTTGAATACCGACCCGCAGGTGCGGCACGTCAAGCTGCTGGAAGATCGCTATATCTGCGCCATGCGCCGTGGCCATCCACTGGCGAAGGACAAGATCAGCCTGGACGAATACCTGGCGCTCTCGCACATTCACATTTCCAGCCGCCGAAGCGGGCTGGGCATGGTCGACCTGGCACTCGGCAAGATGGGCCAGCAACGCAAGATCGCCCTGCGTTCGCAGCATTACCTGATGGCCACCCAGGTAATCCAACAAACGGATATGGTCGTGACAGTACCCGAGCGATTCGCCCGCCGGCATGACTTGCACCAGGTCCCGTTGCCAGTCGATATCCCGCCGCTGGAAACACACATCTACTGGCACGAAAGCACTGATCAGGACCCGGCCAACCGCTGGATGCGCGAACAAATGATCGAAATCGCGCAACAGGTCACTGCAGCGCAGCAGGCAGACTGAAGCAAGCAGGACGGTAATCAGGCGCTTTCGCGCATTACTACTTCGAAACCTACGTCGATTCGCCGGGAAGCCGGCGATTCGCCACGCATCAGGCTGAGCAGCATCTGTGCCGACAGCTTGCCGATCTCGCCGCGAATGGTGCGCACCGTGGTCAATGCCGGGTGCATCCACGCCGCGGCTGGTAAGTCATTGAAGCCGGCAATCGCCAGCCGCTCTGGTACGGCGAGCTGCAGCTGGCGAGCGCGGAACAGCGCGCCGAGTGCCAGGTCGTCGTTATTGAAGAAGATCGCGTCGATTTCCGGATGCTGTGCAAGCAAACGATCGAGCAGCTCGGCGCCGAGACCGATCGACGAGACTTCCGGTGTCAGCAGCTCCAACGCTTCCTGGTAGCGAGACGCCTCGCGCATCACGCTGCGATACCCCTCGGCACGCTGTAGCGTGCGTGGGTCGAGCTGGGCGGCGGCAAAGGCAATATGCCGATAGCCGCGCTCCAGCAACTTGCGGGTCATGGCAGCCCCTGCGTCGTACTGTGAGAAACCGACGCAATATTCCTCGTCCGAATCGCCCAACTCCATCAGCGTGACGATGGGGCTGGTGTAACACCCCAACACCTCGCGCGCGGCGTCGCTGCGTTCGAATCCGGTGATCAGTAACCCTGCCGGCTGGTGCGCAAGATAAGCACGAAGCAAACGCTCGTCCTCATCGGGCCGGTAATGGCTAACGCCGATCATCAATTCGTAGCCAGCTGGCATCAGTACTTTCTGGATCGCCTCGACCATATCGACGAACACGGCGTTGGACAGCGACGGGATGATCACCGCCACAAGGTTCGAACGCGCACTGGCCAGACTGCGCGCCGCCGTATGCGGCACGTAGCCGAGCGTCTTTACTGCCGCCATGACCCGCTCGCGCAAGGCATCGGAGACCCGTTCGGGTTGCGACAGTGCACGCGAGGCAGACATTAACGAACAGCCAGCGCTGCGGGCCACGTCGGACAGGGTGACCCGTTCGAGCGAACGGCGGCGGCGAGAACTCATGGCACGATCCAGCGGCGAGGGGCGGAGATTCTACAGCGAGATGGCGCCCCCGAAGGGGCGCGGCGGCTTACTTCGGCGCCTTCTCGATCTCGGCCTGCACTTCTTTGAACAGCGGCTCACCGACGGTATCGATCACCGTCTGAATGGCCGGCTGGGCCTGTTCACGCATGCGCTGGATTTCCTCGGAGCTGACCTTGTTGATCTGCATACCCTGCTGCTCGATCTTGGCCAGCGCTTCGCGTGCTTCCGCGCGGGTGTCCTCGCGCTCGGAATCGCGCGATTTTTTAGCCGCGTCCATGATGATCTTCTGCTCGGTTTCGGAGAGGCCATCCCACCAGCGCTTCGATGCCGTAACGATCCAAGGGCTGTACACATGGTTGGTCACGCTGAGGTACTTCTGCACCTCGTAGAACTTGGACGAGAGGATGGTGTTGTAGGGATTCTCCTGCCCGTCGACCGCCTTGGTTTCCAGCGCGGTGAACAGCTCTGAGAATGGCAGCGGCACGGCGTTGGCACCCATTTGCTTGAAGGTGTCGATGAAGACCGGGTTAGGCATCACGCGCAATTTGATGCCGTTGAAATCTTCCATCTTCTCGACCGGGCGCACGTTGTTGGTCAGGTTGCGGAAGCCATTCTCCCAGTAGACGAGACCGACCAGACCCTTCGCTTCAAGCGCATCCATGACCTTTTGACCAACCGGACCATCGAGCACGTAGTCCGCCTGCTTCTCGCTCTCGAACAGGAAAGGCGTATCCCAGACGGCCATTTCCTTGGCGATACCGACGAGGGTCGCGGTAGAACCGACCATCATTTCCTGCGCGCCGCCCATCAGTGCGTTCTGCATCTGGTCATCCGAACCCAAACTGGCGGAACCAAACGTGCGCACTTTGAGCTTGCCGTCCGAAGCCTTGGCAATCTCCTCGGCAAACACCTTCGCTGCGCGCCCCTGGTTGCTGTCTTCGTTAAGGCCGTAACCGAAACGGATCATCCTTGGGCGGATATCGTCAGCGGCCTGTGCGGTCACGGCGGTGATGGCACTGCCGAGTGTGGTGGCAGCGAGGGCTGCGATGAGGAATTTCTTCATGCTGTCTTACCTCTTGTTGTTGTGGATGAATGAAGTGTTAGCGCACCCGGTTACCGCAGCCACTGCAGCGGCACGGTGATGATCGACGGCACAGCGATCAGCAGAAGCACGATGGCCATGTAGATGGCGAAGAACGGCATCACGCCACGCACTAACGTCTCCATGCGCAGCCGCCCTATCCCACCGACGACGTTGAGTACCGTACCGACTGGTGGCGTGATCAAGCCGATCGAGCCGATCAGCACGAACATCACCCCGAAGTACACCGGATCCACCCCGGCCTTGACCGCGATCGGTGCGAGCACCGGGCCGAGGATCAGGATGGTCGGTGTCAGGTCCAAGACCATGCCGATGGCAATCATTAGCAGCATGATCGCGAACATCAGCAGTTTCGGATCCTCAGCCAGCGGGCCGAGCATCGAGGCGATTTCGTCCGGCAGTTGAGCCAGCGTGATCATGTAGCCGGACACAATGGCCGCGGCGCAGAGAAACATGACTGATGCGGTGGTGCGGCTGGCGCGGGTGAGCACTTCGACCACACCCCGCCAAGCCAGCTCACGATAGAGCAGCGTCGACACCGCCAGCGCATACACCGCCGCGACAACGGCCGCTTCGGTCGGGGTGAACAGGCCGCCACGCAACCCGCCGACGATGATCACAGGCAGCATCAGTGCCGCAGCGCCATCGACCAGCGCTTTGCGTCGCTCGGCGCGGGTGGCCTTTTCTTGTGGGGGCTCTTCGATCTTGCGTGCAATGAGCGTCCAGGCGACGACCAGGCCGGCGCCCATGATCAGGCCGGGCACCATACCGGCCAGGAACAGCTGGCTGATCGAGGTATTGGTGACCACGCCATAGATGACGAAGGGCATCGACGGCGGAATGATCGGCGCGATGATGCCACCGGCTGCGACCAGACCCGACGAGGAACTCAACGGATAGCCACGCTCGCGCATCATCGGCAGCAACAGCGTCGCCAACGCCGCCGTATCGGCCAGTGCGGAACCGGACATGCTTGCCAGCAGCACGGATGCGGCGATAGCGACGTAACCCAGCCCACCGCGCTTATGGCCAAAGTAGGCTTGCGCCATAGCGATGATCCGCCGGGAAATGCCGCCGGCATTCATCAGCTCGCCAGCCAGAATGAAAAACGGCACGGCCAGTAGCGGGAAGCTGTCGGCGCCGGCCTGAAGGTTCTGCGCCAACAGTTGCACGTCCCAGAAATCCAGATACCACATCAACACCGCGCCCGTGAGGATCAGCGCGAATGCGATCGGCATGCCGAAGGCCATGAAGCCGAACAGCGATGACAAGAAGACGACGACAGTCATGTACGGTCCTCGTGGGCGTCTGCCCTTGTTGTTATGGGAAGGTCAGTCGGCCGTTACGTTGGCTGCTGCGACAGGCTGCGAAGGTGGTCGGCGCCAGACGTTGACCAACTGGATCAGCGCGAGCACTGCCAACGCGACCATGCTCGTGGCGACCGGAACCATCGCGACGGCCAGCGGATAGCCCACCACAGGGCTGTTGATCGTCCAGCCGAACTGCATCTGGTTCCAGCCGCCGAGCGCAGCCAGGCCACTGGCGACCGCGACCATGATCCAACTGATCGAATCCACCACGCGCCTGAATAGATTTGGAAAACGGTCGCGGATCATGCTGAAGGCCATGAGTTCGCCGCGTCGCATGCTGGAGGCCACGCCGACGAATACCAACCAGACGAAGGCCAGCCGCGACAGCTCTTCCGCACCCGTCCAGCCCGTACCGAAGGCGTAGCGCAGCACCACGCTGCTGAAGACCACTATGACCATGAAGGCAAGCAGCATGGCCATCATCCAGTCGGTGATGCGATCGAAGCTACGCGCCAATTTGCCTTCATAGATGGGCGGGCTGGTCAGCTCCGCACCTTTAGGCTCGGCAAGAGGTGCTTCGGTACGCGCTTCGGATTCGTGCCTGCCGCCGCCCTGGCCACCGTGCTGGCCGCCGCGCCTGTTAGCGCTATCAAGCGGAGCCGCGGATAGATCCTCGCGGGCGTTGATCGCCAGCCCACCACCCTGCTCCATCCATTGAACGATCTCGGCGAGCACCGTCTCGCGCGGCTGGCTTGCATCCACCACCAGCACGCCGGGTTCGCCAGCGGGCGTTTCCAGCGTGGCGAACTGGCTATCGACAAGCGAAATGGGCATGAAGTGACCGACCCGACCACCAACGCGTTGGACGGCTGTTTCGTAATCGATGGACAGGTGGGCAAACCGCAGGCCGGGCACCGCTTCCCGCAAGATTTCCCGATAGCTGCGCTTGAGCGCCGAACACGCTAGAACGAAGCCAACGTTATCGGCTACAGCACGCTTCATTTCGACGGCAAGCCGGCGCAGCCACTCGACGCGATCGGCATCGGATAACGGCGTGCCGGCCCGCATGCGCGCAACGTTTTCTTCAGGGTGAAAATGGTCGGCTTCGATGTGCCGAAAGCCCAGCGCATCGGCAACAGCATGGCTGGTTTCGGTCTTACCCGAACCGCTCACACCCATAACGACTAACGCTCGGTGGAAAGGTGCGCTGATGGAGTGGGAATCCACAGTCGATCTCCGGCGGCCTCGTGGTGCCGCATTGTGTTTGTGATCCGGATGGTAGCGCTAACATATCGCAGACTATAACTACCGTTCGTCGGGTTAGGAATCAGCGAAACACTCCAAGGCAGGCAGCCCCCGCTTCGGATCGTGGCGCCACACGACTACAATCGCGCGCCCTGAAAGGAGATCTGCAATGCCCAAAGCCATGGCCCGCCACATCCTCGTCAAGACTGAAGCGGAAGCCGCGCAGCTGAAGAAGCGCATCGCCGGTGGCGAGGCCTTCGATGTGCTGGCCAGAAAGCATTCGCTTTGCCCATCCGGTAAGAAAGGTGGCGATCTCGGCGAGGTTCGCCCCGGCCAGATGGTGCGAAGCATCGACCAGGTGATCTTCAAGAAGGCGTTGCGCGAGGTGCATGGCCCAGTCAAGAGCCAGTTTGGCTACCACCTGGTTCAGGTGTTCTACCGCGACTAGCGGTGCCCCCGACCAAAACGCTGAAGCTGCATCTCGCCCAGCCGGCTCAGAGTGCGTCGAAAGGCGAACGACAGGTAGCCGAGTGTGTAGAGCGCTCCCATGGGCACGTTGGCCTGCAGGTACAGCGGTACGCCGCGGTCGTAGCACTCATCCACCAAAGCAATGAACCGCCTGACGGCATCATCGTGTGCGGCCAGCTTGGGTAACTCACGATCACCCGCCTCCACCTGAGCAGCCGCATCCTCGGTACCACGGGCAATGCGGCCTTCGCGCTGCTGACTGCCTAATTGGGGTACCTCGCTGATCAAGATCGCAGCGTAGCGGTCGCAGAGCGCGATGAAGTCCAGGGCGGAGAACGGACGCTCGCAGAGGTCGGCGAACCGGCACCAGATCAGGTTGTCGCTACGCCGCACCACCGCAAGAGATCGCTGCCCGATTTGCGCTGGCTCATAGCTGATCGGCCCGCTCTCGAGCGCATCGAACACAGCAGCCAGCACGTTGCCCTCGTCCGAAACCCAGTACCTCTGCTCGGCCGCGCCGGGTCGCTCGCGATGGTCTGCACCACCATCGACATCCAGCACATCCATGTGCCGCTCGATGGCCTCGATCGCAGGTAGAAAGCGCGAGCGATTGAAGCCGTCCGCATATAGTCGGTTGGGTGGCTGGTTAGAAGTCGTAACGAGCGTGACGCCATGCTCGAACATGGCCTGGAAAAGACGGCCCAGAATGATCGCATCGCCAATGTCGTCGACGAAGAGTTCGTCGAAACACAGCACCCGCAGGTCGCGACCAAGCTCGGATGCCAGCGCTTGTAACGGGTCGCGCGTGCCATTGAGTTGGAACAGCCGTGCATGAACCCAGCGCATGAAATGATGAAAGTGCTGCCGTCGGGCCGGCACGCGCAGGCTTTGATAAAAGATGTCCATCAACCAGGTCTTGCCACGCCCCACCGGGCCCCACAGGTAAACGCCCCTTGCCCCGCTGTCGGTGTGGTGAAGCGCCTGATGGCATGCTTCGAGATGCTCGGCGGCGCACTGCTGAGCGGGGTCGCAGACATACCCGTCGCGAGCGATAGCCCGCCGATAACGTTCTAGGGGTGTCGCCTGTGTCATGGGCCACCGACCGGTCATGAGAGCCGGCCGATGGTAGCGCAAGCGCGGGACTTGAGACCTAGTGCTCGTGGGGCTTGCGGAAGCTGAGTGACGTGAACATGCCACGGACGCGGGCATCCGGGTCGTTGCTGGGCACGCTTGTTGACGCCCCGATCACGTTGAACTCGGCGTTGCGTACTGGCACGTTCGCCTTGCCCTCGGCATCGGTCGTCGCCACGACCCGGTCAGGATCGTTGATGTAATCGCCGATCAGCTCGATGCCTTCGGCCGGCTTGCCATCGAGCAACACCTGCACAGGCAACGCGTCGCCGATGCCCAGCGTGAGCGGGTCGACCTGCGGCACGATAACGAGGGCGAGCTTGTCTAGCGCTGGCAGCTTTGCCCCTTCGGCGAGCACTGCGAGGCTGTACTTGTAGTAATGCCCGGAATCAAGCGCACCATCGACTTTAGTTTCGCCAGCATTGATCCAGCGCTTGTCCGGCGCCTGGGTCCAGTAACCATTGTCCAGCGCGACGCTGATAACAGCGGGCGATTCCAGGGGTTGCAGCCGCGCACGGTCTTCTAATCGTTCGACGGTAACCGGTATACGGCCGCCGTGCCGGTCTGTCGCCCAGGCACCGGATATCTTGCTGGGATCGTAGGCATCGTCTTCGGCGCCGTGCCCATAGATTACTTCGAAATGGCCGCGCCGCTCCTCTGTCCACATGCCATGAGCCGCAGCTTGCCCCGCAACGATCACCGCGAGCAGCGCCGTGGCCGTCTTCATCATTTGTTTGTTCATGGTCGGTCCTTGTCGTAAAGAGGATTAAAGCTCGAGCGACAGGCTCAGGCTGAGGTTGCGCGGCTCGCCCGGCATGACCCACACATTGCTGTAGGAGCGCTCGTAGTAAGTGCGGTCGAAGGCGTTGTTGAGGTTCACGCCCAAAGTCAACTGCTTGGTGGCCTTGTAGCGGGCCAGCAGGTCGACCGTGGTGTAGGCCGGCAACTCGAAGCCGCTGTCCGCCACGTTTCCAGAGCGGTCTCCGACGTAATTGACTCCACCACCGAGTTCCAAGCCGCTCAGCGTGCCATCGAGGAACTCATACACCCCTAGCAGGCTGCCGCTGTGTTCAGGCACGTTGAGCAGGCGACTGCCGCGCTCCAGCGTATTGTCTTCGGTGACTTCCGCATCGACATAGGCATAGGCGCCGATCAGGCGGATCTCGTCAGTGACCTGCCCCGTCAGTTGCAGGTCGATACCGCGGCTGCGAACTTCCCCGGCAGCGACCTGATAGGCCGAATCGGTCGGGTCGGCGGTGAGCACGTTTTCCTTCGTAAGGTGGAAAGCGGCGACGGTCATGCCTAGCCGACCATCGAACAGGTCGAATTTGGCGCCGGCTTCGTAGCCAATTCCCTCCTCCGGGTCGAACGCTGTGCCGCTCCGGTCCGCCCCGCTGTTGGGCTTGAACGACTGCGATGCATTAGCGAACACCCCGACCGTCGGCGTGAGCTGATAGAGCGCGCCGATCCGCGGCGTGACCTTCTCATGCGTCTGCTCGGTGCGAACGCCGCTCACCTCGTTATCCAAGCGATGCTCGTAGTGGTCGTAACGAGCGCCGATGACGCCGTAAAGCTTCTCGGTGAAGCGCATCTGGTCCTGCAGGTTCAACGAGCGGGCATGCACCAGTTCGTGACGATTCGTACTGCGCGCCGGGTTGAATGCCGGGCGCGGCTGGCCATAGACCGGCTCGTAGATATCGATTTGCGATACCGGCGACGAACGCAGCAGGCGCTCGTTCTTGGCATAACGCTCGTACTCGGTGCCAATCAGGAGGTTGTGCTCGACGCCACCGGTATAGGCCAGGCCGCGCAGCTCGAGCTGGGTGATACTGTCCTGCCAGTCGAAGTCACGGTAGCGAAACTCGCGATTGAGCGTGCGTGCGTCGGAGGCCATGGAGCTCGCCTCGGTTGCGCCGCCGCTCAGGCGCCCTTGTTTGTAGTGGCTGGCCAGGCGAACGGTCCAGCTGGCGTTAAGGTCGTGTTCCAGCTCCGCCTGCAGCGTCTCGTTGTTGTTGTCGATGTCCCCGTCGCGCGGCTCGCCGAAAAAATCGGAACGCGAAACGCTTCCCAGGTGATCGTTCGGCGCTACCACGCCGCGGTCGAATACCTGGCTGTTGCGGATGACCTCAGCCTGGACGAGCAAGCGCGTCTCAGGGTTGAGCGCCCAGCTGAACGACGGCGCGAAGAATTGCCGCTCGCCGGAGCGGTAATCGCGGAAGCTGTTGCTGTCTTCCACCGCCAGATTCATGCGGTAGAGCATGGTGCCCTCGTCATCAAGCGGCGTGTTGACGTCCAGGCTGCTGCGATAGCGGTCCCAGCGCCCGGCGCTCAGGTCGATACGCGCGAACCGTTCATCCTGCGGTCGCTTGCTGACGATGTTGATCGTGCCACCCGGATCGCCACGGCCGTAGAGGCTGGATGCAGGCCCCTTGAGCACGTCGATGCGCTCGACGTTTGAGGCGTCCTGCGGGTTCATGTAGCCGCGGTTGACGCTAAAGCCATCCTTGTAGAACTCGGACGTCGTCAGTCCTCGGATGCTGTACTCATACATCGTCAGGCCGCCGAAGTCGTTCTGCCTGGCAACGCCGCCGGCGTAATCCAGTGCCTTTTCAATACGAGGGGTATCGAGATCCCCTAGAACCGTCGCCGGCACGACAGCGACCGCCTGTGGAATTTCCTCCAGCGGAGTGTCCGTCTTGGTCGCGCTGCCGGTGCGGCGAGTACGGTAGCCCTCCGGCTCGCTGGACGCCTCGTCAGCAGTGATGACCACCTCGTCCAGCACTGCTGCCCCGTCCTGCGCCCAAGTCGGCAGCGCCATCCATCCCGCCACTGCCGCGGCGCCCATCCACCCTGCTGATAGCTTGTTGCTCATAATGCGTCCAATACAAATGTTATACCGTAACATTTGAACGAAGCGGCCCTGGACTGTCAAGGCAGGTGAGGCAAGGTTCGGTCGGTAGGTTCGAAACAGCGTGCAGGTTACTCAGTTGTCGGATGTCCGGACCGAACGCGTCATGCTTATCATCGCCTCGAGCCCGACCGCTCTAGGGTCCCGTCCGTTATCCACAGAACCTGTGGATAAGACTGTGAGCAAAACTTGGATGACTGCCTCAAAGGCCCAGCCGACGCGGCCTTGCAACAGATCGGACATTTTTTATACGTTGCTTAATAGTTATTTAAAATCAGTAACTTACAAGATACCAAAGGTCTTCGACTCGCCTAGCTCATGGCAAGGCACGACGCTGCGCCGATTATGTGCATAACAATTCTTGTCAACCATTTTTTAAGAAAAAAAGGCAGCTATAGCGCTGGACAAATATCACTTTTTGCCCTGGTGGATGGCTCGTTGCCACTACCGCTTGTACGGAAGACGTTGGGGTTTACCCGTCGCAGCCCGTACAATGCGCGGCTCTATGCAGCAGACGTCCGATACACATGCCAGACAACCGGCATGGGTTCCGTTTCGCTATGTCCGCTGACTGGCAGCCCGAAGCACCCTTTCGATAGCCTGGCCCTCGGAACAGCCCACGCGTCATCACTTACCTCTGATACCCGCGAGTAACACTCTTGATTTCAACCGCTAATATCACCATGCAGTTTGGCCCCAAGCCGCTGTTCGAAAACGTTTCCGTCAAGTTCGGCAACGGCAATCGCTACGGCCTAATCGGCGCCAACGGCTGTGGCAAGTCGACCTTCATGAAGATTCTCGGCGGCGAACTGGAGCCGACCACGGGCCAGGTCATGCTTGAGCCGAACGTACGCCTGGGCAAGCTACGCCAGGATCAGTTCGCTTATGAAGAATTCAGCGTCATCGATACCGTGATCATGGGCCACGAGGCGCTTTGGAAGGTGAAAGCCGAGCGCGAGCGCATCTACTCCCTGCCCGAGATGAGCGAGGAAGACGGCATGGCCGTCGCGGAATTGGAGACCGAGTTCGCCGAGATGGACGGCTATACCGCCGAATCACGCGCCGGTGAGTTGTTGCTAGGCCTCGGCATTCCACTGGAGCAGCATTTCGGCCCGATGAGCGAAGTCGCACCCGGCTGGAAGCTACGCGTGTTGCTCGCCCAGGCGCTGTTCTCCGACCCTGAAGTGCTGCTGCTCGACGAGCCGACTAACCACCTGGATATCAACACTATTCGCTGGTTGGAAAGCGTTCTGGTTGCTCGCAACAGCACCATGATCATCATTTCCCACGACCGCCACTTTCTGAATAGCGTCTGTACCCATATGGCGGACCTGGATTACGGCGAGCTGCGCCTGTTCCCGGGCAACTACGATGAGTACATGACTGCCGCGACCCAGGCCCGTGAGCGCCTGCTGTCAGACAATGCCAAGAAAAAGGCGCAAATCGCCGAATTGCAGACGTTCGTCAGCCGCTTCTCGGCCAACGCCTCCAAGGCCAAGCAGGCCACCAGCCGGGCGAAGCAGATCGACAAGATCCAGCTGGAGGAAGTCAAGCCGTCCAGCCGCGTCAGCCCGTTCATTCGTTTCGAACAGACCAAGAAGCTGCATCGTCAAGCGGTGACGCTGGAAAATGTCAGCCAGGGCTATGACGGTGTCGAGCTGTTCAAGCGCCTCGGCCTGCAAATCGAGGCCGGAGAGCGCGTCGCCATCATCGGCCCCAACGGCATCGGCAAAACCACCCTGCTGCGCACCCTGGTCGGCGAAATGCCAGCCATGAGCGGTGAAGTGAAATGGACCGAAAGCGCCGAGGTCGGCTATTTCGCCCAGGACCATGCTGAAGACTTCGAAGCAGACATGACCCTGTTCGACTGGATGGCGCAGTGGACCAAGGGCGGCGAGCAACTGGTGCGTGGCACGCTGGGCCGCATGCTGTTTTCCAACGATGACATCGGCAAGTCGGTGAAGGTGATTTCGGGTGGCGAACAGGGCCGCATGCTGTTCGGCAAGCTGATCCTGCAGAAGCCCAACGTCCTGGTCATGGACGAACCCACCAACCACCTGGACATGGAATCGATCGAGGCGCTGAACCTGGCGCTGGAGAACTATCCGGGCACGCTGATCTTCGTCAGCCATGACCGTGAGTTCGTCAGCTCACTGGCCACGCGTATCATCGAGCTGTCGGAAAACGGCGTCACCGACTTCTCCGGCACCTATGACGATTACCTGCGCAGCCTGGGCCTGATCTGACGGCTTCGGCTCACCCTTGCAGTGCCTGGGTCACCAGGCGCTGCAAGTCATCGAAGAAAAACGGCTTCTGCAGGGTCGGGATCGCCGCATAACGCGGATCCATCCCGACCTTCCCATAACCGGTTGCGAAAATCAGCGGGACGCCACGCTCGATCAGCCGCTCGGCGATGGGGAAGCTGTTGATCCCGTCCAGATTCACATCGAGCAAGGCCAGGTCGAACTCATCCTGCTCAGCGGCTTGCATGGCCTCATCGAACTGTGCAACCAAACGGACCGAGCCGCAGCCGATGTCTTGCAGCATGTCCTCGATCAGCATGCCGACCAGCGCCTCGTCCTCGATGACCAGTACCCGCGCGCCTCTTACCGTCATGGCAATGGGACCTCCATGTCGCAGACGAGCCCATCCGCAAGAAACGCCAGCCGTACTTGAGCGTTCAATTCCCCTGCAAGGCCCCGCTCGAGCAGGCGCGAGCCGAAACCTTTGCGCTCTGGCGGCCGGACCGGCGGGCCGCCCTGCTCTTCCCAACGCAGCTTGAGCAGCGCGACGGGGTGCGCTGCGGCGACTTGCCATGCCAAGTGCACGACGCCGCGCTCGCTCGACAGCGCACCGTATTTGCCTGCATTGGTACACAGTTCATGCAGCGCCATGGCCAGCGCCAGCGCCGCCTTCGGACGCAGGCGCAGCGCAGGGCCGTGGACAACGAAGCGTTGCCGTCCCACAAGCTGAAACGGTGCGGTTGCCTGGGCGACAACGTCGCGCAGGTCCGCGCTCTCCCAATTTTCACGCGACAGCACATCATGCGCCTTCGACAGCGCGATCAGCCGCCCTTCGAACCAGCGGTAACTCTCGTTGCCGGCGTCGCGCCGAAAGCTCTGCGAAGCGATTGATTGCACGGTCGCGAGCGTGTTCTTGACCCGATGATTGAGTTCGTTGAGCAGCAATAGGCGGTGGTCCTCGGCAACCTTGCGCTCGGTGATGTCGACCATCATGTTGACGGCCCCGACCACCTCACCGGCGTGGTTGCGAAGCGAGGCGGGATAGCCCAGGAACGGGATGCGACTGCCATCGGGACGCTCGGCCAGCGCCTCGATTCCATGAAAGGAGCAGTCCTGCGCCAGCGCTACGGCCATCGGGCAGGTGCCCGGCTCGATGAGCGTGCCGTCCGGGCGATACAGCCGCCAGATCACGCTCCACTCGTCCACACCGATCTGTGGCACTCGCCCAGCCAGCTCCACGCACGCCTGGTTGTAGTAAGTCAGCACGCCCCTGGCGTCCGTGGTGTAGACAGCCGTGGGCAGCGCATCGAGCAGGTTGCGAAGGCGCAACTCGGCTTCCAGATGAGCGTTTTCCAGCCGTTTGCGTTCGGTAATGTCATGCGTGATCGCAAGCTGCACGAAGCGCCCTTTTGCACCGACATCCTCGCTGGGCATGAACATGGGTACGGCATGCGTCTCCATGTGCCGACGGTTGCCTTCAAGGCTGATGAGGTCGAATTCCCAGCTGAGCTTCTCGCCTTCGCACACTCGGCGATGGAGCTCGATCCATCGCTCGCGGTGTTCCGGAACGATCAGGTCGAAGACGCAGGCGCCCTCGACCGCACCTGCGAGCGAGGCCTCGACCATGCGCAAGCCTGCCGGGTTCATCTGCAGCAAGGTGCCGTCGCGGTCGACGATTTTCACGCATTCAGGCGTGTTGTCGACGATCGCCCGCAGCCATTCAACCTGACGCTGCTCGTCGCTGCCCGGCGGTTCGCTCGCGTGGAAACAGAGAATCGCACCCGTTATCTGCCCCGTATCGCTACGCACCGCGTCGATGTTGGCGCGCATGGTCGCGGCGGTGCCATCGGCTCGTTCGATTACCAGCGGTACGTCCACAGCGCTGTGTCCGCTGCAGATCGGGTCGGCCAACGGCGTGTCGGCGAAGGGGACGAGGTGTCCGCTGGCGTCCAGGATGCGCAGCCGGCCCTGGCTGGCCAGGCCGCCGCCACAGAGCCGGTCGGCCTGGCGGTTGTAGCGCTGCACGGCGCCGTCGGCGTCGAGCGTACAAACAGCCATGGGGAGGATGTCGAGCGTTGGGTCGTCGAACGGCGACGGACCTGCGAGGGGGTCGATAGCGGGACGTGTACCCGATAGGTCTGCAATCTGCATCGGAACCTTGTTCGCGAGTGTGTTCAGCCAGTGTCGGCGGCGTAAGCCGCTGGCCAGTCTACCCAACCGAGGGATGTGGCGCGCTCAAACGAGTCGTCAATCGTCGGACGGGAGACAGATCTCTGTGGATTTTTGCAGAAGCGGTATGCATCCAGCCGCATTGATATGGGTAATTTTCCACTCTAGGCTCAAGCCATCATCGACTTGCCTTCCAATAACAACAATCGCTAGGACTCGCCATGACCCAGTCAAGTGCCATCCCAACAGTCAAACTCCTGATCGGCGGTGAGCTGGTCGAATCCTCGACGCAAGAGTGGCGCGACATCGTCAACCCGGCCACTCAAGAGGTGCTGGCGCGCGTACCCTTCGCCACCGAAACGGAAATGAACGCCGCCGTCGCCAGTGCCAAGGAAGCCTTCAAAACGTGGCGCAAGACGCCTATCGGCGCGCGCTCGCGGATCTTCCTCAAGTACCAGCAGCTGATCCGCGAAAACATGAAGGAGCTCGCCGCCATCCTCACTGCCGAACAGGGCAAGACCCTGCCAGACGCAGAAGGCGATGTGTTTCGCGGTCTCGAAGTGGTGGAGCACGCCGCCGGCATCGGCAACCTGCAGCTTGGCGAGCTGGCCAATAACGTCGCCACCGGCGTCGACACCTATACCCTGCTGCAGCCGCTGGGCGTTTGCGCCGGCATCACCCCGTTCAACTTCCCGGCGATGATCCCGCTGTGGATGTTCCCGATGGCCATCGCCACCGGCAACACCTTCGTACTAAAGCCATCCGAGCAGGACCCCATGGTCACCATGCGTCTGGCCGAGCTGGCGCTGGAAGCGGGCGTGCCACCGGGCGTACTGAACGTCATCCATGGCGGCGCCGATGCGGTAAACCTGATCTGCGATCACCCGGACATAAAAGCCGTCTCCTTCGTCGGCTCGACCAAGGTCGGCACCCACGTCTACAACCGCGCCTCCCAGGCCGGTAAGCGTGTGCAGTGCATGATGGGGGCCAAGAATCACGGCATCATCCTGCCCGACGCTCACAAGGAGCAGACGCTCAACAACCTCGTTGGCGCTGCATTCGGTGCGGCCGGTCAGCGCTGCATGGC
This sequence comes from Stutzerimonas chloritidismutans, assembly GCF_051486945.1. Lineage (GTDB taxonomy): Bacteria > Pseudomonadota > Gammaproteobacteria > Pseudomonadales > Pseudomonadaceae > Stutzerimonas > Stutzerimonas chloritidismutans_B. Next base: position 104,800 of record NZ_JAHVDX010000001.1, on the reverse strand, counting down.
GCTGTCAGTGCTGATATTGGTGGGCGAAGCTCAGAGCTGGCTGCCAGATCTGGTCGCTAAAGCCAAAACACTGAAAGTGAACGCGGGCGCTGAAAGCGGGACCGACGTCGGCCCCGTGGTGTCCTGCGCGGCGCTTGATCGCATCAGCTCGCTGATCGAGCGCGGCGTGTCCGAAGGTGCAGAGCTGGTCCTCGACGGGCGCAATCCACAGGTGGCGGGCTTCGAGAAGGGCAATTTCGTCGGCCCGACCATCTTCTCCGGGGTCAAGCCGGACATGACCATTTACCGCGAGGAAATCTTCGGGCCGGTGCTCTGCGTGATGCAGGTCGACACGCTGGATGAAGCCATCGAACTGATCAATGCCAACCCCAACGGCAACGGCACCGCCCTCTTCACCCGTTCCGGCGCCGCCGCCCGGCATTTCCAGGAAGAGATCGACGTTGGCCAGGTCGGCATCAACGTACCGATCCCGGTACCGGTGCCCATGTTCTCCTTTACCGGCTCACGCGCTTCAAAGCTCGGCGACCTCGGCCCGTATGGCAAGCAGGTGGTGCAGTTCTACACTCAGACCAAGACGGTGACCCAGCGCTGGTTCGACGAAAGCGAAGTCGGCGGCCCGGTGAACACCACGATCAACCTCAAGTAATTGGATCGGCGCTGGCTTTTGCTTGGCGCCGTTTCAGCCGTCAATCAGAACAAGAAGGAAACGGCCATGCATATTGGATTTCTAGGGCTCGGCAACATGGGCGGGCCGATGGCGCGCAACCTGCTCAAAGCCGGCCATCAGGTCACTGTATTCGATCTCTCCGCGGCTGCGGTGTCGGGTCTGGTCGAAGCCGGTGCCAAGCAGACCACCTCGCCTGCGGCAGTCGCAAGCGCTGGCGTCGAGGCCATCATCACCATGCTGCCCGCTGCTGCGCACGTGAAGCAGGTGTACCTCGGCGAGGACGGGCTTCTCGCCAATGTCCCCTCCGGCGTGCTGCTGATCGATTCGTCCACCATCGACCCGATGTCCGCGCGGGAAGTCGCGGCCGCGGCCGCAGAGAACGGCAATCCGATGCTCGACGCACCGGTGTCCGGTGGCACGGTCGGCGCTGCCGCCGGCACCCTGACCTTCATGGTCGGCGGCAGTGAGGCGGATTTTCAAAAAGCCCAACCGATCCTCGCCGCCATGGGCAAAAACATCGTCCATTGCGGCGATACCGGCAACGGTCAGGTGGCCAAGGTCGCCAACAACATGCTGCTTGGCATCTCGATGATTGGCGTTGCAGAGGCCATGTCCCTCGGCGTCGCGCTGGGGATGGATGCCAAGGTGTTGGCCGGCATCATCAATTCGTCGAGCGGCCGTTGCTGGGCCTCGGAGATCAACAATCCCTTCCCAGGCGTGCTGGAAAATGGCCCTGCATCGCGGGGCTACAGTGGCGGCTTCGGCACCGATCTGATGCTCAAGGACCTCGGCCTTGCCAGCGAGGCAGCCAAACAGGTGCGCCAGCCAGTTATCCTCGGTGGTCTCGCGCAGCAGCTCTACCAAGCCTTCAGCATGCAGGGCCATGGCGGGCTGGACTTCTCCGCGATCATCAAACTCTACCGCCAAGAGGACGAGACATGACCCAGGCAGAAGCACCGGTACTGATTGAATTCCGTAACCGCGTCGGCTATCTCACCCTCAACCGCCCGGCCGGCCTGAATGCCGTCACCCTGGACATGGTGCGCGTGCTGCACCGCCAGTTGAAGGATTGGGCAGACGACCAAGATGTGGTCGCCGTGGTGTTGCGCGGCGCTGGCGAGAAAGCCTTCTGTGCAGGCGGCGACATCCGTTCGCTGTATGACAGCTACCAGAACGGCGACAACCTGCACCGTGATTTCTTCGAAGAGGAATACGCGCTTGACCAGTACATCCACGCCTACACCAAGCCACTTCTGGCGTTGATGAATGGCTTCGTGCTGGGTGGCGGTATGGGGCTGGTTCAGGGCGCGTCGCTGCGGGTTATTTCCGAGCGCACCCGGATGGGGATGCCAGAGGTCGGCATTGGCTACTTTCCCGATGTGGGCGGCAGCTATTTCCTGTCGCGTCTGCCTAACCACCTCGGCTTCTACATGGGCCTGACCGGCCACCATGTGGGCTCTGCCGATTCGCTATTTGCGGGCCTGGCCGACTATTGCCTGCCGCATGAGCAGTTCGCCGAACTGGAGCGCCGTCTCGACGAGCAGGACTGGTCCATGCCGCCGCTGCAGGCACTGACCAACCTGCTGGTATCCATGGGCAGCCCTGAGCTGCCCGATGCGCCGTTCAAGACGCTCGCGCCCGCCATCGACGAACACTTCTCACATGACAACGTCGCCGCCATTCGCCAATCCCTCGCCAGCGAAACCCGCGCCGAGTACCGAGACTGGGCTGCCGAGACATTGAAAACCATGGACAGCCGCTCGCCGCTATCGATGAGTGTGACCCTGGAAATGCTCCGCCGTGGTCGGAACGCGTCGCTGGCCGAATGCTTCGCCATGGAACTGCACCTGGACCGCCAGTGGTTCGACGAAGGCGACATCATCGAGGGCGTGCGTGCGCTCATCGTCGACAAGGACAAGAATCCCCGCTGGAACCCGCCTACGCTGGATGAAGTGGCGCCCGCGCGCGTGGCGGCTTTCTTCGACGGCGTCTGATAGGAACTGCTATGCAAGACATCGAACTGAGCGAAGAACAACGGATGATCCGCGAAATGGCGCGCGACTTCGCCCGCGCCGAAATCGCGCCCAAGGCGGAAGCCTGGGAGCAGGCAGCCTGGATCGGTGACGACACCGTGACCCAACTGGGCGAGCTCGGTCTGCTGGGCATGATCGTGCCCGAGCAATGGGGCGGCACCTACATTGACTACGTCGCCTACGCCCTGGCCGTCGAGGAAATTTCCGCAGGCGATGGCGCCATCGGCGCGCTGATGAGCATTCACAGCTCGGTCGGCTGCGGTCCGATCCTCAAATACGGCACGCCGGAGCAGCAGGATGAGTGGCTGCCGGATCTGGCGGCTGGCCGTGCCATCGGCTGCTTCGCCCTGACCGAACCCCAGGCCGGCTCCGAGGCGCACAACCTGCGCACCCGCGCCGTGCTGGAAAACGGGGAATGGGTGATCAACGGCGCCAAGCAATTCGTCAGCAACGGCAAGCGCGCCAAGATCGCGATCGTCTTCGCCGTCACCGATCCGGAGCTGGGCAAAAAGGGACTTTCAGCGTTCCTGGTGCCCACCGACAACCCCGGTTTCGTCGTCGACCGGATGGAAAAGAAGATGGGCATCAAAGCCTCGGATACTTGCGGCGTCACCCTGCGTGATTGCCGCATTCCTGAGGCCAACCTGCTCGGCCCGCGCGGCAAAGGACTGGCTATCGCCCTGTCGAATCTCGAAGGCGGGCGTATCGGAATCGGCGCGCAGGCGTTGGGCATCGCCCGCGCCGCGTTCGAGGCGGCACTGGGTTACGCCCGCGAGCGAATCCAGTTCGACAAGCCGATCATCGAGCACCAGAGCGTGGCCAACATGCTTGCGGACATGCACACCCGTATCAACGCGGCGCGTCTGCTGATCCTGCATGCCGCGCGCCTGCGCAGCGCCAATCTGCCGTGCCTGTCCGAGGCTTCCCAGGCCAAGCTGTTCGCGTCCGAAGTTGCCGAGTACGTCTGCTCAAAAGCGATGCAGATCCATGGCGGCTACGGCTATCTCGAGGATTACCCGGTCGAGCGCTACTACCGTGACGCGCGGATCACGCAGATCTACGAAGGCACCAGCGAGATTCAGCGGCTGTTGATTGCGCGTGAGTTGAATAATTACGGACTCTGATCGCAGTCCAAGTGGGCGTTACCGAAAAGGATCGCCAGCAAGCTGGCTCTTACGGAATGCACGATCCCTGCTTTGTAGGAGCCAGCTTGCTGGCGATCAAGCGCTAACCCAAACAGTAGAGAAGGACCACCTCGAAGCAGTATTCCGAACGGCCGATGGCGGCGGCGCGAGCCGCCATCCAACAACAATAAAAAGGATACGAAGATGCTCAAAGGTACGATGCAGCAGACCCCGCTGATGATCAGCGGCATCCTCACCCACGCCGCCCTCGCCCATGGCGACCGTGAAATCGTGTCGCGGCTGGTGGACGAACCCCTTTGGCGCTACGACTACGCGGGACTGGCCAAACGTGCCGGCCAAGCCGCCTCGATGCTGCGCAGCCTGGGCGTCAAATCCGGCGACTTGGTCTCGTCCATGGCCTGGAATACCCATCGTCACTTCGAACTCTTCTTTGCCGTACCGGGCATCGGCGCCGTGCTGCACACCGCCAATCCGCGGCTGTCGGACGACCAGATCATCTACACCCTGAACCACGCCGGCAGCGGCGTACTGCTGTTCGATCGCAGCTTCCTGGCTGTCGTCGAGCGGGTTCGGCCCCGGCTGGAGCACATCCGCACTTACATCATGCTGTCGGATGCCGAACGCACCGAGCCGGGCGAAGTGGGCGCATTGAGCTACGAAACCCTTATCGAGCGAGCAGATCCGCTCACCGACTGGCCGCAGTTCGACGAGCACGCCGGCGCCATGCTCTGTTACACCTCCGGTACCACCGGCAATCCGAAGGGTGTGGTCTACAGCCACCGTTCCGTCGTGTTGCACGCCATGGCCGCGGGCCTCACCGGCGCCTTCGGCTTTTCGGCATTCGATTGCATCATGCCCTGCTCCTCGCTCTACCACGCGGCCGCCTGGGGCGTGCCGTTTACCGCCGCGATCAATGGCTGCAAGTTCGTCCTGGCGTGCGACAAGATGGATGGCGCCAGCCTGCAGGAGCTGATCCAAAACGAAGGCGTCACCTTCTCCGGCGGCGTGCCGACGATCTGGACGATGTACCTCAACCATCTGGAGCGCACCGGCGAGGATACCGGCCAGCTCAAGTGCCTGGTGATCGCGGGCTCAGCCGTGCCCAGGGCACTGGCCGAGAAGTTCGAGACGAAATACGGCGTCAGCGTCCGCCAGCTCTGGGGCATGACCGAAACCAGCCCGCTCGGCGTCGTCGCCACCCCGACGCCCAAGCTGGCTGCCCTGGGCGAAGCCGCTACCAACGAGGCCATCTGGACGCGCCAGGGCCGCCTGCAATTTGGCATCGAGCTGAAGATCGTCGACGAAGCGGGCAATGAGCTGCCGCACGACGGCGTCAGTTCCGGCGCGCTTCTAGTACGCGGCCCGTGGACGGTCGAGCGCTACTTCCGCAGCGACGCCAGCGCGCTGGACAAGGATGGTTGGTTCGACACCGGGGATATCGCGACCCTCGACCCGAACGGCTACATGCGTATCACCGACCGCAGCAAGGACGTGATCAAGTCCGGCGGTGAGTGGATCAGCTCGATCGACATCGAAAACATCGCCGTCGGCTGCCCAGGCGTGCGCATCGCCGCGGTGGTTGGCGTGGCCCACGCCAAATGGGAAGAGCGCCCGATTCTCATCATCGAAGCGCACGATGATGCCGAGGTCTGCGCCGAAACGGTCCTCACGTTCCTGGAATCGCAGATCGTCAAATGGTGGATGCCCGATGCCGTGATCTTCGACAGCGTTCCGCTAACCGCCACCGGCAAGATCGACAAGAAGACCCTGCGCGACCGCTACCGCGACCACCTGATCGAGCAGGAGGAAAGCGCGGCGGATGCGGCGGGCATGTGACTGGGGCCAGACCGAGCGCCCCCCGTTGAGCACCAAGCTGTTTGCGCTTTGACCCGGTTCCCTTAAGGCACTGCAACACTTGCCGCATCGTGCGGCGGCTCTAGCACGACGCGGCTGGGAGCAAGTGCAGAACGGCGAGGCGTTCTGCTGCGACCGCTGACGCTTTCTGTGAACGTTCATGCCGTATCTCGCAGCGGCTTCAGCACGGCGCGGCGCCGGGACCGATCGTTAGGATGGCTAGGTGGTGATTTCTTATTACGCTTCGGTCCACCGGCGCGAGGAGCGAGCATGCGCACGGCAATCGGCAGCGCATAGTTCGACGTTTGGCTTCCGCCACGGCACCGCAGCGTGATCTTCCAGTCATGACTCGCTGACTAGCCCGGTCGGATCGCAGCCAAATGAGCCTAACCGCTCAACATAAACACAAATAAGGAGCGCCCCATGCCGACCGCCACCGCTACACCCCGCCAGGGCCCGCTGCTCGGACTGCGCGTGTTGGAATTCGCCAGCATCGGCCCCGGCCCGCATTGCGCAATGCTGCTGGCCGATCTCGGCGCCGAAGTGATCCGCATCGAGCGCGAGGGTGGCAATGGTTGGCCCAATCCGGTCGCGGATCGTGGTCGCAAGCGCATGACGCTGAATATCCGCACCGCTGCCGGACGCGAGCGCTGCCTAGCCCTGGCGGAGGGTGCCGACGTACTGATCGAAGGCATGCGACCCGGCGTGATGGAACGCCTCGGCCTCGGGCCGGAACAGGTCCATGCGCGCAATCCGCGGCTGGTCTACGGCCGGATGACCGGCTGGGGCCAGACCGGACCCTTGGCCCAGAGTGCCGGGCACGACATCAACTACATCGCGCTGACCGGCGCCCTCGCCGCCATTGGAGGTCGTGAAGGCCCGGCGATTCCGCCGCTCAACCTGGTGGGCGATTTCGGCGGCGGCTCGTTGTATCTGGCGTTCGGCATCATGGCCGCACTGTGGGAGCGTGAGCGCTCAGGTTTGGGCCAGGTGGTCGATGCCGCCATCGTCGACGGCGTGTCGTCGATGATGACCTTCTTCGCCGGGCTGCTGCCCAGCGGTACCATTTCGCTGGAGCGCGACCGCAACCTGCTCTCCGGCGCCGCGCCGCATTACCGCTGCTACACCTGTGCCGACGGACGCGACATCGCCATCGGGCCACTGGAGCCACAGTTTCTTGCCGAGCTGATGCAGCGAATCGGCGCCTCAGAGAGCCTGCTAGAAAGCTGCGCCAATCCTGACCATTGGCAGGCACAAAGCGAACAGCTCGCCACCCTCTTCGCCAGCCGAACCCAGGCCCAGTGGTGCGAACTGCTCGAAGGCACCGATGCCTGCTTTGCCCCGGTCCTCACCTTGGAAGAAGCCGCTGCGCATCCGCACATGCAGCAACGTGGCGTATACCACGCAATCGACGGCGCTCTCCACGCCGCCCCCGCGCCGCGATTCTCCCGCACCCCCGGCAATATTCGCCCGTCGTTCAACGCCGACGGTTGGGACTAAAGCTGCCCAAAGGCGCCGGCGTCGGCGATCTGAAACCGCCACCCGGGTCGCAGCCAGAGGCAGCTCCTACATAAAGCACCGCGCACTCGCCTGTAGGAGCAGGTTCTACCTGCGACCTGGCGCGCGCACGCCGCCCAGTCGCAGCCTAAGGCTGCTACTACAAAAGCACCGCAGCCGCCTGTAGGAGCAGGTTCTACCAGCGACCCGCGCACCCGCACGCCACCCCAGTCGCAGCCAGAGGCAGCTCCTACAAAAGCCCACCGAAGCCCCTGTAGGAGCAGGTTCTACCTGCGACCCCCGCGCACCCGTGCATCACCCCGGTCGCAGCCAGAGGCAGCTCCTACAAAAGCCCACCGAAGCCCCTGTAGGAGCAGGTTCTACCTGCGACCCCCGCGCACCCGTGCATCACCCCGGTCGCAGCCAGAGGCGGCTCCTACAAAAGCACACCGCAGCCCGCCTGTAGGAGCAGGTTCTACCTGCGACCCGCGCACCCGCACGCCACCCCGATCGCCACACGCCGCTGCTATTGAAGCGCATCGAGCACGCCTGGGTTGGCTACTTCGCACGCCTCTCCCCGAAAGAACGCCGCCACGTTGGCGAAGGCGTCGCCGAAGTAAAGTTCGTAACCCTGCCGCTCCACATATCCGAGATGCGGCGTGCACAGCACCCTGGGATGGCGCAGCAAGGGATGTTCCGGGCCGGTAACGGGCTCGTCTTCGAACACGTCCAGCGCCGCGTAGCCGGGCCGTCCGGCGTCCAGCGCGGCGAGCAAGGCGCCGGGCGCAATAAGGTCTGCGCGGCTGATATTGACCAGCAACGCAGAGGGCTTCATCCGTGCGAGATCCGCAGCAGTGACGATGTGCCGGGTCGCCTCGACCAGTCGCAGGTTCAGGCTCAGCACATCCACCTCGGCAAAGAATGCTTCGCGGCTTGCTGCTGCGCGATGGCCGTCACGCTCCGCTGCTTGTCGCGACCCCTCGCTACCCCAGACCAACACTGGCATTTCGAACGCCTGTGCATAACGGGCCAGGCGCTGGCCGATCTTGCCGTAGCCCCAAATGCCCAGCGTCTGACCATACAACCGGTCACCTAGATTCACCTGCCACTGCCCGGCGTACAGCGCCTGCATGGCGGGGTACAGCTGCCGCCGCGCCATCATGATCAGCGCCCAGGCCAGCTCCGCCGGCGCGATGGGGGAGCCACGCCCCTCCATCACCGCCACGCCGTGGCGTGTGCAGGCATCAAGGTCAAGGTGAGCCGCGACCTTGCCTGTCTGGCTGATGAGTTTGAGATTGGGTAAGCGAGCCAACAACGCTTCGTCGATGACTGTACGTTCGCGAGTCAGGACCAACGCGTCGGCGTCAGCGAACCGTTCCGCGAGCACCTCGGGGTCTTCCGCCGCATCGTGATAGATCGTCACCCGATGCCCGTCGAGCTGCCTGAAGCATTCCAGCGAACGGACGACGTCCTGGTAATCATTGGGGATGACGATGTGCATTTGCTCTCTCCGGCGCGCAGCCCTGACTTGTGATCGGGCAATTGTAGGCGCGCGCCGGTGGGGCGCAGGACCGATCTACTCGCCCAAATTACGCGCGATCACCAACCGCTGGATGTCGCTGGTGCCTTCGTAGATCTGGCAGACCCGCACATCGCGATAGATGCGTTCCACTGGGAAGTCCTGCAGATAGCCGTAGCCACCCAGCGTCTGGATCGCCGCCGAGCAGACCTTCTCGGCCATCTCGGAGGCGAACAGCTTGGCCATGGAGGCCTCGACCAGTGCCGGCTGGCCGGCTTCACGCAAGGCAGCGGCATGCAGCACCATCTGCCGGGCGACGGCGATCTGCGTGGCCATGTCGGCCAAGCGGAAAGCGACAGCCTGATGTTCGGTGAGGGCCTTGCCGAACGCCTCACGCTCACGAGCATAGTCGCGGGCGGCTTCGAACGCTGCGCGGGCCATGCCGACCGCTTGAGCGGCAATGCCGATACGGCCGCCCTCCAGATTGGCCAGGGCGATGCGGTAGCCCTCGCCCTCCTCGCCCAGGCGCTGGGATTCATGCACGCGCATGTCCTCGAACGCCAGTTGGCAGGTATCCGAGGCGTGCTGTCCGAGCTTGTCCTCGACGCGCACCACCTGATAACCGGGCGTGTCGGTCGGCACGATAAAGGCGCTGATACCGCGCTTGCCGGCGTCCGGGTCGGTCACAGCGAAGACGATTACCGTACCGGCGCGCTGGCCCGAGGTGATGAACTGCTTGGCGCCGTTGAGCACATAGCTGTCACCGTCACGCCGCGCACGGGTGCGCAGGCTGCTGGCGTCGGAGCCGGCATGGGGTTCGGTCAGGGCGAAGGCGCCGATTTGCGCACCGCTGGCCAGCGGCGTCAGGTAGCGCTGTTTCTGCTCCTCATTGCCAAAGCGCAGGATCGGCACGCAGCCGACCGAGTTGTGCACGCTCATGATGGTCGAGCAGGCGCCGTCCCCGGCCGCGATCTCTTCCAGCGCCAGCGCATAGGCGATATAGCCGGTGTCGCTGCCGCCCCACTGTTCGGGACAGAGCATCCCGAAAAAACCGAGTTCGGCCATCTCGCTGATCGCCTCGGCCGGATAACGATGTTCACGGTCCCAATCGGCAGCGAAGGGTTTGAGGCGTTCCTGAGCGAACTGCCGGGCCATGTCGCGAATGCTGGTTTGATCTTCGTTGAGCAGCATGACGAGTCCTCAGTCGAGCAGTTCGACGGCCATGGCAGTCGCTTCGCCACCACCGATGCAGATGGCCGCGATGCCCTTGCGCAGACCGCGGTCACGCAGCGCAGCGATCAAGGTGACCAGAATCCGGGCGCCGGACGCACCGATTGGATGGCCCAAGGCGCAGGCGCCGCCATTGACGTTGACCTTGGCGTGGTCGAGCCCCAGCTCGCGCATGGTGACCATGCTCACCACCGCAAACGCCTCGTTGATCTCGAACAGATCGACTTCGTCGAGGCGCCAGCCAGTGCGCTCGAGCAGCTTGTGGATGGCGCCAATGGGCGCGGTAGGAAACAGGTTAGGCGCGTCGGCGAACACCGCATGGCCATGAATCACGGCCTGGGGTTTCACCCCGAGTTGCTCGGCGTGGGACCGCCGCGTCAACAGCAGTGCTGCAGCACCGTCGGAAATCGAACTGGAGTTGGCCGCCGTTACGGTGCCGCCTTCACGGAATGCGGGCTTCAGCGACGGAATCTTCTCCGGCATCGCCTTAGGCGGCTGCTCGTCGTCGCGTACGGTGCGCTGTTCGCGGCCCTGGGTGACCTCCAGCGGGACGATTTCGCTGGCGAAGCGGCCACTGGAAATGGCATCACGCGCACGCTGCAGCGAGGTCAACGCATAAGCGTCCTGTTCCTCGCGGGTGAAGCCATGATTCTGTGCGCAATCCTCAGCAAAGGTGCCCATCAGGCGGCCCTTGTCATAGGCGTCTTCAAGGCCGTCGAGGAACATATGGTCGAGCACCTTGCCGTGGCCCATGCGATAGCCGCCGCGCGCCTTTTCCAGCAAGTAGGGGGCGTTGGACATGCTCTCCATGCCGCCGGCGACGACCAAATCGACACTGCCGGCGCGCAGCGCATCGTGGGCAAGGATGGCCGCCTGCATGCCCGAGCCGCACATCTTGTTCAGCGTGGTGGACGCGGTCGCCTTGCCCAGCCCCGCGCCGAGTGCCGCCTGACGGGCCGGCGCCTGGCCGAGACCGGCCGGCAGTACGCAACCCATCAGCACTTCCTGCACCTGCTCAGCGGCAACACCGCTGCGCTCCACCGCCGCGCGAATCGCTGCGGCACCCAGCTCCGGCGCGCTGAGGCTCTTCAGATCACCCTGGAAACCGCCCATGGGGGTGCGGGCCGAGCCTAGAATCACGATTGGATCGTTGTTCATCATCTGTCTCCCGATTATTTGGCGGCCATGCGCAGCGCGCCGTCGAGGCGGATCACTTCGCCGTTGAGCATGTCGTTCTCGGCGATATGGCGGACCAGCGCCGCGTACTCACTGGCGCGGCCCAGACGTGGCGGGAACGGCACACCCGATGCGAGCGAGTCGCTCACTTCCTGAGGCATGCCAGCCATCATCGGCGTCTCGAACACACCGGGCGCGATGGTCATGACGCGGATGCCGTGACGTGCCAGTTCACGTGCCGCCGGTAGCGTCATGGCCACGACGCCGCCCTTGGACGCTGCATAGGCCGCCTGGCCGATCTGCCCGTCGTAAGCGGCGATAGAAGCCGTATTGATGATCACGCCGCGATTGCCCTGGGCATCCGGCTCGCCACGCGCGATGGCTTCGGCCGCCAGGCGCAGCATGTTGAAGCTGCCAATCAGGTTGAGGTTGATGACTTTGCTGAAGCTCGCCAGCCCGTGCGGGCCCTGGCGGCCGAGGATCTTTTCGCCGCTGGCGACGCCGGCGCAGTTGACCAGCCCGTGCAGGCCGCCGAAATGCTCGACCGCTGCGTTGACTGCCGCTTGTGCCGCCGCTTCGTCGCATACGTTGGTGACCACGGCGTGAGCGTTAGCACCCAGCGCCTCGCAGCGTTCGCTCAGCAGCTCGGCATTGATATCGGCGAGCACCACCTTCGCACCCGCGACGACCAAGGTTTCGGCAGCGGCCGCGCCCAGACCGGATGCGCCGCCGGTGATCAGGAAAATCTTGTCTTGAATGTTCACTGCACGACCTCACGAAGATGTTCGGGACGCTGCACAACCGGCGCCCGTTCGATTGAGTTCATCTTCATTAGAGCGATAGCCACCGGCAATGGTCGTTGCACGCAATAGCAGTGACTGTTTTGGCCAACGTAGCCCCCACTTGGTCTCGGTCATGGACACCGGTCGCAGGCAGAGCCTGCTCCTACAAAAGCGCTGCGTTTCATGCCTGACCGCTGTAGGAGTGGGCTCTGCCCGCGACCCGTGGATTCGGCCTCCACAGAGTGTCGGTTATCGGGCACCGGTCGCAGGCAGAGCCTGCTCCTACAAAAGCATGTGCGGTTATGCATGACCGCTGTAGGAGTGGGCTCTGCCCGCGACCACAAGGCTCGGCCTCCACAGGGTGTCGGTTATTGGACACCGGTCGCAGGCAGAGCCGGCTCCTGCAAAAGCGGAAGCGACTCTTGGCTAAACGACGGGCTTGCTCGATGAATGCTGCACGTTAGCTTGGCAACTGATGCGCTTCGTCGCCGCGAAGAATCAGCCCGCGATACTGCCCAGGGTTGGTCCCGGTCCATTTGCGAAAGGCTTTGTAGAACGAGCTGACGTCGGCGAAGCCCAACCGCTCGGCGATTTCGGCGAAGGTGATGGAGGCGTCCGACAGCCACAAAGTGGCCATTTCCTGGCGGATCTGATCTTTAATCGCCTGGTAAGGCTGCCCGGCATCGGCCAGCCGGCGGCGCAGGGTCGAGGCGGACACACAGAGGCTTTTCGAGAGCCGTTCGCTGGTTGGCCACTGCTCCGCCGGCAGTTCACGCAGCTGCGCCTTGATACGGCTGGCCAGGCTGGTGGGGTCGCGATACTTGACCAGAATGTTTGCCGGCGCCTGGGCGAGAAAGCCGTGCAGCTCCTGCTCGCTGCGGCGGACCGGCAGGTCGAGCACCTCGGCCGCGAAGATGATCCGCGTGCGCGGCCGGCCGAAGCGCAAATTGCGCGAGAACATTACCCGGTAGTCATCGACGTAGGTGGGCTCTTGGCAGCGCAGCTCGACGGCCAGCAACGGAATACGGCGCCCGACCAGCCAGCAGGCCAGCCCATGCACCAGCATCCAGAACGTGAAATAACCAAAGGCCCTCAGCGGCTCGCCGGTTTCTTGAAGGGTGACCTCCGCCAAACTCTCACTACGCACGAGCCGGCCGCGAAAGCCTTCGAGCGAGAGTCCGAAGAAGCCCAGCACTACATCCAGCGCGCGTTCCAGGCTGGGTTGCGCCATGGCGGCGCGGCAGGCGAAGGCAAAGCTGCCGACGCGCAGGCGCCGCGCGTCCATGCCGAAGAATTCATCATCGAAGTGCCGTGCGAGCCGACGCCAGAGGCGGCTGTAGTCGGCTACGTCGATGCGTATGTCCGGGTCGTCCAGCGCGATCGGCTCCAGCCCCAGTTGCTGAATGATCAGCTCCGCAGGCAGGCCCGTGGAGACGAACGCGCGTAGCGCCTCCTCGACCAGCCGGACCGATATGCTTCCCTTGCTGTCTCGGCTCATGCGCGTCCCATCATCACGTCGTGGCTCTTGGCGGCTACGTCGCGCAGGAAGTCCCAACACACCCGCATGCGCGCCAAATCCTTGTTTTCGACCGGCATCAGCATCCAGAAGGTACGGGTGAACTCGATCTCCTCGACCAGCACTTCCCTGAGTCGCGGCTCCTGGCGCGCCGAGAACGCCGGCAGAATCGCCAGCCCCGCACCGGCCGCAACCGCCTCCTGCTGGGCCATGATGCTGGTGCTGCGCAGCGAATGCTGACGCGGGCGAACGATCTCGTCCAGGAAGTACAGCTCCTTGCTGTAGAGCAGGTCCTCGATATAGCTGACGAATACGTGACCGCTCAGATCCTCGCGGCTGCGAATAGGCGGGTGCGCCGCCAGGTAGGCCTCCGATGCGTAGAGACGCAGGACATAATCGGTGAGTTTGGTGATGACGTAGGGGCCGCGCTCAGGACGTTCCAGCGTGATGACGATGTCAGCCTCGTGCCGCGCCAGGCGCACCGAGCGCGGCACGGCGAGCAGGTCCACGCCCAGGTGCGGATAATCCTGCGTCAGGCTGGCCAGTTGGCCGGCGAGCATGAGCGTGCCGTAGCCTTCCGTGGCGCCGATGCGAACCTGGCCGGATAGCTTGTCTCCCGTCAGGCTGGGCTGCTCGATGCTGGCGATGGCGCTCTCCATGGCTTCGGCCTGAGCGAGCAGCTCACGCCCGGCCTCGGCCAGGCGATAGCCCGCCTTGGCGCGGATGAACAATTGCCGATCCAGCGATTTCTCCAGAGCCTGCACCCGCCGCGCGACGGTGGTGTGATCGACACCCAGGCGCCGCGCTGCAATGGTCAACTTGCCCGCGCGGGACAGTTCGAGGAAATAACGCAGGTTGTCCCAATCCACTACCGACTCCATCGTTCATCAAGCGGGCAGCTTGGCTCGCTGTGCAAAAAAACAGAATACCTCTGCATTTCGCGGCATGGGTTTACTATTTTTTCGCTGCTAGGCTCGTCAATCACTGCATCACCTCACGCCATTCCACCAATCATTCGAAGAAGAAGGAACCGACATGAGCCAGAAGATCCAGCTCGACATGCGTGGCCATACTGCCCTGCTGACCATCGCCAATCCGCCCGCCAATACCTGGGATCGCGAATCGCTCGCCGACCTGGAACGGATGATCGGGGAGCTCAACGAAAACCCTGAAGTCTATGCACTGGTCATCACCGGCCAAGGCGAGAAGTTCTTCTCCGCCGGCGCTGATCTCAAGCAGTTCGCCGACGGCGACAAGGCGGCCGCGAGTGAAGTTGCCGCCCTATTCGGTCGTGCCTTCGATGCGCTGACGCGCTTTCGCGGTGTGTCCATCGCCGCCATCAATGGCTATGCCATGGGCGGTGGGCTGGAATGCGCGTTGGCCTGCGATATCCGCATCGCCGAGGAACAGGCGCAGATGGCACTGCCCGAAGCCAGCGTCGGCCTGCTGCCTTGCGCCGGCGGCACGCAGAACCTGCCGTGGCTCGTGGGCGAAGGTTGGGCCAAGCGCATGATTCTTTGCGGCGAACGCATTGACGCGCAACGCGCGGAAAAGATCGGGCTGGTCGAGGAAGTTGTCCCGCGCGGCGAGTCTCTTGCAGCGGCATTGAAGCTCGCCGAAGGTGCAAGCAAACAAAGCCCGTCGTCTGTTAGTCGTTGCAAGCGCCTGGTGATGAACGCGCGCCATGATGACCATTCCACCGGGTGGGCGGCTGAGCGCGAACTCTTTGCGGAGCTCTTCGACACCCAGGATCAAAAAGAAGGCGTTAACGCCTTTCTGGAAAAGCGCAGCCCGAACTGGAAAAACGCCTGAGCAACGAGGGCCCTGCGTGACCGCAGGGCTAACTCGCCGCCAGACAGATTCGGCCCGGGTCGGGGCTCCCACAATCAGTCCGCCGGCCCACGATATTGAAGCTCCCGCGCTCCTCAGCCCGATAGCTTTGCCTAGGGACCACTCTCCTGCTGCTTAGCGGGAGAGTCTGGATACCCTCCCACCGTCCCCTACTTGAAATTGCGTTTGATGAGTCGTTCGATCCAACCCACGATCCCCGAGCGGAACAGCAACACGCAAAGCACGAAGATCACGCCGAGAATCACATGCACCCACTCCCCTAGCGGCCCGTTGGACAGTGAGCTCTGCAGCGTGACCACCACCGTTGCCCCCACCACCGGCCCCAGAATGGTGCCGACGCCCCCTAGCAAGGTCATCAGAATGACTTCGCCCGACATGTGCCAATGCGCATCGGTGAGCGACGCCAGCTGGAACACCACCGTCTTTGTCGAACCGGCCAGGCCTGTCAGCGCAGCGGAGATCACGAAGGCCAGTAGCTTGTGTGCATCGACGTTGTAGCCCAGCGAAATCGCTCTCGGCTCGTTCTCGCGGATCGCCTTGAGCACTTGTCCGTAGGGCGAATGGATTGTTCGTTGGATGATCACGAAACCCAACACGAAGACGGCGAGCACGAAGTAATACAGCGCCATGTTGTTCTGCATATCGAACAGCCCGAACAGATGCCCTCGCGGCACGCCCTGCATACCGTTTTCACCGCCGGTGAACGGCGCCTGGACGAAGACGAAGAACACCATTTGTGCCAGCGCCAAGGTAATCATCGCGAAGTAGATGCCGTGGCGACGGATAGCCAGTACGCCGAAGATCACTCCCAGCACCGTCGAGGCCAGCGTCCCGGCGATGATGCCCAACTCTGTACTCAGCCCGCTGTAGGTACTCAGCATGTAACCGGTGATGTAGCCGCCGCAGGCAAAGAACGCTGCATGCCCAAACGACAGCAGCCCGGCATAGCCCAGCAGCAAATTGAAGGCGCAGGCGAACAGCGCGAAGCACAGCAGCTTCATCAGGAAAAAGGGGGTAGACCATAAACGGTGCCACCAGCGCCACACCCAGCAGTGCCAGGTAGAACAGATGCTGGCGCCGTCGCGCGGCGCGGCGGCGCTCACGCTCGGCATTGGCCCGCACCTGGGGGGAAGATTCAGGCAAGACCGAGCCCTGAACGCTCTGTGGGGTCGACATGGTCATGCCTCCTTTCCAAACAGCCCGGCCGGGCGAAGCAGCAGTACCAGCACCATGATCACGAAAATCACCGTGTTGGCCGCCTCGGGATAGAACACCTTGGTCAGGCCCTCGATCAGCCCCATGGCGAGGCCCGTCACAATCGCGCCCATGATCGAGCCCATCCCGCCGATCACCACCACAGCGAAAACCACGATCAGCAGGTTCGAGCCCATGCCCGGCGTCACGGCGTAGATCGGTGCAGCCAGCACGCCGGCGAACGCGGCGAGCGCAACGCCATAGCCGTAGGTCAGGGTGACCAGCACCGGTACGTTGATTCCGAACGCCTGCATCAGCTTCGGATTTTCCGTACCGGCACGTAGGTAGGAACCCAGCCGGGTGCGCTCGATCATGTACCAGGTCACGAGGCACACCGTCAGCGCGGCGACGATCACCCAGCCGCGATAGGTCGGCAGAAACATGAAGCCCAGGTTGTGCCCGCCCTTGAGCAGGTCCGGCATCGGATACGGCGAGCCGGACACGCCGAACAGTTTGACGAAACTGCCCTCGACGATCAGCGCCAGGCCGAACGTCAGCAGTAGACCGTACAAGTGGTCTTCTCCCGCGATACGGCGCAGCAAGCCGCGCTCGATGCCCATGCCCAACAGCCCGATAAGCACCGGGGACAACAGCAAGGCCATCCAGTAGTTGATGCCCAGGTAGTTCAGCCCGAGGAAGGCGGCGAACGCACCCAGCATGTATTGCGCGCCGTGGGCGAAGTTGATGATGCGCAACAGGCCAAAGATGATCGCCAGACCAAGGCTTAACAGCGCGTAGAACGAGCCGTTGATCAGGCCGAGCAGCAATTGCCCGAACAGAACGCTCAGCGGAACGCCGAATACGAGAGTCATGGGGTACCCACCAGAGAATGTCCTCGAATGCCCGGCCCCTCAGGCGAGAGATGGCCGGGCAGCGGCAGCTCGGCCGTCAGCTCTTCGGTGCCATCTTCTGGCACTGGCTTTCACCAATCGGACGGAACGCTTCGTCGCCCGGGATGGTGCTGACGATCTTGTACAGGTCCCACTCGCCTTTGGATTCCTCCGGCGTTTTGACCTGCACCAGGTACATGTCATGCACCATGCGGCCGTCTTCGCGGATCTTCCCGTTCTTGGCAAACATGTCGTTCACCGGTGTTTTGGCCATGTGCGCGCGGACGGTCTCGACATCATCGCTGCCGGTCTCCTTCACCGCGTTGAGGTAATGCATCGTGGCCGAGTAGATACCAGCCGGCACCATGCCAGGCATGCGCCCGACACGCTCGTGGTAGCGCTTGGCCCAGGCGCGGGTTTCCTCGTTCATGTCCCAATACCAGCCGGTGGTCAGCATCAAGCCTTGGGTCACGTCCAGGCCCATGGCGTGGATGTCGTTGAGAAACACCACCATACCGGCCAGCTTTTGTCCGGACTGGGTCACGCCGAACTCACTGGCGGTTTTCAGCGAATTCACCGTGTCGGCGCCCGCATTCGCCAGCGCGACTACGTCGGCGCCGGAGCCTTGGGCCTGGAGGATGTAGGAGGAGAAGTCGCTGCTCGGGAAGGGATGGCGAACGGTGCCGACCACGCTGCCGCCCTCGCCTTCGACGACTTTCTTGATGTCGTTTTCCATCGCATGGCCGAAGGCGTAGTCGGCGGTGAGGATGAACCAGCTCTTGCCGCCATCCTTGAGCACCGCGTTAGCGGTGCCGTTGGCCAGCGCGAAGGTGTCGTACGTCCAGTGGATATGGCTCGGGGCGCAATATTCATTGGTAATGCTGGAGGCCGCCGCGCCGGAGATGAGCGCCAGCTTGCCGCCCTGCTCCACGACCTTAGCGGCGGCCAACACGACGGAACTCGCAACCATGCCGGTCACCATGTCCACGTTGCGCTCGTCGATCCACTGGCGAACCGTGTTGGCGCCGACGTCAGGCTTGTTCAGGTCGTCGGCATTGAAGGTGACGATTTTCTTGCCATTGACGGTGCCACCAAAATCTTCGATGGCCATTTGCAGCGCTTCGAGCCCACCGGGGCCGGAGAGGTCGCGGTAGGTGCCGGACATGTCAGCCAGGTAGCCGATGCGGACTTCGTCGTTACTGATATCTGCCTGCGCGGCACCGGCAATGAAGCTGGAGACGAGAACGGCGGCTGCGGTTTTCCGTAGATTTTTCATATTCACCCACTGTGATTGTTTTTGTTGGTGGTTGATGACGACGCCGGCTTACAGCGAGCCAGCAGATCCCTCTGGCAGGGGTCAGACCCCGAGACAGCTGTTCAGAAACTCCTTTTTCGAATCCAGCTCGGCGGCGTGGATTTCCTCGATGACCTGGCCGTGCTCCATGACGTAATGCCGGTCGGCCAGGGGCGCGGCGAAGCGGAAATTCTGTTCTACCAGCACAATGGTCAGGCCGCGCTTCTTCAGCTTGAGCAGTACCTCACCGAGCTTCTGCACGATTACAGGCGCGAGGCCTTCGGTGATTTCGTCGAGCAACAACAGGTTGGCGCCGGTGCGAAGAATGCGCGCCATTGCCAGCATCTGCTGTTCTCCACCGGAGAGCCGCGTGCCCTGGCTGAAACGACGTTCGTAGAGGTTGGGGAACATCTCGTAGAGCTCGTCCAGGCCCATGCCGCCGCTACGCACCGTGGGTGGTAGCAGCAGGTTTTCCTCGACGCTGAGGCTGGCGAAGATGCCACGCTCTTCCGGGCAGTAACCCACGCCGAGCCGCGGAATCTGGTGAGCAGGTAAGCCGATGGTTTCGTTACCGTTGACGACGATGGAGCCGGTGCGCCGGCCCACCATGTTCATGATCGCCCGCAGCGTAGTGCTCCGACCCGAGCCGTTTCGCCCGAGAAGCGTCACCAGCTCGCCGCGCCCGACCACCATGTCGACGCCATGCAGAATGTGCGATTCGCCATAAAAGGCGTGCAAGTCATCGACTCGCAGTTGGTCCCGATCAGCCGAGGGCGTCATGCGTGAGCCTCCTCTGCCGGGGCTTCGCTGCCCATATAGGCCTCGCGGACCTGCGGGTTGGCCGAAACCGTCTCGTAGTCGCCCTCGGCCAATACCGCGCCGCGTGCCAGCACCGTGATGCGGTCGCATAGGCGGCTGACCACACTCAGGTTGTGCTCGACCATCAGCACCGTACGGTTCTGCGCTGCGCGCCGGACGAGCGCAACCACCATGTCGACATCCTCGCTGCCCATGCCTTGGGTGGGTTCATCGAGCAGCAGAACCACGGGATCGAGCGCGAGCGTGGTAGCAAGTTCGAGAGCACGCTTGCGCCCGTAGGGCAGCTCGATGGCAAGGGTTTGCGCGTAATGCTCAAGGTCGACATCAGCGAGCAACTGCATCGCGCGATCATCGAGTTGGCGCAGCGTGTTTTCCGATTTCCAGAAATGAAACGAATTGCCGAGCTTCTGTTGCAGCGCGACACGGACGTTCTCCAGGACCGTCATGTGACCGAACACAGCGGAAATCTGAAACGAGCGCACCAGCCCCAATCGCGCGATTTGGTTCGCCTTCATCCCGGTGATGGATTGGCCGCGATAGAGAATGTCGCCGCGTGTGGGTGTGAGGAACTTGGTGAGCAGGTTGA
This sequence comes from Stutzerimonas chloritidismutans, assembly GCF_051486945.1. Classification (GTDB taxonomy): domain Bacteria; phylum Pseudomonadota; class Gammaproteobacteria; order Pseudomonadales; family Pseudomonadaceae; genus Stutzerimonas; species Stutzerimonas chloritidismutans_B. The sequence goes on along the minus strand of NZ_JAHVDX010000001.1, from coordinate 84,747 downwards.
AGACGGTCGTCTTGCCGGCGCCGTTGGGGCCGATGAGTGCGTGGATGTGCCCTGTCTGGACACGAAGATCAACGGAATCCACTGCGGTGAAGCCGCGAAATTCCTTGGTCAGGCCGCGCGTTTCCAGCACGAACTCGGGTGCCATGGGATGCCCTCTAACCCTGATTATTGTTGTTGGTTATGGCGCAGGTCACCGGATGACCTTTACGTAAACGATAACAACCGTTTTCAGCGCCAGGCAAGCCCCGTTTTCAAACGCCCGATTGAGCGAAGGCTTACTGGTGACGCGCTTCCCGCGGCCAAGGACTACTGGTGAAACATCTTGAAAAAGCCGGGCCGGTGGCGGCCCGGAAAAAGACCAACGAGGAGGTATTACGTAGAGCGGCCGGCTTTACCAGAGCGCTAGCGTGTAGCTGAGAATCAGCCGGGTCTCATCAATGTCACGACCGAAATTGGTCCGCACGGTAGCGTTGCGCACCTTCATGCCGAAGTTCTTCAGCGGACCGCTCTGGACCACATAGGCGATATCGGTGTCGCGCTCCCACTCTTCCCCTTCACCGCCGCCGGCCAGCGCGACGTTGTCACCGGACACGTAACGGGCCATCAGGCTCAACCCGGGGATGCCCGCCGCTGCGAAATCATAGTCGTAGCGAACCTGCCATGACTTCTCATCTTGGTTGCCGAAGTCATTGATCTGCAACAGGTTTATCAGCATGTTGTCGCCACCGCTGACATACGCGAAGCCCGTATCGCCGCTCATCTTCTGATAACCGCCGGTGAAGCCGTGGCCACCGATCTTGTAGGTGAACAGCGCGCCGAAAGCATTGTTGTCGACGTTGCTGCCACCATCGTCGGTGGAGCGCACATAGCGCAGGTCGGTCTTGAAGCTCTGGTTCTCACCCAGCGGCATGATATGCACCAGCTGTGTGTTGTGCTGCTTGTAGATCCCGTCAAGCGCGCCGTAGTAATAGCTGGCGGTCAGCTCGGGCGTGAACTGGTACTTGCCGCCGGCGAACATGAACTCATCGCTCGTCGTGCTGCTGCCCAGACTGATGTTGCGCGCGCCGCCGTTGAAAACGGTCATCTCCTCGTAATCGGACGAATCGCGATAGCTGGTGCGGTCAAGCATACCGGCGTCGAGCGTCAAGCCTTCAAGCTCTTTGCTCTGAAGCCAGGCACCCCGGTAGACATTGGGCAGCAGGCGGCTGTCGTTGCGCATCAATACGGGGATGATCGGTTGCAGCGTGCCGACATGCAGCGTTGTGCTGGACACCTTGGCCTTGGCCGTCAGGCCGGCGGTCCCGTAGTCGTCGTGCGCCTTGTTCGGCGCCTCGCGGTCTCGTGGCAGCAGGCCGGTGCCAGTCCGCTCGGGATCCGAGTCGAGTTTGACGCCGAGCAGGCCGATGGCATCAATGCCGAAGCCGATCGGCCCTTCGGTATAGCCAGATTCGAGCTTGAGAATGAAGCCTTGGGCCCACTCCTCGGCTTTCGATTGACCGGTACCGCTGCGGAAGTCGCGGTTCATGTAGAAGTTGCGAAGTTCGACGGCTGCCTTGCTGTCGTCCAGGAACGCCGCAGACGCCATCGACGAGGTACCCAGGGCGGTAGCCGCCAGGCTGCTGAGGATGAAATAACGGCTAAGGGGTTTCAGTTGCATAGTGATCACTCTTGTTATTGTCTTGGTTGATGCAGCTGTAGAGCCGGCCTCACTCTCCCACCGACTCGGCTTTACCACAGCAAGTGGTAAACCTGACGCTGACGCCTAGCCTGCGGCAGCCCTGGGCACTCGGCCCAGCAAATAGAATTCCTCGTTCGGCGGCGTGCGCGCCATCGAAACCAGCCGATTGGATAGCCCGAACAGCGCAGCTATGGAGCCGATATCCCAGATATCGCCATCAGTGAAGCCCAGTTTCGTCAATCGCGCCTGCCAGTCGTCATCCAGCACACCTCTGTTGGCCGCCAGATGAAGCGCGAAATCGATCATCACCCGCTGGCGCTCGCTGATGGGCGCGGTGCGGTAGTTGACGGCGATCTGGTCAGCAATCAGAGGATTTTTCGCCAGAATGCGAAGGATGGCGCCATGCGCAACCACGCAATAGAGGCAGCCGTGGTCCGCGCTTACTGCCACCACGATCATCTCCTTCTCGGCCTTGGTCAGGCTGTCGGATTCGCGTTCCATCAGCGCGTCGTGGTAAGCAAAAAAAGCACGAAATTCATCTGGCCGATGGGCCAGCATCAGGAAGACATTCGGCACGAAGCCGGCTTTTTCCTGCACTGCGAGGATGCGCTCGCGCACGTCAGCAGGCAGCGAATCGAGGTCTGCGACAAGCGGGAAACGGCTGATTGCATCTGCCATGGGGCGCTCCGGTATTAGGTATGTGCGCAGATCAAGGGCGGCTGGCCGCCGCCCTCCCGTTTACGCGTGGTCCAGGCCCAACTCAGCGACGCTGACTTCGCGCATCTTGAATTTCTGCACCTTGCCGCTGATGGTCATGGGAAATTCGTCGACGAACTTGATGTGCTTGGGCGTTTTGAAGTGTGCGATGCGGCCCTTACAGAACCCGCGCAGCTCCTCCTCACTGGCCTCGTGCCCGGGGTGCAGCTTGACCCAGGCGACGATCTCCTCGCCGTAGGTCTTGTCCGGCACGCCGATCACCTGCACATCCGCAACCGCAGGATGAGTGAAGAGGAATTCCTCGATTTCGCGTGGATACACGTTCTCGCCGCCGCGAATGATCATGTCCTTGTTGCGCCCGACGATCTTGATATAGCCCTCGTCATCCATGATCGCGAGGTCGCCGGTGTGCATCCAGCGCGCCCCGTCGATCGCGCTTGCGGTCGCTTCCGGGTTATTCCAGTAGCCGAGCATCACGCTGTAGCCGCGGGTGCAAAGCTCGCCAATCTGCCCGCGCGGCACGATGCGGTTGTGCTCGTCGACCACTTTGCTTTCCAGATGCGGCTGAGTACGACCGACGCTGGTGACGCGCCGTTCGAGGTCATCGTCCGGACCGGTCTGGGTGGAGACCGGGCTGGTTTCAGTCATGCCGTAGGCGATCTGCATCTCCGCCAGGTGCATGTCATCGATGACGCGCTTCATGACTTCGATGGGGCACGTAGAGCCCGCCATGATGCCGGTACGCAGGCTGCTCATATCGAGCGACTGTCGCTCCGGGTGATCGAGCATGGCGATGAACATAGTCGGCACGCCGTACATGCCAGTGGCTTTTTCTTCGGTCGCAGCCTGCAGCGCGGCGAGCGGCTCGAAGGCGGCGCTCGGATAGATCATCGTGGTGCCGTGGGTGACGCAACCCAAGTTGCCCATGACCATGCCGAAGCAGTGATACAGCGGCACCGGGATGACCAGCCGGTCTTGCTCGGTGAGTTTCAGGCTCTCACCGACCATGTAACCGTTGTTGAGAATGTTGTAGTGGCTAAGGGTGGCGCCCTTGGGGAAGCCGGTGGTGCCGGACGTGTACTGGATGTTGATGGGATCGTCGAACTGAAGCTGCTCACTGCACTGGCGCAGCTGTTCCGGACCGACCTGCTCGGCCATGTCCATCAAGCCTTTCCAGAGCAGCATGCCATCCACAGGCGTGTCGCACAGGCTGATCACGCCGCGCAGCTCCGGCAACATATGGCTCTGTAGCGCGCCCACCGCCGAGCGTTCCAGCTCCGGCAGCAAGTCGTTGAGCATCGCGTGGTAATCGGACGTCTTGAATGCATCTGCACAGATCAGCCAACGGCAGCCGGACTGTTTGAGTGCGTATTCGAGCTCGTTCAGCCGATAGGCCGGGTTGATGTTCACCAGCACCACGCCGATCTTGGCCGTGGCGAACTGGGTGATGCACCACTGGGCGTTGTTCGGTGACCAGATGCCCACCCGCTCGCCAGCCTTCAATCCGAGCGCGAGCAGCCCGCGTGCGCAGCGATCAACCTGTTCGGCCAGCTGGGCCCAGGTGTAACGCAGGTTCTGGTGCCGTACGACCAAGGCCTCACGTTCGGAGAACCGCTCGACCGTCCGGTCGAATGCCGCACCAATGGTCATCGCCAGCAGGGGTTTGGTTTGCGGTCCGCAGGTGTAGCTCGGAAGACTCATGTCATAAATCCTCGGTCTTATGTTTGTTATGAGGCCCTGCAGCCCGGCCTGTCGATGAGTTGACAGTTGCTTCGGGCCGGGATTACGTTAACGTAAAGGTCACAGCGTGACAACCCACCGCACCCTACGCCGAACGTCGGCCTGGGCATGGCGTTAGGAACAGGCTGGAGTGCAGGTGGAATCAACATTTCGCCTCGCCCAGCAGTCGAACAGAACAATGACAAGACAAGCAGGTGGCACATGACTTACTCCGGTCTCAACTTCGCCCTCGGTGAAACCGTCGACATGCTCCGCGACCAGGTGCGCGGTTTCGTGGCCGATGAACTGGCGCCCCGCGCCGAAGCCATCGACCGTGACAACCTCTTCCCGAGCGACATGTGGCGCAAGTTCGGCGACATGGGCCTGCTCGGTATCACCATAGACGAGGAATACGGCGGCGCCGGGATGGGCTATCTGGCGCACGTCGTCGCGCTCGAGGAAATCAGCCGCGGCTCGGCCTCGGTGGGCCTGTCCTACGGCGCGCATTCGAACCTGTGCGTCAACCAGATCAACCGCAACGGCACGCCCGAGCAGAAAGCCAAATACCTGCCCAAGCTGGTGTCCGGGGAGCACGTCGGCGCGCTGGCGATGAGCGAGCCCAACGCCGGCTCCGACGTCGTCTCGATGAAGCTGCGCGCCGATAAGCAAGGCGACCGCTATGTGCTCAACGGCAGCAAGACCTGGATCACCAACGGGCCGGACGCCAACACCTACGTGATCTACGCCAAGACCGACCTGGACAAGGGCCCGCACGGCATCACCGCCTTCATCGTCGAGCGCGACTGGAAGGGCTTCTCCCGCGGCAACAAGTTCGACAAGCTCGGCATGCGCGGCTCCAACACCTGCGAACTGTTCTTCGATGACGTCGAGGTGCCGGAAGAGAACGTGCTGGGCGTCGAGAACGGCGGCGTCAAGGTACTGATGAGCGGCCTGGACTATGAACGCGTGGTTCTGGCTGGCGGGCCGGTTGGCATCATGCAAGCCTGCCTCGATGTAGTCGTACCCTACATCCACGACCGCAAGCAGTTCGGCCAAAGCATCGGCGAGTTTCAGTTCATCCAGGGCAAGGTGGCCGACATGTACACCCAGCTCAACGCCAGTCGCGCCTACCTCTATACCGTGGCGCAGGCCTGCGATCGCGGCGAAACCACCCGCAAAGACGCCGCCGGGGTGATTCTCTACACCGCCGAGGCGGCCACGCAGATGGCGCTGCAGGCGATCCAGATCCTCGGTGGCAACGGCTACATCAACGAATTCCCCACCGGCCGGCTGCTGCGCGACGCCAAGCTCTACGAGATTGGTGCCGGCACCAGCGAGATCCGCCGCATGCTGATCGGCCGCGAGCTGTTCAACGAAACCAAGTGAGCCGTAGGGTGGAAACGGCCAACGGCCTCTTCCACCGCATTGACGAAACAAGGTGGAAATCGCTTCGCCGATTTCCACCCCACGGGAGCCCGAACATGGCCATCCTGAACACCCAAATCAACACCCGCTCGCCTGAGTTCGCCGCCAACCGCGACGCGATGCTCGAACAAGTCGAGCAACTAAGGTCGCTGCTTGGCCGTGTCAGCGAAGGCGGCGGCGAAAAGGCCCAGCAGCGCCATGTCGCCCGCGGCAAGCTGCTCGTGCGTGACCGCATCAACGCCCTCCTCGACCCCGGTTCGGCCTTCCTCGAGGTTGCGCCACTGGCCGCTCACGAAGTCTATGGCGAGGACGTCGCCGCTGCCGGTGTGGTCGCCGGCATTGGCCGGGTCGAAGGCGTCGAGTGCATGATCATCGCCAACGACGCCACGGTAAAAGGCGGCAGCTACTACCCGCTGACGGTCAAGAAGCACCTGCGCGCCCAAGCCATCGCTCAGCAGAACCGCTTGCCATGCATCTACCTGGTCGATTCCGGTGGCGCCAACCTGCCCCGCCAGGACGAGGTGTTCCCGGACCGCGAACACTTCGGCCGCATCTTCTTCAACCAGGCCAACATGAGCGCCATGGGCATTCCGCAGCTGGCTGTGGTCATGGGCTCCTGCACCGCCGGTGGCGCCTATGTGCCGGCGATGGCGGACGAGACCATCATGGTGCGCAATCAGGCGACCATCTTCCTTGCAGGCCCGCCGCTGGTGAAAGCCGCCACCGGCGAAGTCGTCACGGCGGAGGAGCTGGGCGGCGCCGACGTGCACTGCAAGACGAGCGGCGTCGCCGATCATTACGCCGAGAACGACGAACATGCCCTCGCCCTCGCCCGTCGCTGCATGGCTAACCTCAATTGGAGCAAGCTCGGTCAGGTGCAGGTACGTGAGCCTCGCGCGCCGCTGTACCCGGCCGATGAGCTTTACGGCGTGATTCCGGCGCAGGCCAAGCAGCCCTACGACGTCCGCGAAGTGATTGCACGGCTGGTCGACGGCAGCGAGTTCGATGAATTCAAAGCGCTGTTCGGCACCACCCTGGTCTGCGGCTTCGCCCACCTGCACGGCTATCCGATCGCGATCCTGGCGAACAACGGCATTCTGTTTGCCGAAGCCGCGCAGAAAGGCGCGCACTTCATCGAACTGGCCTGTCAGCGCGGCATTCCGCTGCTGTTCCTGCAAAACATCACCGGCTTCATGGTTGGGCAGAAATACGAGACCGGCGGCATCGCCAAGCATGGCGCCAAGCTGGTTACAGCAGTCGCGTGCGCTCAGGTGCCGAAGTTCACCGTGGTCATCGGCGGTAGTTTCGGCGCCGGTAACTACGGCATGTGCGGCCGCGCCTATGACCCGCGCTTCCTGTGGATGTGGCCCAACGCGCGGATTGGCGTGATGGGTGGCGAGCAGGCAGCCGGCGTGCTGGTACAGGTCAAGCGCGAACAGGCCGAGCGCAGCGGGCAGACCTTCTCGAATGAGGAGGAAGCCTCGCTCAAGCAGCCAATCCTGGAGCAGTACGAGCACCAGGGCCACCCCTATTATTCGAGTGCGCGCCTTTGGGATGACGGCGTTATTGATCCGGCGCAGACGCGTGATCTGCTGGGCCTGGCACTCTCAGCCAGTCTCAACGCGCCGATCGAGCCGACGCGGTTCGGCGTATTCCGGATGTAGAGCCTGCGGCGATCAGCGCATGGCGCGGCCAAGGCCATCAGGTGATGGTTAGACCTGGCTGGTGACCGGGCGCAGCGGCGTCACATGATCGCGAGCAAGCTCGCTCCCACAGGAGAAGCAGATGACCGATTTTCAGACCATCGAACTCGAATACAGCGACAAGGGTTTCGCCACCCTCTGGCTCAACCGGCCGGAAAAGAACAATGCCTTCAACGCCGAAATGATCCGTGAGCTGGTGCAGGCGATCGACCAGGTCCAGATGGACAAGCATCTGCGCTTCCTGCTGCTGCGCGGGCGCGGCAAGCACTTCTCCGCCGGTGCGGATCTGGCGTGGATGCAGGAATCGGCGAAGCTCGATTTCGACGCCAACCTCAACGACGCGCGTGAGTTGGCCGAGCTGATGTACAGCCTCTACCACCTGAAGCTGCCAACGTTGGCCGTCGTGCAGGGTGCGGCCTTCGGCGGTGCCGTCGGGCTCGTCGCCTGCTGCGACATGGCCATCGGCGCGCACGACGCGCTCTTCTCGCTTTCGGAGGTACGAATCGGCCTCGCGCCTGCGGTGATCAGCCCCTTCGTGATCAAGGCCATCGGTGAGCGCGCTACGCGCCGTTACGCCATGACCGGTGAACGCTTCAGCGGCGAACGCGCCCGCGAACTGGGTCTGCTCTCCGAAACCTACGCCGCCGCCGAACTGGACGACGCTCTGCAAGGCTGGCTCGACAACCTGATGCTCAACAGCCCACAGGGCATGCGGGCCAGCAAGGATCTGCTGCGCGAAGCCGCCAGTGCCTCGTTGAACCCGGCACTGCGGCGCTACACCGAGAACGCCATCGCCCGAATCCGCGTCAGTCCGGAAGGCCAGGAAGGGCTCAATGCTTTTCTGGAAAAGCGCAAACCAGCCTGGCTGGGGGACACTTGATGACCGGGCTCGCCTGGAACACCGCCCCCTCACCCCAGCCCTCTCCCCAGCGGGGCGAGGGGGTTTGGCGGTGCGGGACCTGGAGCGCGGTGGCCGCCCGCTACGACCCGGGTGCTGGGCCAGCAGATCTGAAAAGTCGTCGTACTTACCGCAGCGATGGCAGCGATGCCCGTCCTGCGACATCTACCAGACAAGCACCGAGCTACCAAACCACACCATTTCTTCGCCTCACTCCGCCATCCCCTTCGCCCCTATGGGGAGAGGGCTAGGGTGAGGGGAAACCCACTCAAGGCCACGCGGGAGCTACAACAATGATTACCACCCTCCTGGTCGCCAACCGCGGCGAAATCGCTTGCCGCGTGATGCGCACCGCTAAGGCCATGGGCCTGACCACCGTCGCCGTGCACAGCGCCATCGATCGCCATGCCCGGCATGCCCGGGAAGCAGACATTCGTATCGACCTCGGCGGCGCCAAGCCCGGCGAGAGTTACCTGCTGATCGACAAGCTGATCGATGCGGCAAAGGCCAGCGGCGCCCAGGCGATTCACCCCGGCTATGGCTTTCTCTCCGAAAACGCCGACTTCGCCCGCGCTATTGAAGACGCCGGTCTGATCTTCCTCGGCCCGCCCGCCTCGGCCATCGACGCCATGGGCAGTAAATCCGCCGCCAAGGCGCTGATGGAGAAAGCCGGCGTGCCGCTGGTGCCGGGCTATCACGGCGAAGCGCAGGATCTGGAAACCTTCCGCCTCGCCGCGGAAAAGATCGGCTACCCGGTGCTGCTCAAGGCCACCGCCGGCGGTGGCGGCAAAGGCATGAAGATCGTCGAGCGCGAAGCCGACCTCGCCGAAGCACTGCAGTCGGCCCAGCGCGAAGCACAGTCGTCGTTCGGCGACTCGCGCATGCTGGTCGAGAAATACGTACTCAAGCCGCGCCACGTCGAGATACAGGTGTTCGCCGATCAGCACGGCAACTGCCTCTACCTCAACGAGCGAGACTGCTCGATCCAGCGTCGCCACCAGAAGGTCGTCGAGGAAGCGCCCGCGCCTGGCCTTTCTCCGGAGCTTCGCCGCGCCATGGGCGAAGCCGCGGTAAAGGCTGCGCAGGCCATCGGTTACGTCGGCGCCGGCACCGTGGAATTTCTGCTCGATGCACGCGGCGAGTTCTTCTTCATGGAGATGAACACACGCCTGCAGGTCGAGCACCCGGTGACCGAGGCAATCACCGGGCTGGACTTGGTTGCATGGCAGATTCGCGTCGCCCGCGGCGAGCCGCTGCCGATCACTCAGGATCAGGTGCCGCTCAAGGGCCACGCCATCGAAGTGCGGCTCTACGCCGAAGACCCGGACAACGACTTCCTGCCGGCCACCGGCACGCTGGGTCTGTACCGCGAATCCGCTGCTGGGCCCGGCCGTCGCGTCGATAGCGGCGTGGCCGAAGGGGACCAGATCTCGCCGTTCTACGACCCGATGCTCGGCAAGCTCATCGCCTGGGGCGAGAACCGCGAGGAAGCGCGCCTGCGGCTGCTGGCGATGCTGGAGGAAACCTACGTTGGCGGCGTGCGCACCAACCTGGCGTTCCTGCGGCGGGTAATCGGTCACCCTGCGTTCGCAGCCGCAGAACTGGACACCGGATTCATCCCCCGCCACGAAGCCGAGCTGATGCGCAAGCCCGGCGAATTGGGCGATGCGTTCTGGCAAATGGCCGGCGAGCTTTACGTACAAACCGAACCCGCTAACGTTCGCCACGACGACATGCACTCGCCTTGGGCAAGGCGCGACGGCCTGCGCTTCGGGATGCCGGCGCGGATCGGCGTGCATCTTCAGTGCAATGGCGAAAGCAGACGGGTTTGCGTCGGTGCGGGTTCAGAGGCGAGCGCTCCCGCCCTGGCTCGCGAATCAGATGCCGTCTCGGCCGCTGCCATACCGAGCGAGCTCGCGCCTGCGAAAACGGAAGCCTTGCGCAGGCCGAAGGCGATTCGTCAGGGCCACACGCTGTATCTCGAATGGAATGGCGCGCTGCACGCCGTGACCGCCTTCGATCCCATCGCAAAGGCCGAGGCCAGCCACCAGCACCATGGCGGGCTGACGGCTCCCATGAACGGCAGCATCGTTCGTGTGCTGGTCGAGGCCGGGCAGCAGGTCGAAGCCGGCGCCACGCTGATCGTGCTGGAAGCGATGAAGATGGAGCACAGCATTCGCGCCGCGGAGGCCGGCGTCGTCAAGGCGGTCTATTGCAGCGAAGGCGAAATGATCAGCGAAGGCGCCACGCTGGTAGAGCTTGAAGAATGACCGCCGACGCTGGTCCGCGATTCGGGCGATGCCTGCCGGCTTCGCCGAGCGCCGGCCTCGTGAACCTGGCCGCCACGATGGCCTGTCGCAGGGGCGCGCTTGCACGCAAAGGCGACGATCAGGAGGCGCGCCTTCGCGAGCTGATCAGGAAACGCCCGCTCCCCCTCATCAGGCGCGCAAACGCTACCCCGCCGTTACATCCGGAAGCGGCTGACCGTCTCGTTCAGGTCCACGGCCAGGCGGGACAGTTCCTGGGTTGCGATGCTGGTTTGCTGCGCGCCGGCGGAGGTCTGTACCGAAAGGTCACGAATGCTGACAAGGTTGCGGTCGATCTCCCGCGCGACCTGCGCCTGCTCTTCGGAGGCGCTGGCGATCACCAGGTTGCGCTCGTTGATACCGGCGACCGTTTCAGCGATCTGCACCAGCGCCGCGCCCGCTGCGTGCGCCTTGTCCAACGTACCCTGCGCGCGCGATGCGGTCTGCTGCAGCGCCTCGACCGTCAGGCCGGTGCCTTGCTGGATGCTGCCGATCATCGACTCGATTTCGCGTGTGGATTCACCGGTACGCTTGGCCAGGGCACGCACCTCATCGGCGACAACGGCGAAGCCACGGCCAGCGTCCCCGGCCCGCGCCGCTTCAATGGCGGCGTTGAGCGCAAGCAGGTTGGTTTGTTCAGCAACGGCACGGATAACGTCCAGCACACGGGTAATGTTGTGCGTTTGGTCGGCCAGGTCGCCCGCCCGCGCCGAAGCGCTGACCACGTCATCGGTCAACGCCTGGATCGCGGCAATCGCCTCGTCCAGCTGCCGGCGCCCTTGCTGCGCCGAGTCGCTGGAAGCCCGCGACGCTTCGGAGGTGGACACCGCGTTGCTCGCCACTTCCTCGACCGCGCAGGTCATTTGATTGACCGCCGTGGCAGCCTGTTCGATCTGCTCGTTCTGCCGGTGCAAGCCATCGGTACTGTCGAGCATCACGGCAGTCATCTCTTCGGCGGAAGTCGTCAGTACGCTGGCCGAATCGTTGATCTGCCCGATGATCTTTCGCAGGTTGGCCTGCATGTCACGCAGCGAAACGAGCAGCTGGGTGGCCTCGTCGTTGCCATCGACCGGCACCAGATGGGTCAAATCACCATGTGCGATCTGGTCGGCCACGGCCACCGCCTGGCGCATCGGCCGGACAATACTCGCCGTCAGCACCAGCGCCAACGCAACGGTCGCTACGAGCGCCAGGACGATCACGGCCAGGATCACGGTGCGCGCGTTTTGATAGACGGCTGTCGAGGCCTGAACGGCGTGATGCGCGCCCTCCTCGTTGAATGTTCTAAGGCTCATCAGCGCATCGTTGAATTGCGGCCCGAGCGCGGCGAGCCGTTCATTGATCGGCGCCATGGTTGCATCGTTCGGCTGCCCGGCCATCAACCGCTGGCGCTCTTCGAGGGTTGCGGCGTATTGCTCGAACAACGCCTTGGCTGCGTTGAAGGCACGCGCTTCCTCGTCCCCGGTGATGTGCGCCTGGTACTGCGTCATGTGCTGCTGCAGGTCGGCCATCGCCGATGCGATAAGCGCATCGCTGCTGCGCTGCGTCTCGGCGTCCCGGAAGGCCAGCTGGCGCAGGGATTCGGTCCGCACCTGGGCAAAACCCAGCGCCATGTCATCTGCGGCTGCCTGGCTCGGCATCCAGTCCGAGTCGATCTCGCTGCCCGCTGCGCGGATCGCCGCCATTTGCATCAGGCTGAACAGCCCGAGGGCGGTGAGCAGCACAGCGACGATCGCAAAAAACAGCAGTGTGCGATGGGATATTCGGATTTTACGCAGCATGACGCCCTCAATAAGTGCGCGCGGTGGGACCGGGCTTCCTATTCTTATCTGCCAGCACCCTGCGAACTTGAGCCGGAGGTCCCGTTGTGACCGAAAAGTCACTCAGCTTCGGTAGCCCATTCCATACCGTCACACAGAAAGAGAAACGCCCATGACCACAGACATCCCACGCCGGGTCCGCCTGGTGGAAGTCGGCCCGCGCGACGGCCTGCAGAACGAAAAGCAGCCCATCGACGTCGCGGACAAGGTCCGGCTGGTCGATGACCTGACCGCAGCCGGCCTTCACTACATCGAGGTAGGCAGCTTCGTCTCGCCCAAATGGGTGCCACAGATGGCCGGCTCAGCGCAAGTCTTCGCGCAGATCAAACAGAAGCCCGGCGTGACCTATGCGGCGCTAACGCCGAATCTAAAAGGTCTGGAAGCGGCGATCGAAGCCGGTGTCAGCGAGGTGGCGGTGTTCGGCGCGGCATCCGAAGCCTTTTCGCAGAAAAACATCAATTGCTCGATCGCCGAAAGCCTGGAGCGCTTCGCGCCGTTGATGGCCGCCGCCCGGGAGAACGGCATTCAGGTACGCGGCTACGTCTCCTGCGTGTTGGGCTGCCCGTATGAAGGCGAAATTGAGGCCAAGCGCGTTGCGCATGTTGCTCGCGAACTGTTCGCCATGGGCTGCTACGAAGTCTCGCTGGGCGACACCATCGGCACGGGCACACCCGGCAAGACCCGCCAGCTGATCGAAGCGGTCAGCCGCGAGGTACCGCGTGACAAGCTCGCCGGGCATTTCCACGACACCTACGGCCAGGCGCTGGCCAATATCTACGCCAGCCTGCAGGAGGGGATATGCACCTTCGACAGCTCCGTCGCTGGTCTCGGCGGCTGCCCCTATGCCAAGGGCGCCAGCGGTAACATCGCCAGCGAAGACGTGCTCTACATGCTTAACGGTCTGGGCATAGAGACTGGTATCGATCTCGGCGCGCTGATCGCCGCCGGGCAGCGCATCAGCGATGTCCTGGGCCGCCCCAATGGATCGCGGGTCGCGCGAGCGCGTCTGAGTGCGGAATAACCCGACCCTGTAGCCCAACTCGGATAACAAGAGGCCTACATGAACAAGATCTACCCCAACGCGCAGCAGGCGCTCGACGGTCTGGTCGAGGACGGCATGACCCTCGCGGTCGGCGGCTTCGGCCTGTGCGGCATCCCCGAAGCGCTGATCGCGGCCTTGCGCGACACCGGCAAGAAAGACCTCACCGTGATCAGTAATAACGCGGGCGTCGATGGTTTCGGCCTCGGCCTGCTGCTCGAAACGCGCCAGGTGCGCAAGATGATTTCGTCCTACGTGGGCGAGAACAAGGAGTTCGAGCGTCAGTATCTAGCGGGCGAGCTTGAACTGGAGTTCACCCCACAGGGCACGCTGGCCGAGAAGCTGCGCGCGGCCGGCTCCGGGATTCCGGCGTTCTACACCCGCACCGGCTACGGCACGCTGATCGCCGAGGGTAAGGAAACCCGCCAGTTCAACGGCGAGTGGTACGTGATGGAAGAGTCGCTGCCAGCCGATGTCTCGCTGGTCAAGGCGTTCAAGGCGGACAAGGCCGGCAACCTGGTCTTCAACAAGACGGCACGCAACTTCAACCCGCTCGCCGCCATGGCTGGCAAGGTCTGCGTCGTGGAAGTCGATCATCTCGTGGAAACCGGTGAGCTGGACCCGGACCAGATTCACCTGCCCGGCATCTACGTGCAGCGCATCATCCACAACCCTGACGCCGAAAAGCGCATCGAAAAACGCACGGTGAGGAGCTGATCATGGCCTGGACACGCGAACAGATGGCGCAACGCGCCGCGCAGGAGTTACAGGACGGCTTCTACGTCAATCTGGGTATCGGCCTGCCGACACTCGTCGCCAACTACATTCCCGAGGGGATGGACGTCTGGCTGCAGAGCGAGAACGGCCTGCTCGGCATCGGCCCCTTTCCCACGGAAGACGAGATCGACCCGGATCTGATCAACGCCGGCAAGCAGACCGTCACCGCCCTGCCCGGCAGCGCCTTCTTCGACAACGCCATGAGCTTCGGCATGATCCGCGGTGGCCATATCAACCTGGCGATTCTCGGCGCCATGCAGGTGTCTGAGGAGGGTGACCTGGCGAACTGGATGATCCCCGGCAAGATGGTCAAGGGGATGGGCGGTGCGATGGACCTGGTCGCGGGCGTCAAGCGCGTCGTGGTGCTGATGGAGCACACCGCCAAGGGCGCGCACAAGATCATTCCGCACTGCGACCTGCCACTGACCGGCGTCGGCGTCGTGGACCGCATCATCACCGACCTCGGCGTACTGGACGTGACCGAGCAGGGCCTGAAGCTGGTGGAGCTGGCCGACGGTGTGAGTTTCGAGGCGATGCAGCAGGCCACCGGCTGCACCATCCACCGCTGAGCGAACTCGCACCTCTGTGACATGGCCCGACGCCACTGTGCATCGGGCCAGCGCAGCGTGTAGCCTTGGCCCGTTTCAAACGCAAGCACGCACCCGGCTCGACGCGAGCCGCGGGTGGATAGGCAGGACTGGATTACCTTCATGGCAAAGCAGACGTACAGCATTTCCGATTTGGCCAACGAGCTCGACATCACCACCCGCGCCATCCGCTTCTACGAAGAACAAGGCATGCTCTCGCCGACCCGCCGCGGTCAGGAACGCATCTACAGTCCGAAGGATCGGGTTGCCCTCAAGCTCATCCTGCGCGGCAAGCGCATCGGCTTCTCGTTAGCCGAGTGTAAAACTCTGATCGAACTCTACGACCCCAAGGCCGGCAACCAGAAGCAGCTGAACATCATGCTTGGCATGATCGCCGAGCGCCGCCAGCAGCTCGAACAGCAGCTGCTGGATATCCAACAGATGCAACTTGAACTCGACACCGCCGAGGAACGTTGCCTGACCGCGCTCAAGACCACCTTGGGCAAGGAAGCGAGCTAAGCGCTGACGTGAGCGGGCCGAACCGTCCAGTGAGCTGGACAGGCTTCCAGATTTCTGGACACACGACTCCAGCCGCTCGGCGGCTGTCCAGCCACCTGGACACCACCGACCTGCTCCAACCGGCTAAACCGCTCTAAACCGGCCGCTCCAGCCTGATTTCCCGGTCAGGCATAGAACCTGCTAAGTCTTTCCACACAACGCCAGATCCCCAGGTGGCACGTATGGCTGCGGCCGTTTCGTTTGCCGCCCGGCCCAAACGCCGGTTCTGGCCCAGAACAACAAGAAAGAAGGAAAACCTGCAATGTCGATTACCAAGAAGCTGTCCCGTCTCGCCTGTGCCATTGGCGCCACCACCGTGCTCGGTGCCAGCCTGGTTGGCGGCCACGCCGTAGCCGCGGAGAAGATTCGCTGGCAAGTCCCGCTGGCCTTTCCATCGCATCTGATCGGCCTGACCACACCCATCAAGCATCTTTCCGAATCGCTCAAGGCCATTTCTGGCGGCGACATCCAGCTGCGCTACTACGAGCCGGGCGAACTGGTGCCGCCGTTCGAAATCATGGATGCGGTCAGCAACGGCAAGTACCCAGCCGGCTACACCTGGATTGGCTATGATCAGGGCACCATCGCTGCGCTGCCACTGTATTCCGGCGCGCCGTTCAACATGGAACCGCCGGCTTATCTGGCCTGGTACTACGAAGGCGACGGTAAGAAGCTGCTCGAGGAGATCTACGCTCAGCGCAACATCCATCCGATGCTCTGCAGCATCATCGGCCCGGAGGGTGCCGGCTGGTTCTCCAAACCAATCGAAAAGCTCGAAGACATTGACGGCCTGCGTATTCGCTTCGCCGGCATCGGCGGCAAGGTGCTGGAGAAACTCGGCGCCTCGGTGACCATGGTGCCGGGTGGCGAGATCTACCAGGCGTTGGAACGCAAGACGATCGACGCCACCGAGTTCTCTCAGCCTGCCGTCGACAAGATGCTGGGCCTCGACCAGATCATCAAGAACTACGTCATGCCGGGCTGGCACCAGACGCTGACCACCTCGCATCTGCTGGTCAATAAGGGCGTGTGGGACAAGCTGGAGCCGCAAAGCCGCGCGCTGATCGAGATGGGTTGCGAATCGGCCACGCTCAAAGGTTTCGCCGAAAGCGAGTGGGCCCAGCCCACTGCCCTGCGCGACTACGAGAAGCAGGGCGTGAAGGCCCAGGTGCTGCCGGAGCCGGTGTTGCGCGAACTGGAACGTGTGACCAACGAAGTGCTGGACGAGATCGCTGCGAAGGACGAGATGTTCAACCGCGTCCTGACCAGCCAGCGCAACTTCATGAAGCACCACTCCATCTGGCAGAGCAAAGGCTACCTGCCACGCGACTACTACCAGTACGACTGAGGCCTGGCGCCGCTCAGCGGGCGCGCCGCCAGGGTGCGCCCGCTCCCTCTTATGGTCCGGACTGTCGAGGTGAGATCGTGTCCGCTGCTCCTGTATCCGAAACGCCCGGTAGCGTCGCGCCTGGCGATCCGCTACCCCATAACCGGTTATCCCACTGGCTCGACCGGGCGCTCGTCGCGATCGGCGAAGCCAGCGCCTGGATCTGGTTGCTGGTGCTGGCCGTCGTGCTGGCCAACGTCTTCAGCCGCTTCGTGCTCGCACGCGGTTCGATCGCCCTGGAAGAGCTCTCCTGGCACCTGTTCGGTGCGGTGCTGATGCTTTCGCTCGCCTATGCGGTGGTGCGCGATGATCATGTGCGGGTCGATGTGTTGCGCGAAAAATTCAGCTTGCGCAGCCAGGCCATGATCGAGCTGCTCGCTATCCTGTTTCTCGCGCTTCCGATCGTGGTGCTGATGGTCGACGCCCTCGTACCGTTCGCTTACCAGGCGTACATCTACGACGAGCGCTCTCAGGCCCCAAGCGGCCTGCCGCATCGCTTCATCTTCAAGAGTGTGTTTCCGCTCGGGTTGACGCTGGTCGCCCTGGCACTGCTGTCACGCGCAAGCCGCTGCAGCACCTTCCTGTTCAACTTCCCGCGGGCGCTCGCCGCCCCCCGGCATGACCGCGACCGCGGCCATGCGCAGCCCTGATGGAGCCGTCTTGATCATGGGTCTGGAACAAATTCTCGTCATCGCGATGTTCGCCTCGTTCATGGGGCTCCTGCTGCTGGGCTTCCCAGTCGCCTGGTCGCTGGCCGGCATCGGACTGTTGTTCGCCGTGCTCGGTCATGTGCTGGTCGAGCACTACGATGCCGATCTCTGGTTCACGTGGGATGGCACCATTGGCGTCCTGGATGCGCGCATCTATGGCATCGTCGCCAACGAACTCATGGTTGCCCTGCCACTGTTCATTTTCATGGGCATCATGCTCGACCGCTCCGGCATCGCCGAGCGGCTGATGCACAGCCTGGTCCGGGTGCTCGGCCCGTTGCGCGGCGGCTACGCCGTGACAGTGGTGCTGGTGGGTATTCTGCTTGCCGCATCTACCGGCATCGTCGGTGCCTCGGTGGCGCTTCTCGGCATGCTCTCCATCGGGCCGATGCTGCAGGCCAAATACAACAAGAGCCTGGCGGTCGGCACGGCCTGCTCCGTTGGTACGTTGGGCATTCTTATCCCGCCGAGCATCATGCTGGTGCTGATGGCCGACCGGCTAGGCACCTCCGAAGCGTCCGTGGGCAAGCTGTTCATGGGCGCGCTAATTCCGGGGATGATGCTGGCGCTGATGTACATCCTCTACATCGTGGTAGTCGCCTGGCTGAAGAAAGATTTTGCGCCCGCTCCGGCCAACCGGCAGAAGCTCGATGCAAAGGCATTGGTCGACGTGTTCTGGGCCGTCGTGCCGCCGTTCGTGCTGATCCTCGCGGTGCTCGGCTCGATCTTTTTCGGGATCGCGACCACCACCGAAGCCTCGGCTGTCGGTGCCTTCGGCGCGGTGCTGATGGCGGCGTTCAGCCGCAGACTGAACATGGCGGTGCTGAAAGACGCGCTCTACCAGACCAGCCGCACCGCGGCGTTCATCTTCGGCATCTTCATCGGCGCCACGGTATTCGCTGCGGTGCTTCGCGGTTTGGGCGGCGACGATGTCATTCGCGCAGCGCTCACCGGGCTGCCGTTCGGCCAGACGGGAGTTCTGCTGACGGTACTGCTGATCACCTTCCTGCTCGGCTTTTTCCTCGACTGGGTGGAGATCACCCTGATCATCCTGCCGCTGGTCGCGCCTGTGCTGTTCTCGATGGGTGTCGACCCGCTGTGGTTCGCGATCCTCTTCGCGCTTTGCCTGCAGACATCTTTCCTCACGCCGCCAGTGGGTTTCGCGCTGTTCTACATCAAGGGCGTCTGCCCGCCAGAGGTGACCACGCGGGATGTTTACCTGGGTGTGCTGCCTTACATCCTCATCCAGCTGCTGGGGCTCGCACTGGTGTTCTTCTTCGCGCCTTTGGCGACCTGGCTGCCGAACGAGGTGTACGCGCAGTAAAACGACCTGCGTTGGCGATACTGCATGGCTTGCCTCGCCAACGTTTTCAGGCTGGTTCGTGGCGGGCCGGTCGCCTTGCTCCGCACAACCGGCGCCTCCCATAATCGGCCGATCGAAACCGGACAGCTCCGCTCATGGCAATTGCACGCAACGACCTCGACCACAACGGCCTGATCATCGGGGTCTCGCCTGAGCGCTTTCGCGCGGTGGCGATGCCGCTCCTGTTTGACCACCTGAACGCCCAGTGCGAAGGCACCATCGCGGTAAACCGGCAGGCACGCATCGTCTGGATAAACGACAAATATGCCGAGAAGATTGGCATCAGCGATCCGCGCAGCGTGTTAGGCAAAGAGGTCGAGGAGGTCTTGCCGGCCAGCCGCCTGCGCGAGGTAGTCGACAGTGGCCTGCCGAGCATGCTCGACCTCATGGCGTTCGGCGACGAACACTTCGTCGTCACCCGTATCCCGCTCCGCGATGAAGACGGCACCCTCGTAGGGGCCCTGGGGTTCGTCCTGTTCGACCGCGCCCGGCACCTCAAGCCGCTCATGTCCAAGTTCAACGTACTGCAGACCCAGCTTGTCGCGACGCAGAACGAACTGGCCAAGGCTCGCCGTGCCCGCTATACGATCGCAGGGTTCATCGGTACCAGCCCGGCCGCGAGCGAGGTGAAGCGTCAGGCTCGGCGCGCCGCGCAGCTGGATGCGACGGTGCTTATCCGAGGTGAAACCGGCACCGGCAAAGAGCTGCTTGCCCAAGGCATCCACAACCTGTCCCCGCGCGCCAATGGGCCATTCGTTGCGGTAAACGTAGCGGCGATTCCAGAGACGCTGGTCGAAGCCGAGCTGTTCGGCACCGCACCCGGCGCCTTCACTGGCGCCGACCGCAAGGCGCGCATCGGCAAGTTCGAAGTGGCCAATGGCGGCACCCTGTTTCTCGACGAAATTGGTGACCTGCCGCTGGCCCTTCAAGCCAAGCTGTTGCGCGTGCTGCAGGAGCAGGAGATCGAGCCGCTGGGCTCCAACCAGGTCAAACCGCTCAACGTGCGGGTGATCGCCGCCACACATATCGACCTCGAAGCGAAGGTGGCCGCGGGCGAATTTCGTGACGATCTTTACTACCGCCTCAACGTGCTCGCATTGAAGGTGCCGCCTTTACGTGAGCGCGCCAGCGACATCCCTTCGGTCATCGAGCACCTGCTCGACGACATCGCCAACCGCTCGGGCCAGGCGCCCATGGAACTGACGGCCGATGCGATTGCGCTGCTCTGTCACCAGCCCTGGCGCGGGAACGTTCGTGAACTCGGCAACTTGCTGGAACGGGCCCAGCTAAGCACCGATGGCGCGCCACTCGAAGCCAAGCACTTCCTGCCACTGCTAGCCGACCAAACCAGCAAGCCGGCGCCACCAGCCGCCGCGCTCATTGAAGTCGCCGCCACAAGTGCTGGCACTGCAGGGTTGGAAACCGCAGCCAGTGACCCCGCTCCACTGCAACGCCTTGCCGAAAGCATCGCCCAAGCTGAACGCCGCGCCCTGCAAAGCGCCCTGCTCGCCTGCAAAGGCAACCGCCGCCGGGCCGCTACCGAACTTGGCATCTCGCGCGCCAGCCTTTATTCGAAGCTGCAACTGCACGGTTTGAGCGAGCGTTGATCAGGCGCAACCTATCCTGACGATGCCACTCGCCAGCGCGTTGTGGTGCATGGCGGGCGGCGCTAAGGTGGTAGCAGCACCGTTAAGACAGCCGCAGGATGCGCCTCATGACGTTTAGCCTCCGCCCCGTCCAGCCGGACGACCTTGCCGCGATTTGCCGCTGGCCGGAAACCGCGACCGAGCTCTACTACTGTTTCCCAAGGCTCGTTACCCATTGACCGTTGGGCAATTGTCCGCGGCAATTGCGCAGCGTGCCGAGTCGACCGTGGTGTGCCTGTCGAACCGGCCGGTTGCGTTCGCGAACTTTTACCGATGGGAACAAGGCGGCGTATGCGCAATCGGCAATGTGATGGTGGATTCGAGCGCCCGACGCCTCGGTGCTGCCAGCATGCTGGTCGAGCACTTATGCCGACTCGCTTTCGATCGTTATGGAGCCAGCGAAGTGCGCGTGTCCTGCTTCAATCACAATACGGCCGGATTGCTGTTCTATCCGAAACTGGGCTTCATGCCCATCAGCATCGAGCCGCGCGAAGGGCTCGATGGCGAGCGCCTCGCACTGATCCATATGCGCCGCGAAAGATAACCAGAACCGACGGGAGTCCACCATGCATCCAGCCGCCAACTGCACCTCGCTCGACGAAGTCCGCCAGAACATCGACCGTATCGACGAAGCGTTGGTCGCGCTTCTTGCCGAGCGTGGGCGGTACGTGAAGCGCGCGGCAGCGTTCAAAAAGACCAGCGACGATGTGAGGGCACCTCAGCGGGTCGAGCGGGTCATCGAAAAGGTCCGCGCGCTGGCGACCACTCTGCAGGCGAACCCCGACATCACCGAACAGATATATCGGGCGATGATCGCCGGGTTCATCGAGGCCGAACTGGCAGAGCATGCGGCATTGCGAGCCAATTAACTCACGCGCGTGCGATTCTTAGCGCTACTGCGCCACCCAGCCACCGTCCATGTTCCATGCGACACCACGGACCTGCTTTGCGGCGTCGCTGCATAGGAACAGCGCCAATTCGCCCAGCTGCTCCGGCGTAACGAAGTCCAACGAAGGTTGTTTTTCCATCAGCAATTCGCGGGTCGCCCGTTGGACGTCGCCATGGGCCTTGGCGTTGTTGTCGATCTGCTGCTGGACCAGCGGCGTCAGGACCCAGCCGGGGCATAGCGCATTGCAGGTGATACCCGTCGTCGCCGTTTCCAGCGCCACACTTTTCGTGAGCCCGAGCAGTCCGTGCTTGGCTGCGACGTAGGCCGATTTACCGGCCGAGGCGACCAGACCGTGAGCGGACGAGATATTGATGATCCGGCCCCAGTTGCGCTGACGCATGCCAGGTAACACCAGGCGAATGGTGTGAAACGCCGAGGAGAGGTTGACGGCGATGATGCTGTCCCAGCGCTCGACCGGAAACTGTTCAATCGGCGCGACATGCTGAATACCGGCGTTGTTGACCAGCACATCGACGCGGCCTAAGTCGCGCTCGGCCTGGCGAACCATGTCGGCGATCTGCTCGGCATCGGAAACGTCGGCCGGATGATGCCGTACGCGCGTGCCGAAGGCAGCCACATGCGCAATAGCTCCCTCCGAATCGCCGAATCCATTGAGCATCACGTCTGCACCAGCCTCGGCCAGCTTGCTGGCGATGCCAAGGCCGATACCGCTGGTGGAGCCCGTCACGAGGGCGATTTTGCCGTGCAGGTTCATGGCTGGCCCTCGGTATTAAGCGGACGCAGCAGCGGGTTGAAGAATGAAGCGAACGACACGAGGCAGGCCGAAGGGGCGGCCGAGGCGGCAATGGACTTCATGGGCGGTTTCCTTGTTGTTCTAGTTGTCTCGCCCGGTCAGAGAACCGGTCGAACAAGCCTGACCCTAGACCCGGAGCGAAAGACGTGCCAATTCAGGTGTCGCACGCCGATTGATCGGTAGCGTCCGTTAACGCCAGCGTCTGTGTGGTATCGCGCCGGCTTGGCACGGCGGCTGGGGTCATTTTGCAGCCCTGAAAATGTCCGCAACCTTGGACATGCCTACCCCACGCGACACCCCCGATGTGGGCCTGTCCGGCCGGATGGACGCATAACCTGGGCAAGCGCTCGGTAGGCGTTAGCTTGTTTGAGATTCGGCCGACGACGTGCCCTGGATCGCCAGCAAGCTGGCTACTACGGGACGGAGGTTGTCCTGGCGGTCCAAATGAACTGCCAGCACAGAGGTTGAGGCCTAGCACGCACCGCCGATGCGCTTCATAGGAGCGAGCTTGCTCGCGATCTGGTTGCCGGCGTGCCCTGGATCGCCAGCAAGCTGGCTCCTACGGGACGGAGCTTGTTCTGGCGGCCCAAGTGAAGCGACTGCCAGTACAGAGGCCGAGGCTTAGCATGCACCGCCGATGCGCTTCGTAGGAGCGAGCTTGCTCGCGATCCGGAAGCCGCCCTGCCCTGGATCGCCAGCAAGCTGGCTCCTACGGGACGGAGCGTGTCCTGGCGGCCCAAATGAAGCAACTGCCAGCACAGAGGGCGAGGCCTAGCACGCCGCCGATGCGCTTCGTAGGAGCGAGCTTGCTCGCGATCCGGCTGTCGGCGTGCCCTGGATCGCCAGCAAGCTGGCTCCTACGGGACGGAGTTTGTCCTTCCGGCTCAACTGCTGTCGGCTGTAGGACAAAGCTCTGCTTTCCACCCGGCAGGCCGGAGAGAGGGTTTGCCTTGGATGCGGGTAGAACCAGCGCCTAGAGCTGCCAACGTGCGGACTAGGGCCAAGGTGACGGAAGTGACGCGCTATCCCCCGCCGAGCGTCCGTCCGATCATCTTGCGTTCAGCAAATACTCGGTGAGGGTCCGCGTGCACGCCTGGATGCCACCTTCGGTGATCAGTTCATAGCCATGGGTATTCTCGGTGGGAATCGCCAGGCAACCAGCTTGCGGTGAAGAGCCAGAGCCGAGCACAGCACTTGCATCCGAGGCGAAGCCCGGCATCAGGGCAGGCTGGGGCGTGTAACCGCAGCGGACGGCAGCGGCGAACAGGGCATCGGACAGCGCCTTGGTGTAAAGCCCCTTCTCATCGCCGGTCAGGATGATCGGATCGGCGCACAACCGGGTGCCGTATTCCTCGGCGATCGGGCCTACCTCGAGTGCGATGCAGGCCAGGCCGGGAAGCGTACGGGCAGCGTATTGCGCACCGGAATTGGTTTCTTCTTCGTTGGTGGTAAACACGAAATAGACGTCCTGAGCGAGTTCGCCCTTGCGTCCCGCCAACTCCTCGGCAGAGCGCAGGGCTGCGACCACGGGTGCGCGATCGTCGAGGAAATGAGCGGCGATCGCGTCGTGCACGCGGAACGGACGCCGCCAGTGCTGGCTTAGCACAACACGCGTGCCGGGCCGTACGCCCATTCGTGCAAGCTCTTCCGTGGTCCGGCGAGTGATCACGTGCACATCGCGCCATTGGACATTGCCGCTCAGGATGTCCATTGACTGGCTGGACTCGGGCGTACCGTGCATGGTGCCGAATGAAAGCACACCGGGCAGGTTTTCCGACTCACCCATGATGTCGACCGGGCACATACCGAAATTGACCGGAAACGCGCCACCCAACGCCACTACGTGGAGACGGCCATCATCGGCAACGCGCTTGACCACCATCGCGATCTCGTCCTGGTGTGCCATCACTCGAATTGCGTTGGCCTGCGCCACGTCGCGTGAAGCGCCCTCAGCACGTATCCAACCCACCAGATTGTTTGCCGCGTCCAGCCAGACCTCATCACAGCTGGCCTCTAGCGACTCACGGCAAAGCGTCCGCACCTCTTCCTCCTGACCGCCCGGCCCGCGCGCCATCAGCAAACGCTCTAGCAAGGCAAAATCGGCTTCCTCAGACATGCTGTCCTCCTTATTCGTCTTCAGCGCTAGGACAGCGCAGCGCCTTGGCCGTGCGAAGAAAAATAGCCGGCGCCATAACGCGACCGCAGCAATCTGCCGCTAGGCTTTGTGTGCGACTCACCGCCTTTCGGAGAAATGGAAATGACAGATGACGTAGGCAAACTGGTTCTGCGGGTAAGTGTTGGCTTGATGATGCTGCTGCACGGCATCGCCAAGCTGTCAGGCGGCGTCGGAGGTATTGCAGGAATGCTGGCGGGACGTGGCCTGCCGGAGTTCTTCGCCTATGGCGTCTACCTGGGCGAGGTGGTCGGCCCGTTGTTGGTCATCATCGGCCTGTTCACACGCATCGGCGCGCTGCTGATGATCGGCAACATGCTGGTTGCTCTGCTCCTTGCGCATATGGCCGAACTCTTTTCACTGGGCCAGATGGGCGGTTGGGCGTTGGAAACCCAGGGGCTGTTCCTGTTCGGCTCGGTGGCGATCGCACTGCTTGGTGCCGGCCGTTACAGCGTCGGTGGTGTGCACGGCCGCTTCAACTAGCTTGAGGCTAGGCGCGCCCGGGTAGCCGCCGAACGGTGGGTGCATCCGGGCGCCGCCTCGCTATGATCAGCGGCCATGACGACTGCCATTCCGATTCGCTCCCCTTGCCCGCCCGGCGCCTGCATCTGCCGGCGCGAGCAAATGCTCGAGGCACCCGAGAGCCATGACCTTCGCATCCTTCGGCTAACGCGCGCCGAGGAAAATCGCTTGCTTGAACGGCTGGAAAACCTGAAGAGCCTCGAAGATCTGGAGCGCCTGCAGCAACGCATCCAGGATCAGCTGGGCATTCTCATGGCCATCGCACCCGGACCGAACGAAGTGCGCAGCATGCGCGGTATCCGCATCGAAATCGCTGAGCAGCCAGGCCTCTGTCGCAAGACACGCCAGTCGATTCCCGCCGCCATACGCCGCGGGCTGGAAAAGCGCCCCGAGATCGCCTTCGCGCTGCTCAACACCCACGACCTGCTACGCGACGCCTGACCTAGGCACGACCAAAGACGAGGCGCCCGACAATGGCGCTCCCAGATGCCATCTGCGATAGTGACGCGGCCAGTGAATCGCCGCTGGCAACCCCCAGCCCACAAGGCTTGCGGGTTATGTGACGCATCAAGTGCCCAGCTGATCAACCGTACAGCCGCTCGCGTCCTTTTTTCTCGCGCTACCCGCGCGTCCCGTGGCTCACCGGCCACCAAGCCTGTCACCCATCGGCGCCAGGCCGTTCGCTAATAAAACCAAAACTGATCCGAACAAGGACGCCTCATGAAACTGACTCGCTGCCTTACTGCATTGGCCGCCGCCGCGGCGCTGTCCGCGACCTTCTCGGCCGCTGCCCGTGAATACTCCGTCTCTACCGTGCTCTCCGATGCATTCCCATGGGGCCAAGCGGCGCAAAAGTGGGCCGACCTGGTAGCCGAGCGCTCCAACGGCGAAATTACCCTGCGCGTCTACCCTAACGCGCAACTCGTCGCGGGCGACCAGACCAAAGAGTTCTCAGCGATGCGCTCGGGCCTGATCGACATGGCCGTTGGTTCCACGATCAACTGGTCGCCGCAAGTGCCGGAGCTGAACCTCTTCTCGCTGCCCTTCCTGATGGCCGACAGTGCCGACCTCGACGCCATTACCGGGGGCGAAGCCGGCCAGCAGGCCTTTGCTGCCATCGAGAAGCGCGGCATCGTCCCGCTGGCCTGGGGTGAGAATGGCTTCCGTGAGATTTCAAATTCGGTCAAGCCGGTCAAGACGCCTGCCGATCTCTCTGGCCTGAAGATTCGTGTCGTAGGCTCTCCGCTGTTCCAGGACACGTTCAGCGCCCTCGGCGCCAACCCGACGCAAATGAGCTGGGCCGACGCCAAACCGGCACTGACCACAGGTGCCGTCGACGGTCAGGAAAACCCGCTGTCGGTATTTGACGTTGCGCGTGTCGACCAGGTCGGCCAGAAGTACTTGACCCTCTGGCACTACATGGCCGACCCGCTGGTCTTCGCCGTCAACCAGCGTGTCTGGAAGCAGTTGCCGGAAGCGGATCGCGAAATACTGCGTCAGGCCGCCATTGACGCTGGTAAGTGGGAAATCGAGCTGTCACGCAGCGCCGAAGCCAAGCGGCTTGAGGACATTCGCGCCCGTGGCGTCGAGGTGACCGAGCTGAGCGATGCCGAGCATCAGGCCTTTGTCGAAGCCACCCGCGTAGTCCATGAGAAGTGGGCGCCGAAGATTGGTGCCGAGCTGATCGAAGCTGCACGCACCGCCATCGCTGAGTAAACACCGCTTTGCCCGGCGGCGCGGGGCCGCCGGGGTTCGAGGACTTTCATGGACAATCGACAGGACGCGCGCCTTGAGCGCGTGCTGGCCACCCTGGCGCTGGTGATCATCGGCCTGATCAGCCTCGCCAACGTAGTGGTTCGCTATTTCACCAATGCATCCTTTGCTTTCACTGAAGAAATCTCCGTTTTCTTGCTGGTGATCCTCACATTCGCCGGCGCTTCGGTGGCGATGCGCAGCAACCGGCACATCCGTATCGGCTTCGTCGAACGGCTGTTCCCGCAACTGCGCGTACCGCTGATCCTCTTGCAATGGTTGGCCGGCGCGCTCGTGCTAGGGCTGGTGCTCTGGTACGGCGGCCAGTTCGCGTTGGAAGAATACCAGTGGGAATCGGAGTCGCCTGGCCTCGGCCTGCCAAATTGGTGGTACGTGGTCTGGCTGCCGCTGTTGGCGCTGCTGATGCTGGTACGCCTGACGCAGATGACCATCGACCGCCTGCGCGGGAGGCTTAGCGATGAGCCCTGATGTCTGGATGCTCGCCAGCTTCCTGTTGTTGCTGCTGATTGGTGTACCGGTGGCCTTCTCCCTCGCCTTGTCCGGTGCGATCGGCATCATTGCCGGGCTTTCGCCGGACATGCTCGCCACGCTCGGCACCAACACCTACAACGGGGTCGCCAAATACCCATTGATCGCCATTCCGCTGTTCATCCTGACCGGTCTGGTGTTCGAGAAATCCGGCGTGGCGCTGCGCCTGGTGCGCTTTGCCCAGGCATTGATCGGCCCGCGGCATGGCGGATTGGCAATGGTCGCCATTCTGGTCTGCCTGATCATGGGCGGCATGAGCGGCTCAGGACCGGCTGATGCTGCCGCGGTCGCCATGGTGATGTTGCCGAGCATGACCCGCGCCGGCTATCCCAAGCCCTTCTCCGCGACCCTGATCGCCGCGTCGGCCTCCACCGCGATTCTGATCCCGCCGTCAATCGCGCTGATCCTCTACTCCATCGTCGTACCCGGCGTGGACCTGCGCGCGCTGTTCGCGGCAGGCCTGTTCCCCGGCATCATCGCGGGGCTGGTGCTGCTGCTTCCGGCCTGGCTGCTTTCACGTCGCTACGGCTGGGAGAGCCCCGAAGGAGCCGAACGTCCACCACTGGGCGAAAGCTTCCGCCAGGCACTGCCGGCGCTGTTCGCGCCGGTGCTGATTCTGGGCGGTCTGCGCAGCGGGCTGTTTACACCTACCGAAGCGGCCGTGGCTGGCGTGACCTACGGCGTGCTGGTCGGCCTGTTCGTCACCCGCGAGCTGGACTGGCGAAACCTCTGGCGCCTCTGCGGCGAGGCGGCAGTCATTTCCGGCGTGGTCATGCTGATCATTGCCCTGGCCGGGATCTTCGCCTGGGCCGGCACCATGCTCGGCACCTTCCGCCACCTGGCCGAATGGTTGATCTCGCTGTCGGATAACGGCGCGGTACTGCTGATTCTGGTGATGGTCGCCGTGCTGCTTGCGGGGATGTTGCTCGATGCGATCTCGATCTACCTGATCCTGATGCCGATCCTCATCCCGGTCATGCAGCATTTCGGCTGGAACCCCGTTTGGTTCGGCATCCTCTTGGCGATGAACATCGCCATCGGGCAGTTCACGCCGCCGGTCGCAATCAACCTGATGGTGACCGCCGAGGTCGCGAAAATCCGCCTGGAGCAAACGGTCGGCTGGGCCCTGTTGTTCGTCGTGGTCATGGGCAGCGCGCTGGTGCTGGTAGCCCTATTCCCCGAAATCGCGCTGTGGCTGCCAAGGGTGCTGGGTTACGCGGTGTGAACCGCCCGTCTGTCCCGGGGCGCTCGTGCGTGTTTGCTGATCTGTAGAGGCACCCGCCTGGGCTGAGGAAGCGCCCGCAACCTCAGCCCTTTTCCATCAACTCCACCACCCAATCGATAAACACGCGCAGCTTCGCGCTGACATGCCGGTTCGGTGGGTAGGCGATGTACATCGGCATCGGGTCGAGCGTCCAGTCCTCGAACAAAGGTGTCAGCTCGCCGCGCTCCAGTGGCGCCCTCGCCATGTAATCCGGCAACCACAGCACACCCAACCCCGCCAGACCGGCCGCCAGATAAGCGTTGCCGTCATCGACCGACAGCACATGGTGCCCCTGCACGCTGATGCGCTCGTCGCCGCGATGCATGGCGTAGGGCAAGGCCTTGCCGGTGCGCGCCCAGAGGAAGCCGATGGTGCGGTGCTGGCTGTTTTCAAGCTCCACCGGATGCCGCGGCGTCCCGGCTCGTTCCAGATAATCCGGTGCGGCGTACACGGCCAGCCGCAGGTGCCCGATGGGCCGCGCCATGAGCGACAGGTCGGTCAGCTCGCCACCCCGCACCACGCAATCGACGTTTTCGTCGATCAGATCGACCTTGCGGTCGCTCACGCCCAGGTCGAGTTGAATCTCCGGAAACCGCGCATGGAAGGCCGGCAGCGCGGGTATCAGAATCAGCCGTGCAAAGGGGCTCGGTACATCCACACGAAGGCGGCCACGCGGCGCAGTGGCTGCGCCGGAAAGGCTCGTCTCGGCGTCATCCAGATCGGCCAGCAGCTGCACCACACGCTCGTAGTAGGCGGCGCCATCGGCCGTGACGTTGACCTTGCGCGTGGTGCGGTTGAGCAGCCGCACGCGCAGCCGTGCCTCCAACTGCTGGATCAGCTGGGTGACGCTGGTACGGCTCAGGTGCAGCGTTTCGGCCGCCTTGGTGAAGCTCCCGGTCTCGACGACACGGGCGAAGGCCTGCATGGCGGCGAAGCGATCCATGGCATGTTCTCGTGCTTGATTGTTTGGAATTCGCAAACGGTGCTGGTCAGGCTCGCGAGTTTATCCGCATGGCTCGGCTCCCTAAAGTTTGGTCATCAACCTGACCCGGGGCGTACCGCCCCAATTGGAGGAAACATGAGCACTCGTGACGTCGTATTCCCAGCCGGCCGCCAGGCGCTGTATGAAAAAAACCGCTACTCGCCCGCGATCCGCTCCAATGGTTTCCTATTTGTTTCCGGGCAGGTCGGTAGCCGCGAGGACGGCTCACCCGAACCCGATCTGCAGGCGCAGGTGCGGCTGGCCTTCGCGAATCTCAACGCCATCCTCAAGGAAGCCGGCTGCACCTTCGACGACGTAATCGATGTCACCGTCTTCATCGTCGATCCGCACGAGCAGTTCGAACGCATCTGGCCCGTGGTGCAGGAGTTCTGGGGCGAGGCGCCCCACCCTACGCTGACCGGCATCGGTGTGACGTGGCTCTACGGCTTCCAGTTCGAGATCAAGGTGATCGCCAAGCTGCCCGAAGCAGCCACCGCCTGACCCACTCCCCCTGGCCCGTAAAACCCCTTGCGGCTCTGCGGGCAGGTTTGGCTATGCTCAATGGCAACCGAGCGGTCAGCCGACCTGCCCGGCTCCGACTACTTTTGCCAGAGCCCTCTCCATGCAACTGATCTATGCCCCTGCGTCGCCCTTCGCCCGGAAAGTCCGTGTGCTTGCCATTGAAACCGGTCAAATGGGCAGGCTGGACCCGGTCGAAACGACCGTCATGCCCGTAACCCTCAATGAGCGCGTCAACGTCGCCAACCCGCTCGGCAAGATTCCGGTGCTGATGATGGATGACGGCGAAGCGCTGTATGACAGTCGGGTGATCTGCGAATACCTCGATAGCCTGCACGACGGACAGCACCTGTTCCCGGCAGACCCGGCGCAGCGCTGGCAGACCTTGCGCCTCGTTGCATTGGCGGACGGGCTGATGGATGCCGCCGTATTGGCGCGCTACGAAAAGGCAATGCGCCCGGCCGAGCGGCAATGGGATGAGTGGATCGATGGTCAGCTCGGTAAGGTGCGTCGCGCCTTGCGTGCACTGGAAGACAGCGCATCACAGCTGCAAGGCCCGCTGGACATCGCCCAGATCGGTGTCGCCTGCGCGCTGGGTTACCTGGATTTCCGCTTCGCTGAACTCTACTGGCGCAACGAATTTCCGAAGCTAGTGGCGTTTCAGGATGAATTTTCGCAACGCGAATCGATGCAGCTCACCGAGCCTGCGTGAGGTTCGCGTATTGCGTGCAAGTCGTGCTCCTGTAGGCGCCCGCGTGCTCGCGAAAAAGCGCTGCGCCCACCGGCACAGCGCCTGTCACACGAGTCAGCCGAGGCCCAGGGGTCGGGTAGTTCGCCCGCTGAACCGCACAGCAGTGCATTCGCGAGCAAGCTCGCTCCTACAGGGATACCTGCGGCTCATTCGTCAGCCATTCAGCACGCCATCCACCAGCGCCTTGGCCTCTTCCTGGATGCGCTTGAGGTGCGTCTCGCCCTCGAAGCTTTCCGCGTAGATCTTGTAAACGTCCTCGGTGCCGGATGGGCGTGCAGCGAACCAGCCATTTTCGGTGACGACTTTGAGCCCGCCGATGGCCGCGCCGTTGCCCGGCGCCTCGGTGAGGATCTGCGTGATGGGCTGGCCGGCCAGCTCGCCCGCGGTGACCTGGGAAGCGGACAGCTTGCCGAGTTTGGCCTTCTGCTCGCGATTGGCCGCAGCATCGATGCGCTGGTAGACCGGCGCGCCGAATCGCTCGGTCAGGGCTTGATAGCGTTCGCCCGGGTCCTTGCCCGTCACGGCGGTGATTTCCGCGGCCAGCAGCCCAAGGATCAGGCCGTCCTTGTCGGTGGACCACGCCCCGCCCTGCTTGCGCAGGAAGGACGCGCCGGCAGACTCCTCGCCGCCGAATCCCAGGCTGCCGTCCATCAAACCGTCGACGAACCACTTGAAGCCCACGGGCACCTCGACCACCTTGCGATCGATACCCTTGGCGACGCGGTCGATCATCGACGACGAGACCAACGTCTTGCCGATGCCTGCACTCGTGCTCCACTCGGGGCGATGGGTAAACAGGTATTCGATGGCCACGGCCAAGTAATGGTTGGGGTTGAGCAGGCCCACCGAGCGCGCCACGATGCCATGGCGGTCGTGGTCGGTGTCGCAGGCAAAGGACACGTCGAAGCGGTCCTTGTTCTCGATCAGCCCGGCCATGGCGTGCGGCGAGCTGCAGTCCATTCGGATCTTGCCGTCCCAGTCCAGGCGCATGAAGCGGAAGGTCGGGTCGACTCGGGTCGACAGCACCTCGAGCGGCAACCCGTAGCGCTCGGCGATGCGCGTCCAGTAATGCACACCAGCGCCGCCTAGGGGATCGACGCCGAACTTCAATCCGCTGTTACGGATCGCTTCGAGGTCGATCACCTGATCCAGCCCGCCCACGTAGCTGTCGATGAAATCGAAGCGCTGGGTGGTCGATGCCTTGAGTGCGCGGGCGTAATCCATACGTTCGACGCCCTTGAGCCCAGCGGCCAGCAACGCGTTGGCGCGGTCCTGGATCCACTTGGTCACATTGGTATCGGCCGGGCCGCCATTGGTGGGGTTGTACTTGAAACCGCCATCGGCGGGCGGGTTGTGCGACGGGGTGATGACGATGCCATCGGCCAGGCCGCTGCTGCGACCTGCGTTGTATTCGAGGATGGCGTTGGAGATCGCCGGGGTCGGCGTGTAGCCCGGCTCGCCATTGGTTTCAGGGCAACCCGCATCGATGCGCGTCTCCACACCATTGGCCGCGAGCACTTCGAGCGCCGAGACGAAGGCCGGCTCGGACAGTGCGTGGGTATCCATGCCGACGAACAACGGACCGGTGATGCCCTGTTCGCGACGGTAGTCGCAGATTGCCTGGGTGGTGGCCAGGATGTGCCATTCATTGAAGCTGACCTTGAATGACGAGCCGCGGTGCCCAGAGGTGCCGAAGGCGACCTGCTGCGCGGGATCGGAAGCATCCGGCCGGTCGCTGTAGTAGCGCGAAATCAGCCGCGGGATGTTGGTCAGCGTCAGTTCATCCGGCAGGCGTCCTGCGTTGAGGTCGGTGCTCATCAATCGTTCCTTTGAGGTCATGTGGTCGCCGCATGCGCCCATGCGCATCGCCGCCCATTGGCTGTGTACGCGCTTCGACCCCCAGCCATCGGCCTTTGGTTCCCCAACCGGCTACAGGAATCTGCGGGCAGCCTGGCGGGCGCATGATAGAGCCTTCGCCCGACCCGGCGAAGCGGCATGCGAGCGGCCTTACAACAACAGGCTGCTCCAGGCCGAGACGAGCAGGAGCAGCGCCATCCCTTGATTGAAACGTCTGAACGCGGCTGCCGATCGCAATAGCCCGACGGCACCGCGTCCCAGCGCAGCCCATGCAGCAAGGCATGGCAGCGCGACAAGAAAGAACAGCAACGCGAAGATTGCATAACGTGCCAGCCCGCCATCGGCTCCGGTGAACACGCTGGCCACTGCGATCGCCATCATCCATGTCTTGGGGTTGACCAGCTGCAAACCAGCGCCACCCCAGGCACCGATACGCAGGCCAGCGCCATTGGCTTCGAGCGGTTCACCCGCACTGCGCCAGAGTTTCCAGGCGAGCAGAGACAGCCAGGCAACACCCACCCAGGCCATCGTTTGTTGAAGCGTTGGCAGGCGCAGCAGCGTTTCTCCTAACCCCAGGCCGACCAGCAGCACGATGGCGGCGGCGCTCGCGCAGGCACCGATGACCAGCGGCACCGCGGCACGCCAGCCGAAGCGCGCGCTGTTGTTGAGCACCAGCATGTTGGTCGGGCCCGGGGTGATCGAGGCGACAAAGGCGAACAGCACGAACGGCAGCAACTGGCTCATGGCATCAGCTCCCGGGTGCAGGGAGGGGCAAAGGTTTGAAAGCGGGCGTTCATAGGCAGCTCCTCGGTAGGGTGCTGCTACTGTCGCGCGTGCAGGGCTCAGGCGTCTGGAAGGTTTGAGCACTGCCGGCGATACGCGGCGGGGCTCAAACCGTAGGCGCGCCGGAACCAGCGACCGAGATGGCTCTGGTCGGCAAAGCCCAGCTCGCTCGCCACGCTCGCCGGCGCCACGCCCTGGCGCAACAGCTTGCGCGCGAGGCTCAGGCGCAACTGCACGAGATAAGCATGCGGCGCCAGGCCAAATGACGCCTTGAACGCGCGGGACAAGCGAAAGCGATCCACCCCGGCCACCACGGCCAGCTCATCGAGGCCGATGTCCTGGTCCAGGTGCGCGTGCAGGTAGTCCCGCGCCCGGATCGCGGCCCCCGGCAACCGCGGCGTGACATCGAGGCGCTGGCGCCAGCTCATCCGCGCGGACAGCCTTTCCAGCAGCGCATCGAGCGCCGCGTGCCGGACGATGCGCATGTCCTGCTGGTAAAGCGCCTGAAAGGCCCGGGCGATATGCACCGCCAGGTCAGGTTCGTTGGTCAGGGTTTCGGCGAATGTCGGGAGACAGTCGTCCGGCACGTCCTCACAGAGACTTTGCAACTGGGCACGCAGCCAATGCGGCTGAAGATAGAGCGTGGAGTAGGTAAAGCCGACGGGCGACGGTGCGAGCCCGTCGTGGATTTCACCAGGCTCAAGCAAAAAGACCTGCCCTGGCAGGCTTGAATGCAGCGTTTTGCGGCAGTTGAACTGCTGCACGCCCTGCTCGGTGAAGCCCACGAGATAGCTGTCGTGCCAATGCGGGTCATAGGCATGGCCTTCGAAATGGGCACGGATGATCTCGATCCCGGTTTCGGCATCCAGTTTCAAGTCGATCCAGCTGTTATCGCTCATGCCAAGGCGCCCCAGTACGCCACTCGCATCGGTATGCATCGATATGCATCGGTATAGTTCGGCCGTTTCCGGCGTCCATGGCCCGAGTGTTCACCAAGCAGGCACAGGGTTCTAGAACATTCGTGCAACTTCGATTCGCACACCGAGCCTGCCGCCCGCTTTGCGCCCGCGGCCGCACCGCCCGTCGGAATGGCGCCAGGCAGGCCAAGGTGAACGCCCGCCCCGCCGATACATCCCGTATTGCCGGTCAACGCGGCAGCGTGAAGTCGGCGAACGAGCCGCTTCTCGCATTCCGTCGTACCGCCTCCTTCAAACGCCTGGCGAATTGGTCCCGATGACACACACCACAACGAACCTCCCAGAAGATGTGGCGGGCTACACCGCCATGACCCGCAAGGCATCGCTCAGCTTCATCAGCCTCATCGCCGCGCTCTTCGTGATCGCGTCCGTGGCGCTGGTTTACCTGTGCATGGCGCTTGACGAACGGCAGATGGACCACAGCGAGCAGGATGCCGCCCGGGCCATGCAAAGCCGCTGGGACAAGATCGAAACCGCGCTTGTCGACTATGCCTTCTGGGAGGACGCCTACAATTTCATGGGCGAGAAAATCGACCTCAATTGGGCGTATGAGCGCAACAACATTGGCCCGTCGCTGTTCACCACCTACGAGCTGGACGGTGTGTTCGTGCTCGACCGCAATGCCGCAACCCGCTACGGCATCATCGACGGCGAGCTGACCGACACGGCCGCGCTTGACTGGATCGACGGTGACCTGTCGGCCCTGCTCGCCGCCGCGCGCGAAGGCTCGCTGGAAGACACAGTCGCGCAGGCCTACTACTCCGTCTCCGGCATTCCAGCGTTCGTTTCGGCTGCGGTCATTCGGCCCGACAGTTCGTATGTAGACTTCGACCGGATGTCCTACCTGGTCTACGTCGACGTTCTGACCCAGGACAAAATGAAGGCCATCGACGAAGCGTTCGACCTCGCCGACCTAAACGCCAGCCTTGGCTCGCTGCCCAACGCGCCGGGCCCAAAGCTGACCTTGCGCTCCGACCTGGGCGTCAACGTGACGCTTCAGTGGCGTAGTGAAGAACTGGGCAAGACGCTGCTCAAGAAATTTCTGCCCATGCTGCTCGTGCTGGGTCTGCTGATCGCCATTCTGGTTGCCTGGCTGCGTGGCCGCGTGGCGCGCTCCGCTGCAATGATCGACGCCGCCCAGCAGGCACTGCGCGTGAGCGAGCAGCGCTTTCGCAATATCTCCGAAGCGTCGTCGGACTGGATCTGGGAAACCGACGCCGAGCAGCGCCTGACCTACCTGTCCGAACGGTTCACCCAAGTCACCGGGCTGCCCTGGGAAGCGTGGCTGGGGCGCCCCCTGGCCGAACTGCTCGCCTACGACACCCATCTGCTGGCCGCCAATGCCGAACCGGGCGCGCTTGCCGGCCGCAAGCCGCTGCCCTGCTCGATGCGCGACAGCGAGGGGCGGCAGCGCTATGGCCAGCTCTCGGCCCGCTCGGTATCGACCGACGGCACGCTGCAAGGCTTCCTGGGCACCGTCTGCGACATCACAGAGGAAATCGAAGCCAAGGCCCGTATCGAACACATCAGCCAGCATGACGCTCTGACCGGTCTGGCCAACCGCCACCGCCTCAACCACTACCTCAACGCCCGCCTCGCCGAAGGCGTGAGCGGCGACCATCCGGTGTTTCTGCTGGCCTTGGATCTGGACCGATTCAAGCCCATCAACGATACGCTCGGCCATGCCGCGGGCGACTTGGTGCTACGCGAGGTCGCCAGTGCGCTGACCGGCTGCACCCGCTCGACCGATCTGGTGGCGCGCCTGGGTGGCGACGAGTTCATCGTCGTGGCGACCGATTGCCGTACGCACGAGCAGGCAGAGCGCCTGTGTCAGCGGCTGATCGAGCAGATCAACCAACCGATCCGCATCGGTACCAACGACGTCAGCGTCGGCGCCAGCATCGGCATCGTCTCGGCGCCCTACGACGGTCTGACCGCCGAAGACCTGCTGCGGTACGCCGACATTGCGCTCTACGAGGCCAAGTCCAACGGGCGCAACCTGTTCAAGTTCTACGAGCCGGCCATGAACGAGCGGATCATGGAGCGCCGCCAACTCGAGATGGACATGCGCCAGGCCCTGCGTCGCCGCGAGTTCCGGCTCGACTTCCAGCCCCGCTACGATGCGTCCTCGCAGACCATCGTCGGCGCCGAAGCGCTGGTGCGCTGGCAGCATCCGACCCGAGGTTTGCTCAGCCCTGGCAGCTTCATCGGCCTGGCCGAGGAGACTGGGTTGATCGTGGAGCTCAGCGATTGGGTGCTCAACGAGGCCTGCCTGAATGCGTTGTGCTGGGGCGCAGAGTTGATGGTGTCGGTCAACTTGTCCCCGGTCGAGTTCCAGCGCAGCGACCTCGTCGAGCGCGTCGCCACAGCGCTCGCCAACACTGGCATCTCGCCGGCGCGCCTGGAACTGGAAATCACTGAAAGCGTCATGCTGGAAGATGCCGCCAGCGCGCTGACGACCATGAACAACCTCAAGGCGTTGGGCATCCGGTTGTCGATGGATGACTTCGGCACCGGCTATTCGTCGCTCAGTTACTTGCGCAGTTATCCGTTCGACGGCATCAAGATCGACCGCAGCTTCATTGCCGGGCTGGATCAGTCACAGAGCAGCGAAGCGATCGTCAACGCCATCGTCAGCATGGGCCACGCGCTGTCACTGACCGTGACCGCCGAGGGCATCGAGACCGTGTCGCAGCTCGGCAAGCTGACCGCCCTGGCCTGCGATCAGGCCCAGGGGTTCTACCTCGGCCGGCCGATGGCGCCGCTGCTGTTCCAACAGGTGGTGCGCGATGCCAACGGCGTGACACAGGACGGGCCGCTCGCTTTAGCAGGCGAGTGAATCGCTCCGACGGGTCGGTTGGCCGGGCGTTTGCTGGTCGGCGGGGCTAAAGCATTCGCTGGCTAGCGAGCGCGAACGCCCCAGCCGGTCAGGGCTCAACTTGCCTGACGGTCGATGATGTAGTCGCCCAGCTTGGCGAGCGGCATGGGCTGCGCAAACAGGTAGCCCTGAGCCTCGTCGCAATCCGAGCGCAGCAGGTGGCGCAGCATCTCGGCATCCTCCACGCCTTCGGCCACCACGCGCATGCCGAGTGAATGGCACATCTCCGTGACCGCGCGGATGAAATCGACACTGAGGTCGGCCTTGGGCGTCGGACAGAGGAAGGTACGGTCGAGCTTCACCACGTTGATGGGATACTGACGCAGGTAGGCGATGCCGGCATAACCAGTGCCGAAGTCATCGATCGCCAACCTGACGCCGATGTCCCCCAGCTCCCGCAACAGCTGATGCGACGATTCGGTGTCCTCGATCAGGCCGGACTCGGTCAGTTCCAGTTCGAGGCGGTGGGTGTCCATGCCGGCGGCTTCCAGCGCTTGGCGCACCTCACCGCAGAGCGTCGGCGACCTCAATTGCACCGGCGAGACATTGACCGACAGCATCAGTTTGGTGCCGACGCGCTCGACCAGGCGCTGCACGTCGCTACAGGCCTGGCGCAGCACCCAGTTGCCGATCTGGCAGATCAGCCCGGTTGCTTCGGCGATCGGGATGAACACATCCGGCGGAACCAGCCCCTTGCTTGGATGATTCCAGCGGATCAGCGCCTCGACACCGCAGGGAGAATCATCGTCCAGGCAGATTCGCGGCTGGTAGTGCAGCACGAACTCGCCGCGCTCCAACGCTTCGCGCAGGTCCAGCTCCAACGCCATGCGGTTCTTGGTCTCCACACTCATCTCCGCGGAGAAAAACTGCATGCGCGTACCGCCGGCATCCTTGGCACGGTACATGGCGATGTCGGCATGCTGCAGCAATTCGTCGATGCGCGTGTCGGGGGTCGGGTACAGGCACATGCCCATCGACGCAGAGGGGTAATAGCGTGTACCGAGCACGTCGCACGGGATCTGAATCGCGCGCATCAGGTCAGTGGCGATGCGCTCGGCCGAGGCCATGCCGTCAGGCAGATGCACAACCACGACGAATTCGTCCCCGCCCAGGCGCGCCACGAGATCGCCAGTGGGCAGCGCCTCAAGCAGGCGGTGCGCAATTTGCACCAGCAGGACGTCGCCATAGCCGTGGCCCATGGAGTCGTTCACTTCCTTGAAGCGGTCCAGGTCGATGAGCATGATCATCAACTGCTGGCCTTCCGGGATGAAGTTGACCAACTCGCGCAGGTGGTCGTTTAGATAAGTCCGGTTCGGCAGGCCCGTCAGCGCGTCGTGGGTCGCCAGGTGATTAAGGCGCTGCTCGGCCTGCTTGCGATCAGTGATGTCGGTGAGGCCACCCGACCATTCCTTCATCTCGCCTTGCTCGTCGAAGATCGGCACGGCATGGCCAGCCATGTGGCGGTACTCGCCGTCAGCACGGCGAACACGGAACTCGGCACGTTTGTTCGAGCGCTCCCTACGCATTTCGTCGAGAACTACCTGAACTTCGCCGACATCATCAGGATGCACGGCCTGTAGCCATCCACCGTTTCGATACCGGTCGAAGTCTTGTCCGGTGAATTCTTCCCAACCAGGCTGCGGTTCGATGACTTCAACGCTTGGGCTCGCTGACCAGACCAAGCTGTTGGTGGCTTTGACCAATCCCTGGAAACGACGCTCGACCTTGGATCGCGCGCGATTCGCGCGGTCGCGCTGCACAACCAGTGCGGCGGTGTTGGCCAGCAAGGTGACGCCTTTTTGCTCCTCTGTAGACGGGGCGGCTGAAACGCCGCTATAGCAAACCAGCGTACCCATCACCTCGCCTTCAACGGAGCAGATCGGGGTGGACCAACAGGCATGCAGGCCGTGTTCAAGCGCAGTATCCCGATATCGTTCCCAATGAGGGTCACGAGCAATGTCGACCGCTACGCTAGGCTTGCCGGTGCGGACTGCGACGCCACATGTGGTCTCATCAGATTTAGCATCGAGGCCATCCAGCGCTTGAACGAACCCTTCCGGCAGACTGGACGCCTCCACGAAACGCAGCTTGCCGTCATCATCCAAGCGCATGACAGCGGCGCGAACCACACCGGCGAACTGGCTTTGGGCGGACCGGGACAACTCGACAAGCACTTCGCTCAACGGCGCGCCCGCGACAGCAGATTCCAACGCGCGCATTTGACCTATAACGATCGCTTCGGCACGTCGGCAATCGGTGACGTCCTGGCTGACGAAATGGAGCGCGCGCAGCTCTGGGTGCGCGGTAGACCAGCCTGAAACGCTGACCATTTGAACCCCGCTCTCGCCCACCAACACCCTGCACTCAAACCGCACCTCATGCCCGGTAGAGAGCGCGACGGCTACGTGCTCGGCGACCGTGTCTCGGTCATCCGGATGAATATGCTCGAGAAATTCGGTCAGCGAGGTGCTGCCGAGCGAGCAGGCATCGAGTGCTTGAGTAACTGTCTCTACCGCCTCATGCGCATCGTTTAGTGAGTCATCGAGTTCGACGTACCACTCCAGCAGCCCGGCCGACTGAAGCGTGAACGCCAGGCGAGACTGGAGATCGGGTTGAGCCATCGAGATTCTCCAAGAAAGATCGGGTAGGACGCGTCATCCAACTTCGACCCCGCCGCCGCACTTGTGTTTCAGCCTAGCACCTCGTCCAGGCACCGGCGAAACAGCTGCTGCACCGGCAGGTTGCGCACGCCATGCCGGCGCATCAGTACCAAATCGCGATGAAAGGTATGGCTGCCTAGCGAAAGCACCCGCACGCGCGGGCTGCCTTCCAGCCAAAGCCCGGCCCGTGGCACCAACGCCACGCCTAGCCCGGTCTCGACCATCTTGACGATGGCGTCCAGCTCATCGAGTTCCAAAGCCGGGCGCGGGTCCAGGCGGTGCTTGCGCAGGAACGCGGTAACCTGCCGGCCGCCGAACGAACTGCGGTCGTAGCGCACGAACGGCTCCGTGGCCAGCAGTTCCAGCGGGTCGTCGCCGGGCGTGTCGAGCGGCGCGATGAGTACGAAAGGCTCGCGCTGCAGCGGTTCGGCCAGCAGCTCCTTCGGTAGCGCGAACGGAGGGCGAATCATCACTGCCAGGTCGATCTCGCCGGCATCGACCTGCGCGAGCAGGTTGAGCGAAACGCCCGGCACCAGCTTCGGTGCGACACCCGGCGCGTACTCCAGCAGGCGCAGCAATACCGGTGGCAGCAACCCGGTCTGCACCGTGCCGATAGCACCGATGCGAAGTTCGCCGCGGTAGTCGTCGAGCGATTCGGGTTGGCCCATCTGGGCGAATGTCTCGATGATCTGCTCGGCCAGCGGGAGTGCACGCTGACCGGCGGCGTTGAGGTGCGCCGAGCGGCCGGTTCGATCGAACAAACGAAGGCCCAGGGCCTCCTCCAGGTTGCGGATCTGCGCGCTGACCGCCGACTGCGTCAAGCCGATGCTATGGCCTGCGGCGGCGAAGCTGCCGCACCGGGCAATGGCGAGGAAGGTTTTGAGTTCTCGAATCATGCCAGGCCCATTGATCGAAATTTTCGTGGCTCGCTGCGAAAGATATCCGTTGGCCGGGCGGCCGACAACGCGTCAGGATCGTCCGCACGGCCCCAAACCAGAAGGAAGCCTCGATGAGCCTGTCACCCTTTCACCTTGCGATTCCCGTCCATGACCTGCCCGCTGCGCGGCATTTCTACGGCGAGGTTTTCGGCCTGCCTGAAGGCCGCTCGTCCGACCATTGGGTAGACTTCGATTTCTACGGCCACCAGCTGGTCATCCATGAACATCCCCGCACCGCGTCGCAGGAGGCCGCACACACCAATGCCGTGGACGGCCATGACGTGCCGGTGCCGCATTTCGGTATCGTGCTCAGCTGGCCGGAGTGGGAGGCACTGGCCGAGCGCCTGCGCTCGCTCGGCACCCAATTCGTGATCGAGCCCTATGTGCGTTTTCAGGGTCAG
Organism: Stutzerimonas chloritidismutans; assembly: GCF_051486945.1. Classification (GTDB taxonomy): domain Bacteria; phylum Pseudomonadota; class Gammaproteobacteria; order Pseudomonadales; family Pseudomonadaceae; genus Stutzerimonas; species Stutzerimonas chloritidismutans_B. The sequence goes on along the minus strand of NZ_JAHVDX010000001.1, from coordinate 43,705 downwards.
GTCGGCGAACAGGCCACCATGTTCCTCTTCGACCCCTGCGGCAACGCGCTGGAATTCAAGGCGTTCAAGGACATGAGCCAGCTGTTCGCCAAGTAAGCTCAACCGACGGCACGGCGCCGGCGTGAATCGTCGGCGCGAAATTCGTCCGGCGTCACGCCCATCATTCGCCTGAACATGGCGATGAACGCCGAGACCGAGCTGTAGCCGAGGTCGTGGGCGATGTTTTCGACGGTCTCGCCCGCCTCCAGCCTCGGCATCGCGGCCAGCGCGCACAGGCGTTGGCGCCATTCGTTGAGGGTCATGCCCAGCGCCTGCTGACTACGGCGCATCAGTGTCCGCTCGGTGGTGTGTACGGCCGCAGCCAGTTGCGCAATGGTTCGCGTATCGCCGGGCGACTGCTGCAACTGGCGCAGCACCGGTGCCAGCAATGGATCTTCCGAAAACGGCAGGTAGCTGCCCACGACCTGCGCCTCGCTTAGCTCGTCCAGCACCACCTGCAACACGCGCTGTTCACGCGCGCTTTGCGGCATACCGCGGCTGCTAAGTCGCAGGTGGTCCAGCAGCGCACGAAGCAGCGGGCTGACCGTCAACGCACAGGTATCGCTTGGCAACCCAGCGGCCAGCTCAGCGGTGATGTACAGCGAACAATGGCAGGCTTCGTCGCGGTTCATGCCGCGGTGTTCGACGCCTGCGGGTAGCCAGATGCCGTACTGCGGCGGCACCAAGAGGTGCGCATCGGCCAGCTCCAGCTCCATTACGCCACTGAACGAGTAAACGAACTCACCCCAGGCGTGCCGATGCACCGGATACGCCGCATGGGCTGGCATCCGGGCCGAGCGGAAGTACAGCGGCGCAGGCAAGGTATCGGCAAACGGCGGCTGGTAAAGGTGCCTGGCGGGTGGGGGTGGCGGCATTTGTCGGTTCGCCGTGATCAGCTGTCGGGTTTTCGTTATGTAACGCATCGCGGACGGAAGGACAATGCCGAGCCATCCGCTGCACCGAGGCTCGTCATGGACACACGCAAACCGCTCGATCTCCCTGCCGTCAGCCTGATGCTCATGCTCTGCCTGATCTGGAGCATGCAGCAGATCGCGTTGAAGGCCACCGCGGCAGACTTTTCCCCGGTGTTGCAGATCGCCTTGCGATCCGGCATCGGCGCCCTGTTGGTGGCGGCGCTGATGGCCTGGCGCCATGAGCGGTTGACCGTCACCGGCATTTGGAAAGTCGGTTGCATGGCCGGTGCCCTGTTTGCGCTGGAGTTCGTGCTGGTCGGCGAGGCAGTCCGGCATACCTCGGCCGGCCACGTGGTGGTCTTTCTCTACACCGCACCGGTGTTCGCCGCCCTCGGCCTGCACTGGAAACTGCCAAATGAGCGCCTGGCCCCGCTGCAGTGGATCGGCGTTGGCGTGGCGTTCGCCGGAATAGCCGTGGCCTTCCTGCGCGGTGCCAGTACCGGCGCCGGGCTCACGGATGTGCTCTGGGGTGACTTTCTGGCGCTGCTTGGCGGTGCGGCATGGGGCGCGACCACCGTGCTGATCCGCACCACACGCCTGTCGTCATTGCCAGCGACTCAGACGCTGCTCTATCAATTGCTGGTGGGCTTCGCGCTGCTCCTTCCGGTGGCGCTGGTGACGGGCCACACCACCTTCAACCCGATCCCGTTGGTATGGCTGAGCCTGGGCTTTCAATCGCTGGTGGTCTGCTTCGCCAGCTTCCTCATCTGGTTCAGCCTGCTACGTCGCTACCTGGCCTCGCGCCTGGGCGTGCTGTCTTTCCTCACCCCGCTGTTCGGCGTGGCGCTCGGCGCCTGGCTGCTGGCCGAACCCATCGAGCCTGGCTTCATCACCGGGGCGACCATGGCGCTGAGCGGCATCGTGCTGGTCAGCGGCTATGGCTGGATCAGCGCAATGCTCAAGCGATAGCCGTCAGCTGGCGTCCGCAGCGGGCTTTAACGCGTAGAGGTAAGCCTGGACCTGCTCACCCTTGGCCAGCCGGGTGGACGTCAGGATGCGTTGATACGCCTCGCCCTCGAACGCATCGAGCCGCGCCCAGTGTTTGGCAAGCTCGGCGGAACTGAAAACGAACCCCTCGATCGGCTCGCCTGCCTCGTCCAGGTCTAACCCGGGAAAGCCCAGCGCCGCGCCCCACCCTGCTTCGCGCAGGTGGCCCGTCACGCTCGCCGGTTCCCAGGTGCCGGGAACGTCCGCGAGGACGTGTGCGTTGGGGCGACCGGGTGCAAGGGTGCCGTATACGAAGAGTCGTTCGATCATGGCTGGCTTAGTCTCGGAAGGATTGCCGCGGCAGTGTGTCACGCGTCCGAGCCGCGGGCCAGAGCCGATGCGGGCTGCAAGGCGCTTTAAAAAATATTCGCGGTTCGACGAGCAGTCGCTAAACAAAACCGCCACCGTACCGATAACCCGGGCATGCCAAGCGTGCCCTGCAGGTCATCTGCCCGGCCGCACGACTCCAGGGTCGGCCAGCGTCGTTGCCGCGCACTCGCGGGGACCCGCGACCGGCGCCACCCACTGCAAACGGAAGCCTCTACCGTGCAAGTCATCGATAACCGAGCGTTGATCAACGATGCCCTCAGCCAGTCCGCGACGCTGACCGGAGGCCGCTTCGATCATCGCTACTGGTTGAGCAAAGTGACAGACGTAAACCTGCTGATCATCTCCAAGCCGGAGGTGCTCTTCGATTTGTCGGTCAAGGTCTACATCCCCATCGCCGGCGGCCAATCCACCCCCTGGAGCTACGGCGACGGCTGGTTCAATTGGCACTTCCTCGGCAGCAAGGCAGCCATGGTAACCATCGCGCGGGAAATCCTGACGATTGCGATGCGCAACCAGAAGGGTAAGTCGCCGATGCTGCAGGCGTGGCTCGCGGCGCTGGTCTCGTTCAAGCACAGCGACCAGACTATCGCCGTACTCGAGCCTGAAACCCGGCAAGACATCGCTGGCCGCTGACAGACACCCCTCCCTCCTACGGGCGAACTACGTCACCCCTGTCGATATTCCAAGCCGCGCCCGTCAATGGGTCGCGGCTTCGCGGCTCCCCAGCGCCGCTTCCTCATAATCCAGTTCTCGCAACAAGGTCTGCAGCATCTGCTCGTCGATCAGGTGACGCTTGCGCATCCGATACATTTCCTTGCGCTGCACGGCAATGGCCTGCAGGCGGATGTCACGCTCCAACTCGCGGGTCTGGCGTGCCTGGTTGGCGCGATCGTGGTGGTCCATCAGCGCTTCGATATCGTGCCGGTAGGATTCGGTGACCCGTGCGGTCACCTCGCTATGCAGCAGCGCCTGGTCGGGGTCATCGACCGGGTTGGTCTGCTTCCAGGTTTCCAGCCAGCTGACCGCAGCTTGCGCCGCCACCCGCCGCGCCTTCTGCAACTCTTCTTCGTGCTGCTCGAAGTCGTTGTTGGGCAGCTGCTTGAGGAAGAACGGTATGCCCAGCGCACCGACCAGCAACGACAGGATGATCACCGCCGCAGCCAGGAAGATCATCAGATCGCGTCCTGGAAACGGGGTGTCACCGATCATCAAGGGAATCGACAGCACACCCGCCAGCGTGATCGCGCCCCGCACGCCCGCTACTGCGCTGAGTGCTGAGAACAGCCGCAGAGGCTTGTCCTCGACCGGCTTGCCGCGCATCCGCCGCACCCGCGCCTCGCTCCAGTGGTAGGCATACACGAAGGCGAAGCGCACCAGCAGCAACAGCGCCATGATGGCCAACGCACTGAACACCAGCATCGGCATGCGGTAGGTATCATGCCCGGCCGCTTCCCAGACGCGCTCGATGATTCGAGGAAATTGCAGGCCCAGCAGCAGGAACACCAGCCCGTTGAAACTGAAATCGAGCATCTCCCAAATGCTGCGGTTGAGAATGCGCGTGGTGGTCTTCACTGGGAGCATGTCGATGCGGCTCTGCACCATCCCCGCCGCGACGGCCGAAAGGATGCCGGACATGCCCGCATGCTCGGCGAGAAAGAAGGCCGCGAAGGGCAACAGCAGGATCATCACCACATAGGTCGAAGGGTCGAAAAGGTCACGCGCGGTCATCCACTGCTTGATCTTGCCGACTGTCCAACTCAGGCCCGCACCAATCGCCAGGCCACCGAGCGCGATCACGAAGAACTCACCCGTCACGGCGACCAGCGAAAAGCTTCCGGTGATCGCGGCTGCCAGCGCGAACTTGAAGGAAACCAGGCCCGTGGCGTCGTTCATCATCGCCTCGCCTTCGAGCTGGTGTGCCATGTGCCGAGGCAGGCGCCCCTGGGCGATAGCGATTACCGCCAAGGCATCGGTCGGCGACAAGATGGCTGCCAGCGCGAAACTGGCGCCCAGCGGAATCGCCGGCAGCAGCCAGTGGATGAAGTACCCCACCACGACCAGGATGATCAGCACGAGGAACAGCGACATGGCCGTCATCTCGGCGCCATGCTCGGTGAACTCACGCTTGGGGATCTTCCAACCGTCGTAGAACAGCAACGGCGGGATGAACAGCAACATGAAGATCTCCGGCCGCAACTCGACACCCATACCGAACGGCGGAAGCGCAAGCGCCGACCCCATGATGATTTGCAGGATGGGCAATGGCAGCGGAACGACATTGGCGAGGATGCGGCTGGCGCCGACGGCGAGCAGCAGCAGGAAGATGAGATAGAGCGTTTCCATTAGGCGGGTGCGATCTCTTTGCGAGGTGGCGGTCGCGCACAAGGCGCATGCGACGAAAGTATAGCCAGGGCTTTGGATATAGCCGGCTCGTTCGTCAGATCCGATCGGCCTAACGCCAAGCAGCCCAACCGGTCATTCACAGACGCCACGGCTAGCCGGTCCAGTCACCCCGCGGTGCGAAAAACCTTGCGCCGGCCGTCGGCTTTTCTGACCTAGTGGACAACCTGTCCAGCGTGGCGGATAAACGTGCACGATGCTTGTCCAGCCGGCCGGACTTGGGTGAAGCGTCAATGCTCTGCACCGCTGCTTGTACGTGCAGGTGCCAGAGCCCCGGGCAGCCGGCGACGCGACCGACTGTCGGTGTCTGACCCGGGTGCAACCGCACTGGCATGAGATTGGCTCCGCCGAACGAGCCGCGACACGGCGCTCACCTATTCCAACAACAAGAAGGACGCTCCGATGAACCCACGCCCCTCCCGTTTGGCCCCCTGCCCTCGTCTGCTGCGCGCTTGGCCGGCAGCGCTGACATTGGTCTTGAGCGGCCCGACATTCGCCTCGACCTGTACTGAATTGCTTGGCGCGACCGTGCCAGCCAGCGCGATTGGGCTGCCCACCTCCGGCGCGCGCGTCACGGCAGCGACCGTCGTGCCGGCGGGAGGCAGCGCGCCACAAGCGTTCGGCGCGTATTGCGACGTCAGTGCCGACATCGCGCCGGTCGACCCCAGCGCACCGCCGATCCGCATGCGCATCGCCCTGCCCGAGCAATGGAACGGCAAGGCGATGATGTACGGCGGTGGCGGTTACAACGGCACTATCCCGAACGTTGCCGGCAACGTACCGGCCGGGCCGGTCGACCAACCGACGCCTTTGGGCCGAGGCTATACCGTCTTCGGCAGCGACTCGGGGCACCCGGCCAATCCGGTCAACCCCGGCGACTTCGCCTGGAACGAGGAAGCGCTGGCGAATTACGCGCACGATGCTTTGAAGAAAACCCGCGACACCGCCATACAGCTGATCGAGCGCCGCTACGGTAGCCAGCCGACGCGCAGCTACTTTGCGGGCGGCTCGACCGGCGGGCGTGAGGCGCTGGCCGTCGTGCAGCAATGGCCGACCGATTTTCAGGGCGCGATCGTGCTCTACCCCGCTTTCAATGCCGCGGCGCTGGACCTGCAATTCGGCCGGATCACCCGTGCCCTCGCCCAGCCCGGTGCCTTCCCTAACCTTCAGCAGCGCGCTGCCCTGCTCGAAGCCGCCATGCAAGCCTGCGACGCGCTCGATGGCGCCCGCGACCGTGTCATCAGCCATCAGGCGGCGTGCAACGCGCGGTTCGACCCGGCAACGGCGCGGCTCGATGGCCGCCCGCTGCGCTGCAAGGGCGGCAGCGGCCTTGGCGACAATTGCCTATCCGATGCGCAGATCGCTGCCCTCAACATATTCGACACACCGATCCGCTTCAGCCAGCCGCTGGCCAGTGGCGAGACGGGTTACCCCGGCTTCAACACGTGGGGCACCGATCTTGGGCGCCCTGGCGAGGGCTTGCAGCTGGTGGTCAACCGCCTCGGCCTCAATACGTTGCAACCGGACTACCCGATGCCCGTGCACGGCACGGGCTTTGCCGAAGGGGCCCCGTACCACGCCGGTTTCTGGGATGAATGGGTACGCTACTTCGTAACCCGTAACCCGGCGTTCAATTCGCTGACCCTGAATCCGACCCAGCTGGGACCGTGGCAGGCGCGCGTCGACGCTCTCTCGCTGCGCCAGGACGTAAACCAGACCGACCTCTCGGCGTTTGCCGACAACGGCGGGAAAATCCTCATGGCGCACGGCACGTCCGACCAGCTCGTCAGCACCCGCGCCACCGCCGACTACTACCGGCGCGTGCAACGCGACATGGGCGTGGGCCAGACCCGGCGCTTCATGCGCTACTACGAGATTCCCGGTTACGCCCACGCCGCCAGCACCGTGTTCAACGCCGCCTGGGACTCACTGACGGCGCTGGAGAACTGGGTCGAACGGGGCGTCGCGCCCAAGCGCGAGGTGGTCGCCGACAGCGTCGCTGTGCCTGGCCGCACCCGGCCGCTATGCGAGTACCCACGCTGGCCGCTGTATCGCGGCAAGGGCGACGTGAACCAGGCGGCCAGTTTCATCTGCGTGAACAGCTACCGGGACGCCCGCTGATAAAGAAAGAATGCGACCCGGATAGCGGGTCGCATGAGGCTCAGCCCTGGAGGAAGGCCAGCACAGGCTGAGTGAAGCCGTCGCCCTGTTCGACATTGGACAGGTGCGCGGCTTCCAGCTCCAGCAGTTGGGCACCGCCGATGCGCGCCTGCATGAAGCGCCCATCTTCGGGTGTGGTGACCGGGTCCTGGACGCCGCAGACGATCAACGTTGGCACCGAGATGGCACCGAGCTGTTCGCGGAAATCAGCATCGCGCACGGCGCCGCAGTTGGCGGCATATCCGGCCGGCGAGGTACTGGCGATCATCTCGGTGATACGGCTGACCTGTGCCGGCTGCTCCGCGGCGAAACCGGGTGTGAACCAGCGGGCCACAGAACCGTCGCGCATGTCGCGCATCGCCTGCTCGCCACCTTTCAGCACCATCTCGATGCGATCGTTCCACACCGCGTCGGTACCGATCTTCGCTCCGGTATTGCACACCACGAGCTTGGTTAGCCGTTCGCTGGCGTTGATGCCCAGCCACTGGCCGATCAGCCCGCCCATGGACAGGCCGCAGAAGGCAAAACGATCGATGCCGAGCGCGTCGACCATCGCCAGCACATCGCGGCCAAGCTGCTCGATCGAATAGGGCCCGGGCGTGACGGACGAGCCGCCGTGGCCACGGGTGTCGTAGCGCAGCACACGAAAGTGTTCGGTAAACGCCGGCAGCTGGGCATCCCACATGCCCAGCTCGGTGCCGAGTGAATTGGAAAGCACCAGCACCGGCGCATCGGCCGGGCCGTCGAGGCGATAGTTCAGTTCGCCGTCCGCTAGGTTGACGCTGGGCATGACCACTCCTTCTTGAATGAGAGAACGCCGCCGGGCGAACCCCGGCGGCAAGGCGATGAGATCAGGCAAGCAAAGGCCGGAACCGGGCACCGGGCAAGCCTTGCCGGGCCCCGTTCAAACCCGTTCGACCGCAAGCGCAAGGCCCTGGCCGACGCCTACGCACATGGTCGCCAGGCCCAACTTGCCGCCAGATTGTTCCAGCGCATGCACTGTGGTCAGCACGAGGCGCGCGCCGCTCATGCCCAGCGGATGTCCAAGCGCGATGGCGCCTCCTTGCGGGTTGACCTTGGGGCTGTCGTCCGCGAGGCCCAGATCACGCGTTACCGCCAAAGCCTGGGCGGCAAAGGCTTCGTTCAGTTCAATCACATCGAACTCGTCGACCGCTTTGCCCAGCCGTTCGCACAGCTTGCGCACCGCTGGCACCGGACCGATACCCATCACGCGAGGCGCAACGCCGGCGCTGGCCATGCCCAGCACCTTGGCGCGCGGCTTGAGTCCGTATTTCTGCACCGCCTCGGCACTGGCAAGAATCATCGCCGCGGCGCCGTCGTTGACGCCCGAGGCGTTGCCGGCGGTAACCGTCTTGTCCGGTCCGTTGACCGGCTTGAGCTTGGCCAGGGCCTCGGCGGTGGTATCGCCGCGAGGATGCTCATCGGTGTCGACCACCGTGTCCCCCTTCTTGCCCTTGATGACCACCGGGACGATTTCTTCGGCGAAGAACCCGGCCGCCTGCGCCGTGGCGGTGCGCTGCTGGCTGCGCAGGGCGAAGGCGTCCTGGTCCTCGCGGCTGACCTTGTGCTCGTCGGCGACGTTGTCGGCGGTCTGCGGCATGGCATCGACGCCATACAGCTCCTTCATCTTGGGATTGATGAAGCGCCAGCCGATGGTGGTGTCCTCGATCTTCTGGGTGCGGCCAAAGGCCGTATCCGCCTTGCCCATGACGTAGGGCGCGCGGGACATGGATTCGACACCGCCCGCGATTGCGAGCTCCATCTCACCGCAGGCGATGGCGCGGAAGGCGCTGCCCACCGCATCCATCCCCGAGGCACAGAGCCGGTTCAGCGTGACGCCGGGGACAGTTTCCGGCAAACCCGCCAGCAACGCGGCCATGCGCGCCACGTTTCGGTTGTCTTCGCCAGCCTGGTTGGCGCTGCCCATGAACACCTCATCGACGGCCGCCGGATCGAGGCTCGGGTTGCGCGCCAGCAGGGCCTTGATCGGCGTGGCCGCCAGGTCGTCGGCACGCACCGCGGCCAGGGAACCGCCGAAGCGGCCGATGGGCGTGCGTACCGCATCGCAGATAAAGACGTCGCGTGTCATTCGTCACCTCCAGCTTGTCCATGGGCCGCGGCGGTGCGTGCCTCGAGGGCGCGCAGAGCCTCCAGCTCAGCCTGGGTTGGTGCCGCCGTTTCCGACAGGTCATCGGCGAAACGAATGGCCCAACCGGTGTTTTCGACCACTTGATCGCGGGTCACGCCAGGATGCAGCGAGGTCACCACGAACTCGTTGGACCCAGCTTCCGGCGTCATGATGCACAGGTCGGTGATGATCGCGACCGGCCCCTTGCCTGGCAGCCCGAGGCGCTGGCGATGGTCACCGCCTTCGCCATGCCCCACCGACGTGATGAACGCGAGCTTGTCGACGAAGGTGCGGTGCGACTGCTTGAGAATGATCAGCACCTCCTTCGCGCTACCGGCAATTTCCGGTGCGCCACCGGCGCCAGGCAAGCGAACTTTCGGTTGGTGATAGTCACCGATCACGGTGGTGTTGATGTTGCCGAACTTGTCGACCTGAGCCGCGCCAAGGAAGCCGACGTCGATACGCCCACCTTGCAGCCAGTAGCGGAAGATCTCGCCGGTGGGCACTACGGTGTCGGCGGTCTCGGCCAATTCGCCGTCACCAATCGACAGCGGCAGCACGCTCGGCTTTGCACCGATCGGGCCTGATTCATAAATCAGCACCACATCGGGCGCATGGGTCAGGCGAGCCAGATTGGCGGCCTTGGACGGCAATCCAATGCCGACGAAGCAGACGCTGCCGTTGCCGAGCCGGCGCGCGGCGGCCACGGTCATCATTTCATTGGTGCTGTAATCGGGGGTGGCATGGGTGCTCATCAGTTGGCCTCCTGTGCAGCCAGCTTGGCCTGATAGGCAGCGAAATCCTCGGTGCCGCGAACGAACTCATCGACCCAGGCGTTGAAGCGTTCACGGTCACGCGCGATCGGGTCCCATTGCTGATAGAACCGGTTGTCGCGCTCGTAATACCCGTGGGCGTAGGACGGATGGGCACCGCCCGGCACAGCGCAAACGGCCGTCAGCGCCCAGCTCGGCAGGACGCAGGCATTCATCGGTGCTTGAAGGTCATCGACGACTTCCTCGACGGTGACGATGCAGCGCTTGGCCGCGAGGGCCGCCTCCTTCTGTACCCCAAGGATGCCCTGGATGAGTACGTTGCCCTTGCGATCGGCCTTTTGCGCGTGAATCACGGTCACGTCCGGGCGCACGCTCGGCACCGCTGCGAGCACTTCCCCAGTAAACGGGCACGTCACGCTCTTGATCACCGGGTTGACCTTTGGCAAGTCGGAGCCAGCGTAGGCGCGCAGCACCGCGAACGGCAGGCCCGAGGCGCCGGCCACATAGGCATTCGCAAGGTCGGCGTGGCTGTGTTCTTCAATTTCCAGCGGCTGCGGCCAGCCCTTCTCCACCGCGTCGCGCAACCGATGGAGCGAGCCCACGCCGGGGTTGCCGCCCCATGAAAAAATCAGCTTCTTCGCACAACCGGCACCGATCAGCAGGTCGTAGACCAGGTCGGGCGTCATGCGTACGAGCGTCAGGTCGCGCTTGCCTTGCCGAATCAGCTCGAGTGCCGCGGCAGTGGGAATCAGGTGGGTAAATCCTTCAAGGGCAACGGTGTCGCCGTTACTGACGAAGCGATCGATTGCCTCGCGAAGCGAGAGAAGCTCGGCCATGGGTCTGTCTCTTGTGGGTATCGAATGCGCATCTACGCGTTCGGCCACACTACCCAGAGCCCCTTAGCGGGACAATCCGATAATCGAATAGCTGTTCGATTATCGAACGAAAAAGCGTTGCACCGTGCTGGCGCTTTGGCTTGGGCCATTCAGTGAAATAACCGAGTGCTCAGCTCTTTGCTCGCTTCCAGCAACACGGGGAGAAAGCGCGACACCAGTTCCTGACGCGTCACCCGCCCGGCGTGGGTCCCCACATTGAGCGCGGCCAATACCTGCCCGGCTGAGTCCTTCAGCGGCACGGCCAGCGAGCGCAGCCCGACCTCCAACTCCTGATCGACGATCACCCAGCCCTGCTGGCGAATCTCGGCGATGGATTCGCGGATCGCTTCCGGCGTATGCAACGTGCGGCTGGTCTTGATCTGCAGGTTGGCGTGCTCGAGGTAGTCGTCCAACGCCGCGTCATCGAGGGCCGCCAGCAGGATGCGGCCCATCGAGGTGCAGTAGGCCGGCAACCGGCTGCCGACGCTCAGGTCCACCGAGATCAGCCGCTGCGGCGTGGCGGAGCGTGCGACGTAGAGCACCTCATCGCCCTCGAGGGTCGCCATGGAGCAGGCCTCGTGAAGCTGATCGCTCAAGCGGTCGAGGATCGGCTGCGCAGTCACCGCCAGCGGTGTCGAGGAAAGGTACGCGTGGCCGAGCGTCAGCACCTTGGGCAGCAGCGAATAGGTGCGACCGTCGGTGGTCGCATAGCCGAGTTTGATCAAGGTGTGCAGACAGCGGCGCACCGCCGCGCGTGGGATCTCGGTGCGGTGGCTGATCTGCGCGATGGTCAGGTGCCGCTTGCGTTCCTGGAACGCATGGATGACCGCCAGCCCGCGGGCGAGCGACGTCATGAAGTTGGGATCGCCGGTCAGCGCGTCGATGCGTTTGGCTGGCGAGGCGATGATAGCCGGTGCCATCGGCGCAATGCTGGGGCGGGATTCGTCGCTCATGACGTACACCTGGTCAGGAAGAATGTCCGATTATCGTTCTGTTTGTTCCCGATCCCAAGCCACTGGCCTGGCGAGAGCCCTATTCACCCTGAACCGACTCGACGCCCAACTCGTCGTAGACCTCTTCGGCCAGGTGAAAGGTAGCGTTGGCCGCCGGAATGCCGCAATAGATGGCGCTCTGCAAAAGCACCTCCTTGATTTCGTCGCGCGTCACACCGTTGTTCTTCGCGGCGCGCAGGTGCAGCTTGAGCTCGCCCTCACGGTTCATGCCGATGAGCATGGCGATGGTGATCAGGCTACGCGTGTGCCGTGGCAAGCCCGGGCGGGTCCAGATGTCGCCCCAGGCGTGGCGAGTGATCATCTCCTGGAATTCCTGGTTGAACGGCGTGATCTTCTCCAGGCTGCGGTCGACGTGCGCGTCGCCCAGCACTGCACGCCGGACCTGCATGCCGGCTTCGTAGCGTTCTTTCTCATCCATCGTGTCGGTTCCTGTATCGAAGTTCGCAAGGCCGCCGACGTGCGGCCTGTGATTGATCAAATTGCCCGGTGAGCCGCCACGGCCTGGTCGACCCAACGCCGCGCCTGGCCCAGGTAGCCGGCCGGATCGAGCAGGCGGTCCAGCTCGGCATCGTTGAATTGCTCCCGGATGGCGGGCGTTTCCGCGAGCACGCCGCGCAGGTGCCGGCCGTCGGCCACGGCACGCTTGCAACATTGCTCAACCAGATGATGCGCGGCGTCACGCCCGATACGCTGGGCCAGGGCGATACTCACCGCCTCGGCCAACACCAGGCCGCGGGTCTGTTCCAGATTGCCCTGCATGCGTGCCGGATCGACTTCCAACCCTGCCACTACCGTCAACGCCTGTTGCAGCGCCCCAGACACCACGCAGCAGAGCTCCGGCAGCGTTTCCCACTCGGCGTGCCAGAGACCAAGGCTGCGCTCGTGCTCTTGCGGCATCGCGGACAACAGGGTCGACACCAACCCAGGGGCGCGCGTGGCGGCAGCGATCATCACCGCGCAACCGACCGGATTGCGCTTGTGTGGCATGGTCGAGGAGCCGCCCTTGCCCGGGGCTGACGGTTCGAAGACTTCGCCGACATCGGTCTGCATCAGCAGCGACAGGTCGCGTCCGAGCTTGCCCAGGCTGCCCGCCACCAGCCCCAGCCAGGCGCCGAACTCCACCAGTCGGTCGCGCTGGGTATGCCAGGGCTGCTCGGGCAGCTGCAAGCCCAGCTCCTCGGCAAGCGCCTGCGACACAGGCCAGGCATGCTCGCCCAGCGCCGCGAGCGAACCGGACGCGCCGCCGAACTGCAGGCTGAGCAGGCGCGGTTTCAGTTCCTGCAAACGCTGGCGATGACGGGTCACCGCGCCCAACCAGCCCGCGATCTTCATGCCCAGGGTGATGGGCGTGGCGTGCTGCAGCCAGGTCCGCCCCGGCATGGCAAGCTCGGCGTGGCGTTCGGCCTGCTCGGCCAGCAGATCGCCCAGACGTGCCAGATCACGCTCCAACAGTCCGATCCCGCGACGGATCTGCAACACGAGCCCCGTGTCCATGGCGTCCTGGCTGGTCGCCCCCAGGTGAACATAACGCTCTGCCTCTGGATCGGCATTGGCGACCCGCTTGCCCAGCGCCTTGGCCAGTGGGATAGCGGAGTTGCCGGCCGTGGTGATGGCCTGCGCCAGCGCGTCGAGATCGTAGAATTCGGCGCGGCAAGCGGCCTCGATGGGTGCGACGGCGGTCTCGGGTATCGCGCCGCAACGGGCTTCGGCGCGTGCCAGCGCCGCTTCGAAATCCAGCATGCCCTGCATATGGCCGTGGTCGGAGAACACCTCGCGCATGTCCGCGGCAGTGAAATAGGCATCGAGAAGCTGACGGGTCGGACGGTTCAAGAATAGAGCTCCTGCATGTTGCGGAAACGGGCCGTCACGTCGCGCACCACGGGCTGAGTTGCTGCAAACGGCTGCGGGTGCGGGCGAAGTCCACGTGCGCGCCGGCGCTGAGCAGCTCGTCCAGCCCGGCCTCGGCCACCAGGACGAGCTCCACCGCGCTGTCATAAAAAATGTCGACAAGGTTGAGAAACCGCTGCTGCACATCGATGCCTTCACCATCGAGACGCGGCACACCGGTGATGATGATCTGCTCGAATGCGTCGTTCAGCCAGATGAAATCGGCGCTCGAGCGCGGAAGCCGGCAGAGTTCGTCGAAATCCAGCCAGCCCGCCCGGCCCGCCCGTGCGTTGAGCCGCAACGGCCGGTGGTTGACCTCGATCACGGCGTCGCGCTCCGCCGCGGGTGCAGCCAGCCGGTCGAGCGCCCACCTCGGCTGTTCGGCGGCCGGCACCTGGGCATAAGTGCCCCAGACATAGCCGCCTTCGGCACGCTGGCGGTAATCCTCGCCCCCATCGAGCTGGCGCACCGCAAATTGGCGCTCGATGAGTTCGATGGTCGGCTTGAAGCGGTCCCGATACAGCGGGTTCGGGCACAAGGCGCTGGGTTCGTAGTTCGAGGTGGCGACGATACCGACGCCCTGCTCGACCAACTGGCGCAGCAAGCGGCCGAGCAGCATGGCATCGCCGAGATCGTGGACGTGGAATTCGTCGAAACAGAGCAGGCGCGTTTCAGCAGCCAGCTCCGCGGCGACGCGGGCCAATGGATCGGGCTGGCCGGTCAGCGCTTGCAAACGGCTCAGCACGTATTGAAGAAACGCATGGAAATGCACTCGACGCTTGGCCACGACCGGCGCCGCCGCGAAAAAAGCATCCATCACGAAGCTCTTGCCCCGTCCGACGCCGCCCCAGAGGTACACGCCCGCTTTCGGCGCGCGCCGCCAGCCGCGACGACCGTCCAGCCAGCTGTCCAGCCAACCGCCGAGCAGCTCGACGGCGGCATATTGTGCCGGGTCAGCCTGGTAGCCATGACGTTCGAGCCGCGCCCTGAAGCCCTCGACGACCTGCTGCGCGACGTGAACTTCGGCCGAAGCCGTGTTGACCTTAGAAGTCAAAGAATACCGTCTCCCCCTCCCCCTGCAGGCGCACGTCGAAGCGATAGGCCGTTTGGCCATCGATTTCGCAGCGCTTGGCGATCAGCGTCTCGCGCCGCTGGGCCCATTCGATGCCGCTCAGAACCGGGTCCTTCGCGTTGGCGTCGGCCTCGTCGTCGAAGTAGATGCGCGTGTGCAGGTGGATGTTGATACCCCGCGCAAACAGCGAAAGGCTCACATGCGGTGCCATCAGCACACCGGCGCGGTTCCTGACCTGCCCGGGCTTGACCGTCCGCACCGTCCACTCACCCGCATCGAAGGTGGTAGCGGTGCGGCCGAAGCTGTTGAAGCTCCGCTTCGGATCGAATTCGGTGTGGTACACCCCCGCATGGTCGGCCTGCCAGAGTTCGAGGAAGGAGTCGCGTACCAGGTGGCCCATGCCATCGAACACGCGGCCGACCAGGAGGATGTGCTCGCCCTCGGCGTCGGGCTTGGCCATCTCGTTCCAGATTTCCAGCTCGCGAACCGGGTTGCCGGCAGCAGCGAGCGCGAGGCCGATATGGACGTAGGGGCCGGCCGTCTGGGAGGGTGTTTCGGGCAACAGTTGTACAGGCATTTCGGGCTCCTACTCAGCGATTTTCGAAGAACGTCTTGCGCTGACCGCGCAGCACGATGTCGAACCGATAGGCCAGACAATCCATGGGATGCGCCATGCCCATGTCCAGTTTGGCGATCAGAGACTGCACCGCCTCCGCATCGGAGATGGTCTTGACAATCGGACACAGCGGTATGAGCGGGTCACCCTCGAAGTACAGCTGGGTGATCAGGCGGGTCGAGATCGACGGGCCGCTGATGGAGACGTGGATATGCGCGGGCCGCCACTCGTTCGGGCCGTTCATCCAGGGATAGGGGCCGGGTTTGATAGTGCGGAAGACGTAGTTGCCGTCACGGTCGGTCAAGGTACGGCCGACGCCGCCGAAGTTAGGGTCCAGTGGGGCGATGTAGCGATCGTTCTTGTGCCGATAGCGGCCGCCGGCGTTGGCTTGCCACATTTCCACGAGCGTATTCGGGATCGGCTTGCCGTACTGGTCCATGACCCGCCCGGAGACGATGATCCGCTCCCCGATCGGCAAACCGCCGTTATTGAAGTTCAGCAGCAGGTCGTTGTCGTGCTTGCCGAATTCGAGGTGGGAAAAATCCGGGCCGGTGGTTTCCGACACCGAAGGCGCAATGGTGATCAGCGCTTGGCGCGGCGAACGGGCGACCGAGGTCTTGTAGTCGGGAGTCAGCGCCGGCGGGTGGAGGGACCGATTGCGCGCCACGAAAAGGCTGGTGTCCAACTCGGACATGTCAGGCTCCTTTTGTTGAAATTAGTAGAGCGTTCACTCAGGCGTCCTCAGTCTGCGTCGAAGCGTCGCAGATGAAAAATGAAAAGACGCGCGTGATCCATAACCAAAAGGTTATGGCTACTGACGTAATGCCGCCGCTGCATCCCGCAACGCTTCACAGCAGAACTGCACCGCGAGCGTCGGAGCCAGGGTCGGATTGCTGCAGATCCCAACCGAGCCGCCCGGCTCCTTCAGCCCCACGTCGAGCTCCACCAGGTCACCGGTGGCCAGCCCCTGGCGCACGGCATCAAAGGGCGCAACCCACACCGCATCAGTCAGGCGAACGTATTGCTGGCTGAGCGCGACTGACAGGGTCTCCAGCCGCCGTGGTGGCGCACCAATGCCTAACTGGATGAATAGGCTGTCAGCGTAGCGGCGGATGGTCGTGCCGGCCTGCGGCAACACCACAGGGTAATCGCCGATGCGCCCGGGCTCAGTCGTCAGCAGCGCATGGCCGGGGCGCACCACCAGCGTCATCGACTCGCTGTAGAGATGCTCGAAGCTCAAGCCTTCGATGCGCGGGCTGTCGGTCATCCGACCCACGACCAGGTCCAGTTGGCCGCCACGCAATTGGTCGAGCAAATAGGCGCTGGGCCCGGTGATCACGCTGACCGCCAGTGCGGCATGCCGCGTATGCAGGCGCCGGACGACTTCTGGCAGCAGCGAACTTTCCACCGTCGACAACGCACCGAGCCGCACGATGCCCGCCTCATGCTCGCCGGCGCGCAGGCTGCGGACGCCTTCGCGCAGCGCCTGCACGCTGGGGCCAGCGAAGCGCAGGAAGGCCTGGCCGGCGTCGGTCAGGGTCACGCCCTTCTTGCTTCGCTCGAACAGCCGCGCCTCGAGCAATTTCTCCAGCTCGCGCAAGGTCTTGGAGACCGCTGGCTGGCTGACGGCCAACGCCTCGGCGGTACGCGCCAGGCTGCCCTGCCGTGCAACCTCGATGAAACACAGCAGATGGCGAAACTTGATGCGGCTGTCGATGTTCACCCTGAACTCCCCGCGATGGGCCTGCGGCGGAGCTTACACGCCAGCCGGCCGAGCCCGCAGCCGTTCGCGCGGCTTACTCGATCGGTTCGTAGGGCAGCCCGACGTAATTCTCCGCAATGGTCTTCAGGCCCGCCTCGGTACTGGTGAAGTAGTCCTGCTCACTCAGTTGGATGCGTCGGCCGAACGCGTCGGTATCAGGGAAGCGGTGCAACAGGCTCGTCATCCACCAGGAAAAGCGTTCGGCCTTCCAGACCCGGCGCAGGCAGATCGGCGAATAGCGCGCCACGAGATCCGTGCGACCTTCCCCGTAGACCTTGAGCAGGATGCGCCACAGCGTACTGACGTCACTCGCGGCCAGGTTCAGCCCTTTGGCCCCGGTCGGCGGCACGATGTGCGCGGCATCGCCGACCAGAAACAACCGGCCGTGCTGCATAGGCTCGACAACGAAGCTGCGCAGCGGCGCGATGCTCTTCTCCAGCGACGGGCCAGTCACCAGCCGCTCGGCAACATCTGCCGGCACGCGGCGTTTGAGTTCGGCCCAGAAGCGCTCGTCCGACCAGTCCTCGACGCGCTCGTCCAGACCAACCTGCACGTAATACCGCGAGCGGGTTGCCGAGCGCATGCTGCACAAGGCGAAGCCCCGCTCATGGCTGGCATAGATCAGCTCATGGCTGACCGGCGGCGTGTCGCTGAGTACGCCCAGCCAACCGAAAGGATAGGCACGCTCGAATTCCTGGCGCGCATCGTCGGGCATGCTCTTGCGCGAGATGCCATGGAAGCCGTCGCAACCGGCCACGTAATCGCAATCCAGCCGGACCTGCTCGCCGCCGTAGGTGAAGCTCAGCCAAGGGGCCTGCGTCTCAAGGTCATGCAATGCGACATCAGGGACGCCGTAGAACGTCGTCGCGCCCACCGCTTTGCGTGCATCCATCAGGTCGCGCGTCACTTCGGTCTGACCGTAGACCATGACGGTGTCACCGCCGGTCAGCGCCTTCAGGTCGATCCGCACGCGCCGGTCGCCGAAGGCTAGCTCGACGCCCTCATGCACCTGGCCTTCGGCATCCATCCGGTCAGCCACACCGGCTTCACGCAGCAGGTCGACCATGCCCTGTTCCAGCACCCCGGCGCGAATCCGCGCGAGCACATACTCGGGCGTCTGGCGTTCGATGATGACGTTGGGAATGCCAGCCTTGTGCAACAGCTGGCCTAGCAACAGCCCGGACGGGCCTGCGCCGATGATGGCGACCGCGGTTTTCATGGCGAACCTCGCATTATTGTTTTATTCGAGAGGCTCATGGTCAGCGCTCGGCGCCTCGCCGATAATGCACCCAGCATCAAGAAACCTGGACTTTTATAAACAGCGTTCGATTACCGAACAGGAGCCTTCGTTGATGCGCATGCCACCCGCCGCTGCCGTTCCCGTCTTCAAGCTATACGGCGACGGGCTCGCGTGGCCGACACTCGACCTGATGCATTGCGAATCCATTGCCGAACGCAGCCGCCTGCATGGCTGGGAGATCCGCCCGCACCGCCATGCTGACTTGACGCAACTGCTCTATCTGCGCAGCGGCTGGGCGGAAGTCGAACTCGAAGGTGTGCGGACGCGCATCGACGAGGCATCGCTGCAGGTCGTCCCGGCGCTGGCCGTGCACGGCTTTCGCTTTTCCGAGCAGGTCGAGGGGCACGTGCTGACGCTGGCTGCGCCTCTGCTAACCCAGCTGGACGAAGCGCTCGGTAGTGGCCAGACGTCGTTGAAAGCCGCGGGGCTGTATCGCGCCGGGCGGGATCGCCCCTACCTCGACAGCCTGTTCGACCAGATCGAGCAGGAATACCGCGCCACGGCTCCGGCGCGGGAGCTGCAATTGCAATCGCTGGCGGCGATGCTCGCGGTATGGGTCAGCCGGCAGAGCCACACCGCCCACGCACCGGAGGCGCCAACGCGGGGCAAGCAGCTGTTGAGTCAGTTCGTGCAGTTGCTGGAGGCGGACTTCGCCGAGCAGCCGACGGTCGAGCAGTACGCCCGCCGTTTGGACATCACGCCGGCGTATCTGAATACGCTGGCGCGCCGCTATACCGGGCTCACCGCGCAGGGGATGTTGCACCAGCGACTGCTCATCGAGGCCAAGCGGCAACTGGTGTATACCGCGATGAGTGTCAGTGATATCTCCGATGCACTTGGATTTTCCGAACCGGCGTATTTTTCACGCTTCTTCAAGCGGCTGGCGGGGATATCGCCTAGGCAGTTCCGGTGCAGCACTGAAAAGTAGCGTGTCCCGGGCTGCTGGAAACCGAGGCAAATAAAAACCCCGCAAGGCAAGCCATGCGGGGTTCTTGATTACCTACCTGCAATCAGACCGCAAACCGTCCCACCAAGCCCCGCAGGCCTACGGCGAGTTGAGCAAGCTCCTGACTGGCCACGCTCGTTTGGTTGGCGCCCGCCGACGTCTGCATCGACAAGTCACGGATGTTCACCAGGTTCCGGTCCACTTCACGCGACACCTGGGCTTGCTCTTCCGATGCACTGGCCACAACGGTATTGCGCTCGCTGATAGTGGCGATGGCCGTCGCGATCTGATCGAGGGCCTCGCCAGCCGCCTGAGCGACGACCAGCGTCGAGCGCGCCTGCTCGTTGCTCAGCTGCATCGCTTGAACGGCGCGGTCGGTGCCGTGCTGGATGCCGCCGATCATTTCCTCGATTTCCTGGGTCGACTGCTGGGTGCGATGCGCCAGCGCACGCACTTCATCAGCCACCACCGCGAAACCGCGGCCGGCATCACCGGCCCGCGCCGCTTCGATAGCGGCGTTGAGCGCCAGCAGGTTGGTCTGTTCCGCGATCGCACGGATCACGTCGAGTACCTTGCTGATGTCGCGGACCTTGTCGGCCAGCTCACCCACTTGCCCAGCCGTGGTGGTCACACCGTCCGCCAGTGCGTTGATCGACTGCACGGTGCGCGTCACCTGTTGCTGACCTTCGCGGCCGGCACGCTCGGATTCGCGTGACGCTTCGGCGGTCGCTACGGCGTTGCGCGCAACTTCGTCGACCGCAGCGGTCATCTGGTTGACCGCTGTGGCGGCCTGCTCGATCTCACCGTTCTGCTGCGCCAGCCCGCGGCTGGAGTCCTCAGTGACGACGTTCAGCTCTTCGGCGGCAGCCGCCAGCTGGTTGGATGAATCGGAGATGTTTTGAATGGTGTCACGCAGGCTGGCCTGCATGCGCTTCATCGCTTCTAGCAGGCGCGCCGGCTCGTCCTTGCCGACGACGACGATCGGTCGGGTCAGGTCGCCTGAGGCGATGACTTCAGCAGCTTTCACCGCTTCGGCCAGCGGCTGGACGATGCTGCGGATCAGCAGCCAGGCCAGCAGTGCGGTAACCAGTGCCGCGATGATGATAGAAGTGATGACCGAAATACGGGAGCTATCGTAGGTTTCGGCGGACATGTCAGCGGCGGCTTTGATGCCTTTGGTATTGAACTCTCCAAGCGCGATCAGGGTTTGCATCAGCGCATCAGCGTCGGCAGCCATCGTGCCGTTGAGATAATCCCGTGCCTCGTCGAGGCGACCTTGATCTACCAGAGAAAGGATCTGCTTCTGATCACTCAGATAAACGCCATAGACGCTTGTGAGCCGATCAAAGAGCCCCTGCTCTTCAGGGCCGGTTATGTAGCGCTTGTAAACCTCAAACTGCTTAGCCACCTCGTCCCGCAACTGCACGATGGTGGTCGTAGTCTTGGCCAGCGAGGCTGCATCCGTCATGACAAGCGCCCGCAGGGTAAAGATCCGCTGCCGGAGAATCGACTGGTTCATGTCTTTGAGCGTCGTGACAGAGGGCATCCAGTTGCTATTGATGTCTTCAGAAGCGCTGTCCATCCGCGCCATCTGCGTCAGCGAAAAAATGCCGATGCACAACAGGAAGAGTGCGACCAAACCAAACCCCAAAGCAGCCCGGGGCGCGATACCAAAATTTCGAAGAGACATATAAGTCACCTATCTATGTATGAGCCAACCGCGCGCCGCGAGGGGCGCTGGCGGACAGGCGGCCAAGCCAACCTGATCCATGCTCACTTATCGGTCGCACTCTGCCCTTCTGTAATACCGCTAATCGTTTTTATCGATCGCAATCAGACGCTCGCTCTATCGACACACTCAGCTTATAGGTTGATAGCCGGATAACTGCCCGCGCTCAGGGTGTCGGCAATGGCCTGCGCTGCGACTGACAACTCGTGCCCCGGCTTGGTCAGGACACCCACTGATCGCTCGATCACCGGATCGCCCAGCGCCACGCAGCGCGCACCCACTTCTAGCATCTGGTTACGACACAGCGCCGGAACGGCGCTGACCCCTAAGCTGCTGGCGACCATGCGCCCAACGGTGGCCAGTTGGTGGCTTTCGTACTGCACGGGCAGCGAACGCCCCCGTTGGCGCAGGTGATCCTCCAGCATGAAGCGCACGGTAGATGGGCGCTGCAAGGTGATGAATGGGTAGCCGAGCAAAGCGTCCCAGCCAATTTCGGCCTTGCTCGCTAACGCCGAATCGGCCGGCACCACCGCGACGAAACGGTCGCTATAGAGCGGCGTGAAGCTCAGCGGCATGGTCGGCTCGGGCTCGAAGGCAATGCCGATCTCGACCTGGCCGTCACGCACCAACTCCATCACCTGTTCGTTGATCACGTCATGCACGGTAACGCTGATCGACGGGTAGCGGTCGCTGAAGGTCCGCAAAATGGCGGGCAGCACGTTGCCCGCAAACGACGGCATGGAAGCCAGCGCCACCCGGCCCTGCTGCAAGGTGAAACGCTGGCGCAGCTCATCCTCGGCGTTATCCCAGTCCGCCAACAGGCGCCGAGCCAATGGCAACAAGGCTTCCCCTTCGGGCGTCAGGCCGACGGCGCGTGTCGTGCGGCTGAACAGTCGCCCGCCCAGGCTTTCTTCCAACGCCTTGATCGTCAGGCTGAGCGCGGATTGCGACAGGTGCAGTCGCTCGCATGCCTGGGCAAAGCTGAGCGTATGGGCGACGGCGAGAAACGCACGAAGCTGCTTGACGGTCATGGGTATCCCTCGGCAACAGCCTATTGTTTGGTTTTATTCATTAATAGAACGTAAAAATCAACTTAACAAATAGTCGCTCGCCGTGAACACTCGCCCGTACTCTTAACAATAAGAAGGACTGGTCATGGCTGGTTTCGACAAACGCGTCAACTCCTACGCTGAGGCACTCGAAGGGTTGGAGGACGGCATGACTGTCCTCTCGGGTGGCTTCGGCCTGTGCGGCATTCCCGAGAACCTAATCGCGGAAATCAAGCGCCGCGGTACGCGCGACCTGACAGTGGTCTCTAACAATTGCGGCGTGGATGGCTTCGGTCTGGGCCTGCTGCTTGAAGACCGGCAGATCCGCAAGATGATTGCCTCCTATGTCGGCGAGAACGCGCTATTCGAACGCCAACTGCTCGACGGCGAACTTGAAGTCGAACTGACGCCTCAAGGCACTCTGGCCGAGAAGATGCGTGCAGGCGGGGCAGGCATTCCCGCGTTCTTCACCGCAACCGGCTACGGCACGCCGGTCGCCGAGGGCAAGGAGGTGCGTGAATTCGATGGCCGCCATTACGTGCTCGAGCACGCCATCGTCGGCGACTTCGCGATCGTCAAAGGCTGGAAGGCCGACCGCTACGGCAACGTCGTCTACCGCCACACTGCGCAGAACTTCAACCCGCTGGCCGCTGCTGCCGGCAAGGTGACGGTGGTGGAAGTCGAGGAGATCGTCGAGCCCGGCGAGCTGGACCCAACCCAGATCCACACCCCCGGCATCTATGTCGACCGCCTTATCTGCGGCACCTTCGAAAAGCGCATCGAAAAGCGCACCGTCCGTAGCTGACCAGAACAAGAAGAGGATTCCAGCATGGCACTTTCCCGCGAACAAATGGCCCAGCGCGTCGCCCGCGAGCTGCAGGACGGCTATTACGTAAACCTGGGTATCGGCATCCCTACCCTGGTCGCCAATTACGTGCCCGAGGGCATGGACGTGATGCTGCAGTCCGAGAACGGGCTGCTCGGCATGGGCACCTTTCCGACCGAAGAAGAACTCGACGCCGACATGATCAATGCCGGCAAGCAGACCGTCACCGCGCGCGTGGGCGCCTCCATTTTCAACTCGGCCGAGTCCTTCGCGATGATCCGAGGCGGCCACATCGACCTCACCGTGCTGGGCGCTTTCGAGGTGGACGTACAGGGCAACATCGCCTCCTGGATGATCCCCGGCAAGCTGGTCAAGGGCATGGGCGGCGCGATGGACCTGGTCGCCGGAGCCGAGAACATCATCGTGCTGATGACCCACGCTTCGAAGGATGGCGAGTCCAAGTTGCTACCCCAGTGCAACCTGCCGCTGACCGGCGCCGGCTGCATCAAACGCGTGCTGACCGACCTGGCCTACCTCGAGATTGAAAACGGCGCCTTCGTCCTCAAGGAGCGCGCGCCGGGCGTTAGCATCGAGGAGATCCGCGCCAAGACGGCCGGCGAGCTGGTCGTGCCGGATCATGTGCCGGAAATGACGTTCTAGATACGCATGTATTCGCTTGGGAACGTCGAGCGATCCATCGCGATCAGCGGGTGAGCGGGACTGCGGATCGCCAGCAGGTTGGCTCTACGGGACCGTGGACATTCAGCAACGCTTGCGTTGACCATCCGCATCTTTGAAAAACGACTTACCGGTACTAGAACAACATCCATTTCAACTGGAGCATGAATATGCAAGACGTCGTCATCGTCGCCGCCACCCGTACCGCCATTGGCGCCTTCCAGGGCGCGCTGGCTAATATCCCTGCCCATGAACTGGGCGCCGCTGTCATCAAGCGACTGCTCGCCCAGACCCATCTGAACCCTGCCGAGGTGGATGAAGTCATTCTCGGCCAGGTGCTCACTGCTGGCGCCGGACAAAATCCCGCTCGCCAGGCTGCGATTGCCGCAGGCCTGCCACACGCCGTGCCAGCACTGACCCTGAACAAGGTCTGCGGCTCGGGCCTGAAGGCGTTGCATTTGGGCGCTCAGGCGATTCGCTGCGGCGACGCGGAAGTGATCATCGCAGGGGGTATGGAGAACATGAACCTGGCGCCCTACGTGATGCCGAAGGCCCGAACTGGGCTGCGCATGGGGCACGCTCAGATGGTCGACTCGATGATCAGCGACGGCCTCTGGGACGCCTTTAACGATTACCACATGGGCATCACCGCCGAGAACCTGGTCGACAAGTACGCGATCAGCCGCGAGCAGCAGGACGCGTTCGCTGCCGGTTCTCAACAGAAGGCTGTGGCCGCTATTGAGGCCGGGCGTTTCAAGGGCGAGATCACCCCAATCGAAATCCCGCAGCGCAAGGGCGAGCCGTTGGTGTTCGACACCGACGAGCAGCCCCGCGCCGGCACCACGGCCGAGGCACTGGGCAAGCTCAAGCCCGCGTTCAAGAAGGATGGCAGCGTGACTGCCGGCAACGCTTCGAGTCTGAACGACGGCGCCGCCGCGGTCCTGATGATGAGCGCCGCCAAAGCCCAAGCGCTCGGGCTGCCCGTACTGGCGAAGATTGCCGGCTACGCCAATGCGGGTGTCGACCCGGCCATCATGGGCATCGCTCCGGTTTCCGCCACGCGCCGCTGCCTTGAGAAAGCCGGTTGGACGCTGGACGACCTCGACCTGATCGAAGCTAACGAAGCGTTTGCAGCGCAGGCTCTGTCTGTCGGCCAGGAGCTGGGGTGGGACGCGGACAAGGTCAACGTCAACGGCGGCGCTATTGCACTCGGCCATCCGATCGGTGCATCCGGTTGCCGCGTACTGGTGACGCTGCTGCACGAACTGATCCGCCGCGATGCGAAGAAAGGCCTGGCAACCCTGTGCATTGGCGGCGGCCAAGGTGTGGCATTGGCCATCGAGCGCGCCTGATCCGATTTTTGTAGGAGCAGGTTCTACCTGCGACCGGAACCACCTCGAGGCCGAAACCGCAAGTCGCAGGCAGAGCCAGCTCCTACAGCAGCGCTTTTTTGTAGGAACAGGTTCTACCTGCGACCGGAACCACTCCCGAGGCTGAAATCCCAAGTCGCAGGCAAAGCCAGCTCCTACAGCAGCGGTTTTTTGTAGGAGCAGGTTCTACCTGCGACCAGAACCACCCCGAGGCTGCACCCGCAAGTCGCAGGCAGAGCCAGCCCCTACAGCACAGCGCTTTTTTGTAGGAGCAGGTTCTACCTGCGACCCGACCGCGACGGGGGGTTTGAAACCACAGTCGCAGGCAGAGCGGCTACGGATAAACAGCGACAACCACAACGCACAGCAATAAGAACAAGGACCAATCCATGCTCAACGCCATCACCTCGGCAAGCGTGAAGCTCGTACAACGCTATCTACCCTCGCCCTTCGTTTTCGCCATTCTGCTCAGCCTTATCGTGCTCGTTGCGAGCATGACGGTGACCGGCCAAGGCCTTCCCGCCATGGCGCAGCACTGGGGCACCGGTTTCTGGAACCTGCTGACCTTCGCCATGCAGATGGCGCTGATCCTCGTCACTGGCCACGCGCTGGCCAGCGCCCCGGCAATTCATCGCTTGCTTGCCGGCCTCGCTCGCACGGCACGCTCGCCGGGGCGCGCCATCGTGCTGGTCACCTTGGTCGCACTGGCCGGGTCATGGATCAACTGGGGTTTCGGCCTGGTGATCGGCGCCGTTTTTGCCCGTGCGCTGGCACGTGAGGTCAAAGGCGTGGACTACCCACTACTGGTCGCCTCGGCCTATTCAGGCTTCCTGATCTGGCACGGCGGCCTGTCAGGCTCGATCCCGCTCTCGCTGGCCACCGGCGGTGCGGACCTCGAGCGCATGACCGGTGGCGTTGTCACCACGGCGCTGGGTGTCGGCGAAACGCTGTTCACACCCATGAACCTGACCATCATCGCGCTGCTCGTCATTGGCCTGCCGATCCTCAACTGGGCGATGCATCCGAAGACCCCGAAAACCGCTGATCCCGCCCTGCTGCGCGACCCCGAGCACAACGCCCTCCCCCGCGCCACGCTCGCCCAGCGCCTGGATGACAGCCGGATCCTCAATCTGCTGATCGTCGCGCTCGGCGTCGTTTATTTCGGCTACTACTTCGCCGCGAACGGCTTCGCGCTGACACTGAATATCGTCATTGGTCTGTTCCTGTTCATTGGCCTGGCACTGCATGGCTCGCCGGAGCGCTACATGCGCGCGGTGCAGGATGGCATCGGTGGAATCAGCGGCATCGTCATCCAGTTCCCGTTCTACGCCGGAATCATGGGCATGATGGTCGGCGCCAATGCCGACGGGCTGTCACTAGGCAAGCAGATCACCGACACCTTCATCGCCTGGTCGTCGGCCGACAGCTTCCCGGTGCTGGCTTTCCTTAGCGCGGGCCTGGTGAACGTCTTCGTGCCGTCTGGCGGCGGCCAGTGGGCCGTGCAGGGCCCGATCATGCTGCCTGCCGGCCAGGCGCTGGGCGTGGCCCCGGCCGTTACTGCCATGGCGATCGCCTGGGGCGATGCCTGGACGAACATGATCCAGCCCTTCTGGGCGCTCCCGATCCTCGGCATCGTCGGCCTCGGCGCAAGGGACATCATGGGCTACTGCCTGCTGATGCTGGTGTACTCGGGCGTGGTGATCTCCGGCTGCCTGTATTTCTTCGGCTGACGCTCGCCGCTGCGAGCCAGGGGCTAGAAACGACAAAGCCGGCAGTTGTGCCGGCTTTGTCGTTTAGCGAAGGCGGCTCATGCCGCCCGCAAACCTAGATGCGGAACTGACGCACCAGCCCACCGAGGCGTTCGCCGACGTTGGCAAGGTTGCGTGCCGTACGGGCGCCCTGCTGGGTTTCCTCGGCTACGTTTTCGACAGCCGTGGCGATCTGATGAACGCTGCGGTTGATCTCTTCCGCGACTGCGGTTTGCTCTTCGGCCGCGCTGGCGATCTGGGCGTTCATGCCGTTGATGGTCGCAATCAGTTGTGAGATCGCATCCAGCGAGGCACCGGCCTGGTTGGCCTGCGCGCTACTGGCATCCCCGGCTTCGCTCGAACGGCCCATCGCGGCGACGGCCTGCTTCGTGCCGGTCTGCAGGCGGTCGATCATGCCCTGGATTTCCTGCGTGCTTTGCTGGGTGCGGCTGGCCAACGCGCGCACCTCATCGGCAACCACCGCGAAGCCACGTCCGGCTTCACCGGCACGGGCCGCTTCGATCGCCGCGTTGAGGGCCAGCAGGTTGGTTTGCTCGGCAATCGAGCGGATCACGTCGAGCACGCCGACGATGGCGTGCACGTCCTGTTGCAGTTCGTCCAACGAGCTTCCGCTGCTGCGAATCTCCTCCACCAGCGCATGGATCTGGCGAATGCTCGTATCCACGACTGCCTTGGCCTGCTGCCCTTCACGGTCGGTCTGCTGAGCCGCTTCGGCGGCGCCTTGCGCGCTGTGGGCCACTTCCTGCGCAGCGGCGGACATTTCGTTGATCGCCGTGGCGACCTGATCGGTCTCCTGGCGTTGGGTTTCCATCGCTTTCTCGGAACGCTGCGCCTGCGCGGCAACCTCACCGACCATGCCCGTGAGCTGGCCGGTCATTTCGGCGACCTGGCTGACCATGGTGTGGATCTTGCCGACGAACAGGTTGAACGAGCGGGCAAGCTGGCCGAGTTCGTCGTTGCGGTTCTCTGGCAGACGGTGGGTCAGGTCGCCCTCGCCGGCAGCGATGTCGTCGAGCTGAGCGCGGATTACCTGGATGGGTTTGACAATGGAGTTGCTGATCACGACCCCGGCGATACCCAGCGCTACCAGCATCACGCCGGCGATGGCGAGGATGCTGCTGAGGATAGAGTTCACGCGGCCGTCGATGTCCGTACGGACTTCGTCCAGCGCCGCTTCGATGTTATCCAGGTTCACCGCCGTGCCCAGCGCCAGGTCCCATTTAGGCAGGTAGTAGCTATAGGCGAGCTTGGGTACCAATACCTTGTCGTTGCTCGGCAACGGCGAGGAATAGTTGACGTAGTAGGTGTTGTTCTTCGCGACCGCAACCAGCTCGCGGTTGACGTACACGCCATTCGGGTCGCGGCGGTCGCTCAGATTGACGCCAACGTCCACCGGGCTTTCGCCGCGGAACAGGCGGACCACGTTGGAGTCGTGGCCAAAGAAGTAGCCGTCCTTGCCGAACTTGATCTTTTTCAGGATGGCGATGGCCTCGTCGCGGCTGGCCATGTCGCCCTGCGCCGCCGGCTCGTAGAGATGCGCGACGCTACTGACACCGATGCGCATGTAGTCTTCCAAACGGGCGCGGGCATCGTCGATGAGCCGCTCACGGGTGGTTTCGATCTCTTCTTGGGCAAGCGAGTGAAGGATCTTTGCCGCCGCGCCGCTCAGCACTGCCGCGAACAGAACGATCGGCACGAGTGCCAGGAGCAGAACCTTCAGTTTCAGCGTCATTCGCATGGGATATATATCCGCAAAAGGAGTAGGAGTACTGGTGGGTCATCGGCTGACCGATGGGAAAGTTCAGTCCAGGCCCATGGCGCTCATCGGGATTGTGATAAACACCTCATTTTCTGGCCGTCCGCCTCGCCTCTCGCAACGGCGTACCCGCCATTCGCGCGCATTCGCTGCCGTTTCGGCCCCGTTCGGCCATCTCCCCGAAACCGCTCTGAATCGCGCCGTTTCGCTTGGTTTCGCTGCATGTTTCCGTCCATCCGCCAACTTTTCTTACCAGACGAACGGCGCAACTTTTTCTTACAACTGCCAGTCGCATTCACAGACCAGGAGATGACTCCGTAGTAGCGAGAAGGATCGAGCCTGGCAGCGAAACGCTCTTTTCGGGGGTGAGCCAGCGCACCGACGACTGTTGTCACGGGCTGGTTCATGGACGCTGTCGCCGAACCCAGCGGTTCGGCAGAGGATTTTCTGAGCAAGGATAAGGACAGTGCTCTTCAACTCCATGATCTTCATTGCCGGTTTCCTGCCGGTGGTCCTGCTCGGGTTCATCCTGCTTGCTGGCAGTGGTCGGCAACGTCATGCAGCGGTTTGGCTGACCCTCGCATCGCTGGTTTTCTACGGTTGGTGGAACCCTGCCTACGTGCCGCTACTGGTCGGCAGCATGGTCTTCAACTACCTGCTCGGCGGCGCATTGATGCGCAATTCATCCAGGGTTCTGCTGGTGTTTGGGGTCGGTGCCAACGTCGCGCTGCTCGGTTACTACAAGTACACCGGTTTCCTGTTCGGCACGCTGGATGAGGCTTTCGGCCTGGGCTGGTCGGTAGGCGACATCATCCTCCCACTGGCAATCTCCTTTTTCACGTTCCAGCAAATTGCCTATCTGGTGGACGCCGATGACGGCGAAGTCAGTGAGCACGATTTCGTCAACTACTGCCTGTTCATCAGCTTTTTCCCACAACTGATTGCCGGCCCGATCACACACCACGGCGAGATGCTCAAACAGTTCAAGGACGCCAGCACCTTCCGCCCGCGCCTGGATAACCTGTCGCTCGGCCTTACGGTATTTCTGCTCGGTCTGTTCAAGAAGGTCATCATTGCCGACCCACTGGGCGCCAAAGCGTCGCCGATCTTTGCGGTCGCTGCGGACGGCACGGTGCCGGCTCTGTACGACGCCTGGTTCGGCGCACTCACCTATACGCTGCAAATCTATTTCGACTTCTCCGGCTACAGCGACATGGCCATTGGCTTGGGCCTGATGTTTGGCCTGCGCCTGCCGGTCAACTTCAACAGCCCATTCAAAGCGCATAACGTCATCGACTACTGGTCGCGCTGGCACATGACGCTGACGCGCTTTCTCACCGCCTATCTCTACAACCCCATCGTCATGCGCATCACGCGCTCGCGAATGGCGGCCGGCAAGCCGCTGCCACGTCGCGGCAAGATGAGTCTCGGCACTTTCGTGGTGCTGGTGGCCTACCCGACGGTGCTGACGATGTTCATCTCTGGCGTATGGCATGGCGCTGGCTGGCAATTCGTAGTGTTCGGACTGCTGCACGGCTTCTATCTGGTCGTCGCGCATGGGTTCCGTGCGTTCAAAGCACGCCAGGGCCTGCCGCTCGACAGCGACAAACCAATGCACCACGGCGCCGCAGTGCTGCTGACCTTTCTCTGCGTTGTGGTCGCAATGGTGTTCTTCCGTGCCGAAAGCGTCACCGCCGCGCTGGCGATGCTGTCCGGAATGATTGGCTTGAGCGACCTGACGACCAAGTTCGACAAATCCGATTACCTCACGGTCGCTCTGTTGCTGGCCTTCGTCTGGCTGATGCCCAACGTGCAGCAGTGGATGGCTCGCGTACGCACCGCCCTGGATGCCCAGCCGCGCGAGCACTGGCTGCTGCGCTGGTTTCCCGTGGCGCTCTGGAGCCCGAGCCCGGTGATCGGGCTGGCCGTTGGCGTACTGGGCTTCTTCGCGCTCGCCGTGGCCTTCTCCGTGGCCCCTACCGAATTCCTCTATTTCCAGTTCTAGACAAGGAGTTCCGCTGCTTATGGATCAGCTCGTTTGGTTGGCACAACACCCGGATCTAGGCGCGGCGATTGGCGAGGCCAAGCGCGAGCCCGATGCAATGCTTCGCCTGGCCGAGGCTGCTCGCCTGGCCGGCTATCGCCGCGACTTTACCCAGACCACGCGGCTGGACCGGCTA
The DNA here is from genome assembly GCF_051486945.1 of Stutzerimonas chloritidismutans. GTDB lineage: Bacteria > Pseudomonadota > Gammaproteobacteria > Pseudomonadales > Pseudomonadaceae > Stutzerimonas > Stutzerimonas chloritidismutans_B. The sequence continues at coordinate 13,065 of NZ_JAHVDX010000001.1, read as the reverse complement.
GCGAGCGAAGGGTTGCGCGCGGTTGCCAGCGGTGATGCAAGCGCGCCGGGGCTGCGACCACTGCGTATCGCCCTGCTGGCTTCACATACTGTCGATCATCTCGTGCCTGCGATCCGCATCGCTGGGTTGCATCGGCGCCTCGCGCTTTCGGTCCATGTCGCGCCCTATGGGATGTATCGCCAGGCGCTGCTGATGGACGATGCCGCGCTCAACGCCTTTGCGCCGCAGCTGATCATGCTCGCGCTGGATGCACGTGATGCACCGCTTCAACTGTCACTCGACGCCAGCCAAGCCGATGTGGAGGCCGCGGTGAACGAGCGTGTCGAGGAACTTCGCCTGCTTTGGCGTCGGGCGCGTGAGCGCTACGCCGCACAGGTGGTGCAACAGACCATCGTGCCTGCCGATCCACCGTTGTTCGGCTCCTTCGAGGCGCTGGTGCCGGCCTCGCCCTATGCGCTGGTCGAGCGGCTCAACACGGCCATCCGGCAGGCCGCTCGTGAAGACGGTGTGCTGCTCATGGACCTCGCTTGGGAAGCCGCGCGCGGCAGCTACGGCGACGGCCTTGGCGAGCCGGTGCGCTGGCACCAAGCCAAGCAGCTGGTCAGCCCCCACCTTGCGCCGCTGTATGGCGACCAACTGGCGCGCATCGCGGCAGCGAGCGTCGGTCTAGCCCGCAAATGTCTGGTACTGGATCTGGACAACACGCTCTGGGGCGGCGTAGTCGGCGACGATGGCGTAGAGGGCATTCACCTTGGTCAGGGCTCGCCCAGTGGCGAAGCCTTTTTGAGCTTCCAGCGTTATGCCGCGTTGTTGGCGCGGCGCGGAATCATCCTTGCGGTGTGCAGCAAAAACGATCTGAGTGTCGCCGAGGCTGCGTTCAACCATCCCGAAATGGTGCTCAAGCGAAGCGACATCTCCGCCTTCGTAGCCAACTGGGAAGACAAGGCCGGCAACCTGCGGCGCATTGCGTCGATGCTCGATATCGGCCTGGACAGCCTCGTCTTCGTGGATGACAACCCCGCCGAGCGCGACATCGTGCGCCGCGAACTGCCCGAAGTGGCTGTGCCGGAGCTACCCGATGACGTGGCGGACTACCCCGCACGTGTCGCCGCGGCTGGCTACTTCGAAGCGGTGTCCTTCACCTCGGACGACACCACCCGTGGCCGTAACTATGCGCTCAACGCCGAGCGCAAAGCCGCCATGAGTCAAGCCACGGACATGGAAGGCTACCTGCGGGGCCTCGAGATGGTGATGACGGCTGCTCCCATCCGAACGGCTGAACTGGCACGTAGCACACAGCTGATCAACAAGACCAACCAGTTCAACCTCACCACGCGCCGCTACGGCGAGGCGGAGGTCGAGCGCATGGCCAACGACTCTCGGTGCGTAGCGTTGGCGATCCGGCTGGCGGACAAGTTCGGCGACAACGGCTTGATCAGCGTTGTGCTCGCCTGCCCGGACGCGTCGGTCAGCGATGACGAACTGCTGATCGACAGCTGGCTGATGAGCTGTCGAGTACTTGGCCGGCAGGTCGAAGACGCCGTGCTCGACGTGCTGGTCAGCGCTGCAATCGCCGCCGGCTACCGCGCCCTGATCGGCGAGTACCGGCCAACCGAGCGTAACGCGATGGTGGCCGAACACTACCCACGGCTCGGTTTCATCCAGCATCCAGCGCCCGGCACTGCACCCGCCGACGCGACCTTCTGGCGCTACGACCTCACCAGCCCCCGCACTTCCCGCCACTTCATCGAGGTAAAGGCATGACCGAAGCAGAAGTACTCCAGGCACTGACCCCCGTTTTCCACGACGTGTTCGACGACGACAGCATTGTCCTCGCACCGGAAATGACCGCCAACGATATAGACGGCTGGGACAGCCAGACCCACGTCATGCTGACCGTCGCGGCTGAGCAGCGCTTCGGTATCAAGTTCCGCACGGCTGAGCTCGAGTCGCTGCGCAACATCGGCCACTTTGCACAAGTCATCAGCGCCAAGCTCGAAGGGAGATAGATCATGATCCAGGCAGCAGACCTCCCCCACCCCGACGACGAAGCCACCCGCGCTGCCAGCGCGCCGGGCGGTATTCGGGCGCGGTATCTGCTGTCGGTCTTCGCCGGAGTGTTCGGCACGCTGGGGCTGTTCTGCCTGACGCTGTTCTTGCTCGAGCGCACCGGCAACCTGCCGCCCCCCGCGTTTTCGAACAACCTGTGCGTGGACGAGAAACTCAACTTCTTGCGTGCGAACCCGATCCGTTCGCCCAATCTTTTGGTGATCGGCTCGTCTGTGGCTTGGCGCCACGTCGACGGCGATGCCTTGACCCGAGCCATGCCCGAGCTGCGTCCCATGAATGGCGCCTTCTGCGGACTGTTTGCCAACCAGTCCACCTATGTCGGGCAATGGTTGCTCGACCGCGAGCCCAGCATTCGCAGCGTGGTGATGATTGCCGATCCGCAGGATTTCGCAGGCTGCTGGCGCGTACCGACCGCCGTGTTCAACCGCGAACACGTCGACCCTTACGTCTATGGTGGCGCCTCACCCTGGGGCTATTACATGCGCTACTTCGCGCCCAAGTCGCTCGCGCGCAACGCGCTGACCGTCAAGGCACAGCGCGCCGGGCAGATCGAGTGGGATCCGCTGGTATTCAACCGCCACGGCGACGGCCCGCTGGTGACCAACAATACCCGCGACCTGCTCTATGGCCGGCCCGAAGCGCTGGACCGCAACTGCTTTGCCGCCCTGCGCCAGCTACGTGAACGGCTAGAGCAAACCGGCCAGCAGCTGATGGTCGTTTCGACGCCCCTGCATCCCGAGTGGAAAGAACAATACGATCCGGACGGCACATTCATGGCCGACTTCGACCAGCGCATCCAGGCCAGCCTGGGCAGCCACGGCACTTACTGGAATGCTGACAAGGATTGGAGCACGCCGGACAACGCGTTCGTCGATGCCGTGCACCTGCGCTGGTCCGCCGTCCGACACTTCACGCTTGCCCTAGCCGAACAGATGCGCAACGCGGCAGCCGGCCCGGTCGCCCCAAGCGGCCTGGAAACAGCCGGACTCGAATAACCGTGACACTGCTACTTCATCGTAGCCCCGCTGGGCGAACAAGTTCGCCCCTACATCAACCGTAGGGGCGAATTCATTCGCCCCTACCCCGCCCCCCGCAGCGGCACCGGCACGCATTTATACGAACGGCTTTGCCCCTGCACCTCGCGATCAGGGCAAATTTATTCTTTTTACGCCATGGCAGGTGCGGCGATCACCCGCCCGCGACATTCGCCAAACCCGATCGAGGCCTGGCCATCGCGACGGCAGCGCGCCTTGAGGATGATCTCGTCGCCATCCTCAAGAAACGTACGGGTCTCGCCACTGGCCAACTCGAGCGGTTGCTTGCCGCCCTGGGTTATTTCCAACAGGCTTCCGAGGCTATCGGCGCTATCGCCGGACAAGGTGCCCGAGCCGAACAGATCGCCCGGCTGCAGGGCGCATCCATTGACGCTGTGGTGCGTAACCATCTGCGCGACCGTCCAGTACATATTGCGCGTCGTGCTCAAAGCGATGCGTTGCGGCGGGAGACCCTTGGTGCGCATGGACTCGGTCTGCAGCAGGACTTCCAGCTCGATATCCAAGCCACCCTGCGCCTGGTCCTGCGCATCACTGAGATAGGCCAGCGGCTCGGGATCGCCATCCGGGCGTGCCGGTTGCGCGCAGCGGAACGGCTCCAACGCTTCGGGTGTAACCACCCAGGGCGAGACGCTGGTAGCGAAACTCTTCGACAAAAACGGCCCCAGCGGTTGGTATTCCCAGGCCTGCAGGTCACGCGCGGACCAGTCATTAAGAAGGCAAAAGCCGGCGACGTGCTGGGCCGCCTGCCCGATCGGGATCGGCTCGCCCTGCACGTTGCCCGGCCCAATCCAGATTCCGAGCTCCAGTTCCAGGTCCAGTCGCTTGCTCGGGCCAACGCTCGGCTCGGTCGCACCGGGCGGCATCGTCTGGCCGTTGGGGCGCCGCACCGAGGCACCGGACAGACCGACCGTTGACGCACGCCCGTGATAACCAATGGGGACGTATTTGTAATTCGGCAGCAACGGGTTGTCCGGCCGGAACAGCTTGCCAACATTCGTGGCGTGATGGATGCCGACATAGAAGTCGGTGTAGTCGCCTACTTTCGCCGGCATATGCATCTGGCAGCCCGCCATCGGTCGCAGCAGCGGCTTAACATCGCCTTCGCGCGCACTGCCTTCGCCGAGCAGGTCCAGCAAGGCGCCGCGTAGCGCCTGACGCGCCGAAGCACCCAGCGCAAAGAAAGCGTTAAGGCTGCTGCCACTGGCAGCCTTGGCCGCTTCCAGTGCAGGGCCAAAGAACAGGCCCGCGTCACAGGCAGCACGCAGGTCAAGAATCTGATCGCCAATGGCGACACCGCCAAGCGGCTCGCCTGCGTCATGGCTGAACACACCCAGCGGCAGGTTGGTGAGTGGGAAGTCAGCGTGGCCGTTGGCCGACTCGACCCAGCTACGGGGCGCGTTTTGAGGATGTGCGGTCATGTCATTTCCCATTCTTGTCGAAGGTTTTGGCGAGGCCCGCCCAGCAGCTGTCGTAATCCTGCTGCAGCTGCGGGCTTTCCAAGGCTTGGCGTGTGGGGCGGAGCACCTGGCCGGTCTCGAACATGAACGCCATGGTGTTCTCGATCTTGTGCGGTTTGAGTTCGGCGCGGATCGCCTGTTCAGTCGAGACGTGATCCGGCCCGTGCGCGCTCATGCAGTTGTGCAGCGAGGCACCTCCAGGCGAGAAGCCGTCGGCCTTGGCATCGTAAGCCCCATCGATCAGGCCCATGAACTCATTCATCAGATTGCGGTGGAACCACGGCGGCCGGAAGGTGTTTTCGGCGACCATCCAGCGCGGCGGGAAGATAACGAAGTCGATGTTGGCCATACCATGGATGGCGCTAGGCGACGTCAATACGGTGAAGATCGACGGGTCGGGATGGTCATAGCTGACCGTACCGATGGTATTGAAGCGTCGCAGATCATACTTGTAGGGTACGTTGTTGCCGTGCCAGGCGACGACGTTCAGGGGGGAGTGATCCAGTTCGGTCGCCCAGAGCTCACCGAGGAATTTCTGCACCAACACCACAGGCTCGTCGCGGTCTTCGTAATGAGCGACCGGGGCCAGAAAGTCGCGCGGATTCGCCAAGCCATTGCTGCCGATCGGGCCGAGATCCGGCAGGCGCAGCGCGCAACCATGGTTTTCACAGACGTAGCCGCGCGCAGTCGTGCCGGCCAGCTCCACGCGAAAGCGCATGCCCCGCGGTATGACGGCGATTTCGAGCGGCGATACCTCGAGCACGCCAAGCTCGGTGACCAGACGCAACGCGCCCTGCTGCGGCACGATCAACAGCTCGCCGTCAGCGTTGAAAAACACCCGCTCCATAGACGCATTCGCCGCATAGCGATACACACTCGCGCCGGCCGGTTGGCCAGGCTCGGCATTGGCTGCGATGCAGGCCAGCCCGTCGAGGAAATCGGTGGCGCGCTCGGGAAGCGGCTCAGGATTCCAGCGCAGGCGATTAGGCGTGACCGGCCCCAGCTCGCTGCCGAGCTGCCGATCCAGCCGCTGGTATTGCCGATGATTGGCCGAGGGGCGGATGCGGTACATCCAGGTTCTGCGCGCCTCGCTGCGCGGCACGGTGAACGCCGTGCCCGACAGCAGCTCCGCATAGAGCCCATAGGGCACCTGCTGCGGCGAGTTCTGCCCGACCGGCAAGGCGCCGGGCAACGCCTCGCTACTGAATTCGTTGCCGAACCCTGATTGATATCGAGCGGACTCTCTTGATTGTTCTTGTGTCTGCATGACCGCCTCTCTTTTTTGCGTAACTCGTTTACGCAAAAAGTAATTTGAACTCACCCAAAGCGTCAAGCTATAAACAGCGCCTCCAAACGCGGGCCGTCAGACAGGCAGTGCACTCAATGGCAAACAGCAATACGGACGCGGCGCCTCGCCGTCAGAAGGTTCAGGCCGCCGAGGTCGGCACGGACATCCTCACCGCGCTCGCCGAACTGGCGCCGGCGACGTCGCTCTCGCGCCTGGCCGAGCACGTCGACATGCCGGCCAGCAAGGTTCATCGTTACCTGCAGGCGTTGATGGCGAGCGGCTTCGCCGAGCAGGACCCACTGACCAATCACTACGGGCTGGGCCGCGCCGCGCTCTTCGTGGGGCTGGCCGCGCTGGGCCGGTTGGATGTGGTCAGGTTGGCGACGCCGCACCTGGCGCAGTTGCGTGATGGGCTCAACGAGACCTGCTTCGTCGCCGTATGGGGCAACCGCGGCCCTGCCGTTGTGCATGTCGAGCAAGCGGTGCGCGCCGTGACCTTGGTGACTCAGGTCGGCTCGGTGCTGCCCTTGCTCGGCTCGTCTACTGGGCTGGTGTTCAACGCGTTCCTACCGAACGCGGAAACCGCCGAACTGCGCGACAACGAACTGAAGCGCCCGGGTGCACCCTCCGCTGAGGCGCTGTTGGAAACCATGCGCGAACTGCAGCGCACACATATCCAGCCCGTTCACGGCCTGCTGATGGCCGGCGTGAACGCCCTCTCAGCGCCGCTGTTCAGCCACAGCCAGCGCCTCGCAGGCGTGATCACCGTCGTTGGCACCGAGCCGGGCTTCACCGCCGAGCCCGACGGCGAAGCGGCGAAGCGTTTGCTGGACACATCAAGAGCGATCAGCGCCAGGTTGGGCGGCTGACTTGGGCCTCGGCCTCATCAACCTCAGTACTGACCTAACGGCGAGCCGATTTCATATGCGAAGTGCGACGCCCAAACGCAACTCGCGGCCAGGTTCGTCACTACCACATACGCCTCGGTATCCCGGTATCGATTCGAAATCCTCGTTACTGGCATGGTCGAGGTAGTGCTTGTCGAACAGATTCTTCAGCGTGGGGCCCACTACCAGGCGTTGACGTAGAGATTGGGATGCCCGCTAGGGTCGTGATCACGTCGCGAATCCGCGCGTCATAGACCACGATTAGCGATCACGCGATATCGCGCAGGCGGCTCACGTCTTTCGAAGGCGGGCAACCGAACTGGCGGCTGTATTCACGGCTGAACTGCGAAGGGCTTTCGTAGCCGACGCGGTAACACGCACTGGACACATCGAGCCCTTCACTGAGCATCAGCCGACGCGCCTCCTGCAGGCGCAACTGCTTCTGGTACTGCAACGGGCTCATCGCCGTGACCGCCTTGAAGCGGTGATGCAACGTGGAGTTGCCGAGATTGGCAACTCGCGCGAGGTCGTCGATGCGCAACGGTTCGGCGTAATGCTTGTTCAGCCATTCGATTGCGCGCGTCACCCGGTGTGTCTGCGAATCGCCCAGCGCGATCTCGTAAAGGCGTCGCCCGCTGCGCCCCCGTAACAACCGGTAATACAGCTCACGCAACGCGAGCGGTGCGAGCATGCCGATATCGCGCGGCGTTTCCAGCAGCCGTACCAGGCGCAGCATCGTATCGAGCAGTGGCGCATCGACGCTGTTGAGAAAAAGCCCCCGACCCGGCTCGTCCGGTACACCCGCAGGCGGCGCATCGACAATCAGCTGGGCTATCTCGGCTGGGTCCAGGTCCAGTCGCAGACACAGGTAGGGCGCGTCCGGGCTCGCCTCCAATACGCGGCCAGACACCGGCAGTGTCACCGACACGACGAGGTAATTGAGCGGATCGTAAAGGTAACGCTCATCCCACAACGTCACTTCTTTACGCCCTTGGACGATCAGGCAGAGCGCCGGTCGATGCACGGTGTGGATGGGCTCGGACGGCCTATCGCAGCGGATCACATGCAGCGGCGCGATAGCCGTTTCGAAAGCGCCCGGCTCTGGTATACGCCGCATCAAGAGGCGGACCAGCTCGGCCCGGTAAACTTCGACTTCCTGGAAGTTGGAAGGGATCTCCATATACAGCCTCTCATCGATCATCAGGAGGATGAGTGTCCGGGGCCGCTCATGGCCTTCCGCCCGCCGGCAAGCGGTACGAGAACCGGGCAGCCCCGTCAGTTTCGGTTTCAGCCTGCTTAGCGTAGCCAGCATGTGCGCCTCGACCACTGCCCAGAGGTGCCGCAGGCTTGCCCATTCCTGCCATTCGCTGAGCGTCAGCGGACCGCAGTAGTCATGCCACGAACACAAAGGCACTACATGACCCCGCCGCGCTCCGATGGGACTATGCAGCCGCGGACAATCTGGCAGTCGCGTCCGTATACCATTCGCTTGCCGATGGACTTACGCGGGCTTATCCGCCTTATCGCCGGGCTTGCGCTCACGGGCAGTGCCCGGCTGCACGTCAGGGTTGTCGGTGATGAAGTCAGGTTCGGGCTCATGGCTGGGGTTCTGGCCTTGGCCGGGCACCGGTTGCTGGTCGTGCGGCCTGTCGAGCGGGTCGATACTCATGGAACACCTCCGGTCTGGTTGCGATGGGCTCCTGCTTTCGAGGCGCGCGGCGCTTACAAGTGCAGTCGGGCCGTCGGATTCTGACGCGCCCGGGCAACGCCTCGGCTCCTTGTCCAAACCGCTCATCGAGGTTGCCGGCTTTTGCCATTGTTGCCGCCACCCTGCGGCGCGAATATCCGGGCACCCATAACAAGAAACCCGGAGCCAGCCATGCGCGACCATGCCACTGCTGCCAGCGAGTTCGACTACGACCAGACCGTCTCCTCCCTCCTCAGCGGCAACATGCAAGCGATGAACGCCTGCGTCGAGTGCTGCGACCGGCACGCCGATACCGACAAGGTCGCGCTGATCTGGGAAGGCCGCAACGGCCAGCGCGCCACCTGGACCTTCGCCCAGCTCAAGGACGCCGCAGCGCGCTTCGCCAACCTACTGCAAAGTCAGGGCATCAAGCCGGGCGATACCGTTGCCGGGCTGCTTCCCCGCACACCGGAACTGCTCATTACCATCCTCGGCACCTGGCGGCTGGGCGCAATCTACCAGCCCCTGTTCACTGCGTTCGGCCCCAAGGCGGTCGAACATCGGGTCAAGGAATCCGGTTCGAAGCTGGTCGTAACCGATACGCCCAACAGTGAAAAGCTCGATGCCATCGAAGTGGCTCCGCAGCGCCTTGTCGTAGGCGACGGTAGCGAAAATTTCTGGACCCAGGTCAACCGGTACTCGACCGATTTCGAACCCGTACTGCAGCACGGCGACGCGCCCTTCCTGGCCATGTTCACCTCCGGCACCACCGGCCCGGCCAAGCAATTGCACGTGCCGCTCAAGGCCATCGTCGCCTTTGTCACCTACATGCGCGACGCCGTGGACCTCCGCCCGGACGACACCTTCTGGAACATCGCCGATCCGGGCTGGGCCTACGGCCTGTATTACGCCGTCACCGGGCCGCTGGCGATGGGGCACAGTACGCTCTTCTACGAAGGCGGCTTCTCGGTCGAAAGCACTTGCCGCGTCGTCAACGACTACGGTGTGACCAACATGGCCGGGTCGCCCACCGCGTTCCGCCTGCTGTTAGCCGCTCGTCAAGAGGTGGAAGGGTGCATAAAGGGCCGCCTGCGCGCGGTCAGCAGCGCAGGCGAACCCCTTACACCGGAAGTCATTCGCTGGTTCAAGAGCGGCCTGGGCTGCACGATCCACGATCACTACGGCCAGACCGAGCTGGGCATGGTGCTGTGCAATCACCACGCGCTCAGCCACCCGGTCAGCATCGGCACCGCCGGTTATGCCATGCCAGGCCACCGCGTCGTAGTGCTCGACGAGCAGCAACGTGAACTCGGCCCCGGCACGCCCGGCATGCTCGCACTCGACCGCACCCGCTCACCCTTGCTGTGGTTCGCCGGCTACCTGGGTACGCGCACCAAGGCCTTCGTCGGGGACTACTACCTCAGCGGCGACACGGTTGAAATGAACGACGACGGCAGCATCAGCTTCGTTGGCCGCGCCGATGATGTGATCACCACTTCTGGCTATCGCGTCGGCCCGTTCGACGTCGAAAGCGCGTTGGTCGAGCACCCCGCCGTCATCGAGGCCGCGGTGATCGGCAAACCCGACCCCGAGCGAACCGAACTGGTGAAAGCCTTCGTCGTGCTCCATCCGAGCCACGTCGGCGACACGGCCCTGGCCGAGGCGCTGCAGCAGCACGTACGCCAGCGCCTGTCCGCCCACGCCTATCCGCGCGAGATCGAATTCGTCAGCGAACTCCCGAAGACGCCAAGTGGCAAGATCCAGCGCTTCCTTCTGCGTGACCGCGAAAAAGCAGCACCTCAAGCCGCAGCAGCCGCCAGCTGACCATCCCGCCCTGCCTCGCCGCTACCGAGCGCGGGGCAGACAACGCCGTGCGCCTCACCGGTAATCGTTGCCATGACCGTTTCAACCGAAGACCGTTACCTGCCGACCGAAGATGGCGAGGTGTTCTCACGCCGCTGGCGCACTCGGCACACCCATCGCACACCCATCGTGCTTATGCATGATTCGCTTGGCTGCGTGGAGTTGTGGCGCGACTTCCCCGAGCGACTCGCGGTCGCATGCGAGCGCGACGTCATCGCATACGACCGCCTCGGCTTCGGCCGCTCTGATGCACACCCCGGCGGTTGGTCGAACCACTTCATCCGCGACGAAGCCCAACGGTACTTCCCACCAGTGCGGGACATGCTCGACGTCGAACACTTCATCGCGCTCGGCCACAGCGTCGGCGGCATCATGGTGGCAAGCCTTGCGGCACATCACCCACATCACTGCCACGCACTGATCACCATCGCGGCACTCGCCTTCGTCGAAGACCGCACCCGCCAAGGCATCCGCCAGACCCAAGCCACCTTCGCCGAACCCGGACAACTTGAACGCTTGCGCAAATACCACGGCGACAAGGCCCAATGGATTCTCTCCGCCTGGATCGACACCTGGCTCGACGACAGCTACGCCGACTGGACCATCCAAACCAGCGCCCCCACCCTTACCTGCCCGCTCCTCGCGATCCACGGCACAGATGACGAATACGGCACCGTCACCCACGTCCACCGCATCGCCGCACTCGCAACCAGTCGTGTTGAGACGTTATTGCTGGAGGGCTGCCAGCACGTCCCCCACCGGGAGCGACCGGAGCTGGTCGTCGATGCAATTGCGGGGTTTGTCGGGTGTCTGGCGGATTAGCGAGCGCTGGAACACCGAATTCTCAAAAGCAGCACGCCCGACAGCTGCATAAGTCGCGAGAAGACCGGATGAAGTCTTGAATGCAGCGCATCAACCTGTGGTTAATCACCCCGGGTTTCGTGGAGGCCTCAACTCTTGAGAAGATGAGGCCATGAGAAAGACTACTACCTACTCCCCTGAAGTCCGTGAACGTGCTGTGCGCATGGTTCTGGAACACCTGAACGACTATCCGTCCGAGTGGGCAGCCATTGAAGTCATCGCTCCGAAGATTGGCTGTGCCGCGCAAACCCTGCATGGCTGGATTCGTCGCCAGCAGACCGATGCGGGGCAGCGCCCCGGTCAGACCAGTGAAGAGCGCGAGCGCATCAAAGCCCTGGAGCGCGAAAACCGCGAACTGCGTAAGGCAAACGAGATATTGCGCCTGGCCAGCGCGTATTTTGCCCAGGCGGAGCCTGACGGGCAGGCCTTCCTGCGCCGCACCAAGTCCTGAGGGCATTTGTCGATCAGCATCGTGACCGTCTCGGGGTCGAGTCGATCTGCCGCGTGTTGCAGATCGCCCTGTCCGGTTACCGCAGGCACGTGGCTCAGCAGCGCAACCCGGCACTGCGCTGTTGTCGTGCTCAGCGCGATGAGGCATTGAGCTTGGAGATCCAGCGCGTGTGGGACACCAACATGCAGTGCTATGGCGCGGTGAAGGTTTGGAAGCAGTTACTGCGAGAGGGCCGCGAGGTCGCCAGATGTACGGTGGAGCGGCTAATGCGGCGAGCTGGGTTGCAGGGAATTAGGCGTGGCCAGGTTGTGCGGACGACGGTGGCCGACGACAAGTCGCTGTGTCCGCTGGATCGTGTCCAGCGCCAGTTCCATGCCGACCGCCCGAACCAGCTGTGGGTGTCGGATTTCACCTATGTCTCGACCTGGCAAGGCTGGCTGTACGTGGCGTTCGTGATTGACGTCTTTGCACGGCGCATCGTCGGCTGGCGAGTCAGTACCAGCATGAAGACCGACTTCGTCGTTGGATGCCCTGGAGCAAGCACTGTACGCCCGACAGCCACATCGTATAGGTGGCCTGATTCACCATAGCGACCGTGGCAGTCAGTACGTCTCAATCCGCTACACCGAGCGACTGGCAGAGGCCGGTATAGAGCCCTCAGTTGGGAGCAAGGGCGACAGCTACGACAACGCCTTGGCCGAGACTATCAACGGGCTGTACAAGGCTGAGCTGATTTACCGTCAGTCATGGAAGAGCCGCGAAGCTGTTGAGATGGCGACCCTGAAATGGGTGCACTGGTACAACCACCAGCGGCTGTTGAGCTCAATCGGGTATATCCCGCCTGCGGAGGCTGAGGCAAACTTCCACAGGCAACAAACAGGTCAGGCCATGGCGGCCTAACTTAAACGAAACGGCCTCCACAAAAGCCGCGGCGATTCAAACGATTAAGCTAAGGGGCCGGCTTTAGCCGGTCCCAACGAACGAAGTGAGTGATTTGAGCGCATTGTTAGGCATAACCCACCATGGCTAGTGCATATAGATAAGGTCAAAAATCAGTTTTTGAGCTCTTTCGGAGCCAAGCTTGATGAGCTCATTCTTTCGGCCTGCCAAGGCTGTAAAAATATCGGCTATGTGAAGGAAATCTGCCTTGGTTTCGGGAAGGCTTAATACTGAGCCGGCTGCCTCATAGCTTTCTTTGATTAAAGCAGAGTCCAGCTCCGCACCTTGTCTGATTTTCCAATCAAGGTGCTGGGCGAATTGCTGCTCAAATTCCCCTGCGGTTACTCTTCCGGCTGGACTTGCCCCTATCAAACCGGACACCGCGGCCCCGTTAAATTGATGCTGCGCTCATTCGCCTGAACTCCCGAGGCGAGCGGTATTTCAGTGCGCTGTGCGGATGCTCTTCGTTGTAGTGTTCGAAAGCAATCGCCAGGTTGCGTAGCGCTG